>NZ_CM174479.1:0-4249373 GCF_057838945.1 Viridibacillus sp. KH_047 | reverse complement strand
GCTTCTTTCTCCTTTACATAAATATCTCTATTGAATATTTGGTTATAAATGCGGTTAAAATATGTTTATAAATGAACTATACACGATAGATACTCACAATAAAAACAAGTTGTGGATAAATGTTATTCTTAGCTAGTGGATAAAGCTATCCACATATTATTAACAATTGTGGATAACATTTTGCATACACAAATTTATTTACAGAGTAAAACACAATAATCTTATCAAAAAAAACCATGTAATTCAAGCTGTTTTCGAAGTTATCCACAAATTGCATAAATATGCACAGCTAACTTATCCACAATGGGTGGATTTGTGTAGAACTTGTCTATAAGTCTTGTGGATAATTTTAAGAGAGTAAAAAAGTGTCCACACTAGTTTTTGAGGATGAGATAGTAGATTGTGGATAACTAACTAGAGAAAAAAACTCCACTAACTTGATCGCGGTAAAATGTATTTTCTAAATAAGCATTGACAGAATGACCGGAATTTATATATAATATGCAAGACTGTCTGTAGTATTTTTTATAATAGACTTTCCAGGAGGTGTCATATAAATGAAACGCACATACCAACCGAAAAAACGTAAACATAGTAAAGTACATGGCTTCCGCGCACGTATGAGTTCTAAAAATGGTCGTAGAGTACTTGCTGCACGTCGTCGTAAAGGAAGAAAAGTATTATCAGCATAAGTCCACTGACCAACATCAGTGGTCTTTTTTTTCTTTATGGAGAAATTAGTGTTTAGCATTGTTGGTTTTTCTCCAAAACGGCCAAACAATTATGGTCAACTCCTTTTGCATTGCTTTAAGAGGTAGATCGTAAAAATTTATCGTTTTGGAGGGAATCAACGATCAGTGTAATTGGAACCTTCATTATAGAGAAGAAAGAACAATGAATGAGCAGGTGCAAAGATGAAAAAACGACGCAGAATTAAAAAGAATGAAGATTTTCAAAAAGTATTTCGTAAAGGCAAGTCATTTGCGAATCGTCAATTTGTTGTCTATTGTTTACCAAAAGAGGGACAAGAAGAATTTCGCATTGGGCTATCCATTAATAAGAAAATAGGTAAGGCAGTCACTAGAAATCAAATCAAACGTTATATCCGTCAAAGTTTCTTCGAATTACAAGATGATTTGAGAAATGATATGGAATACGTGATCATCGCCAGACATCCGGCGGCCACTATAGATTTTCATGAAACGAAAAAGAGTTTACAGCATGTTTTAAAAATTGCGAAGGTTTTAAAAAGAAGTAGTAGAGAGTAATAGAATGTGCATGATAAAATAGCTGATAGAAAATGAAAGTTATTTTAGGGGGATGAAGATTGAAGAAAAAACTTTGGATCATTCTCGCACTTACTTCAATAACATTATTATTAACTGGGTGTACAGAATATAACCAACCAATTTATAGTGACACTGAGGGCTTTTGGAGCAAATATATCGTTTGGCCATTCGTAGCTTTCATAACACTATTTAAAGGATTACTGGGTACGTATGGTTGGGGGATAGTTTGCGTAACGATTATTATTCGCTTAGCTATTTTGCCGTTAATGATTAAACAAACAAAAAGTGCGAAGAAAATGCAAGAATTACAGCCTAAATTGGCGAAGTTAAAAGAGAAATACAGCTCTAAAGATGCAGTAACGCAGAAAAAATATCAAGAAGAAATGATGAAATTAATGAGTGAATCTGGTGCTAATCCAGCAGCTGGATGTTTACCAGTGCTGATTCAAATGCCAATTCTAGTTGGTTTCTATCACGCAATTAGTCGTATGAACTCGACACCAGAAATTAACTTGGGCGACTTTTTCATGTTCCCATTAGCAGAATCGAGTATTGTACTCGCTGTTCTAGCAGGTATCATGCAGTTTATTGTTCTACGTACTGGCCCAGCGATGGATAATCCTCAAATGCGAATTATGATGTACATCATGCCATTTATGATTATTGGATTAGGTAGTTATTTACCTGCCGCTTTATCGCTTTACTGGGTAATTGGTAATATTATTACATTCATACAAAATCTTGTTATGTATAAGCCTTGGAACAAAACAACTAAACCTGCAAAAACAGGAGGGGCCAAAAAGTGAAACAGATTACGCAAATGGGAGCAACCGTAGAAGAAGCGATCTCTATAGCGTTAAAAGAGCTTGACCTTACCCGAGAGCAAGTAGATATTGAAATACTTCAAGAAGGTAAAAAGGGTTTTTTAGGTTTTGGTTCACGTAAAGCAAAAGTACGTGTAACTGAAAAACAACTTGAGAAATCCGATCAAGAGCAACAATCTGTGCAACAGGCAATGGCAGAACTAAGTGAAATAGAGTCAGAATCAGTAGCGCTTGTTTCGAAAAGTGAAGTAGAAAAAACACAAGAATCAACAACTGAAAACTTACAAGAACCACCAACTTTGGAAGTTGTGGAAAATGAATTAATAGATGAGAAACGTAACGATAACACAGTTGCTATTGAGCATGCAGTCACTTATTTAACAGAAATAGCAAAGCAGTTAGATATCAATGACTTAACTATCGGTGTTGAAGAAAAGGGTAAAATTATTAATATTAATTTAGAGAGCAAGAAGGCGGCATTACTAATAGGTAAACGTGGCCAAACGCTAAACTCCCTTCAAGAATTGACACAATTAGTTGTGCATCAATACGCAAAACGATTCGTCTTAGTAAAATTAGACGTAGAAAATTATCGCAAGCGTCGCCAAGAATCATTGGAGCAGCTAGCTAATCGTATGGCAGATAAGGCCGTTTATACAGGGAAAACGATTGAGTTAGAGCCAATGCCCTCGAATGAGCGAAAAATTATCCATCATATTCTTGCTAATCGAATTGATATCGAGACGTATTCCGTTGGATCGGATACCAAACGCTATTTAGTTATTGAACCAATTCGATAAATGAAATATTCTGCAAAAGCCCATCTCATTCTAAATGAGATGGGCTTTTGATTGTTTTGCTGGATAAATTTAGTTGGTGAAATCTAGTTATTTGTGAAATATTGAATTTAAACAGAAGAAAAATTATTGAGAGTCCTCAGGATGTGGGGTAGGGAGTCCACATTTAGGTGAAATATCTAGCTTCAGTAATTAACTCCTCGATATCAATTTCCTTTCCCGGAACAAAGTCTTAATAGATTTTAATTCGTAAATTCCAATGCTTGTCTGGATTAGACGTACCGCTTCAATATTTTATGTAAGATATCCAGTTTCAGCGGCCAATCCCTCAAGGTCACTTACACCTTCTCGGGCGAAAGTTGAAAAGATACTTTCGATTCGAAGATGCCAGTGCCTGCCGGGATTAAATGAGGCGCCTCTGTATTTAAAAAAGTTGTCCACAATTCTACTTTTCGAGCTTTTATGCTATTATTGTATGTTAGAGAGTTAGTTCGTTTTTAGGTTATCCACATGTGGATAATTTTTAATTTTTTAGGAGGTATTATCTATGGAGTTCGATACAATTGCGGCTATCTCAACGCCAATGGGTGAAGGGGCAATTGCCATTGTCCGTTTGAGTGGGGATGATGCTGTTGCCATTGCAGATCGTGTGTTTCATGCACCGAATCGGAAAAAGTTATCCACACAGCCGTCACATACTATCCATTATGGACATTTAAAGGATCCTGAATCGGGTGAGGTAGTAGAGGAAGTTATGCTATCGATGATGAAAGGGCCAAAAACATTTACACGTGAAGATGTAGTTGAAATTAACTGTCATGGTGGAATTGTTTCAGTGAATCGAGTACTGCAATTAGTATTGAAGAATGGTGCGCGATTAGCTGAGCCTGGTGAATTTACAAAGAGAGCATTCTTAAATGGCCGAATCGATTTATCCCAAGCAGAGGCTGTAATGGATTTGATTCGTGCAAAAACAGACCGTGCGATGAATGTAGCGCTTGGTCAAATGGACGGGAAATTATCAAGATTAATCGGTGAACTTAGACAAGCACTATTAGAAACTCTAGCGCAAGTAGAAGTGAACATAGATTATCCAGAATATGACGATGTAGAAGAGATGACAATTCCGCTTATGCTCGAAAAGTCTAATTGGGTAATGAAAGAAATCGAGAAACTTTTACAAACATCTTCTCAGGGTAAAATTTTGCGTGAGGGCCTTTCAACTGTTATACTAGGTCGTCCGAATGTCGGCAAATCGTCACTTTTAAATAGCCTTGTACAAGAAAATAAAGCAATCGTTACAGACGTTGCTGGTACAACGCGTGATATTATAGAAGAGTACGTAAATGTAAGAGGTGTTCCATTACGTTTGGTAGATACTGCAGGTATTCGTGAGACCGAGGATATCGTTGAGCGCATAGGTGTTGAACGCTCTAGACAGGTATTGAAAGAAGCAGATTTAATTCTGCTTGTTGTGAACTATGGAGATGAACTTACTGAGGAAGATGAGCGTCTTTTCGAAACGATTCAAAATATGGACTATATAGTCGTTGTTAATAAAACAGATTTGTCACAACAAATCGATTTAGCTCGTGTGCAAGCATTAGCTGGCGAACGCAAAGTGGTGACAACATCTTTACTTAAAGAAGAAGGTGTCACAGAGCTTGAGGAAGCAATTGCGGCATTATTCTTTGAAGGATCATTAGAAGCTGGAGATATGACATATGTATCAAATGCACGCCATATCGCTTTATTACACCAAGCACATTCAACGATCAAGGATGCTATTGAAGCAGCTCATGCAGGTGTGCCTGTCGATATGATTCAAATCGATGTTACTAGAACATGGGAACTTCTTGGTGAAATTATTGGAGATACCGTGCAAGAAAGCCTAATCAATCAGCTATTTTCACAATTCTGTTTAGGGAAATAAACTTAAATATAGAAAGGAAGTAACGAGCATGCCAACAAAATTTGAAGCAGGCACGTTCGATGTGATTGTAATTGGAGCAGGTCATGCAGGCGTAGAAGCTGCATATGCTGCATCAAGAATGGGTGCAAAAACACTTATGTTAACAATCAATCTCGATATGATCGCCTTTATGCCATGTAATCCATCAGTAGGTGGCCCGGCTAAAGGGATTGTCGTACGCGAAATTGACGCATTAGGCGGTGCGATGAGTAAAATTATCGATAAAACACATATCCAAATGCGTATGTTAAATACAGGTAAAGGTCCAGCAGTACGCGCACTACGCGCACAAGCAGATAAAGTACTTTACCAACAAGAAATGAAAAAATTACTAGAAGACGAAGAAAACCTTACAATTCACCAAGCAATGGTAGATGAATTAATAGTTGAAGATGGTGAAGTAAAAGGTATTGTTACGCAAGTTGGTGCTGTTTATCATGCAAAAACAGTTATTGTTACAACGGGAACATTCCTACGCGGTGAAATCATTATTGGTGACTTGAAGTATTCAAGTGGGCCAAATAACCAACAGCCATCTATTAAATTAGCTGATAATCTTAAGGAACTTGGATTTGAGTTAGTACGCTTTAAAACAGGTACACCACCACGTGTTAACAGCAAAACAATTGATTACAGTAAAACTGAAATTCAGCCTGGTGATACAGAGCCTCGTGCGTTTAGTTATGAAACGACTGAATATATTACAGATCAACTACCATGTTGGCTGACATATACAAGTGAAGAAACACATGAAATCATTAATGATAATCTTCATTTATCTCCAATGTATTCAGGAATGATTAAAGGTACAGGTCCACGTTATTGTCCATCGATTGAAGATAAGGTTGTTCGTTTTAGTGATAAGCCTCGTCACCAATTATTCTTAGAACCAGAAGGCCGTAATACGCATGAAGTGTATGTTCAAGGGTTATCAACAAGTTTGCCAGAACATGTACAACGTAAACTGTTGGAATCGGTGCCAGGTCTAGAAAAGGCAGAAATGATGAGAGCAGGTTACGCCATCGAATACGATGCAATTGTACCAACTCAATTATGGCCAACACTAGAAACTAAACGCATTGCAAACTTGTATACAGCTGGTCAAATTAACGGTACTTCAGGTTATGAAGAGGCTGCTGGCCAAGGGCTAATGGCAGGAATTAATGCTGCTGCTAAAGCACTTGGTAAAGAAGAGATGATTCTAGGACGTGCAGATGCATATATAGGTGTGTTAATAGATGACCTTGTAACAAAAGGAACAAACGAACCATACCGCCTATTAACATCTCGTGCAGAATACCGATTATTACTACGTCATGACAATGCGGATATGCGTTTATCTGAACGAGCTTATGAAGCAGGATTAATTTCTCAAGAACGTTATGATAAATTTGATAGAAAACGTCAAAAAGTAGACAATGAAATTAAACGTCTTCGTGATACAATTTTAAAACCAGATGCTAAAACACAAGGCTTATTACGTGATTTAGGTAGTAGTGAATTAAAAGATGGTATCCGTGCAGCTGATCTATTAAAACGACCAGAAATGACATATGAATTATTATCAACATTAACTGAGTCACCTGTCGAGTTATCAACAGAGGAAAAAGAGCAAATTGAAATTCAGGTAAAATATGAAGGCTATATTGAAAAAGCACTTCAACAAGTAGATAAGCTTAAAAAAATGGAAAACAAAAAAATTCCAGAGAACATTGATTATGAAGCAATTTCAGGAATTGCAACTGAAGCAAAACAAAAATTAAAACAAGTAAGACCACTATCTGTTGCACAGGCATCACGTATTTCAGGTGTAAACCCTGCTGACATTTCAATTTTACTAGTGTATATTGAACAAGGTAGAATAGCGAAATTAGCAAGCAACGAATAATATGACAAAACCAACAGTGGCACTACATGGAAGGGGAAAATCATGAACGAAGAACAGTTTGTGCAGGCTTTAAAAGAACAAGGAATTGAGTTATCAGAGGGACAGTTAAAACAATTTCATACTTATTTTGAACTATTAGTCGAATGGAATGAGAAAATGAACTTAACTGCAATTACTGACCAGCCATCTGTTTATTTAAAGCATTTCTACGACTCTATTAGTGCTGCTTTTTATATGGATTTCGATAAAGTGCAATCTATATGTGATGTAGGAGCAGGTGCTGGTTTTCCGAGTATTCCAATTAAAATCTGTTTCCCACATTTAAAGGTGACAATTGTAGATTCATTAAATAAACGTATTCAATTTTTAACACATTTAAGTGAACAGTTACATTTAGATCATGTGGAATTTGTTCATTCACGTGCAGAGGATTTTGGTCAAAATCCGAAATATAGAGAACAATTTGATCTTGTGACAGCTCGTGCAGTCGCTAGATTATCAGTACTTTCTGAGTTATGTATACCGCTTGTGAAAACAAACGGCCATTTTGTTGCGATGAAAGCAGCAAGTGGTGATGAAGAGATGAAGGATGCAAAAAAAGCATTAACAGTACTAGGTGCTAAATTAGTAGATAGCTATTCATTCTTATTACCAATCGAAGATAGTGAACGTTCTATTTTTATTTTTAATAAAACAAAAAATACACCGAAGAAATATCCACGTAAACCAGGTGTACCAAACAAATCACCAATTCAATAATTGTTTCGTTCCACGTGAAACATAAAAGGGTTCTTACGTTTTTAATCGAAAATAACTATAATGATATGTAGAAGTTTTACTTATTGCACAATGATAGTCAAAATATAAATAGTTCTCTCCACCTTCTAACGGGCTTTTACTTATGATATTAGATGGAGAATGCTTGGAAATATCGTTAAAGGTGGTGCCAAGGGATGAAAAGTACTTTTTCACGTTTTTTTGGAAGTGGTGAGAAAGTAGAACACGACTCGAAAAATGAGGTAGAAAGTGCGGAATCGGTTGTCAAACTCCTTATTGATGAGATCCAGCCGAATCGTTATCAGCCACGTACAATTTTCGATGATTCGAAGATTGAAGAGCTTGCACGAACAATCCGTACACACGGTGTAATTCAACCAATCGTCGTTCGAAAAATGGAAGAAGGTCATTACGAAATAATTGCCGGTGAGCGTCGTTATCGCGCGATGAAAATGCTAGAGTGGACAGAAGTGCCCGCGATTGTGCGTGAAATGAATGACAAAGAAACAGCTTCAGTGGCATTAATAGAAAACTTACAACGTGAAGAACTTACATCAATTGAGGAAGCGCAGGCTTACCTAAAATTATTAGAACTTCATGGTTTAACACAAGAAGCACTTGCCCAAAGGCTTGGTAAAGGTCAGTCAACAATAGCCAATAAAATCCGCTTATTAAAGCTACCTGAAGAAATCCAAATGGCTATTTTAAAAAGGGAGATTTCAGAACGTCACGCACGCGCTTTGGTACCTGTTAAAGACAAGGAATTGCAATTAGCATTGTTACAAGAAATAATCGACAATGATTATAATGTACGACAATTGGAGCAAAGAATTGATGAAATTCTAAATCCTGCTGAAAAGCCAAAGAAAAACAAGCCAACCCGTAAAGCAATTAGTAAAGACATTCGTATCGCATTAAATACAATTAGACAATCACTTACGATGGTCACAAAAACAGGTATTAATGTAGAAGCCGAAGAAGAAGAACATGATGAGTTTTATCAAATCACTGTGAAGATACCGAAAAAGAAATCATAATTTCATCTATTTTATACTCTTGTCTAGAATTTTGGACAAGAGTTTTTTTATATATTTTTCTTTTATAATAAGAGCCTATTGTACATTTTTTTGATAGAATGAAAATTAGGTATTCAAATTGATTTAATATTGCCTATTTTTATAAAATTGATTTTGGAAAGCAGGTGCACATGTGGGTAAAACAATTGCAATCGCTAACCAGAAAGGCGGCGTAGGAAAAACTACAACATCAGTTAATCTTAGCGCTTGCCTCGCCCATTTAGGTAAAAAAGTATTAATGATTGATACAGACCCTCAAGGAAATGCAACGAGTGGAGTGGGGGTTAACAAAGGTGAAGTACATAAATGTATTTATGATGTGCTAATTGATGACGAACCAATTAAAGATGTCATACGAGAAACAAAAGTAAAAAATTTATATATAGTACCTGCTACAATTGCGTTAGCAGGGGCTGAAATAGAACTAGTATCAACAATTTCAAGAGAAGTACGGTTAAAACATGCGATTGAAGATATAAAAAATGAATATGATTACATCGTAATTGACTGTCCACCATCTCTTGGTTTATTAACAATTAATTCATTAACAGCATCTGATTCGATTCTAATTCCTGTACAATGTGAATATTACGCTTTAGAAGGATTAAGTCAGTTATTATCAACTGTACGGTTAGTGCAGAAGCATTTAAATCATCAGTTAACAATTGAAGGTGTTTTATTGACGATGCTCGATGCACGTACCAATTTAGGTCTTCAAGTAATTGAAGAAGTGAAAAAGTATTTCCAAGATAAAGTGTTTAAAACAGTAATCCCACGGAATGTCCGTTTAAGTGAAGCGCCAAGTCATGGGGAACCGATTATTGTATATGATGCGAAATCGCGTGGGGCAGAGGGATATTTAGAGCTTGCAAGGGAAGTGATTAAAAATGGCTAAAGGTCTAGGAAAGGGAATTAACGCATTATTCCCAGGTGAATCTTTATCTAGTAATGAAACAATAGAGCATTTGGCATTAACAGAGTTACGGGCAAATCCATATCAACCTCGGAGAATTTTTGATGAATCCGCAATCGAGGAATTGGCAATATCCATTAAAGAACATGGAGTTTTGCAACCAATTATTGCCCGTAAACGAGTTAACTTTTATGAAATTGTTGTTGGTGAAAGAAGATTCAGGGCTTCTAAACTTGCGGGGTTAACAGAAATTCCAGTTGTTGTCCGAGAGATGGACGATCAGCAGATGATGGAGTTAGCAATTCTTGAGAATTTACAGCGTGAAGATTTAACCCCAATTGAAGAGGCAGAGGCTTATACAAATCTAATGGATAACTTAAACTTAACGCAGGAACAGTTAGCAGCCCGTTTAGGGAAAAGTCGTCCACATATTGCGAACCATGTCCGACTGTTAGCATTACCGGAAGATGTACGTATTCTTTTATCAGAAGGTAAAATCACAATGGGCCATGGTCGTGCATTGCTAGGTTTGAAAAGAAGAAAATTAATATCACAAGTAACTGAAAAAGTGCTAACCCAGCATTTGAACGTTCGCCAGTTAGAGGCATTAGTACAATCTATGAATGACAATGTTTCACGTGAAACAAAGAAGAAAGTGAAAAAAGATATTTTTATTGCCGAAAAAGAATCACAGTTACGTGATTATTTTGGTACGAACGTGACAATTAAGGAATCAAAAAACAAAGGGAAAATTGAAATTGAATTTTTCTCTGCTGATGATTTAGAACGTATATTAGAATTACTCGAAGATTGAGAGGATTTCACTTGGTTCTATTAGGTACAGCAATAAACGCATTGTTAATTGTAATTGGCACATTAATTGGCAGATTGTTACAGTGGATACCCGATAATACAAAAGAGACAGTGCTGAGTATTATAGGCCTGGCAGTTGCAGTATTGGGCATTCAAATGGGCATGCAAAGCGAGAATTTTATCATCGTCATTGTTAGCCTTGTGTTTGGTGCGATACTAGGTGAATGGATTGATCTAGATAAGCTATTAAACCGTCTAGGTCAGTTTCTAGAAAAGAAATTAGGAAACAAGGCTAAATATGGAAATGTTTCACAAGGATTTGTTAATGCTACTCTTATCTTTGTTATCGGTTCCATGGCTATTATAGGTGCGTTGGATAGCGGCCTACGAAATGATCATTCTATTTTAATAACAAAAGGTATTATTGATGGTTTTACAGCAGTAATTTTAGCTTCAACACTAGGGATAGGAGTTATGTTATCTGCAGTTCCTGTATTTTTGTATCAAGGTATTATTGCTGTTTTTGCAGGACAAATTAGTCGATTCATACCTGATGCTGCACTAGAAATGTTCATTCAAGAAATGACCGCAACGGGTGGAGTTATGATTCTCGCAATAGGTCTTAATTTAGTAGGCTTAACAAAAATCCGCGTGGCCAACTTACTTCCGGGAATACTCGTTGTGGCCATCGTGGTTATGTTCATGTACCTTTTTTAAAGAATAACGACTCCAAGCCAAAAATAGAGCGCGTGAAATTTGTTGGCTCATTTCGTAAGTTACATGTAGACGAGTGTTTTGTAAAACTGCATGCTCCATAAATCCTCCAATGTTGACTATGCCTTTTATAGACATATCGCCAATAGGGGGGAGCTCCTTCTTCACAGCTTTGCCAGGCAGTAAAGGTCCCTCATGAACGATAATTTCCCCAATGCGCTGCTGTGAACCAAGACAAGCATCAATAGCAACTACAAACGGCTTTATTTCATGGGTAGATAAATTATCAACTGTATCTGTTAGATTCAGTGCATGAAGGGGTTTTTCTAAGGTTCCTATAATTTCATAAGGAAATGAAACATACTGATTTAAAAAGCTGCCGGCTAATGGTCCGAGTGAGTCTCCAGTAGAGCGATCGGTTCCAATACAGCAAAATACAAGATTTTCGTGATGAAATGGTATATGCTCTAAAAGGAAAGAGCTCAACCTCCAAATGGCACCTGATTCTTTATAATGAAGAACATGTGAAAATGGTTGATTCGAAGTTATAAGCATCCAGAATCTCTCTTTCTTTTTTCAGCATTATACGCATTACGAGAATTTTTTATGCAAGAGGAGCGTCAAAATTGAAATTTGAAAAATTGTATAACAACTTTATGGCAGCTTTGACTAGTGAAGAAATGTGGATAGGTATTGGTCGTGCAACAATAAAAATTACAGCAATCACGATATTATCAATGGTTGTTGTACGTGTAGCTAAATTGGCTATTCGTAAAGGCTTTGAAATCCGTATGAAAGCGCCAGCCCCATTACAACCCGCATCTGAAAGACGATATCGAACTATTTTGAAACTGGTGCAAAGTATTGTTTCATATGTAGTATATTTTTCGGCGATTTTAGCGATATTATCAGCTGTAAATATAGATGTTAAAGGGCTTTTAGCAGGTGCCGGAATCGTAGGTTTAGCAGTCGGGTTTGGTGCACAAAGCTTAGTGAAAGATGTCATCACTGGATTTTTCATTATATTTGAAGATCAGTTTGGTGTTGGTGACTATATTAAAATCACTTCAGTAGAGGGTACTGTACTCGAAATTGGGTTACGTACAACTAAAATTAAAGGCGCTGCAGGAGAGATTAATATTATTCCAAATGGATCAATCACTGATGTTGTAAACTATTCAATAAATAACTCAATTGCTATTATCGATGTAAGTGTTGCTTATAGTTCAGATATTGCAAAAGCAGAGCGCTTGATAGAAGAATATCTTAAAGAACTACCAAAAAAACATGAAGAAATAACTGCGCCACCTACATTATTAGGTGTACAAAATGTCGTAGGTGCAGAAGTTTCCCTTCGTATTTCAGTGGAGACATTACCAATGCAACATTTTGCAATATCACGTATGGTTCGTCGTGATGTAAAAGAAATTTTTGATCGAAATCGTATCGAAATTCCTTATCCAAAAATGATGGTTTATGAAAGAGATAATAATCAAACATTTAACGAAGAAGGAGAATGATGATGGAAGCAAAAAAGTTTGAGCTAGGCGACGTTGTAGAAATGAAAAAACAACATCCTTGTGGAACAAACGAGTGGAAAATTATCCGTATGGGTGCAGATATTCGTATTAAATGTGAAGGTTGTCAGCATAGCGTTATGATTCCACGAAGAGAGTTTGAAAAAAAGTTAAAGAAAATATTAATTCCTGCTAATCCAGTAACAGAAGAGCAAAATTAGACTTTTATTAGATGAGTCTCTATAATTAACAAGTCGTGTAAATATAATAGTGTTTATGAAAAATTGAAAGGTTGTGAAAAGAATGGCTTTAACAGCTGGCATCGTCGGTTTACCGAACGTAGGTAAATCAACATTGTTTAATGCAATTACAAAAGCAGGAGCAGAATCTGCAAACTACCCATTCTGTACGATTGATCCAAACGTAGGAATCGTTGAAGTACCAGATAATCGTCTACAAAAATTAACAGAATTAGTAGAACCGAAAAAAACTGTACCAACAGCTTTTGAATTTACTGATATTGCTGGAATCGTAAAAGGCGCTAGTAAAGGTGAAGGTCTTGGTAACAAGTTCTTGGCACACATTCGTGAAGTAGATGCAATTACACAAGTAGTTCGTTGTTTCGCTGACGATAATATCACACATGTATCAGGTAAAGTAGATCCAATCGAAGATATCGAAGTTATTAACCTTGAGTTAATTCTCGCAGATTTAGAAGCAGTTGAAAAACGCCTATCTCGTGTTGAAAAATTAGCAAAACAAAAAGATAAAGATGCAATGGTAGAAGCACCAATCTTGACTCGCTTAAAAGAAGCTTTTGAAGCTGAAAAACCTGGTCGCTCAATTGACTTTACTGAAGAAGAATTTAAAATCGTTAAAGGGTTCCACTTACTGACTGTGAAACCTATGTTATACGTAGCAAACGTTTCTGAAGATGAAGTAGCGAATGCTGATGACAATGAATACGTACAAAAAGTACGCGAATATGCAAAAGCTGAAGGCGCAGAAGTAATTGTTATTTGTGCGAAAATCGAAGAAGAAATTGCAGAACTTGATGATGAAGAAAAAGCAATGTTCCTTGAAGAGCTAGGTATCGAAGAATCTGGTTTAGACCAATTAATTCGTGCAGCCTACAATCTACTTGGACTAGCAACTTACTTCACAGCAGGTGTACAAGAAGTACGTGCATGGACATTCCGCAAAGGGATGAAAGCACCACAATGTGCTGGTGTTATCCACTCTGACTTTGAACGTGGATTTATCCGTGCAGAAACAGTTGCTTATGAAGATTTAATGGCATTTGGCTCAATGACTGCAGCCAAAGAAGCAGGTAAAGTACGTCAAGAAGGTAAAGAATACATCGTACAAGATGGCGATGTTATGCTATTCCGCTTCAACGTATAATATGTAAATAAAAGACAGTGCTGGTTGCATCCGGCACTGTCTTTTTTATTTTAATATGTTTTCTTTTTGTACAAATATAATCTAGGGAAATCAGGATCATCTTTTACCCAATATGAATTTGGATATTTACGAAGTGCGAAATACATAGCAAAATCGCCAACAGCACCAGCAATTAACCAAGCTCCTAATACAACAAGCATCGTACTATTAAAATAGAGACCAAAAGCAGCCGGAATAGCACCGGTTGTCCAAAATGGTAGTAGAAGCGCTTTTTTCATTGCCTTATTACAAATAGGCTCTCTCGTTGTTGCATAGGCGACACCCATCTTCAAATTTACACCGTAATCCAACGAGCGAAAAGGTACTTTACCAAAAATCATAAAACCAATTAAATGAAAAATTTCATGTAACACAATTAAAATAATATAATATACGATAAATAATAAAATACTTAAAAGTGAGAAGTTTAGTTCAAATACTTTATGGATCCAACTATTTAGAAGAATAAGTCCGATCATTAAGCTAAAAGTCATAACAATGTTTTGCCAAGCTATTTTCTTTAAATCTAGCTCGATAATTGAAGGTTCTTCATGTTCTATCAAATTTATCACCTCTATCCAAAGTATAATGGAAATGACTTGGGAATGTATAGGGATGAAGGTTGCTATATTCAAATTAATGTGCTACAATTCACTGATGTGAGTAATAAATTTACTTGCTCCTTGCCCACTGCAACTAGTCGGGCCAAAGTCCATAAGGAGGTGCTTATAGATGAAAAAGTACGAATTAATGTACATCATTCGCCCAAACATTGAAGAAGATGCGAAGAAAGCTCTTGTAGAACGCTTCAACGATATCTTAACTTCAAACGGCGCTGAAGTCATCGAATCAAAAGAGTGGGGCAAACGCCGCTTAGCTTACGAAATCAATGATTTCCGTGAAGGTTTCTACCAAATCGTGAAAATCAACGCTGACGCTAAAGCTATTAACGAATACACTCGTCTTGCTAACATTAGCGAAGACATTATTCGCCACATTGCAGTTCGCGAAGAAGAAAAATAATCTTAATTTATAAAAATCGCAGATAAAGGAGGTTGTATTCTGATGATTAACCGAGTCGTATTAGTTGGAAGACTAACAAAAGATCCGGAACTTCGCTATACACCGAGTGGCGCAGCTGTTGCTCGCTTTACAATTGCTGTAAATAGAACATTTGCTAACCAACAAGGTGAAAAACAAGCGGACTTTATTAACTGTGTTGTTTGGCGTAAACAAGCTGAAAATACTGCTAATTTCTTGAAAAAAGGAAGCCTAGCGGGCATAGAAGGCCGTATCCAAACAGGTAGTTATGAAGGACAAGATGGTAAACGTGTTTACACAACTGAAGTTGTTGCAGATAGCGTGCAGTTCTTAGAGCCGCGCGGTGCTGCAGGAGATCGTCCGCAAGGACAGCAACAGTACGGTGGACAACCATCATATGGTGGTGAACAATCGTACGGCCAAGCTCCACAACAAAACAGCTATCAGCAACAACCATCTTATCAACAGAATCAATCACCTAGTCAGCAAAACTATACGCGTGTAGATGAAGATCCATTTGCTAACAACAATGGTGGTCCAATCGAAGTTTCTGAAGATGACTTACCATTCTAAGTAAAAATCCATTGCACGCAATATATACCAATATACTTAAGGAGGCGACAATACTATGGCACCACGTAGAGGAGGCCGCAAACGCCGTAAAGTTTGCTATTTCACTTCTAACAACATCAAACACATCGACTATAAAGATGTAGATTTGTTGAAAAAATTCATCTCTGAGCGCGGAAAAATTCTTCCACGCCGTGTAACTGGTACTAGCGCAAAATACCAACGTAAACTTACAGCTTCAATTAAAGTTTCTCGTATTATGGGCTTACTTCCATTCAGCACAGAAGAAAGATAATAACTTTCTAAAGACCGGGTAACCGGTCTTTTTTTTTATATAAAAATAATACCTTCATCGACTTAATCTATCTTATATAGTCGTTAAACGTACTGCATAAAATATCTCCATTGACCACCCCATAATCCACAAAAGTATCGCCTAGCGCATTTTTGTTCATGAACATGAAACATGGTACAATAATAAGATGAAATAAAAGATTGTCTTTTGGAAAAAGGAAGGTTATAGATGCCTAAAAATAAAACGCAACAACTAACACAAGGGGCGATGATGGCCGTAATATTTACAGCCCTATTAGCGATTACTTCATATATTCCTATATTATCTTTGGTAACAATTTGGTTTATTTCTTTTCCAATTGCTTGGTATAGTGCAATGTATGATCGCAAAGCTTCAATGATAGTAGCTGTTGTTAGTATAGGAGTCTCTATACTCGTTACAGGTATAATGTCTCTGCCACTTGCTATTATTTTCTGTCTTGCAGGATTTTTAATTGGCGATACACTTCGTATGAAAAAAAGCAAAGTTTATTTATTTATGACTACAGGAATTAGTGTATTACTATCTATGGCGATTATGTATGTTATCTCGGTTAAGTTATTCAATGTAGATAGTTTGAAGATTATGTTGAAGATCGCCAGAGAAAGCTATGAAAGATCAAATGAATTAGCTAAGGCTATGCCGGGTGTAAAAGCGCTGACTGCTGAACAGTTAGAGCAGGTGTTTGATTTAATAACTATGGTAATGCCGACTATGATTACGATGTCTGTATTCATGATCACTTTTATTATCATTACAGTTAATTTACCGCTATTAAAACGTTTTGGAATAACTGTTCCAAAATTTGCACCATTTAAAGACCTTCAATTACCTAGATCGGTCTTATGGTACTATATGGTAGTTTTAATAGTGACATTATTTATAAAACCTGAAAGTGGCTCTTTTGCTGAAATGGCTTTTTTGAATCTGTCATTTATACTTAGCACATTACTACTGTTACAAGGGATTTCGTTTATTCACTACTATGTACATGAGCAAGAATGGCCTAAATGGATTGCAATAATAAGTACTATTTTAGCGTTACCTTTATACTCGTTTGTTACGCTACTTGGTATTGTGGATTTAGGATTTAATATTCGTGCGCTTGTGACGAGAATGCCGAGAAAATAAGGAGCTGAATTCTATGGGTACTTTGTTCAGAAAAAGACCAATTCGATATCCTCTTTTAATTCTGTCTCTTCTTAGTGTAGCAAGCGTTATTGTATGTATAATGTGGAATCCGTTCATTGGTATTGCTTATGGTCTTGTAGTGGTATTGGCTTTAATAACGACTTGGAAAACGGAAAAAACAACCTATGAAGAAACAGAAAAGCACATTGAAACTCTCTCATATCGTATGAAAAAAGTAGGGGAAGAGGCCTTGCTTGAAATGCCTATTGGTATCATTTTAATTGATACTCAATATATGATTGAATGGTCGAATCCATATATGCTAGGTATTTTAGATGTAGATACATTAATGGGAGAGGAGATTTTTACGCTTTCAGAGGATCTCTATACATTAATTAAACATGATGAAAAGCATGAGATGAATATCACACTTAGGGATCGTAAGTATCGAGCATTTTATAAACCCGAAGAAAGGTTATTATATTTCTTTGATATAACAGAGCAAGTAGAAATTGAAACGCTATACTATGAAGATCGTTCTGTAATAGCTGTGCTCTTTGTTGATAACTATGATGAAATTACACAGGGTATGGACGATCAAAATCGTAGCCAGACAAATTCACTTATTACATCACTTATTAATAATTGGGGCACACAATACGGTATTTTCATAAAACGCATTTCGACGGATCGTTTTATAGCGATATTAAATGAATCCATTTTACAAGAAATTGAGAAGAAGAAATTCTCTATCTTAGATGATATTCGTGAAACTACCGCAAAACAAAGTTTATCTTTGACATTAAGTATTGGTGTTGGTACTGGTTCACAATCCCTTATAGAACTTGGTGAACTAGCGCAATCTAGTTTAGACCTTGTTTTAGGGCGCGGTGGTGACCAGGTTGCTATCAAGCAACCTAATGGTAAAGTGAAATTTTATGGTGGTAAAACAAATCCGGTTGAAAAGCGTACTAGAGTACGTGCACGCGTTATTTCTCATGCACTACGTGATTTAATCCAGGATAGTGATCAAGTCTTCGTAATGGGCCATAAAATGCCCGATATGGATGCCATAGGAGCAGCCATTGGAGTCCGTAAAATGGCTCAGATGAATAAAATTGATGGTTATGTCGTAATGGATTTTGATCAAATTGATAATAGCATTGTCCGCTTAATGAATGTGGTCAAAGAAAAGTCAGACCTTTATGATCGATTTATTACTCCAGAAGAAGCATTATCAAAAATTACCGATAAGTCATTATTAGTCGTTGTTGATACACATAAGCCATCGATGACTATTGAAGAGAAATTAATAAATAAGGCTGAAAAAGTCGTCGTAATTGACCACCATCGACGTGGAGAAGAGTTTGTAAAAAATCCGATGCTTGTTTATATGGAACCTTATGCGTCATCGACAGCGGAGCTTGTAACAGAATTATTAGAGTATCAGCCAAAAAATGATAAAATAACAATGTTAGAGGCAACAGCTCTTCTAGCAGGCATTATTGTCGATACAAAAAGTTTTACTTTACGTACTGGAGCGCGTACGTTTGAAGCAGCATCGTATTTACGTACAAACGGAGCAGATACAATCTTAGTACAACGTATATTGAAGGAAGATATCAATACGTATATTGAACGTTCTAAAATAGTTCAAACAGCGGAGTTTGTACATCAAGGGCTAGCAATAGCACGTGGGGATAATGATAAGATTTATAACTCGGTTTTACTTGCACAAACAGCAGATATATTATTAACAATGAAAGATATTTCTGCATCATTTGTAGTTGCTCATCGTCATGATGGAGTCATTGGTATTAGTGCGCGTTCACTAGGAGAGATTAACGTCCAGCTTGTAATGGAAGAGCTTGGCGGTGGTGGACATTTAACGAATGCTGCATGCCAATTAGAAGTAGCAACAATTGATGGAGCTATTAACATGTTAAAAGAAGCAATAGAGGTTGTATTAGAAGGGAGTTCGGAATCATGAAAGTAGTATTCTTAAAAGACGTTAAAGGTAAAGGCAAAAAAGGTGAAATCAAAAACGTAGCTGATGGTTATGCACATAACTTCTTATTAAAAAATAATCTAGCTGTTGAGGCAAACCAAGCAGCAATTAGCCAATTAGATGGGCAAAAGAAAAAAGCTGAAAAAGAGGCTGCTGCTGAATTAGCTGCTGCAAAAGATTTAAAAGCAAAAATTGAAGAGTTAACGGTTATACTAAAAGCAAAATCAGGTGAAGGTGGCCGTTTATTTGGTGCGGTAACTACAAAACAAATTGCAGATGGTTTAAATAAACAACATGGTATCAAAATTGATAAACGTAAAATGGAATTAGCAGACGCGATTCGTGCACTAGGATTTACAAACGTGCCAGTGAAGCTACATCATGAAGTGACAGCTAAGCTGAAAGTACATGTTACAGAAGAAGCGTAAGGAGAGACATATATGAACGATCCGTTATTGGAACGCGTTCCGCCTCATAATCTTGAAGCTGAACAATCTGTCATAGGAGCCATTTTTCTTGAACCACAATCACTCATAACGGCTTCAGAAATTCTTCTTGAAGATGATTTCTATAGATCTGCGCATGTTAAAATCTTCTCGACGATGTTGCGTCTAAGCGATCAAGGTAAAGCAATAGACGTCGTTACAGTGACAGAGGAACTTTCCAATCATAATGAGCTAGAAGACATAGGAGGCATTTCTTATTTAACGGAACTTGCTAATGCTGTACCAACAGCAGCCAATGTCGCTTATTATGCACAAATCGTTTCAGAGAAGGCTTTACTACGCCGCTTAATTAGAGTAGCAACGAAAATTGTAGAAGACGGTTATACACGTGAAGATGAAGTGGATGCACTTTTAGCAGAAGCTGAACGTAAAATGATGGAAGTAGCAAGCCGCAAAAACGCAGGCGACTTTAAGCCTGTGAAGGATGTACTTGTCCAAACATATGAAAACATTGAGCAGTTACAACACCGAAAAGGTGACGTTACAGGTATTCCTACTGGATTCCGTGATTTGGACCGTCTAACAGCGGGGTTCCAACGTGGAGATTTAATCATTGTAGCAGCGCGACCTTCAGTTGGGAAAACAGCATTTGCTTTGAATGTTGCACAAAACGTAGGAACAAAGACATCTGAAAATGTTGCTATCTTCTCACTTGAAATGGGTGCAGAACAGCTCGTTATGCGTATGATATGTGCAGAAGGTAACATTGATGCACAAGTATTACGAACTGGTGCGTTAAATGTTGAAGATTGGCGCAAACTAACAATGGCAATGGGCAGTTTATCGAAGGCTGGCATTTTCATTGATGACACACCAGGTGTACGTATTAATGAAATACGAGCAAAGTGTCGCCGTTTAAAACAAGAACATGGACTTGGCATGATTTTAATTGACTATTTGCAGCTTATTCAAGGCAGTGGTAGTGGACGCGAAAACCGTCAACAAGAAGTATCCGAAATCTCAAGATCTCTCAAGGCATTAGCACGTGAATTAGAAGTACCTGTTATTGCTTTATCTCAGTTGTCGCGTGGCGTTGAACAACGTCAAGATAAACGACCAATGATGAGTGATTTACGTGAATCCGGAAGTATTGAGCAAGATGCCGATATCGTTTCTTTCCTATATCGTGAAGATTACTACGATAAAGAAACGGAAGATGCTAATACGATTGAAATTATTGTAGCCAAGCAACGTAATGGTCCAACAGATACGGTTAAACTTGCGTTCGTGAAAGAACATAACAAATTTGTTAGTGTCGATTGGTCACAGCATGAGCCAGCTGGAGGATACTAGAGTATATGAAACACGAACGTTAAATTACTATACATCATAGTACGTTCGTGTTTTTGTTTATTTTTAATTGACTATTGCCTTTTCAGTTGATACAATTATCGTGTTTGATTCAGGATGCTTGAAAGCGTCTGACGGAGGTGCTGGTAATGACATCAGTAGTAGTAGTGGGAACTCAATGGGGAGATGAAGGTAAAGGTAAAATCACCGACTTCCTATCAAAAAAAGCAGAAGCAATAGCTCGTTATGCGGGCGGAGACAATGCTGGCCATACAATAAAATTTGATGGTGAGACGTACAAATTACACTTAATTCCATCAGGTATTTTCTATCAAGATAAGATTTCAGTTATCGGTAATGGTTTAGTTGTAAATCCTAAATCCATCGTAACGGAATTGAAATACTTACAAGAGAGAGGCGTAAGCACTGAAAATCTTCGTATCTCTAACCGTGCACACATTATTCTTCCTTATCATATTAAACAAGATATCGTAGATGAAGAAAGCCGTGGAGACAACAAAATTGGGACAACTGCTAAAGGCATCGGACCTTGCTATCAAGATAAAGTAGCACGTATCGGAATCCGTATGGCGGACTTATTGGACCGTGAAGTATTTGAGCAAAAATTACGTGAAAACTTAGCTCTTAAAAATCGCCTTTTTGAGAAGTTTTATGAAACAGAAGGGTTAAATTTTGAAGATATCTTTGAGGAATACTATGGTTATGGTCAAGAAATCGCTAAATATGTAACAGACACTTCAAAAATTTTAAATGATGTTCTTGATGAAGGTGGTCGCGTATTATTTGAAGGCGCACAAGGTGTTATGCTTGATGTCGATCAAGGAACATACCCATTTGTAACTTCTTCAAACCCAGTAGCTGGAGGAGTGGCAATTGGTGCAGGGGTTGGACCATCTAGAGATATGCGCGTTATAGGCGTTTGTAAAGCTTATACATCTCGCGTTGGTGATGGACCATTCCCAACTGAATTATTTGATGAAGTAGGCCATCAAATCCGCGAAGTAGGTCGCGAATATGGTACAACTACAGGTCGCCCACGTCGTGTTGGTTGGTTTGATAGCGTAGTAGTACGTCACTCACGTCGAGTAAGTGGTATTACAGATTTATCGTTAAACTCAATCGATGTATTATCAGGTCTAGAAACAGTTAAAATATGTACAGCTTATAAATACAATGGTCAAATACTTACTGAATATCCTGCTAACCTTCACATTATTGAACAATGTGAACCAGTATATGAAGAACTTCCAGGTTGGTCTGAAGACGTTACAGGCTGCAGAACGCTAGAAGAATTACCAGTGAACGCTCGTCGCTATGTTGAGCGCGTTAGTGAACTAGCTGGCATTCAAATTGCTACATTCTCAGTAGGTCCAGACCGCGATCAAACAAATGTCCTTGTAGACGTTTGGGGAGAATAAGCATAAATTAATAAATAGACAAAAAGCGGAGGAAATTTTCTCCGCTTTTTTTATGGTATTACACTGTATAATATTAACTATATTGTATTAAAGGAGGGGTTATTTGAAGGCGAAATGGTTTTGGGGAGCAATAAGTATCATTTTAATTAGTTGGTTAGGAAATACACTATATTATCAATCAAAGCAATTGAAGGATCCAATTATACTTTCTTCATACATAAATATTATAGGTGACTATGAGAGAACATTTTCGATCTTTTATTTAACTAATAAAGGAGAAAATATGGAAGCAATGAGCTTACGATTAGGGCAAGAAACATTATATCCTTTAGGTAATGATAGTTATTTTGAAGAAATGGGTAATTATGTATCATCACAAGGGAGTTATTATACAGAATACATACATCATTATTTAAAAAAAGTAGATTTTAATATTGATGAAGAGCAACTAGCATATTTAAAAAGTACAAAAATTAATGCCAATAAAATATTGATGGATTTTTCGGAACATCGTAGTTTAAATGCAAATATCGAACATTTCGAAATACATAATGAACCAAGGTCCATTAAAACAGATTTTAGTTCGAGATCTGTTGACAATATGGGTAATGTAACCGAAGATGTACAATTGCTTGAGGATGCGCATATGAAGAAACTAGAACTACCACAAGAGATTGCCTCTTTATATAAGGTGAACGTTGGAAAAAGCGGGGAGGGCGCTATGACTCCGATAGAGGATCAATCCTGGCCCATGGATGTTAAAGCCAAAGAGAGATTAACAATCCAATATAAGAGGAAAAGCAAAGTTCAACCTGATGAATATATAGATGCAGATATTTTAATGCCTGCTACAAATAAAAAGAACAAAGAGATGGGTTATGTATTTCATTTTAGAAGTGAGCCCTCATTAACACAACGACAAGTAAATCAGCTTGTGTATGATGCAAAGGAGGAGCATAAATGAGTGAAGGCTTTAAGCATTTATTTATTGGATATCTCTTTCTTCTAATTAATATATATATAGTTGTAGATATAATGCCTAATTTTATAGGTTACATTTTAATTTCTAGCGGTATTGCAAAAATAGCTGCTGAAGGAAAAGAAACGATGAGAGCTCAACTATTAGCAATATTACTGGCTGTGTATTCACTGCCACATTTTTTCCTACAAGATCAAGTGAGGGCATCTTATACCTGGGGTGAATACTACGATTTAGGATATGCATTGTTACAAGTTATTCAAGTATATTTCCTCTTCGTTGTTATTCAGTCAGTTTTTACCTCTTTAGCTGCTGTGAAATTGAGTAAAATAACTAATAAGATAGGGATTTGGTATCTTTCAATACATTTGCTATCGCTGTTTACGATGACTTTAATAATAAATACATTAGGGATGTTACAAGTCACTTTCTTATTTATTATGTCAGCATTAACTCTCATTATTAACATTGTTTTTATCATTTATTTACGGAAAATGCAAAAAAGAACGGTAAAGAGCATAGCGATTGATAATTTAGTATAAATAAAAAAGGCTAATTCTCTAAAGAGAATTGGCCTTTTACATTTAGTGAATATCTTTCTTCTTAAAGCGTCCACCACGAACTTCGGCGATATTGCCAATTGCCAGGAATGCATGATCGTCGAGTTCTTCTACAATTGTTGTTAGTTTAGATTCTTCTAGTCGAGTGATAACTGTGAAAATCACTTTTTTCCTGTCACCAGTATAAGCGCCTTCTCCGATTAAATACGTTACACCACGGCCTAGACGATCCATAATAGCACGCCCGATTTCTTCATATTCATCGCTGATAATATAGACGGATTTCGATTCATCAAGTCCTTGAATAACTACATCGATGGTTTTGTAAGCAATGAAATAGGCTAGAACCGAATACATTGCTTGTTCCCATGTGAAAATAAAACCGGCTATAGCGAAAATGATTAGATTGAAGAACATAATGATTTCGCCGACAGAAAACGGAGAATTTCTGTTAAATAGAATGGCCATAATTTCGGTCCCATCAAGAGAGCCACCGTAGCGGATAACGATACCGACCCCAGTTCCAAGAACGATTCCGCCAAATACTGTAGATAATAGTAAATCGTTTGTGAAAGGTTCAATTGGGTGTAATAGAACCGTTGCTATAGATAGAGTAGTAATTCCTAACGCGGTTGATAAGGCAAAGGTTTTCCCTATTTGCTTATAACCGAGGAAAAAGAAGGGTATGTTCAAGAGGAAAATAAATAATCCTAGTGGTAGACCACTAAGGTGGGAAACAATAATAGATATACCAACAATTCCACCATCTAAAATATTGTTTGGTACAAGAAATTGTTCCAGGCCAATTGCCATAATAATAGCACCGGTCATCACCATAATAATGCGTTTTAGTAAACGAGCTTTAGACGTTTTCCTATTCCTATCATTGATCTTTTTTGCTTCGGCTAAAATGTCTTCCATACTCCTGTTTGAGTCACTCAAACTAATCTCCCCATTCTCCAAAAATCTAATAATTCTAACTTAATTTTAACGGAATTTTCAAAAATGCAAAAGTGAAAAGAGTTATATTGTAACAATTAACACAAAAATGAAATGAGATTTTTGTATATATAGAGAGTAGTATGGTGAATAATGTTTACAAAAAATGTCTATAATAAATAAAAATTACCTAATTCAAACCTTAATTTGTAATAAATTCAAAATAAATGGAGTTTATTATACATTTTAGTGACATCAAGTGTAATATGTTCAATTGGAAATTGGAATATGTTAAATTAGAGAGGCTTGATTTCGACATAACTCTTGTAAATAATAATTGATTTATATCAAAAAAACGAAAGGAGCTTACCATGCGTTTGAAACGGAATAGTAGTGAGAACTCTATATTTTTTAAACGAATCTGCAAACTAACAGCAATGAAAGTAGCAACTATCGCAATATTCCTCGTATCATTAGTAGGATTGAATAATGGTTATGCAAATGCTCAGAACGACAATCAATTGCATAAAATTTATCATATATACATTAAGAATCAATATATTGGAGCAGTATCCAATAAAAAGTTGATTGATCAACATATTGAAGACAAAGTGAAAAAGGTTAGCACAAAATACGATGGTCTGTCTCTTGATGCAACGCCAGATTTATCCGTTATATCAGAGCAAGTTTTCCAGGAGGATACAAATGACGAAGATACTTTAAAAAAGCTAGACGATGCTTTAAAAATTAAAGCTTCAGCATTTGCATTACTTATCGATGGTAAAGTGGCTACCTATGTCAAAGATATCGATGCATATGATGAAACAATTCGCCAGCTTAAATTACAGTATGTTTCAGCCGAAGAGCTTAAGTCGTTGGATGCTATGGAAAATAATCATAAAACTTTACCACCATTAAAGAAAAACGAAACACGTATTGTGGATATTTCTATAAAACAATCTGTAGCTGGTATGACTGAGTATACAGATCCAGCTAATGTATTAACTACAAAGGAAGCTGTTAAATTATTAACAAAAGGCAAGCTTCAAGAGAAACCTTATACCATTAAAAAAGGCGATACTCTTAGTAGTATTGCAGCTAAATATAAACTTTCAACTTCTAAGCTTTTGGAACTAAATGAAGATTTAACGGATGAAAAATCTCTAACAATCGGAAATACCATTAAAGTAGCAGAGTTGGAGCCTTGGATTAATATCGAACTAACAAAAGAATCGATAAAGTCTGAGAGAATAGAGCATAAAACAATTATAAAAAAAGATAAAAAAATGCTGACTGGCGAGAAAGAAGTAAAACAAAAAGGCGCGGACGGTAAAAAACTAGTAAGGCATATAATTACTGAAATAGATGGTGAGCCTGCTTTAGAAAAAGTAACGACGCAATCTGTTATGAAGGAAGCAGAAACACGTGTAATCGTGAAGGGAACAAAGGAAGTACCTTCACGTGGGAGCGGAAGCTTTGAATGGCCAGCAGAAGGTGGTTACATTTCAAGTGAAATGGGCTATCGTTGGGGCGAATTACATCGAGGACTCGATATTGCTAGACCGGATGGATTTACGATTAAAGCAGCTGATAACGGTGAAGTCACATTTGCAGGTGTGGATGGATCTTACGGCAATAAAGTAACTATTGACCATAATAACGGTTTTCAAACAGTTTATGGGCACTTGGCATCGATTGATGTGGAAGTGGGACAAGTTGTAGCGCAAGGGTCAAAATTAGGGATAATGGGTACAACAGGTAATTCAACAGGAGTACACTTACATTTTGAGGTGTCTAAAAATGGAAAATTACTAAACCCGTTAAATGTATTAAAATAAAAATAGAACGATACAGTCCGTTATGCAAGTGGACTGTTTTTTTTACATAGAGTTCTTTGTAAAATGGGTTAAGAATAAAATTATTCCCCGGGAAACTTCAATGTGCCTTGAATTCCAAAAGATGCACAGAAGGCTAAAGCATGATAGAGTTAAAGATATGGAACATACGAAAAACTAACGTTAATTGACAACATAAATCCAATTCATATATGAAGGGAAGTATAAATGTGGACAAGACAATTTTAGTTGTAGATGATGAAAAACCGATTGCAGATATACTACAATTTAATTTAATAAAAGAGGGCTACAAAGTTATTTGTGCCTATGATGGTGATGAGGCACTTGAGAAAGTGGAAGAAATCAAACCAGATTTAATGCTTCTAGATATCATGTTACCTAAAAGAGATGGTATAGAAGTATGCCGTGAAGTACGAAAGAAATATGATATACCTATTATTATGTTAACAGCAAAAGATTCCGAAATTGATAAAGTATTAGGTTTAGAATTAGGTGCAGATGATTATGTGACAAAACCATTTAGTACTCGAGAATTAATCGCCCGTGTAAAAGCGAATATGCGACGCCACCAATCAACTATAGCAACAGAAGAGCAAGAAGAAACTTCAAGTGATATCGTAGTTGGCTCGCTTGTCATTCAACCAGAAGCGTATTTAGTATTAAAACGCGATGAAGCAATTGAACTTACACATCGTGAATTTGAATTACTACATTATCTAGCAAAACATATCGGTCAAGTTATGACGCGTGAGCATTTATTGCAAACGGTATGGGGCTATGACTACTTTGGAGATGTTCGTACTGTGGATGTAACAATCCGCCGCTTACGTGAGAAGATTGAAGACAACCCAAGTCATCCAGCATGGATTGTTACACGCCGTGGCGTAGGATATTATTTAAGAAATCCTGAACAGGAGTAAAGGACATGCAGAAAGTCCGTTTTTTCAAATCCGTTCACGTAAAGCTAGTACTAATTTACGTGTTATTAATTGTAATAGCTATGCAAATTATAGGATTCTATTTCGTACGCGAATTGGAACAAAAGTTAAAGGAAAACTTTCAAACATCTGTTGATGACCGTTTAAAACTAGTGACATTTAGTGTTAAAGAGGAGCTTTTAAAAGAAAGAACTGAAGCTGATCCTTCGATAGAGCAAAGTTTGAAAACGGTATTAGGCGGAATATCCTCTAGTGATATAAATGAAATTCGAGTTATCGATGCACGCTATCGCATTTTAGCTACATCTGATGCAAGCAATCAGTCCATCGTTGGACAGCGCGCGACGGAAAAAGTAGTGCGCCAATCAATAGCTACTCCAACTCGTTCGGAAAAAATCGCATTAGATGATCAAACCAAAACACGTGTATGGTTAGTAGCGACGCCTATTACTTCTAATGGTAAGGTCATTGGAACTGTCTATTTAAAATCGAATATTGAAAGTGTTTTTGGACAGATGAATGAGATCAATCGTATTTTGGCTGGGGGTACAGCACTTGCTTTAGCCATTACAGTTATTCTTGGTATTTTCATCGCAAAAACAATTACGAAACCAATATCAGATATGAGAAAACAAGCTCAAGCAATGGCTAAAGGGAATTATTCACGCAAAGTACGCGTTTATGGCAATGATGAAATAGGCCAACTTGCAATAGCTTTTAATCATTTAACAAATAGGCTCCAGGAAGCGCAATCCACCACAGAGGGTGAACGAAGAAAGCTTGCATCCGTTTTAGCTAATATGACAGATGGTGTAATAGCGACCGATCGAAAAGGTCGTATTATACTTATCAATACACCTGCACAGCAGCTTTTAAATAGTGAAGACGATGAACTAATGGGGCGCCCACTTATTTCTGTTTTAGGATTAGAAGAAGAGTATTCTTTTGAAGATTTAATCCATATGAAAGATGCTGTGAATCTAGATTTTAGTTCACCAGAACGACCTTATATTTGGCGGGCAAATTTCTCCGTTATTCAAAAAGAAACTGGTTTTGTAAATGGTTTAATTACAGTTCTGCACGATATTACTGAACAAGAGAAGATTGAGATGGAGCGCCGTGAATTTGTATCTAACGTTTCGCATGAACTTCGTACACCATTAACAACAATGCGTAGCTACTTAGAAGCATTAGCGGATGGCGCATGGCGAGATGAAAATATAGCGCCTACTTTTTTAAATGTTACACAAACAGAAACAGAGCGAATGATTCGCCTTGTAAATGACCTATTACAACTATCACGTATGGATAGTAGAGAATATGAGTTAAATGCAGATATTGTAGATTTTAATAAATTTTTTGACCGTATTATTGACCGTTTTGAAATGTCAAAATCAAAAAACGTAGAATTCCAACGACACATCTCAGATACACCATGCTATGTAGAACTAGATACTGATAAAATTACACAAGTCATTGATAATATTATTTCGAATGCATTAAAATACTCACCAGATGGTGGCAATATTCGCTTTGGAGTAACGGCACAAGATGGAATTTTAAAAGTCATGATTTCCGATGATGGTATGGGGATACCGAAAGAAAATGTTGAACGTATCTTTGACCGTTTTTATCGTGTAGACCGTGCTAGAGCCCGCTCTATGGGGGGCACTGGTTTAGGGTTAGCAATTTCTAGGGAAATGATTCATGCGCATGGTGGTAAAATTTGGGCAGAAAGTGAGGAAGGGCATGGTACAACGATCTTCTTCACATTGCCATACGAATTAGATGAGGTAGGTGAATGGGATTGAAGTATGTTGAGCAAATAAAGTCTATCGCTCTATTCATCCTTGTCTTTTTGAGTATTACACTTACATTTTCTATTTGGACTTACAAACCAAACTATGAAACAGTTGAACCCCCGAAAGTTTTAGATAGTTCAATTGGAAAGCAACGTCAAATTTCAGATATCATTAAGCCCTATCGAATGCTTTTTCATATGAATGGAAAGTGGAAAGGTACAAATGAAAATGCTAAGATGGATCCTATTTTAAGTGAAATGAAAAAATGGGAACTTTCAGATTTGACACTTGTAAGTAATAATTTAGACGATAAAAAGCTCAATGAACTAATAGGTGTGAATAATCGCATGACTTTGTTTTATACAGGAGAAATACCTTTCCCTGTATTCCTTCAAAACCTATTACCCACACAGAATAAAA
This sequence comes from Viridibacillus sp. KH_047, assembly GCF_057838945.1. Lineage (NCBI taxonomy): Bacteria > Bacillati > Bacillota > Bacilli > Caryophanales > Caryophanaceae > Viridibacillus > Viridibacillus sp. KH_047. The sequence continues at coordinate 4,219,537 of NZ_CM174479.1, read as the reverse complement.
AAATAACTGAAGCTTCATTCAATTACATGATTATTGATTGGAATAAGTTAAGCAATAGTAGCATGTCTAATAATGAGTTTATTGTTTTTTTTGCTAATTCAAAAAACAATAAACTGTATAAAGCTAAAATAACAGTCCAAAGCGGAAAATACTTCGAAAATAATGTAGCAACAGTGGCAAGAAGCTTTCCAAATTATCTTGAGATTGAACGTGAGGGAGCGAAGAGCTTCTATTTGCCAGCCAAGGCTATTAACATGCCTAAATACACTTATATAGTTGAATCAGATCCTATTATTCGTTATAAAAATGCGCTTTTCCCTGATCCTAATATTGTAAAACGTAGTCCAGATGAAGCGACTAGTACAGAAAAGTACACAGATGACAAATCACTAATGACTATTGATGTTACAAAGAAAACACTCAATTACGTTAATACATCTATTGTAGACAACAAAGAAAAGGCGTTAGAGTCTGATCTTATTTTGAATACATTTAATTTTATAAATGAGCATAGTGGATGGACAGGTGTTTTCCGTTATAACGAAGTAGATTACGGTAATCAAAAAGTTACTTATCAAATGTATTTAGAAGATCAGCCAGTCTTTAGTGACCGATCAGTTACTTTAACGGAAATTTCGACTTATTGGGATTGGGGCAACGATCGCATCTCGAAGTATTATCGTCCATACTACCAACCGGTTCCTATTCCTTTAGTAAGGAATGATGGTAAGTTAATATCCGGACCAGAGGTAATAGAAAAACTAAAGGGTAGAAAAGATATTAATTATGAAGATATTGAGGAAGTTCGGTCAGGTTTTTACTTAACGAAAAATGCTAATCCAAATTTATTCACATTGGAGCCAATGTGGTTCTATAGTATTAATGGTAAGTGGGAACATTTATCACCTGTTATTGCGGGAGGTGGCCAAATTGGATTGGAGTAAAACGAAAACAATTTTCATCATTGTATTTTCATTACTAAACGTTTTCCTTTATTCACTTTATGTCAGTCGATATAATGAGGACCAAGATGTTGAAAAAGTTGGAGAAGCATCGTTAGAAGAGCGCTTAGAGGATGAGAACATTACGGTTAAAGGCTTACCTGTTAAAAGTGAAAAAATTTCGTATATATCTGGTCAAATCAAGCACTTTAAACCTACCGACTTCAAGAAAATTGGTAACCAGCATTATGACATCACAAATGGTTCTATAAGGACTTTAAAATTCGAAAAACCAATAGCACTCAGAAACATTCAAGATGCCACGAGTTTTGCAGAATTTATGCAAAAGTATGTGTATGCGGGAGAAACGTATAAACTTTGGCGTATAGATGAAGAAAAGAGAGAGGCAACCTTTTTCCAACAAATTGACAATCGCATAATCTATTTTAATGAAAATGCGAGGGTAACATTGCAGTGGAATAAAGACTTAGCAGTGACAGGTTATGAACAAACAATGTTTGAATCACTAGAGGCATTTGGTGAGAAAAGCAAGGGTTTTACTGCTAGTGAAGCAATCAAAGTACTATATGAAAAAGGATTGTTAAAGCAGGATTCGAAAATTAATAAACCACAGCTTGGCTACTATACATTTGCTCCTTTAATAGAAACTCAAGTTCTTGCGCCAACATGGCATATCCGTGTTGAGTTTGCGGAGGGTGACGAAGCAGATTATTTCGTTAATGCGGTAGATGGCCAAGTTATCGATATTCAAGCAATAGAAAATGATAAAGAATTAGATAGAGATAAAGAATTAGAAAGTGAATAAGGAGTCTTTACTATGCAGTTCAGTGTATTAGCAAGTGGCAGTACGGGTAATGCTATTTATGTAGAAAATGATGACCATGCATTTATTGTAGATGCGGGCCTTACAGGCAAGAAAATGGAGCAGCTTTTTGCAAAAGTTGATCGCGATATAAAAAAACTAAGCGGTATTTTTGTAACGCATGAACATATTGATCACATAAGAGGCGTGGGTGTTTTAGCACGTAAATATCATGTTCCAGTTTACGCCAACGCTAAAACATGGGCTGCAATGGATGACAAAGTGGGTAATATTCCATTAGAACAACGCTTCCAATTTGATATGGAAACAGTGAAATCGTTCGGATCATTAGATGTCGAATCATTTGCTGTTTCCCATGATGCCGCAGATCCTATGTTTTATACTTTTCATGAAAATGGTCGTAAACTTGTAGTTATTACGGACACAGGTTATGTCAGTGATCGGATGAAAGGAATTATTAAAGGTGCTGATTCCTTTGTTTTTGAAAGTAATCATGATGTAAGTATGCTACAAATGGGGAGTTATCCTTGGTCTACAAAACGCCGTATACTAAGTGATGTTGGACACGTATCAAACGAAGATGCTGCTGTTGCTATGAGTGAAGTTGTAGAACAAAAACCAACACGTATTTATCTTTCCCATTTGAGTAAAGATAATAATATGAAAGATCTGGCTCGTATGAGTGTATCTCAAACGTTGCAATCATGTGGAATCATGCCAGGTGAATTTGTTACTTTATTAGATACTGATGCAGACGAACCTACTAAAATTGTAACAGTATAATAATTTTAACCTCTCTTAAAAAGGGAGGTTTTTTTATGCATTTGTAGGGAAATATATGTTACGAAGATGAAAAATAACGTAAAGAATTTTGAACTGATTTTTAATCCATTTTCATCTGATTTTAATCTTCGACAGATATAGTATAACTATCAGATAAACAACGGAGGGATGATACGTATGGGATATTACGATAACATTAACGGAGAAGATAGAAGTCGTTCTAAAAAGCGAAGTGGCAGAGCGGGTTATTTCTTTAGTGGACTAATTGGTGTTATTATCGGTGCTTTGCTTGTTTGGCTATTGATGCCTTCGATGGTAGATCGTTTGCCAAATAGTTCAGGAGCAATTGGTACAGGCAATAATACAACAAAGCAAGTGACAACTGAGGTAACAACAGATGTTACAGGAGCAGTTGAAAAAGTTGCTGGAGCGGTGGTCGGTATTACAAATATCCAAGAATCAACACAAGATTTTTGGAGCCAAGCTGAACCAACTACCCAAGAAGCTGGCAGTGGATCGGGCGTTATTTATAAAAAAGAAGGCGACACAGCGTATATCGTAACAAATAATCACGTAGTTGAAGGTGCAAAACAATTAGAAGTGACATTAGCAGATGGTTCAAAAACGGAAGCAAAACTAATAGGTAATGACGTTTGGACAGATTTAGCGGTCATCTCAATTTCAAGTAAAAAAGTAAATACAGTTGCTACATTTGGTAACTCTGAGGTTTTAAAACAAGGAGAGACAGTTATTGCAATTGGTAATCCATTAGGTCTTAATTTTTCGGGATCTGTTACAACAGGTGTCGTTTCTGGTAAGGATCGTACAGTACCAGTTGATTTAAATGGTGATGCTGTGCCAGACTGGCAAGCAGAGGTATTACAAACAGATGCAGCTATTAACCCTGGGAACAGTGGTGGAGCTCTTGTAAATCTTGCAGGTGATGTGATAGGTATCAATTCAATGAAAATTGCTGAGTCGACAGTTGAAGGTTTAGGTTTTGCTATTCCGATTAACTCTGCAATACCAGTAATTAATGAGCTGCAAAAATCGGGTAAGGTAGAACGACCATCTATGGGTGTATCATTAATTGATTTAACAAATGTTCCTGCATTCCACCAAACTCGTACATTAAAATTACCAGCGGAAATAACTGAAGGTGCTGTTATTAGTAGCGTTGTTAAAAATTCATCAGCAGAAAAAGCAGGTTTAGAACAATATGACGTCATTGTCGAAATTGATGGTCAAAAAGTAGACAATACAATTGAACTTCGAAAACATTTATATAATGAAAAAAAGGTCGGCGATAAAATGAAAGTTAAAGCATACAGAGGTGGGGAAATAATTGAAAAAGTACTAACTTTAACGAATAGTCCAACAAGTTAATCTTGTGGATAATGGAATTTAAATACTAACGTATCAACAGGCGAGTAGGAAACGTGAAACCACGACTTTCCTACTCGCTTTTCCTTTGCTACAATAGACTGTGGATAACATTGACCGAATTGTGCATAAGTTTACGGGGATTTTGAAAATTGAAAGGATGAAATATTTTGAAAATATACAGCTGTGAAACGCATATAGGACACGCTTTAGACATGTTCGTGGCAGAACAAAAAGAGGTTCCATTATTTGAAATGGCTACAGAGGAAGAAAAGTTATCCACAAGTTGTGCTTATTGTGAAGAGTCAGCAACATATGTTGTGGCGAACGAATGAGCGTACACAAGATATTGATTTGACCTGTGGATATGTGTATAACTTCTGTGGATAACGTGTTTGTAAATTAAATTTGAAGGTGGATAACTTGTGAATATAGCGATTATTACCGTTGGGAAATTAAAAGAAAAGTACTTAAAGATGGGGATTGAGGAGTACGTCAAGCGTCTTGGCGCCTATGCAAAAATCGATCTCATTGAAGTCCCAGACGAAAAAGCACCCGAACAATTAAGCAAAGCCGAAATGGAAATTGTTAAGAAAAAAGAAGGCGAACGCATTTTAGCTAAAATTTCACCTGACACTCACGTCATAGCTCTTGCCATCAACGGAAAAATGAAAACGTCCGAAGAAATGTCCAAAGACATTGAATCACTTATGACATATGGTAAAAGTAAAATTGCTTTCGTCATCGGTGGCTCACTTGGATTACATGACGACGTTTTGAAGCGTGCAAACGAAAAACAATCATTCGGTAAAATGACATTACCTCATCAGTTGATGAAATTAGTGTTGGTGGAGCAGATATATAGAAGTTTTAGGATTATGAAGGGTGAACCGTACCATAAGTAAGTGCGGTTTTAGAAGGGGCTGTCTCCTAAGTCATTTAGTGACTGAGAGATGGTCTCCTTTTTCCATGCATTGATTTCCGTTTCAGACGGACGCGTTCCGCGGGCATGGCTTCAGTCTCCTCGTCGCTTCGCTCCTGCGGGGCCTTCAGCTCATGCTATTCCCGCTGGAGTCGCCGTCTTCCACTACAATCCATCACCAACTAAAAATAGTGATTTACTAAAAAGTATTCAAAAAACTTTTCTATACCTATTTCCATTTAAGAGCTTATTGGACAGTCCTTTTTCTTCATTGTTCAAAGCAGCCGTTTTCCATTGAGCAACAGGAGGATGGAACACTAGCTACGTATTACTATGGGAAAAGCTATGCGGGTGTTTTTTCCACACATCCAATGTCTATTGAAATAGATGGTGTACCTAAGAATGTGAGCTTTGTTTATCTCACAGAAACAATTGCCAATTCACCTATGAGAAATCTCATCAATTCAGTTAAACAAACGAAGGGGAAGATAATATGAAAAATATAATTATAAAATCATTACCAGAAGTTAAAGTAGCCTCAATGAGGAAGGTTATAAAAAATTACAACGAGCTGTTTCATTTATGTCCAAATATAATGGCTAAGGAAATGAAAAGATTAGGTTGTATATGTGAAATACCAAGCTATTGTTTTAATATTTATCATGATGGAGAATATAAAGAATGCGATATTGATGTAGAAATATGTGAAGCAATAGTAGACATAAAGTCAGATACTGATATCTTAAAGTTTAAAAAAATAAATGCAGTAGAAAATGCAGTTTGTATATTGCACAAAGGTCCATATTCGAGCCTAGGAGAAACGTATTCATATGTTTTTGAATGGATAAAAGCAAACGATTATAAAGTAATAGATAATCCAAGAGAATCATATATAGATGGAATTTGGAACAAAGAAAGTGAAAATGAATGGTTAACTGAAATACAAATACCTGTTGAATCAAATTAATAATAATATATCATGCACAAAGTACGGGCCTCTAGGATGAAAATATCCTAGAGGTTTTTTAAAATGTAATGAAAACGGATACATAACTTTTTAGGATATTATATAATAGATTCAATGTATTGTTTTAAGTTCATTAAAAAACTAAACCTGTGGAAATTTCAGAACTCTAGAATATGACTTTATTCTGGATATCTATAAAGGAAGGGGGATATTTTTCGTATCTACATATACAAGTACAGTGCAATTAATAAGGGTCATGGTCACTGGTAGAGGCATAGTAAAACTTTAATTTTTGCAAGATGCTGAGTTAAGGACTTTTTACTGGCTTTTAAATAGCATATAACTATCAAATAGTAGTTCGTGTTTTAATTGTTTCATAACTTTGATAGACTAGAATAGAATAATGATTAATATAGATAAGGTGTCTTCCTAGGTTGTGCCTTGTCTTGCTATGACGCCTAAGCATGAGCGCCTACATCTTTTTTTTGAAAATTTTAGGAGATAAGGAAGGTTAATATGAGCAACAGTCAGAATAAAACAGACGTTATCTTAATTGGTGCCGGAGTCATGAGTGCGACTTTGGGATCGTTACTGAAAGAATTAGCACCAGAATGGGAAATCAAAGTATTTGAGAAGCTCGCAGACGCGGGAGAGGAAAGCTCTAACGAATGGAATAATGCGGGAACAGGGCACGCTGCACTGTGCGAACTTAACTACACTTCCGAAAAATCGGATGGCTCTATTGATATTAGCAAAGCGATAAACGTTAATGAACAATTTCAACTTTCAAGACAATTTTGGTCTTATCTTGTAAAAAATAATCTTATTAGTAATCCTCAAGACTTTATCATGCCATTGCCTCATATGAGTATGGTACAAGGTGAAAAAAATGTAGAGTTTTTAAAGAAACGTCACGAAACAATGACAAAGAATCCATTGTTCCAAGGCATGGAATTTTCTGATGATCCGGAAACATTGAAAAAATGGATTCCACTTATTATGCAAGACCGTCCAGCGAATGAAGCAATTGCGGCAACAAAAATGGACACTGGGACCGATGTCAATTTTGGTGCTTTAACGCGTATGATATTCGATAACTTAAAAACTCAAAATGTCGATATCAATTACAAACATAGTGTCGAAGGCATTAAGCGAACTAAAGATGGTTCATGGGAATTAAAAGTACATGATATCGATGGTTGTAAAATGCAATATCATAAGGCGAAATTCGTCTTCCTTGGAGCTGGCGGAGGAAGTCTAGAGTTACTGCAAAAAACAGGTATTCCTGAGGGTAAACACATTGGTGGATTCCCGATCAGCGGATTATTCTTGGTATGTAAAAACCAAGAAGTTGCTGAGCAACATCATGCAAAAGTATACGGAAAAGCTAAAGTTGGTGCTCCACCAATGTCTGTTCCGCATCTTGATACACGATATATTGATAACAAAAAATCGTTGCTATTTGGACCGTTTGCTGGGTTCTCACCTAAGTTCTTAAAAACAGGTTCAAATCTGGATTTAATTGCTTCTGTAAAACCACATAATATTACTACATTATTGGCTGCAGGAGTTAAAGAGATGGGATTGACAAAATATCTGATCCAACAACTTATGTTATCGAAAGAACAGCGTATGGAAGAGTTACGTGAGTTTATCCCGAACGCTAAGACCGAGGATTGGGATATTGTAGTTGCTGGCCAACGTGTACAAGTTATTAAAGATACTGAAGCAGGTGGTAAAGGAACGCTTCAATTTGGTACTGAAGTTGTAAGCGCTGCCGATGGTTCAATTGCTGCATTACTAGGTGCTTCTCCGGGTGCTTCTACTGCTGTTCACGTCATGCTTGAGGTATTAAATAAATGCTTCCCGCAACAAATAAAAGAGTGGGAACCGAAAATAAAAGAAATGATTCCATCTTATGGCGTATCACTAGCGAATAATCCGGATCTTTTCCAAGAAATTCATAACTCAACAGCACACGCACTTGGATTAAGCGAGGACTTGCAGGATAATAATTAATTCTTGGATATGGAAATAAAGATACTAAATGAAATAAAACATAAAACCTTTGATCAATCTTTAGATTGATCAAAGGTTTTTTTTCAAAATTTACAGTTAACCGTAAGTAAATGAGTGCATTTTAGTTTGGAGCTTAATAAAAAATAATGTTTATATGATACTATCTGTGTTGGTGTATATCCTTCTAATAACTATTTAAAAAATGGAAGTTTTTTCAGTGCAGCACAAACAGGAATGGCCGCACAGATACCTACAACATTTTGAACAATGTTTCCGGGAATAGAAGCCATTGGTACAATCCAACTACTAAATATAACCCCTTCACAAATGTAATATCCAGCTATCATAAAAGGAACTGAAATGATAGTAGCGAAGAGATTGTAACCCATACTACGTCCGTTACGACCATTTGACCAGGCGATTTTCCCAACTATATAGCCTTGTAAGCCGCGCGTTAAAATGGTGAACGGTGCCCACAATGTCCAACCTGAGATTAAATCAAATAACCCCATCCCAACGGCACCAGCGATGGCGCCTTTTTTAGGCCCAAATAAGATGGATACAATAAAGAGCATAGCTGTTCCAAGGTGAACTAAGCCGCCATTTGCCGTAATAGGTAGTTTGATATTTAACAAGAGCGTGGCAACGAATACAAGTGCAATTAACATCGATGTTAAAATTAAATTAAAAGTACGTGCATTTGAATAACTTGTTGTTTTTTGCATAGTCATTAACCTTCCTTATCTTTTCTTTATAGGTATCGGGCGTATAGCTTAAGTTTTCCATTTTCTTTAATAAAAAAACGACTGAAAATTCAGATTAATTAGATTGTAACTTCACTATAGATCGTTATTTCTACTAGTACATAAACAGAGAGCTTCCTTTCCCTAAAATCAATTTCATCAATTACTGATAACCTTAGCAAAGGATTGATGTTTTTAAAAGTGCCAATTTATCCTAAAACTTAGGTGTCAGTTTATAGAAAAATCGTAAAAATTAAATGTTGAATCATGAAATGGGATATATGATGCTGTGGTTTTTCAAATCCTTCCAAGTATAAATTGCACTTAGATATCTCATGAGGATTTCAATGAACATGCAGTAACATACGGAATTTTGATTGTTTATGATAAATTAACTTAGTCTATTCAATAAAAAATTGATTTTGTTAATTTTCCAAAGTAGTATATAAAAATAATGTCTTTAAGAAAATCTGATTAAACAAATATGAGATTTTGATATTTACTATAATTTAGATTTAGTGCTATTGTTGGAAGGGTAGTTCTTGATTTCGTTTCATGTGTAATTGAATAGTTTAATTGAAATTCGGATCATTAATATGATTATTTATCTTTCAATTTAAAAAGAAGAGGAAGTACCTGTGTTTATGAAAAATCGTAAAATAAAACTCATTATTGTGTTATCGACCGCCTTATTAGTATTATTTACAAGTTTAAATGTCTTTACTTCTTATATGAAGATGAAAAAGACGGTTGAAGAATCAATCGCAAATCAAAGTCTTGGAGCAGCAAAATCCATAGCGTCAAAGATAGATATAGATACATATAAGAAATTTTTGAATAATCCTATGAAAAACGAATATTATTGGGAAATAACAGACTACTTAGTTGATGCAAGAGAAAAATTGGGTGCATTATATGTGTATACATTGGAGGTTGATAATCCTCAAGTATCGAAAGTGATGATAAGCGGGCTACCCAATGCATTAGAAGATAACTATTCTATAGGAGCTTTTTGTACAGTACCTAAAGAACAGGTTAAAAGAGCCTATGAAGGAGAAACATATGTAACAAGGGTAATTGAAGATGCCGATTTAGGTTTCTACGTTTCTGTTGGAGCACCTATAATGGATGAATCTGGTAAGGTTCTCGGATATATAGGGATCGATATTAGTGCTAATACCCTGAATGATATTAAAGGGAAAGTACTGAAAAATAATATCCTCCTCTTTTTCTATAATGGTATATTTATATTCGTCGTAATAGGCTCCTTTTTATTAATGCAAAGATGGTATCAAAAAGAAGTGGCTAAAGAAGTAGGGTATACGGAAGATACGTACCAAGCGGAAATTAGAACATTAATTACTTCTATATCCTCTTTAAGGCATGATTTCACTAACCATATTCAAGTTTTACACGGACTTCTGCAATTAGGAGAATCTGATCAGGCGCAACAATATTTATCATCTCTGTCTAAAGAAGTTCAAGCAATTGAATCTTTAAAATTAAATATAGATCATCCTGGTCTTTCTATATTATTGCAAACAAAGAAACTCGCTGCACAAAATTATAATATTAATATGGATTTTACGATTTCTCAAGATTCATTCGATAAAATAAAAACAACAGATTTAATCAAAATATTATCGAATTTAATTGATAATGCTATTGATGCAACAGTAGAATTACCTGAGCCACAACGTAAAATACTGATTAGCTGTAAAACAGATGATGTGCAATATATATTTGAGATAACGAATACAGGACCGAAGATTATCGAGAATGAACAAATCTTTAAACAAGGGTATTCAACAAAAAAAGCAGAACGCGGAAAAATTAGAGGGCAAGGGTTATTTATTGTGAAGGAAACAGTGAATAAATATAATGGGGAAATCGCAATTAATTCAAAAAATGAATTAGAGACGACTGCTATTGTGGAAATCCCACTAAAGTAAATCAGAGTGTAAATGTTAACTTCCTACTATTATGAACTGCACCCCAATTGTTAGACACAATCTAACAATTGGAGGTGCAGTTTTTGTATGGCTAAATTTAGAAAAGAAATGAAATTAGAAGCTGTTCAAAGATATTTATCTAGGAATGAAAGTTTAAGAACAATCGGAGAAGATATAGGCGTAACCCATCGGACTTTATTAACCTGGGTGAAACAACACGAATATAATGGTCCAGAAGCTTTTGTAAAACAATATACAAATTACACCGCACAGTTTAAACTAGACGTACTTAATTATATGACTGAACACGGTAAGTCCTTACACGAAACAGCGGCTATCTTTAATATAGCGACGCATTCAACGATAAGAGTTTGGAAAAAACAATTCGAAACACAAGGATTTGATGCTCTTCAGTCAAAGAAAAAGGGGCGTCCATCCATGAAAAAAGAATTAAACAAACAACCAAAACAAGCTTCGGTAGAAGGCTCTACCGAAGCACTTCAAGCACGTATTAAACAGTTAGAAATGGAAAACGAGTACTTAAAAAAGTTGAACGCCTTAGTTCAAAACAAGGAAAAATCACCACGAAAGACAAAGTAAAAGTCATTTGTGAATTAAGGCATAAATATTCAGTGAAGGCACTTGTGGCATTGGTGGACATTCCAAGAAGTACATTTTATGACATCGCAAAGAAAATTGATTTACCAGATCCAGATGCCGATCTAAAAACCGAGATCAAAGCGATTTATGAAGAACACGAAGGTCGTTATGGCTACCGTCGTATACGTGATGAACTAGCGAATCGTGGGCAAAAAGTGAATCATAAGAAGGTTCAACGTATTATGAAAGAGCTAGGTTTAAAATGTATTGTACGCATGAAAAAATACAAATCATATAAAGGTACAGTCGGTAAAATTGCGCCAAATATTTTAGATCGAAACTTTACATCGGAGGCACCTAATGAGAAATGGGTAACAGATATTACAGAGTTTAAATTATTTGGTGAAAAGCTTTATTTATCGCCTGTTTTAGATTTATTTAATCGCGAAATCATTACCTATACAATTGGCTTTAGACCAACGTACTCACTTGTTTCAGAGATGTTAGAAAAGGCATTAGAACGTCTAGCTGAGGACCATCAGCTACTGATGCATTCAGATCAAGGGTGGCATTATCAAATGAAGCAATATCGTCATGCCCTTCAATCAAGAGGTATTGTGCAAAGCATGTCACGTAAAGGAAACTGTTACGATAACTCGGTGATGGAGAATTTCTTTGGGATTTTAAAATCAGAATTCCTTTACCTAAAGGAATTTGAAAGTGTCGAGCATTTCAAAAAAGAATTAGAAAAATATATTGATTATTACAATACGAAACGGATGAAGGCAAAATTAAAAATGAGTCCGGTACAATACCGAACTCATTTTACTCAAGCTGCCTAATGAAATAACCGTGTCTAACTTTTAGGGGTCACTTCAATTAGTTGTAGGGAGTTTTTTTAATCTTACTACTTCTCTACAGGGGTTCCTCTGAGCACATCCGTGGAAAAGAAAAAAAGGCTTTCACCTGTAATGATGAAAGCCTCAACTGATTTTAATAAAAAATGGATAATATAAACGTCCAAATACAAACAAATGCGAGTAGTGCAACGCTGTATTTTAAAGTCATTTTCGTTAATTCGGACTCCTTGCCAGTTTGACCAACAGCCGCAGTTGCGATTGCGATAGATTGTGGGGAAATTAATTTTGCCATTACCCCTCCGGCTGTATTTGCGGATACTAACAAAGCAGAATCTACGCCAATAATGTTACCTGCTGTAGCTTGAATTGGTGCAAATAAGGTATTGTTATTAACAACCGATCCGGTCATAAATACCCCAATCCATCCTAGTATTGGGGATAAAAATGGGAAGAAATTTCCTGTAGTTGCTACGGCTTCTCCTAATGCACTTGTTAATCCTGCATAAGTCATTAGCTTAGCGATTCCAAGAATGGCACAAATCATCACAATCGGAATCCAAAATTCTGAAATTGTTCTTCTTAAAAGCTTAAATCCATGACCGAAACCAATAGCCTTTGTTGTGAATATAGTTGTTAATGCTGCTAGTAATATTGCTGTACCTGTTGCACTTATTAATTCTATGCTTGAACTTAATGTAGATCCAGGTATGCCAAATGTTACTTTAGTAAAGGCTAGTGCTCCACCTTCCGCAAACAAAGCTTTAAAAGGTGGAATACTCCATATTAAGATAAATAAACTTAATAAATAAAACGGGGACCAAGCCTTAATCACATCACCAGTTGTATGTTTTTCGATTTTAACCTCTTTATTGTTAAGTAAGAAGATATTCTTTGGTCTCCATTTTTTTGAGAATAAAGCCAAAATCCCCATCGCAAGTAACGGAGGGATAATATCAGCTAGTTCAGGACCTATGGTAATGGTGATAATAGCTTGTGTCACCGTATAGGTTGTAGATACAACGAGAATAGCTGGTAATGTTTCTTTAATCCCCTTTAACCCATCAATTAAGAAGATAAGTAAGAAGGGAATTGTAAAATTAATAATAGGTAAGGTTAATGCTGTCATCGTGGAAACATCCATGGCAGTTACATTACCTTCTAAATTTAATGTACCAGTAATTGCGACAGGTATACCAATTGCACCAAACGCTCCAGAAGCACCATTTGCTATAAGACAGAGCATAGCGGCTTGTAGAGGTTTAAATCCTAACGAAACCAATAGTACCGCACAGATTGCAATTGGAACACCAAAACCAGCTGCTCCTTCAAGGAATGCATTAAAACAAAAGCCAATTAGCAGTAGCTGCAGTCGCTGATCTTGTGAAATACCGGCAATACTTGCGCGTAATACATCAAATTTCCCCGAGTCAACTGAGATTTTATATAACCAAACCGCCATAACAATAATATAACCAATAGGCCATATTCCTTGAATGGTACCTTGAATGACACTCCCAACTGATTCGCTAAAAGGTAATTTAAACACCATCATTGCTATAAAAAAGGTAATGACTAAATTTAATAATGCTGCATAAATACCTTTCATTTTAAATACGGTCAAACACAAAATAAAAACAATAATTGGAATCGCAGCAACCATTGAGGAAATAAGTAGTTGATTAAAAGGATTGTAAGTTTCTACTAGCATGGTCCATGGCTCCTTTGTTAGAAATTCCTACTCCATTTCGGAATTACTTCCAAAATGGAGATTGGACTTCTTTCAATGTTTTTACGGAATTCGCCAATTTTTCCTTTTCCTCAGGGTTTAAAGAAAGTTCTACGATACTCTTTCTCCCCCCACGATTAATGATTGTAGGAACACCAACATATACATCGCTGTGACCATATTCTCCTTCTAACAATGAGCCAACTGGTAATACTACCTCTTCATTTCGTAAAATGGCTTTTGTTATTCGAGCTAGTCCCATTGCAATTCCATAATAAGTAGCTCCTTTTGACTCAATAATTTCATAAGCTGCGTCGCGAACTTGGACAAAAATTTCATCTTTTCTTTGATCAGTTAAATCAGATGCTATTAGCTTCCCTGAGATATTAGCAGTACTCCAAACTGGAAGTTCTGAATCGCCGTGCTCACCAATGATATAAGCATGAATACTTGTTGGTGCTACGCCAAATTCTTCACCCAATAAAAAACGGAATCGAGCAGAGTCTAAAATTGTACCTGAACCAATAACTCTTTCTTTCGGTAGACCAGAGTATTTCCAAGTTGCATAAGCTAAAATATCTACTGGGTTGGAAGCGACTAAGAATATGCCATTGAATCCAGAATCCATAATGCTTCCTACAATGGATTTAAAAATAGCAAGGTTTTTACTTACAAGGTCAAGGCGTGTTTCACCAGGCTTTTGTGCTGCTCCTGCACAAATAACAACGATTGCGGCATCTTTACAATCACTGTAATTCCCATATTTAATTTTTTGAGGTATTGGAGCGTAAACAAGTCCATGATTTAAATCCATTGCATCGGCTTTTGTTTTAGCTTCGTTTATATCAACAAGTACAAGTTCTTCACATATCCCTTGATTGATCAACGCATATGCATAACTAGACCCCACTGCACCTGTCCCAACTAATACAACTTTATCTCCTTTTGTTAAATGCATCTTACATTCCTCCAATTCAATTTTTATATTTTTACTATGCTTATCATTCGTTTAAAAGAATTTTATAAATGAATAAGCGTAGTTTGGCACTGTTTATTTGTAATATACCTTGAGATATTTAAAGAAGTATTTCATTGCAGCTAATCCCTAAAAAAATCCCATTGGATATTAATCCAATGGGATGATTTGATTATTGTATGGGGAATTCTTTTTTCGATATTGTAATATCCATTTCAGATTTTTTAATGAACTTCTTAAATGGATAGTTGTTCTATTGCCTTCTCCAAATAACTCATCAATTCATCCAGAAATATTATAACTTACTTCAAATTCTATTTGAAGAGAAATAATTTGATCGAAAATACCTATTTTTTTCTTTTGCTTTTGGTGACTAATGTATCAAGTTCAGCTAGCTCTTGAGAGAACTCCTCATTAACTTTGTCTGGCGCTATTTTTTGATTTTTAGGTGTTTGAGGTAATGTCCCTTTGTTTTGACTTTTACCTTGCTTATTGTCTCTTCCCATACCAAATCGCTCCTTTCATTTTGAATTATTCTTAATATGGCATTGAAACATTTTTTTATCACAAAAAAATCAACAGTAAGGAAATTATTTCCTGCATCTTTGTATTTAATGCACTTTATAAATAATCTCTTTGATATGTATTAAAAAATATTTTCGTTAGTAACCTTAAAGTGCATGGTAAATAAGAAATTCATCAAATACTGTGACAAACCTTACAATACAAACTTTAGTTGTAAAAAATTTCTCAATCCAGTATACTTTTCCCGGTAAAGAACGCATGATATTACTGATATAAAGGATGAGAATAATTGACTTTTGAAGAGGTATTACCACGTTTAAAAACTGGCGAGAAAGTGATTCGTGAAGGTTGGGGCGGTGCCGAATTGTATGTTAAGCTTGTTGGTCAAAGCGAACATGATGGCGAGAATTTAAACCCATACTTTTTAATTAATGTACAAGGTGAGGGCTATACAATGTTCACACCAACAGTATGTGATTTGTTAGCGGAAGATTGGATAATCGTCGATTAATAGGAAAAGCTCATGAGAAATCATGGGCTTTTTGTTATGAGGAGTGAAGTTTTGAAATTTGAAGAGTACACAGGAAAAACAGTATTTGTAACAGGTGCTTCATCGGGCATTGGACAGGCTCAGGCAATGGCTTTTTTAGAGAATGGGGCGAATGTATTTGGTTTTGATTTAGATGAGCAGGGGTTAATAAGCATTAATCAAAAATATGGTGCACGCTTTGCTTACTCAATAGGTAGTGTTTGCATTAAGTCAGATGTAGTGGAAGCGTTTGAAGAAGCTGTGGCTAGATTCAAGCAAATAGATATTTTATTGAATACCGCTGGAGTTTTAGATGGATTTGCGAAAACACTCGATACAGATGAGGCTCTTTGGGATCATATTATGAACACGAATGTAAAGGGTACTTATTTTGTAACGAATGCAATTTTACCTCAAATGTTAATGCGAAAATCAGGAGTAATCGTTAATATGGCATCAATTGCAGGGCTTGTGGCAGGTGGTGGTGGTGCAGCTTATACAGCCTCTAAACATGCAATTGTTGGTTATACAAAGCAGTTAGATCAAGATTATTGTCGTGAAGGAATTCGTGCAAATGCGATTGCACCTGGTGCAATTCAAACACCAATGAATAAAGCTGATTTTGAAGGAGATGGTGAAATAGCAAAATGGGTAGCAAAAGAAACACCAGCGGGACGTTGGGCTCAACCAAATGAAGTGGCAAATTTAACACTTTATTTGGCTAGTCAAGCATCTGATTATATTCATGGGGCTGTTGTACCGATTGATGGTGGATGGATTGCGAGATAGCCTTGTTCAATGTTAAATTCTTCTGATATAATACGCAAGTAAGCAAATATAGCTTGCACTACGGCACTTCAGATAGGGCGATAGGCTCTCTTCCTTTGGTCGTAGTTATTACTAGAATAGCGAATGTGCTATTTTACAAAGGAGAATTAAAATTGAATACATCTATTTCAAAGGATTCACCACGTATTTCTGTAAGTGAGCTTACAAAGACTTCACTTGTAGCAGCCGTATATGTGGCAGTGACTGTTTTAATGTCAGTCATTAGTTTTGGAGCAGTGCAATTACGTTTGTCCGAGATGTTTAACTATCTAGCATTGTATAACAAGCGCTATGTTGTGGCAGTAACAGTAGGAGTAATACTTGCAAATTTTATGTCACCAACTTGGGTACTAGATGTACCAATCGGTGGTATTTCTACCTTTCTTGTATTAATTCTTTGTCGTGCAATAACTAAAAAAATAACAAATCATGTTTTGAAGATGGTAATTACCGCATTGATTTTTGCTATATCAATGTTTACAGTTGCAGGACAATTAACGATTCTTTATGACCTTCCTTTTTGGCCGACTTGGTTTACAGTAGGAATTGGTGAGTTATTGTCTATGATTGTTGGAGGTATTACTATTTACTTATTAAATAAAAGAATTGATTTATCAAAATGATAAAAAACACATTCGCATTAGCGAGTGTGTTTTTTTATGCGTATAGAGCTGAATTGTTAAACATTTTGAGGAGTTATCTAAGGATACGGAATCATATTAACTGATGACGATACCAATTTCACCAGGGTTAACGATTTGTAGGAAACGTAAGATGCAATTATCTTGGCATGAAAATTAATTGATTATAGAGTAGGTTTACATACTACTCATAAGTTGGGCTAATTGTTGCAGTTAAGCGGATTAACATTAAAAATAATGATTATTGCTTGGGAAATTATATAATTATTTTGCTATAAAACTAGGAGCCGTACTACATGTAGGTACGGTTTTTTTAGTTGACTGTTAGTATAAAAGGAATATTGAAAGAAAACTTTATTTCCATAACGCATGTCATTTTTATGGGAATTTTATTATGTATCAATAGGTTTATGTTATTTAGATTGTTAAAGTTTCTACTTAAACCAATCTAGTTGATTAGCTTAAGTAGAAAAATAAAGATGTTGATTTAGGTGCATTTTATTGAAGTTGATTTCTTGATACGTGATTAAAGATTCATGATTAAACAAGAAAAAATAGTATGTGAATTTACAACTTCTAAAAGTATCTCTACCTTGAACAAAATATAATCTCAATCATATATTAATCATATCTGGCAGACCTAAAAGAAGGTTATGCATCCAGCTTCGAGTTCAAAATAATGATTTGGAAATATTGTTTTGCTAGTCTATAAATCCAAATAACCTTTGTCATTAATATTAAATAAGCTAAAAACAAACTTCTTTTCTAATTTGCCACTTATTAAAAGAGCCAAGTAACCCAGTAATATAAAATTACTAATGTAAATATTACTGTTGGTGGTATAACGACAATAGTGACTTTTATATATTGCCACCATGTGATTTTTACTTTTCCGCGTCTTACAATGTGCATCCACATTAACGTTGCCAACGTCCCCATTGGAAGAAGTAAAGATCCAATGTCACTTCCGATTACATTCGCTAGGTAGGCAACTTTTAAGGAAAGTAGATCTAAATTCATACTCGTTAAAGTGAGCGTTCCAACCATAAGGGCTGGGTGGTTATTAAAGATGTTGGAGAGTACAGATAGTAATACACCCATTAACACACTGGTATGGAGTAGACTTCCAGAAACCATAGGACGCATAAAGCCGATTAACCAGTCTGTTAAACCAATGTTATTTAAGCCATAAATAATGATGTACATACTAAATGCGAAAATAATAATATACCATGGTGTTTTTTTCAGCATATCAGTTGGGGGTACTTTTAAATATGCCCATCTCCAACCTAGAAGTACAAGTGATCCAATAACAGCCATGACAGAGACTGGAATTGAGAAGAATGAAGCGACAAAGAGACTGATACGGACTGCAAATACAAATAGTAGGATGTTTCGCATAAACTTTGAACGATCCTTCTCCGAAGAATAGATAGAATTTTGTTTGAGAGGATGGTAAGAAGGTAGCGACAGTCCAGTTACTTTAGTAGGCACGATTTTTGGTAAGTCTTTTTTAAATCGTAGGAACAGAAGCCCAACTAATAATAGTAAACCTAGAGTTGCTGGAACAAACATCATCGCTGTATGCGCATACAAACTCATATGAACGATTTTCAGAGCAATTAGATTTACAATGTTACTTACTCCAATAGGAGCACTTGAGGCGGTTGCGATTAAGCCCCCAGATAGTAAATACGGGATTTTTTGATGATTTTTTAATCCCATATTGTTGAGTAACATGACCAAAATCGGGGTTGTGATTAAAATACTACCGTCGTTATTGAAAAATAGTGTCATGAGAAAACACAAAAGATTGACATACCAGAATAATCGAATACCTGATCCTTTTGCTTTTTCAGCCAGTTTTTCTGCGACCCAGTTAAAGAACCCAAAGCTTTCTAAAACTATTGCCATAACAATAGTAGCCATAATAGTTATGGCTGCACCACTTATGGTTTCTGTAATAATGCCAAGCTCAGTAAGCGAGACGCTTCCACTTAGTAATACAATAATAGCACCGATTGTAGCAGGTATGGCTTCATTAATTCCTTTAGGTCGCCAAAGAATAAATACAAGAGTAACCAAGAAAGTTAAAATGGTCACCCAAGCCATTGGTTGCATATTTTTCTACCTTCTTTCTAGCTAGGTTTTATAAATATTGTTATGAATTGAATACATATAATGTTTAGATTGAATTTTCATTTATCACCCCACTATTTATTTTTTAGTTATACTGCTCTGTATTTATATGTATATTAAATAAGACTTGCTTTGGCTTTGTACCTATTTTTTGAAAATTCCGCTTAAAATCATCGATAAAATCCCTAATAAAGCCCAAATTTTTAAAGAAAATATGTAAGTAAGATGAAAAAAGACTAAGCCGCCAAATAGAGTTAGGTTGTATTTTTTTCTGTTGGTTATGTTGTACAAACCTTTTTTGTATTCAAAGTAATAGATGATACACTTTTCTAATTTAGATTGAGCATATAGACAAGCGGTGTACATACTAGAAACTGTTTAGCAATTTAAAACAGAAATCAAAAAACCTTTAGAGAAATGTGTTTTGTGGGTACACGAAAGAAAAGCAAGCCAAGGGAAAAGTTCCTAGGCTTGCTTTTCTTTTGGGGATATGAGGGAGGTCCCCTTGTCTTTAATCAAATCTCTTGTATAACTACTTTCTTCCAAATAGTGAAATTCCAATATAATTCTATTAAAATAATTTAAACTTCTAAGGGATAACTAGTTTTTTTCTTTCTTGTTAAAGAACCATAAATGGATAGGTCTTTCTAGTGGCGTAATATTGATAATGAAATAACCTATAATCAGAATTAAAATTATGAGTGAATAAATTAATGTATCGGTTGGGTGATCATGCTCAACGATAATAAGGCGGATCATTGCAGTAATGCCGATATATATAAAATATCTAAGCGGGAAATGGTAATCTTCTTTGAAGTACTTCACAATCATCGTGATAAATTCGAAGTACAAAAAGAAGATAAGGATATTTTCGAGGAATAGCTTATAGTCACTACTACCACGAGTCATTAAAATCTCCAAGAACACGACTATCTCTTTCACAAGTAAGAATGATAAAATGAGCGCTAAAATAACTAGACAAGAATTTAGAAATAGCTGTAAAAATACTGGTATTTTCTTTATTATCAAAGACAATTTCACTTTGTTTTTATTCATTCGATTCTCCTATTCTATTTTAATTTTTTTAAAAGTTAGTATGGAGAAATAATAATGTCATTACAGTCTATGAGAACAGTCTTTAATTGATGAGAAATCACTTTGAGTACATCATTAAAATCCTATTGGTTAAATTATTAGTGGCAGAAATGAATGTGCAAGTGAATTTTCGAGTATAATTGAAGTTTGTATAAGATAATCATCTTTTCGGAAATATTAATAGTAAATAATTTAAAAATGAGGCTTAGTTATGAGTGGAAAAAGTTTTAAAGATTATAAATTAAGTAATGAAATCGTAAATGCGCTGAATAGCTTAGAATACAAAAATCCAACAGAGGTTCAAAGCAAAGTTATACCACTAGTCTTGGAAAATAAAGACCTTGTCGTGAAATCCCAAACTGGTAGTGGTAAGACGGCTTCTTACGGGATTCCAATATGTGAATTAGTTGATTGGAAAGAAAATAAACCGCAAGCATTAATTTTAACACCGACTAGAGAACTGGCTGTTCAAGTAAAAGAGGATTTCACCAATTTAGGTAGATTTAAACGAATTAAAGCAACTGCTGTTTATGGTAAACAACCTTTTGCCATCCAAAAGACAGAATTAAAGCAAAAAACGCATGTAGTTGTTGGTACTCCAGGTCGTGTCATGGATCATATTGAAAAAGGTACTCTTGCTTTAGATCAGATTCGCTATCTTGTTATTGATGAAGCAGATGAAATGTTGAATATGGGATTCATTGAACAAGTGGAGGCTATTATTAAAGAATTACCGCGAAAAAGAGTGACGATGTTATTTTCTGCTACTTTGCCAGAGGCTGTTAAAAATATAGCTCTTAACTATATGAAAAAACCTACTGATATTGAGATTAAGGCTACTGGACTTACAACAGATAAAATTGACCATGCCCTAGTCGTAGTAGAGGAAAATAATAAACTTTCTATCCTGAAAGATGTAACAATTGTAGAAAATCCAGATAGCTGTATTATTTTTTGCCGAACAAAAGATCGAGTGGATACTTTGTGCGAACAATTAGCGGATTTAGGCTATAGCTGTGATAAAATTCACGGCGGCATGGTACAAGATATTCGCCTTGAAGTGATGAATGATTTTAAAAGAGGCGATTTCCGTTATTTAATAGCGACAGATGTAGCTGCTAGAGGAATTGATATTGATAATATTACACACGTCATTAACTACGATCTTCCATTAGAGAAAGAAAGTTATGTCCATCGTACAGGAAGAACTGGCCGAGCAGGTCAAAAAGGAAAAGCCATCACTTTAGTGACACCATTTGAAGATAAGTTTTTAAGTGAAATTGAAGAATATATTGGTTTTAAAATTCCACACATGGAAGTTCCATCAAAAGAAGAAGTTTTAAATAAGAAATCTGATTTTGAAGCAAAAATGAAGATTGAGCCAATGTTGAAAAAGGCGAAAAGCGAAAAATTAAACAAACAAATCATGAAATTATATTTTAATGGTGGTAAGAAAAAGAAACTGAGAGCAGTAGATTTTGTTGGGACAATTGCAAAAATCGATGGTGTTACAGTAGAGGATATAGGCATAATCACAATTTTAGATGCATTTTCTTATGTTGAAATATTGAATGATAAAGGTCCAATTGTGTTGAAAAACATGAAGAATACGACTATTAAAGGAAAGCTATTGAAGGTATATGAAGCCGATAAGAAGTAAAATTCCAACTTCTTATATTTAATAGTAATGAAATTAGCAGTAATTAAATATTAGATACATTAGAAAAATCCGTACCATAAGCAGGTGCGGGTTTTTCTTTGAACTTGTTATCTATAACCAAGGGAATTTTAGTAAATCTACTTTAGAGGAAAAGCTTACTCAGTACAAAATCCCTAACGTAATTTTAGGAGATGGAGAAAACATAGGCATTGCTCAAGCAAGGCAAAAGTGTTTTGAGTATATTTGTGAGAATTTCAAAGAAGTAGGCTATATTTCTGGAATACATTAGGATATGGCATTTCCCAAAACGATAAATTCCGTCGGTTTTTTCCTTTGTTTAAGGAAAAATAACTCTTCAGATCAAGAGCTTATTTAGCTTATAAGGCCTATGCAAATCAAAAGGGTTGGCATGCCCTTCAACAGAAGGACTTCGAGATTAAAACGGTGAGAAATTCTTTTCTAAGTAGTTATTATACAAGAGGCTAGTTTAGCGGAATAGTTCCAGATACCATTCAAGCCTATACTCTTAGTAAATCCTCACCTACAAAAATGTATATTGTGGATACTGATGAGACTGTAATGAGTATATACGCTACAAGTTTTCTTGATTTGTATAATTTCACTAATTAATTATCAATAAGTTAGAACTCCGTTGAAATCTTAGGGGGAAATAAAAGATAAAACATAAAACATAAAATATAAAATATAAGGAAGAAGCTATTGATAATATATACTTGAAATTTTTAAAAAATAAAAACAACCTTACTTCTATCGAGTAAGGTTGTTTGCTTTTTAGTTCGTTTCAAAAACAAATACTATAGTTTTGGAATCTTATTGATTAAACTGTTGGTGATAAGATTTGGCTTTGTACCAATTTAGCTTTAGCGTCTTCATTCGCAGGTTGGTAACCTTTTTCAACTAGTTCTTTAATGTATATTTTATTATACATAAAGGCAAATACAATTCCACTAACCCAAGCGCCGATTCCTAGTGTGAATGAACCAAGAACAGCTGCTACGATGAACATTATTACGGCCCATTTCAAATCTCCTCGGAATAGCGCAGGGAAAAATCCAAAGAAAAAGGTAGTCCAACTAAATCCGATTTTAACCTCTTTTGTTAATCCAGATGCATTCTTTAGTGTTACTTTCATATGATATCACCTATCCTGATTATTATTAGAGTTGAGTTGAATAAAAAATATAAAATCAGAAAATTATTAATAATGACATAGATATATTCAATTATTACTCCTGTTATTATTGTACTATAATTTATGTTCAGATATTTTTTTTTTGTATTATGGTGATTTTATAAAAATATAGTTTAAGATTTATTTTTGATAGAAAATTTAACATAGATTTTCTTGAAACCGCACTCTAAGTATAGAGTGCGGTTTTTAATTAATTTCCTTGGATTCTAAATAGTTTAATAGTGTCTTTCTTTTTTTTATTTAGAATATTCTTTCAATATTATTTGGAAAAGTAGTTGTAAACATTTACATTGTCTGATATATTTCTAGATGATAATGATAATTATTTTCAATTAAAATCGAACGGGGGATTTTTTATAATGAAAAAAGGTTTATATGGTGCGGCATTCTTATCGGCATTACTTGTTTTGGGCGGATGCGGAGAGGATAAGGCAGAACCAGAAACAACTAAAGAAAAAGTTGTAACTAATCAAGAGAATGATGCTACGAAATCTCAAAGCGATGAAAAGGTTTCTAGTGAACATACAGAAGCTGTGGAAAAATTATTAAAACATTTTCCAGCAGAACAACCTACATCAATTGTTACAACGTCAGTTTCTATTTTAGAAATGATGAATATTTTAGATGTAAAACCAGTTGGAATTCCAACTTCAACATTTAAGTTACCTGAGGGATTCGACAAAATTGAGCAAATTGGTTCTACTATCGAGCCAGATGTAGAGAAAATTGTAAGCCTTAAACCTGACATCTTAATTGGACCAGAATCGATTAAAGATAGTTTAGAAAAGAAGATAAAAAATAGTAAAGTAGCAACTGCATATATTCCAACAGATTCTTATGAGGATCTAAAAATTTCATTTGAAGTAATGGGGATAGTTTTACATAAGGAAGATGCAGCAAAAACATATCTTTCACAATTAGAAGAGAAAGAAACAGCAGTATTAGAAGAGGTGAAGGGTAAAGACTCATCTAAAGTAATGGTGTTATTTGGTTCTGGGGAGTCATTCATGTTAATGAGTGAAAAAACATATGTTGGTAGTTTAGTGAAGAAGTTAGGCGCTACGAATATAGTTAATGAAGCGTTAAAATCAACGGAAGCATATGTACCGATGAATATGGAAGATGTAGTTGCTTCAAATCCAGACGCAATCCTTCTTGTTTCACACGGTGATCCAACAGCAGCATTAGAACAGTTTAAAGCAGAAGTGAAGAAGAATGGCGCTTGGGAGAAGTTACAAGCTTTTAAAGAAGATCGTGTTCAAGCCCTTGACTATGAAGTATTCGGTTATGCTTCAATTGAAAAAGCAACAACAGGATTAGAGCAATTAAACGAAATTTTATATAAGTAATATGACTTAGGATGAGGGTTGGACGTAATGAAAGTGAAACCGAAGAGAAAATTTAGCATAGGTATAACAGCTGTTCTACTAATCATTTTTATGATTTTGTCGATCGGTATTGGAAGTGTGCAACTGTCACCTATGGAAACGATAAGAACAATATTCGGTTCTGGTGAATCATTGTCAGAAACAATCGTCTGGGATTTACGAATACCTAGAGTCCTTATTGCTGCTATAGTGGGCATAAATTTAGCTGTATCTGGTGCATTGCTACAAGCCGTAATGAGAAATCCTCTTGCAGATCCAGGTTTAACAGGGGTATCAAGTGGTGCTGCAGTTACAGTATTATTTATCTTATTGTTATTCCCTGAATTCGGTAAATGGATTCCTCTTGCAGCAGTAGTAGGCGGATTGATAGCCGTTACACTCGTTTATGCATTAGCATGGAAGAAGAATGGTATTTCGCCTGTTCGAATTATTTTATCAGGAGTAGCGGTGAATGCAGTATTCGGAGGAATAACGGGGCTATTATCGATTCTTTATAGTGACCGTCTTCCTTCTGCTTTACAATGGATGAATGGTAGTTTATCAGCAAAAGGAATGGGAGATGTAAGTATTCTTTTCCCATATTCCATTGTTGGGTGGATAGCCGTATTATTTTGTATTCGTTCAGCTAACATTTTGAGCTTAGGCGAAAATGTGGCCGTAAACTTAGGGGAAAATACAAACAGAATCCGAATTATCTTGTCCTTAGTGGCCGTATATTTAGCAGCTATTTCAGTATCAATTGTAGGGTTATTAGGTTTTGTAGGACTTATTGTGCCACATATGTCGAGGCTAATAGTCGGTTCAAATTATCGTCTTCTAATGCCTATGAGTATGGTATTAGGGGCTGTTGTACTGCTAGTGGCAGATACAATTGGACGGTCCCTATTTTCACCTTTAGATATTCCAGCAGGTATCGTCATGGCAATGGTAGGCGGACCTTACTTTTTATATTTAATGAGAGCGGGTGACATTTAAGATGCTAAAAGCTCAATCATTAGATATTAGCTATGATCAGAAAAAAATATTAGATAATTTTGAGATAAACGTAGAAAAAGGCGAAATCGTTTCGATTATAGGTCCGAATGGTTCAGGGAAATCTACAGCTTTAAAAGCGATGTCTAGATTGATTCCAGTGCAAAAGGAAAAAGTTTTTTTAGATGGTAGAGACCTGCAGTCATTAGGTACAAAATCAATTTCACAAATGATGAGTGTGTTATTTCAATCAAATGAACCACCTGCAGATCTTACAGTTGAAGACCTAGTGAAATATGGACGTATACCTCATAAGAAATGGTATGAACGTACGAGTGATGAGGATTTAAGTATAGTTGAATGGGCCATTGAAAAAACAGGATTAACACCTTTGAAAGATCGATTAGTAGCCTCGCTTTCAGGTGGAGAAGCGCAGAGGGCTTGGATTGCCATGTCCTTAGCGCAGAGACCGAAAATTTTGATGCTTGATGAACCTACAACTTACTTAGATATAGCTCATCAACTTCAATTGTTAGAACTAGTTCATACTGTTAATCGTGAATTAGGCATGACGGTTGTAATGGTACTACATGATTTAAATCAGGCGAGTATTTATAGCGATAAAATATGCGTTATTTCCAAGGGAATAGTCGTAAAATACGGAACGCCAGAAGAAGTAATGACTCAAGAAATGATTCGTAACGTTTACGGAGTGGAATGTGAAATTGATTCACATTTTCAGCATGGAAAACCACGTATAAACTTATTAGGAATCTCTAAAGTAAGTGCTCAATAATAGGAGGAAGACAAATGGTAAAACAAATTGATATAATTAAAAAGAAGGAACAATATTTACAGTTTATCGATAAATGTAAGACAGTTGTCATTAGTAGCTTAGATAACGAAGGTAACCCATTTACTAGTTATGCGCCGTATGTTCAGCATGATGGGAAGATTTATATTTACATAAGCATCATTACGGACCATTATAAATTTATTGAAGATAATAATTTAATAAGTATTATGATGATTACAGATGAACAAGATTCTCCAAACTTATTTGCGCGTGAGCGAGCTCGGTTCCAATGTGTTGCAGAAAATGTAGGAAATGATGGTCATGAAGAAATTTTTGCTAAGTTTGAAAAGAATCACGGTGCACCAATGATGGGAGTTTTACGAGGATTAGATCTATCTTTATTTGAACTTACACCAAAAGAAGGTCGCTATGTAGTTGGCTTTGGTCAAGCTTTTGATATTAATTTATCAGGGGAAAAATTTGAGCATGTTGTGGTAGATAAAAAGGATAAATAAGCTTTATCTTAATGAAGTGATTTTCCACTACGGTAAATGATAAAATAAACCTCGATTTAAAGGCAGATATTAATATAGCAGGAAAATTGAATCCGATTAATATGAGGAGAAGAAATATCACCCGCCGGTGATGATATTCCTTCTCTTTTTCGTATTTAAATCTACTTATAAAGATAGAGGGTACTTTAATTTCGCAGCTCTTAAATCTCTCTTGCAATTCCTCAATTATATTAATCTTCGCTTACACACTAAGATATTCTATATATAGTAAAATTAATAAGAAGATCAACTTCACAAATACTCTCTGTCTACGTTCACTTCATAGTGAGTTCACAAAGAAATGTTAAAGTAATTATTATAAGTTTACTAAATGTTGTATGGGAATATATAAGGAGGAAAATGAACGATGAAAGAAGATATAAAAGAAAATAAATTAAAGGGTTGGCGACAGTTTGTGCAGTTAATAAAACAAACTGAACCGCCTAAACTTTTGTTAATTATTGCACTTTGTATGAGTTTTGCGACGACAGGGGTAGGCTTTGTCGTACCGTTATTTACAAAAAAATTAGTGGATGGTTTTTCGCTAGATTCACTTAACTATTGGCAAATAATTTTATTAGTAATTGCTTTTATTGCCCAAGCAATAGCGAGCGGGCTCTCGATTTATTTGTTAAACCGAGTTGGTCATCATGTAGTAGCAAAATTGAGAGACCGATTGTGGAAAAAACTCCTGCACCTACCAATCCCTTATTATGATAAGAATGATACTGGAGAGACACTGAGCCGTGTTACAAATGATACTGCTGTTGTGAAGGAGCTCATTACAGAACATCTTGCTAACTGTTTATCTGGGATTATTGCGATTATCGGTTCTGTTACGATTTTGCTATTCTTAGATTGGAAAATGACTTTAGTAATGCTTGTTGCTGTTCCAGTTGCAATGGTGATATTAATGTTGTTAGGTAAGAAAATGTATGTAATTTCAAAAGGAATGCAAGATGAAACGGCAAAATTTACTGCATTGTTAAATCAAGTATTGCCAGAGTCTCGTTTAGTAAAAGCTTCGAATGCAGAGAACATAGAATATGATCGTGGAAAAAGAGGTATTACAAATCTTTTTAATTTTGGTTTAAAAGAAGCTAAAATACACGCACTTATTTCACCATTGATTTCTTTCATCCTTATGATTGTGTTAGTTGCAGTTATTGGGTACGGAGGCGTACGTGTTTCGACCGGTGCATTAACAGCTGGCGATATGGTTGCTTTTATTTTATATTTAATTCAAATTATTATACCGATGACTCAATTAACGATGTTCTTTACGCAATTACAAAAAGCAATGGGAGCAACTGAACGAATTAGTGCAGTACTTGAACACGATGAGGAAGATATCTATGAAGGCAAAGAGTTAGATCTAGTGACCGAGCCTATTCATGTGAATCATGTGGACTTTGCATATGGAAAAGAAGAGATTTTATCTGATATTAATTTTACAATTGAACCTGGTAAAGTAACGGCTATTGTTGGTCCGAGTGGAGGGGGAAAGACTACTACATTTTCTCTCTTAGAAAGGTATTATCAACCTACAAAAGGAAGAATAACATTAGGAGATACACCTATTGATACATTTTCCTTACATTCTTGGAGACGTAAAATTGGGTATGTTGCTCAGGAAAGTGCACTTATATCTGGAACAATACGTGATAATATTTGTTATGGAATAGAAAAAGAGGTTACAGATAAAGAACTTGAAAAAGTCGTAAAAATGGCGTATGCCGATCAATTTATTCAAGAACTTCCGGATAAGTTCGACACTGAAGTGGGAGAACGAGGAATCAAGCTTTCGGGCGGACAGCGCCAGCGAATTGCCATTGCTAGAGCACTATTACGTGACCCTCAAATTTTAATGCTTGATGAAGCAACTTCTAGTCTCGATAGTAATTCAGAAATTTATGTTCAAAAAGCATTAGACAATTTGATGAATGGCCGAACAACACTTGTTATTGCTCACCGTCTTTCTACCGTTGTCGATGCCGACAATATTATATTTATTGAGAAGGGGCATATTACGGGAAGCGGGACGCATAATGCGTT
Organism: Viridibacillus sp. KH_047; assembly: GCF_057838945.1. Classification (NCBI taxonomy): domain Bacteria; kingdom Bacillati; phylum Bacillota; class Bacilli; order Caryophanales; family Caryophanaceae; genus Viridibacillus; species Viridibacillus sp. KH_047. The sequence continues at coordinate 4,190,426 of NZ_CM174479.1, read as the reverse complement.
ATTTCAATCGCATGAGATGTACAAAGAATTTGCGAAACAACAATTACGTATTCAAGAGTAAATATGAAAGGATTTGTTGTCATGACAAGATTGTTAGTTGTGGATGATGATGAACATATTAGAGAATTAGTAAGTGTGTTTTTACAAAATGAAGGGCTAAGTATACTTGAAGCGGTGGACGGTGTTGATGCACTGTCCAAGCTAGAATCTGAAAAAGTTGATATGGTCATTATGGATATAATGATGCCGAATATGGATGGATGGGAATTATGTCGAGAAATACGAAAGCTAAATAACGATTTGCCTATTCTTATGTTGACTGCAAAAGGAGAAACGGCTCAAAAAGTAAAAGGATTTAATCTAGGTACAGATGATTATCTTGTAAAACCATTTGAGCCAGCAGAGTTAATCGTTCGTGTTAAATCGATTCTAAAGCGTTACCGTATTTCTGCATCCCAAACTGTAGAAGTCGGTAATGTAAAGATGAATCGAGAAACCTATGAACTAATGTATAGAGGAGAAAATATTACGCTTCGATTAAAAGAATTTGAATTATTATTTACATTAGCTAGTTACCCTGGGAAGACATTCTCACGTGAACAGTTAATAGAGGAAATATGGGGATATGACTATGAAGGTGATGATCGTACGGTAGATGTTCATATTAAAAGACTTCGAGAGCGATTCCCTGAAGACAAAAGTGAATTCACAATACGGACGATCCGGGGGCTTGGTTATCGATTGGAATTAGGGGCATGAAGAAATGGATAATTTCGTTAAAAGTATTGAGTATGTTTATACTTTTTCTTTTAACTAATTCGCTCTTTGCATTTATTTCTTATCACGTGACCTCACTGATATATGATTGGCTTGGCAAGTATCCCCAAGGTTTTTGGCAACAATTTTATACTGTAATAGGTGTATTTATCCTTTTTGCATGTACTGCTGCTATTCTCTTTTTATTTGGATTTAGAAGGCAGCGTAGTTATTGGGATACGGTGGTTGATGCTATAGGACGAATTGCGAAAGGGGATTTTAGCGTCAAATTAGACTTAAAATCAGATGATGACGAAGATCATTTTGGACAACTCATTAGCGGAATAAATCATATGGCAATTGAATTAGGAGAAATGGAAAAGATGCGTCAAGAGTTTATATCCAACGTTTCTCATGAAATTCAATCTCCATTAACATCGATTAATGGATTTGCAAAAGCTTTGAAAAACATTAATTTGACTGATGAAAAAAGGCAGCATTATTTAGAAATTATTGAGATGGAAAGCCATCGATTATCGAAAATCAGTGATAATTTACTGAAATTAACTTCATTAGAATCACAACATCATCCATTTGAACCAAAACAATTTCGATTAGATAAACAATTGCGTAATGTGGTTTTATCCTGTGAACCGAGATGGATATCTAAAAATATTGAAATGGAAATCGATTTGGAAAATGTTACAATCTGTGCCGATGAAGATTTGATGAATCAAGTGTGGATGAATTTAATTAGTAATAGTATAAAATTCACTCCAAATGGAGGAACGATTTATATTCGTTTATTCAAACAAAATGATGCGGTCACTATTTCTATTACTGATACTGGGATAGGAATGACAGAAGAAGACCAAAAACATATATTTGAACGTTTCTTTAAAGCCGATAAATCGAGAGCAGTATCAAACGGGGGCAGCGGCTTAGGACTTTCTATCGTACAAAAAATTATAGACATGCATAATGGTGGCATCTCGGTGCAAAGCCAACTGGGTGAACAAACTACATTTTTTGTGACGTTACCTTTAGAGCAAGATGAACCCGTTCATAAAAAGCCATAAGGCAGATATTAAACAATCATTGATTAATACTAAAGAAAGACTTCTAGAGTTTGCTAGAGGTCTTTTCTATTTTCTAAAATAGACTAGGAGAATATTTGATTAAGTAATAGATAACGTAAAACCAGCTAAAACATCCATGTATAACAGCCCACCCTATGGAATGATACGCAGTATATGAAATAATCATAGATAAGCATGTGCCATAGCTAATACCTTTCTTTATAACATGAGTTTGAAAAGAGTATTTGTTGTTATCATTTGACTTCAATACTCACTTATCCCCCTTTCAAGGCCTTAATTGAAGTATGTATGTCAAAGCGTTTTATAACAATAATTTATGTAGGAGGAATCGAATGTATACTTCGCAAAGGAGTGCACTAAATGGCCAATGGCGTCCACCAACTGTAACACGTATCCAAAAATAAAAGGGGGTTGATTACCCCCCTTTTATTTCATAATAAATTTACGTAGTTATTTCTCTGAAGAAGTAACTTTAGATTTGTTACTTTTCTCTTTTGGTGCCATGTTTTTACCTGAACGCAAAGGGATTTCTTTTAAAAATAAGGCAATAATAACAGCCACAGCAGCCATAATAGCCCCTACTAAAAAGGTAGTTGTGATGGCATAACTCAGAGCTTCTTGGACTGTACCAAGTATTTTCGTAAATATTGCTTGTGATTCTGGAGGTAAGCTTTTTAAAGTTGCCTCTATTTTAGGTTGATCTAATAGGTTCTGTGGGTTATTAAAAAGAGCAAGTTCTTCTGCTAATGCAGAATCTGTTGTTACAGGTATTGTACTTTTACCTTTTATTCCTGATAGCTCAGTCATCTTATTTGCAATGCTGGTACTCATGATGCTTCCCATTACAGCAATACCAATAGTTCCTCCAAGATTACGGAATAGTTGAGATGTTGCTGTGGCTACACCGATTTGTTGAGGGGCGACTGCATTTTGTACTGTTATAGTAAATACAGGCATTGCTAATCCGAGTCCAAAACCTAGTATAAGTAAATATGCAATTAGGACATATATAGGTGTATCAGGTGTCATGAAATACATCAACATGATGCCAATTGTCATCACGATTAACCCTAGAATCCCTCTTTTTTTATACTTCCCAGTTTTAGTCATGAGACTACCTGAAAGAGCCGAAGCCAGTAACATAGCGATGGACATAGGCATTGCTACATAACCTGCAAGGGTAGGTGAGATTCCCTTTACGCCCTGTACAAAGAATGGTACATAGATGATTGCTCCCATCATCCCTGCATTTAAAAAGAAAGTAACTAAGTTGGAAACAGTAAAGATACTGTTTTTAAATAAACCAAGTGGTAATACCGGGCTTTTCACTCTTGTTTGAATCCAGATGAAGAATACTAAAGCAACAAGGGTAATCGTAAATAGCCCAATGATTTGCCATGATCCCCATGCATATTTGTTAGGGCCGTCGCCTGCCAATGATACGGCAAGAAGTAATGGAACAATGGTTGATGTAAGGAAGAACGACCCCCAATAATCCACCGATTCTCCAGTTCTTTTCGTACCTTTAGGGAAATTGATGAGTATTAAAATAAAAGCAATAACACCGAGGGGTAAGAAAATCCAAAATACCCAATGCCAATCAAGATGATCAACAATATAACCGCCTAGTAAAGGCCCTGCTACACTGGATATTCCAAAAACTGCACTCATTACACCAGACCATTTAGCACGCTCTCGCGGTTCATATAAATCTCCAACGGCAGTGAAAACGGTAGACATAATAATACCAGCTCCAGCACCTTGAATAGCACGGAAGGAAATTAGTTGAAAAATATTTGTTGCAAATCCAGATAAAATTGCACCAATCATAAATACGCCAATTCCTAACAGAAGAAATGGTCTTCTACCGTAAATATCAGAAAGTTTACCAACTAAAATTGATGAAACTGTTGAAGTAAGCAGATAAATGGTAATGGCCCATGAATAATAGTCCATACCTCCAAGTTTAGCAATAATACGTGGCATCGCAATGCCGATGATTGTTTGATTTATAGCAGCAAAAAACAATGAGGTAAGAATAGCTATCATAATGGTAATCTTCTTTTTATTGGTTAGGTGTGTCATTCACTTTTCGCCTCTTTCTTTGTAGCAATATTCATTAACACATGCTGATATATACGTATTAAATGGTTGATATCATCGTCGGGTAAACCAGAGAAAAATTGTTGTACGACACTTTTAATTTCTACTTTAAATTGTTGTAATATTTCACGCCCCTGTTCAGTAATTTCTAAAAGTACGACTCTACGATCATTACTATCTCTTTTTCTTTGTGCGTAACCATTGGTAATCAATTTATCCGATAGGCTGGTAACTGCACCTGGTGTTATACGCAAATGTTTTGCCAATGTAGATGCATTTTGTGGTCCTTTTTCTTCTAGACTTCGTAATATTGCCGCTTGTGACCCAGAAACAAGCCGATCTAAACGTTTATTCCATTCAACTGATACTTGTCGCTGAAATTTCACGTAAAGTTCTTCAAATTCGGTTAGATTATTTAAATTAGACATGATTGCATCTCCCTAATTTTTCATCAGAAAAGAATGATAATAATGATTTACCATTTAAATTGTTTACCCCCTATAATACCTTACAAGCTTACACTTTATTACCTATTTTTGTCAATGCAGCCCCCTAATTTTTTCAATATTTTAAATCGCACAAATTGCACATCTATATAAGTCTTTTATATGGTAATAAAGTTCTTTTTTAGGTAATATTTTATGTGTTTATAAAATATTTATAAAATAGGGTTTTTATTTATCTTATAATTTTTTAGAAAAAAATTATAAAGGAGAACTTAAAGCGGTTATGGAAAAATATATTGTAAAGTATGCATTCTGAAAGTAGGAAGATTTTATGGATTTACAATTTTTATTTAAAGAGCCAATTAAAGAGACGCTGGAATTAAGCCCTGGTTATGAAGACCATGCTAGTGATGTATGGTTGGTAAAAACAAATAATCAAGAAGTAGTTGTGCGTTCATCTAAAATGAAGGAAGATCCTAATAATGAATTTTGGTGGGGATGCAAAAAGTTATTTGGAATTGACCCAAGGCAAGTTTATGAATTAGAACACGTAAATAATACATTGAGTAAACTTACTTCAATACCAATACCAAGAGTAATAGATAAAGGGAGGATTCTAACAAAAGAATTTGTTGTTGTAGAAAAACTAAAAGGACAAATAGTGAGGTCATTTATTGATCAGCCATCTTCAGTTTTGCAAAGTTTTGGAGAAGGTTTGGCTAAAATTCATCGGCATAAAGAAAATTTTGTTGGTAATCCATCAAGAAGCTTTCAAGTAAGTTTGAAAGAATTTAATCAACATTTAATGGATACTATAATTGAATTAGTTTCTAGATTTCACTTTAAAGATGAAAAAATAAAAAATATGCTCCCTGAAATAATTAATATAATCAATGGATTACCTGTACCTGAATATTCTACGTTTGTGCTAGTTGATATGGATCCAACACAGTTTTTATCAGACGGTAGAGAAATCACTGGTCTTGTCGATACTGAAGCATATGTTATAGCTCCTAGAGAATTAGATTTTATCGCATTAGAATATGTGCTAGATGTAAAATCAGTCCAAGATTTTAAAAAGGGTTATGAAAGGATAATGGAAATTCCCAACTTAACAAAATGTAGAATGCCGTATCGATATCTATACAGATTATTAGAGGTTCAAGGTAGTGTGGATATAGAAGGTTGGATGGGACATAAGACGTTATTTTAATTATCAGCTTAAGATAATTAGGTAGTCCGTGAAAAGATACCTATTACATATTTAAAGAGATTATTTGAATATTATTTGTTCTATAACGTAAAAGGAGAAGTTTTCAATGATTTCTCCTTTTTTTTGGTTTCTAGACCATAAGAGCAAGAATGAGGACGAATTGACTGTGTATGCCTTGTTAAAATGAGATTCAATACACGTTAGGAGGAAATAAAATGACAACAATTCAGGAATTCAATGAACTTCATTCGTCGACGGAACCGTTGTTTCTGGGGAATGCTTGGGATCTTCTATCGGCCTTAATTCTTGAGAAAGCTGGATTCAAAGCAATTGGCACGACCAGTTGGGGGATTGCCAACTCACTTGGATTTGCGGACGGTGAACTAATTGATTTTGAGAAGCATTTAGAAATCATTAAGACAATTACAGATAATGTTAAAATACCTGTTTCAGCGGACATTGAAGCAGGATATAGTGAAGATATTGATACAATTGTTAATCATGTATTAAGAACAGCAGATATTGGTGTCGCAGGAATCAATATTGAGGATTCAATAAAAAAACAACAAGGGTTAAGAGAGATAAAGGATCACTGTAATCTTTTAACGAAAATTAGAACAGCTCTAAATCAAAATGGTTTTAAAGATTTTTATATCAATGCTAGAACGGATACTTATTTACAAATGGAAAATCCACTTTTGGAAACGATTAATCGAACACAGGCCTACGCAGAAAGTGGGGCTAGCGGAATATTTGTCCCAGGTTTAACTAAAGAGGATGAAATTAAAGAGATCGCTTTTCATATAAGCGCCCCACTTAATATTCTATCTTTACCTGATTTAACCGATTGTAATAAGCTGAAGGATATAGGTGTGAAACGGTTTAGCTTTGGAAATGCTTTATCGGATAAAGTAATTGCCTTTTTGGAAAAAAATGCGACACAAATGCTCGAGTTAAAGGATACTTCACTTTTATATGAAGATTAAACTAAAAGAACGGAGAAATTAAAGGTGAAAAATATTAATCTCTCTTTTGAAGAAATGTGGGAAAAGATTATTGCATGTGATCGAACATACGATGGGCTATTTTTTACAGCAGTAAAAACAACAAAAATCTATTGCCGTCCTTCATGTAAATCAAGGAAGCCCAAGAAAATAAATGTAGAATTTTACTATGACATAATTGAAGTTGAACAATCTGGGTTCCGTGCTTGTAAGAGATGTCAGCCTGAAGTTGAGCATTCCCCACATATCGGACTTGTAAGAAATGTAATTAGCTATTTGATCAATCACTATAAACAAAATGTAACATTACAGGATATTGCTGATTATGTTGGCATAAGCCCATATCATCTTGGTCGCCTATTTAAACAGGAAACTTTGGAAACTCCGCGTACTTGTTTAGAAAAAATTCGAATCGATAAGGCTATGCATCTTCTTAAAAATACTAATCATACGAATCTCGAGATTTGCTATGAAGTGGGATTCCAAAGCCCTTCTAATTTTTACAAGTCATTTCGCCGTTTGACAAATTATTCCCCTAGTGAATATCGTACCCTTGAAGGATAAGGAGTTGTGGAAATGAATTGGATTGATCACCAATCATATATAGAAATTTATCCGCCTGAAGAATTCAATTTCGAAGAGTGTTTATTGTTCTTAAGTAGATCTAAACAAGAAGTATTGCATCAAATAAGAGATGGATATTTATATAAACTATTAAAAATAAAACAAGAGTTAATATTGTGTAGAATTGGATGCAATCGAAATATTATTCTAGTTGATTTTCCAATCACTCCACCCTCCAAAGGAATTCGTGAAGAAGTGGCATCGTATATATGGGAATGGTTTGATTTGGATGCAGATCTTCGTTTATTTTATGATGCAGCAAAGCAGGACAAGGTATTACAGAGTTTTGTCCAGAAATATTACGGCTTAAGGATAATGTGTATTCCAGATTTATTTGAAGCACTATCTTGGGCAATTATTGGACAGCAAATAAATTTAACATTTGCTTTCATATTAAAGAAGCGCTTTGTTGAAACTTTTGGTGAAAGTCTTACCTTTAAAGGAGATACTTTTTGGCTATTCCCGACATTTGAAAGGATCGCAACTATAAGTGTGGATGAGTTAAGGGAACTGCAATTTTCAGTTGGGAAGGCTGAATATGTTATTGGCGTCGCTAAGATCATGGTAAATGGTGAATTAACAAAGGAATTGTTAATTGGGCATCAGGATTATCAACAAATTCAAAAGTCGTTAACGAAGATTAGAGGAATAGGAGCTTGGTCGGCTGACTATGTGATGATGAAATGCTTACATCAGCCATCTGCCTTTCCAATAACGGATGTCGGTCTCCATAACGCATTAAAAATCCATTTAGACCTTGGACGTAAGCCGACAATAGAGGAAATCAAAGAGTTATCAGCAAATTGGGGAGGACTGCAAGCATACGCAACCTTTTATCTATGGAGGTCTTTATATGAGTAAGTTATATAAATTAGATTATGAATCTCCAATTGGAGTGATAGAAATAACGGGTACAGATGAAGCAATTAGCTCTATTATGTTTTCTGAACAGGACAGAGCCGTAAATAATAAACAAGATAAAATGCCAATTGTTTTAGAAAATTGCTACGATCAACTTGATGAATACTTTAAAGGTGACCGTCGTGAATTTACTTTTCCTATTAAATATGAAGGCACAGACTTTCAAAAAATTGTGTGGAACGCCTTAACAAGTATTCCATATGGAAAAACGGTGTCGTATAAAGATATTGCCGTTTCAATTGAAAATGAAAAAGCAATTAGAGCAGTAGGAAATGCTAATGGAAAAAATAAATTAAGTATTGTTATACCTTGTCACCGAATTATTGGATCAAACGGAAAATTAACAGGTTATGCAGGGGGCTTGTGGAGAAAGGAATGGCTACTTCAGCATGAAAAAACTAGTAGTAAAGGAATTACTACAGGTTATGGAATATAGATCGATAAAATAAAAAGGGAGAATAGACAATTGCCTATTCTCCCTTCTTTGATAAGAGTACTGATTAAGGTTCTTACAGTCCCACTCATCATATTTATATCTTATTTAGTATAGTTATCAAAGTAACCTTGGATAAAGATCATTGGAGTACCTTTGTCACCACTGCCTGATGTTAAATCAGATAAAGAACCGATTAGGTCAGTTAGTTGGCGAGGTGTAGTACCTTGTGCTTCCATAGCGCCTACAAGGTCAGTACCTTTATTATCAATGTATTCAGAGATAGCTTTTTGAAGTTCTTCTCCTCTTAAATCAGCAAAGTTATTATCAGCAAGATATTTTAATTTGATTTCATTCGGTGTGCCATTAAGACCAGCTGTGTAAGCAGGTGATACAACTGGATCAGCAAGCTCCCAAATTTTCCCTACTGGATCTTTGAATGCGCCATCACCATAAATCATAACTTCAACATTTTTGCCTGTTTTTTCTTTCAGCATTTCTTGAATTTTATCTACAACAGGTTGGCAATTACGTGGGAAAAGCTTCACGCTGTTTTCTGTTGATTTATTTGATCCTAGTAGACCGTAACTTTCATTGAAGCCACTACCATCAATTGACTCAGCTAGGATGTTATCTAGGCTGTAGATTTTTTCTCCACCGTTAGCTTCTAAAATTCTCTTTGTTCTAAATCTTGTATGGATATCACAAGTTAATACGCTCTTAGTATATTCTAAGATTGTTTTTGGATTGTTCGAGAAGATTACTTCACATTCAACACCGTATTCTTCGACTAATGATTTGTAGTAATCGATATAGTCAACTCCAGTGAAAGTGTGTTTGTTATGTCCAAATAATTCGCGGAATTGTTTTTCAGTTAAAACGTCTGTCCATGGGTTAACACCTTTTTCATCAAGTGTATCAAGGTCAACTAAGTGGTTACCTACTTCATCTGATGGGTAGCTAAGCATTAAAACAACTTTTTTAACGCCTTTTGCAATACCACGAAGACAGATGGCAAAGCGGTTACGGCTTAAAATAGGGAAAATAACGCCTACAGTGTCATCTCCGAATTTTGCACTAACATCTTTTGCGATGTGATCGATTGTAGCGTAGTTACCTTGAGCGCGGGCAACGATTGATTCTGTTACTGTTACGATATCTTTATCTTGAATATTAAAGCCTTCAACTTCTGATGCTTTTAATACACTTTCTACAACGATATCTTCAATGCTATCGCCTTGATTGATGATTGGGCCACGAAGACCTCTTACAACTGTTCCAACTACTCTTTCCAAAATAATCGCTCCTCATTGCTATATTGTTTACTATCATTTTTTTAAAACTCACAACTTGTAATATACCTCAAAATAGTGGTATAAGTAAAATTAATATATCAAATGATAGGTATAAGGTGATATTATATGGTAAGTAAATTAGATTTATATAAAGTGTTTTGTAAAGTGGGGAAAAGCTCAAGCTTTTCAAAAGCCGCAAATGATCTGTATATGACACAACCAGCTGTTAGTCAGGCTATTAAACAATTAGAAAAAGAACTAGATATCCGCCTTTTTAATAGAACGCCTAAAGGGGTCTCTTTAACGTATGAAGGTAGCTTGTTATTCGAATATGCAAATTCAGCTATAAACTTACTTCATGTTGGAGAAGAGAAGCTTTTAGAATTTAAAGATTTAACTACTGGTGAATTGAAAATAGGTGTGGGTGATACAATTTCGAGGTATTTTTTACTTCCTTATTTAGAAGCTTTTCATAATCAGTACCCAAATATTAAATTTAAAATAATGAATGGTACGACAATGGAGCTTTGTGCAGTATTAAAGTCGGGAGAGGTTGATATTGCCTTCTGTAATTTCCCTATTGATGATCCAACATTAGAGCTTAAACCTTGTATTGATGTTCAAGATATATTCGTTTGTGGAGAACAATACATGAAGACCATAACGGAGCCACTTAGCTTTGCTTCAATAGTAGATCTGCCACTAATATTACTTGAGCGACAATCTGTCTCGAGGAAATATGTAGATGATTATCTGATGACAAAGGGTGTTAAGATTTCCCCGGAATTTGAACTAGGTTCACATGATTTATTATTAGAGTTTGCAAAAATAAATTTGGGAATAGCGTGTGTAACAAAAGAATTTTCCAAAGAGTATTTAAATAAAGGAATATTATATGAAGTGCCTTTAATGGAAGATATCCCAAAAAGGAGTATAGGCGTATGCTTTTTAAAAAGTGTGCCTCTATCGCCAGCTTCAACAAAATTTGTTGAAATTGTAGAAAGTAATCAAATATAGATAAATGAAAAAAAACCGCCAAAATATTTTTGGCGGTTTTTAATGTGTTTCAAGTTCTTAGTACGTTTTATCACCATTAAAGATAGAGTTTTTAACGACAACATAATCTACTGTACGGATAGCGTCAAGTTTTTTGCCGCCAGCATAAGAGATAGATGATTGAAGGTCTTGTTGCATTTCAGTAAGGGTATCTTTTAGAGACCCCTTATGTTCAACATACAGTTTTTTACCTTCTACGTTTTTCTTCTCACCTTTTTGGAATTCAGAAGCTGAACCAAAGTATTCTTTAAGAAGTTTACCGTCTTTTTCGATAGTCTTACCTGGAGATTCTTCGTGTCCAGCAAATAATGAACCGATCATGACCATTGAAGCACCGAAGCGTACAGATTTAGCGATATCACCATTAGTACGGATACCTCCGTCTGCAATAATCGGTTTAGTAGCAGCTTTTGCACACCAGCGTAGAGCCGCTAATTGCCAGCCGCCTGTACCAAAACCAGTTTTAATTTTTGTAATACATACTTTACCTGGTCCAATACCCACTTTAGTAGCATCAGCGCCGGCATTTTCTAATTCTCTTACGGCTTCTGGTGTACCAACATTACCAGCAATTACAAAGCTAGTAGGTAAGTGTTTTTTAATATGTTGAATCATATTGATTACAGCATTTGAATGACCGTGTGCAATATCGATTGTGATGAATTCAGGAATTATCTTATCTGCTGCTAATTCTTCGATGAATGCATACTCTTCTTCTTTTACACCTACGCTAATTGAAGCGATTAATCCACGGGCTTGCATATCTTTAGTGAAATCTGCACGTTTTTGTGGTTCAAAACGATGCATTATATAGAAATATCCATCTTCAGCTAATTGAATGGCTACTTTTTCGTCAATAATTGTTTGCATATTTGCAGGTACTACCGGTAATTTAAATGTATGTTCACCTAAAGTAACTGATGTGTCACATTCAGATCTACTATTTACTATACATTTTGCTGGAACCAATTGAATATCTTCGTAATCAAATACATTTTCCATAAAACACACTCCTAAAACCGAATAATAATTATTTAAGTAAATAAAACGTTCGCCTTTTAGTAATTTACATCATTTTTGGTCTTATGTCAAAAAATAATAAGCGTTTTCATTTTTTTCTGTAGAAATTCAAGAAATACTCATAAAAAAATTTTGTAGGGAAGTTAAAAAACAGTGTTTGATGTTAGGGATTCTTAAGGGAGAGAATCCTTTAATTTCAAACGATGATTTTTATTAAGAGTAGCATTAGGAAATCTTGATGAAATATACATTGAAGTTTTAGAGAGTAGTTTGTAAATCGCTGTTTATATTCATATTTATTAAAAGCTTTTTAGTAGTATAATCTGTGTTCCAACACTGATAGTTACTTTGAAATAATTTCACCAAATTCAACTTATAATTATTTCTTTTCTTCGGATGTCATATTTATCGCTTTTAATTTAAGCAAATTATGGACATTAAAAAGCATTACGATTAGTGGTATACTGAATAAATAGATTAACCATCTGAAAGGAGATGAAAATCTTTGAAATACATTAAATCACAAATGCAACAATTAATTAATGAAAACAAAGAATTGCATACAAAATTTAAAGAATTGAAAAAGTCTTTGGATCTTGAAAAAAACTATGCCTTGAAAGCTTTATATCATGCAGAAGTTGCTGATGGCGGTAAATATCAACAAGACTATCAAGCGTTAGATGACCCAAAATACTAAGAACATTTTTTGATATATATTTGAGTATCAATAACGTAATAAAAGACTAAAAAGATAAATTTAATATAATTTTTGTAGGAATATCTACTTATTGGAGAGTTCTCTTATACAGAATATATTTAAGGGTTAATTTAGTTTTAATTGGATAATGACAGGAAAAAAGGCTTGCGAAATACGGGTCTTTTTTCTTTTTTTTGTTTTTTTTTCTGTTAAATTAGAAATATGACGTTATTTGTAGTTTATTTTTTTATATTATGTTCTATTTGATAGTAATTCACTGTTTAAGAAGTTAATATTATAGTAACAATAATACATTTCTTGAAAGGGAGCATCGTATGATAGAGATAGAAATGAAATTAAAGAAATATTTAATTGGACAACCTTCCATTGTGATCAATGAAGATGAAACAATGGAAGATAGTATTGAAGTACTGGATGCACGAAATGATGTCAATTACGGTTATATTGAAGTAACGGACGATAAAGAGCTGACAAACATCAATATTGATTTTGATAAATTAGTAGAAAATTGCGATGTAGAGTTAGAAAGTCTAGAAGAACTTGGGATGGATGAAATTTTACATATTACAGAGTCCTTTGTGAAGGATTTCGGCCGTGAAGTAGTACAATTTAGTAATTTCTCTGAGATTGGCGAAGGTGAATATTTAGTAGTTTATGAAGCTATAGATAAAAAACTAAAACTCCCTTTACCTAATTCTGGTGCAGTTATAGAGATCAATTCATACGGTACTATTACAGCGGCTACTATATTCCAAGAGTATTATCAACTTACATATCCAAAAGTAGAAGTAACAGAAAATGAAGCAAGAGAAATTTTATGTAAAGAAACATTAGTGGAATTAGGAATCGAAGAAAATGAAGAGCAAGGGGAATTTGAATTAGTTTATCAACCAATTCGAGATTATATAGGTGTTACTGTTGATGGGGAAGTTCAAAAAGCAAGTCAGTTGTTCAGTGAATCACAGCTTGAACAATTTGCTATTACACCTGTTCAAGTGACAAAGTCATTGCCAAAGTTATTAGGTGTAACTGATCAATATTTATTACGTGAAGAAGAGGGTAATTTATATTGGTATGATGCGGAAGAGTTAGATGAAAAAGGTGAAGATGCGGAAGTTGTAATCGAAGTGCTACATTTTGATGATGCGGGTGCTAACTATGAATCTAATGTGGAATGGGATACAGAAGCAAAGACTGAGTTACCTTTTGAGCAATTGAAAGACAATGCAATGCAATTTTTAGAGATTATTGCTGGTGATATACACCATAAATATATGCTAGAAGAACAATCTGTTTCGAATGATGATACAGAAGAATTTGATGATGATACAGATGAGGATTTCTTCAATGTGGATGAATATGATGCAGACGAGCATGCAGACGAACATGAAGATGAGCCAACGACTATGTTTACTTTTATCCCATTTTTCCGTGAATACAAATTAGACAAATACTCCGTCCTAATTGAGGTAGGTATGCATACAGGAATAATTCGTTCATGTCTGTATAGCGCAATAAATATGGAGGCTATTCGAGGTATTAATACTACACCAATGATTACATTGGAAGAAGGGGATGCTATATATAAACAGAGTTTGCAGATGAAACTTTCACGTTTTGAAGAGATAGATGAAGATGATGAAATGAAAATTTATAGCTTAAATTACTCTATTAACACCCCTTCTGAAAATGGTGTAATTGATAAGATTAATGCTGCAACAGGTGAAGTTACGTACACTGAATCAGATATTGTTAGAGGCTGAAAATTAGTTGTAAGGATAAGTATTCTGAATATTCAACTAAATTTTCGTTGACAGTGAAAGTTTGGTACTGTAGACTGTGAACAATGATAATTGAATACAACCTCACTTTCCAATAGTTGAGGTAGAGGCGCGATATCTATTAGTCTATAGTGGAGCTTGAGAAACTATGAAGCTATGGAGAAGGAGATGTCGCCGAAGTTTGTAAAATACTCGTTATTACTTGCTGGGTCTGTAGTTAATAGCTGCAGGACTGTCTCAATAAACCTCCCAGTTTATTGAGTTGTGCTATCTCTTTTAGGGTAAAGTAGGGTGTTTGGGCTAATATACAAAGCGACCTAAGTTCATCTTAGGCCGCATTTTTTATACGTATATTAGCCTTTTTTAGTATTTTTAAGGAGAATATGGATATTGACTAAGGGGGAAACATATTATGAAAAAAACATGGTTATTTCTTTCAAGCATGATGCTATTATCAATTTTACTATTAGCAGGTTGTGGGGGAAAGGAAACGGATTCAGGATCAGGTGAATCTACTAAAGGGGAAACAAAAAAGGAAATATTCAAAGTGGGGATGGAAGCGGGATACCCTCCGTTTAACTGGACACAAAAAGACGATTCAAAAGGCGGTGTGAAAATTGACGGTAACTCTGAATATGCTGGCGGTTATGATGTTGAAATTGCCAAACGTGTGGCAGATGCATTAGGTAAAGAATTAGTGATTGTAAAAACAGAGTGGGATGGTCTAGTACCATCATTAACTTCTGGCAAAATTGATGCAATTATGGCAGGTATGTCGCCAACTGCAAAACGTAAAAAGACAATTGATTTCTCGGATAACTACTACAAATCTGAATTTGTAATGGTCGTTAAAAAAGGCAGCAAATATGAAAAAGCTACATCTATTCAAGATTTTAGTGGTGCGAAAATTACTGCTCAGTTGAATACAACGCAATATGCAGTATTAGACCAAATTAAAGGTGTTAAAAAACAAACGGCAATGGATAATTTCCCTTCAATGCGTGTAGCTTTAGAATCAGGTGTTATTGACGGTTATTTATCTGAACGTCCAGAAGGTATCAGTTCTTCTACTGCAAATGACAAATTTGTAATGGTTGAATTTACAGATAGTTTTAAGGCATCGGAAGAAGATACAGCAGTTGCTGTTGGTATTCAAAAAGGGAGCAAATTAAAAGATAAAATAAATGAAATTTTAAAAGGTATCTCCGAAGAAGAACGTACGGAAATCATGAATTCAGCGATTAAAAATCAACCAGCTGCAAAATAATGTATGTCGGATACCGGCTGCATATAAAACAGTCGGTATTATTGCTTTTGAAGGAGGAACATAATGAGTATTGATTGGATTATAAGCATAGTGACTGAAAACTGGGAAATGTTCCTTCGCGGGGCATGGATGACATTATTAGTTGCTGTTTTTGGTACAATTTTTGGTGCTATTATCGGATTATTAATTGGTGTAATAAATACGATACCAAAGCCAGAGCGAGGTATAAAGAGATTATTCCTGAAGTTTATTAATGTAATTTTAGCAATCTATGTGGAATTTTTCCGAGGAACGCCAATGATTGTACAAGCAATGGTAATCTTTTATGGTTCTGCTCAAGCATTTGATATAGATATGAATCGTACATTTGCAGCAGTTTTAGTTATTTCTATTAACACCGGCGCGTATATGGCTGAAATTGTACGTGGTGGTATAACAGCTGTTGATAAAGGTCAATTTGAAGCGGCACAAGCGATTGGTATGAGTCATTGGCAAACCATGATTCATGTAGTGCTACCACAAGTTGCGCGCAACATTTTACCTGCAACAGGTAACCAATTTGTTATTAATATTAAGGATTCATCTGTATTGAATGTCATTAGTGTAACTGAATTATATTTCCAAACAAAATCGATTGCAGGAAACAACTTCCGTTACTTCGAATCGTTCTTCGTAGCGTGTGTATTATATTTAATCATGACGATTACGATTACACGTATTTTACGTTACATTGAAAAACGATTAGATGGTCCACAAAACTATCAAATGCTTGATGATTTAGCTCAAGTAGAAGGTGGAAAAGCATGATTGTGTGCAAAGGAGATAGACTTATGAAAAATGTAATCGAGATACAACATTTAAGCAAATCCTTTGGCACTAATGAAGTTCTTAAAGACATTGATTTCTCTGTAAACAAAGGGGAAGTTGTCTGTGTCATCGGATCTTCAGGATCAGGGAAATCTACGCTTCTACGTTGTATTAACTTATTAGAAATACCAAGTGGAGGACAGATTATTTATCAAGGTGAAAATATTCTAGATAACAACCATAATATTAATAATTATCGAACAAAACTTGGTATGGTATTCCAATCATTCAATTTGTTTAATAACCTTAATGTATTAACAAATTGTATTGTCGGTCAAACAAAGGTTTTAAAACGTTCTAAAAATGATGCTGAGAATGTTGCTATGAAGTACTTGAAGGTTGTAGGTTTGGATCGTTATGTCAATGCAAAGCCACACCAATTATCAGGTGGTCAAAAACAACGTGTTGCTATTGCTAGAGCGCTGTCTATGGAACCAGATGTTTTACTTTTTGATGAACCAACTTCTGCACTTGACCCAGAAATGGTTGGAGAAGTTCTAAAGGTTATGAAGGAATTAGCAGGTACAGGTCTTACGATGCTAATCGTGACACATGAAATGGAATTTGCACGAGAAGTTTCAGATCGTGTTGTTTTCATGGATAAAGGGGTCATAGTGGAAGAAGGTTCACCAGAGCAAATCTTTAACCATCCACAAAATGAGCGTACAAAGGCATTTCTAAAACGTACGTTTAAACAATAGGGGTATTGAATAAGAAAGCCGTTCTCCACATCATTCGTTTGATGTAAGAACCGGCTTTTTATATATGCCACTTATTGTTGATTTCTTTTATGAACATGGAGGTATTCTTTTTACTCCCCATAATAGGTGAATATACATAGGAAAAACTCCGTTTAAATATACGGTCTTCTAATTGGATAACAGCGAGTGTTCCTCTTTTTAATTCATGTTCAATAACACTCTTTGATAGTAGTGTAAGACCATCAATTCCTTGCGTCATAAATTCTTTTAATCCTTGATTGCTGCTAATGGAGATGAGCGATTTAATATTAATACTATTAGATTCTAGTACATGAAGTAAGTAATTACGAGTACCTGATCCTTCTTCGCGAGTTAGCCATGTGTGATTATGTAAATCTTGAATCGTTATGCTTTCTTTTTGGGCAAGTACATGCGAAGGAGATGCGACTAACATTAACTCGTCTTCCATAAATGGTTCTACAATTAATTCTTTATTGGTTGTTTGACCTTCAATCAAGCCTATATCTACCTTCAGCAATTGAACAGCTTCGACAACTTCATCGGTATTTCCTATTATTACTTCCAGGTCAAGTTCAGGGTATTTTTGCTGTAAAGTAACGAGTAATGAAGGTAGTACGTATTCGCCAATGGTAAAGCTTGCGCCAATCAGCAGTTTTCCATTAATTTCATTTTGAAGTGTTAGAATATCCGATTTGGTCTGATCATAAATGGCTAACATTTGTTTAGCGCGGTCATAGAGAATTTCACCAGAAGGGGTAATTTTCAGCGATTTAGGTGAGCGTAAAAACAACTGTGTATTAAATTCAGTTTCTAAATTTTTTATGTGTAAACTAACGCTAGGTTGAGAAATGTGGAGGTATTCAGCTGTTTTCGTGAAATTTTTTATATCCGCTAAAGCAACGAATGTCTTTAAAGCATCGTAATACATTAAATTCCTCCTTATTAGAAATACTAATAGTCATAATTACTTATCTGTATTTTACTGATTATTAGTTCTCCGGTAAAGTTTACGTACAAACAAAATAAATGAGGTTAAAAAATGAGGAAAATAATAAATGTTCTACCTGGATTGATTATTTGTATTATTATCGCTTTTATTGGAATGGTATTTGGTCGTTTCTTTCCGAGTTTAGGCAGTGGGTTATTTGCTATTTTAATTGGTATTTTGGTCGGTAATTTAAAGTTTGGGTCTAACTCGAGGTTAAGACCAGGAATAAAGTTTTCAGAAAGTAACCTACTATACTATTCAATTATTTTATTGGGAGCAACGTTGACATTTAATTCTTTATTTAATATTGGGCTAACAGGTATCTCTTTTATTCTTATTCAAATGGCTGGGACAATTGCCTTTGTCATTTGGTTGGGAAAAAAATTAAGTTTTGGTGAGGACTTTCGTTTATTGATGTCGAGTGGTAATGCCGTTTGTGGGTCTTCAGCAATTGCTTCAACAGCACCAGCAATTAATGCAAAAACATCAGATATGGCTGTATCTATAACAATTGTTAATTTACTAGGTACAGTAATGATGATTCTTTTACCTGTAATCACAAGTACAGTTTTTCATAATAATGTACTGCCATCTTCAGCTCTGATTGGTGGGACGTTACAATCCGTAGGGCAAGTAGTTGCCAGTGGGAGCATAGTTGGCGAAGCAGTGAAAGATCAGGCAGAAATTTTTAAGATCAGCAGAATCATTTTCTTAGCATTAGTCGTGTTTGTTCTAAAACGCATAAAGATGGCAAATCAAGAAGCTCAAGAGGCCACTAAAAGAAAATTCAACATACGTTCAATTGTTCCTTGGTATGTAGCAGGGTTTTTATTATTGTGTGTAATCAATAGTATTGTTTTATTTCCAGCATCAATTACACATCCGACCAAAGTTTTTGGTAACTATTTGGAAATAACGGCGCTTGCAGGCATTGGTATGAGCGTTAATATAAAAGATTTAACACAGCATGGATGGAAATTATCTGCATATGCAGGTGGTATTGGTCTATTCCAAATTATTTTCGCGTTGATCCTAATACTCATTTTGCTTTAATGCCCTGCCATTACTGCTTTCAGTTGGGAAATTGGTAGTGGTGAGTCATATGTAGACTGTAATATTTATGTATTTAGTTGATTGGAGCGGAGGGCACAGCCCGCAGAAAGCGTCCGCACGTAGGGGAAATCAAAGGTAGTATTCATCCATATTTATTATAAAAGAAAAAGACTGTAGGCAAATTCGAAATTCTTCGAGTTTGTCTACAGTTTTAAGTGCTCTTAAATGAGAGGTTTAAGTCTATTTTTTAAATAACAGGTAAATGAAGTACGGTGCCCCAATTAGAGATACGATTATACCTGCTGGAATGCTACTGAAGCCTATAATATTACGACCTATAGTATCGGCAAGTAGTAATAGCCAACCACCTGTTAAAATAGCTAGGGGTATAAATAATTGATTTCTTGGTCCTACTAAAGCTTTTGCAATATGAGGGGACAAAAGACCAATGAAGACAATACCGCCGGTCACTGAAACCGCAGAAGCAGTTAAAGCTACAGCAGTTAACAGTAAGACAATTCTTTCTTTCTCAAGTGAAAGCCAAGGCAAAATTGCCCAAACAAATGCCCAATCATTTCCCCATCTCAATTCTTTGAATTAAACGGTCACCATAACCAATGCTTAAGTCATCTGTATATAGGCGAACCATGATATGACTAACCTCCGTTTGCAAAATAAAATTAATAGTTTATAATTGAGAATGACTTTCAATGTCATTGCACGTGCTTAATATAAGGTCAATGATACTTAAAGTCAATTAATTTTTTGAAATGCTCACAATAGATAGATACATAAATAAATAAATAAATAAATAAATAAATTATTTAATACTAATTAGGAGTGTTAATATATGGAGCTAGAAGAGTTATACGATGTGACGGTCATTGGTGGAGGACCAGCAGGATTATATTCAACTTTTTATAGTGGATTACGTGAAATGAAAACGAAGATCATTGAATATCAACCTTGTTTAGGTGGGAAACTACATGTTTATCCAGAAAAAATGATATGGGATGTAGGTGGGCATAAGCCGCTTCCTGGAGAGCAATTGATTGAGCAATTAGTTGAACAAGGATTAACGTTTAATCCAACTGTCGTATTAAATGAAAAAGTAGAATCCATTGAAAAAAATGATGGGAATCTTTTTGAATTAACAACAGCTTCAGGAAACAAGCATTACTCCAAAACCATAATAGTTGCAGTTGGAAGTGGTATTTTGAACCCAACGAAAATTCAACTTGAAGGTGCGGAGAAATTTGAAGTATCAAACTTGAATTACACAGTAAAATCCATTCAACGCTTCAAAGATAAAACAGTCATCATTTCTGGCGGTGGTAATTCAGCGATTGACTGGGCAAATGAATTAGAGCCAATAGCAAAAAAGGTGTATTTAACATATCGAAAAGATCAACTAAATGGACATGAATCACAAGTGAATCATTTATTAGAAAGCACAGTTACATCCTTCTTTAACACATCTATTACAAAATTTATTGCTAATGATAATCGAGAAATAATTAAAAAAGTAGAATTAACAAATCATCAAAGTGATGAAGTAGAGTATTTAGAAGTAGATGAAGTTATTATTAATCATGGTTTTGAACAAGATGCGTCTTTACTTCAAAATAGCGAAGTTGAAATTGATATCGCGGATAACTTTTATATTGAAAGCAACTCTTCTGGAGAGTCATCAGTATCAGGTCTATATGCTGCAGGTGATATTGTGAAATATGAAGGTAAAGTGAATTTAATTGCTGGCGCATTCCAAGATGCAGCAAATGCGGTGAATAAGGCGAAGAAGTATATCGAACCTGAAGCAAATGGTGTTGGAATGGTTTCTTCACATAACGAGTTGTTTAAAAAACGTAATCGGAAGTTAATTGCAAAAATGATGGAATGTTAAAGTATGTTGATATCATTACTACTAGCCAACCAATTATATAGAGTAGAAAAAATGAAACCCGATAAAGCCAGTGCATCTGCTGACTGCTTAATCGGGTTTTTATTTTTTATAAAAGGAAGCTAATCAAAAGTTTAAATTAATATGAAGAAACAATGCTTTTTATATGAAGGTATTTCCTTAACCATAAGTGACCAATCTAACTGCATAAGCAGCCATCTTTCTCTAAATTGAGATTTAGTACTTAACTTTTTCTACTCATCCCCTTGGAGTTTGGATTTAATATCTGTGGAGAAAAATATTAAGAATTTAACCAGTTTAGTAACAAACAACTTAAGTCCTCATATCCCTTAGATTGACCGCATTTTCTGTTTAACTCAAAGATTATTTTCTTAATATAAGAAGAGCATTAAGTAAATGTTTTTCCTTGTAAATAGAACAATGGTAAAATGGCCTAGTGATTACGTTTTCATAAAATAAAGATTTTTAAGCAAATTCATTTTATTGGTAATTTATCTTAGGAGAGTTCTAATGAACAATTTAAGTACTAAATGGAAGAAGTCCGAGCTGATATGGATAATTCTCATCGCTATTTTGACAGCTATTAGCAGTGAGATAAAAGTGGCACCTTTCAATGGAGAGAATTTTCGATTTGGTCTTGGAAGCATTATGTTCCTTTTACTTATATTAATTCGACCGCCTTATGCGATTATAAGGGCTGGGATTGTTACGGGGTTAACTGTAGTTTTATTCCGAATTATGAATGATGTAGCATTTAATTTATTTGATTTTGCTGAAAGCTTAAAGCAAAATGCTCCAGCCTTTATTTATTATTTTATTTTTTCTAGTGGTTTTCGAATATTTGGTGTTGAAAAGTATCAAGATAAACCATTGCGCTTAGGTATATATGCCACACTACTTGAAATTATAGGGAATAGTGCGGAGCATATTATTCGCTCTTTCTTAATAGCAGAAACGAGTATTGATTTATATGATCTAGGACTATTAAGTGCAGTTGCTTTATTAAGAAGCTTTTTTGTCGTAGGTTTATATAGTTCGGTCGTTATTTCCGAGCAGCATAAACGCTTAGAGGAAAAGCTAACGGTTGACTCAGGTTTATATGTAGAGACGTTATATTTGCAAAAATCAATGAATCATATAGAGAAAATTACAGCTTCTAGCTATGATCTATATCGTAAATTAAAGGACATTGAGCAAAGAGAGCTAAGTGTGAAGGCTTTGCATATTGCCCAGGAAATTCATGAAGTAAAGAAAGATGCTCAGCGTATATTCTCGGGTTTATCGAACATCACGCTTCAAAAAACAAATGATGTATATTTTTTATCGAATTTACTTGATTTCGTTACAACAGCCAATACGAAATATAGTGAGTTATTAGGTAAACAAATTGTTTTTCATGTGAAAGTATCCACTGATTTTGAAACGAATCAACAAATTCCGTTATTAGCTATGCTCAATAATCTTGTAGCAAATGCGGTTGAGGCAATAGATGATGTTGGTGAGATTTCAATTGAGGTATTTGATATAGAAAAGAAGACATGCTTTAAAGTAAGTGATTCTGGCAAGGGTATATTTAAAGAGGATTTAGGTTTTATTTTCGAACCAGGATTTACCACTAAATACAATAAGCAAGGTGTTGCAGCAACTGGGATTGGTTTATCTCACGTGCGCGAAATTGTACAAATGCTTGAAGGGGATATTTCTGTTAGAAATTTTGAGAGTGGCTTAATTTTTTGGATCGAAATACCAACGAAGAATATTCGAAAGAGAGTTGAATAATCCTGCGTTATTTTATAGTAGACGATGATGCAGCTAGCCGCCGAATGCTGAAGCAAATAATTATTGAAGGTGATTTGGGGGTAGTAATTGGGGAGGCTGATAGTGGAGAAAGTGCATTGCCACTTATTTTGTCAAGTCATCCTGATCTTGTATTAATCGATTTATTAATGCCGATTTTAGATGGTATTGAAACAATAGAACAATTGAGAAAACAAGGATTTAAAGGTCATTTTGTGATGATTTCACAAGTCGTGAATAAGGAAATGGTGGGGCAAGCATACGAAAAAGACGTGGAGTTCTTTATCCATAAACCCATCAATCGCGTGGAAGTGCAAAGTGTCCTAAAAAAAACAGCAGAGCGCTTTTTACTAAAACGATCGCTGCTCACGATTCGTGAGTCATTAGTAAACTTTGAAGAGACCACGAAAGAAGAAACACATCGAACTATAAGAGATGTAGTTTTATCCATTTTAAATGATATGGGCATTGTGGGAGAAGTAGGAAGTGACGACATTCTAAGCATCATGGAATTGCTGATTAATCGTAGTGAATCTTCCATGCAATTGCCAGCTTTAAAGGATTTGTATGAGGAACTTGCATCTGAAACAAAGACTAACGGTGTTGAGATAATGAAAGAAAGTAAGGCCATTGAGCAACGAATACGTAGAACGATATTGGCCGCAATGAATAATTTAGCAACTTTGGGTGTTGTCGATTATACAAATCCTGAGTTTGAATATTATGCTCCGCGCTACTTTGAGTTCTCAGAAATTCGAACATGTATGCGTTCGATTCAAGAGGATTCTAAGATGACTAGGAAGATAAAAGTGAATGTGAAGAAGTTCTTACAAGTGTTATATGTAGAGTCTTTAGAGAAGTATCATCATCCACCTAAATAGGTAAAATAGTTAGCGGAAAAACAATAAAATTTCTTATTTCAAAATTTTTTAATTAAATAAATGTCGGATTCTGTCGGATTTGATAAGTCGTTAATAAAATGTGAATAAGGCTTTTTCTGTAAAAAGTAAAACAGAACAAAGGGGTGACTTATTGATGAAGAAAAAATTTAAGATAAGTTTAGCTGTTCAAATATTGATCGGACTTGTTTTAGGTGTTACAGTAGGTGCAATCTTCTACGGTAATCCAAAGGTTGAAACTTATTTACAACCAATTGGTACGATATTCTTGAATATGATCAAAATGATCGTTGTACCGATTATTGTATCTACATTAATTTTAGGTGTTGCTGGAACAGGTGACATGAAACAACTTGGTAAATTAGGTGTAAAAACGCTTATTTACTTTGAAGTTGTAACAACAATTGCAATTGTTGTTGGTTTATTGGTTGCAAATATATTCCAACCTGGTGTTGGTGTGGATATGAGTGCTATCACTAAAGGTGATATTTCTCAATATCTTCATACAACTGAAGAAGTACAAAGTCATGGTTTCGCTGATACAATTATTAATATTGTTCCAACGAATATCATTGATGCTATGGCTAATACGAATATGTTAGCTATAATCTTCTTCTCTGTATTATTTGGGCTTGGTGTAGCTTCTATTGGTGAGAGAGGGAAACCAGTTCTTGCTTTCTTCCAAGGAACAGCAGACGCTATGTTCTGGGTAACAAACACAGTTATGAAATTTGCTCCTTTTGGTGTATTCGCATTAATCGGGATAACCGTTTCAAAATTCGGTTTAGAGTCCTTAATACCTTTAGGTAAATTGGCGATTTTAGTTTATGCATCCATGATATTCTTTATTATCGTGATATTAGGTTCAATTGCTAAGCTTGTTGGTATCAATATTTTCCGTTTGCTTAGAGTATTAAAAGATGAGCTGATTTTAGCATACTCTACTTCAAGCTCTGAAACCGTATTACCAAAAGTGATGCAAAAAATGGAAAAATTCGGTAGCCCGAAGGATGTCGTATCTTTTGTAATACCTACGGGATATTCATTTAACTTAGATGGTTCTACGCTATACCAAGCGATTGCGGCAATTTTCATTGCTCAAATGTATAATGTTAATTTAACTATTATGGATCAAATTACATTAGTACTTGTATTAATGGTTACTTCTAAAGGTATTGCAGGCGTACCAGGTGTATCTTTTGTTGTATTATTAGCGACTCTTGGTACTGTAGGTATACCACCAGAAGGTTTAGCATTTATTGCTGGTATCGACCGTATTCTTGATATGGCTCGTACAGTTGTAAATGTAGTTGGTAACTCTCTAGCTACAATCGTTATGTCTAAATGGGAAGGTCGCTTCGATTATGATAAAGCGGCAGCCTACTTTGACACACCAGAAGATTCAGTACGATAAATAGCTTGGTGGAAGAATTATTTTCATTCACTTCGTATATGTAGGACATACCTTTAATAAAAAATAAGAACTCCACTAACAGTGATGTTAGTGGAGTTTTTTATGCTCCAATGTCTATTTAAATTCGAGGTAGTTGTTTAAGACATCTAGTATTGTTTCAGATGCAATTAACTGAAGTTAACCAAATATAACTCAAAGAATAAAAAAAGAAGCTAACTGTGTCGAGCAGCTAGCTTAAAAGAAAGGTATTTTGTCGTTGTAACATTTAAATGAGTGGAGCTTATCCTTCAGATTTCAAAATCCAAAGTTCACTGCTCATTTAAGCCTTTAATAAAAACGGATTGAGAAGAGTGAGTTAGTAAATGATTAAAAGAATTTAGCCTCCGTTGCTAGACCCTAGAGTTCATTTTTAACTTCTCGAACAAATTTAGAAAGGTTTCAGATTCAAATCTGCACGATGTGAATCACGAAGACGTTGCCTTAGGAAGTTAAATTCCACTATTCAAGTTCGTTTGTAATGTACGATTCCTCATTGATCGAACGGTTTCTTTAGCATAAAACGAGTGTCTTATCAATTACAAGACCACTACTAGTAATGATGGGAGCTCATTTTGCTAAACAAGTCGTTTTATTCACATATTCCCTGCCGTTAAATTATTATTAAATTGTGAGACCATTATAAGTGAAAATTATTAGATAATCAAAAGTTTTAATTTTAAAATATTTAATATTAAAGAGTAGGTGCTTAAAATATGAATGAACTACAATTTGATCAGCTTTTACATATTGAGACT
This sequence comes from Viridibacillus sp. KH_047, assembly GCF_057838945.1. NCBI lineage: Bacteria > Bacillati > Bacillota > Bacilli > Caryophanales > Caryophanaceae > Viridibacillus > Viridibacillus sp. KH_047. Next base: position 4,164,234 of record NZ_CM174479.1, on the reverse strand, counting down.
ACAGGCAATCAGTATGGCTATCCAACATTGACGCATTACCACCGTTATGAGCCTACGCCATACGCCGCACTAAACCAGCTTTTTGATAAATATAGTCTTGAAAGTACGGATTGTGTGGTGGATATCGGATGTGGTAAAGGACGTGTCCCTTTTTATGTGCATCACCGCTTTCATACAAATGTTGTTGGGGTTGAAATGAATTCAACTTTCTATGAAAATGCTTTAACGAATAAAGTTCAATATATGAGGAAACACAGTGTGAAAAATAATGCTATTGATTTTCAATGTGTGTTAGCACAAGATTATTTAGTTCAGAAAAAGGATAATGTGTTTTTCTTTTTTAATCCATTCTCAGTTCAAATATTCCGTAAAGTAGTAAACAATATATTACGCTCAGTAGAATTGGAACCTCGCCAAATTAGCCTTATTTTATATTATCCATCAATAGAGTATGTACAATTTTTACAATATGAGACTAATTTTGAATTAGAGAATGAGATATTTCTCGAAGAAGTTTCCATTCGTAATATAAATGAGCGAATATTAGTATTTAAATATATATAATTTATATCCACGAAAAGTTGCTATAAAACTATGTAGAATAACTTTTATGAATCAATAGGCTTTTAAAAGAAGAACTTTCATTTCACTAATAAATATTTTAGTGTTAAACTATACTCATGAATAAAAGGAGTTGTGATTAATGGGAAAATTAGATGAAAAAGTAGTAATTATTACTGGCGGAGCTGGCGGTATCGGTGGCGGTATGGCAAAGGCAATGGTTAAAGAAGGCGCAATCGTTGCAATCGTTGACTTAAACGAAGAAGCTGGAGAAGCAATGGCTAAAGAATTACAAGCAATTTCTCCAAAATCATCATTTATCCAAGCTAACCTTATGGATCGTGATAATTTAGGCAATATCGTGAAGACAGTAGCTGAAAAATATGGTAAAATTGATGTCTTAGTAAACAATGCTCATGCATCAAAACAAGTATCTATTGAGGAAACAACTCAAGCAGATCTTGATCTATCATTTGGTACTGGTTTCTACGCAACATTCTATTTAATGCAAGCTGCACTTCCATACTTGAAGGAGACAAAAGGTAATATTATTAACTTTGCTTCAGGTGCTGGTTTAGCTGGACATGAAACGCAAGGTGTATATGCTGCAGCAAAAGAAGCAATTCGTGGTATTACACGTGTAGCTGCTAACGAATGGGGACGCTTTGGTATCAACGTTAACATAATTGGACCGCTTGCAAATTCTCAAGGTGTAGAAGCTTGGGCAAAAGCACAACCAGAATATTATGAAGCAGTTAAAAACAAAATTCCTTTGGGACGTTTTGGTGATGTTGAAAATGATATCGGTCGCGTAGCAGTATTCTTAGCTTCTGAGGATTCTCAATATATTACTGGTCAAACAATTATGGCTGATGGTGGATCAATAATGCTTAGATAAGTTTTTCTGCAATCAGGGGAGGACAAATTGAGAGACACGAATATTTTTAAACTTATACATGCAGTTGAATTAGTTAACAATGCTAACATCATTCGATTTTCACAAATGTTTCCACATAATATAGGTATATCACCTATATTAGCTCTGAGTGAGTTAAAAATGAACGGGGCACAAAAACAGACTGTTTTAGCAGATAAGCTCGGTTATACGCCAGGTGCTATGACGAATATTGCAACTAAGCTAGTGAAAAATGGCTTTGCAGAACGTCAATATAATGCTAATGACCGTCGTCATGTTTTATTAGCTATTACAGAAATGGGAAGTAAAGTGTTAATTGATGCCCAGTCAAAGGGACATGATTTAGCAATGGAACTTTTCAGCGTATTAAGTGAGGAAGAGGTCGATCAATATTTGGCCATCCAAAAGAAATTGTTGAAAAATGTAGCAAAAGAAGAGTTATAATAAAAAGCTTAGTTCCTATGGGACTAAGCTTTTTTTATGAGATTATAAGCTTGTAATGCAGGTGTGACATGATTGTGGATTCTTAAATCTTTTCTGAACCAAACGATTATTTTTTTCATAGTAATACCCCCATTTGTAGTCCAGTAACAATTAGGGAAGGGTGAGTGTGGTGAGAAAAAAGGATTTCGTTATAAAGAATATTATTGCAGGTACTATCGCAGGTCTTTTCCTAGGCTTCCTCTTTAAATATGTTGAAGTCACTTTCAATATAAGAGTGTACACATTGTTGTTGAATATTGATTTTATTCCCATCTTGGGAAAGTATCATTATCCAGAAACTGTGGAATTTCTATTGCATCTACTTATTGCAGTTGGGTTATCGGCTGTTATGACATACATAATTTACTTTAAAAAATATATAAAGAGACATCAATTAATTGTAGTGGTTTTAGTATCGGTATTAATCGCTATAGTGTATTTTCCAACGACAGTACTTTCAAATAAAACGCCTGCCCTTACCTCAGTTGAGGCTTTAGTTGTGTGGATAGTTGGTCACCTTTTATTTGGTATAGTATTAGCTAGTCTTTATTTTATATTGTTCAAAAATAAAAAGATTTAGGTGTCTTTATTGAACACCTAAACCTCTAAGATAAAAATCAACAATTTGCGTTGCCGCCTCATCAATAGAAGGGAATATGGACTGCGATTGTGCATCTCGATAATTTCCTACATTTAATAAAGACATGAAGGAGTGTGTGGCGAATTTAGAGTCGAACTTTGGAATTTCTCCCTTGTTCATAGCTTCTATTAATACTTTCTCCACTGCTTCGTACATTTGCTCTTCAGATTCCTTCATCATTTGCAGTTGTAGTTCGGATAAATGCATTTTGGCATCGCGCATAAAGCTTCCCATATCTACATCAATTGTTGCGGATAGTTGAATTTTAACAAGCTGATATAATCTAGTTTTTAAGGGAGCATCTGTTGTTAAGATTTGCGAAATACGCAAAGCGATTCGTTGCATCATATGCACCATGGCATCTGTAAACAAATCCGCTTTCGTAGGGTAGTAATAGTAAACAGACGCTTTCGTAATATTACATGCTTTAGCAACATCATCCATTGATACGATTTTATAGCCATTTTGTATAAATAGTTTTGTTGCTGTATCTAAAATAATTGTTTTTGTTGGTTTTGTCGTTTCATTTTGACGAGGTCTCCCAAGGCTACGTGATTTCTGCCTCACTTGAACTCCTCCTACTTGGTTATTTTACATATATTATAACATATTAGGTGAAACCTCTTGAAAAATTAACTAACCAGTATATATAATAAAAACAAATGTATTAGGAAGGTGGTAAATCATGAAAAAACATCCATTAGAAGCTTGGGGTGAATTAGTTGGAGGGAAGAAGTCACGTTGGATTGCACTTATAACGTGGGTATTGCTCGTAACGGTTTTATCATTCATGTGGCCCCAAGTAAACAGTATTGATAATGATTCAGCTGAAAATGTTCCAGCTGATGCAATGTCTCAACAAGCTGCTAAGTTAATCGATCAGGAGTTTTCTGATGACTCGGGTAATCCATTATTAGTTGTATGGCATAGAGATGGGAAATTATCGAAAGAGGATTATTCAACTATTCAAAATGTATATAAGAAATTAGCTGATAACCCATTAGAGCAACAAACAGTATTACCTCCATTGGGTAAGTTACCACCTCAAGCTTTAGCTGCAAGTGCATCTGAAAATGGTACAACAATTGTAACGCCTATTTTCTTTGATAAAGCTGCTATTACAGATGATCTTGAAAAAAGCACAGATGAATTTAAAAAACTTGTAAAAGAAGAATTAGGGAAAGATCCATTCACTGCAAAATTAGGTAGCGATGAGTTGCAACTACGTCTATCAGGACCAGTTGGAATTCAAATTGATGCAGTTAGTTTGTTCTCTTCAGCAGATATTAAACTAATGATTGCAACAGTATTACTTGTTTTAGTCCTACTTATTTTGTTATACAGATCACCTCTACTAGCAATAATTCCACTTATTATCGTTGGATTTGCTTACGGGATTATTAGTCCTTCATTAGGTTTCTTTGCAGAGCAAGGATGGATTAGTAAAGATGCCCAGGCAGTATCAATTATGACCGTTCTACTCTTTGGAGCAGGAACAGATTATTGTTTATTTTTAATATCAAAATATCGTGAAATATTACTAGATGTAGAAGATAAGTACAAAGCGATGAAACTTGCTATTAGAGATTCAGGCGGCGCTATTGCAATGAGTGCTTTGACCGTTGTTATTGGTCTAGGCACGCTTGGACTCGCACATTATGGTTCTTTCCAAAGATTCGCAGTACCATTTAGTTTTGCAATATTAGTTATGGGAATTGCAGCACTAACGTTATTACCAGCAATGCTAGTTTTATTTGGACGTGTAGTATTTTATCCGTTTGTACCACGTACCGTAGATATGGAAAAAGCTAAAGCTAAGAAAAAAAATAAAGCTTATAAAGAACCGAAGCCACAGCATAAATTTAGCCGTAAAGTGGGGCATTTAGTAACGCATAAGCCTTGGCTTGTTATTACGGCAACTGTAATTTTACTTGGAGGCTTAGCGGCTTTCGTGCCAAGAATACAGTTTACTTTCGATATTCTTTCTTCATTCCCAGAAGAGATGGAATCACGAGAAGGATTTAAGCTTATTTCAGACAATTTTTCTCCTGGAGACCTCGCTCCTGTGAAGGTAATTGTTGATACAAAAGGTAAGGATATAAATTTACAAAAAAATCTTGCTGAATTAGATTATATAGACGGCGTAAATGAAGTACGTCAAGGTAGTAATAATAAAGATATTCAGTTGTATGAATTAACGCTATCTGATAATCCTTATTCTGCCGAATCATTAGAGCATGTTCCTGATTTAAAGAAGAAAGTTAATTCGTTATTAAAAGAAGCTGATATAGAGAATGCCACAAATAGTTTTTGGATTGGTGGGGAAACTGCCACTCAATATGATACAAAAACAACAATTGCCCGAGACGAATCAGTTATTATGCCAACAATGATTGCTATCATAGCGTTACTATTATTAGTGTATTTGCGCTCAATTACAGCAACTGTTTATCTATTAGGTACTGTTGTTCTTTCATTTTTGGGTGCGTTAGGTGCAGGGTGGCTGGTGTTGCATTATGGTTTTGGAGCAGAAGCAATTCAAGGATCCATTCCACTGTATTCGTTCGTATTCTTAGTTGCATTAGGTGAAGATTATAATATTTTCATGGTATCAGAGATATGGAAGAAACGACGAACTCATAGCCATAACGATGCAGTGGCCGACGGTGTTGTGCATACGAGTAGTGTCATTACCTCGGCAGGACTAATTTTAGCAGGAACCTTTGCTGTATTAGCAACATTGCCAATTCAGGTGCTTGTACAATTTGGAGTTGTGACTGCAATCGGTATTTTGTTAGATACATTTATCGTTCGTCCATTATTAGTACCAGCATTAACAACTGTTTCTGGACGCTTCGCATTTTGGCCAGGAAAATTATCAAAAAAAGAAAATAGCTAATTTTAATAAAGAAACCTCGAGGGATTTTATATTTCTCGAGGTTTCTTTATTAGTTTGAAATGACATAAATATACTATTTAAAAAGGATAATAGTATATAAATAGTATAAATCAATGATACCAACATAATATATAAGAATATTTAAAATAAACTGAAAAAATAATCTAGACGTAATCGAGAGAATGTTTTAATATATTGAATGTACTTCTAAATGTGTAAAAAACTGATGATAGATTAAAAGTTATTTTACTGTATTGCGTATAGTAATCTAATTGTTTATAATTATCAGAAATATCTAAAAATATAGTATTATACTTAAAGGGGGATTCATATGATATCAAAAAACAAACTAAAAAGATTTACTTCAGTATTCCTAGCTTCTTCATTAATCATAGGTGCTTTAGCAGGTTGTGGTGCAAAAGATGATGCAGCTAGTGGCGGTAGTAGTAGCGGTGGTAAAGACAGTGACGTTATTAAAATCGGTATGAACTTAGAGCTATCAGGTGGCGTAGCATCTTACGGTTCAGGTGTTGCAGCAGGGGCTGAATTAGCAATTGATGAGATCAACAAAGCAGGCGGTATTGATGGTAAACAAATTAAAACCGTAAAAATTGATAACAAATCAGATGCAGCTGAAGCAACATCAGCAGCAATTAAATTAGCAACTCAAGAAAAGGTAGTGGCACAAATTGGTTCCGCAACATCAGGTAATACAGTAGCTGCAGTGCAAATTGCAAATAAGAATAAAATGCCAATTATTGGGCCATCTGCTACATCTACAACTGTAACAGTAAACGAAGATGGATCTGTTAATGATTATGCATTCCGTACGTGCTTCATTGACCCATTCCAAGGGAAAATTGCAGCAAATTTTGCAACAAACACTTTAAAGCTTAAGAACGTAGCAATTTATGCTGATAGTTCTAGTGACTATGCAAAAGGCTTAGCTAAATCATTTAAAGAAACAGTTGAAGCTAATGGCGGTAAAGTAGTAGCTGAAGAAGCATATATCGCAAAAGATACAGATTTCAAATCTATATTGACTCGTTTAAAATCTAAAAAACCAGAATTCATTTATATTCCTGGTTACTATGAAGAAGTTGGTTTGATTGTAAAACAAGCTCGTGAAGCAGGTATTGATGTGCCTCTTATGGGTGGCGATGGTTGGGATTCACCAAAAATGGTTGAGTTAGCTGGTAAAGATGCATTAAATAATACATTCTTTACTAACCATTATTCTTCTGAAGATCCAGATGAAAAGATCCAAAAATTCGTATCATCATTTAAAGCAGCAAATAAAGATAAAGCACCAGATGCGTTTAACGCTCTTGGTTATGACACTGTGTATTGGTTAAAAGATGCTATAGAACGTGCGGGATCGACAGATGGCGAAGCAGTTCAAAAAGCTTTAGCAGCTACAAAAGATCTGCCATTAGTAACAGGTACATTCTCAGTTGATGAAAATCACCATCCAGTGAAAACAGCAACAGTTCTTGAATTTAAAGACGGTAAACAAGTGTTCAACTCTAAAGTTAATCCTTAATGATTTTCTAACAGAAAGGGGAGGCACTGACCTCCCTTTTCGCGTTTTAACTTACCCGATGCGGGTTTAAAAGGAGTGAGATTTTATGGAATGGGTGCAACAACTAGTAAACGGTATTTCACTCGGTAGTATTTATGCACTTATCGCATTAGGTTATACGATGGTTTACGGTATTATCAAGCTAATTAACTTTGCACACGGTGATGTATTTATGATCGGTGCATTTATCGGGTTTTATGCAATATCAGGATGGGGCTTAGGTTTCTTCCCAGCATTGCTTTTAGCGATGGTAGTCTGTGCGATTTTTGGGGTACTTATTGAGCGCATTGCGTATAAAAGGCTTCGGAATGCTACGAGAATAGCTGCGTTAATCACAGCAATCGGTGTGTCATTATTGATCGAATACAGTGTAATTTATTTCCGCGGAGCTCAACCAGAGGCGTATCCAGATGTCTTATCAAAAAGTACATTCAATTTTTTGGGAGCACAGATTAGTGCTCAGTCAATTATGATTTTGTCAGTCTCATTAAGTTTAATGATTATTCTACAGTTTATTGTACATAAAACGAAAATTGGTAAGGCGATGCGTGCAGTATCACATGATGTAGAGGCGGCTCGCTTAATGGGTATCAATGTAGATAATACAATCTCTGCGACCTTTGCTATTGGATCAGCTTTAGCTGGAGCAGCAGGAGTAATTTTCGGTGTATATTATACAAAGATTGACCCATTAATGGGGGTTATTCCAGGGGTTAAAGCTTTCGTAGCAGCAGTGCTTGGGGGAATTGGTATTATCCCGGGTGCAATGGCTGGTGGTATGGTACTAGGCGTTGTAGAGTCAATTGTTAGTGCTCTAGGTTTCTCTTTATGGCGAGATGCTGCGGCATTTGTCATTTTAATCTTAATTTTAATCTTTAGACCGTCGGGTATCTTTGGTAAAAACACCCGTGAGAAAGTGTAGGTGAGTGGTACTTATGAAAAAGTCTAAAGTATTTTGGCTATATGCAATCATTGCTCTTATTGTTTACGCTATTGTTCAATTCATGATTACAAGTAACCAATTGGATATGTATTACTCGAATTTATTGATCACGATTGCCATTAATATCATTTTGGCTGTAAGTTTGCATCTAGTCATAGGGATTACGGGACAATTCTCGATTGGTCATGCGGGATTTTTAGCAGTAGGTGCTTACATTTCGGCAATTTGTACAATGCATTTTGACCTACCATTCCCAGTTGCATTATTTATTGGGGCAGTTGTAGCGGCACTTGCAGGATTAGTTGTTGGTATTCCATCTTTACGATTGAAAGGTGATTATTTAGCAATTGCTACGCTGGGTTTTGCTGAAATCATTCGAATTATTTTCCTGAATACGGATTATGTTGGTGGCGCAGCAGGTATGCAGATTACACAAATGACTACTTGGACTTATGCATTCTTTGGTGTTTTCATTACAGTCATCATTATTGCAAACTTTACAAAGTCTAGGCATGGCCGTGCTTGCATAGCTGTACGTGAAGACGAGATTGCAGCAGATGCTATGGGGATTAACACAACCTATTATAAAGTTGTTGCCTTTGCGTTAGGTTCATTCTTTGCGGGTCTTGCAGGTGGTTTGTTCTCACATAACTTCTATATCATTCAACCTTCTCAATTCGGCTTTTTAAAATCTTTTGATATTTTAATTTATGTTGTATTAGGTGGATTAGGGAGTTTGTCAGGTGCAATTATTGCAGCGATACTTTTGACAGTTGTCTCAATGTATCTAACAGAGTTCCCGGAAACACGTATGATTATTTATAGTTTAGTATTAATTATCGTAATGCTTTATCGTCCATCAGGTTTGATGGGGACAAAAGAAATTACAGACTATTTTAAATTGGGTAAGCGTTCTAAAGGAGGTAATCTAGATGACCAATAACCTTCTTCTGAAAGTAGAAAATGTCGGTATTCAATTTGGTGGATTAAAGGCAGTGCAAGGATTGAATCTAGAGCTATTTCAAGGCGAATTAATTGGTTTAATTGGTCCAAATGGTGCAGGTAAAACGACGAGCTTCAATATGCTAACAGGTGTGTATAAACCTACTGAAGGTGAAATTTTATTTGATGGCAAACGGACAAATAATATGTCTCCACACCAAGTAACAAAAAGTGGTGTCAGTCGTACATTCCAAAATATTCGTCTCTTTAAAGAATTATCTGTATTAGATAATGTTAAAGTAGCAAATCATTCGTTAGCGAAGCACTCCATATTCAGTTCAGTATTTCGTTTACCAAGCTTCTTTTCTGGAGAAGCCAAAATGGAAGAGGTATCGATTGAATTCTTGAAAATATTTGGTCTAGATAAATACAAAGACGAATTAGCAAAAAACTTACCGTATGGAATGCAACGTCGACTTGAAATTGCACGTGCACTAGCGGCAGGTCCAAAACTACTGCTTCTTGATGAACCTGCAGCAGGTATGAATCCACAAGAAACGAAGGACTTGATGGAATTAATAGCATTAATCCGAAAGAAATTCGATTTGACTATCTTACTAATTGAGCATGATATGGGATTGGTAATGGGTATTTGTGAAAGAATCTATGTATTGGATCACGGTCAATTAATAGCGGATGGTACCCCTGAAGAAATTCGCAACAATCCAAAGGTTATAGAAGCTTACCTTGGTGAGGAGGTTACAGAATAATATGCTTAAAGTGAATGACATCAATGTATTTTACGGTAATATTCAAGCATTAAAAGGCGTCTCCTTAGAGGTAAATGAAGGTGAGATAGTAACATTAATTGGTGCCAATGGCGCAGGTAAAAGTACGCTATTAAAAACATTATCTGGTTTGTTAAAACCTAAGCAGGGAACAATTGAGTATTTAGGTTCCTCTATTGCAGGGAAGCAAGCACAATCTATTGTTAAAGCGGGTATTTCACATGTGCCTGAGGGGCGTCGTGTATTTGCAAATATGACAGTTGAAGAAAATTTGGAGTTAGGTGCCTATTTACGTAAAGATAAAGGTGGTATAGCAAAGGACTTACAACGAGTTTTTGAGCTATTCCCTCGTTTACTAGAACGTCGAAAGCAACAGTCAGGTACTTTATCTGGCGGTGAGCAACAAATGCTCGCAATGGGTCGTGCAATTATGGCAAAACCAAAGTTATTATTGCTTGATGAGCCATCTATGGGGCTTGCACCTCTTATGGTAAAAACGATTTTTAGTATTGTAAAGGAAATAAATAAAGAAGGTACTACAATATTACTTGTGGAACAAAATGCACATATGGCATTATCTGTTGCGGATCGCGCTTACGTTATTGAGACTGGGAGAGTAGTGTTATCCGGAACAGCAAAAGAACTGAAGGAAACTGAACAAGTTAAAGCAGCATATCTAGGTGGTTTGTAAAAGATATGTCTCAACATTAATTTATAAAAAAATAGAAACACCTTCGGAGCGAGTATGTAAACAATACGTACACCTAATCGAAGGTGTTTTATGTAATGAAAAAAAATAAATTACTAAGGTCTTATAGCGGGGATATACCTTAGTGAAATCTATAAATCATAATGTGATAAATAGCTATTAAGTCTGGAGTGAATACTAATGATTAAGATAACCATATTGGATAGTGACGAATCATTTATAGATATCCATGATGGAGAAGTGCACTGGTCGAATCTATTTGAATTTAATGCTATTCTCACGTTTGCTTATGGTGATAATGGTAAGTGTGAATTTGAAACGATGCACCATTTTATGTTAATAGAAAGTATGTGCGAAGGAATTCTAAATTTACTATTGCAACAGAAGCAATCCAGCTATTCTGATTTCGGGAAGACATCTGATAATAAGTTAGCTTTCAAAATCAAAAATCATGATGTGAATATTACCGTTCATCCTTCAAAGGGTGAAAATACTTTAGCTAAAACAACTCCAAAAGTTTTAGCTTTAGATTTTTTAAGAGTATTAAAAAATCTGAAAAAACTTTATTTATCCTATAGAATGGATGATTTGTGTGATACGGAGTTGAAAGCGCTCGATCATTATTTCTATTCCATCTCCAAAGCGTTAAATAAAATAAGCTAATAAATAAGGCTACTAGTGAATTTAGTAGCCTTACGTACTTTCTAAACAAGCTAAATGCCCAGCGCTGGAAAATGAATCGTTACGATAATACATTATTGCCTGTGCAATTTGCGCCTTCCATATGTTGAATTACCATTTAATTTCTTTAGGGTATTTTAAGGGTAGCTTCATTTTATGAATGGGGCTTTTGGTAATGCTGGCTGTTTCTAGTAATTGTTTCTTTAATACGAGGTATTCAGTGTCTTCAAATGCAATTTTATAAGCAAAATTTAATAAATTTGATTGTCTTTCTTCTGGTGTCATCTCGATGAATTTCAGGTTTAAGAGATCTATATATTGAACAGCATATTCTGCTATAGATGTTTGATGAACTTGAAGCATATTCATGAAAAGTTTGAAATCACTGGTATTCATTGAATTTTTCAGACAGTCGATTACATTGGCTTGGAATTTCCGAATGGTAGCCATATGTAGATTCCACGCATGACCATTGTTATGTTCTTGTTGTAATCGGTCTAATTCATTTAGAGCGATTGTTGTGAAAAGTAACTCAGGCCACAATACTTCAACTGATAGATATACATTTTGTTCGGGAATAATGACATTCTGTGATTTTATAATGTCTTTGTGCATACCATTTTTGACGAACTCGATATTATACTTACCTTGAGCAGCAAGCCTTATATCGTAGCAGACACCTAAAATCCTAATGCAAACGCCTTCATAGGAGGATTGTAGATCGTCAAGAGTCGTGATGTGGTGCAGTGCATAGACAAGCTCTTCGAAGTCCCAAAAGTCGCCACTAATGCGGGCACCAGTCAAATTTTCTGTACTCTTGATTGAAATCATTGTCTAGCCCTCCCAAATATCTATCATTTTCATTAAATTAATTTTTAGGTTTATAATTCAGTAAACGAAATAGCTCTGAGCTTTCTTTTTCAGTTAGGTCACGCCATTCACCGACACGTAGGCTATCGAGTTCAATATTCATAATACGAATGCGCTGTAAGCTTGTTACGGCATAGCCTAAAGATGAACACATTCTACGGATTTGGCGGTTTAAGCCTTGGGTTAAAATGATTTTAAAAGTGTTGCTAGATAATTTTTCAACTTTACAAGGTAACGTAGTAGTATCTAAAATATCTACGCCTTCAGCCATTCTCTTTAAGAAGTGAGTAGTGATAGGTTGATCCACTTTAACAATATATTCTTTTTCATGTTTGTTTTCAGAGCGTAATATCTCATTTACAATATCGCCATCATTTGTTAATAATATAAGTCCTTCTGAATCTTTATCTAATCGACCTATATGGAAAATTCGTAGTGGATGGTTGACGAAGTCTACGATATTTCCTTTAATATGTTTTTCTGTTGTACTTGTTATACCAACTGGTTTGTTTAATTTAATGTATACAAATTGATTTTGTTTACCGACTGGTTTGCCGTCTACACAGACTTTATCTCCGTCTTCTACTTGGCTCCCTAAAGTTGCCGGTTCACCATTAATCGTTACTTTACCCTCTGCTATCCATTTGTCAGCTCCACGTCTTGAAACGATTCCTGCTTCGCTTAAATACTTATTTATACGCATAATCTTCCACCTTTTTTTGAGTAATATAATTATACATGATAGCATAAATTCTTTTCAGAAAAATTGAGCTCTCTAGGTTGTAATTTATTCTAATATAAGGGAATATAGTTATTGTAGACAACCACTTGAATGATAGAATATATATTCAAAAAATGTAAATGTAAGCGTATTCTATGTGGGCGGTTTTAAATTATTGCAAAAGGGGAGATAAATAATGATTTATGCTAATCCTAATACTGAAGGTGCTTTAGTCAACTTTAAAGAGCAATATGAAAACTTTATTGGAGGCGAATGGGTAGCACCAGTAAATGGTCAATATTTTGAGAACGTATCACCAGTAACAGGGCAAGTGTTTACAAAAGTAGCACGCTCAACTTCTGAAGATATTGAACTTGCATTAGACGCGGCACATGCAGCAAAAGATAGTTGGGGGACTACTTCTGTTACTGAACGTGCGCGTATTTTAAATAAAATCGCTGATCGTATAGAAGAAAACCTGGAACTTTTAGCGGTAGCTGAGAGTTGGGATAATGGTAAAGCTGTACGTGAAACATTAAATGCGGATTTACCATTGGCGATTGATCATTTCAGATATTTCGCTGGTGCTATCCGAGCTCAAGAAGGTTCAATTAGTCAAATTGATAATGATACAGTAGCATATCATTTCCATGAGCCAATCGGCGTTGTTGGACAAATTATCCCTTGGAATTTCCCTATATTAATGGGTGTTTGGAAAATGGCTCCAGCATTAGCGGCAGGAAACTGTATCGTTTTAAAACCAGCTGAGCAAACACCAACATCAATCCTTGTATTATTAGAATTAATCCAAGATCTATTACCAGCAGGCGTATTAAATGTTGTTAATGGATTTGGTTTAGAAGCAGGTAAACCACTTGCTACAAGTACACGAATTGGTAAAATTGCTTTTACTGGTGAAACGACTACTGGTCGTTTAATTATGCAATATGCAACACAAAATTTAATTCCTGTTACTCTTGAGCTTGGTGGTAAATCACCAAATATTTTCTTTGAAGATGTTATGGATCAAGATGATGCATTTTTAGATAAAGCGGTTGAAGGTTTTGTTATGTTTGCCCTAAACCAAGGTGAAGTATGTACATGTCCTTCACGCGCTTTAATCCAAGAGTCTATTTATGATAGATTCATAGAAAAAGCATTAAAACGTGTTGCTGAGATTAAGATTGGTAATCCTCTTGATACCGATGTCATGATGGGCGCTCAAGCTTCTCAAGAGCAACTTGAGAAAATCCTTTCATACATTGATATTGGTAAGCAAGAAGGTGCAGAGTGCTTAATCGGTGGCGGTCAAAACGAACTTGATGGTGAACTTGCAACTGGTTATTACGTAAAACCAACTGTCTTTAAAGGAAATAACAAAATGCGCATTTTCCAAGAAGAAATTTTTGGACCGGTGCTTTCAGTGACAACTTTCAAAGACAAAGCAGAGGCGCTTGAAATTGCAAATGATACTCTATATGGACTAGGTGCAGGTGTTTGGTCCCGTGATATGAATACGGCTTACCGCATGGGTCGTGGAATCCAAGCAGGTCGTGTTTGGACAAACACATATCACCAATACCCAGCACATGCTGCATTTGGTGGGTATAAATTATCTGGTATTGGCCGTGAAAATCACAAAATGATGCTAGATCATTACCAACAAACTAAAAACTTACTAGTTAGTTACGCTGAAGGCGCACAAGGATTCTTCTAAGAAAGGTGTGTTCGGAACATGGTAGTACGTGTTATCGCAACAGATGAGGCGTTAGCGTTAATCGACTTGCTTAAAAGTAAACATGGACCTATCATGTTCCACCAATCAGGTGGATGCTGTGATGGTTCCTCACCGATGTGCTATGCAGAGGGAGATTTGATCCTAGGAGATGTCGATGTACTTCTTGGTTCAATAGGAGAAGTTCCTTTCTATATGCACGAAAGCCAATATGATTATTGGAAGCATACTCAGCTTATTATTGATGTTGTGAATGGGCGTGGAGGCATGTTTTCCCTTGAAGGTGTTGAAGGTAAACGTTTTTTAACACGTTCGCGAGCGTTTACTGAAGAAGAATATACAGAAGTGAAAAAGCTTTTATAAAAGAAAAGGGTCTCTAGCTACTTCATGCTAGAGACCCTTTTCTTTTTCTTATTCTTCAGGAGTTTTAGCATGATCATTTAGCCAAATTGTACCGTATTCAATAAGTGGTTTCATTGCAATAACTTTAGTGATGGCTTGTCCTAATTTCCCATAATGTACATGTTCAGAATGCGCCTTTTCAAATGAGTTACCAATCTCAAGGAAGCGGTCTGAATCTACATTGAGCATATCAAAGGTAACCCATTGGCGCTTACCTTCAATCAACATAGCCGCCCCTTGAGGAGATGTGTTTTGTACATCTGCAAGGTACTCTGATAAATGAAGTGCTGTACAAGAATCATAATCAACACCAATCAATAAAATCTTCATATTGTGTTGAAGCATTTTACCAAGAGGTGATGCAAGTCCAAATGAGCTTTCAATTGGATGCGAACTCATCCATTCTTTTGCATTTGACCCCCAGGCCATAAATGAATGTGCTGGATGCATGCTACGAACTGTTGAGGGGTGCCTTAGAAAGCATTCGGCTATTTTCCCCATACCGCGTAAAGGAGATAGATACGGATTATAAGCTGGCATTGAATCACGAATTGCTTGATGCCAGGGCTCTGGTACAGGTGGTAGAGCCCAATATGATGGTTCAGAATTGGTAGCAGATTGGGAGGGCATAACGATTGTGCCTTTATCAGTTATGCTCTCCATCAAAGCCTCAATTACGGCCTGTTCAGCACCTGTAATCCAACCCATTTTGCTAAGGGAAGAGTGAACAATTATAGAATCACCCGCATGTATTCCAAGTTCTTGGAGTTGTACTTTTAACGTGCCTTTTGATTGAAAGATATTCGTTTGTTGTATGACATCAAATTCTGTCATGCTACTCACCTCACTCGTAAATTATTTACATTATATCAAAATGAAACCGATCATTAAGCGGTACGTAAAAATTAAAAAAGGAGATGGATAATATGGAAGTGCTGAAAGTGAAGCGGGATATACAAGATACATATGAAAGATTGAAAAATGCCGTGAGTTGGGGTGTAGATAAACGCTTTTTAATTTCTATAGCTAGCTATTATGTTACAACTGGGCGTACTTTTGATGCAAAACGATTCTTAGAAATATCAGATGAAATTAAAGCACAGACAAAATTATTATCACCCTTAAGATCCCATATTCGTCATAGTATGGTTGCTTTCTTAGATAGTACAGATGAGATGCCAAGTACAGCAGTTGGGCAATTAATAGCACGTGAAGAGGCCTTGAAGCAAGTAGGATTTAAGCGGTCGATGTATTCCTATTTAGCCGCTCTTTTTATAAATGGTGATGTTATACCAGAAGAGGAGCAAGTAATAAGGGGGAAAGAGCTTTATGATGCAATTCGAAAGCATCATCCGTTTCTTACATCACATGAAGATATTCCATTTGCTGTGCTACTAAGTAAACAAGAAGGTGATATACAAGAACGCGCTACGACAATGAATGATTATTTTAAGGATTTAAAGGGGAATCATTTTTATAGTAGTAATGAATTACAATGGACGTCACAAATTATGACCATTACAAACGCTAGATATAACTTCCAACTTGTAGAAAATGTGTTATATGTACGTGATTATTTAAAAAAAGCGGGTATTAAAGTAAAGAAATCGCATTATATGATAATCGGTTTGTTGGGAGCTATCGGTGCGAAAGATGAACTCCTACAGCAAATTGTTGATGTCTATTATGACCTTGAACAGATGAAGCTCTTTAAATGGGGTTATAAAGAGATGATTTTACCTATTGCGGTTCAACTTGAAACAAAACATTTAATCGAAACACAAACTGGAACGACAATGACAGTACTCACATCCATAGAATCTATTTTACAGGCCCAGCAAGCTGCAATGATTTCAACCGCTGTAATTGTTAGTGCATCTACTGCAGCAAATAGCAATGGTGGTAATTAACCGCCCACCTGCACCGGGTCAAAAAAATAGTGATAATATGGAAGGCATAGTGAACTACATATAGGAGGACTTAAAATGGAATATAAGAAACTTTGGATAGATGGTAAATGGGAAGATACAGTAGAAAGCTATGAACTACAATCTCCTTATAGTGGCGAAGTAATTGCTAAAGTGGCAAAGGCAACACCAGCAGATGTGAAACGGGCTATTGAGGGCGCACATAATGCTTTTCAATCTTATAAAAAAACAACGGCATACGAAAGAGCAGAAATTTTATATCGTGTTGTTGAAATTATGCGTAGACGTCGTGAGGAATTAGCAGAAATTTTGACATTAGAGGCGGGAAAACCGATTACAGCTAGCTTAGGTGAGTTGGATCGTACTATTGCAACGTATCAATTTGCTGCAGAGGAAGCAAAACAACTACATGGTGTAACGGTACCGATGGATGCAGCACCAGGGGTAACGAATCGAATCGGTTGGACGAAGCGCGTACCACTTGGTGTGGTCGCTGCTATTACGCCTTTTAACTTTCCATTTAATTTGGTAGCACATAAATTAGGACCAGCTTTTGCTGTAGGAAATGCGGTTGTCTTAAAGCCGGCATCTCAAACGCCATTAAGCAGTATTGTGATGGCAGAAATTTTTAAAGAAGCGGGTTTACCAGACGGTGTGCTTCAAATTGTTACAGGTAGCGGCAGTGAGCTTAGTGAGGAGCTTGTTACAAATTCAGCAGTAAAAAAAGTAACTTTTACTGGCAGTGGAGCTGTTGGATTGAAAATCAAAGAACAGGTTGGCTTACGTAAAATCACACTCGAACTTGGTTCAAATGCGGGGCTAATCATAGAGCCAAGTGCACCGATTGAAAAAATTGTAGGACGCTGTGTGAACGGTGCATTCGGTTTTGCAGGGCAAGTTTGTATTTCATTACAACGCATTTTTGTTCATGAATCGATTTACGATGAATTTACAAAGACGTTTGTGGCAGAAACAAAAAAATTAAAAGTGGGAGATCCGTTTGATAAATCGACGGATGTCAGCGCAATGATTAATCCGAAAGAAGTAACAAGAATTACAGAGTGGATAGAAGAAGCAAAAACTCAAGGGGCAATCGTTGCAACTGGCGGAACATTCACTGAACGTATGTTGACACCAACCGTCATGACGAATGTCGAAACAGATATGAAAGTAGTTTGTCAAGAAGTATTTGCACCTATTGTGTCGATTGTTCCATATGAAACATTCGACAAAGCGATCGAGTTATTAAATGCATCTGACCTTGGTTTGAATGCAGGTATTTTCACAAATAAGCTAGACGATGCTATGCGTGCAGCCGAGGAATTAGAAGCAGGATCTGTAATTATTAACGATATTCCCACATTCCGTACAGATAATATGCCATATGGTGGCGTGAAAATGAGTGGGTATGGTCGTGAAGGAGTTAAATTTGCAGTTGAAGGAATGACAGAATTGAAATTTATTACGGTAAATACTGTTCTTTAAAATAACATAATGATCCTTTGTAGAATACGAATGGCTTTATCTGGAGAAGCTATGAAATGAAATCTACAAAGGATCATTAGTTTATTAAGAAAGTTTTCCTTAGGATATTTTAAGTTAGTAAACGGTCATTAATGATTTTAAATATTATTTTAATCTCAATTGTAGAAAAATAAACGCATTAACTTTAAAATAACATTAGCGTGAGAAAACAAAATGATCTAGGAGCGTGTTTTGAAAATGACAGAAGCAATTCCAATGAAACAGTCTCGTACTATACAATCGAGATTAGTCTTGCCCCCAGATACAAATCATATGAATTCTATTTTTGGTGGGAAAGTTTTAGCTTATATTGACGAAATTGCTGCAATTACATCAATGAAGCATGCAAAAAGTGCTGTTGTGACCGCTTCTATTGATTCAGTTGATTTCGTATCACCCGCTCATGTAGGTGATGTTTTAGAACTAGAAAGTATAGTGACTTCTACTGGCCGATCTTCTATGGAAGTGTATGTACGTGTAATTTCTCGTGATCTATTAACAGGAGAACAAAAATTAACTACGGAATCATTTGTAACAATGGTTGCAGTTGATGAAAATGGTAAACCTATTCCTGTGCCCGGAGTGTTCCCAGAAACAGAAGCGGAAAAACGATTATTCGATACTGGTCCTGCACGTCGCGAGCATCGTAAAGCGAAGCGTTTAATGCCACACTGATAATAAACCGTCCTTCATGCATGAAACCATGTATGAAGGACGGTTTTTTTATTCAAAATGTGAAGTGTCTCCAACTATTTTAAAGGTTGCTTTTCCATCATTATCTATTTCAACAACGGTTAAGCTCGTACCGTGAATAAAAGGAGGATCCCAAAGAGAATTTAATGGATTCCCTTTAAAATAATTAATAAGTAATTTTTTCACAACACTATGTGTAACGATTAAGACATTTCCTTCTGGATCTGCTTCAATTATTCGATTTAAAACTGAAAGAACTCGCTTTTCAACATCGTGGAAACTTTCCCCAGATGTAGGTTTGAACTGCTCAGGTTGCTCATAATAAGCAACGTACTGGTCGGGGAATGTGGACTCAATATTACTTAAAGTCATCCCTTGCCATTCTCCCGCATTAATCTCTCGCAAATCTTCGTCTAAAATGGTTGTCACTTCGCGTCCCTTTAAAAGAATTTCTGCAGTTTGTACAGCGCGTCCGCTTGGACTAATATAGGCTGCTGATAAAGGAATATTCTTTAATCTATGAGCTAATTTCTTAGCATCTTGATGTCCTTTTTCTGTTAAAGGAGAGTCAGACCAACCTTGCATCCTCTTTGCTACATTCCACTCTGTTTGTCCATGTCTTGTTATATATAAAGTAACCAAAAGATCACCCTCTCACAATTATTCTTTTAGTTTATCAAAATAAATGAAACCATTTCATTAACTTTTTCGTATGTTAATAAAAGGTAATTATGGGAGGTCAGGTAAATGTTGCAACAAATAGATGGTCGACAAGCAGAATTAAAGCTTGAAATGGATAAGAGAGATAAAGTTTTGCGTCGTCAAATTACGCTTCAAGAACAGCTTGAAGAGATAGGTAGACGTTCAGAAAGATATTATAGAAAGTTACAGAAAGAGACAAAGGATGTCGATAAACTAGATCGATTTTCGTTTTTAAATATGTTTAGAACTTGGACAGGCAAGCAGGATGAAATTCGTTTAAAGGAATTGTCGGAAATGGCAGCAGCCGAAGCAAAATGGCGTGAGGCTGAGAAGATGAAAGAGATTTTACAAGTTGATTTAGCAGAGATACAGACAGAACTTAATAATCCTAGATGGCAAAATATTGACGACAGATGGTATGCGATTATTAAGGAAAAGGAAGATTTTATTTTCAAAAATAATTTACCAGAGTGTCGTCTATTGGGAGACTTGTATGAAGAAAGAACGTTACTAACGACTTTAAGTTGGGAAATTAAAGAAGCAATGAAAGCTGGGGACGTAGCGAAGAGATCACTACAATTTGCACTAAAACGATTAGATAATGCTGAAGGCTACTCTACATGGGATACGTTTTTAGGAGGTGGTTTTATTGCGACTGCTTTAAAACACGGTGAATTAGATGATACCGAAAATGCTATACATAAAGCACAGGTCGCACTTCAAAATTTTCAAACAGAATTATTAGATGTGAGGGAAATTCAAGCTGGAAATTTACAAGTCGAAAGAGGCTCATTTATAACATTTGCGGATTATATGTTTGATGATATCTTCTCTGAATGGTCATTGCATTCGCGTATTAAATCATCACAAAAGCATGTAGAACAAACATTGAATCAAGTGATTGCTACTTGTGATGAACTTTGTAAACGTTTCGAAATGACAGAGGAGAAAGAAACGCAAATTCAAAAAGAAATTGATGCTATTTTAGGGTGAATTAAACTTAGTCATAGCAAGGTATGGAGCGTTTAAATGAATAACATTTTGACAAGGTTTTATGTAATTAAAATACAATAACACTTGCATTTTCCTTTTTTAGGTGTACTATGTAACTAGTACACTGGAACATGCGAGGGATACTTATGAAAAAATGGAAAGGCCTATTTCAAAGAGAGTGGTTATTATATCGTTCTTGGATATGGGGAGTTATATTGGCAACTGTGGTAACAATTTTTCTGATACCAGTAGGACTAACGAAAATGTTCGACTGGGATGGGATGTATGTGGAAATCGCACTTGTGTTGACAGGTATATGGGTGCTCTTACAGAGTTTTATCGTATTGATCCAATTCTGTATCAGTCTAAATCAAGATGCTAAAAGAATAGATGTGTGGTTACATACACCTGCTACGACGGGGCAAATTTTAAGCTCTAAAATTGCTTTTAGTATCCTTTTTGAAATTGTTGTGTTTACTGTATTGGGTGTATTGGGTATTACTTTGCTAGTCACTAGCCATATAGCTGAATTAGGAGAGCTAATTTTACTTGGGATGCAACTTCTACTTCTACTCGTGCCAAACTCGTTGTTTATGTTTGTTGTCGTGTTATTGTTATGGATTTTCCATATGAAAATGAGATATTACACAGGAAAATTTACTGGGTTTATTACCGTGATTGTTGGAATTATGGCCTCTTCACTTTGGTCAAAAATGTTAGAGCTAGCATGGATGAAAAAGTGGCTTAATACGATTGAAATCAAATCGACTGAAGTTGAGAAAGTGGTACCAAAGATTACTGGTATCCCAGGCGCACTAGAAATTCAAAATCTTTATTTAGGTACTGTCCTATTTTATGCCATCGTAACAATTCTCTTCTACGTTATAGCGTTAAAGTGGTTCGACCGAGGAGTTGAACAACGATGAGTTTAGATTTTTTGAAGGATAAACCAATTTATCAACAGCTTGTAGATCGTATATGCGGTGATATTATTCGTGGAAGCTTAAAATCGGGAGATCGTCTTCCATCAGTTCGGGAATATGCTGTTGAAGCCGGGGTTAATGCGAATACAATGCAGCGTGTATACAAGGAGTTGGAGCAAATGGATATTACGGAAACGAAGCGTGGTCAAGGTACATTCGTAACGGAAAACCGTGAGCGACTAGCTGAACTACGCGAAAAGATGAAGCTAGGATTAGTTGAAAGCTTCATTCACAACATGGAGTCATTAGGTTTTACTCAAAGAGAAATGATAGAGGTACTGCAATCAAAGGAACGAGGTGAGTAAGTATGATTGCAGTTGATAAAATCTCAAAAAAATATGGCGAAAAAACTGTATTATCCGATGTTTCTTTTACCATTCCAAAAGGGAAAATTATTGGATTAGCTGGAGAAAATGGTAGTGGTAAATCTACACTGCTAAAAATTATTGCTGGTTTATTACATCCTACGAGTGGAAGAGTACAGCTAGATGGTAGAAGGGCAAATCGAGGAAGTGCTGAGTACATCGCTTACTTACCTGACTTGGATTTATTTTACCCATACTTTACGGGAGAAGAACTTTTCCGTTATTACGACACGCAATTTGTAGATTTCCATTATGACAAAGCTTGTATTGTGGCGCAATTTTTGAACATTCCATTAGATGTAAAACTAAAGAATATGTCAAAGGGTAGTCGTGGTCGTGTGAAGATGGCAGCTACACTAGGGCGAGGTGCATCTTATTATTTAATGGATGAACCATTCTCTGGTTTTGACCCACTTGTACGCGAGAATTTGATTAAAGGGCTAATTCAATTTACAGATTCAGAAACACAAACAATTTTTCTTTCTACACATGAAATTAGGGAAGTCGAGCCTTTGTTGGATAGTATTATCGTTCTTCAAAAAGGAAGAATTGTAGGTCAGGAAGAAATTGAAAACATCCGTGAAATATACAACCAAGATACGATTACATGGTTGAAAAATTTATTGAAGGAAGGTGACAAAGTTGGACAATAAACCAATTGTTGAACTGAAGAATTTATCAAAAACAATTAAAGGTAAGAAGATTATCCATGATTTAAATTTAGCTTTGTATCCCGGTCAAATTACGGGCTTTTTAGGACCAAATGGTGCAGGGAAAACAACAACAATCCGTATGATGGTAGGGCTTATGAAGCCGACGAGCGGTGAGGTTTTCATCGATGGGCAGTCGGTCCAAAGTCATTTTGAGGAAGCGATTAGCAAAGTAGGTGTAATCGTAGAAAACCCTGAGATGTATAAATACTTATCGGGCTATAAAAACTTGGAACATTTTGCGCGTATGAATAAAAACGTAACAAAAGAGAGAATTAATGAAGTTATTCGTCAAGTAGGTTTAGAAAATCGTATTCGTGAAAAGGTATCGACGTACTCTTTAGGGATGCGTCAACGTTTAGGTTTAGCACAGGCTTTGCTAAATAAGCCGAAGTTTTTAATATTAGATGAACCTACGAATGGATTGGATCCAGCAGGTATTCGAGAATTCCGTAACTACTTACGTAAAATTGCGGAAGAGGAAGGTGTCGCTGTTTTTGTATCAAGTCACTTACTCTCTGAAATAGAATTAATGTGTGACAGAATTGCAGTTATCCAAAATGGTAAGTTAATTGATATGCGTGAAATGAAAGATGATGAGCAGTCACATTATTATATTGAAACAGAACAAAATGCTAATATCACGACAGTCTTTGCTGATGCGGGTGTTGTTTTTGAACAGCATGAAAAGGGATGGCTCATACAGGCAGAGAAAACACAAATTCCAGCAATAGTGCAGTCACTTGTTGCAAGCGACATAAATATTTATACAGTAAATCCTTATCATAAAACATTAGAAGATCAATTCTTAGAAATGACAGGAGGTGGCCAAATTGCTGAAGCTAATTCAAAATGAGTGGATGAAATTATGGCGTAAAAAAGCCACTTGGATTATGTTAATCATGCTCATAGTCATAGTAATTGGTATGGCTGGGTTAAATAAATGGATATCCAGTAAGTATGGTTCTGAAGAGGGTTCAACTAATGGATCTGTGAAAATAGAGAATGCTGATGGGAAAGATGCACCAAAATTGACTTGGCAAGAACAGGAAAAGGTTGTTATTGCTGAGAATGACAAAATGCTAAAAGAAGATAGTCTATCTAAAGATGAAAAAGAAGATCTAATCGAGCAAAACAGTATTTCAGAATATCGCTTGAAGAATGATATTGCACCTGAAAATAACATGAGTACGGAAAGTTTTGTGTTAGGCTCTAGTGGTATGTTGTCGTTAGTTACTATGTTTGTTGTCGTTATTGCAGCCGGAATTGTGGCAATTGAGTTTTCGGAAGGTACAATTAAAATGTTATTAACGAGACCGGTAAAGCGATGGAAAATACTTACATCTAAGTTCGCGACAGTATTATTATTTGGGATAGTAATGGCAGCAGTCACATGGATTACCTCTACCATTATTGGTTTTATATTATTTGATACAAGTGGTGAAAGTTACTTAAAATGGAATGGCAGTGAAGTGGTAGAACAGTCAATTTGGCTACGCTCATTGTATTTATATTTGATTTCGTCAGTTAATATTTTCGTAACTGCAACATTTGCATTTATGATTGGATCTGTTTTCCGTTCTAATGCATTAGCAATTGGTATTTCAATGTTCTTATGGTTTATGGGAAGTACGATTGTTGTTTTCTTAAGCAAATATGAAATTGTGAAATATTTATTCTTCACTTATACGGATTTAATGCAGTTTGTAAATGGTTATGTGATAGTTGAAGGTACAACAATGACACTCGCCCTAACCGTGTTATCTGTTTACGTAATAATTTTCATGGCGATTAGTTATATTGTTTTTACCAAACGAGATGTTACAGCGTAATAGAGTCTAGTTAGATGGATAAATGATATCAGAAATGATGTGAATTATAGCAATCATTTTAGTTGGAGTTCTCTTTATATTTGGTGGTTTTTATGGAATAAAGAGATTTTATCAATAATATAAAACAGGCTGTTCACTATGAATTTCATAGCGAACAGCCTGTTTTTCTTAATTTAATTGGCTCGTAATTTCAATTAGATGGTCAGAAGATGCAGATACTTGAGCAGCTCCTTGGCTCAAATCCTCAAGCAAATGAGAAATACTAGTAATGTCTTTTGTTGTATTTTCATTTTTTTCCTTTATACCTGCAACCGCCTCTGCGATAATGTTGAATGATTGAGAAAGGGTATTTTGCATATCAACGCCTTTAGAGATTTGGACATCGACATCCTTAACGGAAATGGACATATTCTCAATGTTATTTTCGGTGTCTTTAATAAGAAGTGATACATTTCGAACAGCGCTCTTCGTTTCCTCAGCTAATTTACGTACTTCATCAGCTACAACAGCGAAGCCTTTACCATGTTCACCAGCACGAGCTGCCTCAATCGACGCATTTAATGCAAGCAAATTAGTTTGATCTGCAATGTCTGTTACTAGACGAACAATTTGTGTGATTTCATTAGAAGAAATACGTAGTCTATTCATTGTTTCATCTAATAAAGTGACGCTTGAAGACATTTTGTTCATCAATTTTGTTTGAGCATCTAATAGCTCTCTGCCACTATCAGATTTTTCCTGAGTAGAAGTTACGAACATTAAACCTTGTTGAGTTGATTGAGCAATGTCATCTGATTGGCTAGCTAAAGATTGCAGTGAAGCCGTTGTTTCTTGGCTAATAGCACTAAGCTCTTGTGCCGTGCTTTGAACTGAGATAACAACCTTTTGTTGCTTTTCGTCTATTTTCTCCCTGATACGGTCTTGTTCATTTTCATATGCCTCAATGACTAGTTGTTGTTCGAGATTTATTAATTTTGAAAATGCACTAATTGCTAAAGTCGATTCCTTCGCACTTAGTTCTAGATTATTAACAAAATGAATGAAAGAGGTAGTTAAAGATTGGAATGAATTAATATACCACTTTGATTGTAAGCCTATGCGAACGTGTACTTGTGCGATAATCTTGCGTTGTGCAATGTAATTATCATTAATATTACACTCAAACATTTCAGTTATGTGACGTGTTAATGTTACTTTTAATTTGTTGATTTCAGAATGCTTTTGAATAATACCCATTAAAGCGCCAGATTGGCTAATAGCTTCATAAAATTTTTCGACCATTTCGTTGATGAGATCCTGAGTTAATGGTTGTAGTTGTTTTAAAATGGCTAAATCTTGCTTAGTTAGATCTAATAATTGAAATTGTTTTTGTATATCAGGATGTCTAGTCACGTTTAAAGTAACTTGATTCATATAGTGTTCTGTTTGAAAATAGGGCTCATTTTCTTTTCTAGTTCTTCTCATTGTCCAAATTGACACGTCAATTTCTCCATTCTACTATAAGCGAAGTTTAGTTTATGATGATTCTATTCTACCATTTTTAATGTATCTATAGACATAACATAGATTTCTTTTTATTGAGAAATTAGTAATAATTAATTAATAAATAGGGAATTTTGAAGTTAATGTTGAAGGTATAAAGTAATGCATTGAGGATTTGATGGCACTGCGTATTGAAAAAGCTCTGTTAAAACTAATAAAGAGAAGTGAACAATCGATGTCACATATTATTTCACCGTGTTCTTGTAGGGTGTCCATGCTACAATAAAAGAAATGTCTCGAAGAAAAGGATGTATTGGTCAATGGATCGTAAGCGAGGAATGAAATTTGCGTTGCCAATTATGGCAGTTGTAGTGGTATCGGCATTGATGTTATTGAATAAGGATTATACAGACGTTCCTTTGAGCTCACGTATAATGATTGCTGTAGGTGCAGCATTATTTTCAGGTGCCATTTCTTTTGTGTTATTTGGTTTAAAAGATGCTAAAGATGATGAATTAAAGTAAAACGCAGACTCTCCTCAAATTGTGGGGAGCCTGCGTTTTTTTATGGTTTGAATAAGTCGAACCAACCTTTGTATTTAAACCAAACTAACATGGATACGGCAATAAGAAGCATAATAGCTAAAACGATAAAGTAGCTGTAATACCAATGTAATTCAGGCATATTTTCAAAGTTCATACCGTAAACACCTGCTATGAAGGTTAGCGGAATGAAAATAGATGAGATAATGGTCAAGATCATCATAATACCGTTCATGCGACTGGCATTCATAGACATATGACTATCCCGCATATCAGCGGTAAGTTCACGGTTTGATTCAACCATTTCTGTGAGCTTTATCAAATGGTCATGAATGTCGGCAAAGTAAGCACGTTCGGATTTGATCAATGTAAAGCGTTCGGAGTTTAAAATACGATATAAAAGGTCACGCATCGGTAAAATGGTACGACGTATATGAAGTAAATCACTACGCAAATCAAATACATAGCGCATAGATTTTGTGTTGCTTTGATAATTTAGCTCGTCCTCAATCGTATTTAAATGGTCTTCAATGTTGTAGACCATTGGGAAATAGCTATCTACGATTTTATCTATTGCTTGATAAGTGACGAAAATAGCACCACTTTTCCAATACTGTGGTTGATCATTTATTCGCGAACGGACAATATCAAATTCAGGAACTGGCGATTTATGAAAAGTCACAACAAATTTTTCGGAAACGAACATATTAACCTCTTCGGCTTCAAAGGTCTCTCCGTTTAACTTATGTGCAACTAAAAATTGGTAGTCGTCATAATAATCAAGTTTTGGTCGTTGTAATCGCAATAAACAGTCTTCAATAGCTAGTGGATGAAAGTGAAAGAATGTGTCTAGCAGTAGTTCTTCTTCCACAGTAGGTTCATCAAAATCAACCCAATACCATTCAAAAGAATTATTTCGTATTTCTTCTAGCGGAAAATCCATTTTTAGTTCTTGATTATTAGTAATGCCAAGGGTTCGAATCATAGATCGTCCTCATTTCAACTAGTGTATAACTATCCTCTCATAAACGGTATCGTATTGTCACGGGAAGACGTTGAATGAAACATAAGATAAATAATAAAGAGGGCGCTTATGCATAGCAGCCCTCTTTTATATTTTATGGTATTTAGTTATCACTTAGGAAAAGGCTTGATATAAATTTATCTCTATGACTTTTATCGGTTGAGTCTTCAATAGTATTCTGATCTTGATACAGGACATCAGACTCACTTATTGAATTGATGATTTTTATTTTATGCTCAATGGTTTTAGAGCATGAGGAAGTTTTAGATTCGCAATCATTTGAAAATGAATTTTTCAATAAACAATAAGGCATTGCAATGAAAATGATTAAGCATAGTGCGATGCTACCGATGAATAATAATGCTTTTTTCAAAGGAAAAACTCCTCCCTTTCTTATGTTACTTCAGAGGACGAATTGAAATAAAGAATGTTCCTCTTTTGATGAGGATATGAAACTAATGAATTTATGAATCGTATAAATAGAATAAGAAGTATATTAATTTATGAAAGTGAGTTGCTCTAAATGGAATCAAAAGGATTAAAAGTGATACTTCATGCAAGTGCCTTTTTTGCTCCGTGTTTAGTGCCAATCCTATTTTATATATTTATTGATGATAAACAAATTAAGCGTTTGTCCATCCAAGCGCTATTGTTCCAATTTGTTATGTGGGTATTAGTTATTGTATCAGGGATCTTTAGTTTTTTATTAATTGGACTTCCATTCTTAGTAGTCTTTTTGATTATAGGCGTTGTCGTTCCAGTAATAGGTATTGTGAAGGCTCTTAATGATACAGATTGGAATTACCCGATTGTTGGGAAATGGTATTAATACGAAAAAACCGCGATGGCAATTGCTGTCGCGGTTTTTTGTTTGGGCCGAATATTAGATAGGTGAAACGGGTATCTTGAGACAGTAGAATGCTTTTCGTGCAACTGTTACGATGGGATGTCTAAGACTTATGGTGTCTTCCTTAAAACGAGTGTTTTTAGTAATGCTTCGGCTTATCCAGTCCCAGCAAGACTCCGAGGTATGGGGGCTCCTTGAGGCTAAACGGACACCTTTCACAATTCAATGAGCATTTCAATTGCGTGTTTTTTATTAGGCTGTGTATAATGTAGTCAAATATAGTCAAAGATAGTCAAAGTCAGTGATGCAAGCGAGGTGGAATTTGAAATGCGTAATATCTCTGACATAATAGAAGGTTATTTGAAAGAGGTTATCGAATTAAGTGGGAAAGGACATATTGAGATTAAACGGAGTGAAATTGCTGATAAATTTCAATGCGTACCCTCCCAGATTAATTATGTGATAAATACTCGATTTACCGCCGAGCGTGGCTATTTGGTTGAAAGTAAACGAGGCGGTGGAGGATATATACGAATTTTACGTGTCAAAGCAAGTTCAAAGTCAGATTTAATTGACCAAGTGATTGAGCAAGTGAACGAAGGTGCTTCACAAACTATGACGAATGATTTAATTTTCCGTTTAATTGACGAAGGGGTAATTACGAAAAGAGAAGCTAAAATGATGTTAGCAGCTCTTGATCGTTCTGTGTTACGAATAAATTTACCGGTACGTGATGAGCTTCGCGCGCGTATCCTACAAGCAATGCTACTGACTATAAAATATGACAAGCAATTGTAAAAGAGGTGCGAGGGTATGATTTGTGAAAACTGTAAACAAAGACCGGCTACTATCACGGTTACACAAATGAAGAATGGCAAAAAAACGACAAGGCATTTCTGTGAAGTGTGCAATAAACAACTTGATTCTTTCCATTTGAACCTCGACTTTAATGCTGATCCAATTTCAATGCATAAACTTTTTTCAAATTGGTTTGGTACACCGAGTTGGTCAGTTGCAGCACCAAATGTAAATGAGCAGAAAACGCAGGAACAGGAGAATTGCCCTGAATGCGGCATGACATACCATCAATTTTTGAACGAGGGAAAATTTAATTGCCCTGGTTGTTATGAAACTTTTAAAGAGCAGCTACCTCAAGTCTTAAAACGTTTGCATAATGGAGCCGTAGAACACGTTGGAAAAGTGCCAGGTTCTATTAATGAGCTTTATCAATTAAAAAGACAAATCGAGGCAATTCGTTTGGACATGAAAGTGGCCATAGAGGAAGAGCGGTTTGAAGATGCAGCGACTATGCGGGATAATGTCCGTGCTCTTGAAAAAAAGTTGCAAGTAGGAGGTGAGTCTCAAGATGAACATTGAGCACTTTTTACACAATCCAACGACTAATTGGATGCAAGAAGAAGGACAATATGGTGATATCGTCATGAGTACTCGCATCAGATTAGCGCGTAACTTAACAGATTTCCGTTTTCCAAGGGCTTTTTCTGATGAAGAGGCAATGCAAATTGATAAAGCTGTTTCGAATGTATTGATTGATGCAGATGATGAGGAAGAACAACATTTTCAGTTCTCTTATTTTTCTTTGCATGACATGCCTGCATTACAGCGTAAAGTATTAGTAGAAAAGCATTTAATCAGTCCTCAGCTTGCAGAGAAAGAGAGAGTTGGATCGGTTTTACTGTCAAAAGATGAATCGATTAGTGTAATGATTAATGAAGAGGATCATATTCGTATTCAATGTTTACAGCCAGGGCTGCAACTAGAAAAAGCTTATGAAAGTGCGGATCAAATTGATCGTCTATTAGAGCATCATTTACCGTATGCTTTTGATGATACATTTGGTTATTTAACAAGTTGCCCTACAAATACAGGTACAGGTTTGAGAGCGTCTATTATGATGCATTTACCTGCATTAACTATGACAAACCAAATTGGTTCTCTCATAAGTACGATGCCACGACTTGGTATGGTTGTGAGAGGAATGTATGGTGAGGGGACGGAATCGGTAGGCAATTATTATCAAATCTCCAATCAGATCACACTTGGTAAATCAGAAAAGGATATTTTATTAGACTTACAAAGTGTAACTGAACAAATTATTCAAAAAGAGACAGAAGCACGTACAGCATTAATAGAACATGCATCAATTGCTTTAGGTGATCGTCTCAATCGTTCATTGGGAACTTTACTATATGCCAGAATTTTAACGAGCGAGGAAGCAGCAAATTGTTTATCTAACGTTCGATTGGGTATATATTTGGGTATAATCCAGAATATACCTATTGCTGTATTGAACGAATGTATGCTTTATATGCAGCCGGGCTTTTTACAACAACATGCAGGTACTACACTTCAACCAAATGAACGAGATGTGTATCGAGCAAGTTTGTTGCGAGAACGATTGCAATGCAATAGAGAATTAAAAAAAGGTCATTCTGACGAAGAGGGAGAGGATTCTTATGATGTTTAATCGATTTACTCAACGCGCACAAAAGGTGCTTCAACTGGCACAAGAAGAAGCTATTCGTATGAAACATGAATCAATCGGTACAGAGCACATTTTACTTGGCTTAATTCGTGAAGGTGGCGGTATAGCAGCTAAAGCACTTGAAGCAATTGATATTAGCTCTGAAATGATAGAAGAAGGTATTGAGGAGTTAGTGGGTGTAGGTACAAAAGACGTTGGTCCAATCGTACATTACACACCTCGTGCAAAAAAAGTAATCGAACTATCTGTCGATGAATCACGGAAACTAGGTCACTCGTATATCGGTACAGAGCACTTATTATTAGCCCTTATTCGTGAAGGAGAAGGCGTAGCAGCTCGTGTTTTAAACAATGCAGGAGTTAGTTTAAATAAAGCGCGTCAACAGGTGTTGCAGCTGTTAGGTAGTCACGATCATGCACAAAATGCAAACAGTGCTACACAAGCTGCAAGTACACCAACTTTAGATAGCTTGGCACGTGATTTGACTCAAGTTGCAAGAGACGGTAGCTTAGATCCGGTGATTGGCCGTAGTAAGGAAATTACACGAGTTATTGAAGTACTATCTCGTCGTACTAAAAACAACCCAGTTTTAATCGGGGAACCAGGTGTCGGTAAAACGGCAATTGCGGAAGGTTTAGCTCAACAAATCGTAAACAATGAAGTACCGGAAATTTTACGTGATAAACGTGTTATGACACTTGATATGGGAACAGTAGTAGCGGGTACAAAATACCGTGGT
Source organism: Viridibacillus sp. KH_047 (assembly GCF_057838945.1). Taxonomy (NCBI): domain Bacteria; kingdom Bacillati; phylum Bacillota; class Bacilli; order Caryophanales; family Caryophanaceae; genus Viridibacillus; species Viridibacillus sp. KH_047. The sequence goes on along the minus strand of NZ_CM174479.1, from coordinate 4,132,492 downwards.
GAATTTGAGGATCGCTTGAAAAAAGTGATGGATGAAATTCGCCAAGCAGGTAACGTTATTCTCTTTATAGATGAACTACACACATTAATTGGCGCAGGTGGAGCAGAAGGTGCTATTGATGCATCGAACATCTTGAAGCCATCGCTAGCACGTGGAGAATTACAATGTATCGGTGCTACAACATTGGATGAATATCGTAAATACATCGAAAAGGATGCTGCATTAGAGCGTCGTTTCCAACCAATTCAAGTCGATGAACCAACTGTTGAGGAAGCCATCCTAATTATTAAAGGCTTACGTGACCGCTACGAAGCGCATCACCGTGTGAAAATTACGGATGAAGCCATTGATGCGGCTGCGAAAATGTCAGATCGCTATATTTCGGATCGTTTCTTACCAGATAAGGCTATTGATTTAATTGATGAAGCGGGATCAAAAGTAAGGTTACGTTCTTATACAACTCCTCCAAACTTAAAAGAACTTGAGCAAAGACTAGAAGCGATTCGATCAGAGAAAAACGCATCTGTTCAAAGTCAGGAATTTGAAAAAGCGGCTTCGCTTCGCGATACTGAACAAAAATTAAAAGAAGAATTAGAATCTACAAAGAAAACCTGGAAAGAAAAGCAAGGTAAAGAGGAATCAAAAGTAACTGTTAATGACGTGGCTGAAGTTGTTTCGGTGTGGACGGGGATACCGGTATCGAAGTTAGCACAAGAGGAATCTGCTAAATTACTTAACCTTGAAGAAGAGCTGCACAAACGTCTTGTTGGTCAAACTGAGGCAGTTGAAGCAATCTCTAGAGCAATCCGCCGTGCGCGTGCAGGGTTAAAAGATCCGAAGCGTCCAATCGGTTCATTTATTTTCCTTGGACCAACTGGTGTAGGTAAAACGGAACTTGCTCGTGCGTTAGCAGAAGTAATGTTTGGTGATGAGGATTCTATGATCCGAGTTGATATGTCTGAGTACATGGAAAAACATTCGACTTCAAGACTTGTCGGCTCACCTCCAGGGTATGTAGGGTTTGAAGAGGGCGGTCAGTTGACGGAAAAAGTCCGTCGTAAACCATATTCAGTTATTTTACTTGATGAAATTGAAAAAGCACATCCAGATGTCTTCAATATTCTATTACAAGTATTAGAAGATGGTCGTTTAACAGATTCTAAAGGGCGCGTAGTAGACTTTAGAAATACAGTTGTTATCATGACATCAAACGTAGGTGCTTCAGAACTGCAATATAGAAAATCACTCGGTTTTAGCTCAGCTAATGCAAAAGACATACACAAAGATAATAAGAGTGTTACAATGTCAGAATTGAAAAAAGCATTCCGTCCTGAGTTCTTAAACCGTATTGATGAAATGATTGTCTTCCATGCATTGCAAAAAGAAGAACTAACGAAAATTGTTGCACTGATGGCAAAACAATTGACAAAACGTTTGCAAGAACAACATATCGAACTAGAGTTAACGGACGCAGCTTTAGATAAAATCGCTAAAGAAGGCTATGATCCACAGTATGGTGCTCGTCCTTTACGTCGAGCAATACAAAAACATGTGGAAGACCGTTTATCTGAGGAGATTTTAAAAGGCACAGTGCTAACAGGTCAGCGTGTTATTTTCGATGTTGAAAACGATGAATTTGTTGTTAATATTAAAGAGTTTGTAACAAAATAATTCATTCTAGCGATGAAGTTGTGTAGTTCGCTACTTAATTCATCAAAGGTCTGAGAAAGCAGGGCATTCCGAACAACATGTTTGGAGTGCCTTGTTTTATAATAGAGAGAACAATAGAAGTATTAGTGGGAGGAAATATGGTTAAAAAGAAAACGAAATTTTTATGTAATTCTTGTGGCTATGAATCACCTAAATGGATGGGGAGATGTCCTGGGTGCGGTGAATGGAATAAGATGGTGGAAGAAGTAGAAGTCATTTCTAAAGGGCCTAGAGGAGCGTTCCAGCACTCATCAAGTACTTCTCAAAAGGCTATGCCAATTATTTCGATTGAGACAGAAGATGCGCCTAGAGTTGAAACAGAACTAAATGAATTGAATCGCGTACTTGGTGGAGGTGTAGTGCCAGGTTCTCTAGTTTTAATTGGTGGCGATCCTGGAATCGGTAAATCCACACTACTTTTGCAAGTTTCGGCGTTGCTCTCTAATAAAGGTCATAGGGTACTCTATATTTCTGGTGAGGAATCTATTCGTCAAACAAAATTACGTGCAGAGCGACTGGGTGTGAAGTCTGCTGAGTTATATATTTACTCTGAAACGAATTTAGAGTTTTTAAATCAAACAATAGAAGAAGTTCAACCAAAGTTTGTCATTGTTGACTCCATTCAAACCGTGCATCATCCAGAGGTAACTTCTGCACCAGGTAGTGTATCACAAGTACGCGAATGTACTGCTGAGTTAATGCGTATTGCTAAAACAAAAAATATTGCTATTTTCCTTGTTGGGCATGTAACAAAAGAAGGGCAAATAGCAGGTCCGCGTATTTTAGAACATATGGTAGATACGGTTCTTTATTTTGAAGGAGAGCGTCATCATACGTATAGAATATTACGTAGTCAAAAAAACCGCTTTGGGTCAACGAATGAAATTGCCATTTTTGAAATGTTACAGGGTGGTTTAAAAGAAGTATTAAATCCTTCTGAATTGTTCTTGCAAGAACGTTCGCAAGGGGCTGCGGGTTCTAGCGTCGTCGCCTCAATGGAAGGGACACGCCCAATACTAGTTGAGATCCAAGCTTTAGTGACGCCTTCGAGCTTTAACTATCCGAAACGTATGGCTACAGGCATTGATCAGAATCGTGTGTCGTTGTTGATGGCAGTACTTGAAAAACGTATGGGTATGTTACTACAAGCCCAAGATGCGTATATTAAAGTCGCAGGTGGCGTAAAATTAGATGAACCGGCAATAGATTTAGCAGTCTTAACAAGTATTGTTTCGAGTTATCAGGACCGTGCTGTGAGTGCAGGAGACTGTATTATAGGTGAAGTAGGTTTAACAGGTGAAGTGCGTCGTGTATCACGTGTGGAGCAGCGTGTACAAGAGGCTGCAAAGCTAGGCTTTAAACGTGCGATTGTTCCGGCCTCTAACATAGGAGGTTGGGATTATCCAGCAGGTATTGAAATAGTTGGGGTAGAGACGGTAAACGAGGCGTTGAAACTTTGCTTCCGTGATTTATGATGTAGTGAATGAAAGCGACAACCAAAAGGTTGTCGCTTTTTCTAAAATGATTGGTTATTTGTTTGTAAGTGAGCGGTTTTTTCTTTTACTACTGGTTTAGTAATAATCCCGAATGGTTTACCTAAAGGTAAAAATTCAAAACCAAAATGTTTATTCAAAACATTTGCACCAGCACCGTATAAAGATAGGATTGCAATGCCAAACTCAGAATAAGCCGCTAGAAGGTGCATGCCGTGTTCCATGATGCCAAGTGAACTTAGTGATAAGCCAACGAATAAAAAATTGATTAAGAAGAAAATGAAAAATAGTACTTTATTTGTTTCTAATGCACCAATGGTCATAAATATTGTAAAAACAAGGTACCCTATGTATACGAACCCTAATTGATGTACATCAGCACTTTCTTGTAACGTTAATCCAAAGGTTCCAGATTGAACGAACCAAGATGTAGCCACTGCCATCCAAAAAAGTCCATAAGCTCCGAAAGCGGTAGTACCGAATGTATTATTATGCTTAGAATCTAGTATAGAGGCATAAAATTGTGCGATACCGCCTAAGAATATTGCCCAGGGAATGACTAGCCCTACACCTTCAGTCCACCCTAATTTTTGAGATGAGGCTACGAGTGTAACGATGGCCAGTCCAAAAAGCCCGATGCCTGATGGATCTGCAGTTGTTATTTTAATATCTTTTGTTTGGTTCATAACAATCCTCCTGTTTTGCGTTGTGAATTTTCTCGAATATGAAGATTGTAACCGATTTCAAGAAATGTGACATGACGATGTCACATTTGACTAAAGGATGGTCATTAACAAGAGGGATTTCTGTTGTAAAGAGCATATTTTGTTTAATTTATAAATTAAGTTTTTTGCGTAAAAAGCTGTTTTTTGTAGAGGATTGAAAGTGGAAAGTAGAAAAAATGCGCAATTTAATTGATTTGAATTGTCCAAGGGGTTTGCCGAGCAAATAAAAGGCAAACTATGTATAATTAAAACTATAAGGGAGGTGTTCATTTTGTTGAAAATAGTTATTCAAGTTGCTTTCTTATTTATCGGAGGTACGTTGGGTTTATTATTTTTACCGCCATTATACGAATTCATTCATTTATCCTCAAACCCATGGCTAAATAATCCATATGTGTCAGTTGCAATTGGCGCATTCGTTTTATTTGGATTTTCATTTTTATTTTCCGATTCATGTGTCCGTTTTATTCGTTGGATGGAAGACAAGTTATTGAAAGCTCCAGTTGGTGATTTGTTATTTGGCACATTAGGTTTGATTGTAGGATTAATTGTGGCGTATTTTGTTGGGTTTTCGATTGATAGTATACAACTGCCGCTCATTACGCCGGTCTTACCGATATTATCCATTGTTCTTGGGTATTTAGGATTCCAGGTAGGTTTTAAAAAACGTGATGAATTACTTCATGTATTTTCGGCAGCAAGAGCAAGTAATTTAGCTAAAAAGAAAAGTTCTGATGAAGTGGCTTCAGAAACACCAGCAACTGCTTATAAACTACTAGATACGAGTGTTATTATTGATGGGCGTATTGCTGATATTTCGGGAACTGGTTTTATAGAAGGTACATTAGTCGTTCCACAGTTTGTATTAACAGAATTACAACATATTGCAGATTCATCAGATACACTGAAACGTACCCGCGGTCGTCGAGGTCTTGATATTTTGAGAACTTTACAGGATGAACGAGCAACGGATATTTTAATTACAGAAGTGGATTTTGACGATATTCAAGAAGTGGATTTAAAATTAGTTCGTTTAGCTAAAAAAATGAGTGGGCAAATTTTAACCAACGACTTTAATTTAAATAAAGTATGTGATCTCCATAATGTTGCGGTCCTAAATATTAATGATTTAGCCAATGCTGTGAAGCCTGTTGTTATTCCAGGTGAAGAAATGCATGTAGTTGTAATCAAGGATGGTAAGGAACACAATCAAGGTGTTGCTTATTTAGATGATGGTACAATGATTGTCGTTGAGGAAGGAAAATCCTATATTGGGCAAGCAATTGTAGTCGTTGTGACGAGTGTTTTACAAACTTCTGCTGGTCGTATGATTTTTGCAAAACCAAAAAGTGGCGGTAAAGTAGCATAATAGAAAACAAAAAGAGACAGGGCAATTTGCCTTGTCCTTTTCCATGAGTAGGACGTGAAAATTTTGAAGCAATATGATGTTATTTTACCTGCAGCCGGTAGCGGTAAGCGTATGGGTGCGGGACATAACAAATTGTTCTTAGAACTACGTGAAAAGCCAATATTAATCCACACACTTGAGGTCTTTGAAAAAGACTCTGCATGTAAGGGGATTTGGTTAGCGGTAAAGCCTGAAGAACGAGAATATATCCAATCGCTCCTTGTAAAATATAATATTAAAAAAGTTAAAGCGCTACCGGATGGTGGGGCAGAACGCCAAGATAGTGTGTATTCTTGTGTAAAAAAAGTAGTAGATGGTGAAATTGTACTCGTTCATGATGCTGCTAGACCATTTATCACAATTCCGGTTATTCATAAGCTAGTAGAGGCTGCAGAAGAGAAGGGTGCGGTAATCGCTGGTGTGCGTACAAAGGATACGATGAAAAAAGTTGAAAATGGTGTCATAGTCGAGACGGTAGATCGTTCTAACTTATGGATGATTCAAACACCTCAAGCATTTCAGTTTACAATTTTACAAGAAGCAGAACATGCAGCCGAGAAGGATCAATTTTTAGGAACCGATGAGGCTATGTTAGTCGAACGTTTAGGACAAGTCGTACATATTGTTGAGAGTAGCTACGACAATGTTAAAATAACAACAAAAGAAGATTTAGTATTTGGAGAGGCGATTTTAAGCCAACGTATAGGAGGATAACTATGTTTCGAGTAGGACAAGGGTTTGATGTACATGCATTTGAAGAAGGCCGACCATTAATTATCGGAGGTATTACAATTCCTCACGAAAAAGGTTTAGTAGGTCATTCGGATGCTGACGTTTTATTACACACAATAACGGACGCTGCTTTGGGCGCAATCGGTGAAGGGGATATCGGTCGTCATTTCCCAGACACAGATCCTGCATTTAAAGATGCTGACTCAGCAAAGTTATTAGAATACATTTGGAAAATCGTTGAAGACAAAGGATATGTACTAGGTAATGTAGATTGCACAATTATGGCACAACGCCCTAAAATGGCACCATATATTGAACCTATGCGTAATCGAATTGCGGAACTCTTAAATGCAGAACCTGATCAAGTAAATGTCAAAGCAACAACAACTGAAAAACTAGGATTTACAGGTCGCGAAGAAGGAATTGCTTCAATGGCGACCATTTTACTAATAAAAAAATGACTTCCTTTAAATTTTAAACTTGCAGTGGTAAAATGAACGAAGTGAATTTTTGCAGGAAAACTAGGAGGATTATATCATGACTAAAAAAGTTCGTGTTCGTTATGCACCAAGCCCAACAGGACATTTACACATTGGTGGCGCACGTACAGCTTTATTTAACTACTTATACGCAAGACACCATAACGGAGATTTCATCGTTCGTATTGAAGATACAGATATTGAGCGTAATATCGAGGGTGGCGAAGCTTCTCAATTAGATAACTTAAAATGGTTAGGTTTGGAGTATGATGAATCAGTTGATATCGGTGGACCTTATGCACCGTATCGTCAAATGGAGCGTTTAGATATCTATCGTGACCATGCGCATCAATTAATCGAAAAAGGTATGGCTTATAAATGTTTCTGTACTTCAGAAGAATTAGAGGCTGATCGCGAAGTACAAAAGTCAAATGGTGTAGCTGCTCCAATGTACAATGGGAAATGCCGTCATTTATCTGCCGAAGAAGTTGCAGCAAAAGAAGCTGCTGGTGAAGCGTTCACAATCCGTATGCGCGTTCCTGAAGGCGTTACATACAAATTTGATGATTTAGTTCGTGGTGAGGTATCATTCGAATCTAAAGATGTTGGTGATTGGGTACTAGTCAAAGCAAATGGAATTCCAACATATAACTATGCAGTTGTACTAGATGATCACTTCATGGAAATGACACATGTATTCCGCGGTGAAGAGCATTTATCAAATACACCAAAACAATTAATGATTTTTAATGCGTTTGGTTGGGAAGCTCCAAGCTACGGCCATATGACTTTAATTGTTAATGAAAATCATAAAAAATTATCAAAACGTGATGAATCTATTATCCAATTTGTTTCGCAATATCGTGATCTTGGTTATTTACCAGAAGCAATGTTCAATTTCTTCGGTTTATTAGGTTGGTCACCAGAAGGCGAAGAAGAAATCTTCTCTAAAGAAGAGTTCATCCGTCTATTTGATGAAAAACGTCTTTCAAAATCTCCATCTATGTTTGATAAACAAAAATTAACGTGGATGAACAACCAATATATTAAAAAATTATCTCATGAAAAAGTAGTAGAACTGGCATTACCTCATTTACAAAAAGCAGGTCTATTGCCAACTGAGTTAACAGAAGAGCAACAAGCTTGGGCATCTGATTTAATCGGTCTCTATCATGAACAAATGAGCTTCGGTGCTGAAATTGTTGAGTTAACTCAATTGTTCTTTACGGATGAACTTGCATACAATGAAGAAGAAAAAGAAATATTAGCTGGTGAACAAGTTCCAGAAGTAATGGCTTCATTCAAAGTGCAATTAGAAGCTTTAGAGGAATTTGAACCAGCAGCTATTAAAGCAGCTATTAAAGCAGTGCAAAAGGAAACTGGCCACAAAGGTAAAAACCTATTCATGCCGATCCGTGTTGCTACAACAGGTGAAATGCATGGTCCAGAACTTCCAAACTCAATTGCATTACTAGGTAAAGAAACAATCATTAAACGTGTCGAACAATTTATCAAGTAATTTAGTTTGCTTTTTTTCAGCTACATTGTAAAATGAAGCTACTATCGATAAAAAAGCGTTGAAGAGGAGAAGTATGTAGAGCAAGCTCTGTAGAGAGGACCATCACCGGCTGAAAGTGGTCTGAGCCAATGTAATACAGAAATGCACCTCTGAGCACTGAGTTGAACGTTAAGTAGGCTTAGTCGGTAAGTCACCGTTATAGACTTTAAGCGGGAAGTGTTTTTTAATACTTCCAACCAGAGTGGAACCGCGCATATCCAGCGTCTCTGTCCTATAGGGCAGAGGCGTTTTTATTTTGAAAAAAGAGGGGAGCTTTGAATATATGTTCAAAACTATAAGGGAAGATGTTGCGACGATTTTTGAAAATGATCCTGCTGCACGAAGCACCTTGGAAGTTGTGCTAACTTATTCTGGTTTGCATGCGGTTTGGGGACACCGCATTGCACATGCTTTTTACAAGAGGGAATTTTACTTTATGGCACGTTTTATCTCTCAGGTAAGTAGATTCTTCACGGGGATTGAAATTCATCCAGGCGCAAAAATCGGTCGACGTTTCTTTATTGACCATGGAATGGGCGTTGTTATTGGAGAGACATGTGAGATTGGCAATGACGTTACCTTATATCAAGGGGTCACACTTGGTGGTACAGGAAAAGAGAAGGGGAAACGTCACCCAACACTGGAAGATAATGTACTTGTTGCAACAGGTGCTAAGGTGCTTGGTTCTATAACGATTGGTGCAAATAGCAAAATTGGTGCAGGTTCTGTTGTGTTAAAAGCTGTACCTCCCAATGCTACAGTCGTTGGCATTCCAGGGAAAATCGTTATTCAAGACGGTATCAAAGTAGAGAATAAACAAAAACTAGATCATCAAAATATTCCAGATCCAGTAGAGGATCGTTGTTCTACGTTAGAACGGAAGATAGAAGAACTTCAAAAACAGATTGTACTAAGTGAAAAGGAGATGTAAATTACAATGGGTGTTCAAATTTTTAACTCATTAACTCGACAAAAAGAGGATTTCGTACCACTTGAAGAAGGAAAAGTGAAAATGTATGTATGTGGTCCTACTGTTTATAACTACATTCATATCGGGAATTCTCGTCCTGTAATTGTATATGATACAGTGCGTCGTTACTTAACTTATAAAGGCTTTGATGTTACGTATGTATCAAATTTCACAGATGTAGACGATAAAATTATTAAAGCGGCAAATGAACTTGGTGAAGATGTATCAGATTTAACAAATCGCTTTATTCAAGCTTATTTTGAGGATATTACAGCATTAGGTTGCCAAAAAGCAGATTCACATCCACGTGTTACGGAGCATATGGATCAAATTATTGAGTTTATCGCTGTACTAATTGAAAAAGGTTATGCCTACGAATCTCAAGGGGACGTTTATTATCGTCCGCGTAAATTTGAAGGTTATGGAAAACTTTCTCATCAGTCTGTAGATGATTTGAAAGTTGGTGCCCGCATCGAAACTGGTGACAAAAAAGAGGATGCTTTGGACTTTGCTCTTTGGAAGGCCGCTAAACCAGGTGAAATCTTCTGGGAAAGTCCATGGGGTCAAGGTAGACCAGGTTGGCATATTGAGTGTTCTGTAATGGTACATGAGCATTTTGGTGATACTATTGATATCCACGCAGGTGGGCAAGATTTAACATTCCCACATCATGAAAATGAAATAGCTCAATCTGAGGCATATACAGGCAAGCAATTTGCACGTTACTGGATGCATAATGGCTATATTAATATCGACAACGAAAAGATGTCTAAGTCACTTGGCAACTTCATTCTTGTAAATGATATTCGCAAGCAAATTGACCCTCAAGTTTTAAGATTCTTTATACTATCAGTACACTATCGCAACCCAATTAACTTTGCGCAAGACTTAGTAGAAGCTGCAGCTGCAGGATTAGAACGTATCCGTACTTCTTTCAACAACTTGCAACATCGACTAACTGCAACAGCTAATTTGGGAGAAGAAAAAGACGAGTGGTTAGCAAATATTGCTGAAGTAAAAGAACAGTTTGAACTTGCTATGGATGATGATTTTAACACTGCAAATGCAATTGCGGCGCTATTTGAGTTATCAGCAACTGCCAATAAATATTTACTTGAACAAAATACGAATGAAGAAGTATTAACGAAATTTGCCGATACTTTAAGTGCGTTAGCTGATGTGCTCGGAATTGAATTAGTTATAGCAGAAGAGTTACTGGATGAAGAGATCGATGCGCTTATTGAAGAACGTATTCAAGCCCGTAAAGATCGTGATTTTAAACGTGCTGACGAAATTCGTGATCAACTAAAAGAGATGAATATTATTTTAGAGGATACACGCCAAGGCATTAGATGGAAACGAGGTTAATGGTAGTGGGAGAGCTTCGTAACCAAGATGTCAAACAGTTAAATGCATTGGCGTTGGCGTATATGGGAGATGCTGTACTGGAAATAGCAGTACGTGAGCATCTATTACGCTCTGGACGCGTCAAACCGAATATTCTTCATAAAGAGGCAACGCATTATGTTTCTGCAAAGGCTCAGTCAAGTGTTATTCACCGAATGATGGATGAAGAGTTTTTTTCTGAAGAAGAAATGGCGGTCCTAAAACGCGGTCGTAACGCAAAGTCAGGATCTGTACCAAAGAATACTGATGTTCAAACATACCGCTATAGCTCAGCGTATGAAGCTGTAATTGGCAGCTTATATTTAACAGGTCAAATGGACCGTGTAAATGAAATAATCCAATATACAATTGATATTATTGAAGAATCAAAAGGAGTGTCAAAAGATGACGGAAGAACAGTCAAATGAGATGATTGCCGGGAAAAACCCGGTATTAGAGGCGCTTCGTGCAGCAAGAGAAATGAATAAAATTTGGATTGCAGAAGGTGTTCAGCATGGTAGCTTAACGGAGCTACTTGCATTAGCGAAAGAACAGGGAATTATCGTACAATTCGTTCCGAAGAAAAAATTAGATCAGTTAACAGATGCTAATCACCAAGGGATTGTGGCATCTGTTGCGGCTTATAAATATGCTGAATTAGATGACTTATTTAAATTGGCAGAAAGCCGTGGAGAAGATCCGTTTTTCCTTATTTTAGATGAATTAGAAGATCCACATAATTTAGGTTCTATTATGAGAACTGCAGATGCAGTGGGTGCCCATGGTATTATCATTCCGAGACGTCGTGCAGTGGGCTTAACGGCTGTTGTAGCGAAAGCGTCTACAGGCGCGATCGAACATATTCCAACTGTTCGTGTTAATAATCTATCGCAAACGGTAGATGAGTTAAAAAAACGTGGTGTTTGGATCGCGGGAACAGACGCAAAAGGCTCAGCAGACTATCGTAAAATGGATGCAACTTTGCCACTAGCAGTCATTATCGGTAGTGAAGGGAAAGGTATGAGTCGTTTATTAACAGAAAAATGTGATTTCCTATATAATTTACCAATGGTGGGTCATGTTACATCGCTAAATGCATCTGTAGCAGCTGCTTTATTGATGTACGAAGTATTGCGTAAACGCCAAGAAGTTTAAGGTGAATGCCATGAATATACTGTTGGTTGATGGTTATAACATTATTGGTGCTTGGGAAGAACTCAGAAGATTAAAAGAGCAAAGGCTAATAGATGCGAGAGACCGACTGGTAGAAATGATGGCAGAGTATAAGGCGTATTCTGGCTGGCGCGTCATTGTTATCTTTGACGCGTATCTCGTGCCAGGGATTGAAACAAAAAATGTGCAGCATGACGTAGAAGTGATTTATACAAGAGCTAGAGAAACTGCGGATGAAAGAATTGAAAAGCTTACTGCTTCTTTAATTAGTAAAAGAGTCCGTATTTATGTAGCGACATCTGATATGACAGAGCAAAATGTCGTTTTCGGACATGGGGCATTAAGAAAGTCTGCTAGAGAATTAGAAATTGAAATGCAATCTACGCAATCTAAAATCACGCAAACAGTAAGGGATATTCAAGTGCAAAGGCCCAGTTCTAAGATACAATTAAGAGATGATATTGCTGCAAAGTTTGAGTTATGGCGGAGAGGAAATAAAATGAATGATTGACTGATATTTTCCAATTCCGTTATACTGTTTTTAACAATGCTAGCGCAATTGGAGTGATACTATTGATTATTAGCGATCATTTACACTTGAAGCAGCAACAACAATATGAGCAATTTACCGACGAAGAGCTAGTGGGAATGGTCCATAGTGGTGATAGTGAAGCGTTAGACTTCCTCATTACGAAGTATAAATCATTCGTTCGTATGAAAGTGAAGTCGTATTTTCTCATTGGTGCTGATAAAGAGGATATTGTGCAAGAAGGTATGATTGGACTTTATAAGGCTATTCGCGATTTTAAAGGAGATAAGTTATCTTCTTTCAAAGCTTTTGCGGAACTTTGTATTACACGTCAAATCATCACTGCAATAAAAACTGCAACTAGACAAAAGCATATTCCACTTAATTCATACATCTCATTGGACAAACCAATTTTTGATGAAGAATCCCAGCGCACGTTAATGGATGTGTTAACGGGTTCGGTTGTCGACGATCCAGAGGAGCTTATCATTCATCGTGAAGAATTTAGCTACATGGAAGAAAAAATTGGCGAAATATTAAGTGATCTCGAACGTCAGGTGTTGGCACTCTATCTAGATGGACAATCTTATCACGAGATTTCCGCTGAATTGAACAGGCATGTGAAGTCGATTGACAATGCTTTACAACGCGTAAAACGGAAATTAGAACGTCATTTAGATATTGAATGATTGCAAGAATGCTAGCTGTAGGCAAGTTGACAGTATTTGTGATAGGTGATAGTCTTTATAAGGACAAATGCCGAAAAGGTGATAAAATGGCAAAAAAAGTCGTGCTTAGCTGTGAAAAGTGTGGTTCAAGAAACTATTCACTTCCTGCATCGAAAGACAGTACAACTGCAAGGATGGAACTGAAAAAATATTGTTCTCACTGTAATGAACATACATTACATAAACAAACTAGATAATACGATTCGCTTTGTATATATGATTTTATTCGGGGGTTAGTTAGATGGGTAAGATTAGTAGCTTTTTCCGCGGCGTTATGTCGGAAATGCAAAAAACAAGCTGGCCTAAGCGTAAAGAACTTACGAAATACACAATTGTTGTTATTTCAACTTTACTTTTCATGGCTGCATTTTTCATGTTAGTAGACTTAGGGATTTCTAAATTATTCCGCATGTATTTGGATTTATAATTGAATTAATGTTAATATTTTTGAAATGGCCCGTGAATGATCTGTAACGGGTTTTTTCATTTGCCTTTAGCGAAGGAGGGAAGGACGAGTAGTCCTATCTATTATGGAAAAAAATTGGTATGTAGTTCATACTTACTCTGGTTATGAAAATAAAGTTAAAGCAAACCTAGAAAAACGTGTTGAAACAATGGGTATGCAAGATAAAATTTTCCGCGTCATCATTCCTGAACAACAAGAGACGGAAGTTAAAGATGGCCGCAAAAAAGAATATATGCGTAAAACATTCCCTGGTTATGTACTAGTGGAGTTAATCATGACAGATGATGCATGGTATGTAGTGCGTAATACACCAGGTGTTACTGGATTTATCGGTTCATCAGGCGGTGGGGTAAAACCTACACCATTATTACCTGAAGAAGTCGAATTCATCCTTAAACAAATGGGTATGCAAGAAAAATCACTTGAAATCGATTTCGCTATTGGCGATTTAGTTGAAGTGTTAGAAGGACCGTTTGCTCATTTCCAAGGTAAGGTCGAAGAGATTGTTGCTGATAAAGGAAAAGTTAAGGTAACTATTGATATGTTCGGTCGCGAAACTAAAATGGAATTAGACTACGATCAAGTGTTAAAAGTATAATTGACAATTATACTTGCCTTAGAATGTTAAAAGTGATATCATTTCAAAGGTCAGACTGTCATTTTATTATAGACTGGCATTTTTATTTTTAATGTTATCGGAATAAGCCGACAGACAGATATTGAGTGGGAGGGGCAACCCAATTACCACATCACGGACTTAAGGAGGTGTGTCTCGTGGCTAAAAAAGTTATTAAAGTTGTAAAACTTCAGATTCCAGCTGGTAAAGCAAACCCAGCGCCACCGGTAGGTCCTGCATTAGGTCAAGCAGGTGTTAACATCATGGGATTCTGTAAAGAATTCAACGCTCGTACTGCGGACCAAGCAGGTTTAATCATTCCAGTAGAGATTTCTGTATTCGAAGATCGTTCATTCACTTTCGTTACAAAAACTCCGCCGGCAGCAGTTTTACTTAAAGTAGCAGCTGGTATCCAATCAGGATCAGGTGAACCTAACCGTAAAAAAGTAGCTACAGTGAAACGCGATAAAGTTCGCGAAATCGCTGAAACTAAAATGCCAGACCTTAACGCTGCAACAGTTGAAGCAGCTATGTTAATGGTTGAAGGTACTGCGCGTAGCATGGGTATTGTTATCGAAGACTAATCCCATTACTTGATAGAAGTATTGTTTTTTTGAGGGTTGCGAACGTTTCTAATAGTCATATTTGAAACTCGCAGCCTTTATTCGTGGGAGGTTTATTCCGCTACAACCACAATCAAGGAGGAAATTTATAATGGCTAAAAAAGGTAAAAAACTGCAAGATGCAGCTAAATTAGTAGACCGTACTCAAGTGTATTCTGTACAAGAAGCAGTTGAGTTGGCTAAAAAAACAAGCACTGTTAACTTTGACGCAACTGTTGAAGTAGCATTTAACTTAAATATTGATACACGTAAAAATGACCAACAAATCCGTGGAGCAGTAGTACTTCCAAACGGAACTGGTAAAACTCAACGCGTATTAGTTTTCGCTAAAGGCGAAAAACTTAAAGAAGCTGAAGCAGCTGGTGCAGACTTCGCTGGTGATGCTGAATATATCGCTAAAATCCAACAAGGATGGTTTGACTTCGATGTAATCGTTGCAACTCCTGACATGATGGGTGAAGTTGGTAAATTAGGTCGCGTATTAGGACCAAAAGGCTTAATGCCAAACCCTAAAACTGGAACAGTTACTTTCGACGTTGCTAAAGCAATCGCTGAAATCAAAGCTGGTAAAGTTGAATACCGTGCTGATAAAGCTGGTATCGTTCACGCTCCAATCGGTAAAGCTTCATTCGAAGCTGATAAATTAGCTGAAAACTTATCAACTCTAGTTGATGTAATTATTAAAGCTAAGCCTGCTGCAGCTAAAGGTACTTACATGAAATCAGTACACGTAACAACTACAATGGGACCATCAATCAAAGTTGATGCTTCTACTTCAGTTGCTGCGAAATAATTTTTGATTGACAAACGTCATCATATTTTGATATGATGTACAACGTTGTGAATCATCCATTTGTACCGTAGACCGTAGGGGCAAGTAATTGCTTAATTAACCTACCGAGGACAAAGGAACTCAGACTCTTATTTAAGATGATGACTTTCCGCCTCTTTGTCTACATAGACAGGAGGCTTTTCTTTTGTTGGTATAAATGACCCATTCTTATAGGAGGTGTCAAGATGAACAAAGCAGTTGAAGCTAAACAAGCTGTCGTTCAAGAAATCGCTGACAAGTTCAAAAGCGCTGCATCCGTAGTAGTTGTTGACTATCGTGGCCTTTCTGTTGCTCAAGTAACAGAACTACGTAAACAATTACGCGAAGCTGGTGTCGAATTTAAAGTATACAAAAATACTTTAGTACGCCGTGCTACTGTAGAAGTTGAACAAGAAGAACTTAATGAATTCCTTACAGGTCCAAACGCAATCGCATTCTCAACTGAAGATGTAATTGCTCCTGCTAAAATCATTAACAACTTTGCGAAAGCTAACGAACAACTTGAAATTAAAGCTGGTCTTATCGAAGGTACATTTGCATCTGCTGAAGATGTTAAAGCATTGGCAGAACTTCCATCACGCGAAGGTCTACTTTCTATGCTATTATCTGTGCTTCAAGCACCAGTACGCAATTTCGCTCTTGCAACAAAAGCTGTTGCAGAACAAAAAGAAGAGCAAGGCGCTTAATTTTAAGCGTAGCTTAATCTTCTCGGCATAATATGCCAAAACAAAACTAATATTCCGTATAGGAGGAAATTATAATGAACAATGAACAAATCTTAGAAGCTATCAAAGCTATGACAGTTCTTGAATTAAACGATTTAGTAAAAGCAATCGAAGACGAATTCGGTGTTACTGCTGCTGCTCCTGTAGCTGCTGCTGGTGGTGCTGCTGCTGCAGTAGAAGAAAAAACTGAATTTGATGTAGTTCTTGCTTCTGCAGGCGAATCAAAAATTAAAGTAATCAAAGTGGTACGTGAAATCACTGGTCTTGGCTTAAAAGAAGCTAAAGAAGTAGTAGATAACGCTCCTAAAGCTATTAAAGAAGGCGTTTCTGCAGCTGACGCTGAAGAAATCAAAGCTAAACTTGAAGAAGTTGGCGCTAGCGTAGAAGTTAAATAATTTCTACTTTCTATTTGAAAAAAGCTCGTCAATTCTGACGAGCTTTTTCTTCATTTTACGTGATGGAGGGCATTTTCTTGTCAGAACATTATTATTCGAAAAAACCTCAAGTCGGAAGTAATCCGAGTAAATGGAAATTCACTCTTCGAGGATTTTCTTTTGTATTTGAAACAGATGCAGGGGTTTTTAGTAAAAGCGAAGTAGATTTTGGCTCCCGTGTGTTAATTGATAGTTTTGAATTGCCTGATGTTGAAGGGTGTATTTTAGATGTGGGTTGTGGCTATGGCCCAATTGGCTTGTCTATTGCAAAAAATTATCCTGAACGAGTCATTCATATGATGGATGTTAACGAACGTGCGGTTTCATTAGCGAAGAAAAACGCTGAGGTGAACGGGGTACAAAATGTGCAGATTTTTGAGAGTGATGGACTTTCTGCTGTTCAAGAAGAACAAGTCGCTGCCGTTATGACAAATCCTCCGATCCGAGCGGGAAAAGATACAATCTTCCGTTTTTATGATCAAGCTTTTGAAAAACTTGTGGATAACGGTGAGTTGTGGATAGTTATTCAGAAGAAGCAAGGTGCACCATCGACTATTGCGCATTTAGAAGAGAAGTTCACTGAAGTAACAGTCATAGAGAAGAAAAAAGGCTATTGGATTATCAAGGCCAAAAAATAATCTGTTAAAGTTTATAGATTGACTTGACAAATTAGCTGTGATATTATAATAAAATGCAAAAATATTAATTTGAATAGGTCTGTCCTTTTGTATAAAAACTATATCATTATGGGTAGACTTTTCAAAGTTATGTTTGGTTAATCGAAAATGAGCTCTTTAACGAACTCGTTTTCTTTTTGTCTTTCGATATCATACACCATTTGTATGATTTCGCAAAGACCTATTATCGCTTTATTGAGGGGTGAATGAGTTGACAGGTCAACTAGTTCAGTACGGACAACACCGCCAGCGTAGAAGCTTTGCGCGTATTAATGAGGTGCTGGAACTTCCGAATCTAATTGAGATTCAAACCGCATCTAACGAGTGGTTTCTTGAAGAAGGTTTACGTGAAATGTTCCGCGATATTTCACCGATTGAAGACTTTACAGGGAATCTTTCACTTGAATTCGTCGACTATAGTCTCGGAGAACCGAAATATGATGTCGATGAATGTAAAGAACGCGATGTTACTTACGCTGCACCATTACGTGTAAAAGTACGTTTACACAACAAAGAAACAGACGAAGTGAAAGAACAAGAAGTATTTATGGGTGACTTCCCACTTATGACTGAAACTGGCACTTTCGTTATCAACGGCGCAGAACGCGTTATCGTTTCACAATTAGTTAGATCACCAAGTGTATACTATCACGATAAAACAGATAAAAACGGTAAAAAAGGCTTCGGCGCAACAGTGATTCCTAACCGTGGAGCATGGTTAGAGTACGAAACAGATGCAAAAGATGTTGTCTATGTTCGTATCGACCGCACACGTAAATTACCTGTAACAGTACTTTTACGTGCTTTAGGTTTTGCTTCAGACCAAGAAATCATCGAGCTTATTGGTGATAACGAATATTTACGTAATACTTTAGAAAAAGATAACACTGAAAGTACAGAGAAAGCGTTGTTGGAAATTTATGAACGTCTACGCCCAGGTGAACCACCTACAGTAGAAAGCGCTAAAAACCTCTTGTACTCACGTTTCTTTGACCCAAAACGCTATGATTTAGCTAATGTTGGTCGTTATAAAATGAACAAAAAGCTTGATATTAAAAATCGTCTATTCAATCAAACAGTGGCAGAGACACTAGTTGATCCTGAAACAGGTGAAATTTTAGTTGAAGCTGGAACTTTAATCGATCGTCGTGTACTAGATCGCTTAATTCCACATCTAGAAAAAGGCATTGGCTTCCAAACAATGTCTAAAGTTGCAGGCGTTTTAGAAGGCGACGTTTTAATTCAAGAAATTAAAATCTTTGCACCTAATGATGAAGCGCAAAAAGAAATTAAAGTAATCAGTAATGCTTACGTAGAAGAAGAAGTGAAAAATATCACTCCTGCTGACGTTATTGCATCTGTATCTTACTTCTTTAACTTACTGTATGGTGTTGGTAACACAGATGATATCGATCATTTAGGTAATCGTCGCTTACGCTCTGTAGGTGAATTATTACAAAATCAATTCCGTATCGGTTTATCTCGTATGGAACGTGTTGTACGTGAACGTATGTCGATTAACGATACACAATCTATTGTTCCACAACAATTAATCAATATTCGTCCTGTAATTGCTTCTATCAAGGAATTCTTTGGTAGTTCTCAATTATCTCAATTCATGGACCAAACAAACCCGTTAGCTGAATTAACGCACAAACGTCGTCTATCAGCTTTAGGACCTGGTGGTTTAACTCGTGAACGTGCTGGTTTTGAAGTACGTGACGTTCATTACTCACACTATGGTCGTATGTGTCCAATTGAGACTCCTGAGGGTCCGAACATTGGTTTAATAAACTCACTTTCAAGTTTCGCGAAAGTGAATAAATTTGGCTTCATCGAAACACCTTACCGTCGCGTTGATCCTGAAACAAGTCGAGTTACTGGTCATATCGATTATTTAACTGCAGACGAAGAAGACAACTACGTAGTAGCACAAGCGAATTCAATCTTAAATCCAGATGGTTCATTTGCTAAAGAAGAAGTTGTAGGTCGTTTCCGTGGTGATAACACTATCTTCAAACGTGAAAACGTTGACTACATGGACGTATCACCAAAACAAGTTGTTTCTGCTGCGACAGCATGTATTCCTTTCTTAGAAAACGATGACTCTAACCGTGCTCTAATGGGAGCGAACATGCAACGTCAAGCTGTTCCATTATTAAATCCAGAAGCGCCATTTGTTGGTACTGGTATGGAACACGTAGATGCACGTGATTCTGGTGCTGCAGTAGTTGCAAAATACCCAGGTATTGTTGAACATGTTGAAGCTCGCTCTATTCACATTCGTCGTATTGAAGAAATCGACGGCAAAGAAGTAAAAGGCGACTTAACTAAATATAAATTACAGAAATTCATTCGTTCTAACCAAGGTACAAGTTATAACCAACGTCCAATTGTTAAAGTTGGCGACCGCGTAAACCCACGTGATATTCTTGCTGATGGTCCTTCAATGGAATGTGGCGAGCTAGCACTTGGTCGTAACGTTGTAGTTGGCTTCATGACTTGGAACGGTTATAACTATGAAGATGCCGTAATCATGAGTGAACGTCTTGTTAAAGATGACGTATATACATCTGTTCATATTGAAGAATATGAATCAGAAGCTCGTGATACTAAATTAGGACCTGAAGAAATCACTCGTGATATTCCGAATGTTGGTGAAGAAGCATTACGCAATCTTGACGAACGTGGAATTATCCGTATTGGTGCTGAAGTTCATGACGGAGATATCCTTGTAGGTAAAGTAACTCCTAAAGGTGTAACTGAATTGACAGCTGAAGAACGCTTATTACATGCAATCTTCGGTGAAAAAGCACGTGAAGTACGTGATACATCACTACGTGTTCCTCATGGTGCAGGCGGTATTGTTCTTGATGTTAAAGTTTTCAATCGTGAAGATGGCGACGAATTACCTCCAGGCGTTAACCAACTTGTACGCGCATATATCGTTCAAAAACGTAAAATTCGCGTAGGGGATAAAATGGCCGGACGTCACGGTAACAAGGGTGTAATTTCTCGTATTCTTCCAGAAGAAGACATGCCATTCCTTCCAGACGGCACACCAATTGATATCATGTTAAACCCACTTGGTGTACCATCACGTATGAACATCGGTCAAGTATTAGAGCTACATTTAGGTATGGCAGCTCGCTACTTAGGCGTTCACATGGCAACACCAGTATTTGATGGTGCCAATGAAGAAGATGTTTGGGAAACAATGGAAGAAGCGGGTATGAACCGTGATGGTAAAACAATTCTTTATGATGGACGTTCAGGTGAACCTTTTGATAACCGAGTATCTGTTGGTGTCATGTACATGATCAAACTTGCTCACATGGTTGATGATAAACTTCATGCACGTTCAACAGGACCATACTCATTAGTAACGCAACAACCATTGGGTGGTAAAGCTCAATTCGGTGGACAACGTTTCGGTGAGATGGAAGTTTGGGCTCTTGAGGCTTATGGCGCTGCTTATACTCTTCAAGAAATCTTGACAGTTAAATCCGATGACGTTGTAGGTCGTGTGAAAACATACGAAGCAATTGTTAAAGGTGAAAGTGTTCCAGAACCAGGCGTACCTGAATCATTTAAAGTATTAATTAAAGAACTTCAAAGTTTAGGTTTAGATGTGAAAATGCTATCAATTGACGACGAAGAAATTGAGCTTCGTGACATGGATGAAGATGAAGATCTTCAACCAGCAGACGCGCTTAATATCTTACCGAGCGCTGATGAAGAAGCACCAGTAGGATCTGTTGAATAATTATAAATAACAAATAATTGAATGGCGGGCAGGTCATTAGGGCTTGTCCAGCTTTCCAATTATCATTAAATCAATCGTCGAGCTAAGAATAAAGTCGAAAAGACTTCATACTAAAGGGAGGTAGGCTCCTTGATAGACGTTAATAATTTTGAGTATATGAAAATTGGTTTAGCTTCACCTGATAAAATCCGCTCATGGTCTTATGGAGAAGTAAAAAAACCAGAAACTATTAACTATCGTACACTCAAACCAGAAAAAGATGGTTTGTTCTGTGAACGAATTTTCGGACCTACAAAGGACTGGGAATGTCACTGCGGTAAGTACAAACGTGTACGCTATAAAGGTGTAGTTTGTGATCGTTGTGGAGTTGAAGTAACACGTGCAAAAGTACGTCGTGAGCGCATGGGTCATATTGAATTAGCTGCTCCAGTCTCACACATTTGGTATTTCAAAGGAATTCCAAGCCGTATGGGGCTTATTTTAGATATGTCTCCACGTGCATTAGAAGAAGTAATCTACTTCGCTTCTTATGTTGTAGTAGAGCCTGGCGATACTGCACTTGAGAAAAAACAATTGCTTTCAGAAAAAGAATATCGCGCGTATCGTGAAAAATACGGCACTACATTCCAAGCTGCAATGGGCGCTGAAGCAATTAAACGTCTTTTACAAGAAATCGATCTTGATAAAGAAACTGAATCTTTAAAAGAAGAACTTAAAACTGCACAAGGTCAACGCCGTACTCGTGCAATTAAACGTTTAGAAGTTGTTGAATCATTCCGTCATTCTGGTAACCGTCCAGATTGGATGATTTTAGACGTACTACCTGTTATTCCGCCAGAGCTTCGTCCAATGGTGCAATTAGATGGTGGGCGTTTTGCAACAAGTGACTTGAATGATTTATACCGTCGAGTTATTAACCGTAACAACCGTTTAAAACGTCTTCTTGATCTTGGAGCACCTGGTATTATCGTTCAAAACGAAAAACGTATGCTTCAAGAAGCAGTAGATGCTTTAATCGATAATGGTCGTCGTGGCCGTCCAGTAACTGGTCCAGGTAACCGTCCATTAAAATCCCTTTCTCATATGTTAAAAGGTAAACAAGGTCGTTTCCGTCAAAACTTACTTGGTAAACGTGTTGACTATTCAGGTCGTTCTGTAATCGTTGTAGGACCTAGCTTGAAAATGTATCAATGTGGTCTACCGAAAGAAATGGCAATCGAATTGTTTAAGCCTTTCGTTATGAAAGAACTTGTTGAACGCGGTCTTGCGCACAACATTAAATCGGCAAAACGTAAAATTGAACGTATGCACTATGAAGTATGGGATGTTTTAGAAGACATTATCAAAGAACACCCAGTATTACTTAACCGTGCACCGACTCTTCACAGACTTGGTATTCAAGCTTTCGAACCGACTTTAGTTGAAGGGAAAGCAATCCGTCTTCACCCATTAGTATGTACAGCGTATAACGCTGACTTTGATGGTGACCAAATGGCGGTTCACGTTCCTTTATCAGCAGAAGCACAAGCAGAAGCACGTTTATTAATGCTTGCAGCTCAAAATATCTTGAACCCTAAAGATGGTAAACCTGTTGTTACACCATCTCAAGATATGGTACTAGGTAACTACTACCTAACTCTTGAACGTAAAGATGCTCGAGGCGAAGGCGCTGTATTCTATGGTCCTGAGGAATTAATGGTTGCTTATGAAAACAATGAAGTCCACTTGCATACACGTATCGCTATTAAAGCTTCATCTTTGAATAACCAAACATTTACAGAAGAACAAAATAGCAAGTTGTTATTAACTTCAGTTGGTAAGGTAATATTTAATGAAATTTTACCGGAATCATTCCCGTACATTAATGAACCATCAATTACTAACTTACAAGTTGAAACACCAGCTAAATATTTTGTTCCTACAAATACAGATATTAAGAAATATTTATCAGAAGTTGATCCAGTTAAGCCATTTACGAAGAGCTATTTAGGTAAAGTTATTGCTGAAGTATTTGCTAACTTCCACATTACTGAAACTTCTAAAATGCTTGACCGTCTTAAAGATCTTGGGTTCAAATATGCAACTAAAGCTGGTATTACAATCGGTATCTCAGATATCCTAGTACTACCTGACAAACAAGAGATTCTTGAAGAGGCTCAAGAAAAAGTTGATAAAGTATTGAAACAGTTCCGTCGTGGTTTAATTACAGAAGAAGAACGTTACGATCGTGTAATCTCTTATTGGAGTGCAGCGAAAGACGTAATCCAAGAGAAACTTATGAAGTCATTAGATAGCTTTAACCCTATCTTCATGATGAGTGACTCTGGTGCCCGTGGTAACGCATCTAACTTTACTCAACTTGCTGGTATGCGTGGTCTTATGGCCAATCCAGCTGGTCGTATTATCGAACTTCCAATCAAGTCTTCATTCCGTGAAGGTTTAACAGTATTGGAATACTTCATCTCTACACATGGTGCTCGTAAAGGTCTTACCGATACAGCACTTAAAACGGCCGATTCAGGTTACCTTACTCGCCGTCTAGTTGACGTAGCACAAGATGTTATTGTCCGCGAAGATGACTGTGGTACTGACCGTGGTTTAACAATAGGTTCATTAAAAGAGGGTACAGAAGTAATCGAAGCTCTTGAAGAACGTATTCTTGGCCGTTATGTTAAGAAAACAATTCGTCATCCAGAAACAAATGAAGTTATGGTTGAGAGAAATGCATTAGTAACACCAGAGCTAGCTCGTAAAGTAATTGAAGCAGGAATTGAAGAAGTAACAATCCGCTCAGCATTTACATGTAACACTAAACATGGTGTATGTAAAAAATGTTACGGCATGAACTTAGCGACTGGTGATAAAGTTGAAGTCGGCGAAGCAGTTGGTATTATCGCAGCTCAATCTATTGGTGAGCCAGGTACACAGTTAACAATGCGTACCTTCCATACAGGTGGGGTAGCAAGTAGCGATATTACACAAGGTCTTCCACGTATCCAAGAGATTTTCGAAGCGCGTAACCCTAAAGGTCAAGCGGTTATTACGGAAATCGCAGGTACTGTAGTTGACATTGACGAGATTCGCGAAGGTCAAAAAGAAATTACAATTCAAGGTACAGTAGAAACTCGTAAATATTTGGCTCCGTACAATGGTCGTATTATAGTACAAGTTAACGATCAAGTTCACCACGGACAAACGCTTACTGAAGGTTCTATCGATCCAAAAGAATTGATTAAAGTAACTGATGTAGCAACAGTTCAAGAATACTTATTGAAAGAAGTTCAAAAAGTATATCGTATGCAAGGTGTAGAAATTGGAGACAAACATATCGAAGTAATGGTTCGCCAAATGCTTCGTAAAGTGCGTGTAATTGAAGCTGGTGAAACAGATGTACTTCCTGGTTCGCTACTTGATATTCACCAATTCTCTGAAGCCAATGCAGAGGCGTTGTTAAATGGGAAACTTCCAGCAACTTGTCGTCCTCTTATCCTTGGTATCACTAAAGCATCTCTTGAAACTGAATCATTCTTATCTGCAGCATCATTCCAAGAAACAACTCGTGTGTTAACAGATGCAGCTATTAAAGGTAAGCGTGATGAACTACTAGGACTAAAAGAAAATGTAATCTTAGGTAAACTTGTTCCTGCTGGTACAGGTATGCAACGATATCGCCAAATCAAAATTGAGGACAGCGAAATTGAAGATGCTGAACCAGCTTTAGCTGAATAATAAAATGATCCGGGAGGAAGTGGTTTTCCCTTCTTCTCGGAATTTTTATGATTTTAATTGACAATAAATACATTGAGTGATAATATATTTTAGGTTGATAGTTGATTGTCTATCATTTCGGAGGATATGTAAATGTCTTATGAAAAAGTCAAAAAGGCTAAAAAAACAATCATCGGTACTAAGCAAGCAGTAAAAGCAATGTGTACTGGTCATGTTACTGAAATTTTCGTTGCTCTAAATGCAGATGATCGAATTACCACGCATGCGGTGCACTTAGCACAAAAAAATGGTATTCCCATTGTATTTGTAGACTCGAAAAAAGAACTTGGTAGAGCCTGCGGAATTCAAGTAGGTGCTGCAGTTGTTGCAATTACTGAATGATGGTTTTTGTGTATGATACACAAAGACTTTGTTTTTTACCTAAAAATGAACCACCTGGATGTGTGGATTTAAACTGAAGATATGAAGGGAGGAAAAACCGATGCCTACAATTAACCAATTATTACGTAAGCCTCGCCAATCCAAAAGCAAGAAATCAAACTCACCAGCGTTAAACAAAAGTTATAACAGCTTCCAAAAAGCTTTAACTGATGTTAACTCACCACAAAAACGCGGTGTATGTACACGTGTTGGTACAATGACACCTAAAAAACCTAACTCAGCGTTACGTAAATACGCTCGTGTACGTTTAACAAACCAAATCGAGGTTAACGCTTATATTCCTGGTGAAGGCCACAACTTACAAGAACACAGTGTTGTACTTATCCGTGGAGGTCGTGTAAAAGACTTACCAGGTGTACGTTATCACATCGTTCGTGGTGCGCTTGATACTGCTGCAGTATCTGGCCGTATGCAATCTCGTTCTCTATATGGTGCTAAAAAACCAAAAGAAAAAAAATAATTAAAATTAAGCTCTAATCGAAAGGAGGAAAACACATGCCTCGTAAAGGTCCTGTTTCCAAACGTGACGTGTTACCAGATCCAATTTATAATTCAAAACTAGTAACTCGTTTAATCAATAAAATGATGGTAGATGGTAAAAGAGGTACTTCTCAAAAGATTTTATACGGTGCGTTCGAATTAGTTAAAGAACGTTCTGGTAATAATCCAATCGAAGTATTTGAAGCTGCATTAAACAATGTAATGCCAGTTCTTGAAGTTCGTGCTCGCCGTGTAGGTGGTACTAACTATCAAGTACCAGTAGAAGTACGTCCAGAACGTCGTACAACTCTTGGTCTTCGTTACCTAGTAAACTACTCTCGTCTTCGTGGCGAAAAAACTATGGAGGAACGTCTAGCTAATGAAATTCTAGATGCTTCTAACAACACTGGTGCGTCAGTTAAAAAACGTGAAGATATGCATAAAATGGCAGAAGCAAATAAAGCATTTGCTCACTATCGTTGGTAATATAAAATCGGCTTAACCCCAATATGGAAGGAGAAATTTCCTATGAAACGCGAATTCTCACTTGAGAATACTCGTAATATTGGGATCATGGCTCACATTGATGCTGGTAAAACAACAACAACTGAGCGTATCCTTTATTACACTGGTAAGATTCACAAAATCGGTGAAACTCATGAAGGTGCTTCTCAAATGGACTGGATGGAGCAAGAGCAAGAACGTGGTATTACAATCACTTCTGCTGCGACAACAGCCCAATGGGAAGGCCACCGTGTAAATATCATCGATACTCCTGGACACGTAGACTTCACTGTAGAAGTAGAACGTTCTTTACGCGTACTTGACGGTGCTGTAACAGTACTTGATGCTCAATCTGGTGTTGAGCCTCAAACTGAAACTGTATGGCGTCAAGCTACAACATACGGTGTTCCACGTATTGTATTCATTAACAAAATGGATAAAACAGGAGCAGATTTCTTATATTCTGTAGGAACTCTTCATGAGCGTCTACAAGCAAACGCTCACCCTGTTCAATTACCAATCGGCGCTGAAGATGAGTTCTCTGCAATCATCGACTTAGTTGAAATGAAAGCTACTTTCTACGGCGACGAAAAAGGTACAGCAGTAACTGAAGGAGAAATTCCTGAAGAACACCGCGAACTAGCTGAAGAATACCGTGAAAAATTAATCGATGCTGTTGCAAGTGTTGATGAAGAAATCATGGAAAAATATTTAGAAGGCGAAGAAATTACTGTTGCTGAACTTAAAGCGGCTATCCGTCGTGCTACGATCGCAGTAGAATTTTACCCAGTAATCTGTGGTACAGCATTCAAACACAAAGGCGTACGCCCTATGTTAAATGCAGTTATCGATTACTTACCATCTCCATTAGATGTACCAGCAATCAAAGGTACAGATATTGATGGTGACGTGGAATTAGAACGTCATCCTTCTGATGAAGAGCCATTCTCAGCTCTTGCATTCAAAGTTATGACTGACCCATTCGTAGGTAAATTAACTTTCTTCCGTGTGTACTCTGGAACATTAGATTCAGGTTCATACGTACAAAACTCTTCTAAAGGTAAACGTGAACGCGTAGGTCGTATCCTACAAATGCACGCTAACTCTCGTGAAGAAATCTCTAAAGTGTATGCTGGGGACATCGCAGCAGCAGTAGGTCTTAAAGATACTACTACTGGTGATACTCTATGTGACGAGAAAAACCTAGTTATTCTTGAATCAATGGAATTCCCTGAGCCAGTAATCTCACTTTCTGTAGAACCAAAATCTAAAGCAGACCAAGATAAAATGGGTCAAGCTTTACAAAAACTACAAGAAGAAGATCCAACTTTCCGTGCTCACACTGACACTGAAACTGGTCAAACAATCATCTCTGGTATGGGTGAGCTTCACCTTGATATCTTAGTTGACCGTATGCGCCGTGAATTCAAAGTAGAAGCTAACGTAGGTGCTCCAATGGTATCTTACCGTGAAACATTCCGTAGCTCTGCAAAAGTTCAAGGTAAATTCACTCGCCAATCTGGTGGTCGTGGACAATACGGAGACGTTACGATTGAGTTCTCTCCAAATGAAGAAGGTAAAGGCTTTGAATTCGAAAACGCTATCGTTGGTGGTGTAGTACCTCGTGAATACATTCCTGCAGTAGAAGCGGGTCTTCGTGACTCTCTTGACCGCGGTGTAGTTGCTGGATACCCACTAATCGACATTAAAGCGAAATTAGTATTCGGTTCTTACCATGACGTTGACTCGAATGAGATGGCGTTCAAAATTGCTGCATCTATGGCTCTTAAAGAAGCTTCGAAACAATGTGACGCTGTTATCTTAGAACCAATGATGAAAGTTGAAGTTGTAATTCCAGAAGAGTATCTTGGTGATATCATGGGTAACATTACTGCTCGTCGCGGACGCGTTGAGGGTATGGATGCTCGCGGTAACTCTCAAGTAGTACGTGCAATGGTGCCACTATCTGAAATGTTCGGATATGCTACAACTTTACGTTCTGGTACACAAGGTCGCGGTGTATTCTCTATGACATTTGATCATTATGAAGAAGTGCCAAAATCAATTGCTGCTGAAATCATCAAAAAAAATAAAGGTGAATAATTTCTAAGTTGAATTTTCACTCTAATTAAAGTATAAATAACTTGTATACTATATATGGAAGAGGATAGGGCCCTATTCTCTGAAATATATGACTATAAAACTAAAATTATAAACATTATTGAGGAGGCATTTTCTAATGGCTAAAGAAAAATTTGACCGTTCTAAAACGCATGCTAACATTGGTACAATCGGACACGTTGACCATGGTAAAACAACTTTAACTGCTGCAATCGCTACAGTTCTATCTAAAAAAATGGGTGGAGAAGCTAAGTCATACGCTGATATCGACAACGCTCCAGAAGAAAAAGAACGTGGTATCACAATTAATACTTCTCACGTAGAATACGAAACTGATACTCGTCACTACGCTCACGTAGACTGCCCAGGACACGCCGATTATGTTAAAAACATGATCACTGGTGCTGCTCAAATGGATGGCGGTATCTTAGTAGTATCTGCTGCTGATGGTCCAATGCCACAAACTCGTGAACACATCCTTTTATCTCGTCAAGTAGGTGTTCCATACCTAGTAGTATTCATGAACAAATGTGATATGGTTGACGACGAAGAACTACTTGAATTAGTAGAAATGGAAGTTCGTGACCTATTATCTGAATATGATTTCCCAGGCGATGACCTTCCTGTAATTAAAGGTTCTGCTCTTAAAGCTCTTGAAGGCGAAGCAGAATGGGAAGAAAAAATCGTTGAATTAATGGACGCTGTTGATTCTTATATCCCAACTCCAGAACGTCAAACTGACAAACCATTCATGATGCCAGTAGAGGATGTATTCTCTATCACTGGTCGTGGTACAGTTGCAACTGGCCGTGTTGAACGTGGTCAAGTTAAAGTCGGCGACGTTGTAGACATCGTTGGTATTGCTGAAGAAGCTAAACAAACAACTGTAACTGGTGTTGAAATGTTCCGTAAATTATTAGACTACGCTGAAGCTGGAGACAACATTGGTGCTCTTCTTCGTGGTGTAGCTCGTGAAGATATCCAACGTGGACAAGTACTTGCTAAACCAGGTTCAATCACTCCACACACAGACTTCAAAGCTGAAGTTTATGTTCTTTCTAAAGAAGAGGGCGGACGTCATACTCCATTCTTCTCAAACTACCGTCCTCAGTTCTACTTCCGTACAACTGACGTAACTGGTGTTTGTAATCTTCCTGAAGGCGTAGAAATGGTTATGCCTGGAGATAACATCGAAATGACTGTTTCTTTGATCTCTCCTATCGCTCTTGAAGAAGGTACTAAGTTCTCTATCCGTGAGGGTGGACGTACTGTAGGCGCTGGCGTTGTAGCTTCAATCACTAAGTAATTTCTATTACTTTTTTTAAAACCATCTCGTGACGACGAGATGGTTTTTTATTTATAAAATTATTAAAGTTTTCCCTTTTACTGGAGAAAGCTTTTTTTATTTACTCTATTTCTTGTACAATATAGTATGAGAGGGTGAATGCATGATGAAAGTTTTTATTATCGAAGATGACCAAGCTATCTTTGAAATTATTCGAGAACGATTCAGTCAGTGGTCTATGGAAGTTACTAAACCTGCGGATTTTCAAAAAGTGATGGAATGTTTTCATAATGAAACTCCGCAACTAGTTATTATTGATATTCAATTGCCTGCATTTGATGGTTTCCACTGGTGTCGCGAAATACGTCATATTTCAAAAGTGCCGATTATCTTTTTGTCTTCACGAGATCATCCTATGGATCAAGTAATGGCTATGCAAATGGGCGCAGATGATTTTATACAAAAACCTTTTAATATGGATGTACTATTGGCTAAAGTACAAGCCATTGTACGGAGAACATACGATTATAAACAAGAAAGACTACATACTGCATTATGGAATGGGGCTACCATTGATTATTCAAGAGGTACTATTACTAAAGAAGACTGTTTAGTGGAATTAACTAAAAATGAATTGTTTATTTTAAGAATTTTAATAGAACATTTAAATCAGATTGTATCTCGTGATGAATTAATGAGAAAGCTATGGGATGATGAACGCTTTGTTAATGATAATACGTTATCAGTGAATATGAATCGTTTACGCTTGAAGCTTGAAGAAATTGGATTGGAAGAAGTTATTCTTACAAAAAAAGGATTGGGTTATATGGCTATTACTAAGGAGGTCTAACTTGTAATGCTTTTAATATTTCTTAAGGAAAGAAGGTCGTGGATTCTTTTTTTATAGCCGTTCAGCTGTGGTTAAATTTAGTTCTTTTTTTAGACGTAGGATTATCCAATGTATCGGCAGTTTATCTTAATTTAACTAATACAGTTTTATTTATTCTTTTTTTAATATGGCGATATATAAAAGAGACCAAATTAATTCGTAGACTGAAGCATTTCCTGGGGAATGATTTAGATATAGAGAATGTTCTACCTGCTCCTTCAGAAAAATTATCGAGTTTTGAAACGGTATTTTTTAATGTAATTGAAAATGTGGAAGTAAAAAGACAGGAACAAATAAACAATGTACATGTTGAGTTTTCGGAAGATCAAGACAGAGCAATAGGATGGATTCATGAAGTGAAGACGCCTTTAACTGCGATGAAGCTTATGATTGACTCACTGGAGGACACTACTTTAAAGAAGCGCCTTGAAATAGAATGGTTAAGAATCCATTTGCTACTTGATCAGGAATTACATCATATTAGACTTTCTTCAATAGAGAATGACAACAGGATAGAGATAATATCTATTAGGCAAACAATACTGAGAGAGATTAAGAATTTGCAAACATGGTGTATTGAGAAGGGTATTGGCTTTGATATTGAGAATCTTGATGCTGAAGTACTAACTGATCAAAAATGGACATCCTTTATTATTCGTCAATTACTTTCCAATGCAGTCAAATATAGTAATGATAATTCAGATATACAGGTTTACTCATCAAAGGATTCAGTTGGTCATGTATATCTATATATTAAAGACTCGGGTATAGGGATTAGCCAAGCTGACTTGCCACGCATTTTTAATAAGTCTTTTACGGGTAAGATTGGTCGGCATCAAACTGCTTCAACTGGAATGGGGTTATATTTGGCCAAAAATGCAGCATCAAAATTAGGTATCCAAATATTTGTGCAGTCTGAAGAGGATGTAGGAACAGTCTTTTCCTTACGTTTTCCTTTGAAAAATGAATTCGTTAAAATCATGAGTAGATGACGAAAATGTCACCTACTCTTTTTGTTTGTCATGTTAATCAAACGATTCTTTTTTTGAAATTATATAGAATGGATATATAAGCGAGAGGGAGGAATTATAATGGCTATTTTAAAAGCACGTAAAGTTAAAAAAGTATATGGACGTAAATTAACTGCTCAAGAAGTCTTGAAAGGTATTGATATAGAGGTTAATGAAGGAGAATTTGTTGGTATCATGGGTCCATCAGGTTCTGGAAAGACGACTTTGTTAAATGTTCTATGTTCGATTGACAATGCGACTGAAGGTGTCATAGAAATTGGTGGAAATGATTTAAGGAAGATGAAAGAGAAAGAACTATCGAAGTTTCGCCGGGAACAGTTAGGTTTTATATTTCAAGACTATAACTTATTAGATACATTAACTGTGAAAGAGAATATATTACTACCTCTATCTATTAGTAAAGTATCAAAATCTGAGGCTGAAAGTCGTTTCAACACACTAACAGATTTATTAGATATACGTGAATTAGCTAATAAATATCCGAATGAAATATCGGGTGGGCAAAAACAAAGGACATCTGCAGCACGTGCACTTATTTCAAATCCATCGATCGTATTTGGGGATGAGCCAACAGGGGCGCTAGATTCAAAATCAGCTACAGCTCTTCTAGAAAACTTAGCTACTATTAATGAGAAGCAAAGGGTGACAATTATGATGGTTACCCATGATCCAGTAGCAGCAAGTTTTTGTAGCCGAGTATTATTCCTGAAAGACGGTCAACTCTATACAGAACTTTATAAAGGTGAAAAAACCCGTAAAATGTTCTTCCAAGAAATAATGAATACGCAAGGTGTTTTAGGCGGTGACGGTTATGACGATTAGTCAACTCGTACTCCGAAGTATGAAAAAGAATATTACACATTATTATTTATACTTTTTTGCTCTAATTTTTAGTGTGACATTGTACTTTTCATTTGTGACTTTGCAATTTAACCCAAGTATTTTAGAAATGACAAAAGAAAGTTCTACAGGTACAGCAGGATTTAAAGCTGCTTCAGTGATGTTAGTATTCATTGTGACGTTTTTTGTGATTTACGCTAACCATCTTTTTATGAAGCGCAGAAGTAAAGAAATCGGTTTATATCAATTGATAGGAATGTCGAAGAGCACAGTTGTACGTCTATTAGCGATTGAAAATATACTATTGTGGACAGGTGCAACAGCTGTAGGGGTAAGTATTGGTTTTTTAACATCAAGGATATTTGCGATGATTCTATTGAAACTAATTGCTAAAGAAGCTCTTGTAGAAATTGCATTTTCTTCACAGGCACTTTTTCAAACACTTGTTGTTTTTTTTATTTTATTAGTAGTAATAACTATTCAAACTATTTTCGTGACTCGTCGTGCAACGTTACTTGATTTGTTTTCTGCAAGTAAAAAAGGTGATACGCGTGTGAAACGTTTTGGATTCTTTCAAATGTTATTAGGTCTAGTAGGCCTAGTATTAATTATCTTTGGATATTATAAATCAACACATTTATTTGTTTTTGATTCTGCTACTATTAATCAGTTAGTAATAAAGATGATTACAATATTAGCTTCAACTATTATAGGTACCTTCTTTGTTTTCCGTTTTTCAGTATCTTTAATTATGAATATAATTCGTAAAAGGAAGAAAGGATATTTATCATTAACTGATGTATTGGCATTAACACCTATTATGCATCGTATGAAGGGAAATGCGAAGTCTTTAACACTTATTACAGTAATGACTGCGGTTGCTTTAGCTATTATGTCATTATCTTATATTGCGTACTATTCAGCGGGTGCGAGTGCAAAGCAAGCAGTCCCTTTTGACGTCATTACATTAAATGAACAAAGTAAAACGTTTGAAGAACAACTTCAAAAAGAAAATATAAACTTTAAAAAATATGAGTTTTCTTTGTTGAATGTAGATATTGATATTTCAAGCTTGATGAAAAATCCAGTATCTAATGATATTAAAGAAAATATACGGCTTGATTCTATCGTGACAAAGTTAAGCGATATGAAGAAAATCTACCCTGAAGCTAGTTTAAAAGAGGGAGAAGCCTATCTAGTAGGGTATAGCGGTATGCTTGCAGAATTAATGCCTCTAGAAGTTGGTAAGTCTATGACTGTGCATACAACAAAAGGTAAATCGAAACTAAAAATGATCGGACTTAAAAAAAGAGGAATTATTACAAGTCAACTTTCTTATGGCAGTGCAGCTATCGTTGTTACAGACCGATATTTCAATAAGTTAGCGACAAATGCGAAAATTCAGAAGAACTCCATCTGGTATGAGCAAGAGGGGTATACATTTAAAGAAAAAGATTTGGAGAAAGTTCAAGAAATATATATAAAGACAACCAATGGTGGGAAATTCACCACAAAGGATACAAAGGGGAAAGAAAAACAATTTTTTGCATCTACTCAAGAGGGCCAAAGAAAGGGTGCGTTAGATTTATGGGGTAATGTCATTTTCATTACCGCATTCCTCGGTCTAGCATTTTTACTGGCAACGGGCAGTGTTTTATACTTTAAGCAAATGTCCGATGCAGAAGATGAAAGAGAGTCTTATACGGTTCTTCGTAAAATCGGCTTTACCAAGTCAGAGATTATGGGGGGGATATATATGAAACAAACCTTTAACTTTGGTGTACCACTTCTGATCGGGTTATTACACAGTTATTTTGCTGTTAAATCAGGCTGGATGCTATTTGGTACAGAGCTAACAACACCATTAATCCTGACAATGAGTATTTACGCATTACTTTATTCGGTATTTGCATTGTTGTCCGTTACGTATTACCGCAAAGTTGTAAATGAAAGTTTATAATTACAGAAGAAAACCTACGTAGAGTATTACTTTACGTGGGTTTTTTTTATTGACATTAATAATTAATCTACTTATAATTACTTTATCGAACTAGAGAGCTAGAGTATGAAAGCGAAGTGTAAAATATGAATGCAGTAATTATAGCAATAGCTGTCATGTTAATATTAAGTTTGTTACGTATAAATGTTGTTCTTTCACTTGTATTAGGTGCGTTTGCAGGGGGCCTAACAAGTGGTATGGGAGTTTCTAAAACGGTAGAAACATTTACAGAAGGGTTAGGAGCAGGAGCAACAATAGCTTTGAGTTATGGATTATTAGGTGGTTTTGCAATCGCCATTTCAAAAACAGGAATACCTGAACTAATGATTGCATCGATTCTAAAAATTTTAAATAAAAACGGGGAAAATAATAAACGAGGATTAGTAAAGGCTTTAATCTTCTTTTTAATTTTTGCGATGGCTGTATTCTCTCAAAACTTGATTCCGATTCATATAGCATTTATTCCATTATTGATTCCGCCAATTTTGAAAATCCTAAATATGCTTGAAGTAGATCGTCGTATCATCTCCACAATTATTGCAGTTGGTTTAGTAGGCACATATAGTTTTGTGCCTTCAGGATTCGGTTCAATTTTCCAAGAGATAATAGCAACACAAGTAACCAAGGCTGGTATGGATGTATCCGTAAATGATGTTCCGATAGCAATGGCCATTCCTGTGTTAGGGATGCTTATTGGTTTAGTTGTCGCTTTATTCTTTTATCGTAAACCTCGACGCTACGAAGAAGAAGGAGTTGAAACTTCTTCTATAGAACTAAGCGTTAGTAACAGAGTAATTATTTCAACTATCATTGCATTAATTGCAGCGCTCTATACACAGATTGCAACTGATTCTATGATAGTTGGTGCATTTGCAGGTATTACCGTTATGTATGTTACTGGAGCATTGAAATGGAGAGAAGCGGATGAAGTTTTAATAGATGGAATGCGCATGATGTCATTTATCGGCTTTGTTATGATTACAGCAAATGGCTTTGCTGCTGTTATAAATGCAACAGGAGATATAGATAGCCTAATCAGCAGTTCATTGAGTATATTCGAAGGAAATACTAGCTTAGCTGTATTTGTTATGCTAATCGTTGGTTTTATCATAACGATGGGAATTGGTTCATCCTTTGCGACAATTCCGATCATTGCAACACTATTTGTTCCTTTGTCTGTAGAATTAGGGTTAAGCCCATTAGCAATCATGTGTTTGATTGGGACAGCGGGTGCTCTTGGAGATGCTGGATCACCAGCTTCTGATACAACTCTAGGACCAACAGCTGGATTGAACGTTGACGGACAGCACGATCATATTTGGGATACATGTGTTCCGACTTTTATCTTCATAAATATTCCACTCATTATCTTTGGCTGGATTGCTTGTGTATTCTTCTTATAATAGTGAGGATGCAATTCGAATTGAATTGCATCCTTTTTTTATTACATATGGTTTGCAATATAGCAAAATTTTTTATATACTTGGAATCTGCTGAAGAGCAAAAGATGAAGATAACATAGAATAAACATAACATTGAAAAGAGTTTAGCAAAAACACTTGCTTATTCTTTTTTTTATGTGTATAATATCAAATGTTGGTCTTCGACTGCGATGAAGCGGGAGGTTGCCGACACACCCGGCCGCATTGCCATGGCGCGTGTGACGGAGAAATTTCCGTGGAGAATGTCTAGGAAATAGGCGAAAAGGAGGGAAAATAATGGCAAAACAAAAGATCCGTATCCGTTTGAAAGCATATGATCATAGAATTCTTGATCAATCTGCTGAGAAAATTGTGGAAACTGCTAAACGTTCAGGTGCAAGTGTATCAGGTCCGATTCCACTTCCAACTGAAAAATCGGTGTACACAATTCTGCGTGCCGTGCATAAGTACAAAGATTCTCGTGAGCAATTCGAGATGCGTACTCATAAACGTCTGATCGATATCGTTAACCCAACACCACAAACTGTTGACGCGTTAATGAAACTTGATTTACCATCTGGCGTTGATATTGAAATCAAACTTTAATGGTAAAAATGAAAATAGAAAAACAATAATCACAGGAGGTGTGACAAATGACCAAAGGAATCTTAGGTAGAAAAATCGGTATGACGCAAGTTTTTGCTGAGAACGGTGATTTAATCCCTGTAACTGTTGTTGAAGCTACTCCAAACGTAGTTCTTCAAAAGAAAACAGTTGATACAGACGGTTACGAAGCAATCCAAATCGGTTTCGAAGATAAGCGCGAAAAGCTTTCTAACAAACCTGAAAAAGGACACGTAGCTAAAGCAAGCACTGCTCCTAAGCGCTTCATCCGCGAAATCCGCGATGTAAACTTAGCTGAGTACGAGGTTGGTCAAGAAGTCAAAGTTGAAATTTTCGCAGAAGGCGATGTAGTAGATGTAACAGGTGTTACTAAGGGTAAAGGTTTCCAAGGTGTTATTAAACGCCACGGACAATCTCGTGGTCCTATGTCCCACGGTTCTCGTTACCACCGTCGTCCTGGTTCAATGGGTCCAGTTGCTCCGAACCGCGTATTCAAACAAAAGAAATTACCTGGTCAAATGGGTGGCGGAGTTGTTACGATCCAAAACTTGGAAATTGTAAAAGTTGACGTTGAACGCAACTTACTACTTATTAAAGGTAATGTTCCTGGTTCTCGTAAAGCATTAGTAACAGTAAAAGCTGCTATTAAAGCTAACTAACTTACCGAAGAAAGGAGGAAACAGGAATGACAAAAGTATCTTTGCTTAGTCAAACGGGTTCTTCTGTTGGTGAAATCGAATTAAACGATGCAATCTTCGGAATCGAACCAAACCAAAACGTGTTATTCGACGCAGTAATCGCTCAACGCGCTTCATTACGTCAAGGTAACCATAAAGTAAAAAACCGTTCTGAAGTTGCTGGCGGTGGTCGTAAACCATGGAAGCAAAAAGGAACAGGACGTGCTCGTCAAGGTTCTATTCGCTCTCCACAATGGCGTGGCGGTGGTGTAGTATTCGGTCCAGTACCTCGTAGCTATAGCTACAAACTACCGAAAAAAGTACGTCGTTTAGCTCTTAAATCAGCTCTATCTGCTAAAGTATTAGAAACTAATTTCTTAGTACTAGATGCTCTTAAACTAGACGCACCAAAAACTAAAGATTTCGTAAAAGTTCTTAAAGATCTTTCAATCGAATCTAAAGCATTATTCGTAACTGCTAATTTAGATGAAAACGTAGCATTATCTGCTCGTAACATCCAAGGCGTTACTGTTGTACCAGCTGCTGGTATTAACGTTCTTGATCTTTTAGGTCACGAAAAAGTAGTTTTCACTAAAGCTGCTGTAGAAAAAGTTGAGGAGGTGCTTGGTTAATGGAAGCACGTGATATTTTAAAACGTCCTGTCATTACTGAGCGTTCTTCAGAACTAATGGCAGAAAACAAATATACATTTGAAGTTGACACTCGTGCCAACAAAACTGAAGTTAAAGACGCTGTTGAATCTATCTTTGGTGTTAAAGTTGAGAAAGTAAACATCATGAACTACAAAGGTAAATACAAGCGCGTTGGTAAATTCGGTGGTTACACAAACAAACGCCGTAAAGCAATCGTTAAATTAGTTGCTGGCAACGAAATCGAATTATTCGAAATGTAATTTTCGTTCATTATTGAACAATAAAGAAGGAGGGAACTCAAATGGCGATTAAAAAGTATAAGCCTACCTCAAATGGTCGTCGTAACATGACGTCATCTGACTTTGCTGAAATCACAACTAACAAGCCTGAGAAATCATTGTTAGAACCGACTAAACGCAAAGCTGGTCGTAATAACCAAGGTAAAATCACTGTTCGTCATAATGGTGGTGGCCATAAACGCCAATACCGTGTCATCGATTTCAAACGTTTGAAAGATGGCATTCCAGGACGCGTTGCTACTATCGAATATGATCCAAACCGTTCTGCAAACATTGCATTAATTAATTATGTAGATGGTGAAAAACGCTACATCCTAGCACCTAAAGGTCTAGTTGTAGGAATGACAATTGTATCAGGTGCAGATGTTGATATTAAAGTAGGTAACGCATTACCACTTGAAAATATCCCAATGGGTACTACAATCCATAACATCGAAATGAAACCTGGTAAAGGTGGACAATTAGTACGTTCTGCTGGTACATCAGCTCAAATCCTTGGTAAAGAGGGTAAATACGTAATAGTTCGTCTTCAATCTGGTGAAGTTCGCATGATCCTTGCTACTTGCCGTGCTACAATCGGTCAAGTTGGTAACGAACAACACGAATTAATCAACATCGGTAAAGCAGGTCGTACTCGTTGGTTAGGCAAACGCCCAACTGTACGTGGATCTGTAATGAACCCGAACGATCACCCACACGGTGGTGGTGAAGGACGTTCTCCAATCGGACGTAAATCACCAATGACACCATGGGGTAAACCAGCTCTTGGTTATAAAACTCGTAACAAGAAAAACAAATCCGACAAACTTATCATTCGTCGTCGTAAAAAATAAAGTGATTAGACTGCGGTTCGTTGATAGAACCGTAGTGGGATCACGGAGGGAGGCAACATTATGGGTCGCAGCTTGAAAAAGGGACCTTTTGTCGATGACCACTTAATGAAAAAAGTGGAAGCGCAAGAGGCTTCTGAGAAAAAACAAGTTATCAAGACTTGGTCTCGCCGTTCTACAATCTTCCCGAACTTTATCGGATTAACTATCGCTGTATATGATGGACGTAAACATGTTCCTGTATACGTGACTGAAGATATGGTAGGTCATAAACTAGGTGAGTTCGCACCAACACGCACATATAAAGGTCATGGTGCAGATGATAAGAAAACATCAGTACGCTAATATGAGGGGAGGTAAATCCTGATGCAAGAAGCTAAAGCTATTGCTCGCACAGTTCGCATTGCTCCTCGTAAAGTCCGCTTAGTGGTTGATTTAATCCGAGGCAAGCAAATTGGCGAAGCGGTTGCAATTTTACGTCACACTCCAAGAGCAGCGTCTCCTGTAGTTGAAAAAGTACTAAAATCTGCAGTTGCAAATGCTGAACATAACTACGATTTAGATGTAAATAACTTAGTTATTTCAGAAGTATTCGTTGATGAAGGTCCAACGTTAAAACGTTTCCGTCCACGCGCACAAGGACGTGCAAGCGCAATTAACAAACGTACAAGCCACATTACTCTAGTGGTATCTGAGAAGAAGGAGGGATAATACGTGGGTCAAAAAGTACATCCAATAGGATTACGTGTTGGTGTCATTCGTGATTGGGAATCTAGATGGTACGCTGAAAAAGAGTACGCTACTTTACTTCATGAAGACATTAAAGTACGTAAATACATTGAAACAAGCTTAAAAGAAGCTTCAGTTTCTAAAGTAGAAATCGAACGCGCTGCAAACCGTGTTAATATTACAATTCACACTGCGAAACCAGGTATGGTAATTGGTAAGGGCGGTACTGAAGTGGAATCACTTCGTAAAAACCTTGGCAAAATCACTGGTAAACGCGTTCACATCAATATTGTTGAAATCAAACGTGCGGATCTTGACGCTAAATTGGTAGCAGAAAACATTGCTCGCCAATTAGAAAACCGTGTATCATTCCGTCGTGCACAAAAACAAACTATTCAACGCACAATGCGTGCAGGCGCTAAAGGGATTAAAACTCAAGTATCTGGTCGTCTAGGCGGCGCTGATATCGCGCGTGCTGAACATTATAGTGAAGGAACTGTTCCGCTTCATACTCTTCGTGCTGACATTGATTATGCTCATGCAGAAGCTGACACTACTTATGGTAAATTAGGTGTTAAAGTATGGATCTACCGCGGTGAAGTCCTTCCAGTGAAGAAGAACTCTGAGGAAGGAGGCAAATAATATGTTATTGCCAAAACGCGTAAAATACCGTCGTGTACACCGCGGAAAAATGCGTGGAGAAGCGAAAGGCGGTAAAGAAATTGCATTCGGCGAATTCGGTTTACAAGCAACTGAAGCTAGCTGGATCACTAACCGTCAAATCGAAGCTGCACGTATCGCGATGACTCGTTACATGAAACGTGGCGGTAAAGTTTGGATTAAAATCTTCCCACATAAACCATATACGAAAAAGCCTCTAGAAGTGCGTATGGGTTCAGGTAAAGGTGCTCCTGAAGGATGGGTAGCAGTAGTTAAACCAGGAAAAATTATGTTCGAAATCGGAGGCGTTTCTGAGGAAATCTCTCGTGAAGCACTTCGTTTAGCATCTCATAAGCTTCCTGTGAAATGTAAGATTGTTAAACGTGAAGAAATTGGTGGTGAATCTAATGAAAGCTAATGAAATCCGTGAACTTACAACAGCAGAAATCGAAACTAAAGTAAAATCACTGAAAGAAGAGCTTTTTAACCTTCGCTTCCAATTGGCGACTGGTCAATTAGAAAACACAGCTCGCATCCGCGAAGTACGCAAAGCAATTGCGCGTATGAAAACTGTGATTCGTGAAAGAGAAATCAGTGCAAATAACTGATAAAGGAGGTTTGCAGCATGACTGAGCGTAATCAACGCAAAGTTTACACTGGCCGCGTAGTTTCAGATAAAATGGATAAAACTATCTCAGTTTTAATTGAAACTCACAAAAAGCATAAGCTTTATGGCAAACGTGTAAAATACTCTAAGAAATTCAAGGCGCATGATGAAAACAACGAAGCAAAAGTTGGAGATATCGTCCGCATTATGGAAACTCGTCCGCTATCAGCTACTAAACGTTTCCGTTTGGTTGAAGTAGTAGAAAAAGCGGTTATTATCTAATTAAATTTCGGAACTAACAACGTCCGAAGGGAGGTAACCTAAGTGATCCAACAAGAAACCCGTTTAAAAGTTGCTGACAACTCAGGTGCGAAAGAAGTATTAACTATCAAAGTACTTGGAGGTTCTGGACGTAAGACTGCGAACATCGGTGATGTAATCGTATGTACTGTCAAGAAAGCAACACCAGGTGGCGTTGTCAAGAAGGGTGAAGTAGTTAAAGCTGTAATCGTTCGTACGAGAAGCGGCGTTCGTCGTAAAGACGGTACTTACATCAAATTCGATGAGAACGCATGTGTAATCATCAAAGATGACAAATCACCACGCGGAACTCGTATTTTCGGTCCTGTAGCACGTGAATTACGTGATAACAGTTTCATGAAAATCGTATCTTTAGCTCCGGAAGTTCTTTAATTTTCATGAAAGTGCCAATCAAGGAGGTGCGACAGAATGCATGTTAAAAAAGGCGACAAGGTAAAGGTTATTTCAGGTAAAGAAAAAGGCAAAACAGGTGTGATTCTTGCTGCTTTCCCTAAAAATGATCGTGTACTAGTTGAAGGTGTAAACATCGTCAAAAAACACGTGAAACCTAACCAAGTTAACCCACAAGGTGGAATTGTCAGCCAAGAGGCAGCAATTCACGTTTCGAACGTAATGCTAATCGATCCAAAATCTGGCGAGCCGACTCGCGTAGGTTATAAAATCGAAGATGGCAAAAAAGTTCGTGTAGCAAAAAAATCAGGTGCAGTAATCGATAAATAAGTAATAGAGAAGGGAGGTACAAACACATGAGCCGCCTAAAAGAAAAATTTGTAAACGAAGTTTCACCTGCTCTTATGAGCAAGTTTGAATATACATCAGTTATGCAAGTTCCTAAAGTTGACAAGATCGTTATTAACATGGGTGTTGGTGACGCAGTTCAAAACTCTAAAGTACTTGACTCAGCTGTTGAAGAATTAGCATTAATCGCAGGTCAAAAACCTGTTGTAACTAAAGCTAAAAAATCTATCGCAGGTTTCCGTCTTCGTGAAGGAATGCCAATCGGTGCGAAAGTTACATTACGCGGTGAGCGTATGTATGAATTCTTGGATAAACTAATCGCTGTTTCTCTTCCACGTGTACGTGACTTCCGTGGTGTTTCTAAAAAAGCATTTGACGGTCGCGGTAACTATACTCTTGGTATTAAAGAGCAATTAATCTTCCCAGAAATCGACTACGATAAAGTTTCTAAAGTACGCGGTATGGATATCGTTATCGTAACTACTGCGAACTCTGATGAAGAAGCTCGCGAGTTACTAACTCAATTCGGTATGCCGTTCCAAAAGTAATAAAACAAGGAGGGCGAAAACGTGGCTAAAAAATCAATGATCGTTAAACAACAACGCACGCAAAAGTTTAAAGTGCAAGAATACACTCGTTGTGAACGCTGTGGGCGTCCACACTCTGTATACCGCAAATTTAAACTTTGCCGTATTTG
Organism: Viridibacillus sp. KH_047; assembly: GCF_057838945.1. Lineage (NCBI taxonomy): Bacteria > Bacillati > Bacillota > Bacilli > Caryophanales > Caryophanaceae > Viridibacillus > Viridibacillus sp. KH_047. The sequence continues at coordinate 4,089,887 of NZ_CM174479.1, read as the reverse complement.
TTTCCGAGAACTTGCATATAAGGGACAAATTCCTGGCGTGAAAAAAGCCAGCTGGTAATCCCCTAATTTGGGAAGGAGGTAAATGTAATGACAATGACAGATCCGATTGCAGATATGCTTACACGCATTCGTAATGCTAACATGGTCCGTCACGAGAAATTAGAGGTTCCGGCTTCTAATATCAAAAAAGAGATCGCTGAAATTCTTAAGCGTGAAGGTTTTGTACGTGACGTTGAGTATGTAGAAGATGACAAACAAGGTATCATCCGTATCTTCTTAAAATATGGCCAAGAAAACGAACGTGTTATTACAGGATTAAAACGTATTTCTAAACCAGGTTTACGCGTTTATGCGAAAACTAACGAAGTACCTAAAGTGTTGAACGGACTAGGAATCGCTTTAGTTTCAACTTCAAACGGTTTATTAACTGATAAAGAAGCTCGCGCTAAACAAGTTGGCGGAGAAATCTTAGCTTACGTTTGGTAATTAGCAACAAAAGAATGGAGGTGCAACATAAATGTCTCGCGTAGGTAAAAAACCAATCGAGGTACCGGCTACTGTAACTGTAACTGTCGCTGCTGACAACACAGTAACTGTTAAAGGACCAAAAGGTGAACTTGTTCGCTCTTTTAACAAAGATATGAAAATTGAACAAGAAGGTAACGTGATTACAGTATCTCGTCCTTCTGAGTCAAAAGACCACCGTACTAACCATGGTACAACTCGTGCTCTTTTAGCAAACATGATCACTGGTGTTTCTGAAGGATTTGAACGTGCACTTGAATTAGTTGGTGTAGGTTACCGTGCTCAATTACAAGGAACTAAACTTGTATTGAACGTAGGTTACTCACATCCAGTTGAGTTCACACCTGAAGAAGGAGTAACTGTAGAAGTTCCTTCAAACACTAAAGTTATCGTTAAAGGGATTAACAAAGAACGTGTTGGAGCACTTGCTTCTAACATCCGTCAAGTACGTCCACCAGAGCCTTATAAAGGTAAAGGGATTCGTTATGAAGGCGAATTCGTTCGTCGTAAAGAAGGTAAAACAGGTAAATAATGCTGCTTAAAGCATTAGAAAGGAGTGACCTCTGTGATTACGAAACAAGATAAGAATCAAGTTCGTAAAAAACGTCATGCGCGCGTGCGTTCTAAAATTACTGGTACTGCTGAATGTCCACGTTTAAACGTATTCCGTTCAAACAAACACATTTACGCGCAAATTATCGATGATTCTAAAGGCCTAACACTAGTAAGTGCTTCAACTATGGATAAAGAGTTTGAAGGAACTGCTGGTAACTTAGAAGCTGCTACAAAAATCGGTGAAACTATCGCTAAAGGCGCTGCGGAAAAAAACATCAAAGCTGTTGTATTTGACCGTGGTGGTTACTTATATCATGGACGTGTTAAAGCTTTAGCTGAAGCTGCACGTGCAAATGGTTTAGAATTTTAATAAGAAGGAGGTACACATTTCATGAGTCGCATTGACGCAAACAAACTAGAACTTGAAGAACGCGTTGTTACGATCAACCGCGTTGCTAAAGTTGTTAAAGGTGGACGTCGTTTCCGCTTCACTGCACTAGTAGTGGTTGGAGACCGTAATGGCCATGTTGGTTTCGGTACAGGTAAAGCTCAGGAAGTACCTGATGCAATTCGCAAAGCAGTAGAAGATGCGAAGAAAAACTTGATCGAAGTTCCACGTGTTGGTGGTACAACACCACACTTAATCATGGGTCGCTTCGGTGCAGGTAACATCATGATTAAACCTGCTGCTCCGGGTACTGGAGTTATCGCTGGTGGTCCAGTTCGTGCTGTATTAGAGCTTGCTGGTATCACTGATATTCTTTCAAAATCACTTGGTTCAAATACGCCAATTAACATGGTTCGCGCTACTGTTAGAGGTTTATCTGAACTTAAACATGCTGAAGAAGTTGCAAAACTTCGCGGTAAATCAGTAGAAGAACTATTAGGTTAAGGGGGGAAATAATATGTCAACTAAACTACAAATTACCCTTACTAAAAGTTTAATCGGTACTAAACCTGCTCAACGTAAAACAATCGAAGCGCTTGGCTTACGTAAAGTAAATCATACTGTTGAACATCCAGACAATGTGGCTGTTCGCGGTGCGATCACTAAAGTAGCACACTTAGTTACTGTTACAGAGATTTAATTCGAAAAATCAATAACAAGGAGGTGCCACCCATATGAAACTTCATGAGTTAGAACCTGCTTTAGGTTCACGTAAAGAACGTAACCGCGTAGGTCGTGGTATCGGTTCTGGTAACGGTAAAACTTCTGGTAGAGGGCATAAAGGTCAAAATTCTCGTTCTGGCGGCGGCGTTCGTCCAGGATTTGAAGGCGGTCAAAACCCATTGTTCCGTCGTTTACCTAAACGTGGATTTACGAACATTAATCGTAAAGAATACGCTATCGTAAACCTTGACGCTTTAAATCGTTTTGAAGACGGCACAGAAGTAACACCAGCTTTATTAATTGAAACTGGTGTTGTGAGCAACGAGAAAGCTGGAATCAAAGTTCTAGGTAATGGAACTGTTGAGAAAAAGCTTACTGTTAAAGCTCATAAATTCTCAGCTTCTGCTAAAGAAGCAATCGAGAATGCCGGCGGACAAATCGAGGTGATTTAATGTTTCAAACAATCTCTAACTTTATGCGCGTGAGAGATATTAGAAATAAAATCATTTTCACTCTTTTGATGTTGGTCGTATTCCGTCTTGGAACGTTTATACCGGTACCAAACGTCGACGCCAATGTATTAAAAGCCACTGATCAATATAGTTTAGTTGGTTTCTTAAATACATTTGGTGGGGGAGCTTTGTCAAACTTCTCGATTTTTGCTATGGGTATAATGCCTTACATTACGGCTTCAATCATAGTTCAGCTATTGCAAATGGATGTTGTCCAAAAGTTCACCGAGTGGTCAAAACAAGGTGAAGTTGGTCGACGTAAAATCGCTCAATTTACACGTTACTTCGCAATTATCCTTGCATTTATTCAATCAATCGCAATGTCTTACGGTTTTAACCGTATGTACGGCGGTTCATTGATTAAAGATGAGGGTGTTATGACGTACTTAACAATTGCGATTGTGTTAACTGCTGGTACTGCATTTTTACTTTGGTTAGGTGAGCAAATTACTGAAAAAGGTGTAGGAAATGGTATTTCCATTATCATCTTCGCAGGTATCGTAGCTGCATTGCCAAACACTGTGAATCAAATTTATGCTTCACAATTCGAAAATGCGGGAGAGCAATTGTTCATCCGTATTATCGTAATGGCTCTTATTGTATTGGCCGCTCTTGTAATTGTTGTAGGTGTTATTTACGTTCAACAAGCGTTGCGTAAAATTCCTATTCAATATGCAAAACGTGCTGGTGCTCAAAGAGGTGCACAACAATCTCATTTACCATTGAAAGTAAATGCTGCTGGGGTTATCCCAGTTATCTTTGCTGTTGCGTTTATCGTAACGCCTAGAACAATTGCGACTTTCTTTGGAGATAATAAAGCAACTCAGTTCATTGAAAGAACGTTTGATTATTCTCAACCAGTTGGGATGATCATTTATGTAGCGTTAATTGTAGCGTTTGCATATTTCTATGCGTTCGTTCAAGTGAATCCTGAAAAAGTTGCGGATAATTTGAAAAAGCAAGGTGCCTATATTCCGGGCATTCGTCCAGGTAAAAGCACTCAAGATTATCTAACAACTGTTTTATATCGCTTAACGTTTGTAGGTGCGATCTTCTTGTCGCTTGTTGCGATTCTTCCAATCATTTTCATTAATGTTGCGAAGCTTCCAGCATCGGCTCAAATTGGCGGTACTAGTCTACTAATCGTTGTCGGTGTTGCACTGGAAACGATGAAACAATTAGAATCACAACTTGTGAAACGCCACTACAAAGGTTTCATGAAATAATGTTGGTTTTTAGGGACGATTTTCGTTCCTTAAACCTTCACAATAACTTGAGGGGGCTCTCTCCGTATGAATATCGTTTTGATGGGTTTGCCTGGTGCTGGTAAAGGCACTCAAGCAGATAAAATTGTTGAGAAGTACGCAATCCCTCATATTTCTACAGGCGATATGTTCCGTGCAGCTATTAAAGGTAGTACGGAATTAGGTCTTTTAGCGAAATCGTTTATTGATAAAGGTGCTCTTGTACCTGATGAAGTGACGATTGGAATCGTTCGCGAACGCTTAAGCCAACCTGATTGTGATCAAGGCTTCCTACTAGATGGTTTTCCACGTACTATTGAACAAGCTGATGCGTTAGATAATATTTTATCTGATCTTGGTAAGAGAATAGAATATGTAGTAAATATTCAAGTAGAACAAGAAGAGTTGATTAAACGTTTAACAGGTCGTCGTATCTGTAAAGTATGTGGCTCTGCTTATCACTTATTGTTTAATCCTTCTAAAGAGGAAGGCATTTGTGATAAAGACGGAGGAGAACTTTATCAAAGAGCTGACGATAATCCAGAAACGGTTTCTAATCGCCTGGAAGTAAATATCAAACAAACACAACCTTTACTTGATTTTTATCAAGCTAAAAACGTGTTAACAAATATCAACGGACAGCAAGATATCTCAGATGTTTTTGCTGACGTAGATGCTCTATTACAGGGCAGCCGCAACTAATACCCGAATCCCGGGTGCAGATAACTGCCTCCGCGGGGAGTATGCGGTAGCAACGGAAATGTATTTTCGAGAGCTGCAAAAGCATATTGTGCCCGGTCTATGCACTGATGAATTAGATGTATCGGTATACGGGATACCCTTTGTCCTTGATGCAATCCTAGTTCTGAAAGGGTATAATGGGTTTCGTGGAAGCATCTGTGTAAACGGGTATGGAAGGATCTTATCCAAGGCAATTCCGGATGGTCATGTTGACATGAGGGAAACAAGGTTCAAACGGAAAGTCAAATCCATGGGTTGTAAGAAGCGAAACCTGATGAGCGTCTTTCGAACATCTCTCATACAATCCAAACATATGTTGAGACGAGTCGTTTCTTTCATGAAAGAAAAAAACTTGAAGCAAATTCCGTTTGATTTGAAGATGGGAACCTGAATTGCATATAGAAGGGAGACAGGGTCGATGGCGAAAGACGATGTAATTGAAATCGAAGGCACAGTTGTTGAGACTTTGCCAAACGCGATGTTTAAGGTAGAATTAGAAAATGGTCATACAGTTCTTGCTCATGTATCAGGCAAAATTCGTATGCACTTTATTCGCATCTTGCCTGGAGATAAAGTAACTATTGAGTTATCTCCATATGACTTAACTCGCGGTCGTATCACATACCGTTTTAAATAATCTTTTGCACTCCGGACCACTAAGGAGGTTAGGTTAGATGAAAGTGAGACCATCTGTGAAACCGATCTGCGAAAAATGTAAAGTTATTCGCCGACGCGGTAAAGTAATGGTAATCTGTGAAAATCCTAAACACAAACAAAAACAAGGTTAATTTGAAGGAGGTGCACAACGTATATGGCACGTATTGCTGGTGTTGACATTCCTCGCGACAAACGCGTTGTAATTTCATTAACTTACATTTACGGAGTAGGTAACACTACTGCTAAGCAAGTTCTTGCTGGAGCAGGTGTTTCTGAAAGTACTCGAGTTCGCGATCTTACTGAAGACGAACTTAACAAAATCCGTGAACAATTAGACACATACAAACTAGAAGGTGATCTTCGTCGTGAGATCTCTTTAAACATCAAACGTTTGATGGAAATCGGATCTTTCCGTGGTATCCGTCACCGTCGCGGTTTACCTGTTCGCGGTCAAAATACGAAGAACAATGCGCGTACGCGTAAAGGTCCTCGTAAAACTGTAGCGAACAAGAAAAAATAATCGGTAAAGGAGGTTTCTTCTTAACATGGCACGTAAACAACAATCTCGTAAACGTCGTGTGAAAAAGAATATCGAATCTGGTATTGCTCACATCCGTTCTACATTTAATAATACAATTGTAACCATCACTGACATGCAAGGTAACGCTGTTTCTTGGTCAAGTGCAGGTGCTTTAGGATTCCGTGGTTCTCGTAAATCAACTCCTTTTGCTGCACAAATGGCTGCTGAAACTGCTGCTAAAACATCAATCGAGCATGGTTTAAAAACTTTAGAAGTAACTGTTAAGGGTCCTGGTGCAGGTCGTGAAGCTGCTATTCGTGCGCTTCAAGCTGCAGGTTTAGACGTTACAGCAATTAAAGATGTAACTCCAGTTCCACATAACGGTTGTCGCCCACCAAAACGTCGTCGTGTATAATTGATGAATCTCAATCTATTGATTGAGAATCTCATTTCTTGTACAAACTGAATTGTGCAGACACATGATTGATTAGACATTCGATTTTATGTAGGAAATAAAAATCATACATTCGATGTTTTGAAGGAGGGTAAATTTGAATGATCGAAATTGAAAAACCAAAGATTGAAACCGTTGAGATCAGCGATGATGCCAAATACGGCAAGTTTGTTGTAGAACCACTTGAACGTGGATATGGAAACACTTTGGGAAATTCTTTACGTCGTATCCTTCTGTCTTCTTTACCAGGAGCTGCTGTTACTTCAATCCAAATTGACGGCGTACTACACGAATTCTCTACTATTGAGGGCGTTGTAGAAGATGTTGCATCAATTATTTTGAACATTAAAAAGCTAGCTCTAAAAATCTATTCTGATGAAGAAAAAGTCATCGAAATAGATTTCAAAGGTGACGGAGTAGTAACTGCTGCGGATATTACGCATGACAGTGACGTTGAAGTGTTAAACCCAGATCTATATATTGCAACTATTGCTAAAAATGGTCATCTTCGTATGCGTATGTATGCGCAACGTGGACGTGGTTACACTCCTGCTGATCAAAACAAACGCGAGGATCTTCCAATTGGCGTGATCCCGATCGACTCTATTTACACTCCAGTTTCACGCGTCAACTTCCAAGTAGAAAATACTCGTGTTGGACAATCGTCTGATTTCGATAAACTTTCTCTAGATGTATGGACAGATGGTAGCATCGGTCCTAAAGAGGCGATTTCGCTCGGAGCAAAAATATTAACCGAGCACTTAAATATCTTCGTTGGTTTAACAGACGAGGCACAAACTGCTGAAATCATGGTTGAAAAAGAAGAAGACCAAAAAGAAAAAGTCTTAGAGATGACTATCGAAGAGCTTGATCTTTCTGTGCGTTCTTACAACTGTTTAAAACGAGCAGGTATCAACACTGTCCTTGAACTTGCTAACAAGTCTGAGGACGACATGATGAAAGTTCGTAACCTAGGACGTAAATCATTAGAAGAAGTAAAAGCGAAGTTAGAAGAGCTTGGTTTAGGGTTACGCGAAGAAGACTAAGCGAACTTTTATATAAAAGACTGATCAGTTATTGAACAAAGGAGGGAAACATCCATGGGTTACAGAAAACTTGGACGTACAAGTTCTCAACGTAAAGCGATGTTACGCGATTTAGCTACTGATTTAATCATCAACGAGCGCATTGAAACAACAGAAACTCGTGCTAAAGAATTACGTTCGGTTGTTGAGAAAATGATTACTTTAGGCAAACGCGGAGACTTGCATGCTCGTCGTCAAGCAGCTACATTTATTCGTCGTGAATTAGCTACTACAACTGACGCTGAAGGCAATGAATCAACAGTTTACGCTTTGCAAAAATTGTTCGATGATGTAGCACCACGCTACGCTGAACGCCAAGGCGGTTATACACGCATTATGAAAATGGGACCTCGCCGCGGTGACGGTGCGCCTGTAGTTGTGATTGAACTAGTTTAATCATACGATGCGGAGGAGGGTGTTTGGTTCATAGCTATTTGAACTGCACCCTCTTTTTTTAAAAATTAGAATTTTGATTTATACGACAAATTTAAAAGCAGAGTGTTATGATGAGCGGACTTAAGTGCCGTCTCGTTTAGCTCTACGCACCTCATTCACTCTTAAAGTCTGAGCAACTTTAAGAACGGAGATACGAAACAAAGCGCATTTCTCTGAATGGGGTGCGCGCTTTTTTATTTAATTTGGAAGAGCCCTTGCTCATGTCCACTAAATATTAGTAATGAAGAGAATCGACTTTCGCCGTTATAAGCAAAAGTCGTATTTTTCTAATGTAGAATCTTTTCAGCTAGTATTCATACATAAAACAGTGTAAGTTAGAGAGAACAGCAGAGCGAAGTTGAGCGAGAGGAGTTTGAGCATATGGATGAAATCTTATCACTGGATCACATAACATTTTCATATTCTCCGGATGAACCGGATATTAAGAACGCGGTTGAAGACGTGTCATTTTCTGTACATGAAGGCGAATGGATTGCGATTGTTGGCCATAACGGATCTGGCAAATCTACAATCGCGCGCCTTATGAACGGCTTATTGTTCCCACAAGAAGGAACAATTAAGGTTTTGAATCAGTCATTAACGGAAGAAAATCTTTGGGATATAAGATCTCAAATGGGTATGGTATTCCAAAATCCTGATAATCAGTTTGTTGGAGCGACTGTACAGGATGATGTTGCGTTCGCACTTGAAAACAACGGTATACCATATGAAGAAATGGTTAAACGTGTACATGAAGCACTGAGACAGGTAAAGATGGATCAGTTTTTAAACCATGAGCCACAGCATCTATCAGGTGGTCAAAAGCAACGTGTGGCCATTGCAGGTGCACTTGCACTAAAACCGAGATTACTGATTTTGGATGAAGCGACATCAATGCTTGATCCTCAAGGTCGTGCTGAAGTACTTGCTACTGTACAAGCATTACGTGAAGAGACAGGTTTAACGGTCCTATCAATTACGCATGATTTAGAAGAAGCTATTTTAGCTGATCGTATGTTATTTATGAATGGTGGCAAGAAATTTGCTGAAGGAACACCATCTGAAATTTTCGCTTTAGGCGACCAATTAGTAGAGCTTGGATTAGATCTACCATTTGCTATGAAGCTAACAAAGCTTTTAAAACAAAATGGTGTTAAGCTTCTAGGTGAGCACATGACAGAAGAAGAGCTGGTGAATGACTTATGGACATCCAACTTCAAAAAGTAAGTTATGCTTATGCACAAGGAACGCCTTTTGAAAAGAGAGCGTTATTTGATGTTGAATTGGCTATTCCTTCAGGTAGCTATCAAGCAATTATTGGTCATACGGGTTCAGGGAAGTCTACTATATTACAGCATCTAAATGCCCTTTTAAAACCTACTGGAGGTACTATACAAATAGGGGACAAGACTATTACAGCTGGTAAAAAGGCGAAGGATTTAAAACCGGTTCGTCAAAAAGTAGGGATTGTATTTCAATTTCCCGAACACCAGTTATTTGAAGAAACGGTTTTAAAAGATATTATTTTTGGTCCCATGAACTTTGGTATCTCTGAAGACGAAGCGACAAAACGTGCGCAGCACTTAATAGAGCTCGTAGGTTTACCTCTTACGGTACTTGATAAATCACCATTTGATTTATCGGGTGGTCAAATGCGACGAGTTGCTATTGCAGGGGTACTCGCTATGGAACCAGAAGTAATTGTCCTTGATGAGCCAACAGCAGGACTTGATCCTCGAGGCCGTAAAGAAATTATGGATTTATTCCTACAGCTTCACAAGGAAAGAAATTTAACGACAATCCTTGTGACACATAGTATGGAAGATGCGGCACGTTATGCAGACCGAATTGCAATTATGCATGAAGGTAAATGTGTACTAACAGGAAATCCAGAAGAAATCTTTGGTAATGCTGAGCAATTGGCGAAGTATCGATTAGAGCCCCCACGTATTGTACGTTTCCAGAGAGAATTTGAAGAGAAGGTCGGTCGCAAGTTACCAACGCTTTGTCTAACGGAAGAAGAGCTCGCGTCAGCAATTGCGGAAGCTGTTCGAGAGGAGCGTGCGGGTCAATGATGGAGAAAATGATTTTTGGCCGCTTTATGCCAGGGGATTCCTTCGTGCATAAATTAGATCCTCGCTCGAAACTATTATTTGTATTCGCATTTATCATTATCGTATTTTTAGCGAACAATCCTGTGACGTATGCAGCGCTGTTTGTGTTTACATTACTTGTTATTTTTGTTTCGCGTATTAAATTATACTTTTTAATAAATGGCTTGAAGCCGGTTATTATATTAATGGCATTTACATTCTTACTTCATATTTTCTTTACGAAGGAAGGTGAACTGCTTTATCATTGGAAGTTCATCAGTATATATGAAGAGGGTTTGAAGCAAGGTATTTTCATTTCTATTAGATTTTTAGTATTAGTATTTATGACATCCATTTTGACGCTAACAACTTCACCGATTTCAATTACAGATGGATTAGAAGTTCTGTTGAATCCATTCAAAAAATTAAAATTACCTGTTCATGAGTTAGCACTAATGATGTCAATATCACTTCGCTTCATCCCTACACTAATGGATGAGACGGATAAGATTATGAAGGCACAAATGGCGCGGGGGTCGGATCTTAGTACAGGACCAATAAAAGAACGTGTTAAAGCCGTTGTACCATTGCTAGTACCACTCTTCGTTAGCGCATTTAAGCGTGCAGAGGATTTGGCAACAGCAATGGAAGTGCGTGGTTATCGTGGCGGAGAAGGACGTACACGCTACCGCCAGCTGAAGTGGGATAGTAAGGATACATTAGCGATCCTGTTACTTTTAGCCATGACAGCATTATTAATAACCCTTCGTAGTTAATGAATGAGGAGATTGCATAACGATGAAAAGAAGAATGAAAGCTACAATCACATATGATGGAACGAATTTCTCAGGTTACCAAGTGCAACCTGAGAAGCGTACAGTGCAAGAAGAGCTTCAGAAAGTACTTACCGTCATGCATAAAAATGAGATTGTCCAGGTGACAGCAAGTGGGAGAACAGATGCTAAGGTGCATGCAACCGGCCAAGTAATCCATTTTGATACGACACTGTCCATTCCTCTTGATCGTTATGCACAAGCATTAAACGTCCAATTACCGAGAGACATCCGAATTGTTCAAATAGAAGAGGTGTCTGATGACTTTCACGCGAGGTTTAGCGTCCATGGAAAGCGATATCGCTATATCTGGTCGTGTGAAGCCGTACAGAGCCCTTTTAGACGTTTTTATGCGACACCTACCAATGGTGTGAAGCCAAATGTTATGGCTATGCAAGAAGCAGCACAGTATATTCTAGGGACACATGATTTTTCATGCTTTTGTGCAGCCAATACAAGTGTGAAAGATAAAGTGCGTACTGTTGCAAAGTTAGACTTTGAATGGCATGGTGAAGAATTGCATATGACAATTGAAGGAAACGGCTTTTTGTATAATATGGTGCGAATTATTGCAGGTACTTTATGGGAAGTCGGAATTGGTAAACGCCAAGCTGATGAACTAGCCTCAATTATTGCTTCAATGAATCGAGGAAATGCCGGTAAAACCGCGCCACCACACGGATTGTACTTAGAATCTGTGTTCTATAACGACTGAAGCAACATCTCCAGGTGTTTTTGGTTAAGCACTTGACAAAAGTTGTTATTCGTTATATTATGACATATGGTATTTTCATTACCCCACTCGATAAGCCCCGAATCTTATAGTGTTGTGGATAAAGAAAACAATTGGAACAGAAAATAGAAACAATTAGTAGGAGGATACTAACATGCGTACAACATTCATGGCTAAAGGTCACGAAGTAGAGCGTAAATGGTTAGTAGTTGATGCAGAAGGCAAAACTCTTGGTCGTTTAGCTTCTGAAGTAGCTGCTATCTTACGCGGTAAACATAAAGCAATTTTCACACCAAACGTTGACACTGGGGATCACGTAATCCTTATCAACGCTGGTAAAATCGAATTAACAGGTAACAAATTACAAGATAAAATTTATTACCGTCACACTCAATTTGCAGGTGGTTTAAAAACTCGTACTGCAGGTGAAATGAAAGAAAAATATCCAAAACAAATGCTAGAATTAGCTATCAAAGGGATGCTTCCTAAAAACTCTTTAGGTCGTCAAATGTTCACTAAACTTCACGTATACGCTGGAGCAGAACACCCACACGCAGCACAAAAACCAGAAGCATATGAGCTTCGCGGATAATCATTAGAGGAGGAAATACCCTTGGCACAAGTTCAATATATCGGCACAGGTCGTCGTAAAAGTTCTGTAGCTCGCGTACGTTTAGTACCAGGCGAAGGAAATATCGTTATTAACAATCGCGACGTTGAAAACTACGTCCCATTCGCAGCTTTACGCGAAATTATTAAACAACCATTAGTAGCAACTGAAACAGTTGGAAGCTACGACATTCACGTTAACGTGAATGGTGGTGGATACACAGGTCAAGCTGGCGCAATCCGTCACGGTATTGCACGTGCATTACTAACAGTTGATCCTGATTTCCGTCCAGCACTTAAATCAGCAGGTCTACTTACTCGTGACCCACGTATGAAAGAACGTAAGAAGCCAGGTCTTCGCGGCGCTCGTCGTGCACCTCAATTCTCAAAACGTTAATCATTCGTTTATGCGAATTCAAACCGTCCCATTTTTATGGGGCGGTTTTTTTGTTCTAAAATACTAGGTATTATATAAATGATTTTATATTAGCTTATCATTACGACATATCGTCCAAGCATAGGGCATATATTAATGCAAAAGGGCGGTGTCGTTATTTGAAGCGGTGGCTTATTTTAGGGACAATTTTACTTTGCTGTATACTATTTGTTGTATATGGAGTAAAAGCATCAGATCGTGGATTTTTCATTGCAGAAACACTAGGCGGAGTGAAAATAGTAGTAGATGCTGGACATGGTGGGATAGATGGCGGTGCGTCTAAAGGGGATATTATTGAAAGAGATATCACTCTTGCCATTGCACAAAAGGTAGAGAAGAGGCTGAAGAAAAAAGGTGCGACTGTATTTATGACACGTACTAAAAGTGGTGATGTTATTGCTGAACATGCCTCTGATCAAACTTACAATACATTACGAGAACGTAAAAAAGAAGATATTTTCTTGAGAGAACGACTTGTAGCTAAACAAAAACCAGATCTCTTTATAACTATTCATGCCAACGCAATTCCAGAAACAAAGTGGAGAGGTGCTCAGGTATTCTACCATGCAAATGGACATCCTGGCGGTGAGTTTTTGGCAAAAGAAATTCAGTCTTCTATACGAGAGAATTTGAAGAATACTAAAAGAGAAGCACTGTCTATAAAGCAAGTGTATTTATTGAAAAAAGCTACGATGCCTTCTGCACTAATAGAGACAGGCTTTATCAGTAATCCAGAAGAACAGAAATTACTTACTTCACCGAAATACCAAGATCAAATGGCAGATGCAATTGTCCAGGGGATTGAGCAATATTTTGAGATTAATATTGAATAATGCAACTCGTAAACCTAATTCATACCCTTTATGATATACTAAAATTCGAAAAAAGATATTTACTAGAGGAGTGTCTATTGTGATTAATGAGCAACAAGTCCGTGAATTAGTCGGAGAACTAAAAGATCCTTTTTTACATAAAACATTAGCAGAAACAAACGGTATTACGAATGTCTCAATAAAAGAAGAAAAAAACCATGTAAGTGTGAAAGTGGCAATTGCTAAAACTGGCACTCCAGAGCAAATGCAATTACAAATGCAAGTTGTAGATGCACTTAAAAACGCTGGAGTGGAAACGGTAGGTATTCGTTTTGAAGAGCTTCCGCAAGAGACTTTAGAGCAATTCCGTGGTACAGCTACAAGAGCAGAAGCACAAGATGTATTATCTCCACTTAATAATGTAAAATTCATTTCAATTGCTTCAGGTAAAGGCGGTGTAGGTAAATCAACAGTATCAGTTAACCTTGCTGTAGCGCTTGCGCGTCTTGGTAAAAAAGTTGGCCTAATTGATGCTGATATCTATGGCTTCAGTGTGCCTGATATGATGGGTGTACAAACAATGCCAGTGGTAGAAGAAAATCGTATTATTCCGGTTGATCGTTTAGGTGTGAAAATGATTTCTATGGGCTTCTTTGTTGAAGATAACGCTCCGGTAGTATGGCGTGGACCAATGCTTGGAAAAGTGTTGGACCAATTCTTCCGTGATGTAGAATGGGGCGAGCTTGACTACTTACTTTTGGACTTACCTCCAGGTACAGGAGATATTGCACTCGATATTCACCAAATGCTACCTGAATCAAATGAAATCGTTGTGACAACACCTCATCCAACTGCTGCATTCGTAGCAGCTCGTGCAGGAGCAATGGCGATTAAAACAAATCATAACATCCTTGGTGTTATTGAGAATATGTCTTGGTTCCAATCGAAAGTGTCAGGCGAACGTGAATTTGTCTTCGGTGAAGGCGGCGGCCCGAAATTGGCTGAAGAGCTTCGTACAGAATTACTTGGTCAGATTCCATTAGGTCAACCTGACTGGAATGACGTTGATTTCGCACCATCTGTTTATGCGAAAAATCACTCTACAGGCCAAATTTATCTTGATATCGCACGTAACGTAATTGGAAAGTTAGAAAAATAATCAAAAAAGAAGCGGGCACCTTTTAAAGGCACCCGCTTCTTCTTTTGTATGCCGAATATTATCCCTCTTGTTTCTTTTTATCTCCACTGGATTCATTGCCACTTTTACCGCCCTTAGATTTCTCTCCACCACCAGCTGATTCACCAGCAGATTGAATAAGTTTTAGCCATTTTTCTTGTAGAAGTGGGCTTTCAATTGTTTCTGCAATAATTTTTTCCAAATTTTCTTTTGAATTGGCTGATTTCAAAATCTTCTCAAGCTGTTTTTGCATATCGGGCTGACCAAAAAATTGTTCAAGATCTTTTTGGAATGAAGCGTCTTTAATTAAGTCCTTCATAACGCCTTCTTGTTCCTTCTTCATACTTTTAGCAAATGTTTCACGGAATTTTGGATCTTCAAACTGTTTCTTCCAATATTCTTCAGCTTTTTTCGATAGCAATGTTTCCTCAATTGCTTTTTTTACCTCTTCATTTTCCAATATAACTAAATCCCGAAAGCTGTTATCTTCTAGAAGCTGTCGTATTGCTTTTTTGCCATCTTCAGATTGCAGTGCATCGAGCATTATCTTCTTTACTTCATCATAAGACTGAGTACTTTGTGTGCTTGCAGAACAACCTGCCAAGAAAACGATGAAGCAAAATGAAAAGACGATCCTTTTGGCCATTCTAATCCCTCACTTTCTTCATATTGCTTTCAATTATTGTTCACAATTAACGAAGTAATATGTATTGATTTGCAGGAGAAATAGATTTTTTGCGGATTCGTTGTTAGAATGAAACAAGAAATTGTTTTTATAAACGGAGGACTTTTAGTCGTGACGATACGAAATTGGTTTAAATTTTTCTTAAATGCAATGTTGATCGGTGGTTCCATTACAGGAGTTTTTAGTTTATTCATTAGATGGAACGATTTTTATGCTGTGCATTTTTCAAATGGAGAATGGGCAGAGTTCTTTTCAGGAATTATTTGGTTTATTATTTTAGGTTTTACAATGAGTGTTATTGCACAAATGGGATTCTTTGCATATTTAACTGTACATCAAATTGGAGTAAACATTTTCCGTTCTTTAACATTATGGAATTGGGTACAAATGCTAATTATAGTTGTTACTTTAGTTGATTTAGTATTGTTCCGCTTCAAACCATATGCTCATACTGCTCAAGATTGGTTATTGTATATAGTTTTATTGCTTGTCTTATTGGCAGGATCAATTGCAACAGCTATTCAAAAGACAAGGCTAACAAAGAAACATGTTCTCGTTCCAGCCTTATTTTTCATGATTGTTGTAACCACTCTAGAATGGTTAATCGCGTTATGGGTACGTACTGACGGTGGAGATGAATACGTAACGTTATTACTATTCCCTCTTTTAGCGGTTAATGCTTTCCAATTACTAATTCTGCCGAAGTATAATGCAAAATCAGATGAAGATCGATTAAAATTGGAAGAACGTCGTAAAGCACGCCGATTAGCCGAAGCATCTAAAGTAAAGTAATAAGTAAAGTGATGTCCTTATATAGATGGACATCACTTTTTTTGTAGAAAAACATTAATATTCAACTCATAATCATGAGACGCATATAACATACTTTATATTAGTGGATAATAGAAAGTGTTATCTCTCTTCGGAGTAAAAACTCGCTTAAGGGAACTTCTTATCCTTTATTTCGTAGCCAAAGATCGTCTTTTCTAAAGTAGAGAATTCATATTTAGCGCGCAATTCATCAATTTTTTTAAAACTTATACGTTCCTTTTGATGCATAGGAGCAGTAATAATATCTCCTTTTACAAGTATAGGTAGTTTATCGTTCGTCCATACTTTAGAAGATCCGAGCATATTAATTTGTTCTTGCCATAAATGTTGACGCATATCACTAGGGAATAGTTGGTCCTTTGTTCTAAACCATAATGGCTTTACGCCAAAATGCTTTTCATAAATAGCGATTTCTTCCTCCAAGGCCAGTAGGTTATTTTCATAATATGTGCTCTCTTTTCCTAATAATCCAGTAGGAATCCTTTTCTCTTTAATTAATTGTAAAATCGCAGGGGAACGATTAATCCAATCCTTATCTAATAGTAATAGAGGATAAGGGGGAGACAAAGCCTTTACCCATTGCTCCAGTTCCTGATCCCCGAATGAAACATCAATTGTTAACGTTTGACCATAAGTACCTTTTGCGATAACCTCTGGACTATCTGTTACATTAAAAACTTCTAAAAGTTTCTCTTTCGTAGGTATAAATAATAAAAAAACAACCAAAATAAAACTACTAAAAATGATAGTTTTCCGCATCATATCAACGCTCCCGCTCATTTTTTATTAACACTAAAAAAATCCCCTATTACTTTTTTATGATAATGTGTTGACAATAATGCAAAAAGGATGATAAGATATGTAAGTCGTCAAAACAAAACGACATAATGAACCTTGAAAACTGAACATGCAAGACGTTAATCAATAAATGTTTTTGAACATCAACTCTGTTGGTGGATCAAAACAAAAAAATAGATATCATCTTCGGATGATACGCTAGCAAAGCTAATGAGCTTTCAAACTACTTTTATGGAGAGTTTGATCCTGGCTCAGGACGAACGCTGGCGGCGTGCCTAATACATGCAAGTCGAGCGAATGATGAAGAAGCTTGCTTCTTCTGATTTAGCGGCGGACGGGTGAGTAACACGTGGGCAACCTACCTAGTAGATTGGGATAACTCCGGGAAACCGGGGCTAATACCGAATAATCCATTTTGTCACATGGCAAAATGCTGAAAGGCGGTTTCGGCTGTCACTACTAGATGGGCCCGCGGTGCATTAGCTAGTTGGTGGGGTAACGGCCTACCAAGGCAACGATGCATAGCCGACCTGAGAGGGTGATCGGCCACATTGGGACTGAGACACGGCCCAAACTCCTACGGGAGGCAGCAGTAGGGAATCTTCCACAATGGACGAAAGTCTGATGGAGCAACGCCGCGTGAGTGATGAAGGTTTTCGGATCGTAAAACTCTGTTGTAAGGGAAGAACAAGTACGTTAGTAACTGAACGTACCTTGACGGTACCTTATTAGAAAGCCACGGCTAACTACGTGCCAGCAGCCGCGGTAATACGTAGGTGGCAAGCGTTGTCCGGATTTATTGGGCGTAAAGCGCGCGCAGGTGGTTTCTTAAGTCTGATGTGAAAGCCCACGGCTCAACCGTGGAGGGTCATTGGAAACTGGGAGACTTGAGTGCAGAAGAGGAAAGTGGAATTCCAAGTGTAGCGGTGAAATGCGTAGAGATTTGGAGGAACACCAGTGGCGAAGGCGACTTTCTGGTCTGTAACTGACACTGAGGCGCGAAAGCGTGGGGAGCAAACAGGATTAGATACCCTGGTAGTCCACGCCGTAAACGATGAGTGCTAAGTGTTAGGGGGTTTCCGCCCCTTAGTGCTGCAGCTAACGCATTAAGCACTCCGCCTGGGGAGTACGGCCGCAAGGTTGAAACTCAAAGGAATTGACGGGGGCCCGCACAAGCGGTGGAGCATGTGGTTTAATTCGAAGCAACGCGAAGAACCTTACCAGGTCTTGACATCCCAATGACCGCTCTAGAGATAGAGTTTTCCCTTCGGGGACATTGGTGACAGGTGGTGCATGGTTGTCGTCAGCTCGTGTCGTGAGATGTTGGGTTAAGTCCCGCAACGAGCGCAACCCTTGATCTTAGTTGCCATCATTAAGTTGGGCACTCTAAGGTGACTGCCGGTGACAAACCGGAGGAAGGTGGGGATGACGTCAAATCATCATGCCCCTTATGACCTGGGCTACACACGTGCTACAATGGACGATACAAAGAGTCGCTAACTCGCGAGGGTATGCTAATCTCATAAAATCGTTCTCAGTTCGGATTGTAGGCTGCAACTCGCCTACATGAAGCCGGAATCGCTAGTAATCGTGGATCAGCATGCCACGGTGAATACGTTCCCGGGCCTTGTACACACCGCCCGTCACACCACGAGAGTTTGTAACACCCGAAGTCGGTGAGGTAACCTTTATGGAGCCAGCCGCCGAAGGTGGGATAGATGATTGGGGTGAAGTCGTAACAAGGTAGCCGTATCGGAAGGTGCGGCTGGATCACCTCCTTTCTAAGGATAATTACGGAAACAGATCTTGGATCTGTCGATTAACGTCTTGCGTTCAGTTTTGAAGGCTCATTGTAAAATGATCTTCAAAACCTTGTTCTTTGAAAACTGGATAAAACGACATTGAAGCAAATTAAGTAACACATTTTTTATTATTAAGTTTTTTAGGCTTAATAACTAACTTTTAGGTTAAGTTATTAAGGGCGCATGGCGGATGCCTTGGCACTAGGAGCCGAAGAAGGACGGCACTAACACCGATATGCTTCGGGGAGCTGTAAGTGAGCTTTGATCCGGAGATTTCCGAATGGGGGAACCCACTGTTCGTAATGGAGCAGTATCTTGACGTGAATACATAGCGTCTTGATGGCAGACCCAGGGAACTGAAACATCTAAGTACCTGGAGGAAGAGAAAGAAAAATCGATTCCCTGAGTAGCGGCGAGCGAAACGGGAATAGCCCAAACCAAGAGGCTTGCCTCTTGGGGTTGTAGGACACTCTATATGGAGTTACAAAGGAATGAGTTAAATGAAGCGGTCTGGAAAGGCCCGCCAGAGCAGGTAACAGCCCTGTAGTTGAAAGTTCATTCTCTCTTGAGTGTATCCTGAGTACGGCGGAACACGTGAAATTCCGTCGGAATCTGGGAGGACCATCTCCCAAGGCTAAATACTACCTAGTGACCGATAGTGAACCAGTACCGTGAGGGAAAGGTGAAAAGCACCCCGGAAGGGGAGTGAAATAGATCCTGAAACCATGTGCCTACAAGTAGTTAGAGCCCGTTAATGGGTGATAGCGTGCCTTTTGTAGAATGAACCGGCGAGTTACGATTACATGCGAGGTTAAGTTTTAGAAGACGGAGCCGTAGCGAAAGCGAGTCTGAATAGGGCGAATGAGTATGTGGTTGTAGACCCGAAACCAGGTGATCTACCCATGTCCAGGGTGAAGGTAAGGTAACACTTACTGGAGGCCCGAACCCACGTACGTTGAAAAGTGCGGGGATGAGGTGTGGGTAGCGGAGAAATTCCAATCGAACCTGGAGATAGCTGGTTCTCTCCGAAATAGCTTTAGGGCTAGCCTCGTGATAGAGAATCCTGGAGGTAGAGCACTGTTTGAACTAGGGGTCCATCCCGGATTACCGAATTCAGACAAACTCCGAATGCCAGTGATTTATGCACGGGAGTCAGACTGCGAGTGATAAGATCCGTAGTCAAAAGGGAAACAGCCCAGACCACCAGCTAAGGTCCCAAAGTAATTGTTAAGTGGAAAAGGATGTGACGTTGCTTAGACAACCAGGATGTTGGCTCAGAAGCAGCCATCATTTAAAGAGTGCGTAATAGCTCACTGGTCGAGTGACGCTGCGCCGAAAATGTATCGGGGCTAAACAATTCACCGAAGCTGTGGATGGACATCTTAGATGTCCGTGGTAGGAGAGCGTTCTAAGTGCTGTGAAGTCAGACCGGAAGGACTGGTGGAGCGCTTAGAAGTGAGAATGCCGGTATGAGTAGCGAAAGACGGGTGAGAATCCCGTCCACCGAATGACTAAGGTTTCCTGAGGAAGGCTCGTCCGCTCAGGGTTAGTCGGGACCTAAGCCGAGGCCGATAGGCGTAGGCGATGGACAACAGGTTGATATTCCTGTACCACCTATTTACCATTTGAGCAATGGGGGGACGCAGTAGGATAGGGTAAGCATGCTGTTGGTTATGCATGTTCAAGCAGTGAGGCGTGAAATGAGGCAAATCCCATTTCTATAACGTTGAGCTGTGATGACGAGGACGTATGTCCGGAGTTCCTGATTTCACACTGCCAAGAAAAGCCTCTAGCGAGGTAAAAGGTGCCCGTACCGCAAACCGACACAGGTAGTCGAGGAGAGAATCCTAAGGTGTGCGAGAGAACTCTCGTTAAGGAACTCGGCAAAATGACCCCGTAACTTCGGGAGAAGGGGTGCTCTAGTAGGGTGAAAGCCCGAGAGAGCCGCAGTGAATAGGCCCAGGCGACTGTTTAGCAAAAACACAGGTCTCTGCAAAACCGTAAGGTGACGTATAGGGGCTGACGCCTGCCCGGTGCTGGAAGGTTAAGAGGAGTGCTTAGCGCAAGCGAAGGTGCGAATTGAAGCCCCAGTAAACGGCGGCCGTAACTATAACGGTCCTAAGGTAGCGAAATTCCTTGTCGGGTAAGTTCCGACCCGCACGAAAGGCGTAACGATCTGGGCACTGTCTCAACGAGAGACTCGGTGAAATTATAGTACCTGTGAAGATGCAGGTTACCCGCGACAGGACGGAAAGACCCCGTGGAGCTTTACTGTAGCCTGATATTGAATTTTGATACATCTTGTACAGGATAGGTAGGAGCCAGAGATTCCGGAGCGCCAGCTTCGGAGGAGGCGTTGGTGGGATACTACCCTAGATGTATTGAACTTCTAACCCATGCCCCTTAGCGGGGTAGGAGACAGTGTCAGGCGGGCAGTTTGACTGGGGCGGTCGCCTCCTAAAGAGTAACGGAGGCGCCCAAAGGTTCCCTCAGAATGGTTGGAAATCATTCGTAGAGTGTAAAGGCATAAGGGAGCTTGACTGCGAGACCTACAAGTCGAGCAGGGTCGAAAGACGGGCTTAGTGATCCGGTGGTTCCGCATGGAAGGGCCATCGCTCAACGGATAAAAGCTACCCCGGGGATAACAGGCTTATCTCCCCCAAGAGTCCACATCGACGGGGAGGTTTGGCACCTCGATGTCGGCTCATCGCATCCTGGGGCTGTAGTCGGTCCCAAGGGTTGGGCTGTTCGCCCATTAAAGCGGTACGCGAGCTGGGTTCAGAACGTCGTGAGACAGTTCGGTCCCTATCCGTCGTGGGCGTAGGAAATTTGAGAGGAGCTGTCCTTAGTACGAGAGGACCGGGATGGACACACCGCTGGTGTACCAGTTGTTCTGCCAAGGGCATCGCTGGGTAGCTATGTGTGGACGGGATAAGTGCTGAAAGCATCTAAGCATGAAGCCCCCCTCAAGATGAGATTTCCCATTACGCAAGTAAGTAAGATCCCTCAAAGACGATGAGGTAGATAGGTTCGAGGTGGAAGTGTGGCGACATACGGAGCTGACGAATACTAATAGATCGAGGACTTAACCAAATTTTACTTAACAAACTTCAATGTAATTTATCCAGTTTTGAGAGAACAAGTTCTCTAATATAGTCTAGTGACGATGGCAAAGAGGTCACACCCGTTCCCATGCCGAACACGGAAGTTAAGCTCTTTAGCGCCGATGGTAGTTGGGGGTTTCCCCCTGTGAGAGTAGGACGTTGCTAGGCACATTAAAGCACAGCTGATTTAATCAGTTGTGTTTTTTTTTGTTGATAAATTGATGGAAAATGAGGAAGTTCCTGTTTCTAAGGAACTTCCTAAAATAAAAACTATCTTAAAAGAGAAGAAATACAATATGTATCAGATGTTTTAAGTTGATTTAGTACACTTACAGCAACTTTGGAATAGTCTTCTTCGGAATTGGCTTTTTCATAATTAAACCATATCCCATCCTCTTCTAAAGACTTTGCTCCTAACCTAAAACGCTCATTTATATGATGAGCATTAACTTTATTAGGTGGGATTTTCTCACCCCACGACAATGTTGTTCCATCTTTCGGGCAAGATGCTAATTCAACAACAAATGAACCTCCCCATTTGTTGAATTGAAACGTAATCAAATCTATATTGTTTTCGTTGCCTCTTCTAAAATGCGGGAATGAACCCTTGAATCCTTGTTCTCTCAATGTTGGTATTACGATATTCTTTAAAGCCATATCCATCATTTTTCTGTCATTCACATTGTAAAACTCCCTTCGATCTATCCAAACGAGAGTGAAGACCATTTACATTATGGAAGTGATACAAATCTTTAATAACGTGCTTGTCATCGTTTGATTTGATTCTGTAATGCTCAATTCCCTTTTCCTTTGCATAGGTTTTGTAAGCTCTCCTTAGAAACAACATCTATTATTGCTATTTTTAATCATCTGAACATTTAACTTTGAACCATTAAAGTGAAATTTAACAATAAGCTCTGTTAAAGCTAAATGTTGATATTTGAAATCTTAGTATAATCGATACAAGAACATACATTCGATAGATGGTGGGTTGAGTAAAGCGTTCAGTAATTCATTAAAACATATCGGTAATTTATCACACACTTTGTATGCATTGGATATTACAATTTTCAATCGGAATTGGGCGTAGCTTTTAAAGGCGAACGTATTTCGTTAAAGCATGCTCCTACGGTTATTGATGCCTTTTGAAAAAACAATTGAATATGGATATTGAAGAAATTAAAACTTCGAATTTCTGGTTTTTAGATGTTTTTGTAACTTTCGTCAATTCGGGAATATCGGCATCTTTTTAAAATGCATAAAGTGCTTCCTTAGTAAAGCAGGGACATTTTCTTTAGATTGATCAAACCACGTACAAAAGTATTCTATAAATTCATAAGCCCTAGAAACATATAAGTATATCTCTTTAAATACCAAGTCATTACTTTACTTTCCCTTTTATAGAAGACTTAACGAATTCTTTTACATTTTTTCGACTGTGGGCATGTCATTCTTTTTGTATATGATGACAACGGGCACCCAATCTACAATAGAAGTAGATCGTCCCTAATTAATAGTAGATATGAGATACGACGCTTTATGAACTACTGCCTCGAGATATGGACTCATATTTTATAGTCTGTTCAAGGGCTGTATATCAAATAAAGTGATATTAGTACTCAAAGAAAAAATTTTGTCCAAAGTTTGATTTTAGGGAAATCGAATGTAGTTATAGAGGTTTTTTTACTTTTTGAAGTCAAAATACACTAGTCTGCTCTTATCAACATAAAAATTATCAAGCTTTATATACTCAGTTTTGTTTATATTCATATAGTTCTCTAAAGTAATGAGAGGTGGGTAGTTTCTATTTCAAATGTATAAGAGCGAATGAACTCTTTTTATATGTATTTAATAAGTGGTTCTGTTTTTATCAATTAGAGCAATAACCCCATACCTACATAATCGACTCTGAATTCTTTGATTTTTAATACAAGACAACGCTACTCTAGGTTATAACCGATAAATTGGGCTTATCTTAGGTTACTATTTACTGAAATTAGACAATTATTATTTTGCTTTCCTTTGTTTTATAGCATAAAACAATTTAAATCAACTCAAATAATGATTGAGATATTTAGTACTCCATTGCAACTGTCCATTCAACTTTTAAGACGAGTGAGATAAGGGAGTATGTTTTGTGTTGTTATTATCTGATTTGGAACGTTCATGTTCTAATGCTTATTTAGTTACCTAGGTCTTAAATGTCTGCCGCTCATCGGTGCAATTTGTTATCTAATGCTTCATCTAACGAGATTTAACCATACGTCCTTAAGCAATAATCTTTGAATGAGAAGATTTCTGACAGCCTCTTTTAATAAGGGTGTAGGAGCTAATGTTATAGAATAAAGAAGTACCTTCACGGTTGAAAGATTTTCTTCATCTATGTTAGGTTCATTCTTTCTGAGTATAGGAAATAAAGCTTACTTATTTCTACGATGTCTAACAAATGATCTAAATTCATTTGTTCCAGGTCGGATAATAATAAAAGCATTTGATAGAACAGGGGTAATTGTTCTTTAATTTTTTCTGGTGCCTCTAAATAAAATGGGTTCATTTTCAAAATAAGATAAAAGTGATTTCATGAAAATCTCTTTTAAATAAGAATGATCGAATGTATAAAGTATTATAGTCTCTTTAATATTTTTCTTTAATACTATTCGATACACTCTTATACGCACAAAGAAATTAATATAAAGTAATAGGATTAAGATTAAGCCTTATACAATAAGGGGTTCATCCCTAGATAAATACCTAGAATGTTGCTCTAACTGCATAGGTACGCCTCTTTACGAACAGTTTTTATAAACAAAAAAATCTCCCTTATATTTTTTTGTGATAAAGTGTTGACAGTTATATCTAATGTGTTGTATTATATTAATTGTCGCTAAGACGTACTGAGCAAAACTTAATAACTTTACTTTCGATTAAAACTTTTTCAAAAAAGTTGTTGACAGTTGAAGATATAAATGTTAAGATTTAAAAGTCGTCAAAACAGCACGACAAAATGAACCTTGAAAACTGAACATGCAAGACGTTAATCAATAAATGTTTTTGAACATCAACTCTGTTGGTGGATCAAAACAAAAAATAGATATCATCTTCGGATGATACGCTAGCAAAGCTAATGAGCTTTCAAACTACTTTTATGGAGAGTTTGATCCTGGCTCAGGACGAACGCTGGCGGCGTGCCTAATACATGCAAGTCGAGCGAATGATGAAGAAGCTTGCTTCTTCTGATTTAGCGGCGGACGGGTGAGTAACACGTGGGCAACCTACCTAGTAGATTGGGATAACTCCGGGAAACCGGGGCTAATACCGAATAATCCATTTTGTCACATGGCAAAATGCTGAAAGGCGGTTTCGGCTGTCACTACTAGATGGGCCCGCGGTGCATTAGCTAGTTGGTGGGGTAACGGCCTACCAAGGCAACGATGCATAGCCGACCTGAGAGGGTGATCGGCCACATTGGGACTGAGACACGGCCCAAACTCCTACGGGAGGCAGCAGTAGGGAATCTTCCACAATGGACGAAAGTCTGATGGAGCAACGCCGCGTGAGTGATGAAGGTTTTCGGATCGTAAAACTCTGTTGTAAGGGAAGAACAAGTACGTTAGTAACTGAACGTACCTTGACGGTACCTTATTAGAAAGCCACGGCTAACTACGTGCCAGCAGCCGCGGTAATACGTAGGTGGCAAGCGTTGTCCGGATTTATTGGGCGTAAAGCGCGCGCAGGTGGTTTCTTAAGTCTGATGTGAAAGCCCACGGCTCAACCGTGGAGGGTCATTGGAAACTGGGAGACTTGAGTGCAGAAGAGGAAAGTGGAATTCCAAGTGTAGCGGTGAAATGCGTAGAGATTTGGAGGAACACCAGTGGCGAAGGCGACTTTCTGGTCTGTAACTGACACTGAGGCGCGAAAGCGTGGGGAGCAAACAGGATTAGATACCCTGGTAGTCCACGCCGTAAACGATGAGTGCTAAGTGTTAGGGGGTTTCCGCCCCTTAGTGCTGCAGCTAACGCATTAAGCACTCCGCCTGGGGAGTACGGCCGCAAGGTTGAAACTCAAAGGAATTGACGGGGGCCCGCACAAGCGGTGGAGCATGTGGTTTAATTCGAAGCAACGCGAAGAACCTTACCAGGTCTTGACATCCCAATGACCGCTCTAGAGATAGAGTTTTCCCTTCGGGGACATTGGTGACAGGTGGTGCATGGTTGTCGTCAGCTCGTGTCGTGAGATGTTGGGTTAAGTCCCGCAACGAGCGCAACCCTTGATCTTAGTTGCCATCATTAAGTTGGGCACTCTAAGGTGACTGCCGGTGACAAACCGGAGGAAGGTGGGGATGACGTCAAATCATCATGCCCCTTATGACCTGGGCTACACACGTGCTACAATGGACGATACAAAGAGTCGCTAACTCGCGAGGGTATGCTAATCTCATAAAATCGTTCTCAGTTCGGATTGTAGGCTGCAACTCGCCTACATGAAGCCGGAATCGCTAGTAATCGTGGATCAGCATGCCACGGTGAATACGTTCCCGGGCCTTGTACACACCGCCCGTCACACCACGAGAGTTTGTAACACCCGAAGTCGGTGAGGTAACCTTTATGGAGCCAGCCGCCGAAGGTGGGATAGATGATTGGGGTGAAGTCGTAACAAGGTAGCCGTATCGGAAGGTGCGGCTGGATCACCTCCTTTCTAAGGATAATTACGGAAACAGATCTTGGATCTGTCGATTAACGTCTTGCGTTCAGTTTTGAAGGCTCATTGTAAAATGATCTTCAAAACCTTGTTCTTTGAAAACTGGATAAAACGACATTGAAGCAAATTAAGTAACACATTTTTTATTATTAAGTTTTTTAGGCTTAATAACTAACTTTTAGGTTAAGTTATTAAGGGCGCATGGCGGATGCCTTGGCACTAGGAGCCGAAGAAGGACGGCACTAACACCGATATGCTTCGGGGAGCTGTAAGTGAGCTTTGATCCGGAGATTTCCGAATGGGGGAACCCACTGTTCGTAATGGAGCAGTATCTTGACGTGAATACATAGCGTCTTGATGGCAGACCCAGGGAACTGAAACATCTAAGTACCTGGAGGAAGAGAAAGAAAAATCGATTCCCTGAGTAGCGGCGAGCGAAACGGGAATAGCCCAAACCAAGAGGCTTGCCTCTTGGGGTTGTAGGACACTCTATATGGAGTTACAAAGGAATGAGTTAAATGAAGCGGTCTGGAAAGGCCCGCCAGAGCAGGTAACAGCCCTGTAGTTGAAAGTTCATTCTCTCTTGAGTGTATCCTGAGTACGGCGGAACACGTGAAATTCCGTCGGAATCTGGGAGGACCATCTCCCAAGGCTAAATACTACCTAGTGACCGATAGTGAACCAGTACCGTGAGGGAAAGGTGAAAAGCACCCCGGAAGGGGAGTGAAATAGATCCTGAAACCATGTGCCTACAAGTAGTTAGAGCCCGTTAATGGGTGATAGCGTGCCTTTTGTAGAATGAACCGGCGAGTTACGATTACATGCGAGGTTAAGTTTTAGAAGACGGAGCCGTAGCGAAAGCGAGTCTGAATAGGGCGAATGAGTATGTGGTTGTAGACCCGAAACCAGGTGATCTACCCATGTCCAGGGTGAAGGTAAGGTAACACTTACTGGAGGCCCGAACCCACGTACGTTGAAAAGTGCGGGGATGAGGTGTGGGTAGCGGAGAAATTCCAATCGAACCTGGAGATAGCTGGTTCTCTCCGAAATAGCTTTAGGGCTAGCCTCGTGATAGAGAATCCTGGAGGTAGAGCACTGTTTGAACTAGGGGTCCATCCCGGATTACCGAATTCAGACAAACTCCGAATGCCAGTGATTTATGCACGGGAGTCAGACTGCGAGTGATAAGATCCGTAGTCAAAAGGGAAACAGCCCAGACCACCAGCTAAGGTCCCAAAGTAATTGTTAAGTGGAAAAGGATGTGACGTTGCTTAGACAACCAGGATGTTGGCTCAGAAGCAGCCATCATTTAAAGAGTGCGTAATAGCTCACTGGTCGAGTGACGCTGCGCCGAAAATGTATCGGGGCTAAACAATTCACCGAAGCTGTGGATGGACATCTTAGATGTCCGTGGTAGGAGAGCGTTCTAAGTGCTGTGAAGTCAGACCGGAAGGACTGGTGGAGCGCTTAGAAGTGAGAATGCCGGTATGAGTAGCGAAAGACGGGTGAGAATCCCGTCCACCGAATGACTAAGGTTTCCTGAGGAAGGCTCGTCCGCTCAGGGTTAGTCGGGACCTAAGCCGAGGCCGATAGGCGTAGGCGATGGACAACAGGTTGATATTCCTGTACCACCTATTTACCATTTGAGCAATGGGGGGACGCAGTAGGATAGGGTAAGCATGCTGTTGGTTATGCATGTTCAAGCAGTGAGGCGTGAAATGAGGCAAATCCCATTTCTATAACGTTGAGCTGTGATGACGAGGACGTATGTCCGGAGTTCCTGATTTCACACTGCCAAGAAAAGCCTCTAGCGAGGTAAAAGGTGCCCGTACCGCAAACCGACACAGGTAGTCGAGGAGAGAATCCTAAGGTGTGCGAGAGAACTCTCGTTAAGGAACTCGGCAAAATGACCCCGTAACTTCGGGAGAAGGGGTGCTCTAGTAGGGTGAAAGCCCGAGAGAGCCGCAGTGAATAGGCCCAGGCGACTGTTTAGCAAAAACACAGGTCTCTGCAAAACCGTAAGGTGACGTATAGGGGCTGACGCCTGCCCGGTGCTGGAAGGTTAAGAGGAGTGCTTAGCGCAAGCGAAGGTGCGAATTGAAGCCCCAGTAAACGGCGGCCGTAACTATAACGGTCCTAAGGTAGCGAAATTCCTTGTCGGGTAAGTTCCGACCCGCACGAAAGGCGTAACGATCTGGGCACTGTCTCAACGAGAGACTCGGTGAAATTATAGTACCTGTGAAGATGCAGGTTACCCGCGACAGGACGGAAAGACCCCGTGGAGCTTTACTGTAGCCTGATATTGAATTTTGATACATCTTGTACAGGATAGGTAGGAGCCAGAGATTCCGGAGCGCCAGCTTCGGAGGAGGCGTTGGTGGGATACTACCCTAGATGTATTGAACTTCTAACCCATGCCCCTTAGCGGGGTAGGAGACAGTGTCAGGCGGGCAGTTTGACTGGGGCGGTCGCCTCCTAAAGAGTAACGGAGGCGCCCAAAGGTTCCCTCAGAATGGTTGGAAATCATTCGTAGAGTGTAAAGGCATAAGGGAGCTTGACTGCGAGACCTACAAGTCGAGCAGGGTCGAAAGACGGGCTTAGTGATCCGGTGGTTCCGCATGGAAGGGCCATCGCTCAACGGATAAAAGCTACCCCGGGGATAACAGGCTTATCTCCCCCAAGAGTCCACATCGACGGGGAGGTTTGGCACCTCGATGTCGGCTCATCGCATCCTGGGGCTGTAGTCGGTCCCAAGGGTTGGGCTGTTCGCCCATTAAAGCGGTACGCGAGCTGGGTT
The DNA here is from genome assembly GCF_057838945.1 of Viridibacillus sp. KH_047. NCBI lineage: Bacteria > Bacillati > Bacillota > Bacilli > Caryophanales > Caryophanaceae > Viridibacillus > Viridibacillus sp. KH_047. The sequence goes on along the minus strand of NZ_CM174479.1, from coordinate 4,060,640 downwards.
CAGAACGTCGTGAGACAGTTCGGTCCCTATCCGTCGTGGGCGTAGGAAATTTGAGAGGAGCTGTCCTTAGTACGAGAGGACCGGGATGGACACACCGCTGGTGTACCAGTTGTTCTGCCAAGGGCATCGCTGGGTAGCTATGTGTGGACGGGATAAGTGCTGAAAGCATCTAAGCATGAAGCCCCCCTCAAGATGAGATTTCCCATTACGCAAGTAAGTAAGATCCCTCAAAGACGATGAGGTAGATAGGTTCGAGGTGGAAGTGTGGCGACATACGGAGCTGACGAATACTAATAGATCGAGGACTTAACCAAATTTTACTTAACAAACTTCAATGTAATTTATCCAGTTTTGAGAGAACAAGTTCTCTAATATAGTCTAGTGACGATGGCAAAGAGGTCACACCCGTTCCCATGCCGAACACGGAAGTTAAGCTCTTTAGCGCCGATGGTAGTTGGGGGTTTCCCCCTGTGAGAGTAGGACGTTGCTAGGCACATTAAAGCACAGCTGATTTAATCAGTTGTGCTTTTTTTATTGCTAAAAATAAGGTCTCTAAGCGGTCGTATAGGCATAAGATTAGTAATTTCCATATTTTAGTTTAGATGTGATTTTTGATATAATATATTCAAAAAGACTGGTGAATTATTATGACAATAAAAAAACCATTAGTTATTTTACTCCATGAAATTTATGGGGTTAACAATCATATGGAGTATTATAAAGCTATTTTTAATGATACAGGCTTTGATGTAATAGTTCCTAATTTACTTGATAGAAAACCTTTTCGTTATTCAGAAGAAGCGGAAGCATATACATACTTTATGATAGAAGTAGGGTTTGAAAAGGCTCAGTTAATAGTTGAGCAAATTATAAATGAACAAAAACAACTTTATGAGGATATTTATATTGTTGGATTCAGTATTGGTGCAACGTTGGCATGGTTATGTAGTGAAAAGTCAGTATCAGCTGTTTTCGCTTTTTATGGATCGCGTATTCGCCAATACTTACATATTAGCCCTAAAGTTCCTACTGTCGTTTATTTTGCTGAAAAAGAAAAATCTTTCAACCCTCAAATAATTCTTGAGCAATTACAACAAAAAAATCAAGTTTATACTCGCCTAGTGAATAAAAGTCATGGCTATATGAACCCTTTTGATAAAAATTTTGATAAGTTAACGGCTGATAAATCGACAAATGAAATTTTTACATTGATTAAATTGTAGGTATTACTACTGTTTGTTATAATAAATGTAGAACAGAATGGAGTGATACGTATGTTTCTGCAAATTGAACCACAATCAGATGTGCCAATATATACGCAACTAACGCAGCAAATTATTGAAGGTATTGCCAGTGGACAGTTGAAGTCTGGAGAGTCCTTACCATCGGTTAGAGCATTGGCAGCTGATTTAGGTGTAAATATGCATACGGTTAATAAGAGTTATCATGAATTAGAGAAGAAGGGTATGATACGCATTATCCCAAAGTCTGGTGCAGTTGTTACAGGGCCAAATGATTTAGGTGTGACAAATGCGCAAATACAACAAGTTGAGAGAATGCTACGACCTGTGGTTGCAGAAGGGCTGGTCGTTGGATTAGGGGCACAAGATTTACAACAACTTGTGCAAAAACTAATAAAAAACTTGTCATAAAGGGGCCTATAGGAAATGGATGGATATATTTTTTCATTAGTTATGTTCGCTTCGATTGGTTTACTACAAGCATTTGTACCATATTGGATTAAAGAGACGATTGTTTTTGGTGTAACCGTACCAGATCAGCAAGTCCATCACCCTATTGTGAAAGCATCTAAAAAGATATATACTTTAACACTTTTAGGTACTCTGATCATTATAGTGGCGGGTTATGTTTTGTGGGAATTAAATAGTAACGTGAATGATGAGTTAACCATTATTGTGGGAATAACCCTACAATTTATATTGATCGGTATAAGTATGGTAATGTATTTTATATTGCATAATAAAATTACGAAGTTGAAAAAAGTGGAGGAATGGGGAGCAGACCTGAAACAAGTAAAGGTAACAGACTGGTCCGTACGGGCACGTGATGAAATGTTGCCGATATTCTATTTTTTACTACCAATCTTTGTAGTAGGCGGCTTAATTATTTACACTTATCTGCAATATCCACTACTTCCTGAAAAAATTGCAACGCATTGGGGGCCTAACGGTCAGCCGGATGCCTTTACAGATAAAAATAGATTTTCAGTAATTGCATTACCACTCATTTTATTAGTGATGCAGATTATGTTTGCAGGTATTATTGAGTTAACACGTCGTTCGGGCATTAAAATTAGTGCGACTAGAACGCAGCAATCCATTCGACAGCAACTGGCGATGAGAAAGTATTCGAGTTGGTTAATGTTTTTAATGACCATGTTAATAACAATTCTTTTTAGTTTCTTACAATTGACAATAATTCATAGCGATCTAGTAAGTGAGAGTGTGATGCTTATCATGTTCATTAGTTTCATTTTTATCACAATTACTGGAGTAATTGCTTTTGCAGTGAAGTTGAGTAGTTTAGGAGAAGATAAAAAGACTAATTATTCGGCTTCTGGTGTTACAGATGTAGACGAGGACCAGTACTGGATAGGTGGTCTTATATATTTTAATCGTAATGATCCATCGGTCTTTGTAGAGAAGCGATTTGGTGTTGGTTGGACGATAAATATGGCTCGGCCTACTGCCATTACTTGTATTTTCGGTCCAATTATATTAATTGTTTTAATTTCTATATTTGCATAGATTGAAGAAGAGTAGATTAACTTAACTATAACGATGAGTTAAACACACATCTATTTAAACGCTTTTATAGAGCTGAAACAGCCCGAATAAAAAAACTAGGCCAACATTATCAAACAGGTTATAAAGCTGTCTAAAGACGATATTAGGGTAATGCGTATTGAATAAAAGCACCACTTTTAAAATCATATACCTCATTTGTAACGATTTGTTCATGTGGTGTTCATATTGACAAAGTAATATTACTACCATAGTAATAAAAAATTCTATGGGGGAATGACATTATGGAGGCAAAATGGAGTTTACGCTTAATTCGTATAGCAGCAATTTTTGGTTTGATTGGAGCTGGATTAGGTTCGCATATGGCGGGTTCTGGTAGTTATCAATTCCGTCCAATTCATGTTCATATTTTATTAGTAGGTTGGTTATCAGTATTCTCTTGGGGTATGTTCTATCGCGTGTATAAAGTGAAATCTGCTAAATTAGTAATGGCTCATGGATGGACTGCAATTATTGGCTCTATTGGTTTAACGCTCGGTATGTGGTTAAACGCACTAAAACCATTTAACGTGAACGAAACATTCGCATTAGTCTTTTATATCGTAGGCGGAACAATTTTATTAGTAAGCTTTGGCTTATTCATCATTACAACATTCATGATCGATACTAAGGATAAAAAATGAAGTAATATATATGCGAAAAGCATCCTCAGAAAGTTAAGCTGAAGATGCTTTTTTCGTTTTTATACTCCTATATAAGTAAAGATGTTACGATACGATTTAATATAAGGTACATAACATAATTAAAATCATATAATGGTATGTATTAAGGCCCTAAGTTTCATAAATTATTTCCCGGGAAATAGTTTTATCTCAAGTTAATTAAACATTTTATCATCTCTTTAATAGAGAATTTCACAGGTGAAGTAAACAGTCAGCAGTCAAATCAAACAAACAAGAAATTGCAAAACTGTCCCTTAACGGTGTAAAATATTGTGTGAATCAATATTGATCTATCGTATCGTCCAATTTATAAAAGGATGTGATTAGGGTGGGATATGAAAAATATTTACCAACTACTACAAGAACTCATGCAAAGCCTTTTAATAATAATTTGGCGATTCTTTGCATGGGGTGATTAAAGTATCATCGCCGTTGCATGTCATATTATTCATTGAAATGCTTTGCTCTAAACTTCAATTATGATAGTGGAGGAGCGAGTTCCAATGAGATATGTGAATGCACAGGATATTATTCCGAAAAAACTATTAGCTGAACTTCAACAGTATGTACAAGGAGATTTACTCTATATCCCCAAGCCAGAAAAAAACAGGGTCAAATGGGGAGTTCATACTGGTGAGCGTAAACGGCTCTCTATACGAAATGTACAGATACGAGATGCATACCGAAGTGGATCATCTTTAACAAACTTAGCTGAGGAATATAATTTATCTGTAGAAACAATAAAAAAAATCATTTATACAAAATAAGTCGTAATGGCTGCTATGACAACTAGCAGCTATTTTTATGTAGAGTTTAATTATAAAAATAATCCCCAATTGTATACCTGAAATATTTGTAGTAAGTTGAATACAAAGGAAGTGATACGAATGGAACCCTTTATGAATGTAGAGCAATACCAGTTCGTCAAGAAGCAGGCTAAGAAAATAGCGAATGCCTATGCGAACACTAATGATGGGCATGTCCTTCAGGCGTTACAGGCGCTAGTTATGGAGAGTATTAATGAGAAACTCATTGGATTAGATGAAGATAGCAGTAGCATAGTGAAGCAAATCGTAACTATACAAACGAAGGATCAGCTTGAAAAATTTATTGAAAATATAAAAGTTTACGTTACTCCATTTGAGAAGCTAACTGAAAAAGAACTTAAAAAGCTCTTCCCAAAGGATAAAAAATTGAAAGTCCCAGATTTGAAAAATATAGATTGGACTGAAATTTCTTATTTAAGTTGGTTCGATTCAGGAACTAACCGTAAATATATTGTATATAGAAATGGTAACAACATTAAAAGTATCCGAGGCGTCTTTAGCCAATCTAGTAAAAAGGGATTTTGTGCTATTTGTAACCAGCATCAATCAGTTGGAATGTTCATGAGCTCTAAAAAGGGTAAAGCGGTAGGCACCTATGTAAAAAGAGGAAACTATATTTGCGTAGATAGCGCGGTATGTAATGAAAATTTAACAGATTTTACAAGGCTAACTGATTTCATTGCAACGATTAATGACTAAATTTTAGCTAAAGCAAACCATCTAATTTAGATGATTTGCTTTTTTATTTATATACTTAAGATGATATAAGTAAGTGTAGATTTATTTTTAAAAGAAGTTATTAATCCTGAAAATCATACAAATTCTTTTTCAGAATAACTGAACATTCCAGGAAAGTGATGATTTCTGAAAAGTCTATGCGAGTTTGAAAGAAAACTAATCTAACAATCAGTTATTTGAAGCGGTAGCTACCTCGATACAGATACGAATACTTTCTGTTAAATCGTCTAATGACCAGCTTGGGATTTTGCCATGCTGAATAGCTAGTTCATGTGAAGCTGGAATATGGATAAATCCAGAAAGAATATTGCTATCCTTAGAAAGCGCATATTGTAAACCTTCATACATGATGTTATTACATAGATAAGTCCCTGCTGAGTTGGAAATTTCCGCTGGATATCCTTTTTCTAAGAGTTGATTTACCATTTGGCGAATAGGTAGATTAGTAAAATAAGCGTCATTTCCATCTGGATAGATTGTTTCATCAATTGGGGTATAACCTGAATTATCAGGTTCGCCATCTTTTGTATTGATCGCAATTCTTTCAGGTGTAATTTTAAATCGTCCACCTGCTAAACCAAGTGAAATGATGATATCTGGTTGTACTTCTTCAATTAACTTTTTAAATTGTGTAGCGGATTGATTGAAATCAACTACTAATATTTCTGAATGGATTTCAAAGTCATTGATTATCTCATTGTTAAATTGATTTACTACTTTCATAGTTGGATTCACATTGTAATGTAAAAAAGGTTCGAAACCTGTTAAGAGTATTTTCTTCATAGATGTACCTCTTTCTTGAATTTTTATTTGTCTAGATTTATGCAGATTCAAACAGTTTTCTTTAATAAATATAAGTAAAATCTCTATAAATGCTCTGTTAAGCAGGGTGTAATATTCAGAATATATTTAATAGTAGATAGAATTAAGTATATTTCCTCCATCTTTGTAAAACAAGAGGCAAGAAAATAATTATGGTACAATCAAGTTAAACTCATCATTAATAATACCCTTGTAAGAAAAGAAGGTGACAATATGTCAAACCCAATAGAAGAAGTAAAAATCACACATCGATCAACTAAGGAAAAAGATGATATTTTAAATCGATTAAAACGAATTGAAGGACAAGTTCGCGGTATTCAAAATATGGTTGAAAACGATCGTTACTGCGTAGACATCTTAATTCAAGTATCCGCTATCAATGCAGCCTTGAAGAAAGTGAATATGAATTTATTAGAAAAACATACGAGCCATTGCGTATCGGATGCGATTAAGAATGGAGAAGGAGAAGAAGCGATTAAAGAGTTAATGGACGTTTTTAAGCAATTTGCAAAATCCTAATGAGTGATAGTCAGCTATTTATGCTGGCTTTTAAACTCGCCGTTGACATACCTAACGGGGGTATGGTAAATTGTTTGTGAGAAGTAATTAAACTTCATATAAGTTTTGGAAGGAGAGATAAAAGAACTGGCCGAGTTATGGAGGCTTATAGTAATTAAGAAATTTAGCCGGAAATGCCGAGTTTTCAATATAGATGAAGAAAAATGATTATAAGAAAAACTTAAAGTGAACCGCGCTTTAGAACACTTTAATTAATTCAGTAGGATTAAAGCTAGTTTTTATGTAGCCATTAGTACAGCATAAAGGGTATAAGTAAGGTGGTACAAACAAGGTGAACAGTTTGTAGCATAGTTAGATAAACAAAGGTTTTATTTTACCCTACGTGGGTATAGTACATTTATAAAGAATATGAAAACACATTAGGAGGAATTATTTATGCAACAAGTAACTTTAAACGTACAAGGAATGTCTTGTGGACATTGCGTTAATTCAATTGAAGGAAATGTAGGTAAGTTAAACGGAGTTGAATCTGTAAAAGTACATCTTGATACAGCAAAAGTAGAAATAACATTAGATCCAAATGTAATCAGCTTAAAGGAAATTAATGATGAAATTGAAGAGCAAGGCTATGATGTAGAGTAATCTACGTAAAGAAAAAGTGCCAATAAGAAATCGTGCTGGGCTCAGCACGATTTCTTTTAAAACCAAAGCATTTATGATTGCAGTGAAGTAAGGAGTGAGAAATGATGAGTCAAAAGAAAGCGACTCTACAAATAACAGGTATGACATGTTCAGCCTGTGCAAATAGGATTGAAAAAGGTTTGTCCAAAATGGAAGGTGTTGAAGAGGCGAATGTAAATTTTGCACTCGAAAAAACACAAATTGTCTATGATTCAGATAAAACAGACTCTACAAAATTTAAGGAGAAAGTTAAAGCGTTAGGATATGACGTAGTAATTGAAAAAGTTGATTTTGATGTCACTGGTATGACATGTTCAGCCTGCGCAAATAGAGTTGAAAAACGCTTAAACAAATTTGACGGAGTTGAACTAGCAACGGTTAACTTTGCATTAGAATCTGTTCATGTGGAATATAACCCAGAACAAGTGAATATCCCCGAAATGCAAGAGGCGATAAAGAAACTGGGTTACTCCCTTGAAGAAAAACAAGAAAAAACAAGTGACCATATCGACCATCGCCAAAAAGAGATTCAAAAACAACAAGGGAAATTTATTTTCTCGCTTATTTTGTCCATTCCTTTGTTATGGGCAATGGTAAGTCATTTCGAATTTACAAATTTCATCTGGTTGCCGGATATGTTGATGAATCCTTGGGTCCAATTCGCCCTAGCAACACCCGTTCAATTTATAGTTGGTAAACAATTTTATATTGGTGCTTATAAGGCATTAAGAAATAAGAGTGCAAACATGGATGTGCTTGTGGCATTAGGGACATCAGCTGCTTATTTCTATAGTTTGTATTTAAGTATCAAGTCAATTGGCTCAAATGCTCGTATGGTGGAACTATATTATGAAACAAGTGCGGTTCTAATAACATTAATTATTTTAGGAAAGCTATTTGAAGCCAAAGCAAAAGGACGTTCATCTGAAGCTATTAAGAAATTAATGGGGTTACAAGCGAAAAACGCAACTGTTTTCCGTGATGGCAAAGAGATGATCATTCCTATTGAAGAAGTATTAAAAGGTGATATTGTCTACATTAAACCGGGTGAGAAAGTACCTGTTGACGGTGATATTGTGGAAGGTCAATCAGCACTTGATGAAGCTATGTTAACAGGAGAAAGTATTCCTGTAGATAAAACAGTGGGCGATACAGTTATTGGTTCAACGATTAACAAAAATGGGTTCTTGAAAATTAAAGCAACCAACGTTGGTAAAGATACAGCTTTAGCGCAAATTATCAAAGTAGTTGAAGAGGCACAAGGCTCAAAAGCACCTATTCAACGTTTAGCTGATGTGATTTCAGGTATATTTGTTCCGATTGTAGTAGGTATAGCTATAATTACGTTCCTAGTTTGGTATTTCATGGTGAGTCCAGGAGATTTTGCAGAAGCGCTTGAAAAATTCATCGCAGTATTAGTTATTGCTTGCCCATGTGCACTTGGCTTAGCGACACCTACTTCAATCATGGCTGGTTCCGGTCGTGCAGCAGAATTTGGGATATTGTTTAAGGGTGGAGAACATCTTGAAACAACACACCGTTTAGATACGATTATCCTTGATAAAACAGGAACTGTTACAAACGGTAAACCATCATTAACAGATGTTTTGTTAGCAAAAGGTGTAGATGAGGAAAACTTCCTTAAGCTTGTTGGTACAGCGGAGAAAAACTCTGAACACCCACTTGCAGAAGCAATTGTTTTAGGGATTAAAGAAAAAGGTATTGAACTTGGTTCTTCGGAAATATTTGAAGCAGTCCCTGGTTACGGTATTCAGTCAAAAGTGGATGGTAAGCAATTATTGATTGGGACACGTAAACTAATGGCGAAACACAACATTCAAGTGCAAGATGTATTAGTACAAATGGAGAATTTAGAGAAGCAAGGTAAAACTGCTATGTTAGTTGCTATCGATGGTCAATATGCGGGTCTAGTAGCTGTAGCCGATACAATTAAAGAAACATCAAAAGATGCTATTGCTCGCTTACACAAATTAGGGTTAGACGTAGTAATGATTACAGGAGATAACACTCAAACAGCCAAAACAATTGCGGCTCAAGTAGGTATTAAGCATGTCATTGCAGAAGTTTTACCAGAAGGAAAAGCAGAAGAAGTAAAAAAACTTCAAGCTGCTGGGAAAATTGTTGCGATGGTAGGCGATGGTATCAATGATGCTCCAGCATTAGCGACAGCTAATATTGGGATGGCAATTGGTACAGGTACGGATGTAGCAATGGAAGCGGCAGATATTACGCTAATTCGAGGCGATTTAAACAGTATTGCCGACGCAATTTTCATGAGTAAAAAGACCATTTTGAATATTAAACAAAACCTTTTCTGGGCACTTGCATATAACAGCTTAGGTGTACCAATAGCCGCAGTCGGTTTACTAGCTCCGTGGTTAGCTGGAGCAGCAATGGCGTTTAGTTCTGTTTCTGTTGTTCTAAATGCTTTAAGACTACAACGTATTAAGCTAAAAGCTTAGAGGAGGCAATATAGATGAAACGTAGTACGGCAACTTGGGCTATTTCCGCAATTGTCTACTTAGGAATTATCATAATAGGTTACAGTGTATATGCCAATATGAATCCAAAAACAGAAGTAACAGAAGATCAAAATAGTGAAAATGAACATACAGATCATAAGGAAAGCGACATGAGTGAAGTTATCCCTAAAGTAGCTTACGCTAATGGAATCACAACAGTAGAATTAAAAGACAAAAACAATAATGCACCAGAATTAGAAGTTTCCCATGAGAAGCTAATGCATTTAATCGTTGTTAGTTCAGACTTAGAAGAATATCATCATTTTCACCCCGAGGAAGCGAATAAAGGAATCTATCAAAACAAGTTTGACTTAGCTGATTATTCTTATAAAGCATTCGTAGATATCAAACCAAAAGGGCTCCCGTATTCAGTGCAACCAATTGAATTTCACGTTGGTGAAACACATCAAAAGAACAACGGGAATCATCTTGTTGTAGATAAAAACTTTACAAAAACGATTAACAATCAATCAGTGGAACTTAAGACTACAGAATTTGATTTGAATAAGGAAATCACTTTAGATTTCGATTTAAAAGGTGCCAAACCTGAACCATATTTAGGTGCTTTAGGTCATGTTGTCATTTTAGATGAAAACGCAGAGAACTTTATTCATGTACATCCTGTATCGGATAATCAACCAGTTTTTAAAACAGAATTTACTAAGCCAGGTGTATATAAAATGTGGGCTGAATTTAAGTTTGGTGAACAAGTAAATGCTTATCCATTTGTAATTGAAGTAAAATAAGAGTTTGAAAAGGGGGGATCTCTAAGTCGGAAAAACGACTGATGAGAAACCCCTTTTGATGTTTATGTAAATGATTAATAACTAAAAATCGAGAACCTGCTGCAAAAGTAAGCAGGTTCTTTTTTACATCCAAATATAAAGGGTAATCTTTTCATATTCAAAGATATTTAAGATTCTGAGGGAGGAAGAGTAAAGAACATAAATCATTGGATCAAGCAAAATGAGTATAGAATTTCTATATAGTTGAGAGAGCTTAAATAGAAAAAATGCCCGCGCTTCATTTAGTGTGAAATGAAGCGTGGGCAAGTGAAATTACAGTATTACTTATATATTACTCTCGAATTTTAAGTTTCCTATATTTAATGAACAAGTTGCGCTTTAAGATTATCTAATCCAAAACGTTTAATGAATTTAAATAGCGGTTCACGCTTTTTACCATTCTCAGCATAAATATCAACGATTTTCTCTATAACCTCATACAGTTGTGCAGGAGTAAGTTACTCCATTAGTAAAGTACCTGTTTGGGCATCAAAACCTTTTGCTTTTCCTCCTATATATAAGTCATAGCCACTTTTGATTTTCATGACGCCGATATCATTGACTAAAGGTTCACCGCAGCCGATGGGGCAACCTGTATAGGCTGGGCGAAGCGTAAAGGGAACGGGTTTTCCTGCAATACGTTTATTTAGTTCAATGGCAACTGGCATACCTTCTTGTTCTGACCCTTTGCAGAAATTACAAGTTCTTAGGCTTTTGACGTAATTTCCTACAGGGTAGCAGGACAGGCCAACTTCTTGAAATTTCTCTTTTACGAGTTCCACATTACTTTCAAGTACATCGATGTAAAGCTGCTGGAAAGTTGTCAATTCCAGTTCATCCCCGTCATTCATGTACTGAGCAATGACAGCCAACTGCTTGGCATTTAGTTTAGCACCATATGAAATCCCACCGTTAACAGCTAATTTCACAGTGTTGTCGTTTTGAGTCATATCTATTTTCACAACCTTCTAATCTTTTATCATATGGATTATGCATTTATATAATACCATACCGCGGGAGGGTATAATAAGTTTAAATAAAATAATTCCGCGGATAATTGTTCACGAAATTATTTTCCCTTAGGAAACAGAATAGAATTTATTCATTTTGAACGATTTCTTAATACCTTCTACATTTCTAGACTTTCATATTTTCGTGTTGAAGCATTGATTTTTCAACTTGAATTGTAGTATGTCCAATATGGAATTCTTTTTCGATTATATGAATGGCTTTTTGAAGAATCACTTGTTCATTCTCTTCATCTTTAATTAGTAAATGAGAACTTAAAGAATTTAATCCAGATGTAATTGTCCATATATGAAGATCGTGTACATTAATAACACCATTTATACTCTCTAACGCTTTTTTAACTTCTTTTTGATCAATTGCGGCAGGTGTTCCTTCCATTAAAATATGAACGGTATGCTTAATAATTCCCCATGCCCCTTTTAGGATTAATAATGCAACAACAACGCTAATGATAGGATCTGCAATGTACCAGTCGAAGAAATACATGATAAGACCAGCAACAATAGCTCCTACAGAACCTAATGCATCCCCAAGAACATGAAGATAAGCACTTCGAAGATTGACATTATCTTTTACGTCACCTTTACTCATTAAAGACCATGCGCTAATGAGGTTTGCTAATAATCCAACTAGAGCGATTAACATCATAGAACCACTAGCAACAGTTGGAGGTTCAAAGAATCTTCCATAAGCTTCATAGATGATGAAACCTGCAATTAAGAATAAAGTGATGCCATTAAAAAAAGCTGCTAAAATCTCAAATCGGTGGTAACCAAATGTTCTCTTTGGAGAAGCGGCTTTAGCAGCAAATCCTATCGCCACTAAGCTTAGAATTAAAGAAGCAGTATCACTTAACATATGCCCAGAATCTGCGAGTAAAGCTAAACTATTTGTAATTAAGCCTCCAAAAAACTCTAAAATCATTATTCCTGCTGTAATGGTAAGGGCCATAATGAGCCCTTTTTTGTTGCCCTCTCTACCATGATCATGCCCGTGGTGGTGATGCCCGTGATCATGACTGTGATCGTGTCCGTGATGATGCATATAAATTCCTCCTAATCATGTAATGAGTGGTCAATTACTTGTTTGAGTACTTCAATAACATGCTCGTCATCATAGCTATAAAATAATGATTTACCCTGACGACGTGATTTCACTAAACGTAAGTTTTTCAGAAAGGATAGTTGATGGGATACAGCAGATTGAGTCATATTCAGAACATCTGCAATATGTCCAACTGAACATTCTTCCTGGGATAGTAAATATAAAATTTTCACTCTTGTAGGATCTGCTAGTGCTTTGAAAGTTCTTGCAACATCTTCAACCGTCGATTCATTTAAAAAGTGATGTTCACTTTGCTCCAATTAATTGCCCCCCCTAACATTATCATATGAACATCTGTTCATGTGTTGATATTACAATAGTATATGTGATTTGTAAACTACGTGTTCATTATTTTGCATTAATTTATGAATTTAATGCGTCTAAATAAAATAATCCATCATTCATCAATATTATAAATTCAGAAGATATTTAACTAAATATCAAAGTAAATATGTTCTCTCCACAATGAAGCTCAAGCCCTTTCCACAAAAAAAGTCATATAATAATTAATGTTTAATTAGCTATTTTGAAGAGTTTATTTCTTTAGCATGCTAGCGGTTGATCAGGTGATATTTTATGATTTCTAGAATCAAAATGGCTATCGGTTTGGATTTAAGGAAATTTTGTTATAATAAAAGTTTAGAAAGAGTGGTGAATTGACAGAATGTCGAATTGGTATAGTATTTTTCCGAAAAATCCATTGCTTAGTATTTCGACTTGGATTCTTTTCTGTTTCGTCCCTCTTTACTTCGTTTTTCGTACAGCATCAACATTAATTGTATCTATTGCAGTCGCTATTTTGATTGTATATATCATTTGTTTTCGCTTTTCTTATAGTACTAATAGTGGTTTAGTATATGTGTGCATTTCCTTAGAGATGGTCATTAATGCAGTGATGACAGTTCTTTTTGGTTACATTTATTTTGCTTTCTTCACTGCTTTCTTTATCGGGCGAATTCGCCATACTGTTGGGTTTTATATTATGTATGGGCTTCATATTGCTATGACTGTTGGTTCAATTATAGGTGGTTTCTTTATCGAGACCGAGCTATTTATTAAAGAGATTCCTTTTATCGTTATCGTTGTATTTGGTGTAATTTTAGGCCCATTTTATATATACAGCACGAACAAACGTGATAAATTACAAGGACAATTAGCAACTGCCAATGAGCGTATTTCAGAACTAAGCGTTTATGAAGAACGTCAACGAATTGCTAGAGATTTACACGATACTCTAGGGCAAAAGCTTTCAATGGTTGGTTTGAAGAGTGATTTAGCTATTCGTTTAGTAAAAAAAGATCAAGATGCTGCAATAGAAGAGCTTCGCGATATTCGTCAAACAGCTAGCATTGCATTAAAAGAAGTGCGGGAAATGGTGTCGAATATGAAGGCTGTGAAATTACAGGATGAACTACTACATGTAGAAAAAATTTTAACAGCAGCAGATATTAAAATGATTATTGAAGGTAATTCGGAATTCGATCATATTCCTGCAATTACTGGTAATACATTAAGTATGTGTTTGAAAGAGGCTGTCAATAACGTTGTAAGACATAGCAAAGCGACTGAATGTAAAATTACCATTATACAAAAATCCGACGTCATCCAATTGACTGTATTAGATAATGGTATAGGTATTTCTAATATGAATAGGAAACCATCGAGTAACGGTTTAAATGGTATGAAGGAAAGAGTCGAGTTTGTAAATGGTGACCTAGAGATTTCTGAACAAAATGGTACGCTGGTAAAGGTTACTTTGCCAAATGTGATCATGTACCAAAAGGGAAATTCAAAGCATAGTTAAAATTATATTATTGAATATACAAAGGCCCCTAAAGGTATTAACTTTAAGGGCCTTTGCTCTGTTATTTATTTCACTGTAAATGTTTTTTCTTCGTGGAAATGAAGCTCTTTGTCTTTTTCTACATGAAGAGTCACTTTATAAGTACCTGCATCATTGAAAGTATTTTTAACTTCGTAAGTACCGTCTGCTTTTTCTTTTAGTGTTAACCATCCAGCTTCTTCAGTATCATTATTAACAATTTGGAAACGAACTCTTGCATCTGTCAGTGCTTTACCATCATGCTCAATAGTGACACTAAAATTAGTGTTCTCACCTTTTTTAGCAGTTGTTTGAGAGAATGTAGCAGTAGTATCTCCATGTGCATGTTCATGTGCTTCTTCTGAATCGTGATCATTGTCTTTAGTTTTTGCGACTTCTCCTGCAACTTTCATATCTGCATCAACCATTTCATGACCCTCTCCATTTGTTACGTGCGCTGTAATTTCATAATTACCAGCTTCTTTAACTGTCATTTCAGCTACATAGACATTATCTTTGTTTACTTTAGTTTCTAACATTTTATCTGAATGGGTAGCAGCATTTGCCACTTCAAACGTTACTTCTGAAGCATTTGTTATTACTTTTCCATCTTCTGTTACTTTTACTTGGAATTCAACTTTTTCTCCGACTTCAGCGGTTTTAGGGATAGTAACATCGGCTTTAAGAACAGCAGCCTTGACCTCCTGTTTTTCGGCTTTATCTGTATTTTCTCCTTCATTATCATTACAAGCCACAAGTGCAACACTTGAAATTAATGCTAATGCTGTTAGTGCAATTTTGCGCATAAAAAAGCTCCCTTCTATTCAATACGATTGATTGTATCAAATAAGAAGAGAGAGTTTGCAAAATAAGTGTGAAGTTTGGTCTAATTTGCTTTGTTTCTTGTCAATAGAGTAGGTAAAGTCATACCGATTAATACTAGAATAATCCCTACAATTTGTATCCAAGTTAAAGATTCATGTAGCACAACAACCGAAACGGTAATTGCTACAGGTAGTTCCATGGCACTTAGAATAGAAGCCATACCACCACCGACTTTAGGGACAGCGATTGTGAATAATAAAATCGGTAAAATTATACCAAATAGCCCAAGTAGTAAGCCGAATTTCCAAAGTCCAGCACCAAATAATTGTCCATTCCAAACAATTTCAGGTGATAAGAAAATAGATACTAAAACAAGTGCAAAGAATGACATAATCATCATCCGTGCAATTGTTGAAACTTCTTCAGTTGGTCTTGAATTGATTTGGATGAAAATAGAGAAGCTAACTGCAGCAGCAAAACCAAATACCCAACCTTGCCAAGCAATACCGCTTAAATCGACATCTAAAATTCCAGCTGCCAAAATTGTTCCAGCGAATAAGAAAATTAGAGAAATGACTTCCTCACGCTTTGGTAGGCGACGGTGTAATAAACAATCGATCAGCATGCCAATCCAAGTGAACTGGAATAACATAACAACCGCTAAAGAAGCAGGTAAATAATCTAAAGATTTTCCGTAAACAATCCCTGTCGTACCTGTGAAAATCCCGGCTAAAAGTAATATAATCAGACTTTTTTTAGATAGTCTAGGTAACTTACGTTGTGTAATTATAAAGAGTAGCAAGGCTAGCGAAAATCCAACAATATATTGGCTAGTAATTGCCTCAGCTGAATCAAATCCGTGTTGCATAGCTACCTTTACAATAGTGGACAATATTCCGTAACTACTAGCCGCAAGTACAACTAATAGCGAGTAAAATAAATTTTTATTCATATAAACAACTCCTATTATTGGCCAGATTAGAATCAACCAAGAGGATAGTATAACATTTTTTTTGAATTTGTGAAGAGGGAAGTTTACTAAGTAGTATTACATTCTACATAAAAAAACATGAGCATCTTTTGATGAAACTCATGTTTTATATTAATTATAGGGATTATAAAATTTGTTATATAAAGCTGTTTACCAAAAATGGATAGAAGTTTTTGGTTGTTGTTCGATGGAAGAGCACCCTCAGCATTAAAGTGACTTAACCATATGATGGAATGGTTCGTCTATGATTGTCCATGGTTCTGTGATGACGTATCCCATACGTTCGTATAGTTGGCGTGCTTTTTCTTTTTGAGTCTCTACATTTAATGATATTTTTTTATAACCTTTTTCTCGTGCTAGTTGTTCGGAGAATTCTAGAAGAATTGTTCCGATTCCTTTACCACGGAAGTCAGTATTGATGCAAATTGTGTCGACGTAATATTCATCTTCATGAGCTTCTTTATCTACTTTTGGTGTTTCTGCACCTTTTTCTTTTAGCCATGTTTCTAAGTTGGCATCCATTTGCGGTGCTTCATCACCTGAATAAATTACTAGAGTACCGACTACTTGACCATTATGTTCTGCAACATATGTATTGAGATATGAGTGACGGTTATCTGTACGCTCAAATAACTTAATTAATTCGCTTTCGATAGCTGTAGGTTCTGTTTCACCTGTCATACGACTTGCGATGTCTCCTATTGCTTCAATAATAAGTGGTACAACAAATTTGCCATCAGCTAGTTCAGCATTTCTTACAGTAATCATAATTTTTTATCAAACTCCTTCAAGATTAAGTATAGCAAAGAGAGACTGTGATTTCCGATTATAAGTGTTTGTGCCTATGACGAATTAAAGGTTGAAAGGGAGGTTCTCCTTAATTTGACGAAAAATGTCGAAAAATAAGGAAAGAAACTTTTTCAATGAGTGATTTCATGGTACGCTAGAAGTAAGATATTTTGTGGAGGAGTTTGTGAATGTTAGACTCAAAAAAAGAATTCGTTCTCGTATATGGAGATGCGTTTGTAGATTTTATAGCCAATGATATGACTAACACGTCGTTTACTAAGTTTTTAGGTGGTGCTACTGTAAATGTAGCTGCAGGAATTAGTCGTATCGGTGCGCCTTCTGCATTAATCACTATAACAGGGGATGATGAAACATCTGAATTCGTCCGTAATGAGCTAGACAAAGAGGGCGTAAACATGGATTATGCTAAAATTGTCCCTGAAAAACGTGTAAGTGGTGTACATGTCCATCTAACTGAAGGAAATGATCGCATTTTTACGAATTATATTGATGAAACACCTGATTTACAAGTAGAGCCTGAGCATTTACAAGAAGAAGCATTTAAACGTGCTTCTATATTTAACATCTGTTCAAATACTATGTTCCATCCGACTGCACTTGAAACAACTCGTGCAGCAGTAACATTGGCTAAAAAACATAATGCATTACTTGCGATGGATGCCAATATTCGTCCTTTACGTTGGGAAAGCCAAAAAGTTTGTTATGATACTATAAATACATTTTTACAAAGTGTGGATATGTTAAAGTTGGCTGATGAAGAACTGCTCTTCTTAACAGAAACCACAACACTAGAAGAGGGGATTGTAGCGTTAGCAAAATACAATATTCCTTTTATAATGATTACGGTTGGTGCGCAAGGCACGTATGTCGTATTGAATGGTGAAGTGAAACATGTACCGTCAATCCCAATTACATGTGTGGATTCAACTGGTGCTGGCGATGCCTTTATGGCAGGTATTTTACGACACGCACATTTATATGGTATACCAAAAACTATGGAAGATGCTTATAATTGTGTATTCTTTGCCAATCAATTAGGCGCAATGGCTGCAACAAAAGCAGGTGCGATTACAGCAATGCCACGTTTCGAGGAGATAAAATCACTTATTAAAGAAGGTGTTTAATAGTGGAGAAAAAATATCAGGCTTTATTAGATGATCGTATTTTCTTCGGAGGAGCAGCAGATGCAGTAGAAGCTGTTACGAATGAAAAAATTGATGTTGTCATCGATTTACGTGTGAAAGAACCAGAAAAAGTTACTTATAATAGAGTACATGCCCCAATTGCAGATGAAGCGGAGCAGGTTGAAGCCTCTATTTTGCATGCGGTCGATAAAGTAGTATCAGCATATCGTGATGGGAAAAAGGTGTTTTTCCATTGTGGAGGCGGTAGTGGTCGAGCAGGTACCATAGCAGTCGGTACGCTAATTGAACTAGGGCAAGCATCCACTGTCGAAGAAGCAGAACAAAAAGCAAAGGCTATTCGCGAAAAGGTAAATGTCCGCGAGCCGATGAGAAAAGCTTTGCAAACTCTATATAACAAATGATTTAAAAATCCTTAGTGCATTTGCATTAAGGATTTTTTAGTTTATCTCAATGGCGTTTTATTTTGAGTGAATTCATCCAAAATGGTAGAGTTTCAATGTATAAATAATTTTTTGCAAAGTAACTATTAGCTCTGGTTAAAATAAATTACCTCGAAGAATCAGAGTGTGATTTTAAATTTTCCATTGATTAATTTTATATATTACAACAAATCAGTGATTTCTAATCAAAGGGAATAAAAGTATATTTCCCAGGGAATTTCTATTGTATTTGCTAATTTACAACATCGAACGACCAATTAAAATAAAGGTATTATTAATTGAAATACTCTTATAGCATTATTGCTATGGGAGAGATGAAATATGTAATTAAAAGCGCCTGTCGAATTAAAGCGCTTCTTTTTGAAAATTGTTAACATAATATTGAAAATCACTAGGAATCGGTTTATTTCTGGAAATATTACTAAAAGAATTCAAATTAACTTCCTACTAGGAGAATGGAGAACAACCAATGTAGAAGGTTTTAAATATCCTTATCCCTCACGGTAATATACAATGAGCCATTTGGTTGGACCTGGGCGTAAAATACATCTTTTACATCTTCAATATCCTTTTTACGAAGCTTACGTATTAACCAATCTTCAGTTAAATTTAGCTCCTCCATTGTACTCCAGACAATTTTTCCATCAGCGATAACTTCCATAGGTATATGAGGAGGAGTTGAGACGTCTGCTTTTACATCTTGTTTTGTGGCACTCTGTTGAGGTGTTTTTTTCAAAATGCTCAGTTGTCCATTTGTTTCTAAAACAGCATATTCTACATCCTGAATTGAGAAGACGGATTGTTCACGCATCATCATCATGACATCATCCATATGCAACCTCGCGGATTTTAATGCTTGTACAGATAGTTCGCCATGTTTAATGATAACTGTAGGTGTATCATCGATAATTACTCTTACCTTTGGAAACTTAATTGCGAGGACACTCATAAGTATTGTCAAAGCGGTCCACCATACTAGAGAAATCAAGCCATCTATAAAAGGTGTTTCTTCTTGAGAAGCAATTTCTGCCGCTGTCGAACCAATTGTAATGCCTGTAATGTAATGGAAAAACGTTAACTGACTTAGCTGCTTTTTCCCAAGCCAGCGTGCCAATATGAGCAATACTATAAATGATATGGTTGTTCTCAGCATCATTTCCCAAAAGTTAATCTCAAAAAAATGGTCCATGTAAATCAAACTCCTTTTCACTTCATATCTGTTAGCTTTCCTTTAAAAACAATAGATATTCCCAATAAATATGAAAACATTTGCGTAATTATTGTTATAATAAGTAAATTGGTTATTTCGTAAACAGAAGGAAGTGTAATGAAAGAAGATGACAGTAAATAAAACGCACTCATTAGGAAATCCAGTGTATCCGATAATGTTTGCAATAGGGCTTTGTCATTTATTCAACGATACTTTACAAGCCGTTATCCCAGCTATGTTCCCTGTATTAGAAAGTGAGCGAGGTTTAACATTTACTCAACTTGGTTTTATAGCATTCGCATTAAATATGGTAGCTTCGGTCTTACAGCCGGTTGTTGGTTATTTTAGCGATAAAAAGCAAAAACCATATGCATTACCACTTGGTATGACTAGCTCATTTATTGGTATGGCAGGTTTAGCCTTTGCCGCAGATTACTGGATGATCTTAGTTTCAGTAATATTTTTAGGATTTGGTTCTGCTATTTTCCACCCAGAAGGCTCACGTGTTTCCTTTATGGCTGCAGGTTCAAAACGTGGATTGTCCCAGTCTATATATCAAGTTGGCGGTAATTCAGGACAAGCGCTAGCACCTTTAATTAGTGGTTTTATTTTAGTACCATTTGGTCAAAAAGGAGCAGCGTGGTTTCTAATTGTTGCCGCTATAGGTATTATAGTTTTATCAAAAATTTCAGCATGGTATAAAAAACAGTTAGAGGAAGAGCGTTTATCTAAAAAGAAGAAAGTGATTATTTCTTCTTTACCACAAATGACGAAAAAGCAAATAGGAATAGCACTTGGCTTATTAATGATGGTTATATTTGTTCGTTCTTTTTATGTGACGAATATAACAAGCTTTTATATCTTTCATTTGATGGATAAGTATGGTTTAACAATACAAAAAGGACAGCTAATTATTTTTGTATTCCTAGCAATAGGAGCAGTTGGGACATTCTTTGGGGGACCGATGGCAGACAAGTTAGGGCGTAAAAATATCATCTTATTATCGGTGCTTGTTCCGATGCCACTTGCCTTAATATTGCCTTATGTTCCATTGTGGGGTGTTATTGTGCTACTTATTTTAATAGGATTTTTCATTATGCTAAGTTTCTCTGTGACAGTAGTTTACGCACAAGAATTAGTACCAAGTAAAATTGGCACTATGGCAGGATTAACGGTTGGATTAGCTTTTGGAATGGGAGCGATCGGAGCAGTAGTTATTGGTATTATGATGGACCATTATGGGATTTTTAAAACAATGGTGGTTATATCCGTATTGCCAATACTTGCTTTAGTTGCTTTTGCATTACCGACAGATCGTAAATGGAATTTAAAAAATTAAAGGTATTTAAAAGTGAAAAAGCTGTCTAATGGGTCATTTAAATAACCATTTAGACAGCTTTTATTATTGGCGAGATTTACTTGGGATTTTGGTTGAATCTGTTACATGATTTTCAGAAATATGTACTTCATGCATTTTGTTATCATGCATAAATTTGAAGATACCATTGTCAAAATCAGTACCGATTTCTTTGAAGAAAATACCCTCGTAATAAATGTTTTTTGAGCATGTAAAACTTACCTTAAAATCGTTACCGTGCTCTAGTAAATATGCTCGAACACCTTTTTCGAACATCGCATCTTCTTCATCACGGACGTGACGTTCAACAGAAACAACATGTAGATCGACAAATGAGATTGTTTTAAGAAGCAAGTTCATAAACGAACCTTTCGTAATTTCTTCCCAGCGACTTTGTGCTGTTTGTCCGATAACGACTTGTGTAATGTTGTATTGGTGTGCAACCTCTGCAATAACATTTTGTATTGGCTTTTTTTCGTTGTCGCGAATGATAAATTCCTCTACCTCTAGCTCTTCTGAAAGTTGTTGCCAATTGTTAAGATATTCAACCTTCTCAGCATCGAAGTTATCGAATGGTTGCGGATCAACCGTTAGAATATAGAGTGGACAATCTAGCATCTTAGCCATTTTATGCCCTCTGCGAATCAATCTTTCTCCGTTTGCTCCGTAGTATGCACATACTAAAATACTCTCGTCCATACGTCCTCTTAAATGTTTCACGGCAGTTTACACCTCGTGTTTAGTATTTTGTTCCTTTATATGAAAGCGTCTAAATTTTATATGATCAGTTGAAGCAAGTATATATATGCCAGACTGTGTCAGTGCAATGATTTCACAAATAGTTTATACAGAAAATCTTTGTTTAACAGCATATTTAATATAATCGTCTTATTACTTATCCTACGTATCTTTACTCATATAGTAATACTAGGTTATTTAGCACTTTTAGAGTTGACTCTTTTTCATCAAAAAAAATCACGAATACCTAGTATGTATCCGTATGGCTACTTATTATGATGGTACACACATTTATAGTCAAGTGCTCATATATGTAAAGATTTTTGTTTAGCAAAATATAAAACAAGATCCACCGCTTGGATAAGTGAGTATACAGATTTATTAATATTTAAAATTCAACTTTGTTTTAATTTGACGAAGAAAAATTAACAATTTTATGACTATTTATTGTGTTAAGGTTGTCTATTATTATGATTCGAGTAGCATAAAAGTGAAATGACCGAGAAAATATTGTATAATTTACAGGTAATCTCGTTATATCCTTTTAAATATATTATCACCATAATCTGCGTTGATAGATATTAAATAGATGTAATACCACGTATTGTTTTACCTCTAATTCTGCATTAATTCATTAATAAAGCACTATAAGAGCCCTAGTCTGGCCTCTTGATATGATGGTATGTATTTTTGCCATCGGTTAACCATTTCAAATTTAAATTCACATCATTTCAGAATACTGCAACAAGGAGGTTTGGACTTTTGACAATAAATTTGGCAATTGTAATACCGTTTTTGATGGCAATACTTATTCCAATACTATATAAGCGTTTTACAAAACTACATATAGGCTGGCTTGTATTAGCTGTACCTGTCATTATTTTTATAATGCTAGTTCGATTAGTCCCATTTGTGGCGGAAGGTCATACTTATTCTCATACGTATAACTGGATTCCTTCTTTAGATATAAACTTTACAACATATTTAGATGGTCTAAGTATGATTTTTGGACTTCTTATCACTGGTGTAGGTAGCTTAGTTATTTTATATTCCATTTTCTATTTATCTGCTAAAGAATCCCTTCAACACTTTTACTGCTATTTACTCCTTTTTATGGGCGCTATGCTTGGCGTCGTATTTTCCGATAATTTGATGGTGTTGTACGCTTTTTGGGAGCTTACAAGTGTTTCTTCATTCCTGCTAATTGCGTTTTGGCATCATCGTAAAGCTTCGCGTGCTGGTGCGCAAAAAGCGATGCTCATTACGGTTACTGGCGGCGTTTCGATGCTTGTTGGTTTTATTATGTTGCATATGATGACCGGTTCATATAGTGTGCATGAAATCATACGTAATGTAAGTCAATTCACGGATCATCAGCTGTTTATTCCTGCAATGATATTAATATTGTTTGGAGCATTTACAAAGTCTGCACAGTTCCCATTCCATATATGGTTGCCAGATGCGATGGAAGCACCAACGCCCGTTAGTGCATATCTACATTCAGCTACGATGGTGAAGGCTGGAATATACTTAGTAGCACGGTTAACGCCTATTTTCGGTGGAGATGCAATTTGGTTTTGGCTTGTGACTGTTGCTGGGCTTGTGACGATGTTCTGGGGTTCGTTTAATGCGGTGAAACAAACGGATTTGAAAGCATTACTAGCATTTTCAACAGTCAGTCAATTAGGACTTATTATGAGTTTGTTTGGTATGGGTTCAGTCGCCTTTAAGCTGGGTTATTCAGACTCTACTATTATTTATACACAGGCAACTTTTGCTGCACTTTTCCATTTAGTAAACCATTCAACCTTTAAAGGTGCATTATTTATGATGGTTGGAATAGTGGATCACGAGCTAGGGACACGTGATGTACGAAGGCTTGGAGGATTGATGTCATTAATGCCTCTAACATTTACGGTCGCAGTAATTGGCAGTCTTTCGATGGCTGGAATGCCACCATTTAATGGATTCTTAAGTAAAGAAATGTTCTTTGCGGCAGCGGTTCATATGCGAGAGCTTGATATCTTTTCAATCAGTAGCATAGGGATTTTATTCCCTGTGGTAGCATGGGTAGCGAGTATTTTCACCTTTGTATATTGCATGATCATCATCTTCAAAACATTCTTCGGTAAACCTAATGAGAAAAGTGAGGGTAAACCTATTCACGAGGCACCAATAGGAATGCTTGTCTCTCCAATTATTTTATGTGTGCTTGTAGTAGGGATATTCATTTTCCCAAATGTTCTTGGTCAATACATTTTGAAACCTGCAATGGCAAGTATTTATCCTGGATTTGCTCCTGCTGATGTACTGACGCCTAAAATATATGCTTGGCATGGTATTAATACGGAATTACTCATGACGATAGGAGTCGTTATAGTGGGTGCAATGTTGTACAGGAAATTAAAAACGTGGAAGCCTTTGTATCGTTTATTCCCATATCGTTTTTCGTTTAATGAGCTGTTCAGACATTTATTAGAGGGACTTGAAAGTGGTTCAAATAAGGTGACAACTAGTTATATGACGGGTTCATTAAGGAAATATGTCCTTTATATCTATTTGTTTTTCATTGTAGCGGTTGGTGGTTATTTCTTATTTAGTGGTGGATTTGCGTATAGTAGTGCAAATGATGCTCCGGTTGAGATTTATGAGTTGATGTTAATCGTTGTGATGTTGTTAGCTGGTATATCTATGCTTTTTGTGAAGTCACGATTAACGGCTACTTTATTAAACGGGGTTATTGGCTTCGGTGTATCCATTTTCTTCGTAATTTTCCGAGCACCAGATCTTGCTTTGACACAGCTTATTGTGGAGTCCGTGACGACAGTGTTATTTTTACTTTGCTTTTCATTCTTACCAGAATGGAAAAGAGAAGATTCTCCAAGATCAGTGAAGATAAGTAATGCAGTAGTCGCTGGTGCAGTAGGCGCGCTTGTTGTTGTGATGTCATTTGCAGTTATGTACTATGATGAATTTGATTCAATTTCTTCGTATTTTGAGAATGCATACGAGCTAGCCGGTGGAGCCAATATCGTTAATACGATCTTAGGTGATTTCCGTGGTTTTGATACGATGCTTGAAGTGGTTGTTCTCTTTATTGCCGGCTTAGGTGTTTATACACTGATTAAACTGAAGGAGAGAAAGGAGGATACAGACAATGAAAATTAATGATGTAATTTTACGGACGGTAACAAAAATTGTCGTCTTTATCATTTTGACATTGTCCGTTTATCTATTCTTCTCAGGGCATTATTCTCCAGGTGGAGGTTTTATCGGAGGGCTAGTACTTGCATCTGCAATTGTATTAATGTACTTAACTTCAGATATTGAGACAGTGCATAAAGGCATGCCATTTGATTTTAAATTAGTTGCGGCACTTGGCGTGTTGATAGCTACAGGGACGGGCTTTGCCTCAGTCATTTTCGGCAAAGATTTTATGACACAGGCTGCTATGAAATTGAATTTACCGATCTTTGGTGAAACGGAATTAGCCTCTGTTGTATTATTTGAAGCCGGTGTGGCAATGACAGTTATTGGTGTCGTTGTGACCATAATTTTAAGCATAAGTGAGGATGAGTAGTCGATGGAAACATTAATGATTTTATTAATCGGTGTGCTAATAGCAGTCGCTACGTATTTAATCCTCTCGAAAAATTTAATCCGAGTGATTTTAGGAACTGCTGTATTATCGCATGCAGTGCATTTATTAATATTAACAATTGCTGGCGTAAAGAAGGGCAATGTACCGCTTTTGAAAGAAGCTGAAGCTCCGTATACAGATGCTCTGCCACAGGCATTAATTTTGACAGCAATTGTTATTAGCTTTGCTGTGACAGCTTTTGTTTTGGTACTAGCTTATCGCACATATCAATCCAATGGAACAGATGACTTGGAAGGATTGCGAGGACCAGAGAATGAATAACATTGTAGTACTTCCTTTAATTTTGCCAATTATGCTTGGTATCGCGCTTGTGTTTTTACGTCCGTATGTAAAGGCACAACGTATGATTAGTCTGTTGACGATGGTAGCAATTGCTGTTGTGAGTATGATAATACTTGGAAGAATTCAAGAGACGGGTATTATGCGACTTGATTTTGGTGGTTGGAAGCCACCGTTCGGTATTTTGTTTGTTGCAGATTCATTTGCTGTGTTACTTGTATTAACAACGAGTATTGTGACAGCCATTTGTTTGCTTTATGCGTTTTCATCTATAGGTGAGAAGCGAGAAAATATGTTTTTTTATCCGTTCGTGCTATTGCTAGTTGCGGGTGTCAATGGTTCGTTTTTAACAGGAGATATTTTTAACTTATTTGTTTGTTTTGAAGTGATGTTGTTGGCATCGTATGTGCTTATTACGCTTGGTGGGGAAAAGGCACAGCTACGTGAGTCATTGAAATATGTACTAATAAATGTATTGGCTTCATGGTTTTTCTTAGTAGCACTTGCTTATTTATACGGCACATTAGGAACATTAAATATGGCGCATTTAGCAGAGCGGGTTGCTGAAGCTGGGCAAGATCCTATTTTGACGACAATCGCGTTACTTTTTCTAGTTGTCTTCGCATTAAAAGCTGGTCTACTTTTATTTTTCTGGTTACCAGGTTCATATAGTGTGCCTCCTACTGCTGTAGCAGCTTTGTTTGGAGCTCTTCTAACTAAGGTTGGGATTTATGCCTTGTTCCGTATGTTCACACTTATTTTCATACATCAGCCGGAAGTGACGCATATGCTCATAAAAGGTATGGCAGCGGTAACGATCATTGCTGGTTGCTTAGGAGCTTTAGCGTATAAAGATATACGTCAAATTGTTGCGTATAATGTTGTGATTGCTGTGGGTTTTGTATTAATTGGGCTTAGCGTTGCGACAGAAGCGGCCTTTGAAGGGGCTATATATTATTTAATGCACGATATGATAGCGAAGGCTATGCTGTTCTTACTTGCTGGTACGATGATTTACTTAACTGGCGAGAAGCGCTTTGACAGGATGAGTGGTTTGATAAGAAATTATCCTGTCTTTGGTTGGATGTTCTTTGTTGTAATGGTATCACTTGCTGGGATTCCACCTCTTAGCGGATTTGTAGGAAAGGTACTTATTGGACAAGGACTGATTGAGACAGGTTCTTACGTATTATTAGCACTGGCATTTATATCGAGTGTTGTGGTGTTGTATTCATTATTGCGTATTTTCTTAAATGCTATTTTTGGCGAAACAATTATAAGTATTGAAGATGAAACGCCTTTGCCGAAAAGAATGCTTACTCCAATTGTATTGTTTGCAATTTGTACGATTGCACTAGGATTTGGAGCAGAGGGGTTGTCCAGTTATGTAAGTGATGCGGCAAATACTTTAGCTAACCCATCAATTTATATTGATGCAGTGCTCGGCGAAAAATAAGAAGGAAAGAGGTGAGACGTGATGCCCGCACAGTTTTTATTGAATATATTTATCGCGGTGCTATGGATGTTATTGAAAGATGAAGATGCCCCTTATTTCTCTACATTTATGACGGGATTTGTTGTTGGGATCGGAATATTGTATTTGATGCATCGCTTTTTTGGAACTCAATTTTACTTAAAAAGATTGTTTGCACTCATTAAATTGCTGTTTCTTTTTATATGGGAACTATTATTATCTAGCGAGCTTGTTTTGAAGCAGATTTGTAGTCCGAAGTTGAAGATAAAACCTGGGATTTTCACATATAAAACAGCCTTAAATGGTGATTTGGAAATCACAACTCTTTCAATTTTATTAACGCTAACACCTGGTTCGGTTGTGATGGAAATATCGCCAGAAGGGGATCTTTTCTACATTCATGCGATGGATTTGGAGAAGTCAAAGGCAGATGTACTACGCTCAATTGGTAACTTTGAGAAAGCAATTATGGAGGTGACACGTTGATGAAAGAGACGATATTAATCATTTCACTAACATTATTTGCATTGACGATTATGGTTGCGTTTTACAGAGTTTTACGTGGTCCTTCAATGCCAGATCGCGTAGTAGGTCTTGATATGATTGGTGTTAATTTGCTTTCGATGATAGCGATTATTTCAATTGTATTGAAGACGAAGGCGTTTCTAGAGGTTATTTTGATTTTGGGGATTCTGTCGTTCATTGGGACGATTGCATTTTCAAAATATCTAGAGAGGGGCACTATAGTTGAACGTAAATCCGATCATTGAGTGGGCAGGTGTGTTATTGATCTTAGGTGGTAGTCTGATGAGTTTAATTAGCGCATTTGGTTTGCTTCGCTTGCCAGATGTGTATACTCGTTCACATGCAGCCACGAAGAGTTCAACATTAGCTGTACTACTATCGCTTCTTGGTGCGTTCTTATACTTTTGGGCGCATGAAGGCTATATAAGTGTTCGTTTAATACTTGGTATTGTATTTGTGTTTTTAACAGCTCCTGTAGCAGGACATTTGATCACTCGTGCTGCGTATCGTTCCGGTGTTGAGTTATCGGAGTCTTCGGATGATGATGAACTTGAGGAGGTCTTGTTCCCTGAAGGGCGCAATAAGGGGAGTTAGGGATTGAGTTTTATAGGGAGTGAAAGGCTATCTGATTAAGTGGAATTGCTTAATTAGATAGCCTTTTTAATGTATTAGATGCTAAAGCTCTACCTATAGATTAAATGTTTTCTCTACATTATTCTTCCTCATAACGAAGCATTCGGTATCCGACCCGTACATGAGTTTGAATATACTTTGGGTTTGCAGGGTTCTCTTCAATTTTCTTACGTAAAGTTGCCATGAAAACCCGCAAACTGGGTACATCAGATGGTAATACTTGTTGCCAAACTTCTTTCAACAGAAAATTGTGCGTCAATACTTTTCCAACATGTTTGGCCAATACGACCAATAATTTGTACTCAATTGGTGTAAGATGTACTTCTTCTCCACGAATAAATACGGTGTTCGCTAAATAGTCAATTTTTAAATTACCATTAGTAAACATGGGAAGTTCCATATCTAGAAGACTGTCTTTTTTTACTCTCCTAAGAGCTACCCGAATTCGAGCCAGTAGTTCATCTACGCTAAATGGTTTCGTCACATAATCATCTGCCCCTGCATCGAGAGCGTGAATTTTATCATGCTCCTCGCCCCTTGCGCTGACAATAATAATTGGAGTTTGGGACCATCCACGAATTTTATTAATCACTTCAATACCATCCATATCTGGTAGGCCAAGATCAAGAATAATAACATCTGGTGGCATTGAAAGCACCTTTTGCAATGCTGATTTACCATCAATAGCAATATCGTATTCATAGCCTTGCGTACTCAATGTCATTTTAATCAAATTTCCAATAGCTTTATCATCTTCTATAACAAAAATTCGGTTATTCATTGACATTGACAACTCCTTTTTGAAGTACAAAACTAAAAACGGTACCTTTTGGTTTATTGTCTGAAACAGTTAATTTACTATCGTGTACTCTTAGGATGGTTTGGCATAGTGCTAAGCCGAGCCCTAGACCTCGTCGGCTATCACTACGATAATTTTTTCCTATTGTAAAAGGTTCAAATAGTCGTGTTTTTAGAGCATCATCAAT
Organism: Viridibacillus sp. KH_047; assembly: GCF_057838945.1. Taxonomy (NCBI): domain Bacteria; kingdom Bacillati; phylum Bacillota; class Bacilli; order Caryophanales; family Caryophanaceae; genus Viridibacillus; species Viridibacillus sp. KH_047. The sequence goes on along the minus strand of NZ_CM174479.1, from coordinate 4,031,209 downwards.
GCCAGGTCCATTATCGCTAATACTTATATGCACATAATCTCCCTGCTCCTTTGCAGATAAGATAATCTCACTTCCTGCTGGAGTATATGTCAGTGCATTTTCAATAATATTAATAATCACTTGAATGATAAGTCGTGCATCCATCACAGCGAATAACAAGTCTGGCTCGATATGACAATGAATTTGATGCGTATGTTCATTACGAACTACATGCATGAGCGCCTCTTGTATAATTTCTTCAACGAGTTCCGGTCGCATTTCAATCGCAAGTTGCCCATCATCTAGCTTCGAAACAGCAAGCAAATTCTCCACCATTTGTACAAGCCATTTTGAGTTGCTATAAATATCTTGGTATAGCTGTTTTTTTTGCATATCGTCAATTTGGCCACTTTTGGTCAATAATATATCGGCATTACCTGAAATACTCGTAAGTGGCGTCCTTAAATCATGGGAGATGGCACGTAAAAAGTTTGCTCGCATTTGCTCAAGTTCAGCTTCACGTGTAACTTGCTCATTGGATTTCTGTAAGTACCATTTATCAATAGCAAACGAAAAATCATTCATAATCGCATGCAGAATATGTCGTTCAAAGGCAGGTAGTGGTGTTTCTTTCGACAACATAATACCAATTACTCCTTTGACGTCATCACCAGAAAGAACTGGTAAATAATAAGAACTTGCTCCAGGAAACGTATCAGTAGATACACCAGCTACCTGCTTATTATTGGAAACCCATGCCACCACAGCACGCTCGTTTCTATTATTAAATAGATTTTCTAACTCTGTATTTTTCGAATTAGTCATCACATCGGTTGGGAAAAATGATGTGTTCATAATCTGTTGATTGTGCATCTCAAAAAACATAGCTGGCTTTTCAACAAGCTTAACAATCTGTGACATACCTTCTGTAACAATTTCTTCTAACGATTTTGCTTGTTGTAGCTTACGGTTAGTTTCAAGCAAAACCTCCATTCGGTAAGACTTCTGTACAGCACCGAGTGCTTGATTTTTTACTTTCCTAGTCAAACTACTTGTGATTATCCCAGAGATGAACATGATGAAAAATGTCATGGGATAATCTCTGTTGTATGCTTCAAATGAGAACCTTGGTTCAGTGAAAATGAAATTGAAAATAAGAACGGCCATCAATGAACTAATTATGCTAAATACCCAGCTCGTTGACCAAATGGCAAGTATTAACACGCCTAAAATGTATATTGTTATGATATTGGCTTCACTTACGCCTATTCTTGCAAAGAACAAACCAATTAAGGAGGCCAAGCTAAAAACGAATAGCATTTTCAGTAAGTCATACCAATTAAATTTTAGTTGTGATCGTACCTCTGGGAAACGCATTGCTTCGTTTTCTTGGTCAGGTACGATATACATGGCTAAATTAGGTACAAATTCGTTGAGCCGGTCTCCGATTTTAGAATTAGGTTTCCACCATTGTTTTTTTGTAGTTGTTCTACCGATAACGAGTTTTGTAACACCACTCATTTGAGCATAATTGGCTAGCGCTGCAGCAACATCATCTTCTTGTACAGTCACTATATGACCTCCAAGTTGCTCCGTTAGTTTAATATGCTGCTGTAACCTCTCTAAATTAACCTCGTTTTCATCCTTCATATCTTTGTTATGTACATAAAGTGCAGTGAATTTTCCGTGTAAGGCTTGAGCAAGTCTCGCTGCAGTTCGGATTACTTTTGCATTTGTAGGTGAACTGCTGATACCTACTAAAATATGTTCCTCAATTTGAGAGGTATGGAACAGTGAACAGCTCTCCTGCGTTTTCTGATAATCAATTGTATCGGCAGTCCTACGCAAAGCTATTTCACGGAGTGCTATTAAGTTAGCTTTTTGAAAAAAATGTTGCATTGCTTTTTCAGCCTGTTGAGTGTGATAAATTTTGCCTTCTTTTAATCTTTGAATTAGATCATCAGGCTCAATATCTACGAGTTTAATTTGTGTAGCATTATCAATCAGATAATCTGGAATACGTTCATTTACTTTTACACCCGTAATTTCTTCAACCAAATCATGGAGACTCTCAATATGTTGGATATTAACAGTTGTATAAACATGAATTCCTTTTGCTAATAATTCTTGAACATCACCGAATCGTTTTAAATGGCGCATTGTTGGAACGTTTGTATGCGCTAGTTCATCAATCAGTACAAGATCAGGTTTACGTTCAAGCACTGCATCTATATCCAGTTCTTCAAATGACTTTCCTTTATAGTCAATTTTTTTAGTAGGAATAATCTCAAGTCCGTCGAGCAAAGCAGCTGTTTCTGGTCGGGGATGTGGTTCAACATAGCCGACAACTACATCCAAACCTAGCTTTTCTGCTTGATGGGCAGTATCGAGCATTGAATACGTTTTACCTACTCCAGCTGCATACCCAAGAAATATCTTCAGGCTCCCCGATGCTTCCTTTGATTCCTGTCTTTTTACCTTAGCTAAAATAGCATCGGGATTAGGGCGCATGTATTCCATCAATCTTCACCTCCTTCTTATTATAGCCCCAACTAGCATTAAGACAGTATTAAGATTGAATCTTAATGCCATTTTAATACAATTAGCTCTTTTTCTAACACTACATTAATTTTAACTGCATTATGATTATCCATGAAATCAATAGAAGGAGTGATTGACTTGGTGGATTTATATATGGTCATTGCATTAATCCTAAGTTTTGCTAGTCTCTATGGGCTAACGGCTTGGTGTTACAAGCAAGTAGATAATTAGGGGGGGCAATTATGTGGATTTTAATAGGCATCATTATTGTTTCGTTGTTTGGCTATTTAGCTTACGCATTGCTCTATCCAGAAAACTATTAATAAACCTATAGGGGGAAATAAATATGTGGCAAATTGCCTTAGTGCTAGTCATTTATTTACCGCTTGTCATTGTAGCAGGTCATTATTTGTATCAAGTGACGATGCAGCAAAAGACATGGCTTGATCCGGTAATGGATCGGGTGGATAACATTATCTATAAATTTTGTGGCATCAAGCAAGTTGATATGACCGGTAAACAATATGTAATAGCGCTCATTCTATCAAATGCAATTATGGTATTCATCGGCTATTTCATATTACGGATTCAGTCGACTTTATTTCTTAATCCAAATAATATCGATAACATGGAAGCCACGTTGTCATTCAATACGATTATTTCATTTATGACAAACACAAATTTGCAACACTATAGCGGAGAATCCGGGTTAAGCTATTTGGCTCAGATGCTTGTCATCACATTCATGATGTTCACATCGGCTGCGACAGGTTATGTTGCATGCATGGCATTCTGTCGTAGATTGGTAGCAAAATCGGATACAATCGGAAACTTCTTTGTGGATTTTGTACGTGTGATAACACGCTTATTAATACCTCTTTCATTTATAGTGGCGTTAATTTTAGTAGCCCAAGGTTCGCCACAAACTTTAAAGGGTAACGAGACAGTTCAGACAATAGAAGGGAAAATGCAGGATATTGCACTTGGTCCTATTGCATCCCTTGAATCGATTAAACACATCGGTACAAATGGTGGTGGTTTTAACGGAGCTAATTCAACCACCCCATTTGAAAATCCAACAGTCATTTCAAACATTGTGGAGATGCTATCTATGATGTTATTACCTGGTGCATGTGTTGTGACATTCGGTTTAATGGTAGCAAACCGACGTAAGAAAACGCTATTTGGCAAACAAGGCTTGGTTATTTTTGCAGCAATGAGCATTCTTCTCCTCATTGGCTTAGTTACTTGTTACATAGCAGAAAGTGCAGGTAACCCCATAATTAATAATCTAGCTATCTCTCAAGATATAGGTAGTATGGAAGGGAAGGAAATGCGCTTTGGTATCCCCCAATCTGTGTTGTTTACAGTGGTAACGACGGCCTTTACGACAGGCTCAATAAATAATATGCATGATTCTTTAACGCCGCTTGGTGGTATGGTACCAATGTTTAATATGATGCTGAATGTCGTGTTTGGGGGTAAAGGTGTTGGATTAATGAACATGATGATGTATGTCATGTTAACTATTTTCATCGCGTGTTTAATGATCGGACGTACTCCACAATTTTTGGGCAAAAAAATTGAAGAGAAAGAAATGAAATTAATCGCACTATGCATTTTAATCCACCCTGCTCTTATATTGTTATTCTCAGCTCTTGCTGTAGCGACGACTGCTGGAATCGCAGGAATCACAAATCCGGGAGCACATGGATTATCTCAGGTTTTATATGAATATGCTTCATCCTCAGCAAATAATGGTTCAGGGTTTGAAGGTTTAGCTGATAACTCGCCATTTTGGAACATGACCACTGGCTTTGCTATGTTCTTTGGACGCTATTTATCTATCATTATTCAACTAGCCATTGCATCGCTTCTAGCGAAAAAGTTATGGCACAGTGATTCGGTGGGGACATTGAAAACCGACAATCCGATGTTCACATTCTTGCTTATTGCTATTGTCTTGATGATTGGTGCATTGACCTTCCTGCCAGCCTTAGCATTAGGCCCAATTACAGAACATTTACAAATACGTTCTTAATGAGGAGAGACATAAATGGAAACCGTAACGAAAAAGAGTTTTATAACTCGTGATATTATGAAGAGCTCAATTTTAGGCGCATTCAAAAAATTAAATCCTTTATATATGATAAAAAATCCAGTCATGTTCGTAGTTGAAGTAGGTTTTGTTTTTGTTATTTTATTAACAATTTTCCCGAATATGATGGGTGATGTCACAGAAGAATCGGCCCGCCTTTATAATGCGATAGTAGCTTTCATCTTGTTTATTACAATCTTATTTGCGAATTTCGCTGAATCCATTGCAGAAGGGCGTGGAAAAGCGCAAGTTCAGTCACTTAAGAAAACAAAAACAGTGACAGAGGCTTGCGTTTTACTTACTGATGGAACGCAGGTCAAAAAACAAGCCGATGAACTTAAGAAAGGTGATATTGTCTTAGTTCAGGCAGGAGAAGTTATCCCAAATGATGGGGAAGTAATTGATGGAATTGCAACAGTTGATGAATCTGCAATCACTGGCGAATCAGCGCCGGTTGTGAAAGAACGAGGAGGAGACTTTTCATCAGTTACAGGTGGAACAACGGTGACGAGTGATTGGCTGAAAGTCGAAATCACCTCACTTCCTGGGGAATCATTCTTAGATAAAATGATTGCTCTTATTGAAGGGGCTAGTCGAAAAAAAACACCGAATGAAATTGCCCTAAATACGTTATTAGTCAGTTTAACGATTATCTTTTTACTTGTTGTTGTTACACTTTATCCTATGACTACTTATCTACAAGTGCATATTCCGATCGCCACACTTGTTGCTTTAATCGTCTGTTTAATCCCAACCACAATTGGAGGGTTGTTATCAGCAATTGGAATCGCAGGCATGGATCGTGTAACACAGTTCAATGTGATTGCTATGTCAGGGAAAGCTGTGGAATCATGCGGTGACGTGGATACATTGATTTTAGATAAAACAGGTACTATCACTTATGGAAATCGTTTTGCTTCCGAATTTTTACCTATTCAAGGTGTTGGAAAGAAAGAATTAATACGTGCGGCATGGTTAAGTTCATTGACAGATGATACGCCTGAAGGGAAATCCATTTTAGCTCTTGCATGTCAATTAGATGTGGATAGTGCAGATGAAAAGATGGTCATTGATACGAGCGAACATATTGCATTTTCAGCATATACTCGTATGAGTGGTCTAGATATGAAGGATGGAACGAAAATACGTAAAGGCGCTTATGATTCGATAAAAAATAAGAGTGTAAATGCTGGTTATGAAGTACCGAAGGATTTAGAAAGTCTAGTTCATCAAGTATCATCTTTAGGTGGTACACCATTAGTAGTAATGAAGAATGAAAAGATTCTTGGTGTTATATATCTCAAAGATATCGTAAAGCCTGGTTTAAAAGAGCGTTTTGAAAAACTTCGTTCAATGGGGATTAAAACCATCATGTGTACAGGTGACAATCCACTCACTGCAGCTACAATAGCAAAAGAATCAGGAGTGGATAGCTTTATCGCCGAAAGCAAACCTGAAGATAAAATCAAGGTGATTAAGGATGAACAATCTCAAGGGAAGATTGTCGCTATGACAGGTGATGGCACGAATGATGCACCTGCTTTGGCGCAAGCGAATGTGGGGTTAGCTATGAACTCTGGAACGAACGCTGCGAAAGAAGCAGCAAATATGGTTGATCTAGATTCTAATCCTACGAAAATTATTGAAGTTGTAGAAATAGGGAAGCAATTACTCATGACTAGAGGTGCATTAACGACGTTCAGTATTGCAAATGACGTAGCAAAATACTTCGCTATCATACCTGCTATGCTAATGGTTGCAGTTCCTGAAATGAGTGCTCTAAATATTATGCAGTTAAATTCACCAACAAGTGCCATCATTTCAGCACTAATTTTTAATGCTGTTATCATACCTCTCTTAATCCCAATAGCAATGAGGGGAGTGAAGTATGAGCCAATGAGTGCATCGAAATTATTAAGAAGAAACTTGCTAGTTTATGGGCTTGGCGGCATTATCGCACCCTTTATAGGTATTAAACTAATCGATTTAATGAGCGGACCAATATTGAATTTAATGGGTTTATAGGAGGGATAACATGAGAGCATTTTTTAGCGATTCTAAACAAGCGCTGAAGATTACTTTATTAATGTTTGTATTATGTGGCTTACTTTATCCATTCGCCGTCACTGGGGTGGCACAAGTGTTATTCAATCATGAGGCAAACGGTAGTTTAATTGAGATGGATGGCAAAATGGTAGGCTCGGATAAATTGGGGCAGGCTTTTACTTCACCCGAATTTTTTGGGGGGCGTGTTTCAGCTATCAATTACAATGTTTATACAAAAGAAGATCTTGTACCAAATGTTAAGGGGGAGACAAATTATAATGGCGTCAGTTCAGGTACCTTTAACTATGCACCGTCTAATCCTGAGCTAAAAAAACGAATGGAAGCAGATATTGAAACATTTCTAAAAGCGAACCCAGGGGTACAACGTGAACAAATTCCAGCTGATTTAGTTACGGCATCTGGATCGGGCCTTGACCCACATATCAGTGTAAAATCTGCAGAAGTTCAAATAAAACGTGTAGCACAAGCAAGCGGTCTCTCTGAAGACGAAGTGAATGACATTGTAAAAGCAAATACTGATAGTCGCACATTTAATATTTGGGGAGAGGATAAAGTTAACGTCCTTAGCGCAAATTTAGATATTTATAAAAAAATGAAGGGAAAATAATGAGGAAATATTAACTGTGATAAATTAGCCATTTAGTTACCGTGTTTTATCGGCGCTCAATGGCTAATTCTTTTGTAGTTGATTTGGCTTTTAAGAGTTTGAAATAAATCTTATACAAATAATAGCTTAATAAAATGAAATTTTTATAAGTAAATTAAAGCAGGTATTTGCCGGTCTATCAAGAACAAGTATATGAAACCGAAAAAGGAGGAATTGTATATATGGAGATACAAATTATTAAAGAAAAAAATAAAAGTAGTCACGATTACATAAATGACCAGCTATATAAATATAATCTGGCTCACTTCCCAGTAGATTTAAGAGGCAGGTATCAAGAGATTAGTATTTTTCTTAAAGATGAACACGGCAACGTTCGAGGTGGCATTATAGGTCAAGTGTGTTGGAATTGGTTAGAAATACATTCATTAATCATTGATGAAGATTTACGTGAATATGGATACGGTACAAAACTTCTATTAGAAATAGAAAAGATTGCAATAGAAACAGATTGTGATTTTATCAAAGTAGATACACTAAGCTTTCAGGCATTAGGCTTTTATGAAAAGCATGGCTATGAGGTATTTGGTAGCATTGATAATGTGGGCAGGGATTATGAGCATTACTATTTAAAGAAAGATTTGAAAAAATAAAAATGAAATCGAAAATAAATACCTCGATCTAAATATTGGGGTATTTATTTTCTTATCAAGATTACTTTGATATAGGGCTTAAATGCTCATGAATGAGTAGCCATGTATCCGACTCTTTCACAAAAATATTAGTAGCTCTTCCTTTGCCACAGATATATTCGTTATAAATATATCCCTTATAGAAATATGTATAAATACAAGTTGCAGAGCTCTCTTTTTGATCTAACCATTCAACATCATGTGCTTCGTAATTCTCATTCTTTACTATTGACCAAGCAGTTTCAAAGTATTTTGGATTTCTTCGTGACCTGTGCAAGTCTGATCTGAGAAAAAATGTTTAAAATCGTGCGTATTTGTAGCTTTAATATAACTATCTAAAATATGCATGTAAGACCTCCTATATATTGTTGAAAATAGTTTACTAATCCTTAAATCCCCTGTCTAATTTACACAAATAAAATTCCCCTTTACGTAGAGCATTCTGTTATTTCGAACAAAACAAACAATGCTAAACTATAAAGAAGACGATAAGAAAATATATAAACCACTTCATAAATCACCAATTACTAGAACAATAAAGGAGCATTCCAAAATGAAAATCACAATCTTCGGTGCAACCGGACGCGTAGGAAATGAAGTATTACAACGTGCCTTAGCTGAAGGGCATGAAGTTAAGGTACTCGTACGTTCACTAGTAAAATTGCCATCACATCCAAATCTCCAAAAGATTAAGGGGGATGTTAAAAATTTTGAAGATACGGTCCAAGCTATGGAGCAGGCAGATGCAGTAATAAGTGCAATTGGTACTGACAAAACTACAACATTATCGCAAGGCGTCCCAAATATTATTAGGGCGATGGAGCAACTAAATGTAAAAAGAATCGTCACAATCGGTACAGCCGGTATTTTAGACAGCCGCACTGAAAGAGAAAAACTACGCTTCCAATCATCTGAATCCAAACGAAGGCTTACTTTTGCGGCAGAGGAACATGCGAAAGCATTCCGTGCATTAGAAGCGTCGGATTTAGATTGGACAATTGCTTGTCCAACTTATTTACCTGATGGCCCAGCTATTGGTATATATCGTACAGAAAGAAATAGGTTACCACTAAACGGTGAGAAAATTACAGTAGGCGACACAGCTCACTTCGTTTATCAGGAATTATTCCAAAATGAATTTAAACACTCACGTGTCGGTTTGGCATACTAATTTGGAAAAGTAGTTTCACAAAGAGGAATGGTGAAATCATATGGGAATGCGAAATAAAGCAATTTTTGCAGCCGTATCATTAGGTTTAGCATTTGTAGGTTATGTGACAGTTAAGAAAGTAGGGGTACAGATGTCATTATTTGAAGCAGTTGAAAAGCAAGATAGCAATGCTGTAAAAAAAGCGCTGAAATCTGAACAAAATATAAACACACAAGATAGCAAAGGACGCACAGCGCTTATGATTGCGACGTATAATAACGACGTGAAATCGGCGAAATTTCTAATTGAAGCAGGAGCCGATGTAAATATTCAAGATGATATGCAAAACTCGCCATTTTTATATGCAGGAGCAGAAGGTTACTTGGACATTTTAAAGTTAACTTCAAAAGCTGGTGCAGATCCTAAAATTACAAATCGCTATGGTGGTATTGCTTTAATTCCAGCTTCTGAGCACGGCTATGTGGATGTTGTGGAATTTTTATTAACAGAAACAAATAGTGATGTGAATCATATTAATAACCTAGGTTGGACGGCATTATTAGAAGCAATCATCTTAGGCGATGGCGGTAAAAAACAGCAAGAAACTGTGCGTATTTTGTTAGAGCATGGAGCTAATCCAAACCTTGCTGATAGAGATGGTGTCACACCACTTGAGCATGCAGAAAAGCTTGGCTACAAAGAGATTGAAAAACTGTTAAGAAAAGCTCGATATTAATTCTAGTTTTGCTTGTATCAGTGTTCCGATTAAATATCCGATAGCGGCAATAAGCAAACTCACTATAAAACAGCAAATTGAGGGTAAAGTTTATAAAACACGTAGTATCATGTACAATATGAATCTTTCAGAGAAAGTTAAGCCAACTCTGATTAGCTGGTCAGATCAGCATACATTAAATTTTAAAAAAACTGATTCATATGCATTCGAAGGTAATATTTTCACAGATGAAATTGGTTTGAGAATGTACCCACCAGTTGAATATTGATATCTAATGAATACAGATGATAGTGCTATGTTAATACTTTTAATGAAGAAAAAAGAGATTAAAGAAACGAGCGATGCCCATTGAAAAAGGTTTTATGTATAATTATCGGATTAGTACTAGTTGTGATTTTTTGTATAGTAAACAACAAATGGCTAGTCACAACGACGTATAAAATAGAGTCTAAGAAATTACCAAAATCTTTCGATGGTATGCGCATCGTTCAAGTTTCTGATTTACACGATGCTACATTTGGCAATAAGCAGGATCGCCTTATTAAAAAAGTTCAAGACGCAAAGCCTGATGCTATTTTCTTAACAGGAGATGTCATTGACCGCAACCGCTATGATTTAGAGGGCAGCATGCAGGCTGTGGCTGGTTTTGTGAAAATTGCACCGGTTTATTATGTCACAGGTAATCATGAAATAGCTGTAAATAAAGTTTCCGAAATTAAAGGAGCTCTTACTGAACTAGGCGTTAATGTATTATCAAACAGTACCCTGCCATTAAAAAAAGGTGGGGAGGTAATTCAAATTGTTGGTATTGAAGATCCACTTGCTGGAACAGATCCACAAGCAATGCTAGATACTGCACTTCTCCATCAATCAGAGGCTAGTTTTAAGCTTTTACTAGCTCATCGTCCTGAATACATGACAGTATATGCTGAAAATAATATTGATATAGCATTTTCAGGTCATGCACATGGCGGACAATTTCGATTGCCAGGTGTTGGTGGTCTTATCGCACCGGGGCAAGGATTCTTTCCGAAATATACAGCTGGTACATTTGAGGTCGATCATATGACTCAAGTTATAAGTCGGGGGCTTGGTAATAGTCTAATGCCTGTTCGCTTACTCAATTTACCTGAAATTGTCGTGGTGGAATTACATTCGATATAATAAAAAAATCGCTAGGTACTGATAAGCGTTTCAGCACTTAGCGATTTTATTATTTAAACAGACCTTTCAGAAAAGAATTATTTACTATAATTATAGGTTATAACAGAGACGGTTGTACCTATTATGCTTACGTTTCATAAATAGGACTAGTCGCATCTACATTAAATTGTTAAAATATTCATACAGATGGAGTCGGTAGCTATATTTTTACATAACCGATAATTACTACTAAAAGGAGGGCGACATGTAAAGTGAACAGTTATTATGTACAAAATAGAGTGTCCCTGCCTGAACAACAACCAAATCAAGCCGGTGAAAATAATATATTAGAGCCTTTTTTAGATGTGGAAACGGTAAAACACTTAAAGAAAAAATATATTGCGGAAATACAGGAGCGTTTACCGATGTATTTTTCTGCGGATAAACGAATGAAAATGCAATCGCTTACAGAAGAGCAATTTCAACAACAAGGTTTGCCAAAAGAAATTTTCTGGAAAATGGTCGAATTTAATGTGAGTACAAAAGGTGGGATTTCTTTTGAGCGACTTCCTGCTATTGGCGAGCATCTCGATTATTTAGCTTCCGAATATATCACATATAAAATGCGCATTGAACGTGATTTTGAAAGCGAAGACCAAGTAGCACAGCTTGCTAAACTGGATGAAATTTTTGGCCGTGGGTTTACAAGAATGTCGAATGCTTTTATTGATGCTGTCGGCGCCTTTTTTGAAAAAAATGAAGTAGTAGGAGAATCAGCTTTAATGGAGCAATCGATTAAAGGGATTTATCAATACAAACTCGCTAAATATGGAAATTTTGTTGTAGCAAATCCGGATTACGCTTTTATTAAAGGTACACCTGATGAGTGGTTGGAAAGAGATTCATATTTTATGGGAGATATTTTACGCTTAGTGATAGCTAAAATAGATGAGAATCGTATTAAAATTAAAGAAAATCCGTATACAACATTGGAATTAAATGTAGTAGCGGCTTTTTACCAAGCAGTACAACGTAGATTAGCTAACCAAAAATCAACTTCCGTTAGTGAGGAGCAGCTAGGAGTAGAGCTTGGGTTTTTAGGTATGAAATTAGAGCTGCTGATTCAAAAAGATGGTGTATCGCCTGAATTGGCTAGTAAAATGGAGACTGCGTATTTATCATTTTTTAACTACAAAATAGAAGATATAAATCAACGTCAATTAGAAACGAAAAATAATCCATATACTAGAAATCGAGAAGCATTTAGCGATTTGAATCGTGAAACGGTTGAGGATTGGGCAAAACGTTTGCGTAATAGCTTACAAGAGGAAAATCCTCAACAAGAATTTGAAGCAACAATCTTATCAGCCTACAATGTATTCCAAACGAAAGTGCAACAAGTGAGTAAATTAGAACGCTACCAAGAGCAAAATGATTGGAATACGTTTTATGAGGAATCGCCAACGAATAATTATCAAGTTGAGCTACCGGATGCATTCTGCTATAACGCATTAATAGCCGATTGGAATAAATTTATATCTGAAATAATAGTCTATCAAAAGATGCTTTTCATTAAAGATGAAATTAAAAAATAGACGTTTCTATTTGTAGATTTTTTATTTGAAAAAGGTTTAATAAATGGAAATAGAGGGTATTTGTTAATTACCCATTTTAAAAATTCCTTTTTGCCGATCGTTAAGTTTTAAGTAAATAGTTAGTTAAAATGCCCGTACGTGAAAATAGTCAACTCTATATCACTGCGGGCATTTTCTATAATTTTTATTTAGAAGTTTGGATTCCATTAAATGAGGAGGAAAAAAGATGAAGCTAGCTCGTAATATTATTATTGCACTCATATTAGGTGCTTTAGTTGGTATAGGGATGAATATGTGGGCGGTGGATATCTTTCCTAAGGTCGATCAATACTTCTTTAGCCCATTAGGTACCATTTTCTTGAGTCTTATTAAAATGCTTGTAGTGCCACTTGTGTTTTTCTCCATTATTTTAGGGACTGCTAATATTGGTGATCCAAAAAAGTTAGGACGTATAGGTATTAAAACGATGGTCTTTTTCTTATTGACCACAGCAATGGCTATTATTTTAGCGATTGGCTTAGCCTCGATAATTCAACCAGGGAACATCGGGCAGTTCGAAACAACAGGCTTAGAATATAAAGCAGACAAAGCCCCGCCTATATCAGAAACATTTCTTTCTATTATTCCAACAAACCCTATAAAAGCAATGGTAGAAGGAAATATGCTGCAAATCATTTTCTTTGCCGTTTTTGTCGGTTTAGCAATTAGCTATTTAGGCAGTAAAGCAAATGCTTTATTAAAAGTGATAAACCAGGGCAATGAAGTCATGATGATTTTAGTGAACATCGTGATGAAGTTTGCTCCATACGGTACATTTGGTTTACTTGCTTCTGCCATCGGTAAACAAGGGTTAGGTGCCATCAAAGCGATGGGACTTTATATGATTGTGGTCATGCTCGCACTTATTTTGCATATGGTCATTGTTTATGGTACAGCTATATCGTTATTATGTCGTAGAAACCCGGTTCAATTTTTCAAAGACTTTTTCCCAGCTATGACCGTAGCCTTCAGCACATCAAGTAGTAGTGCAACATTACCTGTATCAATGGAGATAGCGCAGAAGAAGATGGGGATTCCTAAGGCTATTAGTAGTTTTGTCCAACCATTAGGTGCGACAGTGAATATGGATGGCACCGCCATAATGCAAGGGGTAGCAACGATTTTTATCGCTCAAGTATTCAACGTGGATTTAACTATTGGTCAACTAGTGACGGTTGTTATGATTGCTGTACTAGCGAGTGTTGGAACCGCAGCTGTACCTGGAGCGGGACTGATTATGCTGGCAATGGTTTTACAATCTGTTGGGCTTCCAGTGGAAGGAATCGCTCTTATTATTGGTATTGATCGTTTGCTCGATATGGCGCGAACAGCGGTTAATACAACAGGTGATATCACTTGTGCAGCTTATATAACAGAAAGTGAAGAGCGCAAAGGTGAAACTTTTGTAGACAGCAATTCAAATGAAGAGGATTCATTTGAATTAGAGGGTCATAGCTCATATTAAAATGAATGGTCATCCTATGGGTGGCCATTTTATATTTACATTTATTGTTATGGCGACTTCGTATAAAATGGAAGTAGGTTACTAAGATGGAAGAAGGGGTCTTGTGTCATTTTTTATCTTCATTGTGATTGGCTTTGCTGGAAACTTTATTGGCACATTAAGCGGGGGAGGTGGATTGATTTCTTTACCGACGATGCTTCTCTATGGTTTACCCGTGCATTCTGCTATTGGAGCAAATAAAGTAGCGAATACAGTTAGTTCATTTACTAGCTTTCTAGTAATCTTTAAAGAAAAGGAAATTACGTTAAAGGAAGCAGCCATCGTATTAGTCACTTGTTTATTAGGTGGGGCAACAGGAGGACTGGTAGCGTCGCTAATGAGCGGAGATACATTGACCATAGTAGCAATTTTTTTATTAGGCTTTGCTTTTGTAACTTCATTATTAAAGAAAAGCAATTTTGAAGGGGAAGAACAATTTAAGCTGAATATTAAAACAGGTTCATCGTTATTTGGAATTGGTATGTATGACGGGATGTTTGGACCTGGCAGTGGTACGTTACAGATGTATTTATATGCAAGTCAGAAAATCGCTTATATCCGTGCAGTAGGCTTAAATAGGGTAGGTGTTTTTGCAGGATGCTTTGGTAGTTCTATCACATACATTTCGACGGGGAAAATTGAATGGCCGCTGACAATTGCTTTAATGTTTGGCGGTATAATTGGTGCACAAGTAGGTATTAAAGTGGCGCGTAAAATGAATGTGAAATATGTTAATCCGCTATTACGGGCTATTACGCTCTTATTAATCGTACAAATTGTTATTAATTATTATAAGTAGTTGCTGAACTCATAAGTTCTTTCTAATTTACGGAGTGGCTATAACGGTATTAATTTATTAATTGGTTTATCCTATAATATAAAATCCACCTCTTTCTATAAAGAGGTGGATTATTTTAATTGTAAAACAGTGAGCTAACTGATTGCCTGTTTATATACTATTTCTCATCTTCTCTAGTAATTCAGCACCCGTCATCGTATGGTCGCCACCGCCCTGTACAAAGGCATCGCTACCGCCACCTTTGCCATTTAATAATGGTAGTACAGCTGAAGATATATCTTTCATCTTCATATCAACTGCATTTGTACCACGAGCAGCAACAAACTGTAATTTCTCTCCTTGATCAGCTACGAGAAGCACCACGATATTTTCATTTTCGGCTATAACAAGTCGAGCTAATTTTTGCAATTCTTGAATGGATCGCTCTGCATAAACCGCACCAGTTACACCATTTTTAGTGGCTGCTGCAAGTTCTAATGCTTCATAGGATAGTAACTGTTCTTTGGCTGCATCTAGAGCTTTCTCTAATCCTTTTTGAACAGTTAATAGTTTTGAAACTGTATCCGCCACTTCATTTTCAGGCGTACTTGCAAGTTTAGCCACTTTGCTTAGTTCATTTTTTCGCCAGTGTAGTTCACTTAGTACTCGCCCTCCGCAAACGAAATGAACGCGTATTTTCCTTTTTTGTTTTTCAGTATGCATAATTTTAATGGAGCTAACTTGTCCAGTTGAAGTGGGATGAATACCACCGCAGCCATTATAATCGTAATTTGGAATGATAACTAGACGAATTTCCTCCGTTACACTAAGTTCTTTACGTAAGTTATAGTGTTCTAATTCATCTTCTGTGACCCATTTTGTTTCAATTGGTCGATTTTCTAAAATAATTTTGTTAGCTAGAGCTTCTACTGCTACAAGTTCGTCTTCACTAATGTTTTCAATATCTAAATCTATCGTTACAGTTCCTCGCCCTAGATGGAAGCTAATGGTTTGGTAGCCGAATAGCTCAACAAAAGCAGCAGTCAAAATATGCTGACCTGCATGTTGCTGCATATGATCGAATCGTCGTTCCCAATCGAGTACGCCCATTACCAATTCATCATCGTTAGGTAAAGACTCCGCAATATAATGACGAATTTCGTCGTCCACTTTCTCTACATCTACTACGGCAATACCATTTAAAGTACCTGTATCATGAGGTTGACCGCCACCAGTAGGATAGAATGCTGTATTATCAAGCACGATAAATTCGCGTCCGTCATCTTCAATCCCTTTTCTTATAATTTTTGCTGGAAACTCTTTCATCATCGCATTTTGATAGTAAAATAATGTCTGCAACGTCACCACTCCTAAATTTTTTATCGAAAAGTACAGGTAAATCAGCTAAAAACTTTACTAATCGCATTTTTGCTTTAATATTAATGATTGATACATGCAAAAGAGGAGCGATTCTTTATGGACATTTTAGCATATACAATGGATGAAATTTTAGATCCGACAAATATTATTGAAGGACAACGCTTTGAATTCTTATTAGATATCGAAGTAGATGAAGAAGACGAACTATTTGTAGAAGGTGGTCTTGAAATCCGCGCAATCGTAGGAAAAAAAGAGGACGACTATAAACTTGCGAATTACTTCATCATCGATAAAGGTACTGAAAAAATGCTTGAATTTGGATTAGAAGAAGATGAAGAAGAATTGATTTTGAGTTTTTGTAAAGAACGTATTATAGCAGGCCAATAACAAATGATTATGTAGCAGAAGGCATTCGATTATAGTTTAAATACTTTTAATCTGAATGCCTTTTTTGATATGATGAGAATTATTTTAAGAATTAATGACGAAAGAGGTAGGAGCATGTCAGCTTATACACAGCCAATTTACGTCGCAATGATAGTATTTATCCTTTTGGCCGTTATTATTTTTGTACCATGGCTGATTTACACATATCGTAAATATGGATACTTGCCATTATCAACGACGCTAATCGCATTTTCATTTATTTTTTATTTTATTAGCGCATTATTTTTAGTTCTACTACCATTGCCGGAATTACGTAATACTTGTATTACACAACAGCCAGGTACACAGCATTATTCATTGATGCCGTTTACCTTTATCTCAGACATGTTTAAAAATAGTGGTGTGGTTTTATCTCAGCCAAGTACATATGCATTATTAGTTAAACAGTCTGCCTTTTATCAAGCCTTCTTTAACTTCCTATTACTATTACCGTTTGGCGTATACTTACGTTATTTCTTTCAACAAAGAAAGTACTGGAAAAGGGCACTTGGTTTAACTTTTGCATTAACATTATTTTATGAAATCACACAAGTGACAGGGATTTACGGTATTTATAATTGTGCGTATCGTATTTTTGATGTGGATGATTTAATGCTTAATACATTAGGCGGCATACTTGGCTTCTTCATCGCACCTGCTATTTTAGCGATGTTCCCTTCAAAAGAGAGCATTAATGCAAAAGCGGAAAGATTGATTGCGCTTGATGATGTTCGTGCAATGTCTGTATTAATCGCAGTACTCATTGATATATTCATTATTAATCTGATTGGGCAATTTAGCACCGCATTTACAGAATCAAATTTAATTGTGAATTTCTTAATTAATTCTATAATTATTTTTATCGCATTTTTTGCCATTCCGATTGTTTGGAATGGACATACAATAGGTTCAAAAATTATGCGCTTCCGCTATGATAGTAAAATAAGCACTATAGATACAAATAAACGTTTGTTCAAACGCTTTGGTGCTATTTATCTCACATATTTTTCTTTCTTTGTACTAAGCATTTTCGCTCAAATGAACTTACAAATTGGTTCACCGTATTATAAATTAAAAGTATTTTTAGCATTGGGTACTAACTTACTTGAAATAGTATTAATAGTTGCTTTGTTCTTCCATGCATTACTAGTCGCATTTGGTAAAGGTAAAAGACGATTTTACTTTGATGAAGCATCAGACTTATACACAACGAGAAAATAAAGATAGAAAAAGACTTTCTGTAATTCGGGAAAGTCTTTTTTTATTTGAGAAAATAACAATTAATAGCATCCGAAAAAGATTTAAGGTTCCTGTAAGGTTACGACAATTATGCTGTAAGGATGAGGAGATATAGTATGTATATCAACAAATGACAGCAGAGGTGACGCAAATGGAATCATTATTAAAAGTAGAAAACGTCAAAAAAATATATGGCAAAACATCAAATGCTTACACAGCGTTAGAAAATATATCATTTCAAATTGAGCATGGTGAATTCGTTGGAATTATGGGCCCATCAGGAGCGGGGAAATCTACATTATTAAACCTTCTTGCAACAATTGATTCGCCAACAGAAGGCAAAATCTTTATGAATGATAAAGGTATTCATGATATGAAAGAAGCCGAGCTTTCAGATTTTAGACGTGATAATCTTGGCTTTATCTTTCAAGATTACAACTTGCTAGATTCACTAACGGTAAAAGAAAATATTCTATTACCGTTAGCAATTGCAAAAGTACCTGCAAAAGAAATTGAACAACGCGTCCAAAAAATAGCTAAAGTTTTTGGAATTGAATCATTGCTTAGTCAATATCCATATCAAATTTCAGGTGGTCAAAAGCAACGTACAGCTGCTGCAAGAGCAATTGTGACAGAGCCGGCGCTTATTTTAGCTGACGAGCCAACAGGTGCACTAGATTCAAAATCTGCAACCGACTTACTAGAAAGCTTAAGTTCGCTTAATGAGAACAACGAATCAACGATTATGATGGTTACGCATGATGCATTCGCTGCAAGTTTTTGTCGCCGTATTATATTCATTAAGGATGGCCAACTTTCAAAGGAAATCTACCGTCGCGATCAAACGCGGAAAGAATTTTTCCAAGAAATTTTAGATACTTTATCTGCAATTGGGGGTGAGGTTGATGACGTTATTTAGTTTAGCGAGAAAAAATATAGCACGAAATTTCTCGCAATACTTTTTGTATATCGCATCGATGGTATTTAGCATCGTCATTTACTTTACCTTCGTTACTTTAAAATATAGCGATATTGTCTCTGAGATGACGAAGTCTTCACAGAAGATGGGGTCTCTTATGAGTGGAGCAGCAGTAGTACTACTCTTCTTTGTCGCTATTTTCATCGCATATTCAAATTCTTTTTTCATGAAAAAGAGAAAAAAGGAAGTAGCACTTTATGCATTATTAGGTGTTAGAAAACGTCAAATTGGTTTCATGCTATTTTTTGAAAATTTATTGCTTGGTGTATTTTCATTAGTGATAGGTGTTTTCCTAGGATTCCTTAGCTCGAAATTGTTCGTTACCGTTTTAATCCGTTTAATGGGTTATGATGTTGTCGCTCCATTTACGTTCTCAACGGAAGCGGTTATAAATACAGCATCTGTTTTCCTAATTATCTTCTTCATCACTTCATTCCAAGGATATCGTTTAATCTATCAATTTAAATTAATCGATTTATTCCATGCATCAAAAAAGGGTGAAGTAGCACCCAAGCCTTCATGGACTGTAGCTATCTTAGGAGTAATAAGCATCGGAACAGGTTATTGGTTAGCTTTACAGAACTTATTAACATCCGAGGCATGGCGTATTTTAGGAATGTTTACACCGCTTATTATCTTAGCAACAGTTATTATAGGAACGTTCCTTTTGTTCCATAGTGTTACAGGTTTTGTCTTAACTTTATTCAAACGTCGTGAAAAATGGCTTTGGAAAGGTCTACATTTAATGACCATTTCACAATTGCTTTACCGGATTCGAGGTAACGCACGTACATTAACTGTTATCGCGATTTTGAGTGCAACAACAGTAACTGCTGGAGGAGCGGTTTACAGTCTTTATTACAATATTAATAACGATGTAAAGCTTACTGATCCAAACACATTTATGTACGAGCAAACAGCGAATATCGATAACAACAAAGTAACATCATTATTACCAACTACAAAGTATGATGAAAATATCTCAGCATTATTTGTTGCATTTGAAGCAAAACAACTCGAATCTGCAATGAGCATAGACGAAGATAAACGTATTTACACAGTAATCAATGAAACAACATACAACAAGTTAGCAAGACTTCAACAAAAAGAAGAACTCAACTTAAAAGGCAATAAAGCGACTATTATTGATGTTCAATATCATGAAAGTTTATCGCCGAAATATGCAGGTAAGACGATTACAGCGGAAAAAGGTACCTCAATTACATTAGAAGGATATCATGAAGTTCCAGTCTTAAATCTAATGGCAGGTATGACACTCGTAGTTACAGATGAGCAATATAAAGAGCTTGAAAAACAAGGTGAGAGTGTGCAATTCCGTGCAATTGGAGTAGATAATGCGACAACGGATCTATCGAAGAAAATTGCTAGTGTATTACCTGAGGAAGCACAGTTTTCAAGCGCACCAGAAGATTATCAAAGCGGTATTGAAGGAATGGGTTCACTATTATTCATTGGGAGTTTCCTAGGGCTTGTCTTCCTAGCAGCTACAGGTAGTATTATCTATTTCAAAGTACTAACAGAAGCAGAGGAAGATAAGTCACAATACAATATGCTTTATAAAATGGGTGTTGGTGCTAGAGAAATGAGAAAAACAGTGGCATCTCAAGTATTTGTTATTTTCGCTGTGCCACTTGTCATCGGCCTTGCACATAGTGCGGTAGCATTAACAGCATTTTCAAAGTTATTTTCAATGGATCTTACTAAGCCTGTCATCATATGGATGTTCGCTTACACAGCTATTTATGGAATCTATTATGTATTAACGGTTTCTTCATATAATCGAATTATTACCCAAAATAATAAAAGAGAAGGATGATAATAATGAAAAAATTTTTAATTGCAATTGGCTCACTGATCCTGATTAGTGTTATAGGCATTGTAGTATTAGGGAAAATTGATTTTAATCGTATGAATGCAGATAACTATTATGTGCATATTACAGAGGATGGTTTGAAAAAAGAAGAGAAGCAATCTGATGGGAAAATATTTGTAACTTATATTTATAACCTAGAAGGTGTAAATGCAAAAGGTGAAGCAAAAACATTGGAATTCACAGCAAGTAAAAACTTGCGTAAAGATGCATATTTAATGCTTTATGTAAAAGACGAAAAAGGCGTTTCTTCATACGATGAAGTTAAGATTTCGGATATTCCAAAAGAAGCACAAGCGAAATTAAAATAACTATTTAAATAGGTTGTCACTAAATTCAAACTCACAGAATTGGTGGCAACCTTTTCATATACAAAGAGAAGGGAAAAAGATAAAATTTTAATATGAAATAGGTTTAAATAATTTATATGAAAATAATTTCCCGGGACATATTAAGCTCTTTGATATAAAGAGAGTGCTTTAAAGAGAATAAGTGCAATGATTTAGAGTTATATCACTTAGAAAAAAACTTTTATGTTGATGGGAAATTATTGTACCTTTAGTATAAGGGATGGGTTATTAACGCTCAAAAATATCAGAATATTCATATCTTTTAATTTATTCTTCTTCCTATAGGAATATGTTTTTGCTATATTAATTAAATACTAGTTAAAAATAATATAAGGTTGAAAATTAAAAGGGTGATGAGAATGGAGCTAATGAATAGTAACGATAAAAAATATTAAAAATCTACGGCTTCATGGAGATTTGCCAAATCCAGCAAATCCACCGACAGGTTATCCATTCCATACAAGATGTCCGGTAGTAAAGGTATTTGTAAAACAGAAAAACTACAGTGGGAAGAATATACAAGCGGTCACTTCGTAGCATGTCATTATGCTGGGACTAGTATTGTGTCAGGAGAGGTGTAAAAATGGATCATTTATTTCACCCGTTTACGGGAAAACGTCATACCGTATTTGGAAGAAAAGGTATGGTGGCAACTTCACAACCATTAGCTGCTCAAGCAGGACTAGAAATCTTACAAAAAGGTGGGAATGCAATTGATGCTGCCATTGCAACAGCTGCTGCATTAACAGTTGTAGAACCAACTTCAAATGGTATTGGTGGAGATGCCTTCGCATTAGTTTGGACAAAGGATCAATTACATGGTCTAAATGCATCGGGGGCAGCACCAAGGTCAATTTCAGTTGAGAAATTACGAGGAAAAGGGTATGAAAAAATCCCTACTTATGGGGTATTACCAGTTACAGTTCCAGGTGTACCAGCTGGTTGGGTAGAGCTCTCTAAAAAATTTGGTAAGCTACCGTTTAAAGAAGTGCTTGAACCTGCTATCCGATACGCTGAAGAGGGATATCCTGTTTCACCGGTATTAGGGAAGTTTTGGGATTCTGCATATCGTAAATTCAAGGAAACATGTACATCAGAGGAGTTTACTAGTTGGTTTGATACATTTGCTCCGAATGATCGTGCACCGCATATCGGAGAGATGTGGTCATCTCCTGGACATGCTTCAACGTTAAGACAAATAGCAGAAACCGATGGACATGCTTTTTACCATGGAGAATTAGCAGAGAAAATGGATGCATTTATGAAACAACATGGTGGCTATTTATCGAAAGAAGATTTAGCTGATTATAAAGTGGAATGGGTAGATCCAATTTCTACTACTTATAATGGATATGATGTGTGGGAAATTCCTCCGAATGGACAAGGGTTAGTAGCACTAATGGCTTTAAATATTTTCAAACAGACTGGAGAGTCTAAATGGCAAGATGCTGAAACGATTCATCGCCAAATTGAAGCTATGAAACTAGCATTCACTGATGGAAAGGCATTCGTGACAGAACTTGATGAAATGCCAATAGATGTACAGCATTTATTGTCAAATGAATATGCTACAAAACGTGCGGCGTTAATAGGTGAGCAAGCCATCAATCCGAAACCTTATGAATTACTTAAAGGTGGAACTGTCTATCTAGCTGCAGCTGATGAAGAAGGAAACATGATTTCATATATTCAAAGTAACTATATGGGTTTTGGATCAGGAATTGTGATTCCTGATACAGGAATTGCATTACAAAATCGTGGGCATGATTTTTCATTGGATAAAGAACATCCAAATGTTCTTAAGCCAGGAAAGCGTACTTATCATACAATTATTCCGGGATTTTTAACAAAAGAAGGACAAGCAATCGGACCATTTGGCGTGATGGGAGGATATATGCAACCACAGGGCCATTTCCAAGTGGTAACTAACACAGTTGATCATCAATTAAATCCACAAGCTACATTAGATATGCCGCGTTGGCAGTGGGTAGGTGGAAAAACTGTTCATGTTGAACCTGAGTTCCCTAATTACATCGCTCAATCACTTATAAGAAAAGGTCATAATGTGCAAGTGATGTCAGACGGAGGAAGTTTTGGGCGTGGACAAATTATTTGGCGAGATCCTGAAACGGGCGTATTGCAGGGTGGAACAGAATCACGTACAGATGGAGCTATTGCTACTTGGTGAAAAAAAATGAAGTGAAGTCCCAAAACGAACGCCCTAATTTGCGACTTCATAGAGATATTGCATCCGCATTTTTTAGAGTAGGTATGCTAGGATTTGGTGGTGGACCTTCTGCTATTCCACTTGTCCATCAGGAAGTAGTGAAAAAGTATAAGTGGATGGAAGATGATGAGTTTAGTGATGTAGTAGCTCTTGCAAATACTATGCCGGGTCCAATTGGCACAAAGATGGCGGGCTATATAGGATATAGAATAGCTGGAGTGGCAGGTGCAATTAATGCAATTTTAGTTAGCGTAGTTCCAACGATTGTATTAATGATTGGATTGCTATTTTTAATACAAACGAATAAAGATATACCTGCCGTTCAGGCAATGGCTTCAGCGGTTGTACCAGTCGTAGCTGTAATGCTTGGTATATTGGCTCTAGATTTCGTGAAAAAGTCTGGAGAATCTATGGGGTGGAAGAAAACACTCATTATTCTTTTGCTTTCATTCATTGCAATGTCTTTATTAAATATACATCCAGCTTTCGTCATCTTGTCGGTCTTTATAATCGTCTTTGCTCCTCTATTAAAAAGGAGGAATAATAAATGATTTATTGGCATATTTTTATGGCATTTTTTATTCCGGGTATTTTAGGGTATGGAGGGGGTCCTTCTTCTATTCCGCTCGTTCAGCAAGAGGTAGTAGAGCACTATGAATGGATGACCAATCAAGAGTTTTCAGAAATGGTCGCAGCAGGTAATGCATTACCAGGGCCAATCGCAACAAAAATGGCTGGTTTTGTTGGATATGACCAAGGAGGTATTCTAGGCATTATTGTTGCAGTTTTTGCTACAGTTGCGCCTTCTTTAATCCTAATGATAGCGTTGTTGAGCGTCTTAATGAAATACAAAGAATCACCATACGTTAAAAATTTAACTAAATATATTCGCCCAATCATAGCTGTATTATTATTAGTGATGACTTTCGATTTCGCCAAAGATGCTTGGCTAAGTATAGGTTGGATATCGACATTAATAATAATGATTGGCGCATACTTGTTATTAGAAAAGCTTAAAATACATCCAGCTTTTGTTATTTGTATTGCATTGATATATGGGATGGTATCTACAGTTTTTTTAAAATTGATTCAACGAGTACTTGATTCACTATTGCTAGTTATTGTTATCGGCATTGTAGTATAAAATAAATCCAAACGAATGCAAATAATTATTATTTACTTAATACAGTGGATGACGTGAAAGATAAAGAGAAGTTGTCTGATGGTAAAATATTTGTATCTTATGTTTACAAGCAAGAAGAGATAAATACCAAATTTGAATTAAAACATTTGAATTCATTAAAATACCTATAAAAAGGGTTATTCTTTAAGTTGAAATATTCGCTTGAGGAATAACCTTTTTTTAAGTTGTTTTTAATTCTAAACGTCTTGCAATTACAGACAAAGAATAGTTCACTATAAAATACATTAATGCTACTAGAATAAAGATCGGCATTACAAATTTATCACCACCTGGTTGGTTGTTAATTACGTTTGCATTATGCATAAGCTCTGGTAACGATATTACTACAGCAAGTGAAGTATCTTTTAGTAATGAAATAAACTGACTAACAATAGGAGGTACCATTCTCCGTAAAGCTTGGGGTAAAACGATATGCCACAAAGTTTGAATATAAGAAAGCCCTGAAGATCTTCCAGCTTCAATTTGCCCTTTATGAATCGAAGTTAATCCACTTCGAATCACTTCTGATAGCATCGCTGATTCAAAGATAGTTAAGGCTATAATAGCCGACATTGTAATACTGAACTTTATTCCAACTTCAGGTAGGGCGAAGTGGATAAAGAAAATAATTAGTAGTAATGGTAAATTTCGAATAAGTTCAACAAACACACCAAGTATTTGCGCGAGCACAGGAATCTTTGCATAACGAATGATACCGATGACTGCAGCAATAATAAAACTGAATACAATCGCAATACTAGCAACTTGTAATGTTACTAGAAATCCTTCTAACAAAAATTTTAAATGATCTGGAGTAAATGCACCTGTAAAATTCATGTACCCAACCTCCTTTTAATTGCTCTTCGCTAGACGCTTTTCTAAATAGTTAACGCCATAACTAAGAGGCAGAGTAATAACTAAGTAAAATAAAGCAACGATAATGTAAACATCAAAAACAACATATGTACGAGCTGAAATTAAATCTGCTTGATACATTAGTTCACCAGCAGCAATAACACTTAAAATAGAAGAATTTTTGACGAGATTAATAAATTGATTACCAAGTGGTGGAATTACAATCTTTATTGCTTGAGGTAGTACAACGTAGCGCATTGTTTCGATATAAGTTAGACCTGATGAACGTGCAGCTTCTGTTTGCCCTTTATGTACCGATAAAATCCCAGCACGAACTGCTTCGGCGATAAATGCAGAGGTATAAATAATCAGTGCAATTGTACCCGCTTGAAATCCATCTAACTCTATACCTAGAGTAGGGAATCCGGCATATAAAGTAAATGCAATGATTAATAGCGGAATGTTTCGGAAAAATTCAACATAAATAGTACCAATCCAATTCAAAGACTTAATTGGAGCAATTCGGAATACAGCTAGAAGAGTACCGAATAAAAAACTACCAATCAGCGCTAACAAACTAGTAAGTAGTGTGTTTTTAAATCCTTCAACATACATATCCCAGTTGTTGGTCAATATCGTAAAATCCAGCATAATGAATCACTCCTTTTAATACTTGAGTGTATTATTAAATTTTATGATCTTAATAATGAATAAAGAACGGACAGAATATACCAAATGTCTAAATAAAAGCCCAAAGGTTAACTGCCCGTTAAAAGCTAATTACATTATTTTTTAACAAGTAATTATTAAAGAAATAATTGGTTAATTAGTTCAGTTTAATCCATTGCTTATAAATTTCATCGTAGCGGCCACTATCTTTCATTTCCGTTAGAGCTTTATTGATTGCCTCTACTAATTCAGTATTTCCTTTTTTTACTGCGATTCCATAAGGCTCGTCAGTGAATAAATCTCCTACAACAGTATAGTTACTGTCTTCATCAGCCATACCATAAAGAATCGAGTTATCAGTTGTTAAAGTATCACCTTTACCAGCTTTTAAAGCTGTAAATGCTTCGGCATAGTTTTCGAATTCTAAAACTTGAGCTTCTGGAGCCTTTTCACGAATATTTTGAGTTGAAGTAGAACCTTTTACTGCGATAACTTTTGTCTTTTTATTGATATCATCGATTGATTTGATTGAGCTACCTTTTTTAACAAGTAGAGCTTGACCGGCTTTGAAGTATACATCAGAGAAATCTACTTCTTTTTTACGTTCGTCAGTGATTGTCATAGTCGCAACGATTGCATTAATATCACCATTTTGTAGCATCGGAATACGGGTTTTAGAAGTTACTTCTTTAAACTCCGCTTTAGATGCATCCCCTAAAATGCTTTTTGCAATTTCTTTTGCGATATCGATGTCGAAACCTTCAATATCACCAGTACTTGGATTTTTTAACCCAAATAAATTCGTATCATTTTTTACTCCAAAAACGATTTTGTCATTGTCCTTAATGGTTTGCAGTGCATCTTTACCTTTGTTGTCATTTCCAGTTGACTCATCATCTTTCTTGTCCCCACAAGCGGTTAACATGAATACAGCCATGAAGGCTAAAAGTAAAATCGAAAGTATTCTTTTTTTTCGTTTGAACATATTGACGTCCCCCTAAATTGTATTAGTGATTTAAAATCCGACTGAGGAATAGTTTCGCTCGTTCTTCTTTAGGTTCTTTATAAAACTCAGCTGGATCTGCATCCTCAAGTATTTGACCTTTATCGATGAAAATAATTCGATCGGCTACTTCTCTAGCAAAACCCATTTCATGTGTTACGACAACCATTGTCATACCTTCTTTTGCTAATGATTTCATAACATCTAAAACTTCCCCAATCATTTCAGGGTCAAGTGCAGATGTAGGTTCATCGAATAACATAACTTCAGGATGCATTGCCAATCCTCTTGCAATGGCGACACGCTGTTGCTGACCACCAGAAATCTGTGATGGGAAAGAATTTGCTTTGTCAGGAATACCTACTTTTTTTAGATACGCATGTGCGATCTTTTGTGCTTCTTCTTTAGATTTTCCCAATGCTTTTATAGGAGCTAACGTAATATTGTCTAAAACCGTTTTATGTGGGTATAGGTAAAAATGTTGGAAAACCATTCCGATTTCTCTGCGGAGCTTATTAACATCAGTATTTTTATTGTTTACTTCAATACCGTTAACAGTAAGAGAACCTTCTGAAATAGTCTCTAACCGATTGATACAGCGAAGTAAAGTACTCTTACCAGAGCCAGATGGACCGATAATTACAACTACTTCACCTTTGTTAATTGTCAAATTGATGTCTTTTAAAACCTGAAAATCACCGTAATACTTATTAGCATGTTTAAACTCTATCATTGGACTCCCCCAATCCTAGAAAATCATGAACTTTTAATTCATATAAACATAGATTAATGTTTTATCCACTTTTTAGAATTAATGTAATTTTGTATATCATAACGCATTGTATATTTAATTAGCAACAAGTTGTCAGAAAATACAGTTTAATTAAGGCGCTAATTAGCTCTATAAATATATATTAAAATAATTAAATGGGTACTTAATAACTTAAAAATAGTTAAAAATTATAATATTTTATGTCATTTAAATATATTGAAATAATTTAAAGTGGAAATAAAAAATTATTATTTAACTGGGATGTATTATTCAATAATTTAATACAATTGAAATATAAAACTTGAAGTGTATGAATATATAATCAAGCGAAGCGAGGTATATGAGGATAACGAAAAAACGGAGAGTAAAATTTCACTCTCCGCTTTTTTCGTTAACTTATTCAAAAATTATTTCATTTTTTCAAGTTGTGCATTTAACTCTTGAACACTTTTTACTTCATCTTGAACAGATGTGTTTAATAATTTTTCTTGTCTTTCAAGAGCTGCATTTAGAGTTGATAATTCTTTAGAAACATCAGCATTCTTTTGATCACGTTTCTTTTTCAATGATGCTACTGTGTCAAATAAGTCTTCGTGACCCATAATACGACCTGCACCCCACATTAAACGATCAGCAGGTTGATCTAGTACATAATCTGTGAAGTAATCGAATACCTCTTTGTCAAAATCATAAGTGTACCAGTTGTTATCAATTAACCATAAATAATCATCTAGTGCTTTACCCGCATTACCTTTTTCAAGTGCTTCAATTGCGCCTTGTAAGTTAGGGATATTATTTTGTGCGTGTTCGTGAGGGAAAATTGGTTCGTCTTCCCACGTTAAACGTACGAATTGATCTTGAGCATATTTATAAGTAGCTAACAAACTACTATTTAAAGAGCGACTGTCATCATAAAGTTTTTTCACTTCTTTTTCGTCACCAGCTACTAATGCTTTTGTATAGTCAGCATTAATTTTTTTAACTTGAGCATTAATCTCTTTAGCTGTTTTAGCCGTTTCTTCAATTGCTGCTGTTAATTCATTTGAAGAAACATTTACAGATTTAAAGACATCAGACTTAACAGATTTAGCTAATGCATCTAATCTTGTTGTGAAATCAAGTGGTGTTACAGCTGTTTGGTCATAGTGCATAGCTAGTAAACCATATAAATTCAAATGGAATTCTAAAGCTTGACCGTTATACGTATCTTCATTATCGTACTGTGTATGATAATGTGAATGCATGAATTCGCTATCTTGGAAATCATTTCGTAATGATGGAACACCTGCAATAGAGAATGAAAAATCATCCGACCAAGTACGTAATGGTGATACAACAGAAATACCGTCTTTATATACTCCATCAACTGATGGTACAGACTTCGTGAACTTAGTTAAGAAGTTTTTCAACTCATAATCAGCACGAATTTCATTTGTCGTCGTATGCTCATAAGCTGGAAGCTCGAAGTTCATATCTGCAAATGCTTTACCAACCCATTCAGGATGGATGCGGAAGATCTGATTGTAAGCACCAGTAGACCAGTCGTAACGCGTATTTGAAACGCCCCATTCTTCGGCAGCTAATGCATTAAAGATAATTGTTTTCTCGGGTTTATAGCCACTGTCTACTAAACCTTTCGCTACGCCCATCATAAGACCAATCGCAGCATTATCATCTTGGAAACCATCAAAGTAAGAATCATAATGTGCTGAAAGGATGATATATGATTCTGGATCTTTACCTTCAATTTTCCCATAGTAATTGTAAGTTGGTTGATCAAATTTAACAGTAGATTTGGCATCAAAGTTAACAGTAAGTTTATTGTTATTTGCTTTTAGTGATTTTTTTAACTCTTTAGCGTCATTTTGGGACATCGAGAATGCAGGTGCATCATCAGGTCCACAAATATCCTGTGCATTTAAAGCATCGCCATCTACTTCGCTATAACCTTCACTTTGCACGGCTATAACTGCGGCTGCCCCTTTTAAATGAGCTTGATAGGCAGGATAGTTAACCCACCAATCTTCTCGCTGGTTTACATCTATAAGTACGAGCTTGCCTTTTATATCAAGGTTTTTCAAATCATCTGATGTTCCGCGATTTGCATAAACAACATCAAATTCTTTTGTTCCCTTTGTATCAAAATTAGTTTGATATGCTCCTAAAACGGCTACCTTCTCTTTACCATTAACTGTATTAAATGTCATATCTGCTTTTTCGAATGTCCAGCTATCAACTGTAAATTCATCTTTTGATACGTCGGTAAGCCCAATTTTCTTCATTTCATCTGCAATTTTTTCGCCAGTTTTTAGTTCTGCTTCAGATCCCGCCGAACGATATCCTAGCTTTTCATTTGTTTTAAATTCTTCAAGACTTTTGGCGAAATCAAATGAATAATCAGCACTTACCTTTGATAAATAATTATCGGAGTATTGTTTTACTGCTGCTAAATCATCGTTTTCTTTTACCTCTGTCTTTTTGTCTGCTGGTGTACAAGCCGCAAGTGATGATGCAATTAGAACTGTTGCTATTGCACCACGAAAAAATCTGTTCAATTAACCACATTCCTTTACAATAATTTTTTTCAAGCAGAACTAATTAAACGATAGTTTTAATAAAATAGCAATATTTTTTTGAATTCTTAGAAAGAATATTTTTCGACAAATAGAGGGGACTAGTATCATTAACTTGTATATCGATTTATAAAATATTATTTAAAAATTAATGATCTAGATATATATAAAATAAAAAAATACAAAAAAACCAGCATACGCTGGTTCTAAAGTAATATTGTAATAGTTGTACCTTCATTTAATGCACTAGTTAACTGTAGATCACCGTTGTGAGCGAAAATAATATCCCGAGCAATTGCCATTCCAAGCCCGGTACCGTGTGTATTTTTTGTATTTGATCCACGATAATAACGATCAAATACTTGTTTAATATCTTCAGGTGAAATCCCTCTACCATTATCAATTATCATTATTTGTGTTTTATAAAGGTTAGGCTGTGAATCTTCAACTTGTCCACATTGTGGATAAATATCATCAATTTTTATTGTTACACACACATTTTCATCGTTATGCACAAGTGCATTGTAGATAAAGTTCAAAATGGCCCTTTTTAATAATTTTTTATCCACTTTATGCACGATTTTATTCACATTACTAACAAACTCTACCTGACTTTCTCCAAATTGAGGGTCATTTAACAATTCAATCGTCACTTCGCGTATAAAGCTTACTATATTAATATTTTCAAAATGCAGAGGTAGCTGTTGATTACGTAAACGAGTTGTTAAATTTAAATCATCAAGTAAATCTTTCATATAAATAGATTTTTTTTCAATAATAGTTGAGAATTCTTGTATTTCGTTAACGGTGAGATGATCAGCATCATCCTTCATCAGTTCAGCATATCCTTGAATTGATGCAAGGGGAGTTTTCATATCATGAGATACATTACTAATCCACTCTTCGCGCATTTGATCTAGGCGATTCCGTTCTTTCTCATGTTCACTTAATTTTATTGAAAGCTCATTTACATTGAGAAAAACGTCCTTATACACACCAGTTGGTACGTTTATTTTCTTGAATTGGCGGTTACGTAACTGTCCGATAAAATCAATTAAAATGTGAATTGGTTTCGTTAAATGTCGTGTAAACAACACCCCGATGACCAAAGCAATTAGCACATCTACTATTAAAAATGCTATCAGAAGTAGGTTAATAAATTTGAAAAATTGATCATAATCATAGGTCAAAACATAACGTCCAACCCCATAATTCTTCACACCGATAAAATAATCTAAATCGTCCATTGTACTAATATAAACAGTCGTATTTCTATCAACTTCTTTATATTTGTACATTTGCACGACTTCCGCAGGGGAGTAGCTCGTTGCAAGATTATCTGGCGTTTCAAAAGCTGCAACTTGGTTCCCTTTAGAATCTAAAAACTGCACCCAAGCATTCTTATCTTGCAATGCTTTTACACCTTCATCATTTACAATAGGTAAACCATTTTTAATCTCGACAAATTGAGAGAAGGAACGTGTGAATTCTTCAGCAGATGTATCAGAAGTATTTAAAGCAGGAATAGTTGTTCGATAAAGGAGTAGTCCAACTAATAGAACAGTATTGATGATACCGACTATAATAACAATCATTACAACAGACCATAAAAAGCGCCCAGTTATTCGCCACTTCATTTTATCATCACCCCTTACTGTTCAATTTATAGCCTAGACCTTTAACGGTGATCAAAAAAGTTGGATTAGATGGTGTATCCTCAATCTTTTCACGTAATCGGCGTATATGCACCATGACTGTATTATCTGAACCAAAAAAGTCTTCTCCCCAAACTCTTTCAAAAAGCGTTTCTTTACTTAGGATTTGATTGGGATGATGGATAAAACAATTCATCATGCCAATTTCCTTAGCTGTAAGCTCTATTATTGTGCCATTTTTCTTCAATTCAGTACCGTCCATATTCATTTCAAAAGGCCCGACAGTAATCTTGTTTAAAACTGTTTTTTCCTCCGAAAAGCTTGCTCGTCTAAGTTGTGCTTTCACTCGATAAGCTACTTCTTTAGGGCTAAATGGTTTTGTAATATAATCATCCCCACCAATTGCAAGACCTAATAGCTTATCTACCTCTTCATCCTTTGCGGACATAAATAAGATCGGTACATTTGAGATTTCACGAATTTGTTTGCACAAATCATACCCTTCACCGTCAGGAAGCATAATATCTAGTAGCACTAATTCGGGTTTTGCTTCCTGGAATTTAGCCCAGCCATCCTGAATTGTTCCAGCTGTTATCACATTTGAAAAGCCTTCCTTATGTAATACCGTTTGTAGCAAATTTGCCAAATCCTCTTCATCATCTATTAATAAAATACATTGTGTGTTCATTAGAAAGCCTCCTCCATATAAAACGTCTATATCGTAAGTATACGTCTTCATCATCATTTTTCACTGCATATGACAATTTCAATCACTCACCTAGTATGCTAAAATAACCCAAACTAGACTTAGGGGAAAATTACAAGGAGATGGTTAATTTGATAGAAGTAAAGGGATTGCATACAAATGCCAAAATTTTCTCTAATATCCAGCAGGACAAGGCAGTAGAACAAGTTCAAGAGTTATGCGATCAACCATTTTTACACGATGCGAAAATTCGTATTATGCCGGATTATCATGCTGGTAAAGGTTGTGTCATTGGCACAACTATTGTCTTAAAGGATAAGGTCGTTCCAAACCTTGTAGGGGTTGATGTTGGCTGTGGAGTACATGTGACAAAGATTGCACCAATCGACATCGATTTCCAAAAACTTGATGATACTGTAAAACAATATGTTCCATCAGGCACTAATTTACATGATAACGACAGTATTCGATACGTCACAGACAATTTTCCTAAAGCACAGCAATTTATAGCTTCTCATATTTTGAATGATGAAAGAAGTAAGCTTAGTCTAGGTACATTAGGGGGCGGTAATCATTTCATCGAAGTGTCTCAAGATGAGGATGGCTATTTGTATTTATGCATTCACACAGGGAGCCGTTCAGTAGGTGCTAAAATTGCTACTTACTATCAAAAGTTAGCATATGAAAAGATACAACACCGTGATGTATCTAAAATAGTAACTGCTTTAAAAGAGCAAGGGCGCTTTCAAGAAATTCAATCTGCCCTTAAGCAATATCAAAAAGAAACACCGCTTATTCCAAAGGATCTTGCTTATGTACAAGGTGAAGATTTTCAAAATTACATCCATGATATGAAGCTTGCACAGCAATATGCAAAAGAAAATCGTCAACAAATTGCGCGTTCTATTATTGAACATTTAGATTTTGAAAAATATATCATTGAAGAATTCGATTCTATTCACAACTATATCGATACCGACAATATGATCTTAAGAAAAGGTGCTATTTCTGCCCAAAAAGGGGAACAGCTCATTATCCCTATTAATATGCGTGACGGCTCCATTATCGCCTATGGGCAGGGAAATGAAGATTGGAACTATTCAGCCCCACACGGTGCAGGGCGTATTATGAGCCGTACTCAAGCAAATAAAAATTTAAATCTTGAGGAATATCAAAAAACAATGGCTGGTATTTGGACATCATCAGTTAATAAGGAAACGCTTGATGAAGCGCCAATGGCTTATAAACCAATCGAGGAAATTCTTGAAAATGTCCGTAATACTGTAGATATCAAAACGATCATTAAGCCTGTTTATAACTTTAAAGCAAGTGAGAATGAGTGGCCATCTTATCGCCGAAAGAAACGTTCTAAGTAATTTTTAATCAGAATCGGAACTTGTACTAATGTTACTTCGTATAAAGAGAAGATAGAATAAAATCTCATCATTAGTGGAGGAACAAAATATGTTTAAAAAATTTGCCTCAGATGCACTAGGCCTTTCTGATATTGGGATTGTCGTACCTAAAGAAAATTTCGACAAAACAGAAGCCGACGATTTCGTTCTACACGAATCAGGTGAAGTTATTTACTTCCTAATTAAAACGAAAGCAGACGAATATTGCTTCACAAATAAAGCACTGATTCACGTAGACGGCGAAAATGCGATTAGTAAAAGGCGTCTATTAAAGCGTTATGACTATCAACACAGTACAATCACAGATGTAATGTTAGAAACTGCAGGCACAATCGATTTAGATATCGAAATTAAATTCACTATTAATAATATTCCTATGTCCATCGATATTCACAAAAAATTTGACACAGAAATTAAAGATTTATATAAAGCACTTCATGCAATTTCTGTAGAGATGAAAAATAACACACAATACTTTGAAATTGCTCAAAACAGCTTAACGTATGCAGCAGAATCAATCGGCAAAGTAGAGAGTAATGCAGTAACACCAGCCCAATCATTTGAGCAAATCGCACGCTTCGCTAACGATTGGGTTCTTCAAAGTAAAAAGCAATATGTTAAAGAAGATTACAGAGAAGTATTTGAGTTATATATTAATCACTAATAAAAAAGAAGTTATCCACTCTAGTGGATAACTTTTTTTATAGACTAGTAAAAGCCTTTCTAGCAATATAATTTAAATATTATAACTCCTTAATTATTCACTTAGTTGTAGTAAAGTAAATAAATTAGGAGGGAAACAACGTGTCACAAATTGCATCACCAAAACAAAAATCAAAAACACTATCTTACATTGCAAAAATGAAAGGTAAGGGCCAATCACCGCTGAAAACAAATTGGAAAGATATACTGACGGCTTTAATTGGTTGCTATATCACGATCTTTGTTCTCCTTGAACTAACGAAAATAACTAATACGATATGGTTTATGGCCCCATTTGGTTCCAGTTGCATACTAGCTTTTGCGCTTTGGAACGGACCACTATCACAGCCACGTAATATTATTGGAAGTCATGTATTAACAAGTGCAGTTGGTGTCATTATGCTAAAACTTTTTGGTAACGAACCTTGGGCAATTGCTCTAGCAGTAGCATTAGCTATAGCACTTATTATGATTACTAAGACAACACATCCACCAGCAGGAGCCAATCCCGTTATTATTATGCTGGGAAACTATAGCTGGCATTATATCATTACTCCTGTATTGATAGGTTCACTAATCATTGTTATTTTCGCACTCATAATAAATAACTTGAGAAGCACAAGAAAATATCCATCTTTTTGGTGGTGACAAACTCTACCCAAAATTGGTTAATAATTTTTAGATTAAAACAACTAACTTAGAAGTATCTGTTTTAATTCATAAAATTATTGTTCACAGTGAATCATTTTATAGTTAATGAATTATTTAAATAAATGCAAAAAAAGAGCACCTAACCGAGTGTTAGAAGCTCAAAAACAAGTTTATACTCACATGAAGTTCGAACTTTACCGAATTAAAAAACGATAAAATTACCGAACGAATGAAATTTTATCAAATTTTAGTGATTGAGTCAACCTTTGGATATGTTATATTTTCCAAAAATAATAGAGCTTCTTATTAGGAAGCTCTAACTACATTCACTCATTTTCCTTAGCTTGCTCTGGTTTTTCATAACTAAAAACGGCCACAATAATATATAAAAGTACAAATATAATAATAGAACCCGTCCATGTTACATCAATTCGACTAAAGCTCATTACTAATAAACTTTTAAAAAGGATAGCACAAACAGCAGTTTGTATGGCATAACTAATTACTGCTACCGGTTTTGACCAAGGTAGGTTAAAACTCGCAACGACAAATAAATTTATGAAGTCCACCAAGAACATCATTGCTGCAATCAATAATATAAACCATCCGTAATATAATCCATTTCTATACCATTGTTCGAAAATTTGTATAGATGCTAAATCATACTTAGCCAATAAATTATACAAACCAAAAAATCCGAAGAGCGGTACAGTCACTACTAAAAAAAGTCCAAGAATTAATATCATTATCAAAATCAGAAGTGCTGACCATCCAGATACACGGATATTTATTTTTTTATTTTTAAACATAAAACCCTTCTTCACCTACTCATGACGCAACTTATGCGCCTCTCTTTAACCCCAAATTAATACTCTCTATTCATGTCATACCTTTCATTATAAATCAGGAATGCTTACAATGCACCTGAATGCTATATCAGAGTACTAGAAGATAATAGAAAGTGGCTAGTGAACGATGGCAGAGCAAAGAAGTAAAAGAAATATTAGCTGCTTATTAAAAAAATCTTCATCCACGCATTCTTTTATACGTTTGAATAAAATGAGTTGGATCCACTTCGATTTCGAACATGAATACCCCTTGGTTTGTATGCAAATAAAATAATCCAGACCCGCTAGAGAAAGGTTTATATGACATGTCATGAACATGTTCTAATTTAAAGACGTTTTTAGCAGTTGAAACTGAATCAGCATACAAGTGTATGTGGTGAGTAGTACGTTGTGTTGTTTGTTCAAACCAACCCGTAATCCGTTCAACTAAATGATATTTGATGGCGCATATAGCTGCGTTATTTTGTTTAGTCATGACGATACCTCCAATCATAAGATGCCCATGATAGAAAATCTATACGCATATCTTAACAGTTTTCTAATAAAAGAATGTTATTTGAACCCTCAAATTTAATGAATTCATAATGTATTTTAATAACTCCGAGATGATATAACATCTAAATAAATAGTATTGTGGAACAATTCTTGACTGGAAATGGTTGTAACACTACAATGAGTAATGTGAGGTGATCAAGTCATGAGGATTCGAAAATTCAAAATGAACGAAAGTGGGTTGAATCGCTTTTTTGGCCCTCTAGAAGCCAAAATTATGGACATTTTATGGAACGATGTAGAAATGACCATCAAAGATGTTCAACAAGTGCTTGAACAAGAAAAGTTGACGAATTTTAACACAGTCATGACAGTCATGAATCGATTAGTTGACAAGGGAATTCTTCAAAAGAGAACTGAAGGTAGATCGTCTTTATATAAGCCAGTACTCTCGAGAGAAGACTTTTTGAATACACAATCTAAAGAAATGACTAATGAGCTAATGGACGAGTTTGGTAATGTTGTAGTTAGCCATATGCTCGATGCATTAGAAGATGTCGATGATGATCTCGTAGCTATGCTTGAGAAAAAAATTAAAGAACTGAAAAAGGATACGTAATGTATGTACAAACGTCACTCGTCTATCACCCTCATCGTATCGCTCTTTATTTCGGGAACTA
Source organism: Viridibacillus sp. KH_047 (assembly GCF_057838945.1). Taxonomy (NCBI): domain Bacteria; kingdom Bacillati; phylum Bacillota; class Bacilli; order Caryophanales; family Caryophanaceae; genus Viridibacillus; species Viridibacillus sp. KH_047. The sequence continues at coordinate 3,993,587 of NZ_CM174479.1, read as the reverse complement.
TTTTTTTAGAAATGGGTTTATATTTTGTTGCAAAGATAGCTGGTTGGACTGTTCAATACAATCTTGTAGTCGTCTGTCATAGCTGGATGAGAATGATCGGATTGTCTTCACTGGACTATATACTTGATGTACTTGTCGGCTATACACTAATTTTGACTATATGGAAAATAGGATCTCAATTCTATCATGCTATTCGTATGAAAAAGAGATTTAGGCAATATAGAGAGAATATGCTTACGCTCAATATGAATTGTACATATAGCCAAGGTAAAGAGGTGCTACTTGTCATTTCGCATCCTACACCATTAGCACTTACGATGGGATTTATAAAACCCAAGATCGTCTTATCAACAGGTTTGATGAATCTGATATCTGACGAAGAGTTAGAAGCTGTTATTTCACATGAGATGTACCATAAGGAAAATCGAGATCCACTTAAGATATTTTTAATGGAACTCTGTTCATCTACAATGTGGTATATTCCGATTTTAGATTGGTGTAATCAGAAATATAAAATCATGAAAGAATTGCTAGCAGATGAATATGCCATTAAAAAACAACAGACATCTGTGCACTTGGGTAGTGCCTTGTTGAAAATGTTAAAAGTAAGTAAGTATGAAAATATGCCTTTTTCTTATGCATCATTTGCAGATACATCTGTTAATTATCGAATAGGCTTTATTTTAGACCCGCTAAGAGAAATTCAATGGAATTTACCAGTGAGAATGTTATTAATCTCTTTAGCGATTTTTAGTTTTATTTGTTCTTTATTTATTTACGCCTTGGCGTAAATTTTTTACCCCAATACACTACGCAATGTAGTCTCGATTAGGAGTGCTTATTAATGTCTAAGAAAATATTTTGGTTTGTAGGAATAGTAGTAGTTTGTATCGTAGGTATTATTTTTTTAACGAAATCTACTGAAAAATCGGCAGAAATTGATTATAAAGGGCAACCGTTTTTAGGTGAAGCATCTGCACCTGTGGATATTGTTGAATTTGGTGATTATAAATGTCCAAGTTGTAAAGATTTCAATGATCGAATGTTTCCTATTATTAATAAAGACTTTATTGAAACAGGGAAAGCCAAGTTTTACTTTGTGAATTATTCTTTTATTAATATTGATTCGAATCGCTCAGCTCAATTTGCTGAAACAGTCTATAAAGAGCTGGGAAATGAGAAGTTTTGGGCTTTCCATGAGCTACTGTTCAGTAAACAACCAACAGATTTATCTTATGAAAAAGTAGATTTATATACTGAGGATTTCTTAGAAGAAGCATTAGCGGAAATAGCCACTGAGAAAGAAACAAAAAAGGTAATGAAAGCTTTTGGTGAAAATGCTGGGCAAGAAGCATGGGATAAAGATATGCAAATGGCAAAAAATCTCGGTGTCCAATCAACACCAACTATCTATATTGATGGCAAGCAATTCATTGGAGATACATACGATGATTTTGTGAAAATGGTAGAAGAGGCGACGGCTAATGGTAAATAAAGCGCTCCTTTTTGGCTGGATAACGTCGGTTATAGCCATGATGGGTAGTTTGTTTTTTAGTGAACAAATGGGTTTTATCCCATGTACACTTTGTTGGTATCAGCGTATATTAATGTACCCACTTGTCTTTTTCTTAGGGATGGCATTTTATAGAAACGATAAAGGTATTTATAAATATGTGATTCCGATGTCGGCTTTTGGAATGCTTCTTTCTGGCTATCATTATGCATTACAAAAGATACCATCAATGCATGAGTTCAGTACGTGTACTAGTGGCGTACCATGCTCGGGGCAATATATAAATTGGCTTGGTTTCGTAACGATTCCATTTTTATCTTTTATCGCTTTTACATTGATTACAATATCGATGTTAGTACTGTGGAAACGTAAATAAGTGAAATAGAAAGCGCCCACCTCCTACTTAGGGGTGGACCTTTTTATGATTTAAATAAAGAATGAATAATCTTCAGGTAGCACACGTTTTAAAAATTTCTTCGTACGTTCTTCTTTAGGTTTGACGAAAATTTCATGAGGATTACCTTCCTCAACGACAACGCCACCATCCATAAAGATAACGCGGTTAGCTACATCTTTAGCAAAGGACATCTCATGGGTAACTACAAGCATTGTTGTACCTTCATTGGCGATATTCTTCATAACAGCTAGTACTTCTCCAACTAGCTCTGGATCTAGTGCAGATGTAGGTTCATCAAAAAGAATAATATCGGGATTCAAAGCAACTGCACGTGCAATACCGACTCGTTGTTGTTGACCACCTGACAGTTGACTTGGATAAGCATCGTATTTGTCGGTAAGACCCACTTTACTTAAAGCTTTTTTACCAATTTCAATAGCTTCTTTTTTTGGCACTTTACGTCCAATAATAAGGCCTTCTATGACGTTTTCAAGTGCAGTTTTATTGTTAAATAGATTGTAGTTTTGAAAGACAAATGCAATTTTCTGGCGTATAGCATGAATGTCTTTTTTCTTGGCATCATGTAAATCTACATCAATCTCTCCGAAAGTGGCATGACCTTGATCGGCCATTTCTAAAAAGTTAAGGCAACGGAGTAAAGTCGTTTTACCGGATCCACTAGGACCTAAGATGACGACAACATCCCCCTTATCAATGGATAAGTCGACACCTTTTAATATTTCATGATTGCCAAAAGATTTATGCACATTTTTTATACTTAACATATCATCACACCCCAGTTTTAAGAGTTTGCTAATTTATATTTCCGTAAGTGTTTTTCATACAATTTGAAGCCGTATTCGACAACACTACATAAGATTAAGTACACGATGAATATATCTATATATGCTTCAACATAGTTGTATCCTAAGTTTGCAGCGACCTTAGCTTTCAATGTGATTTCCTGTAAAGACATTGCATAACCAAGGGAAGTAGCTTTGATGAGGTTGACGGTTGCTGTACAAATATTCGGTAGTGCTACCACAAGTGCTTGTGGAATGATGATGCGTCGGTATGCTTGATAAGTTGTTAAACCAACCGAATGTGCAGCTTCTAATTGCCCTTTGTTGACTGTACTTAGTGCAGAACGAAATACCTCGATCAAAATGGCAGTAGTGCTAAATGAAAAGACGATAAAGGCGTACCAAATTGGATGGATTTTATAGACATCAACAGCAATATCATATTTTTTAAATAGTGCTGTTAAAATTAATGGAACACTACTATAGACGATGAAAATTTGAATAATAATAGGCGTACCTCGTACAAAAGATACGTACACTTGAGCTAAACGATGTATAAAAGGTATTCGATAAATACGTGTTAAAGCGAGTGAAAACGCAAGAGGTATGGCAATCAGTAAAGAAACAATAGTCACAAGTAGGGCCACTGGTACGCCAGACAATGCGACGAAAAATGTATCAATCAAAAATTTATAATTTAATCCTTCAGACATGTGCGTACCTCCTTATGTCGCTTCCAACGTTTTTTTACCTTTACTAAAGAATTTTTCAAGAATTGAGAAGACTTTTTCGATGATCAATGACAATACCCAGTAGATGATTGCTAAAGCAATAAAAATTTCGAGAGCATGTGCATTTATATTGCTGGCGATAATGAGATTAGCTTTTCCAACGACATCGATAAGCCCAATAGTATAAGCAAGTGCACCTTCTTGTAATAAGGCAATCATACCGTTACCAAGATTGGGGAGTGCTACAACTAAAGCTTGTGGAAAAATAATACGACGATAGGCTTGAAAAGGTGTTAGGCCGACACTAACAGCGGCTTCGTATTGGCCATTGTCAATTGAACCATAAGAAGAACGAATTACTTCGGACATTATGGCTGCAAATTGTAGTGTGAAAGTTACGATAACAAATATGGCCGTATCAATATCGTGCAAATTAAGGCCGAAATTTTCAGCTAGTGCAGGTACACCATAATAAACGAGAAATAGTAACACGATTGAAGGTGTACAACGCATGATAGTTGTATAGCCGTTTGCAAGTTTTTGAGCAATTCTACTGCTGCTCAATTTGGCTATCGCAAGTAGTAAACCAAAAAAGGAACCTAGTAAAATGGACAGTCCTGCTATCATAAATGTCACCTTTAGAAAAGGGAGTAAAATAGGGAGTGACTCCCAGATATAAGATGCATCAAAATATTTTTCCATATGCTCACCATTTTCGTTTTGTATTGGAAAGGCTGTTGAGTTTAATGACTCAACAGCCTAAGGACGTTACGTATGCATAAGCAATTAACGTTCCACTTGCTCAAGTACTTCAAATAAATCACGATCGTAGAATTTTTTGCTTAGTTCATTTGTTTTTTGTTGTTCTTTAATTTGTTTTATAGCTTTGTCATATGCGTTTGCAAATTTCTGTTCTTTTTTGTTGTATAGTGGCCATGTTTTAATTACAGCAAATTCGTTGTACACAATGTCATTTGCTAATTTGTGATAAGCGCCGTTTTTGGCTGTAACTTGCTGGTTAAAAGGACCTTCGATCATTACACCGCCATCTACTCGGCCTTCATTGACCCATTGAACAATATCGATAGTGAAAGCATCTCCAGCTTTTAGTTTTACTTTGTTATCTGGATTTTTTTTGTTGTATTCATCGATGACTGTATATTGAGCATTATTTGCGGCAATTGGTGCTAGAGAGTAGCCTGCTGATGCAAAGTCTTTTAGCGATTTAATATTTTCATCCTCTTTACGTAAAACTAAACCTGCACTACTTAAGCCAAGAAACTCTTTAGGGTAGATGAATTTTTCTGTACGCTCTTCTGTGAAGAAGGCGTTTTTGACACCGACTTGGTATTTACCTTGTTCGACACCAATTAATAAGTCGTCACTAGTCGTGCCTACATATTCAAATTTATAGTCTGGTAATAATCCATCCACTAGCTTCATCACTTCTACATCGTATCCAGTTGGATTACCTTGGTCGTCAATATATGAAATCGGCTTACTCGCTTGGTCAAAGGCAACTTTCACCGTACGTACTTTTGATGAATCTCCTTTATCTTTAGAATCAGATGCTTCACTTGTAGAGCAACCAGCTAAAATTGCTATTGAAGTAATACCGACTGCGGCAAATTTTAATAGTTTTTTACTGAACATATCTTAAAACCCCTTTTTAAGATTATTTTTTTATTATTAATTTTCAACCGGATTCTTTTGCTTTTGTTCTTCAATAGCTGTTAATGCTAATTTTGTAATGGTCATATCATCCATTGGAGGATTGTGTAGACCTGCACGGACATTGCGGTAATATCGTTGTAATGGATTAGCGTTTTGTAAACTTTTTGCCCCTACTACTCGCATTGCTTTATCAACGATGTCAATGGCTGCATTAGTCACTGTATGTTTGGCTACAGCGATTTCATTGCTCAACGAATCTCTTCGTTTTGGGTCGTCATAAGCTTCAGCTGTTCCATACAAGACAAATCTAGATTGCTGAAGTTTTAACTCAATTTCACCTAATAGATGCTGCACATTTGGTAATGAGCTGATCGGTGCATTTAAACTATTTGGTTGATGGTGATTTGCAAAGTGAACTGCATAATCACGAGCTGCTTGTGCTATGCCTAAATAAGTTGCAGGAATATGCAATAACCAGCCGTTGATTTTACCTCCGCTTGGATGATTTGGTAATTCAACTAAATCCGAGTCACTTACTTTAACGTTTTGTAATATTAAGTCGTGACTTGATGTGCCGCGCATCGACATTACATCCCACGTTTCTTCAATAGAAACTCCTACTGTATCTTTATGAATCAAAAAGAAGCCAACTTGTTGTTTTTCTTCAATCCAAGCAGAAGTTAAAAAATAATCTAAAACAGGGGAAGCTGTTGTGAAAATTTTACGTCCATTTATAAGCCACTCATTATTCGAGCGAACGGCATTTGTTCCAGGACGTCCACCGCGAGTGGGGCTTCCAGTACGCGCCTCACTTACAGAACGATTTACAATAGCACCATTTTGTACTTCATTTGCAAAGAAATTAAGCTTGTCATCTGTCCACAATTTCTGCTCATACAATTCTCCAACAACACCTAAAGTCCAGCCCATAGATAGGGAAGTATTTTCATCGTAGCTTGCAAGTGTTTCTTGCAACAGGACCATATCGTAAACTGAAAATCCTCCGCCACCGAACTCTTTTGGTAAAGTGATTGCTGGATAGCCAATTTCTCGGAGCAGGCTAAAGCTCTCTTTTGGGAAGATAGATAATTCATCTACAGTTGCAGCGCTACCTGTAATTTGGTCTTTAAGTAATGCTAGTTTATCTAACCATTGTCGTTGCAGATCTGTTCTTATAAATATCTCTTTCATAAAAAATCCCCCTTTTATCCTTTTAAATAAATAATTCCTATAGAATTACTATGTATTAAAGTTATAAAAAATCCCTCATTGATAAAAGAGGGAGCTTAAATGTTGTGTATGCACCCTTATCTGTCAAGATTGCTCTTGCTGGAAGTAGCACCATTCTGTCAGACAGTGGTTGCTGAAGCTTCATCGGACCAGTCCCTTAGCTTCTCATGATAAGTAATTTTCTATTGTTTCAATTATCTTACTTTTTCTAAAAGTGAAAGTCAATACCTAAAACGAAGTAATTTTATAGGAATTAAAGGTTATAGAAAAGAACCTAAGATTACAATTTAAAATGGGATAAATTTTATTGGAAATAAATGAAGGACTTTAATTATCAACAATCAGTAGAGTGCAAGGAATCAATGCATTTAGCGTATTGAAGTTGGCACATTCATATAGTTTAAAATTGTAATGAGCCATACAACTAATTAAATATTTTCAATATTTTTGTTTTTTGAGGTTTAATGTCTATCGATAGGGGGTAAAAGAACTTAGGTTATAAAATTTGAGGGGGAATACTTATGCTAAAGATAGAGAATTTATCGAAAGTATATAGGGGTGGAAAGAAAGCCGTTGATGATATGAATATTGAAATAGAACGCGGTGAATTTGTCGCCTTTATCGGTACTAGTGGAAGTGGGAAAACGACTGCCATGCGCATGATTAATAGAATGATAGAACCAACCAATGGCACCATTTATTTAGAAGGGGAAGATTTAGCGAAAAAGAACCCCGTAGCACTTCGTAGGAGTATTGGATATGTTATTCAACAAATCGGTCTTATGCCACATATGACCATTCGTGAAAATATTACGCTTGTACCTAAATTGTTGAAATGGACAAAAGACAAGAAAGATCAAACAGCAAAACGCCTCATTGAACTTGTAAATTTACCTCAAAGCTATCTCGATCTATATCCCGCGCAATTATCTGGTGGTCAGCAACAGCGTATCGGCGTGCTCCGGGCATTAGCCGCAGACCAAGACATTATCTTAATGGACGAACCATTCGGCGCATTAGACCCTATTACTCGTGACACGTTACAAGACTTGATGAAAGATTTACAGCAACGTCTTGGTAAAACTGTTATTTTCGTCACGCACGATATGGACGAAGCGATTAAATTGGCAGATCGCATTTGTATAATGCATAGTGGCCAAGTTATCCAATTTGATACTCCTGACAATATCCTATCTAACCCTGCTAACGAATTTGTTCGTGAATTTATTGGCTCTCACCGTTTAATGCAAGAAAAGCCAAGTGCAAAAATTGTTGATGATGTAATGATTAAACCAATCTCTATTACATTAGAAAAAAGTATTAATGATGCTTTTCGTTTGATGGTAACAAAGCGTGTCGACACATTATTTGTTGTTGACGGACAAAATCATTTGAAAGGTTATATCGATGTTGAGGGATTAACTAAAGCACGACATACCACTTCTAGCATTTCTGAAGCAGTAGAAAAAGACGTCTTTTATGTTCGTAATGGTACAAAATTACAAGATTCAGTACGACGTATTTTAAAGCGGAATTTAAAACATATTCCTGTTGTAGATGAAGAGCATCGTTTAATTGGACTTGTTACTCGTGCAAATATTGTGGATATGGTATATGACACTATCTGGGGTGATGAGGAAATAAATGAAGATGCAAATGGTATTAATCTAGAGCAACAAAGTGTATCTAATAAACAACTTAACTAAATACTAACTAAATAGAAAGGACGTGAGTAGATGATTGATTTTATAACACAAAACGGCGGAGATATTGTACAAAAAACATGGGAACATTTTTATATATCTGCCATAGCTTTAATTTTAGGCATTGTCGTTGCAGTTCCTTTGGGTATTTTATTATCAAAACTACAGAGAACCGCTAAAATCGTTTTAGGCATTACAAGTGTTCTGCAAACACTACCATCATTAGCTATTTTAGCAATAATGATTCCATTCTTAGGAGTCGGGAAAATCCCTGCAATTATTGCTCTATTTATCTACACACTATTACCTATTCTAAATAATACGTATATTGGTATGAATTCTGTTAATTCAGGTCTTAAATCAGCCGGAATTAGTATGGGAATGACAAAAATACAATCCATCGGGATGGTCGAACTGCCATTAGCTATCCCTGTCATTATGTCGGGGATTAGATTATCAGCAGTCTATGCCATCTCATGGGCAACTTTAGCATCTTACATAGGAGCAGGTGGCTTAGGTGATTTTATTTTTAATGGACTGAACCTTTATCAACCTGAATTTATTATTGGCGGCGCTGTGTTAGTAACTATTTTGGCCTTAATTACTGACTTTATATTATCTAAAGTAGAAAAGTGGGCTACACCAAGAGGTTTAAAAATTGAACGATAGAAGGGGAACATGCTTATGAAATATAAACAAATAATTACCATTAGCTTGATTATGACAGTGTTATTTTTATCTGCTTGTTCGCTGACTGGTTCAAGTGATGATAATGACGTGAAAATTGCTTCAATGACAACAACAGAAAGTAAGATCATGGCTAATATGCTGAAATTAATGATTGAACATGAAACGGATGAAAAGGTAGAATTGATTAATAATCTAGGATCAAGTGTCGTCCTGCATCAAGCAATGATTAATGGCGATGCAAATATTTCTTCAACACGTTATACAGGAACAGACCTTACTGGGGCTTTAAAAGAAGAACCTGTTAAAGATCCTAAAAAGGCGATGGATAATGTACAAAAAATATTCCAAGAGCGCTACGACCAAACCTTCTTCGACACATATGGTTTTGCAAATACTTATGCATTTATGGTCACGCGTGAAATGGCTGAGAAACATCATTTGAAAAAAGTGAGTGACTTAAAAAACATCGCAAAAGATTTACAGGCAGGTGTCGATAACTCATGGGTCAATCGTGTCGGGGATGGTTATAAAGACTTTGTGAAAACGTATGGCTTTGATTTTAAAGACGTATATCCTATGCAGATTGGGCTTGTCTACGATGCTGTAGAGGCAGGCAAAATGGATGTGATTCTTGGTTATACAACAGATGGTCGTATTGCAAGTTATGATCTTGTTGTATTAGAGGATGACCGACAATTCTTCCCACCGTATGATGCAAGTACGCTTGCAGTAAATGAATTATTAGAAGCAAAACCAAAAGTAAAAGAAGCGATTGAAAAATTGATTGGTAAAATATCAACAGAGCAAATGCAAAAGCTTAACTATGAAGCTGACAACAATCTTGTTGAACCAGCTATTGTAGCCGAAAAATTCTTAGAAGAACATAATTATTTTGAAGATGAAGAAGGAGGGAAAAAGGATGACTGATTTAAATACATTCCAACAATTCTTTTACTACTTCTCTGAAAATGGTTCTTATGTATTCGAGCAATTTATCACACATTTTCTTATCTCAATATACGGTGTAACCTTAGCAGCCGTCGTCGGTATTCCACTTGGCATACTTATTTCGAAATACGCGAAATTATCAGGGTTCATCATTACGATAGCGAATATAATACAGACTATACCGGCGCTTGCATTACTGGCGATTCTTATGCTAGGTATGGGGCTTGGCAAAACGACAGTAATTATTACTGTATTCTTATACTCATTACTTCCGATTATTAAAAACACATATACAGGTATTAATAATATTAACAAGGATCTGACCGATTCCGGTAGAGGGATGGGTATGACTCGTATCCAAGTGCTGTATATGATTGAGTTACCACTGTCACTATCTGTAATTATTGCAGGAATTCGTATAGCCCTTGTTGTTGCGATCGGTATTACAGCAATTGGTGCTTTCATTGGAGCAGGTGGACTTGGGGATATTATCATCCGTGGTACAAACGCTACAGATGGTACAGCAATTATTCTAGCAGGTGCCATTCCAACAGCACTGATGGCTGTTATAACAGATTTGATACTTGGTTTCATAGAGCGCAAATTGGACCCAGTAAAACGTCATAAAAATTTAGCTACACCAACAGTACAAAGCTTGAATGATTAAAGTACAAGCCTTGAAACCAAAATTACTTTGGTATCAAGGTTTGTATTGTTATTCGTTAATCATTTTCATATAATCGAACATTAGTGATACATTCGAATATCTTTCCAAAGAGGCAAGGTCAGCAGATATGCTTTGCCAACTTTCCAAATACTTTTCTTCTAATGTCATACTAGTTGAAATGGGTAAAAAATTTGAAAGAAACTCTTCTATTGGCTTTTGTTCATTCTCTAAAAATTCCTCAACCTCACGTACTTTATAACGTGTTTCTGGATTGGCTTCGTTAAACAAAATATGTTCAAGTGCTCTAGAAAAATAATAAATTTGATAATTTACTTTGCCAGATAAAATCGAATTGAGCGTTCGCATGGTATGAATATTTTTGCTTTTTAATTTGTTTCTTTCAATAATTTTGCTTTGTTGATTACTATTAGGAACACTGATATTTTTAGTGTTATAGAGCGTTAATCTATCTTGATTTTCATCAATTATTACGGCGGATTCATCGATGAAGCAGCCGTCTGTATCGGCTATTTGAATAATTGCCAATAAATCTTTAGGGCCTAATTTCATTTTATTAATATAGCTTTTGACGCGATCTCCAACTAGGTTTTTTATATTGGAGCTCTTTTGATTTAAATCCCCCATAATATCCCCTTTAATAATATCGAATCTAATTTCATTATTATTAAATAAAGTACGTATTCGATCGTATAATAAAGCTTCTTCACATGCACCTTCTACTAGTAACAAGATAACTTTTTTAGCTTTATTACTCATTTATAATAGCTGCTTTTCTAAATGCTCTTTTCATATCATAGGCATTCGTTTCTTTGTAAATTGATTCGTCTTGACCACCTAACTGAATTGCACGCAAATAGACATCTCTAGGATTATTAAGCTTTTTAACACCCTTTAATTGCATATAGCGATTCTCTTCATTTGTAGTAGTGAACCATAAATTATGAATTGGTAGTACTTCAAGTATACGTAAGTTATGGGAGGTGAATATCAATTGGCCTGCTCCATTCTCATGGATAATTTCAAGTAATTCACCTAATAAGTACTCAAATACACCAGCATCTAATTCATCAATAATAACGCATGCATTGGGATTGTTATAAACAGCAATGATTGTACTTAAGATAGAGATTATCTTCAACGTACCCTCGGATTCACATTTCAAAGGTAGCTCAATGTCCCCTTTTCGAGAGAGAAACTCAACGAGCACACCGTCAGATCCATCATTCAATTTTTGTGTATGAAGAACATGGATTTTAATCTGTAAGCCAGGAATAAGCATTTTGAGAACAATGTTCGTTTGTTCTATTAATTCTTTCATTGCATTGAACATGTCTTTTGGTAGTAAAGTAGTATCTTCTAATTTAGAAGGAATAACGCCACGTTTATTTTCAAGATGTATATTAAAAGGCATCGTAATATTAGAGATTAAGTTACCAAACTGCGTATTATCAATGATATGCAAGTCTCTCTTGAAGTCAAAAATAATATTTTGAATGAGTGCCATTTCTGCTTCACCTAAATAATTGGGGAGAATATTTCTAACTTCTTTTCTGAAAATGAAGGATGAATGATTTTCTTTAGATAGATGGTTTGCTACTAATACTTTAACTCGATCATTTTGGTTTAAAGAGGTGAGATTGGTAGTGCGAATAATAACTTCCTCTCCGTTTTTTGAGAGTATGTTTTTAAAGCGTTTCCCACGTTTATTTTCTCGATAACTTAAGCTTTCTGTCATTACATTTAATCGTTCTTCACCAACCACAAGTGAAACAGCGTATTTTAAGAAGTACTCGCCAAATTTATTTTTGATGATGAATTGGAAATTTAGTTGTAAAGATGATTCACCGTAGTATATATGTAGGTGATGAGCATGAGGAAGTTTTTTATAAATCCCACCATCTAAGAGTGCCGATAAAATTTGAAATGCCTGTACAACGGCAGTCTTACCTGAACCATTTTGACCATAGAATCCAATAACATTAGCCTCTTCTAATTTGCCAAAGTTTGTATCGATATGAAATGTTCCGTATTTGACGTTTTTTAGGTTGTTTAATGTGACATCTAGAACTTTAATAATTGGTTTCATGTACTTCCTCCTAAAAACGAACTGTCTATATTATTTAGATAAAGGAAGAAAAATATACTGAATTTAATTATAAACTCGAAGTTGTTAGGTGTTATTTATTGATAATAATAGTGTTTTTGTTACAAAAAGATGGGGTGATCATACACATACTACACTGAACGCATTGTGCCAGGATTTCCTGAGGAGTCATAAAAAAAGAGGTTGCTCATAGCCAATTATATTGGCTTATGAGCAACCTCTTTTTGCATAGTAATATTATTTTGAGTTTTTTCGTAATAAACTTTGCCATCTTCTGAAATCTCCCAATAACCATACTGAGAATCTTTGCGGATAAAGTTTTTAATATTCAGCTGTTGACTAGCCCAACGAACATTGTTTTTCCATTGAGGCTCTTGACCATCACGCACTGTAATACGTGCTTCATCCTCAGTGATTTCGAACAGCTCACGCATTTCTTCGTATGCATCATTAATTGCTACGGGTTCATTGCGATTGTATAAATAAGCTAGTAAATTTGGCTCTATGTCTGTAGAGGTAGGAAGGATAGGGCGTTTGTTTTTAATCTCCAAAGACAAATCCTTAAACCCGTTTCTCTGTATCTCTTGCTCGATTAGGAACCGTATAGAATCTCCGATTTCAGATTGAGCACCGGCCCATCTCATAATGCCCTCATCACTTTTTCGTAATCGTAAAGTTAATGAGTTTCCGGCATGATATTGCTCCTTTGACATATGTTATCCCCCTGGAAGCCGATTATATCGATTTATTAATTGAATTTTTTTAGACGAGAATGTAGATAAACTTTTTTACCTTTTTCGCTAATGCTCCAAAATCCTCGTTTTGCAGTACTCGTAGTATATTCCTTTTTCTTTAATTCAGTATGAGCATTTCTTACTTCATTTTCGAAAAGACTTGCCCCGCTTTTTAGGGTTAGTTTTTGTTGTGCAGTAGTCAGTTGAAAAACATTGGCCATGGCTGTATATACATCTTGAATAGGTACCTGTCTTTCTTTTAAATAAAGAAATTCGAAAAGACGATTAGTGATAATTTTACGCTCCGGTAAGCCGACCTCTGGAGTTACAACGTTGACATTTGACATAATGTAAAGCCCCCTTAGTTAGTAGAAGCAATTGTAAGTAGCTGCTAATATATCCATTGTAACACAACGGAGTACATTAGTCGACAATGCAATGCATTGTAATATGTTCCAGGTGTTTGTGTTAACCTTAATATTTTAATAGGTTGACACAAGATGGTTTTTTTTTTACTATATTTATAAATACATAAATATACAGGGGTGTAATATGACAACAAGTACAATGAATTCTAAAAGTAAATTGAGAACAGTCGATTTAGTCTATTGTGCATTATTTGCAACACTTATGATGATTGGAGCGAATATTACTTCTTTCGCACCGTTTATGGTAGTAGGTGGTGTACCGATTACATTGCAGCTATTCTTTGCTGTATTGGCTGGTCTTGTATTGGGAAGTCGACTAGGTGCCCTCTCAATTACGGTTTATATGTTAATAGGTTTAGCGGGTGCACCTGTTTTCGCACGTTTCGGAGGGGGCTTTTCCCAAATATTAAGTCCAACATTTGGTTTTATAGTTGCATTTATACTAGTTGCTTTTATAGTCGGTAAAATTGTAGAAAATCATAGTTCGAAAAGAATGTACATCACAGCGGCGGTAGTAGGGGCAATCGTGAACTATTTGATCGGTACTAACTGGATGTATGCTGCATATATGTTATGGTTTAGCGCACCTGAAGGCTTCAGCTATAAAATGGCATGGCTTTGGATGATGCCACCATTACCGAAAGATTTAATATTAGCCGTATTTGCAGGCGTATTTGGTCATCGATTACAAAAAGTGTTGAAGGTGAGGCAATCACGATGAATTATGAGGTGTTAGCACAGCAAGTCCTGGATGGATATCAACTGACAGATACCGAAGCATTAGCAATATTAAAAAGCCCAGATGAAGATTTATTACCTTTATTACACTCAGCTTATAAAATTCGAAATTATTATTATGGTAATAAAGTAAAATTAAATATGATTATTAATACGAAATCAGGTCTATGCCCAGAAAATTGTGGATACTGCTCACAGTCCATTATTTCAAAAGCCCCGATTGAAAAATATGCGATGATGAAACAAGATGAAATCGTCGCAGGAGCGGACCAAGCTGCATCATTAAATGTAGGAACATACTGTATCGTTGCGAGCGGACGTGGTCCTGTTAACAGAGAAATTGATATTGTCGTAGATTCTGTAAAGGCTATAAAAGAAAAACATAGTGATATGACCATCTGTGCGTGCTTAGGTATTCTAAAGCCAGAACAAGCACAGAAGTTAAAGGAAGCGGGCGTTGATCGTTATAATCACAATATCAATACGTCTGCTAATCATCACGAGAACATTACGACATCACATACATATGATGATCGTGTAAAAACTGTTGAACTAGCTAAAGAAGCGGGTATTTCACCTTGCTCTGGTGTTATCGTCGGTATGAGAGAGACACAACAAGATGTGCTTGCAATGGCGCGCAGCCTACATGCATTGGATGCAGATTCTATTCCAGTTAACTTTCTAAATGCAGTAGACGGTACCCCACTAGAGGGAACACATGAACTCAACCCTCGTTATTGTCTAAAAGTATTATGCTTATTCCGTTTTATCAACCCATCTAAAGAAATTCGGGTATCTGGTGGCCGAGAAGTGAATCTTGGTACACTTCAACCACTCAGCTTATACCCGGCAAACTCTATTTTCCTAGGTGACTACTTAACAACGGAAGGACAAGCAGGAGAAAAAGATCGCCAAATGCTTGAAGATTTAGGGTTTGAAGTGGATTTGGAGCCCTTACAACGTGAATTAAAAGTTAATTAAAAAAAACCCTGTCGTAGATTATTACGGCAGGGTATTTGTGTTGAATGATTTTTATCTTATGAATCTATCTTAGAATACACACTCTCTAGGGATCCATCCGATCTCGCCAATTGAATTTTTAATCAGGATATATCCATCTGTAGAATCATTTAAGAGCCATACTCTTTCTGATTCTTGAACTGAAAGAAATGTTGTACTAATCCCTCGGGTACATGTTGCTTTTCCATCAGCAATTTGTAAATATTCGTTTTTGACCCATTGTTGTTGCTGGAGATTAATATTTTCACAAAGCGTGAAATAATGTTCTTGTTGAATGATTTGCATTTCATAATATGGATATGTAACAGTACCTACTCGATTTGTTGTATCAAGATGGTCTTTTTTTATAATGACTTCATTTGTTAAATCGTCAACATAACATGACGTATATTGATTATCCTGAATGATTAAAGCATTTAATTGACCATCCTCTTTGATTCGATTTCCTCCATCTATTGCCGTTATTTTCTTATCAAAATCGATTAATGGGAGATGTGAAGTTGTTTGATTAAATCTATAATTCACCACTGGCCAATGTCCAACAATCACCATTTTGTCAGCTTGATGATTTTTTTCATAAAATGCACCTGCTTGCAAAGCAAATGTCTCCTCTGTTTGTTGCCAATCTTCTTTATTTTCAATTCCTGCATGAATCACTATAAATTCCTCTGTTTCGATTGCATGTGGTAATTGTTCAATCCAAGTTAATATTTCTCCAAAATGTTGACGATAATATTGGGTTAGTTGCTCTAAATTTTCAAAATCATTTAAGGATTTATGATTGGCAGCTAGCATTTCATTTAAAATGGAGTTCTTCCTTTTTTCAATATAGGGGAGAATACTTTGGTCACCATTTTCTACATAACGGAACAATACATCACAGTTGCCTTTAGTGACATACACATTACTAGAGTGATTACATAGTGTTCTAATGTATTCTACAACTTCTAAACTATTCTCACCTTTTTCACACATATCACCATTAATGATTAAATAATCATATGTTGTGTAAGTAACTTTATGAAGCAACCTTTTAAATAAATCCAAACTTGCATGAATATCTGAAACAATAATGACTCGCTTTTCTTTTTCTACATGAACCTTCTCTACTCTCATAGTTGTTGATCCCTCTTTTATGTAAAAGTAATAACAGTTCTTAATAATTCAATAACACAAGTTGAAAATCCTGCTTAAATAGAAACAAATTTTTCCTTTACAATATAAAATAATGTAGATTTCTACGGATTGGAAGATAATCTACTTTTAATGGGTAAACTAAAGTATCTGAAAAAGTGAAAGAAAAAAATGTGTTTGTAATACGTATCCATGCAAATAGTATTTTTGTTTATCCAGCTAGTGTGTATTCCCTTCATAAATAAGAAATAGAAAAGTTCTGATATAATTGATTATTACGAGGCTGATGGCGCTGAAAATAGTATAGTAACCTGCTGTATTTAAGCTAGTTAGCCCAAATGATGAAGTTATTAAAGAACAAAGGAGTTAGAGTAAATGGCAGAGCTAAAATACGAAATCGTAGAAAACATTGCGGTACTTTCTGAGGGTGCTAAAGGTTGGCAGAAAGAATTAAATTTAATCAGTTGGAATGATCGTGCACCTAAGTATGATCTACGAGATTGGTCTGAGGATCATACGAAGATGGGTAAAGGCGTAACATTAAGTTTAGAAGAGGTTCAGGCATTGAAAAAGGCGTTGCAAGAATTGACATTATAATCAAGTGCAATTTTTTTGTAAAGATTGACTGATGTATTCAATAGAACAAATAGAAAAAGAGTTATCCGCTATTATGACGGATAGCTCTTTTTCTATTTGTATAGGGTTTGTAAAAAAAAATCAGAAATCCGATTATTTTTTGTTATTTAATTTCATATCGTAATAACACGGAAAATCTAAAAAAATTACAAGGGTGTTGTCATGATAGATGAGTATATCAAACAAATAATTCAACAAAAATTGCTTCCGGGCGCAGTTATTAGTGTGCAACAGGATTCGAAGCATTTAATAACCAAGAGCTACGGGCATTTCATAGGAAAGGATTTGCAATTGCATGCAATCACAGAGAATACCCTTTTTGATTTGGCTTCTTTAACAAAGGTCGTTGCTACATTACCTGCTATCTTATATTTACTAAGCAGAAATGAACTTCAACTTGATAGAAGTGTGTCGGAAATTATACCAGCATTTCGTTTTCCAAAGGTGACGATTCGACATTTGGTACAGCATAGTTCAGGATTGCCAGCAGGGTTATTACCAAAAGTAGAGAGACATCATAACAGGGATATAATGAGTGAAATATTAGCATGTAATTTAGTCTATAATCCAGGTCGATTTGTCGCTTATAGCGATCTAGGGATGATTTTATTAGGCAAAATAGTAGAAAAAGTGACAGGGGAAATGTTAAATCAATTTGTGAAACGACATTTTTTTTATCCGTGGAATATGCATAATACACAATTTTTATTGCAGGATAGCCAAAAATATAAAGTGGCTTCTACTGAACTAGTTAGAGGGCAATATGTCCAAGGAGATGTACATGATGAGAAGGCGCATTTACTAGGCGGTGTATCTGGTAGTGCGGGCTTATTTTCAAGTGCAAAGGATTTACTTTTGTTTTCAGAGTATTGGTTAGGTATTCGACAACAGTCGGTTATTCCATTCAATTGGATGGAGTTAGCATATAAGAATACGTTTTTAGGAAGGGGTCTTGGGTTTGAAGTGCTGACTGGTGAAGAACCATCAGTATCCTTTGGAAAGAGGGTTAGCGTAGGAGCTTTTGGACATACAGGATTTACAGGAACTAGTATTTGCATGGATCCTGTAAAAAAATCTTCTATCGTATTATTAACAAATGCCGTGCATTTTGGAAGAAATAACTCAATTCGAGAAATCAGAAGACAGATTCACGACCTGGTTTATGAGGAATTGCTTAACTAATTTTGGAGTGGAGGAACAGACATGAAGGTATTGAATAGGTGGTTCCGCCTTTTATATTGCACGTTTTAAATTTTCGTGGACTAATGCCATTTTCTTTATTTTCTTATTAGGAATGATGATACCGATTATTATTTATTTTGATGAGAGATTTAGGATTAATTAATTCACTTTGGTCATTAATTTTTATGAATGTTGCAACGAGGATTCCGTTAACGATGCTTATTTTGACAGGTTTTTTCCGCACAATGCCTGTTGAATTGGAGGACGCTGCTCGAATGTATGGTGCAGGAAATATACGCATACTCTGGCATGTGCTCTTGCCAATTATGCGACCTGCGTTAGGGACTGTAGTTATTATTAATTTTATATCTGCATGGAATGATTTTTTCTTCCCATTAATTTTTATTACGGAAAAGGCAAAAATGACGATCCCTGTAGGAATGATGTCATTATTTGGTGAACATTCAGCAGATTGGGGTTCGCTATTTGCAGGCTTAACTTAACTTTGGCTTCATTACCAATGATTTTACTATTTTTCATCGCTTCAAAGCAGTTTATGGAAGGACTGACGGCAGGTGCAGTTAAATAAACGTTATTTTATTGGAATAGATGGTGGCGGTACTAAAACTCAAGCGGTAATTGGCAATAGCGATGGTGAGATTCTAGCTCTTGTAACTGGTGAAGGCTCGAATATAAAAGCTACTCCAAAAGAAAAAGTTAAAATCCAAATAAACCTTCTATTAGATAAGTTGTTAGTAAAGTCCGCTGTTCAAAAAGCGGAGGTTAAGGCTGTATTTGTATGTGCAGCCGGTGGTGATCGTGAGGAAGATTTAGTCTGCTGGAATGAATGGATACAAGAATATTTCCAACCATATCGTTGTGAAATTCGAGTTACCAATGATGCAGTAGCTGCCTTGGTAAGTGGCACATTTAAATTGGATGGATTGGTTTTAATAGCGGGTACGGGTTCTCTTGCTTATTTAGTACAAGAGAATGGGCGCGAAATTCGTCGAGCAGGGGGATGGGGCTATTTATTTGGCGATGAAGGTAGTGGTTATTATATTGGAACACAAGCATTAAGTCATATCTCGCAACTCTACGATTTACAAGAGGAGCTTGATGAATTTACGGAAGAGGTTCTCAAATACCTCCAACTAAATAATACCGTAGACATTATCACGAAAGTTTATGAACAGGAGCAACCACGTTTGATCATATCATCCATTGCGATGATTGTTTTGAAATTAGCAGAGCGAGGTAACGATGTAGCGTGTCGAATTGTAATTGATGCTGTGGCTCAATTAGTGCACCTTTTGGGAGTTATATACTCAAGAGAGAAAAGTGCTAAGTCATTACCAATTGTTGTGTGTGGTGGCTTATTTGAAAATGAGTATTTCCTAAGTCAATTTGAGCAGTCTTTAAGCCTAGTCTCAGGTGACAACGAATTGATTAAACCATCCGTTTCACCAGTAGTGGGTGCATTTACTTTAGCACTTCTTGATATGTCCATTCCAATCACAAAGAAAATGAAAGTCGATCTGTTACAGACATGGATGAAAGTTGATCTTGAAAATAAGATTAGGAGGAATTGAAAATCTATGGAGCGAGAGCCAAAACTGAAAACAGAAGCGCATCATAGGGAAACAACCAATTTAGATTTAATGTCTGTAGCTGAAATTATAAAGTTAATGAATCAGGATGACCTCAAAATACCACTAGCTATTGAAAAGGTTCTACCAAAAATAGAAAAAACGATTCAGGTTGTATATCATTCTCTTGAAGAAGGGGGACGATTATTCTATGTAGGTGCAGGAACAAGTGGGAGATGCTTTTAACACAGTCAACTTTGGATGAGTCAAAACAACTTTTAGCAAATTCAAAAGGCCAAGTTCGTGCAGCAATACAACTAAAAAATATCTAGTTAAGGAAGAGAATTTAGTAATCTTTCTTCAATATTAAACAATGAAGCAGGGGGTTAATAGTATAGAAAAGATGAATTCCGGATTGCTTATACTTGCTGAAATGGAAGCTAGCTTGCCACCTTCTGAACGGAAAATTGCTCAATATATTTTAAAACACCCTGCTGAGGCAATTAAAATGACGGCAATCGACATTGGCAAACAAAGCCATACAAGCAGTGCGGCTGTTATTCGCCTTTGTAAATCATTGAGTCTAAGTGGCATACAAGAATTGAAGCTTAGAATAGCTGGAGATTTACAAAGCGAAAAGATAGATGTACGTGATATCGAACCGAATGAGCCATTAGAGTTAACAATTGATAAGATTACAAATTATAGTATGCAAATTTTACGTGAGACGGCAGATTTAATCGATCAAAAAGAACTTATGCTTGCTGTGGATGTAATATTAAATGCTAAGAGAATCTTCTTTTTTGGTGTTGGTGCATCTGCAATAGCTGCAATGGATGCTTATCAAAAATTTGTACGCATTAATAAATACTGTATGTATTTCACGGATACGCATTTAGGTGCCACCGCCATTGCCAACGCAGAAGAGGGAGATGTAGTTGTTGGTATTTCCTTTTCAGGTGAAACGCATGAGGTAGCTAAAGTATTAGAGATAGCAAATGGCGTAGATGCTACAACGATAAGTCTTGCAAGATATGGAAATTCACTCATTGCTAGTTTGGCGGATATTTGTTTATATACTTCACCTAAAGTAGAAGCTACTTTTAGAAGTGGTGCTACTTCTTCGCGACTAGCACAGCTACATGTGTTAGATATACTATTTATGTGCGTAGCAACTAGTACATATGAAGAGACAATAAAGTATTTGGATAAAACGAGAACAGTAATTAAAACGTTACATGAAAAAGTTAGAAAACGGTGAATCAACTATTCTTAAAAGAAATATCAGCTCTTAATTTAGGGCAGATATTTCTTTTTTTTGCTTTTTGCTCAAAGTTCAAATTCTCAAAATAGTTTATCATATTTGTACAAAATGTATATTGTCCAAATCCGTTTAATCATTCAAAATAGTATATTATGGATAATGTGTAGGTGTAATTTGAAATGCATAAATTATAAATTAGTTATAGGAATCTTGGGGAGGAGAGTGTGGAATGAAAGGCATGACAAAATTAAGCAATAAGGTTTTTCTATTTGTTGTAATTGTGATAGTACTTGTAATTGCGGCTTTTTCGTATGCTTTATATTCAAATACAACGAAGTCAGTGGACAAGACAATGGGGAGTCAAGCTGTCCGTATCGGGGAAAATGTTGCTGCACAATTGGATGTAGATGAATTTCAACAGTTTGTGAATAATCAAGAGGAATCTAATTTATATTGGTCGTTACGTGAAGAGTTGGCGGATATTGGAGTAAAAAACGGTGTAACTTATTTGTATACGATGACAGTGGTAGAAAAAGGTGATACTGCAAAAATTCTAGTTGATGGTGCACCTAAAGATGTAGAAGAAGCTTCTGTAATTGGTACAGATGTGTCGGACATCGACTCCAAAATAATGAATACAATTAATAAGGATGGTTATTACCATTCGGGTATTGAATACTTTGAAGGTTTCGGAGATTTACTGTCAGCAGTTGTCCCTATGAAGAATGCAGAGGGCGAGACAATTGCACTTATTGGAGTTGATATTGCAGCTGATGATGTAAAAGCAGTAAAATCGGAAGTTTTGAAGCAGACGTTACCAGTTGCTATAGGTGTCATTTTACTAATCGGGGCGGTTTTAATATACATTATTCGTCGTTATACAAACAGTACGCTTCACCCTTTAACTGTCTTACAAGAAGCGGCAGTACAATTTGCTGATGGTGATATTGTAGGTGCTGAGAAAAAACTAGAGTCAGTAAAATTTAAAGGAAACAATGAAATTACTCGTTTCGAAGTAGCATTTTCAGAGTCTTTGACAAAGCTAAAAGGTACTTTCACAGAGGTACTAAATACTTCTCAAGATTTGAAAAAGGTAATTGATCAAATTAGTTTAACTACAAAAATGGTACATACTTCGAATAATGAAATTTCCGATAGCATTTTGCAAATTGCATCAGGTAGTGAACAACAAAGAGTGAACAATGGTGAGATCATGAATGCAATGGAGGAAATGGCTGTTGGTATTCAAAAAATGGCTGATTCCACTTCAAATATTTCAGAGGCATCAATTGACATGACCTCTTTAGTTGAATCAAGTGTGAAGGAATCACACGAGGTCGTAGAACAAATACAAAATGTTGAACAATCGGTATTAATGACGGCAGTGCATGTGACAGAAATGGGAGATAAGTTCCGTTCAATTGAAGAGATGGTTGCGGTCATTACAAGTATAGCGGACCAAACGAATTTATTAGCATTGAATGCTGCAATAGAGGCGGCGAGAGCTGGAGAATCAGGTAAAGGCTTCGCAGTTGTTGCAGATGAGGTACGTAAGCTTGCAGAAATGTCACGTAATTCAGCTGAAGATATTCGTGAACATCTTAAAAACTTTAGTAATATTGCTGGAAATGTTATCAAAGAAATGAATGATAGTTCTCATGAAGTGAAGGTAGGTAGTTTAGCCGTCAGTTCAATTGGTACAAAATTGAAAGCTATTTTAGAATCTGTACAGCATGTAAACGAAGAAATTCAAGAGGATTCGGCTGTAGTTGAACAAATGTCTGCAAGTTCTGAGGAAGTTCTCGCTTCGACAGAGCAAATGAGCGATATTGTATTAAATAACGCAGATCGTGCTACAAGAGTGGCAAGTGCATCAGATCAACAAGTTGAAATCATTGATGAGTTAAGTAAAGTCAGTCATTATTTAGCTGAAAATGCTGAGAAAATGATGGCCGTAATCAAACAGTTTAAAGTGAAGTAATCTAGAGAAAGAGGCGCAGTTGCGGCCTCTTTTTTTTGTTATGTTAATATGTATTTAATTATAACCGGAGATTTGGAGTATGAGTGATTAGCCTAAAATATAAAAACCGCAACCATTTCTGGTCGCGGTTTAAACTATTATTTATTCAGCTTTTTAATAAACACAACTTTTAAATAGTTGAACTCAGGGAAGTCGCGGTTTGCGCGGAAATCCTTTGGTAGAGAAGATTGTTCAACAATTTTGTAGCGAGTGTTTGAATCTTTAAATGCCTTATCAATGAATGTCTTGAACTTTTTCATACCGAAGCTTGCATTGTTTGTAGAAGCAACAATAATACCATTTTTCTCCGTAATAGCAATTGCGTCCATTAGCAATTTCGGATAGTCTTTTGCAGTACTAAATGTCATTTTTTTCGAACGTGCAAAGCTAGGAGGATCAAGTACAACTAAATCATATTTCATGTTGTGACGAACGGCATATTTGAAGTAATCAAATACATCCATTACTTTAATATTTTGCGCTTCATAATCGATACCATTGACACTAAATTGTTCAATCGTTTTCGCTAAGCTACGTTTTGCAAGGTCAACACTCGTTGTTTCTTTTGCGCCACCAAGAGCAGCAGCAACTGAAAATGCACCAGTGTAAGAGAAAGTATTCAGCATATTCGTATCTTCTGCATAATAGTCACGGATTGTACGACGTACATCGCGTTGATCAAGGAAAATTCCGGTCATTGCACCATCATTTAGGTTCACAGCAAAATTCATACCATTTTCTTTAATAATGATAGGGAAATCTCCAGGTTCACCCATTACGAAATCATCTTGCTCGATATATTGGCCCTTCGTATCAAAACGTTTTTTCTCATAAATAGCTTTGAATTCAACTAATTCAGCAAGTGCGTCATAGATATATTGTTTGAAGCTATATATTCCATCACTATACCAACTAACCATATAATAACCATCAAAATAGTCGATTGTTAGACCGCCAATGCCGTCTCCTTCTCCGTTAAAGACACGGAATGCCGTTGTTTGGCTATCTTCGAAAAAGTCAGCACGGTGATCTAGTGCAGTTTTCAATTTAGTTTTGAAAAATGCCCCATCAATCTCTTCATGTTCTTTTGTCGTAAGGACCCAACCAATTCCTTTATTTTGATTACCATAATATCCAGTTGCTAAATAGCGATTAGCGCGGTCCACAAGGCGGATAAGTTCGCCTTCTTCACGTAGCATATCTGTATTAACTACAGCCTCTTTTAAAATTAATGGATAGCCTCTTTTTAAATCTGCAAGAAAGCTTTGATCCACTCTAAGTGTTATCATTTTTGTCATCATGTCATCCTTAATATTCGTTTTCCTCATTATCGCATTTTTCGCCATAAAATGCGAAACTAATGGGGAAGTTTAAGGTTGATTCAATAATAAAATAGTGAAATATATAAAATGGGACTATTTAAAGGTATCACTTGCAAGTTAAGAAGTTGAACATCAGTCATGTACATTTCAGCAATATTCCATATCACTCCCCAATATTCTAAAAATTCATAGTAATATATTAATAATAAGTATCAAGGGGGTAATGAATATGCATTATGATGTGATAGTTATAGGGGCAGGTTCAATGGGAATGGCTGCAGGCTATTTCCTTTCACAAAGCGGGAAAAAGACTTTACTATTAGATGCCTTTAATCCGCCAC
Organism: Viridibacillus sp. KH_047; assembly: GCF_057838945.1. Classification (NCBI taxonomy): domain Bacteria; kingdom Bacillati; phylum Bacillota; class Bacilli; order Caryophanales; family Caryophanaceae; genus Viridibacillus; species Viridibacillus sp. KH_047. The sequence goes on along the minus strand of NZ_CM174479.1, from coordinate 3,968,698 downwards.
ATGATAAAGGGAGTCACCATGGTGAGACACGCATAATTCGTTATGCATATGGTGAAGGCGTAGAGTATGTTCCACTCGCATTACGTGCACGTGATTTATGGCAAGAACTTGCACAACAAACAGGTAAGGAAATTTTCCTTCAAACGGGTGTCATAAATGTTGGGGATAAAAATATTCCATTCATCAAAAATGTGATTAAGAGTGCTGAGAAATTTAATCTACCATTAGAGGTTATGACGGCATCCGAGGTGAACGAAAAATGGGAAGGTATGCAGTTACCAGAAAACTTCCTAGGTTGTTTCGAACCTACTTCAGGCGTGTTAAGAGTAGAATCATGCGTTGAAGCTTATAGAGAGTTAGCCATAAATGCAGGAGCAACTATTCGTACAAATAGCCGTGTTACTAAAGTCCATCCACAGTCAGGAAAAGTTACGATTTATACAGAAGATGGTGCAACATTTACAGCAGACTCCGTAATTATTTCTGCGGGTGCTTGGGCAGGAGAAATACTAAAACAATTGGATTTAGAACTTCCACTAAACCCAATTCGCAAAACATTCGCTTGGTACGATGTAGACGAAAAATACTATAATCAAAACGATTTTCCAGCTTTCACATTCGAGTTTGCGGAAAGTATATACTACGGTTTCCCAAGTATTGATGGCGCAGGATTAAAAGTAGGACGGCATGATGGAGGGGATACTATTAATCCAGATGAAGTCAAACTTGCATTTGGTGATGTTGCAGGTGATGTAGAAAATCTAAATGGATTCCTAGATGAATTTATGCCACGTGAGCATGAGTTGAAATTGGGCAAAACATGTATGTACACAATGACGCCAGATGAAGATTTCATCATAGATGTCCATCCAAAATACAATAACATCGCCATCGCAGCGGGTTTCTCAGGACATGGGTTTAAGTTTGCTAGCGCTGTTGGAGAAGTACTAAGCGACTTGATTACAAAAGGATCTACAGATTTAGATATTAAACCGTTTTCTATTAAACGCTTTAATAAAGTAGGGGAAATATGATTACAGTAAAAAATACAGAACGGCATCTAAAAAACAAAATTGTAGAAAATGTAAGAAATCCTGCAAGTTCTATCACTAAATAAAAAAACTCCCTTAGCTTTTAAAGCATAAGGGAGTTTTTTTGCATTTAATATTCATGGTTTTAATAAGTAGTTACTATTTTCAGTGAAAATTTCTCAATTAAATAATGTAATGATGAAAGTTAGTATTGAATGGGAAATTAATCCTTTTATATTTCTGTTGTATTAAAAATTGGATATAGTATAAGGATTTTGAGTTATTTGTAATAAAGTGTAATGACATTGTAAATGAAATGCTGTTGTTTCTCCAACTGACTTTCCTTAGTATTAATAGTGGAATTAATAAAAAAAAGATATATACACCTATAAACATCGAAATATTATTATCTACTATAAAAGAAAAAATTGGAGGAACATTATTCATATGAACAAGCAAACAGTATTTAAAGCTATTACAGCAACTACTTTGACGTTAACACTTGGACTTGGAGCATTAGTAAATAATCAACCTCAACAACCTACACAAACGAATGCAACGAATGTTTTACAAGATTCTGCTAACAAAATAACGATGGTTTCAAGTTCAAAAGCAACTAAAATCTCAGGTAAATATAAAACAACAGCAGCATTGAATATGCGTAAAGGTCCATCTACAAGCAGCAAGAAAATTACTACACTAAAAAAAGGTGCAGTCGTAACAGCTACATATAAAAAGAAAGTAAGTGGTACAACATGGTACAAAGTAAATCACGGTGGAAAAACTGGTTGGGTATCTGGTTCATACTTAAAAAAATATAAAAAATCAACAACATCTACTGCGAAAGCAACAAAAATTAGTGGTAAATATAAAACGAAATCAATATTAAATATGCGTAAAAGTGCATCACTAAAAAGTGGGAAAATAACAACGCTAAAAAAAGGAGCTGTCGTGACAGCTTCATATAAAAAGACAGTAAGCGGAACAACATGGTATAAAGTCAAACACAATAGTAAGACAGGTTGGGTATCAAGCTCATACCTAAAAAAATACAAAAAAACATCAACAGTTTCTAGCTCAAACTCAGCACTTCGTAACAAAGTTATAAGTGTAGGTAGTCAATATTTAGGCGTTCCTTATGTATGGGGTGGCATGTCGCCATCAGGTTTTGATTGCTCAGGTTTTACAGCTTATGCATATAAAAAAGCTGGATACGGAACATTACCACATAATAGTCGCTCTCAACGTGCTGTTACTAAAAAAGTAAGTAGTCCAGAAGTAGGCGATTTAATCTTCTTCACTGCAACACCAGGAGGTAGCACGATTACACATGTTGGTTTATATGCAGGAAACAACAAAGTATTACATGCAGCAGGGAACAAAGTACAATACCAAAGTGTTGCAAAAGGTAGTTACTGGGAACCACGTATCGTAAGTTACGGATCATTAGATTAATAGTATAAAATTAAAAAGGCTCTAGCTGGAGAATTACAACTCCAGCGTAGAGCCTTTCTTATTGAATAAAAGTTTAAGCTTGTGATGCTTCAATGCGTGAAACAATTTCAGCTATAACGATTTGACTACCAAGCATTGGAGATTCTTTTGGAGCTTCACCTTGTTTTGCTTCTGGACGTTTGTGAGATGCTTTGAAGGCATCACTTTCGCGCCATGTTTTGAAGCCATCAAGTGTTTCCCAGTACATATTAACGCTCATTTCATCGTATTCTTCAAAATCTTTGCATACAGCTACTTCAACTTTGACAAAACCTTCAAATGATTGAAGTGCACCTGGGCGTGTGAAATTAGGAGCCATTTTTTCAGCAAAGCCTTTTTTCGTTTTAATACGGTTAGTTACTACGAACATAAACAATCTCTCCTTTTTTTAAAACATTAGCATACTAGAAAGCTATGCCTTTTAAGAAATCGTATACCATTCCGAAATGCCAATGCAAATAAGAACCTATATTTTATATGAAATAATTCTCAAAATGCCAATACCGAGCGAGCTAAGTAAAATTTTCTAATTTTACGAGATGTATTACATGTCCAAATGTTAATGTCCTATGGAGATTTTTGAGTAGTAGAGAATATGGATTTAATCTATTAACGTAATATTCACTATTCCAACGCTGATATTGGTAACTAATGGTATAATATGGTGTATATGTACTTATGTTAGGGGAATATTTTATAAATAGAGGTGAATAAAATGGCGAGAGAGAGAAAATTTACACATGATGAACTATTTACAACAACGCATTTACTTTTATTGAGGTATGGATATGAGGGTTTTACGTTTAGCTTACTAGCAGAGACTTTGCAAGTTTCGAGGGCAGCAATTTATAAACAATATATGAACAAAGAAGAACTTATTAGTAATTATATGGTATCGGCTTTGCAGAAGGTGCATGTTGAATTAAAGTCGATTGATCAACAGATACCTTTACTAGGGCGGTTAGATGAATTACTCACAAAAATATACAAATATAAAAGTTTACAGCAATTTTTCGAAATTGGAAATCAAATTCAAGATAATGAGTCTGAATTGGTGATACTGAAAAAGAAAACTCTGATGCAATTGCAATTAGAGATGCGAAATATCATACAAGAGCTGATTGAACAAGGTAAAAAAGAAAATATTCTAAATAAAGAAATACCTAGCGATTTAATACTTGGATTTATGCTTCAAAGTATAGCAACGCCAAATCGTGAGGGATTTGCACAGGAAGAATGGATTCGCTCTATTAAAGAACTAATTTTCTATGGTATTACTAAGGTAAAATAAGAGGATAGCTTGGCTAATATTTATATAAAACAATCGAATTTTTATACATAAATAGGCGTTGGGATATAAGGACGAAGGGGCTTTACTAGTTAAGTGAATTTGCTATGGAAATGATAACAGGGGACAAGGAAATAGAATCAACCATACAATTTTATAAACGTAACGCTTGCCGATATAAATCAGTCTATTTCTTAATTGAAGTAGGCTGTTTTTCTTTTTATAGTAATCATTCGAGCAACATAATTAGGAGGATATTTTAATAAATCTCCTATATAGATTGAACATATGAATAACTGTAAAAATTGAGCGTAGGCGCCTGACAAGGGGTAGCCAGTACCATAAGACTGGACAAAAACAGACAGTGTCACAATAAAAAAAGGCATTAAAAATACCCAATTCGATCAAATCCTAGTTCAAGAAGTTTTTTGGGGGACCCAGAAGCCTATGAATCAACTTTGAGTGAAAATGAGTTAAATGAATATCAAGTGAAGCTAATCGATTTAACACTGAGGAAGGCGAAAAAAGATTTTGAACGGTTGTTGGAGAAAGTGATTCATGAAAAAGGATGCCTTGAGAAGGCATCCTTTTATATATAGAGAATTAAACTTCACTAATGTTAGACTGGATATTTAAAAAGTTATCTATAGCAAAGGCCGAAACACCTAAGGAGGTTGAATAGGTTGCTAAGTCAGAAAAGACGATTTGTACTAGAGAATCATTGAACCACATATTATGTTTAGAAACGGTTTCTTGGATTGGTTGCTCTATGAACTCTTTAGCAGTAGCAAGTCTATTTCCAATAATAAGCACCTTCGGATTAATTGTTTTGACTAGATTTGAAATACCTATTCCGATATATTTCCCGATTTGATTGAATAATTCTAATGCAGCTGAATCATGTTTTTCAGCAAGCTGAATTAGAAGTTCTAATGTGGGCTGTTGGGAAAATTTCTTCTCTTTAGCTTGCTTTAATAGCGCATATTCAGAAGCGTATGCTTCCCAGCAACCCTTATTACCACACATACACTTTTCGCCGTCTAATGAAATAATCATATGTCCATTTTCACCTGCGAACCCTTTATGACCTTCAAATAATTTACTTTCTAAAATAATTCCAACACCAATTCCAATACCTAAACTTACATATACTAGATTATCATTTTCTATTCCTGCACCGAATCTTTTTTCTCCGTAAGCACCAGCGTTAGCTTCATTTTCAATGAAAATAGGATAGTTAAATTCCTTTTCGAAAATGGCTAATAGGTTCATATTATGCCACTGCAAGTTAGGAGCAATTAATACAGTACCTTTCTTGTCTACAATTCCTGGAACGCCAATACCAATACCGATAATTCCGTAACGACTATTTGGAGTGTTTTGTATTAGCTTATAAATAATGCTTTTTATGAGATCAATATGTTGTTCAAAGGGAAGTGATTCGATACTAAGCTTTTCTTCTTGAACAATATTTCCTAATAAATCAGTTACTACTCCTAAAATATAGTTAACACCTATATCCACACCAATGGAATACCCAGCATATTTATTGAAAGTTAACATAACGGGGCGTCTACCGCCACTTGATTCACCAGGACCTGTCTCGATTATAAACTCATCGTCAATTAGTTCGGCCATCAATGATGAAACGGTTGCTTTGTTTAAACCGGAAGATTGGGCAATATCTGCTCGAGAAATTGATGTTGAAAATCTAACTAAGTTTAGTACTAACTGTTTATTTTTTTGTTTCACTATTTGTTGATTCCAAGTATTAATGTTTATCTTAACTCCCTCCTCTTTATAAATCCATTATATAACAAAAACTTTGTTTGTTGAATAGACAAACTAATTCCCTTGTGTTAAGATAACATTGCATTTAGAATATTCAGATAACTAAAAAGGGGGATAATGTATGAAGAAGTTCAGAGGATTACTGTTTTTTTGTAGCTTATTTTTAGTAATGATTGTTCTTTCTGCTTGTGGTGAAGCTGCAAAAAATGAAAGCGATAACAATGGGGATAAAGGGAATAACAAGGAAAGCTCAGAAAGTATGAAAATTGGTCTTTCGGTTTCAGATTTAACATTGGAGCGTTGGCAGCATGATCGCGATTTCTTTGTTGAAAAGGCAGAGGAGTTAGGAGCAGAGGTTCTGGTACAATCTGCAAATGGTGATGAGGCAAAACAACTATCACAAATTCAAAATATGTTGTCACAGAATATTGATGTTCTAGTTATTATTGCAATTAATTCTGATTCACTTTCAACAGTAGTTGATCAAGCAAAAGCAGAAGGAATTCCTGTACTTGCATATGATCGATTGATTAATAACAGCGAAATTGATGCATATGTATCATTTGATAATATAAAAGTTGGCGAGATGCAGGCAGAAGCGTTAGTTGAGAAGGTATCTAAAGGGAAGTATTTCTTAATGGGCGGTTCGCCAACGGATAATAACGCTAAAATGTTCCGTGAAGGACAAATGAATATTATTAAACCCCTAGTAGATAAAGGGGATATTAAAATTGTCGGGGATCAATGGGCTAAAGATTGGGATGCAAATGAAGCCTTGAAAATTATGGAGAATGCCTTAACTGCGAATAAAAATGATATCGATGCTGTAGTTGCCTCAAATGACAATACAGCGGGTGGAGCAATTCAAGCGTTAGATTCACAAGGTTTAGCAGGTAAAGTTGTTATTTCTGGGCAAGATGCAGATTTAGCAGCGATTCAACGTATTGCTGAAGGGCTGCAAACAATGACTGTATACAAACCGATTAAACAAATCGCAACAAAAAGTGCAGAAGTTGCAGTGCAGTTAGGTAAAAAAGAAGATGTAGCATCTGATTCGACCGTTAATAACGGTAAATTGGATGTACCATTTATCAAACTAGAACCAATTCGAGTAACAAAAGAAAACATTGTAGATACAATCATCAAAGATGGCTTCCACAAATACGAAGAAGTTTACAAAAATGTTCCTGAGGCGGATCGTCCAAAGAAATAAGATGATGCGAAATGAGGGGGATTATCCCTCTCATTTTCTTAAAAACCCTCATTTATAGGTGGTGTTTAGTTTATGGAGAATTTTACTCTTCAAATGAAGCATATAACAAAAGAATTCCCCGGCGTTCGTGCTCTGAATAATGTTACCTTTTCTGTGAAAAAAGGCGAAATCCATGCTTTATGCGGTGAAAATGGTGCTGGGAAATCGACCTTGATGAAAATTCTGAGTGGTGTTTATCCACATGGTAGTTATGAAGGTCAGATTTTTATAAATGGCAAAGAGTGTAACTTTAAATCTATTAAGGAATCTCAAGAAGCGGGAATAGAAATTATATATCAAGAACTAGCACTAGTTGGTGAAATGACAGTAGCAGAAAATCTCTTTCTAAGCAATGAATTGATGAGAAAACCGTTTATTAATTGGAATAAAATTTATATTGAGTCTCAAAAAATATTAGCGCGTATCGGGCTAAATATAGATCCACAGACGAAAGTGAATAATTTATCAGTAGGTAAACAGCAATTGGTGGAAATTGCCAAGGCATTAACAAAAAATGCAGACATACTTATTTTAGATGAACCAACAGCAGCCCTAACTGAAAGTGATGTTGAAATATTGATGAAACTATTAAATGAACTGCGTGAGCAGCAAGTTACTTGCATCTATATTTCTCATAAATTGACGGAAGTTATGGCATTAGCTGACTCAGTAACTATTTTACGAGATGGTCAAACAGTTAGTACTAATCCAATAGAAGAAATCACTGAAGAAAAAATTATTACAAAAATGGTAGGTAGAGAGTTAAAAGAATTATTTCCTTATGAAAAACGTGAAGTGAAAAGTGAGTGTATTTTAGAAGTTGAAAATTATTGTTGGGTAAATGATTCAAATAAGAAAGTCATTAATCAAGTAAGCTTTTCTTTAAGAAAGGGAGAAATCTTAGGTTTCTCCGGTTTGATGGGTGCAGGTCGTTCGGAATTATTTATTGGCCTATTCGGAGGAATGAAAGGCAAAAAAACTGGGAACGTATTAATAGACTCTAAAGTGATGAATATAAAAACACCTGCAGACGCTATTAAAAATGGTATGGCTTATGTTTCTGAAGACCGTAAAAGATACGGTTTAATTTTAGGCATGGACATTACCAAAAATACGACGTTAGCAGCTCTAAATAAAGTAATGAAATTAAGAGTTATTGATCGAGCATTAGAAATTCAAAGTGCAGAAGCCATTACAAAAAAGATGAAATTGAAGGCGCCCAACCTAGAGGTTCAGGTTAGTCAGTTAAGCGGGGGTAATCAGCAAAAAGTAGTATTAAGTAAATGGTTAATGAATAATCCCAAAATCTTAATCTTAGATGAACCAACTAGGGGTATTGATGTTGGTGCAAAATATGAAATTTATAAAATAATAAATGAACTCGCACAACAAGGTGTAGGCATTATTATTATTTCTTCAGAATTACCAGAAGTGATGGGGATGTCAGATCGCATACTTGTGATGTGTGAAGGGCAAATTACTGGCGAATTTTTGCGTGAAGAGGCGACACAGGAAAAAATAATGATGTGTGCAACTGGAGGGAAGCAGGATGAACGAGCAATTATCAATGAACGAGAAGAATGTTCAGTCCACGAAAAAACTTGATTTTAAGCTAGATCTTCAATCGTACACATTGATACTAGCTTTGGTTTTAATTGCAATTATTTTTAGCCTTTTTACAGATGGTGAGTTTCTCTCATCTAGAAATATATCGAATTTATTTTCACAAATGTCCGTAATTGCTGTACTGGCGGTAGGTATGACATTAGTAATTGTAGCGAGTCATATCGATTTATCTGTTGGATCAATAGTTGGTTTAACGGGTGGTATTGCAGCTATTTTACAAGTTTGGTATGGCTGGAATACATTTGCAGTTATTCTCTCAGCTATTGTAATAGGTGCATTAATTGGAGTGTGGCAAGGTTGGTGGGTTGCTTATCGTGATGTGCCGGCATTTATAGTGACGCTAGGAGGAATGTTGATTTTCCGTGGTGTACTAATCGGGTTAAGCGATGGACAGACAATATCCTCGATGAATGGCAGTTTTAAGGTTATCGGGAATAGTTATTTGCCGTATGCACTTGGATATATTTTAGCTATTGGCAGTATTTTATTGTTATTTGGTGGAACGATTAAAAACAGATCAAAAAGGAAAAGTATGGGTTTGTTGGTATTATCGTCAACTGTCGATTATGGTAAAGCATCTTTATATTCTTTCTTTATTATATTAATAACATTTATGCTTAATCGTTATTATGGTATCCCGATACCGATTTTAATTGTAATTGTGATTGCTGGCATTTTTACTTTTGTTTCTAATAAAACATCCTTTGGTAGGTATGTATATGCAATTGGTGGAAATCAAGAAGCTGCAGCACTTTCAGGCATTAATATAAAACGTAATACTTTATGGGTATTTACTCTTATGGGTGCGTTGTGCGGAATTGCGGGTGTCTTACTGACAAGTCGTCTAAATGCTGCAACTGTAAGTGCTGGTAATAGTTATGAGTTAGATGCCATTGCAGCTTGTGTTATTGGAGGAACGAGTTTAGTAGGCGGTAAAGGAAAAATTATCGGATCATTAATAGGCGCACTTATAATGGCGAGTATTGATAATGGTATGAGTATGATGAATATCGGTGCGTATTGGCAATATATCGTTAAAGGTTTGATATTGATTCTTGCAGTATGGATTGATATTTCTAGTAAAAAACAATAATCAATATAGATTTATAAGGAGGAGTTGCGTATGAGCTATTTTGCAAATATAGATAAAATTTCATTTGAAGGAGCACATTCAAAAAATCCACTAGCATTTAAATATTATGCGCCAGAGGAAATCGTCGGTGGTAAAACGATGGAGGAAACATTACGTTTTGCAGTAGCTTATTGGCATACATTTACGATGGATGGTAGTGATCCATTTGGAAGAGGCAATATGATTCGATCTTGGAATCATTTAAGTGGTATGGACTTAGCAAAAGCAAGAGTAGAGGCAGCATTTGAATTTTTTGAAAAACTGAATGTCCCCTACTTTTGCTTTCATGATGTTGACGTTGCACCTGAGGGAAGCACGTTGAAAAAATCCAATGAAAATCTTGATGAGATTGTAGCGATGATTAAGGATTATATGTCTACTAGCAAGGTGAAGCTATTATGGAATACTGCTAATATGTTCTCACACCCCCGTTTTGTACATGGTGCAGCAACGGCAGTAAATGCAGATGTTTTTGCTTACTCGGCTGCCAAGGTAAAAAAAGGACTTGAAGTGGCTAAAGAATTAAATGCTGAAAACTATGTGTTTTGGGGTGGACGTGAAGGATACGAATCGTTACTTAATACAAATATGAAGTTGGAGCAGGATAATCTAGGTCGTTTCTTCCATTTAGCAGTGGATTATGCAAAAGAAATTGGTTTCGATGGCCAATTTTTAATCGAGCCAAAACCAAAGGAACCGACGAAGCATCAATATGACTTTGATGTAGCTACTGGTTTAGCATTTTTGCAAAACTATAATCTACAAAGTTATTTCAAATTTAATATTGAAGCAAATCATGCAACACTTGCTGGTCATACGTTTGAACACGAGTTACGCGTTGCAAGAATTAATGGCATGCTAGGATCAGTAGATGCAAACCAAGGAGACCCATTATTAGGTTGGGATACAGATGAGTTTCCTACAGATTTGTATGCAACAACTTTAGCGATGTATGAAATTCTCCAAAATGGAGGGCTTGGTGCGGGAGGACTGAACTTTGATGCCAAGGTAAGAAGAGGTTCATTTGAGCCAGAAGATTTATTTTACGCACATATTGCGGGCATGGATAGTTTTGCTATCGGTCTAAAAGTTGCTCAGAATTTAATCGACGACAATGTCATTGAGGAACTGATTACTAATCGTTATAGCAGCTATGATTTGGGTATAGGTAAGGAAATTGTAGATGGTAAAACAGACTTTAAGAAATTAGAAGAATATGCTTTAGGATTAGGAGACATTCAAAACTCTTCAGGAAGAACAGAATTAATCAAAGCGACGATCAACCAATACTTATTAACAGCTCTATCAGAAAAATAACCAAGTTTAAGGGGTATGCGATTTGATGCATACCCTTTTTATGAAAGGCTGTTTTCGTATAGATTGTTGCTCTCTTAAAAATACTGATTATGGTTGAATATAATGCATTTTCAGGTGATGGATGGAACGATTTCAAGGTGTTGGTACGTATTATTTGGATAATTACCTCTATTGGCATCGTTGGCTTGAGTTACATAAAAACTTGGCATTTGAAAATCGTATAGAGCAAATGCTTATTTCAGCTTGTCAAAAATCTAACTATTTCACAGTCGAAGCATTAAGAAAAGACAGTAATCACCTATTATCAGATGCTTTTTAAGCGAATTCAGTGGTTTATTGTTCTTAAACTAAAGGCGCAGCTTACTTTAATAAGCAGAAGTATATTTTTCTTTATTTCATATGGTATAATTATTCGAAAATTAAAAAATCTTCGAAAAACAGGTAATTACAAGGCGTTCGTGGAGGAGTTGCAGAATTTTTCGGTATATCTTCTACAATCGTTAGGTTAATATTTTTATTTACAAGTCCAACATCTATCATTGTATATTTATTTTTAGCAGCGACTTTAGAAAATGATAATAAATTATATTAAATCATCCCTTGTTATGCTAACGGAAGGCTCTTGTTAAATATTCGATTCACGGACATTAAAAACCAAAAATACAGAGTTCATTCTACACATTTTGTAGATTAAATCTGTCTTTTGGTTTTAATAGCAACAATCTTTGAGAAAACAGCCTTATGAAAAGAGGTTTAATAATGAAATACGTAATTGGCATCGATTTGGGGACGAGTGCAGTAAAAGTGTTATTAATGAATCAGGGTGGTCGAATAATAGCTGAAGCACTAGAGGAGTATCCGCTTATTCAAATGGCATCTGGATATAGTGAACAGAATCCAGCTGAGTGGGAAGCTAAAACAATAAAAGCAATACAGCGGCTCGTATTACAGTTTAAGGGTAACATTGAAGACATTGTGGGTATTAGTTTCTCAGGACAAATGCACGGTTTAGTTCTATTGGATGAAAAAAATTGCCCTTTACGCCATGCAATTTTATGGAATGATACTCGGACAACTGAACAATGTAACTATATTTTAGATAAAGTTGGATTAAATACACTTTTAAAAATCACAAAAAATACGGTGCTTGAAGGATTTACTCTTCCTAAAATCTTATGGGTTAAAGAGTATGAACCAGAGATATTAGAAAAAACAAAGGTTTTCTTACTACCAAAAGATTATTTACGGTACTGTTTAACAGGCGAAATTGGTAGCGAATTTTCTGACGCTGCAGGAACATCATTACTAGATGTTACGACAAGACAATGGAGTAGGGAACTTTGCGATAGTTTGAACTTAGACATTAATATTTGTCCTCCTTTAGTAGAGTCTTCAGATTTTGTCGGTACAATTACTGCAGAAGTTGCCAATAAAACAGGCTTATCTATAGATACTAAAGTATTTGCTGGTGGCGCGGATAATGCATGTGGAGCAATTGGAGCAGGAATTTTAAGTGAAGGGAAGATGATGTGCAGCATCGGTACATCAGGAGTGGTTTTATCTTATGAAAAAGATAGTTCATTAGAATTCGAAGGTAAGATTCATTATTTCAATCACGCTGTAAGGAACGCATATTATTCAATGGGTGTTACATTATCAGCTGGACATAGTCTTGAATGGTTTAAGCAAAACTTTGCAGGTACTGGTGAAAGCTTTGAAGATTTTCTTGATGGTATTGAGCAAATACCGGTTGGTTCAAATGGTTTACTCTTTACGCCATATTTAGTTGGTGAAAGAACGCCCTATTCTGATGCGACTATTAGAGGTAGCTTTATTGGAATAGATAGTGCACATACTAAAAAAGAATTTGCTAGGGCTATTATGGAAGGTATCACTTTTTCATTAAATGAAACCATCGAAATCTTTAGGCTGCAAAGTAAAAAGATTGCAAGGCTTGTATCGATTGGTGGCGGTGCCAAAAATGAGACATGGCTTCAAATGCAAGCAGATATTTTCAATGTAACGGTTGAAAACCTAGTGAGTGAACAGGGACCCGGTGTGGGAGCAGCTATGCTAGCAGCAACTGGATCAGGATGGTTTAAAACGATAGAGGAATGTGCGGAAGTCTTTGTGCAGGTTAAGGATACCTATGAACCGATTGAAGGAAATGTTGTAATCTATACAGAGTTATTCAAAATCTATCAACAAATCTATCAACAAACAAATTTATTAAATCAATCTTTAAAGAAATTTAGAAGATAAAGAGTATTTAAGGAGGTAACTAGAATGGGAGTAGTACGTTGGGGAGTATTAAGTACAGCTAATATTGCGAGAACAGAATTGATTCCAGCGATATGCCGTGCGGAAAATGCTGAATTAGTAGCTATTGCGAGTCGGGGTGAAAAAGTACATCAAGCAGCCAAAGAGCTTAAAATAAAAAAGGCATATGAATCATATGAGGACTTATTGCTAGATCCGGAAATAGATGCAGTGTATATACCACTACCAAATCATTTGCATAAGGAATGGGTTGAAAAGGCGTCCCAGCATGGAAAGCATGTTTTATGTGAAAAGCCAGCTGCTATAACTGCTGCAGAAACTATTGATATGATTGAAAGCTGTAGTAAAAATAATGTGCATTTCATGGAAGGATTTATGTATCAGTTTCACCCACAGCATGAACGAGTTAAAGAGCTTATTGCGGAAGGTGCAATTGGCGAGGTAAAGCTCTTCAAATCTAGTCATTCATTTTATCTTGAAAATCGTGATGGCGATATACGGATGAAGGCTGAAATGGGTGGTGGCAGTATTTATGATGTAGGGTGTTATTCTATTCATGCAGCGCGGTATATCTTACAAGCCGAACCCATATCAATTTCTGCAAAGGCAGAAATTGATGAAGCAACACAGGTCGATACTTCAGCGTATTTGCATATGGTAATGGATAATAATGTAACCGCATTAATCGATTGTAGTTTTGAAATGATTGAACGTAATGAGTATGAAGTTGTAGGTACAAAAGGAAAAATTACAGTACCATATGCATTTAGACCGGATCGAAATGGTGGTATTGGTGAGGTTGTTTTAATGCAGGGCTCGAAAATAACCACAGAAAAAATCCCAGGCGATATTTATAAGCTAGAAGTTGAGCATTTTTCACAATGTATTTTACAAGATACACAGCCGTCCTATTCTGGAGAAGCTATAGTCCATAATATGCAAACTATTGAAGCATGTTATAAATCTCTTAGTGAAAAAAAGATGGTCAAACAGTGAAATAGTTGTGTTCAGAAAGGGAGTGGACCATATGAAACTTACCACAAAACACTTAGGTGAAAAAAACGGCCAAATTATTTATGAATATATTATTCAAAATAATCAAGGTCTAGAATTTTCTTGTACAAACTTTGGATGTATCATTACGAAATTAATTGTGCCAGACCGAGAAGGAAGATTAGAGAATATCGTATTAGGATTTGATACGATTGAAGAATACGAGAACAATCCACATTATATCGGTGCAGTTATTGGGCAACATGCCGGAAGAGTTGCAAAGGGGAAAATTTTAATCGATGGCAAAGTCATTCAATTACCATGTAATGAAGGAGAAAATCAATTACATGGTGGTAGAAATGGTTTTGACAAAAGCATTTGGAATACTACTATCATGGAGTCTAAAGATGAAATAGTATTACAATTTGAATATACTAGTGTTAATGGAGATAACGGATTTCCTGGCGCTCTAGCGGCAAAAGTGAAGTATATCTTTAATAATACTAATGAGTTGATTGTTGAATATCGTGGTGCATGTGATCAAAAAACAGTATTGAATATGACAAATCATAGTTATTTTAATCTTAGTGGCAATTTAAGAAGAGATATTTCACAACATATTTTGAAAATTAATAGCAGCCACTTTTTGTCTTTAAATGATGAGTTATTGCCGACTGGTAGTTTAGAAGATGTAGAAGGAACAGTATTTGACTTTCGATCTGAACGAGTAATAGCAGATGGTATCCATTCTGCTGATGAACAAGTGATTATTGCTGGTCAAGGCTATGACCATCCTTTTAAATTATTAAAGAGTAGTGAATATGATGTTGTTTTGAAAGATGATGAAAGTGGTAGACAAATGAGCATAATAACTAATAATCCATATATCGTTTTATACACAGGTCAACAACTAGGTGAAGGTTATCTTTTTGGGGATATTGAATCTAAAAATTATTTAGGCCTATGTTTAGAAACGCAGTTACCACCGTATTCGATTGAATATGATGATTTAAGAGAATCTACTTTGGAAAAAGGTAAGGAGTATTATAAGTATACAAAGTATATTTTCACAACTAATTAATAATGAAACCGCTTAGTGCCGTCAAATACTAAGCGGTTTTTTGATGCCATTTTCTGCTTTATTGTTTACATGAAAATAAGTTTATAAGTTCCGAAAAAGGTATGGGAAATCCAAAAGTATTAATAAGAAAGATAGGTTATTGATTATATGTTGGACAAACTGTGGGTCTTTAGGCATTAAAATAGAAGTATATTTTGACGATACTATACAGTGTTATGATGGTGAAGATTCTGTTTTTCCCAATAATGCTTGAGACGTAGTATAATAGAGATTTTGAAATGTGCTAAAATTAGTGAGTTAATCGTCTTATATAGGCTTAATATATGAAGAACTGTTAGGCGCCTTACAAGGGGTTTTTAGGCTATAGCAAGAGGCATCCCAAAAGCACCTGGCGGATTTGAAGGGATTCTTTATTTCAATAATTATAATTGAATATTTAAGTACTATGAAGTGGATATTTATCCTAAAGAAATGAGTAGATACATATGAAAAAAATTAATCTAAAACTACACCATTTAATTATCAGTGTAGCTGTTTTGGCATTCTTTTTAACAATAGCGAGTAGTTTGTTGAGTAGCTATCGTACGAATACGCAATCTTTACAAGAGAGTACTCTTAAAACGAATCATGCGTATGCACAAAAACTAGCAACGACAGCTAATGATTATATAAAAGAAACATTTCAAACGCTAACTATTAGTGCCGAAGAAGTTGCATCCTTTATAGATGATGAAGGAAAACTTTTACATGAAGCAGATCGGGTGAAAAATCAGACATTTACTTTTAACTCTGTAGCGATTGTGAATGCAAAGGGTAAAGTACTGGCGACGTCACCTCAATCACTAGATTTGAAAGGCAAAAAACTCACATCTGAAGCGATGAAAGAAGCGATTTTGCAAAAGAAGCCAATGATCTCCAAACCGTATCATGGAATTACAAATCGTCTACTGATTTTCATCTCAGTGCCAGTTTTCTCGAAGGATGGTAGTTATTTAGGACTTGTAGGCGGGACTATTTATTTGAAAGAAGATAATGTATTGTACGAAGTTCTTGGTGAGCATTTTTATCAAGACGGTTCTTACGTGTATGTAGTAGATAAAGATGGCCGTATAATCTATCATCATGATAAATCACGCATTAATGATGTTGTATCTGATAATAAAGTTGTAAGCGAAATGCTTGAAAATCATAGTACAGGTGCAGCTCGTTTGATCAATTCTAAAGGTAAGGACATGCTGGCAGGATATTCATATATTTCAATTGCCGATTGGGGAGTTGTGGCACAACGCTCAACTGAAATTGCTTTAAAACCAGCAACAAATATGGTAAAGCAAATGCTGTACGTTGCATTACCACTATTACTTGTTTCACTAATTATCATCTTATGGGCTTCACTTAAAATTGCACGTCCATTACAGCAACTAGCGACATTAACGGAAAGTAGTATGAAAGCAAACGAAGAAAAGAATCTTGCTCAAGTACCCGGCTGGTATTATGAAGTTATACAACTAAAAAAAGCATTAATTCAGAGCCTATCTTTTCTCCATGGACAAGTAAGCTTCTTTATGGACCAATCAACGACAGATCCACTTACAGGATTGACTAATCGACGAACATTAAATGAACGAATGCAAAAATGGACAAGTGGAAATACACCTTACTCAATTATTTTAATAGATATAGATCATTTCAAGTCGGTGAATGATACATACGGTCACGGTGTTGGAGATGAAGTATTAAAATTCTTAGCTTTGAAAATGAAAAAAGCAACAAGAGCAAATGATTTATGTTGCCGTTATGGTGGAGAAGAATTTATCATCTTACTGCCAAATACATCTGTAACTGATGCTTATTTAGTAGCAGAGCAGCTGCGAACAGATATAGAGCGAACAATAAGTCCAACTGGAAATAATATTACAATTTCAGCGGGGATTGCAGAATATCCTTCAATGGCAAGTGAGCCTGCAACAATGATAGGATTAGCAGATCAATGCTTATATGAGGCGAAAGAACAAGGTAGAAATCGAGTTGTAATGGCAAAAGAAATATCAATTGTTCTTTAATCCACTATATAATAGAAAATTCCCTTTTTGTACTCAATAGTATAAAATTACACTAAAAGAAACAAATAAGGGTGATAAGTATGGATAAAGAAAAAATCATTAGTATCGCTACTGAGAAATTTAAGTTAGTACGTACGGAAAATAACTATACTCAGGATAAAATGGCTGAGGTACTAGGTATATCAAAAAAAACACTTGTTCAAATCGAAAAGCAACGAACACCATGTGGCTGGACGACAACAGTTGCCCTTTGTGCCCTATTTAGAGAAAGTTCAATTTTGCAAAATGCAATGGGTGGCGATCCGATGGAAGTAGTCGAGCTAACAGCGCATGACGTGATTGCACGTCCAAAAGAAAAAACTATGGGTGGACATGTCTGGTGGCGTACAATACAAGAGGATAAAGGATATCGTTTGCAACAAAATATTTTAAGCAACCATTATCGGATTTTAGACTCTGAATCATATCGTTGGTTTAGTACGATGAATGAAGTAGCGGCGTTAGAAGAATTTACCCGTATATTAGAAGAAAATCACTCTAATTAAGTATCAGGCATCCATGTAATATGTGGATGCCTTTATTTTTGTTATGTTACATTACAAATGCAATTATTCTTCAAGTTGAGTCAGGAATTGAGTATATATTTTTGTATTAGATTATCAAACTGTTTTAGTAACAACACTCGTAAGTTGTATTACAGTAACGAATGTAATATACATATAGGTCTTGCTTTATACATAGGTAATACAGGTAAAACTAGAAGCTAAATAGTTTATTTAAACTGAAAAGGCAACTCTTCAAAAAAGGAGAGTTGTTTTTTGTGGATAACTTTTTGGTAGAAAAATGATACTATCCACAATCTAGACAAAGTTATACACCAATTCTGTTAATAAGTGCGTAGAATATTCAAAATAATTAAGTTAATTGTGGATAAGTGGTTAAAAAATAAAAAAAGCCTCGCTTAGCATAGTAGCTAAACGAGGCTTTGTAATATTAGCGATATTGAATTTCTTTGTTAAGGTCGATATCTTTGATATCGATACCCATTGCTTTGGCAACACCTGTACCATAAGCTGGATCTGCTTTGTAGCAGTGAATGATGTGACGTTCTTTAATGAAGAACTCAACACCTTCCATGTTACGAGCAGTATTTTCGAATAAACGTTGTTGTTCTTCTGGGCTCATGATGTTGAACAATTTACCTGGTTGTTCGAAGTAATTGTCATCATCTTCGCGGAAGTCATAGATATCTGCTGGTCCATCAAGTGCTAATGCAGGGTCTTTATATGATGGTTGTTCTTGCCATTCACCGTAGCTGTTTGGCTCATAGTGCAATGTGCTGCCTAAGTTGCCATCTACACGCATTTGTCCGTCGCGGTGGAAGTTGTGTACTGGGCATTTTGGTGCGTTAACAGGGATAGATGTATTGTTTACACCTAAACGGTAACGAGCAGCATCTGCATAAGCGAATAAACGAGCTTGTAACATACGGTCTGGTGAGAAGCTAATACCAGGAACTACGTTAGATGGTGCGAATGAAGCTTGTTCTACATCAGCAAAGTAGTTAGCTGGGTTACGGTTTAATTCGAATTCACCAACAGGGATTAATGGGAACTCTGATTTATACCATACTTTTGTTAAATCAAATGGATTGTAACGGTGGTTACGAGCTTGTTCTTCTGTCATCACTTGGATAGACATTTTCCATTTAGGGAAATCGCCTTTTTTGATTGATTCAAATAGGTCACGTTGTGAAGATTCACGGTCGTTTGCAACTACTTCAGCAGCTTCTTGGTCTGTGTAGTTTTTAATACCTTGTTGTGAAGTGAAGTGGAATTTCACATATACACGTTCGTTATCAGCGTTGATCATTGAATACGTATGTGAACCGAAACCGTGCATATGACGGTAATCAGTTGGGATACCACGGTCACCCATAACATAAGTTACTTGGTGCAATGCTTCAGGCAAGTTTGTCCAGAAGTCCCAGTTGTTATTAGCTGAGCGCATGTTAGTATGCGGATCACGTTTAACAGCATGGTTTAAGTCAGGGAAGTGCATTGCATCACGGAAGAAGAATACTGGAGTGTTGTTACCAACTAAATCCCAGTTACCTTGTTCTGTGTAGAATTTTAATGCGAATCCGCGGATATCACGTTCAGCATCTGCAGCACCACGTTCACCTGCTACAGTAGAAAAACGAGCGAACATTTCTGTTTTTTTACCTACTTCAGAGAAGATTGCAGCTTTTGTATATTTAGTAATATCGTGAGTTACTGTGAAAGTACCAAATGCACCTGAACCTTTAGCATGCATACGACGCTCAGGAATAACTTCACGGTTAAAATTAGCTAATTTTTCGATTAACCATACATCTTGCAGTAAAAGGGGTCCACGTTTACCTGCAGACATAGAGTTAGTATTGCTAACGACTGGCGCGCCGGCAGCAGTTGTTAACTTTTTATTATTATCATTTGTCATAATGTTGTGCCTCCTATTTTGATCTCAATTGAACTCTTCAAAACTAATATAACAGATTGCTAGTTGAAAGTAAATTATAATGATTATCTTTAAGGAATTTATATCTTTAAGTATATCCTATAAAAAGAGTGTAAAGTGTACGAACTATAAAATTACAAAAAATTACTTTTAAAGACTAGTGTTAGTTGGGGGGGTAAAGTTGAATGTATTGTATGCACTACAGATATAGTGATAATCGTTTGAAAAAACATTGAAAAAGAACACTAGAATTAGTGGGTGTTTTTATTATATTAAATTGGATATCTACCTGCAAATAAATTATTTCAAATCAATACTTCTCATTTAAAGCATAATTTGATTACTACATGTAAATTAGAGTGATTATTATTATCAACTCGTTGTCTATTGTATAGCTAATTGAAAACAATGTTATGGGTGAACGGAACATGATTCAATAAATCTATTTATATATTTATTTCGAATAATGAGCGCAGTATTATGAATTCTTTCGAATGAACCTTATTCCATTAATATATTTTAATCATAAATAATTTATGTCAAAGATAGTGTGACAGTTTTTTGAAATTACAATGGGGTACCGACTCTAGATGAGTATCGGAATTTAATGGTATTGAAATCTATAGAATTTTGGAATTTTGAGGTTCAGATATAGTAGAGGCAATTTGTGTTTTATGTAATGGAAGGATTTTTATAAGAATCTGTATTATGTATATCGCTAACTCTTTAAAATTTATATAGTTCTAGAAGGGAGTTAGCGACCAACGACAAGTTTTTTTACGCGCTAATGAAGTAGTATCTTTTCTATTAGATTGTTAAATAAATGGAGTGAAATGAAATGTATTAGTGGAGAGTGATGGGATTTTACGAAGTAATCTCACAAGGAATTTCGGAAATAGAATACATAGAAAAAATGTAATATTTAATAATATAAGTTTTTTTTGTTAAACGAGTTTATAAGTTGGTAAAATAAGTTATTTATTAAAAGGTGTCTAGAATAACAATAACCAAATGGTCCAGAAACAACAGTTGAATTGAAAGGTTCAAATAAACCAAGCGATATCAAGGGTGCTAATGAAAGTAGTTCACTATCTCAAACAGGTTCAGAGTATCAATTATGGACACTGCTTGTAGGGGGAGCAGTTATCCTACTCGGATTATCGATATTGTTTAACAGAAGAACTAAAAAAGCATAGTGAAAAGAGGACTATTAATTGGTTTTATACCATTAATAGTCCCTTTATTATGTATTAAATATGTTGGTTTTTTTGATTTACAAAACCTTTAATCATTCTTTTTATGCCAAAAATGGCAGTTGCCACAAAAACACCACATTATTTAAGTCTTATACCTTGTCTAATGGAAATCAATTCTTCTATGATGGTAGTTAGGAAGTCGAGTGGTAACAGGAGGAACTGTGGCGATGTTGAATGAGGCTATTGATTTTATAAAATTGTATTATTCGGAAACAGAGCGATCTGAAGAGGAATTAGGAAGACGCTTAGCTGAAGTAGAGCATGATATCCAAGAGAATGGATTTTATGAACATACAATAGATGAACTGAAATTTGGTGCACAAGTAGGTTGGCGTAATAGCAATAAATGTATTGGTCGTTTGTTTTGGCAAACGTTGCAAGTGCTTGATAAGCGCGAACTAACAAGTGAGCACGACATTTTTCAAGGACTTCTAGAGCATATTGATTTTGCAACAAATGGTGGTCGAATCCGTCCGACGATTACAATTTTCTCTCAACGTAATGTACGTGTTTGGAATCATCAATTAATCCGCTATGCTGGGTATGAAACGCCAGATGGCATTGTGGGAGATCCAGATTCAGTGGAGTTTACGAAGAAATGTGAGCAACTTGGCTGGCAAGGACAAGGTGGGCGTTTCGATGTATTGCCACTTGTTATTCAAGTTGGAGAAAGACAACCGCAATTATTCGATATTCCAGCTGAGTATATATTGGAAGTTCCAATCCGACACCCCGAATTTGAGTGGTTTAAGGAACTTGATCTGAAGTGGTATGCGGTACCGATGATCTCGAATATGAAATTAGAAATTGGTGGTATTACATATGCAGCTGCTCCGTTTAATGGCTGGTATATGGGAACGGAAATTGGTGCACGTAATTTAGCTGATGACTATCGATATAATATGTTACCAACCATCGCAGAAAAAATGGGTTTAAATACAGCTTCAAATTCTTCCTTATGGAAAGACCGTGCATTAGTTGAATTAAATGCGGCAGTTTTATACTCGTATAAAGAAGATGAAGTGAGCATTGTTGATCACCATACAGCAGCACAACAATTCAAACGCTTCGAATCCAATGAACAAATTGCAGGGCGTGACGTAACGGGAAATTGGACATGGCTTATTCCACCGTTATCACCGGCTACAACGCATATATTCCATAAACCATATGACAATGAACGTAAAACACCAAATTATTTTTATCAGAAAGCGCCATATTGACTTAGAGAATATCAGGGAATTTATTGCAATTTTTAATAGATTGGCGTAACATGATTTTTAATTACTACTAATTCAATAGGTTTTCTTATCAAGAGAGATGGAGGGACTGGTCCTGTGATATCTCAGCAACCGCTTTTAAAGCAAGGTGCTACTTCCAGCAAGTTGATTAAAAGCTTGATAGATGAGGAGAGACTTACATACCAAGTCGATTTCTCTAAATGAAATAGAGAAATCGGCTTTTTAATATCATGAAATAAATTTATAGAGCATATAATGCAAAGTTTCTAAGAAAAAAATTTAACTCAAATTCAAAGTAAACCAATTTGTATTAAAGGTATAAATTGAGGGAGGAATATTGAATGAGTGCGATAACGCAAAAAGAACTTTTAACTACAATTTATGAAGAAATAGATCAAGGATTTGATGAAATTGTTGGATGGAGGAGATATTTGCATGAGCATCCAGAGTTATCTTTTGAAGAATATGAAACTGCAAAATTTATTGCAGAAAAACTTGAGAGCTTCGGTTTAGAGGTGAAAAAAGGGATAGGCGGAAATGGTTTAATCGGTATTTTGAAAGGGGATCATGCTGGTCAAACAATCGCTTTAAGAGCTGATTTTGATGCATTACCTATTACAGACTTAAAAGAAGTTGCTTATAAATCCCAAAAGGATGGTGTCATGCATGCTTGTGGTCACGATGGACATACGGCCGCATTACTTGCGACAGCAAAAACGCTAAGCCATTACAGAGAGCATCTGCACGGTAATATTATTTTTATCTTCCAACATGCGGAAGAAAAACCTCCTGGTGGTGCGAAATTCATGATTGCTGAAGATGTATTGAAGGAAGTCGATTATGTATTTGGCGCGCATTTAGATTCGGGTTCACCAGTTGGAAAGGTATCTGTTGGGGATGGTTTTAAAATGGCTGCAGTTGATAAATTTGCGATTAAAATTCAAGGACTAGGTGGCCATGGTGCGAAACCACAACAATCCATCGACTCAATTGTTGTGGGTAGCGAAATCGTTGGAGCGTTGCAGAAAATTGTCAGTCGTCGCTTAAATCCATTTGATGCAGCGGTAGTGACAGTCGGTGTATTCCATGCAGGAAGTGCTTTTAATATTATTGCAGATTCGGCACTTATTGAAGGAACGGTTCGCACAATGACGGATGAAGTTCGTAATAAGGTAAAAGAAGAAATCTACTCAATCGTCAAAGGCATAACGGAATCAGCACATGCCACATATGAAATTGATTATTTACACGGCTATCCAGCTTTATACAATCATCCGGCTGAAACTGCTCTTGTGAAAGATTTATTTGAAAGGGAATTTGGTACTGAATCGGTGATTGAATTTGAACCGTCAATGGGTGGAGAGGATTTTGCGTACTTTTTAAATGAAAAGCCAGGTACTTATTTTAAAGCAGGATCACAGAATGACGACGAACGCACTCATTTTGCACATCATCATCCGAAATTCGATTTTGATGAAAGAGCGTTATTAACAATAGAGAAAGCATTTGTGAAAATCGTTTCACATTATTTATTTAAATAAGGGGACTTGAACATGACATTATCTTTTGATCACGTAGTACATTTTGTAGAGGAACCAAAAGAAGTAATACAATCATTACAAAACCAAGGAATTCATGCTGTTGAAGGTGGCGTACATGAAGGACGCGGAACGTACAATGCACTTAGTTACTTTGATCTAAGTTATATAGAGTACCTTGGTACATACGACAGAGAGCTAGTAACTGGGGCAGAGCATTTGCATCACAGCCTTATTGAAACAGTAGTAAATAATGATTTCACAGAAGGTTTCGTAAGATTTGCAATTCGCACAACGGATATTGAAGGTATAGCAGAGCGTTTGAAAGAGCAAGGTTTATCAGTAAATGGTCCAGTGCCAATGAATAGAAAACGACCGGATGGCAGTATTATAAGCTGGCAATTACTTTACGCTGGAGAAGAAAATGACTCTCTTCAATTGCCATTTATTATTCAATGGGATGACAATGATGATAAGCGTAGACAGGAGCAAGTTGAAAAAGGAGTCATTGGAAAGCAACCAGAAAAGTTGGACTTTGCAGGTGTTACTTTTGCAGTAATAGATGCTGAAAAAACTGCTGAAAAATGGTCTCGATATTTAGGGTTAGAGTTTGCAGAAGCGTATGTCGATCCGGAGTTGAATGCTATTATACAGGTTCTTACATTAGCTGGCGGTGACTTATACTTTGCTAGCCCTATTGGAGAGGGAGTTGTTGCAAAAGTATTAGCAGAACTAGGAGAATGTCCATTCCAAGTGAATTTCTCAGGAGCTAAAGAACCTGCTACATTTGAATTGTTAAATGGTCGTTATCATTTTGAGAAATAAGTTATATAGATTAGTGCACCGATAAATCTAGAGAAGCTATTATGCAGTGATTGAGACTGCGTAATAGCTTTTTTCTATGACTAGTATGGTTAGGATAATGTAGTTTTAAGTTAACAATACGAAAAAATCCGAGCCATTATAAGCTCGGATTCATCTCTACTTTTCAGGTGTAACATAACCTTCTTTTGCAGCATGCATACCAGCTGACACTAATAATACTACAGTAATAAGGAATAGGAAGTTGGCTGTTGTCCAACTATTTGAAATATCATGGATAAAGCCAAATAGTACAGGGCCAACTGCCGCTAATAAATAACCGAATGATTGAGCAGTACCTGATAATTCAGCCGCTTCATCAGCTGTACGCGTACGAAGTGAGAAGAACATCATCGCTAAACTAAATGATGCACCACCTGCAAGTCCTAGCAATATCATCCATAATACTGTCAATGAAGTCCATCCAGCTAAAATACCACCAAATCCTACTATATAAAGAATGCCGTATACTGCAACAAGAGGACGTTGATCTTTTCTACGACCTGCAATAATAGGAATGATAAACGTTGCAGGCAATTGTGAGAACTGCATAAAGGAGAACATCCATCCAGCTGTATTAGCACTCATACCTTGTGATTGCAGCATTTCAGGAATCCAAGCAGCGGTTGTATAGAAGATAAGAGATTGGAAACCCATTGCTAATGTAACGGTCCAAGTAAGGGGAGATTTCCAAAGTGGGACTTGTTCTTTCTTAGTTTGAGTGGCACTTTTCACTTCTGACTTAGGTTTGCGGATTTGTGGAAGCCAAACAATAAAGGCAATAACCGCTAAAATGAACCAAATACCAAGTGCAATTTTCCAACCGAATTCACCACTAGCGAGCGGATAACTAATCCCAGCTGCTAAGCTAGCCGATATATTCATAGAGACTGTGAATAACCCTGTTAATAATCCAACTTGTAAAGGGAATTTCAATTTAATTAAGCTTGGTAATAGTACATTTCCAAAAGCAATTGCGACACCAATTAGGGATGTACCTAATAACAGCATGGATGTCGTTCCTAAAGATCGAGTAAGAATTCCTATAGCTAGTAATGCTGTTGAGAATAGTAAAGTACGTTCTATGCCAAAGCGCTTTGAAAATTTTGGCGCAAATGGTGAAATAACAGCAAAAGCAAGTAAGGGAATCGTTGTGATAAATCCTGCTAATACATTTGAAATATGTAGGCCATCACGAATAAATGAAATGATTGGACCTACAGATGTTAAAGGAGCACGTAATGTAGAAGCGATGAAAATAATCCCAATTACAAGTAACCAAACATTACGATTCCATTTTAGCTTGTTGCTATTTTGAACAGCTTGATTTGTTGCCAATTGTAACGCCTCCTATTATATATATTTATGAATCTTATAATATTTTAAACCTACTAATTGACAAAGGTTAATTATATCAAAGAAAATGGATAATCCTAATAAGATGGCTTAAAATAAAATCACCAATTTAATACGGGGGTATTGATGATGAGAACAGCGCAACAAATGATGGATTTAATCCTAGATGTAGCGGAAAATGATGAGCGAGTACGTGCAGTTTGTATGAATGGTTCAAGAACAAATATAAATGTAAAAAAGGATCCCTTTCAAGATTTTGATATCGTTTATATTGTGACGGATATCAAATCATTTACTAACAATCCTCATTGGGTAGATATTTTTGGAGAGAGGATCATTATGCAAACGCCAGAAGATATGGTGTTGTTTAAACCTGAGCTTGGCGGGCGCTATACATATTTGATGCAATTTTCGGATGGGAACCGAATTGATTTGATGCTTATCCCTGTCGAAGAACAAGAAGCATATTGTAAAGAAGACAGTTTAACTACAATCTTGTTAGATAAAGATGGGTCACTCCCTAAACTCCCTCTACCAACGGACGTCAATTACTGGGTACAATGCCCAACAGAAGAACATTATAAAGATTGTTGTAATGAATTTTGGTGGGTTGCTACATATATTGCGAAAGGATTATGGAGAAAAGAGATGCTCTATGCACAAGCACATTTTAATAATACGCGTGAAATGCTTATTCAAATGCTTTCATGGCAAGTCGGAGTGCAAACAGACTTTTCTAGAAGTGTTGGTAAAAACGGCAAGGACCTTGAGTACCTATTACCAAAAGAGATGTGGGAGCAGTTACTTGCAACATATAATAATGCTAGCTATGATTCAGCATGGCAAGCACTATTTACTATGTGTGATTTATTTCAAAGTACAGCAACAAATGTTGCTAGCATGCTTTCATTCCAAAGTTATGAAGAAGGTGTTAAAGTGCTCAATTATTTAAAGCATATTCAAACGCTACCGAGTGATACTGAAGTAATATTTTGAAGATTTAACAAACATTAACTTAAAATGTTTTAATATTCAAGAAAATTTACATCTTGAACATAGAACTCTCTTGTATTATAATAGGGGCATATTAAATTAATATATTGCAATGCCTCATCCATTCGATGAGGTAGAGGTCGCGGTATTAAAAAGTAAAATGGATGAGGCGAAAAGCGTCAGTGATTCTATTTGAAAGGGAATATCGCCGAAGTGTTTATAAGCTTTTTCTTATAATCATTGGGGCTGTTGCCGAAAGGTGCAGAACTGTCACGTCTTAGCGGGCGTGTTGAGCTATCTTTATCAAGGTTGATGGGCATGTTTTGATACCATCGCATATTCCTTGTGATGGTATTTTTTATGACATCAAGTTAACCTTCTTGCAATGAAAAATGGAAAGAGGAGATTCTTAATGAGTAATAAAAATAACGGCCAAAGCGTAGAAACGCAAGGTCTTAATAGAGGATTGAAAAGTCGTCATGTGACGATGATTTCACTTGGAGGAACAATCGGTACAGGGCTGTTCTTAGCAAGTGGTGGAGCTATCCACGAAGCGGGTCCAGGTGGAGCGTTATTAGCATATTCTTTAATTGGTATTATGGTGTTCTTCTTAATGACAAGCTTAGGGGAAATGGCAGCATTTATGCCTGTATCAGGTTCGTTTAGTACTTACGCATCTAAATTCGTTGACCCAGCGCTAGGTTTTGCTCTTGGTTGGAACTACTGGTATAACTGGGCAATTACAATCGCAGCTGAAATTGCAGCTGTATCATTAATTATGAAATTTTGGTTCCCTGATGTATCATCATTCGTCTGGACCGCAGGATTTTTAGTAATCATCTTCACTTTGAATGTCTTATCGATTAAAAGCTTTGGTGAAAGTGAATATTGGTTTTCACTTATTAAAGTCGTTACAATTGTCGTCTTTATCATCGTCAGCTTCTTGATGGTATTTGGTTTAATGGGTGGACATGACCCAGTTGGATTCAAAAACTTCTTCATTGAAGATGGTCCATTCCATGGTGGTTTCTTCGCAATGTTTGGTATCTTCTTAGCAGCAGGTTTCTCATTCCAAGGAACAGAACTACTAGGAATTACTGCTGGTGAAACTGAAGATCCAGGAAAGAATATTCCGAAAGCTGTTCGTCAAGTTTTCTGGCGTATTCTGTTATTCTACATTTTAGCGATTTTAGCGATTGGCTTATTAATTCCATTTACTGATGAACGTTTAGCTAGTAGTGATATTACAGTAAGTCCGTTTACTTTAGTATTTGAAAATGCAGGAATCGCGTTTGCAGCTTCAATTATGAATGCGATCATTTTAACAGCGATTTTATCATCAGGAAACTCTGGTTTATATGCTTCATCACGTATGCTTTGGGAGCTTGCTAAAGATGGTAAAGCGCCTAAAATGTTTACTAAACTAAACAAACGCGGTATTCCGATGGCTGCGTTAGTGGCAACTTGTTTAGTTGCTTGTGTATCATTCATCGCATCATTCTTTGGTGATGGTGTTGTCTACATTTGGTTGTTAAATGCATCAGGTATGTGTGGATTTGTAGCTTGGTTAGGGATTGCAGTAAGTCATTACAGATTCCGTAAAGCCTATATTGTACAAGGTCGCGATTTAAACGAATTACCTTATAAAGCAAAATGGTTCCCATTCGGTCCGATCTTTGCCTTTGTACTTTGTGCAATCGTTGTTGTTGGACAAAACTATACAGCATTCACAGGTGATCATATCGACTGGTACGGTATCCTTGTTTCATATATCGGATTGCCAATTTTCTTAGCTATTTGGTTTGGCTATAAAATTGTTCATAAAACGAAAATCGTCAAACTAGAAGATTGTGACTTTGATAGTCACCGTTAACTAAAAAAGAACTACGTAGCCTCTAAGCTGCGTAGTTTTTTTGTTTTATTAATTCACACCCAATTGCAATTATAAACAAATTCATGAATGTGTTTATAGGGAGTAAAGCAATAAATTATCTGAATGACATATTAATCAATAGTGGAATAAGAAAAGCTATTGCAAATTCTTAGGCTCAGTGACATAAAAAGTTTCAATGTATCCACAATCATTACAATACTCAGCTGATACAGGTGAAGATTTGCCTCTGATATTATTTGCTGGAACCATTTGAAGAATTACAGCACCACTGTGAAGTACTCCTTTTTTCATTTCGTTTCCGTCACATTTAGGACATTTACCCATACCTCATCTCCAACTCCTTGAAATTGTATTTTTTGTAAAATACCTTGAGTAGAATTATAGCATAAGTTCTAATGTGCTGAGCTGAAATAAATGGAATATTTAAATAGATGGAACTAGTTAAATACCACATAGTTCCTTTTGTTTTAGTGCTTTAAAAACACGAAAAAGATTGAATAGTCTTTCATTATTTGTAAGGATTGAAATTCAAAATTTGAGTGCTATAATAGGAACATTCTATAACGAAAATCTTAATAGCATTCACTCATATAATAGCGAGAATAAGGCTCGCAAGTTTCTACCGGTTTGCCGTAAACAAACTGACTATGAGAGGCAATGATATAGAAAGTTAATGTCTAATGACATTATTTTTTTATACCCAAAGAACTTTTAGCTCTAGGGACTTTGCTCCACTCGTAGTATGAATGGATGCATGGTTTCTGAGTTTTTTTATTATATTCTAGTTTATACATACGAGTATTAATGATTAATATGGTACAAAATTAAGAAACTGCTAGGAAAAGAAGGGAGCGCCTAAACTTGAAGGCACTGCAGGACAAAATCGTACAAGACGGTAAAGTATTATCAGACACAGTATTAAAAGTTGATTCTTTCTTGAATCATCAAATTGATCCGAAACTTATGCAAGAAATCGGTCAAGAGTTTGCGAATCGCTATAAAGATGCAGGTTTAACAAAAATCGTTACAATCGAATCTTCAGGTATTGCACCAGCTACTATGGCAGGTCTTATTTTAGGTATACCCGTAGTATTTGCTCGTAAACGAAAATCTTTAACTTTAGCAGGAAATTTATATTCTTCAAAAGTTCATTCATTTACAAAGAATGAAACAAATGAAATTTCTGTATCAAAAGATTTCTTGAAATCGGATGATGTTGTACTAATTATTGATGATTTCTTAGCGAATGGAGAAGCTGTGAAAGGCTTACTTGATATCGTTGGACAAGCAGGTGCAACTGCTAGTGGCGTAGGTATTGTCATAGAAAAAGGTTTCCAAGATGGTGGTAAGCTACTTCGTGAAAAAGGTATTCGTATTGATTCTCTAGCAATCATTTCATCTTTGGAAGACGGTAAAGTAACATTTGCCGAAGGAGAATTGGCTCGATGAAAAACCTGAAATTAGTGACACTTGGGATACAGCATTTATTAGCAATGTATGCAGGGGCTATTCTAGTTCCTTTAATCATTGGTAAATCTTTAGGGTTTGATTCAACGCAATTAACGTATTTAGTTTCCATTGATATAATGATGTGCGGTATTGCAACACTATTACAAGTGGTACGTGGTAAGTTTTTTGGTATAGGTTTACCAATCGTTTTAGGCTGTACCTTTACGGCAGTAGCACCAATTATTGCAATTGGTAAAGGATATGGCTTATCCGCAATTTATGGCTCTGTCATTGCTTCAGGCCTAATTGTAGTATTGATTGCAAGTTTTTTTGGAAAGTTAGTACGTTTTTTCCCACCAGTTGTCACTGGTTCAGTTGTAACAATTATAGGAATCACTTTAATACCAGTTGCTATTAACAATATGGGTGGTGGTCAAGGAGCTAAGGATTTCGGTTCTGCTCCTAACATCGCGTTAGCATTTGGAACATTGATTACTATTGTTTTAATTTATAGATTCACAAAAGGATTTGCTCGAGCAATTTCTATTTTAATAGGATTAGCACTAGGAACAATTGCGGCAATCTTCATGGGTAAAGTTGACTTTACTCCAGTGATTAAAGCTGACTTTTTGCAAATGGTTCAGCCATTCTATTTTGGTACACCAACATTCCATTGGGAACCAATCGTTACGATGACACTTGTAGCATTAGTATCTTTAGTAGAGTCGACAGGTTCTTACTTTGCACTTAGTGATATATGTAAGCAACCTGTGACAGAAAAGGATTTAGCTCGTGGTTATCGTTCTGAAGGATTAGCTTCTATTATAGGTGGTCTTTTCAACTCATTCCCATACACAGCATTTTCACAAAATGTTGGGTTACTACAAATGACAGGCGTACGTACACGTAATGTTATTTTCGTCACAGGTGGTTTCTTAGTGACATTAGGTTTCTTGCCTAAAGTGGCGGCATTAACGACAATCATTCCAACGCCTGTACTAGGTGGGGCTATGATTGCAATGTTTGGGATGGTTATTGCTCAAGGTATTAAAATGTTAAGTACAACGATCAATCAGTCTGAAGGTAATTCAATGATTATCGCTTGTGCAATCGGCATGGGTCTTGGTGTTACAGTTGTTCCAGATATCTTCAAAGTCTTACCTTCTAGCGTTCAAATCCTAACAAGTAATGGTATCGTTGCAGGAAGTGTAACTGCTATCGTATTAAATATTATTTTTAATATGATTCCATGGAGAAGAGAAGAATCAAAGGAAGAATTAGTAGATTAGTAAGTTTAATATTATTTTAAGGTACATCACTTCTTTATAGTGGTGTATCTTTTTTTGTTTCCATATATCACTAAAATACAGGGATTATAAACTAGAACATTTATTTTGTATGATAAATTAAAATTTCGAGCATATAATCTAATAAAATTGTAAAGGAGGTAAGTAACATGCAGACGATAGAAAAGATCGGGAAATTTGTTGGCGATACTTTCGCCATATGGGTCTTGGTAGTTGCAGGTCTAGCATTATACGCACCAGAGCAATTTACGTGGATTGCCCCTTATATTTCATTATTATTAGGGATTGTCATGTTTGGGATGGGGATGACATTATCTATAGGAGACTTCAAATTGATTTTGAAGCAGCCTAAAGGAGTTATAGTCGGTGTTTTATCGCAATTTATAGTCATGCCATTATTAGCATACATACTAGCTAAAGGTTTTAATTTATCTCCAGAAGTCGCAATAGGTGTCATTTTAGTTGGATCTTGCCCGGGTGGTACAGCTTCAAATGTTATGACATTTTTAGCGAAAGGGAATACAGCATTATCTGTAACAGTCACCTCTATTACGACTCTACTCGCTCCACTTTTGACACCAACTATCGTGTATTTACTAGCTAGTGAGTGGTTAAAGGTATCCGCAAGTGATATGTTCATCTCTGTTGTTAAAATTGTGTTAATCCCGATTGTTTTAGGCGTTGTTGTAAAATTAATATTCAAAAATAAAACAGACGCTGCAATTGGCGTTATGCCTTTCGTTTCAGTTATTGCGATAGTGATGATTGTAGCTGCTGTTGTAGGTGGTAGTCGCGATAAAATTTTAGAAACAGGGCTATTAATATTCGCTGTTGTTATTTTACACAATGGTTTAGGTTTACTATTTGGATTCTTAATTGCAAAAGCACTGAAATTGAATTATGAAGATCAAAAGGCAATTTCTATCGAAGTAGGGATGCAAAATTCCGGTCTAGGAGCAGCATTAGCAGTTGCCCATTTCAGTCCATTAGCTGCAGTTCCGAGTGCGATTTTCAGTGTATGGCACAATATTTCGGGTCCATTACTCGCAACTTATTGGAGTTGGAAGGCTAATAAAAAGATGTTAAAAGTATTAGAAGGAAAAAAAGAACAATAATTCAAGGCTATTCTACTGGTGTTAAACACTTAGTGGAATAGCTTTTTTATTTTGTCATCACTCTAGTTGTAGATAATAAAACCTGTTCTAAATTTTTGAAATTAAGGTATGCACCACGTCAATATCAAATTTAGTATGAGACTATTGATTTCAGAAAATAGATAATATATCGACAATGGTATATGATTTACAAGATGAGCGGAATTTGCGTGCAATTTGATGCTCATTGTAGCCAATTTAGTTTTATTCATATAGGAGGTAGTATGGTAATGCAGAATCTATTGATAAAAAACGCTAAGTTAGAAACAGGTTTTAGCTATATAAATGGTCATATTGTAAATAC
This sequence comes from Viridibacillus sp. KH_047, assembly GCF_057838945.1. Taxonomy (NCBI): domain Bacteria; kingdom Bacillati; phylum Bacillota; class Bacilli; order Caryophanales; family Caryophanaceae; genus Viridibacillus; species Viridibacillus sp. KH_047. Next base: position 3,935,498 of record NZ_CM174479.1, on the reverse strand, counting down.
GCAAACTGAGATTTTTGATGTATTAATTATGAATGGACAAGTAACTGAAATCGGGAAAGATATACTGTCTTCTAATATTGAGGTTTTAGATGCACAAGAATCTTTATTAATGCCTGCCTTTAGAGAAATGCATATTCACGTTGATAAAACATATTTTAGTGGTCCTTGGAAGGCTTGTAAGCCAGCTACGAAAGGTATTTTCACTAGAATAGAAGAGGAGGAAGAATTATTACCTGCTCAACTTCCTATAGCACTTCAGCGTGCAGAAAATATGATTCAATTACTCATCTCTCAAGGTCATACCCACATAAGGTCACATTGTAATGTTGATCCTCAAATTGGTACGAAGCATATAGAAATTACGAAAGAGGCATTTCAAAAATTTGAAGGACAAGTTACTTATGATATTGTAGCGTTTCCTCAGCATGGATTATTACGTTCGGGTGTTGAACCATTAATACGTGAAGCTATGAAAATGGGTGCTACATTAGTTGGTGGAGTGGACCCTTCTGTTATTGACCGTGATATTGATAGATCATTACATACTACTATGGATATTGCAGTAGAAGCAGGCACAGGTATCGATATGCATATTCATGATCCAAATACACTTGGTGCTTTTGAATTTTATCAATTGGCAAAATTAACGAAAGAGGCAAACAAAGTTGGTCAAGTAACAATTAGTCATGCAATGGCTTTAGGCGATTTAGAAGGTAAAGAGTTAGAAGCATTAACGGCGACTTTAGCTGATGCTCAAATCGATGTCACTTCAACAGTGCCAATTGGTCGAACAACTATTCCAATTCCATACTTATATGATAATGGGGTGAAAGTGTCGCTTGGACACGATAGTTTAACGGATCACTGGTCACCATTTGGGACAGGGAATACTGTAGAAAAGTTAAATACATTTGCTGAAAGATTTAAATGTATTGATGAATACTCACTTAGCCGTTGTTGGAAATATGCTTCGGGCGGAATCACACCTCTAAATGATGTAGGCATGAGAGTTTGGCCTCAAGTGGGGGATTTAGCGAATATAGTATTACTTGACGCACAATGTTCGGCACATGCTGTAGCTAGAAGAAGGCCAATTACGCATGTTATTTCACAAGGTCAGCTGATTTTCACAAATGAAGAACTAGTAGGGCAGGAGGGGTAATAATGATTAAAGTACAGTGGCTTTCGAATGTGAAACTAGAAGTAGGAGAAAGAACCTTAGAAGATGGAACAGTTGAAACTGAAACAGCATTATTCCATATTCAAATAACTGAGGGTAAAATAACAAAATTAATATCTATTTCTGAAAACATTCCTTTAAACGAAGATAGTATTGATATGAAAGAAAAACTTGCAGTTCCAACATTTAAAGAGATGCATAATCATCTTGATAAAACATATATGTCTTTAGGGTGGAGAGCTTGTACACCTGTGGCCAACTTAAAAGAACGATTAGCACATGAGGCAAGCGAACTACCTTTACTTGCTGATTCTACACAGCAAAGAGCGACAAAAATGATTGAAACAATTTTAGCAAATGGTGCGACGCATATTCGTACACACGTTAATATTGATCCTTATATCGGACTAAAAAATTTAGAGGGTGTTATTGCTGCATTGGATTCATTTAAAGGTAAAGTAACAGCAGACGTTATTGCTTTCCCACAACATGGTTTACTTCGAGATCATGTTCCTGCTTTAATTAGAGAAGCGATGCGTAGTGGAGCAACAATGGTTGGGGGATTAGACCCAGCAGGAATTGATAATGCAATTGAAAAATCTTTATATGAAACTATGAATATAGCTACAGAATTTGATGCAGACGTTGATATTCACCTTCATGATGGAGGGCACGTGGGCTATTATACAGTGGATAAATGGGTAGACATTGTTGAGGATGTAAATTATCATGGACGTACAGCTTTAAGCCATTCATTTTGCTTAGGTGATGTCTCTATCCGTGAACAAGAAAAAATTGCTACACGTCTAGCAGAAAATAATGTAGCAATTATGTCTACAGTTCCTATTAATCTAAAGAGAGTTATCCCACCAATCGATTTACTTGATCGATACGGAGTAAATGTGAACTTTGGTTGTGATGGTTTCTTTGATTCTTGGAGTCCATATGGCTCTGGTGATGTTCTTGAAAAAGTAACTCGTTTTTGTGAATTAACGGGTAAAATTGATGAGAAATCACTTAGAAAAGCCTTGAAATGGATTACGGGCGGACTTACAGCTCTAGATGAGGATGGTCAAAAGGTTTGGCCAAATGTTCAAGATGATGCGAATTTTATTTTCTTTGATGCCACTTCTTCAGCAGAAGTAGTTGCGCGTAAACCACTTAAACGTACAGTCATGGTGAATGGACAATTTGTATAAATAATTAGAGGATAATCCTAAAGGAAGCAGTGTTTACTGATCTTCTTAGGGGTATCCTCTTTCTGGGGTTTTTGTGTAGGCTGAAAAATTGTAGAAAGGTATTTTTATGAAAAACCAATTAGTTACGTATTTCATTTTATTTTGTTGTGTTTTTGCTTGGGGTAGTAATTTTATTTTTGGTGCAATATTAGTAAATGTATTTGCTCCAAGTGTTATTGCGTTTATTCGATTAATTTTTATAGTGCTATTTTTATGGAGCATTACTTACCGAGAAGTAAGGAATTATAGGCTATCTAAAAAAGGTTTTCTAATATTAGTTGTTGCGGGGCTTATTGGTATTACCCTCAATCAATGGAGTTTTTATGCCAGTTTGCAATATTCAGAACCGGTTAAAGCTGCGCTTATTTTAGCATTGTCTCCTATAATGACGGCCATTTTATCTGTAGCCTTTTTTAAAGAGCGAAAGAAAAAATTATTTTGGTTCGGCTCATTAGCTGCTTTACTAGGCGTCTGGCTAGTCATAACAAATGGTTCTTTTGTGACAATCCACTTTGGTAAAGGTGAGCTATTAATAACATTAACAATGTTATCCTTTTCTATTTTCCTCATTTTTGTTCAACAACTATCAAAATCGATGCCGCCTGGCGTCATAACTTTCTATAGTAATATTTTTGGTTTAATTGGGTTGCTACCATTTGTGCAGTGGAAGTATATGGAGCAAGCCCTTACAGTGCCATTATCATATTGGTTACTATTAATAGTCACAGCGATTATTATGCACGGCCTATGTACTTATCTTTGGAATAACTCGATTCAGAAAGTAGGAGCATCTAATGCTTCGTTGTTGATGAATTTGGAACCATTTATTGCGATGGTTGTTGGTTTAATTGTACTGGGAACGCCAATTGACTTATTTCAATTATTAGGTGGAATTGTGATTGTGTGTGGAGTTACGATTTCATTGAGAACTAAAAAAACACTTCTATAAAAAACTAGTCCCATTCTTTCATCTGTTCTTCTTCAGCAACAACCTGTAAATCATAGGCGTTAATATTGAGAATCGTGTAATCATGCTTGTCGGCATACAGCTCGGCAAGTTTTTTTATATATTTAGGAGAACCGTCGTTTTCTTCATCATAAATAATGAGAATACCATCTGAATTTTTTATAAGAAATTTATTTTTCTCGATAAATTGCCAAGGGGCTTCATAGGGTCGCTTCGTTAAACTCGTCACAAAGTTAGCTTTTGCCGCAATCATATCGTATTTTTCTTGTTTTTGTTCATTCCAATTCTTTTGTTGATCCAGAAATGGCGTGATAATCGCATATTTTAACTCTGGATATTCAATTTGCAGTTCTTGTACAACTTCTGCTGCCCAAGTTTCTACACCAAGTTGACCGCTTAAAATAACCCATTCTAATCCATCGTTAATTAAGGAAATCAATTGATTATGTAATGACTTTTTTATAATCGATATACCCGGGTGTTGATCATTAAAAATGCCTAGCTCATGTGCCTTGTAGCCAGTAATGACTAAACGTTTTAGCATGAAATGCCTCCTCTATAGAATTAATATACTATAAAGTATTTTACATGCTTAGTGAAGGAATGGAAAAGTATATGCAAGCATTAAAGTTGAGATAAAAAGAACCTATTTGAAGGTTACCCACCCAAATAGGTTCTATAATAGTTTTATTGCTTCTAAGGTGACCAACTTATCTATTGTTTAGTTTAAATCTACGGTATTGGTTAATACATTATTTCCAGAACCTAAGCGGAGGCGAAGGTTTGCTGTTGTACTTGAAACAGATGGATTTAGACGAAGATAAATTGTTTTTATTGCGCGTCCGTTTTCGTCAGCAGTTATTACTCCTATATCACCATAACCGAAGTTCGTCGGCCAAGAACCATCAGTTGCTTGAACTTTTGAAATACCTTGCCCACCTGCAAGGTAAACTTGAACTTGCCCATTTAACACTTGAGAATTGGGCGTTAATCCATTCAGAACAACCTGTATAGGGAAAGGGTCTCCGTTTTTAACTTTGGATTAAAAACATTATCAAATGTTGTTGAGCAATCTCAATTTCCGTGGTTAGGTGCGAATATTGTTCATCAAGATAGTGGTGATCCATACTTCGGGAGTCCGTATATTATTAAAGAGATAGAAGGTATTAGACTCGCGATTCTCGGGGTTACGACACACTTTGTACCGTTATGGGAAGAGGCCGCTCATATAGAAGGTTTACGATTTGAAGATGCTTTGCAATCAACTGAATATTGGTGCAATCACATACATCAAAATGAAAAAGTAGATGTGTTAATTGTTGCATATCATGGCGGATTTGAGCGCCATTTACAAACTGGAGAATTGACAGAGCAAGATACTGGGGAAAATCAAGGTTATGCTATTTGTGAAAAGATACCAAACATTGATGTGCTCATTACAGGCCATCAACATCGCTTGCTAGCTGATAAATTGAATGGAATTTCTATCATACAACCAGGCACACAAGGACAGGCACTTGGAGAAATTATTCTTTCCATTTCTCACGATCCAAGCGGGAAGGTAGTAAGGGTTGAGCATGAATCAAAGCTCATTGCAATTGATGAAAGTGTTCCAGCAGATGTGGCCACACTCGAGGCTATTGCGACAATTCAAAAGGAAACAGAGCAATGGCTGGATCAAAGAATTGGTGAAATTCAGGGGGATATGCAAATTGTTGATGCTTTTCAAACACGTTTGGCAGACCATCCTTATGTAGAGTTTATAAATAATCTTCAAATGAAAGTTACAGGAGCAATGATTTCGAATATTGTTTCAAATTATATTTATCCAAACACATTAAAAGTACTTCAATTGACAGGACAAGATATAAAAGATGCACTAGAGCAATGTGCAACTTATTTTAGTGAGGAAAATGGAGAAATCGTTGTAAATCCAATATTTGTTGAACCCAAAGCCCAGCATTTTAACTACGATATGTGGGAGGGAATTGAATACGAATTGAAGATTTCCAATCCTATAGGTGCACGAGTTACAAAACTATTATACGAAGATTCACCAATAGATATGGATAGACAATTTACAGTGGTGATGAATAGTTATCGTGCAAGCGGGGCAGGTAATTTTGATATGTTCAAAGGAAAACCCATTATAAAAGAAATTCAAACAGATATGACCGAACTCATTGCAAACGAGTTACTAGAAATGAAGGAGATTATAGCAACTTGTAATAATAATTGGCGGGTAGTCTTGTAGCGTATCTTCACTATTTAATATATTTATAAGTTAACAAACGCATGTATATTTACATGCGTTTTGTTATTCATTTTGTTTCTTTTTTATGAAGGTACATAAAGAAAAAGTCCTTGTTATAGAAGTGGAAAAGATATTTTGACTAAAAATTTACATTTATCGAAATATAAAATAAAATATATATCGTACACGATATATATTTGGAGAGAGTAATATGAATAAATCATTTAAATTAGACAACCAGCTTTGTTTTGAAGTTTATAAGGCGGCAAATCAATTTACAAAATTATATCGCCAAATTTTAGAACCTTTTGACTTAACATATCCGCAATATTTGGTACTTTTAGCGCTTTGGGAGAAGGATCAATTATTAGTGAAACAGCTTAGTGAAAAGGTGTGTTTAGGCATAGGGACACTAAATCCGATAATTAATAGGTTAGTTGATAAAGGGTGGGTAACAAAGGGGATTTCTACTCAAGATAAGCGGGCTATCATTGTGTCGCTTACAGAAAAAGCGCAGCTACAAGAAACTTTAATTACCGAAGAGATTCTCAATAAAGTATCGGAATGTGAAACATTATTAGCACAAGATGGGGAATTGAAATCTCGCTTAAATGAATTAAACGAGTTATTAACACAACTAAATGAGATGGGGGGGAAAGGTGAGCATTTATCATATTGAAGTGAGATTGGCTGATGGGGCTTGGACTATTTAGTTGCAACAGAATCATTACATAATTTTAGATATATAACAGCACTGTCATATTGGAACGAGAATAAAAATAAATTAACTCAACTTAGATACATTTTTTATAGAAAAATTTAAAAGAAATACATTGAGTAATAATGACATGAATAATCAAATAAGAGGAGTTGGTTAATATGAATGCGCTTGATAATCAAGTGACAGATGAACTAGTAGTGAAAGCCATTGAAAATAATTTAGCTATTATACGATTTGATTTAAATAGAAAAGTGGCATACGTAAATAATCTTTTTGCACAAACTTTAGGTTATAGTGTGGAAGAAATGTACGGGAAGAATCATAAAGAATTTTGCTTTCCATCCTTCGTAAACAGTGCTTCCTATGAACGATTTTGGAGAAGTTTAATATCGGGGAAGAGCTTTCAAGATAAAATTGAGCGGATGGATGCAACGGGTAATCGAGTATGGTTAGAAGCTACCTATATGCCTATCTTTGCTGAAAATAGTAATAAAATAATAGGCGTATCGAAAATAGCTACTAATATAACAGAACGCCAGAATATGATCATGGAAGTAGCCGACGATTTAAAGGGCATGTCCAAACAGCTACATAATCGTTCCGAAACCGGAATAATGAGAAGCCAAGAATTGCGTGAGACGATTAATCGTATCGCAAGAGAATCAGAGGAAAATACAGTTAATTTAGTAAGTTTACAGAATCAAGCTGATTCTATTAAAGGAATCGTGAAAACCATTCGTGAAATTGCTTCCCAAACAAATCTATTAGCATTAAATGCGGCAATTGAAGCTGCTAGGGCAGGAGAGCATGGTCGAGGTTTTGATGTTGTTGCAAAGGAAGTAAGAAAACTGTCTGAAAAGGTAGCTCATTCAATTTCCGAAGTTAGAGATAATGTTGAAGGAATTACTTTGGAAATTGAAAAAGTAACCGGAAGTATAAACCGAGTGTCCCAAAGTGTGGAGCAGACGCATGATCAAATCAATGTAGCAATACAAGACTTTGCAGAAATATCAACTTCTGCTGAAGCATTGGATGAAAAGGCGCAGAATTTCACGGAAGTTATTTGATGGAATATAAAAAAAGAAAAAGTATGACAAAGCAAAACAGCATAAGTAATAAATATATGAGTGATACGAAAAGGTGAAAATTGTAGGAATAATATAATTAAATAAAAATTCAAGAAAAACGTTCAAATAAGTACACATGGGTACTATTGAACGTTTTTTATTATTAAAAATCAGATGTAAAGCAAGTATTAGAAGGATCGTAATTACATAAAAAACCTCTGTTTATTTCATTTTTAACAACGGGCGATATGCTTCAATGTTTTTGACCATTAAATATGCGTTCATTATTAAAATCATATATGCACCAATACCTGTTACTGGTTCTAAGAAAATATGGAACATTACCATATTTATTGAAACAGGCATAAAGATGACTAATGCTAACGGTAAGAAACGGTTTGTAATAAATGCTATACCACAAACAATTTTTACTAAAGCTAAAAACAGAACAAAGTACCCCGTCCCTACCATTGCTTGCATAAATTGATTCGCAGAAACATTTTCATACTCAATCGGGAATCCACCTAAAACGATCATACCTATGCCCGATCCTACCATCATTACTCCAAAAATAATACGAACAATTTTATAAACTAAATTTTGTTTTTGCATTCTAATATTCCCTTCTTACTAAAAAAATTGACTTCAAATACTATATACGTTGCCGGCAACATAAAATTATCATAAAAACTTAAATGATGCAACTCAAAAGAATTTTCATAGATACATATTAGTTATAGTGACGGAACATCTATGTTTTTTTGTGCCGAGGCAACTTAAATTAGAAAGATGTGCAGATATTGATCCAGTTAGTGTTTAGTCATTAGCAAACCTAGACCTAGAAGAACGACTTCAAAATGGTGTATTATTGAATGAAACTGTTCGTAGCACATTCTTTGATGGGGATAGTAAAGGATATATGAAGTATCCAACAAGGAACAATCAATAATTGAAAAGGGGGAAGCTTTTATGTTAGAAAATCAATTTCCTAAAACTCTTTCTGAAGTCGATGGAATTTTCACTGCTTCAGAATTCCCTGCAAATTTCGCAATCATCGCACTCGTTCGATATCATCGTTCAACAGCATCTGAGTTATTACGAAAAGTTGGATTATTTCCAGGACAAGAAATGATGCTAATGCAGCTATGGCACACAGACAATCAATCTCAAAATGCGCTTGGTAAATCATTGGGAATTAATCATTCAACAGTTGCAAAGTCCGTTCGTAGATTAGAAGAAGCTGGCCTTGTAACTATGAAACGTTCTGATTTGGATAAACGAGTAACACTAGTTTCCCTTACTCAAGCAGGAATCGATATAAAAGAAGAAGTCTTAAATGTTTGGAGAACCGTGGAAAGTATGGTCACTGAAAATCTTACAGATGATGAAAAAAGCTTATTTTTGGATTTAACAAAAAAGATATTAAGTAAAAGTTAAGCATATACAAATTTAAACTTTTGATTTGTAGGACAAAGTCTAAAATTAGATTTTGTCCTACAAGTTTTTTATTGAACTTTTCTATTAGATAGTTACTTTCAGTTTAAAGTTTGTGAAGAAATGTACTTAAAGTAACGGGTGCTTTAGTTAAATAACCAACAATAAGACCACTCCGTGATGGGTGGTCTTATTTGTTTTCTTATTATATATTTATATTTTGTATTTATGTGCCCCTATGATCCTGGTCTACCTATCGGCTGTTGATAATCCGAGTTGACATTACTCAAACAACTGAAGTATCATAAAACCAAGAAAACTAAAAAAGTGTTTATAGTTTTCTTGAGGGGGATTATAAATTGAAGACACGAATCATACAAGCATTCATTGAAGAGACACGAAATAATGGCATTAAGTTCAGAATGGATGATCTGGCGAAAAGACTTGGTATAAGTAAGCGTACGTTATATGAAAATTTTTCATCGAAAGTAGATATTCTTGATTCCATCATTGATTTGACGCTTAGTGAGTTTGATGAACAGGCTCGCCTAATCATCGACAATCCTGAATTCACTCTCGCGGAAAAAATAAAAAAAACTATTCTTGTCTTACCGAAATACAATGAGTTTTACGATTTGCGTATTTTTGAGCAATTGAAACGATACTACCCTGCACAATGGGAACGCGTAAATCGCGAATTGAACCAGTGGGATGATCTTAAAGCACTTCTTGAAGAAGGAATCCAATCGGGGATCATTAAGGACATGAACATCGACTTATTGATGAAACTGATTATTGAGGCTTCGAATATAACGTTTGATAAACAATTCTTTTTAGGGCATAGTATCTCTATAACAGAATCATTTGAAACAATTGTGGATGTATTATTGACTGGAATTCTGACTGAAAAAAATGATTAATATACTGGCACATATATGCCAGTTTCTTTTCACCCTAAGAAAACTAAAAAAACTGAAATAGTTTTTTTGTTTTTAAAACCAATTAATAGATAAGGATTTGAAATAGCAATGAAAAAAGAACAAACAGTAAACCGTTTAGACACAGAATCTGTAGGGAAATCTTTCCTGAGGTATTTAATCCCATCAATCATCGGAATGTTGCTGATGGCTGTCAATATTGTAGTTGATGGAATTATGGTCGGCAACAAGTTAGGTCCAGTCGCCCTTGCAGGTGTCGGAATTGCTGGCCCAGTCTATACAATTTTTGTCGCCATGTCATTATGGATTGGTATTGGCGCTGCGACCCGATATTCTGCTATGATGGGCGCTAAACGACCAGATCAAGCACGTATCATTTTTTCACATGCCATTAGCTCTATATTTATTTTAACGATGATCATCGGGCTTACTGCATTTGTCTTTAGAACAGAACTTGCGTATTTACTAGGGGCGAATGCCGATACGTTTGAATATACATCAGGTTATCTGAACGTCATGCTACTGTTTGGATTCGTCTTCACAGTAGAAAATGCTTTTAGTATTTTAGTGCGAAATGATGGCGGTCCAAATACAGCAATGATTGCACTAATTGCTACGTCAGTTGTCAACATCATTTTGAACTATGTGTTTTTATTCGTTCTTGATTATGGCGTAGAGGGTGCTGCTATTGCGACAGTCCTTGGGGCACTTGTAGGACTAATCATACTCAGCACACATTTTTTCAGAAAAAAAAGCAACTTGCGTTTTGTGCGTTTCAAATTTGATAAGAAACTCGCACTTCTTATATTAGTCATTGGTTTCCCAAGTTTTCTGGCGGAAGTCGGAATTTCGGTTTTTACAATTTCGCATAATCTCGCATTTAAAGAGCTCGCTGGAACTGTCGGCGTATCAGCATTTACAATTTTGAATTATGTTCATAGTGTGATGTTGCTGTTGTTTTTAGGAATGGGGTCCGCCATCCAACCACTGATTAGTTATTATAACGGGGCAAAAGATGAAAAGAAGATGAAACAAACAATACGTCTGGCAATTGGGACGGCTCTCGCAGCAGGTATCTTCTTTGTGTTCATCGGTCAATTTGCAGCAACACAAATTGTCAGCTTGTTCGGTGATTTCCCTGAAGAAGTGATTACACTGGCTGTATCGGGCATTAAGCTATTCTTTATCGCGTATCTCTTTATGGGAACAAACTTTGTCATGATGACGTATTATCAATCCATCGGACACATCCGAATGGCAACGTGGATTACTGCCGCACGTGAAATTGTCGTGTTGCTCATCTTGCTTATGATCATGCCACGATTATTTGGATTAACTGGTGTATGGCTCGCAATCCCAACATCCGAATTCATCGTACTTCTGACGATTTATTATTATCATAGAAAATGGTATAGCTAAGATATGGCATTGATTTTTTGGATCTGTGCTCGACATTTAAAAAGTAAATTTGACAAGATGAAGTCCAATTCCTGTGTGTATCTTCTAATATCAATAATATCTCGGTGTAATAACATTCAGATTTTGAATTGTACTTAAGTCAGCATGATGAAAGTCAGTAAGCTGTTGGAACTCTCTCTGAATGGAAAATTAGATTTGCGTTAATCCCGTCACTTGCAGAAGTGGCGGGATTTCTCTTATAAAAAGACCCTATTGGGAAAAATTAACCAAAAACTAAAGAGGTAAAGACAAACAAATTGTATATAATTTTCTTCTTCAACTAACGGGTGCTTTGATGATCATTGAGCTGTTCAGACAGCTCTTTTTTCTTATTGTGCTAACGGGGCAGTTTACTTGAATAAGGATTGCTAACCTATTTAGAAGATCGTAACTTTTTGTTATTATATTAGTATAGAGAAGTGATTAAATGAATTTAGGGGGTGTTTTTTTGTGAGTGTGAATATTGGCGATGTTATAGTGACTTTAATATATTTTGTCTTTCTTATTTTAGTTATTGCTATTATTTTTATTGCTTTTAAACGATTAAAAGATTCAACTAAAGAAAAACAGATAATTAACCAAAAATTAGACACTATTTTACAAAAGTTAGATGAGCAAAATAAACATTAATACTTGATTTTTTACTCTCTACGCCATTCAACTAATGGGTGCGTTAGCTGAAGATTGGAGCTGTCTTTAAGGTAGCTTTTTCTTATGGAACTAACGGGGCAGGTTAGTTTAAGAAGAGATTGGAGGAAGAATAATGACAAAAAATAAATTAATAGGTTTAGTTGCTTTAGGTTCTTTAATAACTGCAATTGGTTTTATATTGTTATTTTTCAGTGTTAACTTTGGATTATCAGTTGCTGAAAATTGGATATTTAAACAAGATGTAGTAGAAAATTCAACATACCTTGTTGTACTTGAAGGTTTTACAAATAATTTCTTGGCTGCTGGAAGTATCCTTTTTGGGATTGGTCTCACGACCATCATTTTTGCCTATTATAAGATACTTAATATTAACGAATAGAAGTAATAAATATTGTTTTTCTTATTCAACTAAACCAGCTAATAGAAAGTCAAGTAAAATATTTTTAATCGAAAAACACTTCATGTTATACTAAAAATGCACAACACAAATAACCCTCCTCATTAATGTGGAAGGTTTTTGTTCTATTTGAAAATACTGTAGCTAAATAGTTACTTGGAACGGTGTTTTCGTTTTTAAAATCGCATAAATCCAGTGTAAAAGCTTATTAGCACAAGCAATAATAGCTACTTTATACGGCTTACCTTCTTCGCGTTTTAAATCGTAGAAGGCTCGTAATCGTTTATTTCGTGCAATGGTTTCATCTGTTGTTTTCTTTTTACGGCTATCTCGAATTGAACAACGAACGGCTGTGTAAAGCATGTGGCGAAGTCTAGCCGAGCCGCGTTTGGTAATGTGATTTTTCGTGCCTTTAAAGCGACCTGATTCGAACACACTTGGGTCTAGTCCCGCAAAGGCTACTAACTTTTTCGGATGATTAAACCGCTCAATTTCCCCAATTTCTGAAAGTATCGTGGCTGCGATTTTTTCACCTATACCGGGAAGTGACTGGATTAATTCATATTCTTCGAGTTGTGCCGCCAATTGATCAATCTCACGCTCTAACGTAGAAAGTTGTTGGCGGTACGCTTGAAGTAAATCAATATACATATTCAGACTGACAAGAAGGCTTTGATAAAGCGTTGACTGAAATGGGTTACGTTCTGCAGCTGCGATTAATCGCTCAGCTCTTTCGTACGCCCACTTATACGAACGTGCTTTACAATGCTTATCAATAAATTGTGCAATCTCTTCTACACTTGTATTTAGTACTGATTCAGATGTAGGGAAGGACTGTAAAGTCCTTAATGAAATCTCAGCGTATAAATCACCAAAAACTCCTTTATACTCAGGGAAAACTTGATCTAATATAGCTTGGAATTGTAGCTTTGTTTGAACCATAATTCCCGTCATATTTTCGTGTTGCCTTGTCAGATGCCTAAGGTTTAAAAGCTGAATACCACGCTTTTTCTGAGGCTCTAAATCCTCTTTGTAATACAGTTCACCTAAGTGATAGGCATCAATGGCATCTGTTTTAGTTTTTCGTAAACTAGAGCTTTTCGCTCGATATGAAACGAGCGGATTGACGATAATGACAATGTATTCTCTAGTTTCTAAAAACTGTACAACTGAGGCATGATAATGGCCAGTTGATTCCAAAACAACAGGTGGTTTTAATCCTGTTTGACGCTCTAAATCTAGTAAATAAGAGTGTAACTCTTCAAGTCCTTCCACCGTATGTTCAATCTTCACACTGTTTTTATAGGGCATTTTTTTATCCAAGAACATTTGAACCTGACTTTCACCTTTGGCGACATCCAGACCAACTACTGGATTCATAGTTTATCTCCTCCTCATGTAGTGTATTGACCGGTAACCTCTATCTAGCTTGTTATTCATATCTTCGCTTGTTATACGGGATCTATTTGTCCCAACCAGCCTAATCATGTGTTAACAAGTAGAGGGCGAACTGTTTAGTTGTCGGGATTAAATCCCACGGGTGCTTCCGTTCTACCCCGGCTACTATCAATCTATAAATTGAATAAAAAATAGTCAACCAGATTTCTCTGGCTGACCTTATAATACGAACGGGTGCTTTACTTCAATAAGGAGTAGAGCCTTTTTCTTCTTGAACTAACGGGGCAGTTTAGTTCAATAAGGTGTTTGTTTTATCATTTAACAAGAGAGATAGATGGACGAAGAAAAAGAAGTAATATAGATTAATATTAGTTTCGGTGAACCGTACCACAAATAAGTGCGGTTTTTAATTAAATAAAAAATAATGGCCGATTTTCTATACTAATAGAAAATCGGCCATTATAAATCATATTAAGATTTTTTCATGCACTTCTATTACTGTGCAGTTAATCCGCCATCGATAACAAATTCTGAACCTGTTGAGTAACTAGCCTCATCAGAAGCCAAGAACAGTATCATATTTGAAACTTCTTCTGGTTGTGCTACGCGTTTTAATGGAATATGTTGAGAGAATGCTTCTACAGCCGATTTTGTATCTTCTTGTACAACCATTGGTGTTGCGATAACGCCTGGGTGTACAGAGTTTACGCGAATGCCCATTGGTGCTAGGTTGATCGCAGCCGCTTTTGTCATCCCACGTACTGCGAATTTTGTATCTGTGTAACCTACAGCACCACCAACTAAGCCGTTCATTGAAGAAATATTCACTATTGAACCGCCACCAGCTTTCATCATTGAAGCTGCTACAGTTTTCATACCTAAAAATACAGACACTTGGTTAATGTCTACGATGCGACGGTATTCTTCTACTGTAATATCAAGCATATTTTTCGCCATAGTAATACCGGCGTTGTTTACTAATACGTTTACTGGACCGAAAGCTTCTTCTGCTTTCGCAATAACTGTTGCCCAATCTTCTTCAGATGCAACGTTTTGTTTAATGAAAAGGGCATTTTCACCTAATTCAGCTGCGAATGCAATGCCTTTTTCTTCATTTAAATCTGTTAAAATAACCTTTGCACCGTTCTCTATGAATAATTTTGCGTGTGCCGCACCCATACCTTGTGCTGCTCCCGTAATAATTGCTACTTTACCATCTAGTCTTTTCATTATTATTTCTCCTTTATGAATAAGTATTTATTAATATACCTTGAAAAACAAAGATACCATTTGATATTTGTTAGGTAACTTTTAAGAATCAAGTTACTTTATGTAATTATATTATCTCGAATTCGAGATAATGTCAATTCAATGAACTCAGTTGACTAGTAAATTTTAAATATCTATAATAATTTTGTGCATTAAATGGTTAATTATTGGGTATTTTATTTTTATTTATAGTTATATATAATGATTATTAGTGTTTATATAGTTCTTTAGAATTTGTAGGGAATATTTAAGAAACATCTCGATAAGTGATGTGTAAAAATTAGTAAAATGAAATTAGTGCAATTTTGCTTGGATTTTTGTTCTGAGAAGTTATAAGCATGAAAACAGTTTCTCATTTTTTATTTAATCTGTTAGGGGATTGTAATATTAGGCAAGAAATGTGAAAAAATGAAAAGGACATATTAGTAGAAGTAATTGTAATTCAATCTTCTAGAACTGCTTTTTATTATTTTGTGGTGGCTTTACAGGATGCATCGAACTATTTTCGTATAATTGGAGAAAAACCGGACTCTGCAATGTAAAAGTATTGATAGATATAGGAGACACTTTGTCTAAAAGTTAATTGGAATTACATTTCATAATCTATTGAATGGAAATAAAGGTCTTCCAGCAACGCTTATGAAGGAAGCATCTAACATTCGTTATATGGCACATATCAAAGCTCTATTTGGTTTAGCATATTAATTATCAGTATTCAAAAACGTCCTTGTAATTGCATAGGTATTGATAAAGTCAAAAATAAAATAAGCAGTGGAAAGTTCGATTCAAACGAACTTTCCACTGCTTTTTGTTTTGGTTCAACTGCTATTTTATCAAATCAATAAAAGAAACAGTTGAAGATTACTTTCACAAGTACGGTGAAGATATTGAAATGGTAGTCATTGACATGAATCTAAACTGTAAATCAACTGTTCATCTCGCATTAGGTGGACTTGTCACTTTGGAAGATGGTTTTATTACTGTTACTATATCTAACTGGGTAATGGATGAGGTGGGTCGACAAGTACAAAAGAGAATGGGATAAATATAATCCAATATCATGTAATCACATGTTCTATATATTTTTGAAACAAGGTAACTATTTATTAAATCGCATCATTAGGTTTTTTTATTATAAATTATTAAAGTAGTCGAGTTCATGCAATTGACAATATCTCGAATTCGAGATAATATGAGTTACATAAAGTAACTTGGTTCTTAAAAGTTACCTAACAACTATCAAAAGGTATCTTAGTTTTTCAAGGTACATTTATAAATACTTATTCTTAAAGGAGAAATAATAATGAAAAGACTAGACGGTAAAGTAGCAATTATTACAGGTGGCGCAGGCGGTATTGGTATGGGAATGGCAACTGCCTTTGTAAAAGAGGGAGCAACAGTTGTAATTGTTGACTTAAATGCTGAAGTAGGAACTGAATCAATTCAGAAATTACAAGAATACCAACCAGAATCAATGTTCATTCAAGCAAACCTTGCAGAGCATGAAAAACTTGGAAACATCGTGGCACAAGTCGTTGAAAGATATGGCAAACTAGATATTCTAGTAAATAATGCACATGCATCAAGAATGAACTCGATTGCGGACACAACACAAGCAGATTTCGATTTATCATTTAATACTGGATTCTATCCAACATTCTACTTAATGCAAGCTGCACTACCATATTTAAAAGAATCAAAAGGAAATATCATCAACTTCGCATCAGGCGCTGGCATTAATGGCGACGTTAATCAAGCTTCTTACGCAGTTGCAAAAGAAGCGATTCGTGGAATTACGCGTGTGGCTGCGAATGAATTTGGTCCATTTGGTATCAACGTAAACATCATTGCACCAATCGCTAAATCGCCGGGTATGATTCAATGGGCAGAAGAAAACCCAGAATATTACCAAGGAATGCTTTCTAAAATTCCACTAAGAAGACTAGGTGAAATTGAGGACGATATCGGTCGCGTTGCAGTATTCTTAGCAAGAGAAGATTCGGCTTATATTACGGGTCAAACAATCATGGTAGACGGCGGATCAATTAAATTACGCTAATAATTTAAAAAGGGGGCCTTTACGTAAAGGGCATCCAAATTATAAATCATTATCTATCTAATAAAAAACAAGTATATGAAACTAACGCCATTTTGAGTAAGCAAAATGGTCATCAAATAAACATTGAATCGAGGAGTTCATCATGACTCAACAAAAGAAAAAAATCCACTATGCATGGTGGTTATTATTAGGCGTAGCACTTATGGTCGGCTTAGCAAAAGGCGGTATCATGACTGCAGGTGGGTTATTTTTAACACCAGTTACAGAAGATTTAGGAATTGGGATGGGAAGCTTAATGTTATACTTTAGTATTTCCTCCATTGTCACAATGATTTTCTTACCAATCGCAGGTAAAATAATGTCGAAGTTCGATATTAGGGTAATACTAGTAACGTCAATGGTTTTACAAGCAGGGTCATTTGCTATGTTCGGATTAATGAATTCTGTGTGGGGTTGGTATTTATTCAGTATCCCTATGGCGATAGGTTCGATTTTCATCACGCAAATCGCGGGTCCAGTATTAATCAATAACTGGTTTAAAAAGCATAACGGTTTGGCTATGGGTATTATGGTAGCGTCAGGTGGTATTTTCGGTGCGATTCTTCAACCAATGGCTGGTAACTTAATCGCTAACGAAGGTTGGAGAATTACGTATTTCGCATTAGGTCTAGGCGTAATGGCAATTGTTGTGCCAATCGTGTTATTAACAATTCGTATGGCACCTCAACAAAAAGGTTTTCAACCATTAGGTAGCAATGAAGTGCAAGCAGATAATCCAGCTTCTTCTCAACAACAAGAAGTTAAAGGTGTAACTGCTGCTGTAGCAAAAAAATCTAGCGCATTTTATGCATTATTACTATTCTTCTTCTTTATCACTGCAATTAGTAGTTTCGGTCAACACGTTGCACCATTCGCAATGGGCATAGGCTACGATATTAAATTTGCTGGTTCTGCAATGGGTGGTTGGCAATTCGGTGTATTAATCGGTGCACTTGCTTTCGGTATTTTAAGTGATAAGATTGGTGCAAAAAACACAGCAGTCTTCGCAATGCTATTAGGTTTAGTTCCAGTTGCTATTCTTTTAACAGTTCCAGAGAACCCATTAATGTTCAACCTAGCTATTGGTATTTATGGTTTTGTTGTTGCATCTCTAGGAACATTAGTACCACTTTTAACATCCGCTTTATTCGGTCTTAAAGATTACGCTCAAATCTACGCTACTGCTGCTCTTGGTTTAGCTATCGCTGGTATCGTTGCATTACCTGGATATGGCTTTGTTTTCGAACTAACTGGTAGCTATACATCTGTTTTATATGCAATTGCTGCTATGTTAATCATCAATGTAGTATTAGTATTCGTAGCATTTACAGGTAAAAAGAAATTAGAAAAAGCAGGTCTATGGAAATAATCATTTTATGAGATTATTTTAACTCAACATAGAATAGTATATTATGTTCAACTGTGAAAATTAGAAGACACTTTGTACTACAATACATTTATCTGTTATGATACAACCGATGCCCCCTCCTTTATTACTCGTATAAGTAATAAAGGAGGGGGCATCTTTTTTATTCATCATGAATAGAGAAGTGTATCGAACTCAAAAATTGAACAAAAAACGTTATTTCGGAATGGATCATTTGTTTTGGATGTTTTCGAAAAGATTGTTGCTCTTCAACTAACGGGGCAGTTTAGTTACAGAGGGTATAAATTAAGGGATTCGGAGATGTATGATGGCAAAGAAAAAAAGAAAAGCAGAAAAGCAGAAAAGCAGGATGGGTTTTTTAAAGAAATTTTAGGTGAGATTGGTGGTTCTATAATATTTGAAGTGGTCTGGAACATTATAATTTTTATACCAAGAATGATAATTCGCTTGATATCAAGCATTTGGTGAAGTCATTAATTCTTATTGAACTAACGGGGTGCTTTACTTGAAGATCATTGAGCTGCTTAGACAGCTCTTTTTTCTTATTGTACTAACGAAGCAGGTTAGTTGAATAAATGAGTTTTTAATAATTCTTTCGAGAAAGAGAAAAGGATGCAACTCTGTAAATTACAGAATTACATCCTCCTTCTAGGAAAAAGTTAATTATCCTTTTTGAACGTTAGTTGCTTGAGGACCACGTTGTCCTGCTTCAATTTCAAACGTTACTGGTTGACCTTCTTCTAAAGATTTGAATCCTTCGCTTTGGATAGCTGAGAAATGTACGAATACATCTTCGCCACCTTCACGTTCGATAAATCCAAAACCTTTTTCTGAGTTAAACCATTTTACTGTACCTTTTTCCATGAGAAAAAACCTCCGTTGCGTAATCCGCTCTTTATTTCTATTCTTGCTCAATTACTTAAGACGAAAATCACAGATTTGCAACTTAGTAAAGTCAAAAATAACTTTCTTATAAAATAGCATTATCCAAAAAAAATTTCAATTAGGAGGATAAGAAAAATATTAAAAAAATGTGACAAAATCAGCTATTGGTTTGTGAATAATCCTACTTAAAAGAAAATGGAGGCGATTGTTCAATTAGAGCAGTCGCTTCTTGTGCTAACGGGGAAGTTTAGTTGAATAAGAACTGTTGCATAGATTGGTTTTATGGAACCGTTTTAAATGAGCTGCAAGGAGAAGATTCTAGCTCTCATTTTGATGTTTTAACCTGACTTTATTGTAATGTACGTGCCCTTATATATAATTAAATTAGGGAATGTGAAAAATTGGTAAGGGGGCTTATTAAAGTGAAGAAAACATACGGTGAATATGCGACTAATAACGGATCTATTGAATATTCGATTGTAGGGTTAGGAGAACCAGTACTCGTTTTTCATGGTGGACATTCAAATTGTCAAGAAGAATTTGGATATAAAGCATTATCAGAGAATGGCTTCTCAATTATCACACCTTCAAGAGCAGGCTACGGAAAAACATCTAAGGAAATAGGAGATACACTTTCTATGGCTTGTGACTACTATGCAAAGCTATTACAGCATTTAAATATAGAAAAAGCTCACGTATTGGCTATATCAGCTGGTGGACCAACAGGGATTATTTTTGCAAAAAAATTCCCACACCTTACCCGTACACTTACTTTGCAATCTGCAGTCACTAAAGAATGGCTCACTCCAAAGGATCGAACATATAAAGCAGCATTGGTCTTATTCAATTCTAGAACTGAAAAGTATACTTGGGGTATGATTTCAGCGATGAGTAATCGTTTCCCACACTTCATCTTCAAACAAATGTTTTCTTCTTTTAGTACTCTAAAATACAAAGATGCAAAAGACAAAATTAATGGTAATGACATTACATTAACTGCTCAAATGAATAATCGTCAACGCTCTGGCCATGGATTCTTAATTGATTTATCGCAAACAAAGGAACTAACCGTTAAAGATTTAAAATCTATTAATTGCCCTACCTTAATTATGCATAGTAAATTTGATAGTTCAGTTGCTACAGAGCACGCCAAGCTAGCTCACGAAAATATATTACATTCAAAACTATGTTTATTGGATAACTGGGGACACTTGATTTGGCTTGGTAACTTATCCAAAGATACTGATGATTTAGTCATAAAATTTTTAAAAGATAATATCTCTTGATTAAGTAATTCTTCTCCTCACTATATAGTTACTGTATAGAAAACATATCTATTAAATCACAGCTACTGTTCGCTTTCATTGATCCACTAACGAGGACTTTAGTAGAAGAGCATTAATCTGTACAGAAGGCTCTTTTTTCTTATTCAACTAAAGGGGCAGGTTAATACAATGTGCTGTTTCCAAGAAAATCGTTACCTTTTTACTACTTTTGTAATAATTACCTGCTAAGATCGTAATATAAAAAGGGGTTATTTGAAATTTCAGTAATATGGGGGCGAAAAAATGTTTAATAAAGACTCAGAGAAGAATAAAGGCTCAAAGAAGAGATTTGAAGAAATCTTTACAGAAAATGGCGTGGCTAATGGAAACAGAATAATAGTAGATAGAGAAACAGGAATTCACTATTTATTTAGTTGGAGCGGATATGCAGGGGGAATTACCCTTCTATTGGATAAGGATGGAAAACCAGTGATAAAACCAAATAATGAATAACACACTTTATCTTGTTCAACTATAGGGTGCTTTACTTGAAGTTCATTGAGTTGCATATGCAGCTCTTTTTTTCTTTATTGAACTAACGAGGCAGGTTAGTTGAACAAATGAGTTTTTTTAAAAGTTCTTTCGCAAAAAGAGAAAAGGATGCAACTCTGTAAATTACAGAATTACATCCTCTTTCTAGGAAAAAGTTAATTATCCTTTTTGAACGTTAGTTGCTTGAGGACCGCGTTGTCCTGCTTCAACTTCAAACGTTACTGGTTGACCTTCTTCTAAAGATTTGAATCCTTCGCTTTGGATAGCTGAGAAATGTACGAATACATCTTCGCCACCTTCACGTTCGATAAATCCAAAACCTTTTTCTGAGTTAAACCATTTTACTGTACCTTTTTCCATGAGAAAAAACCTCCGTTGCGTAATCCGCTCTTTATTTCTATTCTTGCTCAATTACTTAAGACGAAAATCACAGATTTGCAACTTAGTAAAGTCAAAAATAACTTTCTTATAAAATAGCATTATCCAAAAAAAATTTCAATTAGGAGGAGTAAGAAAAATATTAAAAAAATGTGACAAAATCAGCTATTGGTTTGTGAATAATCCTACTTAAACGAATGGAGGCGATTGTTCAATTAGAGCAGTCGCTTCTTGTGCTAACGGGGCAGGTTAGTTCAATAAGAAATGATATAATAACACCAAATAAAAGCATTTAAAAGGTGGCTATTCAAATGGAAAATTGGATTGAATTATCCGTATTAGAGGATGGAGAGGTATGGGATAGAATATATGATGAACTTAATTTTGAACCCAGCATATCAAACTTCCCATCTTTTGAAGTTCCAAATCCATTTATCACATATGATGTATCCTCCTATTTAAATTGGTCCGAAGATTTTGATACTTATGATGAGATTTATAATGATCTAGAAGAAAAATCATTGCTTGTTTTTCAAGAACTCACACAGAAGAATGAATATATGTATGCGGTAGATTGGCAGCATACAGGTTATTGGATAAACCCTCGTTTGGAGTTTCCAAAAAGCGAGTTTGATGAATGGACGGTACCTATTTTTCCAAACGGTGATTATTACTTTTTTATTCAAAAAAATTTTGAATGGGGACTATTAGGACACCCTTGGGAAGAGACTATCACTATTTTTGGAAAAGAATTGATAAAATGTTTTGAAAAACATCAACCAAGAATGTTTCAAAAGATATTACGTCAGGGATAATTTAAACCTTGTTGAACTAACGGGTAGCGATTGTTCAATTAGAGCAGTCGCTTCTTGTGCTAACGCAGCAGGATAGTTGAAGAAGGTGAACTTGAAGGTTGTGGAGAATATGTAAAAAAGAAAAGGAAGATGGGAGGGTGCATAGTTTGAAGAAAACAATTGGTTGGACACTTGCTTTAACTACGCTTTTAATTGGAGGAGCAATCTATTATTTCATAACAGTTTCCCTATATGAACCATCGGAGAAGTTGTACAATTTTCCAATTCCTAAAAATGCTGAATTAGTTCAGGGAAATTCTCGAGGGAAAAGTTATGATTGGTCCTCGACCTCTGAAGAAAGCGGAATTCCATTTGGATATGAATTGGCAATTAAAGTGAGTGGGTGGAAAAAGGGAGAAAGAGATGGTGCTTCAGTTTATTATACAAAAGGGACTAAAAAAATAGATTTGATTTCATCTACGAAGCATTTGAACATCCTTAAAGTGGATGATTTGTGAATAACAAAGAATTACTTGTTCAACTAACGGTGTGCTTTACTTGAAGAGAATTGAGCAGTTTTAGACCACTCTTTTTCTAATTGAACTAAAGTCAGCAGGTTAATCGGACAACATACCTATAGAAATGTGAAGACAATGCAAAAAGAGGAAAGAACAATCAATTGTTCTTTCCTCCACAATTATTACAATTGCTTTTTACACTGGAAAATTAATAATACCATTGCAGCTACAATACTAATAGAGATAAGAATGAAGCTTGGTTTTATTATAGTATTCGTTAGCATAAACAAACTTATAGCTTGTATTAATACCACAAACAAACCATAGACAAACCCCTTCTGATCCCTTTTTCTAATAGCTAAAAATAATTGAGTTGTTATAATGTTTGCTACTACTATAATTCCAAATGCTATAGCATAATCTACTGAAAAAATCGAAGTTCCTTCCTGTGTGCCAAAAAGAGAAAATGAAGCAATTAAAAAAGCCGATAAGTTTATAACAATCATAGCAAGAACCCAAATAATCCATTGCATAGTTTTATTCATGTAAAAGTCTCCTTTATTTATTTATTTATTTCGATACAGTTAATAAGATTCCATCCTTTTATACAGAAGAAAATATGAGAAAGTATAAGTCTTAAGAATGGTAAGAACACGATTTGCTTAATTACTAATCAGTAGGAGATAACGGAATATCCCCCACCGATTCATGTATCACTTTGTAGTAGCTCCTATACTTAACGCACGTGTATAAGGTTCTTTTAATACTTTAGCAAGTGTATGAGCATCTCCTACAACAACAGCTCCAATAATCCGAATGTTCTCTCGTTTTAATTTTCCATTAACAGTAAGAGTATTGAAAATGTTTGTAAAATCATCTTTATTTTCTTTACTATTCTTCATTCCATATGAGACATCTTCCATAAATTCTTTTACTGGGTTTTCATATTTCTCTCCCGTTTTTGAGAAAGTAGAAATACCCGCAACTTGATCTTCTGTAAATATGTGTGCTGATGTTTCGGCATAAGGTTGATTGGATTTTTGCATACTTGATATCTCATTTTCATTGTATATATCAAGCCAGTACCAATTCAAAGTAGCTTCTTTTGGTAACATTTTTTGTACTTCTTCAATCGTATACGCCTGATCAAATGAAATCGCCATTTCAATAGCTTCATTAATATCGTTATCATTTAACTTAATTGAATCTTTTGGTAAACTTTCATATTTAACCATCGGATGATAAAAATGCATAACATTTTGACCGTAATAAGTGTAAGATTTGTTCTGATTAGGCTGTACATATGTTTCATGTATACTGGAATCTAATGAAATTCCTCTTCTGAAAATGGGTTGTCCATTTAGTAGCTTATATTGAGTTGCAGTAGCATTAGATCCAATGACTTTTATTTGTTCTTCCCAAGGACTTAAGTAAGTATTTGCACCAAAAACAGCGTAATAGGTATCTTTTTCAATCATCTCTTTAGATAAAATGTAGGGTGTAACTTGTAATTTAAATAATATTGCTAACACCATTACAACAATCGATATGAAAATACTAACACTCGACATTCGCATATAGCTTTTTCGTTTTGCCTTATTGATTATTTTTTGTTCACTATTATTAAAATCGAAGAGATCATCTAAATTTTCGTTCTTTTTCATAGGTTTCACTCCATTTCTTCTTAAATTGATTACGAGCGCGATAAAGTAAAGTTCGAACGGTATCAATTTTTATATCTAATATATTAGCTATTTGTTCATATGAAAGATCCATTTCGTATTTCAATAATAATAGGTTTGCTTGTGCTGGTTTAAGTTGATTAATGACTAATTGAAGCTCAGTTCGATTTTCCATATTAATCACAATTTTTTCCGTTTCCTCAGTATGTGCAAGCATATTTTCAAGGAATTCATCATTTACATTTACCTGCGGTTGTCGATTTTGTTTTCGACATAAATCATAATAATTATGAGTAGCTACTTTAAAAAGCCATGCAGAAGGATTTTCAACCTCTAGATGAATCATATTAGTTATAGCTTTATAAAAGGTATTTTGGATGATATCCTCTGCATCCTCACGTGAACATCCACATTTCAATAAATATTGATATATTAGATGAAACTTTGCTTTATATAATTCCTCTATTGAAAGAACTTTCATCATGGTGGCCCACCTGTTTTTTTGTTTTTACACCTCTATAACGAATAAACTTTTAAAAAGTATACAGTTTTATTGAAAATTTTTTTTGAAATAATTTACCTCTGTAATTTTCCCCAAACCTTTATCAACTAGATGGGGCAATACACTAACGGTTATCTTGGTTATTTGCCGATATTTATGATTGAAAAACGTGTTGTATCATATGCTGTATACCTAAAAATAATCCCCAACAGACTGTACCTATTACGATTGCTAATCCAAGATGCACACTATTTTTCAACGCTATATAAACACTAATTAACAAAACAATTGTAGTAGGTAAACCGATAATGACACCCCATGTAACAGTGTATACGAGAGTATTTACTCGAAGGAGGAAACAATGGATATAAAAGAAGTGACACTTTTCGATTGGAATTCCCCAATAAACAGAGGGTTTTCACTGAGAGCATTAGGGCGAGAAGTATTTAAGATTCCTGAAAAGAAGTAATTTAAAAATTTGCACCATTGGAGAAATATGCACAAAAAAAAGCACCTACCAAAAGGTAAGTGCTTAAACGTTGAAAAACGTTGATATAATGCAATTTAATAAGCCGCGTATGCCGTAATTTTTTAATATTGAAAGTTTTAAACCACCACTCCTCAAAGTGGGTGTTCGCAGAGGGTTTCATGTTTGTCCGCATTAACAATGGAATGCGGCATGCCAGTCCGTCCTCAATTAAAACTCCCTTTTACAGCTTAAAGGTTAAAACTTAATATGATTACGAACAATGCAGCTTGTATTCATATAATACTGCAAAATTGATGGAACTGCAAGAATGATGATTGAGAATAAAGAATAAAAATTGTTATTGAATCATTTAAAGAATTTGATCTATCTAGGGGATATGAAGAGCAATGAGCATGTGTTTTACAAAAAATGTTCATAAAAAAGATTGGATGAAAAACGACCACACTTTTACTTCTCAAGTCTTAAATTTTTCGTAGACTAAATCAATTTAAACTGCGTATTCTGTTTGCGCCTCAATAACGGATGGTTAGAAAAATGTGATAATAATTTATTTTTCATACCTTAATGACTCTTGAAAACATCGCTATCAAATGTTAAAATTATCCACATATATAAAGATTATAATTCTTATAAGTCAACTAGAGATTTAGGTTTCTACATTGGAATATAGTTGGACGTGAGCAGTTCAAAAATGGCTTTTAAATCTTAATTTATGAACCGAAATATGCAGTAGTACTAATTTTTATTTAGCAATAGAAGAAAGACGATCTATTTATGGCATTACTGATGAATTTGTTATTTCTGACGAACGTATTTAGGAGATTGTCCAATTAGCTATAGTAAACACTCCAACAGCTTTTAATTCTAAAACAGGTCGACTAGTTGTATTACTTGGAGATAAAATTAAAGATTTATGGCAAGCTATAGTCAACTGTTGCTCCCAAGGAAAGAAATACAATCGCTCGATCTACAGGTTGTTATTTTAAAATAATTTTTAAAATAAGAAACTTATCGTCATACTCTTGACCGAACCATTTCGTTAAAAATAAACATATGATAGAGATATCATAATAAAAAGGAATTGAAAAATAGGAGTGGATAATATGTCAGAGCAACAGCAAGTATTTAGAAGAGCTTTAGGTAACTACCCTACAGGAGTTACAGTGGTAACAACATTTAATGAAAATCATGAACCTCTTGGATTAACGGTCAATTCATTTGCATCGGTTTCTCTAGATCCGTTACTCATTTTATGGTCAATTGATAAAAAATCAAAATCATATAATGAATTTATGAAAACGAAAAAATTTGCCGTAAATATTTTAGCAAGCGATCAACAAGAAATGTGTAACCTATTTTCGAGTAAAATTGAAAATCGTTTTAGTCAATGTAAGTGGCAAGAGTCTGTACAAAATTTACCTATTTTGAATGATACATTATCCGTGCTAGAGTGTGAAACAGTACAGCAAGTTGATGCGGGTGATCATACGATTTTAATCGGGCATGTCATCAATATTGAAAATACAGAAAAGGAACCATTGCTCTATCATCGACGTAATGTAGGGCCAATTCCTGAAGAGTTTTATAAAATAGAAGCAAAGTAAAGGGCAAACTGTGAATTCCTAAGGCTTGGGATTTGCAGTTTTTTTATGAAATTAGGGTAAAATAAAAAAGCTCTTCGCCTTTTTATTTCCAAGGCTTAGGCTTTATTGATAATTTCATGGGTTAATGCGTAAATATCAATTTGCGTTTCTTCTGCGATAACGTCTGCTAACATAACTTCTTTGAAGTATGCGACACTCGTTGGCAGTGGGATACGTAATAACTTTTCTAAAGCAGTTTGATACATATAAACAAATTCTAAATCAGTATTCCCTCGTTTTAGCTCTGCAAATGCTTCGTAGAATTGGTCGAGTTTGTCTGCGAATTCGAGTAAACGGCCTTCTGTAGTGGCATCTTTACCTTCTTTCATACGGTCAAAGAAGATGGCTTGGAATTCTTCTGGAATTTCTGAGACGATGAATTTTTCCATCATTTTCTCTTCGACATGTGCCAACATTTGTTTTAACTCGGGCGATGCATGTTTAACGGGTGTCTTGATATCACCAATGAAAACTTCTGCGAAATCATGGTTAATTGTTTTTTCATACAATGATTTCCAGTCGATCGTTGCGCCATTCATTTCCTCTAAGGTACCGAAGAACATGGCGTATTGTGATACTTTCCAAGAGTGAGCTGCTACATTGTGCTCTTCGAATTTGAAGCGTCCGGGACAGCGAATAATTCGCTCTAAGTCGTTTAAACTTGTAAAAAATTTGTGAATACCTATAAAAATCCTCTCCTCTATATTAAGTATATGCTAAAGTGCAACCTTTTATGTGATGGTTTCACCTATATCTGCATTGTA
The DNA here is from genome assembly GCF_057838945.1 of Viridibacillus sp. KH_047. Taxonomy (NCBI): domain Bacteria; kingdom Bacillati; phylum Bacillota; class Bacilli; order Caryophanales; family Caryophanaceae; genus Viridibacillus; species Viridibacillus sp. KH_047. Next base: position 3,907,568 of record NZ_CM174479.1, on the reverse strand, counting down.
CTACAGAAATATAAAAAACCTGTCCAATTTACGATTTCTTAATAAGTAATTTACATTAGGTTAACACTAGTTTAAGTGTATATGATTAAACCGTAGAAATACTACTTTTTTGCTTATGACTGTTGAATAAAACAACGTAGTTTTTTGTTCATAATTCAGACATTGCACTCTATTACCTTTTCAATTATCGTGAATATAGAAGGAATATCGAAAAATAAATACCATTTAAAGGATTCGATCAAATGATATATTCAATAATCGTTTTTATACATGTAATTAGTGCCATTTTGTCGATTGGACCATTTTTTGTATTGTTACCGATGTTGAAGAAGATGCGTACGACGGAAAATCATCATGCATTAGAGGCATATGTGGGGACATTTTCGACTACCATTCGTATAGTAAAGCATGCGGGCCATGTTCTCGTCACTACTGGATTGCTTGCTATGTGGCTCGGTGGTTGGAACTTACTGACGTCATGGATTGTCATGACATTTGCTGTAATGATTAGCTCAATCGTCTTTTTGGCAAGTGCTTTTAAACCAACTATTCGTACATTTAATACACCAGAATTCGATCAGCAGAAGTTTACCAATAAGTTGGTGAAATCTGTTTGGATTTATATTGTGCTGTTGTTAATTATGCTATGGTTTATGGTTGCAAAGCCGACATTATGGTAATAAAAATATGAAAGCTATCTATTCATCAAATTGATAAATAGATAGCTTTTTTAATATTTTTTCAAATTATTGGGAATTTCAGTGCTTGAGAATGATCTTTCCGTTAAAATTGAAGTTAACAATAATTGTTCAAACAAAGGGGAAATTGAATGTTCGAATTGTTTATAACAATGTTAGAGAGATTAGGAATAATCGTCATGATCGCGTTTATATTAACACGCTTGAAGTTTTTACGTGGTCTGATTGGACAGGAGCAACTTAGTAAGCGCCAGCAATGGATGGCTATTTTGTTTTTTGGTTTTTTTGGGATTATAGGTACATATTCAGGTTTGAAGTTTAGTACTGAAACACAACAGTTTAATCGCTGGGCATCTGAGCTTTCAGCGGATGAAGCACTTGCAAATTCACGTGTAATTGGAGTGGTTATTGCTGGATTGCTAGGGGGATATAAAGTTGGTATTGGAGCCGGCTTGATAGCTGGAATTCATCGCTTAACATTGGGAGGATTTACAGCAGTTCCTTGTGGATCTGCTTCGATTTTGGCTGGTGCTATTGCGGGTATTTTCCATAAAAAGAATAAGGAGATTAGTTTACCTACTGTGTTTTTTATAGGAGCCATAAGTGAAGGGCTTCAAATGCTTAATATACTGCTACTATCAAAACCATTTGAAAGAGCTTGGGACCTTGTAGAGGTAATTGGCTTACCTATGATTATGGCAAATGGATTAGGCTGCGCAGTGTTTTTGTTAATACTAAAAAACGTTGTAAATGAAGAAGAGAAGATTGGTGCAGTACAAGCGCAGAAGACGCTACGAATTGCAGACCAGACCCTACTTTATTTACGCGAAGGAATGAATCAGAAAACGGCACAAGCTGTGTGTGAGATTTTACATAAGGAATTACAAACAAGCGCAGTTGCGATAACGAATCAATCAAAAATATTAGCCCATGTTGGGATAGGTGATGACCATCATATTCCAAATAGCCCAATTATGACACAGATAACAAGGCAAGTAATTGGGGATGGTAAACTGACTGTTGCAAGTAGTGAAATGATTCATTGTCTTAGAGAGGATTGCCAGCTTCATGACGCCATTGTGGCACCTTTAACTCAACGGGGTGAAACAATTGGGACCATGAAATTTTATTTTCAATCGCGTAAGGATATTACCCCTGTAGTAATTGAGCTTATTTCAGGACTAGGGTCATTACTTAGCAATCAACTTGAAATTGCTGCAGCTAAGCAGTCTTTTCAACTCGCAAAAGAGCTTGAAGTGAAAGCATTGCAAGCACAAATTAGTCCACATTTTCTTTTTAACTCGATGAATACCATAGTTTCGCTTATCCGATTAGATCCTGATAAGGCGAGGAAACTTCTATTGTCGTTATCACATTTTTTAAGACAGAATTTAGTGGCTACTACTATGGAAACGACTCCATTAGCTCAGGAATTAAAACATGTGAGAGCCTATTTAGAAATAGAGGAGACGCGTTTTGTTCATAAATTGGAAGTGATTTACGACATAGATGAAAAAGCATTAGTTATGCATCTTCCACCTCTTACTCTACAACCAATTGTTGAAAACGCAGTAAAACATGGAATACAAAATATGCGTGAACACTGCAAAATTTTCGTTCGAATTATAGTAGTAGATAAAGTTATTGTTGTAACGGTTGAGGATAACGGACAAGGGATGTCATTAGAACTGGCTAAGCGAATTGGTAAGGAACAAATCACTTCGAAAACAGGAAATGGCATTGCTTTATATAATGTGAACCGTAGATTGACAATGCATTTTGGTGATGAGGCAGCAATCCAAGTAAAGAGCATAGAAGGAAAAGGTACTGCTATTACATTTTCAGTACCGCAAAGGGAGGTGAGTATTAGTGGAGTCCATTAAAGCATTAATTGTCGATGATGAGTTATATAACCGGGAGGAATTGAAGCATCTTTTATCTATATTTCCTTCTATTATGGTAGTAGGTGAAGCTGAAACAGGGGAAGGGGCGATAATGCAAGCTATACAGCACCTACCAGATGTCGTATTTTTAGATGTTGAAATGCCATCAATGAATGGGATGGAGGTAGCGAAATCGTTACGAGCATTAAAAAAAGTGCCACTTATTATATTCTCAACAGCTTATCCACAGTTTGCAGCAGAGGCTTTCCGTTATGAAGCAGTTGATTATTTATTAAAGCCATATGAAGAAGAGGAAATGGAGCAGGCAGTAGAACGTGTTAAGAAAAAACTGCAGTTTCAACCTATTAACGAGCAAAAGAAAGATTCAGGAAAGTTGGCTGTTGACATAAATGGGGAAATTGTCTATTTGAATTTGGAAAATATATTCTATTTTTCTCGTGAGGATAAACTAACGAAAATTATGACACAGCATGGTGAATATGAGACAAAGTCAGCGCTCAAAGATCTGGAGATTCGTTTGCAAACATACTCGTTTTTCCGTATTCATAAAGGTTATTTAGTGAATTTGAAATATATTAAAGGGTTAAGCCCCTGGTTTAATGGCGCATATCAATTGGAAATAGAAGGTCAGGAGCTCTTATTACCGGTAAGTCGTAATTATGTAAAAAGTTTAAGGAGAATTTTGGAAATTTAATATTATACTTTTTATTTTAAAAATTCCTGCATTTTAGCCAGCGATTTTAACATGTAAATTGTCCATATCGACATGATAGTCACAGAATGTTCTTAAACAGTTCTCTTTTAATATAATTATGGAAACGCATTCATAAAATGGTGATTACGGGGGGAAGGCTATGATTACATTTTTGGTTGGAATAGTCTTATTGATTGTCGGATATTTCACTTATGGAAAGTTTGTTGAAAAGGTTTTTGGCTCAAAAGAAACAAGGCCGACACCGGCATACACAAGTGCAGATGGTGTTGATTATGTCCCAATGTCAACGACTAAAAACTCGTTGATTCAACTATTAAATATTGCTGGTGTGGGTCCTGTATTTGGTCCAATCATGGGTGCATTATACGGACCTGTAGCATTTATATGGATTGTAGTTGGTTGTATTTTCGCAGGAGCAGTTCATGATTATTTAACAGGCATGATTTCAATTCGTAATCGAGGCGCACATTTACCAGAACTAGCAGGTAAGTTTCTAGGTAAATTTATGAAGCATGTTGTAAATGCTTTCGCAATTTTACTACTATTATTAGTAGGTACTGTTTTTGTTACTTCACCAGCAACATTACTTTATAACTTAATGGACGGTTGGACAGCGATGGGGATTATCGTTGGTGCTATTTTTATCTACTATATTTTAGCGACGTTATTGCCAATTGATAAGATTATCGGTCGATTTTATCCAATATTTGGTGCTTTGCTTTTAATCAGTGCATTGGGTGTTGGCGTTGGACTAGTTGTTACAGGTGCTCCTATTCCTGAACTATCAGTACAAAATTTCCACCCAGATAATTTACCGATTTATCCATTACTGTTTTTAACAATTTCATGTGGGGCACTTTCTGGTTTCCACGCAACCCAATCACCAATCATTTCTCGTACGACCAAAAAAGAGGGAGAAGGTCGTAAAATTTTCTACGGTATGATGATTGCAGAAGGTGTTATCGCTATGATCTGGGCAGCAGCAGGAATGAGTTTATTTGGTAGTTATGAAGGGCTAAATGAATTATTAGCAGCTGGCGGTCCAGCGAAGATTGTTAGTGATGCTTCTATTATGATGCTTGGAGCATTTGGTGGTACATTAGCTATCTTAGGAGTAATCATTTTACCTATCACTTCGGGTGATACTGCTTTCCGAAGTGCGCGCATGATTATCGCGGATTATTTTAAATTATCACAAGCTAAATTTATGAGTCGAATTTGGATCGCTTTACCTTTATTCGTTATTTCATTTGCTTTAACAAAAGTAGACTTTAATATTCTTTGGCGCTACTTCTCATGGGCTAATCAATCTACAGCAGTGATTGCTTTATGGGTTGCGACAATGTATTTATTTTTAGCAAAGAAAAACTATTGGATTTCTCTTATTCCAGGAGTGTTTATGACAATGACAACAATGACATACATTTTAAATGCTACTATTGGTTTTAATTTACCGATAAACGTGGCATATATAGGATCCACAGTCATCACTTTAGCAATAATTGCTATCTTCTTTGTTGCTGCAGTCAAACAAAGGAATGAAAATTCAATATTATTGGATGAAGATGTATCAGGTTATAAGAAGGATTATATCTAATGGGATGTTGCAGTCCTAATTATCGCAAAATAGTAGATGAAGAAGAGCAAAGGATCAACTCAAAAGGAAAAGAAAACATACCTTGGCTTTTCAAATTGATTGTTACCATAATTATTATTTGTGTTTTATTTGTAACAGTATATTAGGTTAAAAAAGCCATTTCATCGATTAGCTGAAATGGCTTTTTTGCTTTTAAGTTAAAGTGAATCCGCTTTGTAATCTAATTAATATTCTAATTAATATTCTGATTAACATAAAAATTTTCTCTTTAAAGCAGAAAAGTTGTTAAAAAGAAAAGGTATAAGAAGGAGGGTGTCGAATTGTATAGTAGTTGGATTATTTTGCAATAAGGGGGATGAATGTGCATGAATAAGGTAGAAAAAATAGCTATTCAAGATGAATATCCGGAAGAATTTGCTTGGTGCTACGGTTGTGGAAGATTGAACACTGAAGGTCATCATATTCGTACGGTTTGGGAAGGTGAAGAAACCGTTACTTATTATGAATCAGGAGATAAATTCACTGCTATACCAGGATTCGTATATGGTGGCTTTATAGCTTCACTTGTTGATTGTCATGGTACCGGATCAGCAGCATTGGCACTCCATAGAAAAAATGGTCATGAGCCAGGTGATAGTGTGGAACCGCCAAGATTCGTTACCGCATCATTACATGTGGATTACCTGAAACCTACGCCACAAGGGGTACAGCTAAAAGCTGTTGGCAAGGTAGAAGAAATTCACCCAAAGAAATTCAAAGTTCACGTGAAATTATATGCTGGGGATGAGCATGTAGTTAATGGAGAAGTAGTAGCGGCTTATATGCCAGCTAGTTTTGTTAAATAACAATTTTATATAGTCTATAAATATTAGTCATCAGAGTTAGTTTTCAACACTTAATTTCAATAGTGCAAATACGAAAACTTTATAATAGAAGTAACTCAAAAACCCACAAGAGAAAATACATTAAAAGGAGTGAGAAAAAATGTTTGATGCGCAAGCTTTTGGAATGAAGTTGAAGGAACTACGAGAGTTAAATGATTATTCAATGTTGTCATTAGGCAGAAAAATTGGCACGTCCGCAAGCCGTATTAAAAGTTGGGAGATGGGAGAGAGTGTTCCATCAGCAAGCTGGATTGTGAAGTTAAGTGGGGTATTACAAGTTTCGGCCGATGAATTACTATTGAATGTAATGGACGAATCAGCTGAGCAAAAAGAAGATAAAGACAAATTTAAAAAACGTAAAGTATTACTAAGAGATATTCATTTATTATTGCCTGAACTTAACAAACAGGACTTATTAGAACTTTATACTTTGGCCGAATTAAAGGCTATGCAAAAAGAGGTTATTTCTTAAATTAATAAATGTTTGTAATCAAGCATGGTCAAATTAAATTTACTTAACACCTTCCTAAATGATAAAGGAAGGTGTTTTTTTTGTTAAGAAAATATCTGCTTTAAAATAAAATTTTGCTTTTAAAGTATTTATCTGATGGAATATTCCACCAGAAAATAAATTGAAAAACATTCTTATACTGTGTATTTCTTCTAAAAACAAGTATGAACTTTGTAATATTTGAACGGTCAAACCTCTATTTTCACCCTTAAATTTAGCGTAATAACAATTTTTTTCAAGAAAACAATAAAAATTGGAGACAGTTTCTTTATGTTTTTTGAGCAACAAGTACTTCAAAAATAATTAATTGGAGTTATATTCCAATGCTTGTTTTAGTAGTTGTGACAACCATTTAGAACACTTTGAAAAAAAATTTTACAGAAAAATGTATAAAATTACAGAATATTGATAACTATTGTAACAGGAATGATACCCCCCCTACATCATTTAGAAATATTCATGACATATGGGGATGTTAGAGTTATCCGTGTTAGTGAAAAGGAGGTCGTTTTTAACGATGAGAAAACAATTGATTGCACTAGCGGCAGGTTTTTTGATATTAGGATCTGCAACAATGACAGCGCAAGCTGCATCTGTTAGCCATAATGTTGAAAAAGGTGATACACTTTGGGCTATTGCACAGGCCAACAAAATTTCAGTCGAAGACTTGCAAGCATCTAATGAGCTAGATTCTTCTTTAATCTTCCCAGCACAACAACTAGAATTAGAATCTAAATCTGATGAAAAATCAGATGACACATATACTATTAAAAAAGGTGATACACTTACTAAAATCGCCAAAGAAAATGAGGTTACTATAGCAGATTTGATGAGTTGGAATAATTTGTCAAGCGATTTAATCTTTGCAGGAGATACACTCGCATTATCCGCTAAGGCAACTTCAAATATTACAAGAGTTCAACAAAAACCTGCTCAAGCGCCACAAGCAAAACAAGCCCAATCAACATCTGGACAAACAACAACATCAGCACCTCAACAAGGAGGTAAAACGATGACTGTACGTGCGACAGCATATACAGCCTATTGTACAGGCTGTTCAGGTGTGACAGCTACTGGTTATGATTTACGTGCAAATCCAGGAGCAAAAGTTATTGCAGTCGATCCTTCTGTTATCCCGTTAGGTTCAAGAGTGTGGGTAGAAGGTTATGGGGAAGCAATCGCTTCTGATACGGGTGGAGCTATTAAAGGGAACCGTATTGATGTCTTTATCCCAGATAATAACAAAGTTTATCAGTGGGGCGTACGTAATGTCACAATCAAAGTATTAAACTAATATGCAATATAAAATGTTCCTCTCATGTCGAAAATATTTCGTTGTGAGAGGGATTTTTTATTTACTTTTTTAAAAAGAGAGTGTATTAGCATTTCTCATACATAATTTCAAACATTTTAGCCATCCTTTTATAAAAGGAGTGGTGTTCAATGAGAGTAAAAAAATCACAATGGATGTTACTAAGCATGACATTATTACTTGGTGCTTGTTCTTCTAATAAAGAAGCTTATAAAGAAGTAACAGCAATTCCAGCTGAATCTGCACATGCAATGTTTATTAATAGTGAAGGTAAATCTATTGGTGAAGCAGTTTTAACTGAAACAGAAGAAGGTGTTAACATCGGACTTGCTTTACAAGGGTTAGAACCTGGCGAAAGGGCGATTCATATTCATGCAGTCGGAAAATGTGAACCACCTACATTCGAGTCGGCAGGTATGCACTTTAATCCAACAGCAAAGCAACATGGATATCTAAATCCAAAGGGGTACCATTTAGGTGATTTGCCAAATTTACAAATCGATAAAGATGGTACAGTTGATTTGGAATTTTCGACTAAAGCATTTACTTTAAAACAAGGAGATAGTCGTTCTATTCTAGATGGAAATGGTAGTGCTTTTGTCATACATGAATCATCAGACGATTATAAAACAGATCCATCAGGGAATTCTGGTAAGAGAATAGCGTGCGGAGTTATTAAAAAATAGTCGATTTGTGAAAAAAATAAGAATTTAAGCAACGAATTCAGCATTTTTCGCGTCACAACTGTATAGTAGTAGTATAAGAAGTTGACGTAAATGGGTGGTTGCGAATGAAACTAAACAAATCGACAATTTTTCAATGGCTGAAAATCATTGTTCCGGTACTATTAATGATTTTTGCTATCCATGAAATAGTTAAGATACTTGGGAATATTAATGGGCAAGAAATTGTTCGAGAGCTAGAGAATTTAGATGTTCGTACTTTAGTATTAATGGCAGCTGTACCTTTAGTTCTTGTATTTCCAATGTTTTTTTATGACTATTTTATTGTGAAAAAACTAAAGATTAAAAGACCTTTAAGACGTTTGATGAAAGAATCGTTAATTATTAACTCTTTCTCGAATCTAATTGGTTTTGGCGGCTTAATTGGTGTGTTGTTACGAACGCATTATTTTAAGAAAAAAGAAGTGGATAGTGGTGCATTTTTCAAAACAATTGCTTCAGTAACTTTATTTTATTTAGCTGGTCTTTCATTATTTGCTTGGGTGTTACCAATCTTCTATTGGGATTTCCCATTATTTAATGAACGGAAAATTTTAGTTATCGCTGTATCAATTATTGGTTTATATGTGCCATTTTTAATTATCAAAGCTATTGTTCAATTAGCTAAAAAAACAACAACACCCCGCAATGTATTAGGTGATGTAGGATTACTAGGTGTATCAGTTTTAGAATGGTTAGGTGCATTTGCATTTATATACTTAATCAGTTATATGCTAGAAGTTCCAATTGGATTTGAAAATTTACTGCCGATTTTCATTGTTGCTTCTTGTGCTGGTATTGTGAGTATGATTCCTGGTGGTCTAGGATCTTTTGATTTAGTGTTCATCTGGGGAACTCAAAGTTTAAATGTCCCTGAAGAATCTGTTTTATTAATGCTGTTATTTTACCGCGTTGGTTATTATATTATTCCTTTTTTTGCGGGGCTTGCTTTGTTCCTTCGAGAGCTATGGGGTAAATTAAATGCCGGTTTTAATAGTGTTCCGAATATTATTTTAGAACGCGCTAGTCATATCACCGCTACTGTTCTTGTGTTTTTGTCAGGATTGTTGCTTTTGTTATCTTCCGCTGCTCCTGGAGCCATTGAAAGAATTAAGTATGCAAAAGATGTATTATCTTTGCCGATAGTCAATGTTTCTCATCAGGTAGCTGTAGCGACAGGATTTATATTGCTAGCGTTATCGAATGGTATTTCATACAAGGATCGACGGTCATATCAATTAACATTATTTGTATTATTGTTTGCTGCAGCATTATTTATTGTAAAAGGTATTCAATATGAACAGGCGCTATTTATGATTTTTGTAGCTGGGCTATTATTTGTATCTAGAGACCGTTTCTATCGTGAAAGTTATATAGTTACGTGGGGTCGCTCAATTATAAATGTGTCTATTATTTTGATTATTACAGCATTGTATGTGGGTATTGGCATTTGGGCGAAGCCATCTGCAAGATATCCAATTCCAGAAAGCATGAGACCATACTTTATTACGGATTCGGGTGATCTATTTCGGAGCGCATTTATCGCTTTAATTGTTGTAACCATTGTTGTATTAATAGAAGTTTGGGTAAGGAAAGTGACACAATTCAAAAAAATATCTTCATTCCAACATGAGAAAGAGATATTTTTACATCTCAATAAATATGGTGGTAAAGAGTTATCGCATCTTATTTTTTTACATGATAAATATATTTTTTGGAATAAGAAGAAAACTGTCTTATTCCCTTATCAGGAAAGTGCCGATAAGTTAGTTGTCCTTGGAGACTTGGTTGGAGAAAAGGCAGACTTTGCGGAAGCAATTGAAGAGTTTGTTGCGCATGCGGATTATTACGGTTACACGCCAGTCTTTTATGAAGTAAGCGATCAGTTTGTTCCTTATCTACATGGCTATGGATACAGTTTCTTTAAATTAGGAGAAGAGGGCTATATTGATATAGATAAACTTGTATATTCAAACGATGATGCAAAGTCCGTTAGTAAGTTAACAAATAGTTTAGAGCAGGAAGGATATTCATTTGAAATTATACAGCCGCCATTTCAAAAGGATCTGATGAAAGAATTGCGCACCTTATCAGATGAATGGCTGGATAATCGAAAAGAAAAGGGATTCTCACTTGGCTATTTCAATGAAGATTATTTGCAATTTGCGCCGCTCGCGGTTGTAAAAAACGGTGAAAATCAAGTTGTGGCATTCTCAAATATCATCCCGTTATATGATGAAGAACAGACTATCTCGATTGACTTAATGCGTTCGAAAAAGACGGATCTTCCAACAGGTATAATAGATTATTTATTCCTTAATATCTTCATCTGGGCTAAGAGTGAGAATTTCAAACTTTTAAATGTTGGTATGACACCACTTTCGCATATTGGTGTTTCCAAGTATGCTACATTAACAGAGAAAATTGCTGCAGAAATTATATTTAATGGGCAAGAATATTATAATTTCAAAGACGTGCAGCATTTTAAAGAGAAATTCGCAAATACATGGAAGCCTAAATATTTGGCTTATAGAAAACGAGCTTATTTACCTTTTACAATGTTACAAATTATGATATTAATAGGTGACAATAAATACGCTACTATGAGAGAGCAAGTATCTGAAATTAAAAACTCTCGTAAACGATAAAATAACCATAAAACCTTAGAGTCCTTTATACGATTCTAAGGTTTTATTATAATTAAAGAAAAAAGAAAATTCTTATAAAGGAGTGGTTTTGTTGATAGGTGAACCCATTTTACGATTACAAAATGTTGAGATGTCTTTTGGTAATAAACAAGTCTTAAATGGTATTAATCTAGAAGTAGGTAAGGGGCAAATTATTGGTTATATAGGACCAAATGGAGCGGGTAAAAGTACAACGGTAAAATTAATGCTTGGGTTAATTGAAGGCTATTCAGGGAAAATTGAAATTTTCGGTAAGGATATTGCTGATGGGGATTATACATATAAAAAAAGGATTGGCTATGTGCCTGAAACAGCAGAGCTATACGATCATTTAACAGCCGCAGAGTATTTAACTTTTACCGGAGAAATGTATGGTTTAGAGCGCGAAGAAGCTGAGAAAAAAGCGTATCAATTGATGTTTCAGTTTGGGTTAGAGCATGCTTTTCATCAACGCTTAACCTCTTTTTCAAAGGGGATGCGTCAGAAGGTGCTAATCATTTCTAGTGTATTGCATAATCCAGATTTATTGTTTTTTGATGAACCTTTAAGTGGGTTAGACGCAAATAGTGTACTCGTTGTGAAGGAGATTTTAGCAAAGCTTGCTGATGAAGGGAAGACTGTTTTTTATTCTTCTCATATCATGGAAGTTGTTGAGAAGATTAGTGATCGAATTGTGCTTTTAGTTAATGGTTTAGTAGTAGCAGATGGTAGTTTCGAAGAGTTACAACAGCAAGGTAAGGAGGGGACACTAGAGGAAATATTCAATCAGATGACAGGATTTAATCAACAGGTGGAGATCGCCGAGCGTTTTGTTGAGATTGTGAAAGAAGGTCGAGTACATGAATGATTTTAAATCGTTAAGAGTACTCGATGCGTTCCGGTGGATTTTTGAGAAATTTGATATCGATTATCCAATTATGAGGAAACTTATTCAATTGAAACTAACCATGGATAGTCGTCGAATACCGGCTATTTTCAATGGACAAAAGCAGAAAAAAGAAGGCAATCAATTTATTAAATCACTCTGGATATATCTTTTTTACGGACTCTTATTGTTAACCCCTTTTTTATTTTTGGGAAATCAATATATGTTCGCGTCGAGCATTTTATTTACTGTGCTAATGTTCATTACAATTACGACGATGGTGTCTGATTTCTCAGCCGTATTGTTAGATGTGCGTGACAAAAATATATTACAGCCAAAACCGGTCAGTAATCGCACACTGAATGCGGCTAAATTAATGCACATTGTAATTTATTTAGCATTGGTGGAAGGTGCATTTGTCATTATTCCACTTGCTGTTGGTATATATCGATTTGGTATTTTTTACGGGCTCATTTTCATCGTTAGTATTGTTTTTGTTAGTTGTTTTGTCGTTGTCATTACTGCCTTCACATATTTATTTATTCTACGTTTCTTTAGTGGTGAAAAACTGAAGGATCTTATCAATTATGTGCAAATCTTTTTAGCTGTTGCAGTAATGGTTAGCTATCAAGTTATGGCAAATTCATTTGAGTTAACTCAAATGAATTTACAGTATACGTTTTCGTGGTGGCACGCTTTTTTACCCCCTCTTTGGTATAGTGCTTTCTTTGAAGTATTGCTAAACCAAGATTACTCGATAAATATGCTTATATTAATGGCATGTGGTATTGTTATTCCCTTGCTGATGCTGAGGTTATATATTAAGTTGATGCCAACATTTGAGAAAAGCTTATCAAAACTGATGAGTGATACGATACGTACTAAAGGTAAGTCACATTTCTTTGAAGATTTGACTTCGAAAATTTTATGTCGTAATGCTCAGGAGCGTACATTTTATCGATTTGCTTCACTAATGATTCGGCAGGAACGAGAATTTAAATTGAAGGCATATCCACAAATAGGTTTTGCCATTGTTATTCCATTTGTCATGTTTTTTAATGAAGTACGAATCGGTTCTTTAAAAGAAGCTATGGCAAATGAAAATGTGTATCCTTTGTATTTTAGTGCGCTTATGATTCCGACGGTTGTTCATTTATTGAAGTTTTCAGGAGCATATAAAGGTAACTGGATTTTTAGAGCAACACCGATTAGCAACTCGAAAATGTTTTATAGTAGTACACTCAAAGCAGCAATTGTGAAGTTGTTCTTCCCCACTTTTGCTCTGCTAAGCATTGTATTCATTGCTATGTTCTCATGGGCAATTATTCCGGATTTACTTATTATTTTATTAGTTGCAATTATGATGACATTGCTTTCGTATATACTTTTGAATGGAGAAGTATATCCTTTTTCAAATTCTCATGAATTAACACAAGATAATAATACCTTAAAGACTTTATTAGCAATGGTTGTCATTGGTGCATTTGCTTTAGTCCATTATTTAATCGCTATGATTCCATATGCTAAGTTGATATATATGCTGATATTAATAATTGCGGTTGTTATTGGATGGCGTCTTGTTTTTGGAGAAAAGAAAAATCACGGTCACTCTTAGAGCGACCGTGATTTTATTTTATTTCTTTAAAAGAGATTGGTGTAGGTTCTATATTTAAGTCTGGTTGAATAGGCTTAAATTCTAACAAAGCATCTTTGGATAGTGAAGATGATGAACGAACTTGTTCAATTTCTAAACGAAGCTTTTCTGTTTCAGCTATAAAACTTTGTTGTTTCAGTCTTTCAAGCTCGAGTTCATCTTTTAGTATAGAATGTTTAATTTTCAAGCGATCATTGAAAGCTTTTGATGAAATAGCGACAATTGGAATTAATAATGCGAAAATAGGGATTAAAAATGGGCTCATAAACAATCTCCTTTAGTAAAATTATATTGTCATCATTATACTGTAAAATGTTGGGTTTTGTTTCAATTTTATAAAATGACAGAAAATTTAAATTAATTAGGTTATAACTCTTGATTTTACGTGGAGAAAATTGTAATATTAAAAGCACTAAAATTATTTTATAAGGGGGAATGCTAATGAAAGTGTCAAGATTTGAAACGTACTTAGTAGATCAGGATTTTGAGGTTCAAAAAGAAGAGGAAAAACGTGAGGAGATTTGCCATGAGAATAATGGTGAGCAATATCCTGAAGGTTTTTTTACGGAGTTATAGCTATTGAACAGCCGTATTTAAGGGCTGTTTTTTTATGAAAAGGGACTATTTTTTACATAATATCATTGGAAATTTAATTCGTTTCCTAGTAAAAACATTAACAGGAAATTAAAGTAGGACAGAAAAGCTGAGATGGAAATCTATTCATTTTTGCAGTATGATGTGATTCAGATGGGGTGTTTAACGTGATAATTGATGAACAAATTGTGAATTGGTTTGAGTATTTTCATGCGAATCCTGAAATTAGCTGGGAAGAACATGAAACAACAAAAAAAATTGCGTCTATATTAGATGAGTTAAACATTTCTTATAGACTACTTGGAGATGTGCCAGGTTTACTGGCGGAAATCGGTGAAGGGGAAGATGTAGTAGCAGTACGTGCCGATATCGATGCTTTATGGCAAGAGGTTGATGGCGAATGGCGTGCAAACCATTCATGTGGTCATGATGCCAATATATCGATGGTATTAGGTGCACTATTACATTTAAAAGATCAAAAGTTAAATCATCGTGTTCGTTTTATCTTCCAACCAGCTGAAGAAAAAGGAAACGGTGCTGTTGCTGCTTTTGAAAGAGGGGCAGTTGAGGATGTTACCCATTTATTTGGTGTGCATTTACGTCCTATTGAGGAACTTAAATTAGGGCAAGTATCCCCAGCTATCCACCATGGAGCGGCAGTATTTTTAGAGGGAAGTATCCATGGAACAGATGCCCATGGCGCACGACCACATCAAGGACAAAATGCTATTGATGTTGTAGTAGCTATACAACAAATGGTGAAGAGTATTTATATATCGCCATTTGAGCCACATTCATTGAAATTAACGAAAATTGTAGCAGATGGCGGGAGTATCAATATTATTCCAGGTGGCGCAAGCTTTACGATGGATGTACGCGCGCAGAAAAACGGTGTATTAAAAGAGATACAATCTAAAGTTGAACATGGCTTAGAAGGAATCAAGCAACAATTTAATGTAGACATTAAATGGAACTGGGTGGATTTAACACCAGGTGCAGAAGTATCTTCTGAAGCTACAAAGATGGCAGAAGAGGCGATTATTGAAGTGTTAAGTAAAGAGCATTTATCGCCAGCAGTTGTCACACCAGGTAGCGATGATTTTCACTTCTACACAGTGTTAAAACCAGAATTAAAAGCGACAATGATCGGTATTGGCGCCAATTTAGCCCCAGGGTTACATCATCCTAAAATGACTTTTGAAAGAGAAGCTTTACTAGATGCTGCTAAAGTATTAGCGAAAGTACTTTCAAAAACTCTAGTGAAATAATTTAAGAACCTATGCGAAGAAAATCTTTGCATAGGTTTTTTATTTTTTAGTAATTTCAGTTAGATGAATTTTGCTAGTTTATGTACCAAATATGCTAACGCTTTCAAAAAAAGGTTTGACTCAAAAAGAAGTGGCCATTACTATTATTATAATAGTGTTTATTTATAGACTATTCTAAACTGTTTATATTTTCGCAAAGGGGTTGTGAGAAATGAAAAAGGAGATTAGTGCAGGTTGGGCTGGTTTAACATTTTTGATTATGATTATCACAATGTGTGTATCAGTCGTGAAATTTGGTCAAAGTCCACATGTGCCATTAATTGTGGGTACAATTGTAGCGGCGATTGTTGCTTGGAAGCATGGTTATAAATGGACAGAGATTGAAGGCATGATGTATAAGGGGATACGTCTTGCATTACCAGCAATAGTAATAATAATGTTAGTTGGGCTAACGATTGGCGCGTGGATTGGTGGAGGAGTCGTAGCAACGATGATTTTCTACGGTTTGAAAATTATTTCTCCAGCATGGTTTTTAGTAACGATTATGCTTATTTGTTCAATTGTGTCACTAGCTATCGGAAGTTCATGGTCTACAATGGCTACAATTGGTGTAGCTGGAATGGGTATTGGCTTAAGTATGGGGATTCCTGCTGCAATGATTGCAGGGGCGGTTATTTCTGGTTCTTATTTTGGTGACAAGATGTCTCCACTTTCTGATACAACGAATTTAGCTGCGGGTTTAACAGATACAAATTTGTTTGATCATATTAAGCATATGTTTTATACAACAATTCCTGCGTTACTTATTTCGTTAGTTGTATTTGGCATTCTTGGTCGACAGTTTTCATCTTCTTCTATGGATATCGAAAAAATTGAAGGAACATTAAGTGTTTTACAAGAAAGCTTTGTTATTTCGCCATGGTTATTATTAGTACCGGTTATTGTAATAGCATTAGTAGCGAAAAAAGTACCTGCTATCCCGGCTTTAATTGTCGGTATTTTACTAGGGTTTATCGCTCAAATCTTAGTGCAGGGCGGTGCACCAGCAGATGCATTGAATACTTTGCAAGAAGGATTTAAACTAGAAACAGACAATGAAATGGTCTATGAATTGTTTAATCGTGGTGGTTTAGATTCAATGATGTTCACTGTCTCGATGACCCTTGTTGCGATGACTTTTGGCGGTGTATTAGAGTATTCTGGTATGCTTCAATCAATGATGAATATTATTGTGAAGGCAGCAAAATCAACGGGTAGCTTAGTTGCTGCAACAATTGCCTCTTGTATTACAACAAATGCAACTTGTTCGGAGCAATACATATCAATTGTTGTACCTTCTCGTATGTTCGTTAAGGTTTATAAAGATAGAGGATTGCACTCCAAAAACTTATCACGTACTTTAGAAGATGGCGGTACATTGACGTCGGTGTTCTTCCCTTGGAATACGTGTGGTGTATTTATACTAGCAACACTAGGTGTAAGCGCGTTCGAATATGCGCCGTATGCGATATTGAATTTTACTGTACCAATTCTTTCAATTATTTATGGATATATTGGGTTTTCTATCGTTAAATTAACGCCGGAAGAACAGGCATTATTAAAGAGTAATGAAGCGGAGTTAAAAGAGGAAGAAGATTTAAATAGTGTACCTGCACTAGATTAATAGGCAAAAGCCTTCTAGCATATTTGATGTCTAGAAGGCTTTATTAATTGTATGTGGAGAAATTCAGTTCATATAAACTACGTGGTCGGCCTTGCTGATATGTCATTTCTTCTCCAACAATTTTAGCGTAGTTATGTTCAACAAGTTTTTTTAGAATACGCTCTGTTGTTCTCCGTGTTACTTGTAAATATTCGGATAAATCATGAGCTGTAAATTGTAACGACTGTCTCGCTTTACTAAAGGCCATAATTTTAGAAATGTTGAGTGGACTAAGTTTTGTTTCCTTTGCCATAAGGACAATATAAGGGTCTTTTGCTTGTAATGATAATGTCGTGGTGGTATTTGGAAATGGTCCTTGTAATTCCTTGTTTTCAGTTAAGATATAAATAGCATTAGGTGAAGCATATTTTAAAGCTTGTTGTGCATTCCTTTGAGCTTCTAGTATAGATTCACCATAACCAAAGACAAGCTTCACCGGTTTTTCTGAATCAGTAAAAAAAGACTCGAGTTTATTTTGGGTTAGTGCATTTTGTAAATGTCCATATGTTGTGAATAATTCAAAACGGCAATCATCTATTTGTTGATATGAAGCATGGATGGTTGAAGCTAATTGTTCAACAATTTGTAATGTATTATGAGCAGCGTCATGAAATTCTATAAGTCCGGCAACGGCTTTTGCAGACTCCAATTTTGTTAATTGTGATAGAGATATAGATTCATTTAGACGCCGGATAATCGAACTTTTTGGATCAAGCATACGTATAACAGGTATACCCAATGCCGTTAATTCATCATAAATAGCATGAATACTCGTTATGACTAAGTCAATTTGCTTTGACTGCCAAAGAGCAATATGATTTGTAAGTAATTGCTTAGTTGGTGTCGATAATTCAATTTCTTGCATGAATGGTAATGGACCTTCATATTGGATATCATATAAGACATTTTGTATAAAAGTTGAGCTCATTACATCAATAGATAGCCGATCAATCGTGACATCGTGATTAGAGATGGCAGAAAGAATGGTCGTTGATATCATCGTTTCATCTTGTTTTATATATGTCCAAGGTATTGGCCATTGTCTTAATAAGTGCTGGGCATATAAATAAGGCAATGTCCCTGCCAACAGTAGAACATCACAAGGTTTTACTTGTTTCATTAAATTAGGTGTTTCTTCTGGTGAATTGTAAATATAAAAATCTAATTGTATATGTGGTACTTCATGTGAGATAATATTGAGACGATTCATAAATGCTTTTGAACAAATGACTGCTATTTTTGTTGACATATAATATGACTCCCTTGTTATATTTTTTTACTAATTAGCGACTATTTAACGACAACTATAACAGCTCGTAAATAAAAAGAAAAGGGTGAATATAAATGAAAATAACTGAAATTGAAATTTTTGCTATCGAACTACCTTTAATTGAACCATTCATTGTTAGCTATGACACATATCCATCAATGCCCTCTATAATTGTGAAAATGACTACGGATGAGGGAATTATAGGTTACGGTGAGTCTGTCCCTGATGAACATGTAACAGGGGAGACTTGGGAAAGCACCTATGCTGTATTAAAAAACCAACTTGCACCATTAATGATTGGTCAAGATCCAATGGCATTCGAAAAGATTCACGCATTAATGGATAAGGCAGTTTATCAAGTGCCTGCAGCAAAAGCAGCAATTGATATTGCTTGTTTCGATATAGCAGGAAAAAAATTAGATATACCAGTCTATCAATTAATCGGTGGTCGTTATCATGAGAAATTCCCAATAACACATGTACTAAGCATTGGTACACCTGAAAAGATGGCAAATGAAGCAGAAGAGCGTGTAAGACAAGGCTACCGCTCATTCAAAATGAAAGTCGGAACAGAAGTCATGAAGGACGTAGAACGTATTCAAGCAGTGCGTGAGCGCGTTGGCTTTGATATCGCAATCCGTGTGGATGTCAATCAAGGATGGGGAAATAGCTCAACAACTTTACGCGGTTTACGAGCATTACGAGACGTTGACTTAGATTGGTTAGAGCAACCTGTTGTTGCGGACGACATTGATGCGATGGTAGAAATAAAATCTAAAACAGACATTCCTTTAATGATTGACGAAGGCTTACATGGTGTAAAAGAAATGCGTGAAATAATTGCTAAACGCGCTGCTGATAAGGTCAATATTAAACTGATGAAATGCGGAGGTATTTATCCAGCGATGAAATTAGCAACAATGGCTGAAATGGCAGGAATTGAATGTCAAATCGGATCCATGGTAGAATCATCAGTCGGTTCTGCGGCTGGATTCCATGTTGCATTCTCAAAAAAAATTATGACAAGTGTCGAGTTAACAGGACCATTAAAATTCTCAAAAGATGTAGGTAACTTAAAATATGATGTACCATTTATTTATTTAAATGAGCGTCCTGGATTAGGCATTGATGTAGATGAGGCTGTCCTACAAGAACTTTGCCACTACTCGCATGTAGTGAAATAACAGTTGGAGGAGGGCTTGAATGAACAGTATATATAAAGGTCATTTAGGTGAAACACCATTTGATATACGCTTATTAGCAATGGAACATTTACCGGTAATACAACAATTACAAACTATTGTTTATAATGCATTACCAGATCAATCAGTGTTACAGCCGCTATCACAAGAGGAATTTGAATATATTCTTCATGGCAACGGCTTAATGATTGGAGCATTTGTAGGAGAAGAGCTAATTGCATTCCGTGCACTTCTTGAGCCTGAAATGGATGATGAGCATCTTGGACGTGATTGTGGAGTAGAAGAATCACAATTACCACGTGTTTTATACCAAGAAATTTCAAATGTTTCGCCTGATTATCGTGGCTTTGGTCTTCAAAAGACATTGGCTAAAGTTATTATGGAACAGGTAGATGTGGAACGTTTTGATTATATTTGTGCAACAGTAAAGCCGTTCAATATCCCAAGCCTAAAAGATAAATTTTCTCAAGGTATGATGGTTGCAGCTTTAAAATTAAAATATGGTGGCAAGCTTCGTTATGTGTTTTTCAAAAAAACAACTGAAGAGGTATTGTCATTCCATGAATCTTATAAAGTATTAATGAGTGATACCATTACGCAGCAACAGCTATTAAAAGAAGGTTGGCTTGGTGTACAAATGTTCCTAGAAAATGACGAATGGTTTGTAGAGTATAAAAGAATGAAATGAGTATGAGCCACTTTCGATAAAGAAGGTGGCTTTTTAATATAAAGATATAGATAAAGAAGAACATAATATGTTGATGATACAAGCTTCAAAAAAGGTTACAATACTTATTGAAGTACATAGAATTAACTGAATTGAGGAGTGAATTTATTGAATAAGATCCCTGTAATATTAGACTGTGATCCTGGTATTGACGACGCAATGATGCTAACACTTGCTTTTGCAAGACCTGAGTTAGATATTCGTTTAGTAACAACGGAAGCTGGAAACGTATCGCAAGATAAAACAACGTATAATGCACTTAGTTTCTTAACGTATATTAAACAAGATGTTGAAGTAGCTAGAGGCCTAGATACTCCTATGTTCCGTACATTAGAAGTGGCTGAAGATATTCATGGTGAAGGTGGATTAGGCAATGTGAAATGGGCGGAGCCAACTCTGCAAACGAGTAAACGCTCAGCTGTAAATGCAATGCGTGAAACGCTTTTAGCTAGTGATGAGCCTATGATCATAGTAGCGACTGGCCCACTAACAAACGTAGCAGCGTTATTATTAGCACACCCAGAAGTAAAACCGAAAATTAAAATGATTTCATGGATGGGTGGAGCAGTAGTAGGTGGTAATATGTCAACAACTGCTGAATTTAATGCTTATGTTGATCCACATGCGGTAGAATTAGTGTTCCGTTCAGGTTTACCGATTGTTATGAGTGGCTTAGATGTAACGCATAAAGCATATATTACCCTTGATGAAATGGAACGATTAAGCAAGTCAGGAACCTCATTTGCTGAAAAAGTTTCTGAGATGATGAAATTTTATACATTCACACAATCACAAACACCATTTCATGCTCCAAATTTCGAAAAACAAATTCGTGTACATGATGTGTGTGCAGTTGCTTATCTTGTTGCTCCAGAGTTATTCCAAGGTGGAGACTACTTTGTAGAAGTGGAGTTGGAAGGCCGTTTAACAGCAGGTTCAACAATTGTTGATTATGAAGGTAAAACAGGTAAAGCTCCTAATGTTAAAGTACTACATACAGTTAATCGTGAAGGATTTATCGAATTATTCTTTAATGCTGTGAATACGATTGGTAAACAACTAGCTTAAGGAAGAAGTATTTAAAAACTATTTGATATCTTTTTGGATATCAAGTAGTTTTTTTAGTAGTATTATTTTGCACTAATATAGATGGAAAAATAATTTAGTTTTTATAATATAAAAATTTAAAGCTATTAATCAAGAAACAATATTTGAAGTTCCGCAGTTGTAATGTTTACTAAAAATGCTATGCAGAAAAAGGAGTAAATTAATTTATGTCTAAAAATATTATAGTAGCAGGTAGTATTAATATTGACCTTGTATATGAAGTGCCTCATATAGTAAAAGAAGGTGAAACTATTCACAGTACGAAGCATGATCTGTATTTTGGGGGAAAAGGAGCTAATCAGGCAGTCACTGCAGGGCAGCTAGGCGCAGACGTCAAATTTATCGGGAGCGTTGGAGCCGATGACCATGGCAATCGTGCGAAAGAGAATATGGAGAGAAAAGGCGTTAAAACTGAAGCGATTTCTTCTAAAGGTGCAACTGGCCAAGCAATTATTCAGCTTTCTGATGTTGGAGAAAATTCGATTGTCCTATTTCCTGGCGCCAATTTCCTTGTAACACCTGAGCAGATCCAAGAATCGGAAGCTGCTTTTGAAGCAAGTGATATATTGTTATTACAGTTGGAGATACCTATTGAAGCAGTAGAAAAGGCTGCAGAGCTTGCATATGCAAATGGAGTGAAAATTATTTTAAATCCAGCGCCTGCGCGTGATATTCCAGATTCGCTGTTACAGAAAGTATCAATTTTAACACCTAATGAAACAGAACTTGAATTATTAACAGGAATTACAGCAGATTCAGAAGAAAACTTGCAAAAGGCATGTTCTATTATGCTTGGAAAAGGTGTGCAAGCAGTAGTCGTAACGCTTGGGAGTAAGGGGGCGTTTTATATGACTTCCGAAGAAAGTGGATTCGTAGCAGCTGAAATGGCAAAAGTAGTGGATACAACAGGAGCAGGGGATTCCTTTAACGGAGCTTTAGCAGTTGCATTATGTCATGGAGATTTGCTTACAGATGCTATTGCATACGCTTCAAAAGTAGCGGCATTTGTTGTAACTGAAATGGGGGCTCAACCAGATATCCCAGCAGAATTCGGTAGATAATTTATTTTTATGAATAGGTTATATTTAAATGTCATTTCATCGGAATTTTAATTCTATGAAATGACATTTTTATTATTTTTAGAAACACAGGTAATAATTGACATTATGTTAACTATACATTACATTATGTATATAATAATTAACGTATAGGAGTTTGTTATATGCTACGGAATCGAGTGAAAGAATTACGAGCACGTCACGGGTTTTCACAAACTGAGCTTGGATCTCGTACTGGAGTTACGAGACAAACAATAGGTTTTATTGAAAAAGGGGAGTTTTCTCCTTCAATAACACTTTCATTACGGTTGGCAAAACATTTACAAGTTTCTGTTGACGATTTATTTTGGTTAGAGGGGGAGGATGAAATATGAAAAAAAGTGACCTACGTGTTCAATATCCACTTTGGAATATTGCTCTAATTATTATTTTAATGATATTTAGTTATGGTGTTGTTCGTTGTTCGGATATTTTATTTTCAATGATACGATCATTAATTGATAATGATGGTGGTGTAGTAGTAGCTAGAATAGATATGACAGCAATCGTTACGATACTTGTGGGTTTAGTATTGTTAGTACCTTTTTATAGCGCCTATTTCCAAAAGTTGTCCAAACATAACAAACAGCATCCAAATAACAAAATATCTTTATTTTCATTTCAACCACCTGAATACATTGAAGAAGATGAAATGTTCCGACAAGTAACGCAAAAAGCAACGAAAAAAGTATATAGTTTTTACACAATGGCAATACCAATGACAATCGCAATTATGCTTTTTCCACTTAATCGTTATTTTTTCATTGTTATTCTTTGTTTAATTTTTATAATTCAAAATTTGTTGTACTACAAAGAAATTCGTAAATACATTGTAGAGATATAAAATATCATTATTTTATATCGCCGCTAAAACCTAAAGAAGCTGTGCATAAAAGTATTTATGAATACTTTATGCACAGCTTCTTTTATTTGCAATATAGCCATTTTAAGCTTCCATATCATCTACTGATCGTGAGTATTTCCGTTTTGTAGAAGAGGTTGATTTTGTTCCATGATGATTGTCTTCATCTTTCACTTTATCATTTAGCTCTTCAACAGGAATGGCATCAACGGTTTGCATATCTTCATGCAAATCGAACAAGCTAATGGAATCGGTAGCAACAACATCAGGATTATCTAGATATGGCAAATCAGCGAAAATCTTTTTATCAGCTGGTATTTCAGGTCTCTCCATTTAATCACACTCCCTTGTATATAGAAGTGTGCTCGAACTGGTTTATGATTATGCACCAAATGCCATTTGATAAAGTAAATATAAATTTAAGAAAATTACGATCGCAGCAACTATCCAGCCAACAATTGTAGTAATTTTATAATTTACGAGCTCGCCCATGATTGTTTTGTTACTTGTAAAGATGATAAGGGGAACGAGCGCAAATGCGATACCAAATGATAAAATGACTTGGCTTAATACCAATGCATAAGTTGCGTTAACACCAAATGCAATAATAGCAAGAGGCGGAAACATCGTAATAGCTCGTCGTAAATAAATTGGGATTTTTTTCCGAATAAATCCTTGCATTACGATATCACCAGCCATCGTACCTACTGAAGAACTCGCTAGACCAGCAATCAATAATCCGAGACCAAAAGAAATACCAGCCATCGGTCCGATATATTGTGTTAAACCTTCAAATGCAACATCTAAATCTTCAACAGCAATACCTTTTTTAAAGAATACAGCAGCTGCAACAATCAACATACTCATATTAATTGCTCCAGCAATTACCATAGCAATGACAATATCGATTAATTCAAAATGGAAAATTTTCCTCTTTTCTTCATTAGTACGGCCAATAACACGACTTTGTGTTAGAGAAGAATGTAAATAAATTGCATGAGGCATAACAGTTGCTCCTAAAATACCTGTTGCAAGTAAGATGGAATCTATACCTTCAAATCGTGGTGTGAAAATACCTGAAATGACACCACCGACATCGGGTTTCGCCATAAATGTTTGAAAGGCAAATGCTGCAACAACAATTAAAACCATTCCAGATATGCCTGCTTCAAATGCACGATATCCACGACGTTGTAATTCTAATATAGCAAATGAACCAGCAGCTGTAATAAGCGCTGCAGGTAACATTGGAATACCGAATAGTAAGTACAGCCCTAGAGCAGCACCTATAAATTCAGCTAAATCGGTTGCCATAATAACTAGTTCAGCTTGTATCCACAAAAATATTGATGTTTTTTTAGAAAAGTTTTCACGAGCAACTTCCGGTAAATTTTTTCCTGTAGCAATCCCTAATTTTGCAGAAAGAGATTGGATAAGGACAGCCATTAAGTTAGAAACCGCAATTACCCATAATAGTAAATAGCCATATTCTGAGCCGGCAGTAATATTCGTTGCAAAATTTCCTGGGTCTATATAAGCGACTGCAGCGATAAAGGCTGGACCTAAAAATGGTAAAATGCGTCTGAAACCCTTCACATCACCTTTTAATACATCCTCAGCGGTAGGGCCTCGAAAACGTTTATAGACAGTCTTCTCTCTAGCTTGCGTCATAGTTTCCCTCACTCTCAAAATTGTTGTGTGAACAATAAAGTTTCCTCAAGGAAACTTTCGGTGTTTACAGTATAATCCTCAATTTGGAAATTGTAAAGAAAAATTTATGATTTTTCTAATCAAAAAAACATTTAATTTTTTGGTTTTTTATAGATAGGAAAGAAAATCCTTATTTTAAAGGGCAGAAGCCACATTGTAACCATCCTGGCACGTCTTTTGAGAAACAACATGTCTTACGAACAGGTATATTGACTAATTTAGATGGATGTTGACCACCAGTATACTTTGCGAACTGAGATCGCTTTAAGAACTTAGACCATACTTTGTCACCCTCTAAAATGTCTAAATCAATACGTGCCTGATCTTCAGTTCCAGGATTAGAAAGTAGGGTGTGAAAATGCCATAGCATATATCCGAAAATGTTTTCCCATAGCATTAATGGAGAAACAGATGTAATTTTGCGTAACTGCTGGATGATTTCATGACATTGTGTGAGCAAAATATGTGCAATTACTTCCTCACGTTCCGTATCATCAACAACACGCCAATCATCTTCCTTAATAAATGTGCAGAGCGCTGTTCTACCAAATTCTTCACGTGCTCCAAAATGGATTGAGGAAACATCGCTATCCCAAACTTCGTCATATGTACTAAGCATGTAAAACTGCATAGCGATGAACATGCCATAACGTTTTGTGAAATATGAAATCGCAGTTGTTTCTGACGTTACACCACTTATGGCATACATAAGATTCATAAAATCAGGGAGAAATGAATCATCTTGCAATTGATCTAGCCGGAAGAGTACTATTGATGGCTCGTCCGTATATACGCTGTATGCATTTAGTTGCTGTCTTTGATCCTTAGATAAAGTACCCATTTAATCACCTCTTACAAATTACTATACAATAAAATTTTAAAGACTTATTGGATTAATATTTATACTTTCATAGAAAAAAGAAAGTAACAATTTCCAAACTGTAAAATATAAGTGAATTTTCAATATAATACTTGACTCTTTATATGATAATGATTATCATTATCATATAAAGAAAAACCTCCTTTACAACATAGCGAGTAGAGAAGGACTTTAATTAGCTACTTTTCTCCAAAATTTAGCTAAACAATACAATGTGTTCTTAAACCCCCCTCAAAAGTTTAAGAATATATCGATAAAACTGGAACGGTAAGCCTATAGTGGCTTGCCGTTTTTTGTTGTGCTTTAACGCTTTCATTTATCTAGCTTTAAATGAAAACAAACGCTCACTGAGTTTCCACAGTGGGCGTTTGCTTTTTCTTCATCAACATTGTGTAATAGCTATGTAAGAACATTCCGATGATGATAACAGCTAAGCCGAATAGGGCGAGTGGCACTGGTAAAGGAATACCTAAGATAATCATCTCTCCTGCAATAACGAATAGAATTTCAGTCGATTGTGTTGCTTCAACGGCTGCAAGTTTTCCTTGGTTATTACGGACACGATCTGTTGCGATAAAGAAAAGGATAGTCGCTATAACACCTGAGCTAATCCCAACAAGAAGTGAATTAATCACTTGGCTAGCAGAAGGCAACCCGACTGTTATTAGAGCAATAACAGCTAAAATAATCCAAGCAGGAAGCGAAGCGATGGTCATGCCAAGAACCCTTTGGAAGGTATCTAAGCGACCATCACACACATCCATCATCTTACGGTTGCCAAGTGGATAAGCAAACGCTGCAACAATAACTGGCAAGATGCCTAGCATTAAGCTTTCTGCAGATACTGTTTTAACACTAGGAATTTGAATTAATATAATCCCAACTAAAATAATGCACGATATAAGCAATGACAAGATAGGAATCTTCTGTCGTATTGTTTTTTCACCAAGTCGTATGAAAAAAAGTGGTGCTAATAATACGCCTGCAACAATTGTAAATTGCCATGTACCCGATACGAGCCAACCAGGTCCATAAGCTGCCGCGAATGTTAACGGTGCATAAAATAGAACGAACCCAACAAAGCTCCATATTAGCCAAGCTTTAGGTTGTTTTTTCATTTCCTTTGTCATTGGTTTTACGCCTTTACGGTACATCACAATAACTAGTAAAAAGGGAATCATGAAAAAGTAACGTAATGATGAGCTCCATAGCCAGCTACCACCATCTAACTCCATTACTCGATTTAATATAAAAGTTACAGCAAAAAATAATGACGCTAAAACACCTAAAGCAATTTCTTTCAAAATACCACCTACCTATTAATACACTTTATGCTCGTTGTTCAAATAATTGGACAATTTCTATGATAACTTCAGTAGCTTTAACCATTGTTTCAGCAGAAACATACTCGAATTTACCATGCATATTTTCGCCACCAGCGAAGATATTCGGAGTAGGCATTCCCATATATGAAAGTTGAGACCCATCTGTACCACCACGAACTGGTAAAATAAGAGGTTTGATATTTAGGTTTTCCATTGCTGTATAGGCTACATCAACAATATCTTTTTGTGGTTCAATTTTTTCAGCCATATTATAGTATTGATCTGCTATTTCAACAGTAATGGCATCTTCACCGAACTCAGCTTTAATTTTAGCTTCAACTTCTTTAAATAATTGTTTTCTTGATTCAAATTCTTCGCGGTCAAAGTATCGAATGATATAAGAAAGTCTTGCTTCTTCAATATGGGCGTTGAAGTTCATTAGGTGAACGAATCCTTCATGGCCAGATGTTTTTTCGGGTACTTCATCTGCAGGCATATAAGATTGGAATTTAATAGCCATCGTAATAGCGTTGACCATTTTATCTTTGGCAGAGCCTGGGTGTACACTCACGCCAAAAGTTTTTACTTTTACTCCAGCTGCGTTGAAGCTCTCATATTGTAATTCACCTAAAGGGCCACCATCCATTGTATATGCAAAATCAGCATTAAATGCTTCAACATCAAATTTATGTGGTCCACGGCCGATTTCTTCATCAGGTGTGAAGGCAACTCGGATTTTTCCGTGTTTAATATCAGGATTAGCAATTAAATATTCCATAGCTGTCATGATTTCAACAATACCCGCTTTATCATCAGCACCAAGTAATGTAGTACCATCAGTAGTGATCAATGTTTGCCCTACATAATTGGCAAGCTCTGGTGAATTTTTTGGAGATAGAATTGTGTTTTCATTTAATTGAATATCTCCACCATCGTAATTGTCGTGACGCTGTGGTTTAACATTTGTACCAGTATAATCAGTAGCAGTATCAACGTGTGCCAGGAAACCAATTGTTGGTAATTGTTTGTCTGAATTAGCTGGTAGAGTAGCAAACAGGTATCCATTTTCATCAAGAGAGATTTCAGTCATACCGATTTCGGCTAATTCTTTCTCAAGTACATGAAGTAAATCCCATTGTTTTTCAGTTGATGGAGTTGTTTCGCTTTCAGCATCAGATTGTGTGTCAATTTGTGCATAACGTACTAGTCTTTCAATCACTGTTTCCTTCATATTGGAATATCCCCCTTATTGTAAAAGCATTGTCACTATTCTAACACTTTCTTTCGTATGACGGAATAATTAGAAATACTAATAGCAAATAATAGCTGGGCACTGTAATAGCTCACCATAATAAGCGCATGCGAAAAAGGTACATCTGTAATGAACATATTAATCGATAATATTGAGTCTGAGAAAATAAATGATAGTGCCCCTATTGTAGCAAGCTTCGTGTTTGTCTGAATAGCTGTCCAACCCATTGTTAAAATAACAGTGATATATGCTATGACAGCAACACCTAAAATGATGTCCCCAGTTTTAAAGACAGTCCCAGCAATCCAAATAGCCATAAATACTCCATAAAGTAATAAAAGGATAGCTGCAGGTTTAGCAATCATTTTTTCTTTAAGTTGTACAAATGCAACGATGTAGCAAATATGACCGATTAAAAAACTAGTTAATCCAAATAAAAACCATTGGAGCGTTGCGTCTCCAATCATACAAAAGAGTAAGCCAAGTAGTAACCAATTTTTATAACTTGTATTAAGAGGTGCTTTTTGAAGAGAAGCTAACCAAATAATGAGAAGCATAGGAATTACTTTAAAGATAAGTTTTATATTCGCTGGTTCAGCAGGTATAAAGAAAATATAAATGAAACCTAATAGAATGATTAAGCTAATGAGAATTTTTTGTTTCATATTCTCACCTCCCTTCATTAAAGAGTATTCTTGCTTAGAATAAATAAAACCTTTCTATTATCAAATATAACTGAAACTTTCTGAAGATTGTATCGTAAAATAGATATGTGAAAGGATGATCAAAATGATTGCTACATTAATAATGTCGGCGATAGTTGCAGCGGTAGCTGGACTATTAATCGTACCGATAACAAGTAAAACAAAAGATGGCGATTTGAAAGCTAAATTCAAAATCCAATTTTTTATTTTCGTATTCATAGTTGCCTTTATAGCGACAGCAACAATTTACTATGTTCTTATAATTGATCAAAACTGGACGCTTTTATGGCCAGTGATGATTGTTTTAACAGCGCTTGGAGCTTGGTCTGCAAGTGGCATAGAACGGAATATAAAAGGTATTCTGTTTTTAGGAAGCTTAGGTTTTGGTGTATATATTTTGGCAGCGCCATTATTTAATGCGAATGAAAAATATACATCAGCAGAAATGACACAAAAGGTGGAACTGAAAGCATTCGATGAAACAAAAACACCTGCGAGCGTACCACCAAAATTTGCTCGAAATAAAATGAAAAAAGCATTTAGCCAAGTACCTAATACGAGCTATTATGAATTAGGTAGTTTGCAAATTCAAAAGGTTAACGGTGAATTTGTGTATATTGCGCCTGTTGAATTCTCAGGCTTCTTTAAATGGACAAAGGGGAAAGTAACACCAGGTTATTTTAAAATGAGTGCTACAGATTCTTCAGATAATCCAAAATTCATCAAATCAGAAATGAAATATACAACTTCTTCTTTTTTAAACAATAATGTTGAGCGTCATATTCGTTTAGAAAATCCGACAAAAATCTTCTACGGTGAGCCACAACTTGAAGTAGATGATAATGGTAAACCATATTACATTCGTTCATATGGGAAATTCATCACAGCGCGTAACGGATTTGATGCAGAAGGTATTGTCATGGTCGATGCAAAAACAGGTAAATCTCAGACATTTGCTTTAAAAGATGTTCCAGCATTTATCGACGGTGCAGTTTCACCGGAAGCAGTTAGCCTTCAAAATAGCTATTTTGGTAACTATATTCACGGTTTCTGGAATAGTAAATTTGGTAAAAAAGATGTGAAATTACCTTCGGATGAAGGAACGGAAGCCAATGTTAGCCCGGTCTTTGATGAAAATGGTGAGATGTACTACTTCACAGATTTTACAAGTCCTAAAGAAGGTGTCGACTCAATGCTCGGTTATTCCTTAACAAATGGCCGCACCGGAAAGGCAACGTATTACACTGGAAGCCAAGAGGAAGCGTACATGGATTCTCAAGGTGCATTACAAATAATCGAAAAGAAATTTATCGAGAAAAAATGGCATGGTCAAATGCCAATCATCTATAACTTCTATGGTGAAGCAAGCTGGTTAACACCAGTACTCGATTCAAATGGTTTCTTACAAAATTATTTCATCGTCTCAGCTGCTAATCCTGAGCTTTCAGTTTCAGGAGCTACTCCAAATGAGGCATTAAGACAATATAAAGCTATCCTAAGTCGTGGTGGTAGTTCAGTAAACGGTAGCTCTAAGCAAGAGGAAGCTACTATTAAAGGGAAAATTGTCCGCGTTTATAAAGAGCAAAATGGCGATTTTACAACGGTATCGTTTATGTTAGATAACAAAGATAACTATAGCGTCAGCTCAGAAGTTGTACCACTAGCAATTTATCTACAAGAAGGTGACACAGTCGAAGTGAAATATATCAACTCAGGCGAAGTCTTCCTACCTGTAAAAGAGCTAGTAATTGAAGGTTTAGTAAAAGAATAAAAAACCAGCCTGTCACTAAATAGTGGCAGGTTTTTTTATGGGGTTATGAATAGTGATCTAACGAAGTGAAAGAGATGAGGCGTAGTAAAACAACTTATAATAGGTTGAACTCATAGAAAAAAGCTCTAAAACTAAGTATCCCTAATTTCAGAGCTTGCTTTATTACTTCCAAGTGAAGCCTTTTTGAGCCAAAAATTCTTTGATATGTGGTCGACGTTGTTCTATTAAGAAATCCGCCATTTGTTTTGTCCAGTTGGCCATTTTACGATTCGACCCACGGCTTGCATAGTAGGCTTCCATTGTTGCATCATACTCATCTAACAATGTGTCATATTGTTCTACATCATAAGTGTTTTCATGTAGTACAGCTTGAACTGGTAAACGAGGTTTTGTTTCATTACGTTTCGTAGGTACACCAATCGTCATAGCAAACAATGGGAATACATATTCAGGAAGTCCAAATAATTCATTAATTTCTTTTGGATTATTACGTGCTCCACCAATATAACAAATACCGTAACCTTGATCTTCAGCAGCAATAACGAAGTTTTGAGCGAAAAGTGCAACATCTGCTACACCCACAAGTACGTTCTCCGCAGAATCAGCAATAATTTCTACACCATTCTTCTGTCCCGCAACTTGCAGTCGTTTAAAATCTACACAAAATAAAAACGAAGCACCCGCTGTTCCGAATTGGAATTCATTATTCGAAAGTTCTCCAAGTTTTTTCTTCTTATTTTCATCTGTAACCCAAATGACGCTATAAGCTTGTACGAAATGCGAGCTCGCTGCCATTTGTGCTGTTTCAATTAAATCAATAACAACTTCTTTAGTAATAAGTTCGCCTGTATATTTACGCACAGAAGCGTGACTACGTAGTAATTCTCTTGCCATTATCCGAAACCCCTTTGCCAAATAATATATATTTATGTTCTATCTTTAGGCTAACATATTTTAAAGTCTACTTAAATTAAATTCATCGTTCTTAAAAGTGCATCTATTTAATTTAATGTTCAGAAAAAACAAATAAAAGTATTGACATTAGTTCGATATATCTTCTATACTTGTCAACAAGATGGAACTGAATCAAATACTCTTATCAAGAGCGGCGGAGGGATAGGCCCTGCGATGCCCAGCAACCGGTGAGCGACGAACTCACAATGGTGCTAATTCCTACAGATTTTTAATCGGATCTGACAGATAAGGGGAGGAAAAATTGCTCATGCAACCCTCTTCTTAGCGAAGGGGGTTTTTATTTTTCCATAAAATCCTCCTCACACCTCCGATTTGCCATCTCAAAAAACATTTAGGGGGAATGAATGATGACAAATTTACGTCCAGAAACTTTATTATTACACGGTGGCCAAGTGGCAGATCCAACAACAGGTGCACGTGCTGTACCAATTTATCGTACAACTGCTTACGCTTTTAATAGTACGGAGCATGCTCAAAAACTATTTGCACTTGAAGAACCCGGTAATATTTATTCTCGCATTATGAACCCAACAGTCGATGTATTCGAAAAACGAGTTGCTCTATTAGAAGGTGGAACAGCGGCGGTAGCATTATCTTCAGGAATGGCTGCTATTTCATTTTCAATTTTAAATATTGCGCGTGCAGGCGATCATGTCGTTGCTTCAGGTAGTTTATATGGCGGTACATATAATTTGTTAGCCAATACTTTACCACGCTATGGCATTACAGCTTCATTTGTAGATGAAAGAGATCCAGAAAATTTCCGTACAGCGATTCAAGAAAATACAAAAGCGATTTATGTGGAAACAATTGGTAATCCGAGTTTAACTGTAGTGGATATTGAAGCTTTGGCAAATATCGCACATGAAAATGAGATTCCATTAATTGTTGATAATACATTTCCATCACCATATGGTTCAAATCCAATAGAGTTCGGTGCTGATATTGTAGTGCACTCTGCAACAAAATGGATTGGTGGACACGGTACAGTAATCGGTGGTGTCGCTGTCGATGCTGGTAAATTTGATTGGACACAAGGGAAGTTCCCTGACTATACAGAACCAGATGCTTCTTACCATGGTATTCGTTACGGTGTTGATGCTGCTAGTGCTGCATTCGCAACTCGTTTGCGTGTCCAATTACTACGTGATTTTGGTCCAACATTAAGTCCCGACAATGCATTTCAATTAATTCAAGGTCTCGAAACATTGCATTTACGTGTACCACGACATAATGAGAATGCACAAAAAGTAGCTGAATACTTACGTAGTCATGAAAATGTTGAGTGGGTTAGCTTCAATGGCTTTGAAGAAAGTGCAACTCACGAAAATGCGAAAAAGTATTTAAAAAATGGTTTCGGATCAGTTTTAACATTCGGAATTAAAGGTGGTCGTGAAGCTGGTCGCCAGTTAATTGATAACATTGAGTTATTCTCGCATGTAGCAAATGTAGGTGATGCACGTTCGTTAATTATCCATCCTGCATCTACAACACACCAACAATTAAGTGCAGAAGAATTAGTTCAAGCGGGTGTATCTGAAGAACTTGTACGTTTATCAATTGGTTTAGAAGCAATTGAGGATATTATTGAAGCACTAGATAATGCTTTTGCAAAAGTAGCTGAAGCAGTCGTAGCAAAATAAGTATTTATATATTGAGAAAAGATCAAGACAAGGGATGACGAGGGACATTATGTCGTCCTTTTTTCTTTTTAAATCGTTATTTTTAAACTATAAACGTTATGTCGCAAAATTTAAAATACAGTTAAAGTATTGTTAGTATCGGTTTTTGTGACCTTCTAGAAAAAACAATTGTCCTCTCCGGAAAGATTTTTCTTGTAATCTGTTCATTTATAGTCTAAAATCATCAATAAGTAAAAAAATTGAAGCACATTATATTAGTAATTGATAAAATTGCTAAACGCTATTTGAAAAACTATTCGTAAGGGGATTACGGGAGAGATACGCTGTAAAGGGGTTCAATACAGTTGTACAGCAACATAATTAGTAATTAGCGATATGTCTATTTCTCTGAATTAAGTGGAAGTCAATATCATTTGGTATTGTGCTGAAACATAGACAGAATCGGAACTACAAAATGAGTTTTAAAATCTGACTTTGATGTCATCTATGCTAGATAGAGTTTGAAAACAATTTGGAGATTGAGTGTGAGATTGCAATATTATTTTTGGAGGCGATCATATGGCAGCAGTAAAGGTAGCAATTCTAGGATTTGGTACTGTAGGGCAAGGCATTTATCATATCATTAATGAAAAGCGTGAACAGTTTAAGGAAACATTAGGAGTAGATATTGAAATTGCTAAAATTTTAGTGCGTGATGTGACTAAACCACGTTCAAATGCACCTCAAGAGTTAATAACAGATAACTTTGAAGAAATTTTAGCTATTCCAGATTTACAAGTTGTATTTGAAGCAATAGTTGGGGAAGAACCCGCATTTAAATATTCAGCACGAGCAATCGAAAATGGTTGTAACGTAATTACAGCTAACAAAGTAATGTTCTCTAAACATGGTTTAGTTTTACAAGAAAAAGCGAAGCAATATGGCGTACAAGTGGGATACGAAGCAACAACTGCTGGTGGCGTTCCTGTCATTAAAACAATGCAAAATATCTTACGTGTAAATAATGTACACCATATTCAAGGAATCTTGAATGGTACATCAAACTACATCCTTACTCAAATGCGTAGTGAAGGTTTAGCATTCGATGATGTATTAAAAGATGCACAAAACCTTGGTTATGCTGAAGCGGATCCGTATAACGATATTTCGGGTCAAGATGCATTCCGAAAACTTATGATTCTTAGTGCATTAGCATTTGGTAAACAACCAAGATGGGAAGATGTTGATGTAATTGGGATTACTGAAATCACTTCTGAGCAAGTAGAAGAAGCTTCTGCGAAAGGTTTACGTTACCGTCATGTAGCAGATGTACAGTTAGGTGAAGACGGAGAGTTAATTGCTAAAGTAGGACCTGAACTAGTTGGTCCAGAACATCCACTTTACTCAATCGAGGGCGTTAATAAT
This sequence comes from Viridibacillus sp. KH_047, assembly GCF_057838945.1. Taxonomy (NCBI): domain Bacteria; kingdom Bacillati; phylum Bacillota; class Bacilli; order Caryophanales; family Caryophanaceae; genus Viridibacillus; species Viridibacillus sp. KH_047. Next base: position 3,872,526 of record NZ_CM174479.1, on the reverse strand, counting down.
GCTGTTGCTCTTGATACAAACTACATTGGGACACTAACTCTTGTAGGACCTGGAGCAGGAATGTTCCCAACTGCAAGTGTAATGGTTGAAGATTATGCAGATATGCTAGCTAAACAAACAGCACCTGTTACAATCTAATTAAATGTTAGAGTGGCAATCAGTTGCTAGCTTCTACATATCGTAAACACCAGTGGCTATTGTAAAATGCCATTGGTGTTTTAATTTTCTATCTATATAATCCAAATCAAAAAGACAGCTCTTGGCTGTCTTTTAGTCTTCATCTTTAATATCAATATCTTCTGGAATGGGCGTGTTCTTCCAAATTTCAATTTCTTCTTTGATACGTTCAAGTTGTTCATGGTAACGCTCAAATTGGTCACTGCTGATTAAAAATTGTTCGCCATCGTGAACGGCATGAATGCGACCTTCTAGGATGTAACGCATCACTTGTTGCTCTGGCATTGAGATATCTTTCGCTGTATCTGCGACGGTTTTGTACATAATTCAATGCCTCCTTTTGCCTTCATTATAATAGATGAAACTGTTTGCCTCAACTTTCAGAATTTATGGTATATTTATGAAAAGATACATAAGGAGTGAGCTGTTAAGTGAGTATATTACCGTATGCCTTTGTGTTATTGGCAGCCGTTTTATGGGGAACAGTTGGTACTACGCAGACATTTTTAACAGATGGTATTAATCCTCTTACTGTTGCCATGATGCGATCAACAGTTGGAGGCGGCACTTTATTGTTCATAGCTATTTTAATGAGAAAGATAAAATTTCGCCATTGGGCTTGGAAGTATACATTTTTTGCGGCACTATCGATGGCCCTGTTCCAACCACTATTTTTTTCATCGGTACGTTTGACAGGCGTAGCAATTGGAACAGTCGTAGCGATTGGGAGTTCTCCAGTATTTGCAGGTTTAATTGATTGGCTTTATTTCAAAAATAAACCGACACGCACATGGGGAATAGCCACATTACTTGCGATAGTTGGTTGTGTATTATTGTTTGTAAATAAAGGAGAGGCAACTGTCAATCCGGTTGGTATTGCCATGGCTCTATGTGCAGGAACAGCTTTTGCAATCTATACACATGTGAGCAAAGCATTAATGGAAAAAGAAGAAGCATTGCCAGCGGTGGCGATGACATTCTCGATCAGTGCGTTATTATTGTGTCCAATCTCATTAGTGTATGGAATTGAATGGGTCGGGCAAAGTGCAAACTGGTTACCATTAGCATTCATGGGCGTATTCGGTACGAGTATCGCGTATTTGTTATTTTTAACGGGCTTGCAAAAAATATCATCGTCTTCAGCAGTGACACTATCACTAGGAGAACCATTAACGGCTGCTATACTCGGTGTATTTCTAGTAGGTGAATACCTAAGTGTAACGGCATGGATTGGTGTTGCGATGCTACTTGGTGGTATTTTAGTGATTACATTTGGCGGTCGTGTTAAGAAGGTTAATAAAATTTTAGCTACTTAGTTAAGGCTAAGTAGCTTTTTTGTGGGGAAAATGAAGTATAGATATGAGTAGTGTGTGCTATTTTCGGTATTATGAAAGAGAATTAGGACGTGAATATTCTGCTAAATAACAAAGGGTGGAGTTAGTGCAACAAACAGTCGAGTTAGTGCAACAACCAACCGAGATAGCACAACAAACAGTCGAGTTGATGCAACAAACAACTGAGTTAGCGCAACAAACAAGATTTTTATTAAGATATCCAGTGCTTGTCGAGTCTAAACGAGCGCCTTCAGCATTTATTAAAAACCTTAAGAATTTCTTCATTTTTGTGATAAGGTGGTCTTAAGATTTGATGTGTATTATAAATGTTATAGAACTACGAAATTAGTGAATGAGTAAAATATATATTTGAATTTGTTGAGGGATGAGGTGCGAGAGATGGCAGAATATACGGTTCTTGTAACGGATGATGACCAGGATATTCGTGATGGAATTGAGATTTATTTAAAAAATGAGGGCTACAACGTATTAAAGGCAGCGGACGGGCTCGAGGCGTTGGAGATACTTTCAGAAAATGAAGTACATTTAATAATTTTAGATATTATGATGCCTAAGATGGACGGGATTACAGCGACATTTAAAATTCGCGAGGAGCGTAACATTCCTATAATAATGTTGAGTGCGAAGGCGGAGGATTCAGATAAAATACATGGTTTGTCAGTCGGGGCCGATGATTATGTGACGAAGCCATTTCATCCGATGGAGCTTGTGGCGCGTGTGAAATCGCAAATGCGCCGTTATGTGAAACTTGGGACGTATAATGAGCAACAATCGAAAATTGCAGTGCAAGGATTAGTGCTGGATCAGGAATCCAAAGAAGTAACGCTTGATGGGGATTCAGTGAAACTAACACCAATTGAGTTTAAGATAACTGAACTATTGATGGCGAATGCTGGTCGTGTATTTTCGATTCAGGAAATTTACGAGCGTGTTTGGAACGAGCCTGCATACAATGCGGAAAATATAGTGGCTGTGCATATTCGGAAGATAAGAGAAAAAATAGAGGTGGATCCAAAAAATCCACGTTTTTTAAAGGTGGTGTGGGGCATTGGCTACAAAATCGAGAAATAATAATGCGTTTTTATGGTCAATCCTTGCATTATTTATAGCGGTCATTAGCCTGACGTATTGCTTATCTTTTATTTTAGATTTAGTAGATTTAAGCTTTGCAAGAACGACTAGGACATTTGCTCAGCTAATAAGATGGATGGGAGGGGATTAATAATGAAAAGCAATTCTAGAAGGCTTTTTAGTTTGTTTCTACTAACAATTGTTGTGTTCAGTGTTTATTCATTAGTTCAGAAGGGTCAGGAGTATATAGGTAAGGATTATTTTGATTCCGAAGTTTTCCAATCTAAGTTATATGAGTTTACAAACAATATCGGGCCTCTTCTGTTAAACCCTATTGATGCTGATGAGGCGAAAAAGGCCATTACTGTGACAGATAATGAAATCGAAGAACATCGTACTAGATATGGTAGTTTGAGCGAACAAATTGAGAATATTAATAGTCAATACGAAGACCGTATTTCTGAAGCAATCGATTCTAAGTCAACAAAAGTGAAAGCAGCTTTGATTAAAGAACGCGATGCTAAAATAGATGATATTACGAAAAATTTTGAAGACGATGAGCATATTAAAGCTAAAATTATTGACAGTAAGAAAAGAGCCATAGATGATTACGTGGCAAATGTAAGTAGAGAAAAAAGGGATTTATTGAATAACTATCGCTTTTTTGCTTTTAAATTTACTGATGTGGATACACAGAAAACAACTACATTTGGTGATGTAGATAGTCCTGCTGCATTTAGTATTAAATTTGGAAAAGGAAAAGAATTACTTAAGTCGAATAGTATTAATAGCAATTATTCAAATGATTATGGGGATTCTTGGTATGATGATTCAGATAGTGTATCGACAAGGCTAGAGCCAAGTGATATCGACCAAGCACTTATTGATAAAACGTACCAGTACGAAGGGCTAATCACAATTCCAAAGAATGCATTGGAAAATGCAGAATTTGCTACAGACTATAAAGCATTTAAAGCAAACCAAATTTGGTACTCTATTATTTGGGGGTTAGGTTTAGTAAGTTTAGTAATATTATTGGCAACTTGGAAATCAAATAAGAAAGCCATTCTAGAAAATAATAATGCTGCTCACTGGATTCGCCGATGGTCGATTGATGTACGAATAATAAGTCTACTTGTTACGATATGGGCTCTGTTTATAGGCTTGTTATTGGTAGAAGATGGGATTGAATATAGTTATTATCATATTAGCGTGTACCAGTTAATCAGATTTGGCTTTGCTTTTGTATTATTATATTTCATTTTATGGATATTCCTTGTACAGTTAGTATCTGTTTTAGAAGATCTAAGTAGCGAAGAGAAACGTGTGAAAGCATATCAGAATAGTTTAGCAAGAAAAGCTTTTGAGAAGTTACAGGATTTATTCTTAAATCGTAGCATCGGTTTCCAATCAGTTATTCTACTTGGAATTATTTTCTTGGGAGGATTAGGCTTTGCTAGCGCGTTTGTAGACACATCTATATTTATACTCATATACATTCCGCTGTTTCTATTCATCCTACTACCAGCGACGCTTCTATTCTTAACCCGAATGAGTTATTTAAATCGTATTATGAAAGAAACAGAGCAAATGGCTGCAGGTCGTTTGAGCAATGAAATTAAGATACAAGGTAAGTCAGCTCTTGCTACTCATGCCAAAAATCTAAATGATTTACGTGATGGTGTTCGCACGTCGATTTCTGAGCAGGCAAAAAGTGAGCGTCTAAAAACAGAACTAATCACTAATGTTAGTCATGATTTGCGTACACCATTAACATCGATTATTACGTACACTGATTTATTAAAAAAACCAAATGTCACAGAAGAAGAACGCAATTCATATATTGCAATTTTAGATAAAAAATCACAGCGTTTAAAAACGCTTATCGAAGATTTATTTGAAGTTTCGAAAATGGCTTCGGGCAATATTGAGCTTCATAAACAACGGGTCGATTTGAATCAGTTGTTACAACAAGCTCTTGCTGAACATGAAGAGGATATAACAAAATCTGCGTTAGATTTCCGTGTGAATACACCAGATGGGCCGTTATTTGCATATGTTGATGGTCAAAAGTGGTGGAGAGTACTGGATAATTTAATCGTCAACACGCTGAAATATGCACTAGAAGGTACACGCGTCTATGTGACTCTTCGTCAGCACAATGGTGAAGCTGAATTTGTTATAAAAAATGTAACGAAATATGAGATTGGTGAAAATGTTGAGGAGCTTTATGAACGCTTCAAGCGAGCAGATGCTTCTCGTCATACAGATGGATCAGGTCTTGGCTTAGCCATTGCACAATCAATTGTAGATTTACATGGTGCTCGTATGAAAATTGAAGTAGATGGAGACTTGTTTAAAGTAACAGTAAATGTAGTATCCGTTTATTAATAAGTAAACCCAGACTGCTATGACGCAATCTGGGTTTTCACTGTTATGTGAGGTCTTCCCATTTATTAATGTACTTTAATTGATACATAGCTTCAGTTGACCTTTGGAAATAGGAAGCGGCTTTTTTATATTCATGATGCTCATAAAGTAAATTGCCTAAAAGAATAGCGTATTTTTGAACGTTTTTAATGTCATTGATTCGTTGGAAATGGTCGATGGCATTGGCGATCAGCTTTTCGTCAAAGGGAATTAACTGATGTTTCATTTTGAAAATTTCAAAGTGATATAAATAGGTTGTTGTATTGTCAGTTAATTCATTTTCCTTTATAAGGTCTAGCCCTTTTTCGCACCATTTACGCACGTAATCTTCTTGTTTTAATTTAGAGTATTCTTTAATGATTGAATGGATAGTTATGAGAATACTAAGAGGCTCTGTTTTAGCATTATAGCTTTTCTTGTAAAAAGTAATAGCTTTTTTTGCATGCCCTTGGAGAGCAAAGATAAAACCCATGTTCTGCGACAGTAAACTTTCAAATTGTTGAAGCTGATGCTGATGACAGAAGAGCGAAGTATCTTCTAATATTTGCTCTGCACTAGCGTAGTGACCATTTTGAATGTATGTTGCGGCAATTAAAGTTTTACAATCAACTGAGCGTGCGAAGTATCCTAGTGATTCGTATATAGCACTAGATTTCTTTGCATAATTAAGCGCGTTTAAGTTTTGGTTTAAGGAATAATAATTTAAAGCTAATATATAATAATAATCGGCTTTTTCCCAATCTTCTAATTGGATATTAGGTAATAAATTTATAGATGATTCTAAATAGGAAAGTGCTTTTATATAATTACTTTTTCTAAAATGATAGATATTAGCATTGACGTTATAGATAAAACTTTGACGTTCATCTAAATTTTCTTCCATGGCATAAAAGGCTGTTAAAAAGTGTTCTATTTCATCTAGAGGTTGTTTAGAGACTAAAAAAAGTCTGAACAAATACAGATTATAATAGTAAAAATTTTTGGGTTCATCAAACCTAATTTCAAAGTTCATATAATGGTTAACTTTGTCCTTAGCAGCTTGCTCGTTACGAGTTAGCACAATAGATTTGTAATTTTCGTAAAGATTAGCCATAATCTGCTCTTCGTTTTCTTGTGAAAAGTAATTTAGATTAATTTGTAAACGCGCAATTAAGTCGTTCAGTACTTCGGGAGAGGGAGATTTGTTGCCATTTTCGATCTTACTTAAATAAGATGTAGAACAAATATCTTCAGCAAGTACTTTTTGTTTCATGTTTTGTTTTATACGTTCAGATTTAATAATTCGCCCAATATTTTGCATATATATACCTTCCATAAATTATACTATTTTGGATATTACACTATTAAAATAATTTTAGAATCGGTAAAAAGAGTGATTTTGTGTGACGAAAATTATTATTTGTAGAGACTAAACTCATAGATGTAGGAAAATTTAGATAATTCTTTAAAAATTGTGGTATTAAAACATCATATTATTACTTATTATCACAAAATAGGGGATTTATTAAAATGAATTATTGTTTCCAACATCACTTACTTCGCTAAATGATGTTGGAACGCGTATACGACTGCTTGAGTACGATCTTGTACTTCAAGTTTAGCTAATATATTACTGACGTGTGTTTTGACCGTTTTCAAGGCAATGAAGAGTTCGTTAGCAATATCTTGATTGGCCTTTCCTTGTGCAATTAAAAGGAGGATTTCTCTTTCACGTTCAGTTAAATCTTCATGAAGAGGTCGATCGGTTTGACGTAACCGCTTCATCATTTTACTCGTTACTTCAGGCTCTAAAACAGGGGTACCATTTGCAGTTTGACGGATAGCATCAGCGATTTGCTTTGCATTAGTTGTTTTGAGCAAGTAGCTAATAGCCCCAGCTTCTAAAGCTGGGTAAACTTTATCGTCATCTAAGAAGCTTGTCACTATCATGATTTTGGCTTGTGGCCACTCTTTAATAATTGCAGCAGTAGCTTCAGCACCTGTCATAATGGGCATTACCATATCCATTAAAATAATATCAGGTCGATGTTTTAACGATAGGTCAAACGCTTCTTGCCCATTAGTAGCTTCTGCAACTACCTCCATATCAGGTTGTGCTTGAAGATAAGCTGATACACCGATCCGTACCATTTCATGGTCATCCGCTAATAATATTCGAATCATCTGGTTCATGCTCCTTCTCTACTGGAATCTTTACTTCTATAACTGTTCCTTGATTTGGAACGGAAACAATTTTACAAGTACCACCAATTTCGATGGCACGTTCTTCAATGTTTTTTAAACCATATGAGCCGGCTTTTTCATCATACTCTTGGAAGCCAACCCCATTGTCTTGTACACGGAAAATAGCAAGGTTATCACGTTCCACCAGTAAAATGTCAACTTCAGTTGCTTTTGCATGGCGTAAAGTGTTGGATAAGGTTTCTTGAGCAATCCGAAATAAATGGTCTTCCGCACCTTTTTGTAAAGAAACTTCTTCTAATCGATGATGTATGTTGAAGAAAACTTTTTGCTTTAATTCAAACAATAAATCTTCAAGACCTTGAGCAAGTGATTTGTTGTGCAAGGCAGCCGGTCGTAAATGTAATAATAAAGCGCGCATTTCCAGTTGTGCTTGTTGTACAATTGTCTCTGTTTGTTTTAATGGTTTTGTGAAATGTAATGGTAAATCTTCAGGTGCCGTTTCATTGACCGTTGATAATAACATAGAGGCTGCAAATAATTGTTGAGATACGGAATCATGCAATTCGCGAGCAAGGCGCTGTCTTTCTTGAATGATTCGCTCTTGAATTATTTTATCCTCAGCCTCAGCTCTTTCATTTGTAATTCGTTGGAGACTTTTCCGTTGGGTAATGATTAGGTCTTCAACAGACTCAATAGATTTATGAACATTTTTAGATAAATATTTTGTTGATACGGGTGTATTTTTATCCGTTTGTATTAAGGATTGTAGTACATTTGCTAATTCTTTTTCTTTGCTTTGCGTTAATGAAATAGACCAAATAGCAATACTTATGCTGAAAATAGCTAATAATGTTGCAATCCACAAACCAAGTGGTAGTTCTAAATAATATAACTTCCATAGAGGGGACCAAGTATCTAATTCAGGAAATCCCCATAAAATGAAGAAAACGAATAAAACAATCGCAATTTCGATAAGGAAAATGGATAGAAATCTCGGGAAAAGTGATTTCATTTACGAATCACCTCAACATCCCCGAATAAAGTTGATACAGTAATAATCAGCTCAACAGTATGTTCAATTTCTTGATTATAGCCGTCCTTCATCGAAATTGTTTTATTCCATAAACGTGGTATTTTGTTGCCGAAAAGCTGAACATCACCAACTAGAGTATTAAAATGAATTCGTACTGGAACTTCATAGGGTACGGCAATTCTCACTTTTCCAAAGCCTTGACGAACTGATATAAGGGAAGTACCTTTCGGTAAAAGTGTTTGTGTTGTATCAATTGTTAAATCACCAACAATCCCTTGCACATGAATATCTTGCCATTCATAAGCGTTTGTAGGGGTCCTTTGAAAAGAGAATGCTTTATTTTGAATAATCGATTGGGCACCGATTTGATTGGGATCAAATTGCTCTGGTAGTGATATTGAGATTGGAGACCCTTTTTTTAGTTGCCATAAAATATATAAAAGTGTTGCTACGACAAGTATGCGTAAACTCCACATTGAAAATAATGAAATGATACTGATAACAGTACCCAACCAAAATAACCATTTTCGGCGTTTACTAATGCTCATATAAATCATTACGATGCCAAGAAGGGCGAAAATAATGCTACCATTACCGAAAAACGTCACTTCGATAAAGACTAGCAATAACGAGATGATAAGTAACATCGTCAGTTTATTTGTTGTAATTTGATTCATATTGTTCCTCCTTCTTCGCATCATGATGTTTATTTAATAGAAAAACTCAAAGGAGAAGGGCATCTGCCTTTCTCCTTTTTAGTATAACTGGCCTTCCAAAGAAGTCTAGTATTAGCTTAATTTTTCTTCGATAATTGTATTCGGTTGAGGCTCATTTTTTTCTAACATTGCTAGACGTTGCTCCATAGATGAAATCTCATGCTCTTGATCAATTTTTTGCCCTAGACGCTCAATATAAGCCTCCATAGATTCGAAAGTTTCCAAACGTTTACCGACTTGCCCGTTTGTTTCTGGGTTTAAAACACGATCCATCTGATTATGAGCACGTGTGACATTTTCTTTCCCCATTAATTGGAGCTGACGAACTTTCATATCTTTAATTTTATGTTTCATTTCTTCGTATTTGCGTTCCAAACCAAATAATTCTTCAGTTGCTTTATTTATGCTGTCTTTTAATATGATTTGTCGGTTTGCATAAGCAGTCATTTCTTGTTCTGCAAAGCTGATTAAATCTTCTTCGCCACTTAGTTTAGCAAGTTCGGCTTGCTTTTGGCGCTTATTGAACATTTCCATTGCTACTGCTAGCTCGTTTTCGAGTTGTTTTTTTAGAGATGCTTGACGTTCTAACCATTTACCTGTCTGCTCTGTTTGCTTTTCAGCTTCACGGATATACTGATTTAGCATAGCAATTGGGTTTTTAGCTTCCTTTTTATCAAATACTGAATGTAAGTCGGCCTCAAGTGTATATTTTAAACGTTGTAGTAAGTTTGCCATTTTTAAATTCCCCCTTATTTTGTTAATTCATCCCATTGGTTTTCGAAATTTGTGAATGGATCATCTGTTTTTGCAGTGATGATTTTCGTTTTTTCTTTACCGTCCCATTTACGAATGATATACCAAAGTACAACGATTGCGATTAAGCCGATAAAGCTAGGGATATTCGCTATAGCTGTTAGTAAACCTGCGATTGCAACAAGAGCCCAGATGATTTTTGTAAATGTTGATTCACTCTTTAAGTAGAAGTGAATACCTGCATATAGGATGGCTCCTGAAATGGCCAATCCTGCCATAGCTCCAAGTGAACATAAAATTGTGATAGCGGCGATGACGCCGATGATAAATAATCCGACTTTTTTCATAAGTTAGTGCCTCCCTTCGTTTGTACCTTTATATTACGCTAGGATTGTTCTTGGACAAACGGCCCTGAAATGCATTTTTAACTAAGACCAGAGACGTAGAAATTACTAGGTATGCTTCTAACAAGTCGTCATTAAGATGAAATGCTATACTAGCAGGAAAAGGAATAAGGAGGAATTTTATGGGGAAAAGAATTGGGTTTGGATTAATCGCGTTTCTACTATATAATGCACTAGTTTTCTATTTAGGATGGAATGTCTATACGTGGCTCCATGTAGCTTTTTCTTTTGAGGGATCAGTCATTTTTGGAGTGATTTGGACTATCGTGGCTTATAGCATTCTGATTGAACGCATTCATCATAAGTTACGTTTATTTAAAATTATTGGAAGCTATTGGATGATTATTATTCAGTATGGCCTGTTGTTATTCCCACTAGCGAATTTACTTGTATGGCTCTTACCAGATTCACAAATAAAATGGGTTGGTTATGTTGTTGCCGTATTATTACTCATCATTGTAGCTTTCGGTAGCTATATGGCGTACTCACCAGTTGTAAGAAATCTTACTATTGAAATTCAAAAAGCTAATCCTGTACAAAAACCATTAAGAATGGTTATAGGATCAGACTTTCATTTAGGTATTTTATCGAATAAAGCCCATTTAGAACGTTTTGTGAAATTGTCTAATGAAGCAAAACCAGATGTTGTCTTTCTAGTTGGAGATTTAGTTGATGATGATCCCATTTGGTATGTGGAATATGGGATGAGTGAAGTGATGAAGCAATTGAAGAGTACATACGGTGTATATGGCGTTTTAGGTAATCATGAATACTATGGACGTAAAATTCCATTATTTGTTCATGAAATGGCTGAATCTGGCGTAAACATTTTACAAGATGAAACAATTCTAGTGGCAGATTCGTTTTATGTTACAGGAAGAGAAGACAAAACTAATGGAGATCGAGCTTCGCTAGAAACGTTAGCAACAACCGTTGATCACAAGCTACCTTGGATTGTTATGGACCATACGCCTACGGATATTGAAACACCAAGCAAGCTTGGTGTAGATGTACATTTATCAGGACATACACATTTAGGACAAATGTGGCCCAATCAATACATTACACGAAAAACGTTCGAACACGATTATGGGTATAAATTAAAGGCAACAACGCATACAATCGTGTCATCAGGGTTCGGATTTTGGGGACCACCAATTCGGACGAATAGCCGTTCAGAAATGTGGGTTGTAGATGTAGAGTTTTGTAAGTGATTTTTAACATAATGGTAAAAGTTAAATGAGGTATATTGTGGTATGATAGTTTAGCTAGAAATGGCGTGAGGATTCGGCATTTCAATTATTAAAAGAATAAGGAGATATTATGGACTTTATTGAATTATTAAAGGCTCTTATACTGGGCTTAGTAGAAGGTATGACGGAGTTTGCACCCGTGTCATCAACAGGACATATGATCATTGTAGATGATATGTGGTTGAAAACCGAAGAATTTTTAGGAATGTATTCTGCTAATACATTTAAAATTGTCGTACAGTTAGGCTCTATTTTAGCGGTTGTCGTAGTCATGTGGAAGCGATTATTAAGTTTAGTGGGTCTGTATAAAATTAAAGGTCAACCAGCAAATCGTAAATTTAACTTAATACATGTTATTGTAGGAATGTTACCTGCAGTTATTTTAGGATTTGCGTTTAAAGATTATATTGATGACTATTTGTTTGGAGTAAAACCGGTTATTTTCAGCTTAGTAGCTGGAGCGATTTTAATGATTGTTGCAGATAAATTTGGGCCGAAAAGACCGTCAGTTACTACTTTAGATAAAATTTCATACGGTCAAGCGTTAAAGATTGGTTTAGTACAATGTTTATCATTATGGCCAGGGTTTTCACGCTCAGGTGCGACCATTTCAGGTGGGGTATTATTAGGTTTAGATCATAAAACGGCAGCGGACTTTACATTTATCATGGCAGTGCCAATCATGGCTGGTGCTAGTTTAGTATCTGTTTTGAAAAACTGGCAGCACATGTCGATGGACTATATTGGATTTTACGCAGTAGGATTCGTCAGTGCCTTTGTTTTTGCGCTATTATCGATTAAATTCTTCTTAATACTTATCGATAAAATAAAATTAACACCATTTGCCATCTATCGAATTATTTTAGCGATTGTATTAGCAATTATCGTATTTTAATAAAAATTGAGTCTACCTTTTTAAAAAAGGGTAGGCTCTTTTTATATAAAAAAATTGTATATCGTATAGTCCTTCTCATGGAATTTTCATAATGACATGATAATATGGAAATAAAAAACGGTTGGTGAGAATAATGGCTGAGCGCATTTTAATTATAGAAGATGAGGAAAAAATTGCACGTGTATTACAACTAGAATTAGAATTTGAAGGTTATGAAACGGGAATTGCTCATACAGGCACAGATGGGCTTATATTATACCGTGAACAGCAGTGGGATCTCCTCCTACTTGATATAATGCTTCCAGGTTTGAATGGGCTGGATGTATTGAAGCGAATTCGCGCCACAGAATTTAATACACCTGTTATTATGCTCACTGCAAAAGGCGATGTTGAAGATAAAGTGACGGGACTGGATCTTGGCGCGAACGATTACATGACAAAACCTTTTGAAATAGATGAATTACTAGCGAGAATTCGCGCTACACTTCGTTTTAAACCACAACAACAGGAATTCACTGAAGAGCAGGATGAATTTTTTCACGAATATAAAGACTTGTCTATACATGAAAAGACACGTGAAGTTAAAAGAAATGGTCATTCTATTGATTTAACTCCGAGAGAATATGAATTGTTGCTTTATTTAATCAAGCATCCAAAGCAAGTCCTTTCACGTGAGCAAATCTTAGATGCTGTTTGGGGTTATGATTATTATGGGGATACCAATGTCGTGGATGTTTATATCCGTTATGTTAGGCAAAAGGTTGATAAAGGAAGTAAAAAAACACTTATTCAAACAGTCCGTGGTGTCGGTTATGTATTAAAGGAGCAGGTGAATGAAGCTTAAGACGAAAATTCATGTTTTCTCGTCGCTTGTAATGTTGATTATTCTGGTGCTTACGATGATCGGAATTTATTTCTTATATGAAAAAATGGCCTATGACACAGAGTATAATCAACTGTTATCCGAGTCAAAAGAGCTTGTAACGTCTATTAGCCAGACAAGTAACGTAAATGACCCATCTACGATATTACGTGCCTATATTCCTCCTAGGGGGGCTATAAGAGCCGTTGATTTAAATGGAAAAACACTCATTACTGTACAATCTACTGAAGGTATTGAGGAGTATCATCCCGATATTGATGAGCATAAAAGATACTCAGTGAAAAAATACGAAGGTATCCCAGTATTATCAATGAGTATGCCCGCAATTTGGGTTGATGGTTCGGTGGTGCATATTCAAATGCTACAGTCCATGAAGGATGTAGCACGAAATTTAGATTTGTTACGACTTGTCTTACTTGGTGTAACAATTCTTGCGACAATTCCTATTGTACTATCAAGTATGACGCTAGGGAGCATTGTTACTAAACCAATTCATCGGCTAATTGCTACGATGCAGGAAAGCCAAAAGTCAGGAACTTTTGAAAAAATAAATGTAGAAAATGATGGCCGAGATGAAATGGCTGAAATGAGTCGTACATTTAATGAGATGATGTGCCAGTTGGAGCAAAACTATCGTAAACAAGAGCATTTCGTATCGAATGCTTCTCATGAATTAAAAACACCTTTAACTGTAGTTGAAAGCTATGCGCGTCTATTAAAACGTCGTGGTTTTGATAATAAAGAAGTGGCAAATGAAGCCGTACAAGCAATTTTAAGTGAGTCTATTCGTATGAATGAAATGATAAAACAAATGCTAGAATTAGCTAAAAATAAGGAGCATATTCCACTAACAATAACAGCAGTTGATATTCATAAAGTATTAGAGGATACACTACATCAAATGTATCAAGCATACGGGAGAGAATTTAACTTACTAGGAAAAGGGCCCGCAATAACAAAAACTGATGAGCAAAAGCTAAAACAGTTATTTTTTATATTCTTAGAAAATGCACGCCATTATAGTGAACGTGAAATCAATGTAAGTGTAGCAAAAGAAGGAGCGCAATTCGTCGTCCGTATTCAAGATTTCGGCCAAGGCATTGCTAAAGAGAATATTCCTCATTTATTTGATCGTTTTTATCGTGTTAGTGAGGACCGCAATCGCAAAACAGGTGGTACGGGTTTAGGACTAGCAATTGCACATGAAATTGCTGAGCGTTTAGCTATCAACATCACTGTATTAAGTACACTAGGTGAAGGAACTACAATCGTCTTGCGATTTGAAAATAGTAATGAGGGGGAACAATGATATGCGTATCCGCGAAAAACTATCAATACTATTCATTGTGACACTCATTATTATTGCGACTATTCTTAGTATCATGATTTGGAATAAACTGACGAAAGAAACACCTCTTACAACAGAAGAAATTTATAATAATATTGAATCGATGTATGGAGGGGAAATTATCTCCTTCCTTACTATAAACGATCAATATCGTGTGCAGCTTCAAAGAAATAACAAGCTTTATCAACTCAATGTTGATGCAGAATCGGGTAAAATTCTGCAGATGGCGCCTGTTAAATCTTATGTTAAAGAAGATTCAAACTATCTACCAGAAACTGAAATACGAAAAATTATAAAAGAACAATATGTTGGGAATATAAAAAAAATCTCACTCAATACAAATAAGGAAGAACCCGTATACCAAATAGAATTAGTAAATGGGAGAGAGCGTATTAACTTATTAATAGATGCAATTAACGGTGAAGTTTTATCAGAAATTCAAGCAGATGCAGAGCAAAATTCCCCACTCTTATCTAAAGAAGAAGTGATTACTATTGCTAAGAAACAACTAAATGGAACTGTCGATGAAGTTTCCTTTTACGATACGAGTGATGGGGGTTATTATTTAGTGGAGATTGAAGATAACGACAAAGATGCAGTCTTTCAGATTCACGCTATTTCCGGCAAAGTTCTTTCGACTACGTGGGATTAATAATTTCTCATCAAATTCTAATGTTATTCTCCTTATTCTTTCATTTTCAATGTGTAAAGTATAAGTATCAACAAAGAGGAGGAAATTAATTATGAAAAAAATGATTACGGCATTAGCAATTACAGGATCACTTGCAGTCTCTGGAGTAGTTGCGGCAGCGGGTATTCAAACTAACTCAGGTAAAATTTTATCTTCAGAAGAAATTTCGAAAAAAGCACTTAGCTACGTAAAAGGTACAGTATATAAAGTAGAGTTGGACAAAGAAAAAGGTGTTCAAGTATATGAAATTGATGTACGAGGCAAAAGTAAAGAATACGAATTAACATTAGATGCTAAAACGGGAAAGTTACTAGAAAAGAAAACAGAAACAACAAAAGTTTCTAATACAGTAAATAATAAAAATGTAATTGGTTTAGCAAAAGCGAAAGAAATAGCATTAAAATCGGTTAAAGGTTCAGTCAAAAAAGCCAAATTAGATCGAGAAGATGGTATTTACGAAATTGAAATCATTAGAGCTGGGTATGAATACGATTTTGATATCAATGCGTACACAGGGAAAATTGTGAAAAAAGAAAAAGAGAAGATTTCGAAAAAAGTAGTAACTGGCAAAGTAATTGGTTTAGAAAAAGCGAAACAAATAGCTTTAAATAATGTCGGCGGTACTGTACAAAAAGCCAAATTAGATAAAAGTGATGGCGTATACGAAATCGAAATTATTAATGGCACAACAGAATATGAATTTGAAATTCATGCAAAAACAGGGAAAATACTTAAAAAAGAATCAGAAGTAGCTGACGATGTAATCACAACTACTAAACCAAGTACTCCTAACACTGGAAATACAGCAAATCCTTCAACACCTAATAAAGTAATAGGTATTGAAGAAGCAAAAGCAATTGCATTAAAAAGTGTTAATGGTACAGTGAAAAAAGCAGAGTATGACCGTGAAGATGGAGTATATGAATTTGAGATTTTAACTACCGATTATGAATATGATATCGATGTCGATGCAATAACTGGGAAAGTTATGATTACTGATAAAGAAAGAATTACAAAAACACCAAATAATCCAGCAACACCTTTCATTGGTGAGCAAAAAGCTTCTCAAATTGCTTTAACAAAAGCAAAAGGGACAATTACTAAAATTGAATTAGATGAAGAAGACGGCGTTTATGAAATTGAAGTTAAAGATGGTATGTACGAATACGAATTAGAAATTGATGCTAAAACTGGTGCTATTCTAGACTTCGAAAAAGAGTATGAAGACGACTAATTTTTACTAAAATAGATTTTATGCTACCCAAAATAGATTTTTGGGTAGTTCTTTATTATTTTATTTTTAAAAACAATCCTAACATCCTGTTTTTAAAAATAAAAATAGACATTATAGGAAATAATAAAACATTTTTCGTAGGTCTTTTGCTTTCATTTACTTTAATTTAGCATTTCCACTTGTCTGACAGGAACACAATATGTTAGATTAGATTAATCAGTAAAACACAATATATAGTATGTGAGCGAAAAAAGGTACCATATACGGTTTAAAAGGGAATTCGGTAGAGAAACCGAAGCTGTCCCCGCAACTGTGAATGCGGACAACTGTCAATGAACCACTGAGCAATGCTTGGGAAGGGTGACAGTTGGATGATGCATGAGCCAGTAGACCTGCCTTTTTCGCATGACGACACTTTCTTCGGGGGTTGAGAAGTGGAAGCGAGAGACTTTACATTAAACAATTTACTTTTGATTTTAAAAGTATTTTTTTGTTGTGATTTCGCCTGTTTCCAATTTTAAAACCTAGAGCGATGGCTCTGCCGAAGAAGGCAGATTCATCGCTTTTTATATTTGTAAAAAAGGAGACGACGATATGGTCCAATTAATGACATATGAAAGAGCAATATTATTATCTCAATTAGAGGAAGAGTTTGGTAGAGAGGAAATTAGTCAGCTTATTAGAAAGTCAGAACGCTGGGAAAATAAGAATCCAGAAGGCACTGATGCTGAATGGACGAAGGCGATGAGCCTAGAAGCGTTAAGCTTTTTAGATGAAGAAGACACATATTGGACATTCGTTGCAGCTCGCTTATTATTGGCGGGTGTTTATAAAGAAGCATCTACAGTACGCCAATTAGAAGTAGGACAGGTATACACAGCATTTGCTAAACAAGTTGAGAAGCTTGTCGAAAAAGGTTTATATGATCCAGCTTTAACAAAAGAATATACAAAACAGGAACTTGAAGAGATTGGCTTAATGATTGAACCCAAACGTGATGAAATCTTTACATATATCGGATTGAAAACACTGTTGGATCGTTATGTAACTCGAGATTTTGACAAAACACCAATCGAATTGCCTCAAGAGCGTTGGATGATTATAGCGATGACACTAATGCAAAATGAAAAAACAGATCGCCTTGCGAAAATTAAAGAATCCTACTGGGCAATGAGTAATTTATATATGACGACTGCTACTCCTACATTATCAAATGCAGGTAAAACACATGGTCAATTATCAAGTTGCTTTATTGATACAGTGGATGACAGCTTACAAAGTATTTATGATTCAAATACTGATGTTGCGACACTTTCGAAATTTGGCGGTGGTATCGGCGTCTATATGGGGAAAGTACGTAGCCGTGGCTCATCCATTCGTGGTTTCAAAGGGGCATCAAGCGGTGTTGTTCCTTGGATTAAACAACTAAATAATACAGCAGTATCAGTAGATCAATTAGGTCAACGCCAAGGCGCGATTGCTATTTATCTTGATATTTGGCATAAAGATATATTCCCATTCTTAGATTTAAAATTAAATAACGGTGATGAACGTATGCGCGCACATGATATTTTCACAGGCGTAAGCTTACCAGATATTTTCATGGAGGCTGTTGAAGCACGTGAAGATTGGCACTTATTTGACCCGCATGAAGTTCGCGAAGTAATGGGCTTTAATCTAGAAGATTACTATGACGAAAAGCGTGGACAAGGATCATTCCGTGAAAAATACGCAGCTTGCTTAGCGAACCCGATATTAACACGTGAAGCTGTACCAGCAATTGATATCATGAAACGTATTATGCGTAGCCAATTAGAAACTGGCGTACCATTCATGTTCTATCGTGATGAAGTAAACCGTAAAAACCCTAATAAACATGAAGGTATGATTTACTCAAGTAATTTATGTACAGAAATCTTCCAAAACATGAGCGCTACTAAGTTCGAATCAATTACATTAGAAGATGATGTTATTGTAACGCGCCGCAAACCTGGAGATTTCGTTGTATGTAACTTATCATCTATAAACCTTGGACGAGCTGTCCCTGCTGAGGCTTTAGAAAGATTAATCCCAATTCAAGTGCGCATGTTAGATAATGTTATCGACTTAAATCGTATTCCTGTTCCACAAGCAGAACGCACCAATGCACGATATCGTGGAATTGGTCTTGGTACATTCGGTTGGCATCATTTATTGGCACTGAAGAGCATTGCATGGGAATCAGAGGAGTCTGTTGAATTTGCGGACAAGCTTTATGAGCAAATTGCTTATTTAACAATTCAAGCATCAATGGAATTAGCAAAAGAAAAGGGTCAATATCCATTATTTGAAGGTTCGGACTGGCAAACAGGAGAATACTTCACAAAACGCCAATATAAAGGTGAAAAGTGGGCTGCATTACAACAAGCAGTTGCTGAAAATGGTATGCGTAACGGTTATGTAATAGCTATTGCGCCGAACTCATCAACATCGATTATTGCAGGAAGTACGGCGAGTATCGATCCAATCTTCCAAAAATCTTATTCAGAAGAGAAAAAGGATTATAAGATCCCGGTAACTGTTCCTGATTTGAACCAAGAAACAACTTGGTATTACAAATCTGCTTACTTTATTGATCAAAATTGGACTTTAAAACAAAACGCAGCACGTGCCCGTCATATCGACCAAGGTATTTCGTTAAATATATATGTACAAAACACTGTAAAAGCTAAAGAACTATTAGAATTGCACTTAAACGCTTGGAAACTAGGCATTAAAACGACATACTACGTTCGCTCAACATCGGTTGAATTATTAGAATGTGAATCATGTGCAAGCTAGGAGGAACTAACGATGACGAAACTAGAAAAACGAAAATTAATGGATAAAACAGCTCCAAACCGTTCAACAGGTATTGTAAACGGGAGCTCTTCAAATATATTAAACTGGGATGATGTTCGTTTTAGCTGGGCGTATCCAAAATATAAAAAGATGCTAGGTAACTTTTGGACTCCTTTCGAAATTAATATGGGGAACGATATTAAAGAGTTCCCAACATTAACAGCGAATGAAAAAGAAGCATTTATGAAAACAATCGGATTACTTGCAATGTTAGACAGTGTTCAAACAGACTATGCAGGAAAAGTGGCAGATTATTTAACAGATTCTAGCTTAAATGCTTTAATGATTATCCTTGCACAGCAGGAAGTAATTCATAACCATTCTTACTCATATATTCTTTCAAGTTTAGTATCAAAAGATGAGCAAGATAAAGTATTTGATTTCTGGCGTACAGAGCCAGTCCTTGAAAAACGAAATGACTTTGTTATTAAAGGATATAAAACATTTTCTGAAGAACCTAATATCGACCATATGTTAAATTCCATCGTCTATGACGTCATTTTAGAAGGTTTATTTTTCTATTCTGGCTTCGCATTCTTCTACCATTTAGCACGCAATCAAAAAATGGTAGCAACGAGTACAATGATTAACTATATAAACCGTGACGAACAGCTTCATGTTGACCTATTCGTTAAAATCTATAAAGAATTGTTAGAAGAGTATCCTGAATACGATACGCCAGAGCGAGCTAAGCAAGTTGAAGATATTTTTCGTGAAGCAGCTGCACTTGAAATTGAATGGGCCCATGAAGTCATTGGAGACAAAATTGATGGCTTAGATGTAGATGATGTAGAAGATTATATTTACTTCTATACGAATGTACGCTGTTCACAATTAGGCTATGAAAGACCTTTCGAAGGCTACCGCAAAAATCCGATGAAATGGATCAAAGCCTATGAAGATGTTGATTTAGGGAAAACTGACTTCTTCGAACAACGTTCTCGTCAATATGTGAAGGTAAATGTTCAAGATAATGGTTTTGATGAACTATAAAAAATGAAATAAATAATATGAAGATGGGCGCTATAGGGAGCGCTCATTTTTTTTGTGGTACAACTAGCCTTTGGACCTATTTTTAATAGTGCCAGAAAAAAAATTTAATGAATATCGAAATAATAGATATAAATGTGTATGTTTTTGGTATAGTTTAGTAAAATATATAGATACTATAGGGGGTGAGTTTGTGTTGCCATTCAAACGTAATAAGATAAATAAGATGATTCTCCCGGAAGTAGACATAACGAAAACTGGGATTTTTATAAGCGATCAGGAACGTCTACACCAAATAGATTTATTAAACTTAAGAAATGAAGATTTACATATCGCACGTCAATTGAAACCTACAGTAGAGAAACATATAGTCGAGATTGTAGAGCAATTCTATGCATCAATTGAAACCGTTGCTTCTTTAAAGGAACTTATTCAGCAACATAGCTCTGGTGAAAGGTTACGTCAAACATTACGACATCATGTAATTGAAATGTTCGATGGGGTTATTGATGATACATTTATCGGAAAACGCGCTCGTGTAGCGAAAGTGCATGTTCGAATTGGATTATATCCTAAATGGTATTTAGCCGCATTCCAAAAATTAGAACACAAGTTAATCGAGAAAATATATGACTTAGAGTTAGAGACTACATTAGAACGTACTGTGATTGATTCTGTAAAAAAATTAATTAGCTTTGAACAACAAATCGTTCTTGAAGAATACGATCAATTTTCAGATCAATTGTTGGAACAACAACAAGAAAAAACGCGTATGCATGTAAAAAATGTTATTGGTAGTATTTCTAGTAACTTAGAATCACATTCTTTCCATACTTCAGAGTCTGTTGATACATTAATTGCAAGTACTAGTGAAGTGAATAAACATTTGAAGAGCAGTATTCAAGATGCAATAGGTACTCGAGAAGCATCGGAAAAAGGATATAAGCAAATGCTTCTACTAAAAAAACATACAAATGAAATTAATGAAAAAACAAATGAAATGTCAAAAATGATTCAAGCGTTAGATTCATCTTCATCTGAAATTCATGCAGTAATCGAGATTGTAAAAAATATTGCAGGCCAAACTAACCTACTTGCATTAAACTCAGCGATTGAAGCTGCTAGAGCTGGGGAGCATGGTAAAGGATTTGCTGTAGTGGCTGATGAAGTACGTAAGCTTGCAGATCAAACGAAGAAATCTGTCGAACAAATTGCAAGTTTAATTGGTATGTCCAGTGGTGTAACCGGTCAAGTAGTAACAGCTATTCAAGATATTCAAAACCTTGTAACTAATGGAATTGAAGAAAATGAAAGATCAATGCAGGAATTTGAGAACATCGGTAAGGCTGTAAATGTAACCATCCAAGATTTTCAAGAAGTAGAACAACAAATGGATACTCTATCGAATGTCGTAACGACTATTGGTGAAACTTCAGAACAATTAAAACAAGCAGCTACTGAATTAGAAACAACGGTGAGAAAGTTTTAATGAATAGTATTGTCATCCTAGTTAAAATGAATTTGTCTAGGATGACATTTTTTTTGCTAATTCATCGGAATATTTCGAGAATATGATAAGCTTTTAGTAAGTTCTTTAAAGGAGGCAGTTTAGATGAAACCCATAGTTTGGATTACTAGACATTTACCGGAGGAGGGCATTGCACCACTCCGTGAAATAGCTGAAGTGAAGATGTGGTCATCAGCGGATCAACCGATGTCCGCTGAAGAATTGAAACAAGCAGCTGGTGAAGCGGATGCAATGTGGGTCATGATTTCTGATCAAATAACTCGTGAAGTTATTGAAGAGGCGCCAAAGTTAAAAATAATCGCTAACCTAGCAGTTGGCTATAATAATATTGATATTAAAGCTGCAAAGGAAAAAGGTGTAATTGTAACGAATACACCAGATGTCTTAACAGGAACTACAGCGGATTTAGCATTTGCTCTAATGCTAGCAACAGCTCG
Source organism: Viridibacillus sp. KH_047 (assembly GCF_057838945.1). Lineage (NCBI taxonomy): Bacteria > Bacillati > Bacillota > Bacilli > Caryophanales > Caryophanaceae > Viridibacillus > Viridibacillus sp. KH_047. The sequence continues at coordinate 3,850,264 of NZ_CM174479.1, read as the reverse complement.
TAGAATCCCAGAAGCGGAGCGTGAAGTACGGGATGGTAAATGGACAGGCTGGTCTGTTAACCAATTAACAGGGATGGACATTCATGGTGCGACTTTAGGTGTCATAGGAATGGGACGTATCGGAGAAGCGGTAGCAAGACGCGGAATGGGTTTTGATATGAGAGTTTTATATCATAATCGTACAAGAAAGCCTGAAGCTGAAGAGAAGTATGGTTTCGAGTATGCAGAGCTAGATATGTTACTGAAAGAATCGGATTTTGTTGTGCTATTAACTCCGTTAACATCTGAAACAAGAGGCTTAATAGGTAAACGTGAAATTGCATTGATGAAAAACAGCGCAATTCTTATAAATGTTGCACGCGGTGGAGTTGTAGATGAGCAAGCGTTATATGAGGCGTTATTAAATAAAGAAATTTGGGCAGCAGGACTTGACGTTTTTGAAATGGAGCCAGTTCCAACTGATCATCCTTTATTGACATTACCAAATGTTGTAGCGCTTCCTCATATAGGTAGTGCCTCAATTCGTACTAGAAATAATATGATGGCAAAAAATGCAGAGTCAATTGTAGCCTGTTTACAGGGAAATGAAGTAAAGAATCAAGTGAAATAAAACAAAAATGTGCCGGAAGGATCTTGGAATCCACGGCACATTTTTTTAATAAAATATCTAACTAAATTTGGCAAGCTTTCTTTGCATCAATACTAAGAAGAATAAAATCGGTAAAATAAATACCACAGTATATGCGATACCACTAGCGATTGTTGTATAAAGTGCTAATAGTCCAATAATAGGTCCCCCAGCAATCTGCCCAATAGCATCAAGTTGTCCGAACATAGATAAAGCAGTTGCACGACCCTTCGCTTCTAATCTTTCATTCGTCATTACACTCATTAACGGATAGTTAACATCACGTAGCGTACCTGCTATCCAGAAAGTTAAAAGAGCCAGCAAAAAGTTTGAACTAAAGGCAAATGCAAGCATTGCAATAATTAATAAACTATTTGCAGTCAAAAGAATTAGAGGATAATTCTTATTAAAACGACCCTCTACAAATCTTAAGACAACAATGTTTAATAAAAATGCTACTGCATAGAAAGCACCAAACCAGTAGATAGATTCATCCTCAGGTAAATGGAAGTCTTCAATAAAATGAGCACCCCATAGTCGATCGAATCCTTCACTCGCCAATCCCAAAAGTATAGTTATAATCGCGATACTCACGAGCATTGTATTACCTTTAATTTGACGCGCACCATGTCGAATTGTTGTTATTAGATGATGTATGGCTGAAATATCTTTTTTTCGTGAAATTTTGACGAACTTTGTCTCTGGCATTGTGGATAATGCACCAAAAGCTAGCAGTACTAATAAAATTCCAGCAATAATTATTGTTACTTGCACTGAAAATAAAGTAGCAATACAAACACTAAGTAAAATACCGAAAAATCGACCTAAAGATCTAAATTGAGCACCCTTAATAAATACTGAATCTAAATTTCTACCTTCTAATTCATCAGCAATCCAAGCCTCTTCAGCACCGCTAATAAATGTCCAGCCTAATCCCCACAAACCTGAAGCGATGGCAATTGACCAAAATGCTGGGAATATCCCTTCCAGTAAGTGTGCTATGCCAATTATAAAAGTCCCGATGAATAGAGAACGTTTTCGTCCAAAATGATCGGCAACTAGGCCAGTAGGCATTTCACAAAGAAATACAGCTACCTCCATAATCGTTCCAATAAGTACTAGCTGTAATGGATTTAATCCTGCATTTATAACGTAATAAATGGCGTTCAGTGTGAATACCATTTGTATAAGCAATGAGCGTGAACTAGTGACTGCATAATAAATATTTTGTGTTTTCAATTTTTTCCCTCCGTATTAGTAAAATATCGGAGGTCAAACCCTCATTATTAAGACAGCATGCCCTCCGAGTTGTCTTTGAAAGTCATTAAAGTGCTTTTCATATTCGTCCACTCCTTTTTTGAAATTATTGTAATTTTATCACAAGAGATAGAAGGGAAGAAAGAATTTTCAAATAGATTAATAATAGTGAAGGGTGACTAATAGAATGTTAGGTACAGTATTTATAAAGTGCTGTAATAAGATAAAACGCTATGTTAAAGAAAAAACCCTACTCTTATTAAAGAGTAGGGTGAGTTATAAAGGATGGACGAGTACTTAAAGTCAAAGTTCGACTCTAACTTCTATCTTCCAACGTATTTTGCAGCTGAGTAGGTACCTCGGTCCAAGAGGCTGTTGGTCTTGCAACCGCTGCGATAGCATGTTGCGTAATTAGCTTGTCTTTCTTATTTGTTGAAAATATCAAATAGGCCGCCAATACCGCCTTCGCCTACGGATTTGTTACCTGGTAGTTGTGGAGTTGCTGCGAATACTCGGCTTGCTAGTCGACTGAATGGAAGTGATTGGATCCAGACAGTTCCCGGTCCACTAAGTGTTGCGAAGAATAGACCTTCTCCTCCAAATAGAGCAGTTTTTACACCTTTGACCATTTCAATATCATAATCAACGTCTGCTGTCATTGCGACAAGACAACCTGTATCTACACGTAACGTCTCACCGACTTGTAGGTTTTTTTGAATGATTGTACCACCTGCGTGAACGAACGCCATGCCATCACCTTCTAGTTTTTGCATGATGAAACCTTCACCGCCGAAAAATCCTGTTCCTAATTTACGTTGGAATTCAATACCTATTGAAACTCCCTTAGCAGCTGCTAAGAAAGCGTCTTTTTGGCAAATAATTTTTCCGTTATATTGACTTAGATCCATAGGAATGATTTTCCCAGGGTAGGGAGAAGCAAAAGAAACATGTTTTTTTCCATAACCTTCATTTGTGAATGTTGTGATGAATAAACTTTCACCTGTTACAAGTCGTTTACCAGCGCCCATTAATTTACCCATGAAACCGCCGCCGCTTGAAGCATCACCAAAAACAGTTTCCATTCGAATACCGTCTTCCATCATCATTAATGCACCAGCTTCAGCAATGACTGTTTCTTGTGGATCTAATTCTACCTCTACAAACTGCATATCATCGCCGTATAATTTGTAATCAATTTCATGATTATTCATCTTTTTCTTCCTCCCAATTGTTAAAGTCTAGTATTTAATATTAATACGATTCGAGATTTTAAAAGGTTTCGTCAATTTTCAAGAAAAAATAAATTGACTGCAATTTTAATGGAAATGAAGGATATTTAGGTGTTTTATAGAAAATATATACAGAGAAAGCGTTTTCATTTAAAAGGGGGAATAGCAGTGAAGTTGCAAAATTTTATCGGAGGGCAATGGGGAACCTCTGAAGATTTGAAATTCGTACCCGTTATTAATCCTGCAAATGGTGAGGAATTAGCTCAAGTACCTATGTCTTCAACAGGAGCTGTGGAGCAAGCAGTAGCTGTTGCAAAAAAGGCGCAAAAAAGTTGGGCACTTGTACCAGCACCAAAACGCGCAGATTATTTGTATGCAATTGGTTTAAGAATGAAAGAAAAGAAAGAACATTTAGCTCAAGTACTTACGAAAGAGATGGGAAAAGTTATTGAAGAAGGTCGAGGCGAAGTACAAGAGGGCATTGATATGGCATTTTATATGGCTGGAGAAGGGCGACGTTTGTTTGGAGAAACAACTCCGTCAGAGTTAGCCAATAAATTTGCTATGAGTGTCCGTGCTCCAATTGGCGTCGTCGGTCTAATTACACCATGGAATTTCCCTGTAGCAATCGCGACTTGGAAATCGTTCCCTGCAATTGTTGCTGGGAACACATTCATTTGGAAACCTGCTACAGAAACGCCAATGATGGCGTATGAAATGGCGAAAATTTTTGAAGAAGTAGGTTTACCAGATGGCGTTGCTAATGTTGTTTTTGGTTCAGGTTCAGAAGTAGGAACAGCATTAATCGAGCATCCAGATGTCAAAGTCATTTCGTTCACAGGTTCAACTGCTACAGGTAGCAAGGTAGCAGAGTTGGGCGGCCGTCATTTAAAGAAGGTTTCTTTAGAAATGGGTGGCAAAAATGCAGTGATAGTCATGGATGATGCTGATTTAGAACTAGCTGTTGAAGGGATTTTGTGGAGTGCATTTGGTACAGCGGGTCAACGTTGTACGGCATGTAGTCGAGTGATTGTGCATAAAGATGTAAAAGCAGAGCTGGAAGAACGCCTCCTAACAGCTATGCAACTATTAACAATTGGTGACGGTTTAGATGAGTCGGTAAAAATTGGTCCGGTTATTAATAAAACTGCATTACACAAGATTAATAGCTATGTAGAAATAGGCCGTCAGGAAGGTGCGAAGTTACTTGCTGGGGGCAATATATTAACAGGAGCGCCTTTTGATCAAGGTTTTTATTACGCACCAACATTATTTACCGATGTGAAATGGGATGCTCGTATTGCACAAGAAGAGATTTTCGGACCAGTTGTCTCATTGATAGTAGTAGAAAGTTTAGAAGAAGCTATTGAAGTCAATAACAGTGTGCAATTTGGACTTTCAAGTTCCATCTTTACACAAGATATTAATCGAGCATTCCAAGCGCAGCGTGATTTAGATACGGGTATTGTATACGTCAATGCTGGTACAACTGGGGCAGAAATTCATCTACCGTTTGGTGGCACAAAAGGAACAGGAAATGGTCATCGTGATTCTGGTATTGCAGCATTGGATGTCTATACGGAATGGAAGAGTATCTACATCGATTACAGTGGTAAGTTGCAACGAGCACAAATTGATACGGAATAATAACAAAGAAAGGGGACAATCAGATGAAAGTAGCAGTATTAGGTGCAGGTTTAATGGGGAAAGAGGTTGCGCGTGATTTAGTTAAAAGTGACAAAGTTGAAAAAGTGTACTTAGCAGACTTAGATGTCGGTCAAACAACATTATTCGCTGAGTTATTGAAGTCAGATAAATTAGAAGTGCTACATCTAGATGCCAATGATGATGCAGAGTTAAAATGGGTTATGGCAAAAGCAGATGTTGTGATTAACGCTCTATTTTATACATTTAACGAAAAAGTCGCACGTATGGCAATTGAAGCAGGGGTGCATTCAGTCGATCTTGGTGGTCACATTGGCGGTGCAACAAATGCTGTTTTAAAGTTATCTGACGATGCTAAAGAAAAAGGTATTACATTGATTCCTGACTTAGGTGTTGCACCAGGAATGATCAATATTTTAACGGGTTATGGTGCTTCAAAATTAGATAATGTCAAATCGATAAAAATCTTTGTTGGAGGAATTCCAGTTGAAAAAGAACCACCGCTGGATTATAACATTGTGTTTTCACTAGAAGGGGTATTCGATCACTATACTGACCCTTCGCAAGTTATTCGTGGTGGGAAACTGCAGGAAATTGCTTCATTGTCAGAGATTGAAAAGGTTTATTTTGATGGCTTTAACGGGCTGGAGGCTTTCCATACTTCAGGCGGTTTATCTACTTTGGCACAGACCTTCCCAAATGTGAATACGTTGGAATATAAAACAGTTCGCTATCAAGGCCATGCAGAAAAGTTCAAGTTACTTGTAGATTTAGGTTTAACAAATAAAGAGACAACGGTTAATCTAGAGGGTCAAGTCATCAAAGTACGTGATGTTTTACGTGAAGTGTTACAAAGTAAAATGTCTCTTGGTAATAAATCGGATGCGGTATTATTACGAGTGATTGTATCAGGCGAAAAAGGTGAGGAGCTTGTTTCGTACGAATACGAATTGATTATTAAGAAAGACAAAGAAACCAATGAAACAGCAATGGCATTAGCAACTGCAAATACAATTTCAGTAGTTGCCCAGTTAGTAGGCGATGATACGATTTCAAAACGTGGAGTATATCCACCTGAGAAAGTAGTTCCAGGTGAAAAATACATGGAAGAAATGAAAAAACGAGGAGTATCAATTAAAGAAACTATGCATCGTTCAACCAATATTGTAAAAGGATAGAAGAGAACTATGGAGACGGTTTTTATATCATAAACAAAGTCTAACGAGTAGTCTTGTAAAATATTTTATAAAACCGATGATTAATAGTTTGAAAATTTGTAATTTATAGTAAATAATATGTATTAAGGGTAAGTTTTGACGGTAGCCCTAAAATATAAATAATAAAGTGCTTGAGTTTACAAATATGACTGCCTAATCTGTTAAAAGCCAAAACCCGGTTTTTCGTCGCAGATATAAGCCAGTTCAATTTGACTCACAGATATCTATCTGTAGTCTTTTTGAATTGGCTTTTTTATGTAGTTAGAGGGGAGGTTAACATTCTTTTAACAAGAACAAGACATCATTCAGCACATCATGTGTAGTTTACGGTTATACCACCACTTCAATAAAAGATTATAAAAAACAGGAGGAATACAGATGACAACTTTAAATGAATGGGACAAAAAACATTTTATTCATCCAACTTCATCAATTCAAGAGCAACAAGCGAATGGACCAAAAGTGATTTTTGATAAAGGTGAAGGGATATATCTAACAAGTAAAGATGGTAAGAAGTATATAGATGCTATGTCGTCACTTTGGAATGTTAACATTGGGCACGGTCGCAATGAAATAGCAGAAACGGCAAAAGAACAAATGGAACAATTAGCATACAGCTCATGTTTTTCGAATTTTAGTAATGAACCGGCTATTCGTCTAGCAAAGAAAATTGCTGATTTAGCTCCACCTAGTTTAAATGCGGTGTTCTTTACATCAGGTGGTTCAGAGTCAAATGACTCAGCAATAAAAATTGTGCGTCATTATTGGCGTATTCAAGGTCAACCTGAGCGAAATAAAATCGTTGCATTACGACGAGGATATCATGGCGTCTCAGCAGGTGCTACAAGTGCAACTGGTATACCTGAGTTTTGGGACATGGCAGGGAATTTAATGCAAGGATTTGTGCATGCAAAATCTCCATATGAAATTGGTACTGAGGCATCGATTCAATCCATTCGCGAAGTAATTGAAGCTGAAGGACCAGAAAAGATTGCTGCATTCATGGCAGAACCTGTCCAAGGAGCAGGTGGAGTATTAATCCCACCGAAGGATTATTACAAGGAAGTACGAAAGATATGCAATGAATATGGCATTTTATATATAGCAGATGAGGTTATTACAGGCTTTGGACGTACAGGGAAAATGTTCGGTGTTGAAAATTATGGAGTAGAGCCGGATGTATTATCATTTGCAAAAGGAGTAACAAGTGGCTATTTTCCACTAGGTGGAGTCATTGTTTCTGACCACGTGCATAATGTGCTGAAGGAAAAATCAGAAGGAGTATTATTCCATGGTTTTACCTATAGTGGTCATCCGACAGGTGCGGCTGTAGCTCTAAAAAACCTTGAAATTTTAGAACGTGAAAATCTAGTGGATAACTCCGCTAAAATGGGTGAAGAATTACAAAAAGGATTTAAATCCATTAAAGAGGAAGCAATGATAGTAGGTGATATTCGTACGTTAGGTTTACTTGGAGCGATGGAATTTGTACAAGATCCTTTAACGAATAAACACTTTCCTGCCGAATTGAAAGTGGCGCCAAGAATTATTGCGGCATTGCATGAACGTGGCGTTATATGTCGTGCAGTTACTTATGACAATACGGATATCGTATGTTTCTCACCACCATTGATTATTACAAAAGCGCAAATAGATGACCTAATTACTATATTACGTGAAGCTGTACTAAGTGTTCAACAAGAGGTTGAAGAGCAGCTAGCGGCACTGTAAAAACTAATGAAAAATTATTCAAAGCTAGATAGTTCGAGAGTAATTCCATTAATAGAGTCTATTGTATTTCAATAGACTCTTATCCGGGGGTGTAAGATGGAAGATCAAAAGCTATTGAAAATATTAGGGAATAGAGACGTTATGGCACTTGCCTTTGGAGCAATGATTGGTTGGGGTTGGGTAGTAACAGCTGGTTTATGGATTACAGAAGCAGGTTCACTAGGCGCAATCATAGCATTTTTAATAGGTGGATTACTTGTTATTTTTATAGGGTTAACGTACGCAGAATTGTCCTCAGCTATGCCGTTATCTGGTGGAGAACTATTCTTCACATATAAGGCGACTGGACGGCTCACCTCGTTTATAGCAACATGGGCAATGATTCTTGGATATGTCTCAGTTGTAGCCTTTGAAGCAGTAGCCTTACCAACTGTTTTTGAATATGTCGTTCCTGGCTATAGCGTCGGTTACATGTATACAATTGCAGGCTGGGATGTAAATTTCACATGGGTAGCCGTAGGAATCCTTGGGTCGATTATCATTGCATGGATTAACTATAGGGGTATGAAAGTTACAAGTGTTGTAATGTCAATTCTGACATTACTCATTTTAATCTCAGGAGTATTGCTTATTACGGGAAGCTCTATTGCAGGAAGCCCAGAGCATATGCAACCCTTATTTGAAAAAGGTTGGGGCGGCATTATGGCTGTATTGATTATGACGCCATTCATGTTTGTAGGATTCGATGTGATACCTCAAGCAGCAGAAGAGATTAATCTGCCACGTAAACGAATTGGACAACTTCTAATCATTGCAGTGTTTTTAGCTATTACTTGGTATGTAGCAATTATCTTCGGCGTTTCATACGTGCTGACACCATCAGAAATTGCTAGTTCATCGCTTGTCACAGCAGATGCGATGGCAAAGGCATTTGGTGGTAGTAAGATGATGGGGAATGTTTTAGTACTTGGTGGAATCGGTGGAATATTAACAAGCTGGATTGGCTTCTATGTTGGAGGTAGTCGTGCCATTTTCGCATTGGCGAGAGCAGGAATGTTGCCAAAGGCATTAGGTGAGCTACATCCTAAATATAGAACGCCACATAAAGCGATTTTACTCATTGCAGTTTTAACTACTTTAGCTCCTTTATTTGGTCGCCCAGCACTTGTCTGGTTAGTAGATGCAGGTGGATTTGCTCTTGTTATTGCATGGGTTTTAGTAGCAATTGCCTTTATTATTTTACGCAAAAGAGAGCCGGATTTAAAACGACCGTTTATATTACCAGGAGGTACATTAATTGGTTGGTTAGCTGTCTTAATGTCAATTGGTGTATGTATTTTATATCTACCAGGTATGCCTTCCGCATTAGTTTGGCCGTATGAGTGGGTAATCATATTAGCATGGGCTGTTTTTGGGGCAGTATTATACAAAATCTCTATGGTTAAATATGGCGCTAAAAATGCCAACAAACTAATGGACCGGGAAATAGAACGTGTGTTATCTGAAGAAGATATTGAAGAAACTTCATCACAAAAAGATGTAAATGGAGTTTTGGAGAGAGTTTAATATTCAAATGAATATTCGTAATTTTTACGATAACCAATAAGAAATAGGAGTGTGGTTTGATGAAACAAGAACTGAAAGCGAAAGAATATGGGATTTATATTAATGGTAAATGGAGAGCTGAAGAATTAGAAACATTAGATGTAGTGAATCCGGCGACTGGTCAAATCATAGGTCATGTACCAAATGGCGGTGAAACAGAAACGCATGAAGCAATTGAAGCAGCTCATGTAGCTTTTCAAACGTGGTCTCAAACGACTGCGTATGAGCGTGCAACATATTTGAAAAAGCTACACGTTTTGATGCTCGAAAATCTAGAAGAACTCGCACAAACGATGACAAGTGAAATGGGTAAGCCAATTAAAGAATCTCGTGGTGAAGTAGCATCGGCCGCATCTTTTTTAGAATGGTATGCTGAAGAAGGAAAGCGTGTGTATGGCGAAACTATTCCAACACATGTAACGAATAAGCGCTTACAAGTGTGGAAAAAACCTGTTGGAGTTGTAGCAGCTATAACACCTTGGAATTTCCCAGCGGCCATGCTGACACGTAAAATGGGCCCAGCATTAGCAGCAGGCTGTACAATCGTGATCAAGCCATCAGGTGAAAGTCCGCTAACTGCCATTAAAATGATAGAGCTTTGCGAACAGGCAGGCATGCCAAAAGGGGTTGTCAATTTAGTAACAGGCTCATCTTCGCAAATTGGGAAAGCTATCATGGAAAATGATAAAGTCCGAAAAGTGACATTTACTGGATCAACAGAAGTTGGCAAACTATTAATTGAACAAAGCGCCAAACAGGTAAAGCGTTTGTCTTTAGAACTTGGTGGTCATGCCCCTATTATTATTTTAGATGATGCAAACATAGATAAGGCTGTTGAGGGATCAATTGCCTCGGCATTCCGAAATACTGGTCAAACTTGTGTATGTGCTAACCGAATATACGTACAAGCAGGAGTACATGATACTTTCGTCAAAAAATTTGTAGCAGCAGTAGAAAAGATGCAGGTTGGTAAAGGAGAAAATGAGGCAACTGTGATTGGACCACTTATTAATCGCAACAGTTTGGATAAAGTAGCTCATCAAGTTGAAGACGCTATTGCAAAAGGAGCCGAAATTGTAACTGGTGGTCATCAACTAGGTGATTTAGGAGAGAATTTCTATGCACCAACCGTTATTTGTAATGCAGATTCATCAATGCTCGTGATGAATGAAGAAACATTTGGTCCTCTAGCTCCAATTCAAAAAATCAATACTATTGAAGAAGCAATAAAGTTAGCGAATGATACACCTTATGGGTTAGCTGCATATGTGTTCACAGATAGTGTTACTAAAGGAACGAGCCTCATCGAAAAATTAGATTATGGTATTGTGGGGTGGAATGATGGTGTACCATCAGCAACTCAAGCACCATTTGGCGGTATGAAAGAAAGTGGTATAGGTCGTGAAGGTGGTCGAGAGGGAATTGAAGCATTTTTAGAATCACAATACGTATCAATTGGCATTGATTAATCTATAAACAGATTCAGCACTGTCCTAAATAGGGTAGTGCTTCTTTTTTTACTCTCAATTAATTACTATTCTCGTTGGTAACAGGGCATTTTCGTTTATTGAAAATACTTTCAAATTAATGATAAGTATTGTATGATTTTTATATAATTTGGAAATTTTAGATAGAAAAATGTGCTGAAGGAGTTGAACCATTATGAACACAATTTTTATAGCAGGGCATGCGAGGCTGCCATCTGGTATGGCCGCACAAAACATTTATGAAACTCTAACAATCACTGCAGAAATTGATAAGAAATATGGGGTAATCGTTGCAGCAAGTTGTACGTTAGCAACACAGCATGGGAAAACATTTGTTGAGCAATTACTAAGAGGGCATAGTTTGCAAGATGGTATTATAAAACCGGTCGAAGCCGTGAAAATACATTACTTAGGTAAAGCAGGAAACGCATTAATGTCGGCATTGAAAGATTTATATAAACAATATGAGTCTTACAAATCGACAGTATAATTCGGAATTTTCAGGTAGTTATAAATTTACAAAAAAAGAATAGTGTAGTAAAGTTAAAGATAATAAATCATGCAAAAACGTACAAAACGTTCATTACGTGTGATGATGAAACAAGGATAATAGTAAGCCAATACTGTCTAATCTGTTTGAAGCCTAGCCGGGTTTTATGACACAGATAAGAGCCAGTTCAATTTGACACTCAGTATGTTCACTGGAGTCTTTTTGAATTGGCTTTTTTATTGACCTATGAAGAGAGGTGACAGGTTGTCTGGTGCTTTAGAAAATATCCGTATAATCGATTTATCCCGAGTACTTGCAGGACCATACTGCACAATGATTTTAGGTGATCTAGGGGCTGATGTCATTAAAGTAGAAGCCCCTGATAGTGGTGATGAGACAAGAAAATGGGGCCCCCCATTCCAAGGTGATGTAAGTGCTTATTATTTAACTGCAAATCGTAATAAAAAGGCTATTACACTCAATTTGAAGGAAGAAGAAGGGCGCGAAATTATCAAAAGGTTAGTACAAGATAGCGATGTCATCATTAATAACTTTAAGACCGGTACAATGGAGCGCTTTGGTTTAGGGTATGAAACGTTGGCTGAGATAAATCCAGGTATTGTCTATTGCTCAATTACAGGCTTTGGTGAGACGGGGCCAGACCGCTATGTACCGGGATATGACTTTATTATCCAAGGTATGAGTGGCCTCATGAGTATAACAGGGACAGCAGAATCTGGCCCACAAAAAACGGGCGTAGCAATCACTGATGTACTTACAGGAATGTACGCATGTATTGGTATTCAATCTGCATTACTTGAACGTAGTCGCTCAGGAATCGGTCAAAAAGTCGATATCGCATTATATGATGCCGCTGTGAGCGCGTTAGTCAATGTGGGAAGTAGTTATTTAATGTCAGGCAATATTCCAACTGGACTTGGAAATGCACATGCCAATATCGTACCGTACCAGACATTTAAAACGGCCGATAGTGAAATGGTCATAGCAGTAGGAAATGATCATCAGTTTGCAACACTTTGCGAAGTACTGAATGTACCTCAATATGCACAGGATACACGTTTTCGTACTAATCCAGATCGCGTAAAGCAACGTGATGTGCTGATACCTTTATTGCAAACAGCTTTTTTGCGAGAGTCTACAGCTTATTGGTATGAAGCATGTAGAAAAAAGAACATACCAGCTGGGCCGATTCAAAACATTCAAGAGGTTGAACAAGATAAGCAGTTACAGGCACGGAATATGTTCATCTCTTATGATCACCCTACAATTGGTCCAATCAAAATGATCGGGAGTCCGTTGAAATTATCAAGAACACCTGTGACTGTTAGGCATCATCCTCCAAATCCTGGAGAGCACAACGATGAAATTTTACAGCCTTTGTATGAAAAAATGACGCATAAGGGAGAGAATTAATATGAATTTTGAATTTACTGAAGAACAAAAAATGTTGAGAAATACAGTGCGTGCTTTTGTTGATAAGGAAATTATGCCTCATATTACTGAATGGGATAGTCAAGGTAAGTTCGATCCAGAAATTTTTTCTAAGTTATCGACTTTAGGTTTAATGGGTGTGTGTATTCCTGAAGCTTATGGTGGTAGTGGAATGGATTATAACTCTTTAGCCATTGTTTGTGAGGAATTAGAGCGTGGTGATACAGCGTTTCGTACAGCTGTGTCTGTTCATACGGGACTAAATAGTATGACTCTATTGCAATGGGGTACTGAAGAACAAAAGCAAAAGTACCTCATCCCTCAAGCTAAAGGGGCAAAGATAGGCGCTTTCGGCTTAACTGAACCTGGAGCGGGATCTGATGTGGCCGCTATGTCTACACATGCAGTACTTGATGGTGACCACTATATTTTAAATGGTCAAAAAACGTGGATTTCTTTATGTGATGTTGCAGATTATTTCATCGTATTTGCTTACACAGGAGATCGTACATTAAAACACAAAGGAATTTCAGCCTTTATCGTAGATCGTACTTGGGAAGGGTTCTCTTCGAAAGCGATAAAAGGGAAGTATGGCATCCGTGCTGGTAATACGGGTGAGCTTTTCTTCGAAGATGTCAAAGTCCCAAAAGAAAACTTATTAGGTGAAGAAGGCGAAGGCTTTAAAATTGCGATGGCAGCTTTAGATAATGGTCGTTTTACTGTAGCAGCTGGAGCAGTTGGTTTATCGATGGCATGTATTGAAGAAAGTGTTAAATACTGCCACCAACGCCACACATTCGGCAAACCAATCGGACAGCATCAGCTTGTACAACAAATGATTGCAAAAATGGAAGCAGGCTATCAGATGAGCCGTTTGTTAGTTTATCGTGTGGGAGAATTAAAAAATCAAGGTATTCGTAATACACGCGAAACATCTTTAGCAAAGTGGCAGGCATGTGATTTTGCCAACAAAGCAGCAGATGATGCGGTGCAAATTCACGGCGCATACGGATATTCAGATGAATATCCAGTAGCTCGTTTCCTTCGTAACTCAAAAGCACCTGTAATTTATGAAGGAACACGTGAAATCCATACGTTAATGCAAGCAGATTATGTATTAGGAGAACGTGAAGATAAACCATTGAATCATATGCTACCTAAATGGCCATTTGAAATTGACCACCAATTGTGTTAGACTATTCATAATTATTTGAAACGGAGGTGAGGAAAGAATGAAAAACGTTGTGGATGCATGTGTTTATACTTTGGAGTTTTTGCCAATTACATGTGCGATTTCTTTCGATTTTGCGGTCAACGGGATAAGTGCGCCCATTTTTCAACAAAATCAAAAAATACACAGCTGATTAGCCATTCTTTCCAAGCCGAATTTTAAGGCGCAAAAGACTGTCTGTTAATCAGGCAGTCTTTTTGTTTTGGCAAAAATCGAGTGCTTTCAGCTGTGTTATACGGAAGGAAGTAATCAATCATGATTTGTACAGTTCAACATATAAGTAAAATGCTCGGTGGGAATAGTATTTTTGAAGATTTAGTATTAGATATTAAAACAGGAGATCGTTTAGGAATAGTTGGACGTAATGGTTCTGGGAAGACGACTTTATTCAAGCTTATTGCAGGAGTAGAATCACCAGACCAAGGGAAAATTCATTTTAAAAAAGGGACTAAAATTGGCTATTTAGCGCAAATTCCAATATTTTCAAAAGAGATTACAGGTCAGGATATATTAGCGCAGGCATTTAAGCATTTGCTTAGTTTACAAAGCCAAATGCATGAGCTTGAAAAAAGTATGGCCACTGCAACTTCTGAGCAACTAGAGAGATATTTAGTTCAGTATGGTGATGTGCAAGAACGCTTCACATTAGCAGACGGTTATAGTATGCAAGCTCAAATTGAGATGGTCATTAATGGACTACAATTAAATGATTTTGTAGAACAGCCCTTTAACAGTCTTAGTGGTGGAGAAAAGACGAAAATTATGCTCGGTCAATTGCTTTTGACTAAGCCGGATTTACTACTTTTAGATGAACCGACGAATCATTTGGATTTGTTTGCTGTAGAATGGTTAGAGCAATATTTAGTCGACTATACAGGAACAGTTGTGATCATATCGCATGATCGCTATTTTTTAGATAAGGTTGTTACGAAAATTGTAGATTTAGAGCAAGGTGAGTTACAAGTTTATCATTGTAGTTATTCAGACTTTTGTGTTGAAAAGGAAGCCCGTCTTATGCGGGAGTTTCAACAATACGAAGAACAACAAAAGAAGATGAAGAAGATGCGTGAAGCAATCAAACGCATGCGACAATGGGCGAATGAAGCCAATCCACCAAATGAGGCAATGCACCGACGTGCTCGTAATATGGAGCGAGCTCTAGAACGTATTGAAAAGCTTCGCAAGCCAATTATTGATCCTAAAAAAATGGATTTATCTTTTGAAGCCGCTCCTCGCAGTGGGAAGGAAGTTGCCATACTAGAAAATGTCACAAAAGCTTTTGGAGATAAGGTATTACTCAGAAATGTAAATTTACAACTTCTATGGCAAGAACATATGGCAATTGTAGGGCGCAATGGTACTGGAAAATCTACTATCTTGAATATGTTACTAAATAAGACAATGATAGATAAGGGAACATGTAAGTTAGGTAGCCAAGTGAAAATTGGCTACCTATCACAGCATTTTCAAATTGATAAGCCTAAAGCACGACTCATTGATGTTTTTCGTGATGAAGTGTCTGTCACTGAAGGTGATGCTCGTCATATTTTAGCTAAATTCATGTTTTACGGAGCAGATGTTTTTAAGAAGATTGCAAATTTAAGTGGTGGTGAACGTATGCGACTTAGATTAGCACAGCTCATGCATCAAGACGTCAATTTACTAATCTTAGATGAACCGACAAATCATTTAGATATAGAATCAAGGGAAGTACTAGAAGACGCGTTAGAAGACTTTAGAGGTACTATTTTAGCTATTTCTCATGATCGCTTCTTTTTAAATAAATTATTTACAAGAACAGTGTGGCTTGAGAATCAGCAATTAATAACATATGAGGGGCCGTACGACTGGGCACGACAAAAATTTAATGAGAAACAAGCTCTTAACTTACCACAGTCTATAAAACAAGAGAAGAAAATATCTTCAAAAGTAAAAGTAATAAAAAATGATACAAATAAAGAACAAGAGATTGCACAGATTGAATCTACTATAAAGCAACTGAATCAGAAAATTCATCAAGAGCAGGATTGGAACTTATATGAACAACTAATAGCTGAGAAAGAAAGAGCAGAGCAGAAACTTGAAGTATTATTAGAACAATGGATGGAAGAATTCGAATGAGCATAAAAATAGCCCTTGATTACATAATGTAATCGAGGGCTAACATCATTGGTCTTAGGCTATTCAATTATCTTCTTAACTCAGATATGGTTACAAACTCATAACCCTGCTTTTGTAAGTAAGCTAATACAGAATCTAAACCTTGAGCTGTTGTAGGTTGAATATCATGCATTAAAATAATAGCGCCATCATGACTATACTGTTTAACCATATTTAAAAGTGTTTTAGGATTACGATGTTTCCAGTCAAGTGTATCAACATCCCATAAGATAACTGGTAGTTTATTTTGTGAACGTACTCTCTCGTTGATTGAACCATAAGGTGGACGGAATAACGTTGGTTTTTCGCCCGTAGCTTTTTTAATTTCTTCATTGGTTCGGTTGATTTCAGCTTTAATCTTCTTATTTGAAAGAGTAATTAAATTTGTATGTGAAAATGAGTGATTGCCAATTTCATGTCCAGCATCTGCAACTTTTTTAGCAAGCTTTTGATTGTACATTGCTTGGCTTCCAAGCATGAAGAATGTTGCCTTCGCATCGTATTTCTTAAGTGTTTTTAAGACTTTCGGTGTTACCTTTGCATTAGGACCATCATCAAATGTTAATGCAATTTGTTTCTTTTTTGTACCATCTGGATTTATTCCTGCTATTTGGAATGGTTTAGCCAGTATACTATTTACAGAAGAAAGTGGTATTTTAATCTTTGAGATAGCATTACTATTATCGGACAATTTAGCACCGTCAAAATAAATGTATAAAGAGCTATCAGTTAAAGAAAAATTTTTATAATTTGAATACGTAGGTGTTGTAGCATTTTTTAATTTTGTTGTATTGATATATGATTTAAACTGGTCATCGCTTTTTATTTGTTTTTTGACAAAAGGTATAAGTTTTGACAGATTATTTTCGTTTTTAATAACATTGTTTAAAAACAACTGTTTATTATTTTTTTTATCATACATAAAGGTTTGGATAGTTTTTTCTTTACTTCCTGTGCCTTTATATGTATTTTGAGTTAAAACAAACGAATAGTAATTCTTTTTATGATGCAAGGTTTTAAATGTTATTGTTAACTTACCAACTTTATCTGCATCATTTTGAAGGATTTTCTCCATGCTAGCTAAGTAGGTATCGCGCGTCTTATAAACGGCATCCTTTATAGCTTTGTTGAATTCTTTATCCTCAGTTTGGGGATATTCAATTGAATAGGGCATACGTTGATCGTCTGAAATAATAGAGGCAATTTTAATACCGGTATATTTCGAATCCTTTGTCTGATGCTCAGGCGGTGCTGCTAATGCGACCCCATTTGTTACTGAAGATTCTTTGTCGTTTTTTGGTGCTAAAAAAAAGAAAAGCAAAACAGCAGATAGTACAAAAACACTGCAAATTAATATTGTGTCAATCCAAAGCCCTCTTTTTTTAGGGCGTGTTGTGGTCATTTCCCCAAGACCTCCTTTAAAAGTATTATGTGTTCTATTCTATACGATTAGACGGCAAAGTGGCGCGAAAAGTTTTGAATTTATGTTAAAAAATCGTCTTTTGTTGAAAAATAAGTAAAAATGACGTGAAAGAGGCATTTTGCCATGCATGATTTTACATTTTTTACTAATAAGTAGTCGTACATAACGTTTTTTTTACTAAATTTTGTTTATGAAGGGCAGGGAAAAACAGTGATTGAAATGGAAGAAGAGGAACTCGCAATAGATTGTTTTCTTCTAGCTGGAAGATTACTTATGCAAAGTGGAGCGGAAACGTATCGTGCTGAAGATACGATGTTACGTATGGCAAATTCACAAGGATTAACATCTGCACAGAGTTTTGTGACGCCTACAGGCATAATATTTTCAGCTGGTCATAAAAGACCAACAAGAATTGTTCAAATACCCAGACGCTCGACAGATTTAGAGAAAATTGCGCTTGTAAATGGTGTATCACGTCGATTAACCGCAGAGCAAATTACTTTGTCAGAAGCGTTTGAGGAATTACAACGCATTGACCGTTCAAATTTATATTTCCCAACTTGGCTTCAAATAGTCGCTTCGGCGATTGCAAGTGGATGTTTTTTAATTTTATTTGAAGGTGTTTGGAGTGATGTTCCTGCAGCAATTTTAGCTGGTGGAATTGGTTTTTTGCTTTTTGTTTTAATGCATGAGTTAACCAAGATAAAGTTTTTTGCTGAATTTACAGCTGCATTGTTTGTAGGTATTACAGCGTTTTTAACAGTAAAATTGGGTATAGGTATCCAAATAGATAAAATTATTATTGCTTCTGTGATGCCGTTAGTACCAGGGTTACTAATTGCAAATGCAGTGCGGGACTTGATGGCAGGACATTTTGTATCCGGAGTATCTAAAGGAACAGAAGCTTTTTTAACAGCATTTGCGATCGGTGCGGGTGTTGCACTAGTATTGTCATTTTAGGAGGAATACTATGTTTTGGGTCACCCAAGCGGTTCTTAGTTTTTTAGCAACAGCTGGCTTTGGAATTATTTTTAATGCACCGAAAAAAACGCTATTCCATTGTGGGCTAGTTGGAGCCATCGGATGGCTAATATACTATTCTCTATTGAAGCATGGTATGGATGCTGTATTAGCTTCATTTGCAGGTTCGTTTGTTATTTCGATTGTGGCACATATGTTGGCAAGATACTTTAAAATGCCAATGATTATCTTCAGTGTTGCTGGGATTATTCCACTCGTACCTGGGGGAATGGCTTATAATGCAATGAGACATGTCGTTGAAAATGAATATCTTGAAAGCATTCAATATGCAGCGAAGGCATTCATTATTACGGGTGCCATTGTTATGGGACTTGTCTTCGCAGAGGTGTTTATGCAACTCATTTTCAATATAATACGCAAACGAAAGGCAAGAGCGTTACAAAATTAAATTTAAATAAAAAAAGGCCATCGCTAATTTGAGCGAAGGCCTTTTTTATTTATAACATGTATTTATTGGGAAATATACAAGGAATTATTTTAAGAGTTTTTCAACCTCTTTAGGTGTGATAGGATGACTAATATGATAACCTTGTGCTGCATCACAGCCGAATGATGTAAGTAATTCTAATTGCTCTGCTGTTTCAACACCCTCAGCTAAAACACGCATATTGATCGATTTTCCAAATTGGATCATACCTTGTATTAATTTTTGCGCTTTCTTCTGATATTGAAGTGTTGAAATAAATGTTTGGTCAATTTTAATTTCAGCTAATGGTAAGAGTTGCATGTAACGGAAAGATGCATATCCTGTACCAAAGTCATCAAGGACAAAGACAATACCGTCAGTTTCTAATTGCTTCATCTGTTGAATTATAGAGGTTTCGGCTTCAGCTTCTAAAGCAAATTTTTCTGTAATTTCAATTTGCAATAGTTTTGCAGGACAATTTGTTTTCTCTAATACTTTTCTAATATGTTGTACCATGTTTTTATCACGGAATTCCCGTACAGATGAATTGATACTTACTTTTAAATCTAAGCCTTTTTTATGCCAAGCTACTGCTTGTAAGCAAGCTTGTTCAAGCATAAAGGCGCCGATATCATTAATCAAACCAGTTTCTTCAGCGATTGGGATTAAGACATCTGGTGTAACGATACCGATTTCCTCGTCTTCCCAACGTACGAGGGCTTCTACACCAGTAATTTTACCTGTTTCTAAATTTAATTGCGGTTGATATAGCACTTTTAAGTTCTTTTTATCCAGCGCAATTAGTAGGCGCTTTTCAATAATGGCCTTTGTACTAAGTGCTTTATGATCAGCTTTTGTTAAACTAATAATATTACCACCACCATCAGAACGCACTTTAGAAATTGCCGCATGTGAGGCTTTCACTAAATGTGAGAATGATGACTGATCCTCAGGATATTTTGTAATACCGCCGCTAATTGAAAGTGGTATGGCACGATTGTTTACATAAATAGGGTGTTGTTTTAGATAGGCAAGGAAACCTTGGATAAACCATTCACCAAGTGGAGTTAATACGACAAATTCATCTATACCGACTCGAGCCATTGTGCTATCTTGGAAATATATCTTCATACGGTTTGTAAATTCCTGTAAAAGGACGATTTCTGTTTGTTCATCATAAATTTCCTTCAAAGAGTAAAATTTATCAATGCTTAAGTAAACAAATGTAAAGTGATTCTTTTCTTGAATCATATCAGTGACGATTTGTTCTAAACGATAGCGATTCATTAAACCTGTTTCTTGATCGATATAAGCAATTTTTTCTAAACGGTTTTGTAGCAATTTTTTTTCTGTAATATCATTTTCGAGCAGTATAAAGTAGGCAGGGTTTTTACATGTCACGAAAATCGGGATAGCCGTTAAATCGACCCAATAGGATAAGCCGTCTTTCGTCATTTTCTCGACTTCGCCCTTCCAAGTCTTGCCGTTTTTTAGGGATGTCCAGATGTTATTTGCATCAGCAGTTCCGTTATCTGATTGAGGGAACATTTGCCAAAATGTTTTGCCTATAATTCGTTTCGGAGTCCATTTGCTCCGTTTTAAGAAATTGTTGTTTGCAAAACTGATTAAACCTTCTTGATCCATCGTTAACATCATGAAGGAGGACTCTAATCCTGATTTCAAGCTAATTAATTCTTGATAAGGTGATGGATCTTTTTGAATCTCATCTGTCATTTCAAAATGGAAAAATACATAACGCTCGTTCTCGATAGTAAATGCTTTTGCTAAAGCAGAAGAAAAAATAGCTTCTTTATTTTTTGCTATGAATGCCATTTTGTCGAAATGGAAAGGTTCAGGAGAACGTAATAGCTTTGTCCATCCGTCTTTATGTAGGCCTGATTTCTCTGCTTCTATGAAGGGGGTAAATTTACCAAGAACTTCATCAGCAGAATACCCGAAAGTTTTTTCGGCTTGGCGATTCCATGCTGCTACGATTCCTTCATGATCAACAATCATCATTGGGAATGGCATTTGGTTCAAAACTGAATTGGCTGTACTAAAAATTATTTGAGTTTCATTCATACATGCGACGACTCCTTGAAGTTACTATATCTATTATTATAGTGAAAAGAATGCCATCCGTCATTAGTAATAGGTAATGTATATAAAAGAAATTCAGAATTATATATTAATAGCCACGATATATAAAGGTTAAAATAGGTAGAAATATACAAAAACATATCGATAACTCAGTAAAATATAATCATAAAAGAGGGGTTTAGGGATGAATCATCAGTCGCATAGGTTAAGAGGGATAATACTGATTATTTCTGGGGCAATGCTTTGGGGTGCTACGGGGCCAATTATGGAGTGGGTATTATCTAATAGTGAGTTAACAGTACCGTTTATGCTAACAGTCCGACTCATTTTGGCTGGTATAATACTATTATCCTTTTTATTTTTAACTAAAAAAGATGTAACAAGTATTTGGAAATATCCTATTTGGTGGAGGAAATTAGTCATATTTGGTGTTTTAGGAATGCTTGGAGTGCAATATTCATTTGTAGCAGCTATTGATGCTAGTAATGCGGTTGTGGCAACATTACTACAATTTTTGGCACCCATTTTTATTATCATTTTTGTTTCAATTTCATATCGCAAATGGCCACCAAGATATCAAGTATTAGGTATTCTAGGGACGCTTATTGGTTTGTTTTTATTACTAACTAATGCTTCCTTTGAGACATTGCTCGTAAGTTCTGAAGCTCTTTTATGGGGAGTCGTGGTTGGTTTAGCATTTGCTTTTTATACTTTATATCCTGTAGCTATTATGAATGAATGGGGTGTCCTTATTGTAGTAGGATGGGGAATGCTAATCGGAGGTATTGTACTTGGTGTAATTTCGCAAGTCTGGAGTTCAGATGAATGGAGCCTATTATTAGACCCGAAAATCGCATTAATGTTAACTGCTATTATATTTTTTGGAACAGCTGCCTTTGTATTGTTTTTAAGTAGCATGAAATATATATCAGCTGTAGAAACAAGTGTGTTGTCGAGTATGGAGCCATTAACGGCTATGATCATTTCTGTTATTTGGCTGGGAAGAACACTAGCTATATGGCAAATTGTAGGTATCGTAATCATGCTTGTTTGTGTGACGTGGCTTTCCATTGAAGGAGATAAGCAACAACAAGCAGACATATAAATTTGGTAAAAAAATAAATATCACGTGGTTATTTTTTTAGAAACTAAATTAGCGTAAAGAATTGGATGCTCTATTTCAAAATCCATTATTTAAAAATAAATGGTCTCTTTCACATTTTGAGTGAAGGGGGCTTTTTTTAAATACATATATGAGAAAAAATATTAATTAAATTACCCTTCTAAATATTTTGAGTTTTTATAGCACAAGTTATGGTTATTTTATGGCATAATAAGGAACAAATAAATAAATTTCGAGAGACGAAATGAATATAGGGGGTTATACCATGAAGACAATGTTTTCATACATAAAACCATACAAATGGTTCGCTGTTATTGCTATTTCGCTCATGCTTGTAGAGCTTGCTGTTGAGTTAATCCAGCCACTAATTATCAAGAAAATTATTGACGATGGAATCGTTTTACAAGATTCTGCAACGGTTTGGTTATGGGGCGGAATAATGATGCTAATAGCAATCCTAGGTTTTATCGCAGGTGTTACGAATTCATTTTTTTCAGCACATGCTTCACAAAGCTTTGCCTTTGATTTGCGGAATGCATTGTTTAAAAAAGTACAATCATTTACAATGACGACGTTTTTGAGATTTCCGACGGCAGGACTCATTACGCGCCTAACAAGCGATGTATCTCAAGTACAACAGGTCTTATTCATGAGTCTTCGAGTCATGTTACGTACGCCTCTTGTTGTGATTGGTAGTTTAATAATGGCGTTTTATGTGAAGCCATCATTAGCCGTATATCTTGTAATAGGTGCTCCGTTTTTAGCTATTTTTTTATTTTTAATGGTTCGCAAAGGTATTAAATATTTTTCAGCCGTTCAAAAGCGTGTTGACCGAGTCAATCGTGTTATTCAAGAGAATTTACAGGCGATGCGTTTAGTAAAAGCCTATTTGCGTGGTTTGTACGAAGCAAGTAGGTTTGAAAAAGTGGCAAATTCTTTGAAGATAGATACCTCTAAAGCGTTACGAACGATGGAGTATATTCAGCCCATATTACTGTTTGTAATGAATGTTAGCCTGCTTGTGGTCCTTTGGTTTGGAGCGGGAAAAATTGAGCAAGGAGAAACACAAATCGGTGAACTTGTAGCGATAGTCAACTATGCACTACGTATGACAGGAGCATTTTCAATGTTTTCATTTATTATCGTATTTATTTCACGAGCGAAAGCGTCAGCGGATCGTATGGAGGAAGTATTGTTAATTGAAGAAGGTTTAGAAGATGATGAGAAGGATAAAGGTTCACTGGAAGTTGGGCAACGTGGCACTCTACGTTTTGACAACGTTTCTTTTAAATATCCACAGACAGATGAATTCGTCTTACGTAATATCTCTTTTGAATGTAATCAAGGTGAAAAATTAGCTATTATGGGTGCGACGGGCTCTGGTAAATCAACTTTGTTACAGCTATTACCCCGTTTTTATGATACGACGTCTGGGGATATCTATTTGGATGGAGTGAATGTGAAAAACTGGCCTTTGGAAAAGTTGCGTGAGGCGATTGGTTATGTACCACAGCGGGCATTGTTATTCACAGGTTCTATCCACGATAACGTAACATGGGGCAAAACAGCTGCTTCAATTGAACAAGTGCAAGAGGCAACAATGCAGGCACAAATCCATGATTCAATTCAGCATTTTCCAAATGACTACGAAACGAGAGTTGGCCAAAAGGGAGTAAACTTATCAGGTGGTCAAAAACAACGATTATCGATTGCGAGGGCATTAATACGAAAGCCGGAAATTTTGATCTTAGATGATAGTACAAGTGCATTAGATGTTAAAACGGAATCTGCATTATGGAGTGCGCTAGAGGGTGAAGAGGCAACAATGCTTGTTGTAACTCAGAAAATTCGTACAGCAAAGGGAGCAGACCGCATTTTGCTACTAGAAGACGGATTCGTGTCAGCATTCGGTACTCATGAAGAATTAATGGAAAGTTCCGTATTGTATCAAAAAATTGCGACCTCACAACAAGAGCAGGGGGTGGATTACGATGCTTAAAGCAATTAGAGAACCTTTTGGTTATAAAAATATTTTGACGAAAGAAGATATACAAAAGAAGCGTAATAAGAAGGTGGATCGCGCAACAAATTGGAGTTCAACGCTAGGGCATATTTGGCGTATTGTAGATGAACAACGCGCGCTATTAATTGTAGTGCTACTCATGGTAGTAGCGAGCTCGGTATTTTCATTACTAGGTCCTTATTTAATTGGGAAAATTATTGATAACCACATTATGAAAACACAGTTTGCAGGCTTATCTAAGCTGATATTTGGTTTAATCGCCATTTATATAGGTTTGTCATTATCATTGTTTCTCCAAAACTATTGGATGATCGGTATTGCACAACAAACGATTTATCGTATGCGTACAGGTCTATTCACAAAGCTGCAGAAGTTACCAATTTCATTTTTTGATAAGCGACAACATGGCGAGTTAATGAGTCGTATGACAAATGATATCGAAAATGTTAGTTCAACCTTGAATAGTACATTTATTCAAGTATTCTCAAGTGTTTTAACGTTAGTTGGGACGTTGGTTGTTATGTTGTCAATGAGTCCTCTACTAACACTTTTGACGATGATCATCATCCCAGTAATGTTCGTTGCTACAAGATGGATTACACGCCGTACAGGTAAGTTATTTAAAGAACAGCAGCAAGCATTGGGCGCATTAAATGGGATGATTGAGGAGTCGATTTCAGGACAACGAATTGTTAAAGCTTTTTCTCAGGAGCAGCGTATTATTGAAGAGTTTGCAGAGAAAAGTAGTAAGTTAAGAAACGTTGGCTTTTGGTCTAATGTTTACTCAGGTGGTATTCCAAAGGTCATGAACCTTTTAAATAATGCAAGCTTTGCCATTGTTGCGGGCGTTGGTGGTTTATTAGCCTTGAAGGGCCAAGTGACAATTGGGACGATTGTGATATTTTCAGAATATGCGCGTCAGTTTACACGTCCACTAAACGATTTAGCGAATCAGTTTAATAATGTTTTGTCAGCGATTGCAGGAGCAGAACGTGTTTTTGGAATTATGAACGAAGAGGAAGAGAAGGATTTAGCTGCAGAAAAAGAAATCCAACAACTACAAGGAGACGTAAAGTTCAATGATGTCTCGTTCAAATATGAACAGACAGATGAAGCACATACGATAAAAAATGTTAGTTTTCATGTAGAGGCAGGGCAAACAGCTGCTTTAGTAGGAGCTACGGGGGCTGGTAAAACAACTATTTTACAGTTACTCGCACGTTTCTATGAAGTAAATAAAGGTGAAATTACTATTGATGGTACACCCATTCAAGAAATGTCACGTCAAAATTTGCGCAGTCAAATGGCATTTGTTTTACAAGATCCGTTTTTATTTGAAGAAACGGTTAGGGAAAACATTCGGTATGGTCAGTTAAATGCAACAGATGAGGAAGTAGAAGAAGCTGCACGTAAAGCTAATGCACATGATTTCATTATGAAATTGCAGAATGGTTATGATACATTTCTGTCTGCTGATGGTGCTGAAATTAGCCAAGGTCAAAAGCAGCTATTATCTATAGCAAGAGCACTTGTTGCAGACCCTGTAATTCTGTTGTTAGACGAAGCAACGAGTAGCATTGATACTGTAACAGAGTTAAAAATACAAGAAGCTCTAGAACGTTTAATGAAAGGACGTACAAGCTTTGTAATCGCTCATCGAT
This sequence comes from Viridibacillus sp. KH_047, assembly GCF_057838945.1. NCBI lineage: Bacteria > Bacillati > Bacillota > Bacilli > Caryophanales > Caryophanaceae > Viridibacillus > Viridibacillus sp. KH_047. The sequence goes on along the minus strand of NZ_CM174479.1, from coordinate 3,824,335 downwards.
TGAATACGGTACGACAAGCCGATATTGTCTTTGTCATGCAACAGGGTGAACTAGTTGAAGCAGGCAGCCAGCAGGAGTTAATTGAGAAACAGGGGATTTATTATAAAATGCTAGAAGAATCAAATGCATAAATTTTTGGTAAATAGAAGAGGCATTCACCCATTTCATATGGATGAGTGCTTTAGAGTGTCGACCAAAGGCATCGAGAAGTCAAATCTCGATGCCTTTGGTCATTTTTACATTTTTTTTAGGTTTTCAGTTGATTGGAGCGGAGAGCGGCGACTCCAGCGGGAAAAGCGGGATAGTCGAGACCCTGGACTGAGCGTAGCGAAGGAAGCGGCTCGGCCCCGCCCGCGGAAAGCGTCCGTACGCAGCGGAAATCAACGGCCTTATTCATACATATTTTTTTTTATGTGGTAAATAGTTTGCTCTTAAAGAGAATCGGGCGTTTTGCACGAATATCTCCGATGAAGAATAATCCATAGGGGATGAATTTTTTAATAACTAAAGAGCCTATGATAGATATACCCAGACATAGAACGGTATATCCAATGAGTCCGTAGTCAAAGAAATTATTCATCTGTTTATCTACCGAAATATGCATATACATAATAGTGATTGACTGCATTTCGATAAACTTCAACGCTTTAAATGGTGTGAAGCGCGTAATAAATTGGAATATACCGAAAATGGTAATGATAAAAATAAAAGGGATGATAAGATCCATTAAGGCATCATTGTACCGAATGAACTTCAAGCTTAAGTGATAATCAAATTGATCTATCCATGCCAGATACATTGCTAAGAGCGAACTAACTGTACAAATTGTCCATAAGGGTAAACGTATGTGTAAAAATAAATCTTTTGCATAATAGCCAATGGCGAAGTAGACCAAAGTTATGAGCGTAACATCTAAATTCCATAGTATAGGTATAGTTTGTGAAGCTTCAGCAGACGGGCCGCCAATAACATCTATTACATAAAAGCTTTGGATATGCGCGATAATGTAGCAGATTGCAAGAACAAAAAATTGATAGAAGCGGTTTAAATATTTTGTTAGTAATAAGAATAATAAATAAGTAAAGAATAAGACCGTTGTAAACCAGAATACACCGTAAGATCCACGTGCATAACGTCCACCAATAATGAGTGTACTTAAATCCTCCATATACCATGAAATATCGGTATTTCCATAAGCGAATGCCAATATATAACGAATGCATGTAATAACCAATAGGAAGAAGAAATAGGGAATCATCAATTGCATAAATCGTTTTTTTACAACTTTACGTATAGGCTCGTCCTTTGATAGTGGTTTGAAGAATAATCCACTTAGTATGAAGAATGCGGGCATATGGAACCAATAGATATATTGTAAAAGAGGGTAATCCAAGTCTCCAGGAAAATGACCTACTACTACTAATATCATTAAAAATCCCTTAGTCACATCAACCCAAGTTAATCGCTGTTTTGTCATAGTAAAACCTCCATCTCGATATTCTATACCCCTAAAAAGCCAAATGATAGTCGCATTATTTGATAATTTGTTATCATTTAGATGACAAAACAATTACAACAAGGTGGTTTCAATTTGAATAATTTTATAATGAAAGCAACATATCCTATTGATGGTGAAACTTATCAGGAAGTTTTACAATTATTAGATGAATCTGAACTCGAAGATAAACTAGATTACAAAGTGGTGATGAACGAAAGTAGCTGGTGCAACCCGGAGGCATATGGCTTTCTAGTGCTGGCTTATGATGATGATAAGGATGAACTAGTTGGTGTAGCTAGTGCCGTTGATACGATGGGTTTCAATACTTTTGAATGGTCAGCAGTTGTAGCTCCTATGTATCGTGGTATGGGGATTGGAAAACTACTAGTTGAGAGCATTGCAACTGGATTTAATGAACGCAATGCTGTTGGAGAATTAGCTCTTACATTAAACGGTGACAAAGGGCGCGAATTCATCGAAGCACAAGGTTATGAATATAGTTTTTCAGAAGCGACACTACGGGCAGATGCTGAATATACGGATGTTATTAGTGACTTAACAATTCGCTTATATAATGGTGAACGCGATGCACTTGTTACTATTTTTGAGTTTGCATTTGAAGATACTCAAGAAGATACAGATCATCTAATCTCTACGAATACGTCAACAGAGGGACGTGTATTATGGGTTGCTGAAAAAGATGGTGTAGTTGTAGGCACTGTGACTTCAGTTGAAGAGAATGACGTCCAGTGGGTAACTGCATTAGCAGTACATCCCGATTTCCAACGTCAAGGTATAGGGGCAGCACTTTTAGCGTGGGTTAAAAATATTGCTGCCCAAAAAGAACAATCGACAGTATTGCTTGATGTTGAGATTGAAAATGAACAAGCGCTATCTGTCTACGAAAGAGCTGGATTTTCGAAAATACAGCAAGTAGATTATTTCGCGAAAAAATAATAACTAGATTAGAAAAATAGCAGAAGGGGATTATTAGATGAAAATCATATGTTTTGGAGATAGTATTACAGCACGAAAAGAGAACTATCCAAAACCGGTTTTAACATCCATGCTAAAGTTGAAAATGAAACAGCATCAATTTATTAATGCAGGAGTATCTGGTAATACAACGGAGCAAGCTAGGGTTCGTTTTAAGAAGGATGTACTTTCAAAAAATCCTGATGTTGTAACAGTATTATTTGGAGGAAACGATTCTGCAAAGCACAAATTAATACCGATAGGCATCTTTAAATCTAATATTCGCTACTTTGTTCAGCAAATTGGTGCTGATCGAACAATTCTAATTACATCTCCTCCGGTCGATGAAGCATTACAACCAAATCGTAAAAATCAGAGGCTGAAAGAATACGGCCAAGCAGTCAAAGAAGTCGCCGAAGAAACAGGATGTTATGTCATTGATTTTTTTGAAATTCTCTATAGTACGCCAAATTACAAAGAGCTTTTGGTGGGCATAAAAAACGATGGATTACACTTCGGAGAAGCGGGTTACGATCTGTTATCAGATGTGATAGTAGTAGAAATAAATAAAATGGATCATGTAAGTAAAAAGGGTTTTTTCAAAAGAATATGGAGTATATTTAAATAATCCGAAGAATACCAAGCAAATCGCAGTTTGCTTGGTATTTTTAATTTATTAAGTCATTAAAAGAGGTGTTTAAAATCATAAATCATTTAAGGACAGTAGTAGTGTAATAACGATCTATATTTAACGCAATCATTTATTTTTTGAAATTCTAACTGAAAATTTGAAATTAATAAAAATTTTTACTAAAAATATACATATTCTGTCGATAATATTCATAAACTAATGGTAATGTTAAGAGAGTACAAAAACCATCGCAAAGGGGAGATCTACAATGAGATTACCTGCACTAGGAAAAGTCGATGTAAAAAATGAAAAGCAATTAGTAAAAGAGAAAAAGGGTATCCGTAGAAAGATAATGAATATCTTTTCTAAAAAACAAAATTATTATCCTCTCTCTGCGAGAAAATAAAAAGAGGCTTCCAATTGTCGGCTTGCAAACGACTTTTGGAAGGCCTCTTTATTTTTATTCTGCTAATAAAAACGCACTGCGTGAAGAGCCTACAAGATGCAGCTCATGCATGGCACGGGTGACAGCTACGTATAGAAGCTTACGGTCAAGTGCTGTATCACGGAAAGGCCTTTCGATGGCTGTTACAATAACTGCATCGAATTCAAGCCCCTTCGCTAAATGACTTGGTATGACGAGAAGCGCACCCTGGTCAATCTCGGAGGACTCAGATAAAGTCTGAGCCATTACACCAGCATTTTGTAATATCTTCGTATAGTCCATTGCTTCATCAGAAGTTTTACAAATGAGTGCAATGGAACGGTGCCCTTTTGCTCTAATTTGTTGATGAATATCTTCAATCGCTACGGGGTCAATTATTTTCATCTCATGGAAGGTTGGTTTATCTCCATGACGGACAACTGGCTCAACAAGTGGTAAATCTTCGCCCATTTTCGATAGGATTTCATTTGCAACAGCCATAATTTCTATTGTAGTACGATAGCTTTTTTGCAAAGTTTTATAAGTAGCCCGGGGGAATAACTCGCGTACGGGCGTCCAGTCCGTTAAGGAGCGGTAACTATGTATTCCTTGGGCCAAGTCACCTACCATAGTGAACATATCAGTTTCTAGACCTTCTTTTAAAGCAGCTAACTGGAATAAGCTATAATCTTGCACCTCATCGATGAAAACAACGCGCATTTTCCATTCTTCGTTAACCCCTTTGATTTTGGCATGTAAATAGAAGATTGCAGCTAAATCTTCTAAGGCCCAAGTTTCTTTTATATGAGCGTTGAAAAATTGCTCATGTTTTCCTTCAGACCAATCGGGAGATAACTCTCTTTGTAAATCATAATTCGTCAGAAACTCACGATACAAGGCTTTGATTTTATGTTTTTTAAATCGCTTCATATAACTTGAACAGGTAGATTTAGCCATCTTTTCAACAGCTGGAATACGAACATCACGTTCATCAATCCATTTTGTCACTGTCTGTTTACGTTTAGTAGCATCTTGAATACCAAACAATGCCTTATCCAAAATTTCATCATATCTTTTATTTAAAGAAAGTAGTATTTGCTTTTTCTTTTGTCGTACATAATTTTGTAGCACAGCTTTAATTCGTTCAATTCGCTTTTCAATAGGCATATAGGCAAAATCTTTTAAGAAGAGCTTTCTTAAATGAGAACCTGTTAAAATGCGATATTTTTCGATATAAACGTCTTCGAATTGATCAGCTATTTGGGATTCAATTCTTTTTAAATAACGATCCATAACATCACGATATTCTAATGAACCTTTCATTTTGGTCAGCCAAAGCACTGTTTCATCGATAACGTCTTCGCTCACGAGTTTTTCAAGCTGTTCATTTGGATTTTGGATTTTCAGCTTAATATCAGTTGTTTGTTGTACATAATCTGAGTAGGTTGTTTGGCAAATTTGATCGACACCAAGTTCAGGTAAAACGTCGCCAATATAGTCTATGAATAGCTGGTTTGGTGCTAAAATCATCAATTCTTTTGCGTTGAAATGCTCACCCATCGTATATAGGAAATAAGATATCCTATGGAGTGCAATAGTTGTCTTTCCTGATCCAGCCGCACCTTGAACGAGTATAGGTTGCTTTAAATGAGCACGAATAACATCGTTTTGTTCAGCTTGAATCGTTGAGACGATTTCAGTAAGGCGTACATCAGCTTTACCTGCCAGTGCATCTTGTAATAGTTCATCATTTGTTGTCAGGTCAATATCTTGGACGTCTAATAGTTTGCCTTCTTCAATTTTATATTGCCGTTTTGAAAAGAGGTGCCCATTGTATTCTTCGTCATGTACTTTATAAGTAAGATCACCAAGTCGCCCGTCGTAGTATACGTTTGCCACGGGAGAGCGCCAGTCGACAATGATGGGTTCTTGTGTTTCACGGTCAAAGAGAGAGGTCTTACCAATATATAATTTTTCTGCTGGTTCGCCTTCTTTTTGAAAATGTATACGGGCAAAATAAGGTTTTTGCTGAACTGCTTCAAGACCTTCTTTTTGATCACGTGCCATTTCAAAAAATCGAGCATTCGTTAAAATATTGAGGTAGCTTAAACTTGAATCTAGGTATTCTAAATCAGCCATCGATTTTCGAATACTGTCCTGTGCTGATTGAACGTCACGTTTGGATTCTTCTAAGAGTTTTCGCATATAATGTTTTGTGTAAGCCAGGCGCTGAGCTTCTTGTTCAAAATCGGGATGCTTCTGTGTCATTTACAGTCCTCCAATTTGGCAATTTTGCGTCCTGTTGAAGATGTTGGGGTTTTGATAGCAATGATAAATATTACTACATGAATTCAGAGAGTACAAGTAAAAGTTTTCAATTGTCTGGAAATTTTAGAAAGTGTAGCATAAAATTAATGATTATATCTTTGGAGGAAATGATTTATGAAAATATTTGCACATCGTGGAGCTTCAGGTGATTTCCCTGAAAACACATTATGCTCTTTCCGTGAAGCCGCAAGATTACCCATTTATGGTGTTGAATTAGATGTCCAACGCACAAAAGATGGTGTTCTCGTAATCAATCATGATGAACGTATCAATCGTACTTCAAACGGAGAAGGCTATATCCGTGATATGACCTTTGAAGAACTACGTTCATATGATTTTGGGTCATGGAAAGGTGAGCAATTTGCAGGAGAGAAGATTCCAACGCTGCAAGAAGTATTGGATATTTTCAAAACGACTCATCATATGATTAATATTGAATTGAAAACGGATGTCTTTGTGTATCAGGGGATAGAAGATGAAGTAATAACTATGCTCGAAGAAAATGACATGTTGGATAGAGTTATCTTTTCATCATTCGATCATGAAATGGTGGAGCGAGTATTGAAAAAGGTACCTCAGAATGAAGTAGGGGCATTATTCATGAAGATATTAGTAAATCTACATGAGTACGGTGTAATGATAGGTACGGATGCATTACATGTTTCACTAGTAGCAGCTAAACGAGAAGCTGTTAAAACAGCGATTGAAAGAGGTAATATAGTACGTGTCTATACAGTAAATTCAAAAGAAGATTATGATTTGATGAAAAAGCTTGGAGTCGAAGCTGTTTTTACAGATTTTCCTGAGAAACTCTATTTGCATGGGAATAGATGATGGATTGGTTAAGGGGTATTCGTAGCGGGATTAGAGATTAGCGCTACTGGGGATGTGATTGACGCTACTCGGAAGAGAATTAGCGCTCTTCGAGAAGGAACTATCACTACTCGAAGGGACCGGCGCTACTCAAAAAAATCTAATCTCCCCAACGACCACATTTTTAACACGCTCTAAGATAAAAGGACAGCCTCTTAATCAAATTTGAGGCTGTCCTTTTTACCATTTAGCTAAATGTTCTTCGGCGGTGCCGAGTAATTGTTGGATAGGTAAGTAACAACCACTCTCTAATCGAACGCGACCGTTGAAATAGCCAACCATTTGATGCACTTCGGATTTGATCACTTTGGCGTTTGTTGTAGCGATACGTTCAAAGAAAGGTGTGAATGTAAGTTGAACATCATCCGTGAATTTAGATTTAATATGCCAAGGCTGCATAAAATCTTTTACATTGTATTCGAAAATGACATCTTCATGGATTTTAGTCATTTTGCCATCTAGGAATATTGCATTTTCCGTCATGCCGGTGCCATCTGTCCATTTGCCACCTAAGTTTAGGCCGATTCGGTGACCTCTACATTTTTGGGAAGCCATAGCCCAGTTCCAAGTTGCTTCACGTGGCCAAATGCCACGACCGTAATCAAGTACTGCGTAGCACTCTTCTTCTTGAAAATTATAACGTTTTTCTCCTATTTTAACGTAACCGTTAGTTGGTAATGAATGATGTTTCCCGGTAAATTGGAATGTTTGGCGATTCCAAGGGATGACCACATTGAGAGAGTCGTCGTTTACAGGGTGTTTGATTGTTAAGTCAGCATGAAGTAAATCACCATCAAAATCAGGGATAGTGACAGTCATTTGCGTTTCATTTTGCGCGTATAGCAGTTGGATCTTCATATCATCGTGATTGAAGTTTATAGTTTCTAATACGTTTGTGGGCATTTTTACTTTATTGCCCAAGGGGATGGTGATTGTCTTTTCAAAGTAACGTTGAGTTTCGTAATCTAAGAAGTAGACGAAACAAACAGCAGCATAATCTAAATGGCTAATCGTTGCAGAGAACATAATTTCATCTCCGAAAACACACCAATAATTCCATTTCTTTTTACGCATGAAATGACCTTTCAAATTACTATTGATAATCGGTTTTCGAGCGAATCCTATGGCAGCGGGATTTAGATTACCCTTATTGTCACATAATAATGTCGACTCAACAATTTCTTTTTCTGCGTGCTGTGTCAATTTCGAACACCCTTTCAAACGTAAAATAGGAGAAACAAATTAGTTGTTTTTATTGTACCAAATTTTTGACTTATATTGGGCGATTCAAATAAGGAATATTGAAATTGTTGTATAAATGTAAAGGCACTGACAAATATCATAGAAATGTAATAATTTGAGGTTCTTTATAAATAGATAAATTTGGGTAAGACGACTTTTAACGACAAAATAACTACTTTATAAAAATATTGTAAGATAATAGAAATATTCAATCAGGGCAGCGCATATACATGAGTAAGGAGGTGTGATGGAGCAGTTTACAATCGACAAGCAGCTGTCGCTTACGCCGATAAATGGTGGGACAGCTACAATCCAGCATTTCCGCGATTTGATGTGGATTGTACTAATTATATATCGCAATGTCTTCTTGCAGGCGGTGGACCGATGTGGGGATCGCCAAACCGATCGAAGGGATGGTGGCTAAGAGGAGGTAATTGGAGCTTTAGTTGGAGTACACCGCATGCATTGCGGTGGTATTTAGAAACTTCAAAGAAGGGACTGATGGGAAAGCGAGTTTCATCTGCCTATGACTTAGAACTTGGAGATATTATTTTTTACGATTTCCAAGATGATGGACGAATAGATCATTCTGTCATTGTTACAAGTATTCAAGATGGTGAACCTCTAGTAAATGCCCACACATCCAATAGCTTTCATCGACCATGGGAATATTTAGACTCAACTGCTTATACACCGAATATGAAATACTACTTTTTTCACATAGAAGATGTTATATTACCAATATAATAAATTACCCGACCTATTCAATGGATAATAGGTCGGGTTTGCTGTGTTTTCAAAAAAGTAGAATGATATAATATTGATTTTATTATTATCTTTTTGATTTCCATGCTTTTTCTTGATAGGACTCGATAATGTCAAAGCGATGTTTGTAAACAATGATTAGAATAATAAGGACGATTGGCCACGCAATTGGTAAACATCCGCTGTAAATAATCGATCCTATATAACATACATAACCAATAAGCATACTTAGTGTTGCGCTTTTCAGGAAAGGAATTGGAATTAAAAATCCAACGACAAAAGCTAAAAATAATAGAGGATTAAAAGCAAGTGTAACTCCGACAAACGTTGCAATACCTTTACCACCTTTGCCTTTTAACCAAAAAGGAAATAAATGCCCGATAATGACAAGGGCACCAGCAACTGCAATTGAAAATTCTGTTTCGTTCAGCAAGTAGCCAAGTAGAACAATGAGTAACCCTTTGCTCCCATCACCAATTGAAGTTAGGAAAAATGCAGATTTACCAATAACTGCACCGGCATTTCTAGCACCTAAATTCCCACTACGATGCTCACGTAAATCGATATTTCGCCATTTACCAACCCACCATGCAGTCATGAATGTACCGACGAAGTAACTCACTAGCCAATAACAAATCGTCAAATAAGACATACAAAATCCTCCAGACTCTTTTTTATAGTATGTAGGAAAAATAACTATGAAAACAACCCTTTTTTAACCGATTATCAAATATTTGGAGGAGTACAATTGAGAAAGATAAGTGCATTACTACTTTTTGTATTCATCCTCAGTGGCTGTACATTAGTCAATTATGAAACTAATTCCCAACTCAAATACGGCTTATTAGTACTCAATCATACAGATATTGCAGAGAGTTCTGTCATTCCATTACGAGGTGAATGGTTATTTTTTACTCATGAACTACTATCTAATAGAGAAATTGAGAAGAGGATGAAAAAATCAAATGTTGATAAAGAATATTTACCAAGCACTTGGAATGTCCCTTTAAGGAATATAAAAGACTATGCAACATTTGCTCTCTATTTGAAGATTCCTAAAGAGCAGATTGGTCATACATTTGCGCTTTCTACTCGTTTCCAATCAAGCGCCTATACTCTGTTTGTCGATGGTATACCCATCTCATCGAGCGGTTCAGTTGGTACTTCAAAAGATACATCAGCTCCTGCAATGACACCTAGAATTGGCTATTTTGTTCCTAACTCTGATAAGATTTTAGTCGTTTTGCAGGTATCTAATTTTGAAGACATTGTTGGTGGACCAAGTGAAGAGATTTTATTTGGGCAAGCAGATGCTATAGTCAATTATCATTCAGATAGACAAGCAGCTCTGTTATTTATAAATGGTAGTATAATAATTATAGGGGTATACCATATAATTGTATTTTTATATAGGAAAGCCGAACGATCTTTCCTTTACTTTGGCTTATTGAGTCTATTCATAGCGGTGCGTTCACTTTTCGTAGGGCCAATGCTTTTACAAATGCAGTTCTCACATTTGTCTTGGTTTTTACTAAAGCGAATTGAACACACATTAATCTACGGTTCAGTCCTTACATATATAGCCTTTATTTCGCAGCTATTTCCAAGAGAAGCGGGGAAGAAGACAGTTTATATAGTTATGGCAATAATCTTGCCGCTATTAATGCTAACTTGGGTGACACCACCGAGCTTTTTTAAACCTCTATTCTTTGATGTTTTTTCCCTTGCTTTTATACTTATGATTTTCATAACAATTATATTAGTGAAGGCTTTTGTTAACAAAAGACCTACTGCTCTAATGAACTTAATAGCAAATTTATTGTTTTTTATAACGGTGGTGAACGATTATTTATTTGCAAAGGGGTTAATAGATACACTCATGCTGTCAATTTACGGATTTTTCTTCTACGTCATTTTGCAGGCATTTAATTTAAGTCGCAATTACGCAAGGAATTTCTATGAATCTGAATTACTTGGCAAGGAATTAATGAAGTTAAATACATCACTTGATAAAAAGATTCATGAAAGAACATATGAACTACAGGTGAAAAATGAGCGATTGAAGCAACTGACTGAATTAGATGGTTTAACAGGCATTAATAATCGGCGCTATTTTGAAGACCGACTACCAATATGTTTCCGAGAAAGTTACAAAGATAAGTGGCCGCTAACTTTACTAATGATTGATATTGATGAATTCAAAAAATATAACGATACATATGGACATCTAAAAGGTGACGATCTTATTTGCCAGACGGTGAATATAATGAAGGATGTTATGGGTAACCAAGGCGTAATTTCTCGTTATGGTGGAGAAGAATTCGCAATTGTTATTCGAGAAATGGGTGAGGTGGAGGCAAGGGTACTTGCTGAGAAAATACGCAGTTCAGTTGAAAATGCTAAATTCGAACATAAAGGTAGAAGTGATTTACAATTTGCGACCATTAGCATCGGAGGCACTACGACATTTATGCATTCATTTGAATCAGTAGGTGATTTTATCGAAGCAGCAGACCAAGCACTTTATCAGTCGAAAAATAACGGTCGCAATCAAACAAATTTTTTATAATAAAAATGATAGGGATTTCTTTCATCATTTTTTGTTTTTTTTTAGGAATATGGTATGGTGGATAGTGATGCATACATAACTCGTATGATGAAACTTACTGCCAAATTGTAAAGATTTGCAGAGTAGGAGTGATAGAAATGAAGGAACAATCATTAACAGTAATAGAGGCAATTACACAACGCCGTTCCATTAAAATGTTCAATGGTCAGCCAATTGATCGCGAAGATTTAATGTCGATAATTGACGATGCAGTATGGGCACCTAATCACGGCAACCGTCAACCTTGGCGATTAGTAGTGGCATGTGGTCCTGAGTTAGAACCATTAAAAGACCTTATTCGTGATTTTGCCGTACCAAATTGGAAAGAGCTTTCTGAAGATGAGCTTCAAAGTAAGATGAGTAAATTCTCATTACCGGGTGCTTATGCATTTGTAGTCGTTCCTGAAGATGCACGACAAAAAGAACGCTTAGAAGACTACGCTGCGGCAAGTAACTTCATACAAAATATGCAACTACTTGCATGGGATAAAGGAATCGGTGCATGCTGGAAAACTCCTGCATGGCTAGATAATCCAAAATTCCGTGAACCAATGGGTGTAAAACCAGGTGAACGCATTATCAGTATGTTACAATTCGGCTACTACGACCTTGTACCAAAAGAAAAGCCACGTAAATCAGCAAGTGAAATTGTAACGATTTTTGGCGAATAGAATTATATACTAACCATATTCCTTCTAGGGTATTAGAAATCCCGCATGCGTTAACTAAACGTATGCGGGATTTCTTTGATAGTCGTAGTGTATAGGTTAAAAGAGAGCATGAGTGAATCAAAAGAGTAGGTGAGTAGGTTAAATGAGGGCCTGTGTAGTGCAAAAGAAGAGATGAGTAGGTTAAATGTGAGCTCAAGCAATGCAAAATAGAAGTTCGAGTAGTACCAATTAAGCACTAAATCTTCGATTAAATCAGTTTGGCACATAAAAAACGCTCCTATTTTAAAAGGAGCGGATTAATATAATTTTTTATTTATAGGGCATCCTTATCAACTGCTGCTACTTCGTAGTAGTAGTCACTGATAACACGGAGTCCTTTGTCATAGTTTTCTAAATGGAAGTGTTCGTTTGGTGCATGGAAGTTTTCGCTTGAAAGTCCGAAGCCCATTAAGATTACTGGAGTTCCTAGAATTTCATCAAATGCTGCGACGATGGGAATTGAACCGCCACCACGAATATATGCTGTTGGTGTGTTATATATTTTTTCATAAGAACGTCCAGCAGCTTGGATTAGTGGATGATTCATTGGTGTAATGAATGGTTTACCTTTATCGAAATCAGTAACTGTAATTTCAACACCAGTTGGCTTGTGTGCTGCGATATGTGCTCGTAGCTTTTCTACAATTTCTTCTGGATCTTGATTAGGAACAAGGCGACATGTTATTTTTGCACCAGCTTCTGCAGGTAAAACTGTTTTAATACCTTCGCCAGAGAAACCACCGAAAACTCCGTTTACTTCTAGTGTTGGGCGCGCCCATGTATGTTCAAGATAAGTGTAGCCCTTTTCACCGAATAATTCTTTCACACCAATTTCCTCTTTAATACCTTCTTCGTCAAAATTTAAAGCGCGAAATGCTGCACGTTCTTCGTCCGTAAGAGGAAGAACATTGTCATAAAAACCATCTACTGTAATAGTGCCATGTTCGTCATGGAAGGATGCCAAAATATCAGCTAAGGAATGTATTGGATTTTGTACACCGCCTCCATAAAGTCCTGAATGAAGGTCACCTTTAGCTCCGCGAATATCTATTTGTACGCCTGTTAAACCACGTAAAGCATAGCAAACAGCAGGTTTCCCAGGTGCGTAAAGACCTGTATCTGAAATTAAAACTAAATCTGCAGCTAGATAGTCTTTATGTTCCTCGACGAATGCAGGTAAGTTTTTACTACCAATTTCTTCTTCACCTTCGATTAAAAATTTCACGTTAACAGGTAGCTCACCTTTTATTTGCATTAAAGCTTCAATGACTTTAATATGCATGAATACTTGACCTTTATCGTCACTTGAACCACGTGCATATAAAATATTGTCGCGAATCTCAGGCTTAAACGGCTCACTATCCCATAAGTTTAAAGGATCAACAGGTTGTACATCATAGTGACCATATACTAAAATAGTTGGTTTGCCTTCAGCGTGTAACCAATCTGCAGTAACAGCGGGGTGGCCACCAGTTTCATTGATTGTGATGTTTTCTAATCCGACTTTTTTCATAGCATCGCCTAAAAAAGCAGCAGCAGTTTTCATATCTTCTTTATGTTCAGATAAAGAACTGATACTTGGAATAGATAAAAACTGCTTTAGTTCTTCCAAATGTTCCTCACGTTTGGTAGTGAAATATTGGTCTATAATATTCATAATTATCCCCCATTTCAAAATATTCGATAATATAATAATTATAGCATATCCCTTAAATTAATTAGAAAGGTACACATGAAAAGCGGTGGATTATCAATAATATGGTATATTATCTATATGAAAATGTACTGAATTCGTTTATTAACAGGAGGAAGTTTAGTTGGAGTTTATAGGTTTAATCATATGTTTGGTGGCGTCATTTTTCTTTTCAGGCAGTGAAACAGCGTTAACAGCTATTAATAGGATGAAGGTCCAGTTGCGTGCTGAACAAGGAGATCGCATGTCTGAAAAACTGTTTTTGCTCATTTCGCATCCGGACCGCATGATTACAACAATTTTAATCGGGAATAATATAGCGAATATACTACTGCCAACATTCTTAACTATCATCGCACTTCGACATGGTTGGCAGCTTTCGGTAGCTACTACAATTTTGACAGTTATTATCATTATATTTGGAGAAGTTCTTCCAAAAACAATTGCTGTAACATTTGCGGATAAAATTGCTTACATGGTCGCTCCAATAATTGCATTGCTAGTACAAATTTTGCGCCCAATTACATGGATTATCCAAAGGTTTACCAATATCTTTATCCAAATCATTTCAAATGGGGCAGTGAAAGAAGCCATACTAACAAAAGAAGAGCTTCGATCGATGGTAGACATTGCTTCTACAGAAGGCACATTTGCTTTTGAAGAATCAGAGCGACTTAAAGGTGTTATGGATTTTCCAGATAAAGATGTATCTGATGTTCTCGGTACACACAGAACAGAGGTTATTGGGCTTTCAATCCATTCAACATTTGAAGAGGTGCGCGATACAATTTTGGAATATTCGTTTACTCGTTATCCGGTTTATGATGAAAGCATGGATGATGTTGTCGGCATGTTCTATTCGAAGAAATTTATTGAATGGACATTAGACCCATCTAAAACGCTTGATGATTTTATAGATCGTGAACCATTATTTGTAGTTTCGAATATCAATGTAGAGAAAGTATTTAAATTAATGCTGGCTAAGAAAAAGCATTTAGCTATAGTTCTTGATGAATATGGCGGGACACTTGGGATTATTTCACATGAAGATATAATAGAAGAAATGATTGGACAAGAAATCGAGGATGAATCAGATGAGGAAGAGGAGTCACTCATTTATGAATTGACTGAAACTAAACTTGTTTGTCATGGTCGTCTTGAAATTGTCGAGGCAAATCGAGTTTTTGAAGTAGATATTCCACAACTACACGATACATTAGGTGGGTTTGTTTTGGAACAATGCGTTCATGTTCCAGAAGAAAATGAATCATTCAATTATGAAAATTTGCATGTCGTTGTAAATGAAATGGATGATAATCGAATCGTAAAATTAACGATTACAAAGAAGCCAGTCGAACTTGATAAAGAGGACGAATAATTGAAAATGAATAAAATCCTATCCAGTAAATTGGGTAGGATTTTTCTTTTGTAATGTAAACTGCCATTTTAGAGTGTTGATAAATCAACGTTTTAAAAACTAGATTACATGACTTATCTGCTAACCTTACATGAATGTAATAAAATTGAAAGAGAATCCGATAGAGTGAAAGGTTTGTTTTTGCGACAATAGGTTTAACAAAGCAAGACGCGAATCGGAGGTAATGAAAATGAATACAAAAACAAAAACAAATACAACACTTGAAACAGTTTATGAGGAATATAATCGTTATATATATCATTTATGTCTAAAACTGACTCGCAATAAAGCAGAGGCAGAGGACTTAATGCAAGAAGTTTGGGTAAAAGTTGTACGTTATGAATCTTATGTAGCTGACGTAGATCATGTCAAAGCTTGGTTAACTACAATTTGTATGAACACTTTCCGCGACCGTTATCGCAAAAATGTTCGTCGTAGTAAATACATGATGAACCAACCTGATACTTTAGACGTTCCTGTACTAGATTTAGTTCCCAATAATGAATTATCTACTGAGGAAGTTATTGAGCAAGATGCAATCGCTCAAATTGTCCAAGATAAAATTGGTAAACTAGATACTATATATCGTACGACATTAGTATATTTCTATGTAAATCAATACTCACTTGTTGAGATTGCAGAATTAATGAATGTTTCAATCGGTACTGTTAAATCTCGTTTATTCCGTGCGAAACAACGTCTAAAAGAAATGATGATGGCCGATCAATCTTCAGTTGAGGCAATCATGCCTGCTTAATCTATAGTTTGTCCGTTAATCAAAAGTCGGGCAATCTATACAGAGATCGCCGCCTTGAAAAACGGAAAATATATAAGAAGATAGCTACCCATATGTGGGTAGCTATTTTTGGATGGTAGGAAGTATTATATTCCAACTATAAGTTTTGACCATGATTTTGCCCAAAATAAAACCGCTAACACAATAATTTCATGTTAGCGGTTGTTATGAACCAAATAAGCATTTAGAGAAAATCTTACGGAGCGTATGAATTTCTTCTTCGCTGAGCATGCCAAACATTTTTTCGATAATTTCATTTACATGGTGATGTGCCGTTAACAAGAGTTCTCTACCAGTATCTGTAATCTCAAGTTGAGATGCACGACGATCTGTTTCATTTTGGGTCTTTTTAACAAGGTCGGCTTTTATTAGCTTGCTAGTTAGAACAGTTACTCCACCTGTTGTCACTTGAAGTTTTTCAGCGATAGCCGAAGGACGTTTTGGACCTTCGTTATTTAGAAGATCTAGTATTAAAATATGCGTTTTAGAAAAGCCCAGACTGTTCTGGCTATTCCATTCATTTGCCCATTTGCGCTCTAAAGAAGCAACTACTTCAAATAATGAAGAAATGCTTTCTCTTCTAGCATCATTCATATTACTCATCTCCAAAATGTTTCATTCAGCCTTCTAGTGAAAGGCGTTGCATTTCATAAAGCTCATAAGCACGCACTTTGCGTGGGATGAAACGACGAATATCCATATCATTATAGCCAACTTGTAGGCGTTTTTCATCGACCAAAATTGGGCTACGTAGCATTTTTGGATGATCTTTTACAATATCATATAGTTCTTGAATAGAAAGTTGATTAATATCGCAATTTAAGTTTTTGAAGTCTTTAGAGTTTGTAGAAATAATTTCGTCTGTACCATCTTCAGTCATGCTTAAAATCAATTTGAATTCTGGCAATGTTAACTGATCAGAGGTAATTCTTTTTTCAGTGAAAGAAATGTTGTTTTCCTTTAGCCACTGTAAAGCCTTTTTTGATGATGTACAGCTCGTTTGAGTAAAAATTGTAACAGCCATCTATTTATCCCGCTTTCTCTACTGATTATTATACTTATATCTTACGAGTAAGATATATATAAGTCAATGGTTTTTATATGAAAAACAAGTTAAATTAACGTCTAAAGCAGAAAATTTGAATTTTCGACAAAAATAGTAGCTGTAAAATAAAAAAATCCACTGTACTAATTATGCCCAGTGGATTTTGAAAGTATGAGTTATTTAGTGAACATCTTTTTTCTTAAAGTTTCCGCCTTGAATTTCAGTCATATTACTGAAAGCAAGGAATGCAGATGGATCAACGTCTTCTACAATATTTTTTAACTTAGCTTCTTCTAAACGGCTGATAACACAGAAAATCACTTGTTTATCATCTTTTGAATATCCGCCTTGTCCATTTAGGTACGTAATACCGCGACCTAAGCGAGACATAATTTGATCTCCAATTTCATCCGCTTCATCACTAATAATCCAGATAGATTTCGTTTGATTCAAGCCTTCGGAAACAAGGTCAATTGTTTTGAATGCGATGAAATATGAAATAAGCGAATACATAGCACGATCAAAACCGAATACGAAGCCTGCACTACCTAAAATAAATAAGTTCATGAATAAAATAATTTGTCCTACAGAGAAGGGCAATTTTTTATTGAACAGAATGGCTAATGTTTCACTACCATCCAAGCAACCGCCAGCTCTAATTGCAATACCAACACCGATACCTAGTAATATACCGCCTAGAACCGTAGCTAATAGAGTATCATTTGTGAATGCTGATGAATTATGCATAAATGAAGTCGCTATTGATAAAACGACGATACCATAAGCGACTGAAAAGGCAAATGTACGGCCAATTTGTTTATAGCCTAAATATAGAAATGGTAAGTTAAAGAGGAATAGGAATAATCCTAGTGAAAGATTTGTAAGGTGAGAGGCCATAATGGCAATACCAGTGACGCCACCATCAATCAAGTTGTTTGGAATGAGTACCATTTCCAGCCCAACAGCCATGATAAGTGCTCCTAGTGTTAAAAAGAAAAGTTTGACTGCATATTTCTTAAGTTTATTTTTTTTCCTTTGTACTATTTTAGCTTTCTTGTCTGAATCCATAAAAAACACCTTCCTTATAATAATTTTCACACGATATGTGGCTGATTTCAAGCGATAACTACGAAGTCATGGTAAATGTATAGGATTTGAAAAAACTCCGCAAAAGCGGAGTTTTAGTTTTTAGAGAAATATTAAACTTCAGGCGCTAGCGGCTCGGGTCGTTTCAGTCGGGCGCTCAAAGTCAAAAAGCGACTTTGGCTTCCGCCTTTCAACGACCTCGCAGCTGAACGAGCGCCTTACTCATTTAATTATTGCTGTCCAGTTGAGAACCATTCTGCTACGTCCCATATTTTTGTTACTAGACCTTCGTAAAACTCAGGTTCGTGGCTGACTAGGATGATTGTGCCTTTGTATTCTTTCATAGCACGTTTTAGTTCTTCTTTTGCATGAACGTCTAAGTGGTTTGTCGGTTCATCGAATAGCATCCAGTTACTTTCATCCATCATTAATTTACAAATACGAACTTTTGCTTGTTCTCCACCACTAAGTTGATTTAACGGGCGAGAAATATGCTCGTTTTTCAAACCTGTCGATGCTAGGAGCGCACGTATTTGGCTTTGTTCCATGCTAGGGTATGCATTCCAAACGTCTTCAATCGGTGTGATGTTACCCGCTTTAACTTCTTGTTCAAAATAAGAAGGGAAGAGGAAGTCACCACGCGTTACTTTACCACCAAGAGGTTGGACTTTGCCAAGCATTGTTTTTAATAGTGTTGATTTACCAACACCATTCATACCAACAAGAGCAATTTTTTCACCACGTTCAATTTCGAAAGTAAGTGGTGGTAATAATGGCTTGTCCCTGTCGTAGCCAATTAATAGATTTTCAGCTTCTACTACGTAACGACCGGAGCTACGTGATTCTTTAAAGTTAAATTTTGGTTTTGCTGCTGTTTCTGGACGGTCAATACGTTCCATGCGATCCAATTGTTTCTGGCGTGATTTAGCTCGTCCAGTTGTAGAGTATCGTGCTTTATTTTTTGCGATAAATCCTTCTTGTTTTTTAATAAACTCTTGTTGTTTTTCATAAGCATCAATATGTTGACGTTTGTTAATTTCAGCTAGTTCTAAGAACTTTTCGTAAGTGGCAGTGTAGCGAGTTAGTTTTGAGAATTCTAATTGGAAAATAACATCGACAACGCCATTCATAAATTCTGTATCATGTGAAATTAAGAAGAATGCATGTGGATATCCTTTTAAATAATTTGAAAGCCAAGTAACATGCTCTTCATCCAAGTAGTTGGTAGGCTCATCAAGTAATAAAACTTTTGGCTTTTCTAAAAGAAGCTTCGCAAGTAATAATTTTGTACGTTGACCACCAGAAAGAGCTGTTACATCACGCTCAAGGCCAATTGCATCTAGACCAAGTCCACGAGCAACTTCTTCAATTTTCATATCTAAGGTATAAAAATCTCCAGCATCTAAAGCGTCTTGAATTTCAGCCATTTGTTCTAATAATTCTTCTAGCTCTTCAGGTGTTGCTTCAGCCATTTTGCCTGTAATTTCGTTCATCTCAGCTTCTTTTTGGTAGAGCGGTAAAAAAGCATCGCGTAAAGTTTCACGCATCGTTTTACCCGGTGTTAACACAGTATGCTGATCTAAGTAACCGTAATGTGTGTTCGGTAACCATTCGACTTTTCCTTGGTCATGGATTAGTTGTCCTGTGATGATACTCATTAATGTAGATTTTCCTACACCATTGGCTCCAACAAGACCAACATGTTCGCCTTCTACGATGCGGAACGATACATCTTTAAAAAGTGTACGGTCGCCGAATGTATGGCCAAGATTTTCAACTGTTAAAATACTCATTATTTTGTCCTCCATATAAAATACGACAGCTGCACTGTGTAAGTAAATATTCGTTTGCCAACATATAATTGTAAACGTGGCAAGTCGTATTTCTTGTTATAGTTAGTAGTTTGATTTGGGTCAACAGGGTGTTGATCATGCAAAAGTTGCGACAGGGTGTCGAGAACTTGGGGTGCCTTCCTTTGAAAGGCAGCTTTAGCATTAAGGTGTATCCAGCTTCAGGCGCTAGCTGCTCGGGTCGTTTCAGTCGGGCGCTCAAAGTCAAAGAGCGACTTTGGCTTCCGTCTTCCAACGACCTAGCAGCTGAACGAGCGCCATCAGCATATAGATAGATATCCAGCTTCAGCGGCCAGCCTCTCGAGGTCAATTCCACTTTCTCGGTCGAAAATTGAAAAGATATTTTCGATTCGAAAGTTCCAGTGCTTGTCGGGGCCAACAGGATGTTGGTCAGGTAGTCGTTGCCACAGGACGTGGCGAACTTAGGCTATCGTCCATTAAACAACCTCGCAGCTGAACCATCGCCATCAGCATTTGGGGATATCCAGCTTCAGGCGCTAGCTGCTCGGGCCGTTTCAGTCGGGCGCTCAAAGTCAAAGAGCGACTTTGGCTTCCGCCTTCCAACGACCTCACAGCTGAACGAGCGCCATCAGCATTTAGGCATATCCAGCTTCAGCGGCCAGCCCCTCGAGGTCACTTCAGTCTCTCGGTCAAAAGCTGAAGTGATGCTTTTGATTCGAGCCTTCCAGTGCTTGTCGGGGCTAAACGGGCCGCATCAGCATTTACAATAAAAAAAACCCGCAGTTATGACAACGCTGCGAGTTGTTTGTTCAATTCGGCTAGTTGTTGCTCCATGTCTTTTAGGCGTTGTTCGGCCTGCTCGACAGCTAATCCGTTCCCGATTGAATCGAGTTTTTCGATGTCACCTTGATGACGGATGTAGTCGCTTTTTAGTTCTAATATTTGGTATTCTATTTCGGCTTTAGTAGGCATGAAAATACTCCTTTAAATAGATTTCGACTATTACCATGTCGAATTCTGGAACTGAGACAAATTTCAACACAGCTTTTCTATTATTGTATCATACGTGGCGTTTTCTTGGTGTGATCTTGTACTAAAAAAGCTTGTGCTTTTGGTGTTCTGTGCGCAAAATTAATGAGCATGGAATAGATATAATGGTTGTTACTTTGTAGATCGAGCTTTTTTTGGTTTCTAATGGCGCGGTCGCGGCGTGCTTCATGTAAAAGTAGTTCCATTACAGCATTTTGCAAGTGAGATTGTTTTAATTTGCGACCACTTCCAAGTTGAATAAAACCATTTTGATCACGAGGGAATGCATGCATAATTTCTGTTTCATTTTGAGAGACGACGATACAAGGGATACCTACAACTGCAACTTTATAAGGGGTATAACTTGCTGAACAAATGACTATTTGGGCCTGAGAAAGTAGAGTTTCTAGCATATCAGCAGCTTGTATAACAGTAATATTCCTACGACTTAAAGCCATCATCTTCAATTCATCTATATCATGTGCGTACGAAGGATCCACTAATACAGAGATACGTACAGGAATTTGTAGCTGCATTAAGTGGCGCATAGTCCGATATGTTAAATTCTCCGGATCACTACCTTCATATACAACTACAATATGAGGTTTTTCTCCTTCATCTTCAGTAGAAGTAATGGCTGCGATTTTTTCAGGTACAACAAATGAAGAGGGACCAGTTAAGTAATGAGGATCTACCTTTTCACGGATTTCTCTATAAAGTGTATGCAACACGCAATCGGCTGCTTTACCACCTTCGCCAAAATCATCAAAATGAACGAGAGCAGGGACAATTTCTTTTAATTTCTCCGTATCTTCGAGTTCTGTATTAATGCCATCACGTACAAGTAAATCAGGCTTTAATTTAGATATATATTGAAGCAACTGTTTTTGATCGCGGTAAGAAATAGGCTCTATTCCTGTCGCTGCTAGCTTTTTTAACGCTAACTCAGAAGGTTGCTTAATGAAAATGATAATTTTTTCATCGCTGAACATCTTAACGAGTGTCGCGATTCTTTCAACGGGGTATAGGTCATTATGTGATGAAACTTCAACTGCAAATGCAATCGTTTTTTTAGAATGATTTTCTGTTTGGTTATTAGTCATTTAAATCCCATCCTTTCAACTTATCTATCTACTTTATGGTGGGAAATTAATGATTATGTCTGTAAAATCACTAGAATGTTAGATACATAGGCTAAACTATCCGTAATTTTGGACGGTATATAGATTAGGAAAGGACGTGAACAGTTATGTTGATGCGTTCAGCGATTGTTGTTGGAGCAACTGGTTTGACGGGACAGGAGCTTGTCAAAGTCCTTTGTGAGAGTGAAGAGTACGCAGAGATTACAGTAATCGCTCGCCGTGCATTGAATTTTAAACATCCAAAAATTAGTGTGAAAATTCGTCAGTTCGATCAATTGGAAGAAACAGATTTCAAATTTGCACATGAACTTTATTGCTGCCTAGGTACTACACGTAAAAAGGCAGGTTCAAAGGCTATGTTTGAAAAAGTTGATCTTGAATATCCATTGAATATTGCATCGATAGCAAAAAAATGTGGTATTCCGCATGTACTTGTTATTTCAGCTATGGGTGCAAATGAAAATTCTAAATTCTATTACAATCAAGTAAAAGGTAAGATGGAACATAATTTAATGGCACTGGAATTACCTCAATTATCGATTTTTAGACCATCTTTATTGTTGGGGAATCGTGAGGAAGTACGTCCAACAGAGAAAATTAGTGGAGCTGTGATGAATATCTTGAATCCTATATTCATTGGTCCACTTAAAAAATACCGTGCTATTTCTGCCAATACATTAGCAAAAGCTATGTATAGTGTTGCTATAAAAAATACAAAACAAAAGGTCAGGGTATTTGAATCTGCAGAAATTTCAATGATTGGAAAAATAGATCCATTAGTTGATGATCATGAAGAAATAATTGAAGAAGAACTTATCTTTAATTGGGAAAAACGTCAAGATATTTTCATTGAAAAGGAAATACTAGAAGAGGAA
Source organism: Viridibacillus sp. KH_047 (assembly GCF_057838945.1). Lineage (NCBI taxonomy): Bacteria > Bacillati > Bacillota > Bacilli > Caryophanales > Caryophanaceae > Viridibacillus > Viridibacillus sp. KH_047. The sequence continues at coordinate 3,801,387 of NZ_CM174479.1, read as the reverse complement.
AAAATAGATAAACCGTTAAATGATAGACAATAAAATTTAAAAACTGTTGATGAGAGTTTATATTTTTGTCTAAAAATAATTTGCATAGTAAGCCATCTTACTAAAGTATTGTGGTTTACTATGTTTAGCGAAAAATGTAGTTTTCTGTTCCGTCTAAAGACTGAAATGGTGCTTGTCACCTTATATAACGAATCTGCATTTGTTACAATAACGGTAGGAATTTTGAATTGGAGGTAACATCTATGAAGATCTTACTTGTAGACGGAACAATTATCGGCAGAAAAACAGGTGCAATTTTAAAACAAATAGAGACCTATATTAAAGAATTTGATGGTAGCCTAGAGCTAGAGTTAATACATCTAGCAGACTTCGAACATCAATTTGTTGATGGACGTCCATTTGATCAATATAATGATGATATGAAAACACTTGTGAAAAAATTCGAGGAAGCAAATGGTTATATTTTAGCTACACCTATTTTCCAAGGATCGATTCCAGGCGTATTAAAAAATGCATTTGATTTCCTACACCCTAAAGCTTTGCGCTACAAACCCGTTTCAATTGTAGCTAATGGTGGTACACAACAACATCACCTAGTTGTTGAAAACCAACTAAAACCAATCCTCGACTACTTCCGTGCACTCGTAACTCCAAACTACGTCTACACACATGCTAGTCACTTTGATAAAGACAATAACATTATCGATGCAAATGTTCTTGAACGATTACAAGAATTAGTACGAGTATTCGGGAAATATTGCGAACTAAGTAATGATCTTCCTAAAGAACCAATCGACCAACATTAAAAGGAGTGGCTTTTGCCACTCCTTTTTAGTTTATATAAATTTTACTGCTGTACCATATGCACACACATTTACCGTTGCATCTTCAAGTGCTGTTTTTGTCATTTCAGTATACGATTTAATTTCCTCACCTATAGATCCGAAATCCCCCTTTAAAAACAATACGACTGTATTAAAAAAATAATACAAGTGTATCAAAAAGATCGAATGTGTTATGATTGGGTTATGGAAAAGATAAATAAATTTGAAGTACAAAGAGAAAAAATTGCTCGAGCAACTTGGGCAGTTATTCGAAGAGAGGGACTGGAAAATGCGAGTGTGCGCAACGTTGCACAAGAAGCAAATCTTTCTGTCGGCTCTTTAAGGCACTATTTTTCAACACAAAGTGATCTTCTAATTTACTCGATGGAATTAATTCAAAAAAAATCGGATGAACGAATTGAAGCGATGCGTTTATTTGGTAACGGTCCTTCAACAGAAGATATAATAGAAGTCTTACGTCAGTTTTTGCCGTTAGATGCAGAAAGAAAATTAGAAATAGAGGTTTGGTTATCGTTTTCATCTAAAGCATTAGTAGATGAAGCCATTCGGGCAAAATGTCAGGAGCTTTTAGAAAACTCCTATCAAATGTTGAGAACGATGCTGGAGTTACTAATATTCTTAAAAGAGGCAAGAGAAGATTTGGATATTGATGTAGAAGTCATTCGATTATATGGACTCCTTGAAGGGATGTCTTATCATTGCATAATGCTGCCTGATAAATTTACGCCCGAAATTATTAATCATGTATTACATGAACATTTACAAACGTTAAAATAAGGAGATAAGAATTTATATGGGAAAAAGTTTAGTTTTAGCAGAAAAACCATCTGTAGCACGTGATATAGCACGTGTTTTAGGATGTACGAAAAAAGGTAATGGCTTTCTAGAGGGGCCTCAATATATTGTTACTTGGGCACTCGGTCATTTAGTTACTCATGCTGATCCAGAACAGTACGATCAGAAATTCAAAGAGTGGAAGATGGAAGATTTACCGATTTTACCGAATCCATTCAAGCTGGTTCCAATACGTCAAACAACAAAGCAATATAATGCAGTGAAAGCACAATTAATGCGTCAAGACGTCAATCAGATTATTATTGCGACAGATGCGGGGCGTGAAGGGGAGCTAGTAGCTCGCTGGATATTAGAAAAAGTGAAATGCCGTAAACCGGTTAAACGTTTATGGATTTCATCAGTGACGGATAAAGCTATTAAAGATGGGTTCAAAAACTTAAAAGATGGTCGTTCTTATGAACATTTATATGAGGCAGCTGTAGCACGTGCAGAAGCTGACTGGGTTGTTGGCATTAATGCGACACGTGCCTTAACAGTAAAATATAATGCACAATTATCAACAGGCCGTGTACAAACACCTACTCTTGCAATGATTGCAGAACGTGAACAACAAATTAAAAACTTTAAGCCAAAAACGTATTATGGCTTACAAGCACATACAAACGATACAAAATTTACTTGGTTTGACCGTCAAAACAATCAATCTCAGTCTTTCCAAAAGGAAAAAGTTGAACAGTTATTAACAACATTAGATGCTGTAACTGAAGGGGTTATTCAAGATATCCAAACGTCCCCAAAACGTCAATCTGCCCCTGCATTATTTGATTTGACGGAGCTACAAAAAGAGGCACATAAGCGCTGGAGTTGGTCTGCAAAAGAAACACTTTCAACACTTCAAAATCTTTATGAGCGCCATAAGATAGTTACTTATCCACGTACAGATTCTAAGCATTTAACAGATGATATGAAGAGCACATTAAAAGACCGTATTAAAGCATCAGCTGTGGGGGATAATCGAGCTGCAGCAAACCTTTTACTACGTAACAATTCTGTGCATCCACAAAAAGGTGTTATTGATAATGCAAAAGTATCTGATCACCATGCCATCATTCCAACTGAAGAAGTGGCTATTTTACAAGATTTATCTGATAAAGAACGTCGTCTATACGATTTAATCGTCAAACGTTTCTTAGCTGTTTTCTTTGGTCCATTCCAATATGATCAAACAACAGTTACGTTAGGTGTTGGCAATGAAGTATTTAAAGTAAAAGGCCGTACAATTCGTGATGAAGGTTGGAAACGTGTTTATCAACAAGATGATGATGAAGACACAGATGAGCGTTCACTACCAAGCTACAATAAAGGCGATAAAATTGCTATCCGTGCCATTGCAATGACACAAGGTGATACAAAACCACCAGCTTATTTCAATGAAGGTACGTTACTTGCAGCGATGGAAAATCCAGCGCAATTTATGAGTGGTGAGTCGAAGGACTTAATTAAAACGTTAAATGAAACAGGTGGTATCGGCACTGTAGCAACACGTGCAGATATTATTGAGAAGTTATTTAATTCATTTTTAATTGAGAAAAAAGGTAAGGACCTACATGCTACTTCTAAAGGTCGTCAGCTTTTAGAATTAGTACCGTCGGATTTAAAATCACCTGCTTTAACTGCAGAGTGGGAACAACAATTAACGAAAATTGCAAAAGGTTCAGCAAAAAAATCGGATTTCATTAACAATATGGTTAATTTCTCTAAAAAAGCTGTTAGTGATATTAAGAAGAGCGATCAAAAATTCAAGCATGATAATGTTACAGGGAAAAGATGTCCGGATTGTGGGAAATTATTGCTTGAGGTAAATGGTAAACGTGGTAAAATGCTTGTCTGCCAAGATCGAGCTTGTGGTCACAAGAAAAAAGTATCAATGGTGACGAATGCACGTTGTCCTATTTGTCATAAGAAATTGGAACTTCGTGGTGAAGGAGAAGGACGCATTTTCGTTTGCTCATGCGGCCATCGTGAAAAATTATCTGTATTTGAGAAACGTAAGAAGGACACTGGCAATACAAAAGTTTCTAAAAAAGAAGTCCAAAAGTACATGAAAAAACAAGATGATCAACCACAAAACAATGCAATGGCAGAGGCACTGAAGAAGCTATTAGGAACAAAAGATGAATAAATGGGTATTTTTTACTAATAGAATATTGTGAATATTTGAGAACAACGGCCTTTTGAATTTTCAGATAACGGTGTTAAAATAGGTTTTAACTATAATGGTATTTGAAAAGAGGTGATTTGCATGAAATTAGCTGCTCTATTAAACAATCAGTATACAGACATTGAAAATCGTAAACGAGCTCTTAGACAAAAGAATGCAGATGATGCTTATCGTAAAACAGCTCAGTATTTCCAACCAAAGTCGAATCCAGCTTTGGAAGAGCTAATGGACTTGCTAACGGGTAAAAAGGAAAAACAACATCAGCCGCAAGTCCAAGCTGCTATTCGTGAGCTTCAACAAAAGGACCAGGAATTCCGTGCTAAAGCAAAAGATAACATGGAACAGACATCGCCATTAGTTGAGACCTCAGATGCACCGATGAGACAAGATGTATGCGTTACTGAAGGCAAAATAGAGATAATCCAGCAAACTCGTGATCAAATCACCGAAGTGAAACAACAAGTTACAACAGAAGATTCTACTAATCAGTTTGGGCAATTAACAAATTCAACACAAACTTTAGAGCAAAAGCTTAAGCAGCGTCTATTTGATCAAGCAATTTCTCGCTATTCATATCATGTCCAGATGGCGAAATCAGGATTTAGAGTGACGCGGCCAAGCTTTTATCGTATTGCTTAGGAGAAGTGAATGTTTTGGCTAAAAATGCAAAAGTACAAAAAACAAATGCAGTGCGTTTATTGGACCAAAAAAAAGTCCCATACTCACTGACAGAATATGAAATCACAGACGGTCAAGTCGATGGTATTTCAGTTGCAGGTAAAATTGGTCAACCTGTCGAGAGTGTGTATAAAACGCTCATGTCTACAGCTGGTAAAGGAAAGTATTACGTTTTCGTCATTCCAGTAGCAGCAGAGCTTAATCTAAAAGCTGCTGCAAAGGCTGTTGGGGAAAAGAAGATAGAGATGCTACCTGTGAAAGATTTATTGCCAACTACAGGTTATATTAGAGGCGGCTGTTCGCCTATTGGTATGAAAAAGTTATTTCCAACCTTCATAGATGAATCAGCAAAAACGATTGACCATATCTTTGTTAGTGCAGGGAAAATAGGCATGCAAATATGTATCCAACCAGCTGATTTAGCGAAAATCATAAATGCGAAATTTGCAGCTATTATATAAATCTAGGACAGTTTTATTTAAAATAGGAACGAATTTTGTTATAATAGTTTAGTTATCATTGAAAAGCCACTTTATGCTTCTTGCGTAGAGGGCTTTTCATTTTTCTGTAGAAAGAAGGATTCTTGTGAATAAAATAAATAGTTGGCGCTGGGGATTTTTCATGATGGGACTTATCGTCATTGCACTCGGTGTTTCGTTAACAATTAAAGGACAAACCTTTGGGGTGGGCTCGTGGGATGTACTGCATATAGGTCTATTCAAAAACTTCGGTTTTTCCATCGGTAGTTGGTCAATCATAACTGGTCTTATTATTATTGGTATTACAGCAATTGGCACTCGTCAATTACCGAAGATAGGAACTTTTGTCAATATGCTAAGTATCGGTATATTCATCGATTTCTTCAATTGGTTATTACCTGATGTTAATCATTTAGCCCTACAATTTTTCAGCTTCATTATCGGTATTATTTTAATAGGTTTAGGTGGCGGAATGTACATTTCAGCAAATCTTGGAGCTGGTCCTCGTGATAGCTTGATGCTTTTAGCTGTAGACAAGTTGGGATTAAGTATTATTAAAGCCCGTACAATTATGGAAGTAGCTGTTGCTGTAGCAGGGTGGTTACTTGGTGGTCCTGTTGGTCTTGGTACTGTTCTTATGGCATTTGGTCTTGGCCCAATTGTTCAATTTTCGCTTGCGTATAGCCGTAAATTATTATTGAAATGTATCGGTGAAGAACAAGTAACATTTTCAGAGTTAACGAAATAAGTAAAAAGTGAGTAGACAATGGTCTACTCACTTTTTTAGTACTCTAGAATACGACTGATGTGTGGAGAAGAAGTTATGATTGATGATATTACTTAATAGAATGCACTATTTTCACCAAGATAATCCTGAAAATTAAGTATTCTAATTTTTCTGAGTGTACAACTGTATTTCTTAGCGGGACAGTATATGCAGTAATTTCAATGAATTTCATCTTATTGTTTATGATGGTACTTTTCAGGTGTACAAATAATGGTGGAAGTATGCTACAATATTTTTATCCAAAATTGAAAGGATGATTTTCTTGTCAAACGTACTGAACACATTCGTAGACGACAACTTGCAACAACTGCGCGACCAAGGCTTATACAACGAAATAGATCCTGTAGAAGGCCCGAACGGTTCAGTTATTCAAGTGCGTGGCAAAAATTTGGTCAACCTATCTTCAAATAACTATCTGGGCTTAGCAACAAATGATAAATTAAAGAAAATTGCTCAAGAAGCAATCGAAAAATATGGCGTAGGTGCTGGCGCAGTCCGCACGATCAATGGAACACTCGATCTTCACGTTAAATTAGAAGAGAAACTAGCAGAATTTAAAGGTACTGAAGCAGCCATTTCATATCAATCAGGATTCAATTGTAATATGGCAGCTATTTCTGCTGTTATGGACAAAAATGATGCAATCCTATCTGATCAATTAAATCATGCATCTATCATCGATGGTTGTCGCTTATCTAAAGCGAAGATTATTGCTTTTAATCACTCTGATATGGCTGATTTACGTGCTAAAGCAAAAGCAGCAACTGAATCAGGCTTATACAATAAAGTAATGGTCATCACTGACGGCGTGTTTTCAATGGATGGAGACATCGCAAAATTGCCTGAAATAGTAGAAATTGCGAAAGAATTTGATCTTATTACATATGTGGATGATGCTCATGGATCAGGTGTAACAGGTAGAGGAAAAGGTACTGTGAAGCATTTCGGTTTAGAAAAAGAAATCGACTTCCAAATCGGTACACTATCTAAAGCGATTGGTGTAGTAGGTGGATACGTAGCAGGTAAGAAGAATTTAATCGATTGGTTAAAAGTACGTTCTCGTCCATTTTTATTCTCAACAGCTTTACCACCAGGTGATGTTGCTGCAATCACTGCAGCTGTTCAAATGTTAATTGATTCAACAGAACTTTGCGATCAACTGTGGGAAAATGGTGATTATTTAAAAGCGGGTCTGAAAAAACTTGGATTTAACATCGGTGCATCTGAAACTCCGATTACACCGTGTATCATCGGTGACGAAAAACTAACTCAAGCCTTTTCTGCTCGTCTTTTTGAAGAAGGCGTATACGCTAAATCGATTGTCTTTCCAACTGTACCAAAAGGCACTGGGCGCGTACGTAACATGCCAACTGCCGCACATACAAAAGAAATGCTAGACGAAGCTTTAGCGACTTATGAAAAAGTAGGTAAAGAACTAGGTGTAATTTCATAACAAAAAAATGCTCAGCGCTATGTGCTGGGCATTTTTATTAAGCAATTTTCTTTGTTAATTCTATAGCCACATTTGTGATTATGCGACTGTTTTATTGATATATTTATTAAACCCATGCCACTGAAACTCCAACTTATGGGATAAGGTGATTTTTCAATGTATAAACATTAAAATAAATTTAGTTTGGAGATACGCGTTATTGCTTCATGAAGCCTGACCTCATCAACAAGCAAGCCAACACGTACGTACCCTTCTCCGTATTCACCAAAACCATTACCAGCAGCAACTGCTACATCAGCCTGTTCTAGCAATAAATCAGCAAATGCTTCACTCTTATACCCTTCTGGTACAGGAAGCCATGCAAAGAATGATCCTTTTGGTGCTGTCACCGCCCAGCCAATACGATCGCAAGCAACTTTTAATGCATTCCGGCGGCTTTCATACATAGCCACTAACTCGGTTACACATTCTTGTGAACTAGTAAGTGCTGCAATACCAGCCTCTTGCACAGCAGGGAATAGGCTGACAAATAAATGATCTTGTATTAAGTTTAATGCTTCAATTAGCTTTGCATTACCAACTGCAAAGCCGACCCGCCAACCAGCCATATTATACGTTTTTGATAAAGTATACAACTCAACCCCAACGTCCTTAGCACCTTCAGCTTGTAAAAAACTCACTGGTTTTTCACCATCAAATCCAATTGCTCCATATGCAAAGTCATGCATTACTGCAATATCGTGATCTTTCGCAAACTGCACAGTTTCATCGAAAAATGATAAATTAGCAACAGCACCAGTTGGGTTATTTGGATAATTTAAATACATTAATTTCGCACGAGCTTTTACCTCATCTGACACAGTTGTGTAATCAGGTAGGAAGTCGTTTTCAGCTAGTAATGGAAGTGTATCGAACTTGACATCAGCTAGTGCTACGCCTGACCAATAGTCCGGATAACCAGGATCTGGGAGTAGCATTGAATCACCAGGGTTCATAATAGCTAAAGGTAATTCAACTACACCAATTTTTGTGCCAAAAAGTATGGCTACTTCCGTATTTGCATCAATTTCAACGCCGTATTCTCGCACATAAAATTCAGCAATTGCTTCCTTAAAATCGGGCAAGCCACGGAATGGAGAGTATTTATGAGTTTGCGGATTAATAACAGCTTCCTGCATAGCTTCTATAATATGAGGAGGAGTTGGTTGGTCTGGATTTCCTTGGCCTAAATTGATGACATCTCTACCTTCCGCGACTGCGGCACCTACTTTTTGTACTAAAGTTGCGAAAAACTGCTTCGGCAACTGTTGTAATCTCGTTGAAAATTCCATCTTCGAACAAACCCCCTTGAATTATTTTCTTTAATAACTTGTTATCCACAAAATCTTTCTTCTAAATACTCTATACACAACAACTACTTTGTGGATAAAATAGACGTATGTATAAAATAGTCGCAATAATAAGAGAAATATTATAACCTTTTTAAGAAAATGTCTACAGGTGGTGGAGCTATGAAAATTGCATGTATACAGTTAAATGTTGCCTTCGGGGACATCGAAAAAAATTTTACAAACGTCGAAAAGTTTATCAGGGAGGCTTCTGATAAGGGGGCGGAACTCGCAATTCTTCCTGAAATGTGGAATTCCAGCTATGCTTTAGAGAAATTAGAAGACCTTGCAGATCCGAATGGGGAACGCACAAAGAATTTTCTACAAAAGCTTTCAGAAGAATTACAAATTCATATTGTTGGTGGCTCGGTATCAACAAAAAAAGATGGAAAATTCTATAATACGATGTACGTATATAACAATAAAGGGGAGCTTGTCAGCGAATATGACAAAGCGCATCTTTTCCGTCTAATGGACGAGCATTTGTATTTATCAGCTGGCGATAAGCAGAATAACTTTGAGCTAGGTGATATTCCAGCGGCTGGTGTTATATGCTACGATATTCGTTTTCCTGAGTGGTTACGTCTTCATGCATTGAACGGAGCGAAAGTAATTTTCGTTTCTGCACAATGGCCAACACCACGTATTGATCATTGGAAAACATTATTACAAGCACGCGCAATTGAAAGCCAGTGTTTTGTTATTGCAGTAAATCGAATTAGCCATAAAAAACAAAATTTCAACGGTCAATCGATGGTTATTGAACCTTGGGGTGAAGTGTTATGGACTGGTGGAGAAGATGAAGAAATGGCGATTATCGATGTCGACTTCTCTATAGTGGATGAAATTCGTCAACGAATCCCGGTATATGATGATCGTCGCCCTGAATTATATAAAGATATTTCTAAATAATACAAAGTTTCGAAAAAGTGTTTGACATCTACATTATTTCACAGTAATATTTAGTTCATAACTTACAAATGAATATTGAACTTTATCTAGAGAGACTGAGGGATAGGCCCTATGACGTCCGGCAACCCCCTGAAAAAGGGAAGGTGCCAATTCCTACAGAATGAGTACATTCTGGAAGATAAATCGCCAATTTACACTTACGATGCTTCTTTCAGATAACCGAAAGAAGCGTTTTTTAATACAGTGAATTCCAAGTATTTCTATAGAAGTTACATAATTTAAACAGATTTGAGGGGATACAATATGCTCGAGATTCAGAATCTTACAAAAGTATATAAAACCAAAAAGGGTACGGTAACGGGCGTAGACAACGTATCGTTGACAATTGATAAAGGTGAAGTCTTCGGTATTGTTGGCTATTCTGGTGCAGGAAAAAGCTCGCTGCTACGTTGTATCAATTTATTGGAGCGACCAACAAGTGGTAGTATCATCGTAAATGGTCAAGATTTAACAAAATTAAAAGGCGAACAACTTCGTAAAGCGCGTTTGAAAATCGGTATGATCTTCCAGCACTTTTACTTAATCAGTCAAAAAACGGTTGGCGAAAATATCGAATTTGCTTTAAAAGCAGCGGCTACACCACCGAAGCAGATTAAAGCCCGTGTAAAAGAATTGCTTGAAATGGTCGGTTTATCTGAGAAAATCGACGTCTACCCAGCACAGTTAAGTGGTGGTCAAAAGCAACGTGTCGGTATTGCTCGTGCACTTGCAAACAATCCATCCGTACTACTTTGTGATGAAGCAACATCAGCACTTGACCCAAAAACAACAGTTTCCATTTTACGCTTACTAAAAAAAATCAATCGTGAGCTGAATATTACAATTATCCTTATCACACATGAAATGGATGTTGTAAAAGAAATTTGTGATCGTATGGTTATTATGCAAGATGGAAGAGTCATTGAAGAAGGAGAAGTTTACGATGTTTTTGCAAATCCGGTTGAGCCATTAACACAAGAATTTATTAGCAGCGTTGTATCATTTGAATTACCGCCAACGATTCTTAAAGGTGTGACAGGGGAAATTGTGAAAGTGCTATTCAAAGGAGATGTAGCTGGTGACGGCGTCATTTCAGATATGATTCAAAGCTTTGAGGTACGTGGTAATTTCTTGCATGGCACAATTGAATATATTCAAGAAAAACCGCTTGGCATTTTCCTAATGGAGCTACAAGGTCAACCGGATAATGTAGGGAGAGCTATTTCCTATATGGAAGGGCGCGGTGCGTTTGTGGAGGTGATTAACGATGCTATTTGATTTCGAGCACTTTATTAGTATGCTTCCAGACATTTGGAAAGCATTTGGTGAAACGTTACTGATGATTGGTATTTCACTTAGTATTTCACTAATTATCGGTTTACCACTCGGTATTATTCTATTTGTTACAAGCAAAGGTTTATTTTTACGTAACCGTTTTTTTAATGGGATTCTAGGATTTATCGTCAATCTAGTTCGTTCTGTTCCGTATATCATTCTATTAGTAGCGTTGTTCCCACTAACAAAAATACTAGTTGGAGATACAATTGGTCCGATAGCGGCGAGTGTTTCATTATCTGTAGCAGCCATTCCATTCTTTGCGAGACTTGTAGAAACGTCTATGCGTGAAGTTGATAAAGGCGTCATCGAAGCATCAATAGCTGTCGGAGCAACACCGTGGATGATCATACGAGATGTACTATTACCTGAAGCGAAATCGGGTATTATCCAAGGGGTGACAATGACGATTATTAGTTTAGTAGCATATTCCGCAATGGCTGGTATTGTCGGTGGTGGCGGAATTGGTGACTTAGCTATTCGTTTTGGTTATTACCGCTATGACAACACAATTATGATTGCGACAGTTGTCATTTTGATTGTTATCGTCCAAATTATTCAACTTTCAGGCGATGCCATTTCAAAAGCAATTGATAAACGATAAAGGGGAGAATTGAAAATGAAAAAGTTTTTACTAGCAGCGTTATTATTCGTATTAGCAACAGCTTTAGTTGCATGTGGTAACAAAGATGAAAGCAAACCAAAAGATTCGAAAGACATTAAAATTGGCGCAACTGCAGGACCATATAGTGACATGTTAAATAAAGCGATCATCCCACAATTAGAGAAAAAAGGCTATAAAGTAAAAACGGTTGAATTCAGTGATTACGTACAACCAAACAAAGCATTAGATTCTGGAGATATTGATGCAAACCTTTTCCAACACTCAATTTATCTTGAAAACTTTAATGAACAAAACAAAATGAAGTTAACTGGTCTAATTATCGTACCAACTGCACCAATGGGCTTCTTTGCAAAAGATTTTAAATCAATTGATGACATTAAAGACGGCGCAAAAGTAGCAATTGCTAACGATCCATCAAATGCAGCACGTACATTATTAACGTTACAAGAACAAGGTCTTATCAAAATTGACCCTAACATCGAAGAACTAAAAGCATCTGAAAAAGACGTTGTTGAAAATCCTAAAAACTTAGTGTTCCAACCAATCGAAGCGGCGGGTCTGCCTCGTGCAATCGAAAGTGCTGACCTTGTTGGTGTCCCAGGAAACTTCGCGCTTGCAGCAGGACTGAAACTACAAGATGCACTATTCTTAGAAAACATGCCTGATAAATTCCGTAATGTTATTGCGGTTAAGGAAGAAAACAAAGATTCACAACTAGCAAAAGACATCTTAGAAATCGTTAAATCAGAAGGATTCGAAAAAATCATTGATGAAGAATTCAAAGGCTTCGGCAAACCTGACTGGATGAAGTAAATGCTGAAGTGGTCCGTTTAGACTCGACAAGCGCTGGAACCTTCGAATTGAAAACGTACTTTCAGTTTTCAACGGAGAAGGTGGAAGTGACCTCGAGAGTCTGGCCACTGAAGCTGGATATCTGAAGTAAATGCTGAAGTGGTCCGTTTAGACTCGACAAGCGCTGGAACCTCAATGTTTCGAGCATTTATCTACAGGGACTACTGCACACTTAAAAGTGTGCAGTAGTCTTTTTTTATTATGAAGTCCTCCTAATAAAACTTAAATCCACTACTCATCCACAATACCGGATATTCCCACTTGCCATCTCACTTATCTCAATTTAAAATAAGAACAAACGTTCTCTATTGGAGGATAGGTGTATGTACGAAAACATGCCAAGGCGATCAATTATGTGTATCGATATGCGGTGTTTCTATGCGAGTTGTATTGCAACGTTGGAGCATTTAGATGTGATGAAGACGCCAATTGCGGTAGTTGGTAACTTCAATCAAAAGGGAAGTATCGTGCTAGCGGCATCGCCGATGATGAAAAAACGTTTCCAAGTAAAAACTGGCACACGCCTCTATGAAATTCCGAAGCATCCGGATATTCGCCTATTTGAACCTAAAATGGACTTTTTCATCCGCGTTTCAATGGAAATTACACGCCTACTCAATAGCTATGTCCCAAAGGAAGCTATCCATATTTATAGTGTTGATGAAAGCTTCGTTGATTTAACAGGAACAGAAAAATTATGGGGACCAGTTGAACAAACCGCGCAGAAGATACAGCGAGATATTTATAACCAGTTTGGAATTCCAAGTGCCGTCGGCATGGGGCCTAATATGTTGCTATCAAAGCTAGCGCTTGATTTAGAAGCGAAAAAAACAGGCTTTGCTAAATGGGTATATGAGGATGTGGAAGAGAAGTTATGGCCTACATCACCACTCTCTAAGATGTGGGGTATTGGGCGTCAGACAGAACGCTCACTTAATCATATGGGGATTTTTTCAGTAGGAGATTTAGCTAAAGCAGATTTAAAAACACTAGAGGCTCGTTTTGGTATTATGGGTAATCAACTTTATCATCATGCGTGGGGAATTGATCTTTCTGAACTCGGTGAACCAATAATTGAAGGGCAAATCAGTTATGGAAAAGGACAAATTTTAATGCGCGATTATAACAAAAAGGAAGAAGTGCTTGCAGTTATTTTGGAGATGTGTGAAGACATCGCAAGGCGTGCGCGTGAAGCATTTAAAATAGGCCGTACCATTTTACTTGGGCTCTCCTACAGCAAAAACGCATTTGGTGGAGGTTTTCATCGTTCACGCACAATTGATGAGCCAACAAATGAAACGATGAAAATTTATCAGGTCTGCCAGCAGTTGCTCGATGAACACTATATAGAAGAAAGACCCGTACGCCAGCTTACCATTAGTATTACAAAGCTTGAATCTGAACGCTCAATGCAGCTTAGTTTGTTTGACACTGACCGCTTTCGTCGCCGGAAGCTCGGAGCTACAATGGATCAACTACGCTCTCGCTATGGCCCAACTGCTCTTTTACGTGCAGTCTCTTATACAGAAGCAGGCACTGCTGTTGCACGCTCAAAATTACTAGGCGGCCACAAAAAATAATGGGGATGTATATTTATTCAATATCCATTTTATTGCTATACACTATTTGCATAATAGCTGTATAACGTGGTGGCGTCGTAATATCTTGTTAACATGTGGATAACTAAGTGTTATCTACAGATAGGTCTAGTTATGCACAACTTATGCACTAAATTCACAGGTTGGAGCAGTTCGCATAAAAAGCTGTCGTAATATTGAATGTGAAGAAATTAATTAAAAGTATGTTTTAGTGAGTTCTTTTATATCATGTCATACAAAATATAATGGAAAAGCAGGTGTTTTAAGGTGATTCGTGACAGAGGCAGTATTTAAACAATAGTATAATTTTAGGGAGGATATAAAGTATTTAATGATATAACCTTCCTTTTTTTGTATCATTAAATTATTTTAAACAATAGTAAAATTTTAAAGTATTTATAGTATTTTAAGTTAAATGAGGGATGGGGGGATTAAGTGATTAAAGTATATGAAGTCATAACTAAGGGAGATGAAAATCGATTGCTTTAATCTGTTCTTTATTTCGAAAACCACCAAATTAATTGGTGGTTTTTTATGTTCCAATCAAATTAAAGAAATGTTGTTCATCTACTGATAAATCCATATATTAATGTAATTTGCAACAATGACAGGTTTTCTTTAATCAACAAGTTACCCGTATAACTATGATATTCTTAGTCTTTTTTAGAGTGATTAATCGCTATTTTCACTAACTGTTGTAAGTGCTCATCTATAATGGAGTAAAACACCAATTTTCCTTCTTTTCGATATTTAGCTAACCCCATATTACGTAAGTAACGTAAATGATGTGAGGCTGTAGCTGTCGTCGTTCCCAAAATGTTTGCAACATCGCAAACACATAGCTCTTCTTCAAGAGTTAGAGCATAAGTAATTTTTAAACGTGTTGCATCAGATAAAGCTTTGAAAACAAGCTCTACATTATTCAGCTCTTCTAATTTGGGTTGAACGCGGTTAACAACTTCATCATCAAAACAACTTGTTTCACACATATCCTTTGGTTCATTTTTAACATCTTCAGTCACTCTATTCACCTCATTCATATACTTGATTGTAATAAGAAGTGTAATAACAGTCAAAAAAACGTCATTATTATATTCGTACGAATGTTTGAATATTATCTTTTAACTGTTACAATCATGGTAAATCTATAAAAGGAGGAGATAAAATTGATGAAAATATCTAAATATATATTCTTACTATTTATTACGTTCGCTTTTGCTCCAGCTGTTTTAGCTCATTCAGACCTGGAAAACTCTACCCCTAAAAGTGGGGAAGTCGTTAATAATGAATTGTCCTCCTTACTACTAACTTTTAATACAAAGATTGAAAATACTAGTACCTTCAAATTAATTGGAGAAAATGGCAAGGAAATATCTTTGGACAAACTTCAGGTACAAGGAAAAGATTTAATAGGAAATTTAAAATCACCATTAGGTGATGGAGAATACATAGTTGAATGGAAAATAATAGGAGGAGATGGCCATCCGATTGAAAATTCGTATTCATTTGCTGTAGATACTTTAAGTGACAACAATAGCGATGATTCATCAAAAACAATTGTTGAAGGAAAAAATAACAAAACCAGCCCAGATATTAGTGAAATCATTGAGAAAGAACCATCCAATTCGAATAATATATTGATCATTTCAGTAATTGTTTTAATAATAATTGCGGTAATCTCGACTTTATGGTTATTAAAGAGAGGGAAAAGTAAATGATTCTGATTTATCTATCGGAAATATTATTATACTTTTGTTTTTCTCTATTAATGGGTTTGCTCATTATGGCATTAATACCATCTAATAAAAAACCAACAATCAAAGTGAAAAAAAGGTGGCTTCAGTTATCAATCTTAGGGATTGTGCTCCTGTCCATTGCCCCCCTTATTAGGATAATCATTTTCTTATATGAGGATATTGGTTTGGAATTAACTGTACAAAATGTTATTGGTGGATTTGCAGTAGGGCAAGCTTGGACATTTACTCTTCTTCTATCCATTCTATTTTATCTATATGTTTCTCTATTTCCTGTCTTCGAAAAAAAATTACATATTTTTATATCCATTTTATTTACGCTTACACTTGTGTTGTCGCTCGGTTGGGCAAGTCATTCTGCAACCTTAACTGCATGGAGTGGGTTTTTCGCACATACATTTCACTTCTTAGCAGTAACTATTTGGGTAGGACTATTAATTGTGGTGAGCTGGTACTCTGTAAATCACCAAAATTGGTCTGCATTTTTACAATGGTTTACACCAGTTGCTATCATTTGCTTCTCTATTGTAATTGGTACGGGATTATTTTTGATGACACTGGTTCTTGATTTTAATGACTATGCAAATGCTTGGTTGGTACCTTATGGACAGGCTTTACTTGTTAAACACATTATAATTTTCCCTATCGTACTTTTCGCGTTTATTAATGGTATTTGGATGAGAAGGAAAATAAAATTGGATACACAAATTAATCCACTTCCATGGGTTAAAGCTGAAAGTGGCCTACTTATATTAATATTCGCTGCAACTGCCGTTCTAGGGCAGCAAGAACCACCACATAGCATAAATTCTATCGTGTCGGGTGATGGTTTATCTAGCCTTTTTAGGGCATTGTATACCGGGGGTATTACTAATCCAATCAATGCTAGCATTGATATTAACTTAATGGGGTTATTGTTTATTATATTATCCATTTGCTTTTTACTCCTTACAGTTTTGGTCTTTGTAAAGAAAGTCACCTCTGTAATGGCTTTTATAATGAGCATCCTATGTATAGTGTCTTTTTATTTGGGGCTCATGAATAGTGTTAGTTTTTAAAAAGTAGTTAAAAAAAGGAGTGTTTATTTTGAGTAAATTTAAATTAGCAGTAATCGGTACGGTAGTTGTAGTTTCACTACTCGCTATTATAGTGATTATAAGTAACAAGCAAACACCTGAAGAGATAACGATAGAAAGGGAGGAAGTTGATTTAACAGGACAACCCTTATTAGGTCAAGAAAGTGCCCCTGTAACTGTTGTCGAATTCGGAGATTATAAATGCCCTTCATGTAAAGCATGGGGAGAAACTGTTTATCCTAAACTTGTAGAAGATTATATCTTATCAGGAGATGTTAAATTCTCTTATGTGAATGTCTTATTTCATGGTAACGAATCTATCTTAGGGGCGATGGCTGCAGAATCTGTCTATAAACAGGATCCCGAGGTTTATTGGGATTTTCATAAAGCCTTGTTTGATGCTCAACCAGCAGCTAACCATGATGGATTATGGATCACTACGGATAAAATACTTGAACTTGCAGATAAGATGCCTTCAATTAACCTAGAACAACTAAAACAAGATGTTGAACAAGAAATAACAATGAAACAAGTAAATATAGATAAGGATTTGTATACAAAACATCATGTATCTCAAACACCTACCGTTAACATCAATGGAGTCGCAATGGAGGACCCATTTGATTATGAGGCAATAAAAGAAGCAATTGATCGTGAACTTAAGGATGATAAAAATGAATAAAGTTCAAAGTAAAAGTGAAAAGAAGGTATGGGTATTATACTTTGCTTGGGTTGTATCCGTTGTTGCTACATTAGGAAGCCTTTATTTTAGTGAAATTAGAGGGTTCATACCTTGTGATCTTTGTTGGTTCCAACGCATTTTCATGTATCCATTAGTGGTGATATTAGGAATCGGAACTTTTCAAAGCGATATTTCTGTGAAAAAGTTTGTATTACCTCTTTCTATTCTTGGTGGTTTCATTTCGTTTTTTCATTACCTCGAGCAAAAAGTTCCGGGCTTCGGTGGAATCAAACCTTGTGTGAGCGGTGTTCCCTGTAGCTCTGAATATATTAATTGGTTAGGTTTTATTACAATTCCTTTTTTAGCACTAATCGCTTTCACATTAATAACTATTAGTATGATTTTCTTGTTTTCCAAGAACTCCAAATAAAATAGTATAGAAATTTTTTTGAAGAGGCAAATCGCGGTATTAAGCGATACGGGTGCAGCATTAATTGTTATTTTAAATGCCTTACGATTGTTAAAGTTTAAATAATATTCATCTATTATAGAAGGGTAATCGTTGACGCTTTTTTTGGTTAATTTTGTAAAAAAGGCTTACTTACTGTTAATGTTAATCAACAGCTAAGTAAGCCTTTTCTATTTCCATCAAGAAGTGAATTTGTAGTTTAAATAAGGGGCTCTTGTCTCACCAATATATTTTGAGCTTGAAGTAATTTATTCTTCAATAGTTGCATCTATAATATCAAAGAACTTTATACATAAAAGCCCATCATAAGAGGATTCAATAGAAATTTTTTTGTTTAAATAGTCAATTTTATCAATAATACCTTTAATGATCTTAAGAGAATTATTTGAATAGTATTGGACTTCAAGTTTCAATTTATTATTTAAAGCGTTTTGAATTATGAAATTTATCTCTTCAGACTTTTGCTCATCAATTATAGGTTTGGGGACATCGTTATTTGCTTGCCATTCTCTCAACAAAGCTACATGTTCCGGTAACATGATAGAAGTACTCCATTTTTTATTTCCGCGATCCCTCAACATATATTTATCTCTCCTTATAAATAAGAACGTTTGTTCTGTTATTGTAACTTAGTTCTTATAATAAAATCAAGATAGATGCATATCAAAGAAAACATATTAACAATGATAAAATCATTGTTAATATAGGGGTTAATAAAAAAAACTCTTGATATGAATTTATTAAACTGGAATTTCACGTATTATATCCTGGAGAACAAATGCTCAATATGTGAAGCGGTGTATCATACACTAATGATGGGTACGTGAGTTAATAAAAGCGAAAGGGGAAAGTGGCAGTGGATTATGGAGGATTTTGGATCCGTTTCTTAGGGACAATTATTGATAGCGCTGTCGTTATGGTGGCGATAGCATTAATTGGTGTCGTTTTAAAAGTTCCAAAAGGTGTCATATCGGAAATGATATTTGGTGATGAACTATATCTATCAACTTACCCTTTATATAGCTGGATTCTCATTATCGTAGGCATATTATATTTTGTCGGACTACCAGCAACGCCATGGAGAGGGACCGTCGGAAAAAAAGTGCTAGGCATAGAAATTGTTGATACGAACGGTGATACAATCTCTATTTTCCGTAGCATCATTCGAAATATTGCTCGAATCTTTAGTGGACTTCTACTCTGTCTTGGCTACTTAATCGCCGCATTCCACCCGCAAAAACGAGCTCTGCATGATTTGGTTGCAAATACTTATGTAGTTAATGTTAAATGAGTAAATAAATAGTAACGCAGAGTCCTCGGTATTGTTTAGTAAATAAGTTTATACATGGATTAGCTAAGTAAGGTTATTTGACAGATATACGGGAAAAGTTAAATGATTTAAATCTTAAAAGTCATGTGAAAAAAGTGGAGTTTACATTAATTAAAGAGATAGTCACAACTAAAACAATTAAATTTTAAAAAAATGTATAAAACCCACTCGAAATGCCCAATACTATACCAACTCCCCATTGGAATGTAAAAATTCCATCCTTAAAAAACCACCCTCCCCCGGGTGGTTTTTTATTTTGCCTCTAATTTTTCCTTCATTTCTTTAAAAGAATAAAACAAAAAATGTTTTTGTATCCCTCTTACTTTTGTGGTAGCTGCATGTGCTTCTTTTTCGAATGTCTGGAAATCTTGCTGTTCATAGGCGATTAAACTTTCAATTGCGTGTGGCATCCATTCCTTTTTTAGGTTGGGTATGAGTGATCTTGCTACCTCGAAGTGGCCGAGTAAAGTTTCAATATGGGCGATAGTGTAGCTACGAATAGGTTCTTTTTGAAGTTGCTTTGCTTCTACTAAAGCAGTTTCAAAATCTTTGTCCAGAGTAGCTAGCAAAGAGCGATAATTGTGTTGTGAATCCTGTTGTTTATAACTGCTTAGTATTTTTTGTACGCTTAACTTTTGCTCTGTTAAGCTTTCATGTGCAACCGCGTATGGGTAAGCAAATGCGAGTTTTGTTTTATGCTTTGTTATAAAGCGGTCCATTTTGCTAAGGTTGTTAGACCAAAACAAAGTGTTGCAGTATGGGAACATTGTGAGAGCGAAGACATACATAAATAGTAAGGAAAAGACTACGACTATAGGTAAGTCCATTATAAGTAGGAATGTACAGCTGATGATGGCGACCAAATAAATCATAGTTAGTTTAAATAAATGCATCGATCCCACTCCTTTTGTTTATTATAAAATAAACAAAAAATAATTGTATCGTAAACAAACTGTCCTTTGCGAAAAAACGATTATTGTGTTTTAGAAATATACATTGTATAATCGAATTATTAAAAACATTGATAAATCAACGTATTTTTGTTGTTATTTGTGTTTTCTAGAAATACATTTGTAATCTCTAGGTGAATGCTCTTTCTGGAAGTACAAATGTTTATTGGGTGAGGAGGATTTTAAAATGAAAAAAATTATGATAACCGGTGCGTGCGGTCAAATAGGGTCAGAGTTAGTATCTAAGCTGCGCGAAACATATGGAACGGAAAATGTTTTAGCAACAGATATTCGCAAACCAGCTACACAAAAGGGACCTTTTGAAACACTGGATGTTATGGATGCTGGACGCATGAATGATATAGCGAAAGGTTTTGGAGCAGATACTTTAATGCACATGGCTGCATTATTATCGGCAACAGCAGAAAATAAACCGTTATTTGCTTGGAATTTGAATATGGGTGGACTTGTTAATGCTTTAGAAGTTGCACGTGAACAAAATCTGCAATTTTTCACACCGAGTTCAATCGGTGCATTTGGACCTTCTACGCCCAAAAACAATACGCCACAAGATACGTTGCAACGCCCCACTACCATGTATGGTGTAAATAAAGTAGCGGGTGAACTATTATGTGATTACTATTACCAACGCTTTGGTGTAGATACTCGCGGAGTACGTTTCCCAGGTTTAATTTCTTACGCAACTCCTCCTGGTGGCGGTACAACAGATTATGCGGTTGATATATACTATAAAGCCATATCTGAAGGGAAGTATACTTCATATATCGCACAGGGCTCATACATGGATATGATGTATATGCCAGACGCGTTGCAAGCTATTGTAGATTTGATGGAAGCAGATCCTGCGAAATTGATACATCGCAATGCGTTCAATGTAACGGCTATGAGTTTTGAACCTGAAGAAATTGCAGCTTCAATCCGCAAACATATCCCTAATTTTAAAATGGCTTATGAAGTGGACCCAGTACGTCAGGCCATTGCAGATAGTTGGCCAAATTCTATTGATGCAAGTGCTGCACAAGAGGAATGGGGCTTTAAAGCAAAATACGACTTAGATGCAATGACAGCAGATATGTTAAAAAAGTTACAAGAGAAAGAAACTAAAACTGCTTAATGAATAGGCATTTAATAGAGCTGTACCTTCTTAATTGAAGGTACGGCTTTTTTATTGGTGGAGATAAGTATTTTAATAGATAGAACTGCATATTGTAATGGGATGATAGATTTAAAGTTATTCTCTCTTAATCAATATTTTTTCTCGAAAACATCCCATTTTAATAGTATATAATATCGCTTACATGTATAATTGTGTAAAGTATATTTGTTTGAAAAGTTCGACTACTTACGTTTTTTGAAGATAATCTATGAACTTGACTACTCTATTCGTATTAAATAGAATCATGACATTTTGGTGCTATAAAATTGGCTTGCCAGATGAAAAATGAGGAAATCGTTTTAGGCATTATCGATTCAAAGGATAATAGAACTCTAAGTGAAGAATGTATTAAAAGCTCCTAGACATCCCAGTAGCATCTATTTACGCAGGTACAGAAGCCATGAAAATGATTATTGCAAAGAATCTTGGTTTTTAAGCATTTGTTTATAAATAAAATCATATTACTTAATTAAGGGGAGTTGGATGAGTATGATGCAAACGCCATTAGTACTAACTGATTTTGTGAAACGTGCAGAGAGATATTTTCCGAAAAAATTAATCATTTCAAGAACGAGTGAGACGATGATTCACCGTATTACTTATAAAGAGTTTGGGCAGCGTACACGAAAATTATCTGAAGCATTAACGAAGTTGGGGATGAAAAAAGGTACTAAAGTAGGCTCATTAGCGTGGAATCATCATCGCCATTTAGAAGCGTATTTCGGTGTGCCATGTGCAGGTGCTGTACTCCATATGATTAATATTCGCCTATCACCAGAGCATATAGTGTATATTATCAATCATGCTGAAGATGAAATTTTACTAGTAGATAGCGATATTTTTCCATTAATTGCTCAAGCTGCACCTTTACTAAAAACGGTGAAACATTTCGTTGTTATGCAAGATGGAACAGACTTACCTGAAACAAACTTGGAAAACGTTCATTCTTACGAAAAGCTGTTAGAAGAGGCATCAGATTCCTATGAATTCCCTGATGATTTAGATGAAAATATGCCAGCTGGAATGTGCTACACAAGTGCCACTACAGGCTTCCCAAAAGGTGTCGTATATACGCACCGTAGTTTAGTACTACACAGCATCGCACTTGGTTTAGCAGATTCACTTGGTATTCGCGAGAGCGATGTAGCCATGCCAGTCGTACCAATGTTCCATGTAAATGCATGGGGGATGCCATTTGCAGCAGTGAATTTTGGTACAACACAAGTATTACCAGGGCCAATGTTTAACCCGCAGCTCTTACTCGATTTAATCGAACAAGAAAAAGTAACATTAACGGCAGGTGTACCGACAATATGGCTTGGCGTATTAAAGGAACAAGAGCAAAATCCACGCGATTTATCGTCATTACGTGCCGTTGTTTGTGGTGGATCAGCTTCGCCAAAAGGTCTAATCCGTGCTTTTGAAGAAAAATACAAAGTACCATTTATCGTTGGTTACGGTATGACTGAAACAACGCCGATTGTAAGTCTTTCCACGTACACAACAGAAATGGAAAATTGGTCTGCAGAAGAGAAACTTAATATTCGTGCTACACAAGGCTTGACGACAACTCTCGTTGAAACACGTGTTGTCAACGAAAACGGAGAAGTTCCTTGGGACGGTAAGACTATGGGCGAGCTAACTGTTCGAGGCCCTTGGATTGCAGATGAATATTATAAGGATGACCGCACGGAAGAAGCATTTAAAGATGGTTGGCTATATACAGGTGATATTGCAGTCATGACACCAGAGGGTTATCTCAAAATTACAGACCGTACGAAAGATTTGATTAAGAGCGGTGGAGAGTGGATCTCATCTGTAGATTTAGAAAATGCACTCATGACACATGAGGCTGTATTTGAAGCAGCTGTAATCGCCGTTCCAGACGAAAAATGGCAAGAACGTCCACTAGCTTGTGTTGTTTTGAAAGAGGGTAGTAGTGCAACGAAGGAAGAGCTTCTTTCGTATTTAGAAGGGCAATTTGCAAAGTGGTGGGTACCAGATCATGTAGTCTTTTTGAAAGAAATCCCAAAAACATCAGTCGGCAAATTCTTAAAGGCAAAATTGCGTGATGAAGTAAAGGATTACCAATTATAAAAACAAAGAGAGAGTCTTAATTGGAGACTCTCTCTTATTTTTTGGCCAAAATTTATTGTGAGTGTAAAACAAAAAACCACCCATCCACAAAATTGCGGCTAGGTGGTTATAATATTAATCTTCAATTAGCTTACTAAAGTTAATACGCTTGTTCAGTGCTAGCATAATCGGAATACCGATCCCCATCACAACTAATTCACCGACAGCAACTGTTAGCCAAGTATATAGAAACGGTAGCTGGAATGCGAGATTCAATTCGATGGCAATTAAGAACATCGTAAATGTAAATACAAGTGTACCGAAAATCATTTGCTTAACATGTCCTTTAATAAAACGTTTCGCAAAGATTGTGATGCTTAAGGCTAAGACAGATTGACCAAGGCCAAAGATTAAATCATACATACCAAGTGGTGAAAATAGATTTGTTATAAATACACCAATCACGATACCTACAAAGAATTTCTTGTTGAAGACAACAAGAAGATTGAACATTTCAGCAATACGGAACTGTATAGCACCGAATGCGAGTGGGGCAATTAGCATAGACACAGCTATATAAAGCGCTGCGATAATTCCGCTAGTAGCCAAAGATTTTACTTTCATTATTCATTTCCCCCTAGTTTTTTTTCGTGGGATGGTTTCGAACCACGTAATAAAAAGCATGCATCATAGCATATCATAGTCAATTTGATTTGTACATGTATAAAAAAACCTATTAATAGTGTCTAAAATCGATTGTTTGAAACGCTTTTAGACAGAACAAGAGTGAAACTTTAATAACCTAAATTAGAACTAGAGTTTAAATAAATTGTAAAAAGGTTGAACCCCCTCAGATAAATAGGGAAAATAAAATATATCGAAATAACTTTTGTGGCGTTTAAAGCTATAATTTGATAGATTTTTAAAAATGATTAATTGGAAATGATTTGAAAATATGTATATGGTATTTAATTCCTATAAAGAATGTTTTAGTGAAATAATAATGCGGGAACTAGTAAGATAAATGAACTGTATAGGATATAAAGATTCTTGAAAACGTATATTTTAAAAATTTGAAAAAAATGCATTTTGAAAAAACAGGAAAAAAGAACCTCTTTTAGAATAATTATTATAAATCACCTTAATCAGTATATATATCTATAGTTTGCTGTTGAAAATATATAAATTAACTATTAATTTTTAAATTATATCAAAATAATTTATGTTGACCGGTAATAAATGGATTTAATAGAATTAAGATAAGAACTGTGCTTTTAAAGTACTGTTTGCTAATGAAGAGAAACTAATTCAAAACAAAGGAGATGGCAATATGGCACAAATTCGTATGACCCCTGAGGAATTGAAAAGTAAAGCTACCCGTTATGGTAATAGTGGGGAACAAATAAATTCAATATTAAATGATCTATCTAATCTGCAAGAGCAGTTAAGAGCTGAGTGGGAAGGTAAAACATTTGAACAGTTTGATGTACAATTCCAGCAATTAAAACCAAAAGTAGAAAACTTTGCTGAATTAATGCGTGATATTCAAAGACAATTGAATAGTACTGCTGATGCAGTTACATCACACGATGAAGAGCTTTCTCGTAGTTTTGGATTAACTTAATAGGTATATAATGGACAGTCGTATATGGATGGATGAAATGTATAGAGGCTGTCTCAAAAGTAGGTTTTGCTACTTTATTGTTTTCCAACATAGTACAGGACCGTTGATGACTTCAACGGTCCTGACTTGTTTTCTCGAGAGAATATCATTGGAAGTATTCCTTTGTATTGATGATGAGGGGTGAGTGTGATGGAACAAAAAAAATATAAATTACCACTGTTTGTAGTACTTGCTCTTATATTAGCAGCGGTTATCGCTTATTTACCATTTTGGTCAATGCAAGAAGAGAAGAGTGACACAGCAGAAGTAAAAATGGATATTGCAATTGTCAACGAAGATAAAGGCGCAACTTTAAACGAAAAAGACTATAACTTTGGGAAAGCATTTATCAAAAATATAGAGCGGAGTAAAGAACATAATTGGAGTGTTGTTAGTAGAGGAATAGCTGATGGAGGTCTACAAACTAAAGAATATAATATGATGATCATTATTCCAAACGACTTTTCTCAAAAAGCGCTATCTATAGAAAGTCAAAACCCAGAGAAGGTCAAGTTGATGTATCAGCTAAATGAATCTGAAAATGAATTGACGAAAGCTAAGGCAGAGAAAATTTCAAATGAGGTATTAAATTCATTTAATGAAAAAGTAATTGATGTATATTTTGCAAGCGTTATTGCAAATTTAAATGACGCCAAAAAAAATGTACAAAATATTGTCAATAGAGAAGGCGAGTTAAAAAATAACTATACAAAACAGTTACAAGATCCATTAAAAACGTACACAAATGCCTTTGGGTCGATTAGTGAATCAACGGATTACACAAAATCAGCTTTTAAGGGACTGAATACCGGTTTAAAAGACTTCTATAAAAATGTAGCCAGTGATGCACCTCAATATAAAAGTATAGTGTCAAACTTTAACGATTTAAACAATCAAAGTGAAGTGAATCAAAGTGGTATACAAAATTTAACAGATAACTTGTCGCAACATAATCAACAGCTAACTTCACCTGATGTACATAATCAATTTGATGGGCTTGTGACAAATCAGCAAGCAATTACCTCTGCTATTTCAAGTGAAGATACTGAAGATAGTATCCAAGAAGTAACAGAACAATTACAGCAACAACTTGTTGGGGTAAAAGAGGAAGTAGGGTTAGACCAACAAGCGCTAAATGACTACATTCAAAATCAGCTCAAAAAAGTAGTAAGTAACCAAGTAGATAAGTCTTTAAATCAAGTTGTAACAGATAATCAGGACCAACTAAACTTGATTTACACAGCACCAAAACTATTGTTTCAGCAACATATTGAACAAATAATTTACAGTTTACCTACATTAGATGTGGCAGAAGTCAATGAATCTAAGCTTTCTAGTAGAACGAAGGAAAAACTAGTAAACATTATGACTGCAGCTAAGCAATATAAAGACGAATTTCAGTTGATAGGAAATATTCAGAACAATGGCTTACCGATAAATGCTCAAATAAAACAAATAAAAGAAGGACTTTATAAAAACGGTACGACCTTTCAAGATGTTATGACAGTCCCTAGTCAAAA
This sequence comes from Viridibacillus sp. KH_047, assembly GCF_057838945.1. Lineage (NCBI taxonomy): Bacteria > Bacillati > Bacillota > Bacilli > Caryophanales > Caryophanaceae > Viridibacillus > Viridibacillus sp. KH_047. The sequence goes on along the minus strand of NZ_CM174479.1, from coordinate 3,774,683 downwards.
AGAAGGGCAGCAATATTTTTCATTACAGTTACCTCCTTACTTTGAAGCGCAGCAAATCACGCTTACTTTACCAAACGGAGAAGTACAAACGGTTAGCTCGCATGGAGAAATTCAATTACCTTCGTATGATGAAGGTGAATTAATGGTTAATGTACAAGTGAAGTTAACTGATATAAATGCACCTATTGATATATTTGAACCAGTAAAGTGGAGATGGACATTAGAACAAATAGAGCAGGAACTAGGAACAGATCCACCAGAAAAACCAGATCCAGAACCGATAGATCCACCAGAAAAACCAGATCCAGAACCGATAGATCCACCAGAAACACCAGATCCAGACCCAACAGAACCACCAGATCCAGACCCAACAAAACCAGACCCAACAAAACTAGACCCAACAGATCCAGACCCAACAGATCCAGACCCGACAGATCCAGACCCAACAGATCCAGACCCGACAGATCCAGACCCAACAGATCCACCAGAACCCGAAATAATAGAGAAAGTTATCAATCAGTATAAGATCTCTCATCAAGTGAGTATATCTTTAGCAGATGTTTCATTATTACAAGATGCAACTGTCTTATCCTTATGGCAATATCAAAAACTTCAGGCAATAATGGAAAGCTACTTTGGCTATGATATTAGTTCTGATGAAAGTATTCAATCATTACAGCATTCTTCATTTACACAGTTAGCTCTTCAAAACGACAAATCTATGTATTTTTTATTGACTAGTAAGGATTTTGGACAACTGCTAAAGGATATTACAGCTAAAAGTATTATAGATCAAATGACAGTAACTATGGCTACTGAACTAGATACTGTTAGGGAAAAATATGATTCCTTTCAATTGTTGGTTGATGATGCTATAGAAAATACCAAACCGCTACAACAAAAAATTCTTTCAACACATATGAAAGCGGAGCAACTAAACAAAGATATTCAAGAGCTATTACCAATTGTTCAGCAATGGCGCGATAATAGTGTGCAATTAATCAAAGAACAACAAAAAATAGACTCACAATACAAAAAAGAGAAAACAGTCATGTTTTCGGTACAAAAAGATTTTAGTTCAATTTTAGCTTCGAGTGAATCAATTTCGAATGAAGCAAATGTCGCAGTTCAAAAAGCAAGTTCTGTTTATGACACTTTTGATGGCATTCAACAAAAAGCAAACGAAGTAAAAAGTGGTGGTCAGCAAGTAATTCAAAAAGCAAACCAATTAGCTTCAAATATGACGTCCCAGGTGGCTTCGAATAACGAGTATGCAAAGAATTTTACGAATGTATTAGCAAATAGTCGAGTAGGAAATGCACCGAATGAAGACTTGTATAGCTTTTTATCCAATCCAATTGATTTAAATAAAAAATCCATTAGTGATCGAAAGGATACAAGGACAACATATTATTTACTAGTGATAGCATCTTTTATCGCTTTATTTACAGGGTATGTGTTATCAAACTTTAAAAAATTACAGTTTATTAAAAATGACTTTGATGAACAAGGGGGCATAATACAAACTAATTTACCTATAACAATTATTGCAGCAGTGATTGGGATAATCGAAGGGCTTCTAGTAGGTATTGTTTCCTTCAATGTTCATAAAGAGATAAATGTAGAATTTTCACTATGGATATCGATGACAACGCTTCTTTTATTAGGAATGGTTCTTATTTCTATGTACTTACTAAGACAATTGAAAATTGTAGGTATGTTCTTATTATTAGTTTTTTTAAGTATATATTTATTCTTTACAGAAGCACTTGGTTATGACTTTAAACGATCATCAGTATTAGAAGAAATTCGACCTGTCTCACCACTACATTATGCAGAACGACTGATTTCAAGTGTGTTGAATCATGAAGTTCAAGGTTCAACATTATTTATCCTTTTAGTCATTATTTGCCTAATAGCGCTTGTTGCAAATCTATTCGTTTTTTCATTCTTGCAAAATAAAGAGGTGCAGACAGATGAACAGCATTCAGAAGGGGCTTAAAGTCGGGCTTTTAACTATTCCATTTTACCTGCTTCATTTTTCAGTAGTGGATGCTTCGAATGGTCAATTGCAAATAGAGTTGGATCGTATTGAAGAGGATCAGACGGGGAAGAAAGAAAAAAAAGATTCTCATATAATGCAAGAAGTATTCAATGAAGAGATTGCTAGACAAATTCGCGAGAATCAGCAACAAGCAGAGAAGGAGTTTTCAAATTTACAAGCTGCTCTGTTCCGAGAAAATGATGAGACAAAAAGTGATGGGGAACCTGAGCCGATCATAAAAAAACTTTTTCAGTCTGATATGACTATATCAATCGTAACAACAAAAGAGAGCGAACAAGAAAAGAATGATCAAAATCAATGGTTGAAAATGAGCTTTATAACAATAGTTTTAGTAGTAATGACATTATTCCTTTGGCGACTATTGAGACGTATTAAAGTAGGTGAAGACGATGAGTAAAACACATATACGTGTATCGGTCGATTTTACGGAATGGGGAGGTCATACATATGATCTTGCAATTCCCAAACAGATAACTGTTAAACAACTATTGCTTGAATTACAAAGAGATCTCATATTACCACAGCATACATGCAATCGTTATGTCATATCCCTTTCCTTAAAAAAGGTAACGCTGATGGACGACGATCGGTTTAGTGATTTCCACATAGCTAATGGAGAGATTTTATTTGTACATGATTGACAGATGATGTGTCCAAAAGGGGATATTGACAATGGAAAAAATTTTTTTAGAATTAAATGAATTTAAATTAGAATTTGAAATACAAGAAAATCAGTGGCATACGTCAATCGAACAATCTAAAACCAATTTAAAAACAAAACAACAATTATTACTTTTCCAAAATGATTTACATTATTTTGTTCCAGCACAAGTATCAAGTGAAGGTGAATTATTACACTTATCATTTGAAGTATCAAAGCGATTAACAGTTTTTAAAGAAATTAAAAATTTGAAAAGGAAAGAGCAGCTGCGTCTCTTAGCTAATTGTGGCCGATTTTCCGAAACTTTAGGAACAAGAGCAACGATTGTATTTCATCCAAATAATCTTGTCTTTGATCGTAATTTAATTCCTTTCGGTGTATACCGTGGCATTCAACATGTTCTGTCACCGATGGAATTATCAGAAGATGAATTTCTCTTGTCATATCAAGCACTTGTAATTTCTACTTTTTCAAAAGAATATAATTTCAATGACTTAATACATGGGGCATTAGCAAAAGCAAATACTACAGCTTTTGAGAAAGCGGTGCATGAGACAACCTCTATTAAGCAACTTACTACATTACTAGAAAAGTATTATGTAGAAGAAGCTAAAAATAATTCTAAAAATTATGAAAGTGTATCAGTTAAGAAATTTAGAATGTTGAAAACTAGCGCTATAGTATTTGGGGTTGGATCAATACTATTATTAGGGTTTTTAATCTACGCCTATTTTCTTAAAATACCTACGCAAGAACTTTATATAGAAACAAATGCAGCTTTTATAAGAGATGATTTTAATGAGGTTATTACTGATTTAAGAAAGCATGAGCCTGATGAATTGCCGATAGAGATGCAGCATATTTTGGCGACTTCTTATATTAAATCGGACAATTTTGAGAAAACGCAACAGGATACAATTTTGAATAATGTAAGCCAAAAAAGTGACCAACGATATTTAGCTTTTTGGATTTATTGCGGAAGAGGGGAGTATGAACAAGGTCTCGAAATTGCAAAATTAATAAATAACGATCAACTCAAAATTTATAGTACAGCAAATTATATAAAGAAGTTGCAGTCAGATTCATCACTTGATAGTAAAGAAAGAGAGCAGAAAATAAAGGAATTGGAAAACAGCCTCAAGACTCTACAAGAAGAAAATGGTCTTTTGTTAGACGATGAAAACAGTACAAATGAATAGGGGGGAATGTGATGCAGCAACTGACATTATATGTACACAACGAAGATACATTACGAAAAAGCCAAGTAAAGCGAGGCTCCTCTCAATCTATCACAATAGGAATGGATCAAACTCATACGTTCGTTTTTTCAAATTGTCGTGAAACGTTGGCCCATAGGTGGAATGGTGAGGTGATTATCCTTAATAATCAAGAATTGCGACAAGGAGAAAAATTACAAAGTGGTCAATTTAAATATTATTTACAAAGTTCGAATGAGCATATCTATGATTTAGTTGGATTATCAACTTGGACAATTGGTCCGAGCCCATTAGATACGATACAGCTACTAGATTCAGACCATGCAGCCATTTTTACTAAGCCTCAAAATACAGTTAGTTACGAATGTACAGTAATACATGGGGCGGTTTTTTTAAACGGTCAAAGAATCGAATATTCACAGCCTTTTTTAGAGGGCGATTTACTCTTTATAGACGGGGTGCTATTCACTGTTAGAAATAGCGAAATCGTTATTATTAGTGGTCATGAGTTGATGCAAACGAAGCAAACACAACTATTTGAACAACATAGGGAAGAAGAATTTAATCGTTATCAACGCTCACCGCGCGTCATTTACCGTGAGCCGACTGAAGATAAAATAATTGCAACACCACCCCATAAACCGGCAAAGCCAAGTGAACAACTTGGAAGAGTTATTGTACCACCAATTGTGATGATTGCAGTATTAATTCTCGTTTCATTTTTCCGTCCTACTGGGATTTACATCGTAGTAATGCTATCAATGACAATTGTTACAATCATTTATGCCATTTTGTCTTATGTAAGAAATGTAAAAAAATATAAGCAAGGTATGAAAGAACGCGAGGAAAAATTCAATATATATTTAAAACAAAAAACAAAGGAATTGCATGAAGTATATGTTAAGCAGAATCAGGCATTGGCGTATCATTTCCCATCGGTATCGAAAATTACACAAATGCTTACCAAAAGATCTGCCAGAATGTATGAAAAGACACCTTTTCATCATGATTTTCTATCCTATCGAATTGGTATAGGGACAGTAGATTCTAGTTTCCAGATAAAATTGAATACAGAGGAATTTACCTTAGAAGAAGATGAACTGATGGAGAAGGCGATAGAGCTAGAGCAACAGTTTAATGAACTTGAAAGAGCACCTATTACCGTAGATTTAATGCAAGGCGCTATTGGTTATATTGGGAAGAGGTCTCTTGTTTTGGAGCAGTTACAAATGACCATTGCTCAATTAGCATTCTTTCATAGTTATCACGAAGTTCAATTTATCACAGTGTTCCCCGAAGAAGAGAAGCATTATTGGCAATGGATGCGTTGGTTACCGCATGCAAACCTTCGCGATGTTAATGTGCGTGCTTTTGTCTATCATGAACGTTCACGTGACCAAGTATTAAATTCCCTTTATCAGTATGTAAAGGAACGCAAGCAGTTCATTACAAATAATGCTGCAAAGGAAGCAAAGGTCTTTATTCCTCAGCTAGTGTTAGTAATAACTGATGAAAAAATCATAATGGATCATGCCATCATGGAATTTTTGAATGAGGACACTAAATTACTTGGATTATCAGTTATTTATGTACAGGATGTTTTGCAGTCACTTCCAGAGCATGTACAAACAGTTATCGATATAAAAGACTCAAAGCAAGGTGAGCTATTTATACAGAACGGTGAACTTATTCGAAAAACGTTCCAATTAGATCGTTTACCTTCTTTAACAATACTTGAAGAAATGGCTAGAAGAGTGGCGAGTTATGAACATGTACAAAATTTAAAAAATAGAATTCCAGAAAGTGTTACGTATTTAGAAATGTATAAAGCATCATCTGTAGCAGAACTCAGTATATTGCGACGTTGGCAACAAAATGCTCCATATAAAAGCTTATCTGTACCGCTTGGTTTACGCGGTAAGGATGATCTTGTTTATTTGAACTTGCACGAAAAAGCACATGGTCCACATGGTTTAATAGCAGGAACAACAGGCTCGGGGAAATCCGAGATAATACAGTCTTACATTTTATCATTAGCTACCAATTTCCATCCCTATGATATCGGATTCTTATTAATTGACTATAAGGGTGGCGGTATGGCCAATTTATTTAAACAGTTACCACATGTTCTAGGCGTAATAACGAACCTAGATGGTGCTCAATCGATGCGTGCATTAGCTTCTATTAAGGCAGAGCTTCAAAAAAGGCAACGCATTTTTAATGACCATGAAGTTAATCATATTCATCAATATCAAAAACTTTATGCATCAAAAAAGGTACAAGAGCCAATGCCAGAACTATTTATTATTTCAGATGAATTTGCCGAACTTAAATCGGAACAGCCTGAGTTTATGAAAGAACTAGTTTCAACCGCTCGTATTGGACGTTCATTAGGTATCCACCTCATATTGGCTACTCAAAAGCCGAGTGGTGTAGTAGATGACCAAATTTGGTCTAACTCGAAATTCAAGTTGGCATTAAAAGTTCAAAATGAAAGTGACTCAAATGAAATTTTAAAAACGAAGGATGCTGCAGATATTACTTTACCAGGACGTGCATATCTGCAAGTGGGGCATAATGAAATTTATGAATTATTCCAAAGTGCTTGGAGTGGTGCCTCTTATAAAGCGGACCAACCTGAGGATGAAGTCGATGATTTAACAATCTATGAAATTAATGAAATCGGTCAATTATCCATATTAACTGAGGATTTAAGTGGCCTTGATAAACGCTCAACACCAAAGCAGCAAGAAACTGAACTCGAGGCAGTAATACAAGAAATTGATGATTTAGTACAGTCACAATGCATTGCATCATTGCCAAGACCCTGGCTACCGCCTTTAGAAGAACGTATTAGTAGATATGCGTTAGAGAAGTATGCAAAAGAACAAGTTTCACATGCAAATACATTACGAGCGACAATCGGATTACTTGATTTACCTCACTTGCAAGAGCAAGAACCACTGACGATTGATTTCACCAAAAATGGTCATATCGCTATTTTCTCAAGTCCTGGTTTTGGTAAATCAACATTATTACAAACACTAGCATTGGAGATAGCAGAACGTTATACGCCAGAACAAGTTCATTATTATTTATTAGATTTTGGGACGAATGGTTTGCTACCAATTCGTCAATTGCCTCAAGTGGCAGATTTAATAAGAATTGATGAAGAAATGAAGCTTCAAAAGTGGATAAAACGAATGCATCAATTGTTAAAAGAAAGAAAGCAGCTTCTTAGTGAATATGGTGTCACAACGCTCATGATGTATCGTGAAGTAACGAAAGAGAAAGTACCAGAAATAGTAGTCTTTCTCGATATGGTAGATGCTGTACAAGATCTGCCAGCTAAAGAAGCCTTTGATCAATTATTTACTCAACTAGCGAGAGAAGGCGCGAGCGTAGGAATTTATCTTGCTTTAACAGGCAGTCGTCAGTTTGCAATTAGATCAGCCATTCTAGTAAATATAAAGACTCAAATATCGTTATATATGATTGATAAAAGTGAAACAAGAAATATTATCGGTAAATCAGATATCGATATTGAAGAAATGCCAGGACGTGCGCTCATCAAACTAGAACAGCCGTCCTTAATGCAAATTGCATTACCTGCTGATGGGGATGATGATATACAAGTCGCAGAGCAAGTACGTCAAAATGTATTATCACTCCGTGAAAATTGGGAAGGTCCATGGCCTCAATCGATTCCAATGGTACCTGAAACCGTTTCGCAAGGATTCTTTAATAAGCTATCAACTGTTGAACAAGCATTCAACCAAAAATTATTACCATTTGCGGTGGATGTTGAAGAAGTGCAAGCCGTTTCATTTGATTGGCGTGAAGATAAAAACATACTCATTATGGGTGAGACTATTAAGCAATTTACACAAGCGTTTGAAGCAATTTTAAGTGGTATTGAACAATACCCACAATGGCAACTTGTAATGATTGACCAGGTTGCAGCGCCATACTTACATTTGCAAAAGTTTGGCGGACAGTATGTACAGCAATTATCTGAAGTGACCGATTTAATTGATCAATTACAAGATGTTCTCAAAGGTCGTCAGGAAGATTTTGAACACCAACAATCAACAGGTAGTGGAACGTTATTTGAATATGTTCAATCATTAAATCCAATTATCATATTGTTTACTGATTTAGCAACGATTAATGAAGGCCTATCTACCACGACACAGGCAACTTTAGCCAAACTGCTAGATAAAGGTGCCTTGTATGGTATTCACTTTATCCTTGGTGTATTACCTCAGATGGCAAGAGGCTATGATGATGTTTCAGTAGCTGTAAAAAAACAGAAAACAGCCTTATTGACAATTCGTTTAAACGACCAAAATTTGATGGATGTACAGCGACCTTATAAAGAAAAAGAGCTGTTGCCATACGAAAGCTATTTAGTACGTTCTGGTAAAGTTCAGAAAGTGAAAGTGGTTATAGGAAAAGAAATCGAGGTGAATGTGTGATGTTTAGCATTTTTGGAAATTTATTTTCGAGTTCTAAATATGAAAAAAAGCGTGCAGAATATCAGTCACTTTATGGAAGTTTAGGGAATCAGCTAGAATCTTTACAAAAAGTTATTAAAGAATTTGAAGATTGTAGCTTTAATTATCAAGGAAATGCACCAGTTTTAGATGGAGAAAAAGTTCCTTCCATTGAATTTCTCGATAAAAGAGTAGAGCTGGATCGCAAGCTAAATGAGCAGTGGATGTCACTAAAAAAACAAGCTGAACATCTCTCAGAAGCAAAAAACCGTGCATATGAGCAATACCTTTACTATGATCGTCTTGTGCAAGAGGAAGAAAGGAAAGAAAGGGAAGAAAGGGAAGAAAGGGAGGGATAGCGGATGAAGGATGTTAAAATCGATGGTCAGCAGTTAAAACAAGCCATTGACCAAGCCCAGAAAATTAAATCCTCTTTGAATGATGCATATAGCAGTGCAGAAAGTTTGATTCAATATGTTAATGGCGCACAATGGTCAGGAAAAACACGAGATCAGTTTTTAACTTATATGGAGCTTATTCTTCAATACCATCAATCGATGAAAGATGCCTCTAAAGAGCATGTGAAAGCATTAGAAAAACTAGAAAAATCTATAAGTAGCTTTCAAAACGAATCAATTGTTCAAGAGGTGAAAAGTTTATGACAACAAGTATCCTCCAATACAAAGCAGAAGAACTTTATACACTTGTGAATGGTTGTAAAACCCAACTTTTATTTGGATTACCAGATAAAAAAAGTTTACTGCTTAAAGGAACTGAACAATTCGAGGCTGCTAAAGCATCATTAATAGAAAAGCAGCTTCTTGATGCACAGGGACATCTTACTAAAGTAGGTTTTCTAACAATTCAATTGCTTGAAAATTATGCGAAGAGTGAGAGCTATATCCGTATCAATAATATGATGTTTAGTTTTACGAAAGAACAGCAAATAATTGCAATCCGTGAAGACGATTTAGGGCAATATCAGTTACTTGTCTTTGATCAAGCAGCATTTCTTATTCGGCTTCATCAAGAGCAACCCTTATTTCGCCGTGAACCATTAGAAGGTGAAAAGACTTTTTTGAAAAAAAATCTAGCAGAAGAAGAAAAGCAGCAACTTGAAGCGATGGAAGTATCAGATTTTCTCAACATAGAGTATTTTGCGCTTGAAGATGGAAAAGTAGCACGAGATCAATATGAGCAATGGCTATTCTTCGAAAAGAAGTCTCAACTTTATGCAATAGATGTACCAAATGAGCAACCTTATCATGTTAGCCAGTATTTTCTAGTAAAAAAAATTTATGACATGTTCAAACTCCCATATAAGGAGGTGCCCCTGGTATGAGTAGCATTGAAATTAAATTATCAGTTGATGAAATGGTCGATATCATGCGCTTTATACAGGATATTGGTACGCAACTTCAAAGCGAACTTTCACCCACGGTCAATACATTAAATGGCACTCACTTTTATAAGCAAGGAGAAGCTACAGAAACGATGGAAAGCTATGAGGATGCCAATAATCGCTTTTTGGAGCTTCAAGACCATTATTTTCGAGCTTTTACAGTTGTAAACGAAATTTTAGAGAGCATGTTAGAAGCTGATGAAACAGTTGCACGTGAGATTATTAGTCGTTTGGAGGTGTAATCAAGTGGATGTACATTTTGAGCAGGGAAAATGGAAGAGTATGTCGAAAGCAATACATGAGCTGATTACATGGCCGGGTATTGCATTACATTTCAACAAAGCTGATTCAATTTTAAACAAAGCAAAAAGTAACATTTCTAGCCATGACTCAGATGGTGTCATCTCATTCCATCCGGCAGAATTTAGCGGTGATGGGAAACAACTTCAAGAAAAATATGCAATCATGAGACACTATTCAGATAAAGTAGGAGACACAGTAAAAACAACAATTGACGAACCGTTTCACAATAATATTGATCACTATGTAAAAACAATGCGAGATCTTACTATTACTCAATTCAACACAACAAATCGTATAGGCGTCCGGGAAAAAGGTTTGTTTAATAGCGACAAAGGAGAAAAGGCCTATGTGACAATCGATGATTTATTTAACGAAGATACGGCTTACGCCGAACAGCTCCAAAGTGAATATGAGCAATGGAAACTCAGCAATCCAGAAGAAAAAATTTCTTCCGAAGATTATCGACAAGCCGCCTTACATACGCGAGCTTTCGAGTATACTAGTATAGAAGACGATCAATACAAAATAGAATTTTGGGTAGGCATTATCGGCGCAGTCGTAACCATTGGTCTTGGTATTATCTGCCCGCCTGCAGGCATCATTGCTGGAGGCCTATTGGCAACTTACGAAGTAGGAAGTGCAGTCAGCGGAAAAGATCTCATTACTGAGCGGGAACTAGGCACCTCTGAGCGATATTTCCGCGGCCTTACCGCGGTCCTACCTAGTGCACTGGCGACAGGAGGACGGGCCGTTGTTAACTCAAGCCGCACGGTCAAAACACTAACCCAGCAAGCAAAAACATTTGGAAAAAGCAGACTCCAACAGCTACACTATATCTATAAATATCCAGCAGACAGTATACTATTGAATAAACACGTACAATCAGGCACTTTAACAACCGCTCGTTCCGTAGACAATGTAACGGCCAAATCATACGTCACAAGCAATGGAACAATAGCGAAACTAGGAACTAATTACGAAGGTAAAGTAAAAGACACGATCCAACAAGCAACAGTTCGGAAAGATGCTCATTTTAGTGGTGGTATTAAGGGTACGGGTGAAGCTACAGTAAAAAGGCAAACTCCAAATCAAAGGAAATCGGAAGTTATTCAAAATAATTTTGTTAAAGTTACATCTCGTACTAATATTTATAGTCCAAAAGATATTCCTAGTGTAAGAGATGGTGAATTTATTAGGTGGTTTGACAATATAACTTTAGATGAATTAGAGATAGCGTGGGCTAATCCTGAAGTGAAAAAAGTAATTTCTTCAAGATTAAGATCGCCTGGGAAATTACATGAATGGTTAATGATTGCAAGGGCACCTACCTTTAAAAGATGGGGGATAAGTGCTAAAGAAATTCAAGAATTGAGAACACCAACAAAAGATGTTGAGTTTATTAATCCACCAGGAAAACATCATCGTGCGCCGGGTTCTAAGCGAGCGCATAATGAGATATTAGAGATAATAGACACATCACTTGATTATGATACATTTGTAAGAAGGTTACAGATGTGGTCTCATTATAGATATAAGGGCGGAGTAGATGGATTACCAGGTACTCTAAAAAATGAGGAGTGATAATATGGAATATAGTGGAATGGTTTCGGTGTGGTTTGGAGTTTCTAAATCATTTGAGAACCTTGAAGAGTATGTTGATATAGAATATACGGAAGATGGAGATTCAATAGACTCAAAGTTTGGGAAAAACTTTGAATTTGGTTATTATGATGAAGATAACATTGAAATTTGTTTTTATGAAGATCCTAAAAATAGTGTAGACGATATTTTAAAAGATTTTTCTTACAGTGAACTAATTATCCCCAAAGTAAAAGAGTTAATAAATGGTGATAATTTAGTATACAGTATTAATTCTGTTATTGTACTCTATGATTTTAAATACAATGAAGCGAAAAGTGAAGATGGATCCGAAAATATAGAAATTAAATTTATTGGTACTGTACAATATAAGTAGCTTGTACAAGTTCGTTAGTTTAAATGTACTATTTGTCATGAAATACAAAAGATATGATATTATCAGTATCAAATGATTGTATGCACAAACTTAAAGTGACTAGTGACTTGAAATTTTAGAAAACATATGAACTTAAAGCACTTGATTGTCGACTAGTGGCAATCAAGTGCTTTTTTGTATTTTCACATAGAAATTGAAAATGCAAAATTATTTAATCAATGTACATACAGCACGGTCAAAACACTAACCCAGAAAGCAAAAACATTTGGAAAAAGCAGACTCCAACAGCTACACTATATCTATAAATATCCAGCAGACAGTATACTATTAAATCAACACGTACAATCAGGCACCTTAGCAACCGCTCGTTCCATAGACAATGTAACAGCGAAGTCATACGTCACAAGCAATGGAACAATAGCGAAACAAGGAACGAATTACGAAGGTAAAGTAAAAGACGCGATCCAACAAGCAACAGTTCGGAAAGATGCTCATTTTAGTGGTGGTATTAAGGGTACGGGTAATAAGGAAGAAATCTCTACTGTTCCTAAATGGAGTAATGATGGCAAATACGATAAGGTTAGAGGATATAGAGGTAGAGAACTCACAAAGTATGATGAAGAGTATTTAGTTGATCCTAGACTTATAGTTGAAATGAACTTTAAAGGGAAATCTAACTCAGGAACTAATGCTGCAGGATGGGAGAGAAATGCAAAAAAGTTCTTCAATACATTACTTAAAAGTAATCCGGAGTTTTGGAGTGCAGAAAATACGGCTTTGATAAAGAGAGGTCGAGTTCAAAGTGTTGATGAACAATTTATAAAACATTTTCCTCAGTACAAGGAGTATTTAAAAGATCCAATGAGACATCACCATATAGGAGAAGGTGGTCAAGCTGTAGCTTTACCAAAAAGTTTGCATCCAGGATATGGTGGTATTCATAATGTAGAAAAGGATTGGGGAATTACTGGAATAGATAATGAAATTGCAACTAGATTAGAAACTTTTATAAAAAATTCAGGAAGGTGAGAAGATGATACTACCAGAGGAATTTAATGATAAATGGGATGTTAACAAAGATGGCCCGCTAATTAAATTTAATTACCAAGATTTAATGAGTACAGATTTTTCAGATAAGGCCAATTACAAATGTATTTAATATGCCAGAAGAGTTTCAAAAATATTGGTTTTTGGGATCGACTGGTTCCGGGGATCCGATATGTATAATTGAGAAACAAGAAAATGTAGTGTTTCTTCATAATAGTGATGATTATAAAGAGGTATTTATTAATTCTTCTTTAAATCAATTTGCAGAATGTTTATTAGTATATTCAAAAATGATTGATAAGGCAATAGAGGTGAATAGTGAGGATGCCTTTATTGATAATGATATACCAGAATCTGTGATTAATTGGCTAAAAGAAGAATTAGAAAGAATTGATGCTAAGTGTATGGAAAAGGAATGTTTTTGGTTTACTGAGATTGAGAATTTATATGAATAGCTGATAGCATTTTATAAAAGTTCACCAAATGTTCACAATTAAGTGAGTTACACTAAAACGTTGATGTTCAGCCGTTCAACGCGTTAAAGCGACAAAAGTACTATATTTTGAATTGTCGAAAGATTCATAATGTTGTTGACGATTGGCTTTTAGCCCTGTAATATAACACTAATTATAATCACATTAGTTCAATAGAAATGATTACGATTCAAATAGGGGGAATTCAAATGAAGAAAGGTTACAAGAAGTTAGCATTTTTGATATTTGCAGCAATGCTAGTATTAGCGGCGTGTGGAAGCAAAGATAAACCTGACTCTGCGGGATCAGGCGATTCAGGATCTAAAAAATCAGATGAGAAAACATATAAAATTGGGATTTCTCAATATGTTGAACATCCATCTTTAAATGAAGCTACTGAAGGATTCAAAAAGGCAATTGAAGATAGTGGTCTTAAAGTAGAATTCAAAATTGAAAACGCACAAGGGGATCCAAGTATTAATACAACGGCAGCAAATAATTTAGTTGGTGAAGGTGTCGATTTAATATTCGCTAACGCAACGCCAAGTGCTCAAGCAGTTGCAGCTGCAACATCGGATATTCCGGTTCTTTTCACATCTGTAACAGATGCAGTAGGAGCAGAGCTTGTAAAATCAATGGAAGCTCCAGGTGGAAATGTAACAGGTACACTTGATACACATCCAGAAGCTATTCCAAGTACGGTGAAGTTTTTAGCAGAAGAACTAAAAGCTGAAAAAATAGGTATGGTTTTCAACTCAGGAGAGCAAAACTCACGTGTACAAGTGGATATGGTAAAAGCAGAAGCAAAAAAATTAGGTGTGACAATTGTAGAAGCATCTGTTTCAACATCAGCAGAAGTAAAACAGGCAACTGAATCATTAGTAGGAAAAGTAGATTCAATCTATATCATTACGGATAACACAGTTGTAACAGCACTTGAATCAGTATTGGATGTGGCAACTGATAAGAAAATTCCAGTAATGGTTGGAGAATTAGACTCTGTTAAACGAGGCGGTCTAGGAGCTTTCGGCTTTGCGTATTCAGATATTGGTTATGAAGCTGGTGAAATGGCAGTAAAAATCTTAAAAGATGGTGCAAAACCAGCAGATATTCCAGTGGCTTATCCTAAAAACTTAAAATTCGAGATTAACAAGAAAGCAGCTGAACAACTTGGTTTAGACATCAAAGACGAATGGAAAGCAGAAGTAGTCGAATAGATAGGAGATGATTCTACATGTTTACAGCAATCTTTGGCTCTGTTGAGCAAGGAATCATCTATGCAATCATGGCGCTCGGAGTGTATCTTACATTCCGAGTTTTAGATTTTCCTGATTTAACAGTGGATGGTAGTTTTGTGACAGGTGCTGCAACAGCAGCGACTTTAATTGTTCTTGGTTACCACCCAGCATTGGCAACAGCAGCGGCGATTGTCGCGGGGTTTTTAGCGGGATGTATGACAGGAATACTTCATACGAAGGCGAAAATCAATCCTTTGTTATCTGGGATATTAATGATGATTGCTCTTTATTCCATCAATTTACGTATTATGGGGGCAACGACAGAAACAGCAATTGGTCGTCCAAACGTACCGCTTTCGAACATCGATTCGCTGTTCACCATCTTCTTTGGTTGGTGGGGTAATTTAGGTATTGATACAGCAATAAATAACGTTTTAATCAGCATAGGTATTGAAAATGTGCCAAAAACATGGGGTACATTCTTCGTCATGATCATCGTAACTTTTGCGATTAAAATTATTTTCGATAGATTCTTAAAAACCGAAGTTGGTTTAGCTATTCGTGCAACGGGTGATAATGACAAAATGATTCGTAGTTTTTCTGCGAATACAGATACATTAATCATTTTAGGGTTGGGTATTTCAAATGCTTTGGTTGCATTATCAGGGGCCCTTATTGCGCAGTATACGAAATTTGCAGATGTAAGTATGGGGATAGGGATGATTGTTATCGGTTTAGCTTCTGTTATTATCGGGGAAGCGATTTTAGGGACGAAAACAATTGTCCGTACAACTTTAGCTGTAATTGTCGGTGCGATTATCTACCGAATCGTCATTGCTATCGCACTTCGTGTTGAGTTTTTAGATACAGGGGATATGAAGCTTATCACAGCATTGATTGTGGTCGTGGCGTTGATATTACCTAAATTCTTTGAAAAACGTAAAGAGCGTGCTCGCAAAGCAAAACGTCGTGCAGAACGTACGGTTACTAGTGAACAGGAGGCGAAACATCTTGCTTAAACTAGAGGGGATCAACAAAATCTTCAACGAAGCTACGCCAGATGAGAAAATTGCCTTAGATAATATTAATCTAGATTTAAAAACAGGTGATTTTGTCACTGTGATTGGTAGTAACGGTGCTGGGAAATCTACAATGATGAATATGATTTCGGGAGCTTTATCACCAGATTTTGGTGCTATTGAAATAGACGGAAAAAACGTAACGAAATATCCAGAATATAAACGCTCTCATTTAATAGGCCGTGTCTTCCAAGACCCAATGGCAGGAACAGCACCAACAATGACCGTAGAAGAGAACTTGGCGATTGCATATTCTCGCAATAAGCGTCGTGGTTTGCGTATCGGAGTCGATAAAAAGAGACGTGAGTTTTTCCGTGAATCATTGGAATCATTACATCTCAATTTGGAGAACCGTTTGACAGCGAAAGTAGGCTTGCTATCTGGCGGAGAACGCCAAGCATTATCACTACTAATGGCAACATTTACAAAGCCATCAATTTTACTATTAGATGAACATACAGCTGCACTTGATCCTTCACGTGCAGAGCTTATTACGAATTTAACAAAGCAGCTAGTTGAAAAGGATAATCTGACAACATTAATGGTTACCCACAATATGCAACAAGCGCTTGATCTAGGTAATCGCCTCATAATGATGGATAAAGGCCAAATCATTTTAGAGGTTGACTCAGAAGCAAAAAAAGATTTAACAATCGCCGATCTAATGGATGCATTCCAACGTATTCGCGGTGAAAAGCTTGTATCAGATCGTACTCTACTAAGTCTTTAATAAGTAGAAACTATAAAGCAGGAGCCCTATTTATGGGTTCCTGTTTTTTGTTTACCTATATCAAAATGTAACAGCAATAATAGATTGTTTGAAAAAACAAATCTCGTACTAAAACCGTTGCATAGCCTCAAGTAAGAGAAGAATGGTTTATTTATAATAGAGGTTTAATGATTTGAAAGGGAGTTGCAATATTGAAGGTATATTTACCAAGTTTCAAAGTGATGTTATCTCCATAGGAGCGGTATGGTGGATTCGATTCCAGAAGTCATAAGAATTTTACCATGGAACCAGAGAATATTGGAAAGTAGAGAAATGAAAAAGGAATCTCCTACACTCGGAAGATTCCATTTTTGAATATTAAACTAATAGAGCAAATAATGTACTATCATTGTTCACTTCTTTAAATGAGAAACCATTAAGTTCCATACGGTCAAGCAAACCAGCATAATCTTCAGGACGTTTTAACTCGATACCTACAAGTGCTGGACCACTTTCTTTATTGTTTTTCTTCGTATATTCGAATGTTGTAATGTCATCATCTGGGCCAAGTACTTCACCAAGGAACTGACGAAGCGCACCTGCGCGTTGTGGGAAATTGACGATAAAATAATATAACAAACCTTCATGAATTAAAGACTTCTCTTTAATTTCCTGCATACGACCGATATCATTGTTACCACCGCTAATAATACAGACTACGGATTTCCCCTTAATCTGGTTCTGATATGCATCTAGTGCTGCAACTGGTAAAGCGCCCGCTGGTTCAGCTATAATTGCATGCTTATTGTACAAGCTTAAAATTGTCGTACATACTTTACCTTCAGGAACGGCAATAATATCATCAACATACTTTTTGCAAAGTGCATATGTAGTGTCGCCAACACGTTGTACAGCAGCACCATCAACAAATTTTTCGATATGATCTAAGGCAATAGGACCACCGTTAGCAAAAGCTGCTTTCATACTCGCAGCACCACCTGGCTCAACCCCGATAATTTTAGTCTGAGGGGAAAGGTTTTTAATATAGGCAGATACACCGGCAATTAAGCCTCCCCCACCAATACTACCAAATACATAGTCAATCGGCTCTTCGATATCATTCATCACTTCAACGGCAACGGTGCCTTGTCCCGATATTACATCTATATCATCGAATGGGTGAATGAAAATATGTTCTTCAGCCTTTGAAAATGCCTGCGCACTTCTAGCAGAATCATCAAAAGTATCACCTGACAAAATAACTTCTACAAATTCACGTCCAAACATTTTCACTTGTTCGATTTTTTGAGAAGGAGTAGTTGTTGGCATGAAAATGTGCCCACGGATTCCTAAATTTGCACAAGCATATGCAACACCTTGCGCGTGGTTGCCTGCACTTGCACAAACAACACCTTTTTCTCGTGCATCATTCTCGATACTTTTAATTTTATAATAGGCACCTCGTAGTTTAAAAGAACGTACATGTTGTAAGTCTTCACGTTTTAAATAAACGGTACAACCATACTTTTCAGATAAATATTCATTTTTTTGTAATGGTGTGTGTGCAACAACATCTTTTAAAAATTGATAAGCGATTAGTACATTTTCCACCTGAACGGTCTTCACATCTGATACTGTCATAATTATTCGTCAAACCTCCGATTCCATAAAATGCATTTATTCATTTTAACATATTATTCAAGCTGAATGGACTAAATATTAAGTTAATTCTAAATGTTTTGTGACTTATTGCGTAGGCGGGCAAAAAAGCGATTCCAACTAGCTTTCAGTTATAATAGAAAGAACAGTATGAATGAACGGAAAGGATTACGAGTACAAATGAATTTCTTTGATAAAATGCAACAACATACGGGTGTTTCTTTAAATGATGTACAAAAACAGGCAGTTCGATATTCCGATGGTCCATTGCTATTATTAGCATCACCCGGTTCAGGAAAAACAACGACTTTGATTATGAAAATTGGCTATCTATTACTAGTGAAGAAAATACCAGCACAAGCGATCTTAGCCATTACTTTTAGTAAAGCCTCTGCACAAGATATGGCACAGCGCTTCG
The DNA here is from genome assembly GCF_057838945.1 of Viridibacillus sp. KH_047. Classification (NCBI taxonomy): domain Bacteria; kingdom Bacillati; phylum Bacillota; class Bacilli; order Caryophanales; family Caryophanaceae; genus Viridibacillus; species Viridibacillus sp. KH_047. The sequence continues at coordinate 3,755,941 of NZ_CM174479.1, read as the reverse complement.
ACCAATTCTTTGGTAAACTTACGCATGAAAAGGTACATTTCTCTACAATTCATAGCTTTGCTTTTCAAGTAGTACGAGAATACTTTGCAAAGCAACGAATAACTTTTCAACTAGTGGAAGGGGGCAACGATGTCCCACTTCATAAAAAAATTATTCTTCGAAATATATTTACGGAGATAAAGGATACAAATCCAACTGAAGATGAAATGGATGAGCTCCTTACCTATATCAGCTATGTAAAGAATCGTATGCTTTCAAATAAGCAGCTAAGTACCGTGAAATCCTCCATCTCAGGCATAGCCGATATGTATAAAGCGTATGAACAATTCAAAGCGGAAAACCCGCAACATCCACTCCTGGATTTTGACGATATGCTCACGTACTGCTTACGTATTTTGCAAGAAGATGAGCAAATTCGTACAAAATATCAGCGCCGCTTTGAATACATTTTAACGGATGAGAGTCAGGATAATTCCGTAATACAGCATGAAATTATCACGATATTAGCCAAACCACAAAATAATCTTTGCGTTGTAGCTGATGATGATCAATCTATTTTCATGTGGCGTGGATCGGATGTCCAAAAGTTATTAGAGTTTGAAAAGAATTATCCACAAGCAAAGATTTTAACAATGACTCAAAACTATCGCTCCACACCAGAAATCGTGAAAACAGCAAATGACTTCATCAAACGAAACCCAAAGCGCTATACGAAGGAAATGTTCACGGAAAATCCAACTGGTGAATCAATTGAAATCCACAATATGCAGCGCTATGAGTTACAACTGAACTACGTCATTCAAGAAATTGAAAAAAGTAGTAATCCGCAAGAAACGGCCATCTTATACCGTAATAATTCTTCAGCCATCCGATTAGTGGATAAGTTAAATAAAGCAGGTTTGCCATTCTATATGAAAGATGTCGATTTGAAATTTTTCCGACATTGGATTGTAGAAGATATTATCAATTTCATGCGTCTTTCCTATAATGATTCACGTGTAGACATTCTTGAGAAAGTCCATACGAAAATGAATGCGTACATTACGAAAAAACAAATGATGTATTTAAAAAACAATAATGACAAAACTTCAGTTTTTGATCAACTTCAAACGGTTCGACACGCAGATTATCAGGAGCAAGCATTGAATAAAACGAAGAAATTAATTGAAAAGATAAACATATTAGACCCAGAAGAAGCGATTAAAATCATCCGTAAAAATCTAGGCTATGAAAAATCGATTCGTAACACGGCTGAGCACCTTGGCTTTAATGAGGAAGGGTTATTAGGTGTTCTAAATCAACTAGAGCATATTGCGATTGGTCTACCAAATCTTGAAGCATTCGCAAAACGCTTAAAAGAATTAGAGGAAATTATGAAAACGTCTTGGTCAAACAAAGGACGTGATGTAGTTACTTTATCTACATTGCATAGTGCAAAGGGGCTTGAGTATGACACCGTGTATATGATTGATCTAGTTGATGGCATTATTCCTTCAAATGATGATTTAAAACAACAGGACGAGGATAATAGCGAACCGATAGAAGAAGCTGTGCGCCTCTTCTACGTAGGGATGACTCGTGCACGCAAGTATTTGGAGTTGCTTACTTACCATTTAAAAGATGATGAACATGTAGAGGAGTCTCAGTTCTTAAAACAAGTGCGCCGTTTAGTAAAAGGGAAGGAATTAGTGAAAAAGGAAGTTGGGTATCGAGAAAGTAAACCTGCCCGAGATATTCCCGTAAATGCCATTACTAAAAAAGAAGATTTACAGTTGAAAAGTTATGTAGAGCATCATGTGTTTGGTAAAGGTGAAATACGAGAGCTAAGTGGACAAGCAATTGGTGTTGAATTTGAATCTGTAGGTTATAAGAAATTTATGATCGATATATGTTTAAAGCAAGGGTTTCTTTGTAATATAGAGGAATAGGTATCTATTTGTGGCTACAAAAAAAGAAGATTTAATAAACTTACTTTTAAAACCGCATTTGATATTAAAGTTAAAATATCTATAAAATAAAGTGGTGTACGAATTCGGAAAAAATTATTTAAAGGTTAATTGATATATAAAGTGGTAGTAGAATAAATAAAAAGCAGGACAGCCTTTTACATAAGACTGTCCTGCTTTTGTTATTAAAAAATTAAATGACCGATACCAGCGATAATTGGTAAAGAAATCAAAGTACGTAATACGAAAATAATCATTAACTCGAAAAAGTTAAGAGGAATCTTCGTACCAAGGATTAATCCACCAACCTCTGACATGTAGATTAACTGTGAAACTGAAACACCGGCTATGACAAAGCGTGTTAGATCTGACTCAATACCAGAACCAAGAATAGTAGGTAAGAACATATCAGCAAAACCAACAACCATAGTTTGTGCAGCTTCAGCAGCTTCAGGTAATCCTAGAACTGTTAAAATGGGTTCGAATGGCTTCCCTAAGAAAGTGAATATACCAGTGAACTCGGCAAGCATTAATGCTACAGTACCAAATGCCATAACGATCGGTGCAACACCAAACCACATATCTAAAACGTTTTTAAAACCATCGACGAAAAATTTACTGAAATTACGATTACGTTCAGCTGTATTTAATGCATTTTCTAAACCATGTGTAACCAAATTATAACCTTCTGGCAATTTCTCACGCTCAAGATTAAGAGGTTGTCCATTAATATAAGTATTCTTTTTCTTAGAAAGGGGATAAATACGTGGCATGATTAATGCTAGCACTAAGCCACATAGAACAACCGCACCGTAAAATGGGATGAAATACTCACCTAAATTCACTGTATCAATTACAACGATACAAAATGTGATGGATACGATTGAAAACGAAGTCGCGATAATCGCAGATTCTTTTTGTGTATAGTTGCCTTCTTCATATTGACGACTAGTTAAGAGGACACCAATTGTACCATCACCTATCCAAGAAGCTAATGCATCAATTGAAGAACGTCCAGGGATTTTGAATAATGGTCGCATAATTTTAACCATCATTGTACCGAAGAATTCAAGTAATCCGAATTCAGTTAAAAACGGAAGTAGTAAGCCTGCAAATAAGAAAATCGTGAATAGGAAAGTCACAAGACCACCGTCTGGATCCATTAACAGTCCACCTGTATTTTCATTACGGATTGCGCTCGGGCCAAAATCTTGTACAACCATGAATGCAAAAATAAAACCAAGTACACGTGCGATTGTCCAAAACCAATTTACACGGAATATCCCATCAAACATTGTTGGTTTTTCAGGATTCTTTTGCGGAATAAAGTGATAAGCAACTGAACCTAATGCTGCGATGAAAAATACGATCACCGTGAACCAGGAGATGAATGAAACCGCAGATCCGGCAAGTAAATTCGCCAAAATCGCAATAGGAACCTTCCAACCATCAGCTGTCTTAAGTGGCGTCATAAATAAAAATACGCCAATCAGTGACGGGATTATAAATAGTAGCCAAGTAGATATAGGGAATTTTTTCATTTTATATTAAATACCTCGTTTTATAGTTGAATATTTATTCATCATAAAGAGTTTACATTCAGATGTAAATAGTTTAGGTAAAAGACGTACTTTTCAGACAATAACAAATGTGAATCCTTATATTTGCTTATAAAAAATAAAAAAAATCCCCTCTCAATTATTCACTAAAAATTGAGAGGAGAGGAGTAATTCGTTTAAAATTGTTCTTCAAAATCTTCATGCCAGCGATAGCTGAAGAAACGTTCATAAGTTAACCAGTTCTCAGCTTCTGGTTCACCTGCTTCTAGACGCTTTTCATTTTCCTCAAGCATCCAAGCAGTTTGAGAAATATGAGCGCGCATTGAGCCAAGTTTTTGCTCTCGTACGTCACGAATGTCATTTACAATATCTGGTTCTCCAAGACCTTCGCCAGTATTATTCGCAAAAGCTAAAGCGTGTAACTTCGGACGTTGTTCAACAGGGATGCGGCGTACAGCACGCACAACAGCACGAGCAGTTGCTTCATGGTCAGGGTGAACCGCGTAATTTGGATAGAATGTGATAATTAAAGATGGATTCAATTCATCGATTAAATCAGTCATCATTTGAACCATTTTCTCATCATCTTCAAATTCTACTGTTTTATCACGTAAGCCCATCATACGTAAATCTGTAACGCCCATTGCTTCGCATGAAGCGATTAATTCTTTTTTACGGACTAAAGGTAAAGTCTCGCGTGTCGCGAATGGGGGATTTCCAAGATTACGTCCCATTTCGCCAAGTGTTAAGCATGCATATGTGACAGGTGTACCTTGATTGACATAAGTTGAGATGGTGCCAGAAACACCAAATGCTTCATCATCAGGATGCGGGAATACGACAAGTACGTGTCGTTCAGGTTGTAGTGTCATCTGAATCACTCCTTAATTAATAAGTAAATGGTGTTTCGCTAATTTCAAGTGCTACTGCTAATTTGCCGTCATAGTCATGTCCAGCCATTAACAGGCGATTTTGTTCATCTATTTCATAGTGAGTAATGCCTTGAGCATAAACCCAGCCATGAGCCATTTTCAAACCAACGCGGTGAGGAACATCTGCTGTAACTTTCCCCAATTCATATTGAAGTTTAACGTTACGGATAAATGCACCAGCGTTGAATACTTTTTCATTGAAATGAGAGGCATAAGCCCCGTTGGTTGTCTCTAAATGTATATAAACATCTTTATTCGCAAAGGAATTAAGAAGTTGTTGAAGCTTTTCTATTTGTACTATTTCCATTTAAATTCTCCTTCCAACAGCTAGCAATCTATTCTCTAGTATAGAGAATAATTCCTACGAATGCGATTCGAAAGCTCAAAAAATATATTTTCTTTATATGCTTTGTAAGAATTGAGCTGAAAGTTGTAGCTATAGAAGCAGAGTAAGAAAAAATGGTTCCTTTATTTAAAAAGTGCATGATTATTATTTTGTTCTTTTAAATAAGGACAACCTGTTTATATAAAAGAAATGCCTTTTTTTGCATAAAGAACTGTTGTCCCATCATAAATTCTTAGATAGCGTTTAAATATGAAAAGATATACATAAAAAACCTCCGCAATAATTAAAATTGCGAAGGTTCTATTATTCGATATTAAACTTCAGTAGTAGTGATTTTCGGAGTACCATAAATGCCTTTTGCACCATGCATAACAGGGCCAACGAATTGATTTAATTTCCAACCATGTTCAATTGCAGCAGCAACGAAAGCTTTTGATTCGAAAACAGCTTCTTTTACAGATAAACCGTTTGCTAGATTAGCTGTAATAGCAGCAGCAAAAGTACAACCAGCACCGTGGTTATATGTAGTATCTACTTTATCAGCTTCAAGCAGGATGAATTTTTCACCATCTGAGAATAGGTCGATAGCTTTTTCATGTTGTAACGCTTTACCGCCTTTGATAATAACGTTTTTAGCGCCAAGTTCATGGATTTTTTGTGCTGCGACTTTCATTTCTTCAATTGTTTTGGGTGTACCTGTTCCAGCCAATTGTCCAGCTTCAAAAAGATTTGGTGTTGTAACAAGTGCTTGTGGTAGAAGGTATTTAATCATAGCTTCAACGTTTCCTGGATTTAATACCTCATCTTCACCTTTACATACCATTACAGGATCGATAACAACGTTTGTTGTGCCAGAGTTTGCAATTGCTTCACCAGCTACTTGTATAGCTTCTTCAGTAGAAATCATCCCTGTTTTTACTGCATCCACGCCAGTAGAAAGAGTTGTTTTTAACTGAGCTTTAAGAACGTCGATTGGCAATGTATATACACCATGAGACCAGTTATTGTCTGGATCCATTGTAGCAACAACAGTCACTGCACACATACCGTATGTGCCATGCTCTTGGAAAGTTTTTAAATCAGCTTGTAAACCTGCACCACCAGAAGCATCTGTTCCGGCAATTGTTAGTGTTTTTTTTAGTGACATTGAAATAGACTCCTTTTATGAAAAACTTATTTTATTAAACTTTCAGAATATAAAAAATGTAATTGAATAGTCCTATTATAACGAAATCACTGGCTAGAATGAAATGGTCAAAAGCCAACTTTTTAATAAGGTCAGTTTGGATTTCTATTTAGGTAACTGATCTGCATTTATAATTCTTCGTATAATAATAATCCCACCTAAACAAAGTAAACCTACTATGGTAGCTGCTATGTAATGTCCCTTTTGTATAAATCCAATTAATAAAAATAGAAAAAGTAAAATAATTAAAGCAAAAAATATATAAAAACACCCCATGCCAAATGACTTTGCTTGCTCTGGTACGTGTTGACCACTTTCAGCTACATTCGTAATTCTTTTCACCTTTTCTCGCCATTGTAAATCAGCCATTCCACCAACTCCTTTCCATTATATTACTCTAATTCGATTTTAAATAAAATTGCCGTCAATCACCAAATTCAATCGACTGTATTAATAGAGCAGAAACTTTTATAATAGGAGTGAACATAGTAGAATAATGTCGAATTGAATATCAGGAATAGTAAATTCCTTTTTAGATTAATAGAAGAGAGGGATTAAGGTGACTTCAAATAAGAAAATACGAGAGCTTGAGAAGATGTTAAAAGAATTAAAGTCAGAAGAACAATCTGCCACAATTCTCGATTCTCCAGAGTCTCTTTACTATAGGAAAGATAGAAAAAAGGGCTTTATACGGAAATTTTTAATACCTAAGTTCTTTATGCAATGGTATGTATGGGCAACTATTATTGTCTTAGCGCTATTAATAATCATTCCGATTGCAACTATGAACATTATTAAAGGAAGTACATTCACAGAAAATAAAGGTTCAATCATGGAACGTATTCAAAATTTAAATGAACTAACAACAGCTGAGGCGTATACAAAAATCATGATTGAGCGCTCTGATAATAAACTGTTTGGTAAAGAGATTGGTGCAAACTTACCCGGAACTAAAAGAGAATTATTAGTTGTTATACCTGGTGGAGTTAAAGCAGGTGTAGACTTTTCAAAGATTACCGAAAAAGATATTGAATTAAATGAAGAGAAGAAAATAGCTACGATTACATTGCCAAGTGCAAAAATATTAGGGGAGCCTCAAATAGACTTTGATCATGTTCAAGTCTTTTCAAGTGAAGGACTGTTCCGAGAAAAAGCAGATATTAGCGAAGCATATGAACTTGCTAAAGAAGCCAAAAAATTAATGATTGAAGAAGCAACCACTCAAGGGGTTATTGATACAGCAAAAAGTAACGCGCAAAGTTCCGTCGCTGATATGTTTGCACTTGTCGGATATGATGTGACAGTCGAATTTAAGGAGTAGAATAGATGACAAAGCAAATTTTAGAAAACGATTGGCAGCGAGTACTCAGTACAGAATTTAATCAGCCGTATTTTTTACAGCTTCAGGATTTTTTAGAAAACGAATATGCCACGCAAACAATCTATCCTCCCAAATCTGAAGTATGGAACGCTTTTCGATATACATCATACGATGATGTGAAGGTTGTCATTTTAGGTCAAGATCCATATCACGGAGCAGGGCAAGCACATGGCTTGAGCTTTTCTGTTAAACAAGGTGTAAAGCATCCACCAAGTTTGCAAAATATGCTGAAGGAAATGGAGTCGGATTTAGGCTTTCCGATTCCGTCAGACGGGACATTAACGAAATGGGCAGAGCAAGGCGTGCTCATGTTAAACACCGTCTTAACGGTGCGTGAAGGACAAGCTCATTCGCATAAAAAGCAAGGCTGGGAGCAATTTACAGACACAGTTATTCAGAAACTATCAGACCGTGAACAACCTATCATATTCGTCCTTTGGGGTAAACCAGCACAACAAAAAAAACGACTGATTGATACAAGTCGCCATGCTATTATCGAAGCACCCCATCCAAGTCCGCTTAGTTCATACCGAGGCTTTTTCGGTAGTAAACCATACTCTAAAATTAATGCTCAGCTCCGAGAGTGGGGAGTATCACCAATAGATTTTGATTTAACGAAATAACCATTCGGAAAACCGTTCTTTTTGTGGAGAACGGTTTTTATTTTTGAGTATATGGTTTGAGCAACAGGTGAATTATGTGCACTCGAGTTGATCTAAATAGGGGAGAATCGAGGTTTTTAGGACATGAATATTCTGCTAAATAACAAAGGGAGGAGATAGTGCAACAAAGCCCCAACTTAACGCAACAAACAACGCAGTTAGTGCAACAATCCAATCTCCATCAAAGGATCTGCCCCCTAAAGCTATCCCGCTTCAGAAGTAAAAAAGCTATTGATATAGGATGTGAAGCTGAATAAATTATGCCTGATTGGATCTAATTGTGGGTGAAAAGAGGTTCTTAGGACATGAATATTCTGCTAAATAACAAAGGGGCCAGTTAGCGCAACAAAGAGCGGAGATAGTGCAACAAAGAGCCAAGTTAGTGCAACAAACAACCCAATTAGCGCAACAAACAACCAACTTACCGCAACAATCACCCCCAGTAACTACTTTCCTCCTCTAAACGGACGTCTTCAGCATTAAAGTCAAAAACACGTCACTTTATGGTTTGATATAATCATGGTAAAGTGAAGTATGAAGAGGGGGAGCGTCATGCAAGAGAGTTGTTTTAAATGTAGGCATTTCTATGTGACTTGGGATCAAAGGAGTCCTAGAGGGTGTCGAGCATACCAATTCAAAAGTAAGGAGCTGCCTTCTGTAATCGTAAAAAAATCCTCGGGTCTTGAGTGTTTGAAATATGAGCCGAAGCAGGGAGGAAACGTCTAATGATTTCTCATGAATTAATTGTTACTGAAATTGACAAACATTTATTGCAGGCAAAAAATGCACAAAATGAGCAGGGAATTCGAGAAGCACTTTCTGCGGTTCGAGCATTATGTGATGTAGTGCTAGCTAAATCTTCAGAAACTATAGCAAGACCATCAAGACCACTTGACATGCAAACTAGCCAAGTAGTTCAAGCACAAAATATACAACCATCACAACAGATGATGCAGACGCAGATACCAGCTTCCATTACTACAAACAAGCTTCATGAAGAGGATGCAAATGGTGACTCGATTTTTGATTTTTAGAAAAGGAAGTGTCAAAAGAAGATGAGATTTTTTATTATTTCAGGAGCTGTGAACGCATTCATCGCAGTGGCACTGGGTGCTTTTGGAGCACATGCACTTGAAGGGAAATTATCCGATCATTATGCAGCAGTATGGGATACAGCTGTACAATATCAAATGTTCCATGCATTAGGATTAATCGCAATCGGTATATTAATGAGTTCTTCATTAATTGGGCCAGTTACTCAGCTTTCACGTGCTGGATATTTAATGCTAGCAGGAATCGTATTTTTTGCAGGTAGCTTATATGTTCTATGCTTAACAGGAGTAGGCGTTTTAGGGGCTATTACACCAATTGGTGGAGTTCTATTCCTAGCTGCTTGGGTAATGGTAATTCTAGCAACTCTTAAACATGTTTAATTTTGAAAGAAATCCTACTTGCTAATTTATCAGGTAGGATTTTTTAGTAAAGGTCGGTACTTTATTAAAAATACGTATTACGTTTTTTAATAAAATTTAGTAGATGAGGTGATGAGATGGTAGTAAGCCAAAGAGATTTGAAAAGCTATATTTGGATTACGTTACTTTTACTTGTTCTTGCGACGAACTTTGCATTATATCGGACGCCGTTGTCGGAAGTTTTTTTATCAGAGGAAACAAAAGGAGTTATTCTAGGTAGTCTTTTTGATTTAGCAATTGTCACACCGTTATTAATCATCGCAATCGATCGAAAAAATAAATTTACTATTAAACGTTTCATAATGTTAATGGCAGGTGGATTAATTTGCGCAAAGCTATTAATACCGGCCCAGCATCTTGCGCCATTTGTCGGGATTTCTTATGTAGGTTTTGCCATAGAAGGCTCTATAATGTTACTTGAGCTCAGTTTGATTGGATTACTGTTGTTTCTCTTGCCCACGGTCATTCGTGAAGTACGTACATATGATGAAGGCTTATTATTTGCCTTCCCAAAGGCGGTGCAGAAAAGGGTATCTAAGCAACGAATTGTACAAATGATTATCTCAGATTTACTTATAATTTATTATGCTTTTGCTTCATGGAAAAGACCTATTCCAGTAGCACCTAACACCTTCACTTTACACAAAAAATCTAGTCTAATTGCCTTTCAAATTATGCTAATACATGCGATAGTAATCGAAACATTAGGCATCCATTGGTGGCTTCACGAAAAATCAATGATTCTCTCCATTATTTTACTCATCTTGAATGTATATAGCGTTGTTTTCTTTCTTGGGGATATACAAGCAGTACGTTTGAATCCAGTACTTCTGAAAGACCAGAAATTATACTTATCATTAGGTCTTGTAAAACAGATGGAACTTTCATTAGACGACATTAAGTCGATCACAACTGATCAAGAAGAACTCGAGAAGAAGCTTAATTCTAAAACAACGATTGAATTTGTTGCAAGAGACTTTGAAGAAGTGCACCCACATATGATTTTAGAATTAAAAAAACCATGTACAGCATCTTTGTTAATAGGCTTTAAAAAGCAATATTCACGTGTCGCTATTCGTCTTGATGACCCAATAGCCTTCAAACAAGCATTACAACAGCATTTAATTAATGAATAAAAAGACAAAAACCCTTCCCATTATATGGAAGGGTTTTGCTATTTACTGAGATTGATTAAAATAAGCTAATTCCTCATCAAATTCTGCATAATCGAAGTAAATCATAGGGAAGAGATATCGGTGATTCGTTCTGAGATCACGTAAAATGACATGATCGCGTCCAGCCGCCTCCACGACACCGCGTACATTAAGCGTATTTTTTCCAGCTTCTATTGCATGCTCAAACGAAAAGTGAAAATTCCCTGGCTTCCCACGATTTAGCCGTAAAATATTTTCAATATAAGATTCCTCACGCAATGGAAAACCTGTTGGTCTACCACCACTAGGAATTGTCACTTGGGGAGGAACCTGTTGATAGTTAGGTGTCCAATAATACTGGACCATTCATTCATCCTTTCTAACTGTTAAATTTGCGGACAATCACTTTCACTAGGAGAGAAGAAGCAATGCGACTTAAAACGCCCAGAATTCCATTGACCATACCATTGATCATGACAGCCACCCTCAGGTCTGAAAAACCATAGCGAGCGCGTCGCTGGGTGAAATCTTTCACCGTTAATTACTATACGCGCCAAACGTTTATCTTGTTCACGTGCCCGTTGGTAAAAGTACCCCTTCTGCGTTGCTTCAAATCCACCTGAACTTTGAAAAACCATTTACTCAATTGTTCGAATATCAGTAAAATCGAGACAGCTAGCAATTACCCTGTTCACACCAACATTGCCAACCATCAGCATACCAAGCTCACCTTCGCCTTCTGCCTCGGCTTGCATCAATCTTGCTAGTAACTTCTCTGTTGATTGTATGACAGGCATCGCAAGACCTCCTCATTAAAATATATGCAATATTACGAAAATAAGACCGCCTATTCGTGTATAATGAAAAAAATATCTATTTAGGGAGATGTATTTCATGAAGGAAAGTGCACTTGCGATTCAGACAAAATTACAATCGTTAGGTTTCGATAATCAAGTAGTAGAGTTACCTGATAGCGCACGTACAGCACAAGAAGCTGCAGATGCCATAGGTTGTACAGTCGCGCAAATTGCTAAATCAATCATTTTTCGTTTAAAAAATACTAATACTCCACTTTTAGTTGTTGCAAGTGGTATTAATCGTATAAATGAGAAGCATATTGCCGAAGTTGTAGAAGACAAGCTTGGTAAAGCTGATGCAGAATTTGTTCGTGAACATACAGGCTTTGTAATCGGAGGAGTAGCTCCCATCGGACATGTATCAGAAATTCAAACTTTAATTGATGAAGACCTTTTTCAATATGATACAATTTGGGCAGCAGCGGGTCATCCCAAGGCTGTGTTCCAGCTAACTGCTGATGAACTCTTACTGCTCACCGACGGCAAAATTGTCGCAGTTAAATAATAAGAGGACAAAACTCACGAAACCTCAGAGAAAGAAGTGTCATACATGCATTTTGTTTTCGATTTGGATGGTACGATTTGTTTTAAAGGCCAGCCAGTCACAGAACCTATACTACAAAGCTTAGAGCAACTTAAATCAAGTGGACATGAAGTCATTTTTGCATCCGCACGTCCGATACGTGATTTATTGCCTGTACTTCATAAAAGATTTCACGGGTATAAAATGATAGGTGGGAATGGCTCACTTATATGCCAAAATGGAAACATTAAACAAGTAGCTCGATTCAGCCCAACAATATTAGTTAAGTTAAAGGCATTATTAGAAAAGTATAAAGCTACGTATTTAATTGATGGTGACTGGGATTATGCTTATACGGGACCTGCAGATCACGCAATATTAAATAATCTTAATCCTCATAATTTAGCAGAAAAGAAGCCGCTTGAAAAACTAAATTCGATTATTAAAATGCTTATTTTGACCTCTTGTAATATGGATGCACTTCATGAAGATTTGAAACAACTAGATGTTATCATTCACTTACATAGAGATGAAGGGATATTAGATATTAGTCCAACAGGTATTCATAAATGGAGTGCCTTGAAGCAACTTCATATTTCTTCAGGTAGCTATATTGCATTTGGGAATGATACTAACGATATCTCAATGTTCGAACATGCTCATCATGCTGTTATGATAGGTCATCATGAGATTCTTGCACCATATTCTGATGAAGCTATTACGAATGATGTGAATGTTGAAAAGCAAATTATAGAAAAATTAGCAGAATTCAATGTTAGATATGCATAATATATTTTAAAAAAATTATATTTGATAAAACACAAAAAACAGCAAACTCTTAAAATAAGGAGCTTGCTGTTTTTTTATACTATTGTTGAAGACTGTTGGCCTTACGACATTTTGATCCAGTTATAATAATCGAATATTAAGTTGAATAGGAATGCAATCCACATGAATCAATAGCTCAGCATATCGCATCTTCCTAATTTTTGATTTTAATAAAGTGTATAAAGGTTAAGTGAAAAGACACATATGAACATAAAAAAGAAAGCTCGATTAAATAAAGAGCTTTCTTTTAAAGGGAAAAATTAAACAGTTAGAAGTTTCACTAATTTTTCGTTGTCTAAAATATTACCAACGAAGAATGCACCGAACTCTGCATAACGAGCACTTACTTCATCAAAACGCATCTCATAAATTAGTTTTTTGAATTGCAATACGTCTTCAGCAAATAGAGTAACACCCCATTCATGATCGTCAAAACCGACAGAACCCGAGATGATTTGTTTAACTTTACCTGCATAGCTACGGCCGATTAAACCGTGACTTCGCATTAATTCTTTACGCTCGTCCATTGGTAGTGTATACCAGTTAGCGCCTTCTTGACGACGTTTATCCATTGGATAGAAACAAATATGATTCCAACGAGGTAATTCAGGATATAAACGAGAGCGTACATGTGGATTTTGGTACGGATCTTCGTCAGAGTCTTTTCCAGCAAGGTAGTTTGAAAGCTCAACAACTGAAACATAAGAGAAAGAAGGGATTGTAAAATCAGCAATTGCTAACTTGTTGAATTCGGTTTCAAGCTCTTGTAATTCTTCCATTGTTTCGCGTAATGTCATAAGTACGAAGTCTGCTTTTTGACCTACGATTGAGTAGAAAGCATGGCTTCCTGTTTTCGCAATATCAGCCTCGTTAATTTTTTCTAGATATTTAATGAACTCTTCAACCGCTGCTTGACGCTCTTCTTCAGAAACTAGTTTCCAAGAAGCCCAGTCAATTGAACGGAAATCATGTAATACGTACCAACCATCTAGTGTTTGTGCTGCTTCGATCATTGTTTATGGACACTCCTTTTAGTGAGAATCATTCTGCATTAGTTTAGCATAAAAAAGGAAAATAAGTCGCTCTATTGCTTGAAAGTCATGAATTTGACATGAGAAAATTGGCCGATTCGTGTATGCTAGTGAAGAAAACTTTATAGTCCGGGAGAATCAAAATGTTAACATACTTACAGCAAAAAACATGGCGTTTTTGGGATCAATCCGTGAGTGGTATTGGACACTCACCATTAGAATCGTTTGCTGCTGATGATACATTGTGCCATTTAGTTGGCCAAGACATGTCATCAGCAACAGTTCGTACATGGGTGCATGATCGTTCAGTTGTACTTGGCATTCAGGACCATCGCTTGCCACATATTGAAGATGGTATGGATTTTTTGAAGGAAAAAGGATTCACACCAATTGTTCGTAACTCAGGTGGGCTTGCAGTTGTGTTAGATTCAGGTGTTTTGAATATTTCTATTGTACTGTCCGAACAGCATTCAAAAATCGATATTAATACAGGCTATGAAGTGATGTTAGAACTCATCAAAGCATTATTTCCAAAAGCTGCAGAACATATTGAAGCGTACGAAATCATAGGTTCGTACTGCCCGGGTTCTTATGATTTAAGTATAGGCGGCAAGAAGTTTGCAGGCATCTCACAACGAAGATTACGTCAAGGTATCGCCGTCCAAATCTATCTATGTATAGAAGGCAGTGGAGCAGAGCGTGCCAGTTTAATAAGGGGTTTTTATAAAATAGGTTTGCAAGGTGAGCAGACAAAATTTGAATATCCACAAGTACGTCCAGAAGTTATGGCTTCTTTATCTGAACTCTTAAATGAAAAATTGACAGTTCAACAAACCGTTATAGATTTACAAAAATTATTAATGGACCTTAGTGATGAACTACAAATTGGTTCATTACAGCAAGAAGAAATGGAACTTTATAGTTTCTATTTGAATCGCGTGTTTGAACGAAATAAAAAGATGTTAAGTGAGTAACAGAAAAAAACAAACCCGACTCACAAGCGGGTCGGGTTTTGGTATGGGATTAAAAAAGATGAAATTAAGTAGTAGAAGAGTAGCCACCCTATTAATTTGTAGGTGGTTCTTTAACAACTAAATTCCCGTTACGTTCCATAGTGAAAACGGGAGCGATATGCTCTTCCTCTTCATCTAGTGTTATCATACGGCGAGCGCGATTCATAATTTGAGCAAATTGCTCGTAATCTTTGCGCATGTGGCGATTCTCCTTCTCTAGCTTGTTAAGTTCAGCTTCTAAACGAGATACTTTTTCATTAGCCACATTAGCCAAATGGCGCCATCTTGTAGTCTCAGAATCATTGCCACTGCCCATATGTTGTAAGCGCATTAAATAAGCTATGACAACATCAAGTGATAGCGATGATAGAGGAATGGAACGTTGTTGCTCAGTAACACCATTACTCTCATTACTTCCACTAGTAGGTAATACGTAGATTCCTGTATTTCGGCGACGTACGGTTTGTCCGAATACACGCATACGCTCTTTGCGTTCCTTTTTAGCGCCTGCTAATTCATTTTCATAGATTTTGCGAACGACAGCATTCCAACGAAAGCCACATGCAGCTGCAGTTCTATTCAGGGCATCTCCAGCTTCTTCAAAGGCATTTAATTGTGTACTGCCTTCTTTAACATGTCGAATAACTGCCTCTGCTAATAATTCATCGTTTTCTTTTAACCAAGCATCTTGTCTGATTTTTACCATTTTATAACCTCCTATAATGTTGATAGTCTCAGCGTGGTCACTTTCTCTATTTTTTATTCACAAACTTGCAAAATATTATGCTAGGTGTTGTTGTGAAGGCTTTTGTAACGAAAAGAAAAGAGAATGCTATGAGACAATGGCCTATTATAAGCTTGAAGAAACGGCCATAAATACGATACAATGACTGTTAGACTTCAGATTCAAATATAGAAAGGGTTGTAGACAGATGGCAAACGAATTCCGAGTTTGCGATGAATGTCAGGCCGTTAATTTAAAAACATTAATCCCGAAATTAAAAGAAATCGATGCTGATGCTTCAGTCGATATCGCATGTCAGTCATATTGTGGTCCTGGACGAAAGAAAACATTCGCATTCGTCAATAATCGTCCTTGTGCTGCATTAACAGAAGAGGAATTAATGGAAAAAGTACGCGCCAAATTAAAATCACAAAATCGTCTATAACAGGCGATTAGTATGTTGATATGACAATCATTATAGTAATTCGAGCAACAAACTGTAGACTGCTTAGCGTAGGAGTTAGTTCATAAACTTACTAAGTTCCTAGCTTGAAGTCAGACTTTAGCCGCCTTTCCGAAAGGTGGTTTTTTCATTTATACTTGTAATTAAAGTTGTAATTCGATAAAGATTTGAGAGTAATTTACTACAAGTAATTTTATGTATAAGCAAGTATGCTTTGTTTTTATAACCCAAATAGTTAATAGGTTAGCTGGTCATCAATAGATTTTGTGTCATTATTTCAATTAGTTTTTTATAATTCGTTATACAGTTTCAACAAATCAATACAAACAGCGGAAGTGGGGTGTCTTATGAGTTACGCGACAGCAAAGTTAGAAGAAGAAAAAGTATTTAAGGACCCAGTCCATCGCTATGTACATGTGCAAGATCAGGTGATTTGGGATTTAATTGGAACAAGAGAGTTTCAAAGATTACGCCGTATTAAGCAACTTGGTACGACTTATTTAGTATTCCATGGTGCAGAACATAGTCGATTTAATCACTCACTTGGTGTTTATGAGATTGTCCGTCGAATGGTCGATGATGTGTTCAAGGGTAGACCAGAATGGGATGAAAGTGAGCGGCTTGTCGTACTTTGTGCTGCATTATTGCATGATTTGGGACATGGACCTTTTTCACATGCTTTTGAACATGTTTTTGACTTGGACCATGAAGAATTCACACGCCATATTATTTTGGGAGATACAGAAGTCAATCAAGTACTCAGTCGCGTTGCGGCTAATTTCCCATTAAAAGTATCGAATGTCATTGCAAAAACGTATGAAAATAAACAAGTTGTCAGTATGATTTCAAGCCAAATCGACGCTGATCGTATGGATTACTTACAACGGGATGCTTATTATACTGGTGTCAGTTATGGTCATTTTGATATGGAACGTATATTGCGCGTGATGCGTCCACGAGAGGATCAAGTGGTCATCAAATCAAGTGGTATGCATGCAGTAGAAGATTATATTATGAGTCGTTATCAAATGTATTGGCAGGTTTATTTTCATCCTGTATCACGGAGTGCGGAAGTAATATTGACGAAAATTTTACATCGTGCAAAAGCATTAAGTGAAACAGGGTATTCATTCTTACACGAACCTACGCATTTTCAAGCATTTTTTGATAAAAATATTGAACTTGAAGATTATCTAGCTTTGGATGAAAGTATTTTGCTGACATATTTTCAACTTTGGATGCGTGAGACGGATCCTATTTTAAGCGATTTAAGCAGACGTTTTGTGAACAGGAAATTGTTTAATTATGTGGAAATTGACCCTGCCAAAGATTATCAAAAACTACGTGAACTTGAGAATTTATTCCGAAAAGCTGGTATTGATCCGCAGTACTATTTAGTTTTAGATTCATCTTCAGATTTACCATACGATTTTTATCGTCCGGGTGAGGAAGAGGAGAGGTTACCGATTCATCTATTAATGCCGAATGACGAAATCCGTGAATTATCGAGATCATCTGATATTGTCGATGCCATATCCGGAAAACGCCGAACGGATCATAAATTATATTTTCCAGAAGATATTTTACTAGAGAACGGTAAGAAAAAAATACTTAGAAAACAAATATTAGAAATATTAAAAGGTTAATAACCTCCCGGAAGGAGATTTAAAAGTGCTAGAAGAACACGCAAAAGTCGTACAATTTGTGTCATTAGCAGGTCAAGTCACTGGTCGTAAAAAATTACAAAAGATGGTCTATATAGCAAAGAAAATGCGATTTCCATTCCAAGAAAAATATCAATTTCATATATATGGACCTTACTCAGAAGAGCTAACGTTACGCGTAGAAGAGCTTTGTAATATGGGCTTTTTAACGGAAGAAAAAGAGGATAAGGGGTCATATGTACAATACCGCTATGCTGTTACTACTGAAGGGACAAGTTTTTCTACTATGCTAGGTAAGCAACATGATAAGCTACCAGAAGTGATTAATATGATGAATGATAGAAGTGCACGTTTTCTAGAGCTTGTTTCAACGCTACTATATTTTGATGAACTCACAAAAGAAGAGCAAATTGAAAAGGTACATGTGGTAAAAGGGAAGTTGAACTTCACTGAAGAAGAGCTAACAGATGCCTTTGAATTTATAGCACAACTTGCAACAGTATCGATACAGTAAAAAAATCCCCAAAAGTGGGGTTTTTTTATACAAAAAAAGCCATCCCTAAAAAGGGACAGCCCTACTTACGATAAATATATTATTAAAGGTCGCTCTTACGTACGCCACCAATAGCGTAGTGTGATTTTTGCATTTCTTCGATGATAATTGAAATGTTTTCTTTTGGTGCATCTACTGATTCGGAAATTGCAGCTGTTACTTTTTCAACCAAATCACGTTTTTGATCGTCTGTGCGACCTTCAATCATTTTTATTGTTACTATAGGCATAAAGAGTTCCTCCTCATTTAAAATATAGTGTATATTCGTTATAATAACAGAACGGAGGGATTTTGAGAAATGACGAATGAAGAAAAACCAAAACAAAAATTAGGATTTACGATTATTAAAAACGATCCAACAGACGGACATAAAGGATTTGGTGTAGGTTCTTTAACTCTTGAGAACGTATCACCAGTCATCATTGATATTGAAGAAAAAAAAGCCACTGTAGAAGTAGGGGCTATGCATGCACGTAGTGATGTTGAAAGAGGTATTAAATTTACTACGAATCGAGAAGATTCAGCAGGCGGTAAACCATATTGGCTAGTATGGGTGACAATTGATCATAAGGAAGGCGGAGCTTACTTTGCTGGTGTAACGGCTTGTGAGATGGTTGTCAATAGGGAAAAACGTCGTGGTTATAAAATTTTAGCAGACCATGTCAATAAAATGGATAAATCGATGAAACGCCATATCATTATAGAGCATATGGACGAAGAGTCAAAACGTGTACTAGGCGAGTTTTTACACGGCTTTAACGAGAAAATGTGGTCTTTAAGTTCAGAACAATTACGTGAAGAATTAGCCTTCTAAAATTTTGAAAATAATTGAACAAAATGTGACATTTATAAAGCG
The DNA here is from genome assembly GCF_057838945.1 of Viridibacillus sp. KH_047. NCBI lineage: Bacteria > Bacillati > Bacillota > Bacilli > Caryophanales > Caryophanaceae > Viridibacillus > Viridibacillus sp. KH_047. The sequence continues at coordinate 3,736,791 of NZ_CM174479.1, read as the reverse complement.
GTTTCAATACATGGTTGAAACTGACATTGAAAGGCAGTACACTTTAACTACAACTTAAGAAAGTAAGCTAGGACATCTGGTAACCGACTATATATGAGAGACATGCGGCATTTTGACAAACCCAAGCCGAATGCCCCATGTAACTCATATTTTCGAGAACCAAAAAGCTGCAGCTTCCTAAGGATAACGGACTCCTTAGAAGCTGCAGCTTTTTTTATTTATTCAAATATTGAAAAAGGAAATAGGTGCCAAGATGTTTCGTCTTTTTTCGTTAAATCACTAACAATACTTGGATCTGTACATAGCTTTTTCGGAATATCTTTCTTTTTCATATATACAAGTCGTTGTTTATCACAGCTTGATGTTGCAAGACCACCTGTTTTTACATCGACAATTACGCCTTCAATATTATCGGGGGCCATAAATGGCTCACTAGGTAATCCTTCATGTGCTTTTTCCATAAAATCAATCCAAATTTGTTTTGTAGCTCGTGAATCTTCTGTACTTGTCATCTGTTTACCTTTATCGTAACCATTCCAAACACCAGCAGTTAAAGAAGGGGTAAAACCAACCATCATTTGATCGGTTAAAGTTGTACCGGATTTTGCTGCATAAGGTCTAGTTTGTTTGCTACGAATTGAAATCCCGGTTGCCGGTGCGTAATCATTAAAGACTGGATCGAACATACCAGTCATCAACTGTGTGATTAAAAACGCATCATCTGAACTAATTACTTGTTTCTTTTTCTGTTTCTTTTCTGCTTTATAAATAACTTTCCCATTTGCATCTGTAATTGAAATAATCGTTGTTGGTTTCTTTTGAACACCTTTTGCCGCTAATGTGTTATAAGCAGAAGTTAAATTCATTAAGCTTACTTCAGAAGTACCAAGAGCTACTGCCGGTGAATTTTGTAATTTACTTTGGATGTTAAATCGCTCCAGTACATTGCTGAATGCCTTATAGCCGATTGTTTCAAACGTCTTCACTGCGTAGATATTATCAGATATAGCAATTGCTTGTGCCAAAGACATTGGGTGATCCGCAAATTCGCCGTTTACATTTTTGGGCTCGTACTTAGAGCGTCCATCATCATAAGTGAAAATGGTAGGGCTAGTATCCATAAACGTTAAAGGAGTATAACCTTTCTCCAGTGCAGCGCTATACAAAAATGGCTTAATAGCAGATCCAGGTTGCCTTTTAGCTTGTGTCGCCCTATTGAATGTACTTGTTAAATAATGTCGTCCTCCAACTAGAGCAGTAATATAACCTGTAGATGGATCCATACTAACGAAGCCAACTTCTAGTTCATCATTTGGTAACGATTTCTCAACAGCTTCCTCGGCAACTTTTTGATGGAAAGTATTCAATGTTGTTTTGATTACCCAACCACCTTCTTCAAAACGACGGCCTTTCTCAGTCAGTATATCTTTTGCTTCCTGCCAAGCTGTATCTAAAAAGTATGGTGCTAGTGATTTCGAATTTTCCCATTCCTCATATTTAAAATCAAGACTTTCATTCTTTGCTCTCTCTGATTGTTCTTCAGAAATAACATTTTGGTTAGACATTAAACTTAATATTAATTGTTGACGACCTATTGATTTTTCTTTATTTACTGCAGGGGAATAAATGCCTGGTCCTTTTGGAATCCCAACTAGCAAAGCAGCTTCAGAAAGTGTTAAGTCTTTTGTTGATTTCCCAAAATAAAATCTACTTGCAGCTTCTATACCGTACATACCATGTCCAAAGTAAACAGTATTTAAGTAGCCTTCCAAAATCTTATCCTTATCATAAAAGACTTCCAAACGGTATGCATAGAGTGCTTCATTAGCTTTCCTTAACCAGGATTTCTCATGCGATAAATATAAATTACGAGCATACTGCTGCGTAATTGTACTCGCTCCTTCAACTTTGCGCATTGCCTTAACATCTTTCAATAATGCGCCTGCAATACGGGTGTAATCAAAACCGTTATGCGAATAGAAATTTTTGTCCTCCGTTGCAATAAGTGCTTGTGCAACAAAAGGTGAAATTTCATCTAGGTTTACCCAGTAGCGACGTTCCATAGAAAATTTATCGCCAGCTCGATGCCCATCCGCATCTAAAAAAACGGTTGCCTTCGGAACAGCGAGAGAAGGCGCACCTGCAATTTGCGCGTATATTCTGAGTGACAGCAATACTGTTAAAAAAGCTGAAATACCTACGACACTCCACATAAGAGTGCGTTTCCAGCGCTTATTCACCCTTCTTTTTCGCCAATAGTCTGCTCGATTCATAAGAACAGCTCCGTTCCACCAATTTAGCGATAGTATGTGATGATTCTATGTAAAATAAACGGACGAAAAAAAATAAAAAGGATGAATTTGGTAATTATTTAGCGGTAACAAAAAACGCTAAGAAAAGGGTGAATTCTCTTAGCGTTTTATTAAAATAATATTAATTATTCAATTGATTAAAGTGAACGAGTTGGTTTGAACCTCTTGTTATTGCTTGTACGAGGGCTTTATCTGCTGAAAATGCGAGATCCTTTGACGTATTACCATTGTCAGGATATGAACAAATCCCGATGGAAACCGTAATAGGAATTACATGACCAGTGGACACAACGAGTGGTGTTTTGGCAATTTGTGATTGAATAAAATTTGCATAAAGTATGCTATAGGCAGGCGGAGCGTCTTTGCAAACAATATAAAATTCTTCGCCACAAATCCTAGCAGCTTCTGCATCAATCGTTTTCACATAGTTTTTTAACTGTGTACCAATTTGTTGTAAAATTTCATCACCAACAGGATGACCATATGTTTTATTAACCTTTTTAAAAGAGTCAATATCAATTAATATCAATGAAAAAGGAACATTATTAGAGAGAAAATCATCTATTATTTGCTGGAAACGTCGGTTATTTGGCAGTCCAGTTAAATAATCCGTTTCTGCCATTTTTTCAGTTTCACGCAAACGATTAAATTGATTTCGAATTGATTTTAATACAAGTAAAGTTATATAAAATGACACAATATAAAAAAGCGCCGTTTGAATTACATTTTGTAAGCCATGTGTCCAAGTATCTGAAAGAATATAGAAAACGATGCAAACTTGGAAAACGATATAAGTGAAATAGAAATAGATATTGCGTAAAGTAATTGGTTTTTTTATTGAGATAAATGCGATAACACCACCAATTACTAAAATATTTAACCCTGCAAAAATAGACGTTTCTGACAAGCCAAACACATAAATTCGAAAAATCCCAATGATGAGCGAGGACAGAGCAATGGCAATTGGGCCTCCAAGCAATCCACTGAGTAAGATACTAATAAAACGACTATCACTAATAATATCATTTTGGTAATGTACAGCCGTGCCCATCAAAAGTAAACCGGTAAGTCCAGCTACAAGACCGACAATCCAAGGTTGCAGCTCAATAAAGCTATCTTGATAATGTTCTAAAGACTCATATAACCAATATGAAAATATAACAAAAGTAAATAAAATCGAAAAATTAATGACTAATTCGAGCAACATATAGATTCTCTCCTACCATTTTATTCCTCCATTATAACATTCAATTTTACAAGAAAAATTAAAATAATTATGTTTTCCCTATAAAACGACATAAGGGAGTTAGAGGGAGTGATTATAAAGAATCCACTATTTGTCTTAAATTTACTTGCACCTTGAAAAAACAAGCGAATCTAACCTATAATAAGAAGGTTATATAAAGAATGGAACGGAGGCCCATAAGTATGGCTAGTGAACTTAAAGCACCCGTAAAATTAAAGTTAAAAACGACAATTCGACAATCTGAAACAGAAGCTGAAACTTATGAGCTTTGGTCAGAAGGTACGATAGTTCAAAAAAGGGACCAAACGTACTTACAATATGAAGAAGTTCAAGAAGATAAACATATTCGTTCAACTTTAAAATTCGGTAATAATGAGGCAGTTATTCTTCGGAATGGTGATGTGAAAATGCGTATGCCATTTTTACTTAATCATGAACAAAACGGTCATTATGATAGTGAATTCGGTGCATTACCAATCGTGACGTATACGAAGGACATGCTATTCGAGCGGCATGACAGTAAAACGAGCGGACGATTTTATTTAAACTATGATCTAATCGTTGGTGGACAATCAGTAGGCGATTATACTTTAGAAATTAATTACTCGGAGGGAAAATAATGAACGCAGTAGAACAAGTGCAACATGCGATTAAAGAAGCGCTTCTTGCAGCAGTATCAAAAGCAGGTCTTTTAGAAGATACATCAACATTGAATATACACTTAGAAACACCAAAGGATAAGACGAATGGCGACTATGCAACTAATATAGCTATGCAACTTACAAAATTAGCCAAAAAGCCACCACGTGCAATCGCTGAAGCTATTATTGAAAACCTTGATACTACAGGTACTGCTATTGAGAAAATCGACATCGCAGGTCCTGGTTTTATGAATATTGTGCTACGCAAAGACTATTTAGCGGAAGTAATCACAACTGTTTTAGCGCAAGGCGCTGAATATGGACGTTCTCAAGCTGGCGCTAATGAAAAAGTACAAGTTGAATTTGTATCAGCTAACCCAACTGGTGACCTTCACTTAGGACATGCCCGAGGAGCATCTGTAGGGGATTCATTATGTAACGTTTTAGACTTTGCAGGATATGATGTCTCACGTGAATACTACATCAATGATGCAGGTAATCAAATCAATAATTTAGCAGCATCTTTAGAAGCTCGTTACAAACAAGCATTAGACTTAGAAGCTACTATGCCTGAAGACGGTTATCATGGTCAAGATATTATCGACATCGCAGGTAAACTAGCTGCTGATTTTGGTGATTCGATTCTAAGTAAGTCAGATGAGGAGCGCTTTGAATTTTTCCGTGAACATGGCTTGAAATTAGAGCTTGGTAAATTACAAAAAGACTTAGCAAACTTCCGTGTAGACTTTGACGTTTGGTATTCTGAGACATCACTTTATAAATCAGGTAAAGTTGAAAAGGCTTTAGAAAAACTTCGTGCGAATGGTCATGTATTTGAAGAAGAAGGCGCTACTTGGTTCCGCTCGACAACATTTGGCGACGACAAAGATCGCGTACTTATAAAAAATGACGGCTCTTACACATATTTAACACCAGATATTTCATACCATGAAGATAAAATTCAACGTGGCTTCACTAAACTTATCAACATTTGGGGAGCTGACCATCATGGTTATATCCCACGTATGAAAGCGGCAATCGAAGCACTTGGTTACGATCGTGACACATTAGAAGTTGAAATCATTCAAATGGTGAACTTAATGAAAGACGGCGAAAAAGTGAAAATGAGTAAACGTACAGGTAACGCGGTTACTTTACGTGAACTTGTTGAAGAAGTCGGCTTAGACGCAGTACGTTACAACTTTGCAATGCGTGCGGGTGATTCACATATGGACTTTGACCTTGACCTAGCTGTTAAGCAATCAAATGAAAACCCTGTATACTATGCACAATATGCACATGCTCGTATTTCTTCAATCTTGCGCCAAGCAAAAGAACAAGGCTTAGCAGCATCTGAAGAACATTTAGATCTTCTTAATGCAGAGAAAGAAATTGATGTCTTGAAAAAAGTAGGGGACTTCCCACAAGTTGTTGCGGATGCTGCGAAGAATCGCACACCACACCGTATTACTAACTACATTCAAGAACTAGCAGCAACTTTCCACAGCTTCTACAATGCTGAAAAAGTATTAGATGCTGACAATAAAGATCGCTCAGAAGCACGATTATCTCTAATTACAGCAGTTCGTACAACAATTGCCAACTCACTAAAACTAATTGGCGTATCAGCACCTGAGAAAATGTAATTATAAAAGGAACCTTTTTGCTACAGATGCCGAATAAGCTGATGAAACTAAGAGGTACTTATAAAAAGACTATTCGCACTGAAAAAGTGTGGAATAGTCTTTTTGTTTATATAAAGAACAGATGAAAGATAAAGAATGATTTCGGCTAGTTAATGAGAAAATGGCTAGACTTCATCGATTTATGTCACAAGGTATTATTACTAATAATTCCATCAAGCCTATTAACAACTTGGACAAGTATTTAATTTTCTGTATAATTGTACAAGATGTAATAAAAAATTGTATATGTGAAACATGTTGGTTCTTTACTTTGATTTAGTAAAGAGAAAAGGGAAGTCGGTGCAAATCCGATGCGGTCCCGCCACTGTATGTGTGAGCAAGTCGTAATTTGTCACTAAAGCATAGCGCTTTGGGAAGGCACGGCAAGCTGTGATCACGAGCCAGGAGACCTGCCAACATGGAGACCACCAATTAGAACTACGCGGATAGAAATGGTGTCAGTAAAAGTGCATTTTTGAGTACTGCTATGTATAAATTCACTGTCATCGTATCTCTCGTCGTAAAACGAGAGATTTTTTTTATGAAAAAGGAGGAAATGTAAATGAAGAAAATATGGCAATTTAGTTTAGTGTTTGCTTTAGCACTAGGTGTGTTAGTAGGCTGTGGCCAAACGGATGATGCAAAGAAAAAGGAAAATAGTGAGCCAGCAACAGAGCAACAGGTAGCAGGATATCCATTAACAGTGACTGATGCACTTGGCAATGATGTGAAATTTACAGAAGCACCAAAGAGCATTATTACTCTAGTACCAAGTAATACAGAAATTCTTTTCGCGTTAGGATTAGAAAAAGAAATTACTGCTGTATCGGATAATGATGATTATCCTAAAGCTGCAACGAAAAAAGAAAAAGTCGGTGGGATGGAATTTGACGCCGAGAAAATTATTAGCTTAAATCCAGAAGTTGTATTTGCACACGAAACACTTTTAGGTACTTCTGAAGCAGGTCTCCAACAATTACGTGATGCTGGATTGAAAGTTTTTGTTGTAAAAAACGCTGGAAATTTTGATGAAACGTATAAAACAATTGAACAAATAGGTCACATTACTGGTAAAACGGATGAGGCTAAGAAGATTACTGATGATATGAAAGCAAGAGTAAAAGAAGTGCAAGCAAAAGTAAAAGATGTAAAACAAAAATCCGCATTCGTCGAAACATCAGATGAACCTGATATTTACACAGCAGGTAAAGATACATTTGTGCAAGAAATGTTTGATCTAGCTAATATTAAAAACGTCACAGCAGATCAAACAGGTTGGTTCAAAATTGACCCTGAAGAAATTGTGAAACGTAATCCAGATACAATTATTGTGAAATACAACCATGTAAAAGATATTGTTGAGAAGGTGAAAAAACGTCAAGGGTTCGATAGTATCACAGCTGTTAAAAATGATGCAGTTGTTCAAGTTGATGCGAACTTAACAAGTCGTACAGGTCCTCGTCTTGCTGAAGGCTTAGAGGTCATTGCAAAAGCAGTATATCCAGAGGCTTTTGAGTGAAGAAAACACTTTTAGGGTACATCATAGCCATTTTGATTTTAATTGTTAGCATTTGGCTAGGTGTATCAATTGGTTCTGTTAAAGTACCAATTAGTACGTTATGGAATACGGCAGCGGATCCAACAGCAACGAATATATTGTGGAAAATACGCATGCCGCGTGTTGTGCTTGCAGGTTTAGTAGGAGCCTCACTGGCAATTGCGGGTGCGGCTTTCCAAGGATTGCTGAAGAATCCTCTCGCCGATCCGTATACGTTAGGAGTGTCATCTGGTGCCTCGGTAGGTGCTGTGGTGACGCTCTTTTTCGGCATTTCGACCCCTGTTTTTGGTATATATACATTACCAGCCTTCAGCATGCTAGGGGCCTTATTGGCGATGATGGGTGTGATGGCTTTTGCACGTTTAATCGATCGTACTATGAAAATGGAAACACTGATTTTGACTGGTATAATCGCTAGTTCGTTTTTAGGTTCGGTTATTTCATTGCTAATCGCCTTAACAGGTGATGAGTTACGGCAAATCATTGGGTGGCTTATGGGAAGCGTCTCAATGCGCGGATGGCCGTATGTCAAAATGGTGTGGCCTTTTGTACTCATCGGTTCGTTTTTATTATGGTTAAACCGTCGTGAATTAAATGCGATGTTATTTGGAGAAGAACGCGCCAAGTATCTTGGTGTTGACGTGAAGAAAAGTAAAATTCTGATATTAATAGGCGGATCTATGTTAACAGGTGCTGCAGTTGCAGTGTCTGGAACAATTGGCTTTGTTGGACTCGTTATACCGCATATGACACGACTTTTATTTGGCGCAGATCACCGTCATTTATTACCTTTATCGTTTTTAAATGGAGCATCATTATTAATTGTTTGTGATTTAGTTGCTCGTACGATTATTTCGCCAACAGAGTTACCAATAGGTGTCATTACTGCACTTATTGGTGCGCCAGTATTTTCATATATCTTTTTCCGACAAAGAAGAACGAAAGGTGCGTAAGTATGCTTACTGTAGAAAATATTACTGGTGGCTATGACGCCACCAGGCCAATAGTTCAAGACGTTTCGTTTACCGTGAAAAAGGGCGAAATTCTTGGCGTATTAGGACCAAATGGTAGCGGCAAATCCACATTGTTAAAAGTGATTAGTGGTATCTTACCTTCCACAACTGGTCAAGTACTCATTGAAGAACAAAATATTAAACATTTCTCACCGAAGGAATTTGCGCGCAAAATGGCTGTTTTACCACAGCTTCATGCCCATGCATTTTCGCATACAGTACGTGAGACAGTAGCTTTAGGACGTTATCCACATCAAAATAGTTGGTTTTCGACATGGTCAGAACAAGATGAAAATGCAGTAAAAAAAGCTATGAAGCAAACGGGTGTGGATAGCTATGAACATACAAACCTCGAATTTTTATCAGGTGGGGAGCAACAACGTACATTTGTAGCACAAGCACTTGCTCAGCAAGCTGATATCTTACTTTTAGATGAGCCTACGAATCATTTAGATATTGCACATCAACGACAATTGCTAGATATGATTCGTATAGAAGCAGTGCAAAATGGTTTAACAGTTATCTCTGTTTTTCATGATATGAACTTAGCTTCACTTTATTGTGATCGCCTATTGTTAATGGAAAAAGGACATGTAAAAGCTATTGGAGAACCACATGAAGTGTTGAAAGAACAGCAAATTTTAGAAGTATATAATACGCGTGTTTCAAGTTATCCGCATCCAGAATTGCCAAAGCCACAAGTAACACTAATGCCAACAGCTACGGATGAACGTGAATCCTATATAGTGACAAAAGAACAATTCAAAATAAGAGATGAATTTGTTGAGCTTCGTACGGAATTTCCTTTAAAAACCGTTTCCTCAGCTGTTCACAATGCTGGTTTTGGATGGTTCCAATCATTTGTTAATCGTGCAGTTGATTTGAGTTATATGTGTGCGGATGCACAGGAAGAATTAAAAAGTTATCTTGAACAACATAATTTTTTGCCATCTAATACGGTGGCTATGATGACTGCAGTTGCAGCCAAGCATGTTGTTATTCGTGAATTTTCAAACACAACCGGAAGTATTATTGTTGCAGTTACAGCTGGTGTTGGGAATGCAGTAGATGTTTCAAGGGCACATGAAAGAGTGAGTAAACCGTATATTGGAACGATTAATACTTGGGTCATTATTAATGGGAAACTAACAGAAGAATCCTTTATGCAAGCAATGATAACGGCAACTGAAGCGAAGGTAAAAGCAATGCACCAAGAAGAAATCATGGATCCAATATCCAATACGATTGCAACTGGTACATCAACAGATAGTCTACTAATTGCTGCGACTCAAAATGGGACGTTTATGGAATACGCGGGACCTATCACAGATATTGGAAAGTTGATTGGTCAAGGGGTTTATGAAACAACAGTTACGGCACTACAAGATTACAAACGCGCCAAGAGAAGGTTATAAAATGTTAGCACATATAATCGCTTGTACGATTGGAATAGCCTTAGATTGGTTAATAGGTGACCCACCGAAAATGCCACATCCTGTACGCTGGATTGGCACACTAATAGCTAAACTAACAGAGCGTTTGAATAAAGGGGAGCATCGTAAATTAAATGGGCTTTTACTTGTCTTAATTATAGTAGGTTTAACAACTGTAATTACCTTTGCTGTAATTTATTTTGCATATTCTATCAATGTTATTCTAGGTATTTTTGTAGAATCAATATTAATAGCTATAGGTTTAGCAGGGAAAAGTCTCAAACAAGCAGCAATTGAAGTGTACGATCCACTTGCATCAGGAGATTTGCAGGAAGCCCGTATGAAGTTATCTTGGATTGTAGGGCGTGATACAAATCATTTATCGGTACCTGAAGTAACGCGAGGTGTAGTAGAAACTGTGTCTGAAAATACGAGTGATGGTGTAACAGCACCACTATTTTGGGCGTTTTTATTTGGCGGTGCTGGCCTATGGATGTATAAGGCAGTTAATACGCTTGATTCAATGGTCGCTTACAAAAATGAACGTTTCGCAGATTTTGGATACGTAGCTGCACATGTGGATGATGTACTAAATTATGTGCCAAGTAGAATGACGGGTTTATTGCTTATGCTTGGTACAAAAAATGAAAGTGGAAAACCATTTGCATATCGCATGAAAGGATGGCTGCGTGATGCAAAAAAACATCCAAGTCCAAATAGTGGTTGGCTCGAAGCAGCTACTGCATATCAATTAGGCATTCAGCTTGGTGGTGTGAATAGCTATAAGGGGATTATCTCGAATCGTGCGAAAATGGGTGAGGGCCATTTTGAACTAGGGCCTCAGCATATTATACGTTCTATTAAGCAGATGCAACTTGTAACCATATTATTTTGGCTACTAATGGTCATATTAGGAGGGGTTTTCGTTGTCATTACCTAATCACGGGGCAAATCCATATCGTTTATATACACAGCTAGGCATTCAACCACCAGTTGATATATTAGACTTTAGCGAAAATGTAAATCCAGCAGGTGCACCGGATTTTATCAAAAATGATTGGGCCGATTATTTGCAATTATTGCAACGTTATCCTGATCCAGAAGGTGAGCCATTTCTATCTGCTGTCGCTAAATATCACGATATTTCTACAGAAAACATTGTATTAGGCAATGGTGCCGCGGAAATTTTCTCATTACTTGCGACATATTTCCGAGGAAATAATGCAATTATTTTACATCCGACTTTTTCAGAGTATGAAGCGACATTAAAAGAAAATGATGTAGAAATACAGCGTGTAGTTTGTGAAGATATCGTGAATTGGAAGTTACCATTAGACGAACTTCAACTAGCAATGCAAAATGCAGCTGTCCTATATCTATGTACCCCTAATAATCCGACAGGTGTATTACCTTCGAAAGAAGAACTTCAACAGCTTATTGAATCTGCAAAAGAAACGAATTGTAGTATTGTTTTAGACGAAGCTTTTATAGATTTTGTTGATGAAAATGCATCATTTATACAATCAGTAAAAGAAAATCATCAGGTGATTATTGTACGTTCAATGACGAAAATGTACGCAATTGCAGGTATAAGGCTCGGTTATATGGTAGCCGCACCTGAGGTAGCAAGTGCAATACGGAAGCTCGCACCTCATTGGCATATTAATGGAATAGCAGCAGTAATTGGCGCACGCTGTTTAAGTAAGGAAGAAGATACTTTCCGTCAGAAGGCTTGTGTTTATGCTGTGCAAATGCGTACGAGGTTCCAAGCATTTTTACGACAAAATCATTGTCTTGTTACGAACAGTGTCACTAATTATGTGAGCTTTCAATTGCCAGATACTGAACAGTCACAAAGTTTCTTTACGTATATGCTTGAGCGGGGCATAGTACTTCGACATACAGAAAATTTCATCGGAATGGAAGGTACATGGTTCCGAGTAGGTATGAAGGCACCAGAAGCAATGAATCGTTTAGAAGAGGAGATGATGCATTGGTTTCAAGCGAATTCGTCTTTATAACAGGTGGGGTGCGGAGTGGAAAAAGTGCATATGCAGAAAAGTGCCTTGTAAATTTAGCACAGGCGTCGCCTAAGAAGCGACTTGTTTATGTTGCAACTGGTGTACCTTTTGATGAAGAAATGAAGCAAAGAATCATCCGACATCAAAACGATCGAGTAGGGCAACGGTGGACGACAATTGAGCAACCAACTGACTTTTCTAAGCTCCTCTCTAAAATAAAAGAAGGTGACGCGATATTATGGGATTGCGTAACCACTTGGCTAACGAATGAATTTTATGATGGTTATGAAACTGGTATGAGCTGTTTTCAAAAAGAAGGCTGTATTGAACGGAAATTTATAGCGATGCAAAATACGATTTATGCATTACGTGAAAGAAATATACCGATTGTTGTCGTCTCCAACGAAGTGCTAGATGAGCCCCTTTCTACTAGTTATGAGGTGAGACTTTATCAAAAATGGCTAGGTCGTATTCATCAATGGTTTGTAGCTGAAGCAACTACTTCAATCGAAATGGAATATGGACAGATGCATCAATGGAAATAATACAGTTTTAGAAGGGGGTTATTCTTTTGCGTACGATTGTTCATAGTATTTTACTGACTTTTCAATTTTTCACCGTCGTGCCAGTTCAAAAAGAATTACCACTTACAAAGCCGACGATAACAGGGATGTTCTCGTTCCTACCTTGGTTAGGTGCATGTATGGGCGTAGTGATGGCTACTGTTTTTTATAGTTTGCAATATTGGACGGATATCAGCCCGTTATTAACGGCCTTTTTACTTGTTGTTGGATTCATCGTTTGTACGGGTGGATTGCATTTAGATGGCTGGGTTGATATGGGAGATGCTTTTTTTTCATATCGTGATACTGAGAAGCGATTAGAGATTTTAGATGATCCCCGTATTGGCGCTTTTGGGGCGATGTCATTATTGTTTTTAGTACTAACGAAGATTTTCTTTTTAGCTGAATTAATTGAAAAAGGCGAACTGTCGATTATGTGGATTGTCGCGGTACCATTTTTAGCACGGCTGGGAATGTCCTTATATTTTATCCAGACAAAATGTTCAAAGGAAAAAGGGCTAGCCTACTTTTTTAAAGAAAAACTATATGTACCACAATTTCTTGTTATGACATGTGTATCGATGCTTACTGGCTTGATTCTTATAATTTGGTGGAGTGGGGATTTCATCTTACCTCTTATATTACTTGCGATTGTAGTTGTTGCATCAGGTCTGTATAAAATTTGGACTGTGCGTAATTTTCGAGGTAGCTCAGGTGATTTACTTGGTGCTTTTATTGAAGGAATGGAGGCCATTTTATGGATTACGCTATTACTATTGAGTTAATGCGCCATGCTAAAACTAAAAGTAATATTGAAAGGAAGTATCTTGGCTGGACTGATGAGTCAATTATTCCTAATCAAAGTTTGCCAATTATCGATGAGTTTGCTCCTGTCGTTTTCGGAAGTGATTTAATACGTTGTAAGGAAACAGCTGCTTATTATTTTCCGAATGCTACTTACATGAATAATGAAGGATTTCGTGAAAGTCATTTTGGTGATTTTGAATGCAAAACTTATGACCAGTTAAAAGATATACAAGCGTATCGTAATTGGATAGACAATCCATATGAAATAGCACCACCAAATGGCGAGACATTACAGCAAGTCATGTTTCGCGTTACAGAAGCCGTTAAATCGTTGCCAAAAGATATGGTGAATTACAAGATAGTCGCTCATGGAGGTTCAATTCGAGCGTTGTTAATGCAATTCGCACCAGAAGAAAAAACCTTTTGGGAGTGGCAAGTTCCTCATAACGAAAGATATCTATTACACTGGTCAACGAAAAAACAGTTCGAGGAGGGACAACGATGCACGTTTTTATCGGTGGAGCCTATAATGGTAAAAGGGACTATGTAAGAAACTGGCTAGAAGAACAAGGGAAGAAAGATGTTGCTTGGCTAGAAAGTGAGTTACCAATGTCTTTACCTGAAGCTTCTACTATTGTTGTCTCAGGTCTTGAAAATATCGTAGCAAATCATTTGGATGTCGATGAGGATATATTAACGTCTCAACTTCTTCAGCAACTGCAAGCATTAGGAAAAGAGAAGGAACTTATTGTTATTGTGACAGAAATGGGCAGAGGTGTTGTTCCAATTGATGCTAATACGCGTAAGCTCCGTGATATTTGTGGAAGATTTTATCAGAAATTATTTAAAATTAGCCCACAAATAACACGTATTTGGTATGGTATAGCTGAAACAATAAAATAAATCAGGAGAGAAGGACGAGAGATGAATCTATATACACGTACAGGTGATAAAGGGAAAACAAGTATTATCGGAGCGCGAGTTGATAAAGATAGTCAACGCGTTGAAACTTACGGCACAATTGATGAATTAAATTCATTTATCGGTAAAGCAATGACGGAATTAGATCCTGCTATTTTCAAAGATATATTAGAAGACTTAGAAGCAATGCAAAATGAATTATTCGATTGTGGTGGAGATCTTGCTAATGTCATGAAAGAACGTCATTACAAAATGACAGATGGACCGATAGAAATTATGGAAAAACGAATTGATGTACTAATGGATGAACCACCATTACTTGAAAGATTTATCTTGCCCGGGGGCTCACCTGCATCCGCTACTTTACACATTGCACGTACAATTACACGTAGAGCAGAGCGCCAAATGGTCACTTTACTAAAAGAATCCGAAGAGGGCGATGTGCCATTAGTTGTACAACGTTATTTAAACCGTTTATCTGATTATTTATTTGCAGCTGCACGCGTAGTTAACGCTCGCTTAAATGTGCCAGATACTGAATACGTTCGAAGTGCTAAAGTATTTAAAGATGGTGGACGTTCAAAAAAAGCAAAGGAGGAATGAATGGTTAATTATGAAACTTAAAGCCTTAACTTTAACAGCTATGATTGCAGCTCTCTGTGCAGTAGGAGCAATGATTAAAGTGCCGGGTGGGCTAGGTTCTATGGCACTTGATTCTGCTCCTGCTTTTCTAGGTGCAGTCTTTTTACCACCGGTAGCAGCAGGCGCAGCGGCGGCGATTGGCCATCTTATATCGGCAATGACAGGTGGTTCTTTCCTTGGTCCATTGCATATCTTTATTGCTGTAGAAATGTTCATCATATTATGGGGCTTTGCTAAGCTTCATAATGAGGGAAGAAAATATTTGAAATGGATTTTTGCTATTATTGCTAACGGGATTTTAGCGCCGTTACCATTTTATTGGCTGAATTCACCAGCGTTTTTCTTTTCGATGGTACCAGTACTATTAATGACAACGCTATTAAACGTAGTAATTGCAGCGGTTGTAATGCCTGTATTATCTCGTGCCTTTCAACGAAAAGAGGCACATTAAAAAATGAGAAATGCAATGCAATTATCAAATGGCTTTATCGTTACAACAGATAACTCAGGAGCAATTGGAGAAAAAGAGCAAGATGTCGTTCAAGTGCCAGATGATGTAACAAGTTATTATTCTGCTAGAGTAACATTACTAGAACAATGGGCGGCTGGTGCAGAACCTGAAGCAATAGTTATGCATAATTTCAGTAGTGAAGCTAGCTGGGGACGTTATGTGAAAGGTATTACGCAATTATTTGATGAATTAAGTCTGCCAGTGCCACCGATCAAAGGAAGTTCTGAAACGAATATGCCTACTTTACAATCTGGTATTGCCATCACAATGATAGGGGCTCCGGTTCGACCTTTAACGGATGTCAAAAAGCTTCATTGGTTTACATATGGTAAACCGTTAGTAGGGAATGAATTACTGGAGCATCCAGAATATATTGCGAATTTATTATTAGTAAAAAAAGCGCTCGATTCAAATATCATAGGGCGTATTTGGCCTGTCGGGTCAAAGGGAATCCACTATGAAATTGAAAACTTACTTGGAGACGTTTCTTTTTCAAGCTCATTAGACTGTAAAAAAACAGCTGGTCCTGCGACGGTAACTTTACTAGGTATTTCTATAGAACAAGTAAAGTCGGCAGAACAACATTTTGGCCCATTATTAGAACCTATAGTTTTAAAATAAATCGAAGACTAACCAATTAATTGGTTAGTCTTTTTTTAGCTTATAAAATGAAATAGGTTGCAAGCTTATCAATAAAATTATTAGTTATTTTTATTATTCAATATTAATATTGAGGAAAATTCTGAATTCACATGTAATTCACTCGAGATTATGATAGAATTTTTAGTAAACTTTGAGAAATATGTATAAACAACAAGACAATGGAAATTTTATATGAAATCATTGAGAAACTAAAAATTATGAATTCTACAAATATTATTGACTGAATGCTCATTCATATTTTACAATGATTACAACATATACATTTCATGGTAAAACGCTAAGTGTGAGTTTTGGCAAAATGTAACAATCGTATAAAGAGCATCGTAGAGGGGGAAATGTTATGAATCCATTGTTAATTGCAAACTGGATACTATTTTTAGTAGTAGTAGCTTATGGATTGTTTTTATTCGGTTACTTGTTAAAGACGCGTTATGAATTCGTCAAAATGGGGAAACAAGTAGAGTTTGACAATGATGTTAAAGCACGTTTACACAAAATTTGGGTGTATGTATTTGGACAGAAGAAGTTATTAAAAGATAAAAAGAGTGGAATTATCCATGTTATGTTTTTCTATGGCTTCATACTAGTTCAACTAGGCGCAATTGATTTTATATGGAAAGGATTAAAACCGGGATCTCATTTACCTTTAGGACCCGTATATCCATATTTCACGTTCATGCAGGAAATTGTGTCTTTAGTAATTTTAGTCGCTGTTGTTTGGGCGTTTTACCGTCGCTATATTGAGAAGCTTGTCCGTTTGAAGCGTGGCTTTAAATCAGGATTAGTATTGATCTTTATCGGTGGATTGATGGTTACAGTTTTAGTAGGGAATGGTATGGGTATGATTTGGCATGATCATGCTGCTACTTGGTCAGAGCCAATTGCATCATCTATTGCTACAGTATTTGGATTTTTGTCACCAACAGCTGCAACTGTTGTGTTCTTTGTAATGTGGTGGATTCATTTATTAATTCTGTTAACTTTCTTAGTGTATGTACCACAATCAAAACACGCGCATCTAATTGCTGGTCCAGTGAATGTTTACTTCAATCGTTTAGATCATGTTGGTAAGCTAATGCCTATTAACTTTGAAGAGATGGAAGAAGAAGGGGAAGATGGAGAAGAAGAAATTCCATCGTTTGGTGTTGGTAAAATTACGGATTTCACACAACTACAACTAATTGATTTGTATGCATGTGTAGAATGTGGCCGTTGTACGAATATGTGTCCAGCAAGTGGAACAGGAAAAATGTTGTCACCAATGGACTTGATTACAAAATTACGTGATCACTTAACATTTACAGGTGCCGTTGCGACACGTCAACAACCATGGGTACCATCATTCATGTTCAACAAAACAAAAGGAAATCAATTAGCCCTTGCAGCTGGAGCAGAAGGTGCTGTTATAGAAGACATCTATAGTCCATCATTAATCGGGGATGTCATCACAGAAGAGGAAATATGGGCTTGTACAACTTGCCGTAACTGTGAAGACCAATGTCCAGTAATGAATGAGCACGTTGATAAAATTATTGACCTTCGTCGATATTTAACAATGACAGAAGGACGTGTGAATCCAGATGCACAACGCGCAATGACTAACATTGAAAGACAAGGAAATCCGTGGGGGATTAACCGTAAAGAAAAAGAAAACTGGCGCGATGCTCGCCCGGATATTCATATTCCAACGGTGAAAGAAGTATCAAAAGCTGGTGAAGAGTTCGAGTACCTATTCTGGGTTGGTTCAATGGGATCATTTGATAATCGCTCACAAAAAATTGCATTATCTTTTGCGAAGTTGATGAACGAAGCTGGAGTGAAATTTGCGATTTTAGGTAACAAAGAAAAGAATTCAGGTGATACACCGCGTCGTCTAGGAAATGAATTCTTATTCCAAGAGTTAGCCACAGCTAATATTGGTGAATTTGAAAAAACAGGCGTAACAAAATTAGTAACGATCGATCCACATGCATATAATATTTTTAAAAATGAATATAGTGATTTTGGCTGGACTGGTGAAGTATATCACCATACAGAATTACTTTATGACTTAGTAAAACAAGGCCGTCTTAAACCACAATTTGCAATTGAAGAAACTATAACGTTCCATGATTCATGTTACTTAGGCCGCTACAACGATGTGTATGATCCACCGCGTGAAATTTTAAAAGCCATTCCAGGTGTGAAGTTAGTTGAGATGGAACGTAATCGTGAAACCGGTATGTGTTGTGGAGCTGGTGGAGGCTTAATGTGGATGGAAGAGCATGTTGGTAACCGAGTGAATGTAGCTAGAACTGAGCAAGCACTTGCGGTGAATCCAACGATGATTTCATCAGGTTGTCCGTATTGCTTAACGATGCTTTCAGATGGTACGAAAGCGAAAGAAGTGGAAGAACAGGTTGGCACATATGACATTGCTGAATTACTAGAGAAATCTGTATGTGGAGAATATAAACCACCTGTTGAAGAAGTTGTTGAAGAACCAATTACTCAGTAATCAATTGCATTAAAATTGGTAATTTTGTACAATATTACTAAATAGAATAAGAGAGTGCTAGACGCTCTCTTTTTTTCTAAAATTTTGTTGAGCGAGCGTTCAGTCGAGATAATAAATGAATTCTTGTTTACTTTAAAAAGAATAATGTAAGCGTATGCAATACAAAGACAAGGGGTGTCTAATTTGGTGAAAACAGTGATTTTAGATGGTGCGCGAACAGCATTTGGGAAATTTGGTGGAGCATTAAGTTCTCTTACTGCCAGCGATCTAGGAGGAGTTGCTATTCAAGCAGCTTTGCAAAGAGCAAACGTCCTACCACATCAAGTTGATGAAGTTATTATGGGGAGTGTATTACAAGCAGGGCAAGGGCAAATACCGTCTCGCCAAGCAGCTTCAAAAGCCGGAATTCCGTGGTCAGTGAAAACAGAAACGGTGAATAAGGTTTGCGCTTCGGGATTACGCAGTGTGACGTTAGCCGATCAACTGATTCGTTTAGGGGACGAGGAAGTTATCGTAGCAGGTGGCATGGAGTCAATGTCAAATGCGCCTTACTATTTACCAAAAGGAAGATTTGGCTTACGCATGGGAGATGCAACTATGGTAGACGGCATGGTCTATGACGGATTATCTTGTGCATTCGATCCACAGCATGTACATATGGGAACATACGGAGACAGCACAGCAAAAGAACTTTCACTCTCAAGAGAAGTGCAAGACGAATGGGCGTATCGTAGTCACAAAAGAGCACTAGATGCAATTGACACTGGTAAATTTGCAGAAGAAATTGTATCCGTGACGATTCCACAGCGCAAAGGAGATCCGTTAGAAATAGATACGGATGAAGCACCAAGAAGAGATACGTCACTTCAATCTTTAACAAAGCTTAGAGCAGCGTTTACGACTGATGGAACGATTACAGCTGGAAATGCACCGGGTATTAATGATGGAGCTTGTGCAGTAGTTCTTATGAATGAAGAACGTGCAAAAGCAGAAAATCATACACCACTTGCATACATTTTAGGGCATGCAGAAGTTGGCGTAGAACCTAGGAATTTCCCACAAACACCAGGTTTAGTCATCAACAAAATTTTAGAAAAGACAGGGAAAGCATTACAAGAAATCGATTTATTTGAAATTAACGAAGCATTTGCAGCTGTTGCGCTAGCAAGTAATCAAATTGCAGATCTAGATGCAGAGAGAGTTAATGTCAATGGTGGGGCAGTAGCATTAGGGCATCCAATTGGGGCATCAGGTGCACGAATTATTCTGACGTTAGCTTATGAATTAAAACGTCGTGGCGGAGGTATTGGTATTGCGGCTATTTGTTCTGGCGGAGGCCAAGGAGATGCCATCATGATTGAAGTGCCAAAAACGGGGGGATTCGAGTAATGAGTATTCAAAAAATAATGGTTATTGGAGCCGGTCAAATGGGCTCTGGTATCGCACAAGTATGTGCACAAGCAGGATTTGACGTCAAACTAAATGATATGAAAGAAGAGTTTTTTGCAAGAGGTTTAGGAACGATTACAAAAAACCTTTCTCGTAATGTTGATAAAGGGCGCATGACGGAGAGTGAAAAAGAAGCCATTCTAGGTCGTCTAACAAAATCTCTCGATATTAATGATGCAAATGATGTTGATTTAGTCATCGAAGCAGCTGTTGAAAATATGGAAATTAAACAATCTATTTTCAAACAGCTGGATACTATCGCACCAGCACATGCTATTTTAGCTTCTAACACTTCATCATTACCGATTACAGAGTTAGCAGCTGTGACTAATCGTCCAGAGCAAGTTATTGGTATGCATTTTATGAATCCTGTACCAGTGATGAAGCTCGTTGAAATTATTCGCGGCTTAGCTACTGCAGATGATGTCTATCAAACAATCGAAGACATGACTAAAAAGCTTGAAAAAGTGCCAGTGGAAGTAAATGATTTTCCGGGGTTTGTTGCAAATCGCATATTAATGCCGATGATCAACGAAGCCATTTATACACTTTACGAAGGTGTAGCGACTAAAGAAGCCATTGATGATGTTATGAAACTTGGTATGAACCATCCAATGGGACCGTTAACATTAGCAGATTTTATCGGTTTAGATACTTGTCTCTATATTATGGAAACATTATATGAAGGCTTTGGCGATAGCAAGTACCGACCATGCCCACTGTTGCGTAAATACGTGAAAGCAGGTTGGTTAGGTAAGAAATCGGGACGTGGCTTCTACATCTACGAATCTTAAAAGGGGTGTTCCACTATGGAATTGATGTTCACAGAAGAACAACTAATGATGCGCAAAATGGTACGAGATTTTGCGCAAACAGAAATTGCACCAAAAGTTGAGAGCATGGAAAATGGGGAATTTCCACGCGACATTCTAGCTAAAATGGGAGAGCTAGGACTAATGGGCATAACAACACCTGAACAGTACGGTGGAGCAAATATGGATTTTACATCTTATATCATAGCTATAAATGAGTTATCGAGAGTAAGTGCGACAATCGGAGTAATTTTATCAGTCCATACTTCGGTCGTGACAAATCTTATTCTTTATTTTGGTAATGAAGAACAAAAACAAAAGTATGTACCAAAGCTCGCATCGGGAGAATATTTAGGTGCTTTTTGTTTAACAGAACCATCGGCAGGGTCTGACGCAGGTTCATTAAAATCTAAAGCAGTGAAGGACGGCAATAATTACGTTATCAATGGTTCAAAAGTTTTTATCACTAATGGTGGAGAGGCAGAAGTATATATCGTTTTTGCTTCAACAGATCCGTCGCTCGGTTCAAAAGGAATTTCCGCCTTTCTTGTCGAAAAAGAAACTGAAGGCTTAGTGATTGGTAAAGATGAACATAAAATGGGTTTACATGGCTCACGTACAGTTCAACTGAATTTCGATAATATGATTGTCCCTGCTGAAAATCTACTCGGTCAAGTCGGGGACGGCTTTAAAATAGCCATGGCGAACTTAGATGTTGGTCGAATAGGCATAGCTTCACAGGCTCTTGGTATTGCTGAAGCCGCTTTAGAAGAAGCGATTGCATACGCACAACAACGTCACCAATTCGGGAAGCCTATCTCCAGTAATCAAGGGGTTGGATTTAAATTAGCGGATATGGCAACAGCAGTCGAAGCGTCTAGATTACTCGTTTACCGTGCAGCAGATTTACGTGCCAAAGGATTAGCCTGTGGCAAGGAAGCATCTATGGCAAAACTTTTCGCTTCTAAAACTGCTGTAGAAGTAACAACTGAGGCAATTCAGGTATTTGGAGGATATGGCTATACGATGGACTATCCGGTTGAACGTTTTTTCCGAGATGCCAAAGTAACGGAAATTTACGAGGGCACTAGCGAAATCCAACGACTTGTTATAAGCAAACACTTAAACAAATAGGGGTAAAAAAAACTAAAACAAAGGTGGAAAAAGAGATGAACTTTCAATTATCAGAAGAACATGAAATGATTCGTAAAATGGTACGTGATTTCGCTGAAAATGAAGTAGCACCAACAGCTGCTGAACGCGACGAAACAGAAACTTTCGATCGTGCAATATTTGATAAAATGGCAGAGTTAGGATTAACAGGTATTCCGTGGCCAGAAGAATATGGTGGTATCGGTTCTGACTTTTTAGCCTATTGTATTGCAGTTGAAGAATTATCTCGTGTTTGTGCTTCTACTGGAGTAACACTTTCTGCACATACATCTTTAGCAGGATGGCCGATTTATAAATTTGGTAATGAAGAGCAAAAACAGAAATACTTACGCCCAATGGCTGAAGGTACTAAAATTGGTGGATATGGCTTAACGGAGCCGAGCTCAGGCTCAGATGCAGGTGGTATGAAAACTACAGCAAAATTAGATGGTGATGATTACATCTTAAACGGCTCTAAAATCTTCATCACAAACGGTGGCATAGCTGAAATTTATGTTGTATTTGCTGTTACAGATCCAACAGTTAAGAACGGTACAAGTGCATTCATAGTAGAATCTGATTTTGAAGGATTCTCGGTTGGTAAAAAAGAAAAGAAACTAGGGATTCGCTCATCACCTACAACTGAAATTATTTTTGATAATTGCCGTGTACCAAAAGAAAACTTGTTAGGTGTGGAAGGCGATGGTTTTAAAATTGCCATGAAAACGTTAGATGGTGGTCGAAATGGTATTGCTGCTCAAGCAGTCGGTATTGCACAAGGGGCATTAGATGCATCTGTTGCATATGCAAAAGAACGCGTTCAATTTGGCAAACCAATTACAGCAAATCAAGGTGTATCTTTTAAACTAGCTGATATGGCTACATCAATTGAAGCTTCAAGATTATTAACATATCAAGCTGCTTGGTTAGAGTCTAACAATCTTCCTTACGGTAAAGCATCGGCTATGGCAAAATTGATGGCTGGTGATACAGCAATGAAAGTGACAACTGAGGCTGTGCAAGTATTTGGTGGCTACGGCTATACAAAAGATTATCCAGTTGAACGATATATGCGTGACGCGAAAATTACACAAATTTACGAAGGAACACAAGAGATTCAACGCCTTGTGATTTCTCGTATGTTAACGAAATAATATATGGTAAAAAGACAAAATAAGAGACAAGTAGAATCGTCGATTAAAGATGAAAGCCTGATAGAAAAGCGCAGGAATGAGATGATTCATGGCGCGGTTAAATTGTTTAAGCAAAAAGGTTTTCACCGTACGACGACTCGAGAAATTGCTAAAGAAGCTGGCTTTAGTATA
The DNA here is from genome assembly GCF_057838945.1 of Viridibacillus sp. KH_047. Lineage (NCBI taxonomy): Bacteria > Bacillati > Bacillota > Bacilli > Caryophanales > Caryophanaceae > Viridibacillus > Viridibacillus sp. KH_047. The sequence continues at coordinate 3,713,540 of NZ_CM174479.1, read as the reverse complement.
GGTACGCTTTATGAATATATTCGAACGAAAGAAGATGTACTATATCTAGTTTGTGACAATATTTATCGTGAAGTAAGTATAAGGTTAGCAAATTTACCGACGGAAGAAGGTACAATAGCAGGTTTAAAAGCATCTATACGCCAATACTTTTTGCTTATAGATTCCATGTCAGATGAAATTCTAGTCATGTACCAGGAGTCTAAGTCTTTACCAAAAGATGCATTGCGTTACGTTTTAACAAAGGAACTTGAGATGGTTCGGTTATTTGAAAATCTATTAGCTGGTTGCGTACAGTCTGGGGAACTGTCTCTATCAGAAAAAGAAGTCAATCTTATCGCAAATGATATCGTGGTGCAAGGTCAAACGTGGGCATTTAGACGATGGGCTTTCAGAAGAAATTATACAATTGATGATTATATCGATATGCAAACGACTATTTTCTTAAATGGTATTTTGAAGAAGTAATGCTACGCTTTGTGCAAGGTAGGAAAACTCAAACTTTCATATAGTTTTAGTTTCTAGAGCCTTGCACATTTTTTGTTCCAATCATTTCAGGGGAATGGTAAGGGAAACAACTTAGTTTTTCGTTCATAACAAGGGGGAACTTATATATGGTTCAAGCAACAGTGTATCGTCCAAAAAATCACGTAAGATTTGTCACGGCTTCTAGTCTTTTTGATGGCCATGATGCATCGGTTAATATTATGCGTCGTATTTTGCAATCGAGTGGCGTCGAAGTTATTCATCTAGGACATAATCGCTCAGTTGAAGAGGTAGTCAACGCAGCGATCCAAGAAGATGCGCAAGGGGTAGCGATTTCTTCATATCAAGGTGGTCACGTAGAATATTTTAAATATATGCAAGATCTATTTAGGGAAAAAGGCGCTCCGCATATAGGTATTTTCGGTGGCGGAGGTGGCGTAATTTTACCTCGTGAAATTAAGGAACTACATGAATATGGCATCGCGGGGTTATTTTCGCCAGAAGATGGTCGTGAGCTGGGATTACAAGGAATGATTAATCAAATGATTGAAAAAAGCGACTTTACTACAATTAAAGAGAACTTAAGTAGTAAGTTAGATACATTATCAACGGAACAACCGGAAGTATTAGCACAACTTATCACGGCAGCTGAAGAAGCAAAAGATGGTGAGTTAACAGATTTCCTAGAAAAAGCACGGAGTTTATCAAAAAACACACCTGTACTCGGTATTACTGGTACAGGAGGGGCCGGGAAAAGTTCATTAACTGATGAATTGATTCGTCGATTTTTACAGGAATTCCCGGATAAAAAAGTTGCTATCCTATCAATTGATCCAACGAAGCAAAAAACTGGTGGGGCACTACTTGGAGACCGTATTCGTATGAATGCTATATTTAATAATCGCGTTTATATGCGTAGTCTTGCAACACGGGGATCTCACTCTGAGCTTTCAGATGCAATTTCTGACGTATTAGATGTTGTGAAGGTAGCAGGATATGATCTAATCGTTGTTGAAACAAGCGGTATCGGTCAAGGGGATGCTGCTATTACAAAAATTTCAGATTTGTCCATGTACGTTATGACAAGTGAATTTGGTGCACCGACGCAGCTTGAGAAAATTGATATGATTGACTTTGCTGATCTTATTGTCATTAACAAATTCGAACGTAAAGGGTCAGAAGATGCACTTCGACAAGTGCAGAAACAATACCAACGTAGCCATGAACAATGGACGAAAAACCTAAATGAAATGCCGGTATTTGGTACAATCGCTAGCCAGTTTAATGACAAAGGGACAAATTCTTTATTCGCAGAGCTTGTTCAAGTTATTAACGAAAAATGTGGTCTTGATTGGGCAACATCTTACGAGCATTTTGTGAAAACTCAAAAGCAAGATGTCATCATTCCAAATGATCGACGTTACTACTTACGTGAAATTACAGATGCTATTCGTAACTATCATAAAAAGTCCGAACAGCAAGTTGAATTTGCCCGTAAGCTATTCCAATTAGAAGGGGCAATTACAACTGTTCAGGAGAAAGCACCCGACGATGCATTAATTGCATCACTCACTTCATTAGCTGGGGATATCAAAACTCAATTAACAGCAGAATCAAAGAATATTTTAGCAAATTGGAAAACACTTAAAGAAGCATACTCAGGAGATGAATTTGTTACAAAAGTACGTGACAAAGAAATCCGTACAATTTTGACAACTACTAGCCTAGCTGGTTTAAAAATTCCAAAAGTAGTATTGCCGAAATTTGTTGATTACGGAGAGATATTACGGTGGGTATATAAAGAAAATGTACCAGGTTCATTCCCTTATACAGCAGGAGTTTTCCCTTTTAAACGTGAAGGAGAGGATCCGAAACGCCAATTTGCAGGTGAAGGGACACCAGAACGTACTAATAGACGATTCCATTACTTATCTAAAGATGATGATGCAAAACGCTTATCAACTGCATTTGACTCTGTAACGTTGTACGGTGAAGATCCAGATTACCGTCCGGATATTTACGGTAAAGTCGGCGAATCAGGGGTTAGTATTTGTACACTAGAAGATATGAAGAAGCTTTATGATGGCTTTGATCTATGTGCACCATCTACTTCTGTGTCGATGACAATCAATGGACCAGCTCCAATTATTTTAGCAATGTTCATGAACACAGCTGTTGATCAACAAGTGAAAATACAAGAAAGTAAATTAGGACGCTGTTTAACTGTTGAAGAATTCACTGATGTTCGTGAAAAAACGCTTCAAGTTGTGCGCGGTACAGTGCAAGCTGACATTTTAAAAGAAGATCAGGGACAGAATACTTGTATTTTCTCTACAGAATTCGCATTACGTATGATGGGGGATATTCAACAATATTTCATCGACCAAAAAGTACGTAACTACTATTCTGTATCGATTTCTGGATATCATATTGCAGAAGCAGGTGCGAACCCAATTTCACAGCTAGCATTTACTTTGGCTAATGGTTTCACTTATGTGGAATACTATTTAAGTCGTGGCATGAATATTGATGATTTCGCGCCAAATCTATCTTTCTTCTTCTCCAATGGATTAGACCCAGAATATACAGTAATCGGTCGAGTAGCTCGTCGTATTTGGTCGATTGTTATGCGTGATAAATACGGTGCAAATGAACGTAGTCAGAAGCTAAAATACCATATCCAAACTTCGGGTCGTAGCTTACACGCACAAGAAATCGACTTCAACGATATTCGTACAACATTACAAGCATTGATGGCATTGCATGATAACTGTAATTCATTACACACGAATGCATATGACGAAGCGATTACAACACCAACAGAAGAATCTGTTCGTCGCGCAATGGCTATTCAAATGATCATTACAAAAGAACACGGGCTAACAAAAAATGAAAACCCATTACAAGGTGCATTCATTATCGAAGAATTAACTGATCTTGTAGAAAATGCAGTATTGGAAGAATTCGATCGAATTAATGATAGAGGTGGAGTTCTTGGAGCGATGGAAACCCAATATCAACGTGGTAAGATTCAAGAAGAGTCCATGTACTATGAAATGCTGAAACACTCAGGTGAACTACCAATCATCGGTGTTAACACATACTTGAATCCAAATCCACCTTCATCAGAAGCGATCGATAGTATGGAAATTGCTAGGGCATCACAAGAAGAAAAAGAAACACAAATTCAAAATCTAAAAAAATTCCAAGCAAAACATGCCACTGAAGCTGAAGGTGCTATTCAAAAACTAAAAGAAGTAGCAGTAACAGGAGGCAACATATTTGCAGAACTAATGGAAACAGTAAAATACGCAAGCCTAGGCCAAATCACCAACGCCCTATACCAAGTAGGCGGACAATACAGAAGGAATATGTAACTAAATGCTGAAGCGGCCCGCTCAGCCCTGACAAGCACTGGAAGGCTCGAATCAAAAGCATCACTTCAGCTTTTGACCGAGAGACTGAAGTGACCTCGAAGGGCTGGCCGCTGAAGCTGGATATATCACTAAATGCTGAGAGCGCTCGTAAAGCTGTGAGGTCGTTGGAGGGCGGAAGCCAAAGTCGCTTTTTGACTTTGAGCGCCCGACCGAAACGACCCGAACAGCTAGCGCCAGAAGCTGGATACAATTAAATGCTGAGGACGCCCGTTTAGCTGCGCCAGTCACTGGAGGGCTCGAAACAAAAGCATTACTTAAGCTTTTGTCCGAGAGACCGAAGTGACCCAAGCAGTTGGCGTCCGAAGCTGGATATATCACTAAATGCTGAGAGCGCTCGTAAAGCTGTGAGGTCGTTGGAGGGCGGAAGCCAAAGTCGCTTTTTGACTTTGAGTGCCCGACCGAAACGACCTGAACAGCTAGCGCCAGAAGCTGGATACATCACTTTAGGAAGGCAACCTAAGTGCGCGACGTCCTGTCGCAACGGTTGCATGACCAACATCCTGTTGTCCCAAGAGGCCCGTATAGAGGAAGACAGCCTAAGTACGCCACGTCCTAAGGCAACATCTCTCTGACTCACATCCTTTTGCTCCAGGCCATTCAATAGTATTGTGCAAACAAACACTATCTAAAACGCCACTTTCAATGCCCATAAAAGCAATGCAAATGTACAAACTTCTGAGTGATACAAATTAGTGAAAAATAAAAAATGAAGGAACTAATCATTTCATTAGCCCCTTCATTTTTATTTTTTGTATAATAAGGAGTAAAACAAATTTTAAGGAGTTCTTGTTTATATGAAAAGCCTACTACATTATCTATTTATCATAATTTGCCTGGTACTTATATTCTTTTTGTATAACAAGCAATTAGGGGCCATCCCCATCCTTATTTTTTCCATATATCTTTTTGCTATTGGGTATCGACAATTGAGAAATCAAAAAAAGAATAATTGATTGTGGCGTAATCAAAGAAAGATTGTATATAATGGATATTATGTTTATGTATTAAGAAGGGACGTGCACGATTTGAACTTTCGTGAAATGACAAAAGAACAACTATCAGAAGAATCGTTTATCGATTTAGCATACGGAATTTTAGATTCAAAAAAACAACCATTAACTTTCCCAGAACTGATGAAAGAAATTCAAACAATAAAAGGTTGTACTGATGCAGAAGTAAAAGAGCGCTTATTACAATTTTATACAGACCTTAACATTGAAGGTCGCTTTATTGTGCTAGGTGAAAACCGTTGGGGCCTTCGCGAGTGGTATGCAATCGAACAAATCGAAGAAGAAACAGCACCAACAGTAAAAGTCCGCAAGAAAAAAGCTAAAGCTGTAATTGACGATGAAGATGAGCTTGAACTTGAAGAAGAAGAATTAGACTTCGATGAAAACTTCGATGAATTCGTTGAAGATCCAACTGAAGAAGATGAGGAAGAGGAAGAATTCGAAGATGTTGCAATTGATGATATCGATGAAGACCTCGATGAAGACTTGCTTGAAGAAGAAGATGAATTCGAAATTGATGAAGAAGAAGAAGAGTTAGAAGAAGATGAAGAAGAATAATTTCTTGACTTCTAGCTGAGTTCCATATAATCTTTTACTTGGGCTCCTTAAAAGGAGAATGACCGTATAATTTATACGCTCCCCCTGCATATTATGCGGGAGGAGCGTTTTTTATTTTTTTTATAAGTGTTTAATTTAAAGGAGGAATTGGCTTTGACCAAATATATTTTCGTAACAGGTGGGGTTGTATCATCACTTGGTAAAGGTATTACAGCTGCATCACTTGGACGTTTATTGAAGAACCGTGGATTAGAAGTAACAATCCAAAAATTTGACCCATACATCAATCTTGACCCAGGTACAATGAGCCCGTACCAACACGGTGAAGTTTTCGTAACAGATGATGGCGCAGAGGCAGATTTAGATTTAGGTCACTATGAACGTTTCATCGATATTAACTTAGGAAAACACAGTACAGTAACTTCTGGACGTGTTTACTCTTCTGTTTTGAGAAAAGAACGTCGTGGAGATTATAACGGTGGAACTGTACAAGTTATTCCACATATCACAAACGAAATTAAAGAGCGTATCCAACGTGCAGGTCGTGAAACAAGTGCGGATGTGGTTATTACAGAAGTAGGTGGAACAGTAGGTGATATCGAATCACTACCATTCCTAGAAGCTATTCGACAAATGAAATCAGATCTTGGTGGGGAAAACGTAATGTACATTCACTGTACTTTAATTCCTTACATCAAAGCAGCTGGTGAATTAAAAACAAAACCAACACAACACTCTGTAAAAGAATTACGTTCTTTAGGTATTCAACCAACTCTTCTTGTAGTACGTACAGAACAAGAAGTGCCACAAGAAATGAAAGAAAAATTAGCTTTATTCTGTGACGTAAAAGCAAGTAACGTTATTGAATGTCAAGATGCAAAACATTTATATGAAGTACCATTAAACCTACAAGCACAAGGTATGGATGATATCGTTCTAGAACACTTTGGTATCACTGCACCACAAGCTGATATGGCTGAATGGACTGAATTAGTAGATCGTGTATTAAACTTATCTAAAACAGTGAAAATTGCACTTGTTGGTAAATATGTTGAATTACAAGATGCTTATTTATCAGTAGTTGAAGCATTAAAACACGCTGGATACCCAGTAGATGCAGATATTGATGTAGACTGGATCAATTCTGAAGATGTTACAGCTGAAAATGTTGAAGAATTATTGAAAAATGCAGATGGTATCCTTGTACCAGGTGGCTTTGGTGACCGTGGTGTTGAAGGTAAAATCATTGCAACTCAATATGCACGTGAAAATGACGTGCCGTTCTTAGGTATTTGCCTAGGTATGCAATTAGCAACTGTTGAATTTGCACGTAACGTTCTAAACTTAGAAGGCGCGCACTCATCAGAACTTGATGCAGATACTAAATACCCTATCATCGATCTTTTACCAGAACAAAAAGACGTTGAGGATTTAGGTGGAACACTTCGTCTAGGTCTATTCCCATGTAAATTAAAATCAGATTCAAAAGCTATGGAAGCATATGGTGAAGAAATAGTCTATGAACGTCATCGTCATCGTTATGAGTTTAATAACGAATACCGTGAAGCATTCGAAGCAGCTGGATTCGTATTCTCAGGTACAAGCCCAGATGGCCGTTTAGTTGAAATTGTTGAATTACCAGAGAACAAATTCTTCGTGGCATCTCAATTCCACCCAGAATTTATCTCACGTCCGAACCGTCCACAACCACTATTCAGAGAATTCATCGCAGCAGCAGTTAAATAAATACTGATTTTGCGTAACAAGACTTGAATATCGTTGTAAGGATCATGTGATACTGATTTTATAGATATAATCGAGTTAACAACTTACAAATTTTGTGATATCGAAAAACAAAAGATTTATAAAAAGAGACTACTCCACATGTTTAAATGAAGAGTAGTCTCTTTTTTTGTAGAAAATAATTAAATTAGACCATACTATAATAGTAATCAAAAATAAATCAAATAACTAAAAACACCAAAAAACCACTCCTAGAACCTATAGAGTGGTCTGAAAAAGAGTTTGATTATTACTAATCATTAGATAGCATTTCGTCATAAGACATTTTCACAGCTTCGTATACAAACATAGCAGCGAAACTATACGGTAGCACAATACGTTCACCTGCATCATTTGGCAATAACCCTTTTTTGATGCCCAAAGATACATAGGTATAAGCTAAATCAGCCATCTCGCCACTATTTTCAGCTTTTTCACTTGCAACTACAGCAAATGGAATAAATAAATCGTATAATGAATGTGCCAATTCAAGAGCCTGTGGATCGTTTGCGTGACGAGTGAAAATACATACACGGTCTGTTGATACTAATTTTGTATCTTTAGACCAAGGTTTTAATTTTGAAAAAGGTTCTGCACTGTGCAAAGCATTATTTTCAATTGCTTGCATTTCATCAAAACAAGCAAAATATACAGTTCCTTCAGCGATACCTGCTTGCGCTAGTAATCGAGCAGTTTCTTCAATTGCTTCTTCTTGACTAGTCGAAATTCTTTGTAAGAGACCGCCAAGCTGTGTCGATAACATTTTCAACATAATATTCACCTCTACGGCTTTTATTATAATAATTGTTCATTTTAAATGCAAAATGAATTATTTTAATGTATTAAAAGGGAAAATGAGGTATATTATCGAATAATACGTACGGGGGAATAAAAAAAGGGAGTATGGTAAAGGTGAAAAAAATACTTATAGTAGACGACCAACAAGGAATTCGCTTGCTACTCAATGAAGTGTTCAAGAAAGAGGGCTATGAAACATATCTAGCGGCTAACGGTCTTGAAGCATTGCAATATATAGATAAAATAATGATGGATTGTGTCTTATTAGATATGAAAATTCCTGGTATGGATGGGATTGAAATACTAAAACGTATAAATAAGCAATTACCTGACCTACCTGTACTTATGATGACAGCATATGGAGAATTGGATTTGATTAAAGAAGCTGAGGCTCTTGGTGCTAAGCATTACTTTACAAAACCATTCGACATCTACGAAGTGCGAGACGTGGTCAATAAAATATTGAAAGATTAATGGTGAGCAGTGGTCAACGACGTATGTTTTTGATATTATGAGTTATGATATTAAGTAAACAATATTAAGTAAACTTAATACCACGATTCATACTAGAGGAGGAATTTGTAATGGCTTTGGTTTCCATGAAAGAAATGTTGATTAAAGGTAAAAAAGAAGGTTATGCAGTTGGTCAATTCAACATCAATAACCTTGAATTCACTCAAGCTATTTTACTTGCTGCAGAAGAAGAAAAATCACCAGTAATTTTAGGTGTTTCTGAAGGTGCTGGGAAATACATGGGGGGATTTATTGCCGTTGTTCACATGGTAAAAGGCCTGATCGAAAGCTACAAGATTACAGTTCCAGTAGCAATTCACTTAGACCACGGTTCAAGCTTTGAAAAATGTAAAGAAGCAATTGATGCTGGTTTTACATCAGTTATGATTGATGCTTCACACCATTCTTTCGAAGAGAATGTAGAAATCACTTCTAAAGTGGTTGAATATGCACACGCTAGAGGTGTTTCTGTGGAAGCAGAACTCGGCACAGTTGGTGGCGATGAAGATGGAGTAATTGGTGGCATCATGTATGCAGATCCACAGGAATGCAAAAAACTTGTAGAAGCTACAAATATTGATTGCCTAGCGCCTGCATTAGGTTCAGTTCATGGTCCTTATCAAGGTGAGCCAAACTTAGGCTTTAAAGAAATGGAAGAAATCTCAAACTTAGCTGACTTACCATTAGTATTACATGGTGGTACAGGTATTCCTTTAAAAGATATTCAACGTTCAATCTCTTTAGGAACAGCTAAAATTAACGTTAATACTGAAAACCAAATCGCTGCTACAAAAGCAGTTCGTGAAGTATTAGCAAATGACACTAAAGTATATGATCCACGTAAATATTTAATTCCAGCTCGTGATGCTATTAAAGCGACAGTTATTGGCAAAATACACGAATTTGGAAGTGCTCAAAAAGCATAATTAATCAGGTGAAATGAGGAGAAGTGTTCGGTTAAATTAATCGGCCCTTCTCCTATTTTCCATCATCCAGGGGGATATTATTAATATGAAATTTTTTATCGATACAGCTAACTTTGAAGAAATCAAAGAAGCGCATTCTTGGGGTATTATCTCAGGTGTAACAACAAATCCATCACTAGTAGCAAAAGAACAAAATATCTCATTCCACGATCGTCTACGCGAAATCGCGGATTTAGTTGATGGTTCTATTAGTGGAGAAGTAATTTCATTAGATGCAGAAGGTATGATTAAAGAAGGTCTTGAACTTGCTGCTATTGCACCTAATATTACTGTGAAACTACCAATGACACCAGCTGGTTTAACAGCTTGTTCTACACTATCAAAACAAGGTATTAAAACAAACGTAACATTAATCTTTAGTGCAAACCAAGCACTATTAGCAGCTCGTGCGGGAGCAACTTACGTATCTCCATTCTTAGGTCGTTTAGATGATCTTGGTCAAGATGGTATTGAGTTAGTACGCCAAATCGCTGAAATCTTCGCTATTCATGAAATCCCTACGCAAATTATTGCGGCTTCTATTCGTCACCCACAACATATTACAGAAGCGGCTCTTGCTGGTGCACATATTTCTACAACTCCATTTAAAGTTTTAGCTCAATTATTCAAACATCCTTTAACTGATAAAGGAATTGAAGGTTTCTTAGCGGATTGGAATAAGAAAAACGGTTAATAATAATGGAAATATCCGAAGATGAAGGAGATTTACATGGACGTTTATAAAATTAACGGCGGCAAGCGTTTGCAAGGGACGATCAAAGTAAACGGCGCTAAAAACAGTGCTGTAGCCTTAATTCCAGCATCCATATTGGCTAATTCACCCGTCACAATCGAAGGCTTACCAGAAATTCTAGACGTTACAACATTGAAAGCCTTACTTGAAGAAATTGGTGGAGAAGTACAATTTTCTGACGGTCATATGGTTATTGATCCTCGAGGAATGGTTGATATGCCTTTACCGAATGGCAATGTCAAAAAACTTCGCGCTTCGTACTATATGATGGGAGCGATGTTAGGACGGTTTAAAAAGGCTGTTATTGGATTACCTGGTGGTTGTCATTTAGGACCACGCCCAATTGATCAACATATTAAAGGATTTGAAGCATTAGGCGCTAAAGTAACAAATGAGCATGGTGCAATCTATTTACGAGCTGATGAATTAGTAGGTGCTAAAATCTATTTAGATGTTAGCAGTGTAGGGGCCACTATTAACATCATGCTTGCTGCAGTTAAAGCAAAAGGACGCACAGTCATTGAAAATGCTGCAAAAGAACCCGAGATTATTGATGTTGCCACGTTACTAACGAATATGGGAGCTAAGATTAAAGGTGCAGGTACGAACGTTATTCGTATTGATGGCGTTGAAGAGTTACACGGTACAAATCATACAATTATTCCAGACAGAATAGAAGCTGGTACATTTATGATAATGGCCGCAGCAATTGGTGATGGTATTATAATCGATAATGTAATTCCTTTACACGTAGAAGCTGTTACAGCGAAACTACGAGAAATGGGCGTCAAAATCATTGAGGAAGAAGAGAGAATCATCATTCCTAAAGTTGAAAAACTTCAGGCAGTTGATGTGAAAACTCTTGTATATCCAGGCTTCCCAACGGATTTACAGCAACCCTTTACTGTATTATTAACACAATCTCAAGGTTCATCAGTCGTGACAGATACAATTTATTCTGCCCGTTTTAAACATATTGATGAAATAGCTCGCATGGGGGCAAATGGTAAAGTAGAAGGACGTACAGCCATTATTAATGGTTCGACTAAACTAGAAGCTGCTACAGTTACTGCTACAGATTTAAGAGCAGGTGCAGCACTGGTCATTGCAGGCTTATTAGCTCAGGGCGAAACAGAAATCCATGACATTTTCCACATAGAAAGAGGCTATAGTTCATTGGTTCCGAAGCTACGTGCTCTTGGTGCAGATATTCGCCGTGAGTCACTACCTTCAGAACAAGAAAACATAGCCACAAATAGATAAAACTGAAAAAAAGTCGCACAGAATTATCTGTGTGCTACAATAGATTTAGTTTTAAAGGATTCCAACCATTTAATGAGTTGGAAAGCGGGAGGATAAGTTAAAAATGAAACGCAGTTTATCAATGGAAGTAGTACGTGTTACAGAAGCAGCAGCAATTGCCTCAGCTAGATGGATGGGCCGAGGATTGAAAATGGAAGCAGATGACGCAGCGACAACAGCCATGCGTCAAGTATTTGATTCCATTCCTATGCAAGGAACAGTCGTAATCGGTGAAGGTGAAATGGACGAAGCACCAATGTTATATATTGGTGAACAATTAGGTCATGATGCAAATGGACCTCATGTCGATATCGCCGTAGATCCTCTAGAAGGGACGAATATCGTAGCAGCTGGTAGCGGAAACGCACTCACTGTATTAGCAATCGCTGATCGCGGAAACTTACTTCATGCACCTGATATGTACATGGAAAAGATTGCAGTAGGTCCAGAAGCAGCAGGGAAAATTGATATAAATGCACCAGTAATTGATAACTTACGTGCAGTAGCTAAAGCAAAAAACAAAGATATTGAAGACGTAGTAGCGACTCTATTAAATCGTGATCGTCACCAACATATTGTTGATCAAATTCGTGATGCTGGTGCTCGTATTAAATTTATCTCTGATGGAGATGTAGCAGCAGCAATTAACACGGCATTTGATGAAACAGGCGTAGACATTCTATTCGGAATGGGTGGAGCTCCTGAAGGTGTAATTGCCGCAGTAGCATTAAAATGTCTTGGTGGAGAGTTCCAAGGTAAATTAATTCCATCAAATGATGAAGAGATTGAACGTTGCAAAAAGATGGGTATCGAAGTTAATAAAGTATTATATATGGATGACCTTGTTAAAGGTGACGATGCAATCTTCGCCGCAACAGGTGTTACAGATGGAGAGTTACTAAAAGGTGTTCAATTTAAAGGTGGCCACTGTACAACTGAATCAGTTGTTATGCGTGCTAAATCTGGTACTGTTCGTTTCATTGAAGGACGCCATAGCTTAACTAAAAAACCAAATCTATTTATGGAATATTAAACTTCAATATTAATTGCCCGGCAGTTGCCGGGCATCTTCTTAAAGGACATTTCATTCATTTACTCGCAATTCTCACACATCTATGTTGACCAAATTCATCTATACAAAAAAACTTATATAAGAGTGGTGCTATGTCTATGACGACAATGACAATTTCTCAGCTTGAAGATATGAAACTAAAAGATTTGTATGCGCTTGCGAGAGATTATAAAATTTCATACTATAGTAAGCTGACAAAAAAAGAATTAATTTTTGCTATTTTAAAATCAAGAGCTGAACAAGAAGGCTACTTCTTCATGGAAGGTGTCCTTGAGATTATTCAACAAGAGGGCTTTGGCTTCTTAAGACCTATAAATTATTCACCAAGTTCTGAAGATATTTATATCTCAGCATCACAAATCCGTCGATTTAGTCTACGTAATGGTGATAAAGTAACGGGGAAAGTGCGCCCACCAAAAGAAAATGAGCGCTATTATGGTTTGTTACATGTTGAGGCAGTCAATGGGGAAGACCCTGAAACTGCAAAAGAACGTGTACATTTCCCAGCATTGACACCGCTATACCCGGATCGTCATATTAAACTGGAAACAACTACAACAAAATTATCTACACGTATTATGGATTTAGTAGCACCAGTAGGCTTTGGTCAACGTGGACTTATTGTGGCTCCTCCAAAAGCGGGTAAAACATTACTTTTAAAGGAAATTGCAAATGCAATTACGGAGAAATATCCTGAATCTGAACTTATTGTACTTTTAATAGATGAACGACCTGAGGAAGTAACGGATATTGAACGCTCAGTAGCAGCAGACGTAGTTAGCTCAACATTCGATGAATTGCCAGAAAATCACGTTAAAGTGGCAGAGTTAGTATTAGAACGTGCTATGCGATTAGTAGAGCATAAGCGTGATGTTATTATCTTAATGGACTCTATTACTCGACTTGCGCGTGCGTATAATCTTGTTATTCCACCAAGTGGACGAACTTTATCTGGTGGTATTGATCCTGCTGCATTCCACCGTCCAAAACGCTTCTTCGGTGCGGCGCGTAATATTGAAGAAGGCGGTAGTTTAACAATATTAGCTACTGCATTAATCGATACAGGCTCTCGTATGGATGAAGTAATTTACGAAGAGTTCAAAGGGACAGGTAACTTAGAGCTTCATTTAGACCGTAGTCTAGCAGAACGTCGTATCTTCCCGGCTATCGACATTCGTCGTTCAGGAACTCGTAAAGAAGAACTACTAATTCCAAAAGACCAACTTGATAAACTGTGGGCGATTCGTAAAACATTCTCAGATTCATCGGATTTTGCAGAACGATTCCTAAAAAAATTACGTCAAACAAAAACGAATGATGAGTTTTTTGAACAGCTAAATTCAGATATGAAAGCTGCTCGAAACGGTAAAGGATTACTGTAAAAGTAAAGTGGTTTTCTACTAAAATTTAAATTCATATAATTTATTTGCTTGCAACACTGTATAGTTTTTGATATACTTCATAAAGTATTGCAATAAACGTGTTGCATATGCGGCAAACTAATCTGGGTCGTGTAAGGCAACAGTTCGAAATACTCTGTTCCAGATGGTTCAGGGCGAAAGGAGATCATACACATGAAACAAGGTATTCATCCAGATCACAAAGAAGCAACAGTAAGCTGCTCTTGTGGTAACACTTTCACAACTGGTTCAGTAAAAGAAAAAATCGTAGTAGAATTCTGCAACGAATGTCACCCATTCTATACTGGCCGTCAAAAATTCGCGTCTGCTGACGGACGTGTTGACCGTTTCAACAAAAAATACGGTATTAAATAATTTTACCCGTATATACAAAATACCTGCCCGGCAAGTAATTGCTAGGCAGGTATTTTTCTTGCGCCAAAATGCTTTTTCGTGTAGTATAAAGCTCGTTCGTTTAAAATAAAAAGCTGTGTAAGTGGATTACATAACATAGTTTTTATATAAAAAAAAGGGAAGTATTCTCTTTATTTTTTCGTTATGATGATGGATATAAGTGTTGAAAGGAGTCTAATTCATGTACGTAATGACTCAAAATGGTTGGATTGAAGTAATATGCGGAAGTATGTTTTCGGGAAAATCTGAAGAACTAATTCGCCGTGTTCGTAGATCTCAATTTGCAAAGCAGAAAATTGCGGTTTTTAAGCCTGAAATTGATAATCGTTATAGTGAAGAGGCAGTTGTAAGTCATAATGGCACAACAGTAATAGCAAGACCTATTAAATCACCTAAAGAAATATGGGATCACATTTCAGATGAATTCGATGTAATTGCGATTGATGAAGCACAATTTTTTGAAGATGATATTGTAGAAATCGTTCAGCAATTAGCTAATCACGGATTCCGCGTAATATTAGCTGGACTTGATCAGGATTTCAAAGGAGTTCCATTCGGTCCGATGCCGAAGTTAATGGCAATTGCAGAGCTAGTAACAAAATTACAAGCAGTATGTAGTGTATGTGGATCACCATCGAGTCGTACACAGCGCTTAATTAATGGACAACCTGCAGGAATCGATGACCCGGTAATATTAGTAGGTGCCTCTGAAGCGTATGAACCTCGCTGTAGACATCACCATGTAGTGCCAGTAGGAAAATCAATTTCTCAGTAAGAGTAGCTTGAAGGCTGCTCTTTTTTTTATGTTTTAAATAGGGTTTAATTAACAAAAATAATCATTACAACCAAAATTGGATTCGATAACATTAAGGTATGCTAGTATTAAATCTAGTGAATCTATTATCGGAAAGGGGAATATATGAAAAAGATTATACCAATGTTGTTTTCGTTTATCGCCTTAATTACTATTTTTTCACCAGCTTCAGTAACAGCAAAACCAGCATTAAAGAAATCTAGTAAGAAAATAATAGTCATCGACCCTGGTCACCAGCAATATGCCAATATTGATGTTGAACCCATTGGGCCGGGAGCAATTAAAACAAAGTATAAAGTAACGGATGGTACGCATAGTCCCTATACAAACAAAAAAGAATCCATCCTTACTTTAGAAGCGTCTAAAATGCTTGGCAAAACATTAAAAAAACGTGGTTACAAAGTAATTTATACACCTACAAAACAAAATGTGAATATAAGTAATCGTGAACGTGCCAATATAGCTAATAAAAGCAAAGCGGACCTCTTTTTACGGATACATGCAGACGGGTCTATCAATAAAAAAGAAAAAGGCTTTTCGATCTTAACAACATCATCTAAAAATCCAT
The DNA here is from genome assembly GCF_057838945.1 of Viridibacillus sp. KH_047. Lineage (NCBI taxonomy): Bacteria > Bacillati > Bacillota > Bacilli > Caryophanales > Caryophanaceae > Viridibacillus > Viridibacillus sp. KH_047. The sequence goes on along the minus strand of NZ_CM174479.1, from coordinate 3,697,670 downwards.
ACATATCAAAGAGTATCAATAAAGAGAGTCTAGTAATCTCTAATGAAATTATACAAAAGGTAGAAAAGAATAAAAAAGTTAAAGATATAAAAGGAATTATTTATCGGGATAACTTATCAGGAGCAAATTGGTCGAAGGTACCTGGTGTGTTGATTGAATTGGGATACATGACAAATAAGGAAGAGGACAAAAAATTAGCAGATCCATTATATTTAAAAAGCCTGACAAATAGTATAGCGGATGGTATTGACCAATATATGAAGAAAAAATAACGTTCAATTCTCAAAAGAGTAGCGATAGCTGCTCTTTTTCATTATACTATTGAAGGAGCATATTTCGACATATAGCTAATCACAAGTTGATTTAAATAAAATTTCCAAAAGAAAGGTCAAGGTGAAAAAATGTTTGATCGCCTACAAGCCGTTGAAGATCGTTACGATCGATTAAATGAATTACTTAGCGACCCTGAGATAGTCAACGACTCAAAAAAACTAGCGAAGTTTTCAAAAGAGCAGTCTGATATTAGTGAAACAGTAGAAGTTTATAGAGAATATAAAGAAGTGAAACAACAGTATCAAGAAGCAAAAGAAATGTTTGAGGATAAACTAGATCCTGAAATGCGTGAGTTAGTAAAAGAAGAAGTAAATGAATTAGAAGCGCAAATTACAAAATTAGAAGACCATCTACGTCTTTTGTTAATTCCGAAAGATCCTAATGACAGTAAAAACGTTATTATGGAAATCCGCGGTGCTGCTGGCGGTGATGAAGCTGCTCTATTCGCCAATACATTATTCCGTATGTACAGTCGATATGCTGAAGCACAAGGCTGGAAAATTGAAGTTATGAATGCTAACCCGACAGAACTTGGTGGCTATAAAGAAATTGTCTTCATGATTAACGGACAAGGCGCATACTCAAAATTCAAATTCGAAAGTGGCGCGCACCGTGTACAACGTGTACCAGAAACAGAATCACAAGGACGTGTGCATACTTCGACATCTACTGTAGTTGTAATGCCTGAAGCCGAAGAAGTAGAGTTAGATATAGCTGATAAAGATATCCGAGTAGATATTTATCACGCAAGTGGTGCGGGTGGACAGCACGTCAATAAAACGGCATCTGCTGTTCGTATGACACATATTCCAACAGGCGTAGTTGTTGCAATGCAAGATGAGCGTTCTCAATTAAAAAACCGTGATAAAGCGATGAAAGTATTACGTGCGCGTGTATATGATAAATTACAACAAGAAGCACAAGATGAATATAATGCAGAACGTAAATCTGCAGTTGGTACAGGTGACCGTTCAGAGCGTATCCGTACTTATAATTTCCCACAAAACCGAGTTACGGATCACCGTATAGGTTTAACAATTCAAAAGCTTGATCAAATTATTGAAGGTAAAATAGATGAAATCTTCGATGCACTAATCTTAGAAGAACAAGCTAACAAACTTGAAAGCCTAAACGATTAATATGACGAGACAAGTATTTGAGGCCCTCAACCGGGCTTCTTCTTTTTTACTAGAAAACGGTCGAGAAGAAGGAGCTGCAAGATTACTCTTACAACATGCATTAAATACATCCTACACAGGATTAATGATCATCATGCGAGATGTGATGACGGATGCGCAGTGGGAAAACTATTTTGACATGATTGAGGAACATAAGAATGGTCGCCCTATTCAGTATATTACGGGCTCTGAAGAGTTTTACGGTCGTACTTTTAAAGTAGATGAATCAGTCCTAATTCCTCGTCCAGAAACAGAAGAATTAATCGTAGAAGCACTAAAGCGCATTAAGAAACTATTTTCACCTACAGCATCCATTCAAATAGCTGATATCGGAACAGGTAGTGGCGCGATTGCTATAACGATGAAAAAAGAAGTACCTCAAGCGACTGTAATCGCAACAGATATTTCCCCTGCAGCACTTACGACAGCCAAGAATAACGCTAAGCAATTAGATGCCGAAATAATTTTCAGAGAGGGAGATTTAACAGCACCTCTAGTACATGAACAATGGGATGTTGTGTTATCTAATCCTCCTTATATAGCATTTGATGAGGCGAAGGAAATGTCTGATATCGTTTTAGAACATGAGCCGCATAGTGCATTATTTGCAGAAGAAAGTGGACTAGCTTTGTATAGGAAGCTTGCTGAAAACTTGCCACCTCTTATGAAAACACCAAGTTTTATTGGCGTAGAGATTGGTTATAAACAAGGGGAGGCAGTAGCGAAATTTTTCAAAGAAAAATTTCCTCAAGCCAAAGTAGAAGTAGTAAAAGATATTAATCAAAAAGATAGAATGATTTTTTGCGAGATTAGTGAATAAAACATCTGAACCCTGTCTATCCTTGTGACAGGGAGGGATTAAGATGATACCAGATTACAAGAATATTAAAATGCCAAAACAAGAAACAAAAACAAAAATGATTCCAGTGCTACAATTTATTGCAGCTCTGCTTTTTATACAAACACTTTTATTTTTACTACCACAGTGGTTTACGCAGGATACTTCACCAATTGCAGATGCTGATCAAATGCGATTCCGTATTGTTGCAAATAGCAACTCGACACAAGATCAACTTATAAAACACGATATGTTAAAAGAAATAGAACCTATTATTAACCAGCTAGCTGTCCAAACAAATGGAACGGGAACGGAACAGAATCTAGCAGTTGTGGAGCAAGAAATTCTAAATAAATTATCCGCAAAATTCAGTCAGCAATCGATACAGGTTTCTAGAAAACGAGAATTATTCCCAGCAAAACGTTATGAAGGATTTTTATATCCACAAAACTACTATGATGCACTTGTCGTGACAATTGGTAGTGGTAAGGGGGATAATTGGTGGTGCGCGTTATTCCCAAAAGTATGCTATCGCGAAGAAGAACCAAAAAAACCAGAAGAAACAAAAGAGGAAACACAGAAGTTTTTCATATGGGAATGGTTAAAAGATATCTTCTCATAATAGGTTATGCACAATATTTGTAAAATTGTCCACAATATACACAAAGTTATCAACAAATTGTGTATAACTTTCTGAAAACTCTTGGTTGAAGGGAGATACAGAGATGGAAACTAAACGTCTGAATGTGGATATAAATGTGGATAATGGAAAAAGTTATGCACAAGCTGTGGATTTGTTAAATAATGGAGAGGTAGTCGCTTTTCCTACTGAAACAGTATATGGTTTAGGTGCAGTTGCTACGGATGAAGCGGCAGTAAAGAAAATCTTTGCAGCAAAAGGTCGCCCTTCCGATAATCCACTTATCGTTCATATTGGCACGTTCGAGGAACTAGAAAATTATGTCGACCATATTTCGCAAAAAGCAAAAATTTGTATGGAAGCTTTTTGGCCAGGTCCTCTAACGATGATTTTCAAGGCGAAACCAAATGTACTTGCTACTAGTGTTACAGCTAACTTGGATACAGTGGGTATTCGTATGCCTGATCATCCAATTGCATTACAATTACTCCGACAATTAGGGAAGCCAGTAGCTGCTCCAAGTGCGAATAGGAGTGGTAAGCCTAGTCCGACAGAAGGTATCCATGTTGAAGAAGATTTAAATGGAAGTATCCCTTTGATTTTGGATGGTGGTACTACAGGGATTGGTGTTGAGTCAACTGTGCTAGATCTAACATTGGACACGCCTGTTATTCTACGTCCAGGTGGTGTCACAAAAGAAATGTTAGAAGCTGTTATTGGTCCAGTTGCTCAACCGTCACATACAGAACAAAACAGTGGTGTGGCCCCAAGAGCACCAGGTATGAAGTATACTCACTACGCTCCAAATGCTCCCGTCTATTTGATAGAGAAAGAAGAAAAAACAATTGCTATGGCTCTTGAGACTCTACATCAAAAAGGACTTAAAGTGGCATTACTAGCCCCAGAAAATTTAAGCCACCTAGCAGCTGATTGGTTTTTTACATTTGGTCAAAAGGATACAAATGAAGAGATGGCAGTTAATCTATACCATGCTTTACGCTCGTGTGATGCAACAACAGCGGATCTTGTTCTTGCTACAACTACTTCAGCAGAAGGTGTCGGTGCAGCAATTATGAATCGCCTTGAGAAGTCAGCAGGAGGTAAATGGTATTCAGCAGATATTAACTATTAACTGAGGGCGAATTTATCTAGTGGAAGCCATTAATTAATTTCTGATACTAAGCTGTTCTTTCTATATAAAAGAGAGAACAGTTTTTTGTATATAGATGAAGGAGAAAAAAGAGATATACGTAATTTTAGTTTGGGACATAAATACTCTTTAAAAGTGAAGTAACACATTTGAAAGCTAGCATAAAGCTGAACATCCCTTGCATATCGTAAAGAGATATCCAAAAGCAAGGGGGAACTGCGTGCAAGAAATAATAGCAGGCGTTATTACAGCGTTAGATGTACTCGCCCTATTTCTTATTTTACCGAAAGTTCGTTTTCGATTTGCCCTTTCCTGTTGGACAGCCGGTCTCCATGTTATATTTCCACTAATCGGTTTTTATGTAGGGGAATGGGCTGCCCAATATTTAATTACAATTGCCAAGATGCTCTCCGGTGCATTACTCAGTTTGATAGGTCTACAACTTCTATTATCAGCTAGAGTTAAAGAGCCACCAAATCTCTCTCCTATATTATTAGCAGTTACTGCAAGTCTTGATACCTTTTCAGTTAGCGTATCTTTTGGTATGCTTCAACTACAGAAGAGTTTATTTATTATGAGTACGGGTATAACAACTTTTATATTTGCTTACATAGCTTTATCAATAAAAAGAAAAACACCAGCAAATTTAGGTATAATGTTACAGATAATAGCGGGCGTTGCATTACTTTTAATGGGGATATTATCTATATCTTAAGAATTATATGGAACATTATTACTACTATGATATATAATGAGAAATGAGGGTGCGTAATGAATATTTATTTTATATGTACTGGAAACACTTGTAGAAGTCCGATGGCAGAAGCTATTTTAAAAGCAAAGAAATTAGATAATTTTGAGGTTCGTTCAGCGGGTATTTTCGCAATGCCTGGTGGTGAAATTTCAGAGAACGCTAAAGTGGTGTTATCAGAGGCGAATATATTTACAGAACATGTTTCAAAGCAAATTGAAGCAGAGGATTTAGAGTGGGCTAATCTTATTTTGACGATGACATCAGCTCATAAAGAAATGATTTTGCGGGCTTTTCCATCCATCTCTGATAAAACATTTACATTGAAGGAATACATTGCGCCATATGGCTCTTATGATGTTTCAGATCCATTTGGAGGAGATGTCCATTTGTATCGTCAAACTTTCCAGGAATTAAATAAATTAATTGATGCACTCGAAACGAAATTATCGGAGGGCTAACGATGAATAAACGAAGTGTGAAGCATTCTTTTGGATTGAGAAAGCAACTCGTATTATTTGTATCAATTTTAGCAATCATCACTTATTCAACCAGTTTAATTTTTATCGAATATATTCAACCACAATTTTTCCCTAATATTAATCGATTAATATTTCAAATCATTACGTATGCATTAGGTATTATATGGTCTGGTATTTTAGCAGCAGTATTTAGCTCATTTATTATTAAACCATTGCAAAATCTAGAGGCTGCTACAAACCGAGCAGCAGAAGGCTGCATAGGAGAAGATGTAGATTTACCAAGATCTAATGACGAGATAAGAGCGCTGGCAGTAGCGTTTCAGTCTATGCTCGAAAATCTCCGTAAAATGGTAGATAGCATTGATCAAAATTTCCAATCGACAAACGAAACAGTTCTAAGTTTATCAAAGGAAACTGAAAATGCAGCAAGTCAAGCAGAGGCAGTTTCTCTTACAATTGCGCAAATTTCTGAAGGTGCAGAAAACTCAGCGGTATCTATTCAGCAAACAGCAGAGGCGCTTGAAGATGTTCGAGTTATAGCTAAGGAAGTTAACGGCCGTGCAGAATTATCCTCAAAACATTCTGAGCGTATGATGAAAGAATTAACATTTACAACGAAGAAAATTGAAGATCTTGTTTCAGGTATAAAACAAATTGTTTCAGGCAACAAAGACGCACTTGGAAATATCCATCAACTCGAAAGTAATGCAAAACAAGTTGAACGCATTATCCAATTGGTTGGAGATATTGCCGCACAAACAAATTTATTGGCATTAAATGCGTCAATTGAAGCTGCGCGTGCTGGCGAGCATGGTAAAGGCTTTGCGGTTGTTGCTGAAGAAGTACGTCAACTAGCAGACCAAAGTGCAGAAGCTGTACAAGGTATTACGGGATTAATCCAAACGATGCAATCAGATGTACATAATGTTGTAAAACAAATGACTTCTCAAGTAGCTTTTGCAGTAAAAGAAGTAGAGAGAGTGTCAGAAACAACAAATGCTGTAGAAGGAATGACGTCAATCGTCCATGAAATGGCGGATTCTGTTGTTGAGATTTCTCAATTTGTAGAAAAACAATTGCATAATATTGAAACGACTGCTCATCAATCTCAAGAAGTAGCCGCCATAGCTCAACAAACATCTGCTGGTGCACAAGAAGTTCGAAGTGTAACGGAGGAGCAAGCTAGGTCAATCGAAGAAATTGATCAACTATCGAAGCATTTGAAAATGCAGTCAGAAGAGCTGTATAAAATGATACTGCAATTTGACCGCTCCTAACCATTGATTTGTACATACTGACTATCACGAAAGCCTTAAAAGGGCTATCGTGATAGTTTTTTACTTTTAAAGAATGTATATTTTAGTTTAAAATAACACTTACTATCTTAAAGCTCAATAATAGCTTGCTCGAATTTTCAGATTTTGTGTATCAAAAGAAATTTCAATGAGAAATCCATTGAAATCCGAATTTAATTCATAATAACAATGTTTTATATTCGGTAATTGGTCGATAAAGTCTCTGAAAAACGCTATTACAAGGGTAATATTCGTGTTTATATTTAATGCTTTTATATAAATACTGTGAAAAATATGTCTTTCTATAGCTAGAAGTGGTAAACTATTGTTGAATAAAATTATCGAAAAGAGGGAACCCATTTGAAAATTGCGATTTCATCAGACCATGGTGGCAACAATTTACGAAAAGAGATTATGACAATGCTAGAAGAGCTAGGCATAAACTACGACGATTTTGGACCACAATCCTCTGATTCAGTTGATTATCCTGACTATGCACTACCAGTTGCAGAAGGTGTAGCAAGTGGAAAGTATGATCGAGGTATTTTAATTTGTGGAACAGGCATTGGTATGTCTATCGCAGCTAACAAAGTGAAAGGTATTCGATGTGCATTAGTTCATGATTTATTCAGTGCAAAAGCAACTAGATGCCATAACAATTCAAACGTGTTAGCAATGGGAGAACGTGTAATTGGCCCAGGACTTGCGCTTGAAATTGTGCGAACTTGGTTATCTACAGAGTTTGAAGGCGGACGTCACGAACGTCGCGTTGAAAAACTTGCAGAGATTGAAAACGACTAAGAAGGTCATAAATTATGAACTTACAGCAAATAACAGATCAACTACAACAGCTTCTTACTGAGTTAGAGCAACAAGCAACATTCCGTAGGGGGCAACTATTTGTTGTTGGTTGTTCAACTTCAGAAGTCAAAGGACAAAAAATCGGTACAGCTGGTGGTTTAGAAATAGCAGAAGCACTGTACAAACCATTACATGCATTTGCTGAAAATCACGGATTATCTTTAGTATTCCAAGGTTGCGAGCATCTCAATCGTGCTTTAACTTTAGAACGTAAAGTTGCGGAAGACTACCGACTTGAGCCAGTTTCAGTTATTCCTGCCCAAACAGCAGGGGGCTCTATGTCGACTTACGTATATAATCAGCTTACAGATCCGGTCGTTGTGGAAGAAATACAAGCACATGCTGGTATAGATATCGGTCAAACATTAATTGGTATGCACTTAAAAAGAGTGGCAGTTCCTGTTCGTACTTCCGTAACCCATATAGGTGAGGCAGTTGTGACAGTTGCGATAACACGCCCCAAATTAATTGGTGGCGAAAGAGCAGTATATAAAAAAGAATAGATTACAGGGGGAATATGTATAATGATCAAACTTGCAGCACTAGACACAGCGGTATTTGAAGCAATGGAAGCCGAAAAAGCACGTCAACAAGCTAATATTGAATTGATTGCATCTGAAAATATCGTTTCTGAAGCAGTAATGGAAGCACAAGGTTCAGTACTAACAAACAAATATGCTGAAGGCTATCCTGGTAAACGTTATTACGGTGGATGTGAACACGTGGATGTAGTTGAAAACATCGCACGTGACCGTCTAAAAGAAATTTTCGGCGCAGAATATGCTAACGTTCAACCACACTCAGGTGCACAAGCGAACATGGCTGTATACTTCACAATCCTTGAGCAAGGCGACACTGTATTAGGTATGAACTTATCTCATGGTGGACACTTAACTCACGGTAGCCCTGTAAACTTCTCAGGCGTTCAATACAATTTCGTAGAGTATGGCGTAACAGAAGATACAAATGTAATTGACTATGAAGATGTTCGTCAAAAAGCGCTTGAGCATAAACCAAAGTTAATCGTTGCAGGTGCATCTGCATATCCTCGTCAAATTGACTTTGCTAAATTCCGTGAAATTGCTGACGAAGTAGGCGCGTATTTCATGGTAGACATGGCGCACATCGCAGGTTTAGTTGCTGCTGGTGAACATCCAAACCCAGTACCATATGCTGATTTCGTAACGTCTACAACACACAAAACTTTACGTGGACCTCGTGGTGGACTTATTCTTTGTAAAGAAGAGTTTGGCAAAAAAATCGATAAATCGATCTTCCCAGGAATCCAAGGTGGTCCTTTAATGCATGTCATCGCTGGTAAAGCAGTAGCGTTCGGTGAAGCACAACAACCAGAATTCAAAGAATACATTGGACAAGTTGTGAAGAACGCAAAAGCATTCGGTGAAGCACTTCAAGCTGAAGGCATTAAATTAGTATCAGGTGGAACAGATAACCACTTACTATTATTAGATGTACGTTCTATGGGGTTAACTGGTAAGGTTGCAGAAGCATTACTTGATGAAGTACAAATTACTGCAAACAAAAACACGATTCCTTACGAAACTGAAAGTCCATTCGTAACTTCAGGAGTTCGTGTTGGTACAGCTGCAGTTACTTCTCGTGGTTTCAAAGAAGATGATATGAAAGAAGTTGCTTCAATCATTGCAGCTGTTCTTAAAAACCCAGAAGATGAAGTGATTAAAGTTGAAGCACAAAAACGTGTTGCAGCATTAACTACTAAACATCCACTTTACGTATAATTTAATAGATAAAAAACTATAATAATAGTCGAAGCTACTTTTGTTCATTCAAAAGTAGCTTTTTTAATACTTGATTTCTAAAATAGAGTCCACTTTGTTTACTATGAGAAGATTTTAATATAGCTAAGGCAATTATAAGAGTCTAAAATCATATAGTTTTGAAACATCTATGATAATTATTTGAACAGCATTTTATCATGCAACTATTTACAGGATTCGTCATTCACAAAAATGTAAAATATATTGCAGCGTAATTGATAATATGTAATGTATGTACTTAGTACCTTTGTAATTTTCCGTACGATTATTAAATTAGTTTATAATTCCTTCGTTTTATCGGTCTTCGAAGATGTTGGAACATTCTCAAAAAAAGTGATTATAAAGCGGTTAAGTGAAGTAATTGGACAAGCTTACTATTTTAATAAGCCATTAACACTAGAACGAGCAGATGAATTACTCGGCGAAATATTACAAATTAAAAAAACGCAACGGACTCATAGTCAAACTGCGTTTTTCTGTTATAATAATCAAGATAAATAAAAGTAGGGAGAGGAACACATTGGGTAAAGTATACGTATTTGACCATCCACTAATTCAACATAAGCTAACATACATTCGTGACAAAAATACAGGAACGAAAGAATTCCGCGAGCTTGTAGACGAAGTAGCAACACTTATGGCATTTGAAATCACTCGTGATTTACCATTAGAAGAAATTGAAATTGATACACCAGTAACAACAGCTAAAACAAAAGTATTATCAGGTAAGAAAATGGCTATTGTTCCAATTCTACGCGCTGGTATCGGTATGGTAGATGGAGTATTAAAACTAATCCCTGCTGCAAAAGTAGGTCATATCGGATTATATCGTGATCCACAAACTTTAAAACCAATCGAGTATTATGCAAAACTTCCTGCTGATGTAGAAGAACGTGATTTCATCATCGTTGATCCAATGTTAGCAACTGGTGGTTCTGCAATTGAAGCAATTAACTCTTTGAAAAAACGTGGCGCTAAAAGCATTAAATTCATGTGCTTAATCGCAGCTCCTGAAGGTGTAAAAGCGATTCATGATGAGCACCCAGAAATCGATATTTATATCGCTGCACTTGACGAAAAATTAAACGACCATGGTTATATTATTCCTGGTTTAGGTGATGCTGGAGACCGTTTATTCGGTACAAAATAATGTTAAGGTGGTGCAAGGTCATTGCGTAAAAAATGGAAAGTGATGACTATTTTTGGAACAAGACCAGAGGCCATTAAAATGGCTCCCCTCGTTTTAGAATTACAAAAACATTCAGATCAAATCGAAACAATTGTGACAGTGACAGCGCAACATCGACAAATGCTCGACCAAGTGCTGGATACATTCAAAATTACGCCAGATTATGATTTGAACATCATGAAGGATCGCCAAACACTTGTTGATGTCACAACTAGAGGGCTAGAAGGTTTAGACCAAGTGATGAAACAAGCTAAACCGGACATCGTATTGGTTCATGGGGATACGACCACAACATTTATCGCAAGCCTCGCAGCCTTTTATAACCAAATTGCAATAGGTCACGTTGAAGCTGGACTTCGAACAGGTGACAAATACTCCCCATATCCAGAAGAGATGAATCGTCAGCTTACGGGTATTATGGCAGATATTCATTTTGCGCCAACTGAGCAGTCTAAACAAAACCTATTGAAAGAAAATAAAGCAAATAGCACGATTGTAGTTACAGGTAATACTGCAATTGATGCATTAAAAACAACTGTTAACACATCCTACAGTCATCCAGTGCTCGAACAAATTGGACAAGATCGTATGATTTTACTAACTGCACATCGCAGAGAAAATCTAGGCGAACCAATGCGCCATATGTTTAAAGCTATAAAAAGACTATTAGTAGAGCATAGTGATATACAAGTTGTTTATCCCGTTCATATGAACCCAGCTGTCCGCGAAATTGCCAATGAAATACTTGGAGACGAAGCGAAAGTTCATTTGATCGAACCACTTGAGGTTTTTGATTTCCATAATCTCGCTGCTAGATCATACATGATTTTAACAGACTCAGGTGGTGTTCAAGAAGAAGCGCCTTCTCTAGGGAAGCCGGTTCTTGTTCTTCGTAATACGACAGAACGTCCCGAAGGAATTGAAGCAGGTACTTTGAAATTAGCTGGTACGGAAGAAGAAACTATTTATCGCTTAGCAAAAGAGCTTTTAATAGAAGAAAATACGTATAATGCTATGGCTCATGCTTCAAATCCATATGGCGACGGGTTTGCCTCAAAAAGAATTGTCGAAGCTTTACTGACCTATTTGGAAAAGTGAAATCAATAATATATTGAATAAAAACTACCTTATGACCTGTTATAAGCAATTTGTAAGGTAGTTCTATTTCTGTCTATAAATAGATGATAAACTAACTTAAGTCAATATTGTTGTAAATTTGTCGACAATTTGACAAGATTTCCACCTTTGTGAAGTTTTTCACTCTAACCAATTGACATGAAATATTCACTATTGTATGCTAACTAAGGGTAAGAATGATAAGGGTTTCTTAACTGTAAACAATCTACAATTACTTGAGTTATCAAGTTTTGCTAGTCTTACAGTTTGGGCATAATTTGTAAAATTATACGGTATTGTGCATCATTTTTGGTGTCCTTATATGCGGTGGTTCTCCATTAAAAGCTTATCTCTCACATTTAATATGGATTCCGATTCATCTCTTTATGAGAGTAGATTACGGCTTCCGCCCCCGCTAGTAGTTTTAAATGACTACTTATCCGGCATCCAACCGGTGGTCAGCTATTACTTCCGTCATTCGAAAATAAGATTCAGGAGATCAAAGACCAATGCTAGAATTGCATCAGATTTTTGCTAAGCAGAAAAGAATGCTATTTTTTTTGCTCGCATTTTGTGCGTTAGGATGGGCTTTTACGCCATATCAAACAGTATTCGCTGGTCTCGCATTAGGTGCGCTTTTTGGTCAATATAACTTTTGGATTCTAGTCCGAAGAATGGAACGATTTGATCGCTCTATTAACGAAGGAAAGAAAGTGGCATCACTAGGTTCGGCTTTTCGCTTTGCATCAGGTATTGCTGCAGTAGCGGTTGCTACCATGTTGCCAAAGTATTTTCATTTAATTAGCACGGTCATTGGGCTAATGATTCCGTACGTTCTGCTTTTAGTAGACAGGATCGTATTTCATGTAAAATACCAATAAGCGCATTTGAAAGAGAGGTGAATGCAAAGTGCAACATGAAAATCCACATTTTGAATTGTGGGGACTAGGATTTAACCCAGGTAATGTTTTAATGTTAGTGGTAGCAGCGTTAATAGTTTTCTTAATTGCTTTCGTTTCGACACGAAACTTAAAATTAAAACCAACAGGCATGCAAAACTTTATGGAGTGGGTTATGGACTTCGTAAAGAATATTATTGGCAGCAACATGGACTGGAAAACAGGTGGTAAGTTCCATATACTTGGAATCACGCTGATTATGTTCATCTTCGTTGCGAATATGCTTGGTCTTCCGTTCTCAGTCGTAATTCATGGAGAATTATGGTGGAAATCACCAACAGCAGATCCAATCGTCACTATGACACTTGCTGTTATGATAATTGTATTATCTAACTACTATGGTGTTAAAGCGAAAGGATTCAAAGGGTATCTTGGAAGTTTCGCTCAACCGATGGCTTTCTTATTCCCATTGAAGATTATTGAAGAGTTCGCAAATACGTTAACTCTTGGTCTACGTCTTTACGGTAACATCTATGCAGGTGAGATTCTTTTAGGATTACTTGCAGGTATGGGAACGCTTTGGGGAGGATTTGGTTTCTTCGCAGCGGTAGTTCCAACAATGATTTGGCAAGGTTTCTCGATCTTTATCGGTGCAATCCAATCATTTATTTTCGTTATGTTAACAATGGTTTACATGTCTCACAAAGTGAGCGAAGACCATTAAGTATAAAATGCTTAATTTAATAAGTTAAGTAGCTGACACACAAAAAACTTTATATTTCCAAGGAGGAAAAATTTCAATGGTAGGTTCAGTTGGTTTATTAGCAGCAGCAATCGCAATCGGTTTAGGTGCACTTGGTGCAGGTATTGGTAATGGTATGATCGTTTCAAAAACAGTAGAAGGTATCGCTCGCCAACCAGAAGCACGTGGCGTTCTTCAAACAACAATGTTCATCGGGGTAGCATTAGTTGAGGCCCTTCCGATCATCGCTGTAGTAGTAGCTTTCATCGTAATGAACAAATAATCGTCTTTAATTGTTTTATAAAAAAATGGCGAAGAGACTTTTTGATAAAGGAAAACTTCGCCATTCCTTTATGTCTTTAAGGCATAATATTCCTTTAGACAATACATCTTACTAAGATTCAATCATATAAGATTTGAACTCTAAGCTCTTGAAGGGAGTGAAACAATCGTGTTTTTAGACTATCTAGTACTAGGGAATTCTGCTGAATTTATTAATGGTGGAGATATCCTTGTAACGTTAGCAGTTTTCATTATCCTAATGTTCGCTTTGAAAAAAGTGGCGTGGGGTCCATTGATGGGAATCATGCAACAACGTGAAGAATTAGTTGCTAGTGAAATCGAGTCAGCTGAAAAGAGCCGTCAAGAATCACAACAACTTTTAGAAGATCAACGCAGCCTTCTTAAAGAAGCGCGTGTAGAAGCACAATCGATTGTTGAAAACGCGAAGAAACAAGGCGACTTGCAAAAAGAAGAAATTATTTCTGCTGCTCGTGCTGAAGCATTGCGTTTGAAAGAATCAGCTGTGCGTGATATCGAGACTGAAAAAGAGAAAGCTATTGCTGCTGTTCGTGGAGAAGTGGTTTCACTATCTGTACTTGCTGCATCTAAAGTTCTTGAAAAACAAGTCTCAGTAGAAGAGAATCGTGCTCTAATTGAAGAAACGATTGCGAAGGCAGGGGAAACTCTATGAGTCAATCGACTGCAGCGAGTCGCTACGCCAAAGCATTGTTCCAATTGGCACAAGAAAAACAAGTATTAACTGAAGTAAGTTCTGACTTACGTGAAGTGAAAGTTGTTTTCGAGGAGAATAAAGAGTTATTCCAACTTTTAGATTCTCCAAAATTAGAAGATAAAGAAAAGAAAGAACTTGTTTCTAAAGTATTTGCTTCTGTTCAACCAATCATCGTGAATGCAATTAAAGTCTTAATTGATAAAAAACGTATTCATGAAGTAGTAAGTGTGATTGAAGAGTTTATCCGTTTTGCTAATGATACGCAAGGCGTAGCAGATGCAATCGTATACACTACTCAACCTCTTACAGAAGATGAAACACAACGCATTTCTACGGCATTCGCTCGTAAAGTGGGTAAAAATACACTTAATATTACAAACGAAATCGATCCATCTTTAATTGGTGGAGTACGACTTCAAATCGGTAACCAAATTTTTGACAGCAGTATTTCACATAAACTAGCTGGCTTAAAACGTACGTTAATCGGTTAATTATAAAGAATTTGAGAGGTGAGAAACATGGGCATCAAAGCTGAAGAAATCAGTGGACTTATTAAGCAGCAGATGGAGAATTACCAATCTGCAATGGAAGTTAGCGAGGTAGGTACAGTTATCACAGTTGGTGACGGTATCGCTCGTGCTCATGGCCTCGACAACGTCATGGCTGGAGAATTGCTTGAGTTCTCTACTGGTGTACTTGGTATGGCACAAAACTTGGAAGCGAACAACGTAGGTATCGTTATCCTTGGACCAACTAAAGGCATCAATGAAGGCGATGAAGTGCGTCGTACTGGCCGTATTATGGAAGTACCAGTTGGTGAAGAATTGATCGGTCGTGTTGTCAATTCACTAGGTCTTCCTGTTGATGGTTTAGGACCAATCAACACTACAAAATCTCGTCCAATCGAAAGCCCTGCTTTCGGAGTAATGGATCGTAAATCAGTACACGAACCATTACAAACAGGTATTAAAGCGATTGACGCATTAGTTCCAATCGGTCGTGGTCAACGTGAGTTAATCATCGGTGACCGTCAAACTGGTAAAACTGCTGTTGCAATCGATACAATTTTAAACCAAGCAGACCAAGATATGATTTGTATCTATGTTGCTATCGGTCAAAAAGAATCTACTGTTCGTGGCGTAGTTGAAACACTTCGTCAACACGGTGCACTAGATTACTCAATCGTTGTAACTGCATCTGCATCTCAACCATCACCATTATTATACCTAGCTCCTTATGCTGGTATCTCAATGGCAGAAGAGTTCATGTTACAAGGTAAACATGTATTAATCGTATATGATGATTTATCTAAACAAGCATCTGCTTACCGTGAACTTTCATTACTTCTTCGCCGTCCGCCAGGTCGTGAAGCATACCCAGGTGATGTATTCTATTTACACAGCCGCTTATTAGAACGTGCTGCTAAATTGAATGAAAAATATGACTGTGGTTCAATCACAGCACTTCCATTCGTTGAAACACAAGCAGGGGATATCTCAGCTTACATTCCAACAAACGTAATTTCTATTACGGATGGACAAATTTTCTTACAATCTGATCTATTCCACTCAGGTGTACGTCCAGCGATCAACGCAGGTCTTTCTGTATCACGTGTAGGTGGTTCAGCTCAAATTAAAGCAATGAAAAAAGTTGCGGGTACACTACGTCTTGACTTAGCTGCATTCCGTGAGCTTGAATCATTCGCTCAATTTGGTTCTGACCTAGATAAAGCTACTTCAGCTAAATTAGAACGTGGTAAGCGTACTGTAGAAGTTCTAAAACAAGAACTTCACAAACCTATTAAAGTTGAAAAACAAGTTACAATTCTATATGCACTAACAAAAGGATACTTAGATGATATTCCTGTACAAGATATCGTTCGTTTCGAAAACGAATTATACGCTTGGTTAGATGCAAATGACGAAAGCCACAAAAACGTTTTAAATCATATCCGTACTACTCAAGGACTTCCATCTGATGAAGACATGGCAGAAACTTTAAATGCTTTCAAAAAAACTTTTGCTAAATCAGAATAAGATCTGATAGTTTTACGTCAATATAAAATAAACGGTAAGGTGGTGAAATACCAGTGGCATCATTACGCGACATAAAAAAACGTATCACATCGACTAAAAGCACAAGTCAAATCACGAAAGCGATGCAGATGGTTTCTTCTTCTAAAATGACACGTGCTGAAGCAAACGCTAAAGCTTACGTTCCATATATGGAGAAAATTCAGGATGTTGTGGCTGCAATTGCAGCAGGTACTCCAGACGGATCACACCCGATGTTAGTATCTCGTCCAGTTAAGAAAACGGCTTATTTAGTTATTACTTCTGACCGTGGTCTTGCAGGTGGTTATAACAGTAACGTAATTCGTACTGCTAAAAACGCTATGGATGAACGACACAACTCTAAAGATGAGTTTGTTATCATCGCTATCGGCCGTATGGCAAGTGAATTCTTTGCGAAACGTGGATATAACGTAGTAGATGAAGAAATTGGTCTACCTGACCAACCTTTATTTGCTGACATTAAACAAATCGCTCGTAAGGCTGTTGGTATGTTCACTGATGGTACATATGATGAACTTTATATGTACTACAGCCACTTTGTCAGTGCCATTCAACATGAACCAACTGAGAAAAAGGTACTGCCAATTACAGACATCGCAGCATCAAGCACAACTGCATCTTATGAATTCGATCCATCTGGTGAAGCAATTCTTGAAGTATTGTTACCACAATACGCAGAGAGCTTAATTTATGGTGCGTTGCTCGACGGTAAAGCTAGTGAACATGCTTCACGTATGACAGCAATGAAGAGTGCAACCGATAATGCAAACGAACTTATTAGTTCATTAACACTTGTATATAACCGTGCACGACAAGCGGCTATTACACAAGAAATTACAGAAATCGTTGGTGGAGCTGCAGCCTTAGAATAGGCGCTCTCCAGCTTCTGTAATGCAAGTACGATAGGAGGGGAAAAGTATGAAAACAGGACACGTTCTTCAAGTAATGGGTGCCGTTGTTGACGTTCAATTCGACAACTCATCATTACCAGAAATTTACAACGCGCTTACTGTAGAAATTAAACGCCCTGGTGAAGAGCCTCAAACACTTACTCTTGAAGTAGCACTTCACCTAGGAGACAATGCTGTCCGTACGATTGCTATGTCATCTTCAGATGGCTTACAACGTGGCGCAGTAGTAACAGACCTTGGTGCTCCAATCTCAGTTCCAGTTGGTGACATCACTCTTGGACGTGTATTCAACGTACTTGGTGAAACAATCGATTTAGCGGAAGAAATTCCAACAACTGAACGCCGTGATCCAATTCACCGCGAAGCACCAACATTTGAAAACCTTTCAACTCAAGTTGAAATCCTTGAAACAGGTATCAAAGTAGTAGACTTATTAGCACCATATATTAAAGGTGGTAAAATTGGTCTATTCGGTGGTGCCGGTGTAGGTAAAACTGTATTAATCCAAGAACTTATTAACAACATCGCTCAAGGACACGGTGGTATCTCCGTATTCGCAGGTGTAGGTGAACGTACTCGTGAGGGTAACGATTTATTCTTCGAAATGAGCGACTCAGGCGTTATTAAGAAAACAGCAATGGTATTCGGTCAAATGAACGAGCCACCAGGCGCACGTATGCGTGTAGCTTTATCTGGTCTTACTATGGCTGAATATTTCCGTGATGAACAAGGTCAAGACGTACTTCTATTCATCGATAACATTTTCCGTTTCACTCAAGCAGGTTCTGAGGTTTCTGCGTTATTAGGTCGTATGCCTTCTGCCGTAGGTTACCAACCAACTCTTGCTACTGAAATGGGTCGTTTACAAGAACGTATTACGTCAACAAACAAAGGTTCTGTAACTTCTATCCAAGCGATCTATGTACCAGCCGATGACTATACTGACCCGGCTCCGGCTACAACTTTCGCCCACTTAGATGCAACTACTAACCTTGAGCGTAAACTTTCTGAAATGGGTATCTACCCAGCGGTTGATCCATTGGCTTCAACTTCTCGTGCACTTTCACCAGATATCGTTGGTGTTGAACACTATGAAGTTGCTCGTCAAGTTCAACAAACTTTACAACGTTACAACGAATTACAAGATATCATCGCTATCCTAGGTATGGATGAATTATCTGATGAAGATAAATTAACAGTTGACCGCGCTCGTCGTATTCAATTCTTCTTATCTCAAAACTTCCACGTAGCGGAACAATTCACTGGTCAAAAAGGTTCTTATGTACCTGTTAAAGAAACTGTTAAAGGTTTCCGTGAAATTCTTGAAGGTAAATATGACAAATTACCAGAAGATGCATTCCGTCTAGTTGGTCGTATTGAAGAAGTTATCGAAAAAGCGAAAAGCATGGGTATTGAACTTTAATACTAGGGACGAGGAGGAAAAAATATGAAGACCATAACAGTCAACATTGTCACTCCCGACGGCCCAGTATACGATTCAGAAGTCAACATGGTGATTGCTAAAACTGTAACGGGTGAGATGGGTATTTTACCTGGTCACATCCCTACAGTTGCGCCACTAGTAGTAGGTGCTGTACGTCTGGATTCAGACAAGCAAACTGAATTAGTAGCAGTTAGCGGCGGTTTTGTTGAAATTCGTCCTGATAAAGTAACGATTTTAACTCCTTCAGCTGAAACAGCAAGCTCAATCGATCTTGCTCGTGCAAAAGAAGCGTTAAATCGCGCTGAACAGCGACTACAAAGTAAACAAGATGGCATTGATTTCAAGCGTGCTGAGTTTGCACTTAAACGCGCTATGAACCGTATCAACGTTAAAGAGGGTAACATCTAATCTTTATAAATTAGAAATGCGGGCAGAATTTTTCTGCCCGCTTTTTTAAGATTTATTTAAAAGGAGATGACAAGTGTGGATATAACAGCAACAATTGGTCAAAATGCACTAATTAGCATTATTTCACATATATTTTTTATAGGGATTTCATTCTATGCATTACAAGCAATTATGTTTGAAAAAGTATTTAAAAAGAATCACGTGTTTCAAATACAGTTACTATTTATTTTATTAAGTATCGCAATTGGGTCATCTGTTTCTAATTTTTTCTTAACATTTTCTGGATGGTCAAGTCAGCTTCCATATCTCTTTGAATAACTTGTTTTATATGGAAAACCAATTATAATATAATATTTCTAGATTATCGGTCATTTTGACAAGATACGCTAAAATTTTTGAACTCTTACAGAGGGAATGCTTTCAATATTGCTAGATATTTGTTATGGTTGAGTTTGTGAGAGTATATTATTATTTTTCCATATAGAATAATCATTACCCAGGAAATATTTTGTGGAAATTTGTTTTATTTAGATACTTATCGGGTATATAAAATGGGCGTCTAGTTTTCTAAAATCAGACACCATTTGCGCTAACTTTGCGTAAAGTATAATGTCTATAGTTAATTGTTATCACTTAATTAAATAGTTTGTTGGATACTTGTCATTAAGTAAAAAAAAAGGTAACATGTTATATGCTTTGCTTACTAATTATTGACATCATACAATAGAAATTTATCGACTGAAATATATAATAAATGGATACATGGGTTCGGAGGGACAAATGGTGGAGAAAATCATTGTTAAAGGCGGTAATACCTTAACTGGTAACGTTCGAGTTGAAGGGGCAAAAAATGCCGTATTACCTATATTGGCGGCTACATTACTTGCGTCAAAAGGAAAAAATATTATTAAAAATGTGCCAAATTTGGCCGATGTGTATACAATCGATGAAGTATTAAAAAGTTTAAATGTGGAATTATCATTTTCACCTGAAACAAACACAGTAGAAATTGATGCAACTAAACAATTATCATCTGAAGCACAATTTGAATATGTACGTAAAATGAGAGCTTCAATTTTAGTAATGGGACCTTTATTAGCACGTAATGGCTTTGCACGCGTAGCTATGCCGGGTGGTTGTGCAATCGGATCACGTCCAATTGATCAACATCTAAAAGGCTTTGAACTAATGGGTGCAAAAATCTCAATGGGACACGGCTATGTCGAAGCAAAAACTGAAGGACGCTTACACGGAGCTAAAATTTATTTAGACTTCCCAAGCGTAGGTGCTACTGAGAATATCTTAACTGCTGCAGCTTTAGCAGAGGGTACTACATTTATCGAAAATGCTGCTAAAGAGCCAGAAATTGTGGATTTAGCTAACTTTATAAATGAGATGGGTGGTAAAGTTGTTGGCGCTGGTACTGACACGATCCGTGTAGAGGGCGTTAAAGAACTATATGGTACAACTCATTATATTATTCCTGATCGTATTGAAGCTGGTACATTTATGGTAGCAGCGGCGATTACAGGTGGAGATGTACTAATTGAAAATGCCATTGCTGAACATATGACAGCACTTGTCGCGAAAATGCGTGAAATGGGTGTTGAAATTACAGAAGAAGGCGAAGGTTTACGTATCCGTTCAAACGGACCTTTAAAAGCTGTAGATATTAAAACAATGCCACATCCAGGGTTCCCAACAGATATGCAATCTCAATTGATGGCTTTAATGTTGAAAACAACTGGTACGGGTGTTATTACTGAAACAGTATTTGAAAATCGCTTTATGCACGTTGAAGAGTTCAGACGTATGAATGCTTCTGCGAAAATTGATGGTCGTTCTGTTATTATTGATGGCCCATGTGAGTTACAAGGTGCAGAAGTTGCAGCGACAGATTTACGAGCAGCAGCAGCACTTATTCTTGCAGGATTAGTAGCTGAAGGAATTACGCGTGTTTCTGAATTGCATCACTTAGATCGTGGATATGTTAATTTCCATAAAAAGCTTGCCACTTTAGGCGCTGATATTGAAAGAGTATCGACGATTGAAAAAGCATCTGTAGAATTTCAAACAAATTAAACTAGCATAATACTAAAACGTTTAAGAGCTTAATTGCTCTTGAACGTTTTTTTCGTATAACGACGAATGCCTCAGCATAGAATGGCATATGAAAAAAATCCTTCTAATACCCATCAGTCTTTTTGTCGTTATCCTTTTGTTTGTGCTACCGATCGTTAGTATGCATTTTTATCCTAAAAATTTCACAAACGTATCTACTACGCAACAGACTCAGAAGAAACAACAAGAAAACGAGCCGCCTTGTGAAGTTTACATTACTGTGGAAGGAATTAAAGACCCCCTACCTCTGGAACAATATATCGCTGGAGTTATAGCAGCTGAAATGCCCTCTAGCTTCCACTTAGAGGCGCTTGAAGCACAAGCTATAGCTTCGCGCACATTTGTCCTTAAAGTCACGGAGAATGGCCAGAAAGCGGTAAAACCGAGTGTTCTCCATCAAGTCTTTGATTCAAAACAGCAAAGAAAGAAAAAATGGGGAGCAAATTTCAATAAGAACGAGAAAAAATTACAACAAGCTGTAGCTACTACAGCAGGTGAAATTCTCACTTATAACGGTGAATTAATCACGGCTATGTTCTTTTCAACAAGCAATGGTAAAACAGAAAGTGCAGAAGAATACAGTGGACAAGATATTCCGTATTTACAAACAGTTACTGTAGAAGGCGAAAAAGAATTGTCTCCAAATTACATTCAAAACACAGACTTTTCTCTAACACAGTGGAATGCTGCCTTTAATTTTCAATGGTCTGCTGAACAACTAAACGGTATTAAACTAACGAGAAACAGTTCTAATCGTGTTCAAACGATGCAAGTGGGAAGCTACAGTTGGACAGGCCGGGAAATTCGGGAAAAGCTTAATATCCCTTCTACGGACTTCAGAATTTATTGGAACTCAGCTCAAAGTAAGATTACTGTTACAACAGTAGGATACGGCCACGGAGTAGGCATGAGCCAATACGGTGCGGAGGCTTTGGCGCGGGAGGGGGTCCAAGCAAAGGACATCTTAAAGCACTTCTATAAGAAAGCTTCTATTACTTCCATAAAAAATAATAAAAACATATGTTTAAACTGAAGCGTTATTGTCTAGAATGACGTTGAGGTGATGACAATGAGGGAAGAAAAAACACCAAACCCTTCTCCGAAAAAAGGTAGTGTCACAACAAAGCGTTGGTTTTGGCCTACTATTTATGCAAGCTTTTCAATTCTGTTAGTAGGACTTGTTTGGGGATATAGTGCTTATACAAACCCAGATGCTAACAACGCTACGAATTTAGCAAGTAAAGGCGAGACAGGTACATCAGTTGAAACAAATGCTAAGGCAGAGTCTATGAAATACCCATTCCAACAGGATCTTTTAGATGAAGTAGCAATCGTACAAGACTTTTACGATGTCGAAGCAAATGAAAAAGAGAGAGAAGGCGCATTGCTTGTGTTCAATCAAACGTTCACAACGAGCAACGGTATCTCACTTTCGGTTGATGGGAAACCATTTGAAGTATTATCAGTTATGAGCGGTAATGTTGAGGAAGTGAAGATGGATCCATTCATCGGCAACGAAATCGTTATTGCACATCCAAATGGTACAACGACGAAATATAGCTCTGTAGGCGATATCAAAGTTAAAAAGGGCGACAAAGTTTCCCAAGGACAAATACTTGGTAAAACAATCGAAAACGAGTGGAATCCAACAGCGGGTAATCACTTATACTTCGAAGTTTTAGAAGATGGGGTTAATGTTAACCCTAAAAAGATCTTACCTTTTTAAATTTAGCTGAATAATGTCATTTATCAACGAAATAAGGAATGCTTAGTTCTTAAAAGCTCCAAGCAAACATAAGTTGAAGAAACGTTCGTACATTGTGGAAAGGAAGAGAATGTGCACGAACATATTCGCAACCGCTGTTTGAAACTTGGGTTTATGTTGAAAGAAACGAGGCAAACCGTAAGAGCGATGGCACAAATTACAGGCTATTCAAAAAGCACTATTCATAAAGACTTAACAGAACGTCTCAATGAAGTAAATGAAGAGTTGGCCAAGGAAGTTAGTGAAATTCTGGCGTACCATAAATCGGTACGTCACATACGAGGTGGAGAGGCTACAAGGAAAAAATGGTTAGCCCGACAATCGACTATGGAGAAGGCATCGAAGTAAGCAATATGCTTCGATGTCTTTTTACGTTATTAGGAAAATGAAAACGCGGATCTAGATTGAAAGAAACCTTTAACAAGCCGTTCATATAAGCGATCTCCATAAAATATGTAGATGTAATTTCCCCCTTGATATGATAAAATATTCTAGATAATTACATATATAAAACGTACGATAAATGCTGTTATGTGAAGGAAGGGGAAAGTTCCATGTTTTCTACGGATATTGGGATTGATTTAGGAACTGCTAATGTATTAATCCATGTTAAAGGTAAGGGAATCGTTTTAAATGAACCATCCGTTGTTGCGATAGATAAAAATACAAACAGAGTGCTTGCTGTAGGAGAAGAAGCACGTAAGATGGTAGGGAGAACACCAGGCAATATTATTGCGATTCGACCATTAAAAGACGGTGTAATTGCTGATTTCGATATTACTGAAGCGATGTTAAGACACTTTATAAGTAAATTAGATGTTAAAAGATTTCTCTCAAAGCCTCGTATTTTAGTTTGTTGTCCAACAAATATTACAAGTGTAGAACAAAAGGCTATTCGTGAAGCAGCAGAGAAATCTGGTGGTCGTAATGTCTACTTAGAAGAAGAGCCAAAAGTAGCTGCTATTGGAGCTGGAATGGATATTTTCCAACCAAGTGGGAATATGGTTGTTGATATTGGTGGAGGCACTACAGATGTTGCCGTACTATCAATGGGGGATATCGTTACTTCTGAATCCATTAAGGTTGCAGGAGATGTATTCGATAATGATATCTTACAATATATTAAAAAAGAATATAAATTACTAATTGGGGAACGTACAGCCGAATCAATCAAAATGACGATCGGTACAGTGTATGCCGGTAGCCGAGAAGATGAGATGGACATTCGAGGACGAGACATGGTAACAGGCTTACCAAGAACACTTACAATTGGTTCTGCTGAAATTGAAAAGTCTTTACGTGAATCGATTTCAATGATTGTACAAGCAGCTAAAAACGTATTAGAAAAAACACCTCCTGAACTATCAGCAGATATTATTGACCGCGGTATTATGATTACTGGTGGTGGAGCATTATTGCACGGTCTTGACCAATTATTAACGGACGAGTTAAAAGTACCAGTACTCTCTGCAGAGAATCCGATGAACTGTGTTGCTGAAGGAACAGGCATTATGCTGAACAATATGGACAAAGTATCAAAACATATTTGATTTGTAGCCGAAATAAAGAAAGTATAGAAATCGCATATACTTTAATTTATTGATGAAAGGGTGATTGCAATGTTTCGTGGATTTTATACAGTAGCTACAGGAATGATTGCACAACAGCGACGTACTGAATTACTGTCAAATAATATTACTAATGCCAACACACCAGGTTATAAAGCAGACCAATCTACAATTCGTTCTTTCCCAGATATGCTTATGTCTCGTATGACGAACACAGGTTCGAATTTAGAGAGTGGACTAAACACAACGGCCAATAATCAGATTGGTGCATTAAATGCAGGTGTATATATGCAAGAAACATTACCAGATTATTCACAAGGTCAAATTACAGCCACTGATTTAACCACTGATGTTGCTTTAGTTGATAACCAATTACCGACAGATGCAGAAACAGGCGCTAAAGGTGCAATATTCTTCCGTTTAGAGCATCCTACAGAAGGCGAAACGTATACACGTAACGGTAATTTCACTTTAGATCCACAAGGCTACTTAACAAACGCACAAGGTCTTTATGTTTTATCAGATAGAGGTCAGCGTATACAGTTGCAAAATGATGATTATCAAATTATGGATGACGGCCGTATTATCGGCGCTGGAGAACAAGAAGTAGCACGTATTGGCGTATCATACGCAGCACAGCCAGATACACTTCAAAAGCAAGATAACGGACTATATCGTACATACAACGGTGAAGATTTACCATCTGCATACACAGTAAATGGTGTCAGTTTTAATTTAAAACAAGGTTATATTGAACGCTCAAATGTTGATGCTAGTAAAACGATGACAGAAATGCTGACAGCATACCGTGCATTCGAAGCAAATCAAAAGGTATTACAGGCCTATGACCGTAGTATGGATAAAGCCGTTAACGAAATTGGAAAAGTGTAACAGAAACAGTATTTTTGAAATACATAGGAGGGCTATGATATGCTACGTACAATGATTTCCGCTTCCAACACGATGTCTCAATTGCAACAACAGCTTGATACAATTGGCAATAACTTAGCGAATAGTAATACGCATGGTTTCAAAGCTAAGGAAGCAAAGTTTGGTGAATTATTATATCAACAATTTAACAATGACAAGTCTGATAAGACAGTGCGCCAATCTCCATTAGGAATTCGTATTGGTGTTGGGGCACAACTTGCCCAAGCACAAACGGTTTGGAAGCAAGGTAGTATTCAAACGACAGAACGTTCTCTCGACTTTGCATTCACAAAGCCGAAGCAATACTTGAATATCATCATGCCAGATGGAAAAAATGGTGACCGTACAGTCTATACACGCCAAGGTGATTTATATATATCAACAGATGATTATAACAACGCCATGCTAGTAAATGCAGATGGCTACCCAGTGGCTGGGGCTGATGGAAATCCAATTATTTTCCCTGAAAACGTAAAGGGATTTGGTATGAAAGACAATGGTGAGCTGAATATTACTTTTGATGACGGTTCACAACGTACAGTAGAACTTGCTGTTACAGAGCTTCAACGTCCCCAATTAATGGAACATATTTCGGGTACATACATCGGTCTTCCTGCAAACTTAAATGAATTAGGTGTGACAGAAGCTGAAGTCCTACGTAATTTACAAGGTGCAGACCGAGCTGAGATTGGTTTACAAAATGGTTCTTTAGAAATGTCGAACGTTGATACGTCTAAAGAAATGACCGAGCTTATTAATACGCAAAGATCTTATCAATTTAACGCTAGAACGATTACTTTATCGGATCAAATGTTAGGTCTTGTTAACGGCATTCGATAAAGCAACCTGAACAGAGGAGAAAAACAAGTTATGACAAACAATGTGAAAAAAAACGCGACTGAGCCTAATACTTCAAAGCCAATGACTCGTAAAGAAGCAAAAATCGAGAGAGAGGTTAAAGAAGAAGTTAATATGAAATGGTGGTCGAATTTACGACTGTTCCCAATTGGGATGCGAATCCTTGTCGTACTCATTTTGCTTGTCATAGCAGCTGTGTCAGGTGCTATGATTGGTTATAGTGTTATTGGTGAAGGCGATGCATTAGATACACTGAAAGTCTCTACATGGCGTCATATATTTGATATTATGAACGGTGTAGTGGACAAATAATCATTATTTCTTCAGAACCTTTCATATTAGGAGGACTAAAATGTTAACTGCAGATCAAATTCAAGCGATTTTACCTCATCGTTATCCCTTTTTACTTGTAGACCGTATTCTTGAACTAGAAGAAGGAAAAAGAGCGGTAGGTTTAAAAAACGTTTCAATTAATGAGCAATTTTTCAATGGGCATTTCCCAGGATACCCTGTGATGCCAGGTGTTTTGATTATCGAAGCACTTGCACAAGTTGGTGGAGTAGCGCTATTGAAGTCTGAAGCGTTCAAAGGGCGATTAGCTTTCTTAACAGGAATTGATAATGCACGTTTTAAACGTCAAGTAATTCCCGGAGATCAACTTCGTTTAGAAGTAGAATTTACTAAATTACGTGGTGTGATGGGTAAGGGACATGCTAAAGCAACAGTTGATGGGGAGCTAGTTTGCGAAGCAGACATTTTATTTGCAATTGGACCAGTGCAAAAAGCATAAAATAAAATTCAAATCAGTTTTTTTTAGGATAGTTTCCTTCTTTCAGGGCAAGATATGTTATATCGCACGTATAGTGTGTGATGGATATGACATTGCAGAAAGGAGGGAACTTTTTTATGTGGATTAAACCTGCAGCAGTGCTATTGCTTGGTTCACTTTTACTCGTTGGATGTAATAGTAATAAAGCAAACGAGCCTCTAAAAAACGAAACGCCAATGGAGCGTGTCGAGGATGATGTTAACAGAGGAGTGGAAAGAGTTACGCCAGACGTTCATGATGAACGTGTGGATGAAACGGTACCAGGTGACAATAAAGTCATAGACGAGAGAACAAATGAGAAAATCATAGACGAAAACGTAACACCAAATGATGGAGTCGTCGAGGATAATCTTAATAGAGAAAATAGATAATAATGATTAGCAAAAAAACTCGGCATAGTATAAATATGCCGAGTTTTTATAAGTTTCTTACGGTTTTATTCGTGGTCTATTTTGCATATCCGTTTTAAATTGATTTAAAAGTGCATCACCTTCAAGGCCCTCATCAATTAGCTTAGCCAGTAATAGCTCCGCATATTGACGACGTATCGTTTTTAGCGTTCCCTTCAGCAATACGGAAACTTGATTGTCTATTTCCTTCACGGCATTTACGACAACCCTAAAGGCCGCTGGTTCATTGTCTGGATAAGAAATAACTGCGCGCACTTCTAAAATTTCATCGGTTCCTAAATAAGGCTCAAAAACAGTTTTATATTGGCGATCCATATACATTTCCAAAACCCATGATTTATGGCTATTCTCTTGATTGATAATGATGCCATCTGTTAAAGGAAATGACTTCAACTGATCATTCTGTAACAATTCAAAAGAGAGCATTTTAAACGTTTTCACTAAAATCAACCACCATCCTTTATGTAATGTATTATGTTCATTATAACATATACCTAAATGTCCCAATTTTAACTTTTGTACAGTCATTCTAAAATAGGAAACCTATATATGACAACAGTTTACAAGAAAGAACTTAAATTGACACGTTTAAAAAGCTAATTATACATACCCAAAATAGCCCAAAATCTATTTTTAAGACTTTGCGTAAATACTCTTTCCAGAATAAGATGAACTTACATTCAAGTAAAAGGAGGTGAGACATTGAATCAAGTTTCGTTAGTAGGAAGGATTACAAAGGATCCTGAACTACGAAGGTTACATGAAGGGAAGGTTCAAACTAACTTTATTCTTGCTGTAAATCGAAACTACAAAAATCAAAACGGAGAAATAGAAGCTGATTTCGTCTTCTGTACAGCATGGGGAAGGCTGGCAGATAATGTTGTGAAGTATTGTGGCAAAGGATCACTAATAGGGGTTAGTGGCCGCGTACAATCACGCTCTTATCAAAAGGAGGATGGCAAAAGAATCTATATAACGGAAGTCATTGGAGAGGACGTCCGTTTTCTGGTTTTGAAAGACAGGGAAGGTAGACATGAACAAAACGCTTCAGAAGCGGGTCTAACGACACAACAAGCATCTGTAGTAGCAGAATTCACAAAAGAATTCCATCTACCTAATACTGAAAAAGAAAAATTACCGATTGTTTAATCCATATCCCTATTGGAAGACCGCACCAATAGGCACATAATTTCTTTATTGAATTACCAAATAATCTACCACCTTACAAGGAGAATGTTTCATAGATTATGGTATTAACATCGGATCAAGCAATTGGACTCGGCCACGGATGAAGCAGTAAAAATAATGATAAATCATTTCATTGAAATTTCATCTATCTGAGAAGGGGATGTAAGAAGTAGAAATAACGATAGTATGTGAATAAGATCTAACGGGAGAGATCAAAAAAATCCGGCTATCATCATAGCCGGATTTTATCGATAATAATTTAGTTAAAATTGAATGATAAGAGATCAAGGATTTCTTCGTCTTTTAGTTCAGTAATCCACTGACTTGATTGGATGAGATCCTCTGATAAAGCTTGTTTTTCAGTTAATAGTGTATCGATTTTCTCTTCAATAGTTCCTGTTGTGATGAACTTATGGACATGTACAAATTGAGTTTGCCCAATACGGTATGCACGGTCTGTCGCTTGGTTTTCTACTGCAGGATTCCACCAGCGGTCAGCATGTAGAACGTGATTGGCTGCCGTTAAGTTTAGACCGGTTCCACCTGCTTTTAAAGACAAGATGAAAATAGGGAATTCACCTTTTTGGAATGATTCAACGAAATGATCGCGCTGTTGCTTAGGCATACTACCTGTTAAAAACGGCACATCTATATCATAAAGTTCAGAGAAACAATGTTGTAGTAAGTGGCCCATACCAATATACTGAGTGAAAATTAAGCATTGCTCATTATTACTGGCAATTTCAGAGCCAAGTGTTACAAGGCGATCTAACTTTTCTGAACGCGGAAGCATATCCGCTGCATTATCAAATGGTTCTTTTAAATACAGAGCGGGGTGATTACATAGCTGCTTTAATTTACTAAGCATTTTCAAAATCAAACCTTTACGTTCAAAGCCAGTTAATGTTTCGAGCTTATGCATTGTTTCTTGGATAAAGCTTTCGTAAAGCACAGCTTGTTCTTGTGTTAATGGACAGTATTCAAGCTGTTCAAGCTTATCAGGTAAGTTCAGCATTAGTGCAGGATCCTGCTTCGTTCTACGTAATAGGAATGGTTGGATTTTTTTACGTAATTTTTGTTTATGAGCTTCAGAATCATCACGCTCAATCGGAGCTATATAATCTTCTTGGAAGCGACGAATGCTTCCTAAGTAACCTTTGTATATAAAGTCGAAAATAGCCCATAGCTCAGATAAGCGGTTTTCAACAGGTGTCCCTGTTAATGCAATATGATGTTCACCCTGTAACTTACGAATCGCTCTAGATTGCTTTGTTTGCATATTTTTTATATTTTGAGCTTCATCAAGTGCAATACAAGCCCAATTCAATTTTTCAAGGCTGTCTGCATCTTGTGTAACAGTTCCGTACGTTGTCAACACAACTTGAGGGGATTGCTCTTTTAAATAACTAACTAGTGATTCTTCCTTCAAACGACCTGCTCCATAATGTAAGTAAACCTCTAAGGAAGGGGCAAATCGTTCAAGTTCTTTTTGCCAGTTGCCTAAAACAGAAGTTGGGCAAATGATTAGAGTCGGTGGCTTTTCCTCTTCATAGACATGACATAAATATGAGATAAGCTGAACTGTTTTACCAAGTCCCATATCATCAGCTAAACAAGCTCCAAACTGCTGGTTACGCATGAATGTCAGCCATTCATAACCTTCCTGCTGATAAGGACGTAAAGAAGCTTGTAGCTTATCTGATACAGGAACAGACGGCAAACCTTTTTTATCTTGTAGCTTTTTCACATATTCCTTCAATGACTTCTGAATCTCAAATTGGAAGAATGGATCATCCGCAGAATCATCCTCATCCTCTTCCACTGGTACAACAAGTTCTTCAGGCAACTCCTGGAATAGCAGATCACGAACGGTCCAATTTTCATTTTCAGCTTTATCCATTAGTTTACGGATCTCTTGCATCCAAGCCGCATCCACACGTACCCATTCTGTACCAGCACGTATAAATTCACGATTATCATTGACCATTTGTTGAAATTGCTCCATGGTAAGTTCTTGACCGTTCAATGACAATTTCCAATTAAACGTCAGAATCTCTTGTAAACCAGCAGCTGATTTATAATTTGAAGCAGTGCTAGCACTAGCTCGTACTTTCACACGAGAATCTTTTATGTCTTTTAACCAAGCGGGTAAAATGATTTCAAAACCAAGTGCTTGTAGGCGAATAAAATCTGCACGTAAAAACTGTCTAACATCTGCATCCGATAAAGTTAATGACAAGAATAAACTGGTATCTGCATTATCCATATAGTCATGCATATGCAATAAACTAGACATTTGACCTTGTAGCTTTTCTATTCCGTCAGCATGTTGCTTCCACTTATCAGGCAGCGCGTTTTCGATTTTCAAAGCGCGCTTGCGCATAGGTGGTGCCCAATAAGTTGCACTTTTTTTCCCGCGAATAACGGTCTCTAAAACCCAATCCTCAGATAATTCCTCCGGTTCACGTAACCGTAAAGCGACGAAAATTTCATCATGAACATTTTTGGTTGTAATTGGCCATCCGCCATTTCGGAAGAAAGGTAACAATGGCTGTAAATCTGCAAAACGCAAACCAGCCTCCACCATTTTTTGCATCAATGCATTTTCTAGTAAATTTGTAGCTGTTTCATCTAATGGAACCTTTAGCTCCAACTTTTGCTCTTCTTCGTCAAGTGAAATTGAATCCCATAGTCGAGGAGAGTACCAAAAACTAGAGGCTTCATTTGCTGCAGTCAGCCACTTCGCTGATGCCATGTCGATACCTTCGTATTGAACAAAAGGATGTTGCTCTTTTTGAGAAAATAATTCAACCATTTCAAGGGGAGTTAACGTAACAAATTCCTCCGAATGATTAGCCGTTAAACCATAAAAAGTAGCCTCGTAGTGGAAAAAGAGAAAAGGAAGCCATTCATGTGTAAACATTGGTTGTCCATCGGATTTAAAAGCTTGCAACGTGAACGACTGATTGGACTCGGTTTGAATGCCAAGCGTGATGGATTTCATGAAAGTAGATGGCACGTTTGAAATAGTTGTCATAGCTTCAGGTTTCCTTTCTCGATTTCTTCTTGTAAAGCTCGTAATCGTTTATATTGTTGTCGAAGTGTTTCTACATATTGATTCCAATATTCATTTTTTGCACTTTTCTTCGCCGCAGACTTCATTTTCTTCCAAACTCGGACGGCTTGTTTATAATGCTGTCTCGATTTTTGAGAAACTTCTTCTAATGCAAGCGCATGATAAAGAGGAAGTAGAACTTCAGGTTTATACTCCAATACATCCTTCACACCACATAACTCCAAATAAGCTAGTGAAGAAGGGAAGCGATGATGCAGAGCAGCCCATTCTAAATAACGTTCCTTTTCAATCAAATAATGTGAAAAAGGTTGCATGCCATACATACCAGAAGCTGTAAAGAGTAACTCTGCCTCTTCATCAGTTAAATCTATTTTCGAACAAAGACGATTGAAAGTATTGACGAAATTAGAACGATACCTCGTTGCTAGCCAACTATTGATGAATTCATCTAACAGCGGAAGCATCGAACGCAAAATCATTTGTAACGCTTCTGAATCCTCATTGCGGTCTGCAAAATGAGCTAGATCAAGCCATACTAATAGCTCATCGACTTTAATCTGTGTCAATGATTGTTGTAAATCATCATACTTTTTCAGCATAAGGAAGAACATAGCTCGGATGCTTTCTACATTTACATCACTCGAAAAGTCTTTTTCTGCTCGAAGCATATCAAGTTCAAGCTCACGTCGTTTTTTCTCATTAAACATAGACTCCCAAAACAATGTGTAAATGTACAAACGCTCTTCAAAATAACCTTCCTGCTTTACAAGGAAATAATGCGTCATTTGTTGCAATGTATCATAGAACGGATCCGTCGCAAAAAGACGAGATTTACTAGCAGTTAAGCGAATATAATCTTTTAATGCCTGGCTCTCTTGCTCTATAAAATTGATCATATAGGAGCGCGCTGACTCATTAGCTGGATGTAGGTGCTTCCAAGTATGAGATAGAAGTGCCATATGCGTAAATAATTGATATAAACTGCGCCATTCACGTTCTAATGGCGTATGTTTTGCAATCTGAGACTGCATATCAGCGAAAATGCTCTCTATTAAATAAGGGTTTAACGATTGTTGATTATATAAATTTACTTTGTAAATATTCTCCACAAGCTTAAGCCAACTTTCAGGCGTTCGCTCATCTTTAAATAAAGAAAGCTGATTTAACTTCTGAGAACGGAAATTCTCGAGCCAACCAGACAGTGAATCAACATATTGATATAACACGAACATCGCCGCTAATTTATGGCGGCACCATTTCTTATTACGACAATCACATGTAAATAAATCATCGTTTAGATATAACGTTGCCGTAGCAGGAGTAGCATCCTGCACAACAAAATGAAGTATATTAAGTGCTTCACTATATGAAGAAATTTTCACATAGTTATGGCGTGCTAAAAAAGCTGCTCTTCTGACAAGCTCTTCATCCTCGGGAACTGATGAATTCAGCTCTAATTCAATTGCAGCCATATTATTGCGAATAGCATCTTCGTATTTTTTGGCAATTTCTGAAATATTTGTATTCATACATTCCGCTCCTGAAAAAAATCGTTCCTTTCATTATACGGCTATTTCAGGTCATCCGTAAATGCATAAGGACAGTCTTTATTTTTTTATATAACTAATCAAACAAGAATAATATTATATTTATTGAAAATAAGAGGCTATAAGCATACTGTATGGATTGATAAATAGTGAAGAAAGTCTGGTTTTAATGCAAAAATACATAAAAAGCATGAAGGAAATCAATAAAACAGGGTACTTTTTCATTATGTTATTGAAATGTTCAGAGAAAAATGTAAGAATGTATATAACTAAATATTGGAATAAATAATAATATTAGGGTGGTGATTAATTGGCACGCTATATGATTCGAATTCCTGATTTAAGATCATCCATACATTCAGTCAAATCTTTTAAATGGTATTTAGTTTATGCACCTAAAAACCGATCAAAAAAGGTCATCATTTCTTCTGAGGGAAGTTATGAAGAACGCCGCGACGTTTACATTGATAATCATTTTTTCGATACAGTTAGAGTAGACTTAACCCGGAACCATATTTTACTACATCAACGAAGAATACCATACGAGCAAAGCGAGGAGAATTTAAAAGCTTTATTAACCACTATTTATGTAATCGCTGAGCCGAATACTTTTTATTTTTTTACATATGGAAGGAAGAAAAAGAGATAAATTCTAGAAAGCAAAAGAAATTTGTTCTTTTGCTTTTTATCTGCACTAAATGAGCATATAATGGTACCATATAAATAATCTGAAAATTCTATAAAAAGGAGTGGTTTACATGTTACATGTACGAAGAATGGAACCTTTTTATACTAAGAAAGAGGGTAATCGACTAAAGCTAGTATTTGCTTATCAATATTTCTCCATTACAAAAGAAGATGAGCTATATCATTTTGTCCCAGTAGAGGGTAAGGAAATCATTATCAATCTAAATAATTTACAAATTGAAAACTTATCTGAAGTATTTGTTTTCCAAAAAGGTAGCCGTTTCATACGCTTACCGTTGTATCAATTGCTAACCATATCTAACATCCATGATCATCTGAAACTCATTTACGACTCTCTTGAGTTGAGTAAGGAAAAGGTCAAAACAGAGCAATTCACTAGTACTAATAAGGAAGTAGTAGACCTAATCACTCAACTTGAAAAGGACAACAAACTTCGCCTTATAGATCATGCACTTGCTGTTCGAGATGAAAATTTATTTATCACACTAACACACAAACTATAGCATCGTACTAACGGAGGATTTTCAATTGAATAACCAGATCACATAGAAAGCACCTATCATTAATAAAACGATAGGTGCTTTTAACTTACCCTCAATGTGTTAACACATATACAAAAATAATTAAAAGTGCTATAAAAACCCCAAATGCATTAATTACAAAATCATAGAAATCCAATTTCACACTTTTTTTCGATTCCAATCCAATACAGCCCCTTTCGATGAATACCAATAATATTTATATAAAGCTTAGACAAATCACTTAAACTTTAAACACGTGAACTAGAATTAGATTTTCCTAATTGGGGAATTAATGTAAAAATAGATGTAAATGAAAAACACAAAGCCTACACATCCAACGAGCCCAATCCATCCTAGAACTACTACGCCCACCAAATGCAAAACGCTAAAGCCCAGCACAACAGCGGGCTTTTTATTTTTGAGGAATGGCGGTGATGAAGAGTGAGTAGTGCTAGAGGAAGTTTGAGTAGCGCCAAAGAGAGCTCGAGCAGCGCTAAAAGGGTCTTGAGTAGTGCCAAAGGGAGCGAATAGCGCTAAAGGGAACTTGAGTAGCGCCAAAGAGAGCTCGAGTAGGGCTAAAGAGGTCTTGAGTAGAGCCAAAGAGAGCTCGAGTAGGGCTAAAGTGAGCTCGAGCAGGGCCAAAGGGAGCTCGAGTAGTGCCAAAGGGAGCGAGTAGGGCCAAAGAGAGCTCGAGCAGCGCTAAAAGGGTCTTGAGTAGAGCCAAAGTGAGCTCGAGTAGGGCTAAAGGGAGCGAGTAGCGCTAAAGGGAGCTCGAGCAGGGCCAAAGTGAGCTTGAGTAGGGCTAAAGGGAGCGAGTAGCGCTAAAGGGAGCTTGAGTAGAGCCAAAGAGAGCTCGAGTAGCGCTAAAAGGGTCTTGAGTGGAGCCAAAGAGAGCTCGAGTAGGCTAAAGGGAGCGAGTAGCGCTAAAGAGAGCTCGAGCAGCGCTAAAGAGGTTTGAGTAGAGCCAAAGAACCCATGAGCAGCGCCAAAGCAATCACTGCTACTGCATAAAGTAATATACATACTGCGTAAAAATGAATAAAAATACGATAAATCTATTAAAATATGAATAAAATCTCTAAAAAACTTATATTATACTAATTTTTATGTAGACATATGAATAAAAATAAATTATACTTCAAATTATCAACTTATTCTAAAAATTATATAAAGTGAGGTATATATTATGAAGAAATGGTTAACGGCATTATTAATGATTACCATGCTAGTAGTTGCAGGCTGTGGCAATGGAGGAGATTCAAATTCATCTGCAGGAAAGAGCAATAGCAACTCAACTATCCAAAAAGTAATCAAAGCAAAAAAACTAGTAATTGGTACAAACCCTGGTTACTTCCCGTTTGAAATGGTCGACTCAAAAGGAAAATTCATCGGTTATGATATAGACGTTGCGCAAGCAATTGCAGATAACTTAGGCGTTAAATTAGAAGTAAAACAATACGGATTTGATGGACTAGTTCCGGCTCTACAAACGGGCGAAATTGACATGATCTTCGCAGGTATGTCTATCACAGGTGAACGTGCATTAGCAGTCAGCTTTGCAAATCCTTACTACAAAACAGGACAAGCCATCATGCTTCAATCAAAAAACAACACTATAAAATCATATGAAGACCTAGATAAAAAGGGCACTAAAATTGCAGCTCAAATTGCAACAACAGGTTCATTAATTTCAAAAGACATGTTCAAAAATGCAGAAATTAAAGATTATGAAGACTTCCCAGCAGCAGCACTAGCACTACAATCTGGACAAGTTGATGCAGTAATCTATGACGAGCCAGCTATCCAAGTTTACAACCTACAACAAGTGGGGAAAGTGAAGAAACTTGAAGGTGTCATCTCTGCAGACAACTTAGGTCTTGCAGTACAGAAAAATGATTTCGAATCAGTACAATGGTTAAATTCATTCTTACACTCATACATCGATAGCCCGGCTGAATTACAATCACGTGCAAAATGGTTCGAAAATAGTGATTGGTTAACAACAGTTAAAGAATAATAGAACAAGCTGTACTTTGAAACATTACAAACGGCGTAGCTAAACATAAGGGGGGACGACTCCACTATGTTTGCTGACGTCGTTGTAGTCTTTCATCGAATAAAAACCGATCACAGAAATGATCGAGGAGGACATTTACATGGACATTCAACTAGACTGGAGCGTCATTCCAAATAATATGGACGTCTTCATCCAAGGCGCCTTACTAACATTAGAAATTTCAGCTATCTCACTTTTATTAAGTATTCCATTGGGAGTCATTTTTGGAATCGGGCGTATTTCACGTAACCCTATTATTCGCTTCATTTCAAGTGCTTACGTAGAAATCATGCGTGGCGTACCATTACTAGTATTGTTAATGTGGATTTACTTCGGGTTAGGTCAATTTTTCTCATTAGGATCTTATTGGGGTTCAATCGTTGGTCTAGCAACATTCTCAGGGGCATTCCTTGCTGAAATCGTTCGTTCTGGTATCCAAGCTGTTCCTAAAGGTCAAATGGAAGCGGCACGTTCAGCCGGTATGTCTAATTTCCAAGCAATGCGCTACATCATATTACCTCAAGCATTTAGAAGAATCTTACCGCCAATGGCATCACAATTTATCATTCTTATCAAAGACTCATCGTTAATTTCTGTCATCGCAGGTGTAGATTTAACGTTAAAAGCAAAAAATTTAGCAGCAACATCATTCCGTTATATAGAAATTTGGACATTCGTTGCGCTCGTTTATTTCATCATGACATTCAGCTTATCTTTAATCATTCGTCAAATCGAAAAACGTATGCTGAAAAATGAACAATAAGAAGGGGAATACGAATTATGATTTCTATCAAAAATGTTAATAAAAGTTTCGGTAATCATCATGTATTAACCGACATCGACCTAGAAGTACCAAAATCAAATGTTGTCGCACTAATCGGACCAAGTGGAGCAGGTAAATCAACTCTGATCCGTACCATAAATGCACTAGAAGAAATCGACACGGGTGAAATAATCGTAGACGGTATTTCTATTCATGACAAAAAAACGGATATTAACAAAGCTCGTACGAACATCGGCTTCGTATTCCAAAGCTTTAACCTATATCCGTTCTTATCAGCACTCGAAAATGTCACAATCGCCCCAATAAAAGTAAAAGGTCTATCAAAAGCTGAAGCAGAAAAACGTGGCAAAGAACTACTAACATCTCTAGGTTTAGGTGACAAATTTGATGCCTACCCAGGACGCCTATCCGGTGGTCAACAACAACGTGTAGCGATCGCGCGCGCACTTGCAATGGATCCACAAGTCATGCTTTTTGACGAACCAACATCAGCTCTTGACCCAGAAATGGTCAAAGAAGTACTCGATGCTATCCGTAAGCTTGCAAAAGACGGCATGACAATGGTAGTCGTTACCCATGAAATGGGCTTCGCTAAAGAAATTTGCGACCAAATCGTCTTCATGGCCGATGGTAAAATCGTCGAAGTCGCACCACCAGAAAAATTCTTCACAAACCCAGACTCAAAACGTGCGCAAGACTTCCTATCAGTTGTCTTAAATCACTAATAACGAGCCAGCCGCATAAGCAGCTGGCTTTTTTATGCACATTATTAAATTGTAATATATTACATAAAAAGATATAATAGTATGTAAAATTATGATAGAAAGGGGTAATAATAATTTTCGAACCACGAACAAAACCAATATTATTGTCAGCATATCCACGACTACTAATGAGACTCTCCCCAACATGCTCAAAAACCATTGACTTGAAAAAAGAATTGGACAACATCCAAGCAGGTTACAATGGAGAATGTAGAGTCGATCAATTGATCCAAGAAACGCATTTTACTCTCCCATTTCAAACTCTCCCTAATGTTGAAATTCAAGCATCCCCAAACAGACTCATTCAAATAGATTCATTAATAATCACACCAAGCTATATTTGCATCCTTGAAGTAAAACATCTAAGAGGAACATTAAAATTCTTAGAAAACCCCTACCAACTAATCCAAACAATCGATGGCAACAACACAACATACGTATGTCCACAACAACAAATATTACGAACAGTCGACAGCTTAGAATACTGGTTGCAACACGAAGTCGGCATCCAATTACCAATATTCAAAGCAATCGTATTGCCAAACAAACGCACACACATCGAGATCCCACCAACACAAATTAAATTACTAGGACCAAAAGAAGTACCACTCTACCTACAAGAATTAAATAAACACCCAGCCATTATCACAATAAACCAATTCCAACATATTATTTATAAAATAAAAAATAGCAACAAACCATACAACGCCTTTCCATTAACAAAAAAACACAGCATTCCTTTAGAGCAACTTAAAACGGGCATCATCTGTTGCTGTGGAGGACAAGGCCGACGTTCTTCCCAACGTACATGGACATGCCAAACCTGCGGAAAAAATATCGATAACGCAATCAAAATAGCAATGCAAGACTGGTTCTGGCTCTTCAAGTCAACCATAACCCATAAAGAATGTAGCCAATACCTTCAAATCAACAATAAAAACCGAATAACAAAGCTACTAAAACAAATGAACCTAACCCCCACAGGCCATACTAGATCACGAACATATCACTATAATTATAGAAAGCCTTTGTTTAAAGAAACTCTATCTAATTAAAGATTGCTTGTGAGAAGCGCCAAAGCCCGCTCGAGAAGCCCCAGAGCCGTAGCGAGTAGCGCCAAAGCCGGAGTGAGTAGCGCCAAAGCCCGCTCGAGTAGCGCTAAAGCCCGCTCGAGAAGCGCCAAAGCCGTAGCGAGTAGCGCCAAAACCAGAGCGAATAGAGCCAAAGCCAGGCCGAGTAGCGCCAATCCCCACCCGAGCACCCCGACCTCAAAACCAAAAAATCTCCAAAATATGAAATAAAATATTTAAGTTTTCAGAATTTGAGAGTATAATAAATAGCAAGAAATAAAAATGCTAATCATATGAAAGAAGGAACACCAAATGTCTTTATCCCTTAATCCGCAAGCTCAAAAGGGTGGTTTACCCGGAATACGCCAATTCGCAAATCAACTTGTCAATTATCCTGATGCCGTCAACTTAACGATTGGCCAACCAGACTTCCCAACTCCTGAATCAATCAAACAAGCAGGTATCCGTTCAATCGAACAAAACCTGACAACATATTCACATAACGCTGGTATCATCGAACTTCGTGAAGCAGCTGTAGCGTTCTTTAAAGAAAAATACGACTGCCACTATAATGCTGTAGACGAAATTATCGTTACAAACGGAGCAAGTCAGGCCATTGATTCTGTATTCCGTACAATCTTCGAAGAAGGGGATGAAATCATCCTCCCAGCACCAATTTACTCAGGATACGAACCAATCATCCAATTTTGCGGTGCAAAAGTAGTTTATCTAGACACGACAGACACTAACTTCCAACCATCTGCGGAACGTCTAGAAAAACTGATCACACCTAAAACGAAAGCCGTACTATTTAACTTCCCATCTAACCCAACAGGAGCTACAATCTCCCATGAACAAATGGATGCGTTAGCAAATGTACTATCAAAACAAGATGTCTTTATCATTTCAGACGAAATTTATAGTGAAAATACATTCGAAGGAGAACACCGTTCATTCGGTGCGTATCCTGAGCTAAAAGATAAATTGTTCTTAATTCACGGTTTATCAAAATCACACTCAATGACAGGCTGGCGCATTGGATTCCTTATGACATCTGCTAAGCTTTTGGCAGAAGTCGTGAAAATTCACGCATACAATGCAATCTGTGCAGCACTTCCTAGCCAATATGCTGCTGTCGAAGCACTTACAAACTGCAAAGACATTCCAGCTGAGATGAACAAACAATATATTGTCCGTCGGGATTACGTTTACGACCGCCTAATTGCAATGGGTATTGAAGTTCAAAAACCTACAGGTGCATTTTACATTTTCCCATCTATCAAAAAGTTTGGATTATCATCTCAAGAATTTGCGATCCGTCTTATGAAAGAGGGGGGCGTTGGTGCCATCCCGGGATCTGTTTTCACTCCATATGGTGAAGGCTATCTTCGCATCACTTACGCGTATGCACCAGCAACATTAAAAGAAGGCCTTGATCGTCTAGAAGCCTTCATTCAAACACTATAAATTAAAAAATATACCCAAAATGCCAAGTGAAACTATCTCACTTGGCATTTATCATGAACAATGCAAAACATATGGCTAACTTGAAAATAATTGAATTCAGAGCCAAAAACAGAGTATAGTAGACCTTAACAAACACACCCAAAAAGAAAGTAGTGAAATAATGAAAAAAATATTCATGGTCGTTTGGGACATTGACGTAGATAAATATGGCGTTAATAGTGTCATGTACAAACGAGCAGGCTTATTAAATAACGCTGATTATTGCTCTGAACTAATCACACTAGATTATAAAGATAATTATTCTGAAATAGAATTACACTTAAAAAAAGAAGGCAGACTTGCCGAAAACGTTAAAATCACGAACATTTATGACTACTATAAAAAAAGCTACACAACAAGTGAACCAACAGTCGAAAGTATTGAAAGCTACCGTTTAGCTAGTGAAAAATTCGAACCTGGATATCAAGTTGAAGATAGCGGAGAACAAACGCACTACTTCCAAAATGGTACATATGTAAAGTGTAAAGCTTGGGACAAGCATCAAAAACTGAGATACATCGACTATTACACACCCGAACAAATTCACATTAAACGTGAAGAATTCCATAACGATGGTTATATTAACCGCACGCTCTATTATCATTTGTCTAACAATGAGCTAAACCAAGAACTACACTATACACCAGACGGCTTTTGTTACCTTTCGAAATGGTACAACCATAAAACGGGTAAGCAACAGAAAATTTATCTATTCCATCCTGAGTCAAAGAAAGTCTTAAGTTTTGCCAATAACAGAGAATTTCATGTTAATTGGTTTAACGAATTATGCGAAAACGAGCCTGAAAAGCCAATTATCATCTGCGACGGAGCAGGAACAGCAAGCAAAGTCCGTAGTATGGAATCCGGCTTGGCACACCGTATCTATACTATTCATACAAACCATTTTGAGGCACCTTACACATACGGTAGCGAGCTCAAGGAATATCACAAAGGCATGCTAGAAAACCTGGAGAATGGCGATCCTATTGTTGTCCTAACAGAAAAGCAAAAAGAGGATATCATCAAGCAATTTGGTGATCACGACAATATTTATGTCATTCCAAATGCAATCGAAGTGAGAAATGTGGATATCGCTAAAAAAGATCCTCTTCTTGTTACAGTTGTAGCAAGATTAGATGAAGGGAAAGCAGTTGGAGAAGCTGTTCGTGCATTTGCTAAAGTAATTCAAGACGTTCCTGACGCTAAACTTCATATTTATGGTGAAGGGCCTAGAAAACGTGCGTTAACTTCGCTTATTCGGAAACTAAAATTGAGAAATAATGTCGAATTAAAAGGCTACACAAAAAAAGTAGACGAAGTATTAGCAAAAGCTACCGTAACAGTCCTAACATCGAAATACGAAGGCTTTAGCTTGGTAGCATTAGAATCATTTGCAAATAAAACGCCGGTCATTATTTACGACAATAACTACTATATAGACGAATTCGAACCAGCTGGACAGAATGGTTATGCTGTTCCAAATAAGGACCGTGAGCAATTAGCAGAAAAGATCATCTATCTTCTAGAAAATGAAGACGAGGCAAAAAGAATGGGCGAAAATGCATACCGTACCGTTCAAGAGAAATACTCGCCTGAACTTCAATACGAATTATGGACCAGCCTTTTGAATAAAGTCACATCACAAGATTAAAAGGTCGCTTAGGCGACCTTTTTTGCCGTTTCTGTATACAACAAAAAAACCACCTCTCCAATATAGGAGCAGGTGGTTAGTTAAAGCGATATGCTTATTTAGTTACTTGAGTATTTAGATCTTTTTTAATCTTAGTTGTAGAAATACCTTCAGTACGAGGTAAGTAAATTACTTCGCAATGATCTTTTAGAAAATCGAATTTACCTTCCCAGTCGTGGCCCATAACAAATGTGTCGATATTATGTTCTTTCACGTCTAGAACTTTTTGTTCCCAATTATCTTCCGGAATTACTTCATCTACATACTTGATTGCTTCAAGTATTGTCTTACGGTCCTCAAAACTATAGTAAGCTTTTTTCCCTTTTAAAGCATTAAATTCATCAGAAGAAATAGCAACAACAAGGTAATCGCCTAAAGCTTTTGCACGTCGAAGAATATTAACATGTCCCACATGAAGTAAATCAAATGTACCGTACGTAATTACTTTTTTCATAGTGTGCCTCCATACATAATACTAAATGGTATTATATTATATTTAACTAGAAATGCCAAATTCATTTCTGTAGAAAATCTCCATAAAAAGTCTTAATAGAATAAGAAACGACTGGAACTGATATAAGGTTCCCAAGAATAAGCTCCGAACCATTTGACTAATCCATCAAATACGCTGCCAATCTTTCACTAGCATGCCCATCAGAATAGGTATTCCAATCATTTGAAAAAGCCGCTACTTGCTCCTGATTAAATTCGTGATGCAATAGAACATAAACTAGTTCTTCATCATTTGAAACAACCGGACCGGGTACCAATTGTTCATAATCCGTCCAAAAACCGCGTTCCATCTCATATGCTTCTAAATCATAAGGATAGAAAATCTGAGGTTTCCCAAGTAGAGCAAATTCAAATGGGATCGAAGAATAATCACTGATTAAATAATCCGTTACAAACAGTAATTTTGAAATAGGTACATCATTAGCAACGGATACAATTGCAGGATGAGCAATTGACTCAACATTATGAGCCACAGCAGGGTGTAACTTGATCACCATTGCAAAATCTTCTCCAAGTGAATCCATGATTTCAACAAAATTCAAAGGAATCTTCTGTTCTAACAA
This sequence comes from Viridibacillus sp. KH_047, assembly GCF_057838945.1. Classification (NCBI taxonomy): domain Bacteria; kingdom Bacillati; phylum Bacillota; class Bacilli; order Caryophanales; family Caryophanaceae; genus Viridibacillus; species Viridibacillus sp. KH_047. Next base: position 3,654,077 of record NZ_CM174479.1, on the reverse strand, counting down.
TTGCTGATCACGGAAAGTTGGTGCATACAAAATTACCTTTTTTCCTTCTAATTGAGGATACAACTCGAGAATTTCACCTCGAGCATTAATCTCTTCTTTTTGTTGAAAGTAAAAGTCAGTCCGTGGAATACCAAAACGCAAAAATTGATCTTGGCGCATGCCAAACGCTGACATGAAAATTGGTACCATCTCATCAGAACCAATAACTACTTTCGTCATCCGCCCATAAACCTTCTCAAATCGCTTTACAGCAGAAGGAGAGCGGAACATGATACTCGGATCTTGTAACGCAAACTTTTTAATTGCGCCAGCCGCATGCCATAATTGAATACACTCAACGCCCTCACGAAACGGCGTTGCACTTAAAATGGCAAAATAATTGTCGATTAATACCTTCCTACCCGTTGCTAAATGATATAAACCTTTCAAATATCCTCCGATACTGGATACGTGGAAATCCAACACATGCTCAGCAGGTAAACCTAAGTCGGAAAAATCATCTTTGCATTTGCGAGTCTTCAAAACATAAATCTCTTCAAAACCGCGTGATTGCAACTCTCGAATTACAAACCGCGCATTATCCCCAAAGTCACATAAAAAAACGATTTTATTCTTTTGTGGCAAAAACTTAAAAAGCCCAAATACCAACCTATTTAACAACAAATATATATATATTAAAAATTCCTTTAACATTCATTCACCTATTTTTCTACATTTCGTTGGATAATCAAATAAATAATTCGCATATTTATGTTTAATTACCACATTATAAGAGGTATTGTAATTTAGAATTTATATACAATAACTTCTATTAGTATAACTGAAACAATAGTTGTATAACAAAGAAAATTTAGCTGTAGTAAACAGAATAATTATACTGAATAATATTATCCTATGGTATTATCTTAAAGGCGTAAATATCAAAAAATTATTAATCAAGAGGTAATTTTTTTCTAAAGTGTTATTTAGGAGAAAATAAAATACATACCAAATAGTAATGTGAAAGCAATGTTTGAAGAAATAAAGAGGTGTAATAATGGAAGAGTTAAAGTAGCTGTATATAATACTTCAGGACTTTTAGAAGAATGTTTATCATTTGTAAAAAATCAAATAAAAATAACTAACAAATAATTTTAGTCAACAAGAGCTTAAAGGAGCATTCTCTAGAAATTATTGCACATTATACAAGTACAGTATTCATCAAATTGAAAAGTAAGGTGCAGATTTTGCAAAAAGCTTGAGGATTATATGTGTTGTTGATATTAATGATTAATTAGAAAAGCATAGGAATGACTACGAATGATAATTTGGTCCAAAGCCTTGTCATTAAATGATTTAAGCAGGGAGAACGGTTTTATTTGAATAGAAAAAAATAATAACTTTAAAGGTTTTTTCTTGTAATGCTTAATGATAAAATATACCTTGGGACAAATAGACTTAAAAACATACGAATATAAATATGAATAGAAAGAGTGGATTCAGTTGTTTAAGAAGATAAAGAAAAGTAAATACACTAAAAAGCTCATTACAAAAGCATTTAGGTTATTATCTAGAACGCCTAGAAAGAAAAATTTAGTTGTATTTGAAAGTTTTCACGGAAAACGTTATAGCGATAATCCGCGTGCCATTTATGAATACATGAAAGAAAATAACCCAGAATACAAATTGATTTGGAGTGTAGCAAAAGACAGTATACCTCTATTTGAAGAAATGGGCGTTCCATACATGAGACGCTTCTCATTAAAATGGTTACTGAATTTCCCTCGTGCAGAATACTGGGTCAACAACGTCCGCTTACCAAAATGGATGCCAAGACCGAAACAAACAACGTATCTTCAAACATGGCATGGTACACCGCTGAAAAAACTTGGTACTGACATTGAAGAAGTATATATGCCAGGTACAAAAACAAATAAATATCGTAAGAACATTATTGCTGAATCAAAAAATTGGAACTACTTAATAGCGCCAAATGCATATTCAGGGGAAATTCTAGCTCGTGCATTCCACTTTAAAGGCAAAGTGATTGAGTCAGGATATCCACGAAATGATGCATTACAAAACACAGATCCAAGCAAAATTGAAAAAATCCGTAAGTCATTGAACATCCCTGAAGGCAAGAAAATCGTTCTTTACGCACCAACATGGCGTGATGACCAATTCTTCAAAAAAGGGAAATACAAATTCGAATTCCAATTCGACATTCAAAAACTTAAAGAACAATACGGAGACGATTTCGTCCTACTTGCTCGCATGCACTACTTAGTATCAGAAAGCTTTGATTTCGATCAATACGGCGACTTCATTAAAGACGTTTCAAACTACTATGACATAGCAGATCTATACTTAGTCAGCGACCTTTTAATCACTGACTATTCATCTGTATTCTTTGACTATGCCATCCTAGATCGCCCAATTATCTTCTATATGTACGATCTTGAAGATTACCGCGACCGCCTACGTGGCTTCTACATCGACATCGAAGCAGATGCACCAGGACTAATCGTCAAAGAACAGGACGAGCTATTTACTGAAATCGGTCGTGCCCTAACTGAAGGCCACCACTCAAAAGAACAATTCGACCGCTTCGCAGAACGCTTCTGCGAATGGGAAGACGGCAAAGCCTCAGAACGCGTAGTCAACGAAGTATTCAAAAAATAACACCAAACAAATAAAATGCGAGGAGAAAATTCAATATTTTCTCCTCGCATTTTTGTTTTTCATTTTGTTAAAGATGGTCTTGAGCAGAGATAAAATTCTTAAGAGTAGCGCCAAAGCCCGAGCGAGAAGCGCTAAACCCCGAGCGAGAAGCGCCAAAGCCCCATCCGAGCACCCCAAAACTCACCCAAAAAACAAAATATCCACACCACATCAACGCAACTGTTAATTTCTCTCAAATCTTTACGTTTTGAAAACAGAATTAAAGGATATTATATGATATACTATGTTGTATGTTTTTATGGTAATATATATAATATTTGGCGTGATAAAATGCCGTCATCATACACTTTCAAGACTATTAACAGAGCTACAAAATGATGGAAGATAGTATCGCCAAAAATGTGAAAATGCATCTTTTCGAAAACAATAGCGTCATGATAAACGATCATTCAATACCTAAGCTATCATTTATACGAAACAATGCGACAAAATCATCCCTTAATGAAATTCGAGGAATTGAGGAAAAAACAATATGAAAGCACTTATTAATATCATTAAAGAACAAATATCGTCTTTTTATATGATACAAAGACTAGCAAAGTTCCAACTAAAAATTGATAATCAGAACAACTATCTAGGCTTCATCTGGGAAGTTCTTAACCCTGCTATTCAAATGGCTATGTACTGGGTTGTCTTCGGCGTTGGATTACGTGGTAAATCAGAATTAGACGGAGTACCCTATGTCTACTGGATGCTTGCAGGGATCTCAATGTGGTTCTTTATCAACAAAGCTATATTAAACGGTTCTAAAGCGATTTATCAAAAGTATTCCATGGTCGCCAAGATGAACTTCCCGTTATCTGTGTTACCAAGCTACATCATTACTGGGAAGTTTTACGGACACTTAGCATTAGTGGGTGGCATTATGGTCGTCTTTTGGATAAAGGGTTACGCCCCGAGCATTTATTATATCCAGCTAATATACTTCCTAGCGATGAGTTATATTTTTGCGTTTAGTATTACACTATTAACTTCAACATTGACAGTCGTAGTTCGCGACGTACAAATGCTAATCCAATCCGTATTACAAGGGATGTTCTTCTTATCACCAATCTTATGGGATCGTAGTGGAAACTTCCCTGAATGGCTACAAAGTTTATTGGCACTAAATCCATTCTATTATTTAGCAAATGGATATCGCGCATCACTACTTTATAACAATTGGTATGCCATTGAGAATTGGCAATTAACGTTATATAACTGGGGACTTATTCTCGTCATATTGATAATTGGTTCATCAGCACACTATAAATTCAGAAACCGTTTCTCTGACTTTATCTAAAAGTAACATGGAGGACATAAAACATGGCAGAATCAGTCATTATAAAAAATGTATCTAAAAAATATCGTATGTATAGATCAAAAAAAGAACAAATCGGTGACCTACTTTTCCCTGGTAAAATGGGCTCTGACTTCAATGCCATCGATGGCATATCATTTGCGGTTGAAGAAGGAGATGTAGTTGGGCTAGTAGGTATAAATGGCTCTGGTAAATCTACCCTGAGCAACATCATTGGCGGAATTATACCTCCTTCTTCAGGTGAAATCATTGCCAAGGGTGAGGTCAATGTAATCGCCATTAATGCAGGTTTAAACCCCCAACTAACAGGCATTGAAAATATCGAATTTAAATGTTTATTAATGGGCTATAGTAAAGAAAAAATTGATGAAGTGACACCGCAAATTGTCGAATTCTCAGAACTAGGAGACTTCATCTATCAGCCTGTAAAGAAATACTCTAGTGGTATGAAGTCCAAACTAGGCTTCGCCATCAGCGTTACAGCAGACCCGGATATTATTGTTATCGATGAAGCGTTATCTGTAGGAGATCAAACCTTCGCTGACAAATCACTAGCCAAGATGAATGAATACAAAAACCGCGGTAAAACGATCTTCTTCGTCAGCCATAACTTAAGACAAGTAACGAGCTTCTGTAACAAAATTGCTTGGATTGAAGGCGGTCAGCTTAGAGAATTTGGCCCGACAAATGTCGTTATGAAAAACTACAATGATTTCATCAAACAATACAATAAACTTTCATATGAAGATCAAAAAGCTTTCCAAAAGAAACTTGCAGATCGACGTAAATATGGATCCAAAAAGAAGAAATAAATAACTGCACTAGAAAGGATGTGAACCCCTAATGAAAAGAAAAATCTTCATGACAGCATGGGATATGGACATCGAAAAAGGCGGCATCAACAAAGTTATGCTCAAGCGCGCCAGCCTTTTTGCTAATGACGAATACGATATTGAACTCCTAACAATGGATTTCAAATTTAACTATGACGTCATTGAAAAAGAATTGAAGCTATCAGGGCAACTTCCGAAAAGCGCAAAAATTACAAACGTCTATGATTACTATAGAAGGAAATTCACGAAGAATACGATATCATCTGCAGCTCAAGCTAAATTCGAGCAACAACTAAAGAAATTCGAAGATGGCTACTGGGTTGAAGACGGTGGTGAATTCGCTCGCTACTTCCAAAATGGTACTTATATAAAGTATAAAAAGTGGAATGAAGATGGCACGATTAACTTTATCGATTACTTTGATGACAACCGAGTACGTACACGTCGTGAAGAATACCATCACACTGGATTCCTTCAACGGGAGGTCCTTTATCATCCAAGTAACAACAAAAAGAACCAAGAGCGTTTATATACGGAAGATGGTTTTTGCTTCTTATCACTTTGGTATAACAACAAGAGTGGTAAGCTTCAAAAAGTATACTTATTCAGTCCAGATTATGATAAGGTCGAATACTTCCCGTCAAGCAAAGAATTCCATGATTTCTGGCTAAACGAAATATGTCGTGTAGAAGTCGTTAAGCCTGTCATCATTTGTGATGGCTCTGCACCAACTACGCGAGTGACATCAATTGATGATGAACTTGTCTACAAAATTTATATGTTACATTCAAATCATTTCGCTGCACCATACGAATTGGGTAGTCCATATAGAACAGTGTATCAAGCAAAACTCGATATCATTCCAAAGGGGTATCCGGTCGTAGTGTTAACAGAACAACAACGACTTGATCTACACAAAGAAATTGGTAACCGTGGCAATATCCATGTCATCCCAAACTGTGTAGAAGTGAATGATTTTAACGTCAAAAAGAATCCGAAGCTTGTGTCGATGATTGCCCGTTATAGTCCAGAAAAACGATTAGACGAAGCGATCAAAGCCTTCTCACTAGTTGTAGAACAAGTACCGGAAGCGAAGTTGCACATTTACGGTAATGGCAATGAAGAAGAGGCGCTAAATAAGCTGATTCAAGAGCTTAAGCTAGAAAATAGTGTCGAGCTTAAAGGCTATACAAACAAAGTGCATGAAGTACTTGCGGCATCATCTGTCTCGCTCGTTACTTCAGCATACGAAGGTTTCAGTCTAGCGATGCTTGAATCACTAGCAAATAAGACACCAGTAATTAGTTATGACATTAACTATGGTCCATCCCAAGTAATCGAAGATGGTGTAAATGGCTATCTTGTCCCAAATGGTGACCGTGAACAACTAGCGGAGAAAATCATTCATCTATTAAATAACCATGATTTAGTAGTGAAGATGGGGAACGAAGCACGTAACACTGTGCTAAAAGATTACACACCGGAACGATATTATGAAAAGTGGTCAAAATTACTACAAGACGTCGTAAACGAAAATCACAATCTATATACACAAGAAATCTAAGAGTTGCCCCAGGGCAGCTCTTTTTTTACGTCTCAACAGCTCATTAACTCCGAAAATAATAAAAAACAATGAACTACAAATACCACTCCACAATTTTGTAACATAATCGTAAAGACAAACTCTACTATTAATAAGCTATACTTAACGAGAATAGTGATAGGTCGATATACACATCAGACAGAATAGCGCATTATATTACAAATTCTCTGCTTTTTTAAATATAAAGACAAGTACATAAGTCATAAGATGTGATAGTAAAGAACTAATTTAAGTATCGCAACACAAATTTAATATAATTTACTATATAATGGAATATATGTAATCTAGTTATCTCATTTTAATAAGGCAAAAGTCTATAGTTCTGCATCAATCTAACTATCGTATGCAAACATCAGTGATATGATTGCCACTATCTAATGCTCACCTATTTTGTCGACGTAACTTAAAAAAGCACTAACAAGAGCTAACATTATCTAGCTTATCTGACGCGTATATGAACCTATTAAAGTGAAAAAAGAAAGGAAGTAGAAAATGATAAAAAAACATGCATGGACAATCATCTGCACATTACTACTAGCGATTTTCGTCATTGGAGCTAACGGAACTCAAGCCGCGAAAAGCTACAAAACAACATCAATCAGCAATATCTCAGTTATCAAATCTACAAAAGCGAAAATCTATCAACAACCAGACGCAAAGTCTACTAGTAAAGTCGCAACAACAGCTCAAACAAAACAAGTAATGATGAGCGATAAAAAAGCTACAACAGGCGGTGTGACATACTATTCCATCTACAAATTCGGAGATGCGAAAAAAACACAATTAGGCTGGGTAAAATCTACAGACCTTAAAATCCGAAACTACAGCCTAACTTCTACAAAAGCCCAAACATTCTATCTAGAAGGCTCAGGTAGGGGATATGTTAGTCCGTGGGGAAGTACCGATGCTATCTACACATCATTAAAAACATATAAAAACGTTAAATTCTCAGCTACAACAACTATTACATCAACAAGCAAATGGTACCAAGGCAAGCTAAATGGCAAAACTGTTTGGATTCACAACAGCAATCTATCAACAAATCCAACTCTTGATACTTCAGCAGTCCCAACAGAAAAACCAATAGAAACGAGCGTTAGTTTCGTAGCTAAAGTTAATAGCAGTTCAGCTAAAATTTTCAAAGATATCACTAAATCAACATATACAAAAGCAGGAACTAGCAATATTAACACCGTTTTATATGTTAAAAAGAAAGCTACATATAAAGGGAGCAAATACTACCTACTAAGCACTAAAGAAAGTGCAACATCAGGAGTCATCGGCTGGATCAAATCAACAGATGCAACAGCCTATAACCATAAAGCGATCAGCACAAAATCTAAAACCCTTTCGTTAACTGGAACAGGGTCAGCCTATACGAAAATTTGGGGAGGCACAAATGATGTTGCCATCAAAACCCTAACAAAATATAAAAACGCAAAATTTGTCGTAACAAAAACAGAAAGAATTGGTAACACAGATTGGTACCAAGGTAAAATCGGTACAAAAACAATATGGATTTCATCAAAATATACAAAGGCATATGTGGAAGTAGCAGAAAAACCAAAAGAAACTGACGCGAGCTACCTTGGTCGTCTTTCTAGTAAAACAGTGAAAATCTACAAAGATATCACAAAGCTAGAAGACTACATCTTAGCAAATAGCACATATACAAACGAAACCTTCTATATAAAAAAAGAAGCTTTATTCGACGATAAAGAATACTACCAAATTAGCCGCACAAACGGCACATCAACAACTGTAGTCGGTTGGGTAGAAGCAAGTGATGTAACTACTTACAATAATTCACTTGTAGATACAACTAAATTTACAACTTATATTGCAGGGACAAGCAGTGCTTATAACATTCCTTATGGTACAACAAATAACATCGTCTATGACTTGAGTAAATACCGTGCGAAAACATTCAAAGTTACTCGCACAGAAAAAGTCGGTTCAAGTATTTGGTATCAAGGTACATTATCAAGCAAAACAGTATGGATCAATTCAGCTTACGTAGAAACAAATCCATATATTGCACTTAACTTAAGAAAATCAACAGATCTAACAGCTACACAAATGCGCTCGTTCCTTATTAGTAAAGGAAAAACGACAGACAATGTACTTTACAAACTAGTACCATCATTCTTAGAAGTTCAAAAAGAAGCAGGTATTAACGCACAGTTCATGCTAGCTCATGCAATTTTAGAAACAGGTTGGGGAGGCTCAGCTATTTCGCAATATAAAAACAACTACTTTGGCTTCCAAGCATATGATACATGTGCTTTCACATGTGCAAAGTACTTCCCAACAGGAAAAGACGGTTTGAATGCCTACGCATATAAAATCTATCGTGATTACCTAACGACTACAGGTGCTTATTACAACGGTCCGACATTATTAGGTATGAATGTAAAATATGCGACGGACAAAGAATGGAGTCGTAAAATCGCCAACCTAATGGCACAGATGAAAGCTTATAGTTCATCTGAATACAGCGGTAAAACAGTGAGCACAAAAGTGATGAAAGCTCCAAAAGAATATGATCATATTCTGCCAGAGTCTAAATCACAACCAACACAATTCGTAAAATTACCAACTGACGTAACAGCAACAGTCTCAGCGAGTAGCTTGAACATCTACTATATGCCATACGCATACTCAAAAAAAATTGGCACTTACGGAAAAGAAAAAGTGATCACATTAAAGGCGTACCATACAGATGTACATGACTTTAAAAACACGAGTGGTAAAAACACACGCTGGTTACGTATTGCTTACAATGGCACACAAGGTTGGGTACGCACGGACGAGATTACGCTAGATAACTTATCGTTCACAAAAGACGAATCGAACCTACGCTCAAGTGCAGGAGCAACAACAAGCGATACGATCAAAGAAGTAGTACCAAACAACGCACCACTTAAACACGTCTATACTATTTTAGGTAATAAGAAAAAAGAAAAAGTAGGAAAAGACACATGGTACCAAGTATACGCCCCTAAATCAGGAGCAAAGCTATGGATCAGTGGCAGCCTATTAACAACATTCTAATATAAAAGACCTCCTGCAAACGCAGGGGGTCTTTTTTTGTCTAAAGAGAAAAATCCCATCAACTAAGACATCACCCACCAAAAGTCCACCGAATAACGCGGGTTTTCTCAATCATTTGAGTGAGTAATACAACTCAAATAGTTTACGCAAACGCCGCTAAAAAAGATTTCCCCAATAATTATGGTTTACACAACTAAAAGTCATCATATATTAGGGTGTGAATATTCTGATAAATAACAAACAATCAAGTTAGCGCAACAAACACTGGACTTAGTGCAACAAACACTGGACTTAGTGCAACAAACATCCAAGTTAGTGCAACAAACCCCCGAATTAGTGCAAAAAACCGCACAGATAACACAACAATCCACCCTCATCACAAAATAATATATATGGATAATATTGGTTTGAGCATAAATTCCTAGTATACTGAAAAGGAACAAAATAGATTGGAGATGAAAGAAATGAAAATGATGAAGTACATCGTAATGCTGGCGGTAATGGTTATAATATCCGTATGTATGAACAGTACCATAAGCCATGCTGGGGAAATTTATGAAACGATCCCACTAAACAAAACGCTATCCAAAACATTAATCATGGATGAAAACAAAGAAGCAGGGAATTTGTATCAAGTGAAAATACCAAAAGACGGCGTTGCAAAGCTCCAAATCGAGTCCCCAAGAAACAAAGAATTCACTTTGTTCCTTATGAATAGCTTAGAAAATGTAGGCATACTAGATCCGAAAGTGAATTCACCAATCATTAGCTATGCCATCAGTTCAAAAGCAGCCGATTACTACAAGCCAATTATGACCGATTCAGTAGGTGTTAAAAAGGGAACTTACTACGTATTCGCGTTCACACAAGGGAAAGTAGAGAAGGTAAAGTTCAAAGTATCCTTTAAAGCAGCATCCAACTACGAAAAGGAAAACAACAACACGATACAAACTGCGACGCCGATGAAACTTGGTAGCACATATAAAGCAGACATAAAGATGTATGACATGAAAGATTACTATAAAATCACAGTACCTAAAAAGACAAAGCTCCAAATTACAGTAAAGAAACAACTAAAAGCACCATTTAAAATCTCTCTACAAAATAGCAAGAAGCAAACACTTAAACAGCTGAAGATGAAAACATTAAACAATACATTAACACACACTGGCAAGGTAACAGTAGATAAAGGAACATACTATGTCAATGTATCCAGCGGAGTATATTTTGGCACCTCATCTGATTATGATAAAGCACCTTACACGATTAAAGTGAATACTACTAAGTAGAAAATAGCATCACTAGCAGCGCGCGGGTGGAATATTACAGTCTGCAATATTTAACATGCAGACTGTAATATTTGTAATGGAAGAACAGGCATGCCATCGGAAGTAGAATCATATAAATAGCTAACAACTAAATGATAGCGCTTTCAATAATGTGAGTGAATTGTGGGAATATTGCTATATAATAGGAAGAAACTCATTTTATTTATCAAGATGAGATAGCTATAAAAAGAATATAGGAAGGATAACTTTTCCTAAAGTATGTGTCTAATGTTACAAGAAAGTAACTATTGTATAAGTTATGAATATTAATATAGGTTTTTGATAAGTTATCCTCTTAATGAGTACTATATTACTAACTTTTAGAATAAAATTGTAATATTATCATTTCTTTTATAATAAATTGATAATTTTGATGTTTTTTAATGATAATTTTGACACATAAATCATTTTGATATTAAAGTAATGTTTATATTCAAATCTTTTACATAAAAAAGGGTGGAAATTCTCTCTTCAATGGACGATAATTAGGCTAAGCATGATTAGCTGAAGACTTAATAAAAACAGCATAATGCTAATCATATCCAATAAGGGAGGATTTTTTCAAATGGGTAAATTTAACTTAAAATTAGTAAAACCTGTAGCATCACTAGCAATCGGTGCAGCAGTATTAACAGGATCATTCGCAGTAACAGGTGCAACTGACACAGCTTCAGCTGCTACAGCTACTTACAAATTATCAGGTGGTAAACTATTATCTGCTAAAACTGGTAAAGTAGTTAAAGGCTACAAAACATATAAATCAGTATTATACAAAGACGGTAAAAAATTCTCTGGCGTATACAAATCTACTTATTACAAATCAGGTAAAAAAGCAACTGGTACTTATAAAGGCGTATACTACAAAACTGGTAAAGCATTCACTGGTTTAAGTGGCAAAACTTTATACAAAGCTGGTAAAAAAGCAACTGGTTGGTACGGTACTGGTGCTAACAAAAAATGGTACGAAAATGGTACAGCATTAACTGGCCTTGGCAAAAACTCTGGTAAATACTACAAAGATGGTAAACTAGGAGACGGCTGGTTCGGTAAAGGCGAAGACAAAAAATGGTACGAAAATGGTACAGCATTAACTGGTCTTGGTAAAAACTCTGGTAAACTATTTATCGAAGGTAAATATAACGTTGGACTAAAAGAGTTTGAAGGTAAATGGTACTTCGATACTGCTTTAGCTAATGGTACTTACGACGATAAAGATGGCGTTGAAAAAGCATTTGAAAACGGTGTTGAAGTTAGCGCAAAAGTTAAATCTGTAGAAGCGATTAACGCTACTCAATTAAAAATTACTTTCAACAAAAAAGTTCAAGAATCAGACGTAGTTGCTACAGGTGATGTAGTTAATGCTACTAATGTAGCTATTACTCCTGTTGACGGTCAACCTTACACTGCAAGTACTACTCAAGCAGAACTAAGTGAAAATGGTCGTGAATTGACACTTACTTCTGCAACTGCTTTTGAAGGTCGTTACAAATTAGTAGTTGAAAATGTACGTGATGCAAAAGAAGAAAAAATTGAAAAATTTGATTCTGTAGTTACTTTGGCGAAAGATACTACTGCTCCTTCTATTGCTTCTACTGAAAAAGTAAATGCAGTAAAAACTACTGTAAAATTCTCTGAGCCATTATCTAATAAAGGTAACTGGTCTTACAAATTCTCAGATGGTACTTCACTTCCAGCTGGATTAGTTACAGATTCAACATTATCAGCTGATGGTAAATCTTTAGATTTAACATTTACAGGTGATGTAACTAAATACGCTGGTAAAACAGTTGTAGCAACAGTAGTAGGTGCTCTTGATGGAGCAAACAATATTATTAATCCTAACCCATCTACTGTAACATTTACTGTTGGTCAAAAAGATGGAGTTGCTCCAACAGCTTCAGTAACAGCAAAAGATGATAAAACTCTAGTAGTAACATTCAGTGAAGAAGTTCAAGGTTTCACAGCAGGTGCTGTTTCATTAACAGGTACTAATATTGCTTCAGTAACTGCAGCATCAATTGAACAAGATTCTACTGATAAGAAAAAATACAATGTAACATTATCAAGTTCAGCACTAACTACAGGTGATTCTGCTGTAGCGAATGTTACAGTTGCAGCTACAGGCATTACGGACCTTTCAGGAGAACCAATGGCTGCTAATCATACTCAAATTATTAAAATTGCGAAAGATACAGTAGCACCTAAATTTGTTTCATCTAAACTAGAAACAGTTGCAGGCGTATCTTATCTAACACTTACTTTTGATAAAGATTTAAATACAACTAATCCTATTGCTGTAGATGGTAACGCAACTTCTTATAAAGATTATGTTACAGATTCACAAGCATTAGTATTAGGAAATCAAACAGTAGTAAATAAAAAATCTGTACGTATTGCATTAACTGGTACAACATTTAATGGTGCAGATCTAGTTGCAGGTACTAAATATAACTTTAATGTAAAAGCAACAGATGGTACAGCTACAGGAAACGAATCTGCTTCAACTCCTGTTGAATTTACATTTGCAGGTACTGCAAACTCTGCAAAACCAGAAGTTATTACTAATGGTATTGCAGCACAAGCAGGTAATAAAACTGTTAAAGTAACATTCGATAAAGCTTTAGAAGGTGCTACTGCTACAACAGCTTCTAACTATACAATTGATGGTACTACTGTAACAAAAGCTACTCTTGATACAACTAAAAAAGTTGTAACTTTAACTTTGGGTAATACTGTTAACACTGGTAACCAAGTTGTTAAAATTGCAGGTGTTAAATCAGCTGATGGTGTTGCAATGGATGAATTCAAAGGTTATGTATATTTAACTGAAAACATTGCACCAACTGTTACTTCTGCTAAAGTTTTAACTACTGATACTATCGAAGTAACTTTATCTGAAGCACTACTTGCTTCTACAATTACTGGTTCAACATCAGACTTTACAGTTAAAGCTGGTTCTACTGAATTAACTGTTACTACTGTAACAGCAGGTAGTGATACTAATAAAGTAGTATTAACTTTAAGTGGTGATTTAACAGAAGCAAACCTAGCTTCTGCACTAACTCTTGATGTAAAAGCAGGAACATTAACTGATTCAGCTTCTAATACTGTAACTTCTGTATCTGGTGTTACTATTTCTAAATAATCTATCGATTATTAATCCACTCCCTTACCTTATTGGGCGAACGGATTCAAAGACTCCTATCTTCTTCGGATGATAGGAGTTTTTTTGTATGCTTTGAAAACCCCCTGCTGTGCAGGGGGTTCCGGAAAGCTTTTAGCTATGGACAATAAAAAAACTCCAATCGTACGAAGACAGGTCTGGTCAACCGACTTCGTATGATTGGAGTTCCAAAAATGGATAATAAAAGTTTATTATGCGAAATATGTAATTGTAAGTGTCGCATTGTCTTCGCACCGAAATACAGAAGGCAAGTTATTTATAGTCAAATCAAGACGGATATAGTAAGAATTCTACGTCAGTTATGCGAAAGAAAAGGTGGAGAAATTATTGAAGCAACAGCATGTCCGGATCATATACATATGTTGGTGAGTATACCGCCAAAACTCAGTGTATCTTCGTTCATGGGCTATTTAAAAGGGAAGAGTAGCTTAATGATATTCGACCGACATGCCAATTTAAAGTATCGATATGGAAATCGACAATTTTGGTGTCGGGGATACTATGTGGATACAGTCGGTCGAAATCGAAAAGTGATTCAAGAGTATATCAAGAACCAATTACAAGAAGATATCCTGTATGATCAAATGACAATGAAAGAATTCATTGCCCCGTTTACAGGAGAAGAAATAAAGAGAAAGAAACCGAAATAAATATCTTTTCAAATATATATTATGATTTTGATAGTATTTAAAGCTCTCATGCCAATTGGCGCGAGGGCTATTTTCGTTTAGGAGGAGTTTATAATGAAAGAAAAAGTAGTAAAAGCAAAACGAGTAGATATAGTTCCGGTGCAGTTAGTAAAGGAGAAATCATTTTCATACAGTAACCACAAAGTAGAATCACCACAAGATGAGGCAGAGCTTTTAAGAGAGTTTCTAGGAAAAGTAGATAGAGTTAGTTCATTTTCTAGTAATATGTCTAAATACAAAGAATGACCCAACTCATTTGAATATCTGCCATATAGGTAGCTTAAATGCTAGTATAGCCCATCAAAGAGAGGTCTTAAAACTAACCATATTATCAAATGTAGCATTTAGAACAATCTTCCGTAATTGCCCACCAAAATAGGACGGACCATCACTAGAGAATGTAGATGTAACTGAGAGATTACTAGAAGCATTGGAGATATTGTCGGCATAGATTTTCGAAATCATATCATGATCCATGCCAGATTATTTAGCATGATTAAGACTATCGACATTAATAAGATATTCGTGAATGTTTTATGAATCTCTCTAATATACATAGATAAGGAGGTTTATAAAATATGTAAACAAGTAGCGATAGTTAATGTAGTAGATGCACTTGTATATACATATTATTACTATCTTAAGGGGGGACAGCTAAAAGTATTTACTGAATTTTAGTATGTAGTTAATCTATAGCCTTAGCTTAGAAAGAATTGTAGAACTAGATTTATATTTTATTATCTTATAACTTGCTGTAATTCTTAGTTAAATCTGAGGTAGGGTATGTTTGGAAATTATTATACTTATAAACTTCTTTTAGAGTAGAAAGTTTTTTACTGTTTGTACCAAATTCGTTTTTTGAAAAGGAGAGAAAAGAGTGAAAAAGATTCAGAGATTCAGAAAAAGTGCAATTATTGGCTTGATGGGCTTATTAACAGTCTCAAACATGACTTTTGGCACGAATTTTGCTAAAGCGGAAACAAATAATTTAGACAAGCTAATCAAGATTCAAAAATCAAATAAAAAAGTTAAAGAAGCGACCAAGGATTATAAAGACGATGAGGTTGTCAGAGTAGTTGTGGAGTTGGAAGGGGCGCCAGCCATTACTTACTCTACTAAAAAAGGAATAAGATATAAGGATTTAGGACAAGCAAAGAAAAATGAATTACAGGCTAGTGTAAAAAGTGAACAAGCTGAATTTTTCACTGATGTAAAAAAGGAAAAAATTGATTTTGATGTTGAAAATACCTTTACAACTGTGGTCAATGGAGTTAGCGGAGAAATTGAATTTGGTCAAATTGAAGAACTTGAAAAACTACCGAATGTTGGAGAAGTAAGTATCGTGAACGAGTATGAAAGACCATCTGTAAAACCTACAATGATTTCCAGTAAAGATATGGTTGAAGCAATTCAAACATGGAATGCCGGTTATGATGGAAAAGGCATGGTTGTAGGTGTCATCGATACTGGTATTGATAGTACTCATAAAGACATGACGCTAAAGGCGGATGAAAAGCATAAATTATCATCAACAAAAGTGCAAGACCTTGTGAAAACAAATAAACTAACAGGGAATTATTACTCATTAAAAGTTCCTTATGGTTACAATTATGCAGATAAAAACAATGAAATTCGTGATCTTGGTCCTGATGCCTCAATGCACGGCATGCACGTAGCCGGTACTGTAGGAGCTAATGGCGACGAAACAGGGAATGGTATTAAAGGTGTAGCTCCAGAAGCTCAATTATTGGCACTTAAAGTGTTTGGTAATGACCAAGCGATGCCATCAACTTTCGGAGATATTTATATCAAAGCGATTGATGATGGAATTATTCTTGGGGCAGATGTCTTGAATATGAGTTTAGGTTCAACTGCAGGCTTTGTAGATGCGAACAGTCTAGAGCAAAAAGCAGTTGAAAGAGCTGTTGAAAATGGTGTGTTAATGTCTATTTCAGCGGGTAACTCAGGTGATTTTAGTTACAATTACGGCGAAAATCCGTTAGCAACTAATCCTGATACTGGATTAGTCGGTGCTCCTGGACTTGCTACTAATTCAATCTCAGTTGCTTCCATTGAGAATGACAAAATTACGTTGGATCAGATGACATTGAAAATTGGGTCAGAATCACTACCAATTGCTTATAAAACGCAGTCTTCTCCAATTCCTGTAGAGGTATTTGGAAAAAATGTTGAAAAAGATGTTGTCTACGTTGGCGATGGCAGTGCAGCTCAGTATAAAGGCAAAGATGTGAAGGGAAAAGTAGTCTTCGCAGTAAGAACAGCAGCAAATCCAAACTATGGAGAGATTCAAGCACAAGCTGAAAAAGAAGGCGCAGTAGGTGTCATTATTAGAGGGACTGCTGCCCATGGTGATTACGTTAACATGGCACTAAATAATCCAACGATACCACTTGTTTCTTTAAGCGTAGCAGATGGTACTACTTTAGAAACAAAGATTAAAGCAGCAGGCGGAACAGGTAAAGTAAACTTTAGCGGGAAAATGACTACAGTTGTCAATGGTTCTAAAGGAAAAATGGCAGATTCTAGTTCTTGGGGAGTTACGCCAAGTCTTGAGTTGAAGCCTGAGATTACTGCTCCAGGTGGACAGATCTACTCGACATTCAATGATGGTAAGTATGGTGTCATGAGTGGTACATCGATGGCAGCTCCACATGTATCAGGGGGAGCTGCTCTTGTCCTGGAGAAGGTACAAGAAACGTTCCCAGATTTAAAAGGTGCAGATAAAGTAAAACGTGCAAAAACACTTTTAATGAACACAGCCAAGATTGTTAAGGAACAAGGAAATGACAATATTGCCTACTCACCCCGTTTACAAGGGGCTGGTATTATGCAATTGAATTCAGCCGTTACAACGCCAGTTTTTGTAGAAGCAAAGGGTACAAAAGAAGGTAAAGTGGAGCTGAAGGAAATTGGCAAAGATAAGTTCAGTATGACTGTTACGGCAACTAACTTTAGCGATGAAGATGCTACTTATAATGTAAACGCATCTGTGTTAACTGATGCGACTTCAGGTTCAGGAGAAACAGCAGTTAATGAGTTGAAGGAACAAGTTATTAAAAACGCAAAGGTAACAATTGATACGCCGAAGGTTACCTTATTTGGAAGGCAGTCTAAAGATATTACTGTTCAAATAGATCTAACTAAAGCTAAAGAAGAGTTAGAAAAAATACAGAAGAACGGTTACTTCGTTGAAGGATTCATCACACTGACAAATGATTCCCAAGATGTCGTTTTACCTGACTTATCTATTCCTTACCTAGGCTTTAAAGGTGACTGGAATAAACCACCTGTATTAGATCCAATGATTTACGATACTGGCTCTTACTATGGTGCTGCAGGAATGGTAGATGATCAAGGCTATTATCTTGGTATAAATCCTTTCACTGAAGAACCTAACAAAGATGCAATTGCTATTTCGCCAAATGGAGATGGTGATAATGATTCAGTAACGCCTGTACTTTCATTCTTACGAAACAGTAAAACAGTTGAATATGTAATTACCGATGCAAGCGGGAAAACATTGCGTAAACTTCGGACTGACAAAGATCAACGAAAAACGTATCACAATGGTAGATCAAACGGCTCTATATACTCATATAAACCGGGCTATACAGAATGGGATGGAAATCTGAATAATAAAATCGCTGCAGATGGTACGTATTATTATCAAGTAAAAACAAAAATCGATTTTGGCGATAAAGAACAACAAGTAACAAAGATTCCTGTCATTGTTGATAACAAGGCACCAGTCGTATCTAACATATCCTATAGTAAGACAACGGGCACCCTTTCATTCAATGCTACAGATGAAAAAGGAAGCGGATTACAATATGTTGAAGTATATGTGGATGATAAACCCTTAGGAGTCATAAATCCTGGTACAAAAAATGACTTTAAAGTATCTCTTGGAAAAGTGGATGATGGCAAGAATATTACAGTGAAGGCATATGACTATGCATATAACCATAGTGAACAAAAAGTATCAAGTCCTGGGGACAACACAATTCCTTACATTGTCTCTGATGTTCCAGAGGCCTTAGGTGTTTATGATACACGTGAAGTGCCGTTTACAGGTTATGTAACAGACGCTTCAAAAGTGGACTATCTGAAAATAAAAGGTGAAACATTAAATCCTTCTTCACAAGATGTAAATTTAGTGTATAACAGTGTAACAAAGCAATATGAATTCGCTACAAATATTGAATTTATAAAAGATGGTGTCAATGAAGTTTATATTGAAGGGGCAGATAAAGTTGGCAATGAAATTGAATTTAGAAGACAAGTAATAATAGATACAGAAGCACCAACACTTACAGTAAAAGACCTTCCAACAAATAATTTTGTTGATTCTAATAGTGAGGATCCAACGGTTACTGTAACAGTTGCTGATAACTTTGATGACTTACGTCTACTAGTGAACGGTAGTGAGGAATTTACACATGAATTCGATGAACCTTTTGAAATGAGATCTTTGACGCATGATCAAAAAGTTCAATTGGTATTAGAAGAAGGAAAAAATGATATTGTATTCCAAGTAGAAGATCTTAGTGGGCATATTACTAAGAAGATCATTACGATCTATAAAGGTACTCCTTCACCTGCAGCATTTGTAACTTCAGTAGAATTAACAAATGGCAACGCAGATGTAACTGTGGATAATCCTGCAGAAATTCAAGCAGAAGCATCTGAATCTATCAATTGGGACGCAAAAGTAATTAGTCCAAGTGGAGAAGAAACGACTCTTGAAACGAAAGAAGGGCAAAAGTATAACGGTAGCTTCACGCCAAATGAGTTGGCTGAAAGCGGTAAGTATAAACTGTTAATAGGTGCTACTGGCAGTAAAGACTCAGAGAAGCAAACAGTTGAATTCAATGTATCGAATCATCCTTTAACAGTTGAATCTATTTCAACTACCGATTCAAAAGGTACTGCTACATCTAGCTTTACTCCTGATAACAGTGTCAGCATAAAAGCAGATATCAAAAATCGTGGAGCAAAAGTAGGAAATCCTACAGTTGCCTTCCAGATTAAAGATAACGAAGGTGCGGTCGTATACTTCAAAGAAGTGACTACGAGTAAGTTAAATAGCAAAGCCAAAAATCGTTTTAGAGTAGATATTCCATTAGATACATTTGATAAAGGCGAATATAAAGTTGAAATGTACATCTGGGATAACAATGACAATCCAATTCCACTCGCAGAATCAAGTAAAGTGGGGTCCTTTACAGTCAAATAAGTGATATCGAAGCATAAGGAGAGAGGGGAATAACTACCTCTCCCTCTTTTATATACTAAAATAGGAGTGAGTGTTTTGAAAAAAAGCCTAGTCACCTTCATAGTAACTATCTTTATCATGTTGAATACAATTCTCCCAGCATTTGCGGACAGTAATGTAACACTAACGGTCCAAACAGATGCAGCACAATATATTTCTGGCAGTAAGATACAGGTTTCTGGAACTGTTTTAAAAGGACAGGTAGCAGGAAAGGGAACTTCTCCGATGATGCAAGTGAAAAATACGGCAAATAATACTGTTGTAGAAGCTTATCAATGGAATGATACTGGAATCGATGAAAAAGGGAATTTTAAAACAACGATCAAAACATCAAAATATAGTAATGGATCATACAAAATTCAAATTTCTGCAATTAATGCCCAAACTGTTTTTGCTACATTTGAAATAACAGATGGTAAAGAAAATCCGGTTGAACCAACTCCTCAACCAGATCCAGGTCCAACAGTTCCTATTGATCCAGAACCGACTCTAAATGCACCAGAAGTAAATGTAGTGACATCAGAAACTCTTGAAATTAAAGGGATGGCTGATAAAGGTTCTAAGGTGAAGATTACTGACAAAAAGGAATTTACAAAAGAGTCTATAGCAAAAACTACTGATGGTACTTTTTCTATTTTGCTAGATAAGAAGCTTGAAGCAGGAACAATCCTTTATGCTACGACAAATATTGCTGAAAAAGTAAGTGGAGAAACTAAAATAGTTGTTATAGATAAAACTCCTCCAACTATGCCTGTCGTCCATAAAATAAGTGATAAAGATCAGAAGGTAACGGGAACAACTGAAGCTTATGCTAAAGTGACAGTAAAAGTAGGAAATAAAGTACTTGGAACTGGGGCTGCAAATAAAAAAGGGCAATTTTCAATAAAGATTAAAGCCCAAAAAGCAGGCATAGTCCTAACAGTGGTAGCCGTAGATAAGGCTGGAAACAATAGCACATCTAAAAAAATCACAGTAGTAGACAAAATTGCTCCAAAAGTGCCTTCAGTTAATACAGTGAAAACTATATCAACTAAGGTGACAGGAAAGGCAGAAGCCAGCTCCAAAGTCTATGTAAAAGCTGGCAAGAAGGTTATCGGATCAGCTAAAGTAAGTAAAAAAGGCACTTTCTCAGTAAACATAAAAAGACAAAAAGCCAACACAAAACTATCTATTTTTGCAAAAGATAATGCAGGTAATGTTGGAAAAGCGAAAACTATTATTGTGAAAAAGTAAACTTGATCTCACTGGTAAGTCGTCATTCAACTTGCAAGTGAGTATAGTATCCCATACAGAATTAAACATCATTATTATTTGCTAAAACAACACATCTATAGCAGATAACAGATTTTCCAAATATAATATCCTCCTATCGTTTAGTGGATAGAAGGATAGGAGGTTAGGTTTTTTCTTTTTTTCATTCAATCAATGGAGAAGTTTCTTTTACTGAAAAGAAACCGACTGTTACTAGCTAATAAGTTATTAATAATCAATAAACTTGATAAGGGTAACATCTCAATTAAGTTTTGTAATGCAGTTTAAGTTTATCTAATATTTTCCAATTGAACTCCTTCATTTTAAAAACAAAAATAATCGAGTTTTTGTTAAGTATTCAGCACCTTCTATATACGTAGCTATAAAGACAATTGGTGTAGTTATCCAGTCTTTTATAGCTGCGTTTTTTATTGAAATCTCTGTTAGTAAAGCTATAACAAAAAATAATAGTGAATTCCGTTTTAGTTACAAAGATTAATTCACAATCAAGATAAGCTCTAATGCTATAGGTAATAATTGATCTTTAAGTACCCTCTATGATGAAGATTACGTTTTTTATCTTCGGAATTCAATTGAAAATTGCACACTTATAGATATTATTGACTAATAAATAACCTTTTATTTTAATAACATGATATTATTAGGTTATTATAAATGGAGGTGGAAGTTTTGTTTAAGAGTATAATATCTATTTTTAGTGTTTTTATTGGCTTGTCCTTATTCTTTAATGTGAATAATGTATTGGCAGCAAGTGAATATGAACCGAATGATAGCATGTCTACTGCACAAAGTATAAGTCTTACAAATAATACCACTTCAATAGATGGAGATTTTTATGATAACTATGATGATGATTATTATGTCTTCACTTTAGAAAATGCTGGGAAATTAGGTGTTTCGATCAATCAGCATTTAAATGTGCAATATTCTGTAGAATTATATAATGAGAATATGAAAAAAATAGAAGCTTACCATACAAATTATGGAGTGAATAAAGGAACTGCCGATTTATTTTCGCAAGGGTTAGATAAAGGAACATATTATTTAAAGGTTGAAAGATATGCTGGCCAAGGAGTAGGCATTCCATATAAGTTAAAATTGGATTTCACTTCGAGTAAAAGTTTTGAAAAGGAATTTAATAATGATTTTTCTTCAGCAAATTTAATTTCTTTAAACAAAGAGGTTCATGGTTTTGCTGACTATGAATCAGACTACTTTGTTTTTGAAGTATCCAAAAGTGGCGAATTAAAAATTGATATGAATAGAAGTTTACAAACGAAATATGAAGTTGTTCTTTACTCAGGTAGCAGAACAGAATTAGAAAGATGGACTACTGATTATAGTAATAAGAAGATGAGTAATATTATTAATATAGGTCTTCCAAAAGGCACATATTATCTGAAAGTAAGAACATACGAAGGTAAAAGGTATAATGTACCATACTTATTTAACGTAAATTTTAGCGCATCAACCGCAATTGAAAATGAGGACAATGATGATGAATCTCGAGCGGACTCACTTAGAATAGGTACTTCTAAAAAAGGTATTATTAGATCATATTATGATGAAGATTACTATCGTTTAGATTTATCAAAAAATACAAATATAGCATTACAAATTACAAATTCAAAAAACGCAAGATTTTATATTGAGGTATCCAATCCAAATAGAACATTTGTACAATATTACTATACACAGTATGGTCATAATAAATTGAAAACGTTTGCTAATGTCAATTTGAAAAAAGGCATATACTATATAAGGGTTAAAAGATATGATGGTCAAGAATATAAAATTCCATATACAGTCCGTGCCATCAAGCGTGATACAACTCCGCCAGCTATACCTAGCGTAAATAGAGTAACTTCTAAAACAACCATGATTACTGGGAAGGCTGAGAAAAGTGCAAAATTATATGTATATAAGGGGACTAAATTATTAGGGCAAGGAGTTGTTACTAGTAAAGGAACGTACTCAGTTAAAATTGCCAAACAAAAGAAAGGTACCAATTTGAAAATATACGCTAAAGACGCAGTAGGAAACAAAAGTAAGGTGAAAACAGTTAAGGTTAATTAGTGAGCTCAGTATGAATTGCCCATAATTAAGTGGGGTTAGCATAGGTGAATGGCGCGTTGAAGTTAAGTCCTTATCCTAGAAATTAAGAGTGGACGTGTCTGTTATGAAAACATTGCGTAAGTCATTTCAAATACTTAATTAGGTGGGGAAACATGAATAAAATTTTAAAAATAATAGTGACTTTTGTTGTCGCATTTGTTGCCTTCTATTGTATAAGCGATGAAGATGCACAAGCAGCGAAAAGCTTATCATATAGCACAATGAAAAAGTATCAACCAAGCAGTAAAAAATGGTCTTTTGTTTATCAAAATACGTCAAACGGAAAATCGACTAAAGCTACACTGAAATACCGTAAAGAAATAGATGGATGGGTTTCAAATAATAGTAAAATGCTTGATTTAAGCTATAACGTAAATAAGGCAGGATTTTTAGTCGGTGCACCTAGTTCAGACTGGATTTATACTGGATTTAAAGTGCCAACTAAAAAAGGAAAAGTATTAAAAGTGACTGATTTTGATGGAAATATCGTTAACAATTCGAAAATAATAAGTATTCAAAAGACCGTTAAAGTAAAAGGAGGTACATATAAAAACTGTGTTGTAGTTAAAGAACGTGCGAACAATGTAACGTATTATTTTGCTAAAAACATAGGGTTGATTTTGCTTAAATCTGATAGCGGACGAATGGAACTTGTGAAAGTGAATAAATAAATGGTTAAAGCACTCACAGAATCATCATAATAATATTAATTTTGTTAACTGATGCTTAGTGATCAATCTCACACTTTTAGTAGAGATTGAAAAAAACTTACGTAATATAGTAAATCTAAAGAGCCAGCGATCTATATGAAAATCGCTGGCTCTTTAAGTATCTTTTTTAAAAAAACTCACTTTATATTCAATTATTTAAATTTTTAACTAGTATCCATTAAAATATGCAGCTAATTCCATCATATCGCGTGTACCAATCGCGATATCTGTTATATAACCTTTACCCCTTTTATAGCTACGAAAGCCAATATAGTAAACACCTGATTTATAAAGCTTGTTTTTGGTACCATATGTACGATTACCAACAGGATGACCAAAATATTTTTCCATTTGTTTGTGTGTTAATTTACCAGAGTAACTGTTAGAAATGTACTCGACTTCATCAGTACTTTTAAATTTATATGAGAAAGAACCAGTATGTGGATTATATTGTTCAAATCCATACATAGTACCGCCTCTTTTAGCATAATAGACATTTACAGCTTCGGCAATAAGAGCTTTACCAGGTACCGATTTCTTCAATTCTTTATAAGACATACCGACATAGCCTTTATTACCAAGAAGTTGTCCTTTTTTTGCAGCACTTTTAAATGATTTGTTTACTTTAATGCTCTGCGCATGTGAATTAATTGGAACTACAACTGCAATTATTGAAAAGAGCAGTACAAAAGCACATAGAAAACGCGCAAGAAATTTCATAGTCATCTCTCCCTTTATTGGAAATACATGTATTTATTTGTTTATTTTATAACATTGGACATCTAACGTCAAAAAGGTATTTTATAGGCCTTTAAATTTAAATAAAGCTATCGATTTTCGTATCATCACAACAGTTTTTTCTGTTAGTGTAAAGATTACGTATGTATATAAAATAAAATTGGACTAACGCAGCAATTCTCCTCGTAGCAACTATTTATCTCTGAATTTTTTCTCTTATTCTTTTCTAATTTAGTTTCCTTTTGGCATTCGGTATCACCACATTACTCAAGCAAATTCACATTAACATAGTGTATTGTGAAAAGTCGTAGAATATTAATATTACATAACTATCATTAATTTCAATATAATGGTAAAATAAATAATAAACTTACTAGTATAAGAGGGATACCATGAAAAAACTACGGATTTATGTATTGAGTCTTATTGCCTTATGTGTTTTCTTTACGACATCGGTTGCTTATGCAGCAGAGCCACTGGATGAAGTGAAGCAGTTAGTGAAAAAATACTATTATCCAAATGTATCGGAATCAGTGTTAAATAGTACTTCAATCGGAGATTTAACAAAACAGCTTGATCCGTATTCCGTTTATATGACGAAAGAGGAATATAAGGATTTTACGAATTCCATTGATATGAAATTAGTCGGAATCGGTGTGACGATTGAAGAACATGCTAATGGATTGAAAATTATCTCTACTATTAAAGGTGGGCCCGCAGCTAATGGGGGCATACTTGCAGGAGATATTATCAAGGCAGTCAATGGTAAGAACTTGGCGGGAGAAGCAGTTCAAACAACGATTGGGCTCATTACGGGAAAAGAAAACACCAAAGTAACTTTGACCATATTTCGTTCAAAAACGAACAGTACATTTACGAAAACGTTAATCCGTAAAGTCATCAATATACCTAATGTTGAAACAGATAAACTAGCGGGCAAAATTGGTTATATACGTCTTAACAGTTATGCTGAGAATAGTAGCAAAGAGATCCAAAAGGCTATTAAATCAATGCCTGGTATGAAAGGCTGGATTTTTGACTTAAGAAGTAATGGCGGTGGTTACATTACTGCAGCTGAAGAAGTAATTGGCTTGTTTCCAAAAGCGCAAGTAGCTTATTTGTTTAAATATAAGGATAGTGAAACCTACTACACAAAGCCTATAAAGCAGAAAGTCAGATGGAATGCACCTGTTTCAATCACTATGGATGGCAATTCAGCGAGCGCTTCTGAAATGACAGTAGCATCATTAAAAGATCAAAAGGCAGCCAAATTATACGGGCAAACAACATATGGTAAAGGCGTTATGCAGCAAGTATTTTCTTTAAAAGATGGTAGCCAGTTGAAACTGACTATCGGAGAATTCATGGGCCCAAAAAATACAAAAATACAGAAAAAAGGTATCACCCCAAATGTTAAAACACCAGTCGGTAAAGAAATCGAATATAGCCATCGAGATTTCTTAAAGCAACAAATAAAAGGGTATAACAAATTCTCAAACATTAATCAAAAATCAGCACAAAAAACGATCACTATTAAAAGCAGTACGAAGATGAACTGGAGCACAATGAAAGATGCTAAAGTATCCCTACTACAAATTGGTGGCAAACAACAATCAATTAAAGTTCAAAAAACATCAAAACTACAATTGAAACTAACGCCAAACAAACAACTAAAACCTGGCACTAAATACTATGTTGTACTAACGAGCAAAACGAAAAAGTCCAAAAGTGCTTATGCAGAGCTTACTATTACTAAATAACCATATGAAAATATCAATTCCGATACTATTAACAATAATCCTCCAATGCTGAATTGGGGGATTTTAATCTCTAAAAGGGATAATAGCAGTATACAGTTTGTAAATCATGGTCTCTTTTACTTAGCCAATAAAACATCAATTAAAGCTAATAGCAAATTTGGATGCAATAAAGACATTTTACATATCATAAAGAAAATCGAAACCCATTAACAAAACAATATACTTAAGGGGATATGTAATCATGAAAGAATTCAAAATAACATACTTCTTTGATGAAGAGCATTACATTAGAAGGTTTATCCATATCGAGTCTCAAGAAAAGGCGGAAGAGCTCATTCAAAGTGAGAGGGAACAGTATATAACGTTTACGGATAGTAGAGGCATATACCACGAACTTCATACAAGTAATGTTCGCGTAATTCAAATTTCCGAATACCACAGAGTCGACAAGAGTAAAAAAAAGGTCAATTGAATTTAGTGTTCCATACATTTCACTTATAAAAACCTGAGCTTGAGGGAACATTATGGCATACCAAAATGGAGGTGTCTTATGAACAATAATGGCGAGGGTAACTTTACGTCTTCTGGAACAGATATTGATGAGGTAAAAAGAAAAAATGCAGAGTCTGGCATGTCTTATAATGAAGTAAAAGCAATGATTGCAAAAACGGGTGGAAAAGGTACAGCGATGTATAGTAATACGAATAGTGAGGACGTAAAAAATAACATTCAAAACAAATACCCAAATTAATAATGTAGCCATGTTAGTTTAAACAATGGGCACAATTTAATTCCTAATCTCTTAGAGGTTAGGTTTTTTTATAAAGAAATAAGTAATGTAAAAATAACATGAATTATTTGGCGAGTAGAAGACATGGAATGCAGATTTGATGAAGACAAATAGTTTCAAGCAATTATTACTTCAATATACTTATAAATATAAGGAGTTAGCATAAGTTCTTTTTATTCAACTATTAATATAGGAAGGAAATCGTATTCCAAGATTATTTAAACACTACTTTTGTAATGATGCATTTTTAAATATTGGTTGCATCTTTAGTGAAAAGACACAATAAAATACGTAGCCACCTTTTTAGGTAACTACGTATTTTTCACACTATTTAGCTACTTGCAAGTACCCAGTGACCAGGCTTCACTTCTTGCAATGTACTTTGGTCAAAATCGTAATGCGGTGTTTCTACCGCTTCTTTTTTTAATTTCTTCGATTCAATAGAAGGGTCAGGAACGGGTACAGCAGCTAATAATGATTTCGTATACGGATGAATCGGGTTGCTATAAAGTTCTTCACTTTCTGCGAGTTCAATAATCTTTCCGGCATTCATCACCGCGACACGATCACTAATATGCTTTACCATCGACAAATCATGTGCGATAAACAAATACGTTAAGCCGAGCTTCGCTTGCAAATCCTTTAGCAAATCGACGACCTGAGCTTGAATGGAAACATCGAGTGCAGATAGTGGTTCATCACAAACGATAAATTTTGGATTAACAGCTAGAGCTCTCGCAATGCCAATTCTTTGACGTTGGCCACCAGAGAATTCATGTGGATAGCGCATCGCATGTTCTTTTTGTAAGCCAACTAGTTCTAACAATTCTTCCACACGTGCAAGACGTTCTGCTTTTGTTTTACATAATTTATGAATATCCAAAGATTGGCCTATAATATCCAATACCTTCATGCGTGGGTTCAAAGAGGCGTAAGGGTCTTGGAAAATAATTTGAATCTCTTTGCGCAGCTGTTTCATTTCCTTCTTGTTCAATCGATTAATAGCCATACCTTTGTATAAAATTTCCCCGTGAGTAGCCTTTTGTAGCTGTAATAGCAATCGCCCAGTAGTCGATTTTCCGGAACCGGATTCACCAACTAGACCTAATGTTTCGCCAGGTTGGATTGAAAAGCTAATAGAATCGACAGCTTTTAAAGTACGACCACTTCCAAGTGGAAATACCTGATTTAAATCCTGTACTTCAATCAGTGGTTTATCAGGGTTAATATCTGCTGGTAAACATAGTTCACCTTTAGGTTTTTTCTTTTCATCCATACGGGGAAGAGCATTCAACAATTTCTTTGTATATGGATGTTGAGGAGAAGCGAAAAGCTCCTCAGTCGTATTTGTTTCAACAATTTGACCTTCTTTCATAACGACGACACGGTCACACATACCGGCAACTACACCTAAATCATGCGTGATTAAAATAATCGAAGTACCAAATTGCTGTTGCATTTTTTTCATTAAGCGTAGTATTTGAGCTTGTATAGTTACATCAAGCGCAGTAGTTGGTTCATCAGCAATGAGTAATTTAGGTTGGCAAGCGAGAGCCATAGCGATCATGGCACGTTGACGCATCCCCCCAGAAAATTCATGTGGATATTGATTGTAACGTTCTTCGGCGTTTTTTATCCCTACAAGTTGCAGCATTTCAATTGATCTGTTTTTCGCTTCTTTAGAAGTAAGCTGCTGATGTTTTGTTAGGATTTCATCGATTTGCTTGCCAACTTTAATCGTTGGATTCAGAGATGTCATTGGATCTTGGAAGATCATACTAATCTCTTTTCCGCGAACTGCTTCCATTTCGTGATCAGTAAAATTAGAAATCGTTTCTCCTGAGAATTCAATAGAACCGTCAGTCATTAACGCAGGTGGAGACGGAAGTAAACGCATAATGGAACGTGCAGTAACACTTTTTCCGGAACCAGATTCTCCGACAATCCCTAAAGTCTCTCCTTTATGTAATTCAAAAGAAACCCCTTTAACCGCTTCAAAAACTTCGTGATTTGAGACAAATGAAATATGTAAGTTATCAACCTTTAAAATACTATCCATATAATAATTCCTCATTTACTGAAAATTTAAAATAATTATGTTGACTTCTAATAAGATAAAATTTATACTTTGTTTCTAATAGTATACTAAATTACTAGGAATAATCAAGATTAAAGGAGTGATTTTTCTGAATATAAAGAAAGAACGGATAAAAGGCAGTTTAGAGAATGTATATAGCAATCTAAGCTCTCTCCTTTTTTATAAGTACATAATATTCTTGTTAGGTTTACCAGTCCATATCGTCATGTGGTGCATTTATAAAACAAAATATAAGAGCACCCAATATCAGCAAATGCAATTCGAGCATATGGAAAAGATAAAAAAAACTTCTATATATAGTGAACTGATTCAACGATATGAGGAACAATATAGAAGTAAAAAGCTATATTTCGATGAACCCATCCGCGAACAAGAAATGCAGGAGGAAGCAACTAAGCTTGCAAATGAAAGAGTATTGAAAATAGCGCAAGCTGAATTGGAAACAACTGATCAAAGCAACACAAACTATCAGCACTTCTTTGCAAAATGCTTACAAAATAGAAACTTCGTTATTGTCAGTTTTATACCAGGTATTCTTATGTATTTGTTCTTAATGATTTATGCTAGACCACTCGTTCGCTATATTTTTGAACGATTAGTGATGACAGTTTTTGTAATAATATCGGTTACTATCTTTGTATTCTCTATTTTGCATTTTTCTCCTGCTGATCCAGCAGCAAATATTTTAGGAGAATCAGCAACAGCTGAACAGCGAGCAGAGTTTGATCATCGTTATGGCTTAGATCAATCATATTGGGTGCAGTTATGGGATGCGACAAAAGGGATTCTGACGTTAGATTTAGGTTATTCCTATACTGGTAATGAAGATGTAATGGCAAGCATTGCAAACAAATTCCCTGTCACACTAACGATCGCGTTTTGGTCATTATTAATGGCTATTGTAATAGCAATTCCAGTTGGGATGATATCAGCAGCGAAGCCCAATTCATTTTGGGATTATAGCTTTATGTTTATCGCCTTAATCGGTTTATCTATTCCTAACTTTTGGCAAGGACTTGTGTTCATTTTGAACTTCTCTATAAAGTGGCACATACTACCAGCTACGTATTCTCCAGGTGATTGGTTATCAATCATAATGCCTGTGATTGTATTAGGGACAGGGTTAACAGCGTCGATTGCGCGAATGACTAGATCCTCCATTTTAGAAGTAGTGAACGAAGAGTATATTGTGACTGCGAAGGCGAAGGGTTTAAAGCCAAGTCGAGTATTTATCAACCATGCTTTACGTAATGCAATCATTCCTATTATTACAATTATCGGATTGCAGTTTGGTGGCATGCTAGGCGGGGCAGCAGTAACAGAGAAAGTATTTAATATTAGTGGTTTAGGCAGTTATATCGTAGATAAACAATTCGTACCGGATATTCCTTCTATATTAGGGGGAGTTGTCTACATTGCCATCACGATTTCGATTGTAAACTTAGCAGTTGATATTCTATATGCTTTCTTAAATCCAAGAATTCGATCGCAAATGAAAAATACTTAACGAGGTGTATGAAATGACAACACAACAGGATTTTGCTTTAAAACGATCGCAAGAGTATAAACATGCACTCTTTGTTTTAGTTATTTCAATTGCACTAGTACTTGTTTTTCTAGTGAATGCCTTTGATGTTACAGAGGGAACATGGAACAAAGTGTGGGGCTCTTTGACAATTGCTTATTTAGTAATCGCATGTTGGCAAGCTATTATTCTATTTTGTATGAAAAGAGATTTACTAAATACGGGGGATATTCAAAAAAGAACAAGGTTAATGAGTGCAGTAAACTTACTAACTATTTTAGTGGGGAACGTTTTTACGACAACCTTCGCCTTCCGAATGTTGCGTCGCAAAGCTTCTATTGAATATACGCTTTCTTACTATATGCTGCTGACTCAGTTGTTAATTGTTTCAGTATCATTACTAAATCTTTTTAAACCGTATGTATCAGATATGTTTTTACTTTCAATGGCTGTATTCATATTATTAATCATCTTTGATGTCGTAGCTGTAGTTATCTTCGGCAAAGTGGATACGGACCGTCAAATTAAACCTGCATTTAAATGGTTAGGTATTGCTTTAATCATTACAGGGTTTTCTGGAAATATATTTGGTTTTATTTTAGGGTATAGCGTGTTATTAAAAAGTACAAATAGAGATATGTCAACGATTGAAAAGTGGAATAAGATTTGGTCTAAAATCACAAAGAATTTCACAGCGATGCTAGGCTTACTGTTTGTAATTTTCACATTTGGCATTTCAATCGCTAGCTACGGTACATTTGTTTATGAATTTGCTGTAGAAAACAATTATGAAGCCATGTTATTAGAGCCAAGTTTAGCTAATCCATTTGGCACGGATAACTTCGGACGAGATGTGTTTTCACGCATTATTTATGGCGCTCGCATTTCATTAATTGTTGGAGTAGTATCAACACTTATTCCATTAGTAATAGGTGGATTCCTAGGTGCTATTGCTGGCTATTACAACAAGTCAATTGACAACGTCATCATGCGTATTTTGGATGTTCTTTATGCGGTTCCTGGTATCTTACTAGCAATCGCTATTATTGCCGCATTTGGTGCAAATACCGTCAATTTAATCATCGCATTAAGTGTAGGATCCATTCCTACCTATGCAAGAACAATGCGTGCAAATGTCATGATGGTATCCAATTTAGAGTTTGTAGAAGCTGCAAAGGCTTTAGGAGAAGCAGATTGGAAAATCATCTTCAAGCAAGTAGTACCCAATTCGTTTGCTCCGATGATTGTTAAAGCAACCCTAACTATTGGGGGCGCAGTCATTGCAACTAGTAGTTTAAGCTTTTTAGGTTTAGGTGTGGAACCACATATACCAGAGTGGGGCAATATTTTAAAAGTAGGAAGCATGTATCTTGAAACCAACCCTTATTTAGCGATTTTCCCAGGGATAGCCATTATTTTATTAGTACTTTCCTTTAACTTCTTAGGGGACGGGTTAAGAGATGCTTTAGATCCAAAATTGGATTGATAAATATTATCTATGGAGGAATTCAAATGAAAAAGAGATTAGTACTTTTTTTAGCAGCAGTAGTACTCGTTTTAGCAGGATGTGTTAATACAAAATCCGACGTTAAAAAAGATGAATCAAAACCTTCTTCTGAAACAAAAAACACGTCTATTGAAATTTTAGGCATGAGCACAGGTGAAGATGATTTAAATATTCTACGTGACCAACTTACGAAGAATGGATTCAATGTAAAGTTAAACATCCAACCTGATTACGGTAGTTTCACTGCACAAAGAGATGCAGGTAATTATGATTTAGCGCTAAGTGGATGGACAACAGTAACAGGGAATCCTGATTATGCAGTTCGTTCATTGTTTACATCTGACGGTGACAATACTTTATTTGCCGATGAAGAAGCAGATAAATTAGTAGAAAAAGCAAGTACACAATTAAAAGAAGAATACACACAAACGTATAAAGATTTAGAGCAGTTAGTAGTGTTCGATAAAGCGTATATTGTGCCACTATATACTTCTTATAAAGCGCAAGGCGTAAACAACCAAGTAATCGATGAAAAAACTTTACGCTTACCAAAATCAAGAGCAGCAGTTTGGGAAGCAATATCATTTAAAGATAAGGCTAAAAACGCAACACAACCTTTACTTGTTCAACAAGGAATCGGTGCTTTAACTTCGTTAGATCCGATTAAAGGAAATGACGGTTCTATCAATACATTAAATACAAATATGTATGTGCGTTTAGTGAATTTAACTGATGATGATGAAGTTGTATCAGATGGCTCATTGTCGTTAAATCACGCGATTGCGGATGGCAGTAAAGATTATTACTTCTTATTACGTGATGACATTCATTTTGCATCAGTTAAAGACAAAAAAGCAGCTGACTCAGGTGAGCGTGTAGGAGCAGAGGATGTAAAATTCTCACTTGATCGTGCTAAAGACAAAAACTCTGTACCTGATCACCGTACGTATAGTCTTCATGAAAGCATGAAAGACATTTCAATCGTTAGTGACTTAAAAGAATTAGATGTAAAAACAACAGATGGTCAATCGACTGTTCGTGAACAATTAGAAAAAGGTTTAGATAAAAAGATTGCAACATTAGTAACAGATAAAACAAAAGCAAATAACGGATCTGGCGCGTATCAAATTGTTAAAGTAACGACTGAAAAGCCATTCCCACAAGTACTAAATTATTTAGCACACCAATCAGCTGGTATCGTTTCTAAAAAACAAGTTGAAAGCATTAACACATATGATGTAGCTAAATATGACGTTAACAAAGACATCGCTTATGGTGATCAAAAAACAATCACTGAAGGAAAAGATTACAATAATGCCCTTTATACAAGCGGACCTTATATCTTAGTTTCTAAAAATGATTACGAAGCGAAGTTTGTGAAAAACCCTGCTTACATGAAAGGCACAGAATACGAGCCGAAAATTTCAGCAATAACAGTGAAATTTATTCAAGATCCAGAAAGTGCATTATCTGCATTACGTAACGGCGAAATTCATATTTTAAATGGTGTTCCAGAAGGCAAATATGATATCGTGAAGAAAGACGACAAGCTTACATTGCAACAAAATAAAAGTAATGGTATCGCATATCTTGCCTTTAATATGAAAGACCGTGATGTATCTAAGAGTGTAGCATTACGCCAATCAATCTTGTATTCAATCAATCAAGAAGAAATTAAAAACTTCTACCAAGGTAACAAGATGAACGCTGTTTCAACGTTGAGCCCTCTTGTAGAAACTGGTTTAAAACTAGAAGCAGATAACAACAAAGCAAAAGAATTATTAAAAGAATACCAAAGTGAGAAGTAACGATTTCACATAACAAATTATCCCCTAATCTTTTTGGTTAGGGGATTTAATTTGTCTTTAATAGTAAATTGCGGTGAATAGCAGTAAAATGCTTGATAGACAGAAGTGGCATCTTATAAATGGTCAGCCAAAAGCTTATATTCCAGTTACTTTACTATTGGAAAGGAAGCAGATACAAGTAAGAAAACAACTGTCGAAGTTTGGCAGACGTAAATGGTGTAGCCGAATATAGTTACATACAGCATGTCTTTACACAAGATTCCGTATATGCATATTCATCGGTAAACTCTGGCGTGAAATATTTCTAAGCAATTAAAATCATAATGGAAAAACAACATTATGCCTACTCTATATAGCAAAGTTAAAAAAACATATATTTAATAGTTATTTTTTCCTATTTATGATAAATTAAGAGAGGGGATAAAATTTCTAAAAGGAGATGGGAGAAGTGAAGTACTATTATCAAGGGGAAGAAATAATCGATTTTAGTGAAATAACAGTGCATATAATTGAGGCAGATCGAAATGAGCAGAGAATGATATATTTAGTTCGAAAATTATTTCAATTCCCGGTAATATTTATTGTTGATGACACTATGAAGACCAATTCTACTTTTGATATGGAAACAACTGAAACGAGACTTCAACGAAAAGACTTACATAGGCATATGAAAGAATGGAAAGGGTTTAAAACCCACCACCATTTTATTACAAGACGAAGAAAAAACGAAAAGTAGGGGCAATCATGCAATCTAAGTAGGTAGAAATGATAAATTTCCATTATTAAAATTGGACGATTACTTATACATAAAATGAATGGAAAAATCATGATACTATGTAATTAGTGAAAAAGAATGTAAAAACAATATAATCATTAAAAAGTAAACCTCCGCATGCTCTATCAGGGGGTTTTTTGCTTTTAAAATTAATATTTATCGAAGATGGAAAGTGGTATATAAAAGTTGGTTATACATACAGTATTTCAAAACTATATATTCATTTTTGCGATAAATTGTGATGAAAAAATTAAGTTGGACAACAATATCATTGAAAAAAATAAAGCACTAATTTGGACACAGCATCCAAATGGTCCCCTTAACTTCGGTTTAGGGGACTTTTTTGTTGAGTATAATTTCTCTTTGAATGATTTTCCTCCTTATTAAAGCTAATGTAATTTGGAGTGCCTTAATCGGACAGTAACAATAGTTAGGTCATATTCATAAAATATGACTATAGAAATAGTTGAATGTATATAACCATACAGCTATTTCACCATTAGCGAGTATAAATTAGGAGTGTGCGTATGACAGCAATAACCGGCAAACAATATATTGACCGAATTAACAAGCTGAAAACGAATGTTTGGGTTGATGGTAAGCAAGTGACAGGCAATATTTCCGAGCACCCTGCATTCAAAGGGATCATGAAAAGCCAAGCGATGTTATATGAGATGCAGCATGATGCTTCACTAAAAGATGTCCTCACCTATCCATCACCAACTACTGGGAATCCAGTAGGTCTGTCTTATCTACAACCTAAGACGAAAGCTGATTTAGCTAAAAGACGAGAAATGATTCAGCAATGGGCTAAATCAAATAATGGAATGATGGGCAGAAGTCCAGATTATATGAATACAGCGTTAATGGCGTTTGCATCTTCTGCTCAATTTTTAGAAGGGAAAGAAAATTGCTTTCCTAAAAATTTACGAGCGTTCTATGAGTATGCACGAGAAAATGATATATCAATGACACATACATTTGTGGACCCTCAGGTAAATAGAGGTCTATATTATTTTGAGTCTACAAAAGAGCCTATTGCTGCAAAAGTAATAGATAGTAACGATGAAGGGATTATTATAAAAGGTGCGCGGTTACTCGCAACACAGGGTGGCATTACTGACGAATTATTAGTTATGTCAGCTGCTGGAATGTTAGAAGAGGAAAAGGGATTTGCCTTTTCGATACCAAGTAACACTAAAGGATTGAAATTTCTATGCAGAGAGTCTTTTGTTGGGGGAGATTCAACATTTAATTACCCATTAAGTTCTCGTTATGATGAAATGGATACGATTGTGGTATTTGATAATGTATTGGTTCCTTGGGAGCGAGTATTTTATTATAATAATTTAGGCGCATCCAATAATTTTATGATGGCTAGTTCTTTTCAACCTTTTGCATTGCATCAAGTAGCTTGTAGACAGATTATAAAAACTGAATTTGTTTTGGGCGTAGTACAGTCAATTATCGATACGATTAATATCAGTGAATACTTACATGTTCAAGAAAAGGCTTCTGAAATTATTGTTGCGTTGGAAACAATGAAAGCACTGGTCATGAAATCAGAAGCAGAAGCCAAGTTAGATGAATCAGGCGTTATGAGACCAGATCGTACAACGTTACAAATATCTATAAATGTATTTCCTAAGGTCTATCCGAGATTTGCTGAAATCATTCAAATCTTGGGAGCAAGTGGGTTGATGTCAATCCCAACTGAAAATTCATTCCAATCAAGTATAAGAAAAGATCTAGATCAATATTTGCAATCGAAAGCTGACACGGCAGAAAATCGTGTTAAAATATTCCGTCTAGCTTGGGATATGACTATGAGCTCTTTCGGCACACGTCAAACACTGTATGAACGACTGTTCTTTGGTGATCCCCTCAGACTCTCTAGTCAGCTATATTTTACTTATGATAAAGATCCATACGTGCAAAGAGTGCAGGATGTATTGAGTTCTGATACCGATCACCTAAAAAAACTTTAATGTACGAATAGTCCCAATAGCAATAACGAAAATCTCCTCATCATTAGATAAGGGGATTTTTTTGCGTCATAATTCAACTCATTTAGTGGATACTACACGTACATTAATTCGAAGAAAAGAGAGGAGTGGTTTTATGAATCAGTATTTGTCCAAAGGCAAAAGATTGATGTTCCAGTACATAGTTATGCTCATCATTCTGACTTTAATAGGTTGCTCCTCTTTTAACACGAAAACTGCTGCAAGTAGTGAGACAACATTATTAGATATGACGATTTTTCAAATTGGTAAATCTGACAGCATGCTTTTAATGTCCGGTGGCAAAACGATATTGATTGATACTGGGGAAGACAAGCATGGCAAAAAGATTGTCGCGTATTTAGAAAAGCATAATATAGAAAAAATTGACTACCTTATTTTGACTCATTTTGATAAAGATCATGTCGGTGGAGCAGATACGATTATCAATAGTGTAGACGTCCTACAAATTATTACGCCGAATTATAAACGTAGCAGTTTACAGTATCTGGAGTACAAAAATGCCATTACAGCAAATCACATCACGCCTAAAGCTTTGACCGCTACGTATTCCTTTACTGCAGGTACCGCTGAATTCACAGTATACCCACCTCAAAAAAGTAAATACAAAATAGAAAATGATTATTCACTTGTAGTAAGCGTACAGCATGGAAGCAACAGCTTTTTATTAACAGCGGATGCAGAGGAAGAACGCATGGATGAAATAATGAACCATAGCGTTGTTGAGCATACATTTTTAAAAGTACCGCATCATGGGAAATTTGAAGATAATACATTGGAATTTTACAGCATGGTGAAACCGAAATTCGCTGTCATCACGAGTGGAAGGAAAAGAGCTAAAACAGTTAGTGCCTTGGAGAAATTAGGAACGAAAGTTTTTGTCACAAAAAACGGAACTGTATACGTGAAAAGTGATGGTACTTCGATTAGTATGCAACAATAACAACAGTTTAAAACTTGGTCTGTATTAATACCCTAACCTTTTCGAAGCTTAGGGTTTATTTTTTACTCGTTTGAATATATTCATCAAAGGGAATAATAAACATTGTGAAGTTATTGAAAGGAGTCATGAAATGAATAATAGACCTTGGATCATAACGCAGGAATGGCACGATGTATTATTTCTACATTGGCCGGTTCCAGCTGAAGATATACGTCAATACATCCCATCAGAACTCGAACTTGAGCTCTTTAACAATAAAGCATGGATCAGTTTAGTGTTTTTCCAAGTAAAAGAGAATCGCCCAAGATTGATACCATCCATACCTGGTATCAGTTCTTTTTTAGAATTAAATGTCCGCACATATGTCACTTATAAAGAAAAGTCTGGCGTATATTTCTTAAGCATAGATGCCAATAATCAACTAATCACAAAACTAGTGAATTATAAGAACTTCATGCCTTTTAGACAAGCGAATATTACTTTGAAAAAGTACGAAAATGTAATTACTTTTTATAGTAGAAGCAAAAAAATAGAAACGAATTACGAAACTCTAATAGCTTCATATGAACCAATTTCTGGACCCATAGAACGTAGTCAACTCGAGCGCTGGCTAAGCGAACGTTACCATTGCTGGACAAAAGTAAATGACCAGTTACTTAGAGTAGATAATGACCATACTCCATGGACATTGCAAAAAGCCGCATATACCATCCATGAAAATTCAATCGCTTCTTATTTAAATTATGATGACAAAGAAAATTACCCCATCGCTCACTTTTCTAAAATAAAAAAAGTCTACCTTTACCCTCCAGTTAAAGAAACGTAAAATCATTGATGTCCTTAGGGGAGAATGAAAGCCTCTAAAGACATGAACATTCTGCTAAATAACAAAGGAGTGAGTTAGCGCAACAAAGGGGTGGGTTAGTGCAACAAAGGAGTGAGTTAGCACAACAAACGGACGAATTAGCTCAACAAACAGCAGAGTTAGTGCAACAATCCCCGAAATTCGAGCAGTAATCAAAATCTGCTGCCAACTAATCCTTAAATAACAGCGAATATCGGGGGATAGCTACAATATGATCAAAATCAAGTATCTCATCCTCAAGGTACCTCAAAACGGAGAAAAAGAGCGAAATAGGACTTGAATATTCTGCTAAATAATAAAGGAGTGAGTTAGCGCAACAAAGGAGTGAGTTAGTGCAACAAACAACTGAGATAGAGCAACAAACGGCCGAATTAGAGCAACAAATAACGCACTTAGTGCAACAACCCACAACTCAACCCACATCTCCATTGAAATATTTTCCATATTATGATAGATTCTATCTAACTATAGTTGAGAAGGAGTGAATCTTCATCATTATTACAAGACCCGTTCCACTACAAATTCAAGCACTCAATCGGCTCCTTTATCGAGTCCCGAACACGCATCATCAAGCCATCAACAGTATACGGCAAGATACCGAGCGTATTTTAGCAGGCTATAAAGGAGAATTGCGTGTTGACCATTTCGTCCAAGAAACTCATTTTAAACTGCCATATTTCTATTTTCCTAATGTTGAATTACAAGTTTCAAAGTTTCGCTTTGTTCAAATAGACTCGCTCATAATCACTCCAAGCTACATTTGCATATTTGAAGTGAAAAATATGCGAGGTGTATTACGATTTCACGAAAATCCATATCAATTAGTCCAAATAGTAGATGGTGAAAAGCGAATATACGAGTGTCCCCAAAGTCAAATTATCCGTGCTGTAAGTAGCATGAAATATTGGCTTCAAAATAACAAATATGAAATCCCGATCTACTATAAAATTGTCATGCCAAACACCAACACATTTATAAAAAAACGCCCCAAGAAAGTACAATTACTGTTCAACAAAGAAATCTCCAACTTTCTAGAACAGCTTAATTCTCTCCCACACAAACTCAACGTTGAAGAATTCCGTTTACTTTGCAATCAACTAAAGTCACAAATCAAGCCGTATAATCCCTTTCCCTTATGTCAAAAATACAACCTACAACCTGAAAATTTAACCCCAGGCATGATCTGCCCATGTGGTGCCCTTATAGAGTATTCATCTAGAAGAGGTCAATGTTGTTCTAATTGTAAAGCACCGAAGCAAGTCATTCTCGAGCAAACTATGCTCGATTGGTTTCAACTGTTTAAATCTACCATCACAAACAAAGAGTGTAGAGGCTTTCTACAAATAGAAGATAAATTTACAATATCAAGACTCTTCAAAAAGATGAATTTAACTCCGATAGGGAACACAAAATTGCGGGTGCATCACTATGATTACAAGCAACCGTTATTCAAAAAATAAAACCAGCAAAAGCTGGTTTTTTTATGCCCAAAATCAATAAAAATACTAAACATAAGGACGTGAATATTCTGCTAAATAACAAACATCCAAGTTAGCGCAACAAACAGCTGAGATAGTGCAACAAACAACTAAGATAGCGCAACAATCCCTGCACATAGCGCAACAGTCGATACACAACCGACTTTCTACATCCCAAGTCCATTTATTCTACAAGTAAAAAGACTACCCAACGAACTGCGGGTAGTCTCTACTATAAAAAATCACTTCCCAACAGGCCTAGAAACAACCATCGAAGATTCACCCTTAATAAGGTATAGACAAAATCCAATAGCAGTCCCTACAATAGCAGGAATAATCCACCCCAATCCAAGATCTGCAAATGGAAGATAGTTCATATATTTATCGACTACGCCAAACGTGAAGCCAAATGCTTTTAGTCCATCATATAATGCAACGATTCCTGTGAGTGTCATTGCTCCAACGTAAACATAGGAAGATCCTCTGAATAACGGATGGAAAAGAGATATCACGATCAAGACAATTGTTAATGAGTATGCAGCAACTAAAAAAGGAACGCTTACTAATAATATTGTACTTAAACCGAAATTAGCTAACCCGAAACCAATCAATGAAAAGAATAAAGAGATTTTCTTATAACTAATTTTAGGAATTAACGAATTGAAATAGTTTGCACAAGCAGACACCAATCCAACACATGTAGTAAAGCAAGCTAGAACGAAAATAATACCTAACAATAAATTGCCCCATTGTCCGAACAATAAATAGGAAGCAGAAGATAGAAGGGAACTACCGTTTTCAAATGTACTTGTTCCTGCCATTTTCACACCAATATAGCCTAATGAGCAATATACAACAGCAAGTAAAGATCCTGCTAAAAGACCCGCTTT
Organism: Viridibacillus sp. KH_047; assembly: GCF_057838945.1. Classification (NCBI taxonomy): domain Bacteria; kingdom Bacillati; phylum Bacillota; class Bacilli; order Caryophanales; family Caryophanaceae; genus Viridibacillus; species Viridibacillus sp. KH_047. Next base: position 3,612,771 of record NZ_CM174479.1, on the reverse strand, counting down.
CAGCATTTCTCTTCGTAGCATTTTACCTTCAGTAGCTCCTTGTTGCTTTAGCGTTGTCAAAATAACAATACCGAATGCAAGTGCAGCGAGTGCATCCATTGTGTTATATCCTTCTAAAAAACCTTTTAGGAAAGGAGATTGGGCGTACTCTGTTGTTGCAGGGGCTAATGCGCCATTTTGTAAACGAACAAAACCTACTACAACTAAAATTATCATGCTAAGTAATAGAAGTGGTGTAATAATCTTACCCATAAGATCCATCATTTTACTTTGGTTTAAGCTGACTAAAAATACTAGAAGGAAAAATAATGCCGTAAAACCGATTAGAGCAAAAGGAGAATCTGATATAAAAGGCTTTAACCCCATTTCGTATGCAAGTGTTGCATTACGAGGGATAGCAAGAAATGGTCCGATTGATAAATATACGATGATAGTAAATGCGATTCCGAAAATAGGATGAACGCGACTTGCTAGTGAACGTACTCCTCCTTCAACAAAAGACAAAGCTGTTAATACAAGTAGAGGGAGACCAACTGCAGTTACGATAAATCCAGTAATAGCGAGTGGAAAGTTTGTCCCTGCATTAGCGCCTAAAAACGGTGGGAAAATAAGATTACCGGCTCCAAAGAACATTGAGAATAACATTAGTCCAATAAATAAAGTTGTTGATTTTTTCATTTCATTCACTCCTCTAAAATAGTAATCCATATTCAGTGAAAATAGGCACAAAAAAACTCGCCCCTATAAAAAGGGACGAGATTACTCGCGATACCACCCTAATTCCGGAATTTTGTGTTCACAAAAAATCCAGCACTCAGCCACCGTACTATCATACGTGATCCTAAGGTAACGGAGGATTTGCCGGCAAAATTTACATCAGGTTCAATTTTGCTTCTCGGAGATGATTTCAGAAAAGGACTTAAACATCGACTTTCAGCAAGCGTCGACTCTCTATAGATTAAGAATCCATTCGTACTTATTCTCTTCATCGAATTTGGATATGTTTTATAGCATATCAGCTAGAAATAGAATTGTCAATATAAATTGAACAATTAGAGTGTTCTAAACAATTTGACATATGTATGATAATCTACATACATATACATTTGATAATCCATTTAATTTCGAATTTAAATTAGTGAAAATAAAAGTGTTTTGTACAAGTGGAAATGCCATTAATTCAACTATTCTTTTTGCATTTAAAATGTGTAAAACAAAAACCCGACGCATGAATTATCACACGTCGAGCGTAAAAATAGTAGAGTTTCTTCTATTATAATGTAGAAAAAATTATAGTGTTTCTGATGTTGTTTTTGCTTGCATATGAAGCTGTAAATAATCAGGGCCACCAGCTTTTGAATCTGTACCTGACATATTGAAGCCACCGAATGGTTGGTATCCTACGATAGCGCCAGTACAGCCACGGTTGAAGTATAAATTACCAACATGGAAGCGTTGACGTGCGTATTCGATGTTAGTACGATTTTTTGAAATAACAGCTCCAGTTAAACCATATTCAGTATCATTAGCAATTGCGATTGCTTCTTCGAAATTAGAAGCTTTAGAAATAGCTACAACTGGTCCGAAGATTTCTTCTTTCATAATGCGTGCTTCAGGAGATACATCTGCAAATACTGTTGGTTGAACGAAATAGCCTTCTGATTGGTCAGCAGTACCGCCAGCGATTAAGCGACCTTCTTCTTTACCAATTTCGATGTAGCTAGTAATTTTATTGAATGCTGCTTCATCAATAACTGGTCCAGTATAGTTAGTAGGATCTTCTGGATTACCGACTTGTAATGCTTTTGTTAATTCCTCTACACGTGCGACTACTTCATCATAAACTTCATCCACAATTACAACACGTGAACATGCTGAACATTTTTGACCACTAAAGCCGAATGCAGATTTAACGATAGATTGAGCAGCTAATTCTAAATCAGCCTCTTTATCTACTACAATCGTATCTTTACCACCCATTTCAGCGATAACACGTTTAATCCAAATTTGACCTTCGTTTACAACAGAAGCGCGTTGATTAATACGAAGACCAACATCACGAGAACCAGTGAAACTGATGAAACGAGTATACTTGTGATCTACTAAATAATCGCCAACTTCAGCGCCAGAACCTGGGATGTAGTTAACAACGCCCGCTGGAAGTCCAGCTTCCTCTAATACTTCCATGAATTTGTAAGCAACAACAGGTGTAGTTGAAGCAGGTTTTAAAAGTACAGTGTTACCAGTTACAACTGCTGCTACAGTAGTACCAGCCATGATTGCAAATGGGAAGTTCCAAGGAGAGATGATGACACCAACACCTAATGGAATGTAGTCATAACGGTTAAATTCGCCAACGCGGCTTTCAACTGGTTGACCATCTTTAATCGCTAACATTTGACGACCGTAATATTCAAGGAAATCGATTGCTTCTGCAGTATCAGCATCAGCCTCGTTCCATGGTTTACCAGCTTCGAATGTTAACCAAGCAGAGAATTCATGTTTACGACGGCGGATGATTGCAGCTGCTTTAAACAAAATATCAGCTCTTACTTCGGCCGGCGTATATTGCCATTCCCCAAAGGCAGTATGTGCCGCTTGCATTGCTTTTTCAGCTAATTCTTGATCAGCTTTTGATACAACACCAACTAATTCTGATTTCTTAGCAGGATTGTAAGATGAGATTTTTTGCTCAGTTGTTACTTTTTCACCGTTTATGATTAAAGGATATTCTTGTCCTAATTGTTCTTTAACTTGTTTTAATGCAGTTTGATATGCATCTGCATGCTCGTTTGAAGTGAAATCTGTAAATGGTTCATGTTTGTATGGAATCATTATTTTTTCTCCCCCTAAGTTGTAAGGTGCAAAGTGAGTTTGCACTTTTCTGAAAAGTATATATATAATAATGCAACATCATTTGGCATATTACAATAAAAATATTCAAAAAATTATAAAAAACTTAAAGGGGTATATAAAATTGGGATTAAATGGTCTTCTTCAATTGTATGAATTTATTACGGAAATGAGTGATATCGGCATTAGTGCAATCGATGCTAACGGAATGCCAGTAATCTATAATAAAAAAATGAAAGAGCTTGAGGGTATAACAGATGACGAGGTTAAAAAGCGCTCTGCAAGGGAAATTATTAATTTTGAATCTGAAGAGAGTCTATTGCTACAAGTGTTACATAAAGGTCAACCGATTCGAAATCATAAAAAAACTTTTTGGAATCGAAAAGGGCAGGAGATTACGACAATCAATAATATTTTGCCAATTGAAAAAGAAGGGAGAATCCTTGGGGCAGTAGAATTTGCGAGAGATATTTCTACACAAGAATTCATGATGTATCAACCACTTCGCCGTTATGGACAGCCATTAACGTTTGAAACAATTACAGCTGTTTCAGCATCGATGAAGAATGTAATTTCAACTGCAAAAATAGCTGCGACTAGTCGCATTTCGGTCATGCTTATCGGGGAATCAGGAACTGGGAAAGATATGATCGCTGAAGGAATCCACCACTCACTTTCTATACCCAACGAACAATTTATAACTCTCATTTGTAGAAGAGACGAGGAAGCAGTAATTGCACAGCTAGAAAAATATATAACTGAGCATCATAACATTACGTTTTTCGGTGAACGAATAGAATATTTATCGATGTCAGCTCAGGAAAGAATCGTAGAGTTGATGAAAATCCATGAAACAAAAAATCACGTCTTTATCGCTAGTATTGGCGGCGACCCAATTGAACTAATAAGTGATGGTAAGCTATCGAAAAGTCTATACTTTTTCTTCTCATCCCTTACAATCCGTGTTCCATCAATCAGAGAACGAAAAGAAGATATTATGCCCTTTGTGAATGATTACTTTTCGAGACATCGACAAGACTACGGTTCTTTCGTGAAAGGTCTTGCACTAGAAGTTGAAGAAATATTTTTGTCTTATGATTGGCCTGGAAACTTGAAGGAATTAGAAGTGTTATTAGACGAAATAGCATCTCTTATCACTACTGAGGAAAGTATTACTTATGAGATGTTACCAGCATATTTCCGATGGAAGGTGCAAGATATACATCGTCAGGAAAATAATGCACAAAGTGATTTGTTTATCGTTCAAACGGCCAAGGATCTCCGTCCACTCGAACAATATATCCGTGAAGTAGAAGACTATTATGTGGTTAAAGCACTTGAATTCTTTGGGGGGAATGTCTCAAAAACTGCAAAAGAGCTGGGGCTGAAAAGACAAAGTTTACAATATCGCATGAAAAGAATGAAAGATGCTGAAGAGAAAAAATAAAAGATCCCGCCTTTTGAGCGGGATCTTTTTTTATTTGCGTTTAGATAGACGACCAACTATGAATGCTGAAGCAGCTAAGCCAATCGCAGTGTTAGTTTTTTTATTGAAAACTTGTTTAGTAACAAGTGTTAAGTTTTGTGGACGCTCCGCTAAACGACGCATGAAGTATCCATACCAATCACGACCAAATGGTACATAAGTACAGAAGTTGTAACCTTCTTTTGCTAATTGAAGTTGCATATCTTTACGGAAACCATAAAGCATTTGGAACTCAAATTTGTCGTTTGGAATATTATTTGTTTTAACAAATTGTTTTACATGGTTAATGACACGGTGATCATGTGTTGCGATTGAAGTGAATTTACCATGTAGTAAGTGATACTCGATCAATTTAATATATTTTGCATCGATTTCAGCTTTATCTTGGTAAGCAATATTAGCTGGTTCTTTATAAGCACCTTTTACGATACGCAAACGGTAGTTTTTATACTTTTCGATATTTTCATCAGATTCATGGAAGTATGCTTGAATAACTGTACCGATATTTTGATGCTCAGTATTCAGTTGCTCCATCAATTCGAAAGAAGGATGTAAACGATCATAATCTTCCATGTCGAAGTTAACGAAAATATCGAATTTGTCTGCTAGGGCAACAATTTCTTTTAAATTTTCATAACAGAAGTCACGATCAATATCTAAGCCTAATTGAGAAGGTTTTAAAGAGATATGAGCATCTACCCCATGATCGTGAATCGCTTGAATTAATTCTAAAATTTGTTTTTTAGCAGCGATAGCTTCTGATTTTTCAAAAACAAATTCACCTAAGTTATCAACTGTACAAGCAATACCATGCTTGTTTAATTCTTTAATACTATCAATCGTTTCTTGAATATTAGTACCGGCTACTACGCTTTGTGCACCCATCTTTAAACCGTATCTTTGAGCGGCTGCATTTAGTGTGCGATTCTCGGATAAATACATAAAAAAGTCTCTTAATATCATAAAAAATCTCTCCCCATCATTTGTGAACTAAATTCCAAGCGATTATATCATAAAATTTCAAATTGCAAGAGTTTTCTTTTAAAAGAAATTTTTCGAAAGAAATAATTTAAGTGAATTTTCAGCACTGAAACAGTTAGAAAATAACGGTTCTAGATAGATAATTTTAGACTCATTTAGAATTTTATTAAAAAATAAGACTTTTCAAAACTAACTAAATAGTATATGTTTTTAGAACGAGTTAGTTTTTTAATCTGAGAGCCGTCACATCAATGTTTTTGGGTGTAAAACTGTTACTATGTTTAAGTTTTGATAAATTATTAGAGTCAAAATTTCAAACTAATTATCATTTAAAAATTAAACAGTAATTCAAACTTTATATGACGATGGGCAGTAATAAGTAATACGCTGGCTAAGATAAATAAGATTGTAATTAACTAACTATGAATTTGATTTTTATGTAAAATTGTTTTTTTAGGGGGATTATTATGGGCGAATACATCATGAGTTTAGAGACAGTAGATACGCATACGATGGGGGAAGCAACGCGAATTGTTGTCAATGGTTTTCCAGAAATCGTTGGGGAAACGATGATGGAAAAAAAGGAGTACGTGAAAGACAACTATGATCATTTAAGAAAATTATTGATGAACGAACCAAGAGGCCATAAAGACATGTTCGGTTCGATCATTACAGAGCCTACGAATCCGAAATGCGATATCGGTATAATATTTATGGATAGTGGTTCATATTTGAACATGTGTGGTCATGGAACAATTGGTACAGTTACAATGTGTCTGAGTAAAGGAATTATACCGAAAAAAGAGCTTATTTATATTGATGCTCCTTCTGGGATTATTGAGTGTAGAGCTACTTTTAAAGGCGATAGTGTCGAAAATGTTGAATTTACAAATGTACCGGCATTTTTATTACATAAAGAAATTGAAATAGATTTAAAAAATATTGGTAAAGTTTCAGTGGACATAGCATTTGGTGGAAGTTTTTTTGGAATAATAAATGCAGTTGATTTGCAATTAGAGATAGACTTGATTAATAAACAACAGATTTTGGAAATTGCAACAGAGGCAAGAAATTTTATCAATGAAAATATTGAGATTCAACATCCTACTATACCTGGTATTAATACCGTCGACCTAATTGAAATATCAAGTAAAGTATCAGAGGAGCATTACAAAAATGTCGTAGTCTTCGGAGATGGACAAATTGACCGTTCACCGTGTGGGACAGGTACTTGTGCGAAAATGGCTTCACTTGAGTTAGAGCCAGGAACATCAATTATTCAAGAGAGTATCATTGGTTCTAAATTTGAAGGAAGCGTATTGGGGAAAACTAGAGTAGGAGAATTTGATGCCATCATACCAGCATTAAAAGGGGCTGCTTGGATAACTGGTGAGCATAAATTTGTTTTACAGGAAGCTGATATTTACGCTGAAGGATTTGCCATTTAAGATAGTCATCTCATTATGAGGAATTAACAAAGGGGAGTGTATTATGAAAAAGGATTTATCAATTTTTCAAATTGTAGCAATCGGTTTCATGTTATTTGCAATGTTCTTAGGGGCTGGGAATGTCATATTTGCGCCAATCGTTGGTCAGCAAGCTGGTACAAACACGCCAATCGCTATGGCAGGGTTTTTAATTACTGGGGTAGGGCTAGTATTATTAGCCATCATTGCTTTAACAAAAGGTGGAGGAACTGTTGAGAAGTTAGCAGGACGTGTATCACCAAAATTTGCAATAATCTTCTCAGTACTTTTATTTTTAACATTGGGGCCTATTTATGTAATTCCACGGACAACTTCAGTTGTATATGAAATCGGTATTAAACAATTAATCACAAATACTGATCAACATGGATTGTACTTACTTTTGTTCTCTACTTTCTTCATTGTTTTAACTATTTTTCTATCATGGGAAACGACTAAATTTGTAGATCGATTAGGAAAGCTAATTACTCCAATTTTCGCTGTATTATTAGTTATTATCGTAGGTAAATCAATCTTTACTCCACTAGGTTCTATTCATGCACCTGTTCCAACTATGGGGTATGAAACAACAGGAGCAGCATTTTTGAAAGGGTTTACACAAGGGTATTATACAATGGATGTATTAGCAGCATTCGTATTCGGTGGAATCTTTATCAAATCAATTGATAGTCTTGGTATTAAGTCTAAGAAATCAGTTTCAAAGGTTTTTATACAGGCGGGGTTCATTACAATAATTGGTTTAGTGTTGCTGCAAGTGTCAATGTCATGGATTGGAGCATCTAGTGTTGATGCAATTGGTTATTTGGATAACGGTGGAGAATTAATTGCATTAGCTTCCAAAGCGTTGTTTGGCCCAATTGGTATTTATTTAATAGGAATTGTCATTTTCCTTACAGGTATTACAACAAATGTTGCGTGTTTAGCAGCTGTAGCAGAGTATTTTGAACGTATTATTCCATCAATTTCTTATAAAAAATGGTTGATCGTTTTCGCGATTGGGAGCTTAATCATTACAAACTTTGGTTTATCGAAGATCTTAACAATGGCATCACCTATTTTAATGTTACTGTATCCAATCGCGATTGCATTGATTATCCTTATCTTCACGGATTCGTTCTTTAAAGGTGCAAAATCTGTATATGTAGGAACAATCATCGGAGTTGGTTTTATAGCAGTTATAGATGCACTAAAAGAGGCAAATCTAGGAGTAGAGACACTTAATAATACATTTAATTTTATTCCATTGTTTACAAGTGGAGCAGGTTGGATTATTACAGGGATCATTGGGGCTGTTATTGGTTACTTCTTTAGAAAGGAAAAAATAGCAGATTCAGCTGATTTCGAGGATGGATTAGCGAAGGACTAGAATAATATAATACTAAATAGTAGGCACGTCAGAAGCTGTTATTAAAACAATTCTGACGTTTTTTTTATGTTCATAAGCAAGTATTAGTAAAGGCGTGATTGTATAACATCACACCTTCAAGACTATATAAGCCGAATCTATTATTTTCTAAATATGTTATTCAAGTTAATACCATTCATCGTGCTTTCACTTTTTATGAAGTATATTAATCGAAAATGGTATCTTCATTTAACAACACGAATAATTAGCAGATAAACTATCAATAATGGGAGACAGGTTAATATAACGCACTATATACATCTACAAGATGAAATACATGACAATCATCAAAAAGATCTCTAATTTAATTTGGTGTTCAAACGAAGAAATAAATAGCTATTTATATTGAGATGACTATCAAGAACAAGAAAAGTTAATGCTGCATTTTTATATAAATGCTGGATCAGTTTAACACGGGACTTTTTTAATTAGAGAGCGACGCATAATTTCAACTTTTAATAGGTTAATAAAATCTGGATTTAACATGCTAGTAGTTGCCGTAACATAAGCTTTAATCAGTAAATCGTCTGATAATTTACTCACGAATTAGTTCACCTCCATATTTTTGTGAGTCGAGTTCTAAATCAAAACAAGGTGGAATATATTGATAGTTAACTTTGCTATAATTAATGTAGCAAATTGCTTTGTTCAAGACAACCACCCCTTTATCCACAGGTTTTAGTGGATAATTTGTTATTAACTTATGGATATATTGGTGAAATATAGAAGCGGCAGTGTGTATAATGTGTATAAAGTTATCCACATTTGTATATACCATTATAATTTGTCGAAACATTTTTCTGAATTGTCAGCTTTTCGTTGGTATTTCGAGTTGAATTGACATCAAAAATGGGATTTTAACTCATAAAAATAGAGATATTAAGCGACCTCAAATCAGCGTCAGAGCTGGAATTTACTTATAAAAAGACGTGAATATTCTGCTAATAATTAATTTGGATTGTTATTGTAATAGTAGTCATAATATTGCGAATATTTATGGTTGTAGAATAATAATTGTTGCGTTTCCCTCAAAAATCATCGTATTTAGGCAATAAACCTATACATCCCGCTTCCTGTTAAGGGTCAAATAACATAAAAAACATTAACATTCGTAAAATTCTGTCGATTTCGATTTTAAAAATAGTTATAGTTGAAAACGGCCCTATTGTTTATCAAGATAACAACAATTGAAGGAAACTGGAAAAGGATCTCAACAAATTAATGTTAATGTGAAGTAATCATTAATAAAATGAATCTCCTAAATTAAAATTTAGGAGATTTTTTATTGCATTAACATTAACCTAATTTTTTTTTTAAAACCTTTCATAGAAATGATCTGTATATAAATCTTGAATGAGTTCTTATATCTTTTTTTAGCATTCCTAGATAGAAAAATAGGATTGCTTGTTTTAGAGGTTATCCTTTCATTTTATTGAGGGTAGGATATTAGTCCTTTGAAAATGCAATGCTTAATTTGATATTTCAATTTTTAATAAATATGAAAATAAGCAAAAAAAGACCTTGGAAATTAAGATGAAAAACATCTGAAAACTCTTTGTTTTCAAGTGTTTATGTAAAATGTATTTAAGGTAAAAAGAATTTGAATTTAAAAATGTGAATAATCTTTTAGTACTATTCAATAATTTTGAAAGTTGATAGTCAAATTACCCTCTTTTTAATTTTGTAGGTGTATTTAGGTATTTTTCAATAAAATTGAAAATCTTATAAATTTAACAAAAATACAATTAAACCTTATAAATATTGTTATATCAACTTTTCTACGTATTTATTATGAATAGCTTCAATGCATCAAGATGAACTTTTAGAGACTTAAGACCTGTAACTCTATAGTAAATTACTATTATTTGTAAAAATGGAGAAAAAAATCGATAAAAACTGACAAAAATTTGAATTGTAATCTTATATAGTTGTAGTTACAACTAGAGATTGATATTTGGCACCATTGATTCTGTTTACCTAAATATCTGTTTGGGAAAGGAGGCAAAGGTGTTTTTCTTTGGTCTTTTTTGGGTGACTTAAAAAGGCTATCAGCTTCTAGCAAAGAACAAATATCTTTATAAAATTACAGGGGGAATGAAGATGAGGGAAAAAAGTAGTTCTGTCAAAGCATTTAGCATCGCTGCATCTGTACTCATGGCATTTTCTTTAGTCGCTCCAAATGTTGCTAGTGCGAAAACGACTGATAAGCTGCATCAATCTTTCAGAGATTCAAGTTCAAACACTGCTCTCGTGAAAGACAAGCTAAGCGATCGATTACTCAATAATTTTAAAGATGATGAAAAAGTAACATTCCTTATCAAATTTAAGGAAAAATCTGCTGCAAATAAGGTAGCTACTGAAGCTAAGAAAAATGCAAAAGCAGATAAAATGACAGCCCATCAAGCTAAGCTCGCTCAACGATCTGCAGTTGTATCTGATTTGAAGGCAACTTCACTTGAATCACAAGAAACAGTCAAAGAATTCCTTGAACAAGAAGAGAAAAAAGGAAATGCAAAAGACATCACATCTTATTACATCGTCAATGGGATGGCTGTTACTGCAACAAAAGAGATTGCTGAAAAAGTGGCGACATTTGCAGAAGTAGAAAAAGTATTACCAAATGAAAAACGTCAATTATTTACGACAAAGACAAAAGAGACACCTGCACCCAAATCAAAAACTGCAAATGTTGAGTGGAACGTTGAACGTGTTAAAGCTCCTCAAGTTTGGGCGAAAGGGATTGATGGAACAGGAACAGTGGTAGCAAGTATTGATACGGGTGTGCAATGGGATCACCCAGCATTAAAGCAAAAATATCGTGGTTTCAATGCATCTACTGGACAAGTTTCTCATGACTTCAACTGGTTTGATGCGACTGTAGGGCGTACCACTCCGTATGATGATATTGGACATGGTACACACGTTTCAGGAACAATGGTTGGTAGTGAACCAGATGGCTCTAACCAAGTTGGGGTTGCACCTGGCGCAAAATATATTGCTGTCAAAGCATTTACATCACAAGGTGGTACAGATGAAGATCTATTAGCAGCTGCACAATGGATTTTAGCGCCAACTGATGCCAATGGAAATGCACGAGTTGATATGGCTCCAGATATTGTGAATAACTCTTGGGGTGGAGGTCCAGGTCTTGATGAATGGTACCGAGACGTAGTGCTCAATTGGCGTGCTGCAGAAATTTTCCCTGAATTTTCGGCAGGTAACACAACGCCAACAAATCCAGGTGGACCGGGGTCTGTTGCTGCACCAGCCAATTACCCAGAGGCGTTTGCAACTGGGGCAACTGATATTAATAACAAAGTAGGCGGTTTCTCACTTCGTGGACCATCACCATATGATCAAATCAAGCCAGACATTTCAGCTCCTGGTGTGAACATCCGATCAACTGTTCCAGGAAGTGGCTATGAAGGTGGCTGGAATGGAACATCGATGGCTGGCCCAGCAGTATCAGGGGTATTAGCTCTTCTTCGTCAAGTAAATGCAAACTTAACAGTTGATGAAATGGAACAAATTCTACTTGATACAGCAATTCCATTAACTGACTCTGAATATCCACAAACACCAAACCATGGCTATGGTTATGGATTAGTAGATGCTCAGGCAGCAGTTTCTTCAATAATTACTGGCCTAGGTAAGTTAAAAGGTCAAGTGACAAAACAAGGTGATGACAATGAAGCTCCAGTACTAAAACATAACAGTCCTGTTGAAGTATTTGCAGGGATGGATTTAGATTTGACAGCTTCAGTAACAGATAACATAAGTATTTCATCTGTTATCTTTAATTACAAAGACGCTAATGGCGCTTGGAAAGCAATTACCGCAACTCATAAATCAGGCGATTATAAATCAGGGGAGTTCGGTGTGACGATTCCAGGTGAAGCGATTAAAGGAGATTCATTCAAGTACAAATGGACAGTCAATGACTTCGGTAATAACGAAGTGAATAGTGAAGAATATGTAGTGCAAGTAAAACCTGGCATCACAGTAGGATACTTTGAAAACCTAGAAAAACAACCTACTGGCTGGACATCGTTTGGCAATAAAAACAGCTGGGAGTGGGGAGCACCAACGTCAGGTCCAGGAAAAGCGGCATCTGGTGACAAAGTGTATGCTACAAAGTTAGCTGGTAACTATGACGGCCAAATGAACGCAACACTCGTGATGCCTCCAGTTGATTTACCACAAGGACACTCTTATTTACAGTTTAAACAATGGCATAACTTCGAGGAATCTACATCGGGTAGAGCATGGGATTATGGTCATGTCTTTGTCTCGACGGATAGAGAAGAGTGGACACAAGTAATGAAGGTTCAAGGTGCTTCAAACGGTTGGAAAAATGCAGAAGTTGACTTATCAGCTTATGCAGGTCAACGCATCTATATTGGTTTTAATGCATTCTCTGACTCAAGTATTAATAAAGAAGGTTGGTATATTGATGATATCGGGTTAGTGGATGTCTCACAAACAGGTAAAGTATCTAAAGACAAGAATAAAAATAAAGACGTGAATGGCAATAAATCTAATAATACTAATGATAAAAACAGCAGCAACAAAGGTAATGTAGGAATGGATCCAGATAAAAATGCTAAGAAAGAGTGGATTGATCCGAAGACTATTCGACCTGTAATGCCTGCAAAAGAGAAAACACCAGTAGAAGAAGCTGTTGTGAATCCAACACTTTTACCGCTAGGTGCTCAAGTAAGTATTCTTGAATCTGGCCGTTCAGTGTATTCAAATCCTGCTGATGGTTCATATTCATTAACACATGGTGCCGGAACATTCACTGCGAAAGCAGAAGCCTACGGGTTTACATCTAAACAGCAATCTGTTTCGATTGAAGCAGATGGCATGGCAACTGCAAACTTCACATTGAATGAAGTAGCACAAAATACAGTGAGTGGTAAAATCACTGACAAATCAACAGGAGAAGGCGTAGCAGGGGCAACTATCTTATTAGTTGAAGATGCGAATATTACGCCTGTTACTACAGATGCAAAAGGTAACTATTCATTGACTGCATATGAAGGCGACTACACATTAAAAGTAATTGCTCGTGGCTACTATAGCCAAGAAACAACTATTAAAATCGGCCAACAAGCTACGACACAAAATATTGAGTTAAAACCATTCTACACTTACCCAGGTGGCGAAATTGGGTATGATGATGGTACTCCTGAAAATGCACGTGCATTTAATGCAGCAGGAAACGCTTGGGCAGTGAAAATGTCTCTTCCTGAAGGAAAGGAAAACGGCATTGTAACGGATGGCGTATTCCGATTCTGGGACACTGAATTTCCAGTTCCAGGTGGTACTGCATTCGCAGTTGAAGTGTGGGACGCGACTGGAGCCGATGGATCGCCTGGTAAGAAACTTGCAGGTCCGATTGATGCGACAGCTCTACGTAATGGTGAATGGACAGTTGTTGATTTAAGTGATCACAATATTATTGTAAAAGGCGATTTCTACATGGTATATCGTCAAACGTTTGCTGGTACAAAAGCACCAGGTCTTGCAACAGACGAAAGTGGAAAAAATGCAAGACGAAGCTATCAAAGTGTTTCCGATGCTTGGTCACCATCACCAGCTGAAGAAGGAAACTATATGATTCGTGCCCGTGTAAGTTATGAAGTACAGGGTCCAGTGATCACTTCACCAGCATCAAAATCTGTAACAAATCAAGCATCAACAAAAATCGAAGGAACAGCATCACCAACGACAAAGATTAAATTAAAACAAAATGATCAAGAAGTTGGATCTGCAGTCGTTGGAGCAGATGGTAAATTCTCAATTGATGCTAAATTATCAGAGGGTTCAAATGAATTCGTAGCAGTAGCAACTCTTGATAATCGAGTAATAGGGGAATCTGAAGCAGTTAATGTTGTATTAGACACGATGAAACCCGAACTGAAAATCGAAAGTCCGCTTGACGGGGATAAAACAAACCGTGAGTCAGTAACAGTTGAAGGTACTGTTAAAGATTCAAACCTAGATTGGGTCCGTGTAAATGGAAAAGACGCACCTGTGGTCAATGGGAAATATTCAAAACGTATTCTTCTCGACAATGGTGTAAATGAAATCAAAGTAGTAGCTAGCGATAAAGCAAATAACAAAGTAACTAAGAAAATTAGCATCACAGCAAATTACGATGCACCTGTCATTGAAAACTTAACACCAGTAGAAGACCTTAATCTGAAAACAGGCAAAAGTGTTAAAATTGAATTTGATAGTGCAGCTGGATTGAAAGCTACTTTCGTCATCCACATGCCACTAACAAACGTTAATGGACAAGTTCAAAATGCGACTGAGCTACCTATGTCAGAACAAGCAGACGGTCATTACGTAGGCTATTGGACAGTACCATCAGGAACAGTAGCTAAAGGAGCAGTAATTGAAGTAAAAGCTGTTGATAATTTCAAAAACGAAACGCGTCAAGAAGCGAAAGGTAAGCTATATATCAATGTTGAGAAATAAACGCTATTGAGTAATGAACCCCCTATCTCTTTTGAGAAGGGGGTTTCTAACGTCTAAACGAAAAATGCATATGCTTTTTAGCAATGGCATTCTACAGGAACATAAAAAGAAGGGAAAATTAAAGAGAAACACTGTTTTTTAATCACTATTTTGGACCATTTTGTACTCTCATACATATCCTACAAAGAATGAAAAGAAAAAGGAGTGAAATTGAATGGTTCAACCTTTTCATGGAGGACAGTGGCAACGCGAAAGTTCTAATTTTTGGCGGGGACAGCATTGGAATCAAGGTAACGACTGGCACCACGGCCAAAACTGGTTCCCAGGACAGCAATGGAATCAATGGAATCAATGGCAACCGTGGAATCCTTGGAATCAATGGGGTCCATGGCATCCATGGCATCCATGGCACCAAGGGCACCGTTGGTAATAAATTAGAACGAGTATAGTCACACATAGATTTCACATATATTTAATATGACTATCAAGCATCCCCTGATTCGATTGAGTCAGGGGATATTATTATGTCTCAGAGGTAAACACTTTAGAAGTGCAATGGGGATGCAAATTATCTAACAGAAGCCCGCATATAATTGATTGAAGGGTGGGGGAATATTGAAAGAATATGCAGATGTACTGATGAGATTTTTACCATCAACGGCAACCATTTTACAATTACAACATCCGGAAAAAAGGCCAGCAATACTGCTAGCAGATATAGATGGAGATCATATTGAAGAGATAATCGGAGCGTACAACAATCAAGGTCAAAATTATATTAAGATATTAAAAAATATCCATAATGAATGGGTTCCGATAGCAGACATTAAAGGAAGCGGATATGGAATAACGAATTTAGTAGCTGTACCATTAGTTAACAAAAATATAAATACTTTAATTGTAGGTTGGCAAATAGGTAGTATATGGTCGAAGTTAGATCTACTGCAATGGACAAACAAAGGTTTTATTCATATACCAACGAATAATATGGTCTATAGTAAATTGGAAGTTGAAAATATGCCGAGTACCCAAAATTCAGACGGAAAATATGAGCTAGCTATTTGGATTCACGATACGGGTGATGCCTATAAAATAGCCGTCTATCGTTTTAATGGCATGAGACTTGTAAAAGCAAAGGATGTGTACCCATATTATTTTAAAAAAGTAGAAGCGTACTATAAGAATCTATTGAAGAATAATGATTATCCTTTTTATTGGTACTATTTATCGGATGCTCAAATGAAGGCGGGAGATTTAGAACAGGCACTTATTTCAATTGATAAAACGCTGTCGTTTAATTCACCATACCCATCTAAAGAAACCCTATTAGAAAAAAGAAGACAAATTTTAAATAAGTTGAAGCAACATCAAGTGGTCGCTCAAACAGTCATCGATAAAAAAAGAGGCGATGTTACGGGAGATGGTTTAATTGATACAATTCTTCTAACTGCTGAGAAAACTGAAGGAAGTCCGTATTTAAAAAATATTACTTTAGTTGTTTTTAATGAAAAAACGAATTTTTATGAACAAATCCCGTTAAAAGAAAATGCAGGTTATAATCCCACAATATCGCTCGGAGATTATACAGGAAATCATGTAGAAGACATATTAGTTGTCATAGACTCAGGTGGAAGTGGCGGCATCATATTCGCATATATATTTACATATGTGAATGGAGAAATGCGCCAAGTGTTTGACACAGATGCCTATAATGAACTCTCAAAATATGAAGTTAATTATATGGATAATTACAAAGTTAGTGTTACTAGCTCCTATCCAGCGAAAAAGTATATCTTAGATCTAACTTATAAAGGTAAAGATTATTTATCTGAAATTTATAATATAGACGGCACGCTTAAAGCACCAATCCAAGGATGGGTGGATCCAATTAGCGGATTCTATCCTATTGATTATGCAAGGGACGGCAACTACGAATTTTTGGCGTACCAAGAAATCGCGGGTAGATACCATGCGGATGGATTAGGTTATGTGGAAACAATATTGAAATGGAATGGACAAAAATTTGTTCCAGACCGCCAAACTGTATCGATTTTCGGTGAAGATTTGCCAGCGAAATAATCTGTTTTTTTGGATTAGTAGTTAGCGATAAGTGGGTACTAAGGACGTGAATATTCTGCTAAATAACAAACACTCGAGTTAGCGCAACAAACAACGAAGATAACGCAACAAACACTCGAGTTAACGCAACAAACGCCGGAGATAGCGCAACAAACACCAAAGTTAGCGCAACAAACACCAAAGTTACCACAACAAACCACCAACTCAACACAATAATCCCAAGCAAAAGCACCAAATTCCAAAACCCCAAAAACAATCATTTCCAAATAAATGTTGGAATCTTTTGTTTTTTTGATATAATAGGTGAGAAAAGTTCATATGTGCAAGAATGTGGGGGGGCTGGTGTTGCCAGCTGAGAATGTATCCGATAGATGCTGACCCTTAGAACCTGATCTGGTTAACACCAGCGGAGGGAACATCAGCTAAAATCTCGAGTATCATTGAATTTTAGAGTGTATGTTAACGTCCGGAATAGTTCCGGGCGTTTTTCTTTTTGCATGGAACTTGTCAAAATAATATAGATGGAGGCAAGGGAAATGAAAAAATGTATGCTGCTTGTAGCATTATTGGCTTTAGTAGGCTGCCAATCAAATGAGTCAAAAGGAAATGATAATGACTCGGAAAACGCATTAAAAAAAGTAACCGTCGTTTTAGATTGGACGCCAAATACAAATCATACTGGTTTGTATGTAGCAAAAGAAAAAGGATTTTTTAAAGAGCAAGGCTTGGATGTAGAAATCATTCGACCAGGCGAAACAGGAGCAGACCAACTAGTAGCTTCAGGAAAAGCCGAATTTGGTATTACGGCGCAAGAATCGATTACGCAAGCAAGAGTCCAAGGAGTTCCACTAGTATCAATTGCAGCGATTATTCAACACAATACATCGGGCTTTGCGTCCCCAATAGACAAAAATATTAATTCACCAAAAGATTTCGAAGGTAAAACATACGGAGGATGGGGTTCTCCAATAGAAAAAGCTGTGCTTGATTCTCTTATGAAAATTGAAAACGCGGATAGTAAGAAGCTAGACATTATTAATGCTGGAGATGCAGACTTCTTTACAATGGTCAAAAAAGATGTAGATTTTGCATGGATTTACTATGCATGGACAGGTGTCGAAGCGGAACTGCGAGGAGATAAAATAAATATGCTTTATTTAACAGACTATAGTGACAAGCTAGATTACTATACTCCAGTTCTAACAACTAACGAAAAAATGATCCAAAGTAATCCCGAAACAGTGAAAGCATTCACTAAAGCAACTTCACAAGGGTATGAATTCGCTATAAAAGACCCAGAAGCTGCTGCAGATATTTTACTAGAAGCGGCCCCAGAATTAGATGCAGAGTTAGTTAAGAAAAGCCAACAATGGCTAGCTGACAAATACCAAGATGATGCAAATCAATGGGGAGAGCAGAAGCTTGAAGTTTGGAAAAACTATGCAAATTGGATGAGTGAAAATAACGTATTAGAGGGTAAATTCGATCCTGAAAATGCGTTCACAAACGAATTTTTACCACAATAAGGAGGAGAAAGAAATGGCTAATTCATTAATCAGTGTACAAATTATTCCAAAAACAAAAACTTACGAGGATGTTATTCCTTTTGTAGATGCAGCTATCAAAATTATCGACGATGCTGGTGTGAAGTATGAAGTGCATCCACTTGAAACAACAATGGAAGGTGAACTTTCTGAACTACTAGAAATTATCAAAAAAATGAATGAAAAGATGATTGAACTAGGTAGCGTGAACGTCATTACACAAGTGAAAATACTTTACCAACCAACTGGTATCGAACTAGGTACATTAACGGAGAAATACAGATAATGAAATGGATGCGTGAAAAAGGAGGAGCGATTTTTCTGCTCCTTTTCATTTTATGTTGTTGGGAATTGATTGTTCGCTTAAAAGAAGTTCCGGGTTGGTTGTTACCAGCTCCTACAGCTATCTTTTCAGAAGCAATTAAAGCGATTCCTACTTTTTCAACCGATATTTTATCAACAACTCAGTTGGCAGTATTAGGGCTTACAATTGGAAGCTTAGTTGGGTTTATCATAGCGGTCTCCCTACATATGATGCCGAAAGTGCAGAAACTTGTTTATCCGTTATTTATTCTATCTCAAAATATTCCAATCATTGTTTTAGCACCGCTCCTAATTATTTGGTTCGGTTTTGGCTTATTACCAAAACTGATCATTATAGGTTTAGTCTGCTTTTTCCCAATCGTGGTAGCAGCATTAGATGGCTTTAAAAATACCGCACCTGAGCTCAAATACTATATGGAAATGGCGGGGGCATCGAAAAGCCAATTATTTTGGAAGCTA
Source organism: Viridibacillus sp. KH_047 (assembly GCF_057838945.1). Classification (NCBI taxonomy): domain Bacteria; kingdom Bacillati; phylum Bacillota; class Bacilli; order Caryophanales; family Caryophanaceae; genus Viridibacillus; species Viridibacillus sp. KH_047. The sequence goes on along the minus strand of NZ_CM174479.1, from coordinate 3,593,664 downwards.
GAATTGCCACATTCACTTCCGTCCTTATTTTCAGGATTGAAAATCTCTGCTACTTATAGTGTCATGGGGGCAGTTATTTCTGAATGGCTAGGTGCGAAAAAAGGGATTGGCGTATACATGACTTTATCTCAGTCCTCGTTCCGTACAGATCGTGTGTTTGTCGCTATTTTCACCATTATGTTATTAAGTGTCATCGTATTTGGTTTGCTACGTGTGGTTGAAAGAATAGTAATAAAAGGCAAACTGGAGAGGTGAATACAATGTTACTTAAAATGGATCATATCGAAAAGTCTTTTGGTACAACTCAGGTTTTGCATGATATTTCTATACATGTAGAAGAAGGAGAATTTGTTGCATTACTCGGACCTTCAGGAAGTGGCAAGAGCACAATTTTTAATTTAATAGGCGGAATGGCTACGCCAGATGAAGGAACTATTTCTTTGAATGACAAAACTATTCAAGGACAAAAAGGCTTAATCGGCTATATGCCTCAACAACCGTCACTTTTCCCATGGAGAACCGTCATTGAAAATGTCGTCCTTATGCAAGAATTATCAGGTAAACCAAATTATGAAGAAGCTAGTGAATGGCTAGAAAAAGTAGGGTTACGAGAGTTTAAAAAATCCTACCCAATTGAATTATCAGGTGGTATGAAGCAACGCGTAGCCTTTATAAGAGCGTTACTCAGTAAACAAAATTTATTATGTCTAGATGAGCCATTTTCAGCGTTAGACGAATTTACAAGAATTGAAATGCAAAAGTGGCTTCTATCTGTGTGGGAAGAAAATCGAAAATCAATATTATTCGTCACTCATAGCATTGAAGAGGCAATCTTTTTAGCGGATCGAATTTATATACTAACGAAGCGCCCAGCTACTATAAAAGAAGAGATAAAAGTACCCTTTGCAAGACCGAGAGAGGAAAGCCTCTTAAATACAAATGAATTCTTCCAGCTCAAACAAAAACTTTTCAATCTGTTGAAGGATGAAATTGAGGTAGGTGAGTGAAGTTGATGATTGATGCTCATATCCATTTTGATCAATACAATGAAGAGCAACAAAAGATGATTTTAAAAGAAATGGCTCAATTTAATGTGACACATCTAATCGCAGTATCTACTCACTTAGCATCAAGTAAGGTCAATTTAAAATTAGCTCAAAATGATAAGCGCATCCTACCTGCATTTGGCTTTCATCCAGAACAAGTACTGTTAGGAGAAAGTGAGCAAGCTCAATTGTTCGAATGGATAAGAGAACATAGAGATGAGATGGTTGCGATTGGTGAAGTGGGGCTCCCTTATTATTTGAAGCAAGAAAAAGAGCTCCTGTATCAACCCTATATCGACTTACTTGAAAAGTTCATCGCACTTGCAGCAGAAATGGATAAGCCTATTATTTTGCACGCTGTTTATGAAGATGCGCTCATAGTTTGTGATTTATTAGAAAAATATAATGTAACAGCAGCACATTTTCATTGGTTTAAAGGGGATGTACAAGTAGTCAAACGGATGATTGCAAATGGATATTTCATCTCCATAACACCTGATGTATTGTATGAAAAAGAAATTCAGCAGCTCGTAAATCAATATCCATTAGAGCAAATGATGGTAGAAACAGATGGACCTTGGCCGTTTAAAGGGACTTTCTCTGGTAAGATGACACATCCAATCATGATCAGAGCCTCTATTGAGAAGATTGCTTCGATTAAACAGCTGTCAAATGAAGAAGTTTCTACTACGCTATATGAAAATACACAAAAATTTTATCGGTTGAAGTATTCAAGTCCATCTCTAAAAGTTTGACATAATATAGAAGGAATCCTCTTTGTCTTCGGGCAAAGGGGAGTTTTTGATATTGAGATTAATATGAAAATCAGCAACAAACTCCACAAAAAAAGCCAGAGATATTTAAATCTCTGGCAGAATCTCAAGCTAAAGTAGTTTTGCGATCTAATAATGTAACACAAGCAAAGCCCAGTAATAGGATTCCTGTAAAAATAAAGCCGCCTGTGATTCCAAGTGACAACCAACCTAAAAGTGAAGATCCTACAACTACTCCTAATGAGAAGAACGCATAGAAGTAACCATAAGCCTTGCCTCGAACCTCAACAGTTGTCGAATCAATCAGTAACGAATTTAATGAAGGGAATAAGAAGGCGAACCCAAAGCCATAACAAGCCATAGCAATATAAAGTAATGTACTTGAATCTGCTTGGCTAATTAATAGTTGGCTTAACCCCATCAAGCTAATACCAAGTGCTAATGTTTTAATCGGCTTGACTCTATCGAAAATTCTATTAGTCGGTAATAAGAATACAAGAACCGCAACAATGCCAAATGTACTCATTAAAGTTCCGCTCAGACGAGAATCAAAACCTAATTCTTGTACCTTTAAAGGTAATAAATAAGCAATGGCTCCTTGAGAAAACATAAGGAAAAATGCGCCTATAAAGGCTTTAAGTGTACCTGCATTTTTGAAAAAAGCTCGAATTGGAACTTGGACACTAGTCGATGAATCTTTTTTTATTTGAGATGCTTTTAAGATAAAGAGGGCTAAAAAAGCGAGTACTAGCATGCAGGCAGCTGTAATGTTAAAAACAAATGGTACGCTTGTCCGACTAGCTAAAATACCACTAAATGCAGGGCCGGTAATGGCGGCAATACCTACAAATGCGCCTGATATGGCACTACTCTTACCACGTTTTCCTTGTTCAGTTTCATTTGCTAAAAAAGTAAATGCTGCTGGAACGATTAAACCTGCTACTAAACCGTGGATAAAGCGAACAACTAAGAGCATGATTGGTGCATCAGCGAACATATAAAGCAACAAAGCTAGACCAGTAGTGAATAATCCCGCTATCAAGATTTTATATGGACCTCCGCGATCCGTTAAAAACCCTGAAATGATGTTACCAAATGTATTAGACAATGAATACATACCTACCGCCAAGCCTGTTATAAAGGCCGATGCTCCAAGCGATTCAGCAAATGTACTCATGACTGGCAGTTGCGTAAATAAATCGAAGAACGAAAAGAACACGATGACATAAATGAATTTTTTCATGTAAAACCTCTCCAACAATTAAATTCTCTATATATTATAGCCTATCAATGCCAATCACCCAAATTTTCTTGAGAAAAGGGAATATAAAAGGAAAATCACAAGATAAATTGTTTATTTCAACAGATATGAAATCCTATATTTCTCAAGTAAAATACTTAGTTGAAACATTGAAGAACGACCAGCTTTAATATTAATTCAAAAAACCCCCAATCACCACTAGTGTGATTGAGGGTTATCTATATATTCATTAGTTTGCTATAATGATTAATTTACCTTGATCTAGTTCCTCTTCCGCATTAGCAGCTTCTTCTTTTGTTAAGCCAGCAGCCTCCATCTTATTGCGTAGTTCATCACCACGAGAAGTGAACATATTCTTCATACTATTTAAGATACCTAGTTCTTTGATTCCAACTTCCGCAGTATCTAGAGCCTTATTAATATCATCAGATCTTTCTTTAAAGTGTGCGAATACATATATATCATCTCGTGAGTGACCTTGGAGCTCTAGCTTTTTGATTTCTTCCAAAGCTTGTACGGCGTTTTCTACTGTTAATTTTAATTTCATTTGAATCCCTCCGATTTTGTTTTACATATAATCTTTACCCTGAAGGACTAGTATCTAAACAATAAGTTGAGAAAGGCCTAGTGTTCAAACAATCTAAGCAGTAAAATCGTATACTTGAAATGTGTCTTATAAATAGGAAGTAATGTGCTTTGATAGAAAGAAATTAATTACTTTATTTTTTTGAAACCTTTTTTCCTTTCGAACGTATATAAAGTAAGTCATGATAATTATCTTTGATGAGATGGGCTAACGCTCGTATATCAGTGTAAATATCCAGTAGTGCATGATACACTGTTCAGTGGGGTTAGCACCAAAAAAAACTACCAAAATTGACGGAGGGTCATACATTGAAAAAATTAGTAGCAGCTTTATTTGCAGCCACTCTTGTATTCTCAAGTGTCGGAAGCTTTGTGTTCAACGACCAAGCAACAACAGTTGAAGCAAAAGGGTATAAATCAGGTAAAAAAGGCTTCAATACGAACAAGAACTACAATCAACCAACTAATTCAAATATTCAAAAAGATAAACAAGATACAAAAACAAATAACGGAACATCGGCTACAAAGCCTGGCGGTGGCTTCATGAAGGGCGGCCTTATGAAAGGTCTTATGCTTGGTGGATTAGCAGGATTATTATTCGGCGGTCTATTTGGTAACATGGGAGCACTTGGTTCTATTTTAGGGTTCGCAGTAAATATCCTTGCGATTATCGTATTAATTGCATTAGTTCGTAAAGTATTCACTATGATAAAAGCAAAAAAACGTAAAGAGGAAGCAAACCCATGGAACAGATAATTATTCCAGAACAAGATATCATCAATGCAATCTGTCTTTTCCAAGCTCGTAACAAAAACGTTATGCCAGAAGATGTTGAAGTTGAATTAGCATACGATGATGATGAAGGCTTTTCAGCAGAATCATTCATTAGAGGTCAAGTTGAAGTAGTTAGCGAAGCGGGTTTGATAGCTGCAGTTCGCCTATGGATTTCCGAATTCCTAAACCGCGATCCATTCGCTTCAGGAATTGAACTTGTACTAGACGATGAAGAAGGCATTATTGCCGTAGTAAACTAATAAAAAACAAAGCAAAGCGTCACTGATCTATAAAATCAGTGATGCTTTTTTTGTTATTTTAATAATAAAACATAAATACCAGAATTTATCAAAAATAGGTTTAAATGTGGTAAAATAAGTATGTTACATGAAGTGGAAGAACTAAATACATATAAGTGAAGGAGCTTTAAAATCGATGCAGAAGACTAACAATACCCGTATCAAACTTCTCAGACGGCTTATGCTTTGTTCTGTACTATTAATTCCTTCGATAATAACGTTAACGAAAACAGACATCGCACAAGCTGCTAATTCTACTAATTTACAAAAAGAAAAAGTCGGTTTTCAAACAACGACAAAAAAACCGACAACAGCTAAGAAAAAGGTTTCTCAAAGCTATAAGGTGAAAAACGGCAAACTATATAAAGGAAGTAAGCTCTATAAAAAGCAAAAGCTTTATCAAGGAATCCTCTATGTAGATGCAAAAAAGGCAACTGGTCAATACACGGTTTCTGGCAATAAACGATATTATAAATCCGGTAAACTTTTTACGGGTCTATTAGAAGGTTATTATTACGAATCTGGTAAAGAGCCTGGAAGATATGTTGTATATAATAACAAACTTTATGCTCCAGATGGCTGGCCGAATGAAGGCTTTAGAATCTATAATGGTTTACTTTATGATGGGGGAAATTTAAATAAAGGTGCTCTTATTTATCAAAGTAAACTATATTACGGAGCAAAAATAAATAGTGGTTATAGAACATTTGATGGGGAACTATATTACGGAGCGTATTTAAGAAAAAGTAAAACTGTATATAAAGATCGATTATATACGAACGCAAAACCGAATGTTGGTTATACAACTTATAATAAGAAACTATACGATGGATCATATTTAAATGAAGGGTACTTCCTATATAACGATATCTTATATAACGATGCAGATTATAATAAAGGATATACTTTATTTGAGGATCGACTTTACAATGGCAAAGATGAAAACTATGGAATTGCAAAATTTGATGGTCAATATTATTACCATACAGATATCGCAAATGGCAAATACGGTGGAAATCTATACGAAGATGGAAAATTAGTTAGAAGTGCGACGACTATTAAATCTATTCGTATAGTTGATACAAAAACGTTAGAAGTAACATATAGCCAAGCAGTTAATAATAAGAAGCCTTTGATCAACGTAGAAAAAAATGGCGTTCTATATACAATCTCAGCATTTAAATGGAACAAAGCCAAAACAGTATCAACCTTCGATCTCTCAGGATCCATCACTGCAGGAAAATATAACATTACTATTTTCGGCATTGATAATATTAAACTATTCGGTTCTATTGCAGTAGAGGGTGAATCAGCTCTCCATATTGCAGATGCCAATTATGGTTATGAAATGGTAGAAGATTAAAGAATATGAAACGTAGTCAGTAAACTTCTGGCTGCGTTTTTACTTTTTTATGGGTAAATATATTGGAATAATAGTATATCAATGCATATGTTGTCATGAAGAAAATCTATTTAAAGGATTATTTGTAATAATTATGAATAAAATAAACCCTAGGAAATATTTATATCTAATCCATATTATTAACATAACACAAGAATTTATTGTTAGTAATATCCTTATAATACATTAAAAGGTGCTATTTTAAGTCTTAAAAAACAGAATATTAAAATTATACAAACATTCCGGGTAAATATATTTGTAGTATAATTTTGCTATGAAAAATTTATTTTAAGTTATTTTTTTGATAACATTTTACTAAAATAAGAATGTTTTAATAGATTTTTAATAGATAATTATTTCAGGATAATATAAATATATTTTATCATTAAGTGGAAAATTATATAAATTTAATAGGAATATACTATCAAAAACAATCAAGGTAGCAAAAAACACAAAAAATTATCAAATACGTCTTTTGATGTGTGTTAACATAGTTAATAAGGATTATGTAAAGTAAATTTAAAGGATATTTAACGGTATTAACTACATAACTTTAAAACTTTAAGATAGTCCACAGGTAAAGGAGAATGAATAAAATGGTAAACAACAAACTTAAACTAGTAAAATCGGCTACTGCCTTTGTCATTGGTGCTACAGTATTAACAGGATCATTCGCAGCTGCTGGATCAGATACAGCATTCGCAAAAAGCTCAACTTCAATAAAGGTGAGCAATGGTAAAATTGTATACAAGAGCACTGGTAAAGTTGTAAAAGGTTACAAAACTTACAACAAAGCGCTATATAAAGACGGGAAAAAATTCTCTGGCGTATACAAATCTACTTATTACAAATCAGGTAAAAAAGCAACTGGTACTTATAAAGGCGTATACTACAAAACTGGTAAAGCATTCACTGGTTTAAGTGGCAAAACTTTATACAAAGCTGGTAAAAAAGCAACTGGTTGGTACGGCACTGGTGCTAACAAAAAATGGTACGAAAATGGTACAGCATTAACTGGCGTTGGCAAAAACTCTGGTAAATACTACAAAGATGGTCAACTAGGAGACGGCTGGTTCGGTAAAGGCGAAGACAAAAAATGGTACGAAAAAGGCATAGTATTAACTGGTCTTGGTAAAAATTCTGGTAAACTATTTATCGATGGTAAATATAACGTTGGATTAAAAGAGTTTGAAGATAAATGGTACTTCGATACTGCTTTAGCTAATGGTACTTACAACGATAAAGATGGCGTTGAAAAGGCATTTGAAAATGGTGTTGAAGTTGGCGCTAAAGTTAAATCTGTTGAGGCGACTAACGGCACAACTCTTGTTGTAACATTTAACAGAACTTTGGATAAAGATAAAGCAGAAGCAGCAGTTGTAAAATTAGCTAATATTGAGCTTCCAACAGGTGAATTATCTGAAGATGGTAAAACATTAACTATTACAACGACTACAGTTATTAATGCAAATAAAGCAAAAATTGAAGTTCCAGCTATTCAATTAAAAGATAGCAAAGAAGAATCAGCAGCGTATACTGATTTATTCACTTATGAAGATACTGTAGCTCCAACAATTATTGGTACTGAACAAGTTTCTTCGACACAAGTAAAAGTGAAATTCTCTGAACCAGTTGCAGCATACAACTCATTCACGTTCCAGTATGCTGACGGTAAAGCTGTAGAAGGTGTTCTATCTCCAGATGTAGCTGCTGGATCAACTGAAGCGACATTTGATTTATCAGATGACAAAGTAGAAGTTGGTAAAACAATTAAAGTAACTGCTATTGGTCTTAAAGACGTAGCTGGTAATATTATTACTCCAAACCCTGCAACTTTCGATATCACTAAACTAAAAGCTGATGGCGTTACTCCAGTAGTAAATTCAGTTTCTCAAACTGGTGCTAAAACTTTCGAAGTAACTTTTTCTAAAGCAGTAAAAGCTGACGCTGGTACTGTTGAAATTGCTGGATATACTTTAACAACTGCTCCAAAAACTGATAAAGCAACTGCCGATACTACTTTTGTAGTAACAGCTGATAAAGTACTTGAAGGTGTACAAAACGTATCTTTAAATGACTTCACTGACATTGATGGTCAAAAAATTACTGCAACAACTAAAGTTGTAACATTTGTAAAAGATGAAGTAGCTCCTAATGTAACATCATCTAAAATTATTAAAGTTGATGGCAAAGAAAACATTCAATTAACATTTGATAAAGCAGTAACTACTGGTGATGTTAAAGTAACAGGTTCTTATGTGAAAGATTACGTAACAACTACTTTAACTGAAAAAACTGCTACAGCAGTAGCTCCAAAAGGCGATAAAACTAAAAAAGTTTTATTAGTTCCTGTAGCTAGTTTTGCAGATGTTGAAGGTGCTAAATATGATGTTAAAATTAACTCAACTGATGTAAAATCCGATGCTGACCAAGAAATGAAAGAAGCATCAGCTTCATTCACTCGTGGTAAAGATGATGTTGCTAGTGAAGCAAATGAAGATGTATTTACAAAAGATGCAATTGTAGTAAAACAAGGTGATACTCCATCAGAAGTAACTGTTACTTATACAGGTGAAGTAGATGGTTCGACAGCAATTAATACAGCTAACTACGTAATCGATGGTGCAGTAGTTGAATCAGCTAAACTGGCTCCATTTGCAAGTGGTAAACAAGCTGTAACATTAAAATTAAAAGCAAACTCTAATCAATTTACAGGTATTCGTAACATTTCAGTTTCTAACGTTAAAGTGAAAAACTCAACTAAAGTGATGGCTCCTGTTAAATTTACTGATGTTTCATTAATTGAAAACATAGCAGCAACTTTAGATACAGCAAAATTAGTAGCAAACAATCAAATTGTATTAACATTCTCTGAAAATGTTAAAGATCCTGATGTTAAATTGTTTGCTGGAACTGAAGAAGTTAAAAATGTAACAGCAGAAGTATCTAAAACAGATGCTAAAGTTGTAACAGTTACACTTCCTAAAGATACAACTTTAACTGCAGATCAATTACAAGCTGGCTTAAAAGTAGACTTAACTATTCTTGACGAAAACAGTAATGAAACAAAAGTTGAAAAAGCTGTTGTATCACAATAATTAATTGATTAATAAATCCAACCCTTATCTTATTGGGTGAACGGATTCAAAAACTCCTATCTTCTTTGTAAGATAGGAGTTTTTTGTTATCTAGTGAAATAAATTATTATGAAAGAAAAAGTAGTAAAAGCAAACGAATAAAGATAGTATCAGTTCAATTAGTGAAGGAGAAATCATTATTCTACAGCAACCGTAAAGTAAAATCACCACAAGATGGGGCAGTGTTTTTTAGAGAGTTTCTAGGAGAAGTTGATAGAGAGCACTTCCCAGTAATATGTCTAAATACAAAGAATGAGCCAACCATATAGTCCGCCCAATAGAAGTGGTAATATTTTAAATGAGGAATCCATGTGGTATGTATTAATCACACATCAGAACAAGTCGATCTATCAGCAGAAGGTTTACATATTTACAGGTATTGGTTAACTTATATAAGCCATTATTTTAATGCTTAAAACAATTTACCCCATAATTTCTTAAGAAATTATGGGGGGTGATTTATAAATAGAAAAACTCTTATTTTAGTATGTGAATAAGTATTTCATACACAAACAAAACGCATCCAAATCATATTAAATTTGGGTATTCAACAAAGCTAATTATTCTTCACCTATAATTCTTTGAGGAATAATGAAATAGTTTTCTTCTATTGTATTTATGATTTTATTTTCTTCAAAATAGTAATCAAGATTTACCTTTTGTAACTTTTCAGTAGGTACAGATAAAAGATTTCTATAGTTATTTTGGTTTTCTACTTTTTCACCTTTAATTCCATCGTTCTCTTGGTTTGGTGAGTTTTCTAACTTATCATCACCGAAGCCTATTGTGTTGGATATGAAAATTTTTAATTCATCAAATGCTTTTTCTAGGTTTTGAGGCAGAACTGAAATTAATTCAACGCCATCTTGGAAAATCGATTGCTTATTCCAATCAAGGAGTTTAGATGGAGAATTGTTCATTGTATAATACGATCCTGCGAAAAAAGAAATTGAACATATTATTAAAATGGAGAAAAACTTCTTAATCATAATTTATCATCCTTCTTTCAGTGATAAATACATACTTTCCAAAAAAGGATGAAATTATAACTATAAGTTAATAATTAGAAAATATTCATTGAGAATAAAAGTATTAATCAATTAGACGTCATGGGGTGAACGCTCAATATTAATAAGAACGGCGATAACAATAGCCTCATTATAAATCTTAAAGAAGAATTTGGTGCTGAAGTTAATTCTAAACTTAAAAACGTTAATAACAAAAACAAGAATCAATAATTCGAATCAATCATTTACCCGAATAATTGTGGATAGAAACAATATTGCTCTTAATTCTAGATCAAGTGATTTTTGTCTGTATACTATTGGATTTTAAGTATATATAAGAATACAGTGTCAGTAATCGAAATTACTTTGTCTTATAATCATTTCTAGAAAATTCCCCCAAATCAAAAGTGTATTTCGCCAATAGTTTACCAGAATAGTGCAAGCATACTATTGAATAAAAAAGGGGTTACATTGTTTGAAAATGAAACTTACATTTTTTCCTCGTAGCAAACTCTTTTTGCGGAATTACTTTTATTACTCTTATCCATTTTAGATTCCATTTTCACCGATTTTGGCATTCGACATAACCACATTACTGAAGCAAACCCACTCATGCGTTTAGTATATGAAAATTATGTTTCCAATATTGTTATTGTACATCCTCAGTAAGGTTCAGTTGAAAAGAGCATTACAACTCTTATGGGAGCGGCTATTGTCCTTTACACCCTCGTGTTTATTCAGCATGTTTGGTGGATTTCATTAGTCATCTAATCATTGGTTTCCAGATTCTAAGAGTATATTAATGCAATTAGTCCTTAATCTTTTCGGAGGTTAGGGGCTTTCTTTTGCTGAAAAGGGGAATAATGATATTTTAATCAAGTTAGAAAATTATCCTTTATTCAAACAAAAACCTAGCTTCTAAGGACGTGAATATTCTGCTAAATAACAAACAGCGGAGTTAGCGCAACAAACAACAGAGTTAGTGCAACAAACATCGGAGTTAGCACAACAAACACAGGAGTTACCACAACAAACACCCCAGTTAGCACAACAATCCCAAAACCAGCTCCAAAACACACAAAAAAGCCGCCCATCCAGGCGGCTTCCAATCAATTTTATCCAACTACTCAACAAACAATCATTTCCGTCCATCTCTCTTCACAGCAATCAAAAACTGCGGAATCTTCAACATTCTCTTCCAGCGTGTAGGTTGTGTAATCAAACGATGGAACCATTCCAAATTTAGCTTAAGGAAGATATCTGGTGCGCGATCAATGTTCCCGGATAGTATATCCAAGCTTCCGCCAACACCCATCAAGATAGAATTAGGAAACTTTTCGAGATGTGCAGCAATCCATTCCTCTTGCTTTGGAGCACCTAACGCTACAAATACGTAGTCAGGGGATAGAGCGGCCGCTTTTGATGCAACTTCATCACCATCGCCGTCTCCGCCATAGCCATCAGCGACGCCGACGATTTCAATGTTAGGGTACTGAGCTTTTGCCATCTCAGCTGCTTTCGCTGCGATACCAGGCTTGCCTCCATACATGAAAATTCTATTACGCGTTCCCGTAGTACTTGCAACTGCCATAAATTCATGTACTAATTCAAACCCTGGAATGCGCTCCTTTAATGGTTGTCCTAGCATTTTAGAACCAATGACAACGCCTATACCATCTGCCACTACATAATCAGCAGTGTGTAATAGCTTTTCATAACTGGGTAGTTCTTTGGCAAGCATAATGATTTCAGGATTCGCGGTTACGATCCAAACTTGTCCATCTTGTTTTGTGACTGTATTTACAAATTCTTTTTTTGTTGTATCTGCAATCGGAATCGATAAAATATCTATTTTCTTCATTTAAAAACCTTCTTTATAAAAGCATTTCTTTTTATTATATAGTAAACCATCTGAAAGGGGCGTAGTTAACGTATAAATGTCCAATATGTTTACTTCTTACTATCAACGCCTACAGTTTCTTTTACCCAATCAACGGATCTTACAGCCTGTTTTTCGACATCCTTCAAAAGCTCTACTGAATAGAAACCGTCTTTATTCATAATAGCAGTTGGGGTGAAGTGGGGTGAAACGATCCGAATAGCCCCTTCAGCATTTTTTACAACATTTAACGAGGCGATGCCACCAACATAAGTAGATGGATCTTGCATAGCCGAGAAGAAATTACCTAAAGAGTAAAATACATGCGTCTCGTGTCCGTCTTTTGCGGTTATTTTCTCATAGGGTTGTAAGACATGTGGATGATGCCCAAAAATTATATCTGCACCAGCTTCAGAAATGACTTTAGCCATTTGTTTTTGCTTCTTATTTGGTGTAGATTGGTATTCGGTGCCCCAATGCATATTGACGATGATGACGTCGCTATAAGGACGCATTTTTTTGATGTCCTTTTGAATAGTGTCAAGATTGATTCGATTAACTAGATAGTCTTTACCAGCAGGTGTTTCATTATCATTTGTTCCATAAGTGTAAGATAAAGTTCCAACTTTAATACCTTTGACATCGATAATACGCATCTTTTTGCGATCTTTCGCGGATTTATAAGCCCCAACATAAGGAAGGCCATAAGATTTGATATTCTTAAGAGCAGCTAGAACACCTTCTTCTCCACGGTCTAATGTGTGATTATTAGCTACTGATAAGAGATCAACACCAGCTTCTTTTAAATCACGAACAATATAATCAGGGCTTGCAAATTTAGGGTAGCCAGATAAGCCAAATTCTTTACCTATTGGTAAGGATTCCTGATTCGCAAGCAGAAAGTCGTAGCTCTTTAATGTATTTTCTATCCCAGCAAAAGAAGGGGAGTAATCTTGGTAATATAATAATTGTTCATGCAATAGGATATCGCCAATCATAGCGATGGAAATCTTCTTATCTTTTATGACAGGCACCTTTTGCTCAACTTGCTCAACTTTTTCTGGTTGTCTATCAGTAGTAGTTTCAGTGGATGCTATTTTTTGATATTTTTCTGAAATGGTGCATGCGCTAAGTAAAGAGAGAGTACAACATATTAATAGAATTTTTTTCAAAGAAAATCATCCTTTCTAAGTCCATTTTCTATAGATTGTGCTATGATAAACTTTGTGAAAAATGATTACTACATTTTTTGAAACTTTAGATGTAGTTAATCCGTCTATTATAGTAATGAATTTTATACAGACAGGAAGTGGATGTGAAAGTGACTAATAATAGGAGATATAATCCCAAAAATACATCCTTTAAACGTGTAGTAGCTTCCGTTATTTTAATCATAGCAGTTATTGCCGGATTATACACACTCCTTACAAAAAATGATGAAGCGACAAATGAACCCAATGTGAAAGTGGCTGAAGTCCAAAAGCCAACTCCGGAAGAACCAAAAGAAAATTTAGATGAGGACACTTCTGAGAAGAAAGAAGGATCTGTCACGACGGGTGTTAAAGATGGCATCACGAATGAAGATGTCACAGATGTGATAATGCCTAAACATGATACATCTGCTATTATTGCGAATGCAAAAACGCAAGTGTACACGGTATACACAGACTTACAACAAGGGTCGGGCTTTCTTTTCAATAGAAAAGGGGACATTATTACAAATGCCCATGTTGTAAAAGATGCATCCTATGTATTTGTGACAAATGAGCATGGTCAAGAATTCCAAGGACAAGTAATCGGTATTTCTAAAAAAACAGATATTGCACTGATTCGTGTACCTGGTTTAGAAGGTAAAGACCCACTTGTATTGGATACTACAAAAGCAAAAGTAAATACGCCAGTCATCGCCATTGGAAGCCCCAATAACAAGGGTGGTACATCAACAGAAGGTGATATTAAAAGTATAGACGGCAATTTTACAGACGAATATAATTATTCAAATCTATATGAAATCACAGCAAGATTAGAGCCAGGTTCTAGTGGTGGACCTCTAGTTAATGCGACAACTGGTAATGTTATCGGTATTAACTCCATCATATTAACTGATAAACCTGAAATTGGTTACGCAATCCCAGTCTATTCAATAATGTCACTTATCACCAAATGGGCAGACCAAGACGTCGACATTAACCTAGATGACGAAGAAGATTACGACCATAAGCAGGATGCTTATTTAGATAAAAAATTAATTAAAGACTATATTGATGGCTACTATGAACTATTCCCGTACGCTATCAAAGATAAAAATAAAAACTACTATGAAACTTATTTGTTACCAAACAGTAGTGCAGCAACAACAGCTAAAGAGATGATTGCAAACTATTCATCAAAAGATAAAGAGTATCAAGATTTGAAATTTACTTTTGGCGCAGTGCATATTTATGATGATTCCCCGAACATCTCTGATCACTATGCGACAGCAAATATTAACTCGACATACACTTACAAAGACGTTAAAACAGGTACAAAAGGAACGATAAAACAATCTATTCAATACACAATAATTATTGATGAATATGGTGATTATCAGTTCTCTAAAATTGAAATCTTATCAACAAATACAGATTTACCTACATCAGGTTCTGGTGATAAAAAAGAAGAAGATAAAGAAAATGTAACTACGCCACCAGCTGATGACAATGGAAAATCAGATGAAGAAGATGAAGAAGATGAAGAAAAAGAACCTGTAGAAACACAAGGTAAAGAAACACCAACTGAAACACCTTCAGATGAAAAAACAGAAGGATAAGTACCCAACCTCGAGCCAGCAAAGCTCGAGGTTTTTGTATGTAATATAGACATTAAGTTTTAGAAGAAAAGTAAGTTTACTAATTATGAATATAAAAACCTCTAAGTAAAGGGCTTTTTTCTAAAAGTCCAATACTTAGAGGTTCTAAAGTGAATGATTAAATTATTTAAAAGTACCATAGCTGTGTAAATAGCGATTCCAGTATCCATTATTGATAGATTGTACTTGAACTTGGCTTCCGGCAGCATGTACGATTCGACCGTTACCCATATAAATCGCTACGTGATCGATTGACCCTCCACCTTGTGCGAAGAATACTAAATCGCCTGCTTGTGGGTTGCTTGTATATCTTGTTTCACTACGTTGTGAACGGCTTGTACGTGTGATAGATTTACCTTGTTGTTTGAAAACATATTGTGTGAAGCCGCTGCAATCAAATCCAGAAGTAGACGTACCACCATAACGGTATGGAATACCAATATATTTAAGAGCTTGATCGACGATGTCACTACCAGAATCATTACTTGCAGATGCTTTTGTTACACTCTTTGATGTTTTTGATAAGTAAGCACCAGACATCCAGCCTTGTTTGCCTTTTACTGAAACTTTATACCATGTTTTGTTATTGATAGTTTTTTTATAAGACGCTTTTACAACAGTGCCTGAAGCAACAGTTGTTTTTACATTTGAGTTAGTTGAAGCATTTGAACGAAGGTTCAAGTTTGCAGTTGTTTTATAGCGACTATTAACTTTAGTAGCATTCGGGTTTGAAACTTGAGTTATTTCTACTGTTTCAATCTTTGTATTTTCTTTAGTGTTGTTGTCGTTTTCAGTAGCTTTGGCACTTCCAAAGGCAAGTGTTAAAGCAAGTGTGCTTGATGCGATTGCTGTAAATAGTGCTTTCATATTCATCAATTCGTCCTCCAACTTTTCAACAATTTTTTTTGTATATAATGTTCAACGATTATTTTGAATTTTAGTTTGTTTGACTAAGTAATACTTTAAAGAATTCAGAAAAGAAACACAATGCTATTTCGTTTACAGTTATATTACAGTTGTGTAACAAAAATGAGGATAAAGTGCTAATAACGAATGATATTTAAGTCTTGGTTGTTTGAATATTAGTGGGAAATGTCTAATTTGTATTACTTAAAAGTTAAACAATTTATGTGAAAGTTAAATTAACGTAATAAGTCGGGTAATTTTAGTTTTTAGCGAAGCGTTTTGTAACATAATGTTACAAAATCCAGCTGTTATTGAAATATTTCATTGCAAGTAGCTTTGGGGTATTCCAAGAAGAGTATTTCAGTAATGAGTTCTGCTGGGGTGCCAATTAAGCTAGCCTGACTACACAAAAAAGCATTCCCAAGGCAATTTGGGTCGCCGTGGAAATGCTTTTTTAGACAGTTGGTTTATAAAATCAGTACCTGGATAGTAGAATACATTCTTTCGCATATAAGTTTTAATCCAGTGAATAGAAACGTTTATAACTATCAAAGTGCTTAGCCCAATAAGGTTCGTTTACTGAAGAGACTTGAACATGTGTACCACCAGCATGTACGAATTGACCATTACCAATATAAATGCCTAAATGCGAAATGCCGGTTTGATATGTATCGCGGAAAAATACTAGGTCACCTACTTGAGGTGTATTGATATAGTAAGATCTAGCTTCATAACCGGCAGCGTTTGTACGAGTCATGGAAAGGCCTGCAGTATTAAATACATAGTTAATAAAACCGCTACAATCAAATCCTGATGGTGTTTGTCCACCCCAAACATAAGGTGTATTTAGTAAAGATAGACCTAAGCTAACAGCCTTTTGTTTAATTTCATTTGTTGAAACTGTTGGTGGTGTTGGTTTTGGTTTTGAAACATTTGTTGTATCTTCCTTGTCTTGTTGGATAGTAGAGCTTGAGCTGTTTTTGACTTTTAATGTTTGTCCAACACGAATTAGATCAGAAGTTAAACCGTTCCAAGATTTCAACTGTGTTATCGTAATACCGAATTTATAAGCAATGCCAGATAGCGTATCACCAGCTACAATTTTATAGGAAGTAGCATTAACATTGTTTTGAGTTGGTGGTTTAGTTGTTTTATCAGGCTTAGGTTTTGTAGTATTACCATTTGGTTTACCAGCATTAGTCGTTGTTGTAGGGATTTTTATCTTTTGTCCTACATATATAAGATGGCCCTTTATTTTATTTGTTTTTTGAAGGGAGCTGACAGATACGTTGAATTTTGTTGAAATTATTGAAAGTGTGTCACCTTGTTTCACTTTATAAGTAGCTGTTTTGCTAGATTGAGAAACTGCATTTGTATTCACTGTATTAGATGGTGCTTTTGATGTTTGAGTAGATGCTTTGCCGGAAAGTAGCAATTTTTGTTTTGGATAAATTATATCTGATTTCAATTTATTCGACTGTTTTAGTTTGGTGACTGTTGTGCCATGTTTAAGTGCGATTGTGTATAAAGAATCACCACTTTTTACTGTGTAAGTATTTGAGCTTGCTTCTGTCGATTGACTATTTATACAAAGTGCGAGTGCACCTGTAGCCAAAATGGAATAGGTCGCTTTTTTCACAAAAATCACTCCTCTTTATATTTCAAATTGTCATCCCTGTTCGTTGTACCCTCATTCTATTGAAAAAAAACAGAGAAAACAATGAAATTAGTAAAAAGGGGTAATAAGATAGTGATTAATTTTTCGAAATGCGCAAGATTCTAAAGTAATGGTCATTTAAAACCATAAAAACACTTGTTATGAAAATAACAAGTGTTTTTATGACTAATTACAAATAGTAAAATTATATCAATAGTAATAAAAATAAACTATTTAACTAATTCAAGTCTAAATGAGCTTTTAATTCAACAGATACATCCTTAAGTTCCTTCTTATTCATCATATAATACCAAATACCATTCATCGTCTGACTTTGCCCCTTATTAAAATAGAGTTGTTCAATCGAATTAAGAGCCTCTTTATGATTTTTTTGTAGCTCCATCATTTGTCCAAATGTTAAATTTGTTGAAATATTGTCACCAAGTGCATTAAAAATATCTTTATACTTCCATAGACTACTAACAGAAGCTCCTTCTTTTAAAATTCCTTGAATAAGTTGTTTTTGTCGTTCTTGTCGAC
Organism: Viridibacillus sp. KH_047; assembly: GCF_057838945.1. Classification (NCBI taxonomy): domain Bacteria; kingdom Bacillati; phylum Bacillota; class Bacilli; order Caryophanales; family Caryophanaceae; genus Viridibacillus; species Viridibacillus sp. KH_047. Next base: position 3,575,550 of record NZ_CM174479.1, on the reverse strand, counting down.
CAAAGTCCCCATCAGGATCTTCCTTCCTCATACGTACATATGCGAGTGCATGTTCACCGTCTAATTTTATCTGCCCTTTTGGAAAACTATAACCTTCTTCCTTAAATGCAAGCATATTAGTCACTGTAATACCCCCAACAGCATCTACAATGTCTTGGAAGCCTTCCATGTTCACTTCCGCTACATAATCGATAGGGATATCTAGTAAATTTTCAACTGAGGCCATTGCCATTTTAGTGCCTCCAAAAGCATAAGCATGATTCAACTTATCACGTGTCCCGTACCCAACAATTTTAGTATAAGTATCTCTTGGAATACTTAGCATTTTCGTACTTCCTTCATTAGCATTAATCGTTAGTACAATAATCGTATCAGATCGTCCTTTATCATTTTCCCGTTGATCTACTCCTAATAGTAAAATGGAAAACGGCTCTTTTTTCTCTAAATGGACTTTTTCCACCCTCAAATCGGATTTATCTCGATTAATTTCTACGTGCACACTCTTTAAATTCGAAGACACATTAGCATATACGTTCCATACATACATCCCAATTCCTAATAGAACTATGCCAATAATCCATGGCCATTTTCTTTTCTTCTTCGTCTTTTTAACCTCGATATCCAATGGTATGACACCTCCTGAAACATGGTGTTCAACTATTTTATGTAAAATCGCGAATTGAGTCGACAAATTCATCGGTTATCTCACTTACTATCATCCGATGAAATTATACAAAATATCACAAAACATAAAAGTAATCGACAAAAGCTATTTTAATTATCGACTTACCGAAGATTATGTCGTAAAAGGTAGTGTGGATACATGGCGGCTATAAGTCATTTCAATCAATTTTCCAATTATTATTTGTTAAATGTCGTTATAAAAGTTGTATCAAAACAACTTGGAAGAGCTTCTAACAATATATTTAAATAATAAAAAAGCTCGCATTTCTCATGAAAGGGAGCTTTTTTGATATCACTTTCGACGAATTAGTGTTTGCTGCTTATTAAAACGTAAAGATAAAATAATCGAGGCTAATCGTTGCTGTTGCTCTTTAACAGTATGTAGTGAAATATCCAGTATGACTATTTCGCCATGATCGAAATAAAGAATTGTTTGTCCTTTACTATATGCCTCATAACGATAACTATGATAAAACACCCATACACACTCAGGGTGATAAGGTGATCGTGTCGGGTATGCGTAAATACCTTCGCCGATATAGAGTGGTAGCTTTTTTGAATAGCCGAGAAGTTCCTTCACTGCATCTATCCGGCCTTGAAAAGTAGAACCATAGCGAATACAAATTTTTTCGAGTAGCTGAATAGGCGTTAAAGTCGAGAATAAATATCCATCTCTAGTCATTACCTTCGACTTCATTTCTCCTTCAAATAAAGGGGATAAAACGAATGAATTGGTAGTGATTAAATCTAAATCCTTATCAAACATCATCAAACACCTCACATTTTCATCCATCATACGAAAATAACCAACTAAAATCAACATAATATTGTATAATTTCCAAATATTATAAATTATAAATTAGTTTAAAGTAAGGTATACGTTAAATTTGGTGTAGTAAACGTTAACTATAGTCATTCGTCCTGAACGATAATTCCATATACGATAAGTAGTACCCGGGAATACAAAGCGTTGTGCACAACTAGAAAGGCCATCTAATGGACCAATTTGAAATTGTTTTAGCACAATTTGAACCAATGATTACAAGTGTTATGAACCGCTGTCGTATTTATAGAGATCACGAGCTATACAGGCAAGCAGCACGTATCGGACTTTGGAAAGCGTGGACAAAATATGAAGACAGTCGAGGTGACTTTGCTCCGTATGCCTACAGATGTATTCAAGGTGCTGTTTTAGATGAATTGAAGAAAGAATCTCGCAATGAAGATCGTAATATACCTGCCGAATCAGATACGTTAGAAATACTAATAAAAAACAATCATGTAGATAAGTCAGACACTCATATACTAGATACTATATTAGAATCACTACCGACTAAGGATTTACAGTTACTCATTCTATTGTATATAAAAGGATACAGCTATGACGAATTAGCGGTTATGGAAGGAATTACAGTAGGAGGTATAAAAAAACGGAGAGATCGGATTATGAAGCAAATAAGAGAAGAAAAAATGAAGAGTCGTAAAAAAGGTAAGTAAAGGTTGGTCGTTCCTAGAGGTGTAAGCTAGAAAGTTTATACAAAGTGGAGCGAAATTATTAAGGAATCTATCGGTTTACCGCAGTAAATGTCGAAATCAATAGCTTTCTTGGCAGAATTTCCAGAGGCACTGCAGAAAATGTCATGGATAATAGACAGCAAGAGGATAGTTGTAGAAGAAATTGTAGATTGAAGTGGGAGTCGGTTGTCGAAATAACTAAATTTGAGTGATTTGCATTGCTTGAATAGGAAATGACTAAAAAGAATATATGATTTCTTTGCGAAAACGCATGAATTTGAATTCATGCGTTTTTCAGCATTGAGAAGTAAAAAGAAAGTAACTGTAATGTAACTTAAAGGTGTAATGCATTTGTAAAAGATTTGAAAGTAGTAAAAAGTAGTAAAAACAACCTCAATTTGCGAATAATTTAGCTTTTTTATGATTTTTATAGGTAAACGTATTTACGTGTAGGATATAGAGTAGTATCATAAACTCCATAAACATAAAAGCGTTTTCACAATTGGGAGGAAAGAAATTGAACGTTCAAAGCATTATTCGTAATCTAATAGTAGAAACACCATCTATTCCTGGTAATTTGGCAAAGGTTGCTACAGCAATTGGCTCAATTGGCGGTGATATTGGTGATATCAAAACAATGAAAATCGGTACATTATCTACAATTCGTGATATTTCATGTACTTGTGCAGATGTAGCTCAGCTCAATCAGATTGTAGAAGCGATTAATAATATAGATGAAAATATTCACGTTCGTTCAGTTTCGGATGACGTCATGAAAGCGCATGAAGGCGGAAAAATACATATGACGAGTCGCGTAGACGTGCGCTCATTAAGTGATTTACGTCGAATTTATACACCGGGTGTGGCGAACGTTTGCCAAGAGATCCAAAGAGAACCCGAAAAAGCACATTATTACACAAGCATTGGTAATACTGTTGCCATCGTTACCGATGGTACAGCTATTTTAGGGTTGGGGAATATAGGACCAGTTGCAGGTATGCCAGTGATGGAAGGGAAGGCTGTATTGTTTGATCAATTTGCTGGTATTAGTGGTATTCCAATTTTACTCGATACAAGCAAGCCTGATGAAGTAGTTGAAACGGTAAAACATATTGCAAAAGGTTTTGGTGGCATATTGTTGGAGGATATTGGTTCACCACATTGCTTCGAAATTGAAGAGCGTCTAAAAGCTGAGCTATCAATCCCCGTTATGCATGATGATCAGCATGGAACAGCTGTTGTTACTTTAGCTGCAGTAATATCAGCTTGTCGTTATGCAGGAGTTGAATTGAAAGATGCTGTAGTTGGTCAAATTGGTCTCGGTGCAGCAGGGCTGGCAATTTGTCGTATGCTAATGGCTTATGGTGTTAAAGAAGTATGTGGCACAGATCCGCAAGAAAGTGCATTAGTCCGTTTGCGTAGTTTTGGTGGAACGGTAGTAGGGTCAGTTGAAGAAACGATGGCAAAATGTGATATTGTCATTGCAACGACAGGGGTATCAGGTCTGATTCAACCATCAATGGTACGTGAAGGACAAATTATTTTGGCTCTTTCAAATCCATACCCAGAAATTACTCCTGAAGATGCAATTGCTGCTGGAGCATCATATGCTGCAGATGGACGCCTTGTTAATAATGTTTTAGGCTTCCCTGGGATTTTCAGAGGGGCATTAAATGCTAATGTTAAAAGTATTACGTACCCAATGTTATTAGCGGCCGCTAATGCCATTGTAGACGCAACGCGAAACGGTGACCTAGTACCACACCCGCTAGATCCAAACGTTCATAAATCGGTAGCTGAAGCAGTTGAAAGAGTAGCTTTAATAGAGATGGCATATATAGATTAATAACAATAGGCCGCTTATTAAGCGGTTTTTTTGTATAAAAAAAGCATTCCGCAAATGCGAAATGCTTTCTCTCAAAGATATTTTATTTTTTCTCTAAATCCTCAACGGAAAATACGCGACCATATGCATCTTTATAAACAATATGTTCCTTACTTAATTTTGTTTATCAACTTCTTCAGTATGTTCATTACGTGAAAATAAATATATGCATCCATTACATATTTTTTTGTATGAATACGTTCCTCTGAATCCACATGTAATTCATCCACTTGTTTCGTAAACATCGCATTACGAATATAAAATCTGGCTTCATTAAAATCGCGTTTTGAGCCGAAGCCAATTACGTTTCCTAAGTATTTCCCAGGTAATACAATATGTAAAAAATCTTCACGATTAAACGGTTTCGCTGCATGATCATCGTCAAATAAGTATTGGTGGAATTCAGGTCCGACCTTTTCGAGGATATACCTCATTCTTCCTGAAAATAGGAAAGATTATAAGAATAGCCCAATATGAAAATACTATACTTTTAGAATATTATGTATATTTAAGTTTGTTAACGCAAAAATACCCTGAGCACGAAGCTCGGGGTATTTTTGCGAAAAGTATCTTATTTTCTTGTAAATAATGAAATAATCAAACCAATGATTGTTCCAACTATTGCAGGTACTAACCAACCAATACCTTCTGCATAAAGAGGTAAGTGGCTTAATAGATCTGCGTAAGCTGGGATCTCCATTTTTGCTGCATGTAAACCGTCATATACACTAACTAGTGCAGTAGCGATTAATGCAACAATGTAAACAATTGATGCACCATTAAAGAATTTATCGATTAAAGCTAAGCTCATTAACACGATTGCAGGCGGATAGATAGCTAAAAGTACTGGTAAAGAGATCGAAATTAGTTGCTCTAAGCCAAAGTTTGAAATAACCATACTGAAAATCGCGAAAATGAAAACAAAAACTTGGTATGAAACTTTAGGGAAAAGTTTTGTAAAGAATTGAGATGATGCAGTTAATAAGCCAATTGAAGTAGATAAACAAGCAAGTAAGATAACTGCTGATAATAGAATATTACCAAAATCACCGTAAAGAATGTTTGCAGATTTTGCAATAATTTCAGCACCACTACTTTGAGCGCCAATCGTTTGGAAGCTTGATGCTCCAATATAACCTAAAGAAATATAAACTAAAGCTAAACCTACTGCAGCAATACATGCAGCGAAAATAGTTGTTTTAACAATTTTTTTATTATCAGTTATACCTTTGGAATGTAAGGCTTGGATAATTACAATCCCAAATATTAAAGCAGCTAAGAAATCCATAGTTAAGTATCCTTGTAGGAAACCTTCAGTAAATGGCTGTGTAGTATATTTACCAATTGCTTCACCAGGACCATCCATTGGTGTAATAATACTTTTTGCTGCTAGAAGAGCAATTACTAATAGAAGTATTGGAGTTAGGATTTTACCAACACGGTCAACTAATTTAGTTGGATTTAGTGCAAAGAATGTTGTTATTCCGAAGAAAACAATTGTAGAAATCAATAACGGAATAGAAGATTCACGCATTGCATCTGATAGAAATGGTGAGACACCAATTTCATAAGATACTGTACCAGTACGTGGAATTGCGAAGAATGGTCCGATTGCTAAATAGACGATGGAAGTAAATACAATCCCAAAAAGAGGGTGAACTTTACCGGCCATATCTTGTAATTGACCGCCAGCTTTAGCAACAGTGATAACACCAATTAGTGGTAAACCAACACCGGTGATTAAAAATCCGATCATGGCTAGACTAAATGATTCGCCAGCTTGTTGACCTAATTGCGGAGGGAAGATTATATTTCCTGCACCTAAGAACAATGCAAAGAGCATTAAACCTACAGCAACTTGCTCCCCAAGTGATAAAGATTTGTTCTTCATAAAAAAAGACTCCTTTTAAAAATTACTTGCGTAATGATTTCATCTATGAAAACACAACACTAATTTTCTTTATAATAAATAATCTTTGTAATCTGAAAATTCTAATTGCAAAAGTTATAAAAGTTACTAAACAACTTTAACATGAATACGTTAAGAATGGAACCTTAAAAAAAGACAAGCTAGTAGGTTTTTTCTCAATCCAGCGCTTTATAGTATTAAAGCGCTTTCATTGCACGGAATACATTTATGGAGATAGTGTAAAGGAACTGTTAAGTGTTTGTAAAATGGAACTTTTAGTCTATTTCGTGTGCTAGATTGTCTTTAAGGAGGGGTAATATATATGTTTATATGGAATAAAATGGACTTGAGAAGAAAGTATTTTCTCTCACTTAGTATTACTTTGCTGTTATTTGCCATAATGACAGTCACACTAACTTTTCAAGTAAACGAGAATAGAAAATGGTCTCAAGAATTAGATAGTTTATCGAAGAGTATTAATGACATAGATATGTTATCAAAGGAATTCAGTACATTATATATTGCAGTCATCCATTATACTGGGGATCCGTTAGCTAAGTATGATGCTTCGTATGGTGCATCAATGTCTACTCTTGAAAGTTTATTGGAAAAATATGGAGATGTAGTGCAGTCGGGAAACTTGGAAGCAATCGAAGTGGAACTAAAAAGGATTCATGAATTATACATAAAGCGTTTGAAAGTATCAGTTGCGAAAAAAGACAATATCGCCAAACGGCGTCAACTGAATTCGGTATATCAATCGTATGACAATATCGAAAAAAATTTAAACACAATTCGAGCAGGAGCATCATCGGAACGTGAACAGATTTTACAAAATATGAATGATAGCCAGCGAAGAACTTTAATCGTATTATGTGTGTCATTCTTACTGGCGGTAGCCATTTCTACTATATTAATGATGATCACAAATCACCAAATTCGCCAACAACTTGAATTAGTTGCACAAACAGCTGAAAGTATTTCAAAAGGAAATTTGACCGTTGTAGATTTACCAATACATACGAATGACGAGATAGGACAAGTATCTACAGCGATGAATCATATGAAGCATCAACTTGTAGAAATGCTTCAAATAATTAAATCGTCAGCACATGAAATATCGAATGACAGTCATGTACTGCAAAATTATTCAGTACAATCTTTAGAGGGATCGAAAATAGTATCAGTTTCACTTAAAGAGTCTTTGCAAAATGCAAAAGCACAGCAATATTCATCTGATGGTATTGTTGATTTTATGGAACGCTTCTCAAATAATTTGCAGCAAATGGTTGGCCAAGTAGAGCAACTGTCAATAAAGGGGCTTCAAGCGGAACAATTTGTAGAAGATAGTAGTGTTTCGATGACTGAAGCTGTAAGCAAAATGACGGGTTTACAGCAACTTCTAATAGAAGCAGAACAGGAAAGAATACTTTTACAAAAGCGTACTGATGAAATTGTCCGTGTCTCTCTTTTGGTAAAACAAATTGCCAAACAAACGCATTTGTTAGCGTTGAATGCTGAAATTGAAGCGGCACGTTCTGGTGAAGCAGGGAAGGGGTTCGCAGTTGTAGCAGAGGAAGTCCGTAAATTAGCGGAAGAAGTTTCGAATGCTGCTCACAATATTCATAATTTGTCCGATGATATAACTGTGCAAGGTACAACAATGGCGAATACTTTTAACGCTGGTCTTATAACATCAGAAGAAAGTGCAACAGCAATTCAAAACGCGGCACAGCAAATGACGATTATCATACAATATTTAGGTAATACACGTGAACAATTTAAAGCGATGTCCAGACAAATACAAACTGTTGAAAAAGAAAAGGAAAGTACTAAAACCTTGATTCACCAGTTAAATGACGCTATCTTTCAAAATACTGAGCATATTGAAGAGACGACATTGTTCTTAAGTGATAATCTATCAACTATTGAATTATTGTCGGCACGTATTCATGACGTCTCTGATCAAGCGATGACAATGCGCCAATCAACAACAAAGTTTGAGATGCACAGTTAAAGTAATATGTGGAAAAATGTTTAGCCTTCCTAGGAGGGGGGTACAATATTAAGAAAATGCCGTGATGCTTCTCCTAACTGCATTGTTGGGAGACTTTTTCTGTGAAAGTGGGAACTTTTTAAAGTGAAGCGACGTCCTATAAAAGAATTGACTAGAGTATAAGAAAGTAATAATTTCGGTTAAACGAAGTGTGTTTTCTAGTAATTCATGCTATAATACATTGTAAATAAATTGTAAATATATTGGATGCATATTTTTTGCGTCTATAAAATATAAATGAAAAGAGTTATTAAGGAGGAAGGGTATGACATACCTTGCATGGATTGTAGCATTCATAGCTTCAATTTTACTGACTCCGCTTGTGAAACGACTCGCATTTCGTGTAGGTGCGGTCGATCGTCCAAATTATCGAAAAGTGCATGCTAAAATTATGCCAAGACTTGGTGGCTTAGCCATCTATCTTGCATTCCTCATAGGGATTTTGATTTTACGACCTATGCATGAAGCAATGCTTCCTCTATTAATTGGGAGCTTTGTCATTATTGTGACAGGCGCCCTTGATGATATGTTTGAGATTTCAGCGAAGGCTAAACTGCTTGGTCAGTTAATTGCTGCAGTAATCGTAATATTTTTCGGCGGAATTCAAATTGAACAAATAAACCTACCATTCGGTGGAGAACTTGATTTCGGTTTCCTAAGTATCCCATTAACAATTATTTGGATTGTAGGTATTACGAATGCGATTAATCTAATTGATGGACTAGATGGCCTTGCTGCTGGTGTTTCAACCATTGCGTTGATTACACTTGCTGGAATGGCTTTTATAATGGGAAATACATTTGTTATCATCATGGCTACGATGTTAGCTGTAAGTTCTATTGGTTTTTTATTTTACAATTTCCATCCTGCGAAAATTTTCATGGGGGATACAGGTTCGTTGTTCCTCGGCTTCATGATTTCAGTTTTAGCTTTAATGGGATTCAAAAACGTTACATTTATCTCACTAGTTATTCCGATTATCATGCTTGGCGTACCAATCTCAGATACATTCTTTGCGATTGTTCGCCGTTTGTTAAATAAACAACCACCATTTTCGCCAGATAAATCACATTTACATCACTGCTTATTAAATGTTGGTTTCACACATCGCCAAACTGTAATAATCATTTATGGTATGGCATCGATGTTTGGTTTAGCGGCGATTGTCTTCTCAATGGCTAAGCTATGGGGAGGCATTCTACTCATAACGGTATTGCTTGTTGCGATTGAATTATTTGTAGAAATAATCGGACTAGCAGGATCGAATTATAGACCGCTATTAAACTTAGTGCGTAGTAAAAAATAAATAGTAAAAGACGATATTGCAGAATTGACTGCGATATCGTCTTTTTATTTGGAGATAGATAGAGTAGTTATGGATGTGAACGAGGGCTAGTAACTTTAATGGCGGTGTTATGAATTGTACAATTGCCCACATTGAAGCAGGTCAGTCATGTTTAGTGAGATGACACAAATTTATTTACTTAATAAACGCCGTTATAAACATAATAAAATCCCTTAGTCGAAGATGACGTAGGGATTTTCGTGATTATTGATTATTATTGTCTGATTTATAGTTCGATTTATAATCTGAATTATATCCAGAGCCTTCAGTATTATTATTGTCTGCTGCATTTTCTGTGTCACCTGAATTATCAGTTAGGTTACTATCTGTTAGTCCAAGTTGAGTACGTAAGATATTTTGTGTTTCTGCTAATGCGGGCTCGTCTAATTGGTAGTAGTAAATACCAGTAGAAGTATCATCACTACCTTTAAGAGTCAATGATTCTACGTTAGGCATACCACCTTTAATGTATTCAAAGAATGATTTCATTTCATTAAAAGTCATATTTGTTTTCATGTTGTTACCAACGGCTTCAAGAATGTTATCGTATTTAGTAAATGATGTAACGGAAGATGCTTTTTTCAGTATGGCAGCTAAAATCATTTGTTGGCGTTCACCACGTTGAATATCGCTATCTTTTTTACGCGTTCTTGCAAGCGCTAAGGCTTCACGACCATTTACCGTTTGTAAACCCGGTTTTAGATTTACTGTACGTTTATCGTTTTCATCTAGTTCATGAAGTTCATAAGGAACATCTACTTCAATACCACCAAGAGCATCAACAATTTCGATAAATGCATCGAAATTTAAGCGGTAATAATAGTCAACTGGGACGTTTAATAAATTCTCAATAGTGTCAATTGTTGCGTTCGTGCCTCCAAGATGTGCGTGCGTAATTTTATCTTTCTTGTCTATATCAGGAATATAAACATATGAGTCACGAGGAATACTTAGTAACTTTACGGATTTCGATTTATTATTTAACGTTGCTAGTAACAATGCATCAGAACGGGAATGTTCGGAACCTTGACCGCGTTTTTCACTATCGTCAATACCGACAAATAGAATAGAAACATTATCTGTCATTGGCTTTACGATCGACTCACGTAAATCCGACTTTAAACGTGTATTATCTCCGTCATATGCATTATTTGCAGCTTCTTCTGCTTTTTTCGTTAACCAATATGCGTAGGTGCCAGTTGAGACAACCATAAGGGCAATCAGAATTAAAGTAGTGCGTAATATCAGTTTTTTCTTTGAGGGCTTCTTTTTTCTTTGGCCCATTCTTAAGTTAGTCATACACGATCTCCTCTAAATTAGGAATAAATGCTATATATAAATATTGGACGTATGGCGTATCCAAAAAGTTTCAAATGTAAATGTATAGCGAATTATATTATACTATGCAGTTTTATAACAGTAAAATTAAATTTACATTACTGCTTGTCGAATTCTAAAAATTCTTGTTTATTACAATTTATTTTACATTGACCATTAGTCAATTCAATCATCCAATTTGTAAAGTTCTCTACTTCCTCCTTTGGTACAAAGGTATAAAAATCGACATCATCAGTATATTCAATGTTATCTAATATATAAGAAGAATTGCGAATAGCATTTTCTACTTTTCCTAACCATGTATAGCTAACGGAAACTTTCATCAAACTATGAAGGCGACGTTCAACCACTGTTGCAGCCTCAATTCCAACGGTAGTTGATTTGCCATAAGCACGGACTAATCCACCAGCTCCCAATTTAATGCCCCCAAAGTAACGAGTTACAACAACAACAGTATCTTTCAAATTTTGTTTTTTCAATACTTCAAGCATAGGTACTCCGGCCGTACCACTAGGTTCACCATCATCATTCGCTTTTTGGATTTGATCGTGTTCTCCAATTAGATAAGCTGAACAATTATGTGTTGCGGAATGATGCTCTTTTTTTATCTTATTTATAAATGCAATGGCTTCTTCTTCAGTCTCTGCTCGCCCGCAATGCGCGATAAATCTCGATTTTGAGATGATTATTTCATCAGTTCCAAAGCTTTTTAGTGTATAATAGTTTTCTCTCATGGTAAACTCCTTAAATAAATCAATTTATTTTTGACATCTAGTTGACACGAAATTTTAATAAAAAAAAATCATAAAAATGCTATAATTAACTTTGTGATACGGGAAAATAGGTTCATATATATAATTATAATATATGCTCATTACTTCTTCAAAATGTAGCACAATTTGTAAGGGGTTTGGTATGTTGGGAGAAAAAATTGATATAAAATCATTAGATATAATTTTTAATCGAATGGTAAAAACAATAGACGAATCTAAAAGTGATATTTTTACGATCAGTGAACAGAGTAGACATACATTTGAAGAAATGAAAATCGAACTGGAAGAAGTTCGTGAAAAAATCGCTGATGTAATCACTGAAAATGACATTTTAGAGACCAAAACGAAATTTGCCAGAGGAAGATTAGCGGAAGTATCAAAAAACTTCCAAACTTATTCTGAAGCAGAAATCCACAAAGCATACGATCAAGCAAATCAACTTCAAATACGTCATTCTGTTGTCCAAGCTGAAGAAAAGCAGCTACGTGAGAAAAGAGATGACCTTGAAAGAAGGATGCGCAATTTACTTGATACGATTGAAAAAGCAAATCATCTCGTAAACCAAGTAAATGTTGTATTGAATTATTTGACCTTTGATTTGAAGCATGTCGGTCCAGCACTCGAAAATGCGAAGATGAAAGAAGACTTTACGATTAAGATCATCGAAGCAACAGAAGATGAACGTAAACGTATTTCTCGAGAGATTCACGATGGACCTGCACAAATGTTAGCCAATGTATTACTTCGCACAGATTTAATCAATCGCACATACCAAGAACGAGGGGTAGAAAAAGCATTACAAGAAATACTACAATTAAAAGATATGGTGCGCGATGCATTACATGAAGTAAGACGCATTATTTACGATTTACGTCCAATGGCTTTAGATGACCTAGGTATAATTCCAACACTAAAGAAATATCTTTCTTCAGTTGAAGAGTATAATAAAGGTACTACAATCCATTTTCAGTCAATGGGTGAGCAAAGAAGAATGGGGACAAATTACGAGGTAGCCATTTTTCGACTTGTACAAGAATGTGTAAATAACGCTATCAAACATGGCAAAGCACTTGAAGTATGGGTTAAATTCGAATGGTTGGAAGAACATGCCAATATAACTATAAAGGATAATGGTGTTGGATTCGATACTAATATTGTGAAAAAAAATTCATTCGGTTTAATTGGTATGCGCGAGCGCGTAGAATTACTTAGTGGGGAAATGGAAATGATTTCTGAGATTAATAATGGAACTCGATTAATATTCAAAATTCCACTAAATCATGAACAAAAGAATTAAAGTAGTATTAAATAGGAGGATTTTATATGACAAAGATAGTAATAGTAGATGATCACCAATTATTCCGTGAAGGAGTAAAACGCATTTTAGATTTTGAAGATACATTCGAAGTAGTAGCAGAAGGCGATGACGGTACAGATGTTATCCAACTTTATGAAGAGTATAATCCAGATGTTATATTAATGGATATTAATATGCCTCAAAAAAATGGTGTTGAAGCAACAGCTGAACTTTTAGAGAAATACGCTGATGCAAAAGTTATCATGCTTTCTATCCATGATGATGAATCATATGTATCACACGCTTTAAAATCAGGTGCACTTGGTTATATGTTAAAAGAAATGGATGCTGACGAAATCGTTGAAGCTATCAAAATCGTAGCTTCTGGTGGTTCATACTTACATCCGAAAGTAACTAAAAACCTAGTTGCTGAGTACCGTCGTTTAAGCGAACGCGAAAACAAAGGTTCATTCCATCAAACTGAAATTCGTCGACCATTCCATTTATTAACGAAACGTGAATGTGAAGTATTGCAATTATTAACTGATGGTCAAAGTAATCGTGCAATTGGTGAAACATTATTCATCTCAGAAAAAACAGTTAAAAACCACGTATCAAGCATTTTACAAAAAATGAACGTAAATGACCGTACACAAGCTGTAGTGACAGCAATTAAAAACGGTTGGGTTGAAGTACGCTAATTATTTATCGCAATCCAGATGATGATAAGCTAATTGACGCAAGTGAACAAAGCATCGCATTACTTGTGCTAAATTATGAATTAGCCTATTATTAAAAGTGCAGTTCATAGCGCAATGTCAGAGCCTGCATTTAAAACTTGAATAGTATTGGTCACTTTCTGCATTCTTATATTATGCGATTAGCACTGCAAATTTATTTGCACGCATTCTATCATTTTGTATTTGATGGTACCAAGCAAAACCCTGTTTCTCTTTGTCGAGAAGCAGGGTTTTGTGTTTTTTGCAACTTCCAACGAGATACAAACGTCATCTATTTGTAAAAGAAATTTAAAAAAAATGGTGTTTTCATCGATAAAAAAGATTAAGCTATTAGTTGGAACTTTGCATAAAGCTATTAATTTTTAGGTAATCTACAAATATGCTACAATATCCGCGGGAGGTTTTGGAATTGATTATAAAAAAATGGTTGCTTGTCCCAGTATGTGCCTTATTATTAGTGGCATGTGGCAATGATGACAGCACAACAAAAGAGAACACTGGTTCAGTCAATGATGGTGAGAATGCAGCAGCATCTAATGCTGTTGACCATAGTATTAAAGATAAAACTGAAAAAGAAACTAATGACGAATCTAAATCAGAAAAATCAGCTACAGAAGAAACAAAAGAAGACGATCAAGCTATAGGATTTGAAATGGTGGAAGGTAAAGTAGAAGCGGCGAAAAATGTTCCTGCTGAAGAAGAAAAAGCTCTCCTTCAAGCATTTGATGAATACATTGCTGCTTTAAATGCAGAAGACTTAGAGCGCTATAGCAAAACCCTTTCAAAAAACCCTACAGGCTTCGATCTTGAAGAAGATGTGGAATATCAAAAGCTAAACTTTGAGAATTTCGATATAAAACATTCAGCTAAAGACGTCCAAGTAGTTCAATATGACGAAAATGAAGCGCAACTTTTGTCTCGAATCACAGTAGAAGTAGAATTAGAAAATGACGAACCGTTTAAACAGGCAGCTAGAACAAATACTGTCTTTGTTAAAGAAGATGGCAAATGGCTAGTAACACGTGTAGCTGCTGTTGGTGAAAAAATGGAATAAGAAAAGTAGCAGCTACTGATTAGACAAGTAGCTGCTTTGCTATTTTTCCGTAAATAAAAACGAATTGTAGCGAAAAGTAACATTCTTTGTAGACACATTATTTATCATTTCACTTTCTTACGATATTAATATACTATTGAAGTAGGAGCGTGAACGATTAATGACAACTGCCATCGTAACAGACAGTACAGCTTACTTAACTAAAGCCGAACGTGAACAATATAATATTCGCATGGTTCCATTAAGTGTTGTAATTAAACATGAAACATTTGAAGAAGAAGTAAATATAACAACTACTAACTTTTATGATAAAGTACGAAATGAAAACGAGCTACCAAAGACGTCCCAACCACCAATTGGTACTTTTATGACATTATTTGACGAGCTCTCGAAAGAATATGATGAAATTGTGGCTATACACTTATCAAGTGGTATTAGCGGTACATACCAAGGCGCTTTACAAGCTGGCGAAATGGTCCAAGGCATTGATGTCTATGGATTTGACAGTGAAATCTCATGTGCTGTCCAAGGGTTCTATGTATTGAAAGCTGGCGAAATGGCCAAAGACGGTGCATCAGCGAAAGAAATTTTAGAAGCTCTTGAAGAAATGCGTAAAACAATGCGCGCTTATTTCATGGTAGACGATCTAGCTCATCTACAAAGAGGCGGTCGCTTATCAGCAGCTCAAGCTCTAATCGGTGGACTTTTACAAGTTAAGCCAATACTACATTTTGAAAACAAAGTCATTGTACCCTTCGAAAAAATTCGTACACGTAAACGTGCCCTTAAACGAGTAGAGGACCTGCTAGGTGAAGACGCAGCGAAATACGATCAACTTGATGCAGTAGTAATACACGGTAACTGTGAAGATGAAGCGAACGAATGGATGGCAACTTTGCAAGATAGATTCCCAAATGTGAACGTCAAATTAAGCTATTTTGGACCCGTTATTGGAACCCACCTAGGTGAAGGCTCTATGGGTCTTGGTTGGGTAAAAAAATAAAGTAAACGACGAACCGCCTTACAAAATGTAGGGTGGTTTTTTTGTGGATTTGAAACTCTAAAATTGCTACTTGCCAACGCATATAAATGATTGTAAAATAAATCCAAATCTAACCCCTAGTAAGGAGGCAATATTTGCGAAAACGATTATTCAAGCAACGAAACAAATTCCATCGTTATGTAGGTGCCTTAGAAAACCCGTCCTTACGTGATTTCCTAACAGGACGTATTTGGCTACGTGAACATTCCCCTTTCTCAGAAGAATTAATCATCCAACACATCCAACTTGGCTACATCGCCACTCTCCCAGGTGTGCAGAAAAACGCCAAAATGAATTCTCGATTTAAGCGTATGAATTACACCTGTAATCGATGTGCTAACAACAATCCAAATCTATTTGTAACCTATTATTGTGCAGCTTGTGAGCAAACTTGTGTCTATTGTAGACATTGCATCAGCATGGGACGTGTCAGCGGTTGTTCGGATCTCATAAAATGGATTGGGCCAACACCTAGAAAATCACCTAAACACCAATTCTCATGGACAGGCACCTTTACACCTTATCAGCAAAAGGCTTCGAAAGAACTTATTGAAAGTATAAATGTAAACCGAGATCATTTAATCCATGCGGTTTGTGGTGCTGGAAAGACAGAGATTTTATTTCCAGCTATTTACGAATGCTTAAAGGAAGGAAAACGAATTGCTGTCGCAACGCCTCGAACGGATGTCGTATTAGAGCTAGCACCGCGTATTCAACAAGTTTTCCCAAAGACAAAAACACAAGCACTCTACGGTGGCGCAGATGTCGACAAGAATTACGCCCCGATTATTATTGCGACGACACACCAGCTTTACCGTTTTGAGGATGCTTTTGATACGATCATTGTCGATGAAGCCGATGCATTCCCATATACGCATGATGAAACTTTACAACAAGCGGTTATTAAAGCAAAAAAAAGTGATGCACCCATTATGTACGTGACAGCAACGCCATCAGAAAAACTACTCAATCGAATACAAAAACAGCAGGGTGGCTATTCATTTATTCCTAGAAGATATCACGGGCATCTACTACCAGTGCCACGCTATGAATCATTGTGGAGATACTCAAAACAAATTGAATCGACAAGACTACCCAAGAAACTTATTCAATGGACAAAGAAACAGCTCCAAGAAAATAAACCTTTTCTCATTTTCTTTCCTACTATCGCTCTAATGGAAAAGGCCATCCCGTTATTTCAGCAATTGGAACCAAACATTCAAGCTGTTCATGCAGAAGATCCAAACCGAAAAGAAAAAGTGTTAGAACTCCGTGCAAAAAAAGTAAGGGGACTATTAACAACAACCATTTTAGAACGCGGTATCACAATACCTAACGTACAAGTAGCTGTAGTAGGAGCAGAAAGTGGTATCTTCACTTCAAGTGCACTCATTCAAATAGGAGGAAGAGTTGGACGTTCTTTCGATTGTCCGACTGGAGATCTTGTCTTCTTTCACCACGGTATCTCTGTTGAAATGGACCGAGCAACAAAAGAAATTAAACGTCTCAATCATACGGAGCTAACAATGATATGAATATGATTTGTTATCTATGTTCAAAGCCTTTAAAAAGACAATTAACGTGGAAGCAACTGATTATGTATGAACAGCAAGCAGTCATTTGTCCTATTTGCCATAGTAAATTTGAGCTTGTTAAACCTGAGGAACAAAAGTCCCCAGATATCCAAGCATTATTTCATTACAATGAAGCGATGAAAGACTTCCTGCATCAATATAAGTTTTTTAAAGATATTGTGTTAAAAGATGTATTTAGATCTGAAATTGCTAAAGCACTGAAAAACACTGACGCTATTATTGTGCCAATTCCAATGCATCCAGCAAAAATAAAAACACGCACATTTGCCCATATCGATGAATTATTGAAAGCGGCTGGCATACCCTATACACATTTACTAGAGAAAATTTCAATTGAATCCCAATCATCTAAATCAAAAGTAGAACGTGAACAAAGCGCTCAGTTATTTCAATTAAAACCGAATAGTATAATTGAAAATCGACCACATATTTTAATAGATGATATAGTGACAACTGGGACCACTTTAAAACATGCCAAAACGATACTCACTGCGGCTGGAGCACATTCCGTGAAAGCATTTACCCTAATTCAAGGTTAGTCATAAAGATACAAAAAATCGTACGATTCTTTACAAACTCCCTGTATTTTATAAATTTTAGGTTGATTTTACCGACAATATAACTAGTATATTAAGTAGTAGAATTTAAATTCCAGGGGGTAAGAACATGGGTGAATTGCGAAACTGTCCTAAATGTGGAGACTTTTATAACTATACTGGTGTTAGAGAGGTTTGCGGAAAATGTGCGCAAGATGAAGAGAAAATGTACGAGGTTGTTTACCGTTTCTTACGCAAACGCGATAATCGATCGGCTACAATCGAGCAAATTGTCGAAGCTACAGGTGTAGAAGAGGACTTACTACATAAATGGGTAAGGAAAGGTCGCTTGCAACCAGCTATGTTCCCAAACCTAGGTTATCCTTGTGACAACTGCGGAGCTCTAACGACGAAAGGCAAGCTCTGCATTAAATGCCAAACCGAACTAAAATCCGAACTAAATAAATTCGAAGCAGCACGTGAATTTAGATCAAGCGTAGAAGAATCAGACCGAACAACTTACTATGCCGACTCTACTAAGAAAAAGCAATAAAGTATAAATCTTCGCATACTTAGTGTGTGGGGATTTTTTGTTTTGGAGTTATTTGGTTTTTGAGTTAGGGAGCTTGTGAGTAGGGATAATGTGAGAGCGGGTAGGGCCAAAGCGGGAGTGAGTAGCGCCAAAGCGGGAGTGAGTAGCGCCAAAGCGGGAGTGAGTAGCGCCAAAGCGGGAGTGAGTAGCGCCAAAGCGGGAGTGAGTAGCGCCAAAGCGGGAGTGAGTAGCGCCAAAGCGGGAGTGAGTAGCGCCAAAGCGAGAGCGAGTAGCGCCAAAGCGAGAGCGAGTAGCGCCAAAGTAGGAGTGAGTAGCGCTAAAGCGAGAGTGAGAAGCGCCAAAGCGTGAGCGAGTAGCGCCAAAGAGAGAGTGAGAAGCGCTAAAGCAAGAGCGAGTAGCGCCAAAGAGAGAGTGAGAAGCGCCAAAGCGTGAGCGAGTAGCGCCAAAGAGAGAGTGAGAAGCGCCAAAGCAAGAGTGAGAAGCGCTAAAGCAAGAGCGAGTAGCGCCAAAGGGAGAGCGAGAAGCGCTAAAGCCAGGATGAGTAGCACCAAACCCAGAGCGACCAAACTTCAAAACAAACAACACCAAAAACTCCCGTCAATTACCCTCCCACAAATAAGGCATATAGCACTAGCAATTAAAAAACGGATTAGGATGTCTTTCGCTTTTATTACAAAATACTTAACATCGATATAAACCAACCGAAATAATGAATATATAAAAGGAACGATTGAGAGGAGGCCATTCTATATGAAAATTACTAACTATGGCGTGAACGCTGTAAATCCATATAAAAACCAGCCTGTAAAATCTGACTTTGCTATGAAATCCGTAGCGAATAGCGCAGATCAAATTGAGATTTCATCAGCTGCAAAAGATCTTCAAGGAATTGTCAGTTATGCAGATGAAAGAGCAGAACGCGTACAAGCTTTAAAAGCGCAAATTCAAGAGGGCAATTATAAAGTAGATGCAAAACAAGTCGCTTCAGATATATTGAAATATTATCGCCCATAAGCAAAAGGAGTATGAGAAATGTCCATTGAAATGATCTTATCCATTATGGATAAATTAGAAAAAATGCATAAGAGCCTGTTAGAACTTGCATATCACAAAACGGAGTTCATCAAAACAGGAGACATGGACGGACTCGATCAATTGCTCAAGGACGAGCAATCGCACGTAGCTGCCATCACACAGCTCGAGCAACAACGTCAGCAAGTGGTAACGGATTACCTTAAGGCAAAAGGAATTGCCTCTGCTGAACATGCAACTGTCGCTCAAGTAATGGAAGTAGCTGATACGCCAATTGAACAACTCAAATTAGACGAAGCACGCAAAAAACTGCTACTCGTCATCGAAACTCTTAAGCACCAAAACGACCTAAACCAAAAAATGATTTTCCAATCACTACAATTCGTCAACATGACACTCGATATGCTGCGACCACAACCAAACCAAATCAACTACTCACAAACCCAAGTTCGCGGCAGTAACTTAAAAACAAATTTTGACTCACAAGCATAGAAAAACAGAGGAGGAAATAAAATGCGCTCCACATTTATGGGATTAGAAACAAGTAAACGAGGCCTATACACTCAACAAAGTGCCCTATACACAACCGGCCACAATATCTCCAACGCTAATACAATTGGCTACTCTCGCCAACGTGTTAACATGCAAGCAACACAAGGCTACCCAGGTGCCGGCCTTAACGCTCCAATGACAAAAGGTCATATTGGTACTGGGGTAGAAGCTGGATCTATTCAGCGTGTTCGTGATCAGTTTATCGATAGACAATTTAGACAAGAGAGTAATAAACTAGGCTATTGGAATTCTAAATCTGAAGCTATTAGTCAGATGGAAGATGTTATGGCAGAGCCGTCTGAATATGGTATGAATAAAGCATTCGATGATTTTTATGAAGCGCTACAAGTCCTCAGTACGAATCCTGAAAATGCAGCAGCTCGCGAAGTTGTTTTACAAAAAGGTGCACATTTAGCGGATTCATTTAATTACATAAATTCACAGCTGGCTGAAATTCAAGGTAATTTAAAAAATGAAATTCGTACAGAAACAGATGCTGTAAACTCTATTTTACGTCAAATTGCTGAGATAAATGAACAAATTCAAAAAATCGAACCAAATGGCTATTTGCCAAATGATTTATATGATGCACGCGATAACTTGATAGATCAGTTGTCTGGCTATCTTCCTATCGAAGTTGAATATACAAAATCAGGTGGTAACGCCTTAGCGATGGCTGAAGGTTCGGTAGTAATTAAGTTCAAAGGTGTTAAGGACCAAAATGGGGATGACCTTGAACTTGTTAATGGAAAACAAGTGAGACAGCTACAAGCTCAAAGCGGAGGAGCTGGTCTTGCGAAGGATGAAAAATTCCAATCATTTACTAACTTTGGACTATCTGCTATGGTGCCGGTGGAAAATGCTAAGAATACGGTCAATTTTGGTGCTGAAAGTGTAGGTCATAATCAGTTAATTATTGGTGGCGGGAAACTGAGTGCCTTAATACAATCATATGGTTACGATGATGCGGGTACAACACTTCAAAAAGATGCAAAAGGCGAATATCCAGAAATGCTTGCAGAATTAGATAAATTAGCTAAAGCGTTTATTGATGAATTTAATGCAGTCCATAAGGGTGGATTCCAGCTTGATAGTAATACTCCAGGTGGAGACTTCTTTTCTGGTACAGGAGCCGCGGATATAAAAGTGGTAATAACAAAAGGTTCCGAAATAGCCGCATCTACTGCTCCTGGAGAAGAAGGTAATGGTAAAAATGCCATCTTATTATCTAAAATTAAAGACAAAGCATTAGCAGACCTTGGAGGAGCAACAACTCAAACTTACTATGAAGGTATGGTAGCTAAGGTAGGGGTTAACGGTGCAGAAGCAAATCGACTTGCATTCAATACGACAACGATTCTACTGACTGTCAACAACAATCGTGCCTCTGTAAGCTCTGTTTCATTAGATGAAGAAATGACGAATATGATTACATACCAGCAAGCCTATAATGCATCGGCTCGTATGATTACAGTAATTGATGAAACGTTAGACAAAATTATTAACGGCATGGGCCGTGTAGGAGTATAGGGGGTTAGCTAAATGCGCGTAACACAATCAATGTTAGCAGGTAATATGCTACGTAATTTAAGTAATAGCTATAACAAAATGGGGAATTTACAACAACAAATTTCATCAGGCTCAAAGCTGACTCGTCCTTCCGATGATCCAGTAGCAGCTATTAAAGGTATGGGATACCGTACAGATTTAGTGAAAAATGCACAATTTACACGTAATATGAATGAAGTAAATAGCTGGTTAGATACGACAGATGAATCTTTAAGTCAAGTTGGAGATGCTTTAAAGCGTGTTCAAGAATTAGTAACGCAAGCAGCTAATGATACAAATACAGATGAAGATAGAAAGAAAATACAACAAGAAATTGATCAAATTAGTGATCAATTAAAGGATTTAGGAAATAGTAAATCAGGCGAAAAGTATATATTTAGCGGCACAAAAACATTGGAGCCTTTATATATAAATGGAGCAATAAATCCCAATTTAGTAGGGAATGGTGCTGCGAATAGTAATGTAGATATTGAAGTTTATAATGGAGTTAACTTAACTGTAAACACTGTCGGTCTTGATATGTTCCAAAAAATGGAATCGTTAATGGCGGATATTTCAGGTAAATTAAGTAAAGCAAACACAGATGGAAGTGAAATTGGTGCAATTCTTGGAGGTGACGAAGCGGCGGGGCTCGGTAAAACAATCCAAGGTATGCAAGATATAGTATTACAAAATTTATCGGTAGTGGGCGCTAAACAAAACCGTGTAGAAATGATGACGAACCGCCTTTCGGCACAAGAGATAAATGTCACAAAACAAATGTCCAACAATGAAGATGTCGATTACGAAAAAGTTATTACACAATTAATCACGGAAGAATCTATTCACCGTGCATCATTATCAGTAGGTGGCCGTATCCTCCAACCTACATTAGTAGATTTCCTATAAGACATACTTAGCCAAAAGGCTCTCGCTACTATAGAGCGAGGGCCTTTTTCAAAGGAGTGAAATTTATATGAAGCTCGATCAAATTCAAATTCGCACAACGGATGCAAAATTGGGACTTAATATAACTGATCCAGTGCAAGTGATTAAACAGCCTCAAGCCCAGCAGCATATCGAGCAGCCCGCAGCTATTCTGAAAATGAATTCAACACAAGCAAAATTACAAATCGATTCTTCTCAGGCCTATAGAGATTTAGGTTTGTACACACCACGCGAGTCGATTCAAAAGTTTGCAAGTGAGGGCCGACAAAAAGTTCTAGAGGGTGTTGGCAGACGTGCAAGCGAAGGACGCCAAATGATGAATATTGGCAAAGGAAAAAGTAGTGTAATACCTTCAATTGCCCAAAACAATGCAAACCCTCCACCGAAAAACATCGGAATCGCGTGGAAGCCATCAGTCGGTGCAGTGAAAATAAAATATGTACCTAATAACCTTGATATAAAATTTACCCGACAAGATCCGAAAATTGATGTTCAAATTGGTAAAGTAGTTCACGACTACAAACAAGGAGATGTAACGGGTACAATGTTACAATACCCATCAGTCGAAACGACAGTCATTAAAGGAGAATAAAAATGCAGATTGAAACAAAATTTTTAGGCGCTGTAGAAATTGAGGAAGAAAGTGTAATTACATTTGAAGAGGGTATCCCTGGTTTTGAAGAATTCACGAAATATGTATTACTGCCATTAGAAAAAGATTCACCATTTGGTATATTGCAATCAATTGAACATATCAAAGTAGGATTTGTTGTTGCTTTTCCCTTCTTAATAAAAAAAGATTATGAATTCGACTTATCAAAGTCAGATAAGAAAGCATTACAAGTTAAAGAGGAGTCTGATATTGTTACATATTCTATAGTGACATTAAAAGAGCCTTTCGAGACATCAACACTCAACCTTCTAGCACCAGTAATTATTAACATCAAAGAAAAAATAGGTAAACAAATTGTTCTCCAAGACAATGAAAAATACGACTTACGCCATCCAATAAGCACATTGGAAGGAAGTGCGAAATAATGCTAGTCCTTACTCGTAAAACAGGAGAATCTATTATGATTGGTGACCAAATTGAGTTAAAGGTACTGTCAGTAGATGGTGAGCAAGTCAAGCTAGGCATTGTTGCCCCAAAGTCAGTTAAAGTGCATCGTTCAGAAGTTTATGAAGCGATTCAAGAGCAAAATAAAGAAGCAATGAATGTATCACAAGCATTAATAGAACAACTTTCAAAAAAAACTTTTTAAAAAATCGAAAAAACTATTAAACATTTCTATTAAGGTACGATATAAGTATTGTAAGGCGGAAGGTAAGTGAAAACGAGCCATCAGTCAGACGCAGTCCACATGGATGTGGAACTAAAAAACAATTTCAAGGAGGAATCTCACAATGAGAATTCAACACAACATTTCAGCTTTAAACACACACCGTAACTTAGGTTTCAACAACACGCAATCAGCTAAAAACTTAGAAAAATTATCTTCAGGTTTCAAAATCAACCGCGCTGGTGATGACGCAGCTGGTCTTGCTATCTCTGAAAAAATGCGTGGACAAATCCGTGGTCTTGACATGGCAACTAAAAACTCTCAAGATTCAATTTCTTTAATCCAAACTGCTGAAGGTGCTCTTAACGAAACACACTCAATCCTACAACGTATGCGTGAATTAGCAGTACAATCTGCTAACGATACGAACGTTAACTCTGACCGTGATGCACTTCAAGCTGAAGTTGCAGCACTAAATGAGGAAATTACTCGTATTTCTACAGATACTGAGTTCAATACTCAAGGTTTATTGGATGGTACTTTCACTGATAAAACATTCCATATTGGTGCAAATGGTGGTCAAGCAATTAAATTATCAATCGATAAAATGGATGCAACTACATTAACTTCTGCTACAGCTAATATTGCAACTCAAACAGGAGCTAATGATGCAATCGCTATTATTGATACGGCATTAGAAACAGTTTCTAAACAACGTTCAGATTTAGGTGCTGTTCAAAACCGTTTAGAACATACAATCAACAACCTAGGCGCAACTTCTGAAAACTTATCTGCTGCTGAATCTCGTATCCGTGATACAGATATGGCGAAAGAAATGATGGAGTTCACTAAAAACAACATCTTAACTCAAGCTGCACAATCTATGTTAGCTCAAGCTAACCAACAACCGCAAGGCGTTCTTCAATTATTACAATAATTTTAATTGACTAAAGCTTTACCGCCCTTCTAAAGAGGGGCGGTATTTTTTGGTATATATCATAGAAAATAGTAATTATACATAGTGAAATATAGTAATTAAGAGTGACTTTGATATTGATAAATTATATGAAATAAACTTTGGAGGATGTTATGAATAGAAAGGTATTATTTCCGGCTTATATGAACGAATTTTCTTGTATCGGATCAGCATGTGAAGATACTTGTTGTGCGGGCTGGAATGTAACAATTGATCAAGAAACTTATAGAAAATACAAAAAGTTACCCAACTCTACAATTAAAAAAGAGCTAGATAGTAGTGTTAAACGAGTACGTTCAAATCAAAATTTTTCTAACTACGGGAAAATGAAACTGAATAGTGAAGGTGCATGTAATTTATTAGACAATAATGGCTTATGTAAAATTCATTCGCAATTAGGGGAAGGCTATTTAAGTAATACATGTTCGGTATATCCAAGAATTTTCAATCAAGTAGATGATATTGTAGAAAAGAGTCTTACTTTATCTTGTCCAGAAGCAGCTCGATTAGCCCTTTTGAAACCAGGAGGTATAGACTTTATAGAAGATGAGGAATCTGACCAAATAAAAGGTTTCGTAATGAAAAAATTTTCAAGCAAAGAAGAATATCCTTACTTCTGGAAATTGAGAATGTATACAATTCAAATACTTCAGGAACAATCTCATAAAATTGAAGTTCGATTAATGACATTAGGCTTATTCTATAGAAAACTTCAATCGATATCTGAAGCAGAATGGGAACATAAGTTAGAAGAAATAATGACGCACTATTATAAACAATTATTAAGTGGAGAGATGGCTTCTTCGTTCGATAAACTTGAACACAATGTTGCATTTCAAATGAACTTAGCAAAAGAGTTGTTAATTAACAATCGCTTTTCCAATAATATTACAAGCAAAAGATATATAGATTGTCTTCAAGAAGTGTTTGGTGCATTGAAACTTGAAGGTGATACGGATGTTTCGATAGAATGTTATATTCAAGCCTTTAAAGAATATTACGAGCCGTTTATTTCAAAGCATGAGTATATCCTAGAAAACTATACTGTGAATTACGTATTTAAAAATTTCTTCCCTTATGACCAAACTAATTTATTTGAGAGTTTTGTAATGCTCATTGTCAATGTTATGATGATTAAATTGCATTTAATAGGGATGGCTGGTGCACATGATGGTTTGTCGAAGGATTTAGTTGTAAAATTAATTCAATCTTACTCGAAAACAATTGATCATAATTCAAATTATTTAACTAATGTTAGAACTGCTCTAAAAGATAGTGGCTATACAACCATGGCGCATATTCTCGTTCTTTTAAAGGTGTAGTTTGGAAATATATTGAGAGTTCAGATATCCTTTAAATAATATAATATAAAATTGGTTTAATCTAATAGTTTAATTGAAACTACAGAAGAGTTATTTTCGGTAGCTTTTTGATTTTGTATAATTGTAGCCACTGGGATGCTGGATTAGCGTAATTATTCCAAACATTAAAACACCTCCATAATCAGAAGATATTTTCCTGATTATGGAGGTGTTTTTTGTATCAATAAGGAACATAGCTATTTCAAAGGTTCAAATCTATTTAACGTTCAAATAACCCCAAAAGCGATTTTACATTACTATTAGTTTGATTGATTAGTAATGTTGTTCCTTTCTCTTGAATTCCTTGTTTTACAAAATCCATCATTTCAAGAGCCATATCTGGATCACGAATCAATGATTCGGATTTTTGAAGGTTTTCTTCTGTACGCCCTACATTTTCATGATGCATAGTTATTTTGTTGTAATCGGCTCCAACATTTGTTAATTTCTTTGAAATAAAGTTCAATGCATCATCTATTTTTCCAATTAAGTCATTCGCATTAGTTTGAGTTTGTATGCTAGCATTTTCTAAACTAAGTGCTTTTGTACTAACATCAACAGTATCAATAGCAAGTGACTGTCCAGAATTTGCTCCAACTTGAATGTAAAGTGGACGAATTTCTCCTAAAATCTTTTGCGTATTAAACTCCATATAGTTCGCAGTATCATCAATGGAATCCATTAGCTGATTCAATTCTTTTTGTGCAGCATCGCGATCTTCGTTTGTTAATGTATCATTAGCTGCTTGTACAGCTAGCTCACGTCCTCGATGCAAAGCTTCATTTACACTTTGTAATCCTGAATCCGTGATTTCTAAAACGGATAATCCATTCTGCATATTATGTTGTGCCTGTGATAAACCTTTAATTTGAGCACGCATCGTTTCAGAAATACTAAGTCCAGAAGCATTTAATGCAGCTCGCACAATTTTATCCCCACCTGATAACTTCTCCAGTGTTTTTGTGATTGCAGATTGATTCTTTTGAACACGGTTATTTGCAAAGGTCGTCCATGCCTTATCTTGTATTCTCAATCTATTCACCTCCATGTGAAATATTTGTTTCCAAATGTAATATCGGTTGAATCTTGTGAAATTTTTAGATTGGCTGAAAGATTCTTAGATGACTCCGATAATAACAGTAAGAAATATTGTGAGTGTAGGAGGATTGAGTCAAATGCGAATATCGTCACAAGCACCCATTGAGAATGTCACAACTACAGTTATACCGCAAGACAAGGCATCTATTGTCGAAGTGGGTGACATGGATAAAATGATTAAAGTGCAACAGCAGTCACCACAAGAGGAACAGCCAACTAAAGAAACGTTAGAAAGAGCAGTAAATGCGCTCAATGAATTTATGGAGTTTCATAGCAAAAGCTCAAAATTTGTATTACACGATGGGCTTAACCGTTACTTTGTACAAGTAGTAGACACCATAACAGATGAAGTGGTACGTGAAATCCCACCGAAAACACTGTTGGATGCCTATTACACAATGCAAAAGTATTTGGGAATGGTTGTAGACGAAACAATTTAAAATCTTGATTACTGGGAGGTAATATAAATGGTAAACCGTGTAGGTGGATTAGCATCAGGTATGGATATTGATGCTCTTGTAGAAAAATTAATGTCGGCAGAACGAGTGCCACTAAACAAATTAAATCAAAAGAAAACAACATATGAATGGCAACGTGATGCTTACCGTGGAATAAATACAAAACTTAGTACATTTAGTAACTATTTATTTGATAACTTTGGATTATCAAGTAGTTTTGGGAAAAAAACGTCCGCTGTAACAGGAATTCATAGCAATAAGGTTTCAGTTAGTGCTGGATCAGGTGCTTCAGGTGCATTGGATATTCAAGCTGTAAAACAATTAGCAAAGGCAGCTAAAGCTGATATTGCAACTGCTAAAGAAACATCAAACCGTTATGCTAAGAATGATGATTCATTAAAGTATCTTTTTGAAGAATCTCTTGGAGGCCCTAATCCCGGTATTAGTGCTGGGGATAAAATTACTTTGAATGTTACAACTAAAGATGCTGATGGTAATGTAACTACAACCCCAAAGACCATTGAGATTACTGATGGTATGACTGTTGGAGGTTTTGTTAAAGCACTAGAAGGAATAGGTTTAGATACCTCTAGTTACGATGAGTCAACTGGTAGATTTAAAATTTCAGGTAAAGATGCATCATTCACTATTGCGGATTCAAATAGTGCAGATAAATTAAAATTATTTGGTTTCTCTACTTCTACTACAGTTGGAGGAATAAAAGTGAAGAATGGTGACGAAGAAGTAGTTGCCCCTAAAACAACAGATTTAAATACGCTTAATATTAATCCAGGCACATACAATTTCAAAGTTGGCGACAAAAATGTAGCAATTGAAGTTAAAGCAGGCGATACCATTGAATCATTACTTACTGAGCTTAATGACGAAAATGGCATTAGAGCTTCTTATAATGAAGCAACAGGAAAACTATCAATTACAGCTAGTAACCCGGGTGAAACTGTTACGGCTGCAGACAAAGATTCATTTGAAATGTTAAGCAACTTAGGCATTAA
Organism: Viridibacillus sp. KH_047; assembly: GCF_057838945.1. Taxonomy (NCBI): domain Bacteria; kingdom Bacillati; phylum Bacillota; class Bacilli; order Caryophanales; family Caryophanaceae; genus Viridibacillus; species Viridibacillus sp. KH_047. Next base: position 3,546,962 of record NZ_CM174479.1, on the reverse strand, counting down.
ATCAACTACATCACAAAGTAGTGCGCATATCGTTAAACTAAAAACTACTGATACGGTACAAACTCCATCAGGAACAACAGCATTAGGGCATTTAGGACTTAAAGATGGTTCAATTACTTTAGATGTAGTACAAGCGGATGGCACCATGAAGAAGACAAAAGTTACATATAACTCAACAGATACAATTGATACTTTTGTTAAGCGTTTAAATAACTCTGGAGCAGGTGTAACAGCTATGTTCTCCCAAGGGCAGATGTCACTTGTTGCGAATAATACTGGTAAAGCTAAGGATCCAAATGTTCTAGGTGAGATTCAACTCGTTACAAATATTAAAGACGAATCTGGAAATGATATTCCAGTTGACGGTAGTAAGGAACTCTTTGCTGCGTTAGGATTTATAAAGGATGATACAAAGGAAGAGGGTATTGATAGTAAAGGGACCCAATCTATTAATTTATCTAGCAATAATAGCGGCCAAAATGCTATATACGCAGTCAATGGTTTAGTTATGGAAAGTCAATCCAATACAGCTAGTATATCAGGCTACAGTGTTACATTAAACGATACGTTCAATAATGATGCTATTCGTGGTGATAATAGTTTAGATACGACAAAGGTAACAGGGAATGTAAGCGTCACTTCGAATAATGATATCGATTCTATGGTAGATAAAATAAAAGAATTTGTTTCAAAGTATAATGAATTGATTGAAGGCATGAATTCACAACTTAAAGAAACCAAATATCGTGATTATCCACCTCTAACTGCTGAACAACGTAAGGATATGTCAGAAAGCGAACAAAAGTTATGGGATGAGAAAGCGCAAAGTGGGCTTTTGAGAAGTGATTCTATTATCCGTAATGGCTTAAGTGATATGCGCAATTCTATCTATGGACAAGTTAATGGATTAGGCGATCAAGTCATTGATACATTGGCTGAAATGGGTATCACTACTTCAAATAGCTATACTGATGGTGGTAAGCTTGTCATCAATGAAACAAAATTACGTAAAGCTTTAACAGATGATCCAGATCTTGTATCGAAAACCTTTACACAAGCTGGTGCGAAAGACGCGCCTGAAGGAGACACTAGAGGAATTATTAAACGTTTACGTGATTCAATGAGTGATTTTACAAAAAACATTGAGCGTAAAGCTGGCCGTGCTACTATGACTGATAACCAGTATTCTATTGGTAAAAGCCTTCTAGATACGGATAAACGTATTACAACTCTCACGGACCGCCTAAAAGACGTTGAAGCACGCTATTGGAAACAATTCTCTGCAATGGAAGTAGCAATCAACAAAGCCAACTCACAATCGTCAATTTTCGCGCAATTTGGCGGACAATAACTGGTATAATAGTAGTAAACATTTTGAAGGAGTTGTATGATTTTGGCAGCACAATCAGCGCATCAAGCCTATAAACAAAATAGTGTGACGACGGCATCCCCTGGTGAGCTTACATTAATGCTTTATAATGGATGTATTAAGTTTTTACATAAAGGTAAACTTGCTATTGAGGCTAAAGATGTAGAAGCAAAGAATACGAATCTATTAAAAGCGCAAGCAATTATCTCTGAATTAATGTCAACGTTGAACATGGATATTGAGATTTCTGAACAAATGCTGAATTTATATGAATATATGAATCGTCGTTTAGTTGAAGCGAATATCAAAAATGATGTAGCAATAATTGATGAAGTTGAGGGCTATGTTGTAGAATTCCGTGATACATGGAAAGAAGTTATACGTTTAAATCGTCAACAACAATTTACAGGGAATCAGATTTGATGGGGAACGTGCAGCAATTGCTAATTGCTTCTGAACAGCTTTATTCACACCTAACTAATTTACCAGCTGATAAAGACCGTGATGCTTTTATCGAGAAGATAGATACTCTATTGGATGCTCGTGGAGCCATCATAGATGATTTGCAGGTTAACGAACCGGATGCATTGAATAATCATCCACTTTTAAAGAACCTGATTGAATTGGATAAAGGAATTCAAGAACGTCTTTTGAAAGTGAAAAATTTGATTAAAGCTGATATGCAGCAACTCCAAACAACTAAAGCTTCGGAGCAAAAGTACACTAATCCATATGCATCTGTTCGTACGATGGATGGCATGTATTATGACCGAAAAAAATAACTTCAACCCTCCTCACCCAACGAGGAGGGTTTTATAATCACTTATACCTGTCGATTTACCAATATAAACAATTTAATTATAATAAAATTACATAAAAAGAGAAGGTGAGTTCTGATGAAATATAATCGTTTGGAGTCGTTTCGCCATATTCTTCAAGAGCCTGTGAAAGCTGAATTTCGTTTGTGTATGGATGGCAAGGAACAGGGTAAATTATCGAGTAAAGCTGACTGTTTGATTTTAGATATGAGTCCGAGTGGCTTGAGATTATCAACACCTCTAAATTTGCCTGCGGAGAATTATTTAATTCGAATGGAGTTAATGTTTGTTCTTTTTTCGAAGCCTATACGTACAATAGGTGAAGTGAAATGGAAAAAATCAGGTAATGGCTCGTATGTATATGGCATTGATTTAGAAGAAGATGAATCGGTTGAAGAGATGATTATTTCAGAACTCAAAGCGAGACGACGCACTGAAGTGATGACTAATAAACCGTCTTCTGATAATTGAGTGTTCAATATTTCGACAAAATTCTGCAGAATTCCTAAATTTTTTAAAAGTTTTTTACGGTTTAAGAAGGAGTTTTTAGGGAAGTGTAGAATTAGTAAGACATGGTTGAAATAAAGGAGGAGTTTACATGCTAACATTTAACATTCGTGGTGAAAACATTGAGGTGACTCCAGCAATTCGAGAGTACGTTGAAAACAAGATTCAAAAAATGGAGCGTTATTTCAACGAAGATTTCGAAGCAACAGCTAACGTTAACTTGAAGCTTTACAATGATAAGCAAACTAAAGTTGAAGTAACTATTCCTATGAAAAACCTAACATTACGTGCTGAAGAGCGCAATGCAGATTTATATGCAGGTATTGATTTAATTATCAACAAACTTGAGCGACAAATTCGTAAACACAAAACAAAAGTGAACCGAAAATTCCGTGAGCGTGAAGGTGTAGGCTATTATTTTGCTACTGTTCAATCATCACCGACTGCAGCGGCTGTTACTGAAGAAGAGGACGAATTAACAATCGTGCGTACTAAACAATTCTCATTAAAACCAATGGATCATGAGGAAGCTGTTCTTCAAATGAACCTACTTGGTCATGATTTCTTCATCTTTACAGATGCAGAAACAGATGGTACGAACATAGTCTATAAACGTAGCGACGGCAAATACGGCTTAATTGAAACTAACTAACCATTAACTATTTTCATCCCTCATTTAAAATGAGGGGTGTTTTTTTATGCGAAAAAAACGAATTTCATAAAACTATATTTATTGAAAAATTACTTTATATACCAATAAAATATTTATATTGCAATATTTTTTCCATGTAATAAAATAGGTATATATTAGTTCTAATGTATTATTTGGTGAGGTGTGTTAGTGGTTAAAAAGTTTTGGTTGAATGAAATAAGCTTTACTTGGAAAGTTTTAGTACCTATGTTAATCGTCGTACTTTCTTTTTTTATACTTACTGCAACTTATACATATTCGAATACAAAGAAAATGCAATTACAACAATTGGAAAAGGAACTTTCACATGAAATACAAAGTATTGAGAAACAGTTTTCAAATGAGTTATTTCAGAAAAGGTTGATTGCTGAGCGTATTGGTGAAAAGAAGGAAGTAGAAGCGTACTTACAAAAAGCGTATACACGTGACAATGCAAAACTTTATGACTCAAATAATTCTGTACAGAAATTATTAGATGATGCTAAAAGTAAGAGTAGTTATATTGATCTTATATGGATTACTGATGCTAATGGAGAATTTATGACAGGGAATTCAGGATTATTGGCTGAAGATATGATTGGTATAAAAAAACGTTCTTGGTTAACACTAGCTACAAAAAACGAAGGAGTTATTTATACAAAACCCTATCAAGATGAACATACGAAAACGCGTACAATTAGCGTAATTTATCCAGTTACCACAAATGATAAGAGATTAGGCTATATAGCCATTGATATGGCTCTAAATAAGATTTTACCTACCGCTAAAACAGGTGGTATTACGGGTCAAAATATCGTTCTCTTCTCTTCAGATGGACAAGTCTTATTCGATGAGAATCAAATCTGGCCATTATTTAAAAAAGAGCATATTCCATTGAACATAAGCTCACAGGTATCTATTGATAAAGGTAAATATTATGTCGAATTACGCAAGGTGAGTAATAGTGATTGGAAGATGGGTGTTTATGTTCCCGAAGAGAAAGTTTTAGCACCTTTAAAAGATTTCCAAAAGAGAAATGTTTTCTTCTGGTTGGTCGCTATTCTTATTTTACTTTTTGTCATTAAAGCTGTGATGACTTATTCAATGAAAGATTTTAATTCCGTAGTTGACCAATTAAAGCATATTGAAAAGGGAGATTATACAAAGAAATTCAAAATTCAACGCCGAGATGAAGTAGGACGAATAGCAGATGCAGCGGAACAAATGGGTAATCAAATACATAAGCAGATGGAAATTTTGAATTTTCAAGCAAGCTTTGATATGCTAACTAAATTACCAAATCGCTCTTCCATTGAGCGTCGAATAGATGTCGGAATTCGTCATTGTCGCTTGCAAAATGAAGAAATGACTGTCGCTTTTATTGATGTTGATAATTTCAAAGAAGTAAATGATACACATGGTCATGCTTATGGTGATGAGTTATTAATTCAAGTCGGACAACGTGTACAAACGAGGCTAAGTAAAAGTAGTTATTTAGGTCGCTTCGGCGGTGACGAATTTATCTTATTACTTAAAGCAAATTGTGAAGCTAGTCAGCAAAAACTAAAAGAAATACTGATATCATTCAATGAACCATTCATTTTGAATGGCCATGATGTATTCGCTACTGCTTCTATAGGCGTTGCAGTATATCCGAGAGATAGCAAATCAAGGGCAGGGTTATTAGCGAAGGCAGATACGGCTCTTTATGAAGCGAAGAAACAAGGGCGGAACCGTGTTGAGTTTTTCCAAGGTGAGATGCAGGAAATTTTTGAAAAGAAGATGCGTTTAGAGGCGGGGTTACGGACCGCACTTGAAAATAATGAATTTGAGTTATTCTTTCAACCCCAATTAAATGTTTCCTTAGGTTACATGGCGAGTGCAGAGGCCTTAATTCGCTGGAATCATCCAGAATGGGGAATGGTGTCACCTGATGAATTTATTCCTTTAGCGGAGAGTTCTGGCCAGATACGTTCAATTGGCGCTTGGGTCATAGATGAAGGTATTAAGATGGCAAAGATGTTAAAACAGCATTATCCAAGGTTACATCGAATCGGTTTAAATATTAGTTCGGTGCAACTAAGGGAACGGAATTTTGTAGAGCAAGTAAAAACAGCAATTGCAAAATACAATATTGATCCTTCATTAATTGAGCTAGAAATTACAGAATCCGTTGTCATCGATCGTTTAGAGGAAACAATTGAAAAACTTTTAGCGTTAAAGAAATTAGGAATCGCTCTTGCCTTAGATGATTTTGGGACAGGCTATTCGTCACTAAATTATTTACGTCGTTTGCCAATTGATCGAGTAAAGCTAGATCGTTCGTTTATTCAAGAAATGGATGAAGATCCTAAAATGGCAACAATGGTGCATTATATTATTGAAATGGCGCATAGTTTAGGACTGAAAGTTGTGGCGGAAGGTGTCGAAACAGAGAAGCAAATGCAGATGTTAAATATGCTTCAAGTCGACAAGGTACAAGGCTATTTTTATAGTAGACCTATAACACAAGAAGGACTTTTCACATTTGTAGATGAAAAATATGGAGAAATTCAATTGTAAAATAACTAGGGTTCATTTGCACTGAGTATCAAATCAGTGTTAAAATGAGCTTTGAGACTATATGGGATGTGAAGATAAATGCTTGGCATATTAAATAAAGTTTTCGATTTTAATAAACGTGAAATTAAACACTTATCAAAAGTTGCAGATGCTGTTGAAGCGTTTGCTGGACAAATAGAGAAATTATCTGATGAAGAATTGAAAGCAAAAACAGAAGAATTTAAAGAGCGCTATGCAAATGGTGAAGATTTAGATTCGCTTCGTCCTGAGGCATTTGCCGTTGTTCGTGAAGGAGCTCGCCGTGTTTTAGGTATGTTCCCATTCCGCGTACAGCTTATGGGGGGCGCAACCCTTCATGAAGGTAATATCGCTGAGATGAAAACGGGTGAAGGTAAAACGTTAACTTCTACTTTGCCTGTGTATTTAAATGCAATCACTGGTAAAGGTGTTCATGTAATTACGGTCAACGAATACCTTGCAAGTCGTGATGCTGCAGAAATGGGTAAACTATATGAATTCCTTGGTTTAACTGTAGGTTTGAACTTAAATAGTTTATCTAAAGATGAAAAACGCGAAGCATATAATTGCGATATTACTTATAGTACAAACAATGAGTTAGGATTCGATTACTTACGTGACAACATGGTTCTTTATAAAGAAGAGCGCGTGCAACGTCCACTTTACTATGCCGTAATTGATGAAATTGACTCCATCTTAATTGATGAAGCGCGTACGCCTTTGATCATTTCTGGACAAGCTGGAAAATCAGCTCAACTGTATAAACAATCAAATGCATTTGTACGTACTTTAAAAATAGATGAAGATTATACGTATGAAGAACAAACAAAAGGTGTTACGTTAACCGAGAAAGGTATTGAAAAAGCTGAAAGTGCATTCAATATCGACAACCTGTTTGATTTAACACATGTAGGTTTAAACCATGCTATTAACCAATCGTTAAAAGCACACGCTTCAATGCATCTTGATGTAGACTATGTCGTTCAAGACGGGGAAATTGTGATCGTTGACTCTTTCACTGGTCGTTTAATGGATGGTCGCCGTTATAGCGATGGTCTTCACCAAGCGATCGAGGCGAAGGAAGGTCTTGAGATTCAAAATGAATCGATGACAATGGCAACAATAACGTTCCAAAACTACTTCCGTATGTATGAAAAGTTATCTGGTATGACAGGTACAGCGAAAACAGAGGAAGAGGAATTCCGCAACATTTACAATATGCAAGTTGTGACAATTCCAACAAATAAACCGATTGCTCGTGATGACCGTCCTGATTTAATTTACGCTTCTATGAAAGGCAAGTTTGAAGCTGTTGCAGATGATATTGCTGAACGCCATAGAAATCAACAACCAGTTCTAGTTGGTACAGTTGCTATTGAAACATCTGAATTGATATCGCATTTGCTAACAAAACGTGGCATTCCACATGAAGTATTAAATGCGAAAAACCATGAACGTGAAGCTGAAATTATTGCAGAAGCAGGTTCAAAAGGAGCAGTTACAATTGCAACAAACATGGCTGGTCGTGGTACAGATATTAAATTAGCTGATGGCGTCTTAGATATCGGCGGTTTAGCTGTAATTGGTACTGAACGTCATGAATCGCGTCGTATCGATAATCAGTTACGTGGTCGTGCTGGTCGTCAAGGTGACCCTGGTGTGACTCAGTTCTATCTTTCACTTGAAGATGAATTAATGCGCCGTTTCGGTTCTGATAATATGAAGAACATGATGACTAAACTTGGTATGGATGATTCTCAACCAATTCAATCGGGTATGGTATCTCGTGCTGTAGAATCAGCGCAAAAACGTGTTGAAGGTAACAACTTCGACTCTCGTAAGCGTTTATTACAATATGATGATGTTATGCGTCAACAACGTGAAATTATCTACAAGGAACGTTACGAAGTACTTGAAACGGATAATATGCGTGATTTAGTTGAAACGATGATTGATGAAGTGTTAGTGAACACAGTAAATGCATATACTGCATCAGATTCGGAAACGGATTGGAACTTAAAAGCAATCGAAGACTTCGTTGCAGCGAATTTATTACCTGAAGGGGTTATCACTGTTGAAGATTTACAAGGTAAATCAGTTGATGATATCCTAGATGAAATTCGCAAAGAAATTAAAGCGCACTATGATGAAAAAGAGGCAGAACTTTCACCAGAGCGTATGCGTGAGTTTGAAAAAGTAATTTTACTTCGTGCAATTGACTCTAAATGGATCGATCACATCGATGCTATGGATCAATTACGCCAAGGTATCCATTTACGTGCATACGGTCAAACTGATCCACTTCGCGAATACCAACAAGAAGGTTTCGAAATGTTTGATGCTATGGTTGAAGCAATCCGCGTAGATGTTGCAAAATATGCGATGAAAGCTGAAATCCGCAGCAATTTAGAACGTGAAGAAGTGGCGAAAGGCCAAGCTGTTAACCCTAAAGAAGACGGCGAAAAAGTGAAGAAAAAACCAGTCCGCAGCAAAGATGCCAATATTGGTCGTAATGATTTATGTCCATGTGGTAGCGGTAAAAAATATAAAAACTGCCATGGTGCAGTTTAATAAAGCCTAATTGTATGATTAAATGAATAGGTGGCAACTAACAAAACATGGGGGGATTTTATCCTCTCATGTTTTATGCCGTCCTAAGGGGTAATCATTAGGCAAAGATTATTGTGAAATAATCAAACCAAATTTGGAGGAATACAAAAAATGTTTGAATTAGCAGACGTGCGTAACGAGTTAGACAATTCAGCTAAGAAATTAGCGGACTTCAGGGGGTCTCTTTGACTTAGAAAACAAAGAGGCACGAATACAAGAATTTGACGAATTAATGCTTGAACCAGAGTTCTGGAACAATCAACAACAAGCACAAAATATTATTAATGAGTCAAAAGGCTTAAAAGAAGTTGTGAATGAGTATAAAGAATTAGAAGATACACAAGAAAACTTAGAAATGACACTAGAATTATTACGTGAAGAACCTGATGAAGAATTACAAGAAGATTTAGCCGTGGAGTTAAAAGAATTCGTAGCACGTTTAAAAGAATTCGAACTACAGTTATTATTAAGTGAACCGTATGATAAGAACAACGCAATCTTGGAACTTCACCCGGGCGCTGGTGGTACCGAGTCACAAGATTGGGGTTCGATGTTATTACGTATGTATACACGTTGGGCTGAAAAACGCGGCTTTAAAGTTGAAACAATGGATTATTTACCAGGCGATGAGGCCGGCATCAAGTCGGTTACATTGGCTATCAAAGGGCATAATGCATATGGCTATTTAAAAGCTGAGAAAGGTGTTCACCGTCTTGTACGTATTTCGCCTTTCGATTCTTCAGGTCGCCGTCATACTTCATTCGTATCATGTGATGTGATGCCAGAATTCAACGACGAAATTGAAATTGAAATTCGCACAGAAGACTTGAAAGTTGATACGTACCGTGCAACTGGTGCAGGTGGTCAGCATATTAACACGACTGACTCCGCTGTTCGTATTACACACACACCAACAGGTACGGTTGTTCAATGTCAGGCTGAACGTTCACAAATTAAAAACCGTGAAAAAGCAATGGGTATGTTAAAAGCGAAGTTGTATCAATTGAAAATTGATGAACAACAAGCGGAATTGGACGAAATTCGTGGAGAACAAAAAGAAATTGGCTGGGGTAGTCAAATTCGTTCATACGTATTCCACCCATATTCAATGGTAAAAGACCACCGCACAAGTGCTGAAACAGGAAACGTGCAAAATGTTATGGATGGTGACATTGATCAATTTATCAATGCTTACTTACGATCTAAACTATAATTTATCTATGAAAAGCCATTCGACGGAGTAATTCGTTGAATGGCTTTTTTGCATGTAAAAAGGGTATGCTTCCTACTTGCAATTTCTTATAAACGTAGTAAAATACAAAGTAAGAACAAATGTTCCTATTTTGGAGGTGGAAGCATGTCGCGTATCCCAAATGAAGCTCTTGTAGTGCTTGAAACAGTTATCTACTTACCAATGGTACTATCCATTTTCGAAAGAGACTGTAAAGCATTTGAACAAGGAACATTCAAATTGAAGCGGCCATATATCGATTTAGTGCATGAAGCGATGAAACAGGTGCAAAGTGAATTACATGCAGCTCATCAATATTTGCAAAAAAACCGGCTTAAAATTATGCGAGGAAATCGTGATGAGTTATTTTCTGAATATATCTTCATTTACAATAATAATGAAGAACATCGTCGGTATTCTAATATTCGATTACGTAATCGGGTAGAAGAATTGTTATCAATTTATTTAACAAAAGTTCAATTTAAAAAAGAGAAGGACGTTTAATCTCAAAACGTTGTTGTAAAAAGTATGCCATTGCTAGTTGAGTTCTCATTGTGATGACTGATACGTCTACTTCGACATCTTGTCCGTTTTTAAAAGACACGAGACTTTTTGATGGACCAGCATCTTCAAAAAACTCAATTGCATGCATAGCAAACCAAACGTTATAATGCGAACTAGGCGATAAAGTGGGCATGAAAATACAAGGTGTACCATAATCATATGCAACAACAATCGGTAGCTTATGGCGTGCGCCAAGATATTCTTTTGACTTGTTCGTAGCGAGCTTAAAAGAAGTACCATAGTCAGAGCAAGATTTATGTATCACTCGAGCTGGCCTTGCATCTACAAGAAATTCCCTCTCCTTTTCAACTACTCTTGTGTAAATGTGATTACCCTCGAAAACTGGCATAAGGGCAAATGTACTAAAAGACAATGTGAAATTCGATAATTTCGTCAGTTTTTTATCCAATACTTGTTCCTCCTTCCGAATATAATTGAAATCAGTATAATTTCACTATCATTTTAACTATAATTGGTATAAAGTGCAATGGTAAAGTGGAATATATAATTAAAATTTCCTATATATTACCTCTATTATAAATTAAGATTGCTTATTTTTCTGAAATTTCTTATAATAGAAAAAAGGCATTCGAGGTGAGATCGTTGGATAAATATTATTCCTATACCGATTTTCTAAAAGCTCTTGGACGAACTGACAACACGAATAATGCTGAAAAATTATTAGATACGATCTATTTAGATTTGTTTTTAAACCATATACATCGTGCACAAACGGAAGAGTATCTATTAGCTTGCATTGACTCAGCCCTAGATGAAAGAAATGAAGTCGCCTTTTATAAATACGCAAAAGAATTAGAGAAATTGCAGACAACCGCCGGATAAGCATTGTTAAACAATTAATGATAAAAGAAATACTCGTATAAGTTTCCAACTTATACATAGAGAATTACAGCATAAAAAAATCGTTCCAAAATTGGAGCGATTTTTTTTATTGATAAAATTATTTGGAAAATAAAAAAGTGTAAACAACATGGAGTGGACAGATAGAATCTTGTTTTTAAATTGAAATTAACGAAAGTAAAAGAAGTGAATAAATCTCAAAAAAATTAATGGATTGGGAGTACAATAATTGGCAAAACAACGAAACTAGTTTGAAAAACATATGTTCGCTTATTGCTCGATATTTCCAATTTGCTATGTTAAAATATATGTAATTAGTAACAAGGAGGACGTGGCTATGGTTCAGGCATTTGATTTACATTCACCATACAAGCCAAATGGCGATCAGCCAGCAGCAATAGCAGAGCTTGTCGAAGGTGTTCGTCAAGGTAAACAACACCAAACCTTACTAGGAGCAACTGGTACAGGTAAAACATTTACAATTTCCAATGTTATAAAAGAAGTCAAAAAGCCGACCCTTGTGATAGCGCATAATAAGACACTTGCGGGTCAATTATATAGTGAATTTAAAGAATTCTTTCCAAATAATGCAGTAGAATATTTCGTCAGCTATTATGACTACTATCAGCCAGAAGCTTATGTACCACAAACTGATACATATATCGAGAAGGACTCTAGTATTAATGATGAAATTGATAAGTTGCGACATTCGGCAACATCTTCATTATTTGAAAGAGAAGATGTTATCGTCATCGCATCTGTTTCTTGTATTTATGGTCTCGGTTCACCAGAAGAATATCGAGAAATGGTGTTGTCCATCCGAACAGGGATGGAAATCGAAAGGAATCAATTGTTACGTAAACTTGTAGATATTCAGTATGAACGTAATGATATTAATTTCACCCGCGGTACATTTCGAGTACGCGGTGATGTTGTCGAGATTTTCCCAGTATCTCGAGATGAGAGATGCTTACGCGTAGAATTTTTCGGTGATGAAGTAGAGCGTATTCGTGAAGTTGATGCGTTAACAGGTGAAATTATCGGTGAACGTGAACATGTCGCTATCTTCCCAGCATCCCACTTCGTTACGAGAGAAGAAAAAATGGTCAAAGCCATTGAGAATATTAAAGATGAATTGAAGGAACAACTTGAGAAACTTCGTGAGGAAGATAAATTACTAGAGGCACAACGCTTAGAACAAAGAACAAATTATGATTTAGAAATGATGAGTGAAGTGGGCTTCTGTTCAGGCGTAGAAAACTATTCTCGCCATTTAACGCTAAGACCAGCAGGCGCAACACCTTACACATTATTAGATTACTTCCCAGAGGACTTTTTGCTAGTGGTAGATGAAAGCCATGTTACATTACCACAAATCCGGGGAATGTATAACGGTGACCAAGCGCGCAAAGGTGTTTTAGTTGATCATGGATTCCGATTACCATCAGCACTTGATAATAGACCGTTAAAATTTGAAGAATTTGAGAAACATGTTCATAACGCGATTTTTGTTTCTGCTACACCAGGACCTTATGAATTAGAACATACACCTGACATGGTAGAGCAAATTATTCGTCCAACTGGTCTACTTGATCCTGAGATTGAAGTACGACCGATTGAAGGTCAGATCGATGATTTAATCCATGAAATTAATTTACGGACTGAAAAAAATGAGCGTGTATTAATTACAACATTAACGAAAAAAATGTCAGAAGATTTAACGGATTATTTAAAAGAAATTGGGATTAAAGTACAGTACTTACACTCAGAAGTAAAAACGTTAGAGCGAATCGAAATCATTCGTGAATTACGTATGGGAGTATACGACGTATTAATCGGTATTAACTTACTACGTGAAGGTATCGATATCCCAGAAGTATCTTTAGTAGCCATATTGGATGCAGATAAGGAAGGCTTCCTACGTTCAGAACGTTCGCTCATCCAAACAATTGGACGTGCAGCGCGTAATTCGAACGGTCACGTTATTATGTATGCAGATCGTATGACGGATTCGATGACAAAAGCAATCGACGAAACAAATCGCCGTCGCACAATTCAAGCTGCCTACAATGAGGAGCATGGGATTACGCCAAGAACCATTCAGAAGGAAATTCGCGACGTCATTCGTGCAACACAGGCAGCTGAAGAACAAGAAACATATGTAACGAAAGTATTGAAGGGTAAAAAGCTAACAAAGCAAGAAAGAGAAACGCTTTTACTTTCATTAGAAAAAGAAATGAAGGATGCAGCAAAAGCGCTCGACTTCGAACGTGCAGCAGAACTTCGTGATACAATCCTGGAACTGAAATCGGAAGGATGAAGGAATTGAAAAACCAAGAAATTATCGTTCAAGGTGCACGTGCAAATAATTTAAAAAATATAGATGTTAAAATACCGCGAGATAAGCTAGTTGTTATAACTGGCTTATCGGGTTCTGGAAAATCATCTCTAGCATTCGATACAATCTATGCAGAAGGTCAAAGACGTTATGTGGAGTCCTTATCTGCATATGCTCGCCAATTTCTAGGGCAAATGGACAAACCGGATGTTGATGCAATCGAAGGTCTCTCACCAGCTATTTCTATTGACCAAAAAACAACAAGCCGAAATCCACGTTCAACGGTTGGAACAGTCACAGAAATATATGACTATTTGCGCCTATTATATGCGCGTGTGGGCAAACCAATTTGTCCGAATCACGGTATAGAAATTACGTCACAAACTGTGGAACAAATGGTTGATCGTCTTGTGCAGTATCCTGAACGTACGAAAATGCAATTGTTGGCTCCAATGGTTTCAGGGCGAAAAGGGACACATGTGAAACTTCTTGAAGACTTGAAAAAGCAAGGGTATGTCCGAGTTCGAGTTGACGGAGAGTTGCGTGATTTAGATGATAATATTGAATTAGACAAAAACAAAAAGCATAGTATTGAAGTGGTCATTGACCGTGTTGTTTTAAAAGAAGGCGTGGAAGCCCGTTTAAGTGATTCTCTTGAAACGGCACTTAGATTGGCAGAAGGTCGTGTAATGGTTGATGTAATGGAGCATGAGGAGCTACTATTCAGTGAACATCACGCTTGTCCAATCTGTGGCTTTTCAATTGGCGAATTGGAACCGAGAATGTTCTCGTTCAACAGTCCTTTTGGTGCTTGTACAAAATGTGATGGCTTAGGAACAAAATTAGAAGTAGATCCAACACTTGTAATACCTGATTGGAGCCGCTCATTAAATGATAATGCGCTTGCTCCTTGGGAACCAACAAGCTCGCAATACTATCCTCAACTGTTAAAAGCAGTTTGTGATCATTACGACATCGATATGGATATGCCAGTTGAAGACATACCGAAAGATAAAATGGATAAAATTTTAAATGGTTCAGGCACGGATAAAATCCACTTCCATTATGAGAATGACTTCGGAAATGTTCGTGACCAAGAAATTATTTTTGAAGGTGTCCTACGTAATATTGAAAGACGCTTTCGTGAAACGACTTCTGACTATATCCGTGAGCAAATGGAAAAGTACATGGCACAGCAACATTGCCCATCTTGTAAAGGATACCGCTTAAAACCTGAGACATTGGCGGTTAAAATTGATAGCAAACATATTGGAGAAGTGACGGACTATTCTATTAAAGATGCATACTTTTTCTTCTCGACGCTATCGCTTTCAGAGAAGGATATGCAAATTGCCCGATTGATTTTACGTGAAATACTAGAACGTCTAGGCTTCCTCATTAACGTTGGGCTTGATTATTTAACATTAAACCGAGCTGCGGGTACATTATCAGGTGGGGAAGCGCAGCGTATTCGCTTAGCAACTCAAATTGGCTCGCGCTTAACCGGTGTTCTGTATATTCTTGATGAGCCATCCATTGGCTTGCATCAACGGGATAATGACCGTTTGATTGATACACTAAAAAACATGCGTGATATCGGCAACACATTGATTGTAGTCGAGCATGATGAAGATACAATGCTTGCAGCTGATTATTTAATTGATGTTGGTCCAGGGGCTGGTGTACATGGTGGAGAAATCGTCGCTGCTGGAACACCTGCTCAAGTTATGAAAGACAAACATTCATTAACGGGGCAATATTTAAGTGGCAAAAAATTCATTCCACTCCCAACAGAACGTCGTAAGCCAGATGGACGTTTCATTACGATTAAAGGCGCTAAAGAAAATAATTTAAAAAATGTTAAAGCGGATATTCCACTTGGTTTATTTATTGCTGTAACTGGAGTTTCAGGATCAGGGAAAAGTACGTTAATTAATGAAATTCTATATAAATCGCTAGCGCAAAAGCTGAACCGTTCGAAGGTGAAGCCAGGTGAAGTGAAAGAAATTACAGGTATCGAACAGCTTGAGAAGGTAATTGATATCGACCAATCGCCAATCGGTCGTACACCGCGTTCAAACCCAGCGACATATACAGGTGTCTTTGATGATATTCGTGATGTATTTGCAACAACGAATGAGGCAAAAGTACGTGGCTATAAAAAAGGTCGCTTTAGCTTTAATGTCAAAGGTGGACGTTGTGAAGCTTGTCGTGGTGACGGAATTATTAAAATTGAAATGCATTTCTTACCTGATGTTTATGTACCTTGCGAAGTATGCCATGGTAAGCGTTATAATCGTGAAACATTAGAAGTAAAATATAAAGATAAGAGTATCGCCGACGTTTTGAAAATGACCGTTGAAGATGCAGTGGAATTTTTCACAAACATTCCTAAAATATCACGCAAGTTACAAACGATAGTTGATGTCGGTTTAGGCTATATGGAACTTGGGCAGCCTGCGACAACCTTATCAGGAGGGGAAGCACAGCGTGTGAAATTAGCGTCTGAGTTGCATAAACGCTCTAATGGTAAGTCCATTTATATATTGGACGAACCGACGACAGGATTGCATGCAGAAGATATCGCTCGATTATTAAAAGTATTACAACGTCTAGTTGAAAGTGGTGATACTGTGTTGGTAATTGAACATAATCTGGATGTTATTAAAACAGCTGATCATCTAATTGATTTAGGTCCAGAAGGTGGCGATAAAGGCGGTATGATTATTGCAACTGGAACACCTGAAGAGGTAATAAAAGTGAAAGAATCTTACACAGGACATTATTTGAAGCCGATTATAGAGCGCGATCGAGCACGTATGGATAAAGTATTGACAACAGCTACAAATAAGTAGAGACAAATTTTCTGGGTATATGAAACTTTTTCCATGAACTTTCGTAAATAATAGTAATAAGTAGAAGGAGGCCGAAAAATGCAAAGTGAGCGTAAACGCATTTTAACATTGCTTGAAAATGGCACCATTACAGCACAAGAGGCAATATTACTACTAGAAGCTTTGGGAAATAAAACAACTACTAATACATCAACTGGAGCGAATTATACAAGTTCCAGCCAAACTGAAATGAATCAACAAGTAGGGCAATCACAACCTGAAAGAGAACAAAAACAAACAAATTATGATGACTTCTTTGAGAAAAAGGAAGAACCAAAACAACAGTCAACTAAACAAAAATCTACTTCAGAGCAAGAATTCTTTGAAGAAATTAAACAAGATTTCTCGCAATTTAGTGCAAAGTTTATGGACTTTATGAATACGGCTGTCTCAAAAGTGAAAGACATTGATTTTGACTTTTCATTTGGTGAAAAAAATGCATTCGAACAACGTTTTGATCTAGATAATGCGGAATTTACACATATTAGTGTGGATATTCCGAATGGTCAATTGCAAATTAAACCTTCTGTTGATGCAACCGTACATGCAGAATGTCGCGTACGTCCTACAATCGTTCGCTCGGGTGAAGATTTACAGAAGGAATTTCTCAATAAATTTATCTTCACGAATGATCAAGGGAAACTACGCATTATTAGTGATTTGAAAGCAATGCGTGTTGATATTGTCCTATATGTACCGATTAGACGATACGAAGCAATTTCAGCGAACTTATTTAATGGTAATTTTGTATTAACTGATTTGGATGTCAGTAAACTGAAGGTTAAGACAAAAAATGGTCTGATCGGTTGTGAAAGATTCGCATTTAAGAGTGCTGAGCTAGAAACTGCTAACGGTGCTATTAAAGTGAAGGATGTAGCAGGAGAAGACCTTGAAGCTGAGACGTTAAATGGCCAAGTGTATATTGACGGTGCAATTCGAGATATTGAAGCGAAATCTATCAGTGGCCATGTTGTAGTGACTACTCGTGCAATTGATGCGACAAGAATGAAGGCACAAACCGTTGCAGGTGCTGTGGAACTTTATATTCCAAGTACATTGTCACTAGAAGGAGAAGTTTCTTCTAACCTAGGTAAAATGGATGTTCAATTGTCAGATGTTCAATATCGCAATGAGCATGAGCAGTTTTTACAAAAATCGGTGCGCTTCTCTAAAAAGTTACTAGATACTTCAACATTAACGATTGATGGTGAAACTAAAACAGGATCTGTCGTTGTTCGATATATTTTGTAATAAAAATTAATTTTTAGCGAAGGAGATTCTATCTCCTTCGCTTTTTTAATACATATTTTTGATTAATTCGCTATGACAGTAAATTATTTTTGTAATAAGCTAGAATTCGAATTTCAATTTAATTGAAATGAAATTGTAATAGTAGACAGGCTATTCAATGATATAATAGCTATTATAATAGAGTTGGTTTTATAGAAAATAGGTGGTAAAAAAATGATCGAAATGAAGAATGTTTACAAGAAATATCCGAATGGAATAGTAGCAGCAAATGGATTAAGTATTAAGTTTAATCAAGGCGAATTTGCTTATATTGTAGGACCTAGTGGTGCTGGAAAGTCGACATTTATCAAAATGATGTATCGAGAAGAACGAGCTACATCTGGAGATGTTATCGTAAACGGTATGAATTTGACGACATTAAAAAACAAAGAAATACCTTATCTCCGTCGACAAATTGGCGTGGTGTTCCAAGATTTTAAATTGTTACCGATGCTAACTGTCTATGAAAATGTTGCATTTGCTTTGGAAGTTATTGAAGAGCAGCCAGCTACGATACGTAAACGTGTCATGGAAGTGTTAGATTTAGTGGGATTAAAACATAAAGCTCGAATGTTCCCGAATGAATTGTCTGGTGGAGAGCAACAACGTGTGTCAATTGCGCGATCGATTGTGAACGTGCCGAAAGTTGTCATTGCTGATGAGCCTACTGGAAACTTGGATCCTGAGACATCTTGGGATATTATGAATCTTTTTGAGGAAATAAATGCACGTGGAACAACAATTATTATGGCAACACATAACAAAGAAATTGTTAATACAATAAGACGTCGTGTTATCGCTATTGAGGGCGGATTGATTGTTCGTGATGAAAATGGAGGTAGTTACGGCTATGAAATCTAGAACTATAAGTCGCCATTTCCGTGAAAGTATAAAATCGATTGGTCGTAATAGCTGGATGACAGTCGCTTCTGTCTCAGCAGTAACGGTCACACTATTAATAGTTGGCGTATTTCTCATGATAATGATGAACTTGAATAAAATTGCTACAGATTTAGAAAATGATGTCGAAATAAAAGTACTTATTGATTTAGAAGCGGATCAAAAAGCTGAAGATGCTTTACAGAAACAAATTAAAGAATTATCAGGTGTAGATTCTTTCAAGTACTCAACAAAAGAGGAAGAACTTAATCATCTTGTAAAAGATTTTGGAGAAGATTTAAGCCTATTTAAACAGAGTAATCCGTTACGTAACGTCATCTATGTAAAGGCTAGTGACCCGCAGAAAACAGCAACAGTAGCCGAGGAGATAGACAAGCTCGATAATACATATGAGGTATTATACGGTAAAGGTAAGATTGAAAAGCTATTTAACTTTTTAAATATTAGTCGAAACGTAGGTATTGGCTTAATCGTAGCGTTGCTATTTACAGCAATGTTCCTAATCTCAAATACAATTAAAATCACAATTGTAGCAAGAAGAAAAGAAATAGAGATTATGAAATTAGTAGGTGCAACTAACTGGTTTGTACGTATTCCGTTTATTTTGGAAGGTATGTGGTTAGGCCTATTAGGTTCCATCATTCCTATTACGGTTGTAACAATTTCATATGTGAAATTACATAGTGTATTGCAACCAAAATTACAAGGCGAAATGTTCCAGCTGTTAGATGTAACACCATTTATTATCCAAGTAGATTTATTGATTTTAATAATGGGTGTATTTATCGGTGTTTGGGGAAGTTTCATGTCTGTACGTAAATTCTTAAAAGTATAAGTAATCGAGATAGATTAATAGAAAAAGAGGGGGTTATTAGTTGAAAAAGCAGTTGAAAAATATTTTATACGTCATTACAGCTACAGTATCTTTATCATTGGTTGTTCAACCAATAGCGAATGCTGAATCTCTAAACGATTTAAAGTCTAAACAGCAAGAATTAGATCAAAAGAAATCGAAACTGAATTCCAACATAAATGAAAAATCAAGTAAGATTAAGTACAACAAATCAAAGCAAGAGAAAATCAACAAACAAATCCAAAAGCTTGATAAGAAGATTATCAAAACGGATGAGAAAATTAGTATTGTAAAATCAACAATTGCTCAAACAACGAGTGAAATTGAGGACTTACAAACTTCTATCAAAGATTTAGAGAAGAAAATTGCAGAACGTGATGCATTATTGAAAGAACGCGCGCGTGCCATTCAAGAAGGTGGCGGTTCAATTAATTATGTTGATGTTCTATTTGGTGCTAGTAGTTTTGTAGATTTAATTGACCGTTTTTCTGCAGTAAACACTTTGTTAGATGCGGATCGTAAAATTTTGCAAGAACAAGCAGATGATAAAAAAAGATTAGAAGAGCAACAGAAGAAACTTGAAGAAAAACGTAAAAAACAAATTGACAATCGTGATCGATTAGAAGATCTTAAGAAATCTTTGGACTCACAAAAATCAAGTAAAAATAAGTTGATTGATGATCTAGAGCGTGAGCAATCAAAACTGAAATCTCAAAAGAAATCACTTCAAAAAGAGTATTCTGAAGCGATTAAAGTAAGTAAAAAAGTTCAAAAAGAAATTCAAAATGAGCAAGCGCGTCTAGCTGAACGAGCACGTAAAGAAGCTGCAGCGAAAGCAAAAGCGAAATCTAAATCAAAATCAGCATATGTTTCAAATGTTGGAGAATCAGGTAATATACCAACTGTTTCAAGTGGTACTTGGACAAGACCTACAACTGGTACTGTTACATCTAATTTTGGCTGGCGTGATATAGGCTCAGGTCAAGAATTTGATTATGGTATCGATATTGCAAATAGTGTAGGTACGCCAATCGTAGCAGCAGCTGATGGAGTAGTCTTCCGTGCAAGCCCACTATCTACATACGGTAATGTAATTATGATCACTCATTCAATTGAGGGTAAAACTTTTACAACGGTATATGCTCACTTAAGTGGCTATAAAGCAAGAGCTGGACAATCTGTTTCTAAAGGTGAAGTAATCGGTTATATGGGACAAACGGGTCGTGCATTCGGAAGTCACTTGCATTTCGAACTTCATACAACAGCTTGGCAAGGGCAAAAAGTTGGGGCAGTTGACCCACGTCGTTATATTTCATTCTAATCAGATTTAATAGAAGTCGTCTGGACATCGGTAAATTCACCGATTACAGGCGACTTTTCTTCTAGTGATAAAAATGATACTAAAAAGAGCTGGATACTGTAAAAACCAGTCCAGTCATCAATTAGTAAAACAAAAATCTTGTATTCTACCAGGACACCTATTAATATACGGTGTAGGGTATATTAATGGGAGTAGGTGTGAATTTTGCCAGTAACAGAATGGTATACTATACGCGGAGTGACATTTCCGACATCATGGGTTTCAGTTCTTATCGCGTTTACTTTGGCAGGAATTATTCTATGGTGGCGTTATGGCAAAAAAGATGCAAGTGTATATGCGGATCATGCTATATTTTTCATTTTAGTTTGGAAGTTTAGTGTGATTGTCACAGATTTGTCGTTGGTAATAAAACAGCCTTTAATTATACTATTCTTTAACGGTGGGACGGTGGGCTTTTACATAGCGATAGTTGCAACTTGTATTTCTATATTCCGTCAGTTGAAAAAGAATGCATTTGCAGCTGCTCAATTACGTACATTAACAATGGCTATTATTTTAACGCAAAGCATGTACCAAATTGCAATGGCCATCCTAAATGATGGTCTCGCTTGGCAAAGGTGGCTGACAGTTGTAGCCTTTATCATTTGGCTGCTCATAGCGATAAAAAACGGCCTCAATCAGGATATTTGGCGTAAGCAACTCATCATTTTATTTAGCTTATCGCATATAATTATCGCATTATTACAGCCAGGTGGTTTTTG
Source organism: Viridibacillus sp. KH_047 (assembly GCF_057838945.1). Classification (NCBI taxonomy): domain Bacteria; kingdom Bacillati; phylum Bacillota; class Bacilli; order Caryophanales; family Caryophanaceae; genus Viridibacillus; species Viridibacillus sp. KH_047. The sequence continues at coordinate 3,525,395 of NZ_CM174479.1, read as the reverse complement.
GCAGAAATCATTAATGGCAACTATCATATTTAGTTTGTTTGTGTTATTTGTCCATTTCTTAAAAGATAACAGTCGTAAACAGATGGAGGCTTCCACATGAAGAAAAAAATATTTGCGTTGCTAATAATTGCAGCGATGATTGGAATTGCTGTCACAAATTTTGTTAAAACAAAAGTTGCTGAAGAGCAGAAAGTGGATACGAGAGCAACAATTGTTGAGGACACTTTAGGCGTTAAAAGTGGCTTAGCTATTGGTGAATTGGCACCGGATTTTGAATTAGAAACATTAGAAGGAAAAAAAGTAAAGCTATCTGATTTTCGAGGGAAAAAGGTTATTTTAAATTTCTGGGCAACTTGGTGTCCACCTTGTAAGGCAGAAATTCCTCATATGCAAAAGTATTACGAGAAATTTGCAAAAGAAGATAATTTTGAAATCGTAGCAGTCAACTTAACCAGTTATAAAGAAAGTGTTAAATATGTGAAAAAGTTTGTTAAAACGTATGAGATGACTTTCCCGGTTTTATTAGATACTAAGGGTGAACAAATGAATGCATATGAAATTTACATCATTCCAACTACTTACTATATAGATACGAAAGGGATCATTCAAAAGAAGGTAAGAGGACCTGTTGATCAAGATAGTATGCGGGAAAGTGTTAAAGCATTAAATTAATAAAGAAAAATCCACTTTTTGATAGTGTTAATCCTAAGAAATTATTCATAAACTGAATGGATATGAAAGGGGTAGACATGATGCGGAAACGTTGGATTTTTCTTTTTTTTATAGTTTTGCTAGGAGCTATAGGAATGTATGCAGTATCAAAATTGCAAGGAGCGGAGCCTTCAAGTGAAAAAGTGAGTAAACTAGAAAAAATTGATGAAGCTTTTAAACTAATAAGAAAAGAATCAGTGCATGAGACTTCTGAGGAACAGCTAGTTGAAGGGGCAATTAAAGGCATGGCGGGTTCACTGGGTGACCCATATAGCACTTATTACACAAAGGAAGAAGCTAGAATGCATAAGGAGTCGCTGTCTGATTCCCGTGTCGGTATTGGAGCTGAAATTACAGCAAGTGATGGCAAATTTATCATTGTTTCACCTGTTAAGGCGTCTCCAGCAGAAAAAGCAGGATTGAAACCTTATGATGAAATTGTACAAGTAAATAAGGAACGATTAGAAGGTAAATCTATGGCACAGCTCTTAGCTCTTATTCAAGGAGAAGAGGGTACAACGATAAAAATGACTATATTCAGACCAGCAGAAGACCGTCATATTGAGGTTTCAATGACAAGATCAGCAATTTCCATGGAAACGGTGCATAGTGAAATTTTACAAGCTGATGATCACCTAATCGGATATGTATCTATTTCACTTTTTGGGGAAAAAACTGCAGAAGAATGGCAAAAACATACGTCTTCTTTGATGAAACAAAAAATCTCAGGTCTTATTATTGATGTGCGTAGTAATCCAGGTGGCTATTTACGAAGTGTTGAGCAAGTTATAGCAAGTGTTGTAAAACCAGGCTCTACATATGCTTTTATGCAAAATGCCAAGGGAGAGCTTGAGCCGTTAGTAACTGATGAAAAGAAAAACAAATTAAATTTTGACACACAATTAAAATCGTTGCCGATCGTATTACTTCAAGATGAAGGAAGTGCTTCAGCAAGTGAAGTTTTAAGTGGGTCATTAAAAGAATTAGATCGAGCTACTATAGCAGGTGTAAAAAGTTTTGGAAAAGGCACAGTACAAGAAACTTGGCCATTGTTAAATGGTGGAGAATTAAAGTTATCAACGCATAAATGGCTTACACCAGATAAGAAATGGATTCACGGAAAAGGAATAGAAGCAACTTTACATGTAGAACAGGATGATTTATATCATATGGAGTTGCCGCCATTAGCAGGCAGTTTCGAAGAAGGAGATTTCAATGAGCAAGTAAGATATGTACAAGAAGTATTATCGAAAATGGACTATAAATTAGAGCGAACAGATGGATATTTTGATCGCCAAACAGCTGAAGCAGTTCTGTTATATAGAAAGACAAAAAAATTAGCACAAGAACCTATTATTAATGAATCATTCTTTTCAGCATTACATAAAGAAATGGTAGAATATAAGGATAGCAATGAAAATGACCATCAATTACAAATGGCTATCGGGTATATGCTGAAAAATTTAAAATGATGAATTAACAAACAATTTGTTTGTTAAAAGTACCTAAAAAAAGGTGTAGTCTTATAATTTTGAGAAATGGTCACGTCTTTACAAGCTTTTTTCTGATATTTCACCCAAAATAGGCTCTAATTTTGAAATTTAATCCAAATACCACTACGTTTTCAAACAGTCGTTTGATACAATTAATAAATAGACAAACTACTAGATACACTACGGAAGGTGATACGGAAAATGTACTTAGATATAATAGTTGAGTTGGTTAAAGGCATTGGCCGTTTCTTTTTAAATCCAATTCTATACATTGCCATTATTTTTGCCATATTACTAGGCTATCGACGCGTAATTACAGAGCGTAAATCATTCAACACAAGGATTCGATGGGGCTGGACAGAAACGCTTTTCTTGTTAAAAGACGGATGGCTACTAGCACTCGGCATATCGATAGTAAGTATTGCGATTGGATTAGTTGTACCATTTGAATACTTAGTGTTATTCAGTTGCGCAAGTATCATTTGTATTTTAACTTTTTATTATTATACAGCTTCAGCGGTTTATCCTTTCGCTATAGCTTTCGGTGTTATTTGGTATTTATATGCGAATGACAAGTCTTTTGATTTTTTAGGGTGGACGTTTTCTGGAGAATCGATGGACTTAGGGTTATATGTAGTGATACCAGCGTTTATCGGTTTACTCTTATTAGCAGAAGGTATACTTGTTTATAAGCACGCATCGAATTTTGCTTCACCAAGATTAGAAAAGTCTGATCGAGGTATGCAGGCCACTACATATTTAGTGAAACGATTGTGGCTATTACCGATTTTCTTCGTTATTCCTGGTGGATTAATTCAAGAATATATCCCATATTGGCCACAATTTACGATGTTCAATTCTACGTTTTCAATAATTTTAGTACCAGTTGTGATTGGATTTCAGCAGCGCACACGTAAAACATTGCCTGTTCACTTTTATCCTCGAATGGGGCGAACAATTATCTTACTAGCTCTAATTGTATTAATAGGAGCAGGTACTGCTTACAAGGTAACTGTTCTTGGCTTTATAGCTGTTTGTATCGCTGTATGTGGGCGTTTGTTAATTTCGATTATATATGCTTGGACTGAGCGAAATGCAGGCTATGCGGTAACGCCACGCAATTCTGGTGTGGTCATAGCTGCTGTCTTACCAGGATCTCCCGCACAGGCGATGGGATTACAGGTGGGGGAATGTATCCGTAAGGTGAATGGACTTGAAGTGCAAAAAGAAGAAGAATTATACGAAGCATTGCAAATAAATGCCGCACATTGTCGTATTGAAGTATTAAATCATGAAGGTGAAGTTCGCCTGCGACAACACGTTATTCATCGACATGATCATTACAAAATCGGTCTACTCGTCGTAAGATAAGGAGAAAAAATAGAATCTATGGTTACTAAAGTAATTTTAGCACTGTTCATTCCAGGATTACTCGTCGTATTATTTACACGCATCACATTCAGTCATTATGTAGCTTTAGTGTTATCTGTAGCACTTATTGCAGCTTCAGTTTATGCTGGTTTTACACATACAACTTTTTTATATGTTATTGATGCGTTATCATTAACAGTTGGCTTCTGGTATGCCACACGTATGATGAATCGCAATAAAGAACAATAAAAATACAAAAGAAAGCCCGATTTGTCGAATGAGACAATCGGGCTTTTGCTTTGCCAGGAAATGACCTGAATGGAATGTGAGCTACGAATGAGTAGTATTCATAAATATATTGCTCGAATGAGAGTGTATGATTAGATTTTCTCGCAAATGGGCGATACTCAAATGAGAGTTTCTTAGCAGACAATTGATATCATCAACTTTCTTTATTGAACGAAAAGAGCCTATTGCTCCTTTACCAGAAAGAAAACAATAGGCTCTCAAATATATACGAACCATCTCGTTCTCATCTTTCAAGCAAATAATGCTTGTAGGAATTGGCACAGTGTTCATACATGAATCTGTTGCCGAGACTTCATAGGGCCTGTCCCTCAGTCTCTCTGGATAAGAAAGTGATATTACTATGTAATTGTTGTAAGAATTATATATTACTATATACTCAATTGAAAGAAAAGTCAAATAATTTTGAGCGAATTAAAAAAGTAAACTGTAAATTGATAAAATAGCAATAGCACCAATTACAACGATGATCACATTAGCGCCTGCAAGTGCGATGGCAAATGCAGTTACAGTTCCAACTAAACCGAATAAAATATCGCCTTCTTTAATCAGCAATATTGCCGGGAAAATCATTGCTCCTAAGATTGCGTAAGGGATATTTTGTAAAACACCAGAAATAATAGGGGGTAATTCTTTCCCCTCTAAGAATGTTAACGGAATTGCGCGTGGAATATACGTCACAATTGCCATACCAATAAGCATCCACCAGTACCAAGAACCCATTACACAAAACCTCCTTTTCGTTTTGCACGATTTGCATAAACGATTTCAACTGTTATTGAAGAAACCAGAGCAGCAACTAATAATGCCCAGCCAGTTGATAAAATTTGTGTCCAGTAGAAAAAGCAATTAATAACTGCTGCGAGCAAAGCTAGCATAACTACTTTGCGATTACCTTTCATAGAGGGAACTAACAGGCCGACGAACATGGCATATAGAGCAATCCCCATGGCTACTTGCAAGAAGGCTGGCAAATTTGCACCTATTAAGTGACCGACTGCTGTGAAAACAACCCAACTCCCATATGCAATGAGCATTACACCGACACCAAATGAAGTAGGTAGCTTTTCTTCTTTTCGTGTTGCAAGTACAGAAAATGATTCATCTGTTACCCAAAAAGCATAGATGGATTTTTTCCATTTTGTTTTGGATTGCATCTTTTCATTTAGTGATGCCGTCATTAAAAAGTGACGGATATTGACGACAAAAGTATTAAGGACAATTAGTAAAGGATCTGTCCCTGTTGTCAATAAATTTAAAGCTATATACTGTGAAGCTCCAGCGTAAACGAGTATACTCATAGCCGTTGCTTCAATCATTGACAGACCGGTTGTTTTTGCGAGCAAACCAAATGTCAGTGCAATTGGAAAGTAGCCGATCGCAATACTAGAACCTGCCTTCATACCAGCTGAAAAGCCAAGTTTTTTCATGTGTAGGTCCTCCATTGAAATGTTTAATAAAGTATACAGCCGTATGATAAAATATACAAGAGGTGAAATTTATGGAAGAAATAAGCCGTAATTTAGGAAAACAATTGAAGAAAATCCGTCATCAACGCTTGCTTAGCTTAGATGATATGGCTAAATTAACTGATGTTAGTAAAGGTCAGTTAGCACAAATGGAAAAAGGAGAATCCAATCCAACTGTGTCGACGATTTGGAAAATTGCTACCGGTTTACGCATTTCATTTTCAACACTATTAAAACCACCGAAGGAGCAATTTTTAAAAATAAATAGTGCAGAAATGCCATTTGTCACGGAGAACGATGGAAAGTATCGAGTATATTCAATTATTCCTTATGACCCTGAACGGGGTTGGGAACTCTTTAAAGTAGAAATGGATCCTGGGTGTAGTCATAAGAGTGATGCACATACTGATGGAGTAGAAGAAACCATAACGGCTATAAAAGGACAAGTAGTTGTCGAAGCTGGTGATATGAGTGAAACCTTAAATGTTGGTGAAACGCTCGTATTTAAAGGACATCAAATCCATCAATATACGAATACAGCAGATGAAATGACTGTCCTGCACTTTATTTTACAATATAAACAGTAACTTTTAAGTAGCGCTCATTCCTCAATTGGAATACCGACAAGACGCTATTTTCTAGAGAGGGAGAAACATATGCCTGACTGGTTAACGTTAGAAAATTTTCATGCATTAGCAAAAGAATATCGATTATTTGGCACGCTTCTAGGTATATTACTACCATTTTTTGAAGCTTTTTTACCATTTCTCCCACTAGCGGCATTTGTCGTCGCAAATGCCAGTGCATATGGGCTATGGATTGGTTTTCTACTTTCTTGGAGCGGAGCTGTGTTAGGATCTTATTGTGTATTTTTGATCGTACGAAAATATGGGCAAAGTCGATTATTGAACTACGTGACAAATCGTGCTACGGTGAAAAGATTAATTCATTGGGTTGAAATGAAAGGATTTACTCCGTTATTTCTATTGCTATGTTTTCCTTTTACACCATCAGCGCTCGTTAATATTGTTGCAGGCTTATCCAATCTAAAGCGCCATCATTATTTATTTACAATAATGGCTTCAAAACTTGTTATGATTTTCGTTATTAGCTGGATTGGCTCAGATTTAAGTGCGCTGATAACAGATCCTATCCGTACTGGTATAATCGTTATATTGATAGGAATTATGTGGTGGGGCGGAAAAATGGTTGAAGGACACTTAAATGCAAAAGTGGAAGAAGATATGAGAAGAGCCTCCCGAACAAATAAAAAGTGAAGTAATTTGCCACTGTTCTATTTTTAATATAAAATAGGAACAAACGTTCTTTTTTGTTAAGGGTCTACATATTTTTGAGCATAGATAGTAAAAGTGGTTGAAATTTTTATCGTGATTAAAAGAGGGGGAGTTAGAATGTCACTGCGTATCGTTTCTGGAAGGTCAGGCTCTGGAAAATCGACACTTATTCATCATGAAATAGTTGATATTATAAAGGAACAGTCGATAGGGGCACCAATATTCTTGCTTGTTCCTGACCAAATGTCATTTTCTTCTGAATATGATTTAACACATCGCTACGGTGTATCAGGGCTTATTCGGGCGCAGGTTACGACGTTTAAGCGTTTAGCGTGGCGCGTCCTGCAAGAAACTGGTGGCATAAGCCGACAAGAGATTAACGGCTTCGGCTACCGAATGCTTATCAAACGTTTATTAGAGGATAATAAAGAACAGTTTTCATTGTTTCGTCAGGCAGCTGGAAAACGCGGCTTTACGGATGAGATGGAAACTTTATTAAAGGAATTTAATCGCTATAGTTTGGATAGCAAAACATTAGAACTGCTTCTATCAGATTTTGAAGGCATGAATGCACCACAAACATTGCGGGATAAGGCACATGATCTTCAGTTATTATTGTCAGCTTTAGAAGAGCGATTAGGTACTACATATATTGATAGTGAAGGTTATTTCCCCTTGCTAACAGCACAGCTAAAGGATTCGGAAATTATTCGATCTGCAGATATTTATATTGATGGATTCACAGCATTCACAACACGAGAATTTGAATTAGTGCAAGAATTATTAAAAGTAGCGCGTCGAGTAACGATTGTTTTGCCTATGGAATCAGATGCTGATGCAGACGATGAGCAAGCACTATTTTATCAATCTGCTCGTACAAGTGTACGCTTAAAAGAATTAGCATTTGAAGAAGGCATTGAAGTAGAGCCAACAGTGCATTGTCAAACAGTATTCCGTTTCCAAAATAATGATTTGAAATGTATCGAAGAAAAATTTGATTCACATGAAGAAACAACGTGTAACTCTTCGGATGATTTTGAGATTATTGAAGCAGTCAATCGCCGTGCAGAAGTACATGCGATTGCAAGGAAAATTAGAGAATTTATGCAAAATGATGCAATTCGTTATCGTGAGATGGCTATTTTGTATCGTCAAGCCAATGTATATGATCCATTGTTTGCGACAATTTTCCCTCAATACGATATTCCTGTTTTCGTAAGTCAAAAAAAGCCCATGCTTCATCATCCATTAATTGAACTAAGTCGCTCGGCTCTGGAGGCTATCCAATCTGATTGGAAGTACGAGCCTATTTTCCGTGCAGTAAAAACGGATTTGTTTTTCCCGGTAGATGCAGATTTACAAGTTTGGCGGGAGCGCGCAGACCGTTTGGAAAACTTTGTTATTGCACAAGGGATCTATAGTGAGCGCTGGTTTGATGAGAATCGTTGGCTATATAAAAAATATCGCGGACTAGAATTTTTAACAAAAAATCAAACAGATGATGAGCGCGCCTTCCAGCAAGAAATTGAAGCAGCTCGAAGTAAAGTAAGAGAACCTTTAAAAGAGTTAGAAAATGAATTAGCTAGTTGTAAAACTGGGCAAGATATCGCAACAGCTCTCTTTAATTTTATCGAGAATCTTGAAGTTTATGAAAAACTGCAGGCTTTAAAAGATAAAGAAATAGACAAAGGCCAATTGCTAGCTGCAAGTGAACATGAACAAGCGTGGAACCAATGGGTAGACGTACTTGATCAGTTCGTCATGATGTTTGGTGAACAAGAAATGACGCTAGAAGAAGCGCTCCACACATTAGAAGAAGGGTTCGATACATTAGAATTTTCACGTATCCCACCGTCATTAGATCAAGTGACCATTGCAACAGCAGATTTGTCTCGTTTAACGAATATGAAAGCAGTTTTCGTAATCGGTATGAATGAAGGTGTATATCCACAAAGGATGGACCATGAAGGATTACTTTCGGATGCAGAACGTGAATGGTTTATGCAACTTGGGATGGAGCTGGCACCAACATCTAAAACGAGATTGTTAGAAGAATCATTCATTACCTATCGAGCCTTAACCATGGCTTCTGAAAAGCTCGTTGTTAGTTATGCGATTGCAGATGAAGAAAGTAAAGCGTTATTACCATCTCTATATGTGAAGAAGTTACAGCAACTTATTCCCAATGCACCATTTACAAGGGCGTTAATGGATCCAACTGAGGCTTTATCAGAGCTCTCGGATCTCCCTTATATTAATCACCCTAATACGTCTTTAGCCTATTTAATGATGCAACTTAGACAAGTGGAGCATGGAAAAGAGCTTACACCCGAATGGCGTGCGTTGCAGGCGTATTATGAAGAGGATCCTTATTGGTCGGATATTCTAGAGCGTTTAATGCGCCCACTAAAAGTGCTGAATAAAGCAGAACAACTTACACCTGATATTACTGATGCCTTGTATGGATCAACTCTTACCTCAAGTGTTTCACGTATTGAGAAGTTCTATGGTTGTCCATTTTCACATTTTTCAACTTATGGTTTACGTCTTGAGGAACGTGCGGAGTATCGACTGGAAACACCGACAATCGGGGACTTATTCCATGCAGCGTTAAAATGGATTTCTGAGGAGACACATGAGAAGAATATAAAATGGGGTCAGTTGACGCCAGAGCAATGTGCTGATTTAGCAAAACGAGCAGTGGATAAGATTTCTCCACTGTTGTATCACCAAATTTTAATGAGTACATCGCGTTATCGCTACATTCAAAGAAAACTGACATTGATCGTACAAAGAACGATGCTTTCTTTAAGTCAACATGCACGTGTATCAAATTTCAAACCGATTGCTTTAGAAGCTGCATTTGGACCAGGAGAACCCTTACCACCATTAATGATCAAATTAGATGGAGGTAAGAAAATGCAAATGCGCGGTCGAATTGACCGAGTAGATGCAACTACAATTAATGATAAACCGTATATTCGCGTTGTAGATTATAAATCTTCTGCGAAAAAGCTAGATTTAAATGATGTGTATTATGGTCTATCTTTACAAATGTTAACCTATTTGGATGTGGCTGTTGAAAATTCAGAGGCATGGTTACCGTTACATTCAGAAGCTGGTGGTGTGTTATATATACATGTCCACAATCCGATGCTAAAGCCACATGATAATTTGGATGGCACACAGGCAGAACTGGAACGATTAAAAGAATTCAAGATGAAGGGTCTTTTATTAGATGATCGAGAAACTTTGATTGATATGGATGAGGCGCTTGAAGAAGGCGGCCATTCACAAGTAGTACCAGTTTATGTGGGTAAGAAGGATGGTACCGTTTCACCAAAAATGTCTTCCGTTATCTCAACTCAAGAAATGGGGCATCTCCGAAATTTTGTACGATACAAGCATCAACAGGCCGGTGAGGGCATTTTAGCAGGTCATACTGATATAAGTCCATACCGTATGAAAACACGTACAGCTTGCGAGTATTGCTCATTTAAGAGCGTATGTCAGTTTGATACAACAGATGCAAATCAACATTATCGATACTTACAACCAATCGGTAAAAAAGAAGATGTTATTGAGCAAATTCGAAAGGAGACTAAAGCAGATGAAGGAAATTCCTGTGAAGCCGGCGACAGCAACTTGGACTGATGAGCAGTGGAAAGCAATCTGGGCTACTGGACAAGATACTTTAGTTTCAGCAGCAGCGGGCTCAGGAAAAACAGCCGTATTGATCAATCGTATGATTGAAAAGGTTATCTCATCGGATAATCCAATCGATGTTGATGAGTTGTTAGTCGTAACATTTACCAATGCGTCTGCAGCTGAAATGCGCCATCGTATGGCAGAAGCCCTTGAAAAAGCTATTAACAATGAGCCAGATTCAAAGCATCTCAGAAGGCAATTAAGTTTATTAAATAAAGCACAAATTTCTACATTACACTCATTTTGTTTAAATATTGTTCGACAATATGCGTATCTATTAGACATTGATCCAGGCTTCCGTATTGCAAACGATACTGAAGCTGCTCTTTTAAAAGATGATACGTTAGCAGAAGTACTAGAAGAAGCTTATAACAGTGACCAAGTTGACGATGTATATCGATTAGTTGACAGTTTTACATCCGATCGTGATGACCAAGCAATTGAGACATTAATTGAAAAATTATACGATATGTCACGTGTTAATCCAGAGCCGATGAAATGGCTAGAATCACTACCAGATCAATATGACCTTGAAGGTATTACATCAATTGATGAGTTGCCAATTAGTAAAATAATAAAGCGTTCGGTTAGCCATGCTATTGAAGCTGCCTATGCGCTTATTAAAGATATGCGAGAGCTAAGCCTAGCACCAAACGGCCCGTCAGCCTATGGTGAAACAGCTGAGAAGGATTTTATTTTATTAACTGAAGCTCGTGCATTTTTACACGAACGTTCTTGGGAAGAGGCATATGAATATTTCCATTCCGTTAGCTGGGCGAGAATTTCTACGAAGAAGATGGATTGTGATTTAGAATTAAAAGCTTTAGCTCAAAACAAACGTAAGCAAGCAAAGGAATTATTTGACACGGCTAAAAAACAATATTTCACAAGAAGGCCAGAACGATTGCTAGAAGAGATTCGTTTAATGAAACCAATGCTCGAAACACTAGTAATAATCGCTGCAAGTTTCAGTGAAAAATATGCCGCTGCAAAAAACGAAAAAGGTCTTGTAGATTTCTCAGACTTAGAACATTTTGCTTTGCAAATTCTAACGGATGAAATTGACGGAGAACTTGTTCCGTCAGCTGTAGCACTGAGTTATCGAGAAAAGTTCAATGAAGTACTTGTTGATGAATATCAAGATACTAATAGACTTCAAGAAACCATTTTACAGCTTGTGAAAAGTGGTGGGGAAGCGGATGGCAATATGTTTATGGTTGGTGATGTAAAACAATCTATTTACCGATTCAGATTGGCAGAACCGACGCTTTTTTTAAACAAATATTTGGCGTTTGAAGAAGAACCAAACAATACAGGTATGAAAATTGACTTAAATGCAAACTTCAGAAGTCGTCAAGAAGTATTGCACGGTACAAACTATATTTTCTCACAGATTATGGGCGAAGAAGTCGGAGAAATCAATTACGACGAAGCTGCAGCATTAAAGCCACAAGCTCCCTATAATGAAAAAGATGCCCCAATTGAATTGACAGTGTTATATACAGATCAAACTGAAGAGGGAGAGTCTAAAGAAACTGATGATGGTGAAGCGGGTGTCAGTTCTGAATTACAAGCTGAAGAAGAATTAAAAAAATCTCAGCAAGAGGCACGCTATATAATTGAGAAAATAAAGCAATTAATGGATTCTGGACAAATGGTTTATGATACAAAAAAAGGCACCGAACGACCTTTAGAATATCGTGATATTGTCATATTAATGCGCTCGATGACTTGGTCAGGTGATTTAGCAGAGGAGTTTAAGCTAGCAGGGATTCCGTTATATGCAGAGTTGTCTAAAGGATATTTTGAAGCCCTTGAAGTAATGATAATGATAAATACGTTGAGAATTATTGATAACCCATATCAAGATATTCCATTAGCATCTGTATTAAGAGCGCCATTTGTTGGGTTAACGGAGAATGAGCTAGCGAAAATTCGTTTAGCTGACCCGAAAGCACCTTTTTATGATGCTTTGAAACAATTTGTACGCATCGAAGGTACGGGGCTAAAATCTAGTACTGCTGAAAAGTTACAACGTTTCTTACTGCACTTTGAAGATTGGCGTGATTTAGCTCGTAGGGGTTCTCTAGCAGACTTAATTTGGCGAGTCTATATTGATACGAATTATTATGAAATGGTTGGTGCAATGCCTAATGGTAAACAGCGTCAAGCGAATTTACGTGCACTTCATGATCGTGCGTTATCGTATGAAAAAACGTCTTTCCGAGGGCTTTTCCGATTTTTAAGATTCGTAGATCGTATGAGATTACGTGGTGATGATTTAGGAACTGCACGCGCTATTAGTGAAACGGAAAATGTTGTACGTTTAATGACAATACACTCATCTAAAGGCTTAGAGTTCCCTTATGTTTTTGTAGCCGGATTAGGACGAGAGTTTAACAAAATGGATTTCAATTTACCGTATTTATTCGACCAACAATTTGGTTTAGCGGTGAAAATGATTGATCCTGAGAAACGTATTCAATATACCTCTCTGCCATTCCTTGCGATGCAGGAGAAAAAGAAGCTTGAGTTAAAGGCAGAAGAGATGCGAGTTCTTTATGTTGCGATGACACGTGCAAAAGAACATCTTTATCTAGTTGGTACTGTGAAAAACTGGGATAAGACAAAAGCTGTTTGGGAAGATGCAAAACTAATACCTGAAGGTGAAATGCTACCTGATCATGTTCGAGCTTTAGCAAAAAGCTATTTAGATTGGATTGGTCCAGCTTTAGCTAGACACCCAGACTATGACCGATGTCTAAATGATGAAACCCAGTTAGCTACTAACGAATTATCGAGATGGAAAGTTCAAGTGATAGGTGCAGAACATTTTAAAGCGCCATTAGAAGTGGCGGAAATAGATGAAGAGATTGTTGAGGATACGAAAAAACCTACTCTTGTTGATGAGGGTTTATTAACAACTATCAAAAAGCGTTTTAATACAGCATATGCGTACGATAGAGCGATAGCAAAACGATCTAAAACATCTGTTAGTGAACTAAAACGTCTGCAAAATTTAGAACAATCTGAGCAACCTGAACTTTTTTGGAATGCACCTAAAAAACAACAGCAAGTGGCAAAAAGACCTAGCTTTTTACAACAACGTTCGTTAACAGCAGCCGAAATTGGAACAGCTATGCATACGGTAATGCAACATATACCGCAGAAGGGCTTGCATTCAATTGAAGAGGTTGATGTTTTTGTGCAAGGGCTTGTTGACCGTCAACTTTTGACGAAGGAAGAGGGGGCAGCTGTACATGCACCTAAAATTGTAGGTTTCTTTGCAACATCTGCAGGTCAGCGCTTTATGAATGCAGTAGAACTTTATCGAGAAACGCCATTTACTTTTAGTATTACTGATGAAGACGGTGACTCACAAATCGTACAAGGGATTGTCGATTGTCTATTTAAAGAAGCAGATGGTAATTGGATTCTACTCGACTATAAAACCGACCGAATTAAAGAAACGATGAAAACAGATGAAGGTTTACAAAAGGAAATGAAAGAACGTTACGATGTACAGTTGACGCTATATAAAAAGGCGATAGAAGAGACTTTAAAAATCAACGTTGCAGAAAAATTAATATATGCATTTGACGCACAGCGCTCAATTGAATTATAGGAGGAAAAGCATTTGAATTTAACACCAACACCTATGCAAAAAAGGATTGATACGCTCGATATAATACGCGGTTTTAGTTTGCTAGGTATTTTTTTAGTAAATATGTTTGCGTTTAGTACGCCTTCGCCACATATTGATTTAAAAACTTGGTTCGAATCGCCACTAGATAAACAATATCATCAGTGGCTAGATATTTTTGTGCAAGGAAGCTTTTATCCATTATTTTCAATGTTATTTGGATACGGTTTAGCGATGCAATTTGCGAAAGCAACGCAGTTAGGTGACAACTTCTATAAGATCGGATCGAAGCGTTTAGGTGTGTTATTTGGCATTGGTGTGTTACATGCCTTCCTTATTTGGTGGGGAGACATTCTAATGACGTATGCATTTTGTGGTTTCTTCTTATTAATTCTGTTACGTCTGAAACCAGTTTGGTTAATTACAATTGGTGGCGCATTATATGGAATTGTACATGGCTTTTTAGTGGTATTAATGGGATTAGCATCATTAGTGGAAGAGTCTACTGATCTTTCAGAGTTTGTTGACATAGCAGCTATCGAAAGTGCAATAGCTGCTTACGGTTCCGGTTCGTGGACAGAGGCTTTCATGCAGCGCCTAGCAGATTTACAAATACAGGCATCCCCTAGTATGTGGATTGTGGCGTTGTTTACGATTTTACCTTATATGTTATTAGGGGCCGCTGCTTCTAAATGGAAACTAGTAGAACGTGCAAAGGAAAAACGAGTATTTTGGATTATTTTAACTGTTATTACTATACCGGTTGGGGTAGCACTTAAAATGTTGCCATATAATTTAGAGCGCAATCTTTTCCTTGATTATGTGCAAGTTTCTTTCGGTGGTCCAATTCTTGCGATAGGGTATGCGGGTCTAATCGTCCTATTATGCCAAATTCCTAAATTCACAAAAATATTGTCGCCTGTTGCAAAGGCAGGACGCATGTCGATGACAATATATTTAATGCAGTCTATTATTGGAACATTTATTTTCTATCACTATGGATTAGGATTATATGGTAAAATCGGTGTCGATACCGTTACGTGGTTAGCTGTTGGGATTTTTGTCCTGCAGATAGTATTTGCTGAGCTTTGGTTCCTGAAATTTAAGCAAGGACCGGTTGAAGCAGTGTGGAAACGATTAACTTACGGAAAAATGTTACAGAAAAAAGAGGAAATTGGTCGATAATTAATGTATCATTGAAAAAAAAGAAGGAGTGCCAATATTCATGAAAATTTTATCATTTCGTTATAACGATGTAGTAAGTTTTGGTCCGAAAGTAAAAAAAGAAGAAGCTGTATGGGATGTTTTAGCGATCCAAGAAGCTCTTCAAGTACTACCTTCTTTCGCTACAACAATTGTAGAGGGGATGACAGCTGGTTTCGAGTTTGTGGAACAATCTCGTAAACTTGTAGAAGCTGCACAGAATTCAGAAAACCCAGAGCAATTTAAATATGCATTTACGGAAATTGAGTGGTTAGCGCCAATTCCACGTACAACGAAAAATATTATTTGTGTTGGTAAAAACTATCAAGATCACGCCAAAGAAATGGGCGCTGAATCTGCTCCAGAAAATTTAATGATCTTCACAAAAGCACCAACTTCAATTGCTGCAGATGGGCAAACAATCTCTGCACATGCAGACGTCACTTCAGAACTTGACTATGAAGGTGAATTAGCAGTTGTTATTGGTAAAAAGGGTAAGAATATCCCTACTAAACTAGCATATGATTATGTATTTGGTTATACAATTGCCAATGACATCACTGCACGTGATTTACAAGCAAAACATAAGCAATTCTTCTTAGGAAAGAGCCTAGATGGCGCTTGTCCAATGGGTCCATACTTAGTAACAAAAGATGAAATTCCAAATCCGCATTCTTTATCAATCGTTACAAAAGTGAATGATGAAATTCGTCAGAATGGTTCAACAAAAGACATGATCTTCACGATTGAAGAAATCATTTCGGAGATTTCTAGATTAGTAACTTTAGAGCCGGGTGACGTGATCTTAACGGGTACTCCAGCTGGCGTTGGTAAAGGTTTGAACCCGCCAACATTCTTAGCATCTGGTGATGTAGTAAAAGTATCAATAGAGGGTATTGGAACTCTAGTAAACCGCTTCGAATAAGTTTTTTAGCATTTTATAGATATTACTACAGACCGGTGGATGATTTTCCATCGGTCTGTTATATTTGTATAGTTTTCCACCTCGTGATAGGATATTAATGATTATGAAAACTATATAAGGTGGGGTAATTAATGGATTTTTTAGCTAGCACCCATTTACACATTACAACTTGGGTAATCGCAATTATCTTGTTCCTAGTTTCCGCTGCTATGCAAAGTGGTACTAAAGGGCAAAAAGTAACGCATATGATTTTACGTGTATTCTATATTCTAATCATCATTACTGGTGGCGCATTATTCGCTAAAGGTATGGATTTTAATATGGGTATGCTTTATGGTTTCAAATTCATTGGCGGTATTTTAGTTATCGGTATGATGGAAATGGTTTTAGTGAGAAAAGCAAAAGGCAAACCAACAACTATGTTCTGGATTCTATTTGCAGTATTCTTATTAATCACTATGTTCCTAGGATTCAAATTACCAATGGGTATGCATTTCTTAGCTTAATAACTGGCATGATAAACAGCCACACGACGAATCTCGTTGTGTGGTTGTTTTTTTGTTAGATAAAGATGGTGTTTTAACAGAGTAATAGGTGCTTTTAGGACGTGAATATTCTGCTAAATAACAAAGGGTGCAGTTAGCGCAACAAACAGGGGTTTTAACGCAACAAAAGGTGAAGTTAGCGCAACAAAGGAACCACTTAGTGCAACAAACAATGGAGATAGTGCAACAAACAGGGATTTCCGCTTTCAGTATTTCATGTTGGGAAAAATATAGGTAATTAACTGGGTGATTCGTGCTTTTAGGACGTGAATATTCTGCTAAATAACAAAGGCGGCAGTTAGCGCAACAAACAGGGGTTTTAACGCAACAAAAGGTGAAGTTAGTGCAACAAAGGAGACGCTTAGCGCAACAAACAATGGAGATAGTGCAACAAACAAGTTTATAGGGAATTTCCATTTGATGGGTTTAGTAGCTAAACGGGCCGCTTCAGCACTTAAGATATCCAGCTTCAAGCGCTAGACTCTCGGGTCGTTTCGGTCTCTCTGCACAAGACAAAAAGCGTCTTGTGTTCGAGCCCTCCAACGCCTGTCGAGTCTGGACGAGCGCTTTCAGCATTAAAGTATATCCAGCTTCAGCGGCCAGGCCCTCGAGTCACTTCAGTCTCTCGGTCAAAGGCATAAAGCGCCTTTGATTCGAGCCTTCCAGTGCTTGTCGGGCCTAAACGGGCCGCTTCAGCATTTAAGTAAATTCACATTTTTGTCGAATTTGTTTCGGTTTCGTTTGTTTTTAGTGTTAAAGCATAGCGGGGATGGTGGGGGTTTGGTAAAATTACGATGGACAGTTCTGCAGAGGAGGACTATAAGTGAACGTTGCAAAGTGGATTAGTACGGTAGTTGCGTCAGCGCTTTTGGCTACGACAATGGGGTTTGCACCTATTGCGAAGGCAGAGACTGAAGTGACGCATAATATTAAAGACGAAAGTATCTATGATCTTTTAGTGGATCGTTATTTTAATTCATCGGTCGAAAATGACTATAATGTAGATGCTCGAGATCAAAATGCTTTTGCCGGTGGTGATCTTACAGGGATTGCTACTAAGTTAACACATATTCAGGATATGGGATTCACTATTCTATCGATTGGTTCAATTTTTTCGACTGAATCATATGATGGCAGTGCGGTAGTGGATTACGAAAATATTGAGCGTCATTTTGGTACAGCAAAAGAATTTAAATCTTTGTTGTCTGATGTTCATAAAGGCAAGATGAAGTTAATGGTTGATTTTCCGCTAAATAATGTTAGCAAAAATCACGTTTGGGCTAAAGATAAAGCCAATTCAGATTGGTACGAAGCCGCTGATAACGGTCGTATAAATTGGAATACAGAGAATCCTGAAGTACAAAAGGCATTAATCAATGCAGCAACTGATTTTGCTAAGAAATATGATATTGATGGTATTCGCTTAACTAATTTAGGTAATAGTAATACAGCATTTTTAAATGAAATGATTCAATCATTAAAAAATACAAATAAAGATATCTATGTTACATCTTCCGAAACCAGCGATGCAAATTTTGATATGTCTATTAATAAAGAGACAATCGATATTTATCAGTCGATTTTCAAAAATGTCGATATGGATTCAGCAAAAGTGGAACAACCACTTGGCGCAATGAAAAAAGACGATGCAGAAAAGCCTTCAGCAATTATGTTAGATAGTTTAAATAGCTCTCGTTTTACATTTGCTTCAGCAAGTGAAAATATGTATCCACCAACACGTATTAAAGTAGCGATGGCTGCGATGTTTACGTTACCTGGTGTACCAGTAATGACATATGGTACTGAAATTGCACAAAACGGTGAACAAGCCCCTGAATCACATGCAATATTTGATTTCAAAACGAAGGATGATATCGTTTCATACATAGGCGACGTTCAATCTGTTCGTAATAAATCGGAGACGCTTCGTACTGGGGACTTTAAACTATTAAAGAATAAAGATGGTTTCATTGTATTTGAACGTTCTTCTGATGACGAACGATGGATTGTTGTTGTGAATAATACAAAAAATACACAGCATATCGATTTAGGTAAAGATATTATTGGAGAAAACAAAGAACTGCATGGCTTATTTGAAAATGATATCGTACGTCCAAATGATGAGGGCGTATACCGAATCGTGGTTGATCGTGAAATTGTTGAACTATATCAAGTAAAAGAACATGATGGCTTGAATATCTCATATATGATTTCATTAGGTTTTGTCTATGTGTTATTCATAGCATTTATCGTATTAGTATTACGTAAAGGTAAAAAAAATAGAAAAGCAAAAAATAACTAAAATAAAATCCCTTAGAGAAAGTAAGTTATCTCTAAGGGATTTTGTATTTTAAGCGGTAGGGTATTGATTTAAGAAGAAGATAGCTAAAGTACCAGGACCCGCATGTGATGCAACTGCAGAGCCAATCAAATGGATTTCGACAGCTTTAGGCTGGAATCTGTCCATAATCATAGCTTTCATCTCTTCAGCAGTGGCTAAATCATCTCCATGACTAATGGCAATAACTTGATCGCTTAAACGGTCACCTGTTTCTTCCATTTTGTCTAAGATACGTTTCATCACTTTCTTACGCCCACGATGTTTTTCTATTGGTACAAGTTTACCATCCTCCACATGAAGTAACGGTTTAATACTAAGTAAGCCACCGATAAATGCACTTGCTTTTGAAACACGTCCACCACGTGCTAAATAATCTAAGTCTTCTACTGTAAAGAAATGCTCCATATGCTGTGCATTTAAACGAACTTTCTCTGAGATCTCATCTAGGCTTAAACCTGCTTCGCGTAGTCGAACAGCTTCTTTAACAACTAGACCATAGCCAAGTGAAGCACATTTAGAATCTACAATTGTTAATTTTAAATCAGGGTACTGTTCTTTTACTTGTTTGTAGATCATTACAGCAGTGCTGTATGTACCAGATAATTCAGATGAAAAGGCTATATAAAGACCTTCCTCACCTGATTTTGCTAGCTCTTCGAAAAGTTCTAAAAACAACTCAGGAGATGCTTGAGAAGTTTTTGGCTGTCCGCCTTGACGGATATATTCGTATACTTTCAAGACGTCGATACCAACGACATCTGCATATTCTTCGTTGTTCATATGAACTCGTAAAGGGATTAGTGTGACATTATTTTCTTCATAAAAAGATTTAGGTAAATCAGAAGCGCTATCTGCATAGATTCTCATTTATTTACCTCCTAGTGTAATTTATTTTAAGTTTAGTCGGTCGATCAAGAGGTTAGCTATACCATCCTCATTGTTAGTTTGTGTTATTTCATCTGCAATATTTTTTAGCTGTCCAATGCCATTACCCATTGCTACACCAAGGCCTGCGTATTCGATCATTTCTAAGTCATTGTCTTCATCGCCAAACGCAATAATACGTTCGCGCGGGATTTGTAAATCTTTTGCAACATGCGATAACCCGACTGCTTTATGCATGCCTCGACGAACGATTTCAATAACTTCCCAAGGGTCACCCCAGCGACGGTGATCGATAAGCTCAGCTTTTGTGTCTGCTAAATGTTGGCGAATTAAGGGCACATTCGATGAGCTAGCCTGAATTAAAAGGCTTGTAGGATTATCTTTTAAATAATCACGTAATATACCTGTCGTTACTTTTGGTTCGCCCATTGTTAAAATATCTAAGATTTTTTGGTCATGGTATTGAACATACACATCATCCATAACCTCAGCGATTAAATTTTCAATTTCATAATGGTTGATGGATTCGACAACATCTTTTACAACTGATAAATCTATTGGGCTATGAATTGTTTTCCAAGAAGTGTTAGTTGGGTGATGTACGAAGGCTCCATTAAAATTGACGATTGGTGTATGTAAACCTAGTTCTTGATAGTATATTTTACTCGCACGATACGGTCTACCAGTAGCAATCATAACTTGATGACCTGCTTCTTTCGCCTGTAGTAAAGTGCGTTTTGTTTTTTCAGAAATAACTTTCTCGTCGGTTAAAAGTGTACCGTCTAAATCTAAAACAATCAAATGTGGTTGTACCATATGAAAAAACTCCTTTCCTACTATAATAGAGTGTATCGTTAATCTTGCTTGTTCGTCAAAACTTTGTCACCGTCAATTATTTTTGTTACGATATTAGAATAAACTAACAAGGAGTGAATGCAGTGAAGGTTCAACAAGAACAGTGGGGTAAAATTCCGTTACTTCACATATATGATGAAGAGACAGTAACATCAGCATCACCAGTTGTCATTTTTCTCCATGGCTTTATGAGTGCGAGTGAACATAATTTGCACTATGCGTATAAACTAGTTGAAAGAGGCGTTCGAGTACTTTTACCAGATGCTTATCTTCATGGTGAACGTGATGAAGGGCTAGATGAAGTTCAACTTAGTTTACGTTTTTGGGAAGTAATCTTAACTTCAATTGAAGAAGTTGGTTTTTTACATAAGCAGTTAATAGAAAAAGGTTTACTACCAGAAGGCAAAATAGGTTTGGCAGGCACTTCTATGGGTGGAATTGTTACACTAGGTTGCTTACGTGTATACCCTTGGATTCAAACTGCTTCAGTTATGATGGGTTCACCTTGTTATGTGGAGCTATCAAAAGCACAGATGGCCCAATTTGAAGAACGAGGTTTTAAAATTCCAATATCAGATGAAGACCTTCAGAAAATGGAACAAACACTTAGCTACTTTGATATGTCAAAACACCCTGAATCAATGGCTAACCGTCCAGTGTTATTTTGGCATGGTAAGAAGGATCATATGGTTCCATTTGTACCTACATATCAATTTTATGAGAGTATACAAGCAGATTATGCAGACCATCCCGAAGATCTGGTCTTTATCGTCGATAAGCAAGCAGAGCATAAAGTATCTCGTCCAGGAATGATTGCGGCAACAAAATGGCTTGCAGACCATTTGGCATAAGCCGCTTCATTTGTTATGATGGGATAAACACTATGCAGAAAGGGGAAATACTATGGATGCAGATATGAAAGAAAGTATATATGGTGCTTTAGAAAACGTAATTGATCCTGAGTTAGGTATTGATATTGTCAACTTAGGTTTAGTATATGAAGTAGATTTATCTGAAGAAGGATTATGTGTAGTAACTATGACATTAACATCAATGGGATGCCCACTTGGTCCAGTTATTGTTGATCAAATCCGTACAGCACTATTTGAATTACCAGAAATTAAAGAGGTAACTGTTGATATTGTATGGAATCCACCATGGAATAAAGACAATATGTCACGTTATGCTAAAATAGCTTTAGGCATTCGCTAATACTGTAAAGAAAACCCGTTCTGACTTAATAGTCGAGCGGGTTTTTTAAATTTATAAATGGGTATAATATATGAGGTTAGTCAATTCTACAAATAGTAAGAGGGCAGTTTTCGCATTCACATTCATCTTTTAGAAATTGTAAATTAAGAACTGTGATTGTACTCTTGTCAAATGTAATAATATTATTCTTCTTCAGGTCATTTAACATACGGTTAATGACTTCTCGGCTAGTAGCACAGAGATTAGCTAGCTCATTATTGGTCAATTTATAGTTAATATGTATTGATCCATCATCCAACTCTTCACCATAAGTGTTTGCTAATCGTATTAGGGTAGAAAAGAGTGCGCCCTTTTTTCCATGTAGTAATAAATCACGAAGTCTAGATTGACTTTTCATATTTTGCAACTGTATCCAACGTAAACATGCAATCATCAATGACGGTTCTTGACTGAGATAGAGTTCAAGCATGTTGTTATCGATCGTTAAAATAGTAGTCGGTTCCATAGCTGTAGCTGTTGTTGAATTATATTCTAGAGAACTAAAAATAGTACTTTCACCAATTAAATTATTACTACCACAGATACGAATAGTTAATTCCTTCCCACTTGCAGTTTCTTTTGAAATTCTCACTTGTCCTGATACAACAAAAAAAACATCTTGAGTACGGTCACCTTCTAAAAATATAGGTGTGTCTTTGGCGAATTTGACAACTGTACCATGCTCTTTGAAAAGTGAATGGATCTTAGGTGGGATAGTTTCAATTGCCTCCAAAATATTCACAACCTCTGCTGTTTTTCACAATTATAACATACTGATTTCTTGCAATTGGGGAATATTTGAATTTCTCAATTTTGCCTTATTTGATGACATGGATTTTTGATTAAAAACATATTTGAAATGGGAAATTATTTTAGTCAAAAAAGGTCAAACAAATCACTTTACATTCATGGGAAGACGATAATATAATGTAGTTAATCAAAAGGTCAAAAAAGGTCAAACAAGGAGTGAACTATAATGCAAATGAATATGAATAATGAAGAGCAAAAAAGTCCACTTGAACAATTTGGACGTAATTTAATTGAAGAAGTGAAAAATGGCAAAATGGACCCGGTTATTGGTCGCGATCAAGAAATCCGTAATGTCATTCGAATATTATCACGTAAAACAAAAAACAACCCTGTATTAATCGGTGAACCCGGTGTTGGTAAAACTGCGATTGTTGAAGGATTAGCGCAACGTATCGTAAAAAAAGATGTACCAGAAGGATTAAAAGACCGTAAAATTTATGAGCTGGATATGAGTGCATTAATCGCTGGTGCCAAATATCGTGGGGAGTTTGAAGAGCGTTTAAAAGGTGTCTTGAAAGAAGTAAAAGAAAGTGAAGGTCAAATCATCCTATTCATCGATGAGATTCATACGATTGTTGGTGCAGGTAAAACGGATGGTGCGATGGATGCAGGGAATATGCTCAAACCAATGTTAGCTAGAGGTGAGCTACATTGTATCGGTGCAACTACATTAGATGAGTACCGTATGTATATCGAAAAGGACCCAGCACTTGAACGTCGTTTCCAACAAGTTTTAGTTCGTGAACCATCTGTAGAGGATACGATTTCTATTTTACGTGGTTTAAAAGAACGCTTCGAACTACATCATGCAGTCAAAATTCATGACCGAGCAATTGTAGCTGCTGCAGAATTATCAAATCGTTATTTAACTGAGCGTTTTATGCCAGACAAAGCGATTGATTTAATCGATGAAGCTTGTGCAATGATTCGTACAGAAATAGATTCGATGCCACAGGAATTAGATGAAGTAACACGTCGTACAATGCAACTTGAAATCGAAGAGCAAGCTTTGATGAAAGAAAAGGATGAAGCGAGTAAAAAACGACTTGTAGCACTTCGTGAGGAATTATCGGAGCTAAAAGATTCTACTTCTAATATGCGTGAGCAATGGGAAGAAGAAAAATCGGCTCTTCATGTAATCCAAGAAAAGCGAGAAACACTTGATCGTTATCGTAGGGATTTAGAAGAAGCTGAAAATAATTATGATCTAAATAAAGCAGCAGTTCTAAGACACGGTAAAATTCCTGAATTAGAAAAAGAATTAGTAGAACTAGAGCAGAATTTACAGCAAGGTAATGATCGACTGCTACGTGAAGATGTCACAGCTGAGGAAATTGCTTCAATCGTTTCAAGATGGACAGGTATTCCTGTAACAAAATTAGTTGAAGGTGAACGTGAGAAATTACTCAACCTAAAAGCTACATTACAAGAGCGAGTTGTCGGTCAAGACGAAGCGGTTCAATTAGTGACCGAAGCGGTTTGGAGAGCACGTGCAGGTATTCAAGATCCACAAAAACCAATCGGATCTTTCTTATTCTTAGGCCCAACAGGTGTAGGGAAAACAGAATTAGCAAAAGCATTAGCTGCTCAATTATTCGACTCTGAGGACCATTTCATTCGAATTGATATGTCTGAGTATATGGAAAAGCATAGTGTGTCTCGCTTAGTAGGAGCGCCTCCTGGCTATGTAGGTTATGAAGAAGGCGGTCAATTGACAGAAGCTGTCCGTAGAAACCCATACGCAGTAGTATTATTAGATGAAATTGAAAAGGCACATCCAGATGTTGCGAATATTTTGCTACAGATTCTAGATGATGGTCGTATTACCGATAGCCAAGGTCGTATGGTTAATTTCACAAACACAGTGATCATATTGACGTCTAATATCGGTTCAAGTTATTTACTCGATATGCCTGAAAATAGTGAACATGCTGTTGAGGACTTAGTAATGGCTTCTTTAAGAGAGCATTTCAAACCAGAGTTATTAAATCGACTTGATGATATCATAATGTTCCATTCATTAACAAACGAACATTTTTATCAAATTACTTGGAAGTATATTCAGTTACTACAAAAACGAGTGGCTGAACAAGAAATTGAATTACAAGTGGATGAAGATGTCATCCAGTGGGTAGTAGCAGAAGGAATAGATCCAACTTTTGGTGCAAGACCTTTAAGAAGATTTGTACAGCGACATATTGAAACGCTCGTTGCAAAAGAATTGTTAAAAGGGGAGACAGTACCAGGGGATCAGCTAGTCATTTCAATGGAAGATGGTAAAGTAACAATTCATAAAGACCCAGCGTAAAGATAAAAAGTCTGAGCAACCTTGATAATAGGTTGCTCAGACTTTTTTTAAGAAAAAAACCCCGTCCAATCTTTGGACAGGATTTTCATTATTGTTGGTGACCTACTTGTTTAGGTGATTCGTTTGGAATAACATTGCTAATAATAATTAAGAATACAGAGAAAACTACTGATAGCCCTAATCCAAGATTTAAGTTAAATCCAACATTCTGAATTGAACTTACTACGTAGTTCAGTACAGAAACTAATAATGCTGACCAGAAAAATAGCATAATATATCTCATTAATTTCACCTCTAACTAACTTTTTTACCTGTTCTATCATATCATATAGCCACATTTAAATAAAAGAATCTTTTCATTATTATGCCCCGTTATTTGGACAAAAATTGACGAAGTGTTGAAAAAGTATAAATCTTTCGTTATAATTATTACCAGGTACTAATAATTGATAACAAAAGAAAAGAGGCGCTACTTCATGAACGCTGGAATAATAGGCTTAGGAAGATGTATCCCTAATCGCGTAGTCACAAATGCTGACTTAGAGAAAATGATGGATACATCGGATGAATGGATTCGCACTAGAACAGGAATTGAAGAACGAAGAATCGCATCAGATGAACATAACTCTTCTCATTTAGCTTTTGAAGCTGCAAAAAATGCAATAGCTAATGCTGGAATTTCGGCTGATCAAATCGGACTTATTTTAGTTGCAACCGTAACACCTGACCGACCATTTCCGAGTGTAGCGTGTATGATACAAGACCAACTCGGTGCACATAATGCAGCTGCAATGGACTTGTCCGCTGCATGTGCAGGATTTATGTATGGATTGGTAACGGCTAAGCAATTCATTGAATCTAATACGTATGATTATGTATTAATAGTTGGTGTTGAAAAGCTTTCGAAAATTACAAACTGGGAAGATCGTAATACTGCTGTCCTATTCGGCGATGGTGCATGTGCAGCTGTGATGGGTAAAGTATCTGAAAATCGAGGGATTTTATCATTTGAGCTAGGTTCAGACGGCTCAGGCGGAAAGCATTTGTTCCAAAATGACGCAGGTCATATTGAGATGAATGGTCGTGAAGTTTTCAAATTTGCAGTACGTCAAATGGGTGAATCAGCTTTAAATGTTATAGAGAAAGCTGGATACACTAAGGAAGACGTAGATTTCCTTATTCCGCATCAAGCAAATATTCGAATTATGGAATCTGCAAGACAAAGACTAGGTTTGCCAGAGGAGAAGATGTCTACTGCTATTAAAAAATATGGCAATACATCGTCTGCTTCAATCGGCAATGCATTAATAGAAGAACTAGAAGCCGGCAAAATTCATGATGGCGATTTACTCGTACTCGTTGGATTTGGTGGCGGCCTTACATGGGGCGCTGTTGCAATGCGCTGGGGAAAATAACAATACAAGGAAAAGAGGGAGTTAAAATAACATGACAAAACGTCGAGTAGTTGTTACGGGTATGGGTGCTGTAACACCTTTAGGAAATGATGTAGAAACAACATGGAAAGCGATTAAAGAAGGACAAAGTGGTGTAGGTCCATTAACTCGTATAGATGCTGAACAATTTCCTGCAAAAGTTGCTGCAGAAGTAAAAGATTTTGATATAGAAGCATATATTCCTCGCAAAGAAGCACGTAAAATGGATCGTTTTACACATTACGCATTAGCGGCATCTATTATGGCTGTAAAAGACGCAGGGTTAGAAATAACTCCTGAAGTTGGTCTACGTACAGGTGTTTGGATCGGTTCTGGTATTGGTGGAATGGAGACGTATGAGCAACAATTCCGCAATTTCCTTGAAAAAGGACAACGACGTGTTAGTCCATTTTTCGTACCAATGATGATTCCAGATATGGCTGCAGGGCAAGTATCTATCCACTTTGGTGCAAAAGCCATTAATTCATGTTCAGTAACAGCTTGTGCATCGGGTACAAACTCAATTGGTGATGCGTTCAAAGTTATTGAACGTGGCGATGCAGATGTCATGATTACTGGAGGAGCAGAGGCACCAATTACGAATATGGCTGTTGCAGGATTTTGCTCAAATACGGCGCTAACATTAAACCAAGATCCGCAAACTGCATCTCGTCCATTCGATGCAAATCGTGATGGTTTTGTTATCGGTGAAGGATCGGGAATTGTTATTTTAGAAGAATACGAACATGCAGTAAAACGTGGAGCGAAAATCTACGGTGAAGTTGTAGGGTACGGTTCAACTGGCGATGCCCATCATATTACAGCACCTGCTCCAGAAGGTGAAGGTGCAGCACGCGCTATGAAACAAGCGATTGATGATGCTGGAATTGATGCAACAGAAGTTGGTTATATTAATGCCCATGGTACGAGTACACCTTATAATGATTTATTTGAAACGAAAGCTGTAAAGACTGTATTTGGCGAGCATGCGTATAATTTAGCAATGAGTTCTACAAAGTCGATGACAGGTCATTTACTAGGAGCAGCTGGAGGGATTGAAGCAATCTTTTCAGTACTTGCATTAAAAGAAGGTATTCTACCGCCAACGATGAATCTAGAAACAGCAGATCCTGAATGTGACTTAGATTATGTTGCCAATGGTGCTAGAGAAAAAGAAATTACTTATGCCTTAAGTAATTCACTAGGTTTTGGTGGGCATAATGCCGCACTACTATTTAAAAAGTTTCAATAAGTTATAAATGACCACAGGGTGAATACCCTGTGGTTTTTTATCTATACAATTTTATTATTTATATTAAATGATTACTGGAATAGTGTTGTATTTTATTATAGTAAGTGAAAGATTATTAATTAGTTACAACATCATATTTTCGTATAAAAAATGACCTCGTTAGTTATAACGAAGTCATTTTTTCATATAGTAATAAAAACTAGAAAAGGAAATATGCAAATGCGCTTACTATTTTTCTTAACTTTTTACGGTCTGATGGTAATAAGTTCAACACATATGATTCTATATTTGAACTACCGTGGGCTAGGATATACTTGGACAGCCGTTTTTATGTTCATTTTGAATACAGTTGATTTCAAAATTTTCATCGGCTCAAGTATTGGACTAGTTATCGTCTATTTCTCCCAAGGCCCATCGCGTCTTCCATTTTCTTGATTGTTGCGCTTGCAATAGCGTTCGCTTTTTCAGCACCGGCATCTAAAATATCATCTAATTGTGGTGAATCGATTAACTCGTTAAAACGTTCTTGGATAGGTGCTAGATGATTAATAACACTTTCAGCAACTCCTGCTTTGAAAGCACCATAACCCAGCCCAGCGTATTTTGCTACAAGATTATCAATTGATTCATTTGTTAATGATGCTTCAATTGTTAGTAAATTAGAGACACCAGGTTTAGATTCAGTATTGAAAGCAACAACGCCTTCAGAATCTGTCACGGCAGATTTGATTTTCTTCTCGATCTCTTTTGGAGTATCTAGAAGGCGGATTGTTGCTTTTTTGTTTTCATCTGATTTACTCATTTTTTTCGTTGGCTCTTGAAGTGACTTAATGCGAGCACCGTTTTTTGGTAATTGAATAGTAGGAATCGTGAATACTTTACCGTAACGTTTATTGAAACGTTCAGCTAAGTCACGTGTAAGTTCTAAATGTTGTTTTTGGTCGTCACCAACTGGCACGATATCTGTGTTATATAGAAGAATATCTCCAGCCATAAGTGGTGGGTAAGTAAGTAAGCCTGCAGAAACTGCCTCTTTACCAGTAGATTTATCTTTGAATTGTGTCATACGCTCAAGTTCACCAGTGTAAGAAATACATTGTAACATCCATCCAGCTTGTGCGTGTGCAGGTACTTCTGATTGAATAAATAGCGTTGATTTTTCTGGATCAATACCTGTTGCCAAATATGTTGCAGCAAGCTTGCGGATGCTGTTACGAAGTTCTTTACTATCTTGTGGCATTGTAATTGCGTGTTGATCTACAATACAAAAAATACAATCGTACTCATCTTGCAAAGTTGTAAATTGTCTGAAAGCACCGATGTAGTTACCTAATGTAATGACACCTGTTGGTTGAACACCTGAAAAAATACGTTTCATAATTAAATTCCTCCTTGGATATAAAAAAACATCATGCGTCTCCTAAATAGGGACGAATGATGTTGAATCCGCGGTACCACCCAAGCTTGTCGATAAATCGACCACTCATCCTCGTAACGTGAGGTTAACGAACTGAGCTACTACATAAAGGTTCGCAAAGTTAACTCGGAAGTCCATTCCACTTAGCGTATCATCTGTTTGCACCAACCACAGACTCTCTTTACATACGACATAAATGTACTACTCTTCGTCTTCGTTTTTCTATATTACTTTGTGTGATTATAATATAGTACAAAGCCAAAAATCAAGCAATCGTCTACAGATTACAAATAATAAAAAATAAGGGCAATGAACATCATCATAATGGTAGCTCCTCCGATTTGTAAAATACCCAAATGGGGTATTGAAACAATTTCAGATGGGGCTCTCATACTTTTAACATCCTCTAATCTAGATGACTTAACAAAAACCTTACGCATACTAACCGTGAAAATGTCAAAAAAGCCCGTTGATAGAATATATGTGGCGAGTCCAACAAAAAGCACAATAGCTCCAATGATAAATGACACATTAATGTAATCGATTAATCTCAGCGCTTTATATTGAAAAAGCATGATGATCACGATTAAAAATTGCAGTGCTAAGAAGAGAAAACCTTTCTTTTTCAAGCGAAAAACCCCCGATTCTTTATTCATTTTAGTTGAATAAAGGTGAAAAATCAAAAATATCAAACGGAATTGTATATTCAGAATATTAGAACTTTGGTTGGATTAGCGTTGATATTATCGTGTTTGCAAATCAATTATACGTCAAAAAAAGACATTTATATCAAAAGGTTACTGTACAACTTTTTTTGAATATGTATAATTAGCAATGTAATGATTTTTCAGAAAATTCAAGGGGGTTAGTTATACATGAAGAAAAGTAAACTAGTATGGCTATCAAGTCTTATCCTTGTTCTTAGTGTTTTCTTAGCTGCTTGCGGTACAGGAAATGACAAAGATACAAGCAAAGAATCTGGTAGTGGTAGCAAAGAAAATTCAGGTAGTGTTGATGCTACTCAAGAACTAAATGTAATGGAAACTGCTGAAATTCCAACAATGGACTCAGTATTAGTAACAGATGTAGTAGGATCTAACGTTTTAAACAACGTTAATGAAGGATTATATCGTTTAAATCAAGAAAACTTACCAATTCCAGCGATGGCTGCTGAAGAACCAAAAGTAAACAAAGAAGGTACAGTTTACACATTTAAGATTCGTGATGCTAAATGGTCAGATGGCTCTGCAGTAATTGCCAATGACTTCGAATATGCATGGAAACGTGCAATTGATCCTAAAACTGGATCTGAGTATGGTCCATATATGATGGATGGAGTAGTTAAAAACGCAAGTGCAATTGGTAAAGGTAAAGCAAAAGTTGCTGACCTTGGTGTAAAAGCTCTAGATGAAAAAACACTAGAAGTTACACTTGAAAAACCAGTTCCTTATTTCTTATCTTTAATTTCACTAAGTACATTCTTGCCTCAAAAAGAAGAGTTCGTAGTAGCACAAGGTAAAAAATTCGCTTCAAATTCAGATACAACTTTATACAATGGTCCATTCGTTCTTGAAGACTGGGATGGAACAGGATTAACTTGGAAATATACTAAAAATGATAACTACTGGGACAAAGATAATGTAAAACTTGACACAATCAATGTTGACGTAGTGAAAGAAGTTCAGACTCAATTAAATCTTTATACTTCTGGTAAAAAAGACCGTGCAGGTTTAACAGGTGAATTTGCAATGCAATATGCTGACAATCCAGATGTAGTGAAAGACGTTGAATCTTCACCTTTCTACTTGAAATTAAACCAAAAACGTGAAGGTAAAAAAGATACAGCTCTTGCAAATGTAAACATTCGTAAAGCAATTTCTATGGCTTTCAACAAAGAAGATTTAACTAAAGCCGTATTAGCTAATGGTTCATTCGAAGCTAACTACTTAATCCCAGCTGAATTCACATTTGATGAAGAGGGTAAAGACTTCCGTGAAGTAAACGGAGATATGAACAAGTACAACCTAGAAGAAGCTAAATCATATTGGGAAAAAGGTCTTAAAGAACTTGGAACTGATAAAATTGAATTAGACTTCTTAGGCGATGACAGTGACTTAGCTAAAAAAATGGACGAGTACTTGAAAAACCAATTAGAAAAAAATCTACCTGGTTTAAGTATTAAACTGAAAGAAGTTCCTTTCTTAGTACGTGTTGATTTGGATTCTAAACAAGATTATGATATCGAAGTTGCAGGTTGGGCTCCAGACTTCCAAGATCCATACACATTCTTAAATTTATGGTTAACAGATGGTCAACAAAACAGAATGAGCTATGCATCTGAAAAGTACGATAAATTAGTAACAGATGCTCAAACAATTTATGCAACTGATCCAGCAAAACGTTGGAAAGCTATGGCAGATGCAGAAAAAACGTTAATCGAAGAAGATGCAGCGATTGCACCTATTTATCAACGTGGTACTATGGCACTTCAAAAACCTTATGTTAAAGGTTTAGTGAAACATAACTTCGGTGCTCAATATAGTTATAAATGGACATATATCTCAGGTAAATAATAGTTTTCAATTTTATTAGATTATGCTAAAACCCTGAATAGGGAGAGTATGTGGTTGATTTTAAGCCATATACTCTCTTTTTAATCAGATATTAATTAATTGGAAAATCATGCTGTTAAAGGTTTTGTTGAATAACAACATTTACAAAGGAAAGAATTTTCTAATTGAGATATTTCTATGAGTTCCATAGTTACGACCACTATTTTAGGAGGTGCAAGAATGGCAAAATACATTTTAAAACGAGTATTGTATATGATACTAACACTATTCCTGATTGCAACATTTACGTTCTTCTTGATGAAGATGTTGCCGGGTTCCCCTATAGCTAGCTCACCTAAACTAACCCACGAACAGCTAGCTGCGGTGGAAGCAAAATATGGATTAGATAAGCCGCTTCCAGTTCAGTATGGAATATATATGAAAAAGATGGTGCAACTTGATTTTGGTGTATCTTATCAATTTAAAGGGGCTAACGTTACAGAATTGATTATTAACCGTGCTGGTCCTTCATTCCTTTTAGGTATTCAAGCGCTTATACTCGGAACTATAGGCGGTATTATTTTAGGTATGATTGCAGCTTTAAGGCAAAATACTGTATGGGATTATGGCAGTACCTTAATCGCGATATTCGGTATCTCCATTCCTTCATTCGTATTTGCTTCATTACTTCAATATTGGATTGGTGTGAAGGGAGGATTCCTTCCTGTTGGATTATGGGAGAATGGCTGGCAATCTAGTATTTTGCCGACAATCGCATTAGCAATGGGTCCCCTAGCGACATCAGCTCGTTTCATTCGAACAGAAATGATAGAAGTATTAGGAACTGACTATATTACTCTAGCAAAAGCTAAAGGTGCTAGCGGCCTTGAAATTGCATTTAAGCATGCATTTCGTAATGCATTAATTCCATTAATAACAGTAATGGGTCCTTTAGCAGCAGGTTTAGTAACAGGTTCTCTTGTAGTAGAACAAATCTTTGCTATTCCTGGTATTGGTGAACAATTCGTTAAAGCGATTAATTCTAGTGATTATTCCTTAATAATGGGAACAACAATGTTCTTTTCAGTACTATTGATTTTAGTTATTTTCATTGTTGATATTCTATACGGCATTGTAGATCCACGTATCCGTTTAACAGGAGGTAATAAATAATGACAAATGAATATCCTAAATTACCACCTGAAGCTTTTAAACACGTGCATATGGATGGCAGTCACTCTGAGAAAATTTCTAAACCATCCTTAAATTTCTGGCAAGATGCTTGGTTACGTATACGAAAAAATAAAGCAGCCGTAGTGAGTATATTTGTACTATTATTCATCATTCTGATGTCATTTGTTGGACCGATGATTAGCCCGCATGACTTTGAAACGCAAGAAATAACTCATGCAAATTTACCTCCAAAAGTACCTGGTTTAGAAAAGTTAGGAATCTTTGATGGGACGGGTAATATGGGTGGTCAAGAAGTCAATTTGTATGAAATGAAAAACGTTGATACTTATTACTGGTTTGGTACAGACGGACTTGGTCGTGATATGTTCTCACGTGTCTGGAAAGGTACTCAAATTTCATTATTAATAGCTCTTGTTGCAGCTGTAATTGATATGGTTATTGGTGTAGCTTACGGTGGTATTTCGGCATTTTATGGTGGTCGTGTTGACGATGCGATGCAACGTATTGTTGAAATTTTATATGGAATACCAACACTGATTGTTGTTATTTTAATGATTCTTGTAATGGATCCGGGTATTGTGGCCATTATTATTGCCATTTCAATTACTGGATGGATTGGTATGTCTCGTATTGTTCGAGGACAAGTATTGAAATATAAAAACCAAGAGTTCGTACTTGCAGCTAGAACTTTAGGAGCAAGTAATGGACGTATTATTAAAAAACATTTATTGCCAAATGTAATGGCGGTTATCATTATAAACACAATGTTTACAATTCCTAGCGCGATATTCTTTGAAGCATTTTTAAGCTTTATCGGATTAGGGTTACAATCACCAGATGCATCTTTGGGTACTTTAATTAATGATGGTTACAAGCTAATACAGTTCCAACCTCATATTTTAGCTATTCCAGCAGCAATTTTAAGTTTATTAATGATTGCTTTTAACTTAATTGGTGATGGTCTACGTGATGCACTAGATCCAAAAATGAAGGATTAATAGGAGGAAAGCAGTTATGGAGAAAATACTTGAAGTAAAAAATCTTGAGCTTTCCTTCCACACATTTGCTGGTGAAGTGAAAGCGATTCGTGGTGTGAACTTCGATTTGAAAAAAGGAGAAACACTAGCAATCGTTGGGGAATCAGGTTCAGGTAAATCGGTTACGACTAAAGCAATTATGCGTCTTCTCCCTGAATCTAGTTCGGAATTTAAAAATGGTCAGATTTTATTTAATGGAAAAGATTTGACGAAATTAACTGATAAAGAAATGCAGAAAATTCGCGGAAAAGATATCTCGATGATTTTCCAAGATCCTATGACATCTTTGAATCCAACGATGACAATTGGTAAACAAATAATGGAGCCGATTTTAAAACATCAAAATGTACCGAAATCAGAAGCTCAAAAAATGGCCATTGATCTATTAAAACTAGTAGGTATGCCGCAACCCGAACAACGTATGAAACAATATCCACATCAATTTTCAGGTGGTCAACGTCAACGTATTGTTATTGCAATAGCATTAGCATGTAATCCAAAAATATTAATTGCTGATGAGCCGACAACTGCATTAGACGTTACAATTCAAGCTCAAATTCTTGAACTGATGAAAGATCTACAAAAGAAAATCGATACATCTATTATTTTCATCACGCATGACCTGGGTGTTGTAGCAAATGTGGCTGATCGTGTAGCTGTTATGTACAGTGGTAAAATTGTTGAAATTGGTACAGTAGATGAAATATTCTACAATCCGCAGCATCCATATACTTGGGGACTTCTAAGTTCTATGCCTTCATTAGATGTGCAGGAAGAGAAACTATATGCAATTCCAGGCACACCACCAGATTTACTGAATCCACCAAAAGGGGATGCTTTTGCGCTTCGTAGTGAATATGCTATGCAAATCGATATGGAAGAAACGCCTCCATTCTTTAAAGTAAGTGATACACATTATGCGGCAACTTGGTTATTACACCCAGATGCTCCAGAAGTGACACCACCTGCTACAATTATTGAAAGAATGAAACGATTCCCTAATAGTCGCTATTACGAAGGTGCCAATGGAGGTATTTTAAAATGAAAATACAAAAGAAACTATTGGAAATCAAAAATTTAAAACAATACTTCAATCCTGGAAAACCAAATGAAGTTAAAGCTATCGATGATATTACATTTGATATTTATAAAGGAGAAACTTTAGGATTAGTAGGGGAGTCAGGTTGTGGGAAATCTACGACAGGTCGTACGATTATTCGCCTTTATGATGCCACTGGCGGTGAAGTTCTTTATGATGGTGTAAATGTCCATGGTCGTAAATCTAAAACGGAACTAAAGTCATTTAACCGCAAAATGCAAATGATTTTCCAAGATCCGTATGCATCATTAAATCCACGTATGAAAGTAATGGATATCATTGCAGAAGGTTTAGATATTCACGGCCTTGTAAAAAACGCAAAAGAACGTCAAGAACGAGTCTATCAATTATTAGAAACAGTAGGCTTAAATAAAGAACATGCTAATCGTTATCCACATGAATTCTCTGGTGGTCAACGTCAGCGCTTAGGAATTGCTCGTGCACTTGCAGTAGAGCCGGAATTCATCATAGCAGATGAACCAATTTCTGCACTAGATGTGTCAATTCAAGCGCAAGTTGTTAACCTATTAAAAGAGTTACAAGAAGAAAAAGGATTAACCTACTTATTTATCGCACATGATCTTTCGATGGTTAAATATATATCTGATAGAATCGGTGTAATGTATTTTGGTAAATTAGTAGAACTTGCACCTGCAGAGGATCTTTACAAATATCCTATGCATCCTTATACACAATCACTACTATCAGCTATTCCACTTCCAGACCCTGATTATGAGCGTAATCGTGTGCGCAAAACATATGATCCAAAGTCGCATAATTATAAAGATGGAGAGAATGTAACAATGCGTGAAGTACGTCCCGGACATTTTGTTTATTGCTCTAAAGATGAATTTGAAGTATTACAAGCAGAATATGCAAATAACTAATCATTATGATTAATTAAAGGCTGCCTCTTTAGTCAATGAAATCAGTTGACTAAAGGGGCAGTTTTGTATTTTGTCAAATTTGATTTATGAATTTTATTTAAAATTGAAACTTTTTTGAAGATTGAACGTATAATTAGTGTAAATATAATATATATTTTTTCAATATAGCGATTCTAAATGAGAATATTTTTTTGAAATAATAGGTTTACCGTACTGCGATTTTGGGGATACTACATATATACGCGTACTAAAGTGGTCTAACTTTTATGGAAAAACTTGAAATGATAGAAAAAACGGTCATAACTTACAATGGAAATTTTTCTTAATAGCATATATTCAAATTGGACAAAATGTTGTATAATGTGCTTACAGTTCTTTTTTTAAAGTCATTCTAATTTAGGAATGTTATTATATTCGCTACACATTTTGAAAGGATGTGTTTTATATGATGGTGACATTATTTACTTCACCCAGTTGTACATCTTGTAGAAAAGCAAAAGCATGGTTAGAAGAACATGATATTCCATATACAGAAAGAAACATTTTTGCGGAGCCTTTAAGCATAAGTGAAATAAAAGAAATTTTACGCATGACTGAGGATGGTACAGACGAAATAATCTCAACTCGTTCTAAAATTTTCCAAAAACTAAAAGTGGATGTAGAAACTTTACCGTTACAACGTCTTTATGAGTTAATCCAAGAACATCCAGGGCTTTTACGTCGTCCGATTATTTTAGACGAAAAACGTTTACAAGTTGGGTATAACGAAGATGAAATTCGTCGTTTCTTACCTCGTAAAGTTCGTGCTTATCAATTACAAGAAGCACAGAAGATGGTTAACTAATAATAAGAGTTATTTTCATGTAGCATGCTCGCTCGAAATAGTCAGCAGTATGCAATATGTGTCTCTTCAGAGTCAGTTGTTGTTAAGTGTTACACAACTGGCTTTTTTTTATGCATTAAAAAAAATTCATTATTTACGATATAAAAGAGGCTAGTACACCTATACATAGTAGCGTTATGACTTGATTTACTAAACCTTGTCCACTACAATTCATATACTGTTGTAATTTTCCGAGTTATTTCCTTTCCATTTTCAACAAACTCATCATACAATAGTATTAGACACTGTATTATCAAGAAATTTTAAAGACTTGTTCATAAGTGGACTCGATGCATCTATTAGTATTGACCGAAGGGAGTTGTGTAATATGGACATCGAACGCATAAATGAGAATACACTTAAACTCTTCATTTCTTATCATGACATTGAAGAACGTGGATTCACGAAAGATGAAGTATGGTATAACCGGGAAAAAAGTGAAGAACTCTTCTGGTCTATGATGGATGAAATAAATGACGAAGAATATTTTGAAGTTGAAGGACCATTATGGATCCAAGTGATAGTTCAAGAGAATGGCCTTGAACTGACTATCACACATGCTAAAATTTATAAGGACGGTCAGCATATCGAACCGCCCTTCGATATAGAAGATAAACAAAGAATGATGTCATCCGCATTTGGTGGCGATGAGCCAAAAGCGCATGAATTTGACGATTTTGAAGATCTTGTAAATAGTACAATTGATGAGGACTCCGATTTTATCTTTAAATTACAGGAATTTGATGATATTATTCCTCTTGCACAAAAAATACAAGAAACATCACTATTCCATAATGCGTTGTATCAGTGGGAAGGTAACTATTATTTATACATCCGTTTTAATGAAGAGGTTTTACATGATGAAGCTGAGGACATTTTCAGTGTAATTACTGAATTTTCCACGGACGCTGAAGTAACAATCCACATTCTTCAAGAATACGGTAAAGCATTAATGGAAAAAGATTGTTTTGATACAGTCATAAAATACTTTGTTAAATGACAGTGAAAATCCTCCGAATACCGGGGGGTTTTTTTCTTGCAATTTATCCCATAAATTAATAGAATGGATAAAAATAGGGGGTGTTTGTATTTTAACCGCAATGACAACAAAAAATGAACTATTTATATTGTCTATTTCACATACTAAAGAAAAGCTAAAACAGTTAAGGCGGACCCATAAGTTTTTTTGTCCGCAATGTAAAGAAGAGTTACAACTTCGAATAGGTGATATTGTTGTTCCGCATTTTGCTCACAAAAAGGATTCGAATTGTCCTCAGCTATTTTCGGATGGAGAGTCAAAAGAACATTTAATAGGTAAGCAACAACTTTATCATTTTTTTGAAAACAAAGGATTAACTGTTCAACTGGAGCCTTTTATAAAGAACTTGTCTCAACGGCCGGATTTATTGGTAACAACTCAAAATGAGCAATTTGCGATTGAATTTCAGTGTAGTAATATTCCTATTGAAGTTGTACAAGCTCGGACTAAAGGTTATATGAATGCAAGTATAGTTCCTCTATGGCTTCTTAAAACCCCTAATTTTAAGCAGCTAAAATCTACAGGTATTCAACTTATTCAACTCTCTCCGTTTCGTCAACAATTTATCACATGTCATCCCCAACACGGATCAACCCTTCTTACTTACAATCCAACTACAGCGACGTTTATTTATTATTCTCATCTATTGTTCATACATGGCTATCGCTTTATTGCCAAGGTACAACAGTTACCGATTTCACATCAACATTTTCCGTTTTTGCATTTAAAAGAGCCTACAAAGGAGGAATTCGCTCATTATTGGCAATTCCATTTGCATATCCGACAGCGGTTTTTACGTCAACGTTTCTACTTAAGCAGGAAGGGGATTCAGGATAGGCTCTTAAAAACCTGTTACAATGCGCGTATGAGACTTGACCAATTGCCTCTTTTCATTGGCTTGCCTGTTCGAAATGCCCAGTATATTGATGTCTACATTGTAGAATGGCAAGCTATATTATTATTTTTTTTACAAGATTGTCAAATTAGTATATTACAAGTGGATGATGAGGTTATTTCAATATTTATCTTAAATAATCCAGATTATTTCCAAGATGAACGAGGTAAAGAAGCGATTTTTCACTATATTTTGTTGCTAAAAAAATTAGGTATTCATTCCATTCATTGTTCAACAAAAGAAGTTAATATCTTACAATTATTGCATAGTGAATTCCTTGCAAAGTGTTATGAAAATTGAGAAAATAATAAAGTATTTGTTTCTCAACGTATTTACAATAGGAGGTCATAAAATATGACAACGAAATCAGAACAAAAAGTATTAACAAGACAAGAGGTACCTGTTGAACTTACTTGGCGTCTTGAAGATATATTTGAGACAGACGAAGCTTGGGAAGCAGAGTTTAAGGATATTAGTGCTTTAAGTGAAAATGCTTCATCTTATCAAGGTACAATTGAAAACGGTGCTCAGGCACTTTTAGCGGTTCTAGAATACCGAGATAAATTGTATTCAAAATTAATGCGTCTTTACACATATTCACATATGCGATTGGATCAAGACACAGCGAACAGTTTCTACCAAGCAATGGACAGTCGTTGCAAATCACTTTATGCGAAAGTTTCAACGGGTCTGTCATTTTTAACACCTGAAATTCTAGCATTAGATGAAAAAATAATTGAACAATATCTAGCTGAAAATGAGGAACTTCAATTATACAGACAAGAATTGCTTGAAATTAACATTGGACGTCCACATATTTTACCAGCGGAGCAGGAGGCAATCCTTGCACAGTTGTCAGAAGTGACAAGTGCATCGTCTGAAACATTTAGCACATTAAACAACGCTGATTTACAGTTCCCTACAATAGAAGATGAAAATGGTCATCCAGTTCAACTAACACATGGGAATTATACACATTTCTTAGAAAGTGGCGATCGCAAAGTACGTGAAGCAGCATTTCGCGCAATGTATAAAACGTACGGAGAATTCCGTAATACATTTGCAACGACCCTTGCTGGTAATGTTAAAGGTGATAACGTAAATGCACGTATTCGCAAATACGAATCAGCTCGTCAGTCAGCCATGGCTGCAAATCATATCCCGGAAAAAGTGTATGATCAACTTATCTCGACAATTCATAAGTATTTACCTTTGATGCATCGTTATATTGCGCTGCGCAAAAAGGTATTGGGTGTCGATGAACTTCATATGTGGGATATATATACACCACTTGTACAAGAATCAAAAGTGGATATGCCCTATGAAGAAGCAAAAAATCATATGTTAAAAAGCTTTGAAGTACTTGGTGATGAGTATGTAAGTATTGTCAAACAAGGTTTAGAGGATCGCTGGGTAGATGTACTTGAAAACAAAGGGAAAAGAAGCGGCGCATATTCTTCAGGTGCGTATGGTACGAATCCATATATCCTAATGAACTGGCAAAATAATTTAGATAATCTATTTACTCTTGTTCATGAATTTGGACATAGTGTCCATAGTTACTTCACTCGTAACAACCAACCGTTCGTATACGGCAACTATTCTATTTTCGTTGCAGAAGTTGCATCAACATGTAATGAAGAGTTATTAAACCATCATTTATTAAAAACAATTGAAGATCCACAACAACGTATTTATATATTAAATCACTGGTTAGAAGGATTCCGAGGTACAATTTTCCGCCAAACAATGTTTGCTGAATTTGAACATATTATTCATCAGCTTGATCAAAATGGGGAAGCGCTAACAGCGGAAAAAATGACAGAAATCTACTATAATCTAAATAAACAATATTATGGTGACGATATTGTTGTGGACGAAGAGATCGGTTTAGAATGGGCACGTATTCCTCACTTCTACTACAACTACTATGTATACCAATATGCTACAGGTAAGAGTGCGGCTACTGCTCTAAGTGCTCAAATCCTTGAAGAAGGACAACCTGCAGTAGATCGTTATATTAACAATTTCCTGAAAGCTGGATGTTCAGATTTCCCAATTGAAGTATTAAAAGCGGCGGGTGTTAATATGGAATCTGCTGAACCTATCGAAGAAGCTTGCAAAGTATTTGAGAAAAACTTAGAGGAACTAGAAAAACTTTTAGATGTATAATAGTTAATGATTAAAAGTCGAAGTGGAGATAATTCTCTTCGGCTTTTTAATTTGAAATCATTCCATTTAGATATATGAAATAATAAGAAATATTTGAATAAAAACTCATGAATGATACTAACAAGACTCGACAAAGCCATGTCAATTTGAAGTTTAAAAGACTGATTACTACTTGCAAACGCTTTCCTTATGACAACTTTGTGAATTCAATTCTGAAGCATTGCTATATCATTTTTTCCATGCTAAAGTGTTAGATGTGAAATAAATCACAAACAAACATACACCCCTTTGTTTGAACGTGAACATTTCTCCCATCCCCTTTGTGAAAAGAAGGCGTCTCTCGTAGAGGCGCCTCTTTTATTTTGTTATATTCTATCAATTGATAACTGTCATCGACATGTTAACTAGTACCTTACATACAATCAACAAGACTTTTAATTTAAAATAAAAAAGACTAGCAACGACAAAATAGATCGTTACTAGCCTATATATAATTTATTTTAAACGCCACAGCGATGATTCTTCATAATTGATGCGGTCGACTTTTTGTTGTAGCATTTTCTTTTTTAACTCTCGGTCAGCAGTTTGTTCAGTAATGTTATAAATTGATGCTACTTCTTTAGTTGATAATGTATGATACCGTTTAAATAATTCTTCTACTGATGGAGGCTGTTGACAAATAAGTTCACCGTCTAATAATTCTTCTAATATTTGTTCATAAACTTCATATGAATAATTTCCACTAACTTTTAAACCTTCATCTTCAATATTTTCATTAAAGAAAACGAAGCTTGGTACTTCTTCTACATCCATCTCGCGCGTAATGCATAAGTCACTTTGAAATGCACGAGAAACTTCCAACGACTGGAAGTCTGTTTGGAACTCCTGAATATCCAAATTGGCCTCTTTGGCAATTTCGACTAAGGTCGAGAATGAACGGACGTTTTTCGTATTCAATAATACATATTCTTGCAATTTCATAAGGTAGCGATAGCCAGCTTTTTTTCCCTGTAATTCAGCGGTCTTTACTGCGATTG
Organism: Viridibacillus sp. KH_047; assembly: GCF_057838945.1. Taxonomy (NCBI): domain Bacteria; kingdom Bacillati; phylum Bacillota; class Bacilli; order Caryophanales; family Caryophanaceae; genus Viridibacillus; species Viridibacillus sp. KH_047. The sequence continues at coordinate 3,483,379 of NZ_CM174479.1, read as the reverse complement.
TAGGAAGAACAGGATGAGAGACATCGATTTCCTCATATTCACTATTACAGCTATTTACACGTTGGCAAGCGACATTAAGTGAAGCTAATTCTGTACTAAGAACAAAGCGTAAAGTAAAGTACTGATTATAGTTTACTTGAAGCTTACGGATAATTGCTTGTAAATCCCAACTGTTTGGAGCAAGCGGATCAATGAATACATAAAGTTCAATCGGTCTACTAAGAGTAGTAGTAGGCGAAGGCGGTGCCGGCATGATCTGAATATTATTCACTCTAATACCTCCTCGTCGTTATCAGGTGAATTAATCATGTGGTGCGCTGTAAGGACGAGTCGTTTATAGTATATTTCTCGAATCTTTCCATCTAATCCAACCTCATCCATAGCTTCAGCCATACATTCTAACCATGCTTGTGCACGTTCAGGTGTAATTTTGAAGGGCATATGGCGGGCTCTCATCATTGGATGCCCATGCTCTTCAGTAAAAAGATTTGGACCACCTAAATATTGAGTTTGAAATTGAATTTGCTTGCGTGCTGTTTCAGTTAAATCATCAGGAAATATCGGCTTTAGCTTCGGATTTTTAGCGACTTTGGAGTAGAAAATCTTAATCATTTTTGATAGTGTTTCTTCGCCAATTTCCTCATAAGGAATAATAGGTTTTTGCGTCATTGATGATGCTCCTTTGCTTTAGCTGTAATTCTATTCTATCAACCTAAACGTTTTTTCTCAAACAAATCGATTAAATTACATTACTTTTTTCATATAGTTTAATAAAAAGGTCCGTTAAAGTGTATGATTACAATGAAAAATCGTGTCTTCTATGCAATTTATTCATAAAAAAATCGACATAATAATAAGTTATATGTCGATTCTTAGAGTGAATTGATATGTAATTATTCGAAAACTACGGTAGTTGACTAATTAGGCTTGATAGCTATTCATGATTTTAGTAACATAGTTTGTCGTCTCTTTAAATGGTGGAATACCATTATATTTAGAAACATTACCCGGCCCTGCATTATATGCAGCTAACATTAGATTCATATCACCACCGAATTTATCATACATTTGTTTCAAATATTTCGTACCGCCCATAATGTTTTGTTCGGGGTCAAAGACATTGGAAACACCAAGAAATTTGGCTGTACCTGGCATTAATTGCATTAGACCAGCAGCTCCAGCATGACTAACGACAGAGTTATTAAAATTTGATTCTTGTTTAATTACAGATTTAATCATTTTTTCGGGAATACCATAAGTTTCGGACGCTTTTTTTATAATGGCATCATATTGCGTATTTGAAGTGACATTAGTAGGTCCAGCAGTATAACCTGTTAATACTGGATTCAAAGGTGTTGTACTATATGTATTTTTAGACACCGAAGTCGGTCTATAAATAGGTGAAGTACCGTTATAGTACAAGCTCGAAACTGTATTATTTGAGTTAGGTATTGTCCCCCCCATTAAGCTACTACCTAATAACGAAGAATAATCTGAAGCAGCTAAATTGTTTGAGCCCGACACTGAGTTTGTTAAGCCTAGTAATTGTGTAGGGGAGTTCTGAGATGTTGATGAAGTCATCATTTCATTCATTAGTTGGGTAAACATATTATTTGATGAAGAAGATGATGATTCATTTGCAGATAAGCTAGTCGATCCCATGGATTGAAGACCTTGAATTTCAAGGAGCGTTTTCAATGATGATATATCCATCTGTTAACCTCTTTTCTTGTTGACGGCGGCCATGAAGCGAGCAATTTTTTTATCAGCCACTCTAACAGGTATTGAATGTGTTGCTAAAAATTCCTCGAATATTGTTCTACCTGTTTCCTCATTTGTCACTTCAAATTCTAGTTCATAATCATCAGTGTCCAAATAACGAGAATGGTCGAAAACGAGAAGACCGCCATTATATTTTATTTCGGCACGCTTTGTAAAAAGTGTACCTAATAGTTGTAACTCTGCTGGATTAATCTGAAGTTTTTTCAATCGAGTATCTACTTCATCTGCTTTTAGAGTTGTTCCGTTTAACACAGCATTTACGTGCTCTTCAGATAATAAATCCGTTGTTTCTAATAATCCAATACCAGTCGCAGGTTCCTTTAGTGTACATTCAAAGCGATTTTGAACTTCGCGTATTCGTAGGCCTGAACGTGCTTTCTTTAATTTGAAATCCGCAGTATCGAAATAATGATTTGCCTGTTCGTGAAAATCTTCATTTGGAATAGCAAAAGTAATACAAAGTGCTTCATATTCCTCTTTCGAAAGTAGGTTTTTAAACTCAATTTCTAGTTGTTGTGCCATACCAATCACCCTCTCTTTTTATAAATTTGTATTAATTAATTATAGGTGAAGTATAGATGGCATTGCAATGATTGTCGAAATGGGGTAAAGCACAACAATTCACCGAAAAAGTGGGTAGTAATGAGGCTTACTATGATAAAATGATAGAAGATTCACGGAAAGGAAGATAGGCTTTGCGTAAAACATATACAGTAGAAAATGGATCACAACTAGAAAAACAAATTCATTTACAAATATGCGGACAAACACCTGATTGTGAATGGCGAGCTGCAGGTCAAGTTATTACTGATTCAGACGCCATGGCTTTTATCTATCTAATGGATGCCGGGGAAGACTACCATTACATAAAATTCCCACAAGCTATTTGGCCACTACTAGTCAAAACATTACAATCTGATTTTGAGCCAATATTAACTTGGGGGAATGGACAGACTGAATTAGTGAACTTCCAAGATGAATTAAACGCACTTATATTTAATATTGAAGGAAATCATAATTATGGAGCAGACTTCTCAACAGCTGTTGAAGAAGCCTTTGCAGAAATATTGAACGAATCCCGAGAAGATTAGGGGGACTTATCATGGGACAATGGGATCGCTTTTTACAGCCCTATAAGCAAGCAGTAGATGAATTGAAAATTAAGCTAAAAGGAATGCGCGCACAGTTCGAAAAATCAAATGAAACGTCACCAATAGAATTTGTAACAGGTCGGGTGAAGCCACTTGCGAGTATTTATGACAAGACGTTAGAAAAAGGCCTAGTCTTTGAACCGTCAGATATGCTAGCGCATGAGTTACAAGATATTGCAGGGGTACGTATCATGTGTCAATTTGTGGATGAAATTCCTACTGTTATTGAATTATTACGCCAGCGCAATGATTTAACAGTTGTAGAAGAAAGAGATTATATCACCAATGTAAAAGTTAGTGGATATCGTTCTTATCATATGATAATCGAATATCCTGTCGGAACCATTCAAGGTGAAAAAAAGATTTTAGCTGAAATTCAAATTAGAACACTTGCTATGAACTTCTGGGCATCTATTGAGCATTCATTGAACTATAAGTATAAAGGGATTTTTCCAGAGGAAATAAAAAATCGCCTGCAAAGCGCAGCAGAGGCAGCGTTCCGCTTAGATGAGGAAATGTCTTTAATTCGCGAGGAGATACAGGAAGCTCAAAAGTATTTTACCGAATACAAAGAGGCTTCAAATCCAAAAGTTAGAGAGGATAATTCGAAGGGAGCTCATGAAAACCTATGAAATTTGCAGTTCAATCACGTAATGATCCACAATCAAATGAATTAATGGAAAGAGCCATCTCGTACTTAACTGATTTTGGATTAGAAATAGATGAAGAAAAACCAGATATCGTGTTGTCGATTGGTGGAGATGGTACACTGCTACATGCATTTCATCGGTATAGTCATATATTGTCAGATGTTGCGTTTGTAGGTATTCATACGGGACACCTAGGTTTTTATGCTGACTGGAAGCCAATTGAAATCGAGAAATTGGTTATTTCTATAGCAAAGAGTGACTATAAAGTAATCGATTATCCTCTATTAGAAGTTGTGATTAATTATCAAAACTCAGATGAAAATTACACTTATTTAGCTTTGAATGAATCTACAGTTAAATCCCCAGAAGTAACATTAGTAATGGACGTTGAATTAAATGGGAGACCATTTGAACGCTTCCGTGGAGATGGGCTTTGTGTTTCTACACCTTCAGGAAGTACAGCTTACAATAAGGCACTTGGAGGTGCCATTTTACATCCATCAATAGAGGCTATTCAAGTGACTGAAATGGCGTCTATTAATAATCGTGTATTCCGTACAGTCGGATCTTCGCTAGTGTTACCGGCACATCATAGTTGCGTGCTAAAGCCAGTGAAGGCTAAAGATTTTATGGTCACAGTCGATCATGTGCAATTATTGCATAAAAATGTAAAATCAATTCAGTACAAAGTTGCGAAGGAAAAGGTTCGGTTCGCACGCTTTAGAGCATTCCCGTTTTGGCAACGTGTACATGATTCTTTTATTGATAGTGATTTGAAATAATATGAGAGATTTACGATATCGCTTAACGTTTAAAGTAGAGCAAGACCAACTTTTTAGAGATGCACTTGCTATGTGGGGAATTTCTAAGAGAGCTTTAACTGCAATAAAATTTCAAGGTGGACAACTTTTAGTAAATAATATAGAGCAAAATGTCCGTCATATTCTAAAGAAGAACGATTTAGTCACAATTATCTTTCCTCCGGAAGAAATTAGTCAGGGATTAGTTCCTGAGGATGGGGAGCTCGAGGTCGTTTTCGAGGATCATGAACTGTTAGTGATTGCTAAACAACCTTATCAAAATACGATTCCTTCACATGATCATCCTAAAGGTAGTGTTGCTAATTTTGTAGCTGCCCATTTACAACAGCAGGAATTAGCTTCAACGGTGCATATTGTAACACGTCTAGATCGGGATACCTCAGGCCTTATGTGTATAGCAAAGCATCGCCACGTTCATCATCTTATGAGTGAAGCTCAAAAGAGACATGCAATACATCGGACATATGAAGCGATTGTACACGGCCATATGGAGCAAGACCAACAAGAAATTATTGCTCCAATTGGGCGCAAAGATGGTAGTATTATTGAACGTGAAGTACGAAGTGATGGACAGTTTGCACATACCGATGTTGTCGTATTAAAACGAACAATGTTAGATGGAGAAGCAATTACTCATATTCGTTTAAAACTGCACACTGGACGTACGCATCAAATTCGTGTACATATGGCATCTATTGGACATCCACTTGTTGGAGATACGTTGTATGGTGGTCGTAGAAATTTAATAGATCGTCAAGCTTTACATTGTGTAGAGCTGCAGTTACACCATCCAGTGACGAAACAATATTATAGCTGGCAAATAAATTTACCAAAAGATATGCAATCACTACTAATAGAATAATTAAAATAAGGTGCTTTTATTAAATAAAGCACCTTATTTTTGATTTCCCGGGAAATTTAAAGATGCCATTTGTAAAAGTACATTAACGAATGTTAGTATTAGGGGTGTTCAAAGAGCTGAAATAAAAAGTTTTAAAAAATAATTGCTCTTTTGAAGGTCTACACACTATTATAGTAAGGTGTTATTTTAACTGACTTATTGAGTCGAGAGGAGGGGACATGCATGATAGAAGAAACAAAGGAAAAAGATGAAGTACAATTCGATGAGCAACATCTACGTCAATTACTGGAGAATCTAGAGACAGATAATTTTCGTGAGGAGTTTTTAGCACTTCATCCGTATGATCAGGCACAGTTTTATGAGAAGGTGGGGCCAGATATACGACAGATTATCTATCAGTATCTCTCCCCTAAAGAGATGGCTGACATTTTTGAAGCTATTGAACTCGATGATGACGAATATAAAGGTATTTTGAAGGAAATGGATACGACATATGCAGCGCAAATGATAGCTGCTATGTATACTGACGATGCGGTTGACGTTCTAAATGAATTAGATAAAGATCAAATCACTCATTTCCTTAAAATAATGGATAAAGATTCAGCACAAGATATTAAAGAGCTTCTGTACTATGCGGAGTATACAGCTGGTTCTATAATGACGACAGAATATGTCGCTATTCCTGAGAATTCAACCGTACGTTCAGCGATGACAATTTTACGCAACGCAGCGCCAGATGCAGAAACGATTTACTATATATTTGTAGTGGATGATACAAATCATTTAACGGGTGTTATTTCTTTGCGTGACTTAATCATTGCAGAAGAAGACACATTAATACGTCAAATAATGAATGATCGTGTTGTAAGTATTAATGTAACTGATGATCAAGAGGCAGTCGCTCAAATTATGAAGGACTATAACTTTTTAGCTGTACCTGTTATTAATTCAAAAAACGAGATGCTGGGTATCATTACAGTTGATGATATTATTGATGTCATTGATGAAGAGGCGTCAGATGACTACTCTAAATTAGCCGGGGTTTCAGACATGGTAACATTCGACAAAAGCCCGTTTGCTGCAGCGAAAAAACGCTTGCCATGGCTTGTTGTATTATTATTTTTAGGCATGTTAACCGCTAATTTAGTAGACTTATTTACTGGGACATTAGAAAAAGTGGCGATACTTGCTGCTTTTATTCCTTTAATAGGTGGTACTTCAGGGAATAGTGGAACGCAAGCACTGGCCGTTGCTGTTCGAGGGATTGCAACTGGTGATGTTGAAGAAGAAAGTAAGATGAAGTTATTAATACGAGAAGCAATTACAGGTATAATTACAGGTGTTGTTTGTGGTGTTATTGCATTTGGTATTGTGTTCTTTTGGAAACACATGTGGCTTTTAGGGCTATTAGTAGGAACCGCTATTTGTTGTTCAATTATTGTTGCAACAATTGCAGGATCTTTTATACCATTATTAATGCACCGACTGAAAATTGACCCTGCGGTAGCATCTGGTCCGTTTATTACAACATTAAATGATATAACAAGTATTTTAATTTATCTTGGGATTGCAACGATGTTCATTAGTAAATTAATGTGAACTTATTTTCCGGAGGAGCATACAATATGAAAAAAAGGATGTGTTAACTTGGGGAATCGCCCACTCCTTTTTATCAAAGCTCCCCCGGCTTTTTTTATTGATATTAATAGTGATAGTACTCCTGTCTTGGCTGATGTTATTGAAGAGGTAGTTGTAGATGGTGTTGTAGAAGAGGAAACTGAGCAAGTAGAATCCATAGAGCCAGTTATAGAAGATGCTGAAGTACGCCGTAAAACAGAGCGTTTAAAATTTTTATCTGCACCGTTTCAACAGAAAGCTTATCAACCATTGCAATTTAGTTTGTCGGATGGCCGTATTATAGAAGGTATCGTTGATCGCGTAATGCAAGAAGAAGTGATTTTGAAAAGTTACACAGGTGTTGTATATCCAACGAAAATTAATGAACTCGTGGAAATTAAGTGGCGAGGAAGAGTATTTTAACAGCTATCCCTTAAAAGGGATGGCTTTTTTTATGCAAAAATAAATCAAAACTGCACAAGATAAAAATATAATATCACAAAAAGCCCCGAAAGTTAGAATACCTAACTTCGGAGCTCATTGCCTGACACTGCTATCATCCATTTTAAAACAAAGACACTACTGCAAAGTCTTTTGACTTGATATTAGTCGCATACACCTTCTAAAAATACGTCTTTTATACATTGAACTGCACAGAAGCAATTCAAGTCAACAGTAACACAGCTAGTTGATGCTTCCCAATCTACAACTTTACAGATAGTTGATAAATCTACATCAGTACCGCAATCTGTTAACAAATCAGCTACACAATCACCGTGTTTTAAAGGAATTAATACACGTAAAGTAGCACAGCAACCGTCGAAAATATCCTCTACTCGGAAAAAGACCGAGAAACAGTGATGATCGCCAGAAGCTTTAGTTCTGAAAAACGCTTTAAAAGGAGTGCCGTCTTTGTTTAATAGCATAAATACACGTGTATTAGCTTGCATACGTGCAGGGCTTACTAATCCACCAAGAGGTTCTAGGAAACAGTTAGTTGGGCAAGGGCCACAACCCTCATCAACGTTTTGGTCTTGAATGTCTTTGATTGCGCGTACTACGTCGCAAACACATCCTTTTGACACTTTGTGACCTACTGCATCATCATTTCTTCCGCATCCCATTATTAATTTCACCTCCTTTTCAATCTCCTTATACAATATGTCATATTAGAAAATGAACTAGGGCAACTGCCTCAGTTATGCATAATTTTTCAAAAGAAACGCATACTGTTCTTAAAAAAAGGTGAAGTATATGAAGAGAAATGTCTTAAGGATTTTGATTTTAACACTCAGCATCCAGTTATTAGTCGCTTGCTCTGGAGAACAGAAGGAAAAATTCGCTACCTATCATGCAACAGGTGATAATGGATCGCATTCAGCAATTGAAAAGCTTTTGAAAGAAGAAAAGTCGATTAAAAAAGGTACTGCTGTTTTAGTGGATGACATTGTATTAGTGGGTGTGCAGATAAAACCTTTTTCAAAATTGAAGCGATCCAAAATAGAAAAGGATTTGCAGAAGAAATTTGAAAAGGAATTCCCGGGTAAAGACGTACTCGTTAGTACTGACTTCAAAATATCTTGGGAAGCCCAGAAGCTTATGAAAAAAGAAATAACAGAGGAAGAGCTCAAAAAGAAAATTAAGAAATTACAAGATCTTGCAAAGGAAGAAACCTGATGAATCAAAAAGATTATGAGCAATTACAAACGAAACTATCGCCTAAAACCCCTATTGCCACAAATGTACTAAAAGCTTTTTTAGTTGGTGGTATTATTTGTGCAGTTGGACAAGGAATTTCATTTTTCTTTATTATGAATTTTGATTTTACAGAACGTACAGCTGGTAATCCAACCGTAGCAACAATGATTTTCATTTCTTTATTACTGACTGGTTTTGGACTTTATAAAAAGCTAGGTCAATTTGGAGGAGCAGGGTCAGCAGTACCAGTTACCGGCTTTGGGAATGCTGTTATTTCAGCAGCTATTGAACATAAGACAGAAGGTTTAGTACTCGGAGTGGGTGGCAATATCTTTAAACTAGCAGGATCTGTTATTTTATTTGGTGTTGTTTCAGCCTTTTTTGTAGCACTTGTCAAATTAATTTTAGTAACGATTGGGGTGACTCACTGGTGATGGATAAAGGTGTAATTTATTTTCCTTCTAAGCCGTCCATTTTAGCAGCCGGAGTAGTAGTTGGTCCATTGGAAAAGAGAAGTGTTTTTGCGCAAAATTTCGATTTAGTGCTTGATGATGAAAGGGCAGATCAAAAAACAAACGAGCAGGGACATCAACATTTAATTGAAGAAGCCGCACAAATTGCTTTACAAAAAAAGAAGTTAAAAATGGACGCGGTAGATTTCTTTATTGGAGGAGATCTAGTCAATCAAATGACACCGACGAATTTTGCTGCTAGTACTATCGGTAGTCCTTTTATCGGTATGTACTCAGCGTGTGCTACGTCCACAGCAGCCGTCATTATCGCCAGTTTATTAACGGAGCTAGGTGGTAGCCATTATGCTATTGCAGGTGCTGCGAGTCAGCATAACGCGATAGAAAGGCAATTCCGATATCCTGTCGACTATGGAGGCCAAAAACCAGCGACTGCACAATGGACAGTAACTGCTGCGGGTTATGCTCTTATTGGTAAGCATCAAGAAGGGGAACCTTGTATTGAGGCCGCTACTTTCGGAAAAGTAGAGGATTTTCAACAATCAGATCCATTTCATATGGGGGCAGCAATGGCACCTGCAGCGTTTTCAACTATTAAACAACATTTAAAGGGTAGAGGGCAAACAGTTCAGGATTACGATGTTATTATGACGGGTGATTTGGGAAAAGTGGGCTTGCCAATTTTAAAAGAAATGTTAAGACAATCTGGATTTACGACAAAACAGTTAGAAACAATTCGCGATGGCGGTGCTGAATATTATGGAGATAATCCATTGTTTTTAGCTGGTGCAAGTGGCGCAGGTTGCTCCGCATCTGTTTTCTTTAGCGAAATATTAGCAGAGCTAAAAAGCGGACGGATGAAACGAGTGCTATTAGTAGCAACAGGAGCTCTCTTGTCGCAGTTATCTGTGCAACAAAATCAATCGATTCCAACCGTTGCACATGCAATCGAAGTAACGATGAAATGAGGGAATAAAATGTTTACTTCTTTTATAATCGCATTTATTGTTGGCGGATTGATTTGTGTAATTGGTCAACTGCTGATGGATGTCGGTAAATTAACACCTGCACATACATTAGCCATATTAGTTGTCACTGGTGCAATTTTAGATGGCTTTGGCTTATATGAACCGCTTATCGATTTTGCTGGTGCAGGTGCAACAATCCCTATTACGTCATTTGGTAACTCTTTGACACACGGTGCTTTAGCAGAAGTTGAAAAGCATGGTTGGATTGGAGTTTTAACGGGGATGTTTGAAGTGACGAGTTCGGGTATTAGTGCGGCCATCATATTTGGATTTATAGGAGCTTTAATTTTTCGATCAAAAGGAAATATCGACTAGTTCAAACGCCCTCTTCTTTCTGTAAACCGTTGCATACAATACGGTGAGAGAGAGGAGGGATTTCTTATGTCTGGAATGTCAGGTTATGGTTACGGCTACGGCGGTGGCTACGGCGGTGGCTACGGCGGCGGGGAATGCTACTATGGCGGCAACCGCGGCAATGGCTCAACGTTTATCCTAATCGTTGTTCTATTCATCTTGTTGATTATTGTCGGAGCAAGCTTTATCTAAGGGGGGACTTAAATGCAAAGCTCATTCTTTCGAAAAATTGAAGGAAAAACGGGCGTACCAATGGAAGATGTACTTGCATTAGCAAACGCTATTCAATATGCAGATTTTCAAGACGAACGCCAAATTCGCCAAATTATTCGTAAAGTTTCCCAACTAGCAAATAAACCAGTAACAAAAGAGCTAGAAGAAAAAATCGTCGCATCTATCATAAAAGATGGTAATTCTTTAGATTTAAATAAAATTCAAAAAATGTTATAGCATAAAATAATATTCTCAGTAATATACTAACTTTAATCGAGAATATGTCTTTGCAGGAAAAGTTATAGTTAGGAGGGGATTGTGATGGGCTACATTCTACCAGTTCAGCCGTTACAAGCAACGCAATATGCAGAACGTATGAACATGAAAGCATATAATTATGCTCATGTTAATGCAATTGCAAAAGTAAAAAAGCAATCTCATTTTGAAAGAGAGCTTGATATGCGTGCTGAACTTACTGAAATGCAATTGAACAATGAAAAAAACAAAAATCGTGGGAACTCCCTTCGAGTCCATCAACAATTCATCCATCCTAACCCAGCAGAGTTATCAAAATTTGAACTAAAGGTTACTGATAGAGGTAAATATTATAGTAAATATGTTTGAAAAATACTATAGACGATTATCATAAGGTACTTCGAATAATAAAAAGGAGCCAATCCATGGTTGAGTTTGCAATCAACCGTGGTTGGCTCTTTTTGTTATAGAACTTAGGTAGATAGAGGATTAGTTAAAACATTTTCACTAGAAAGTCCACAGAACCAATGAAAAAGAGATGAAAGTAGCAATCACCAAAAAAAAAGCTACTAAAACGTTGATCATTCAGCGTTTTAGTAACTTATTATTAGAATGCCTTTTCCATTGCGCGATATGGAATGCCAGAATCCAAAAATTCAGGAGATGTAATAATATAATTTTGTTTTTCGTAGAAAGGAATAGCATGTGTTTGAGCATTTAACTTCACTTTTGCTAACTGACGACCTTTAGCGTATTTTTCTAAGTGTGTCATCATTAAAACACCGATTTGCTTTCTTCGAAAATCAGGTAATACACAAACACGGTCTACTTTAGCGATATTACCGTCGACTATTCGTACTCTGCCTGCTGCAATCGGCTCTTCGCCATTGTATGCTACGAAATGTGTTGCGTCTTTGTCGTATTCATCTTTTTCTAAAGGTAGAGGAACACCCTGCTCTTTAACGAAGACTTCCTCCCGAACAAAGAAAGCGTCTCGTAATTCCTTCTCTGTCTCAACAATTTTAGCAAAAACCAATAATTACTCAGCTCCAGACAGTCGGAATGTTTCGTAAACCGTCCAAGAACCGTCTTCTAATTGATAAAGTAAATGAATACGATCAATAACTTCTTCAGAATGAACATCTGTCATGCGTAGCTGACCATAAATATCATCATGTTCACCTGAGGACATATCTTGTGCAATAGTAATATGTGGCACAAATTTATATTCTGGTTCTTGACCGAATGATTCAGCATGCAATGCATCATGTAATTTTTGAAGCTGTTCTGTTGGTTCCACTTTTAGATAGATAGCGTTGTTCACTGGCGCAAATGAACTAACTTTTGATACGTGAATTGAAAGCGGTTTAAATTGTTTACTAATTTCTTGGAGCATATTAGTAACTTCGTTCACTTTTGAATCATCTACTTCAAAAACACTTTTTAAAGTAATATGAGGTGTGATTTTAGAGAAATGCGTGTCATATCTTTTTCTATATGAATTCGCAAAATCTTGTAGTTTCTTAGATGGAAATGCAACGATACCGTATTTCATTATTCCGTACCTCCTAAGTAGTTTTATATAGTTTTTCTTAATTTTCAGTATAACAGAAAAAAGATAATATTCATTGTGAAATACATGTTAAATACTAAAGTTTTGTTTTATGACACGTTTTAAGTCAGGTTGCCAAAACTTCCATGAGTGATTTCCTTCGAATTCATCGTAGAAAGTAGAAAAGCCTTTGTTGACTATCAACTCATGTAATGCACGATTAGGTGTAAGGAAATCCTTAATACTCTTATCCATAGTTACTACTTCATGTTCTTTTTTTCCAATAACGTGATAGATTGAAAAAGCATGAACATCTTGTACGTGCTGCACTTTTTCTAAAACAGTATCATTTACTAGAGGTGACTGCATTAATACTTTACCAAAAATATTCGGATATTGGATGGCTGCTAGTAAAGATACTGTCGCAGCCTGTGAATCTCCAATCAATGCTCGACCCATCCCCATTTGATATGTAGAGTAATGCTCGTCAATATAAGGAACAAGTTCATGTGCTAAAAAGCGTAAGTATGCTTCATGCTTTTCTCCATTTGGCAAATATTTTTGTCGACGATCCTCTACACTTTTATAAGGTACACCTACAATTATTAAATTTTCGATATCGCCTTGCTCCAAATAGTCATCTACTACTCGAGAGATTCGACCGAGTTGGAAATAATCCTTACCATCAGATGCGATTAACACTGAGTATTTATAAAGTGGTGAATAGTTTGCAGGTAAGTAGACTAATAGATGGATGTCCTCTTGTAAGGATTCACTGAAAAAATCTATATCTGTGATTGTGCCACGATTCAAAGCTGTCACTCCTTCAGTTTTCTGTACGAAAATTGTAACATATAAGAAAGTAAAGGTATAATAGCTAACAAAGGACTATAAATATGGAAATGAGGATGAGTCATGTATAACAAAAAACTTCAAGTTTCATCAGAAGTAGTCGCTAAAGCGGCGCGCGATGCATTAGAACGCCGCGGTGTTACATTAAAGGATATCGCGGAAATTGTGTATGAAATGCAATTTGCATATAATGAAGGACTATCTCTAGATCATTGTATTGAATCGGTTGATAAAGTACTTTATAAACGTGAAATTCAACATGCAATTTTAGTAGGGATTGAGCTAGATGAATTAGCAGAGAAAAAGATGCTGTCAGCGCCACTACAACAATTAGTTGAATCCGATGAAGGATTATTTGGAGTTGATGAGACTATCGCTTTAGGAGCAGTATTTACTTACGGTAGTATTGCTGTAACAACTTTTGGACATTTAGATAAACAGAAAATCGGAATAATACAGCACCTTGATACAAAAGCTGGTAATGGTATTCACACATTCCTAGATGATTTAGTAGGAAGCATTGCTGCATCTGCTGCATCACGTCTTGCACACCGTATTCGTGATTTAGAAGAGCAAGGAAAATCAATCAAAGACATTAAACCATACGGCACTACAACAGATTAATATTCATCTAGTCATTACCCAGCCCTCTACCGAAGACTGGGTATTTTTATGCGTTAAATGCTGAAAGTAAGCCGATAACTAATAGTTTATGTTAAGATTACGATGGTGATGACAATGAAAAAATGGGGACTCCTTTTAATCGGCTGTCTAGTATTTATGCTACAAGCATGTACAGAAACTACAGTGACAAAAAAAGATGAATCAGAAAATCGAATCGATGTCGAAGTGGTAAGTATCATGGACGGTGATACGATTAAAGTAAAATACGACGGAGAAACAAAAAAAGTACGCTATTTATTAGTAGATGCGCCTGAAATGTACCATAAACAATTAGGTGAACAACCTTTTGGACGAGAAGCGCAGGCTCGTAATCGTGAAATATTGAACAACGCAAATCAAGTTTCAATTGAATTTGATGTTGGTGAACATGAAGATAAATATGGTCGCCTTCTAGCCTATATATATGCGGATGGGAAAAGTGTTCAAGAGCAACTAATCCGTGAAGGTCTGGTACGTGTTGGATATATATATGAACCGAATACTACAAATGTGAAAGCTTTTGAGAAAATTCAAGATGAAGCTAAAGCATTGAAAAAAGGAATTTGGCAATACGACGGTTATGTCACAAATCGAGGTTTTGATAAATCGGCTGTGAGAAGCGGGGCGTCTACTGAAGGGCAAACAAAAAACTCAAATAAAGCCGATAGCTTAAATCAATCGAATAAAACAAGCTGCTCTATTAAGGGTAATATAAATAGCAAAGGTAATAAGCTTTATCATATGCCAGGCTCCAACAATTATGATGCAGTTAAAGAGGAAAAAATGTTCTGTACTGAAAAAGAAGCGGAGCAAGCTGGATTTAAAAAAGCTAGCTAATATATAAAAAAGACTTTTCACAAATGCGAAAAGTCTTTTTTAATTTTTGCTCAGATTTATTACCTTGTCTTTATTTAATAAAATACAATACATTATCGGTCGGTTCATACTTCGCACCGTAAAGAAGTTCATCTTCGTACGCATGAATATTTTCATATATCCATTTCATATGTCCAAGTATTTCTTCTTCAGCAATGCCCGTTGGAGCCCAGTAATGAATATCCATTTTCAGTGGCTCGCCTGTCTTTACATGATGCCTACAATAACGAATATGTGATGCTAAATTGAAATCGTGACGTTTATAGAAGCGTAATCGCTTTTCAGTGTCTTCTTCAGCTTGATCAAGTGATTCTACCTCCAATAAAATTGGTTTGCCATTGCTTTTTAAATGCTCTAAAATTTTCCCACCTAATCCTTCACCACGTGCAGACGATGAAACAAATAAATAATCGACAAATATAAAATCAGGGTGATCTACATATGTTAATACATATTTTTCGTCTTCTACCTTTTTGTAAATATCTACCTTATTTTTCAATAAAAGTTCTATATGTTGGCGTGATTTCATTTCCTCAACGGGAAAATATTCATTTAGTTTTTCAAACCAATCCATATGTATAACCCCTTTCGATTTACCTTTATTATGCAGTGTTTTACTGAAAAAATAAAACCGAAATAAATCAAAAGAGTGAGATGTTGTTCAATCTTATGACGGAATAAATAAATTGAATTAAATGGTAATATCCTTTCGAAGGGGTGGTAAGAATGAATAACGATTGGTCAGAAAATATGCATGTTACACAGGTTAGGGTTGCTAGACCTACAAATCAGTTACGACAAGTTGAGCGTTTTTATTGTGAAGGTTTAGGATTGACGAAAATTGGGTCATTTACAGGTAGAGGTTATGAAGGTTTGTTGATTGGGCTTCCAACTGCAACATATCATTTGGAATTTACCCAGCACAAAGATGGCAGCCCTTGCCCAGTACCAACTAAAGACAATTTAATTGTATTTTATATACCTAATCAACAACAGATTGATACGATTATCGAGAGTTTAAGAGAATTAGGCTATAATGCAGTCCCTCCAGAAAACCCATATTGGGAAAAGGAAGGTAAGACAATTGAAGACCCTGATGGCTGGAGAGTAGTGTTAATGCATACAGCTGGAATTTAGTGTGATACTCTAATGTAAAGTTGGTTTAGGAGGTACTCACATGACAGAAATTTGTGTGGTAAGACATGGAGAAACGGATTGGAATGCACTAGGGAAATTGCAAGGTGTAACAGATGTACCTCTTAATGATAGAGGGATCCAACAAGCAAAAGAATGTGGTGTGTTTTTCAAAAATACTAAGTGGGCTGCAATTTATACAAGTCCATTAACAAGAGCAAAACGAACAGCGGAAATAATTAACGAACAATTACACATACCTCTAATTGAAATTGAAGAGTTTAAAGAACGATCTTTCGGTGAAGCAGAAGGCATGGATATGGAAAAACGTATAAAAGCATTTCCAGATAAACAATATCCAAATCAAGAACCCTTGCACTCCGTGCTTACAAGGTTACGAAACGGACTTGTTGAAATTCACGAGCATCATCCAAATGATCGAGTCATTCTAGTCGCCCACGGAGCGGTAATTCATGCGCTCTTTACACTACTAGAGAATGGCGATACTTTTCCACAGGAAGTACGATTAGCAAATGCAGGCGTTAGTTATATTAAGATTCAAGATGATAGATGGTTACTTGGTGAATTCAATCAATCATCACATTTGTCACAAGTAAGTGAAACAGGAAAGATTTAAGATGTGTATGATATTATGCACATCTTTTTTTATTTTTTTTGAAAATGAGCTTAAATAAGGAGTTTTTTTTAATGAAGGATGTTTTACGCCGGTGTTAAGAAAGGGATCAATTATTGAAAGGGTTCAAAAGGAACGTTATGATCTGTGGTTCTAGCTAGTACTTGATGTCAGTAGGTACTAAAAGTAGTGAAGTAGTAATTGTTAATAAATACAAAAATAGAGAATAGGCAGAAAAAATAATATTTGAAATTTACATGATTGCTTTTTTTGATGTTGGACATACTACTGTGAAATGAATTTGTAATAATTCATTTTCAATTTGCCCTACTATCATTAGTTTTATTACCGTATTCTTTTTGTATTTCTGTGGATTTCGATGGATGAGAGAAGCTGTCTGTGGTGTATGTATAATTCAACTGTTATTCGTGTATTTATTTTTGAAGGTATACAAGAATTCCTTCTAATGTTTAACAATTCTGTAGTTTTTGGAGTTGGACTCATATTTGCTGTGTTGCCAACAACAAAAAGGCTTTCCTTTAGACAATGTTCTTAGTTTTGTAAATTGTAAAACCTATATTCTGTATAAAAATGGTAGGTATTTTGTCGAAAAATAAAACGTTTACAAAAAGGTTCGATATTGACAAAGGAATGTTATATTTATCATGAGGTTAAGCCTAGTAGTTAAGGTCTTTTTTACAACAGAATTTATATTTTTCGACAATATTCGACAAATGAAGCGATGTGATTTTCCACATTGGAACAATTTTTTTGCGAAATTGTGAACGCTAATGTTACAGGATTGTAAAAGTTGTAATAGAATATGTAAAAATAGCAGATATTCTATTAAATTATTGTTAAGCTAATTTAGCGTTCAGGACAAATATATGTTTTGACACTAACTTTTTCAGGAGGAATTTATGTTTAATCGAAAAAAGCCAGATCCATTCTTTGATGTTTTAGCAAAAATTGCAGTTAATGTACAAGAGGCAATGCATTATGCCAATGATTTCCGCATACAGAGTTTGGAAGACTTAGAAGAAATTAGCAAACGAATGAAAAAATATGAAACGGATGGGGATTCTCTCATTCATGAATTAATCGTGATGCTGAACAAATCATTTATGACCCCAATTGAAAGAGAAGATATACTTGCGCTTGCTAACAGTATGGATGACGTTCTTGATGGAATGGAAGAATGTATTGCACACTTCGACATGTTCGCGTTAATCGATATCGATGATTCAATGAATACATTTATCGGCTATATTGTGAAAAGTGCGGATGAAATTGTAAAAGCAATGGAATTATTAAAAACGAAAAACTTAATTGGTATGCGTGATCATGCCATTTTAATAAAAGATTATGAAAGTAAATGTGATGAAGTGCTTCGTACATCCATTAAGCAACTATTCTTGCATGAAAAAGATCCAATCCAACTGATTAAGTTCAAGGATATCTATGAACAATTAGAGGATATTGCAGATGATTGCCAAAATGTAGCGAATACTATGGAAACTATTATTATGCGTAATGCATAGGAGCAGGAGTCACGAATGGATACAATACTCTTATTAACAGTTTTAGTTGTTATTTTTGCACTGACATTTGACTTTATCAATGGTTTTCATGATACAGCAAATGCCATTGCTACTTCAGTATCGACACGAGCTTTGCCACCTAAAGTAGCAGTAATAATGGCTGCAATTATGAACTTTATCGGGGCAATCACATTTACAGGTGTTGCAAAGGCAATTACGAAAGACATCGTAGATCCTTTCGCATTATCAAATGGTTCAGTGATTATTTTAGCTGCATTACTAGCAGCAATAATTTGGAACTTAATTACTTGGTATTACGGAATTCCGTCTAGTTCATCTCATGCGATTATTGGTGCTATCGCTGGTGCTGCTATTGCAGCAGCCGGTTTTGGTGTCTTGAACTACACAGGTTTCGTGAAAATATTACAAGCTTTATTATTATCACCGTTTATTGCTATAGCTGCTGGTTTCTTGATGATGTCTCTATTCAAAGTCATTTTCAAAAACGCAAATCTATATCGTACAAATAAAGGAATCCGATATTTACAAATTTGTACAGCTGCACTTCAATCGTTTACACATGGTACGAATGATGCGCAAAAAGCAATGGGTATAATGACAATGGCTTTAATAGCTGGAGGATTACAATCTGGCGATGAAATTCAAGGTTGGGTTCGAGTTTCCGCAGCATTAGCAATGGGACTTGGAACATCAATCGGTGGTTATAAAATCATCAAAACAGTTGGTGGTAAAATTATGAAATTGCGCCCTGTTAACGGTGCAGCAGCCGACTTAGCTTCTGCTTCAGTTATCTTTAGTGCAACATTAATTCACTTGCCAGTTAGTACTACACATGTTATTTCTTCCGCTATTATGGGGGTTGGAGCTGCACAACGTGTGAAAGGTGTTAAATGGGGAGTAGCTCGTAAAATTATTATGACTTGGATTATTACAATGCCATCAGCGGCAGCAATGGCTGCATTGATTTTCTACATTTTAAATATCTTTTTCTAAAACTTAACTAATAACTGAACTGCCTGACAACTGATCACAAATCGGTTGCAGGCATTTTTTTATGAACACTATTATTTGAAAATTATGAAAATATATTTATAATTGGTAGAAGTAAGAAAATAGGATGTGGGGGGAGTTTTATGAAGAATAAGAGATTAGGATTGAGCGTTGTCGTAATGGCTATGATTTTCCTATTGGTAGCATGTTCATCTGATGATACAAAAGGTGGGAAATCATCTGGTGATAAAGTAAATAACAAGGACAAGCAAACTATTGTTTATGGCCGAGGAGCGGATTCAGTTTCGTTAGATCCAAGTACAGTAACGGACGGTGAATCGTTCAAAGTAGCACGCAATATTTTTGAGACATTATTAGTCTTTGGCGACCAAGATACATCTACACAACCTGGATTAGCTAAAGATACGAAAATCTCTGATGATGGTAAGACGTATACTTTTACGCTTGAGGAAAATGTTAAATTTCATGATGGTACAGACTTTAATGCGGAAGCCGTTGTTAAAAACTTCGAACGTTGGATGAATGGTAGTGCAGATCAATTTCCGTATTATGCAGATATGTTCGGCGGCTTTAAAGGCGACAAAAATCACATTATTGAAAGCGTAAAAGCTAATGGGGATTATACTTTCATCATTCAATTAAAGAAGCCTATGATGCCACTTTTAAATAATTTAGCAATGGTGGCTTTTTCAATTGCCAGTCCAACCGCTTTTGAAAAAGACGGAGAAAAATTTGGAGAAAACCCTGTAGGGACAGGTCCATTCAAATTCTCAGAATGGAAAAGAAATGATTCAGTCATTTTGACAAAAAACGAAGGTTACTGGCAAGATGGATTACCAAAGCTTGATAGTGTTATCTTCAAAGCAATGCCAGATAATTCAGCAAGGTTAAATGCATTGTTGAGTGGAGAAATTGATATTGCAGATGGTGTAGCACCTGCATCTATTTCGACAGTAGAACAAAATGATCAAATTATATTAATTGAACGCCCTTCATTTAATGTCGGCTATTTAGGGATGACAACAAATAAAGCACCATTTACAGATATAAAGTTACGTCAGGCGATTAGCCATGCAGTAGATCGTCAAGTAATTGCGGACACATTCTTTGAAGGGAAAGCATTAGTAGCAAAAAATCCGGTGCAACCTACAGCTTTAGGTTATAACGAAGATACGCCTTTATATGATTATAATCCGGAAAAAGCGAAAGCATTATTGAAAGAGTCTACTTATGACGGTAAAGAATTAGAATTATGGGCAATGCCTGTACCGCGTCCATATATGCCAGATGGCCAAAAGGTTGCTGAGGCGATTCAGAAGAATTTAGCAGATGTGGGGATTAAAACGAAAATTATGTCATTCGAATGGGCGACATATTTAGAGAAAACAAAAGCAGGGGAAGCAGATCTATTTTTACTTGGTGGTACAAGTGACAATGGTGATCCTGACAATTTATTATCTTTGTTCTTTGATCGTGATGGATCATTAAATAACTCTCAGTTTTCAAATGATGAAGTTCAAAAGCTTCTGCAAGCTGGTCGTTCTGAACAGGATGTAGAAAAACGTAAAGAGATATATAAACAAATTCAGCTTATTTTGCATAAAGAAGCACCTGTTTTGCCATTAGTACATTCCACACCACTATTAGCAGTATCTAAATCAGTAAAAGACTTTAAAGCACATCCAACAGAAGCTGATGATTTAAAGAATGTCTCAGTAGAATAAAAAAACAACACGCTCGTTTTATAGACCGTACTGTTTCAGACCTTAGACAAACTCGAAAAAATTTGAGTTTGTCTAAGGTCTTTTTTTCTTTTAAAAAATAAATAGATAAGATCGTTGATTTCCGCTACGGTGGCCGATTTCCGCGGGCGGGCGCCAAGCTCCTTTGCAGGGTCTTGGACTGTCCCGCTTTTCCCGCAGGAGTCGCCATCTCCGCTCCAATCAAGGATGTCAGAATTCTGAGTGCCCTTTGTCGAAATACTGAAACAACAGGTACGTTATATAGCGCGTGTTATTTTAGTAGTTATACACGATATTAAATAGCGCGGTATTTTTTTAAAGCGACGAAATTTAAGGTTATGAAGAGGATTGAGAATAATAGTAATACACCGAGATCAACAATGATATCTGTAAATGCAAACCCTTTATACATAACACCCGTAAGAGCATCTGCGGCGTAGTATAGTGGCATGATTTTACCGATTGAAAGCAACCAATCCGCCATGCCATCCAGTGGAAATAATCCTGTAAAGAAAATTTGCGGAACAATGACTAGTGGAATGAATTGAACCATTTGAAATTCTGAAGATGCAAAGCTAGATAATAAAATGCCTAATGACAAGGCAACTAATGCAAGCAATAGATTAATAAGTAGCACATACCAAATAGATCCAACTAGAACAATATCAAGTATTTTCACAGCATATAAAACGACGATTGATGTCTGAATGATAGCAAATAGTCCGTAGCCTATTAAATAACCAAGCACAACTTCATGACGGCGAATGGGTGTAGCTAATAACCTTTCTAATGTGCCTGTTGTGCGTTCCTTTAATAATGCAATTCCTGCAATGAGGAAGACGAAAAAGAATACAAAGAAGCCAACTAAGATAGGGCTAATGATGTCAAATAACTGGGTGTTTTCATCACCGTATACATAATTTGTATTCACTCCTAGATCCGATGATTTACTAGAATTATTAGACATTTGAAAGGATGATAGTGCTTGTTTCACCTGCATTTGTAAAGCCTTTGCTTTACTAGGAGAATCGTTTTGTAACGTCAAAGAAACCTGCATATTTTCAATTGCTAGCCAACCGTCTAAGTGTTCAGCAAGTGCCTCTTTTTGAGAAAGCTGGTTATACTTTTCTACTTCAATATTAGCCTTTTCTAATGTTTTAATTATTTTCGTATCTCCACCAATCACTCCAAGCTTCGGAGTACTATCTTCTGTATGAAATATAAAGTACATCAGACTCAAGATAAGTAGTGGTGCAAGAAATAGTAGTGCAAGTGTCCGTTTATCTCGTAGCATTTGCTGAATAATTCTATTTACTAAAGCAATAATTCTCATATTTTAGCACCGCCAGCTCGTAAAAACACTTCATCAAATGTGTCTGCGCTATATAGTGCCTTTAACTTATTAGGAGTCCCAGTTGCAATTATTTTACCTTCTCGCATTAAAGCGAGCTCATCGCATTTTTCGGCTTCATCCATTACATGTGTAGTTAGAAGGATGGTTTTCTTCTCTGTTTTTTTCAGACGTTCGAGTTCTTGCCAAATTGTGAGTTTTAGAGCAGGGTCAATACCTACAGTTGGTTCATCTAAAATAAGAATATCTGGGTTTTGAAGCAGTGCTATGGCTAAAGAGAGTCTTCGTTTCATACCGCCAGAGTAGTTTTGTACTTTTTGAGAGAGCTCATTTGTTAGTTGGACAATATCCGCAGCATAAGCAATACGTTTGTCTCTTTCTGCTTTATTTAAAGAATATAACTTCGCAAAAAATTGCATATTCTCCATTCCAGTTAAATCACTATATAAAGCATCGGATTGTGCCATATAGCCAATTCTTTTGAGTAAATTGTAATTTGGTACAGTTTGCTGAAAAACTTCTATTTGACCTGCATCCGCTTTTAACATACCTACTATTAGTTTGATTAATGTTGTTTTACCACAACCGGATGGACCGATTAGGCCGAAAATTTTTCCGGAGTCAATAGACAGACTGACATTTTGAATAATGGATCTTTTTTGAAAGTTCTTTTGTACATCTGTTAATTGGATTGAAGACATAAAATTCACTCCTTTTCTATACATTAATAAATTGAGTTGATTGTACACATAGTCTAATTTAGTATGGAAGATATTACAATATGAATTTGAGTATTGGAGGTAACTAGATGGATGAAAAGATAATAGAAGAAATTATAGACTCTATGGCCATTTATGGTAACGATAGTACAATTCAAAAAATCCAGACAGCACATCGTTTGAAGTTAGCGCAGTTTTGGTCAATCAAAAAAGGGATGAGAGTATTGGAAATAGGTTGTGGACAAGGGGATACTACAGCAGTATTAGCACATTTAGTAGGTGTAGAAGGCTTTGTTCATGGTATTGATGTCGCGGCTGCAGATTATGGTAGTCCCCTCACATTAGGAGAAGCAGCCAGGTATTTAAAAGCCTCAAAATTAGGTGCGCAAATACAAATAGATTTAGCTACAGATGTGATTGCGGATGAAATTGATTTTCTGGAACAATCATTTGATATGGTTGTGTTATCTCACTGTTCTTGGTATTTCCAGTCAGCCGAGCAGCTAGCAGCCGTATTAAAAAAGGCTAGGAAGTGGGGGAAAACATTATGCTTTGCAGAATGGGATGCAAGGGTAACAAGTATTGAACAGTATCCTCATTTTCTGGCTGTATTAATTCAAGCTCAGTATGAAGTATTTAAAGAAACAAGTATCTCTAATATCCGTACATTATTTACGGCAGAGGATATTAAGAAAATCATTCAACAAACCGGTTGGGAAATCCAAAAAGAGAATATAATTTACTCTCCTGAATTACAGGATGGAGAATGGGAAGTTGACTTTACTATCCAAGATTATGCCAGGGAGCTTCTGGCTGTAAATTATATTCCAGAAAAGTTGGTCCAATTACTGCAAACTGAAATATTAATACTTAAAGAGGCAATACAAAAAAATGCTATAAAACCGATGTCTACATATGTACTAATTAGTAATTAGAAGAGTTTACTAATTCATTAATGTTGATATGCCTTGAATTTTTGTAGAAAATTAGTTCAATACGATTGTGTATCACGTGATCAAGATTAGAAGAGTGATGGTTAATAGTAATAGCTTATTCATTATTGGTAATTTTTATTAAGTAAATCAGATTGAGGTAGGATCATTCTCGCGAGTAACCCTTCAACAGTACATGAGGTAATTTGCATAGTCAAAATAAGAATTGAGTATTCAGCCATTAGAATTCTGTAGAATAACAAAAAACCTTATGGGCCCTTCGATTGATAGAAGGCAGCATAAGGTTTCTTGTTTGAGATTATTGAGTCTTTTGTAAGAATCACTATTCATCATAGTTGTCGAGAGGACAAAAGTCAATATGACGGAAGCTATTTAGTGAATCTTAAAAAAATTAATAATGTAATAAAGGCTGACTCATGAAGACAGAGTCAGCCTTTTATTTTTAATTTCTTATAATAACTCTTTACGCAGTTCTGCTGCTGATTTTGGTGACAACAAACCAAATGGTACATCGAATACCGTTTTAGCTCCTTTGTCGCCAGCTTTGTTTAGTTTGAAAGCAGCACGTGCAAAGGCAACTAGGACGCTTGATGTGAAGTATGGATTGCTTTCTAAGTTTAAAGAGAATTCCATAATTTGTTTATGCTCCGCGTTAGATTCACCACTTCGAATAACGAACCCACCATGCGGCATACCGCTATGGTTTGTAGCAAGTTCATCCTCAGAGATGAAATTTACAGTTGTATCATAATCAGAGAAATAGTTTGGCATTGTTTTAATTTGTTCTTCGATTTTCACTGCATCTGCGCCATCTTCTAAAACAACGAAACATTCACGGGCATGCTTTTCACGAGTAGTTAATTCAGGGTTTTCACCATTGCGTACGCGATTTACTGCCTCTTCAATTGGTAATGTATATTGCACTGCATTTTTAACGCCTTCAATGCGTCGAACTGCATCAGAGTGGCCTTGACTTAAGCCATCACCCCAAAAAGTATAAGTATTGCCAACAGGTAACACAGCTTCTCCTAAAAGGCGGTTTAATGAAAATAGACCTGGATCCCAACCAACTGAAATGATGCTCACTTTATTTGCAGGTTCTGCAACCTCATTTACTGCATCAAAGAAAGCTGGAATGTTGGCGTGTGTATCAAAGCTATCAATAGTATTAAACCATTGTGCGAAATGAGGTACTTGCTCCGGTAAGTCCGTAGCAGACCCCCCACACAAGATCATGACATCAATGGCATCTTTAAATTGTTCAGCATCATTTACCGCATATACGGGCACATTAGCGCTCTCGATTTTTAATGAAGAAGGATCACGACGAGTAAATACTGCCACTAATTCCATATCAGGGTTTTGGGCAATTGCCCCTTCAACGCCACGTCCTAAATTACCATAACCTACAATACCAATTCGAATTTTACTCAAAGTCTTTCCTCCTAAAAATATGTATAGTACCAACAAATATAATTCCAATTGTACTTTTAATTTAGAAAATTCACAATGCCATTCAGTAGATTAATAGTGAAAGGATGGGGTTGTTTGAGCTTGTAAGTCGTGCAGATAGTACTTCGCTGAGGAGATGACTACTCATGATTGCATTAATTTTACTAAGAGAAAACTATTCTTTAATGAGTAGTATTATCTCTCATAAGGAATAAATTTACTATTTCAATAAAGAGGTTTTACCCATATTTAAATAGCGAAATATGATTAATGTTGATAATTAGCTAGTTAAGGTTAATATTTTCTCGAAATATACTAATTATATACATATTCAGAAAATTTAATGTTATTGTAATATTACAAATTGTATTAATTGGAGGTTATGTTATGGCTCAAATGCTTGCCCTTGTTATTTTATTAGGGATTTTATATATTGGCGATGTTGTGGCAACTAAAACGAAAGCATGGATTCCATCTGTATTTGTTTGCGCGGTACTATTTTTATTGGGATATTGGACGTTTTTCCCGAAGAATATTGTAGAGATTGCAGGGATTCCAGCAATAGTAGCAACAATGATGATGTACTTACTAATTACAAATATGGGAACTTTACTTTCATTGAAAGAATTAAGAAATCAATGGAAAACGATAGTTATTGCGCTATCAGGGATTTTAGGAATCGTCGTAATATTATTTACGATAGGTGCTTTGATTTTCGATATGCAAACGATGATCGTAGCGATTCCTCCACTTGTTGGTGGATTAGTTTCAGCTCTTATTATGTCTGAGGGAGCCGCGAATGCAGGGTACGACGATCTAGCTGTTTTCGCAATTGTTATATATGTTATTCAAGGTTTTGCTGGTTATCCGCTAACGTCAATTTTCTTAAAAAAAGAAGGAAATCGTTTATTAAAGCTATATCGTTCTGGTGAGTTGAAAGCACAGGAGATAACAGTTGAAGAAGAGGAAAAACTAGAAAAACCAAGATTATTTAAAAAATTACCTGACCGCTACAATACGGATTATTTCAAATTTTTCCGCTTAGCCATTGTAGGCTGTTTAGCGTATTTTACATCAACTGCATTAGCCCCAATTATTACAGTGAATGCATTGGTACTATGTTTACTATTCGGTGTAATTGCTACTTCACTAGGTTTCTTAGAAAAGCAGCCATTACAAAAAGCAAATGGTTTCGGTTTTGCCATCATGGCATTAATGCTATTTATTTTTGATGGTTTAAAAAATGCCACACCAGAAATGATGCTACGAATAATTACACCTTTAATAGTCAGTATCGTTCTTGCAGTAATTGGCATGTACATCTTTTCATTTATCATAGGGAAAATTTTAAAAGTAAACCCAAATATGGCGTTTGCTGTATCATTAACAGCCTTATATGGATTCCCAGCAGATTATATTATCACAAATGAAGTTGTGAACTCTGTAACAACAGATAAAAAAGAACGGGAATTCTTAACAAGTCATATGCTTCCACCGATGCTTGTTGGTGGTTTCATCACAGTTACGATAGTTTCTGTTGTATTAGCAGGCTTATTTGTAACATGGATTAAATAATAAAGGCACACCATCATGGAGGCTTCAATGTAGATGAGGATGCATTGAAAGTTGGTTCAGAGTTATATGTACAATACGCGGTAAACTACTTAAAGAAAAATAAATAACCCTATTTTTAGCAAAGTATTTGTCTATTCAGGACAATGGTACTTTTATGTTTATAACTATAAATTCATTCTTAAAAGAAAATTAAAATTTTTCTGACAATTGTATTGACTATTAAGAATTCAAAGGTTAAAATCAAAACTAATCAAATAACGAATGAGCAATGATTGGAAATAGTAAGGGGATAAATAAGCTATTCAGAGAGCCGGTGGTTGGTGGAAACCGGTAGTTATTTGCCTTTGAACTCGTCCAAGAGCTACTCCGTGAAATAATAGTAACGGATGTCGGGATTCTGCCGTTAAAAGAATAGATGGTGATAGCCATCGAACTGAGTGGGTTCATGTAGTAGTCATGGATCAATTAGAGTGGTACCGCGAGCACAGCCTCGTCTCTATAGTTTCTATAGAGGCGGGGCTTTTTATTATTTTATAAAAGAAAAGGAGTGTATGTGAAATGTCGAGAAAAATATGGATGTTTGATACGACTTTACGTGATGGGGAACAAGTTCCGGGGGCTAAACTAAATTTATACGAAAAACTAGAAGTAGCTCATCAATTAAAGAAATTACAAGTAGATATTATTGAAGCGGGTTTCCCAGCATCATCGGCCGGAGATTTCAATGCGGTAAAAGAAATTGCGATGAAGGTCGGGAATACGGATAATATAATGATTACGGCCCTAGCACGTGCTGTTAAAGCAGATATTGATGCGGTATATAATAGCGTGAAGTATGCTGAAAAGCCGTTAATTCATATGGTTCTTGGTACTTCAGACATTCACGTTGAAAAGAAATTTGGTAAATCAAAAAACCAAATTTTAGATATCGGTGTAGAGGCTGTCAAATATGCTAAAACGCTTTTGCCAGAAGTGCAGTATTCTACAGAAGATGCATCACGCTCTAATTTTGAATACTTATGGTCAACAATTGAAGCGGTTGTTAAAGCTGGAGCTACAATGATTAATGTTCCTGATACAGTTGGTTTTGCCGTGCCAGAGGAATTCGGCGAACTTATATATAAATTGAATGACCGCCTAAAAAATCTGAATGATAAAGTACTTTTAAGTGTACATTGTCATAATGATTTAGGAATGGCTACAGCAAATACATTAGCTGCTATAAAAAATGGAGCAGATAAAGTGGAGTGTACGATTAACGGAATAGGAGAGCGAGCTGGTAATGCAGCATTAGAAGAGGTTGTTATGGCATTAAATACACGTTCACCTTTCTATAAAGCAAACACAAATATTAATACAAAGGAAATAATGAACACATCTAAGCTTGTGAGTAGCCTAATGGGACTTGATGTACAGGTAAATAAAGCTATTACAGGAGACAATGCATTTGCCCACTCGTCAGGTATTCACCAAGATGGTTTACTGAAATCACGTGATGCTTACGAAATTATTAGTCCT
This sequence comes from Viridibacillus sp. KH_047, assembly GCF_057838945.1. Classification (NCBI taxonomy): domain Bacteria; kingdom Bacillati; phylum Bacillota; class Bacilli; order Caryophanales; family Caryophanaceae; genus Viridibacillus; species Viridibacillus sp. KH_047. The sequence goes on along the minus strand of NZ_CM174479.1, from coordinate 3,454,884 downwards.
ACTGAAGTTGGCTTAGATGATATGGAACTGGTCTTAACTGCCCGTTCTGGACGCCATGCAGTGAAAAATGCACTCGGAAAATTAGCCTTTAACCAACTAACAGACGAACAATTCGAAGAAATCTTTGCTGACTTTTTAGTATTAGCTGATGCGAAAAAAGAAGTATATAACCATGATTTGTATATTATTGTGGAAAAATATTTTGCGCGTCATGAAATGAATGAAGAAATTCACCATCATAGTGAAAATTTTTATGAGTTGTTGGATTTGCAAGTAATTAGTAATACAATTTTCCCGTCAGCAAGCGTCAAAATAAAAAAGGGAGATCAGATTTTCAAAAGCAGTACTACAGTAGCATCAGGTCCAATTGATGCACTTTACTCATCGATTAAAGAAATCATTGATCTCGATATCAAATTATTAGAGTATAAAATTAGCAGTGTATCTAGAGGGAAAGAAGCATTAGGGAAAGTAAAATTACAGGTAGAATATAAAGGCGAAAAATATATTGCAAAAGCAACTGATACAGATGTCATTAAGGCAAGTGCTTTAGCTTATATTAATGCAGTAAATAGTATTATTGTAGATAATTTAATGCCTGAAATAAACAAAGAACCTATTGCACAATCACTTTAAATACCAAAGACAACTTCTGCTTCATATGAGGAGTTGTTTTTGTTGTTCGAGGGTCTTGTAATTTTTAAAGGAGGATAATGAAGTGAAAGTTTATCAAGCAAATCTATCTGATACAGTTGGCGTAGCGGGGTTATTCGATATGTATCGCCAATTTTATGAGCAACAAACAAATATAGAAGGAGCATATAAATTCATCCACAGCCGACTTACTAATAAGGATTCAGTCATATTTGTGGCAAAAGAGGGAGAGGAATATGTAGGGTTTACACAACTTTATCCAACCTTCTCATCCATTTCAATGAAAAAAGCTTGGATATTAAATGATTTGTTCGTAACAAAAAATAATCGAAAATCGGGCATTGCGAAGCAATTATTACAATCAGCAATGGAACTAGGTAAACAAACAAATGCTAGTTATTTAACATTAGAAACTGCTCTTACGAATATTAATGCTAAAAAGTTATATGAAAAGCTTGGATTCGTTCATGATGTGGAATTTGAACATTATACATTTAATTTTATTACTGCAGATAATAAGGGTTAATAATTTGTTTTTCGCTCTATGAAAATGGTGATTTAATAGATGATTTACATAAAAAAAAAGACACCTTTTTATAAAATACTAAATTCATCTACCTCTGCATAGTATATAGCCGTACCTAAACTTACACTTTTAGAAGCAGTTGTTGCATAGTTAATAGTTCAAGGAATAATTTCCTGTTGCAAATGTTGTGAAAATTCCAGTTATTGGGCCTTGGGATAATTGTGATTCGAAATAGGAATCTGCTAAAGACCAAATACCAATTTGGCTACTTGTATAATTGGATTGATTAGGCTAGCTAGTGATATTGACATATAAAAATTAATAATGATATTTAATAATTTTAAAGTTAATAGCAAAGGATGCTTCAAACATTTCCTTAGTTCACAGAAAACCCTAAAAGTTCGTAATAACTCAAATCTTTTTATTTAAAAAAGAACTGTAATATTAGCAAAAGTTAAATAGAGAAAATACGAATTAAGGCAACTTTTCGTTTTAATTTATACGAAAAGTTGCCTTTGTCTTCTATTAATATTATATGGTATTAATTAGCAATCTTAAAATAATTTCAATTAATACCAAAATTATTTTATCGTATAATGATGTATTTTATGGATATTTTTTGCATCAACTATTAGGTAAGAATTGCAGATTTAAAATAATTAACTTTAAGGAATTAACTAATTGAAAGACCTGCGCTAGCATACCCAGCTACCATATTATCAAGTGAATGACCAGTGGCTGCTGTAGAAAATACCATTAATAGTCGTGTTTGTGCTGTTACCTTTATATTTAATCCTGTAGTGATTCCGTGACTTACATAACCTAGAGGAAGATTGCCAGAGAGTTTAGGAGATAATGTTACAGTAGCACCTGGAACAGGAGTGAATAGATTATTTGGTGTAGTTGATTGATATAATTGAGCTGTAATGGTGATAGTAGAATTAACTAGAGATAGAGCCTCTGAAGTACTGAAGAAAGCATCCATCGAAGTGATTATTCCATCACGAGGAATTGAAAATGCAAAATTCAGAAGTGCTCCAGCAGAACCTGTAAGATTTATTTTTGTCCCATCTAACTTAACGTTTGATGCAGAGTTCCCAAAGCCGATTAAACTAGTTGTTCCAACGTGCCCACCAACAGTTGTAAGTTTAACAGGAATACCTGATGCGAAAGGAATTATTGAGCCAGGACCAGTAGATCCGGCAGGTCCTGGAGGCCCAGCCTCTCCAGGGAGACCTCTTAGCCCCCTAGGACCTTGTTCACCATCGGAGCCTCTATGCCCACGTTCACCATCAGCTCCAGGAAGACCCATGAATCCCCTAGGACCTCGTTCACCTTTAGGTCCTTGAGGGCCTGGAGGTCCAACAGGGCCTATAGTACCTTTATACCCTCTTGGACCCCGAGCAGGGTCAATATTACAAGTACAGATATATTTACTGCACTTACTACATCTTTTTTTCTCATAATCCATTATTTCACCTCCTATCATTATCATGCTATTCACTTCAAAATAATTGGCAAGTGCAAGCAACACAAAGAAAGGCAGTTGAAAAAATCAAAACTTGATATTAATCGGAATATTCTTTATTATTAAAACTATTATTTACAAGATTGAAGCTTTTTACTTTAATTTATGGACGTTTCAAAATATTGTACTAGTAAACTTAATAAGAAGGAGTTGGCTTTAGAATGATTGCACCAAAGTTAAAAAAAGGTGATGAAATACGTATTATTGCGCCTAGTCGTAGTATGCAAATTTTATCTAAGGATGGTATTCAAGAAGCAATTGAGCAGTTAGAGGAAATGGGTTTAAAAGTGACTTTTGGAGAGCATGTATATGATTGTGATCTACATTACTCTTCTTCAATTCATGCGAGAGTGAAAGATTTACATGCAGCTTTCGCAGACTCAAATGTAAAAGGAATCTTGACAGTCATTGGTGGATTTAATGTCAATGAGATCTTGCCCTATATCAACTATGAACTAATAAAGACGAATCCGAAAATCCTATGTGGCTATAGCGATATTACAGCGCTAGCATGGGCAATAACAGCTAAAACAGGTTTAGTCACATATTCTGGACCTCACTTTTCAAGTTTTGGAATGCGGAAGGAACAGGATTATCAAACGACTTTTTTCAAAAAATGCCTCATGCAAGACGAAGCCTATGAAATTGAGCAGTCGGTTGTTTGGAGTGATGATGCGTGGTTTAGAGATCAAGATAATCGCAACTTAATTCCAAATGAGGGTTTGAAAATTTATAATAGTGGATTAACTAATGGTACATTATATGGTGGGAACCTTTGTACTCTCAATTTACTACAAGGAACGGAATTTATGCCAGATTTAAAGGATGTCATATTGTTTATTGAAGATGATGAGTTAACAGATCCACTAACTTTTGCACGTGATTTTACGTCTTTGCTACAGCAGGGGAAATTAGTCAATTTAAAGGGACTGGTGATTGGTAAATTCCAGAATAAATCCCAAGTGACTGAAGAGCATTTGCATTTTATTTTTGATAAACATCCAATTCTGAAGAATATTCCTGTGATGTATAATGCAAGCTTTGGTCATATTCAGCCTATGTTTACTTTTCCTATAGGAGGACTTGTAGAGATAGACACAAACAAAAAGTCGATAAAAATTATTGAACACTAATAATAAATACATATATTAAGTCTATGTATTGATGTGGAAAAAGGCTACTGATTTTAGTAGCCTTTTTAAATTTATATCAATCCATCCATGCATTGGCTAAACGATTAATGCCATCAGTGATTTGTTCTTCGTTTAAACCACCATAGCCTAATAAAAGAAGGGTATTTTTTGGTGAAGTATGATAATAATGCGATACAGAATAAATCTTCACCCCACATTCCATACCTCTTTGGATAGCAGCGGCTTCTGAAATGTTTAGCTTTAGTTGAATAATTAAATGAAGGCCTGCATTCTCACCTATAATCTGAACATTTTCTCCGAGTTTCAATTTTAATTGTGTAACGAGAATGTCACGCTTTTTTCGATATAATGTACGCATTTTCCCCAAATGTTTATCCCAATGACCTTGCTTCATAAACTCAGCAATAGATAGTTGGTCTATGCGCGATACAGTGGATTTTTGTTCAGTATAAAAGTCGTTAAAGTCATTTACTAGTGCTTTAGGTAAAATCATATAACTTATGCGTAATGAAGGAAGTAACGCTTTTGAGAAAGTGCCAAAATAGATGACACGATCTTGGTAATCTAAACTATGAAGTGAAGGGATTGGCTTACCACTGTAACGAAATTCGCTGTCATAGTCATCTTCAATAACATACGCATTTGTTTGAAATGCCCATTGAAGAAGTGCGTATCTTCTTTGAATGGGCATAATCATACCGAGCGGAAATTGATGTGCAGGTGTTGTGTATAACAGGCTAAGGGGCTCTTCTGGAATGGATATTCCTAGTGCATCTACAGGAATAGAAACAATATTCATTCTATACTGGTTGAAAATGGAGTAGGCGCGCGAAAATCCAGGTTCTTCAAATCCTACCGATGCTGTTGGACCGAAATATCTACACAGTAGAGAGAGCTGAGCTTGTGTACCATTGCATATGTATATTTGTTCTACTGTACAGGATACACCTCGTGATAAATAAACGTATTGACATATTTGTTCACGAAGAGACCTTTCTCCTTGCCACTGACTATGATAAGTCATATCTGCTCGCATAAGATTTGTTGTTATTTTCCGCCAAGGTTTAAAGGGGAAATGATCATACGCAATCTGGCCAGAATTAAAGTCTATGTCTATAGAATCTGTAACATCATTAATAATAACTTCTTCTTGTTTAGGAGATATCTTCATTCGCCACTCATCTAGAAAGGGTGCAACGAAATAACCTGAACGTTCACGACTTGAAATAAAACCTTCTGCAGTTAACTGTTCATAGGCAATTTGAACAGTATGAATGCTTACGTGTAGCTGATTTGCCAGTTGTCGCTTTGAAGGGAGTCTCGACCCTTCGACTAGCTGTTGTGACTGGATTAATTGCTTTATTTGCTCGTAAATTTGTATATACAAAGGCGTTGAAGATTGGTCAAAATAAATAGTCAATGTCATAGCTTCACCTCATCTGGTATGGTTAAAACATTTACTTTTGGTACTATTACTTAAATCAAAATCTGTTTTAATAATAGCAAAGGAGTGAAGTGTAATGGAAGATATTCAGTTAATAGGTGAACATGTATTGTTAGTACCCCTAAAGGATAGTCATATAGAGGGGCTATATATGGCGGGGCATTTTCAAGAAATTTGGACATATATGACGGCGAATATTAAAACGTTTGATGATATGAAGCAGTATGTACAACATGCATTTCATGAAAAAGTTAATGGCACTCAATATCCATTCGTTATAATAGATAAATATACAAATCAAGTAATTGGATCCACAAGATTTTTGGATATTGATTACAAACAAAGGCGACTAGAGATTGGGTTTACATGGCTCACTCCAACAAAATGGCGAACGCCTATTAATACAGAATGTAAGTATTTATTGTTGAAGTACGCGTTTGAGCAATTAAGTGTCAATCGAGTACAAATAAAAACGGATCACGAGAATAAACGCTCACAGGCAGCAATTGAAAGGTTGGGAGCAAAAAAAGAAGGGATTTTACGCAATCATATGATCCGGCCAAATGGTACAATCCGCAATACGGTATTATATAGTATTATAGATTCAGAATGGGCAGATGTGAAACTTCGTTTAGAAGGATTGCTAATACAATGAGGAATTAGATTAAATCGAGTACAAATATATGTTGATACACCAATTTAATAATACAAATAATGTATAAACAGTGATAAGCTAATTGTAAATTTACATTATGGATAAACAAAGGGGTTCTTATGAAGAAAATAATTGTTAAACAATACGATGCATTTTCAACTAAACCTGGTAAGGGAAATCCAGCTGGAATCGTGTTAGATGCTGTTAATTTAACCGATGATGAAATGCAAGAAATCGCATCGAAGGTTGGTTTTAATGAATGTGCTTTTCCTGTGAAATCCAATGTTGCGGATCTTCGCATTCGTTATTTCACACCAGGGCATGAAATGGATTTATGTGGTCATGCCACAATGGCTACTATTTTTGCCCTTGTTACAGAGAGATATATCGAACCTAAACATAATTTGACAATTGAAACAAAAGCGGGCATACTATCGATTCTTTTAACTGAAGAACAAAATACATATTATATGAGGATGGAGCATGCAAAACCGCTTTTTAAATCCTTTGATGGATCTGTCAATGATTTAGCCACTTCAATTGGTATTACTATAGAAGATATCCATGCTGAATATCCAATTGTTTATGGTAATACGGGCATTTGGACGCTCTGTATTCCAATTAGAAACATGAATGCCTTTGCAAAAATGGAACCAAAAACTACAACATTTCCTTCTATATTAAAGGAATTGCCGAATGCATCTTTGCACCCTTTCTCAATGAATGCTTTTTCTAAGGATGCGGATATGCATGCTAGACATTTTTCAGCCCCTATTTCAGGTACAATTCAAGATGCGGTGACTGGGACAGCATCAGGCGTTATGGGTGCATATGTTGCGACGTACGTGCTTCCTGAGAAAAAAGGGCAGTATGACTTAGTTGTTGAGCAAGGTCAAGAATTAGGTAAAGATGGTAGAGTAATTGTTCATGTTGAAAATAATGAGGAAATTACAATAGCGATTACTGGAACGGCCGTTTTTGTGAAAGATATTGCAGTATATATTTGAATATAATTTCCGAGTTTGAATATACGAAGAATCATGATGTGGTAAATAAGGCTACTCAGTTTTGTTAACTGAGTAGCCTTATTTACTAGCAAATGCTTATAATTTTATTGTTTTGTTAAAATTGTATAATGGAGTTACGAAGCAGCTAAAAAGTTTGAAAAGCTTTTATTAAATGTGCGTATAATAGCGATGTTGAGCACGATAGGAGAGAAATGATGGCGGAAGTAAAAACTGTTGTAGAAAAGTTAAAGTTGCAACAATACGAAAAAAAAGTAGTGCTGCATATGCCGAATCATGTAACTGAATTAGATGAGCTAGAGTTTGACAAGGATTTTGAGGAAGAAAATTATGATTTAATTTTTGCATTTGTTTTTTCTCTAAATGAGTTAACTGAATTGCTCCAGGAGGTCGTGGAAAAGAATCGAGTTAAGGACAACGGGTACCTCTTTGTAGCTTATCCAAAGAAAAATAATAAAGAATATAAGGAATATATTGAGCGAGACGCACTGTTTCCAGCTATTTCGCCAGATGATGATGGTTACGTTCTAAATAGTACAATGAAGTTTGCACGCATGGTTAGCTTTAATGATACATTTACAGTTGTGGGTATTAAAAATGAGCCAAAGAATGCAAAAAAATCTACTGCTAGTAAAGTGAGTCAACGTGTCGGTGATTATGTGAATCGTATTCAAGACATCCAACAGTATTTGAGTAATCAAAAAGAAATACTTCATATTTATAATGAACTAACACCAGGGTATCAGCGAGATTGGGCACGATTTGTGTATAGTGCGAAACGTAAAGAGACACAAGAAAAACGATTGTCAGAAATGGTGGAGATTCTCGGAAAAGGATTCAAAACCATGAATTTATATCGAGCTAATAAGAAATAATAAATCTGCAGTTATTCTTATATATTAATTGCAACATCTTGAAGCCATAGAAAATAAATATAGATGAATACTACCGTTGATTTCCGCTGCGTGCAGGGCCGAGCCGCTTCCTTCGCTACGCTCAGTCCAGGGTCTCGACTATCCCGCTTTTCCCGCTGGAGTCGCCGCCCTCCGCTCCAATCAACTGAAAATGTAAATATTACAGTCTACTATAAACATTATTTTTGAGGTGATGGAAGATGTTGACGAAGAATCAAATCAATGAACGTGAACAATTAGAAATGCTGATAATTGTTCAATTGGTGCCACAAAAGGAAGAGTGGAAAGAAATCAAGGAAAGTAAGACAGATCCTGAAAGTGGTTATTACATAAAAGATGAACGGACAAAGCAGTTTGCATATTCGGTCCATGCAAGCGATGCTTACTTTTGCTGCCATGAATTTAAAAAAGCTCGCCACTTGGACATGGCAAGCTGCTTAATAGTGTGAAATTATTTGAAGAGTATGGTTAATTGAAATGAATTATCTTATTGTTTAAACCAAAAAAGAACGAAAAAATGACAAAAGGCATCGAGAAGTCTATTCTCGATGCCTTTTGTCGACACTCTGAAACCCTGCCAAAATGGCAGGGTTTTTTATTGTTTAATCATTGTGCAGTAAATTAAATGAAGTGTTTTAACATAGGGGACTGAATTTTTTTTGTTCCACATTAAATATAAAAAAATATCAAATAAACAGTTAAAATAATAAAAAAATGTCGCAAATTAATAAATAAGTATCTAAATTTCACTTCAATTATTAGTTGTATTTGTAAATTGTTTTATTTTGGTCGTATTCGCATTTATGAAGTTGTCAGTGTCAAAATTATTTAAAAAGCTTCCGAATCTCGAAAAAAAATAGGAGCTATTTTTAAAAAAATATACATAAGTTATAAGTATAGATTTCTTTTGGATTAGGGATAGGAAAGTGGAGGGATATTATGCAGAAGGTTATTCAATTTTTAGCCATTTCAGCAGTCATAATAGGCATCGGATATATATTTTCTATTTGGAATATGAAAATTACTTACGTAGTAGGCATACTTATTGAGTTAATTGGACTTGCAATTGTCATTAAGCTAATTTTCTTTGATATACGTAATACCTCCTCAAAAGTCGCTTGGGTTACAGTTATTTTAGGTCTTCCAGTCATAGGAACAGGTTATTATTTATACTTTGGAAGAGATCCAAAAACACGTAAATTTTCGATTTCACAAATAAAAGAAACAGCGAAATTATTTGAAGTAACACACGCGATACAAAAAAAACAACGTTCTTCAGATATGCCCCGTTTATCGAAACGTATTGCAAATTTATCAAATATCAAGCCTTTAAAAGGGAATACTATTGATATTTTAACAAATGGTACTGCAACGTTTACAGCTATTATGGAGGCTATAAAAAATGCCAAATATCATATCCATATGCAATTCTATATTTATAAAAAAGATGATATTGGTACCGAAATTAGAGATTTATTAGTCCAAAAGGCAAAGTCAGGTGTAGAAGTACGCTTTATGTATGATGCAATAGGTGCGAAGTGTTTAAATTCGGCTTTTCTTAAACCATTGTCCGATGCAGGAGCTGAGGTCATAGCATTCGATCCAATATTATCTCTGTGGTTATTACATAAGGCAAATTTTCGAAATCATAGGAAGGTAATAGTCATAGATAGTCAAATCGGTTTCACTGGCGGTTTGAATGTAGGTGATGAATATTTATCTAATACCAATGCCTTTAAAATTTGGCGTGATACGCATCTTCGTATTGAAGGATTATCAGTTAGTGAATTACAAGAATCTTTTCTAAACGATTGGATATTTATGAAAAATGAAAAGGGTGCAGCGACTCCTTTTATAAATGAAAAGGGGATACAAAAATACTTTTCCCCGATTGAAAAAGGAGATGATTGGGCTCAGGTGATATATGGTGGGCCATATGATAAAGAAAATATAATTCGTGATGCCATGCTAAATTTAATCGAATCAGCACATGAAAATGTATGGATTGCAACTCCTTATTTTATCCCAGATGCTGAAGCTTTAGCAGTGGTAAGGAGGGCAGCAATGAGTGGTATAGATGTACGAATTATTCTTCCAGGGAAAGGAGATATGGGAATTTCTTATCATGGTAGTAATGCTAATATTAAAACTTTACTTGAAGCAGGAGTACGCGTATTTGCTTATGATGAAGAATCGTTTTTACATTGTAAAATTATTACTGTAGACGGTGTGAACGCTGCTATTGGAACCGCCAACTTCGACATTCGTAGCTTCCGACTTAATCATGAGCTAATGGTTTTTCTATATGAGGCTAATGCTGCAATTCATCACTTATTGCATGATTTTAAAATAGATTTTCAAGCGAGTAGAGAGCTGACAATGGCAGATATGAAAAATAAAAGCTTCGGGAAACAAATAAAAGAGTCAATAAGTAGTTTATTTTCACCAATTTTATAGATAGGATATATTACAGTGCGTTAAAATTTGTGTAAAGGGGGATTTGAAATGAATATAGGTGAGAATTATTTAAACATAGTAAAGAAAAGATTTATGGAAATGAAAAAGCTTGGGGATCAAACCTTCCATCAACTGGATGATGAACAACTGTCTTGGTCCAATCACGAGGAATCTAATAGTATTGCGGTTATTGTAAAACATGTAGGGGGTAACATGGTTTCTCGTTGGAGTGATTTTTTAAGTACAGATGGCGAAAAACCAACTAGAAATAGAGATTTAGAATTTGATGATTCGTACTTACCTAGGGAAGAGTTAATCCGGATTTGGGAACATGGTTGGCAAATTCTATTTACGACACTTGCCGATCTTAAAGAGCAAGATTTACTAAAAAAAGTTAAGATACGCGGGGAAGATCATCTGGTGATGGCAGCGGTTGAGCGTCAAGTTGCTCATTATTCCTATCATGTTGGGCAAATTGTGTATATCGGTAAGCTTTTAAAAACTTCTGAATGGCAATCGTTAAGTATTCCAAAAGGGCAATCAGATCAGTTTAATGACCAAATGTTTAAAAAAAATAATTAGTTGAAGACAAAGTTGAAGTTGATATGTATAGAACTCATGAAGATGGTATACATTTACGCTAGGAATGAGTTTAACTTAACGTAGTTTAAAAAAATGTAACTCTCCAATTGTCTAACAATTGGAGTTCACTTTACAATACTACAAAACTAAATTGAACCTAAATAAAATAACCCCGGGGATTGCCGGAGCCATTCTGCAATAGATGCAATTTAAACTTATGTATTTTAATGATAAATATTAATTATACATCAATCATAATTAATATAAGGACCCTATAAAATATAGAATTGATTTCGTAGTTATTCTATGTTTTATAGGGTCCATTTTAAAATTGGAATAATTTCTTTCTTATGAAAATCAAAGAATACGAAGCAACTAAATATCAGCTGTGGATACAAATAATTTACACTCTGTGTATTGTTTTAATATGAAGAAGGTTAAGGAAAGTAGAGACATTTCTAGCTGTTTCAACCTCAACGACTTGCCCATTAATGTTCTTTATTTTTCCAATGTGGTGATTCTTTTCACCAAGATTAAATACAACAAGTTGATTTTGTTTTTTTTCAACTTCTTCTTTTAGCGTATTCAATAATGGATCCTTAAAAGGTTGAATAGAAAAATCAAGATCAGATAATCCGTAAGGTCGTTGATTATGAGAGTAGGGAATTAGCCATTTCAAATGTTTTGTTGCGATAATCATTGTTTTATATATTGGAGAATGGAATACAAAATAATCATCCTTGATATGTGAGATATACCCTTGAAGGGGTTGGTTATTCGTTATATAGATTTCGACGAACATACCTTGTGCCTGTGTAAGTACTTGGGATAGAGTTAAATGATTTTTGTTTTCTTTTGATATTATGCTAGGGGATTCTAAAGGCTCAGAAATCGCATCTTTATTATCTTTATCAATGGCTAAATTTAAAATATGATCAAAGGGAATATAAATATAATCAGTTCCATTAAATAGAACAATCAAGTCATTGCCTAATTCAATGATATTACCTATATGATGTTTTTTCCCCGATAATTCCAATTTGACAATTTCGTTAGCAAAGTTTTGAAATGTATTATTCAAGTTTACCCTCCTATTTAATTAAATAGCAGTTTAATCCATTACCTGTAAAATATTGGGAATCAATATTAAATTAATATTTAAATCATTAAAAAGAAAAATTATTACAAGTATCTATCTTTACTTATTAATATTATTTTCTTGATCGTTCATCTCTCAATTGTCTATACATCTTTTCTGCATGCTTCATTAAAGCAAAGTATTGCTTTTCTAATCTGATTTTTTCTTCTTTTGAACTCAGTTGACTTGTAGGTGAATAATCAAGTTTTGTATTAAATGAGCTTAGTTTTACAACCGATTCCTCTAAATTTTTTTTAATCGCTAATTTGCTAGCATATTTCATTAAAGCTAAATACTGCTTTTCTAATATTATCTTTTCTTCTTTGGAACTCGTTTTTTTAGAAGGCAGTTGAGAAAGTTTTTCATTGGTACAATCAAGCTCTTCGACTAAGTCTTCTAAATCACTTTTAATTGAAGGTAGCTCATTACTAATTGATTCCATCTCATTAAAAGGAAAGTGTTCCTTCTCCTCTGAATGTTGATTACTAAAAATGGTCTTGAAAGTATTGGGTGCTCTTTTTTTGTTCGTTGGTAAAACATTCTGATTGCTTCCTTTATCATCAATAACAACCTCAGATTGAAATAAAGGGAGTTGATCTAAATCGATAGAAGAATGGACTTCGGACTGCGACAAAGGAGTTTGATCTAAAGCGATAGAAGAATCAACCTCGGATTGCAGTAAAGGAGTTTGATCTAAAGCGATAGAAGAATCAGCCTCAGATTGCAATAAAGGGAGTTGATCTAAATCGAAAGAAGAATCAACCTCGGATTGCAGTAAAGGAGTTTGATCTAAAGCGATAGAAGAATCAACCTCGGATTGCAGTAAAGGAGTTTGATCTAAAGCGATAGAAGAATCAACCTCGGATTGCAGTAAAGGAGTTTGATCTAAAGCGATAGAAGAATCAGCCTCAGATTGCAATAAAGGGAGTTGATCTAAATCGAAAGAAGAATCAGCCTCAGAGTGAAGCAAAAGAGTTTGATCTAAATCGAAAGAAGAATCAACCTCAGAGTGAATCAAAAGAGTTTGATCTAAATCGAAAGAAGAATCAACCTCGGATTGCAGTAAAGGAGTTTGATCTAAAGCGATAGAAGAATCAACCTCGGATTGCAGTAAAGGAGTTTGATCTAAAGCGATAGAAGAATCAACCTCAGATTGCAATAAAGGGAGTTGATCTAAATCGAAAGAAGAATCAGCCTCAGAGTGAAGCAAAAGAGTTTGATCTAAATCGAAAGAAGAATCAACCTCAGATTGCAGTAAAGGAGTTTGATCTAAAGCGAAAGAAGAATCAGCCTCAGATTGCAGTAAAGAAGTTTGATCTAAAGCGATAGAAGAATCAGCCTCAGAGTGAAGCAAAAGAGTTTGATCTAAAGCGATAGAAGAATCAACCTCAGAGTGAAGCAAAAGAGTTTGATCTAAATCGAAAGAAGAATCAACCTCAGAGTGAAGCAAAAGAGTTTGATCTAAATCGAAAGAAGAATCAACCTCAGATTGGAATAAAGGGAGTTGATCTAAATCGATAAAAGAATCAGCCTCAGAGTGAATCAAATGAGTTTGATCTAAATCGAAAGAAGAATCAACCTCAGATTGGAATAAAGGGAGTTGATCTAAATCGATAAAAGAATCAGCCTCAGAGTGAAGCAAAAGAGTTTGATCTAAAGCGATAGAAGAATCAACCTCGGATTGCAGTAAAGGAGTTTGATCTAAAGCGATAGAAGAATCAACCTCGGATTGCAGTAAAGGAGATTGATCTAAATCGAAAGAAGAACCAACCTCAGATTGCAATAAAGGGAGTTGATCTAAATCGAAAGAAGAATCAGCCTCAGAGTGAAGCAAAAGAGTTTGATCTAAAGCGATAGAAGAATCGACTTCGGACTGCGACAAAGAAGATTGATCTAAATCGAAAGAAGAACCAACCTCAGAGTGAAGCAAAAGAGTTTGATCTAAATCGAAAGAAGAATCAACCTCGGATTGCAGTAAAGGAGTTTGATCTAAAGCGATAGAAGAATCAACCTCGGATTGCAGTAAAGGAGTTTGATCTAAATCGAAAGAAGAATCAACCTCAGAGTGCAATAAAGGGAGTTGATCTAAATCGAAAGAAGAATCGACCTCGGATTGCAGTAAAGGAGTTTGATCTAAAGCGATAGAAGAATCAGCCTCAGAGTGAAGCAAAAGAGTTTGATCTAAAGCGATAGAAGAATTAGCCTCAAAGTGAAGCAAAAGAGTTTGATCTAAATCAATAGAAGAATCAACCTCGGACTGCAACAAAGGAGTTTGATCTAAATCGATAGAAGAATTAGCCTCAAAGTGAATCAAAAGAGTTTGAACTAAATCGAGAGTAGAATCAATCTCGGATTGCAATAAAGGGAGTTGAACTAAATCGATAGAAGAATCAGCCTCAGAGTGAATCAAAAGAGATTGATCTAAATCGAAAGAAGAATCAGCCTCAGAGTGAATCAAAAGAGTTTGATCTAAAGCGATAGAAGAATCAACCTCGGATTGCAGTAAAAGAGTTTGATCTAAAGCGATAGAAGAATCAACCTCGGATTGCAGTAAAGGAGTTTGATCTAAAGCGATAGAAGAATCAACCTCGGATTGCAATAAAGGGAGTTGAACTAAATCGAAAGAAGAATCAGCCTCAGAGTGAAGCAAAAGAGATTGATCTAAAGCGATAGAAGAATCAGCCTTAGAGTGAAGCAAAAGAGATTGATCTAAAGCGATAGAAGAATCAGCCTTAGAGTGAAGCAAAAGAGATTGATCTAAAGCGATAGAAGAATCAGCCTTAGAGTGAAGCAAAAGAGATTGATCTAAAGCGATAGAAGAATCAACCTCAGATTGCAACAAAGGGGTTTGACCTAAAGCGATAGAAGAATCAACCTCAGAGTGTAAAGGAGGTTGATCAACATCGATAGATAATGCTGAATCTAGTTTTAATAAAAAATGTTTGTTCAGGAATATAGCCTTAGGTGCATCTATAAAATCAACCTTTGCACTCGACTGTGGATTATCTATTTGAAAATTATCCACATCTGTCTTTTTACTAAGTGTCTGTAGGATAACTTCGTCTTCAAGAGCATATTCTTGTACTTCTTCTATAGTGGATACCGATGCTTCATTTTTGGATTGAATAGGGGGAATTTGAGCGACTTCTTCAATTTTATAATTACCTTTATAAATATTTGATATAAATGAATTCTGAATATATAATAGTTCGCCATTGTGTATTAAAATGATGTGATCATCGGCAATTTTACTTAGTAATCCGACAAATAATTGGTTACTCAAACTATTGATAGTAACCCAGCTGTATTTTAAATCTTTTAATACATCAGTCAAATGATCCCTGTCAAGATAAGGGGTCATTTGAGAAGATATACGAATGTCTGTAGCGTTTTTTGAAAGTGCATGGATTTGGTGAAGTGAAAAATAATGTACAATGTCATTCACATCAACAACAAGGTGGTCTTGTTTAACTTCAAGTAAGGTACCTTTTACAAATTGGTTGAAGTTTAGATAAAAACCAATCTTTGCGCCTTTAAGCCCCCCTATTGATTGCCCAAAGCTCTTCTCTTTCAAATAGGGGTCTCCTTTCATGAATTATTTTTTCTGACGAATAAAAAGGTAAACCGCACATGCTATTATTCTTTTCCTTTGGAAGAACTTTCCGAATTACTTGATTTTTTCTTTGCCGAAGAATTACTTTCTTTTTCTTCTTCTTCTTTTACTTTTTCTACTTTAGCGCCATAGCTTAAACTGCGAATATGGAACATTGATAGTCTGATGATTTCTTGGTTTGCAATGAGGATAACATAATCTGTGCCAACTTCATCTAGCACACCCTCAAGCATTTCTGGCCCTCCACGATTAACTTTGACCCAGGAATATTGTAAGCTGTTTAGAATACTTAAAAAGTCTACTCCTGTTTTATACTCGAAGTTTTCAGGAATCTCGAGTTCGAACTGTAAGCCCTCTTTTGCATCAAGTGTTATGCTTTTAACGTGTTGTGTTCTGTAATAGGTAACGCCGTCTGCTTCGGTAAGTAATGCAAAATAATCATCTTCTGCAGCTAATAAATAACCAGTACGAGATTCAGGACCCCCACGATCGACCTTAATGACCTTATTCAATAAAGAAAGCATCATTTCTTTTTTCATCCACTTTTCCCCCTGTTTTCATTGTCTTGCTATTTATATGTACCATTAAGTAGTGAAGTACAGTCATAAGCCCAATTTTTAGAAAAAAGTTGTGATTTTTATATAGATAATCCCTTGCTCCTAAAAATTGTTGAATCGAGTTTCTTTTATATCGCTATATAATGATTTGCTAGGAAAAGTGTGAAAAAATTGATGGTAAATTGTATATGATTGTAATAATAGAAGGCTTAAGAAAGGAATGGGATATCACAAAAAGAAGAGGAGAAGTATCTGGAAATAAAAAAAGACCCCCAGCAATACGTGCTGTTAAGGGGTCTTTTTTGTGAAAACCGTTGTTCCGACGGTCTTCACATTAGGTTTGGCACCTATGATTCCTACTGGGCTCGAACCAGCGACCTCCACCCTGTCAATTCCTATTCCGAAATATCCTATAGTAATTTAAAAGCTCCCAAGGTTAATGGTAGTGCAGGCTCTAACGATTTGTATTCTTCATTAGACTCCTGCAATAACCTAAAGTTATTTTCAATGTGTGACCAGAAGTGTGACCAGGAATAGTAAGATCTATATATAGGGAAAATAAAATAATTACATTAGATTTAAGGATGGTTTGGATACAAAGTTAATTGTCGAATATCCCAAAAAATACAATAAATATCTCTTATCTTTTTCAATGTTAGCTTGTGGCATAGCAGAAAGCTGCAAAATTACAGAGGTAAGGGTATATTACTGTGATATTGGATCAAAGACTTAAATAATTAGAAGAGACATGATATTATGAAAGAAATAATAAACAAACCTCGTATGATTAAATAAGATTTTGATACTGTGTTAAAATGCAACGTAGTTTAGTGAAAACTTTTATTGGAACATGAGGATTTAAGGATAGGAAGATTTTTTAATGAATAGTTTTATAATGCCTAATGTTCAGTTGAATAATGAAAACAGAATGTTTTTAACGGAAATTCTACCTTTAGTGGATTTCAAAAGTAATTGTTTGATGTCTGATGATATACCTTTGGATTTAAAGGGTATTGCTCATAAAATTGAGAAAAGCGAAAAATATACAACGGCTGGAATTGAGACGTTATTTGAAAATGGAATTATCTGCAAATCCGTAAGCGCTGGAGAGGAAATATTTTTCGTTAATCATAAATTTGTTAATGGAAATGATAATTTAACTCTAAAAGTAGCGTTCCATGAAGTTAATACACAATGAAGGTTTAGATATATAGTAATATCTGTATTGGATGAAAATGTTAAGCTTATTTTGAAGAGGAAGATCTCTAAGTACTATTGGAGATCTCCTCTTTTTTTGCTCCAAATTACTCCAAAACACTGAAAATGAAAGGAAATGAGCGAAAATAATAGGAAATATACAATAAAGTGACCTTATTCTTCATTTTTGATTAATAGAACTCAGTGAGCGGTGCCGAAGCTCAATAGTCGTAAATGCTTTTTTTATCTATTATTCGTAAAATTAAAAAGGTAAGCGGTGCTACTTAAAGCCACTTGAAATAAAGTGATTACTTTGGGACATCAATTAGAGAGAAGGAGGAATATTTAATTTATGGCTGTAGCTACATTAATTAAGAGTAACCGTTATATAGAGTTGAAATTATATGATAAGCCTCTAAACACCATAAAATCGAAGGCACATCCTAAAGTTAAAAGTAGACGTTATACATCTACTAATTATGCTGTAAATCAGAAAATCAGTATTTCTAGAGCTAAAAAGCGCTTGAGGAGATTGCTAGAAAGCAACTTTAGTGAAAGGTATACTTTTACAACACTAACATTCCGAGATGATATATATGATATGGATATAGCTTGGAAATGTTTTAGCAACTTTAAAAAAGCCATAGCTAGATATCTACAAAAGGAAGCTTTACCGAAACTAAAGTATATATGCGTAACAGAATTTCAAGATCAAAATCGAGATGGTGTTATCCATTTCCATATGGTATCAAATCTAAAGATAGATCCTAAAGATATTGTAAAGGCAAAGTGGAAATATGGCTATGTAAAATCACAATGTGTAGAGAGTAACAGGATAAGTAATCAGAAAATATGTAGCTATTTAACGAAGCATATAGATGATCAGCGGTTACAGAACAGACGGTATTTCCGTTGCTCCAAGAATCTTTTGAAACCATTGAACTTGCATTATGACAATCTAGAGGATTTGTATAGCGTTATAGATTCATTAGGAGCCACTATCAAGAATAGCCGAGAATATTATAGTGCTTATACAGGAAAATCAAAATACGAAGAATATTACTTAGAAGATAAAGGAGATAATATTAATGCATAAAGAAATAACTGAATATTCTGATGTTTTAGATGTGTCAGATATTCAAGAGATCATGTCTATCGGTCGACAACAAGCATATGAACTTGTTCACTCTGGTGCATTCCATGTAGTAACGATTGGGCGTAGAATTAAAGTTTCCAAAGAAGTGTTTGTTAAATGGTTAGGGGGAGAAGATAATCAATGATTTATAGTAAATTAATTGACTGTAAAAATGTAGTCTATGTTGTTGATTACGAGTCTTCAAGAGAGCTAAACAAATTCACTTATGAATCAGATAGAATAGGAGCAGCAATTACAGCTTTTAAACGTTTATTCAGAACTAACTTTATGGATAGTTCAACTATTACTCTGTACAAAATTCAAGTTACAACTAATAATTTGATAAAAAGTGTAGGGACACAGTTTCTTAATGTAATTAAGAATAAGAGGAGAGGGGCATATGTAAAGGCATTGGTAGTGATCTCGCCGCAAGAAAATCTTAAATATATAACCTACTTAATCACCCAAGGAACAATTGATAACCTAGAGGAGATTATGAGAGAACTAGAGGGAAGTCAGGAGGAAGATGTATTATTAACGATGCATGTAAAAGAGAAAGAAGATATTTTTTTTGATGGGTGTTGGATTCTTGAGAAAATGTCGATGATTCTATTTTATAATATGTTCAATGATGAATACTTAACCTATAAGGATTTAGTTCGCTTCACAGGATTAGAGTATGCAAATGTGTATAAATCTGATAAAGTAAGCGCGGTTTTTAAAGAGAAAGGTTTATTAGACTATAAATATCATGAATCATTTTCAAAGTTTGATTCTAATTCTAGAAAAGATCTCATAATCCACAAGTATTCTAATAATAGAAATGATCCTGGATTATTTTTGGATATTACAACTAATCGCTTAACTCCAAGAAATTATGGAAAGACTACACAAGTGATAGAGGCCTATTAGGGCACTAAAGACTACTGAATTTCAATTTTCAGTAGTCTTTTTATATGCAATATTAAATATATAGCAATAATGAGTAAACTATTGATAATAGATAAAGGCTGTTTTCTCAAAGCTTGTTGCTTTTCAACTATTGAAGGAAGTTAGAGCACTACACTACTAAAATTGATGTAGAATTAACACGATAGACAGAGTAGGTGAAAGTGAAATGATGGAACTACTAGGTGCATTTTCATTAACGATTTTAGGCTTTGTTTTATGTATAGCAGGTATTGTGTATATGAGAAAGACTCGAAAAAAGAAACCTTTACCGCATATTAAATACTATGGAATCCAGCTTGGACTCTTATTAAGTGCCCTATTATCTCTCGTCATATTTTGGGATGCCCTAACGGTGATGCCTAAGATTTTAAAGGGAGATCACGACACAGTAAAGGGTGCGTGTTCAGTTGAATACTGGAGCACTACAAAAAGTTCTTATTTAGATATTACGTTTTCAGAGGATGTGTTTTTTAGTGTGCCTCCAAATCATTGGGACAAAGGTTCATTAACAAAGGCGTATTGCGAAGTTACCTATTATGAAGGTTCTGATTTTGGTATACATTATAAAATATACGATAAACAAAATGGCGCATTATTACAGCGAGATTAACCGCTTTAAGTGAATTTATACAATGGCTTAATCCTGATTATGGGGCATCCAGCGATGGGTACACATTTTCACAAATGGGGGCGCTAATTAATGATCATTGATGCTTAGGTAGCTCTTTTTTCTTTATTCAACTAACGGGGCAGTTTACTTGAATAAGGATAGTACGAATAGACATGGGTAAAAGAATACAAAAAATTAATTAAGGGTGATTTAAATGTATTAAAGTTATACTGAAACCTTAAACAAGAATAACAAAACAAAAGGGACCTTCTAATTGGTCCCTTTACCATTCAAAATACAGTTACGTTATTTTACGTTATTATTCTGGAACATCTGTGTGAAGAGGTGGTGGAACAATCCAACCTTTTTCTTTGTTTAGTTTTAAAAGTTTCGCTCCAAATAGTGCCCATTCTGTATGGAATTTACCGAACATCCTAGCAATATCCTCACGTAAACATTGCCCCATTACTTGGCTACATGACACTAAACCTTGTCCAACATTTACAGCAACTGTTGCACTTATTTCAACATCCTCAAATCTTGCACCAACAGGAATATCTTCAGTCGTTGCTTTTGGGCGACTTGGTAATGCAGGTGGAGGAACAATACCGTTGTTTTTTAATAGTTCCACAACCTCTTTATTATGTGATTGCATCATTTCTATAACTTGTGTGAGTAGCTTTTTCAGGTCTTTATCTCCAACATGATTAACAAATGTCTCATATCCACTTATTAGTCCATTGTTTGCTGCAACAAATGACCAGGAACCCATTACTTCACCATAATGCATAGGATCTTTTTTTGGATTATCCATAACGCCCATTAATCAACACACTCCCTAAGATATTATTTATTCCTTCATATTTTGTATTAAAAATGATTATTAATACATTAAATAATGGTTATGGTGATTTTAACAATTCTATATAGGGAGTTTTTTAGTATATAAAAGAGAGGTTGAAACAACATAAAAATGAATAAATAGGTGAATGAGGTTTTTTGGGACAATGACTTATTTTACTGTGAGAATTATAAATATATCCCAGTTACGTCTTGTTAAGCTAACGGGTGGTTTAGTGGAAGATGGTCGAGCTGTTCAGACGGCTCCTTTTCCTTATTCAACTAAAGAAGCAGTTTACTTGAATAAGGATTGCTAACCTATTTAGAAGATCGTAACTTTTTGTTATTATATTAGTATAGAGAAGTGATTAAATGAATTTAGGGGGTGTTTTTTTGTGAGTGTGAATATTGGCGATGTTATAGTGACTTTAATATATTTTGTCTTTCTTATTTTAGTTATTGCTATTATTTTTATTGCTTTTAAACGATTAAAAGATTCAACTAAAGAAAAACAGATAATTAACCAAAAATTAGACACTATTTTACAAAAGTTAGATGAGCAAAATAAACATTAATACTTGATTTTTTACTCTCTACGCCATTCAACTAATGGGTGCGTTAGCTGAAGATTGGAGCTGTCTTTAAGGTAGCTTTTTCTTATGGAACTAACGGGGCAGGTTAGTTTAAGAAGAGATTGGAGGAAGAATAATGACAAAAAATAAATTTATAGGTCTAGTTGCTTTAGGTTCTTTAATAACTGCAATTGGTTTTATATTGTTATTTTTCAGTGTTAACTTTGGATTATCAGTTGCTGAAAATTGGATATTTAAACAAGATGTAGTAGAAAATTCAACATACCTTGTTGTACTTGAAGGTTTTACAAATAATTTCTTGGCTGCTGGAAGTATCCTTTTTGGGATTGGTCTCACGACCATCATTTTTGCCTATTATAAGATACTTAATATTAACGAATAGAAGTAATAAATATTGTTTTTCTTATTCAACTAACGGGGGGCTTTACTTGAAGATCATTGAGTTGCATATGCAGCTCTTTTTTCTTATTGAACTAACGGGGCAGTTTAGTTGAATAACGAAAATCATAATTATGTTCCACATCTAAAGAAAAATGCTAGTAACAGTTAATTCTTTCAATATATAATTTTTAGAAGACCAAATATATTAATTGTGGTCTTTTTTTCATTTTTTCATTTTTCCGAGAGTGTTTTTAATTTTTTTCGTTGTTAAAAATGAAGGGGGTTGAGCAATTGACGGATTTTATCAGGAAGCTTCAACAGCGTCAGGAAAAGGCACTTGCCTTTGTGGTCGATACATATATGCCTTTACTATAATAACAAGAGTAATCAACACCGTTCATATTAAAGATGAACGGTGTTGTTTACATTTGAATTGTTTAAAGAAGAATTATGTTCTCTTATTATTTCGATCCCGTTACCTGAAGAATAAATAGCTATTTATATAGCAACAGAACAACTTTAGTGTCCTTTTACTTCCTCAACCAAATAATTTCCCCATTTTCTAAAAGATTCACTTCATTTTAGAGTATTTCTACAGAAATTTTCCTCTCATTGTGTAACTGAAGTTATAGTAGTTTATCAGCCGTATAGATATATCCCGCTCTTCGATAGGTAGCGGAGGTCAATATATCCATTAAAACTACCTTAGCGTACAAAATTTCTGATATGTTAGTGAGAGTCCCCAATTAAAATAGAAATTTTTATAACAAAGTGTTCATATCCAGTCACCGATAATTCATCTAAAATGACATCTTCAAAAAAATAGTTATCTAAAAACAACTTATTTTCATTGGCAAATCCAAGCATTTTTAAATAGGTTTCTTCTATTGAGTCATAACCAGTTGTATGGTAAGCAGTTAAGTAGTCACCTTCTTTTTTTAAATAAACATTAGCGTTTGGCAATGGTGATGAAATTTTTGTATAAAAATAGCTATATGAATCATAATAGCCTTTACATATATTTTTAAGATTGATCATTTGCCCTACAGAAAAGCGAGAAGCAATATTGTGCTCATCACAACGTTTTATATGATTTGCAAAAGATACAGCTATACTTCGCTGATCTGAATTGGGAATTACATTTGTAAGAAACAGCAATTCCTTTTTTTCTGTTGATATAAAAATTTTTTCAGTATTTATATTAAATAGAGACTGAGTAGTTTTTATTTTTTGTGAAATCACTTCTTTTATGGCAATAAGTCTATTGATTTCCTTATCAATTTTTTCATTCTGTGTATTTAAAAGAGATATTAGTTTTTCTGGATTTCTTCCGTCTAAATAACTATTAATTTCTTTTAATGGCATTCCTAATTCTTTTAGTGAAGATATAACAAAGAATGGTTCAACTTGAAAAGTAGAATAGTATCTATAATCATTCTCATCTTTTAATTCAGGAGAAAAAATTCCAAACTTATCATAGTGAAAAAGTGTATATTTTGAAACACCGACAAGTTTTGCAAATTCACCCGTTGTAAAATGAAGTTTTTTATTTTCACTCATAATACCCCTCCTATTGACTGTAGTGTAACACTACACCTTATTATAAGGAATATGAATGAACTTAAACTTCAAGTAGAAGTATAAAACATTAAATTTATGAAATGGAGATAGAAAAATGAATAATAAAAATGAAAAGGCTTTTAGATATGCTGGAGAATTTGAGAAGCAGAAAGCAGTTATGCTTTGTTGGCCTGCAGATGCGTATTCAGCCAAAGAATATAATGTTCACGATGTTTTTGTCGAGGTTATAAAGAATCTTGTTGGTGAAGTTGAAGTATATGTAAACTGTGGTGTAGAGGGAACAATTACAACTTGTAAAGAAACACTATCAAACGCTGGAATAAATATAGATTGCGTTCAGTTTACTCAATTTGCCGATGAAAGTTATTGGGCTCGTGATTATGGTGCTGATATTCTTATAGACGACAACGGTAACATGCGTCTTGTAAATTTTAAATTTAATCAGTATGGGTTGACAGATGACAAGGAACCAACTTCTTTTGAGACAGCTAAGATAGCACCACATCAGGCAATTGAACTTGGATGTTATGACATAGTAAATTCCGACCTTATTTCTGAGGGAGGAGATAGAGAATTCAATGGAAATGGAGTGCTTTTGACAATTGAGGATACTGAAGTGAGAAAACGTAACCCTCAATATTCTAAAGAACAAGTTGAGGATGAATTTAAGAGATTATTCAATCTTGAAAAGGTAATTTGGATTCCACATGCTACTTTTGATGATGAGGAAATGTTAGATGGAATATTAGATGTTGTGGATGGAGAACCCGTATATCGTAGTGCATCTGCAAATGGTCATATTGATGAAATGTGTCGTTTTGTAAATGAAAATACTATTTTACTAGCAGAGGTAAGTGAAGAAGAAGCTGAGAAACTAAATTCTGCTCGAATTACAAAAGAATGTTTAGATAAGGCATATGAAGTGGTAAAAAATGCTACAGATATTAACGGTGAAAAATTTAAAATAGTACGTATGCCTTGTCCAGAACCGATGTATATAACTGCAGAATCAGGAGATGAAATATATGACCTATGGCAGTGGTGTAAAGAACTAGATGGTACAACTGATACATTAAGAGACGGTTCTCCATTCCCAAGTGGAAAAACTAAAATGCAGCCAGCTCTTAGTTATTGTAATTTCCTTATTGTAAATGGTATTGTGTTAGGTCAAAGTTATTGGAAAGAAGGTTTACCAGAAAAAATTAAGGAAAAAGATGAGCAAGCCAAGAAAGTTTTAGAAACTATTTTCCCGGATAGAAAAGTAATTACGATAAATACAACAGCACTTAATATTTTAGGTGGTGGTATACACTGTATTACAAAGAATATTCCTAATTAAATTGATCTTTTAAGCAAGAGAATGTGCTTTAAATTTTACTTGGAATATATATATGATAAAATTCTCGAAGTGAAGAAGTAGGGACAATCTTTTATAATATTCTAAAGAAAAACAATTTAAATCCGAAATTTTTAAATGTTATGTAGAGAGATAATAAAGCTTGTTCTATTAACATTAAAGTCGTTTAAAAACATTTAAAATACAATTAAATAAGCATCTTTGTGAAGGTTCTCACTTAAACTAACGGGTGCTTTAGTGGAGGATTGTTGAGCTGTTCAGACAGCTCTTTTTTTATTGAACTAAAGAGGTAGTTTAGTACAATAAGAAAATAATAATAAAGGGGGCATAGCTGCTTGAAAAAAATACTATGACTTCTTTCTGTACTGGGTGTTCTGTTAGTTAGTTCGGGTTGTGTAAATGAAATGATAGGGCAAAAAATAACTGTGCAGAATAGAACAGGAGAAGAAAATACTTTTGAAGACTTCAAAGGCGATAACATAATTGGATGTTATCGGTACTGAAAAAGGATCTTCAGTTAGAAGATCCTTTTAGCTGTTTGTTCAATTAAAGCGTCCGATTATGCATTAAGACAAAATATATATGGATTACCAGAGTTGTAATTTCTAAATTTCATTTTGCTGAAGGACGCAAAATTTCTTCTCAGATTAGTACCAACCAGTCATTCCTGCGCCTATATCCCAATTAATCCACCCTTTAGCTTTTGCTTTATACCCAGTACCATTATACACTTGAGCGGTATAACAGGAGGTTTGACCTTTCATTATCGACCCGTTACCATTCTTACAAGTATACTCTTTTCTCTTAGTACCACTACTAGTGTAACTATACACCCTTGCACTCGCATAGTAAGCGCCGTTATCGTACGGAGCGGTATGATTAAGCGTTATTTTACCCCAAGATGTGCTACACTTCCCACTCCATTTTAGCTCCACTTTTCCATAAATATTACCGTGTCTGTCACTAATTTTACTAGAAGATGTGGTGATTGCACCATTTGCACAACCTGTTGAAACAGGATCTGAACCATCATAAGAAAGAGCAAACGCTTTATTTATTGGTGTAATTGCAAAAAACAGACCAACGACAAGAGTAAACATCATTCCAATATTTAATAATTTTTTCATTATAACAACTCCTTTCAGCTAAATTTTACCATGTAAAAATTTGCATTACGATAGGCCATGGAACTATTTTCATTTATATAAAAATGACTATTTTTGACAGAAACCAAGCAAGAAATCCTATCCAAGATCTATCAAGGGATTGGCTCTTTTCAGTTATTAATCAACCGAATAGTCGATCCATTACACTTTTCTTTTTCTTCAATTCTTCGTTCCCAGATTCATCTTGTGGCTTTACTTCAATATTGAGTAGAGCCTTTTTTTTATTCAACTAACGGGGCAGGTTAGTTCAATAAGGGTTATAATCTAGTTGTAGGAAAAGAACCTATAAGGTGGTTGATAAAGTGCAAACAAATGCATTATTTTATAAAATACATAAGAGAACTGTTTCGACTGAGGACTATGTAAATTGGTCCCATAACTTAATAGAAAACGATGTGTCTTCACCATCCGTAGATATAATTTCTTCATTTTCATTTGGTGAAAATATTTTCGAAGTGGAAGTTTATTTTAATAGAGCTTTAAATGAGTTGGAAATACATAAACCAACTTTTGAGATGTGTGCTAGAGCCTATATAGGTGATTTAGCTAATAAAATAATACAAGCAAATAACGATTCAGTGACATTTGATTTAGCTTATATGATTTTTCGGATTGTTTCGGATTTACATTATCCAGATGATTTGATTTGGTGGTATGAAATAAGTGAAATGATTGATGAATTACGATATGGTGATATACCTACAGAGTTTAATATAGACGGAGTAATATCAAGGATTAAAAATGAGGCAAATAACTTTTCAGATAAATGATATGTAATTACTCTTCAACTAAACCAGCTAATAGAAAGTCAAGTAAAATATTTTTAATCGAAAAACACTTCATGTTATACTAAAAATGCACAACACAAATAACCCTCCTCATTAATGTGGAAGGTTTTTGTTCTATTTGAAAATACTGTAGCTAAATAGTTACTTGGAACGGTGTTTTCGTTTTTAAAATCGCATAAATCCAGTGTAAAAGCTTATTAGCACAAGCAATAATAGCTACTTTATACGGCTTACCTTCTTCGCGTTTTAAATCGTAGAAGGCTCGTAATCGTTTATTTCGTGCAATGGTTTCATCTGTTGTTTTCTTTTTACGGCTATCTCGAATTGAACAACGAACGGCTGTGTAAAGCATGTGGCGAAGTCTAGCTGAGCCGCGTTTGGTAATGTGATTTTTCGTGCCTTTAAAGCGACCTGATTCGAACACACTTGGGTCTAGTCCCGCAAAGGCTACTAACTTTTTCGGATGATTAAACCGCTCAATTTCCCCAATTTCTGAAAGTATCGTGGCTGCGATTTTTTCACCTATACCGGGAAGTGACTGGATTAATTCATATTCTTCGAGTTGTGCCGCCAATTGATCAATCTCACGCTCTAACGTAGAAAGTTGTTGGCGGTACGCTTGAAGTAAATCAATATACATATTCAGACTGACAAGAAGGCTTTGATAAAGCGTTGACTGAAATGGGTTACGTTCTGCAGCTGCGATTAATCGCTCAGCTCTTTCGTACGCCCACTTATACGAACGTGCTTTACAATGCTTATCAATAAATTGTGCAATCTCTTCTACACTTGTATTTAGTACTGATTCAGATGTAGGGAAGGACTGTAAAGTCCTTAATGAAATCTCAGCGTATAAATCACCAAAAACTCCTTTATACTCAGGGAAAACTTGATCTAATATAGCTTGGAATTGTAGCTTTGTTTGAACCATAATTCCCGTCATATTTTCGTGTTGCCTTGTCAGATGCCTAAGGTTTAAAAGCTGAATACCACGCTTTTTCTGAGGCTCTAAATCCTCTTTGTAATACAGTTCACCTAAGTGATAGGCATCAATGGCATCTGTTTTAGTTTTTCGTAAACTAGAGCTTTTCGCTCGATATGAAACGAGCGGATTGACGATAATGACAATGTATTCTCTAGTTTCTAAAAACTGTACAACTGAGGCATGATAATGGCCAGTTGATTCCAAAACAACAGGTGGTTTTAATCCTGTTTGACGCTCTAAATCTAGTAAATAAGAGTGTAACTCTTCAAGTCCTTCCACCGTATGTTCAATCTTCACACTGTTTTTATAGGGCATTTTTTTATCCAAGAACATTTGAACCTGACTTTCACCTTTGGCGACATCCAGACCAACTACTGGATTCATAGTTTATCTCCTCCTCATGTAGTGTATTGACCGGTAACCTCTATCTAGCTTGTTATTCATATCTTCGCTTGTTATACGGGATCACTATGTCCCAACCAGCCTAATCATGTGTTAACAAGTAGAGGGCGAACTGTTTAGTTGTCGGGATTAAATCCCACGGGTGCTTCCGTTCTACTCCGGCTACTATCAATCTATAAATTGAATAAAAAATAGTCAACCAGATTTCTCTGGCTGACCTTATAATACGAACGGGTGCTTTAGTTAAAAATGGACCATCATTTTGATGGTCCATTTTTACGTCCATAACATCAAGTATATTTCGGCGATCTATTGTGAAATGTTACACTTAAACTAACGGGGCAGTTTAGTTCAATAAGCAGTTATTAGTGAATACTCAGAACTTGTTAGTACATATTTTTTAACATTATACCGATTTAATATTTTTGTTTAATAATTATAGTTAATTATTACCAATGTTAGGTAGAATAGATTTATAGAGATTATTTTCAGCAAAAAATAGGAGGAAATACATATGGGACTTAATGAAGGTAATGTGCAAAAAATTTTAGATTGGACATATGAAAAGGCCTTAAACGGGATACCCGGTACAGATTCAGTATATGAGCTTTCAAATAGCTATACGTCGAAACACTCATCGAATGATAAAGCAATCAAAAGTTTAATCCGTTGGCAACAAGGAAAAACGGGTGCAAATGGATTTGCAGCTGGACTAGGTGGAATCGTTGTTACGCCTATTGCTATACCTACCAATCTTGCTTCTGTAATGTATATGCAAATGCGAATGATAGCAGCAATTGCTCATATTCGTGGATACGATTTAAAGGATGACCAAGTACAAACTTTTATATATGCGTGTTTAACAGGACAATCCGCATCCGAACTAGTAAAACAAAGTGGTATTAAAATTGCTTCGAAGATCGGTGAAGCACAAATTAAAAGAATACCAGGTGAGGTTATCACACAAATTAACCAGAAAGTTGGTTTTAGATTAGTAACAAAGTTTGGTGAAAAAGGTGCTATTAATTTAGGGAAGATGGTGCCATTAATAGGGGGTGTGGTTGGTGGAGCGTTTGACGCTTCAACTACTTACGTGATTGGGAAAGCTGCAAAAAAAACGTTTATTGAGGGCGGTTATGATAAAGACAACGGAATTATTATAGATATGATCTAACCGTCAAAATAATTTTTTATACATAATTATCCTTTGTTTGCCTAAATTTAAACTTATTGTACTAACGGGGTCTTTAGTACAAGATTTTTGAGCTGTTCAGACAGCTCTTTTTTCTTATTCAACTAAAGGGGCAGTTTAGTTCAATAAGAGAAGGGAATTTTTTATGTCGCATTTGAAAGAAAATGTGCAGTAACTAAGTTAGATTAACTAAGATGAATTATAAATAAGTTGGTCAGAAGCTTTTAAATGGAACGAAATGGCCTGGTCTAGTGTTTTAAGTAGCTTAAAATCAGCTCTTGAAATAGGTGAAGGAAATCTTTGTTGTAAACCTATTAATTAATTTACTTAACGTCTATTTCTCACAGAAATAGACGTTTTATACTAACTAGTATTATAACTGTAATTTGAATATTCTGGAAATTATTTAAATGGAATGATGGATATTCTATTTTAGAGGTTGCTAAAAATTACTGCATAATATGTAGAAAATGTGCAGTAAGAAATCACAACCGGCATAAAAGTTGCCGGTTGTGATTGGTAACTATTTATTTTTCGTTTTAGCTTGTCGGATTTTCTGATTAATTTCTTTAATATCAGTCTCATTTCCGAATTCCACATTAGAATTCGAACCAGATGCTTGTCGTTTTTCATCTTCATTATGTTGGATTATTTGTTTAACTTGGTCACCATCAGTCCCAAATCTTTCATGTGATTTTTTGTTGTTTGGCATGGATTTCACCTCCTCAATTTAGTCTTTACAGAGGATGTTTAATTATGCGTTTTAAATAATTGATGAATGGGAGCATGTAGTTAAGAAGCAACGTGTCAATAATGTGTAATAAAAGAGATGGTGCTTCTTCAACTAACGGGGCAGGTTAATGGAATAGGAGGAGTTGTGTGTTCTGGATAAAATTTGGTTTGATTGCGTTAATTGTTTTTATCCTTATTTCAATAGTTAAGCTTCTTCTGAGGAAGCTACTCAATATTGAGAAAGTAAAAAAAGATTTTTTTTCCTATAATCACATAAACGAGTTACATCGAAAAATTGATAATGGTTTGAAAATTTTTTCTGTGATTACTCTAATACTTCTATCTTTTGTTCTGATGTTTTATTTTGAAGATTTAACTTACCTTATTTTAATTGCAGCAATCGTTTTAATGTTATTGGATTATATGGTAAGAGCATTTTTTGAGTGGAAATATACACAATATCCAAAACAATCTATTTTAACTTTAACTGAAATGTTTTTAATTCTAACAGCAATAATAATCGTTTTCGAATTAAAATTACTGGGTTCTTATTAAACTAACGGGTGCTTTACTTGAAGATCATTGAGTTGCATATACTGCTCTTTTTTTCTTTATTGAACTAACGGGGCAGATTAGTTGAAGAGCGTTGTTTAACTTTTGTTCAACAATCGGGCGTTAAAGTTTCTGTAATCTGGATTTGTAAGGATTCTCTTTCAATTTTGTTGTTACTTAAAATGTCATATATAGTACCTTCCAGAAAAGTTTCATACTTCTCCTCATCAAGTTTCAAACTAAGAATAGATAAAAATTAATAAGATGATATGAAAAGAAGAGCGGTCATTTGACCGCTCTTCTTCTTTCTTTATAGCTTAATATATCGAACAATCTAGTGCGAGGGTGTAAGCTATCCATGCTCTGAGGGTGGTGGTCTTCTAAACATTTTGACATAGCAACTATAACCCTTTAAACTGTTGATATATAACGCTTTGTATGATTCCTACTGGGCTCGAACCAGCGACCTCCACCCTGTCAAGGTGGCGCTCTCCCAGCTGAGCTAAGGAATCGGGAGAAATTCTAATTCTTAGATTTATGTAAGAATTACTTAATATCATAAGATGGCAAACAGTAAAAGTCAATCATTGTTTTCAACAATAAAATAGAAGAGGCTAGTTTGGTCAATAAAACCAAACTAGCCTTTTTTTAATGAAATAACCCTGATTTTCTGGATTTGAGTAGCATACGTGAGGTAATGACATTTAAACGTTTTTTGAGGATGGTGCCGAATAACAGAACACCTATGAGAACTATGCCAAGTATGAGGACATCCATTAATATTTTGCTCCAAATAATCCCACCTATAGCTTCTCGAGCCATTTCTATAGCGTATGTGAAAGGTAAGTATGGGTTAATCACCTGGAAGAACTTTGGCAGTAAAACCACGGGATAAGTACCGCCTGAGCCTGCTAGTTGAAGTACAAGCAACACGATTGCAAGTGCTTTTCCGACATCTCCGAAAACAGAAACTAAAGTGTAGACAACGCTCATAAATACGAGACTGATGAATAGGCAAAATAGGACGAACCATACAGGATTATGTGCAGACACTTTAAGAATGAAAAGGTCACCCATAGTAATGATTAGTGTTTGGAGTATGCCAATGGTCCAAAATGTAAGTAGTTTCCCAAAATATACTTGTCGAGTGGTGAAATCTTCTTCATTTTTCCCTCCTACTGAAAGTAGTGAAATTAAAAGTAGGCAACCAACCCAAATAGATAAAACAGTATAGAAAGGCGTCATACCTGTTCCGTAATTTTTGATAGGGAAGATGGCATTTTCGTTTAGTTTAATAGGCTGCTCAAAGAATGATTTCTCCGCATTAGGATCGTTAATAAGTAATTGAATGACGCTATTTAAATCTGTTTCTTTTTCGAAGTCCCGGATTTTGTTAGCAAGTTCTTTAACTTTGGTATTCACATAAGGATATTGAGCAAGCGCTGTATTGAGACCAGATTTCACCTCTGAGATGTAGCCATCGGTATTATTAATGATACGCACAACTTCGGGCAATTGGGTTTGGATTATAGTCAGCTTACCCTTTGCAGTAGATAACGTTTTTTGGGCATCATTAATAGCTTTAAAAACAGTTGGTTCAATAGATTGTGCATATTCTTTGATGAAGCTGTCGAGCTCGACAGAAGTGTTTTGTGCGATAGTTTGCAATGAGTCTATGGCATCAGCAACATCATGTTCTTTACCAGCAAGTACTTCGTTTACATTGCGGGCATTTGTTTGTGCTTCTACTAATAAAGCTTTTAAATTTTTTGTACGCTCAATTGCCGATGAGAGTAGTTGTGATTGATCTTGAATGTTGTTGTCATCGTTGAATTGCTTTAAATCCGCCAATGCTTGTTCAACGTTAGATACTTTATCAATAGCAGATGTAACTTGATTGTCTAACGTTTCTTTTGCATTATTTACCTCAGTAAAATCAATCTTTGTATTTTTTAGTTGTTTTAACAATGTATTTGCATCAGTTGAAATTTTCTGGACTGATTGTAAATCTTCTTTAATTTTCGGACTCATATTATTGAGGCGATTTTCAGCTTGTGTTAAGAAGGTCAATGTGTTCTCTATTGTATTTAATCCTTCTTCTGTTAGTTTTTTTACATGTGGAATTTCATTTTGAGCATCTCCAATCTGAGAACTTGCAGAATTGGCATCTTTTTGTGCATTCCTCAATTCGGTATGAATGCCCGGCAAATCTTTTTCTAATGTAAAAACATAATCTTTGAATTTTTTGATATCAGGTAAGTTGTTTTGCATTTCTATTCCAATTCGATTGAACATCTCAAAGATTGTACCGTTTACTGTACCAATAAATTTACTACTCATTTCTTCAGCGAGTACACTGGCACCTTTGCTTGTGATTTTTGGAGCAATTGAGTTGATTTTTTCGTTAACATAATATTCTATTTTGGCTTTTCGTGGCTTACCTGAAGCAACTGTAGCGAGTTCTTTAGAGAAATTCTCTGGAATAATGATTACCGCAAAAAAATCACCGTTTCGAACTTTTTCCATAGCTGTTTTACGATTTGTAAATTGCCAATCCATATCATGATTTTTATGTAACGTTGCAACTAGCTCTTCTCCGGCATCAATATGTTGGTTTTGTATCTTTGCACCTCTGTCTTCATTTACAATACCGACGGGGATTTGAGAGGTTTTCGCATAAGGATCCCATGAAGCTGCAATATTCAACCATGCATATAATGAAGGCAAAATAATAAGCCCACCTAATATTACCGCGGCTACCCAGTTAGAGAAAATACTTCTAATATCCCGCTTATAAATTTCCCAAATATTTTTCATGACAGTCCTCCTGTGTTAAAAAGAAAAAGAGTAAGAGTAATAAACTCTTTCTAATTGCATACCCCTTTTGAAAAGGTTCTAGCAATAAATTTGAAAGTATCAATAGTTTTTTGATTAAAAATAGGGAATAAAAAACTGGGATTTTGGAGGTAATATATGATTAAAATAGAATTTTGTGGAGTTAGTAAGTAGTATTGTGAGGGTACATTAGAACGATATTTTAGGGAGTGAATGATAGTAATTGTAGGTGATGGAACATAGATAATGAGATGAAATTAAAGAAATAGTGTCAAATAATTTACTGATTTGTGGAGGATAAGGCGAGGTAGTAAATAAATTTGATTTGAATTAAATGGTAAAATGTGATAAATAGATGACTATACCAATTACAGTTTGGGTAGGCTATTATTATACATACGTTAATAATGCTTTTATCCAATGGCTAAAGCTATATATATAAAGTAGGAGCTGTCCTTTTTAAGCAGACAGCTCACTTTGCTACACTTCATTCAAGATGGCTGATCATTTTCTTCCGATGCTGTATCATTGTACTGAAAGAACAAAAAAGATTCGTCCTCTAATTCCTCTTGTTTGTGCGGATGTAAGCCATGTGCTAATGGCCCTGTGAAGATTGATTCCCACCATGTTTCTGTTTTCAACATGTAACATTCCCCCTTTTAGAAGTCTTCAACATTTGACAGCAACCTTCTTGAAAATGGTACAATTTGAGTCAGATAAAGCTCTTTTTCTTATGAAATTATGTAACACTTTTATTATGGATAAATCACGATGTATTTATGCAAGCTTATGAACAAAATTAGATAAATATTTCGATAAATTGGAGGTTTTTTAATGGCGAATTTTACTGCCCACGATGTAGAAGCAATGATAGCAGCACAACGGAAATTTTACTTATCAGGTGCTACAAAAAGCTTGTCATTCCGTAAAGAACAATTAAAAAAATTAAAAGTTGCAATCGTCAGTCATGAGAAGGAAATTCTACAAGCACTGCACAAAGATTTAAGAAAAAGTGAATTCGAGGCGTACTCCACTGAAGTAGGGATTGTGCTAGATAGTATTAGCTATATGCAGAAGTATTTAGAAGAATGGTTACAGCCAGTTTCTGTGCCAACGCCACTACATTTTCAACCAGGGAAAAGTTTTATTGTCCGAGAGCCATATGGGACTGTACTTATTATTGGACCATTCAATTATCCATTCCAGTTAGTAATGGAACCTTTAATCGGGGCAATTATCGGTGGCAATACAGCGATTGTAAAACCTTCTGAAGCATCTGTACATACTGCTGAAATTATAAAAAAAATAATTCAAGAAACGTTCCAGGAAAATTACGTGCGTATAGTGGAAGGAGAAAAGGAAGAAACAACTGCTTTGATACATGCTTCGTTTGATTATATTTTCTTTACTGGAAGTGTAGCTGTTGGGAAAATCATTGCGAGAGCAGCAGCAGAACGCTTAACGCCACATACGCTTGAACTTGGTGGGAAAAGTCCTGCAATTGTTGACCAAACAGCAAATTTAGAAGTTGCTGTGAAGCGTATTGCATGGGGGAAATTTACGAATGCTGGTCAAACATGTGTCGCTCCGGATTATGTATTAGTGCATGAGTCAGTGAAAGTACCTTTTATCCGTATTCTGAAAAAGACTCTCCAAAAGTTTTATGGCAAAGATGCACAAGACAGCCCGGATTACGGTCGCATTATTAATGAACGTCAATTTGACCGCTTACAGACTATATTAGATCGAGAGCAGAGCCAAGTGTTATTTGGTGGTAACTATGATCGTGATGATTTATATATGGAGCCAACTGTCCTACAAAATATTACGTGGAATAGCCCTTCTATGGAAGATGAACTATTTGGACCAATTTTACCGATTATCGTTTATGATGATTTACGTGTTGCTATTCATCAAATTCGACAATATCCGAAACCATTAGCGGCATACTTTTTCTCTGAAACAGAGAAAGCCATTCAATATTTCCTTGATGAATTACCATTTGGTGGTGGCTGTGTAAACGATACAGTAACTCATGTAGCAAGTGTCTATTTACCATTTGGAGGTGTCGGTAATTCTGGCGTTAATGCTTATCATGGTAAGGCAAGCTTCGAATGCTTTACACATCCAAAATCTATTTTGAAAAAGTCAACGAAGCTGGCAAATAATTTGTTATTCCCAC
Source organism: Viridibacillus sp. KH_047 (assembly GCF_057838945.1). Classification (NCBI taxonomy): domain Bacteria; kingdom Bacillati; phylum Bacillota; class Bacilli; order Caryophanales; family Caryophanaceae; genus Viridibacillus; species Viridibacillus sp. KH_047. The sequence continues at coordinate 3,419,158 of NZ_CM174479.1, read as the reverse complement.
CGTATAAACAGAAGGTGAAATTAGTAAAAACCATATTAAGATAAGAGTAGCAAAGAACGTCTATTAGTCGATTGTGCTGACTGATAGGCGTTCTTATCTTTTCCGTAAAGATTGAGTTTATTAGAACTCTGCGTGACTGTATTCTGTTTATACAATTAGTGGGAATAATTGATAAAAGAAAAAGCATTTCTAAGGTCTTATAACCCCCTAGAAATGCTTTTTATGTACATTAAACGTCAACGCAAGGAAGTTTAATCGTAATACTTGTACCCTTACCGTATTCACTATCAATTGTAATTTGACCTTCGTGTTCTTGAATAATTTTTTCTGTAATCATCATCCCAAGACCAGTGCCCTCTGTTTTTGTCGTATAAAAGGGTTTGAAAATATGTTCAACAACTTCTTTTTTCATGCCGCCGCCATCGTCAGTAAAACAGATACTACAAAATTGTTTGGCCGTTTTTTCAATAGTAATACTTATGTTACCTTCTTTTTCAATCGCTTCTACTGCATTTTTTATAATATTAATAATAACTTGTTTAATTTGGTTGGCGTCACCTTTGATCATCATATTATTCGTGTTCCAATTTTGTATGAGTTCAATGTTTTTTAATTGCAACTCAGGCTGATATAAAGTCAGGATATCTGAGATGACTTTATCAATTTTGAATACTTTTGGTTGCATAGCATGTGGTTTTGAGAGAACTAAAAACTCACTAATAATTAAGTTAATGCGATCAATTTCTTCCTCAATTAAATTTGTATAAAATGCATATGGTGAACTTTTATCGTTATTCATCATTTGGACGAAACCAGAAATAACAGTTATTGGGTTACGTACTTCGTGTGCGACACCTGCAGCTATTTCTCCTATCGCCTTTAACTTTTCCGTCTGAATGATTAGTTTTTCAGCTTCTTTTTTATATGAAATATCACGAGTGATTACGGATGTAGCAATAATTTTACCGTTATAATCAAAAATGGGAGATAACGTCATTTGTGCATCAAAATAAGTGCCGTCTCTTTTCATATCTTTTGATTCAAGCATATCGAAGCTCCCACCATTCAATAAGTGATTGCTTCGTTCTTTTGCTAAGTTTATATTTTCTGGAGCCACTAAAGGAACAGCTTTTCCAATACATTCTTTCTTTTTCCATCCATATAGTTTCTCAAAAGCTGGATTAACCGCAATGATTTTATTCTCTAAATCAAAAACAGCTATACTGTCTTTCGCATTTTCAAAAAATAAATTTAAGTAGGCTTCCTTTGATAAGAATGCCTTCTCTAAAGAGTCTGAATGAGTCTCCATTTTCTTCCACGATTTATTGATATAAACTGTTTGCATAAAACCTATTATAGCGACTATAAATAAGATTATAGTAAAAAGAGCAATATCTGAATCAGTTATAGAATTACGGAATATTGTATAGCGATATTCAATTAGTAAAATAATCTGAATGATAGTAACAATAAACATCGATAAATTAATACAAAGTGATTGATATATTGCTAGTAAAAAAAGTAGTAGAATAAGAAATACTAAGTGATAGATATAATTAGTTTGCATGATCAATAATATGATGGAACCATTCAATCCGATAATTAATAATATCCTCATTACATATTCATTTATTTTCAGTGCCGAACAAACAAGTAAGAGTACACAATAAATACTTGCAGTGAAGGGGAAAGGTACATCATAATTTATCAAATGGATGCTACTAATAATGGCATGAATAATGAGCCCGGTTGCAAATAAAAACAGTACGAATTGATTTCTTTTGCGTAAAATAGTAGAGTGCTTCATAAAGACACCTCGAATTTGGTTATAATACCATCATACATGATTTAACGTTGTCGTAAAATGTCATATTTTGATATGATGAAAAGAATAAGGGAGGCTTTCAATTTGACAAGCGATTTTAAAGAACGAGAAACGGTTGAATTACTGAAGGAATTAGTGAATATTGCTAGTCCATCTGGCTTTACAGAGGACATTATGAAATATATGTCTAGCCTACTAGAAAAGATGGGCGTATCTTATAAAAAAACAAATAAAGGTGCAATAATCGCAACTGTTTTAGGTAAAGATGATTCTAGACATCGCCTCTTAACGGCGCACACTGATACTTTAGGTGCTATGGTAAAAGAAGTGAAAGAAAATGGACGCTTGAAATTGTCTATGGTAGGAGGGTTCAACTGGAATGCTGTAGAAGGTGAGTATTGTACAATTCATACAGCTAAAGGTGTTAAAATTAGAGGTACGATTTTAATGCATGAAACGACAGTACATGTTTATCGTGAAGCAGGGAAACTACCTCGTAACGAAGAGCATATCGAAGTTCGCCTCGATGAAAAAGTATTTAGTTCGAGCGATATTCGCACAAAAGGTATTGAAGTAGGGGATTTCGTATCTTTTGATCCACGTTTTGAATATACTGAGAGTGGTTTTATAAAATCACGTCATTTAGATGACAAAGCGAGCACAACTTTATTATTAAAATTACTTGAAAAATTAACTACAGAAAAAATCGAATTACCATATACAACACATTTCTATATTTCTAATAATGAAGAAATAGGTTATGGAGGAAACTCAAACATTCCATCTCAAACGGTAGAATATATTGCTGTAGATATGGGAGCAATCGGTGATGGACAAGCATCTGATGAATATACTGTTTCTATCTGTGCAAAAGATTCAAGTGGTCCATATCATTACGCATTAACTAGACAGCTTGTAGCACTTGCAAAAGACAATCACATAGATTATAAATTAGATATTTATCCATACTATGGCTCAGATGCTTCAGCTGCGATTAGAGCGGGTGCTGATGTGCGACATGCATTATTTGGACCAGGAATTGAAGCGTCGCATGCTTATGAACGTACACATATCGATTCACTTCGACATACAGCAAATTTATTATTAGCATACATCAAATCTCCAATGATTGATGAACAGGAGGCAGAATAATGCAAGCCACCGAATTACTACAATGTTTACCTATAAAAAAAATAATAGGTCAATTACCAGAAAATATTAAAGATATTGCGATTGATTCTCGTGGTGTACAACCGAAAAGTGTGTTCGTCTGTATTAAGGGTTACACAGTAGATGGTCATGACTATGCACAAAAAGCTGTTGAAAATGGTGCTATTATTATTGTGGCAGACCACGAGTTAGAGCTTGAAGGTGATGTAGCACAAGTAATCGTAAATAATACTAGTCGTGCACTTGGTTTACTTGCAGCGAAGTTCTTCGATTATCCATCTAAAGACATGACAATGTTTGGGGTAACGGGAACAAATGGTAAAACGAGTGTTACATCTATTATTCGAGATATTCTTCATGGATTAGGCATTAAAACAGCTTTATCTGGTACTATCGGATTTAATCTGAATGGTGTCATGTATGAATCTGCAAACACTACAAGTGACGCCCTTAGTACGCAGCAAATGATTTTCCGTGCAGCAGCTGAAGGTTGTCGAGGTATGATTATGGAAGTTTCTTCACACGGACTAGTAGAGGGACGCTTAGCAGGTGTCGATTTTGATGTCGCTATTTTCACAAATCTAACGCATGATCACCTAGATTTCCACGGTACTATGGAAAACTACGGAAATGCAAAAGGTATGCTTTTCTCCCAACTTGGACAAGACCTTGAAAAAGATAAGGACGCCGTCTTAAATGCTGATGATCCATGGTCAGAAAGATATCAAGAATTAACACCATATCCAATATGGACTTACGGTATAAAAAATGATGCCATTTTTAAAGCTGTTAACTGTCAATATCATAATCATATGACTTATTTTGATATGGAAACTCCAGAAGGAACTTTCCCTATTAAAATGCATTTACTTGGAGAATTCAATATATATAATGTGCTAGCAGCTACTGCCGCTTTATATGCTAGAGGCTATGCTCTAGAAGATATTATTGAACAAGTTGAGGCAATCGAATCTGTTAAAGGTCGTATGCAAGGGATTCCAACAGGTGATTTGCCAATCTCAATTTTCGTCGATTATGCACATACACCTGACGCTATTGAAAAAGCAATCAGTGCAGCTATGCCTTATAAAAAAAATAAAATGATTTTTGTCATTGGTACAGGCGGTAATCGTGATAAATCTAAACGACCTGATATGGCGAAAATGGCTTCACTTTCAGATTACGTGATTTTAACGACAGATGATCCACGATATGAAGAATATGACAGTATTTTAGCTGACCTTGAAAAAGGTATGACACATGATAACTACGCATGTATCGGTGATCGTGCAGAAGCGGTGAGAAAGGCTGTAGAAGTGGCTGAAGCAGGAGATTTAATTATTTTCGCTGGTAAAGGCCACGAAGATTATCAGATTATTGAGAATACAAAATATCCTCATAGTGACGCAGAGATTGCACTAGAAGCAGCGCACGAAAAATTCCAGTCATCAACTAAATAATGCTTACCATAAAACGAAAACACTACAAATGTATTTATTTGTTACATTTGTAGTGTTTTTTTGATCCCGTTATAATATAAAAATAGGTATAATGATGTGTGATAAACTAGTTTTTTATAAAGGTTAAAAAACTCGTTAGATATAAAAGGTCTAACTAATTATTTGGTTTTTGGGTATAAATGATTATTAATTTGAATGGGGGAGAGACAGGTGCTAATGAAGATGATATCTTATAGCACCGTTAATTATGGATACAAAAATTGGTGCAAAAAGTTTATTAGTTGTCGGAATGACTGCAGTGATTGGAACATCAGCTTTGCCTGGAGTTGCAAATGCAGATTTAGATGATGATAAAGGCTTAATAGTGCAAACAAATACAGAAGTCGAGGAAATGGAAAAGAATGATCAGCCATTACCTCCTGTTAATGAAGAATCTGATGTGTCTGAAATTGAAAGTGCAGAAGATATAGGTACAACAGGACAAGATGTGGATGCATCAAATACCTTAGATAATACAATTGATACAGGACAAGCAGAGCTAACAAATAACACAAAACAAAAGTCTATTTCAACTACAAATGAAGAAGAAATTGTACCACCACAAACTGTTGTGAAAACAGTTACACCTTATAGTAGTGGTAATATACCAACATTTATACAGACGATTTCACCAATAGCTCGGTCTTTAGCAAAGAATAATGACTTATATGCTTCTGTTATGATTGCACAAGCTGTTCTTGAGAGTTCATATGGGACAAGTACTTTAGGTGCAGCGCCAAATTACAATTTATTTGGCATGAAAGGTAATTATCAGGGAGCGTTTGTAGCGATGCTAACGTTAGAAGATGATGGTAAAGGGAATTACTATCAAATTTCTGCACACTTTAAAAAATATCCATCTCACACGCAGTCGTTACAAGATTATGTTGATTTAATTAGAAACGGTGTGTCCTGGGATGCCTTTCGTTATATGAAAGTATGGAAAAGTAGTACGAGTTCTTATAAAGATGCGACTCGCGCTTTAACTGGTACATATGCTACGGACACGCTTTATGCTAGTAAACTAAATAATTTAATTGCAACATATAATTTAACAGCTTATGATTCTGCGATATCTGTAGGAGATTCTTCAGGAGATGAATCACTAGATAACAATGATTCTAATAGTTCACTAGGAAACACAGTCTTTTATACAGTACAAAAAGGCAACACGCTATCTGCAATTGCACAAAAACATAGTACAACAGTTGCAAACTTGAAAAAGTGGAATAATTTGAAGTCCGACATGATTTATGTAGGACAAAAATTAATAATTGGCAAAGGTGAAACATTAGAAAATGCAGGTTTAGGAGAAAATACAAAATATTACTCAGTTCAAAAAGGTAATACCTTATCAGTCATCGCGAAAAATTACAATACAACAGTAGCAAAATTGAAAAGTTGGAATAATTTAAAATCCGATACGATTTATGTAGGGCAAAAGTTGATAGTAAACAAAAGCAGTAAAGTTGAAAATGTAGATCTAGGTGAAAATACAAACTCAAGTAATCAATCAACAATAAACTATTATACAATACAAAAAGGCAATACTTTATCTGCCATCGCGGAAAAATACAATACAACAGTAGTGAAATTGAAAAGTTGGAATAATTTAAAATCTGATATGATTTATATAGGACAGAAAATAATCGTTAGCATAAAAACGAATGCTACTAATGACAAATCAACTAATAATGATAATAATACGTTAACAAATAACAAAGTATCCTCCACCAACATGTATTATACAGTGCAGAAGGGTAATACTTTATCTGCTATAAGCAAAGTATATAATGTATCTATCTCTGATGTGATAAACTGGAATAATTTAAAATCCGACACAATATTAGTTGGACAAAAACTACTTGTTAAACAAAAAATAACAAAGGGGATAGAAAATAGTCAGTCTACTAATAACGTCTCTAAATATATCGTTCAATATGGAGATTCATTATCTGTAATTGGAAAAGTATACGGTGTACCAGTAGCAAGTTTAAAAAACTGGAACAATTTAAAGTCGGATTTGATTTATGTAGGACAATCACTAATCGTCAAAAAATAACACAATCTAGATAAGAGCATGCTAACTATGTATGCTCTTTTTTGTTATAATAGTAGGGTTAAGAATGTATAACAGGATAAGCGCATGGAGAATGGACTACAATAATAGAAAAAAATAAATTGTACGTCACGCTCACCGACTAGAGTCCGTCAATGAAAAACTTATATTGACAGCTGTATTCGGTTCAGTATGGCTTAACATTTTTAGTTTTAAGATGAAACATAATGGATAGAAGGAGACTGAAAAATGAGTTCTAATCTTGAACAAGATATATTATCTCGTCGTACGTTTGCCATCATCTCTCACCCGGATGCTGGTAAAACAACGATAACAGAAAAGCTTTTGTACTTTGGTGGCGCAATTCGCGATGCAGGTACAGTTAAAGCGAAAAAAACAGGCAAATTTGCTACTTCTGACTGGATGGAAATTGAAAAGCAACGTGGAATTTCAGTAACATCTTCAGTGATGCAATTTGATTATAATGGTCGCCGTGTTAACATTTTGGATACACCAGGGCACTCGGATTTCTCGGAAGATACGTACCGTACGTTAATGGCAGTAGATAGTGCTGTGATGGTTGTGGATGCAGCAAAAGGTATTGAGGCACAAACGCTAAAACTATTCAAAGTTTGTCGTATGCGCGGTATTCCTATCTTTACATTTATCAATAAATTAGATCGCCAAGGTAAAGAACCACTTGAATTGATGGAAGAACTTGAAGAGGTTCTTGGTATTGAGTCTTATGCTATGAACTGGCCGATTGGTATGGGTAAGGAGTTCTTAGGAATTTACGATCGCTACAATAAACGAATTGAGCAATTCCGCACAGAAGAAGATGAGCGATTCTTACCAATTGATGAAAATGGCGAGTTAGCCGTTGAACATGAGATGAAGAAAACATCATATTACACACAGGCTATGGAAGACATTATGCTTCTAAACGAAGCTGGTAATGATTTCTCAGCAGAACGTGTAACAAGAGGAGAGTTAACACCTGTATTCTTTGGGTCAGCTCTAACAAACTTCGGTGTACAAACATTCTTAGAAACATATTTGAACTTTGCACCAACACCACAACCTCGTCTAACAGAAGATGAGCAAATCATCGAACCTTTAGACAAAGATTTCTCAGGCTTTGTATTTAAAATTCAAGCAAATATGAACCCAGCTCACCGTGACCGTATTGCTTTTGTACGTATTGTATCGGGAGAATTTGAACGTGGTATGAACATGACTTTATCACGTACAAATAAATCATTCAAAGTAACACAATCGACTCAGTTCTTAGCGGATGACCGTGAAACAGTTGATAAAGCTGTGGCTGGAGATATTATTGGTCTTTATGATACAGGTAACTATCAAATTGGTGATACAGTTGTTGGTGGTAAAAAAACATTCCAATTTGAAAGATTACCACAATTCACACCTGAATTGTTTATGAAGGTAACAGCGAAAAACGTTATGAAATCAAAACACTTCCATAAAGGTATCTTACAACTTGTACAAGAAGGTGCTATCCAATACTACAAAACTTTGCATACAGAGGAAGTAATACTTGGAGCAGTTGGTCAACTACAATTTGAAGTATTTGAACACCGTATGAAAGCAGAATATAACGTAGATGTTCGTATGGAACCAATGGGCTCGAAAATAGCACGCTGGATTCAAAATGAAGCTGACGTTAAAGAATCTATGACAGGTCCTCGTAGCATGCTCGTACACGACCGTTATGAAAATCTTGTCTTCCTTTTCGAAAATGAATTTGCAATGCGCTGGTTCCAAGATAAAAACGAAAATATTGAGCTTTATAGCTTATTATAAGTTTCACATGCAGTCGTCCTACTTAGTTGGGACGGCTTTTTTTATGCTTTGTTTGAGAAATATTAATGGTGCTATAGATTTTTCTCCATATTCTATTCACTAAAATTTTAAAAGTTTAACAATTAGATTTAACTCATACTAAACATGTCAATAGTATGTATGATGCGAGTCTTATAAAAGTTCGGAAAAATCATTATTATCCAAAAACATTTGAAGTTAAAGTAATAATTCACTATGATTAAAAGAATGAGTAAAAAGGAGCGAGCGCAATGAAGATTAGTAATTTTTCCATCAAGAGGCCAGTTTTTACGATAGTGACGATGTTGCTCGTGATTATTCTAGGCGCAGTATCTTTTTTCAAAATTCCAGTGACTTTAATTCCTGAGTTAAATCCGCCAATTGGTGTTGTCGTTACAAATTATTCAGGAGCTAGTCCAGCTGAAGTAAATGAAAAGGTAACAAAACCTTTAGAAAGTACCTTATCAACCTTGCCGGGAATTAAATCGATTCAATCGACTTCTCAAGAGGGCGCAAACTTTATGATGCTTGAATTCAATTGGTCGACAGATATCAATAAAATACAAACGGATGTTTTACAGCGTATAGATCAAACTCCTATCCCATCAGAAGCTAATCGTCCGCAATTTTTAAAGTTTGATCCAGCTCAATTTCCAGTTATTCAACTGACATTGCAAGCAACCGGAGACAATCAAGATGTCCGCATTTTAGCAGAAAAACTAGAGAAAGATTTACTACGTACTGAAGGCGTTGCTAGTGTAAATATTTCAGGGACTCTTATAGAAGAAATGCGTATAACATTAGATAAGGACAAGCTTGTGAAAAATGGTTTAACCCAGGCAGATATTGTACAAACAATTCAAGGTAACAATGTTTCACTACCTGGAGATCCGATTGAAACGGGTCAAGGACAGCAACTGACAGTGAGAGTATTAAGTACGTTAAGTTCAGTAAACGATTTAAAAACACTTATTGTAAAAACAAACCCTTTAAATGGGGATGAAATAAAATTACAAGACATTGCAAATGTAAAAGTGGCTGAGCAACCAACTGCAACGATTACTAGAGCAAATGAGCATCCAGCTGTCTTAATGTCTGTCTTACAAGAATCGGGAGCTAATACAGCAGAAGTTTCAAAGAATTTCCGAAATTCATTGAATACTTTTTTAGCCCAAAAGCAGTATGAAGGAGTTAAGGCTGATATTTTATTTGATCAGGGTGATTATGTAAAGTTAGCAATTGATAATATTGGTTCATCGCTCATTTATGGTGGGGTTTTTGCTATGTTAGTTCTATTTGTTTTTTTAAGAGGCATTCGTAGCCCTGTTATCATAGCTGTTGCAATCCCGTATTCTGTCATTGTGACGTTCGTTCTTATGTATTTCGCCAATTTTTCGTTAAATATATTAACGCTTGGAGCACTAGCTTTAGGGATCGGCATGCTTGTTGATAACGCTATTGTCGTAATTGAGAATATTGAGCGCCATCTAGGGATGGGGAAAACACCTAAGCAAGCAGCTTCTGAAGGAACGAAAGAAGTAGCCATAGCAATTATGGCATCTACCTTAACGACAGTAGCGGTGTTTGTACCAGTTATTTTTATAACAGGATTAATTGGTCAGATTTTCACTGAATTTGCATTGACTATTTCTTTTAGTTTATTTGCATCTTTAGTCGTTGCACTTACAGTTGTACCGATGATGGCAGGCCATATGTTGAAGATAAAGCCAGAAGATACGGAAGAAAAGCGTAGTAATTCCAAACGGTATATTGTATTTAAAAATTCAGTTGAGTGGGCTATCAAACATAGATTCTTAGTGCTTGTTGTAACTCTATTTTTACTAGTTCTTTCGGTTTTTGGATTAACTCGTACTGGCATGGAGTTTTTGCCATCGACTGATGAAGGGTTCTTTTCAATTTCTGTGAAACTTAAAAATGGTTCCGCGCTTTCTAAAACTGAAGAAGTGGTTCAGTTAATTGAGGATCGATTGAAAAAAGAAAAAGACGTTGCAGTTTATGTTAGCTTCATCGGAGGGAATCAACAAACACAATCGAGGGGAAATTCTAAAGCAAATGAAGCTGAACTTTCTGTCAAACTAGTAGCCCTTGATAAACGGAAGCGCTCTGTATTTGAGTTTGTAGATGATATACAAAAAGAGGTGCAAAAGGACGTAGGGAAGAGGGCAGATGTTAGTTTTAATATGCAAACGGCATCTGGTTCTGCTCCAAATACATTAACATTTAGAGTATCTGACACGAATCATAAGCGCCTTAATCAGGCAGTGGAGGATATTCAGATGAAAATAGAGGGAATTTCAGATATTATCGAAGTTGAAAATGACCTCAATAATACAGTTGAAGAAATACAAGTAAATGTGAAGCAACAGAAAGCTTCACAATTAGGTTTAGTACCCGCCCAAATTGCACAAACCGTACAACAAATGACAAAAGGTGTCACAGCAACGCAAATTTTGACAAATCAAGATGAAGTACAATCGGTTGTTGTGAATTATGGTGATGCATATAAAAAAAGTATAGAGCAATTAAAAAAGTTGCAATTGCGAAATGCTACAGGTGAATTTGTTGAATTACAGGATGTAGCTGAAGTGAAAGTGAAAAAAGGGCCAGTATCCATCAGACGTACGGACCAACTGCCATCCGTTGCCTTTATTTTGAAGTACAAGTCAACACAAACGTTAACTGGGGCAGGAGAAAAAGTTGATAAAGTAATTAAAGAGCTCAATCTTCCAGAAAGTACAACGATTAAATTTAGTGGAGATCGTGAACTGTTTGATGAATCGATTAACGATATGCTGTTAGCCATTGTATTAGCAGTAATACTTGTTTATATCGTAATGGCAGCTCAGTTTGAATCATTTAAATATCCTTTTGTCATTATGTTCACTGTTCCATTAATGATTATTGGTGTCGCACTTGCTTTAGTGTTAACGAATACACCGATTGGGGTAACTGCCATTATTGGTATTCTGGTTCTAGTTGGAATTGTTGTTAATAATGGTATTGTACTTGTCGATTACATTAATCAGCGAAAGGCTGCTGGAGTACCCTCTTATGAAGCCATTGTTACTTCTGCTAGAGATCGTTTAAGACCAATATTAATGACTGCTTTAACGACTATTCTAGGATTAATTCCATTAGCTATTGGTTTAGGTGAAGGAACCGAAATGAATCAACCAATGGGGATTGCTGTAATCGGTGGATTAGTAAGTTCTACATTTTTAACTCTCTACATTGTACCGATTGTATACAGTTTGTTTGATCGTGAAACACGTTTTTTGCATAAAAAGAGAAAAACATAGTAATTAAGGGGTGGATGGGGTGGCTACAGGTTTTTTTACGGGATTTCCAGGTTTTATTGCTAGTCAAATTGTTCGTACAGCCTTTAAACAAGAATTGTACGATAAAGTGTACGCAGTGGTGTTAATAACGGAAAAGCAACGAGCAGAAGCTGAAGTAGAGCGTATATTAAAAGATTATCCGCGTAAAAAAATAGTTATTATTGAAGGAGATATTACATTACCAAACTTAGATATTAACGGTGATCAACTTGAGGAATTAATGAATGAGGTGGATGTCGTTTGGAATTTAGCTGCTATCTATGATTTGGCTGTACCAAAAGAGGCTGCCTGGAAAGTAAATGTTCAAGGCACATCAATGGTAAATGAATTTGTTAGCCGAATAGAAAATATACAACGTTATATGTATTTTAGTACGGCATATGTTGCAGGAACCCGTGAAGGCATTTTAAAAGAATCTGAATTAATTCGTCCAATAAGTTTTAAAAATTTCTATGAAGAAACAAAATTCGAAGCAGAAACATTAGTAGAAGAATTAAAAGCGACGATGCCAGTAACGATTATTCGTCCTGGTATCGTGGGAGGTCATTCACAAACTGGAGAAACAGTTAAATTTGATGGACCGTATTTCTTTTTGAATATGATTGATCGATTAAAATGTCTCCCAATTATTCCGTACATCGGTCAATCGAATGCCAGGTTAAATGTGGTACCTATAGATTATATAACGAACGGTGTTGTTTATTTGAGTACTCTTTGCGAGGCTATAGGAAAGACTGTTCATATGACTGATCCAAATTCGCATCCTGTTCAAGAAATATATCGAGCCATGGTACTTACTTTGACTGGTAAGAAGCCAAAAGGTCGTATTCCGTTAAGTCTTGCTAGAAAATCAATGAGTATACTACCTGTCCGTAAAGTACTTGGGGTTGAGTATGAGACTCTAGACTATTTAACGTGGAAAGCATCATTTGACACGAGGATTGCTGAGCAACTTTTAGCGGGTTCTTCTATTCAATGTAAAGACTTTATTCAATCTCTACCTGCGATGATAGAGTTCTATAATAAGCATAAAAATAACAAAGCCTTTCAAATTCAGATTAAATAAGACTAATAATAGTTACTTTGTTAAAAAAGAATTTTTCACCTAGAAAAAAGTTTACTTACCCAAATAATTTAGTTATAATAGAGTTACAAACAAACTTAATTACTTTTGACATTTTGTCAAAGGGGAGTAGCTATAGGGAAACCTACCTCATAGTCGTCATTACATGGTTTAACCACCATCGGTTATGAGAGCAAATGAATTTTTAAAATTGCTAAGCGAGACCTTTGCCTTTTATTAGGCATGGGTCTTTTATTTTTGTTTGAAAAAGGAGGAAATTGGATGGACGCGATATTATTGGAATATGCATGGGTGCTATTAGTACTTATAGTATTAGAAGGTTTATTAGCCGCAGATAATGCGGTTGTTATGGCTGTTATGGTCAAACACTTACCACCTGTTCAACAGAAAAGAGCGTTATTTTACGGCTTGCTAGGTGCGTTTGTATTACGATTTGCTGCGCTATTTATGATTACATTCCTAGTGAACTTTTGGCAAATTCAAGCGTTAGGAGCAGCGTATTTACTATTTATCTGTTTCAAACATTTATATGATCATTGGAAGAAAAAAGATCAGGAGGAAGAGGTCGAAGAAAAACAGGGTTCTGGCTTCTGGATGACAGTATTTAAAGTAGAATTAGCAGATTTAGCTTTTGCTATTGATTCAATGCTTGCAGCAGTAGCTTTAGCTGTAACGCTACCTGAAATTGGTAATTTACAAGTTGGTGGTATTAATGGTGGTCAGTTCGCAGTTATGTTCTTAGGTGGTATTATTGGCTTAGTCATTATGCGTTTTGCAGCACAATGGTTTGTTAAGATACTACAAACTTATCCATCTTTAGAAACGGCGGCGTTTTTAATCGTTGGATGGGTCGGAGTGAAATTATTAGTTTTAACATTAGCACATCCAAAGGTAGCGATTTTAGAAGAGCATTTCCCTCATTCAACTGCTTGGAAACTGACATTCTGGATTGTACTGATTGTACTAGCAGTTGGTGGATACCTTGTAGGAGTCCGCAATAAGAAAAAGTCAGATGCAACTGAATAAATTAGTTGTAACCCTATTCTCTATATTTATGGTGAATAGGGTTTTTTCTTTGGAGAAAAAGGGCAGAATAGGGGAGATTGAAAAGTTATAGAGAGAATATTTTTAGGTACTTTCCTTTTCTCTTACTTTTTCATACAATAGGGAGTATCTTGCTTTCAAGATTGAAAGGATTCGATTTATTTGGGGTTTACTAAAGATATCAATCGGCGTGCAACACCATTCCAAGCTATTGTTTCATATTATTTTATAGCCATTGCTATTTCTTTTGTACTTTTAAGGTTACCAGGTGTACATAAACCAGGTGTAGAAGTTTCGTTACTTGATTCGTTATTTACTGCAGTTAGTGCAGTTAGTGTGACCGGTTTAACAGTTACGAATATATCTGAAACGTATTCGGTTTTTGGTATTGTTATGTTACTGCTTATTTTGCAATTAGGTGCAATTGGGATTATGTCTTTAGGCACCTTTGTTTGGTTACTTGTCGGGAAGAAGATTGGGATGCGTGAACGTCAACTAATCATGGTCGATCATAACCAAACGAAAATATCAGGTGTCGTATATTTAATAAAAGAAATCGTGAAAATATTAATAACGATTGAACTTATAGGTGCTACCGTATTAACGCTTTATTTCGTGCAATATTTCGACAATTTTAAAGAAGCATTATTACATGGTGTTTTCGGGGCTATTTCTGCGACGACAAATGGTGGTTTTGATATAACCGGTATGTCATTATTACCTTTCCATGGTGATTATTTTGTACAAGTAATTAATATGTTATTAATTACTTTAGGGGCAATTGGTTTCCCTGTATTGATTGAACTTAAAGCGTTTTTAGAAAATAAAAATAGAAATTTTCGCTTCTCGTTGTTTACAAAAATTACGACAACTACTTATGCAATGTTATTTCTCTTCGGTACTTTCGTAATACTTATTATTGAATCATTCCATGCATTTAAAGGGATGAGCTGGCATGAAGCATTTTTCTCAGCGATGTTCCATTCTATTTCAGCACGATCAGGTGGATTAACGACAATAGATGTCACGAAATTCAGTGAAGCGACAGATGTTTTTTTAAGTTTCTTAATGTTTATAGGGGCTTCCCCAAGTTCGGTTGGTGGTGGGATTCGGACAACTACTTTTGCAATAGCAATTTTATTTTTAATTAATTTTGCAAGGGGTAAGGAAGAAATCCAGATTTTTAATCGTGAAATTCATATTGTGGATGTGTACCGCTCATATGTTGTTATCATTTTAGCTGCAGCAATGGTACTTGTTGCAACGATGATTTTATTAATCACTGAGCCGGAAGCTACATTAACTCAAATTGTATTTGAAATTACATCCGCATTCGGAACTTGTGGTATGTCGCTTGGTTTGACAGAACACTTATCATCAATTGGGAAAGTAATCATGATGCTACTCATGTTCATTGGCCGAGTTGGTCTTATATCCTTCTTATATTCTCTTGGAGGGAAGGCAAAGAAATCGAAATACCATTATCCAAAAGAGCGAGTAATTATTGGATAATCCATAGAAAGTCGTCTACGTTCTAACATTAAGTAAAAATGCAGACGATTTTTTGATTCATAAAGTTATCATTATGCGAAAGACAAAAAAGCAGTGCAAAGCCAATTTTAATGGCTTTTGCTCTGCTTTTGTTATTAAGAAATGAGAGTACTTGAAATAGTTGTGAAGTAAGGTTTATTATCTTTTCTGAAGTAGGTTAATAAATAACCGCTTTGTACTGCAAGCTGTCCATTTTCTAATGCTTCATAATTAAGTGAGAAAGGAACGAGTAGAGTATGTTTATATAATTCCTTTTCATTTAATTGGAATGAGGCAAATTCCTCACCAGCGATTGCAGGATTCTCACGCAACTGTTGGAAAAGCTTTTTGGATTCTTCACTGGAAACGCGTTTATCCCACCAAATTTTACGAGGTTGGAACTGTTGGACTGCTAAGTAATCAAGTTGCATTAAGTTTGTTACTATTTCTAAATTTACGCCACCACGGTCATGTAAAAATTGAAGTAAACGGTTAAATAAATCTTCAAGTTGATGGCCTATTCTTGACCATGCACGCTCTTCCCAATATGTACCGAATTCTTGGAAAAAGTCGAATGGCGATTCAAATACTTCTGATACTAGATATTCTATCGTACGATCCATGCGGTGATCATTCCAATATTTTTCTAATACATCTTCAGCTTGTTTAATACGCAAAATGTCATCAAATGTTAATAAGTTGTTAGCGAAAATTTCATAAGGTGCCATATCGACATATTCATAACCATATTCCTTCGCTTGCAATCGTAAACCTGTACCGCGTAGTAGTTTTAAGAAACCGAGTTGTAACTCCTCGGGACGCATTGCAAATACATCATTAAAAGTTTGACGGAAACTAACATAATCTTCCTCAGGTAAACCAGCTATTAAGTCCAAATGCTGATCAATCTTTCCACCGTCTTTAACCATAGTAACTGTACGAGATAGTTTTTCGAAATTTTGTCGTCGTTTGACAAGTTCATTCGTTAAGTCATTTGTTGATTGAACGCCTATCTCAAATCGGAATAGCCCCTTAGGTGCGTTATCATTCAAAAATTGAATGACTTCAGGTCGCATAATATCAGCTGTAATTTCAAATTGAAAAACTACACCTGGCTTATGCTCATCGATTAAAAATTGGAACATCTCCATTGCATAGCTACGGCTAATATTAAATGTACGGTCGACGAATTTAATCGTTCTAGCACCATGTTCCATTAAGTAACGAATATCTTCTTTTATCTTTTCACGGTTAAAGTAACGGACACCAACTTCAATGGATGATAGGCAGAATTGACAGCTAAATGGACATCCACGGCTTGTTTCAATATATGAAATTCGTTTTGGGATATCAGGAATGTCCTCTTCAAAGCGATAAGGACTTGGCATCTCGCGTAAATCGACTTTTTTAGGCTGTGGGTGAATAATGACTTTACCTTCTTTTAAATAACAAATTCCTGGGACTTCTTCAAGTGGTAGGTCACCATTAAAGTGGAAAAGGAGCTGTTTAAAAGAATATTCTCCTTCACCCATAATGATATAATCCACGTCATTAAGTCGACGTAGCCAATCATGCACATCATACGATACTTCGGGACCACCAAGAATGATTTTCGTATTAGGACTAACTTTTTTTAACATTCTAATGACGCGAATCGTTTCTTCGATATTCCATATGTAGCAGCTAAAGCCCACGATATCAGGTTTTTTTTGATAAATATCAGAAACAATATTAAAAGAAGGGTCTTTAATAGTGTATTCAGAGATAATTGGGTCGAATTCGGGTTTAGCAAATGATTTTAAATAGCGCAATGCAATATTAGTATGGATATATTTTGCATTTAAAGTAGCTAGTACTATGTTCATATTTATGAACTCCTTTGGAAAACAGCGTAATGTAGGCTGTTATTAATGAGAAAGTAACATATGTGTAACTGTTATAGATTGTATCAATATTGGGAAATTTCCGCAATATAAGTATAAAGACCTATTCCTATATATTATTTTTTATGGAATAATCTGAATATTATATATAAACGTTTGTGTCTCAATTGTGACCTTTTTATTTTCGATTATATTTGCATACTATTTTAAAAGGATGCATAGGGTTAAAGAAGTAAACGAAAGGTACGGTGAAACAGCGTATGACGAGTAGTACTAATCCAACGTTCGACTATTTATTTAAGGAAATAAAAGACCCGCTTACAATTTTAGATGCTAATTGCAAAATGGTTAGAATTAATGATTCTGCAAAGGAAATGTTAGCAATAGATCTAAGCATAGATTTAGAAACTATTGTGGAAGAGTCTTTTAAAGCAGATTGGCAACAGTTTATTCATGAATTAATCAATGAAAAGCATGCAGCATGCGTACTTAATTTAAATATAAATCATAGTATAATTGAAGGAGTTAGAATTACAGGATTCCATTATACTAAATTTAATGTCATGATGGTGCGATTCGAACGATCTACTATAGAATTGCCGACTTTCAGTTTATTGAATGACAGTGAGAAGAAATTTAATCATGTGTTTAATTATTCTACAAATGGCATTATATTAACTGATAAGAATGGTATCATTGTAGAAGTTAATAATCAGGCCGAAGAATTATTACAAGTATCAAGAAAGATCCTTCTTGGCAATAAAATACCTGTTTTAATGGAGATATTCCATGGGGAAACAAATGAAATTCGTCATTTCTTAAAGCAGCTATTGACGACAGGTAAAGCTGAGCATACTTTTAATATTCAGTTTGCAAATGAATACACTAGGTATCTTAATATTATGAGTACCTACGATACGACATCAGAACTTCACATGACTGTTATTCGTGATGACACAGAAATGATGAACTTAAAACAACAAGTTGAACATCAAGATTCACTAAACATTCTAGGAGAGCTTGCTGCAAGTATAGCACATGAAATACGTAATCCGATGACATCCTTAAAAGGGTTTACCGAATTATTGAAAATAAGTGCGACTGAAGAAAATCGCCGTTATTTATCAGTTATTGATAGTGAACTTGAGAGAATGGAAGCGATTCTCAATGAATTTTTAGTATTATCCAAACCGAAAGAATGGACAAAGAGTATGCTATCATTAAGTGGAATAGTAACTAAAGTTCTTGAGTTAATGTTACCAAATGCTTTAATGAAAAACGTTAACATTGTGTATAATAAACCGGATTTTGAACCGGGATATATATATGCGGATGATTTTAAAATCAAACAAGTACTAATAAATCTTATTAAAAATGCTATAGAAGTAATGCCAGATGGTGGCGATATAACGATTACCCAAACTTTTGACTTTATGGGGCAAATGAAGTTGACAATTAAAGACTGCGGTTCAGGTATAAGCGACCTAGAAATCCAAAAGATTTTCATGCCATTCTATTCTACGAAAAAAAGTGGAACAGGTCTAGGTCTGCCATTCGTATTGAAAACTATTGAAGAGCACGGTGGTAAAATTGAAGTGTCTAGTGAATTACAAAAAGGGACAAGCTTTGAAATTACATTGCCTTTAGGAGTAGACCCTTCAATTCCTCAGTATGAACCAAAGCCAGAAAGCCTATACACAAGCTAAAAGGGTGTATGGGTTTTTCATTAGTCTATTTTGACAAAGCTTCAACATTATCGATATAATAGCTTTTAATCAAGATAATGGATATGAAGGATGAATTGAAATGACATCAGAGGAAATAAAACAATCGTTAAAACTATTTATCGTTTTATCGAGAGCAAACAAAGCAATAAATGAATGCACAAATAAATTTTTTCAAGATAATGGACTTAATCCTACAGAATTCGCGGTTTTGGAGCTGCTTTTCCATAAAGGACGACAACCATTACAGAAAATAGGGAATAAAATCCTTTTAGCAAGTGGATCAATTACTTATGTAATTGATAAATTGGAAAAAAGAGGTTTCCTAAATCGTATATCTTGTCCTTCAGATCGTCGTATCACCTATGCTGAAATTACGCCTGAAGGTGAAGCTTTTATGGAGGAATTGTTCCCTAGACATGAAGAACAATTATACGAGCTTACAAATGCCCTTTCGCCTGAAGAAAAAGATCAGGCAATTGCATTATTGAAAAAAATGGGTCTATCTATAAAAGATTTATCTTATTAAAAGAAATTACAAAAAAACCAATCGATTTTGGATCGATTGGTTTTTTGATAGTATAAAAATCAATATAGTGGTAATAATAGGAATAATAGTGTTATCATGACAAGGTGAGCGACAATGATAATTGGCATACTTTTTTTCCATTCATATAGGAAACCAAAAATAATGCCAGTTATGAAAGCAGCTAATACGCCTAACCAGAAGCCACTTACTGCAAGTGACATTGCAAATAAAATTGCAGCTAGAATAACGGCATAAGGCATCTTCATATACTGTTTTAGTTGTTGTTGTACATAACCACGCCAGAATAATTCTTCCGCGGTAGCAATGATCAAAATCAGTAGTATATAGTGCCATAAAGTACTAGGACCGAATGTTTTGATAAATTGATGTACTGTTGTCAGAAGTTCTTCTGATAAGAAAGGTAATAAACGATAACCTAATGCAATTAGACCATAGGTAATCGTTCCAAAACCTATCCCAAATAGTAAGTATTCCCACGTTTTAATTTTGTCTTCAATCTTTCCAAATGCAAATGCAAAAGCCATACCAACTAGCATTGTAAATGTATATAGATACCAGAATACAGCTTTTTGATCGAAACTAAAGTATAGCAGAACGTATATGAATACCAATGAAAGTATAAGCACTAATATATTCTTGTGCTGTTTCATATTAATAATCACCTCCAACTGGATATTTAAAGAAGGTCTTTAAGTCTTTTTTGAACATTTTTGTAGCCTTTGTACAAAAGAGACGCCGTCCTTCAGATTCTGAGGGACGGCGCAGACTCAAATACAATCATTGTAGTGTTTTAGATGCCCGATGTCTAGTAAAGTATACTGTTAACGAATAGTAATTGCTATAAGTATGTCGCATATGTTACATATGTATTCATAATGGGCATTGAACATTTTTTTTAAACTTCGTTACTGTATAATATTTTATAACGTTTGTGATTGACCACTGTTTTTTCTTCAACTTCTAGGCTGTTGAAATTTTCCATATAAGTAAGGTTGACGATAACAGAGTTTTCATTTACTTTCTCAACAATGCCTTGTAGACCGTCGTTAAATTCAATGATATTTCCGATTTCAGCGATTTTCATAGAAATTCAGCTCCTTCACCTACTAATACTTTACAGTTTGCACGAAAATACGTCTGAGGTAAAGTATTTTCTATTATTATTTTAAAAAAAAAGAAAATTTCAAACAAAAGGAAGTTTAATAAGTGAATTCATATAATGATATGTTAGACGAATTGAAAAATGGTACGAGAAAAGATATCACGGTTGATAAAAATGAATTTTATGCCTTTAGAGAAGTTCTAGTGAAGAGAGAAGACTTCAAACATTTCCGAGGTGTGGCAAAACAAGGAGGTCAAGTTATTTATCAATACATGGATGTTGCGAGGAGTTAATTTGTCGAAAGGTGTCGAAAGTTTCTTCTCCGAAAAAGTGGGAATAATAGTATAATAATGAACAGAATTTAGCTTGAGAGGAGGATGGTAAATGTCTGATTCCATCTTGAAAAAATTAGAATCTACAAGAGAAATGATGATCCGTTCTGGAATTGAACATGGTTTTTCAAATATTGAAACCATCCGCTTAAGTAAAAAGCTAGATCATTTATTAAATATTTATCAACTTCAGAATGTCGACAAGATGAATGATTATAATTTTACAATGGAAAATGTTAAGCATTAGGGGGAATTCCTAGTGCTCTTTTTTTCTTTTTGATGAATTTTCTAATTTTTCGAAATAAAAGGTTTAAAATTTCGTTAAAAGGAAATAATAATTATGAACACAGCAACAATCTCATTTCCCCCTTTCTTTGGCAGATGCAAACGCATCTGTCTTTTTTTTATGTGATAATATAGGGAAGACATACAATTCTGAAAATTTTCTGATACAATAAAGAGCATATATATAAATATGGAGGAAATTACGATGGCTGAACAATGGAATATTGGATTTGTAGGTACTGGGGTAATGGGTTCTAGCATTATCAAGCATTTTTTGCATGCAGGTCATATTGTTAATGTTTATTCAAGAACAAAGGAAAAAGCTTTACCACTTGTTGAATTAGGAGCAAATTGGTTTCAGTCAGCAGGTGAAGTAGCCAGTCATTCAAATATCGTTTTCACGATGGTAGGTTACCCACAAGATGTTGAAGAAGTATATTTCGATGAAAGTGGAATTTTTAAAAATGGACAAGCAGGTTTAATCGTCGTTGATATGACGACTTCCCAGCCTACTCTAGCAAAAAAAATTGCTGATCATGCAAAATCATTACAAATGGATGCTTTAGACGCTCCTGTTTCAGGCGGTGATATCGGTGCACAAAATGGAACGCTATCGATTATGGTGGGTGGAGAACGTGAAATATTTAATAAAATTACACCGCTATTTAATCTAATTGGAACGAATATTGTTTATCAAGGAGAAGCTGGTGCAGGTCAGCATACGAAAATGTGCAATCAAATCGCGATCGCAACAAATATGATTGGCGTATGTGAAGCAATTGCTTATGGGAAAAAGGCAGGTCTTGATATAGAAGATGTCCTAGTTTCAATTTCTTCAGGAGCAGCTGGTTCCTGGTCATTAAGTAATTTAGCACCACGTATAGTGAACGAAGATTTAGCCCCTGGATTTTATGTAAAGCATTTTATAAAAGATATGAAAATTGCTTTACAAGAAGCAGAACTCATGCAATTAGATTTACCTGGCCTCTCACTTGCAAAGAAAATGTATGATGAATTAGCTAGTAAAGGTTATGAGGATAATGGTACACAAGCATTGATTCGCTATTATAAATAACACTATTCTAAAAGCCGCTCTGTGGATTTTTCACAGTAGCGGTTTTTAATTATTAATATCAACAATTCTATCAACATATATATGAAGAAATAAATAGTATATGACATTGTTCGATAATTTGGGTAGGAAACTCGACGATTGATTGTAAGTTTTTTGTAAATTCACTTTGAAATACAGGACATTCTTCTTTCAATATGGAATAGTTATAAAGATTAGGAGGGATATGATGAATGTAGGGGCTCAGAAATCAATATTAAGAGGTCCATGGGGATTATACTTATCGTTACCTATTTTATCATGGGCATTTTATGATTTTGCGAATACTATTTTTTCATCCAATATTAATACGGTATTTTTTCCGTTTTATATGGATGAAATACTTGGAACGAATGAAGTAAAGCAACAAGTTGCCAGTACATTTATCTCCTATGCAAATGCAATAGCGAGCCTTTTCCTAGTAATATTCTCACCGCTTTTTGGCGTATGGATTGATAATACTGGACTGAAAAAGAGGTTTATTGTATGGTTCGCATCAATTTCCATAACCTTCACTTTTTTGATGGGGGTATTTAGTTACTGGCAAACAGATACTACGTTTGGTGGAGTACCCATGAGTCTGTTTTTAGTTGTTGTAAGTTTTGTTATAGCAAAGTTCTTCTTTAATTCAAGCTTAGTATTCTATGATGCAATGATGCCAGATTTAGGAACGAAAGAAGAGATGCCTCTAATATCCGGGTATGGGGTAGCGGTTGGTTATTTAGGTACGATTGTTGGTTTGCTAGTCTATCCATTTGTTAGTGATGGAGATTTCCATCGAGCTTTCATTCCTACAGCGGTATTATATTTAATTTTTTCATTACCATTATTTTTTATTAACAAAGATAAACCAATTCCAAAGGCACAACGGAAAGTTAATTCTTTCTTATCTGGCTATAAAGAAATTATAAAAACATTTAAAGAGATGCGAGCTTATAAAGCTATTTTCACCTTTATGATTGCCTACTTCTTTTTAAATGATGCAATTGCAACAACCATTGCGATGATGGCTGTCTATGCAACTGCAATTGTAGGTTTTTCCTCCGGGCAATTTATCATTCTTTATTTAGTATCTACTGTTTCTACTATCATTGGTTCACTTGTGTTCGGATACATTACTAAAAGTGTTGGTGCTAAGAGAGCGATCACTTATGTAGCTCTGTTAATGATTGTATCCCTTGTCATCGCGGTATTTGCATTAAAGCAATGGATGTTCTGGATTGCGGGAAGTATGTTTGGCGTTTCCTTAGGGTCTATGTGGGTAACATCTCGCACATATATTATCGAACTTAGCCCAAAAGAAAAGCAAGGGCAGTTCTTTGGATTATTCGCTTTTTCTGGGAAAGTATCATCAATTATTGGTCCTGCTATTTACGGAACAGTGACTTTGTTACTAAGGGACTATGGGACGCTTGCTAGCCGTATAGCTTTGTCAACTTTAATTGTATTAACTATAATTGGTCTGATCATCCATATAAGAGTTCGCCCGAATGTCACTAAATCCACATAGGAGTAATGTACCCTTTATGTTACAATTGAAGTAAAGAAAAGTGTGACTCAAGGAGGCGAATCTAATGGTAAAAAGTCAGGGTATTTTGCTAGAGAGCGGGACAAACGAACTTGAAATTGTTGAGTTTGAAGTAGGTTCCAATAAATTTGGTATTAATGTTATTAAAGTAAAAGAAATTATACAACCAATTCCGGTTACATTTATACCACATGCTCATCCGCATGTTGAAGGAATAATTCAATTACGTGGAGAAGTATTACCAGTTGTAGATATGAAAAAAGTTTTAGGTTTGTCTGGTGCTTTTAATGAGCAACAAAAATATATTGTTGCAGAATTTAATCGACAACGCGTCGTTTTCCATGTTGATAATGTGACGATGATTCATCGTATTTCATGGAATCAAATTGAAAAGCCTACTGATATGTACCAGGGCGGTGGTTCGCAAGTTATCGGAGTAATTAAACAAGATGATTTAATGCTGCTACTATTGGACTTTGAGAAGATTATGGTAGATATTAACCCTGATTCGGGTATTAGTGTAGAGTCTGTAAAAAAACTAGGTGATCGTAATCGTTCAGAGAAGAAAATTGTTATAGCGGAGGATTCACCATTACTTCGCAAATTACTACATGATACGATGCATGAAGCAGGATATATGAATATAGAATTCTTCGAGAATGGGAAAGACGCCTTAGATTATTTACTTGCTTTAGTAGACAGAGAAAATGATGTTTCGAAGGTTGTGCAATTAGTCGTAACAGACATTGAGATGCCACAAATGGATGGTCATCATTTAACAAAACAAATTAAAACCCATCCCGAATTGTCGAAATTACCTGTTATTATCTTCTCTAGTCTAATAACAGATGATTTAAGACATAAAGGAGATCAAGTAGGGGCTGAAGATCAAATAAGCAAACCAGAGATTGCCGAGCTCATCTTAAAAATAGATCAGTATATCTTATAAGTATATGAATGCAAAAAACCGGATACCTTAATAAATGAGGAATCCGGTTTTATCATTATAAAAGCGTCTAGTGTCCGTAGAAATAACTTGTAGTATTAACTAAAGGCTTCTTTTTAGGATTAGAAGTACTACCCGTTTCTTTTTTTACTATTTGTTGGGTTTTTATTCCTAAATAGTCTTTTAATACATTTCTAGCTGTGTTTAAGCTCATTTTACGTTGGGGGTTACGATAGCTGTCATCAAGATGTCCTAGATGGGGTAATGAAGTAAAGTCATCTTTTTTTGGTAGAGTATGAAAATAGTAATCTGCGCATTGAATGAGTACTGATGATTGTTGCTTACTAAAACGAGGGTTTTTCACAAAATGTAAACCGATTTTTTTCGCTCTGCTGTCAAGAATCATTTTCTCAAGTGCAAGGCGTTTCAGCTCGTAAAGAGGTTTGTTGTCTGGTGCAGTTTTTGCGTGTCTATTTACAGTATAGATAGCAGTAGCTAGTTGTTCATCACAATAGTCTCTTTGCATAAAATACCGCCTTTCTACTTAAGTTAATGTCTGTAATTGATTGTGTTTAGAAGAAAATTCAGAGCATTCAATTTATAATATACATTATAATACCAATATTACTCTCGGTTGTATAGAGAGACAAGAAAAATTCTAAGGATGTGCCCCAAATGACTTATTTTAAAACAGCTATTATCGATATCGGCTCTAATACAATCCGACTTGTACTTTATACGTATGATCCGCTAAGAGGCTTAAAGGAAGTAGAAAATATTAAATCGGTAGCCCGTCTGAGAAATTATTTACAAGTTGATAATGTAATGTCTGAAGAAGGCGTACAGGAACTTGAAGAAGTATTACTTTTTTTCAGAGACATATTAAATGATTATCACATAGTAGATCTAAGAGCCATAGCTACTGCTGCAATTCGTCAAGCACAAAATAGTTACGAAATTATTGAGCGTATGTGGAAAAATACAGGGATAAAGATAGAGTTATTATCAGGCGAGCAGGAAGCTTATTTTGGCTATTTTGCTGTGGCCCATACATTAGAAACACCATCAGCTATAACAATTGATATTGGGGGTGGTAGTACTGAGTTAACCTATTTTAAAGATAAAGAACTACAGAGTTCTCATAGCTTTCCATTTGGATCTGTGTCTTTAAAGCAACAATTTATCCAAGGTGACACAATGACAAATGAAACTGGAGAAAAGATTTATGAGTTTGCAAAAAGTAACTTTGAGCCATTGCTATGGCTAAAAGGTGCTCAGTTGCCTGTTATCGGTATAGGAGGAAGTGCTCGTAACATGGCAAAGCTAGATCAACGTAAAAAGGATTATCCTATTTCAGGTATCCACCAATATGAGATGACGAAAGAAGACTTCACAAATATTAGCAACGAAGTAACATCTTTGACATACGAAGAATTAAAGCAACTAGATGGACTTTCAAGTGATCGTGCAGATATTATTGCACCCGTGATCATAGTATTTCAAGCGTTGATGGATGTTGTGGGTAGTGAGACATTTCAATTTAGTAGAAAAGGATTACGTGAAGGTCTTGTTATTGATCGCATACTAAAGGACAATCCAACAGCTTTTAACAAAAACAATGTTTTTGAGAGGAGTACAAAATTTTTAGCTGCAGAATTTGATAAACCTTTAGAAAAGACAGCTCATTTTGTACAACTAACGGAAATGGCCTATTTTGAAGTTTGTAAAATAGGGGCATTTTTGTATAATGCAGAAGATTTACATATGTTGAAGCAAGCCGCTAGATTGTTTCATATAGGCGAGTATATTGAAGTTGATGCTGCTAGTCAACATACATTTTATTTACTGTCTAATCGCTCAATTGATGGGATAAGCCATGGGCAGCGTGTTCGTTTAGCGTTAATTGCTTCATACAAGAATAGAGATGATTTCAGCCGTTATTCGGAACCATTTATGGAGTGGTTTTCGAAGGAAGAGTTTAAAAAAATGCGTGACATCGGTGCATTACTGAAATTTGTATATGCATTAGATGCCTCGAAACGAAATATTGTCGAATCGATTGCAATGGAACAATCGGGTGATAATGTAAAACTGAAGATTTACACAAAAGGTAATGCTATGGCTGAAATGTATCAAGCTAACCGCCAAAAAAAGCATTTAAATCGAATTTTTAAAGGGGAAGTATCCATACACTTTATAGAAAAGGAAGGATAGATAATGGAATTAGTCCAAGTTAAGCATACAGAAATTACAAAACCAGAATACTACAACAACCGTGAATTAAGTTGGCTAGCATTCAATGAACGCGTGATACAGGAAGCTGAGGATGCACAAAACCCATTACTTGAGAGATTGAAATTTTTGGCGATATTCAGTTCCAATTTGGACGAGTTTTTCATGGTACGTGTAGCAGGGTTGCAAGATCAGGTGAAAGCTGGATTTCATAAACCAGAGAATAAATCAGGTTTAACACCAAAGGAACAATTAGCTCGAATTTCTGAGAAAACCCAAGCACTTGTTTCAAGACAAACAGCGATTTACAAAAAATTAGTGAAACAACTATTACCAAAAGAGAATGTTTATACGCGCAAAATAGCAGAGCTAAATGAAGAACAAACTAATTTTATCAATGAATATTTCGAAGAAACGATTTTTCCAGTGTTAACACCTGTAGCAGTTGATGCGTATCGCCCTTTTCCAACATTAATCAGTAAAACTCTAAATATGATAATACTTTTGGAACAAGACAATGTAGAACCAGAGTTCTGTGAAAAAGTAGCAGTTGTACAAGTGCCATCTGTCTTAGAACGTTTTATTCAAGTACCATCTAAAGGGAATGAGATCTCAGTGGTACTTCTTGAAGATATAATTAGTGCAAACATAAATAAATTGTTTTATGGTTATCATGTTAAATCTGTACAATCTTTCCGTCTAACACGTAATGCAGATTTAACTATTCATGAAGAAGGTGCACGTGATTTACTTTTAGAGATTGAAAAAGAATTGAAAAAGCGTAAATGGGGTGCTCTTTCTCGTCTAGAAGTTCGTACAGGAGAAATGGATAAAGGCGTACTACAATTTCTGCTGAACGAATTAGAAGACTGGGAAGCGGAGGTCTATAGTGTAGATTGTCCGCTAGATTTAACATTTCTGTTTTCATTTGTAAAATTTATAGGTGAAGGCAGAAAGCATTTAGAATATGAAAGTTTCATCCCTCAGCCTCCACAAGATTTAGGGTCGGATGAAAATATTTTTGAGAAAGCGTTAACTCAGGATATATTCTTTAATCATCCATATGAATCTTTTACACCTATAGTGGAATTTGTAACAGAAGCAGCGAATGATCCTAGTGTTTTAGCCATTAAACAAACATTATACCGTGTCAGCGGGAATTCACCAGTAATTCAAGCATTAAAGCTTGCTGCTGAAAATGGAAAGCAAGTAACAGTTCTAGTAGAGCTAAAAGCACGATTTGATGAAGAAAATAATGTACACTGGGCAAAAGAATTAGAACAATCCGGTTGTCTAGTTATTTATGGCATGCATAATTTAAAAACACATTCTAAAATCACGCTAGTTGTGAGAAGAAGACAAAGTAAAATAGAGCGTTTTGTTCATTTAGGTACAGGGAATTATAACGATGCAACTGCGAAAATTTATACGGATATGGGTATTATAACGACGAAAAAGAAATTTGGAATTGATGCGACGAACTTTTTTAATTTCCTAAGTGGATATACGGAGAAGCCAAACTTCCATCACATTGTGGTGTCACCAAATGATATAAGAGTTGAATTTATTAAACTAATTGATGACGAAATCAATTATCATTTGAAGTACGGTAAAGGACATTTACGTGCGAAAATGAATTCATTAACTGATAAAGAATTGATTATGAAAATGTATGAAGCTTCAATTGCCGGAGTGAAAGTAGATTTAATCATCCGCGGGATATGTTGTTTGCGCCCGGGTATTAAAGGGATTAGTGAAAATATTACTGTTATAAGTATCGTTGGTCGTTTTCTTGAACACGCACGTATCTATTGGTTCCATCATAATGGAGAAAACAAATTATTTTTATCTTCAGCCGACATGATGACAAGAAATATGATCAAACGTGTAGAAATTCTATTCCCAATTTTTGATACAGAAATAAAAAAACGGATTATGAAATCTATGAAGACTCAGTTCCGTGATAATGTAAAGGCACGCATTCAAAATGAGAATGGTGTTTACTATTATAGCGAGAAAAAAGCTGGAGATAAATGTATAAACAGCCAGGAAATCTTCTTAAAAGAAGCATACCGTGTCCTAATAGATGAAGAATAAAACGATAATATAAAAACGAAGACTTTTGTAAATATGACGAAAGTCTTCTTACTATATTTGGAAAATTTTGCGTGAAATAAACTTTTTTAAAATTCAATATAGATAATATGCCAAAAGATACAAAAGAATAAATAAAATTGTATTCAATCGAATAAAAATCAATTATGATAATACGTAGTAGACTACTTCTGTTAATGGAGGCATTATATGTATAATTCAACATTGAGTCCTCAACAATATATAGATTTTATACAAAAGTTTTCAAGATTATATCCTGAATCCATGACAATGTTAATAGAACAAGATTCAAACAATCAATACTGGATTACATACGTTAATAAATCGTTTAAAACTTTTTTTGAACATACATTTGAACATAAAGTGCTTGCATCATCTTTTTTTACACTTCAAATGGGAACTAATCTAGAAGATTTCCTATTACAAAGTGGTGGAGAGATAGAACCATATACTAAGCAGATAACAATAAGTAAGAAAACGATACAACATTCCTTTAATGTTGGAGTGATTGCAGATACAACGATACAACACAGAGTAATTTGTTTGACATTAACTAAAGTAGTGAGTAACGAATCGTATTGTTCGCTAATGGATCACAATTTAGATCCAGTCATTACGATTAATCAATTTGGGCAAATTATTAAAAGTAATAGAGCAGCAACTTCTATATTTGGATATAAACAAGATGCTTTATTAAAACTGCCTTATTTAGAACTTGTATCTAAGCAAGATAAGTTAAAACTGGTGAAATTGATAGAGCAAACACTAGAGCAAAAGCAACCTATAGAATTAAACGAATGTAGTATTAAAAATGTCGAGGGTAGAACAATAGTGGTATACGTAAAAAGTATCCCAATTATCGAATTTGATGAAGTAAAAGAAATACAACTAATATTGCGCGATAACTCAAGGTATGGAGAAACGGGAAAGACGGTTTTCTACTTGTCATATCACGATCAATTAACAGGCATTTGGAATAAACGTGCACTTCAGGAGCATTTTAAATAAGAAGAGAGAATTGCCAAGTGTCGGGGTCATCAAATGGCGATAATACTATTAGATTTAGATCGGTTTAAAAAGATCAACGACTCTATTGGCTTCAATAAAGGAGATGAGTTGTTAAAGAAAGTAGTGCAAAGACTTTCTACTCTGTCAGATGCTAATAGCCAAATCTATAGACAAAATGGTGATGATTTTATCTTTCTTTTACAACAATCGGATGTCGAAAAAACAGAATATTTTGTCAATAAAGTATTAGCCTTATTTAAAAAGCCTTTTTGTATAGATGAGCTAGAGTTGAATATCTCAGGTTCTATAGGGGGTGTTATGTAAAAGAGAGAGTACCTTCAACATTTCGTTTTTATCATAGTAAAATGCTTGATACCTCTAATAATGGTGCAGTGATGGAATCTCATCTTAGACGTGCAATCGAAAAAAACGAATTATCGATTCATTATCAACCCCAAGTGGATCTAGATACTGGGAAAATAAACAGTTTTGAAGCATTACTGAGATGGAATAATCCAAAGTTTGGTTCAGTTCCCCCAAGTGTATTCATTCCTATTGCAGAAGAATCTGGTCTCATTTTAGAAATAGGTGATTGGGTTCTAAATCAAGTATGTATTCAGTTAAAAGAATGGCAAATTAACGGATTTATAGATGTACGAATTGCAGTTAATATTTCATCGAAGCAATTTAAGCAAGAAGCTTTCGCTAATGCTATTAAAAAATATATTTACAAATATGAATTGAACCCGCAATCTTTAGAACTTGAAATTACCGAAAGTTCAATGACAAATATCCATGAAACCCTTGCAATTTTACAAGAATTAAAGAAAATGGGTGTTATTATTTCTATTGATGATTTTGGGACAGGATATTCTTCTCTCAGCTATTTGAAAAGATACCCAATTGATATTATTAAAATCGACCAATCTTTCATTAAGGAAATTGAACAAGATGAAAAGGATGAAGCAATAGAGAAAACAATTATTCATCTTGCACATAGTTTAGGTATGAAAGTAATTGCTGAAGGTGTCGAGAAAAAAGATCATGTGGAAATTTTAAAAGAAGTAAATTGTGAAAAGGCACAAGGTTACTATTTTAGCCGACCAGTACCGATTGAAAGTATTATCGAAATGTATTTTTGTTAGACTTAATAAATGCAAACCTTAATGAGCTAGCAACCATTGAGGTTTTTATTTTTACCCCAAAATAAAGACAGTAATTCCGAAGTATGGTAAAATTATGAATGAATATTCATTCAAAGGGGGAATCGTAATTGTTAAAGGGGAAAACAATTATTATCACAGGCGGTTCAAATGGAATGGGGAAATACATGGCGAAAACGTTTGTAGAAGAAGGTGCAAACGTTGTCATTACAGGTCGTGATTTAGAGCGTCTAAATAACGCAAAGGATGAAATTTCAAGAGACGGGAACAATATTGCCATCTTCCAAATGGATGTAAGACAACCTGAACATGTTACTGGAATGTTAAATTTTGCGGTAGATACCTTTGGGCAAGTAGACGGTCTAGTAAATAATGCTGCAGGAAATTTTATCGTTCGTGCTGAGGATTTATCACCTAATGGATGGAAATCCGTTATTGATATCGTACTAAATGGTACATTTTATTGTTCAAAAGAAGTAGGGAAGTACTGGATGGATAACAAAATAAATGGTTCAATTCTTAATATGGTCGCAACCTATGCGTGGGACGCTGGTCCAGGAGTTGTCCATTCAGCAGCAGCAAAAGCTGGAGTACTGTCTTTAACTAGAACACTTGCAGTGGAATGGGGAAGACAATATGGTATCAGAGTTAATGCGATTGCTCCGGGACCGATTGAAAGAACTGGCGGTGCTGATAAGTTATGGCAATCTGAAGAAGCAGCGAAACGCACATTACAGTCTGTGCCACTTGGTCGATTAGGAAAACCAGAAGAAATTGCTGATTTAGCAACGTTTATGATGTCAGATAAGGCAGCTTACATGAATGGGGAAGTGGTCACCCTTGATGGTGGACAACACTTAAATCAGTATCCATTCTAGAGACTAAAATAGCCAAGTAATGCACATACTTAGTGAAACTAGTAAGAAGGAAGTGACGCTATGGATATGTGGACTTGGCCGTTAATGGCAGTAATATTAATTATTTGCGGTATCGGTTATGCTTATACGAGACGTATTGCGAAAATGGAGCAACAGGCTGTTAATAATAATGATCAACCGATTAGTCAAGCTGTTAAAGATAATCCAACGATGCTTAATCCAATTATTTGGGTATATGGCTTAGCGTTTGTTTTTGTATTTATTTTAATTTTTTACAATGTTGTGAAATACCAATGGATATAAAGATGTGAAGAGGGATTGTTAGTTCCCTCTTCACATTTTTTATTGTTGTTATTACATAAAAATTCATCTTAGTGAATTAATATTATATATATTTAAAAATTTATTTGTAGAAATGGAAATTTTATGAGGGACTGTGATATGATTAATAAGTATTTTGCTGTTCTAAAACGAGGAACAGAAAAAGGAGTAGAATACTATGATGTCCTTAAATAGCAGAGAGTTCCTTGAAATGCCAATTACTGATTTTATCATTTCTTCAGAGAAAGTTGCACATGTTCAAATGGGGAATAATGCAGAGCACGCCTTGCTCGTCCTAACGAAAACTGGCTATTCGTCTATACCTGTACTTGACGCAAAATACCGTCTGCATGGCATGTTAAGCATGCGTATGATCACAGAACCGATTTTGGGAATGGATCATATAGAGTATGAGAGATTAACAGATATTAAAGTAGATGAAATAATGGATAAGAAAGTGGCTACATTAAACATTGGCGATAATTTCCAAAGAGCACTAGACCTTGTAATTAATCATGCATTTTTATGCGTAATTGATGATGAAGGTACCTTCATGGGGATTATGACACGTCGTGTAATTTTAAAACAACTAAAAAAACATATCTATCAATTCAATTCTTAATATGACAAAATGAAAGAAGGTCGCCATTAATGGGGCCTTCTTTATTTATAATAAATGATTTAAGCCATATAAGGACGAACAGGAGGTTACTTTTCGATGACTACAACAGAAGCTCAAATTGTAAAAGTATTGTCTGAGGAAGGCAATATGAGAAAAGCAGCTGAACGTTTATTTTTATCCCAACCTGCCCTTTCTCAACGTTTACAATCCATTGAAAAAGACTGGGGAGCACAGTTGTTTTTACGCTCACAAAAGGGATTAACACCTACACCAGCAGGGGAGTTGGTCATACAATATGCGATTGATACAATTGCAAAAAAAGAAGAAATTTATGAAATGATTCAGTCGTTGAATTCGAAAGTACACGGTACATTGAAAATAGCATGTGCTTCGATTGTAGGGCATACATGGTTACCGAAAGTATTGAAAGATTTTATGACACAATATCCTGAGGCTAAAATTTCACTGATCACAGGTTGGAGCTCAGAAATTGTTAAATCTCTCTATGAGGGTGAGGCGCATGTAGGTATAGTGCGTGGACATACAGATTGGAAAGGCTCGAAGATTCACTTATTCCGTGATACGTTGTATTTAGTAGATAAAGAAATAAAAGAGATTGACGAAGTTTTCGAAACAGATCGTCCATTTATTCAATTCAAAAGTGATTCTAATTATTATCAAGAAATACAACAATGGTGGCAACGTCATTTTAAGTCTAATCCTCGTCGACAAATTACGGTAGATCAAATTGAGACTTGCAAACAAATGGCGCTGAACGGGATTGGATACGCCATTTTACCTTCTATTACATTAAGTGGACATGAGGATGTAAATACCATTCCCTTAACGAATAATGAAGAAGAATTTGAGCTAACGCGCGATACATGGCTTATTGGTTATGAATCTTCTTTTGAATTGCGCCAAGTAGCAGCCTTTGTAGATCTAGTAAAAAAACATGCTGAATGTCTTTATGATTATTCGAATAGTGAGGAAGAAAAGAAATGACAACACTATAATATTTCGTGTACAATTAGTCCATATTTTCAGAATAGTAGGAGGACGTAACCAATGCAGAAATTAGACGCACAAGAAATTATTGCTTATTTAGCTAATGCCAAAAAAGCAACGCCAGTGAAAGTTTATGTAAAAGGTGAAAAAGTAGCAGAACTTTCATTTGGTGAGGGAAGTAAAGTTTTTGGTGAAGGCAACTCAGCTGTTGTATTTGGCGAATGGGCAGAAATTGAAAAAGCTTTAGTAGCTAACGAAGTACATATTGCCGATTTTGTTGTTGAACATGATCGAAGAAATTCTGCGGTACCAACTCTTGACTTAAAAGGTATCAATGCTCGTATTGAGCCTGGTGCTATTATCCGTGATCGAGTAACTATAGGAGATAATTGTGTCATTATGATGGGTAGTGTCATTAATATTGGAGCTGAAATTGGCGATCGTACAATGATTGATATGAATGTTGTATTAGGTGGGCGTGCAATGGTAGGAAAAGATTGTCACATCGGAGCAGGAGCGGTGTTAGCAGGAGTTATCGAGCCTCCTTCCGCATCTCCAGTTATTATCGAAGATAAAGTAATGATTGGTGCTAATGCTGTTGTTTTAGAAGGCTGTAGGGTAGGAGAAGGTGCTGTAGTTGCAGCGGGAGCAGTCGTTACCAAAGATGTGCCACCATATACAGTAGTTGCAGGGATGCCAGCAAAAGTCATCAAAAATATTGATGAGAAGACAAAATCGAAAACTGAAATAATGCAAGATCTTCGTAAATTATAAGCAGGTGTATAAGATGAAAAGTTTACTGGAAATTAGACGAGAGTTACATAAAATTCCGGAAGTTGGTTTCAAGGAAGAGAAAACCCAAAAGTATTTACTCACGATCATTGAAAAGTTGTGGAAGCCGTACATTCAAATTGACGTTTGGCGAACGGGTATAATTGTGACGATTAATGGCTCTAATCCACAGTTGAAAATTGGTTGGCGAACTGATATTGATGGTCTACCGGTTCAAGAAAATACAGGCTTGGCTT
Source organism: Viridibacillus sp. KH_047 (assembly GCF_057838945.1). NCBI lineage: Bacteria > Bacillati > Bacillota > Bacilli > Caryophanales > Caryophanaceae > Viridibacillus > Viridibacillus sp. KH_047. Next base: position 3,383,910 of record NZ_CM174479.1, on the reverse strand, counting down.
ATTCTTCAGAGCATCCAGGTTTTATGCATGCTTGTGGCCACGACTTCCATATGACTATCGCATTAGGGTTAGTACAGGCCTTTTCAGAAAATCAACCAGAAAACACCGTAATTATATACTTCCAACCAGCTGAAGAAGGTCCAGGTGGTGCAAAGCCTATGCTTGAATGGCTACAAAGTGAAAGACCTGATTTAGTACCTGACACTATTTTTGCCTTACATATCGCTCCTGAATATCCTGTGGGGACTATTGCAACTAGACCAGGTATGCTATTTGCGAATACATCTGAGCTTTTTATTGATTTAAAAGGGTTAGGTGGACATGCAGCATATCCTCATAATACGAGAGATATGACAGTTGCAGCTGCTAATCTAATGATTCAACTCCAAACAATTGTCAGCCGGAATTTAAATCCTTTAGATAGTGCCGTAGTAACAATAGGTAAGATGACTTCGGGTACTGTTCAGAATATAATTGCTGAAGATGCACGACTCGAAGGTACAATTCGAACGATGTCGGCAGAGTCGATGAAACTGATTAAAAAGCGCATAGAAGCACTTTGTAGAGCGACTGAAATAGCCTATGATTGTAGAGTAAGTATTGATTATGGTTCATCTTATTATCAAGTGGAAAATGATGAGCATTGTGCGTATGAGTTATTACACTTTGCAGAGCAGTTTCCTGGTGTCGTAGCTTATGAATGTCCACCAGCAATGACTGGCGAAGATTTTGGATTCTTTTTAAAAGACTTACCAGGTGCTATGTTCTGGACAGGGGCAAATACGCCACATGGTCTTCATCATTCTGCTATGCAACCAGATGAAGAATTAGTGAATGTTAATATACAATTTGTAGAACAATTTTTACGCTCATTTACTGTTGATAAATAATATAAACCTATAGTGTAATTTTGCACTATAGGTTTTTTGTGTATAAATAGATCATTTTAAATAACAAGAAATATTTTCCTTGTTTTATAAAAATATATATTTTTGTTATCTATGCAACCAAATTATTAAAAAAAACGTACTAAATAAAAAGAAGAAAGAGGGGGGATCTCCATTGCGAAGTAGGTTAATATTACTGGTCTCATGTTTTTTATTAATATTTAGCTTTTTACCAGGTATTCAAATGGAGGCATTTGCAGCACCGAAGCTTGATGTGAAGACATCAGTTGGGTTTGCAAATAAAGGTAAATATGACAGAGGGTTACCTCTTACAATAACGGTTAAGAACACAGGAACAGCATTTTCTGGCGACATCGTTATTGACTCAATGCAGGACTATAATACTGGAAGCGGTATCGCCATCCCTGTAGAGATTGGAGAAAATGAAACGAAGTCGATAGAAGTAGCATTCGAACAGTTTTCAGATTCTTATTTTGGGAATGGATCAAATCAACAAATGATTCACTTTTACGAAGGTGGTTGGAAAAAGGGGAAATCGATTGAGTACACTGGTAAAGCAAATGTCAATCCACAACTACTTGAAGCTGATATTCCAATTGTTTTCACATTAACAAGTAATGCTGATCGGTTATTAGGCTTCACTAAACTTGGCAAAAACAATGCAACTAAAATGGAAGTAATAGATGTTGCACAGTTAACGGACTTTACAATACCTACAAAAGCAGCGTCTTGGTCAGCGGGGGATGTACTTGTTATTGATGAATATAAATTAGCTGACTTAACAGAAGAACAACAACAAGCCATTATTGAATGGCTGAAAAATGGTGGTAAAGCAATTATCGGGGCTTCTATTAACATAGATGCCGAAGTTGGTTTATTGAAAGAATATTTGCCGTTGACTTTAGGTGAAGAGCGAACAGTATCTAAGGAGACACTCAATAAGTTAACAAAAGGTGGGAATTTCAAAGAAAATGTAACAGCTTACGAAGCCAAATTAAATAATAATGCAGAAGTGATATTAGAAGCAAACCATTCTCCGCTTGTTGCTACACTTGCTGTTGGTAAGGGGGCGGTTATTCAAACGGCCTTTTCTCTAGGAAATGCTCCTTTGGCAAAAGAAGATGATTACACAAAACTTCTTGAGAAAATAGTACCTTTGAAAGTTAATAACCAATCATTACAATCAACATTAAGTCAAATGAATTGGGAATTAGTCAGTCAAAATGAGATTTTTCCATCATTCCAAGTATCCGCTATTTTATTACTAGTGATTGTTATCATATATATCTTTATATTAGGACCAGTACTCTACTTCTTACTAAAAAATAAAGATAAGCGAGAACATGCATGGTGGATTATTCCAGTATTAGCAATTGTGACTTCTTTGTTCATCTTTTGGTACGGGGCAAAAGATCGTCTATTAAATCCACAAATTCAGCAAACAGCTGTTTTTAAGGTTAATGATGATAATAGCTTATCAGGTATCTATGCATCAGCATTATTATCAAATCGCAGTGGTAATTTTGAATTTACGGCACCAAAAGATACATCAATGACTATGTCTACTACATATTCAGGTTTCAGAAACTTAAATGATGTACATCAAAAAGCGGTATTAGAACAATATGCCGACCATCAATCATTGACAATTCGAAATAGCCGTTATTGGGCTGTTAATAGCTTGGTTGGACATACGCAACTTAAAGATGTTGGTCGTTTAGATATTCAGTTAGACGTAGAAAATGGGGCTGTGAAAGGTACAGTTAAAAATAATTTCCCATTTAAAATGAAGGATGTTTCCATTTGGTCAGGTGTTAAGTGGTTGGAATTAGGTGATATTGAACCAAATGAGACTATTAAAGTAACCCAAACAATTAATGGATCAATATTATTGTCTCCAATGCAAATGGGCATGGTAGGAGTAGAACCAGCAAAAAATAAAAAAGAGCTTTTAAAAAATCGACAGCAGAGTGCTCGAAACTTAGCGTATCAAATGTTAGGTGATAATGATCAACCAGCTATAGTGGCATGGGTAGATGAAGCACTGGTACCAATTGAATTAAAAACGCAAAAAGCTGAGCAATCTTCTATGAGTTTAATTGTCCAAAATTTTAATCCAAAAACTAATTTATCTGGTGAATTCGTATTACCAGCAAATGCAATGACTAAAGAGATTAATTCAACGATGGGTGGCTACGTTGAACAAAACCTTGAGGATAATAATTCTTGGTATTTAGATGATGGAGAATATGATGTGAATTGGACAATACCAGATTCTATATTAGATAAAAAAGTAAAGTGGACAGAATTACAACTAGCCAATACGGATATGCAAACTTTAACAATCAATTTATATAATGTGAAAAAAGATAAGTTTGAAGAAGTAACCGACGCAAGGTTTATAGTAGATAAAGACGTTTCGCAATATATTTCAAAAGAAGGTCAGGTTATATATAAATTAATAAAGAATGTTGGGAAATATAATAATCCAACGACTGTGTTACCAGAGTTACAATTGAAAGGAGAGGTCCAAAAATGATAGAAATTAAAGGGCTAACAAAAAAATACGGTTCCTTTTATGCTTTACAAGGACTGGATCTCTCAATTGGTGAAGGAACAGTATTTGGTTTTGTTGGAGCAAATGGAGCGGGTAAGTCAACGACATTCTCTATTTTGTCAACACTACTGCAACCAACAGCTGGTGATGCATGGATTGATGGTAAAAGTGTAACGAAACACGCTGAGGAAATCCGAAAACTAATTGGATATATGCCTGACTTCTTTGGTGTCTATGATCAATTGAAAGCAGATGAATATTTAGATTTCTTTGGTTCAAGTTATGGTATTCCAGCATCTGAGCGAGAGAAGTTAATTCCGCAACTATTAGAACTAGTAAATTTAACACATAAGCGCTATGAATATGTTGATGTATTATCACGCGGTATGAAGCAGCGTCTTTGTTTAGCTAGAACGCTTATTCATGATCCTAAAGTTCTCATTTTGGATGAACCGGCATCGGGTCTAGACCCCCGTGCTCGAATAGAAATGCGTGATATTTTGAAACAGCTAAAATCAATGGGTAAGACGATATTAATTTCTTCGCATATCCTCCCTGAGCTTGCGGAGATGTGTGATGAAATTGGTGTTATTGATAATGGCAAATTAATAGCTCATGGATCGGTTTCAACTATTCAAACACAATTACAAGGTGAAAAAGTATTGACTGTGAAGCTGCAAGATGGTCTTGAAAAAGCGATAAGTTTCTTTGAGGAAGATCCGTTTGTAACAGGAATTGAAACAGGTGAACAGCAATTAAGTTTCCGTTATCGAGGGTCAGATGAAGAACAGATGGAACTATTGAAAAAGGCAGTATTAGCAAATATTCCTATATTATCATTTTCAGAAGAAGAAAAAGACTTAGAAGATGTCTTTATGGCTATTACGAAGGGAGTAGATGAAGCATGAGGTCGATGTTTACTAATCCAGTGCTTATAAAAGAGCTTAAGCTAAGATTCCGCGCCTTTAAAAGCTTTTCAGGCATCATGTTTTATTTACTAGCACTTAGCATATTTGTCTTTGGTTTCATTTTTGTATCAATGGAGTTTAATTTAAGTGGTTTTATAAATTCACAAGAAAGCGTACTGTTATTTAGTTTATTGACCTTTGTTCAATTAGCTTTAACACTATTTATTACACCAGGTATGACAGCCGGTTCAATTAGTTCTGAACGCGAAAAACAAACATTAAATATTCTCTTAACCACGGCGCAATCTTCTTTCCAAATCATTTTTGGGAAAATGAGCTCATCTATCGTTTTTTTATTACTGTTATTAATTGCGGGTTTGCCAATTTATAGTTTAGTGTTTTTATTTGGTGGCGTTTCACCTACACAATTACTTGTTATCTTCGCATTTTTGATTTTGACAATGCTTGCTATTGGAAGTATCGGAGTCATGTTCTCGACAATACTTAGGAAGACTATTCTCTCTATGATTGTGACGTATGGATCGATGCTATTTTTAACAGGTGTTACAGCGTTTTTCTTTTTAATCTCAGTGCAGATGAATGTATCAAGCACAACGGGTGTGACAAGTAACCCATCAATTTTTGCTTATTTTTGGGGTACCATTAATCCAGTTGCTTTAATGATGACACTCATTAGCCCTGAAATGTTGGAGGCTTTCTATGAAGTGACGAAAATTCATTTTCCAATTTGGGCAGGGTATTTAATATTCTATTCAATTGTGACCTTTATCTGCTTGTTTATTGCTATAAAGAGACTACGTGTTAACATGAAAAAAGCGAAATGAGGAGGGTAATCGATGAACGGTCAAAGTCGTTTAGCACACGCAGTGAAAAAGGCAAAAACAAGTCTTTTTCTAGAGCATTTATTTACTGAAATTCAGTTGGGACTACTAGTCGCATTGAGTGTTAGTTTTATATTAATGATCGTTTCTCGATTCTTTGTTTTTCCTTACTATTCTCAAATTGCACTCATAGTATCTATCATGATTTTTATTTCTTGGGTACTTTATATTTTGTGGACGAAGCCATCAAAAGAGCATGCAATATATGCACTTGATGACTATTTTCCACATAATCTATTACGAGCAGTTTTTTCGATAGACGATACATCGACGCCATTGTATCAACATTTATTGAAGCAGACAGATGATCATGCTGAGACAGCGTTGCTCAAATTTAAAGCAAGAGAGAAGAAAATCCTGAATGTACCCTACATATTAGGTAGTTTTTTTATTGTCGTAGCAATTTTCGCTCTTACTTTATTTCCAGCAACAACACAATTAGCTGCAAAAGATGCCGAGCAAGAAAATAAGATCATTTCAGACATGAAAAAAGAAGTGAAAAAACTTGAGAAAAAGGCAAAATCAGAAGAAGTAAAAAAGGAACTAGCGAAGCTACAGGAAAAGCTAAAAGAAACTAAAACATCTGAAGAAGCGTTGCGTGAGCTCGTAAAAAAGCAAAAGGAATTACAATTAAAAGAGCAGCAATTATTAGAGAAAAAGGAACTAGTTAAAAGTGATGAAAAGGGCGAAGGAAAAGGATTATCGGAGGCGGAAGTGAAAGAATTAGCCGATTTGCAAAAAGCGAATGACTTATTGATGAATAAGGCGAAGGATGCACAAACAGCGATGAGTCAACAGGGAAAGCCGCTATCCCAATCGCTTCAATCGGCGTTACAAAATCAGCAAACAAATGTTCAAAATCAATCGGCTACTTCAAATAGCAATGCTAGTCAGAGTTCTAGTCAAAATGGAAGTAGTTCACAAAATAGTAGTACATCTCAATCAAATACGCAAAGTAGTCCTAATCAGAACGGAAAGAATCAAAGCCAAGGTCAAAGCCAAGGCCAGGGCCAAGGCCAAGGCCAAGGTCAAGGCCAAGGCCAGGGCCAAGGCCAAGGTCAAGGCCAAGGCCAGGGTCAAGGTAATGGTTCAGGCGCTGGGCAGGGGGCAGGAACCGGTCAAGGCAATCGCAATTTGCTAGCGATCCCAGAACGTATTGGCAGTAAAGGGGAATCATCAGTAGACTCCGGTAAAATGGGTGAGGGTAGTGCTTCAGAAATTCATGAAACAGAAAAAGGTCCAGTTCACAAAGGGTCAATAAGACCTTATGAAGAAGTCGTTGGAAGTTATAAAGATTCGTATTTCCAAACAACTGATCGACTGCAATTACCAAAAGAATTACAGAATATTGTTCAAAATTATTTTTCTACGATTGAAAACAAATAGAGGAGGAAATCCATGTCATACACACCAGAGCAATATGTAGCGATGAGTGAAAAATTACAAACTGTTCGAGACGAAATTGGTCGCTTTATCGTTGGTCAGGAAGAGGCAATCGATTATACGATGTTTGCTGTTCTTGCTGATGGCCACGCTTTACTAGAAGGGCTTCCAGGGTTAGGGAAAACAATGTTGATCCGAACAATTTCTGAAGTTCTTGACTTATCGTTTTCACGTATTCAATTTACGCCAGACTTAATGCCAACGGATATAACAGGTACGAGTGTTATTGAACGTTCAGCAGATGGAAATCAGCGTTTTTCTTTCCAAAAAGGGCCTATATTCAGTCAAATGGTATTAGCCGATGAAATAAACCGTGCAACGCCAAAAACTCAAAGTGCACTACTAGAGGCAATGGGTGAAAAAACAGTAACTGTTCTTGGTGATACAAAGAAAATGGCAAAACCATTCTTTGTATTAGCTACACAAAATCCAATCGAAATGGAAGGAACCTATCCTTTACCAGAAGCGCAAATGGACCGTTTCCTTTGTAAAATACTAGTCCCTACTCCATCAAAAATGGAACTGATAGAAATCATGAAAAGAACGACAGGTTCAATTTCAATTGAACTACAAAAAATAATGAATGATACAGAAATTGTTGAATTACAAGAAATGGTAAAAGAGGTAATAATAGCTGATGATATGCTTTCTTATGCGGTAGATTTAGTTGTCGCTACGCATCCAGATAGTCCTGATACGATTGATGAAGTGAAACAGTTTATCGAGTATGGTAGTGGTCCTCGTGGATTGCAAAGTATTGTAAAACTTGCAAAAGCACGTGCACTAATTAATGGCCGCTATCATGTGTCTATTGCAGATATAAAAACTGTAGCAAAACCAGCTCTCCGCCATCGATTAATGCTTAATTATGAAGGAGAGGCTGCAGGCTTACAAGTTGACGATGTACTAAATACATTACTTGAAAAAATGAAACAAGGGCAAGTAGTATGATACAATCAAATCTTTTGCTGCCAAATGAATGGGCTAGTAAAATTCGGAGGTTGTCTTTAAATACAGCTACGAAAATACGTGGACATCATAAAGGAGCGAATCGGTCACAGCGTTTTGGAGCATCACTAGATTTCTCTGATTTTAGAGAATATCATCCAGGTGACGATGTTCGACAATTGGATTGGAATGTCTTTGCAAGAACTGAGAAATTCTTTATTAAACGTTTTTTAGATGAGCAAGAGATGCGTGTTCATATAGTACTTGATACAACGAAATCGATGGGTGAGGAGTCAAAATGGCTATTCGCAAGACAGCTAACTACTGCTTTAGGCCTTATGGTGTTAAATAAGGATGATCGATTAACATTTTCATATGTATCAGACAAACCGACACCACTATTTCGTCGCAAGGGGGCAACTTATCAAAGGGCATTTGAAAAGACGGTATCAGATTTATCGGAACCAATTTTCACCGAATCTTTTGCTGAACATGCTTTACAAACTTTGCCTAAGGATGCAACGATATTGATAATTATTTCAGATGTGCTTGAACCACTCGAAAAGTGGAGTGCTTTTTTAAGTAAAACGCCGAGATTTGCAAAGGATGTTCGACTTCTCCAAATACAGTCAGCTGATGAAAAATTACCAACTTACTCTGGGGATGTACGATTAGTTGATGTTGAGACTTCATCGAGTGTTAATGTATCAATGTCACAAAATGTACTTCGATCATATGAAGAAAAACAACAGGGACATCAATTAGAGCTTGAGTCAATATGTAGAAAATATGGTGTACAGCATTTAACTGTGCAAGTGATAGATGGGCTCCAACACGTTCTATTTAATCAACTAGTCAAAGCAAAATGGTTACAGTGAGGTGAAGTAAATGGGATTTAATCAACTACCGTTTCTATTAACAGCAATCTTTCCTCTAACGGTATTAATTTATTATTTTTTCCGTAAAAAATATGTGGTGAAACAAATTTCTTCCACGCTTTTTTGGGACGAAGTAATGAAAGAAACGAAGGCTTCACCTTATTTACAACATTTACAAAGAAATGCCTTATTTTATTTGCAAATGCTTGGGCTTATTTTACTTGTTTTAGCTTTATTACAACCGTATTGGAAAACGAAATCTATTGCTGGTGATCAAATTATTTGGGTAGTAGATACGTCAGCTACAATGCTATCGCAAAAAGACGAGCAAACTATATTTGAGGAACATCAAAAAGAAATGCTAGATTTAACAAATAGGCTTGGCGGTAAGGCTGTTACGATAATAACGACTGGACCAGAACCACAAGTCATTTTGCGTAACGAAACTAATACTAAGACGATTCAAAGCGCCGTAAAATCTTTAGAAGTTACATATGCTAATGAACAGTTTCCAAAAATGTTAGATTTTTTACAAACATTCATTAGCAAGAAATCAACAGTTATTTATTTGTTCACGGATGCAATAGAACGTGACCAATTACCATTGGAATTACCAGACGTTAAATGGATTGTGAAAGGGGCACCAGATGACCTACAGAACATTTCATTGCAGCGCTTTGGTGCAACAAAAGTAGAAGGTCAGCTGAAGGCGATTACTCAAGTAAAAAATGATACGAGAAAAGAACAACAAGTAACAATTTTAATTGCAAATGATAAAGGTAAAGAGTTAACAAAAAAGAAAATTACTATCCCTGCAAATAAAGAAGAACGTGTTCTCTTCGATAATCTTCCTAATCAAACAGCTCTAACAGCTAAGTTAAAGGTCAAGGATGACTACAAAGTAGATAACGAAATGACCATTTTGATACAGCAGAATATATCTAAAATTTTAGTCGATCAAGGGTTACAGCAATTAGTACAAAAAGCTTTTCAGGCGATGGATTTCCCAGTAAGCATAGTACCATCATTACAATTGGGAGATTCGAAGGATGATGCAATCATCGTTACAAACCAAACGAGGTTCTTAGAACAACAAAAGCAACCAGTTCTTTTAATTGGGCGTGATGATAAAAAAGCAAAAGAAGTAAAGGGAGAACTGAAAACGAAGGATTCTAACCTCTTTGCTTATGCTCCAATAAAGGGTGTATACGTCAATGAGTTGTATCCTGCGTTTACAGATTATAAAACAATTGCAACAATTGGAGATGCGCCATTTATTCAAATTTCACCTATAGGACATATTGCCGTCTTAGCGGATATACAAATGACAGATTGGCCGCTTCACCCTTCATTCCCTTTATTCTTATGGAGTGCAAAAGAAAGCCTTGCTAGTAGTGGTAGTGATATTGGCACATTTTCACCGAATGAAAGACGTATTATTTCTTTGGCAGGAATAGACGGTGGAGAAGAAGGGTATGAAATATATACTCAAGACGGGGAATACATTCGTAGCTTTGAAGATGGTAACAGTTTTATCGCACCTACTAAACCAGGACTCTATATGATGAAATCGGGTAATGAGGAAAAACGCTTCGTAGTTACATTACAGCAGCAAGAAAAAGTAATTGCTAAAGGGACTTCATTTGAATATGGAGAGACTATGGATAAAAAAGCAACAAATTTTATACAGCAACCCCTAGTGCCATTATTATTATTGTTGATTATCACATTATTACTAGTTGAATGGGAGGTGCAACGTCGATATGGATTTACGCATTGATCACCCTCTCTATCTTTTGTTATTCATACCAGTTCTAATGTATTTTGGATGGGCATGGCTACAAAGTAGAAAGCGTTATAATAAAGAACATAAAATTATTTTCTACATGCGTGTAGTAGCAATCAGCTTGCTTATTTTTGCATTGAGTGCCCCATATATTTTATTGCCGGTAAAGGAAGAACAAGTAGTCTTTTTAGTAGATCGTTCTGCTTCAATGAAAGGAACTGAAAAAGATATTGCAAGTTGGATTCAAGAAAGTATTGAAAGTAGTAAGGACTATCAATCTAAAGGAGTTTATAGCTTTGCTTCAGGAGTACAAACTGATCTTGGCTTAACCGCTGATAACATCAATTTGCCAGTATGGTCAGCTATAAAAGATAGTGGACAAACCAATCTAGCAAATGCCTTACAGCTAGTATCGAATGTAGTAGATCGCAATAAGGCTACTCGTATTGTATTATTTTCAGATGGAGTAGAAACAGCGGGTTCTACAATGGATCAACTTAGTCGGCTACAAAATAGTAATATTCAAATTGATACAGTAAAAGTAGATAAACCAGTAAAACAAGATGTTGCCATTACATCTTTTGAAACGCCACCAGTGGCATATAAAGGTGAACGGCAACAGTTAACGGTACAAATAGAAGCATCGACAAATACGACAGGTGAGTTACTTTTATCGGCGAATGATAAAGTAATTGAAAAACAAAAAGTGCAGTTAGATAGTGGTTCAAATACAATTACTTTCCGCCATACGGCAAAAGGTGACGGCCTTTTTAAATATAAGGTCCAACTTAAAATGGCAGAAGATGCCTTACTTGAAAATAATGAGTTAACGAGTGTCACTACAGTGCAAGGAACACCACATATATTATTAGTACACGGAGATGATGTGAAATCAAGTACTCTTTCGAATGTTATTGACCAGAGTACGTTAAAGATAGATGACATCTCAGCGATAGAATTACCGTCAATGCAGTCATCTTATATTGGCTATGATGCTATTATTTTTGACAATGTCTCAGGGCATTTAGTCGGAGAGAAGAAAATGGCGATGATTGAACAGGCAGTGAAAAACTTTGGAATGGGATTTATGATGATTGGTGGGGAAAATAGTTTTGGGCTCGGTGGTTATTTCAAAACACCGATTGAAACCATTTTACCTGTTGAAATGGAAGTGAAAGGTAAAGAACAAATTCCTTCTCTTGGCTTAACAATTGTCCTAGACCGTTCTGGGAGTATGAGTGGTAACAAAATTAATTTAGCAAAAGAAGCCGCTGCACGCTCAGTAGAATTATTGCGTGAAGACGATACATTTGGATTCATCGCGTTTGACGATCGGCCATGGGAAATCATACCGCCAATCCCGTTAGAAGATAGAAAGCAAGTGATCGAGCAAATTTTATCTGTCGCACCAAATGGAGGAACCGAAATTTATACTTCATTAAGCTTAGCTTATGAACGTATGCAAGATTTAAAATTACAGCGCAAGCATATTATATTGTTAACAGATGGGCAGGCAGCAACAAATAATTCCTATGATCAGCTAATTGAGGAAGGTAAAAAAGCGAATATTACACTTTCTACAGTTGCGATTGGACAAGATTCTGATCGAGGTTTGCTTCAATATTTAGCGGAAGCAGGTGCAGGTCGATTCTATGATGTGGCAGATGAAGAAACAATTCCATCAATACTTTCTCGTGAAACGTCGATGTTGACGCGCACATATATTGAAGATAATCCCTTTTATCCTATCATAGGTGGAGGGGCGAAATGGCAAAGTTTATTTAAAGATGGCGTGCCGAAAATGAATGCTTATATCGCTACTACAGCAAAGCAAACGGCTAATGTCATTGCAGAAAGTGAAAAGGATGATCCTGTTCTTGCTGAATGGAAATATGGACTAGGAAAGACAATGGCCTTCACATCGGATACAACAGGCAAGTGGAGTGGAGATTGGGCTCGCTTTCAAGGATGGTCGGATTTTTGGAACACGACCGTGTCAGAGCTACTCCCAGCATATAATGAGGTACCCTATAATATCCAACAGCAGAGCGACGGTTCTTTTATTGTTTCAGACCCGACAGCACAATCGGCCTTTATGGACATAGTTGTTGTAGATGAAAAAGGTGAAGAGTTATCAATCACAGAAGAACCTTTAGCACCTGGTAAAACCCGTGTGAATTTTGAACATGGACCCGGATTAGTATTCTTCAGAGTTTCAAATGATGAAGAAGGTTTGTATCAAGCGGGACTGACTATCCCATATAGTGCAGAATATCAAATACAGCCGGACAATACAAAGTTATTAACAGAGCTTTCAACAAAAACCAATGGTAAAGAACTTACAGATCCAGCAGAAGCATTTCGTAAGCTTCCTTCATCAAGTTTAAATCAACAGAGCATTGCACAATGGTTAGTGTTAACTGCAATGTTATTGTTCTTTATAGATATTACATTAAGACGTTTTGGCTGGACTACATTACGTAATATTCCTAAGGGATTTCGTAGAACAAAAAAAGAAACCAAACATGAAGAACACCTCAATGTTGGTGAACTGTTAAAAAATAAAAAAACACGTTAAAAAGGCGGCTCGAGTTTGAGCCGCCTTTTCATATATTTTATTAAGCAAGTGTCGTTTTTTTCTTTGCCCAAACCGCAGTTAAGGAGAAGCAACCTACAAGAATAATCGTCCCGAAAACATAGGGGCTATTCATATTCCAATCGAATAATATTCCTGCAAGTGCAGGACCAATCATATTACCTAAACTCATGTATGCATTATTCATACCAGCTGCGAAACCTTGTTCATTGCCAGCAGTTTTTGAAATTAGAGTATTGACAGAAGGACGAATTAAAGTTGTTGCAGTTGAGAATATTGTTGCCACAAGCAACATGATAAAGAATCCACTAACGAATAATATTCCAAGCATGCTAATGGACGCAACTGCAAGACCAAATAAAATTATTTTCATTTCGCCGAATTTTTTAAATAACTTATTTAATGCAAAGCCTTGAACGATGACACCAACAAAACCACCAACTGTCATTAAAATAGCGATATCAGTTGCTGTATATGCAAACTTATAAGTTAAGAACAATGATAGAGTCGCTTGGAAATTTGAAATTCCAAATGAGAAGACAAAGACAACAATGAGTAGTACAAAATAAGATGCATGGAATGAACGGGTTAATTGCTTGAATATGTTATCACCTTTCACAACATTCTGTATTACTGGTGTTGTCGCTGGTAATAAGATGAGAGATAATACCCCTGCAATAATAGAAGCAGACCCAGCAAAATAAAATGGGAAGTGTAAACTAACATTAGACAAAAAGCCACCAATTCCGGGACCAATCATAAAGCCCAGTGAAATCGCTGCACCAATTAGACCCATCGCTTTTCCGCGTTCATCAATGGTTGTAATATCTGCTACATAGGCCATAATTGGCGGTACGATAAATGCAGATCCGACTCCTGTTAAGAATCGACAAACGAATAGCATCCAAAGTTCTGTAGATAAGCCAAAAGAGATTTGTGCAATACCGTTTAAAATTAGTCCAAAAACTATTAATTTTTTTCTACCTATACGGTCAGATAGATTACCAGCAATAGGGGAGAACAGAAACTGTGCAAAAGCTATTATAGCTATTAAAAAGCCGAGTACTTGTCCAGCTGCACCAAACAGTTTTAAATAGGTGGGCATAACAGGAATAATAAGACCAACGGCACTCATTGTGATAAACATATTGAACATTAATAAAATCAATGCCAATTTATTAGAGGATTTCATATATTTCACTCTTTCTCGAAGAAGTATTTCGTGTTGCTAATTAACGTCGCTGTTAGAATTATACAGCTTGTTCAGATGTTAAGCAACAAAAGAAGCTCAGTAAGGTTTACACCTACCGAGCTTCTTCATTTTATCGTATGGACATTTTAAATTTCAAGAAAAACTCATTGTACTCACCGATTTTTTCTTTACCTAAATTTTTATACACATGCAAATTATTTCGAACTTCTTTCGATGGATAGTAGCGTTCGTCGTTTACTACTTCAGGATCCATTAATTTTAATGCAGCTTTATTCGGTGTAGAGTATCCTACATAATCTGCATTTTGAGCAGCCACTTCAGGATCTAACATAAAGTTAATGAATTTATGCGCACCTGTAATGTTTTTAGAAGTTTTAGGAATAACCATGTTATCAAACCATAAATTCGAACCTTCTGATGGTACATTGTATGTTAAGTCCTCATTCTCAGACATCATATCAGCGGCTTGACCTGACCAAGTTAAAGCAACAGAGGCATCGCCATTGACCATTAATTGCGTTACTTCATCTCCGATAATAGCTTTGACATTTGGGGCCATTGTTATTAATTTGTCAGTTGCTTCCTTTAATTCATCAGTATCAGTAGAATTAAGTGATTTCCCCATACTGTTTAAGCTAACACCTAAAACTTCACGAGCACTATCAACTAATATTAATTTTCCTTTTAGAGAGGGATCCCAAAGATCATCCCAGCTATCAAAATTGTGTCCTTTTAACATTTTTGTATTGTATACAATCCCTACAGTCCCCCAAAAATAAGGGACAGAGTATTTATTCTTCAGGTCAAAATCCAAATTCAAAAAATCTTCATCGATGTTCTTGATATTCGGAACTTGTTTGTAGTCGATTGGAAGTAGTAATTCACGTTCTTTCATTTGCTCAATTGTGTATTCAGATGGCATCGAAATATCATAAGATGTACCACCTTGTTCAATTTTCGTCATCATCGCTTCGTTTGAATCAAATGTTTCGTAAATAACATGAATACCAGTTTCTTTTTCAAATTGTTTCAGTAAGTCAGGGTCAATATATTCGCCCCAGTTGTAAATGGTTAAAATATCTTTTCCTGATTTACCGGAAGTTTGGTCCATTACACTTGCAGCATACATCAGTATTGCGCAAACAAGAATTATGCCAACTGTATAGCGTACTAATGACTTCATTTAGGAACCTCCGATCCACGAGCGCCTTTACTACGGTTTGTGATGAAGTAATAGCCAAGCACTAGTAACATCGTAACAAAGAATACTAAGCCTGAAATAGCATTAACAGTTAAGGACACACCAGCGCGTGCCATCGAATAGATTTCAACAGATAAAGTACTGAAGCCATTTCCGGTAACGAAAAACGTTACTGCGAAATCATCAAGAGAATAAGTTAAAGCTAAAAAGAATCCTGCGAAAATACCTGGTTTGATATAAGGTAAAATAACACGAGTTAAAATGTCGCGACGTGATGCACCTAAATCAAGTGCGGCATCGATTAGAGAAGAACTCATTTCTTGTAACTTAGGTAAAACCATGATGACAACAATTGGGATACTAAAAGCAACGTGTGCTAATAATACAGAACTGAATCCTAAATTAACTCCAACCATTGTGAATAAAATCAAGAAAGATGCTCCAATAATAACGTCTGGACTTACAATTAAAATATTATTAAGCGAAAGAACAGTATTACGTAGTTTGTGATTGCGTATCGAAACAATTCCAATCGCACCAAGAGTCCCAATTATAGTGGAAATGAGTGCGGACAATAATGCTACTACAACAGTATTAATCAAAATGTTTATCAACCGTGTATCTTCAAATACAGCTTTATAATGTTCCAACGTAAATGATTCAAAATTTGTCATCGTTCCGCCACTGTTAAAAGAGTAAAATACTAAAAACAGAATAGGCGCATACAAAACGACAAAAACCAAAGCTAAATACAGCTTTGAACCTTTACTTAGCTTTTCCATTTTGTGATGCCCCTTTCTCTTTTTGACCAGTGAGTAGCATGATGATGAACATAAATAGTATTAAGAAAACTGCAATTGTCGAACCCATTCCCCAGTTTTGTGTAACCAAAAACTGTTGTTCGATTGCAGTCCCAAGTGTAATAACGCGGTTACCTGCAATGAGTCGAGTTATCATAAATAGTGATAATGAAGGGATAAACACTGCTTGAATTCCTGATTTAACACCGTTCATTGTCAGTGGTAGTATAACTCGACGAAATGTAGTCAGTTTAGAAGCACCTAAATCACGAGAAGCATAAATAAGTGCTGGATTTAGTTTATCCAATGCATTGAAAATCGGTAAAATCATAAACGGAATGAAAATATAAACAGCCACAAAAACAAAACTAGCATCAGTAAATAAGATTTGTTGTTCTGGAATGCCAAGTGTTTTCAAAACTGCATTAATCGGACCACTCATACCGAAAATCCCAATAAATGCGTACGTTTTTAAAAGTAAGTTAATCCATGAAGGAATAATAATTAATATCAGCCAAAGTTGTTTTTGCTTTGTTTTAGTAATTAAATAGGCAGTTGGATAAGAAACTAATAATGAAAATACGGTAATCAGAAATGCGTACCAAAATGAACTTAACGTCATTTTCAAATAAACGCCCGTAAAGAAGTTCTGATAGTTTGCGAATGTAAAATTACCATTTAAATCAAGAAGTGAGTAATACACAACCAATATAATAGGAGCAATTACAAAGAGAGCAATCCATAAATAATATGGAACGAGTGTAAATGGATTGTTTTTGTTATTTCTCATCTTCTTCATCTCCATATGATTCTAAACGTTTGTCAAAGTCTTCCTCTGTCTCGTTTAGACGCATAACGTGAATGGCTTCAGGATCAAAATCTAGTCCGATTTTCGTACCAACTGTTGCTTTTTTTAATGAGTGTACAAGCCATTCATTTCCATCTTCATCATAGGTAGATAATTCATAATGTACACCGCGGAATAATTGTGTATCTACAGTTACTTCTAGCTTACCATTTTCAAGTGACGTAATTTCTAAATCTTCAGGTCGAATTACGATGTCTATTTTTTCATTTGGATTTAAACCTTGGTCAACACATTCGAATGTTTTGCCTGCGAATTTCACGACAAAGTCTTCAATCATCGTACCAGGTACTATATTTGATTCGCCGATGAAATCAGCCACGAATCGGTTAATTGGTTCGTCATAAATATCAACTGGTGTTCCACTTTGTTGAATAGTACCTTCGCTTAAAACGAAAATTTCATCCGACATTGCTAATGCTTCTTCTTGATCATGTGTGACAAATACAAATGTTTTACCTAGTCGTTGTTGTAATTCTCTCAGTTCATATTGCATTTCTGTGCGAAGCTTTAAATCTAATGCAGATAATGGTTCATCTAATAAGATGATTTCAGGATCATTCACAATTGCCCGAGCGATAGCGACACGTTGACGTTGACCACCAGACATTTCAGATATTTCACGATTGCCATAGCCTTCTAAGTTAACGAATTTTAATGCTTCATTTACACGAGTTGTTATTTCAGCATTTTTTAGTTTTTTTATACGCAATCCAAATGCTACATTTTCAAACACATCTAAATGTGGGAATAGGGCATAGTCTTGGAATACAGTATTCACTTGTCTTTCATTTGCAGGAACATTATTGATTTTCTTCCCATTGAAATAAATCGAGCCACTCGTTGGCTCCATGAAACCAGCGATTAGGCGGAGAATTGTTGTTTTACCACAACCAGATGGACCTAGTAGCGTGTAAAACTCACCTCTTTCTAATTCAAAACTGATGTCTTTTAATACGACAGTGCCATCAGAATAAGACTTTGACACGTTTTCAAAGCGGATAATTGAGTTTTCAGTCATGTGGGGCCTCCTAAACTATAAATAAGATTCGGTTGCGACGAGTAAAAGCTCGGTTTTTCCTGCGTGAGCATTAAACAGTTGATGGGTATCTGAAGCATCGAAATAAACCGCATTTCCTGCAGTTGCGATATATTCTTCTTTACCTAATACAAGTCGAACACGCCCAGTTAAAACATAGATAAATGTTTCAGAGAGAGAAGGCTCAAATTGTTTGAATTCACCGTTTTGTTCAAATGTTAAAATGACAGGTTCAATTTCTTTTTCATTAGAAGTTGGAATAAGCCATTGAATACGATATTTTTTATCTTCGTCTGTAAAGATTGTTTGGTCCTCATCTGTGTAGACGACCTTTTGTTCTTCTTGTTCATCATCAAAAAAGTCTTTCGGTGTTGAGCCAAGAACTTCTAGTAATGTGAAGAGAGTTTCAATAGAAGGAGAGTTTAAATCTCTTTCTAATTGTGAGATGTAACCTTTGCTCAAATCTGTTCTTTCACCTAACTCTTCTTGGGTAAGCCCCTTTTTTAGGCGAAGTCGTTTAATCTTTTTGCCGATTTGCATCTACCTTGCTCCTCGATTGTTTACTATTCGTAAACTTAAAGAATCGAAAGTTTACTTTAACGAAACTTTTAGTTTACTCAAACGATATCTATTATACAAAATTGACAGCATTTTTCAACCGTTTTTAGAAAAAAATAATAGCATTATTGAAAGTTAATGAGAAAATACTTGAAGTTTTAAGATGAAAACTGCATTCTCTTTAATCTCTTACCCTAAATGGAAAGAAAGTATTCTCTTTATATAGGAGGTGATTTCGTCAAGTTGTTCTGGATTAAAAAATTAAGCATATTTAACAGGGTGTCCTTAATTAACCGAAGTTATTAAATAAAAAAACCGAATGCATCTTGGCATTCGGTAGACATTACTAATATTAATCTCAAAACTCTAGAGCTCTCTTCACATCATTAATATAGGTACTACTGATAGGTAGTTCAGTATTATCTTTTAAAACAATCATTAAATTTGATGAGAAATCCCTTGTTATTTTTTGGATAGAGTGAATGTTCACTATATAGGAACGGTGAATTCTTAAAAAACAATCGGGTAATCGTCTATGTAACTCTTTTAATGTTAAGTTCGTTTTGTATTGTTCACTTTTAGCATAAAACCAGCTTTTTTTATTTAAGCTTTCGAAATGCGAGACGTTTTCAATTGCGATAGGTGCCCATTCATCTTGTTGTTTACCAGTTATAAAGCGGAAAGGTTCTTTTACAGCTAAATGATGATTGGGTGGTAATATGACTAGCAATGCTGCAGGTTTGCCATGTAAATCGATGGGATAACCAATGCAGTAATAGGGTGTACCCAACACCTCTTCTTCTACAACAGCTTCGATCTTTCTTCTTTCTTGAATGACTCGTTCAGCAATACTCCCTTTTTGTATCCCTTTGCCATTATTTAAATGTACATTATAATCGCCTGCCACATAATAGATGTAAGAGTCTCCGATAGCAATCGCCAGCGTTGCCTCCTGTGGAACCCAATCCGCTAATAAATTCTTGTATTGATCAACTAATCCTTTTGCAAAACCAACTTTATCCTCAACCATTTGAAGTGCCCCCTCAATTCATCTTGGAAAAACATTCTTTCGTCATAAAAAAATGGGTTTTTGTCAAAAAACAATAACAAAAATTAGAAACTGTTATATATTAATTTATAACAACGTTGTCTGTTATGCAACACTAAATTCAAACAGATTTTAACGTAAATTAATTGGAAGGTGTGGATTGTTATGGTATCGAGACAACAACAAGTGGAGCAATTAGAAAAAAACTGGACTGAAGAGGGGCGTTGGTTAGGAATTGAACGTCCATATAGCGCGGAAGAGGTAGTTAAATTACGTGGTTCAGTAATTATTGAACATACATTAGCCAAAAAAGGTGCTGCACGTTTATGGAAATCTTTACATGAAGAAGATTTTATCAATGCTTTAGGTGCATTGACAGGTAACCAAGCTGTACAACAAGTTAAAGCGGGTTTACAAGCAATTTACCTAAGCGGTTGGCAAGTAGCGGCAGATGCAAACCTTTCAGGTCAAATGTATCCTGACCAAAGCTTATACCCAGCTAATAGCGTTCCTGCAGTTGTTAAGCGTATTAACCAAGCATTACAACGAGCAGATCAAATTGATCATGCTGAAGGGCGCGAAGATGGTTTTGACTGGTTCGCACCGATTGTAGCTGATGCTGAAGCTGGTTTTGGCGGACCTTTAAATGTTTTTGAATTAGTTAAAGGTATGATTGAATCTGGTGCATCAGGAGTCCACTTAGAAGACCAATTAGCTTCGGAGAAAAAATGTGGTCATTTAGGTGGTAAAGTTTTACTTCCAACACAAAATGCAATTCGGAATCTAATCTCTGCAAGACTTGCAGCTGATGTTTTAGATGTACCTACAATTTTAATTGCTCGTACAGATGCAGATGCAGCAGATATGGTTACAAGTGATATCGATCCAAGAGATGCTGAGTTTATCACAGGGGAACGTACTCCTGAAGGTTTCTTCCGTACAAAAGCGGGTATTAATCAAGCAATTGCTCGCGGCCTAGCTTATGCGCCGTATGCAGACTTAATTTGGTGCGAAACATCAACACCAGACTTAGAAGAGGCAAAAAAATTCGCTGATGCGATCCGTGCAAAATTCCCAAATAAAATGCTTGCGTATAACTGCTCTCCGTCATTCAACTGGAAAGCAAACTTAGATGATGAAACAATCGCTAAATATCAAGTTGAACTAGGGAAAATGGGTTACAAATTCCAATTCGTAACGTTAGCTGGATTCCATGCACTAAACCACAGCATGTTCGAATTAGCGCATGATTATAAAGATAATGGCATGGCAGCATACTCTAAACTTCAAGAAGCTGAATTTGCTAACGAAACAAAAGGTTACACAGCTACAAAGCATCAACGCGAAGTAGGAACTGGTTACTTTGATGATGTATCACAAGTGATCTCAGGGGGAACATCTTCTACAACTGCTATGAAAGGTTCTACAGAAACAGCACAATTCATTTAATCAAAAGGGGGATGAGCTATGAGTACTCAACAAGTAACTTCTCACGAAATCAAAATTTTAGGGAAACAATCGGCAGCTAGCGAAGAAATTTTAACAACTGAAGCCTTGCAATTTATAGCTTCGTTACACCGCCAGTTTGATCAAAGAAGAAAAGTATTATTAGAAGAACGTCAAAATAGACAACAGCGCATTGATGCTGGCGAGAAACTGGATTTTCTTCCAGAGACAAAAGAGATTCGTGAGGGGGAGTGGACTATTGCTCCACTTCCTGCAGATTTACAAGATCGTCGAGTAGAAATTACTGGGCCTGTTAATCGTAAAATGGTCATTAATGCACTGAATTCTGGGGCGAAAATGTTCATGGCATGTTTTGAAGATGCAACATCACCAACTTGGGATAATATGATTGAAGGGCAAGTGAATATGCGTGATGCAGTTCGAAAAACAATTTTCTTTACACAATCATCAAATGGTAAAACATATCAATTAAATGACAATCCAGCTGTCTTACTTGTTCGCCCACGAGGTTTACACTTACTCGAGAAGAATATTGAAATTGCCGGTGAACAAATCGCTGGAGGTCTGTTTGATTTCGGTTTATATGTCTTCCACAATGCGAAGGAGTTAGTGGCCCGTGGATCAGGTCCTTATTTCTACTTACCTAAACTTGAAAGCCATTTAGAAGCACGATTATGGAATGACGTATTTATCTATGCTCAAGAGCAACTAGGTCTTCCGCAAAGAACAATTAAGGCTACTGTCTTAATCGAAACGATTACAGCTGCATTTGAAATGGATGAAATTTTATATGAATTGCGTGAGCATTCAGCAGGTCTAAATTGTGGACGATGGGATTACATTTTCAGCTATTTGAAACGATTACGCAATCAACCAGAAGTTATTTTACCTGATCGTGGTCAAGTGACAATGACATCGCCTTTCATGCGTGCGTACACTTTGAAATGTGTGCAAACTTGTCATAAACGGAATGCACCAGCTATCGGGGGAATGGCTGCGCAAATTCCGATTAAAGATAATCCAGAGGCAAATGAAATCGCTTTTGGTAAGGTACGAGAAGATAAGCGTCGTGAAGCATCAGATGGTCATGATGGAACGTGGGTTGCCCATCCGGGGTTAGTATCAGTAGCAATGGAACAATTCGATGAGCATATGAAAACACCAAACCAAATTGATCGAAAGAGAGAAGATGTGCATGTTACAGCAGCAGATTTGTTAGAAGTGCCAGTAGGAACGATTACGGAGGCTGGCTTACGAGTCAATTGCAGTGTAGGGGTTCAATATATCGCTTCATGGCTACGAGGTAATGGAGCAGCGCCAATCAACCATATGATGGAAGATGTGGCTACAGCAGAAATTTCACGCTCACAAACTTGGCAATGGATTCGTCATCCGCAAGGGGTGCTTGATGATGGTCGTAACATTAATGAGCAGCTATTTATAGAAATATTACAACAAGAACTTGCAGAAATTGAGCAACAAGTTGGCCAGGGAAACTTCCGAAGTGGTCGTTATGAGGAAGCTGCAGACATTTTTAAATTCTTGACGTTAAAACCGACATTTGAAGAATTTTTAACTTTACCAAGCTATAGTCATATTCAATAACAAAAATGGGGGAGATTACAATGAAAACAACGAAACAAGAAGTAGCAAAAAAACATTGTCGTGAATGCGGATGCGTAATTGTTGAGCGTGTTGAATCAACTCTTTATGAGTGTGAGCGCTGCATCGGCATAAACGAAGAGTAAAACGAATAGTAAAAGTTAAACTCATCAGTCAACAATAGGCTGATGAGTTTTTTTGTTGTAATTATTTTAAAGGATGATGCTTTTTCGATAACCTATTTGAAATGTATTCTTTTCGGTTTTTTTAAAACTGCATTCTACAATCCTCATGTGAAGTCTAAATAGTACTATTCCTCCATGAAAGTAATTTATGAACATATGCAATAGTTCACCGAAATGTTCTTAAAAAATAAAAAGTATTATAGAGAAAAATGACGATGATTTATGCTAAACTAGGTGTCTAAGGAGGCGGAAATATTGGGAAAGAAATTGTTTTTTTATCTAGATCCTAAAGAACGACAGGGTGCGGTGAAAGTCCCAAGTGATCCCGTTTTTGAAGGTACATTCTTAATGGCGAATAATCGTTTAATCGATGCGATTGCATTAGAAGATTATTGTCCTGAATGTTTAGGGTTATTACGTTATTCAGATGATTATGATGCGTTATTTTGTGCAAATTGCAATGAATGGCGAGAAGAGGCATGTGAGGATCCCTCCTGTGAAACTTGTAAAGGGCGGCCTAATCGACCTTTGTAATTGCTCTTGTAAAATTGACAGTAATTAATATATGGAGTATTTCTCCATATCTAATATGATTACATTGACAAAAAAGCCAATAATTATAATAGTTTTAATCGAATTTAAACTCCATTTATGGGGTTTTTTCTTTTGTTATCATTTTTTTAATATAATTAATAAATTCTTACTAAATATAAGTTATATAATTATTTGATGCATAAAATGTCGATTATTTGTCACAGAAAGATATAGATTAGAATAATTATTAAGTGTAAATGATTGATTTCACAATGTCGATTTGCTATTGTAGGAATTGGATTAATGCGGAAATTTTGGTTTTTCGCAATAGCATACATAACAATATTTGGAGGGATTCACAATGGCAGAACGTTTAGTAGCAAATCAAGCACCTCGATTTGAAATGCAAGCAGTATTAGCTAATAAAGAATTCGGTAAAGTTAATTTAGAAGAAAACATGAAAAATGACAAGTGGACTGTTTTATTCTTCTATCCAATGGACTTCACATTTGTATGCCCAACAGAAATCACTGCAATGTCAGATCGTTACGATGAATTTGAAGATCTTGATGCAGAAGTAATTGGTGTATCAACTGATACAATCCACACTCACTTAGCGTGGATCAACACTGATCGTACTGAAAATGGTCTTGGTCAATTAAAATTCCCATTAGCAGCTGACCACAATCAACGTGTATCTCGTGATTATGGCGTGTTAATTGAAGAAGAAGGCGTAGCACTTCGCGGATTATTCATCATCAATCCAGAAGGCGAACTTCAATATCAAGTTGTTAATCACAATAACATTGGTCGCGATGTAGATGAAACTCTTCGCGTACTACAAGCACTACAAACTGGCGGTCTTTGCCCAGCTAACTGGCGCCCAGGTCAAAAAACTCTAGAAGTTTAATTTAGATTTTTAACATCAAAAAGGCCTAACAAACGTTAGGTCTTTTTTTGAAAGATAAGAATATACTATGTACGAATTCCATTATGAGGTGATTAAATATGAAACTACGTGCTCAAATGCCTGAATTAGTAGGCGAAACAGCTTGGTTAAACGGTAAAGTATCAAAAGCAAACTTAATCGGTAATAAACCAACACTAATCCATTTCTGGTCAGTAAGCTGTCATTTATGTAAAGAAGCAATGCCAGATGTCAATAAATTCCGTGATGAATACAGTAGAGAATTAAATGTTATTGCAGTTCATATGCCACGTTCTGAAAGTGATTTAGATTTAGAGGTTATTAAAGCAACTGCAGCTGAACATGATATTACACAACCAATCTTTGTTGACGGTGAAATGAAGTTAACTGACGCCTTCGATAACCAATATGTACCTGCATATTATGTTTTTGATAAAGAAGGTCAACTTCGTCATTTCCAAGCAGGTGGTAGCGGTATGAAAATGCTTGAAAAACGCGTTAACCGTGTATTAGACGAAGTTCGTAACGCTGACGCGTAAGCCATTTCGAATGTCATAAGAATTGTCCTGTTTTTATAAGGATAATTCTTTTTTTATTGGAAAAAATAGTGATAGCTGTGTTTGTATGCTTAAATGTATTGTGTTACACTATGTCCATTCTTTACAGTATCGGGGGAAATTTTCATGAAAAAAGAATTTGTTGTCATTGGTTTAGGTCGTTTTGGTGGCAGTATCGTTTCGGAGCTGATACAACAAGGTGCTGATGTAATGGCAATAGATAAACAACCAGAAAGAGTGGATGAGTTTGCTCCTATCGCCACGCAGGCAGTCGTAGCAGATACGACGGATGAATCCGTTTTGAAATCACTTGGGATTCGTAATTTTGAACATGTAATCATAGCAATTGGTGACGACATTCAATCGAGTATTTTAACTACATTGATGTTAAAAGAAATTGGAGTGCAGAAAATTACTGTGAAGGCGCAAAATGATTACCATGAAAAAGTTTTACGAAAAATTGGTGCAGATCATGTTGTCCATCCAGAACGTGATATGGGGATTCGTATTGCGAATAATATGATGTCAAATAATGTACTCGATTACTTGGAATTATCTGATGAACATTCAATTATGGAGATTAAGGCAAATCATTTATTAGAAGGCCATACAATCATTAACTTAGATATCAGGGTAAGATATGGTATTAATATTGTAGCGATTAAAAGAGGGCACGAAATCATCGTTTCACCGCAAGCGGATGAGGTCATTCATGAAGGTGATATTTTAATTGTTATCGGGGCAGATGTTGATATTAGTCGTTTTGAGAAGAAAATGATGAATTAAGAGTAAAGTTTTTTAAGGATAATTCATTTCGAGAGCTAGGGATGAATGATCTTTTGGTAGATACATTTTTATTGACTTTCACCATAAAATATTAAAAGGGTAGAGATTTTAAAATCTCTACCCTTTTGTAATCAAACTTCCATGATAATCGGCAAAATCATTGGACGGCGTTTTGTTTTTTCAAACAAGTATGGTCCTAATGCATCAGTGATATCATTTTTCAATTCTGACCATTGAGGTGTTTTGTCTTGTAATGTACGTTGTAAGTGACGGTTCAACATTTGTTGAGCTTCATTAATCATCATACCTGATTCACGCATATATACGAAACCACGAGAGATAATATCTGGGCCGGAAACAATTTTCTGTGTCTCCATATTCACGCTAACCACAACGATGACTAGACCTTCTTCGGAAAGGATACGGCGATCGCGTAATACGATATTACCGATGTCACCAATTCCGTTACCATCAATGTAAACATCACCAGAAGGAATTCGGCCCGATACAGCAGCCGTATTAGGGCTAAGTGCAAGGACGTCACCATTTTCCATGATGAACGTATTGTCTGGTTCTACGTCACAATCAATAGCTAAATCAGCATGCATACGAAGCATGCGGTACTCACCATGAATTGGCATAAAGAATTTTGGTTTAATCAGACGAAGCATTAGTTTTTGTTCTTCTTGAGAACCGTGACCGGAAGTATGAATATTGTTTAATGAACCATGAATAACTTCTGCACCTGCACGGAATAATGAGTTAATTGTTTTATTAACGCTAATTGTGTTCCCTGGGATTGGTGAAGATGAAAATACAACAGTATCACCAGGCTGAATTTGGATTTGACGGTGAGTTCCGTTGGCAATACGAGAAAGTGCTGCCATTGGTTCACCTTGGCTACCTGTACAAAGAATTAATACTTCGTTAGCTGGCAAACGATTTAACGTTTGTGAATCAACAAACGTTTCTTTTGGTGCAGTGATATAGCCCAATTCACGACCAATTGTAATGGCGTTATCCATACTTCGGCCAAATACGGCGATTTTACGCCCGTGTTTAGCCGCTGCATCTGTAACTTGTTGTAAACGGTGAATATTTGAAGCGAATGTTGCAAAAATAAGACGACCTTCTACTTTGCGTAGAATTTCATCAATACTTTCTCCAACTTTGCGTTCAGACATTGTGAAATTAGGAACTTCGGCATTTGTACTATCAGATAGTAGACATAACACGCCATCGCGTCCGATTTCAGCCATTTTTGTTAAGTTTGCTGGTTCACCAACAGGAGTGAAGTCAAATTTGAAATCTCCTGTATGAACGATATTACCAGGAGGAGTTTTAACGACAATACCGTATGCATCCGGAATACTGTGGGTTGTTCTGAAGAAGCTCACAGAAGTTTTACGGAATTTAATAATGTCCTCTTCTTGGATTTCAATCATTTTTGTTTGGCGAAGTAAACCATGCTCGTCCAATTTATTACGTAACAAACCTAGTGCAAGCTTGCCGCCGTATACAGGAATGTTAATTTGACGTAGCAAATAAGGAATACCACCAATATGATCTTCATGACCATGTGTAATGAAAAGACCTTTAATCTTGTCTACATTTCTTACTAAATAAGTGTAGTCTGGTATTACATAGTCAATACCTAATAGATCATCCTCAGGGAATTTAATTCCTGCGTCAATCAAGATAATTTCATCTTGGAATTGTACGGCATACGTATTTTTACCGATTTCGCCCAGTCCGCCGAGTGCGAAAACCGCTGTTTGGTCGTTTTTGACAAACTTCATACGTTTAGAGTTTCTCCACGTGGAAATGTTCGCTTGCTTGTTCGTACTCTAAATAGTTTCCTTCAAGCAATTGGACAAATTCGATATTGTAGTTACGGTCTTTAAGTTTTTGACGAACTTCACGCTCATCTGCCGCTTCTAAGTATAAGCTTTTAGTATTTTCGCGAACTGGTACTTCAAGCGCATTTTCTTGATAATAAACTTTGTAAATCATAATATGCTCTCCTTTAACACGTTCAAAATAATTGCATTTCCTTTATATTATCACGCTAGTAACTTAAAATAAAGAAAAGCCCTCCAAAATTATGAAGGGCAAATATACTTAAGCGATTGTTTTTTTTCCGAGCAAGCCATTAAGCCGTTTCAACAATTGTTTTTTAAGGCGTTTAAACATGGCATATCACTCCTCGTGGACATTATACAATATTAGGTTATTACTGTAAAGTTTTTTTACTTAACAAATGGAAATACAAGAAAAGAGAGGGAGTAATTTAGTATGCAGAAAAGAATATTGTTTTTTGATATTGACGGTACACTCTATAATTCGAAAAAAGAAATTCCACAGACAACAATTGATGCGGTCAAAAAAGCAAAAGATAATGGTCATGAAGTGGTTATTGCTACAGGTAGAGCTCCGTTTATGATTCAGGAAGTTCTTGAAACGCTAAAATTAGACTCTTATGTTTGTTTCAATGGCCAATACGTTGTGTATAAGGGACAGCCCATCTCATTGAAGCCGGTGCCACTCGAACAACTGAAGGCTCTTGTTAACTATGTGGAAAAACAAGACAAACCATTAGTTTTTTTAGATAATCAAGAGATGGTTACTTCTGTTCCAGAGCATCATCAGATAAAGGAAAGCTTGGCTTCTTTACTCTATCCTATGCCAAGACTGGAAAAAGATTTCTACTTAAATCATCCTATTTATCAAGTATTATTATATGTAAGTGTCGAGGAAGAAGAAGAGTATGCAAAGGCTTTTCCTGAATTGCAGTTAGTTCGTTGGCATACTTATTGTTGTGATGTATTAAATAAAGGTGTCTCTAAAGCGTATGGGATTGAACGATTACTTGAATATACAAATTTTGAAATGCAAGATGCAATAGCTTTCGGTGATGGCTTAAATGACGTTGAAATGCTAACGGCAGTTGGGACAGGTGTAGCGATGGGAAATGGTCATGTGGAAGCGAAAACTGTTGCGAGTTTTGTGACTGATCATGTAGATGAAGATGGATTAGTAAAAGCAATGGAGAAATTACAATTGGTATAAAAAACAATAAAAAAGCCTTACTATGATTTTGCGACTCATAGTAAGGCTTTTCGTGTTAATTATTTTCAATTGGTTGAGAATTAGGTACATCCGCGAATGGGTTGGATTCATTAATATGATCATAGAACATGACACCATTTAAATGGTCTAATTCATGTTGAAACGCGATTGCGGGTATTCCTTTTAAACGCATTTTTTTTTCTTCACCATCGAGTGTGTGGAATTTAACTGTAATACGTGCATGACGCGGTACGTAACCAGCTACATTACGATCAACTGATAAACAACCTTCACCATTTGTTAAATAAGTATTTTCAACTGAATGACTAACGATTTTCGGGTTTACAGCTACGAAACTAATTAGATTATCATTGTCATCAGGTAGATGAAGAGCAAACATTCTTTTTGATTCATTTATTTGCGGAGCGGCAATACCTATTCCGGAACGCAAGCTATATTTTTCACTTATTACAGGGTCTTGACTATTAATAAGGAATTCAAGTAAGTCTTGACCTAACTTTTTATCCTCAGGTGATAGGGGGAAAGTTAGTTCTTTCGCGCGGGTACGTAATGTTGGATGGCCTTCGCGAATTACATTATCCATTAAAATCATTTCGGTTCTTCCTTTCGATACAAAATCTATATCCATAGTATAACGAACTACGACAATCGTTCAATGGAAAAAGAGTTCTTAAAAGATTATTTGTTTAAGTTTATGACATCTGGGAATATTTAATACGAGGTAAAAAGCTGTTCTAGTAAAGGGTGGGAAAAATAATCTGTTGTATAATACAGTTGTCTAAATGTTTATGGTACAGGTTTTTCTGAATAATAAGAATAAAATAATGTAAGCATTATCATAACAATGATTGACCTATTTATTTTAATTCAGTATACTGAAAATGAAGAAAAGTTGTATTACTAAAACAAAGAAAATTTATAATACAGACACAGAGGAGATGTGGTAACATGGCTTCACAAAAATCAAAGCAATTCGATCCAGTTGCAAACTTGCATGAGATTGAAGAAAAATTTGAAATGTTTCAGATTTTGAATGAGGAAGGCGAAATTGTTAACGCAGATGCAGATCCGAAACTATCGGATACTGAATTAGTTGAATTAATGAGCCGAATGGTTTTCACACGTATTTTAGACCAACGTTCAATTTCATTGAACCGTCAAGGACGCTTAGGATTCTATGCACCAACAGCGGGTCAAGAAGCTTCTCAAATTGCTTCTCACTATGCACTTGAAAAAGAAGATTATATTTTACCGGGATATCGTGATGTGCCTCAAATTGTTTGGCACGGACTACCGCTTTATAAAGCATTCTTATTCTCACGTGGACATTTCATAGGTAATCAAATTCCTGAGGATGTAAATGTATTACCACCACAAATTATTATTGGTGCTCAGTATATTCAAACAGCTGGAGTGGCACTTGGTATGCAAAAACGAGGCAAAAAATCCGTTGCTGTAACTTATACGGGTGATGGTGGTTCGTCTCAAGGGGACTTCTACGAAGGTATTAACTTTGCAGGAGCGTTTCGTTCACCAGCAATCTTCATCGTTCAAAATAACCAATTTGCTATTTCAACACCACGTGAATTGCAAACAGCTGCAAAAACAATCGCTCAAAAAGGCATTGCGGCAGGTATTCCTAGTATCTTAGTAGATGGAATGGATCCACTTGCAGTTTTCGTAGCAACTCGCGATGCGCGCCAACGTGCCGTAAATGGTGAAGGTCCTTCATTAATTGAAACAATGTGTTACCGTTATGGTCCACATACTATGGCTGGTGATGACCCAACTCGTTACCGTACTTCTGATACAGATTCACAATGGGAAAAGAAAGATCCAATTGTACGTTTCCGTAAATACTTAGAAGCAAAAGGTTTATGGAGCGAAGAAAAAGAAGCAGAAGTAATTGAAAAAGCTAAAGAAGAAATTAAAGCAGCTGTCAAAGAAGCGGATGCAGCACCAAAACAAAAAGTAACAGAACTGATCCGTAATATGAATGATGGCGATTTACCATATAATTTACAAGAACAATACGAAATCTTCAAAGAGAAGGAGTCGAAGTAACCTATGGCACAACTGACGATGATTCAAGCAATTACAGACGCACTACGCTGCGAATTAAAAGATGACGAAAACGTTCTAGTGTTCGGTGAAGACGTTGGTGTCAACGGAGGGGTTTTCCGTGCAACTGAAGGTCTTCAAAAAGAATTTGGGGAAGATCGCGTTTTCGATACTCCACTAGCAGAATCAGGAATTGGTGGATTAACAATCGGTCTTGCGCTTCAAGGTTTCCGTCCGGTTCCAGAAATACAATTCTTTGGTTTCATATATGAAGTAATGGACTCTGTAAGCGGTCAATTAGCGCGTATGCGTTACCGTACAGGTGGAGCACTTGGTGCACCTGTTACAATCCGTTCTCCATTCGGGGGTGGTGTACATACACCAGAAATGCACTCAGATAGCTTAGAAGGATTAATGGCATCTCAACCAGGATTAAAGGTAGTCGTACCTTCAACACCTTATGATGCAAAAGGGTTACTAATCTCATCTATTCGTGATAATGACCCAGTAGTTTTCCTTGAGCATTTAAAATTATATCGCTCGTTCCGTGAAGAGGTTCCTGAAGAGTCTTATACTATTCCATTAGGAAAAGCTGATGTGAAGCGTGAAGGAACAGATTTGTCAATCTTTGCATACGGTGCAATGGTACACGAATCACTAAAAGCTGCTGAATTATTAGAAAAAGAAGAGTTCTCAGTTGAAGTTGTGGATTTACGAACTATTCAACCGCTAGATATTGAAACAATTATTGCTTCTGTTGAAAAAACAGGTCGTGCAGTTGTTGTTCAAGAAGCACAAAAACAAGCAGGTATTGCTGCTAATGTAGTAGCTGAAATTACAGAGCGTGCTATTCTTAGTCTTGAAGCACCGGTACTTCGTGTAACAGCACCGGATACAATCTACCCGTTCCCACAAGCAGAAGCAGTTTGGTTGCCGAATGCAAAAGATATTGTTGAAACAGCGAAAAAAGTACTAACATTCTAATTCGTTTTCGAAACAGAAAGGGTGAAACATATGGCATTTGAATTTCGATTACCAGATATTGGTGAAGGAATCCATGAGGGTGAAATTGTAAAATGGTTCGTAAAAGCAGGTGACAAAATTCAAGAAGATGACGTGCTTTGTGAAGTACAAAATGATAAAGCGGTCGTTGAAATCCCTTCTCCGGTAGAAGGTACAGTTGAAGAAGTCCTTGTTGAAGAAGGTGTTCTTACAACAGTTGGTACAGTTTTACTACGAGTAGACGCACCGGGATATGAAGATATCCAACTAAAAGGTCACCATGATGAAGAAGAAACCGCAAAAGAAGAACCAACAAAAGCTGCAGTTGAAGAAGCTCCTAAAGCAGAAACAACAACAGTAGCATCACAACCATCCGTGGAAGCTGACCCAAATAAACGTGTTATTGCAATGCCATCAGTCCGTAAGTTTGCACGTGACAATGACATTGATATTAAACAACTATCGGGTTCAGGTAAAAATGGACGTATTGTCAAAGAAGATGTGGAATCATTTATGAATGGTGGCCCAGTTCAAGCTTCAACGCAGGCAGTTGAAGCACCAGTTGTAGAAGAGACCCCAGTTTCTGAAAAAACTAATGAAAAAGCTTCCGTTCAACCAGTATTAGAAGGCGACTTCCCTGAAACACGTGAGAAAATGTCAGGTATCCGTCGTGCAATTGCAAAAGCAATGGTTCATTCAAAACAAACAGCTCCACACGTAACATTAATGGACGAAGTGGATGTAACAGAACTTGTAGCACATCGCAAAAAATTCAAAGAAATCGCTCTTGAAAAAGGTATCAAACTTACTTATTTGCCGTATGTAGTAAAAGCTTTAGTTAGCGCATTACGTGAATTCCCAGAATTTAATCGATCACTTGATGATGCAACACAAGAAATTGTTCAAAAACACTATTATAATATCGGTATAGCTGCCGATACAGATAAAGGCTTATTAGTTCCGGTTATTAAACATGCAGATCGCAAATCGGTATTTGCAGTATCTGACGAGATTAATGAGCTTGCTACAAAAGCACGTGACGGTAAATTAGCACCAAATGAAATGAAAGGTGCATCTTGTTCGATTACAAACATAGGTTCTGCAGGTGGCCAATGGTTTACTCCGGTAATTAACCATCCTGAAGTAGCTATATTAGGAATTGGTCGAATTGCAGAGAAACCTGTAATAAAAAATGGTGAAATTGTAGCGGCACCTGTGTTAGCATTATCATTGAGCTTTGATCATCGAATGATCGACGGTGCTACAGCGCAACATGCGTTAAATCATATTAAGCGTTTGTTAAGCGAGCCCGAATTATTATTAATGGAGGCGTAAGAAAATGGTAGTAGGAGATTTCCCAATCGAAACAGATACACTTGTAATTGGCGCAGGCCCTGGTGGATATGTTGCAGCAATTCGTGCAGCGCAAACTGGACAAAAAGTAACAGTTGTTGAAAAAGAACACGTAGGTGGCGTATGCTTAAACGTTGGTTGTATTCCTTCAAAAGCATTAATTTCAGTCGGTCACCGTTTAGAACATGCTAAAAACTCAGCAGACATGGGTATTGTGGCTCCTGAAGTTAGCATCGATTTCAAAAAAGCGCAAGAATTTAAAGACGGCGTAGTTAAAAAATTAACTGGCGGCGTATCAAGCTTATTAAAAGGCAACAACGTTGACGTAGTAAGTGGAGAAGCTTACTTTGTAGATGCAAACACAATCCGTGTTATTAACGAAGACTCTGCACAAACGTATACATTCAAAAATGCGATTTTAGCAACTGGTTCACGCCCTGTTGAAATCCCAACTTTCAAATTTTCTAAACGCGTAATAAACTCTACAGGCGCACTTTCATTACAAGAAGTGCCTGGAAAACTTGTTGTTATAGGTGGAGGATACATCGGAACGGAGCTTGGTTCAGCATTTGCTAACCTTGGTTCTGAAGTAACAATTCTAGAAGGCGGCAAAGATATTCTAGCTGGCTTCGAAAAACAAATGACAATGATTGTTAAAAAAGGTCTTAAGAAAAAAGGCGTTACAATCGAAACAGGCGCACTTGCTCAAGGCGTTGAAGAAACAGAAACAGGTGTTACTGTAAAATACGAAGTAAAAGGCGAAGCAAAATCTGTTGATGCTGATTACGTATTAGTAACTGTTGGTCGTCGTCCAAACACTGACGAAATTGGCTTAGAAGAACTAGGTCTTGAATTTGGTGAACGTGGACTATTAAAAGTCGACAAACAATGCCGTACAAATATTCCAAACATTTATGCAATCGGTGATATCGTTGCTGGACCACAGCTTGCTCACAAAGCTTCTTACGAAGGTAAAGTAGCTGCTGAAGCAATTGCTGGTGAGAAATCAGTAGTAGATTACTTAGCTATCCCTGCTGTTTGCTTCACAGATCCAGAAATGGCAACTGTAGGTCTTTCAGAAGACCAAGCAAAAGCAGAAGGTTATGAAGTAGTAGCTGGGAAATTCCCATTCGGAGCAAATGGTCGTGCATTAGCTTTAAATGAAACAGAAGGCTTCGTGAAACTAGTTTCTCGTAAAGCTGATGGCTTATTACTAGGTGGTCAAATTGTTGGTGCTGGTGCTTCTGATATGATCGCTGAAATTGGTTTAGCAATCGAAGCAGGTATGACTGTAGAAGATATTGCCATGACTATTCATGCACACCCAACATTAGGTGAAATCACTATGGAAACTGCTGAAGTATTACTTGGAAACCCAATTCACATCGTAGCTAAAAAATAATATGGCTTTGCCAATTAGTAAACCTCTTGAAGTTTTTGGACTTCAAGAGGTTTTTTTATGAGAAAATATCTAGGTGTAATACAATTGAATTGTCATTATAATAAATTTGATTTAATAGAATAAAAATTATAGCTTATGTATTTCAATAAAATTCCTTCTATATAATACGCAAAATTAATAGGTATGTAATATTAATAATTAATTTACAAAGTTGCTATATTTAAATATGGTATAATAATCCTGTGTTTATATATAGTAAATGATAGGGTGCTTTTTTATCCGAATTGAATTTATTTATTCAGAACAACAAAGGAGTGCTGAAAAATGGATTTAGGTTTACTAGGAAAAGTAGCGATTGTAACAGGGAGCAGTAAAGGAATTGGTCTTGCAACAGCATTACAACTCGCTAATGAGGGTGCCGATGTTACAATCTGTGCACGTAATGAAGAAAATTTAATGCATGCAGCGAAAGTGATTTTCTTGGAAACGGGGCAGAAAGTACATACAGTATGTGCGGATGTATCGATAAAAGAAGATTGCGAGAGAATAATAAATGAGACAATTGAACATTATGGACAACTAAATATTTTAGTGAACAATGCCGGCACAAGTTCTGCTAACACTTTTGAAAGTGTAGAAAACGAGCTTTGGCAAGATGATCTGGATTTAAAACTATACGGTGCTGTGAATTGTTCTAAATTTGCGATTCCTCATATGAGGGCGGTAGGTGGAGGAGCAATTGTAAATGTTACTGCTATACAAGGAAAAGCCCCTTCGGAATCCTCTTTACCGACATCTGTAAGTCGTGCAGCGGGGTTAGCATTAACGAAAGCTATGAGTAAAGATTTAGGGAAAGAGCAGATTAGAGTAAATACTGTTTGTATCGGATTAATTCGCAGCTCACAAATTGAGCAGAAATGGCAAACAATCTCTCCGGGTCTTAGTTGGAATGCATTTTCTGAAGAAATGGGAAAAAATATTCCTCTTGGTCGGATTGGTGAAACTGAAGAAGCAGCAAATGTTATCACTTTCTTAGTATCAGATGCAGCTTCTTATGTTAGTGGTACTGCAGTTAATATCGATGGTGGTTCAGCTCCAGTCCTATAAATATGAAAAATAAGAATTTATGATATAAATAATGATTTTAGAAATTTAGTAATTCACAATGAAAAAACCTTTGAAATAAAAAATAGCTACACCACTTGGATGTTTTGTTTTGGCAAAATTCCTTGTGGTGTTTTTTTTTTGCTTATTGTTTAACAGTGATAGTACATTCTTCCTTTAATTAAAGTTATAGTAAATATGTAATAATCCTTATTAAGGAAAAGTTGTTAAATATGAAATAAATAGACCAATGTAATTATTGCCAATACACATTTTGTACAAAAAACGTACATAGAACGTTCATAATGATGTGAAATTCTTATGTTTATGGAGAGGTTTTGATTTTTTTATTAAGAATTAGGAGTTATAATTTCATTTGAATCAAGCAAGAGGTTTGAAAGTTCCTCTGAAGAGTTTTAGGCGCGAAAACCTGGGTGCCTAATTTCTCCTATTGGAAACGTGAGAATGTATTTAATGCTTTAACTCAATCAAGTAGGCTATTAAAACATTGAGACTACTATGAATTGTCTCATCGTTGTTCCAAACAAAAGGAGTAACCTTCAATAATCTAGCAAATTCAAAATGTGTTTTTTGTTTTGGAATACTATTAATTTTTAGGAGGCAATTTTTTAAGAACGATTTAATATTCTAAAACACATTACAAGTAAGTTGTTTTTTGAAGGGAGTTCAACATGAAGAAAAAAATGCTAATCTTGCCGGCGTTGATGTCAATCATGGCTTTATTCTTATCTGGCTGTGAACCATTAATGATTTTTGATGCAAAAGGTCCAAACGCTAAGACTTTATCGAATACAATCATTCTATCCATTATCGTGATGGCATTTATATTGTTAGTTGTTTATGTATTATTAGCGAATATGCTTTTGAGATATCGAGCATCTAAATTACCTAGTGATTATGAACCACCGCATGAAGAAGGTAGTACAAAACTCGAAATTATTTGGACAGTTATTCCGATTCTTATCGTAACTGCTCTATCAATAGTTACGATTAACAGTACTGCAAAAGTTGAAAGTCAACAAACAGGTTATGACAATACAAAACCTCTTGTAGTATACGCATCATCTTCTAACTGGAAATGGCATTTTAGTTATCCAGAAGAAGGCGTTGAGACGGTAAACTATGTCAACCTACCAACAGATCGTCCAATTGAATTTAGACTATATTCATTTGGTCCAATTACAAGTTTTTGGATTCCACAATTAGCTGGTCAAAAATATGCAATGAGTGATATGGTCAATAAAATTCATATGGCAGCAGATGTAGAAGGATCATTTTTTGGTAGAAACTCAAACTTTAATGGTCAAGGATTTGCACAAATGGAGTTTGAAGCACAAACAATGTCTCAACAGAAATTTGACGAATGGGTATCTGACGTAAAAGCGAAAGAGCCTAAGTTAACAGAAAAAACATTCAATGAATTATTAGATACGGACTTCGTAGGACGTAAAAGTTTCTCTTCTACACATTTAACATTCAGTCCGGCTCCAGAAATGCATCATGGAAAATCATCAGATATGTCTGATGATGCTGAAGAAATGGATGGAATGGATATGTCTGATGGAGAAATGGACCACTCTAATCACTAGATAGCTAGATTAGATGATTGAAAGGAGTTACAAAAATGAGCATGGAAGAATTATTTGCGCCGATGAAAGAACCAATGATCATGGGTGCGGCCGTTAGTATTGTTGTAGGTGCCATTGCAATTGTTGCTGGTTTGACTTACTTCAAGAAATGGGGCTATTTCTATAAAAACTGGCTAACTACAGTTGACCATAAAAAAATCGGTGTTATGTATATCATTGTTGCATTAGTCATGCTATTAAGAGGTGGTATTGACGCATTATTAATGCGTGCACAAACTGCTGTTCCTGAAAATGGATTATTAGATGCACAACACTATAATGAAATCTTTACAACTCACGGTTTAATCATGATTCTCTTCATGGCAATGCCGTTTATTATCGGGTTAATGAACGTTGTAGTACCATTACAAATTGGTGCACGTGACGTTGCGTTTCCACGATTAAATGCACTTAGCTTCTGGCTATTTGCTGCAGGTGCAGGATTATTAAATGTTTCCTTCATCATTGGTGGATCACCAGATGCTGGTTGGACTGCATACTTCCCACTAGCTGGTATTGAATTCAGTCCAACTGTTGGAAATAACTATTATGCATGGGCTTTACAATTATCAGGTTTAGGTACGTTAATGACAGGTATTAACTTCATTACTACAATCATGAAAATGCGTGCACCGGGTATGAAATTAATGAAAATGCCTATGTTCACTTGGTCAGCATTAGTTACAAATGTCATCATTACATTTGCTTTCCCTGTTTTAACAGTGGCACTTGGGCTTATGACATTAGACCGTCAATTTGGAACTAAATTCTTTGCCATGTCTGACGGTGGTATGGATATGTTATGGGCTAACATTTTCTGGGTTTGGGGTCACCCTGAAGTATATATCGTTATTTTACCAGCGTTCGGTATTTTCAGTGAGGTAATCTCAACATTCTCACGTAAAAACTTATTTGGTTACAAATCAATGGTTATGAGTATGATCGTAATTTCTTTACTATCATTTATGGTATGGGCTCACCATTTCTATACAATGGGCCATGGCGTTATGGTAAACAGTATTTTCTCAGTATCTACAATGTTAATTGCTGTACCGACCGGGGTTAAAATCTTTAACTGGTTGCTTACAATGAGGCATGGTAAGATTCAATTTACTACTCCAATGCTTTATGCGCTTGCATTTATTCCAATCTTCACTATTGGTGGGGTAACAGGGGTAATGCTAGCGATGGCAAGTGCTGACTATCAATATCACAATACGATGTTCTTAGTTGCCCACTTCCACTATGTATTAATTCCGGGTACCGTATTCGGTGTATTAGCAGGGTACCATTTCTGGTGGCCGAAAATATTTGGCTTCCGCTTAAATGAAAAATTAGGGAAAGCTGCTTTCTGGTGCATTGCAGTTGGATTCAATGTTGCATTCTTCCCGTTATTTATTCTTGGTTTAGACGGTTATGCACGTCGTATGTTCACTTATTCTGCAAGTACTGGTTACGGTACATTAAATATGATTTCCTTCCTAGGAGCTCTAGGAATGGCAGTCGGATTTGCGCTTATTTGTTATAACATTTACTACAGCTTCCGTCATAGCCCACGCGACGAAAACGGCGACCCTTGGGATGCGCGTTCTCTTGAATGGGCAACACATAGTCCAGTACCTGAATATAACTTTGCGGTTGTACCAGAAGTTAATCAATTGGATGAATATTGGTATGCGAAAAAAGAAGGTCGCGATATTACGGCAGGCGAATATGAACGTATTCATATGCCTAATAATAGTGGTGCTCCAATGTGGATGGCCGGCGTACTATTCCTATTCTCATTCTTCTTTGTATTTAGTGTATGGACAGCTGTTATCGTATTTGGTATAGCTACTCTTGGATTTATGGCATTCCGTTCATTTGAAAAAGATCACGGTCACTATATTGAAGTGGCTGAAATTGAAGCAACTGAACGTCAATTGAGAGGTGACAAATAATGTCTAAAGAAAACACATCACTTCCATTAGAATATCGTACAGAGGAAAATCGATTAAAGGTTTTCGGTTTTTGGATTTTCCTAGGTGCTGAGATTATGTTATTTGCAACTCTATTTACTGTGTACTTTGTATTAGCGGATCGCACAGGTTCAGGCCCTGCTGGTATTGACATCTTCGAAATGCCACCAGTTTTACTAGAAACTTTCTTGTTATTAACAAGTAGTTTCTTGATTGGACTTGGTGTACATGCGATGAGAATTGGTCGTGTCAAAGCAATGATAGTGTTCTATATCTTGACATTGCTACTTGGCGCAGGTTTCTTGACTGTTGAGATTATAGAGTTCGTAACATATGTTAATGAAGGTGCAACAATTACAACAAGCGCATTCTTGTCATCATTAATGACTCTATTAGGTACGCACGGTGCTCACGTTACTTTCGGTTTACTATGGGGTATCGCGATTATCGTACAGGTGGTTAAACGTGGATTAAATGCTCAAACTGCAAACAAAGCATTTATCTTCTCGTTATACTGGCATTTCTTAGATGTCGTATGGATCTTCATCTTCAGCTTCGTTTATCTGAAAGGAGTGTTGGGATGATGAAAGAATTATTTCCAAAAGAACATGTTGTAGGGTTTGTTGGCTCCCTTATTTTAACGCTCGCTGCTCTAAGTGTAATTACATTTGATATGTCTAATGGTATTGCAATGACTATCTTAAGTGTAACTGCACTAGCGCAAGCTGTTGTGCAACTTGTGTTATTCATGCATATCGGAGAAACAGAAGATAAAAAATCCCTATATACAAGTGTCATTTTTGCTGTAGTAGTTGGTCTTGTAACAGTCTTTGGTTCATTGTTAACAATGATTTGGGGATATTAAGATAATAATAGAAAAAGCAGTTCAAAGTTTATATACTTTGGACTGCTTTTTATTTATGGAAAGAAATATTTAACTACTGTTACTCGTGCGCTACCAGTGTACTTACTATAAGCTAATATACATGTTTAAATAGAAATTCCGTAAAGTGAATTTATGAGTGAATATACTAGCGTAGTTACTAATAATGACCGTCTAGTCATAAAACTTTTCAAAGTCGAGTAAAGTGTTTGGAAGAAGAATTAATTCTGATTATCACAAATAATAAAAAGAGATAGACGTACATTGATACGACTATCTCTTTTGAGTTTATGAAAGATGTGCTATATATTGTTTTATTAATAAGGCTAGCCATTGTAAGTTATCATGTTGTTTAAGGTTCGTCATCATTCCATTTAATAAAGCTGGACGAGGATTTGTAAGTTTTAGTTCTGCTTCTATTAAAGATAATGTGTCTTCAATGATAGGGTGTCCTTTATAAGTTTCTTGCCAACGATTTACTTCTTCTTGTACTTCGCATGCAGTCACAGAATACGCTTGCATGGAATGTGGTTTTGAGTTCCATAATTGTTCAGTAAGGAATGTGCTTTTTGCATGCTCTACAAGGATATCTACTTTTTCAATAAGAGTAGAACTTAATTGAACGAAATCATATGGTTGTCTATGGAAAAGGATAAATTCTGAATATCCATGCATGATTCCTTTTAAAGAAATGAGAATGTCATATTGGAAGGGAGCAATACGCTTTCCATATACTTCTGTTAATAATGCAAGAGTAGTTTTATCACTAAGATCTTTATAATAATTTAATCTTTGAAGAATTTGTTCATTAATTGGATGCATTTGTTCCTTCATAAACATAGATATTAATGGTAATTTTTCTTCAAATAGTTGAAAATGTAAAAGAAAGTAGTTATTGAACTTTTCTTTTGGAGGCATGTCACTTTCTAATAAATCATTATATTGACCAATAATTTCTCGTAAAAAATGTTCGAATATAGCAATGAATAACTCATCTTTTGATTTGAAAGATAAATAAAAGGCTCCTTTAGAAATACCGCATGCATCTGTTATATCTTGAATAGAGGTCGATGCTATACTATTTTGCGCAAATAATTCTACTGCCTTTTCAATAATTAATTGTTGCTTAGATATAATAACGCACTCCTTATTCGTAGTATTGTATTTGACAACTGACTAATCAGTCATTATTATATAGAATAGTGACCAAATAGTCAAAAAAGGCGGTGCAAAGGTGCATTCTACAATTAAATTTATGCTAAAAAACAAGCTAGCGGTATGGTTATTAACAATTATCGTAGCCGTGGCGGGGGTTTATGCAGGCTTGAAAATGAAGCTTGAATCAATTCCTGATATTTCAATTCCAATAGTTACAGTAACAACAGTTTATCCTGGTGCTACACCAGAGCAAGTAACTGATGATATTTCAATTCCCTTTGAGAAGGCAGTTAATAATTTAAAATCAGTAAAATCTGTTTACTCAAATTCATATCAAAACGCCTCAAGTCTTCAAATTGAATTTAAATATGGTACAGATATGAAAGAAGCAGTTGACAATGTAAAGGAAGCAATTGAAAAAGTTGATCTTCCTGAAACTGCGCAAGTACCAACCATTGATCGAGTTAACATTAACGCCTTCCCAGTAGTAGCGTTAAGTGTTTCTGATAAGGAAGAAACACTCGATCAGTTAACAAAAACAGTAGAAGATTACTTCGTTCCTAAAATGGAAGCAATCGACGGTGTTGCTTCAGTATCAGTAACTGGGCAACAAGTTGAAAAAGTTCAATTAACATATGACCAAAAGAAATTAGCACAATATGGTCTAGATGAAGCGAAGGTTAAGCAATACATTCAAGCAATGGATATTAAAGTTCCACTTGGTATGTTCCAATTTAAGGATGCGGAACAATCGGTCGTAGTTGACGGTAAATTAACAACTTTAAAAGAGTTGAAAAACTTAGATATTCCTGTTCAATCTCAAGCAGGAGCTGGATTAACTCAGCAACAACCACCAGCTGAACCGTTTGTGAAATTAGGAAACCTCGCTAAAATCAAACTAATAGGTGACGTAGAATCTGTTTCTCGTACAAATGGTGAGTCGGCAATTGCGATTCAAGTAGTAAAATCGCAAGAAGCTAATACGGTTGAGGTTGTAAATGATGTAAAAGAAGCTTCAAAACAATTTGAAAAAGATAATAAAGGCATGAAAATTGATATCACGATGGACCAAGGTGAACCTATTGAGAAGTCTGTATCAACAATGTTAAATAAAGCATTATTCGGTGCTATTTTTGCCGTTATTATTATCATGCTATTTTTACGTAATATTCGTTCAACAATCATATCGATTATATCAATTCCATTATCACTATTAATCTCTGTATTAATTTTGAAACAAATGGATATTACATTAAATATGATGACGCTTGCTGCAATGACGGTCGCGATTGGTCGTGTAATTGATGACTCTATTGTAGTAGTTGAAAATATTTATAGAAGAATATATTTAGAAGGTGAGAAATTACATGGTCGTACTTTAATTCGTGAAGCAACGATTGAAATGTTCAAGCCAATTCTATCTTCAACACTAGTTACAGTAGCTGTATTCTTACCGCTAGCATTAGTAGGAGGAATGGTTGGCGAATTGTTTATGCCGTTTGCTTTAACAATGGCATTTGCTCTAGGGGCATCGTTAATCGTCGCTATTACTGTTGTTCCAGTATTAGCTCATTCTCTATTTAAAAAAGAGTTATATGGTAAAAAACAAACGAAAAAAGAAGAACATGGCAAGTTATCACAAAGCTATAAGAAATTACTTAGTTGGGTACTTGACCATAAACTAGTAACTTCAATTGGTACAATTGTTATTTTAGTAGCAAGTCTATTCTTGGCTCCGTTTGTAGGATTTAGTTTCATGCCAGAAGATGAACAGAAAATGATCTACTTAACGTATACTCCAGAACCAGGAGAAACACGTGACAGCGTTATTAAAGACGTTGAAGAAGTAGAGAAGATGGTAATGGACAAAAAAGATGTTCAAACAGTTCAAGTATCGATCGGTGGAGCTAATCCTATGATGCCGGGTGCTTCGAA
This sequence comes from Viridibacillus sp. KH_047, assembly GCF_057838945.1. NCBI lineage: Bacteria > Bacillati > Bacillota > Bacilli > Caryophanales > Caryophanaceae > Viridibacillus > Viridibacillus sp. KH_047. The sequence goes on along the minus strand of NZ_CM174479.1, from coordinate 3,340,606 downwards.
TGGTGCTTTAATGTACATCATTTATGATCCAGATACAAAAGATTTTGGTAAAGTAAAAACTAAATTAGTAGAAGAAATCGTTGCAGTTAACCAAACAGGAACTTGGAAAAACCAAGATTTCTCTATGTCTGGTTCAAGTAGTGAGTTAAATTATTCAGTTTATGGAAATACGATGGAAGACATCAAACCAGTTGTCAAAAACATCGAAAAAATCATGAACAAACGCGATGATTTAAAAGATGTAAAAGCATCAATTTCCGAAGCTTATGATGAACATACATTAGTAATTGACCAAGATAAAGTGAAAAAACTAGGTTTAACTACAGGACAAATTGCTATGGCGATTAATCCGAACGTCCAATCAGAAGTATTAACTTCAATTGATAAGGATGGCAAAAAAATCGAAGTTTATGTTCATAAAGAAACAGCATCACCTGATAATTTTGATGATGTATTGAAACAAAAATTAAAATCACCACTTGGTATGGAAGTTAAACTTTCCGAAGTAGTAGATGTCAAAGAGGGTACAACTTTATCTCAAATTAATCGTAGTAAAGGAAAACTTTATGCGAGTGTAACAGCAACAGTCACTTCTAAAGACATTACAAAAGCGTCTAGTGCTGTACAAAAAGACATTGATAAACTGGATTTACCAAACAATGTTGAAGTGAATAGTGGCGGTGTAGCAGAAGATATGGCTGAAGCATTCACTCAATTAGGTTTAGCAATGTTAGCAGCTATTGCGATTGTTTACTTCATCCTTGTAGTTACTTTTGGTGAAGGTTTAGCACCATTGTCAATCCTGTTCTCACTACCATTTACCGTAATTGGTGCTTTAGTAGCGCTATGGATAACTGGCGAAACAATTAGTGTATCTTCAATGATTGGTCTTTTAATGTTAATAGGTATAGTAGTGACAAATGCGATCGTATTAATCGACCGAGTAATTCATATGGAACATGAAGGCATGACAATGCGTGAAGCGATTTTAGAAGCCGGTGCAACACGTCTTCGTCCAATCTTAATGACTGCACTAGCAACAGTTGGCGCTTTAATTCCATTAGCAATTGGTGCAGAAGGAAGCGGCTTGATTTCAAAAGGCTTAGGTGTAACAGTAATCGGTGGTTTAATCAGTTCTACTGTTTTAACATTAATCATCGTGCCACTTGTTTATGAACTATTGTCTAAAATGTTGAAGAAGAATCGTGCAGCTGAAAACTTTGACGATTAATTTTAATTAATGAAAATAGGAAAGAAGCTATCTATCATTACTTAGTTAATGAAGGGTAGCTTCTTTTTTTTTCCAGTTAGATTCATAGACATCTAGAGAAGATAGGCGTACAATATTTCGTATTACTTCATAAACACGGCATGTGTTAAAAGGAGAGTTTCGAAATGCAATCTAAAGTAGGTAATTATAAGTTAGTCAAACACAAAACAAGCAATTATAAGATAGTTATTAAAGAGTCAGAAGCAAAAGTGGAAGTAAAAGAGCAAGAAGTCAATGAAGCAGCGGTAAATGAGTTGGAAATAACAGAACCAGAAGTGAAAGAATCTGAAATAAGTGAAATTGCAGAACAAAAAATAGAAGTGGAAAATTTAACAACAACACAAGTGGTTTCAACGAAATTGATGCAGAAAAACTCAATGAAAATTAAATTTATTAAACAAAAATCAATTAAATGGATGCGAATAATTTTACAAATGGTAGTACTATACATGATCTCATTTGTTGGTACGACTATCGTGAATTTGTTAGGTGTAAATTTTCCTGGTAGTATTGTAGGTTTACTCATTTTACTAGCTCTGTTACTTAGTAATATAATGCCAGTGTCATTGATTGAAGAAGGAGCAGGATTTATGTTAGCAATTTTACCGTTGTTTTTCGTTCCGGCAACTGTAGGTGTTATAAATTATCCTGAATTATTATCCTTGCATGGTATATTGCTATTACTCACAGTTATTGCTAGTACGATTTGCACAATTATTATTTCAGGTAGAATTTGTAAAATTTTAGAGAAGAAAGAAAAGGTAGAAACTAAAGAAATGAAGGAGGTCGTAAAATGAAAGCTGTAGCCATTATTCTTATAACTATTTTTATTTTTTATCTAATGTCAAAATTATATGCTCGTTTTTCGACTCCGTTTTTGTTACCAATTTTAACAACGACAATAATCGGTGTTTTTATTTTAGCATTAGGTAATATTCCTTATGAAACATATATGACTGGTGGTAAATGGATTGATGTAATGCTAGGGCCTGCAGTTGTGAGTTTAGCATATCCATTGTATACACAAAGGCATATGATTAAAACATATAAATTATCTATAATTTCGGGTGTTATTGTAGCTATGATTTCGGGTCTTATTAGTGTCTTTGCCTTGGCAAAGTTAATGCGTTTTGATGATGAAATGGTGAGATCGTTACTGCCGAAATCGATTACAACACCAGTTGCAATGCAAGTAAGTGGTTCATTGGGTGGGATTCCGTCTATGACTGCTGTATTTGTTATGGTGGCAGGATTTACTGGTGCCATTTTAGGGCCGTTTATATTCCGTATTTGTAAAATTGATACTGCGGTGAGCAGAGGAATTTCGATGGGAGGAGGAGCTCATGGATTCGGTGTTTCCAAACTTACTGAATATGGAGAAAAAACCTTATCCATGGGTTCTGTTGCTATGACGTTAAGTGCTGTTATTGGTGCATTTATTTGTCCATTATTTGCTATGCTCATATTCTAAGGACGGCATGTGGAAATTTTTTTTGAATTTTCACATGCTTATTTTATTTCTTGGGAAATAAAAAATGAAAAAAGGGTTTCCTTCATATTTGGCGAACCAGTTTATTATAGGAAAACAAAGGGGAGTTATAACAGATGAAATGGAAAACAAGAGTGACAGAATTATTAGGTATAGAGTATCCGATTATTCAAGGTGGACTTGCTTATTTAGCATATGCAGATTTAGCTGCAGCTGTGTCGAATGCCGGAGGATTAGGGCAAATTACAGCTATGAGCTTAGAAAGCCCAGAAGCATTACGTAAAGAAATTCAAAAAGTACGCCACTTAACAGATCGACCTTTTGGTGTTAATTATGCTATTGGACAACATGATCGCTCATTTGAGCACATGTTAGCGGTAGCAATTGAGGAAAAAGTACCGGTTGTATCAATGACAGGTGGAAATCCTGCGCCTATTTTCAAGCAATTAGAAGGGACAGATATTAAGAAATTGGTATTAGTTGCTGCACGTAGACAAGCGCAAAAAGCTGAAGAATTAGGTGCAGATGCCGTTATGGTTGTAGGACAAGAAGGTGGTGGCCATCTAGGTCGGGATGATATCGGAACAATGGTACTAGTACCTCAAGTTGTAGATGCTGTTTCTATACCCGTGATTGCATCAGGAGGTATAGGTGATGGACGTGGTTGGATGGCAGCACTTGCGTTAGGTGCAGAGGGAATTGAGATGGGGACGCGTTTTATCGCGACGAAAGAATGTGTGGATGCTTCTGCTATGTATAAAAACACTTTAATTCATAGTACGGAAGCAGATACTACTGTTATAAAACGATCTCTTGGTGCACCAGCACGCGCAATTAGAAATAGTTGGACGGATCAAATTCATGATATTGAAAAAGTAACTCCAACATATGAAGCTTTAAAAAATTATATAAGTGGTCAAGCAAACAAAAAATTTATATATGAAGGTAAGGAACATGAAGGGTTTGGTTGGGCTGGACAAGTAACAGGTTTAATCCAAGATGAACCGACTGTAGAGGAACTTATACAGCGAATGGTTGCGCAGGCAACTGAAATACGCTTAAAATGGGGAGAACAATAAAAAGGCTATACTAGCCTGAATCAAAAGGTAGGTAAGATTATGGAATACTCTTATCCGTTTTCAACGGACTGGTCTACAGAAGAAATTGTAGATGTAATTGCGTTCTTCCAAGCAATAGAAAAAGCATATGAAACAGGTGTTCAACGCGAAGATCTAATGTCGAAATATAGACGATTCAAAGAAATCGTGCCAGCGATGGCTGAAGAAAAAACCATTTTCCGCGAATTTGAAGAAGTTAGTGGCTATGTGAGTTATTCAATTATTAAGCAAATGAAAGATGCTCCAGCTGGTTCAAAAATTAAAGGTGAATCAAGAAAAAAAAAGTAAAAGAACAGGCTTATGCCTGTTCTTTTACTTTTTGTTGACCATAGTATTATAAATAGGGAGTAGTGCATCGAACGTTTCTTCAGTTAATTTCTCAAATTCCTCTGCAGTTAATTGGATCGCATCTTCTTTTGGAAGTTGTAGACCAACTATAAATTCTCCTTTTTTTACATCACGTAAACGTTCAAGTAAACCGACTAGCTGACCATCATTCAAAGCATCTTTGATATTAATGCCTTCTGGTGAAAAATGATCTCCTGATACATAAAAATTTTTTGGTAGCTTTTTAAATAAATTCTGTTTTTTTAGCAAACGATCAGCAATTTCAATTTTACTTGGTGCTTCATAAATAACGCAAAGAATTATGAATAGATGAGTACCAAATAAGCCAAGCTGAAAGTGAGGAATTGATTTATAGCCGCGTTTGTACGGAGCAAATGCGACCCAGCTATCTTTTGGGGGATTTACTTTACGACGTGCATGTTTTGCTACATGTGGATAAAATTCATCTGCAGTTTTTGCGGAGAAATATGTAGAAAATGTCGTACCTAATTCTTCAAATTTAGGTCTTACGGTATGGATAAGTGCTTCCATTCGAGGTTCTAAACCTTCGATGGAGAAAACGTCGAAATCCTTTTGTGTCCATTTTGTTTTTGGCATAATAATTTAACTCCTTTTGAAAGTTTATGTTTATTTTATTAGAAATTTGGGAAAAAATCTTGTAGAAGGACTTATCATTTTTCACATCATGCATATAATGTAGTAAGACACTTTAAGTCCTAGCTTGCACAAACAAAATAAAAAGGAGCTGGTTAGTATGAAACAAGTAGTACACATTATTCGCAAAGTTGATTATGAAAAGCAATATGTGAAGGGTCTGCAATTAGAAATGGATTATGAACTAGCAACATTATTTGATGCTCTGCAAGATGAGGATGTAAAACAAATTGAATTAAGCAAAATTCGCCTTTCTGAACTTCATTTGGAATTGGAGGCATTTCATGCTTTTGCCTAAAGAGAGAATCAAAATTCGCCGGTGAACATCTGCTAATCAAATGAGGAGCAGATGTTTTTTTTGCTATAATAGAGATAGGCAAAAAACATTAACTTGTACTTATAGAAATGATGTTTTTTTTGCTTCGAAAGGTGGGGCTATGGTGGAGATTACAGTAATACATGAATTTACGGTTAAAATTATTCATGAAGCAGGCGAACGAATTCGTCAATCACTTTCTGAAAAGTTAGAAATCGAGACAAAGGCTAATGCGAATGATCTTGTAACGAATATTGATCGTGAAACAGAATTGTTTTTTATTGAACAAATTCATTCTTATGATCCTGCATTTAAAATTCTCGGTGAGGAAGGGATGGGGGAACCCCTTGAATCATTGGATGGTGTCGTGTGGATAATTGATCCGATTGACGGGACGATGAATTTCATACGACAGCATCGTAATTTTGCGATTTCAATTGGCATTTATGTCGATGGCATTGGAAAACTAGGGTACATATACGATGTAATGCGTAATGATTTGTATTATGCTGTCGAAGGACAAGGAGCATATATGAATGATCGTCAGTTAGAGCGGCTGCAACCTTTACCGTTACATGAAGCGATTATTGGGATAAACGCTACTTGGGTTACACCAAATCGCTATATCGAACACAATAAGATGATTGACCTTGTTCATCATGTTAGAGGGACAAGATCATATGGCTCTGCTACTTTAGAGATTGCTGCAGTAGTATGTGGACGAATGGATGCTTATATGTCCATGAGATTATCACCTTGGGATATTGCTGGTGGTGCAGTGATTGCCAATGAAGTCGGTGCGATTGTGTCAAACTTAGGAAATGAAGCGATTAATTTGGAAGAACAAGATACATTTATTATTGCAAATCCTAAAATTCATAAGACAATCATTGAACAATACGTTCATTTGAAATAGAATATAGATATAAATAAAAAGAATGGACTCGCAAATTGCCAGTTCATTCTTTTTATTTGAGAAGAGTTACAGCAAACCTTTATCGCGGAATTGACGTTTAGTTTTGAAGCCATAGCCCATAATGGCACAAACCAATAAAATAGCACCAAAGATACCAATTACGCTTTTAAAGGCAACTGCAATTCCTATTGAACACATAGCTAGCACTGCAGCTAACGCAAAAAAAGCCATAACGACTTTAGCATTTTTCATTTTAAATCCTCCAGTTGATGAATTTGTTTGACTTATAAGTGATTTTAACTTAATGTCGAACTAATAATTATACTGTGAAATAATAAAAAAATTTGAAATACTAGTTGTTAAGAAAAGACAAAAAACATCTCTTGTGTTATAATAACACAGTTATGGACTCGAAAATAGAATGTGGAGTGGAATAATGACAAATTTACGTCAAGACATTAGAAATATTGCAATTATAGCTCACGTTGACCATGGTAAAACGACATTGGTTGACCAATTATTACAACAATCAGGTACTTTTCGTTCAAACGAAAATGTCGCAGAAAGAGCAATGGACTCAAACGACATCGAACGTGAACGTGGTATTACAATTTTAGCGAAGAATACAGCAGTAAACTACGAAGGTACTCGTATCAATATCCTAGATACACCAGGACATGCCGATTTCGGTGGAGAAGTTGAACGTATCCTGAAAATGGTTGACGGTGTACTTTTAGTTGTAGATGCATATGAAGGTTGTATGCCTCAAACTCGTTTTGTATTGAAAAAAGCATTAGAACAAAAATTAACACCAATCGTAGTAGTAAACAAAGTAGATAAAGATTCAGCGCGTCCTACAGAAGTAGTGGATGAAGTAATCGATTTATTAATCGAATTAGGTGCTGATGAAGATCAATTAGAATTCCCAGTTGTATTTGCTTCTGGTGTAAATGGTACTGCATCACTTGATTCAGACCCAGCTAAACAAGAAGAAAATATGAAATGCTTATTTGAAGAAATTATTAGTCACATTCCAGCACCAGCTGATACTCGTGATGAACCTTTACAATTCCAAGTAGCATTACTTGATTATAATGACTATGTTGGCCGTATTGGTATCGGTCGTGTATTCCGCGGTAAAATCCATGTTGGACAACAAGTTGCACTTATGAAACTTGATGGCACTGTGAAAAATTTCCGTGTAACTAAAATCTTTGGTTTCTTCGGATTAAAACGTGAAGAAGTTGAAGAAGCATACTCAGGTGATTTAATTGCTGTTTCAGGTATGGAAGACATTAACGTAGGTGAAACTGTTTGTCCAACTGAACACCAAGAAGCTTTAACACCTTTACGTATCGATGAACCAACATTACAAATGACTTTCTTAGTAAATAACTCACCTTTTGCAGGTCGCGAAGGTAAATGGGTAACATCACGTAAAATTGAGGAACGTTTACGCGCTCAATTACAAACAGATGTAAGTTTACGTGTAGAAGATACTAATTCTCCAGATGCTTGGACTGTTTCGGGTCGTGGTGAACTTCACTTATCGATTCTGATCGAAAACATGCGTCGTGAAGGTTATGAATTACAAGTATCTAAACCAAAAGTTATCGTTAAAGAAATTGATGGCGTAAAATGTGAACCATTTGAACGTGTACAAATCGATGTACCTGAAGATACTGTAGGTTCAATTATTGAATCATTAGGTTTACGTAAAGGTGAAATGTTAGATATGGTGAACAATGGTAGTGGCCAAGTTCGTTTAATCTTCATGGTACCTGCTCGTGGATTAATTGGTTATACAACTGAATTTATGTCTTTAACAAAAGGTTTCGGTATTATCAACCATACATTCGATAGCTATCAACCATTACTAACAGGTAAAATTGGTGGACGTCGTCAAGGTGTACTAGTTTCTATGGAAACAGGTAAATCAACTACTTATGGTATGATGCAAATTGAAGACCGTGGTACACTATTTGTTGAACCAGGTACTGATATTTATGAAGGTATGATTGTTGGTGAAAATACACGTGATGCAGACATTACTGTTAATATCATCAAAATGAAACAAAAAACAAACATCCGTTCAGCTAACAAAGACCAAACGAATGTTATTAAAAAACCTCGTATTTTAACTCTTGAAGAAGCATTAGAATACTTGGCTGAAGATGAATACTGTGAAGTAACACCAGAATCTATTCGCCTTCGTAAACAAATTCTAAATAAAAACGAACGCGAAAAAGCAGCTAAGAAATCACGTAGCGCTGAGTAATCAATCGCTAAACGAAAGGAAGGAAAGTCTTGGATATTAAATCCGGTTTTTTAAGTGAACTGAATTTTATTCAACTTGCCGCACCTGATGTATCAAATAATGATGCATTTGTATTTGATAAAATGTATCCGGTAGCCAAGTATGTTTATCAAACTGCATCTGATTTTAGTGTTGCTAGTAATATTTTGTTAGTAGTTATTTTTGCATTATCGATTGTTGTTTACAATCTAGGGTTTGCGAAAAAACTTAAGTTTTGGCAAAATATCGTTATTTATTTCTTCTTGTTTGTTGGCTGTATCTTTTTGACATTCTTTGCAACTTATTTACCTGTAGTAGAAGGGTTATTGATTATCGCACTTGTGCTAATCATGTATAAAATTGGTCTGCGTAGAGATAAAAAAGCACAAACAGCATAATAATGGTCTAGTAAATCACATAAAAAAGAGCAATTGAGGACAAGCTAGTAGCTGAATCTCAATTGCTCTTTTTATATTTTATTTAACCTATATTACATAGAATAACTAGAATTCATCTTCGACAAGCGAGTGTTTTTTTCTAAAGATAAATCGACCAGTTGCTATACGGGCATTTGTTCTTTCTGAAATACGAACATGACATATAGGACACATATACGTATGGATAGGGCGATTTCGTAATTTTTTTGCTTCTGGTGAATAATCGGGTAATTCATTAATAGAATCGCAAATGACACACTTAACTCGCATCGTTTAAGTCCCTCCTATTCTACTCGAATCGCTACAAGACCTTTAATTGGGTTATCTACATTTGAACCGTCACCGTTGAGTACATAAACAGGACCGTTATCAGTCAGCATTTTACCGTCTTGGCTATATTTTAAGATAAGGGCCTCAGCATCTTCTATGGAGAAGTTATATTCAGAGCCATCTCGGCATTCTAGAATAACTGTAGTTGCGCCATCTTTAATTTCTGCATTTTTAAGGAATGGTTTTAATATGATACCAAATGTGCCAGTCATCATATGTTTTTTCTCAAATTTCCGTTCGGATTTTAAAGTTGGTGGAAATGTGGCGCCCTCCATAATTTCACGTGACCAGTGTTTACCTGCTTTTTCCATATACTCTTCGTCAGCGTTTACAAATACTCGTTCTTCAGTAAAATATGTGTCTAGATCTAATTTACGATCATCAAAAATCCAAACGGTTGGATCTAATGTGATAGCAAAATTCACGGCACCCTTAATTTGAATGATAGATTCCATGTTGATTCCTCCTTGAATAGTACATTCCATATCTCAGTATACAGCTAATTTATGTAGTTAATAAAGAAATAAAATTGGTTATACGGTTTACATAGTTATATACTTGCAATTTTACTGCGCAAAAGATAAACTTTATTAAGATAGAATAGAAGAAATATCAGGTAATGGGGGCGTCCTCATGGATACTAAATCGCAAAGTTCATATCAGGAGAAGGCATTGGAACTCCTTATTGCTGACGCAGATAAAATTGCTAAGCTTATTAGAGTACAGATGGAGCATTTAACAATGCCACAATGCCCACTATACGAAGAAGTTTTAGATACACAAATGTTTGGCTTATCACGCGAAATTGATTTTGCAGTTAAGTTAGGCTTGCTTGAACGTGAAAAGGGAAGAGAGATTCTTGATTCACTTGAAAAAGAATTATCTGTGTTGCATGATGCATTTACAGAGAAATAAGTAAAAAACTCAAACACGCAGTTGTTTGGGTTTTTTTGCTACAAGATGAGTAAAAGAGGTATTCGCATGAAAACATACTTAAAAAGATATGCAAGGAATTTCGATTATCCACTGTTTTTTACATATTTATTACTTTGTCTTTTTGGACTTGTTATGATTTATAGCGCAAGTATGGTGTGGGCAGTGAATCAATTAGGATATAGCGCTGACTTTTTTTATAAAAAGCAAATTATGAACTTGTGTATTGGTGCTGTTGCTTTTGTAGTTGGGGCTTTTATTCCATACAAAATTTATAAAGAAAATAAAGTGATTATAGCGATGTTGAGTGTCATGTTCGTTTCGCTCTTATCAGTTTACTTTTTTGGCTTTAGTCCAGGAGACTCTGGAGCAAAAAGTTGGATTAATCTAGGTTTTGCAAATATACAGCCATCTGAGTTTGTGAAGATTATTATCATATTGTATTTTTCTGCAGTCTTTACGAAGAAATATGAAAAAGGAAAAATCGATAATATAAATGAATCTATCATTCCACCTATTTTCGTTTTATTTGCAGCGGGATTTATGGTCTTTCTTGAACCGGATTTAGGGGGTCTGATGATTATATTCTTTATCGCTATTTCAGTTATTGCAGCGAGCGGAATTAAAATTAAAACCTTTGGTAAAATTCTAGGTGTTTTAAGTGTTTGTATGACAATTGCGTTAATTGGTATTTTCTTTATAAAAGATAGTTTTTTTACTGAGAAAAGAATGGGACGAATTAACGCTTTCTTTAATCCTTTTGAGGACGAGCAGGTTTTCGGGTATCAAATTGTGAACGGTTATTTAGCAATTGGTGCTGGAGGCATTAAAGGGCTAGGTTTAGGTCAATCTGTACAAAAAATGGGTTATTTACCAGAACCACAAACAGATTTTATTTTAGCGATTATTTCAGAAGAATTGGGCACATTAGGGGTCGCAATTGTGTTAGGTGGTTTAGGCTTTATTGTAATCCGAGCATTGCTTATTGCCTTACGCACAAAGGATCCAATGGCAAGAATGATAGCAGCTGGTATTGCTAGTATGATAGGGTTCCAAACGTTCATAAATGTCGGTGGATTAACAGGGATTATACCATTAACTGGTGTACCGCTTCCCTTTATTAGTTATGGCGGAACTTCGATAATTTTGTTATCTTTAGCTATGGGGATTCTCATAAATGTCTCCATGTTTGTTAAAAGGGAAAGGAATAAAGTCTAGGGGGTAAGGGAAATGGCAATTAAAAAAATTCTAGTAGCAAACCGTGGTGAAATTGCGATTCGCGTGTTTCGGGCGTGTACGGAGCTTAATATTACAACAGTAGCAATCTATTCGAGAGAGGATAGTGGCTCGTATCACCGTTACAAAGCTGATGAAGCGTACCTTGTTGGGGATGGTAAGAAGCCTATAGATGCATATTTAGATATAGAAGGAATTTTAGCAATAGCAAAAGATGCAGGAGTGGACGCAATCCACCCCGGTTATGGTTTTTTATCTGAAAACTTAGATTTTGCAAAACGTTGTGAAGAAGAAGGCGTTATTTTCATCGGTCCAACTTCTAATCATTTAGATATGTTTGGTGACAAAGTAAAAGCTCGTGAACAAGCTGTCGTAGCTAATATTCCAGTAATTCCTGGAACAGATGGACCTGTTGCATCTATTGATGAGGTGTTAGCGTTTGGTGAGCAGTATGGATTCCCGTTAATGATAAAAGCTGCACTTGGTGGTGGAGGACGCGGTATGCGCGTTGTACACTCTGCTGCTGATGCTTTAGAAGCTTATGATAGAGCCAAGTCAGAAGCAAAAGCTGCATTTGGATCTGATGATGTGTATGTAGAGAAATTTGTAGACAAGCCAAAGCACATTGAAGTACAAATTTTAGGAGACAAAGAAGGTAATATTGTTCATTTATATGAACGTGATTGTTCTATTCAACGTCGTCATCAAAAGGTTGTTGAAATTGCACCTTCGAACTCAATAACTCCTGAATTACGTGAAGAAATTTGCCAGGCTGCAATAAAATTAATGAAAAATGTGTCCTACATAAATGCAGGGACTGTAGAATTTTTAGTAGCGGGTAACCAATTTTATTTCATCGAAGTAAATCCTCGTATCCAAGTTGAGCATACGATTACAGAGATGGTTACTGGGATTGATATTGTACATGCACAAATTAAAATTGCAGAAGGTTTATCTTTACATAGTGAAGAAATTGGCATCCCTGAGCAATCACAAATCCCACTTTTCGGATTTGCTATTCAATCGCGTGTGACGACTGAAGATCCATTAAATAATTTCATGCCTGACACTGGTAAATTGATGGTTTATCGTTCAAGTGGAGGTTTTGGAGTACGCTTAGATGCTGGTAACGGCTTCCAAGGCGCAGTTATTTCGCCATATTATGATTCATTACTTGTTAAAGTTTCAACTTGGGGAATGACATTTAAAGAAGCAGCAGCTAAGATGGATCGAAATCTACAAGAATTCCGTATTCGTGGTATTAAAACGAATATTCCGTTTTTAGAAAATGTTGTTCGTCATCAGAATTTTATAGATGGTAAGTTTGATACAAGTTTCATCGATACAACGCAAGAACTATTTTTATTCTCTCCACGTAAAGACCGTGGTACAAAACTATTAAGTTATATCGGTAATGTTACGGTTAATGGTTTCCCTGGAATTGAATATCAACAGAAGCCAATTTTCTCGAAACCTCATAAACCAGATATTAAAATTGTACAATCAATTCCAGCTGGTACGAAGCAAATCTTAGATGAACGTGGTCCTGAAGGTCTTGTACAATGGATTAAAGAGCAAGATGATGTATTGTTAACAGATACGACTATGCGTGATGCACACCAATCATTGTTGGCGACTCGTGTACGCTCACGTGATATGTTCAATATTGCAGATGAAACAGCACAAATAATGAATAATTTCTTCTCACTAGAGATGTGGGGTGGTGCAACCTTTGACGTTGCATATCGTTTCTTAAAAGAGGACCCATGGGATCGTTTAATTAAACTACGTGAAAAAATGCCAAACGTGTTATTCCAAATGCTACTGCGTGGTGCGAACGCAGTAGGTTATAAAAACTATTCAGATAATATTATTAGAGAGTTTATCTCAAAATCTTCAGATGCAGGAATTGATGTGTTCCGTATTTTCGACAGTTTGAACTGGATTAAAGGTATGGAAGTAGCCATTGATGCAACAAGACAGTCGGGTAAGATTGCAGAAGCAGCTATTTGCTACACAGGAGACATCCTAGATGACTCTAGAGCAAAATATACAGTACAATACTATAAAGATATGGCGAAAGAATTAGAGGCTGCTGGGGCCCATATTTTAGCTATTAAAGACATGGCAGGCTTATTAAAGCCAGAAGCAGCTTATCGTTTAATTTCTGAATTAAAGGCATCGACAGATTTACCAATTCATTTGCATACACATGATACAAGTGGCAATGGTATTTATCTGTATGCTAAAGCAATTGAAGCAGGCGTAGACATTATTGATACAGCGCTAGGCTCAATGGCAGGTCTAACATCGCAACCAAGTGCTAATTCACTTTACTATGCGATGAAAGGTAGCAAACGACAAGTAAGAGCAGACATTGACGGTCTAGAAAAACTATCTTATTACTGGGAAGATATTCGAAAATACTACAGTGACTTTGAAAGTGGCATGAATAGCCCGCATTCTGAAATATATGTTCATGAAATGCCGGGAGGTCAATATAGTAACTTACAGCAGCAAGCTAAAGGCGTCGGTCTTGGCGACCGTTGGGAAGAAGTGAAAAGCATGTATTCCCGCGTAAACTTGTTATTTGGAGATGTTGTTAAAGTAACACCTTCTTCAAAAGTAGTAGGTGATATGGCTTTATTCATGGTTCAAAATGATTTAGATGAAGAATCAGTCATTGAACGTGGTAAAACAATTGATTTCCCAGATTCAGTAATTGAATTCTTCCAAGGTTATTTAGGACAGCCATATGGTGGATTCCCAGAAGAATTACAAAAAGTTATTTTAAAAGACCGTGAAGCGATTACTGTAAGACCGGGAGAATTATTAGAGCCAATAGATTTAAAAGAACTTCACGATGAATTATTTAAAAAATATAATCGTCAAATTACAAGTCATGAAGTACTTGCGACTGCTTTATATCCAAAAGTCTTCGAAGATTACATGAAGACAGTAGATATGTTTGGAGATGTATCAGTATTAGATACGCCAACATTCTTATATGGTTTAAGACTGGGTGAAGAGATTGAAGTTGAGATAGAAAAAGGTAAAACACTTATCATTAAGCTAGTATCCATTGGGGAAGCTCAATTTGATGGTACACGTGTCCTTTACTTTGAGTTAAACGGTCAACCTCGTGAAATTATTATTCAAGATATGACAGTTGAGGTAGATGGAGATCGTAAAGCGAAAGCAGACCCTGCAAATCCAGATCAAATTGGCGCAACAATGCCAGGTACAGTATTGAAGGTAGCTATCTCAAAAGGTAGCTCCGTAAAACGCGGTGAGCATTTGCTGATTACAGAAGCTATGAAAATGGAAACGACTGTTCAAGCACCTAAGGACGGCATTATAAAAGAAATTTATGTAGCTGCTGGAGATGCAATTTCAACAGGTGATTTACTAATCGAAATGGAATAACTAGCAAAAAACACGCCTTTGCATTTGCAAAGGCGTGTTTTATATTGTTTAGTTAAAATATTTAGTTACTTTTTTGATTTTGTCGACTTCTAGATAATAATAGAATCATATAGCATAATAAACCAAATAAAAGTGTGATTAATAGTGAATGTAGTAATGCTAATACGATATTTAAGCGAGAAAGTACTACAGCCATACCCGCTAACACTTGAAGAGAAACTATTATTAGTGCGATAATCCAGCCCCAATAGAGGACACGTTGTTCTTTATAATGTTTAATAGCATGAATTGCAATGAATAAAATCCATACAAAGATTAATCCAGCTGCAAAGCGATGACCCATTTGAACCCACTCATAGAAATTAGTAGGTAATCCAATATCGTTGTTATTACATAATGGCCAATCTGGACAAATTAAGCTCGCATTTGTATGACGTACTAAGGCACCTGTATATACTACGAGATAAGAATAGATTGTAACACCTATTGTATGTCTCTTTAGCTTATTACCAATAATGACCTTGTCCGCATCAAATTTTTGGTCAACTTCGAAAATAATTAATGTGAGTAAGAGTACTGCTGCAAATGAAATAAGTGATATACCAAAATGAAGAGCTAGTATAAAATCGCCTTGTCCCCATAGAACTTGAGCAGCACCGATTAAAGCTTGTGCAATCAAGAAGAATAATGCCATGAAAGATAAGAATTTCACTTCACGAATATGTCCTAATACTTTCCAAGCCCAAACTGTTAAAATCAAAATAAGAAATGACACGGCTCCAGTAACGACACGATGGGAAAATTCGATCAACACTTCTGTAGTTATTTCTTTTGGTATTAGAGAACCGTTACAATCAGGCCAGTTTCTACCACAGCCCATACCACTATCAGTTTTTGTGACGAGTGCTCCGCCCAGTAAAATGAGCAACATTCCAATTGTTGCAGCAACAGCAAACCATTTCATGTATTTACTATATTGCATAATTGCCACCTACTTTATATATAGTAATCACCTTTTAAAGGTGGTACCTGCCTTTCTGATGATAGCGAAAATAGGACCAAAAAACAACTTGTATAGAATATTGTCATTCTAAAGAGAAAACGATTTCACAAATTGTTCATAATTTCGTACAAGAACCTTCACAATTAAAACAAGAAAATGATTTACTATAGATATGGAAACTGGTTCCATCAACCCTTCGACATGAAATTTCACTTTCTGTCTAGAAATCAACGCTATTTTTCGTTATAGTAGGGTTAACGGAATATGCTTACCAATCGAAAGGAGGGGGAATATGTCAAATGGTCGTATATTGTCTGCTAATGGAAACTCGGAACCTGAAACAAGTTCACTAGTAAAAGATTTTTTAGCACTTATCAAAATTGGCATTGTTAATTCCAATTTAGTTACTACTTTTACAGGACTTTGGTTGGCCTTTCAATTCACTAATAAACATTTTTTACAAGAATTGAATATCATGTTCTTTACTTTAGTAGGTGCGGCATTCATTATTGCAGGATCTGGGGCGATGAATAATTACATTGATCAAGATATAGATCCAATAATGAAACGGACAAAGTCAAGACCGACAGTTACGGGTAGATTTAAACCGAGCCTTGTATTGACAATCGCTCTCTCTCTTTTAATTGTAGGTGAATTTTTGTTATTTATGGCATCTTTTGCTGCCGGTGTGTGGGGACTTGCAGGCATACTATGTTACGTAGTCTTGTACTCCATGTGGTCAAAGAGAAGGCATGTAAGTAATACCGTTGTAGGAAGTATCTCAGGAGCTATTCCACCACTGATCGGATGGGCTGCTGTTGAACCATCACTTGGTTCTGGTGCATTGGCACTATTTTTGATAATGTTTGTATGGCAACCACCGCATTTTTATGCACTTGCTATGAAACGTACTGAAGAATACAGAGCAGCCAATATTCCTATGCTTCCAGTTGTTAAAGGCTTTGCAAGAACTAAACGTTCAATGTTAGTATGGGTATTATTGTTATTCCCTCTACCATTTCTGCTTATGAAGCTCGGAATAGGATTTATTATTCTCGCAACAGTATTGAACCTTGGTTGGTTCGCACTTGCTTTAACGGGTTTTAAAGCGACAGATGATATAAAATGGGCGAATAAGATGTTTATTTATTCATTAAATTATATGACTATTTTATTTGTTTCAATGATAATTTTCTCTGTCTTTGCCTAACTTTGGGATTCTTTCTTAAAAGGAATTCATATAGAATGAACCACAGTCCTAGTTACACATGTAAATACAACAAAGAAAGAGGGGTTTAATTAAGCTATGATGAAAGGGCTTAAAAAATGGCGTCTATTCGGATTGTTAGCAGCACTAACGATTTTCCTTTCAGGTTGTGGCGAAGAGTATTTATCAACTTTAACTCCAGCGGGTCAAGTTGGTAAAGATCAATACAATCTACTGCTATTATCAACTGCAATTATGACGTTTGTTATTATCGTAGTGGTTATCATTTACGTGCTTGCTATTGTTAAGTTCCGACGTAAAAAAGTTGGAGAAAATACAATTCCAAAACAAGTTGAAGGTAGCCATACACTAGAAATTCTTTGGACAGCAATTCCTATCGTATTATTATTAATCTTAGCTGTTCCGACTGTAAGTTTAACTTACAAATTTGCTGATACTAAAGCGATGGAAGCGAAAGACGCTGACGGTAACGCGAAAGCGGTTACTGTAAACGTAACTGCTAAATTATATTGGTGGGAATTCGAATACCCTGAACAAGGTATCGTAACCTCACAAGAATTAGTAGTACCGACAGGTCAGAAAGTTTACTTCAATTTAAAAGCTGCTGACGTTAAACACTCATTCTGGATTCCAGCAATCGGTGGTAAAATGGATACGAACGTTGATAACATCAACAAATTCTATTTAACATTTGATAAAGAATCAGATGGTTTGAAAGACGGAGTATTCTATGGTAAATGTGCTGAGCTTTGTGGTCCTTCACATGCTTTAATGGATTTCAAAGTTAAAACATTAAGCCAAGATAACTTCAACAAGTGGGTTGATAACATGCAAGCTACTAAAGGGAAAACAGCTGATAAAAATTCAACTGATTTAGGTGAACAAGTATTCGCTAATAGTTGTATTACATGTCACGCAGTTTCTGGTGAGGGTACTGGAGGCGGAGTTGCACCTAACTTAGCTGCATTTGGAGATCGTAACCGTGTTGCTGGTTTCCTTGAACACTCAGAAGATGGTATTAAAGACTGGATTAAAAACTCACAAGAGCTTAAACCAGGGAACATAATGCCAGAAGAAAAAGCTTTAAATAATGGTAAAGAATTCACAGATGAAGAGCTTGATGCTTTAGCCGCATACTTAATGGGTCTATCTGTAGAAAAATAATTTGATTTAAATCATATTGAGGGAGGTTAAAGTTGTGAGCTCAACTGCAAAGAAAAAGGGCTTTGGCGCAACTATCTGGGACTACTTAACAACAGTAGACCATAAAAAAATCGCCATTCTTTACCTTATTGCCGGTACGTTCTTCTTCGTAGTCGGTGGTATAGAAGCAATGCTTATTCGTATCCAACTAGCAAAACCAGATAATGATTTTGTGAGTGCGGGTCTTTTCAATGAAATTATTACAATGCATGGTACAACAATGATATTCTTAGCTGCAATGCCATTGCTGTTTGCATTTATGAACGCCGCTGTACCACTACAAATTGGTGCACGTGATGTTGCTTTCCCATTCCTAAACTCTTTAGGTTTTTGGTTATTCTTATTTGGTGGTATTTTCTTAAACCTTTCATGGTTCTTAGGTGGAGCTCCTGATGCAGGTTGGACTTCTTATGCATCACTATCTCTAGCATCACCAGGCCATGGTATTGACTTTTATGCTTTAGGTTTACAAATTTCAGGTGCGGGTACACTAATCGCGGGGATTAACTTCCTTGTAACGATTATTAACATGCGTGCACCAGGTATGACATATATGCGTATGCCATTATTCACATGGACTACATTTGTAGCGTCTGCTTTAATTTTATTCGCGTTCCCTCCACTTACTGTGGGATTATTCTTCATGATTTTCGACCGTATGTTTGATGCGAACTTCTTTGATCATATTAATGGTGGTAATACAGTTATCTGGGAGCACTTATTCTGGATCTTTGGTCACCCTGAAGTATATATCTTAATACTTCCTGCATTCGGTTTATTCTCTGAGATTTTCGCGACATTCGCAAGAAAACGTTTATTCGGATACTCTTCAATGGTATTTGCGACTATCTTAATCGGTTTCTTAGGCTTCATGGTATGGGCTCACCATATGTTTACTGTAGGTCTTGGACCAACTGCAAACGCAATCTTCGCAGTAGCGACAATGGCGATTGCTGTACCAACAGGTATGAAAGTATTTAACTGGTTATTAACAATTTGGGGCGGTAACATTAAAGTTACAACACCAATGCTTTATGCATTAGGTTTCATCCCATCGTTCGTAGCTGGTGGGGTTACAGGGGTAATGCAAGCATCTGCACCTCTTGATTACCAACTACATGATTCTTACTTTATCGTAGCTCACTTCCACTATGTTATCGTTGGTGGTATCGTATTAGCATTATTTGCTTCAGCACATTATTACTGGCCTTTAATGTTTAACCAAATGTTAAATGAAACCCTTGGTAAGATTACATTTGTATTCTTCTTCATTGGGTTCCACTGTACATTCTTTGTTCAACATTTCTTAGGTTTAATGGGTATGCCACGTCGTGTGTTCACATTCATGGGCGGTCAAGGTTGGGACCAATTCAACTTAATTAGTACGGTTGGTGCTTTCTTAATGGCAATCGGTGTTATTTTACTAGTAGTAAACGTAATTATCACTGCTATTAAAAATGAACCAGCAGGACGCGATCCATGGAAAGATGGACGTACTCTTGAGTGGGCTATTCCACAACCAGTACCATATTATAACTTTAAACAAACTCCACTTGTTCGTGGATTAGATACTTTTTGGATTGAAAAAATGGAAGGAAACAAAGAGGGTATGACATATGCTGAACCAATTTCAGATATCCATATGCCAAACAACTCATTCATTCCATTCATGATTTCATTTGGTTTATTCGTTGCAGCATTTGGTGCACTTTATCACCAAGATGCAGATAAAACATGGTCAATTCCAGTTTTAATTATTGGTTTAGCGATTACATTCGCTTCAATGATTGTTCGTTCTCTTAAAGATGATTTAGGTTATCATATTCATAAAGAGGAATTAATGAATGAAAAAGGGGGTAAACACTAATGGATTTAAATAAGAAATTTACCCCACAATCTTGGCCAGCACATCCCGAGAACTCTACACTTGAAGGGAAAAACAAAACACTTGGTTTTTGGATTTTCCTTGGTGGTGAAACAGTTTTATTCGCGACTTTATTTGCGACTTTCTTAGCGCTAAAAAATAAAGGGCCAGCTGGAATGGAATTCTCAACTCAAAGTCTTTTTGAGTTACCACTTGCTTTCATTATGACGATGTTACTTTTAACTTCTTCATTAACAAGTGTTTATGCTATGTATCATATGAAAAACTATAATTTCAAAGCGATGCAAGCTTGGTTAATCGTAACTGTTTTATTAGGTTTAGGATTCCTTGGTCTTGAAATTTATGAGTTCTATCACTATGTACACCTTGGCTTTACATTTACTCAAAGTGCATTCGGTTCTTCATTCTACACTTTAGTAGGTACTCACGGATTGCACGTAATTCTAGGTTTAGCTTGGTTTATCCTGTTAATGCTACGTAACTCTAAACGTGGCTTAAACCTTTATAATGCGCCTAAGTACTACTTAGCTTCATTATACTGGCACTTTATCGACGTAGTTTGGGTATTCATCTTCACTGTAGTTTACTTGATGGGAGTGTTGGGTTAATGTCACATGACGTTGAAGCACGTACAAGAAGTAAACACGAGTATGAATATGCTCGTAAACGCGCAAACCAAGGTATGCGTAATCAAGTAACAGTATTTGCGATTATGATTTTCTTAACATTCATCGCATTTGCTGCAGTTCAAGCAGGAATGTCTGCTTACTTAGTTGCACCACTTATCTTATTATTTGCGGCTGTACAAGTAGCGCTACAATTGTATTACTTTATGCACTGGAGCGAAAAAGGTCATGGAATGGCACAATTCTTCATGTACTCTGCTGCATTCATCGCTTTTACAATGATTCTTGCTTTTGTAACAATCATTTGGTGGTAAGAACCAGAGCAAAAAACCGAGTCTATTACAGGCTCGGTTTTTTGCTTTTTTGCTAGATAGTGTTTGAAGCTGGAAGATGCAATCAAGCTTTAAGTATAAAGTCTCGAATCGTTTTTGTTCTCACAGTCAAAATCAGAAGAGATGACTTTGATTCGAAAATTCCAGAGCTTGTCGAGGGCCCACAGGATGTGGGTCACGTAACCGTTGCAGCAGGACGCCGCGAACTTAGGTTACGTTCCTTAAAACAAACACGCAAAGCATTAACTGAGATATCCAGCTTCAGGCGCTAGCTACTCGCGACGTTTCGGCCGGGCGCTCAAAGTCTAAAGGCGACTTTGGCTTCCGTCCTCCAACGTGTTTCGTAGCTGAACGAGCGCCTGAAGCATTTAATAATAAATTGTCATGATTCGTTCATTGAAGTTCGTGGGGTTGGGACTTATAATGGAAGTATTGAGACTAAAGGAGCGAAATACTATGCCTCTGAGTATATTTGGATTTCAAGCAATGTGGAGCCCTTATTTAATAGGCGTCATTTTGTTTTTAACTGTACTATATTTTCTTATTACTGTTAAATGGAGAACAGACTTCAAAGTAAGTGAACCTTTGAAGAAACGTGAGGCGATCAATTTCGTAATCAGTATGATTTTGATATATATTGTTATGGGTTCGCCAGTCGATTTAATGGCTCATATTATGTTTGCAATGCATATGGTGCAAATGGCTTTACTACTTCTATTAATACCGATTTTCTTGATTCAAGGGATTCCAAATTGGTTATGGAAGTATGTTATTGAATTACCGTATATCAAACCTGTATTTCATTTTATGACTAAGCCCATGTTTGCTTTAGCATTTTTCGTTGCATTATTCTCTTTTTATCATATTCCAATGATTTTGGACTATATAAAACTAAATGAAACGATACATGGACTGTATACATTACTGCTGTTCGTATCAGCATTATTTATGTACTGGCCACTTATTAATTCTGTAGAGGGACAACCTCGTATGAAGGACTTACACAAAGTTGGCTATATTATCGGGAATGCGGTTCTTATCACGCCTGCTTGTGCGTTAATTATTTTTGCTTCATCTCCATTCTATGCTACATATACAGATGGCGAATTGTGGATGAAAGCAATGGAATTATGTGTGCCTGTATCAACATTAGCAGGATTATCATTATCGGGGCCTGAATTATTTACAAATATGGATCCTTTGTACGATCAACAGCTAGGCGGAATCATCATGAAGATTATTCAAGAAATTATCTTTGCAGCTGTATTAGGTAAAGTATTTGTTAGATGGTATCGTAATGAACAAGAAAACGCGGAAGAAATTACGCAAAAAGCTTTATTGGAAAGACAACAGCTAAATGCTAATCAATATCACTAATTACAAAAAGATTGTTAGGAGAAAAACGCATGAATGTACCTATTTTACCTACAATTAGTACAACCTTTATTGCATTAAGTGCTATCTTAGTAGCAATTGGTTGGGCACTAATTAAGCAAAGAAAAATTGAAGCGCATAAGAAAACAATGATTGCAGCTGCAATTTCAGCATTAATATTCTTTATCATCTACGTATCACGTACTGTATTTATTGGTAATACAGCATTTGGTGGACCTGATAATTTGAAAATCTATTATACGATTTTCCTTATATTCCATATCTGCTTGGCAACTACAGGTGCCGTTTTCGGAATCGTAACATTATTATCAGGATTCAAAAATAACCTAGTACGTCATCGTAAAATTGGACCAATTACAAGTGTGATTTGGTTCTTCACAGCCATTACAGGCGTAGCAGTATATACATTACTTTATGTATTATACAAAGGTGGAGAAACAACTTCAGTTATTAAAGCTATTTTAAGTAATTAAAGCTAAAAAGCTGTTCCCTTATTATTTTTTGGGGGAACAGCTTTTTTATTTGATAAATTTACTTAGTAATCCAGCTTCCTTAGCTGTTATAAATACCATGACAATTAATGGACCTATAAAAAAACCTAAGAACCCAAATAATTGTAAGCCGATATACATACTGATTAATGTAGCAAGTGGAGGTAATCCGATTTGAGCACTCATAACCTTGGTCTCTAATATTTGGCGGAGAATAATAATGACAACCGCTAATGCTGCCAACTTGATACCCATTGCCATTTGACCAGTAAGCATAGCGTAAATGGCCCAAGGAGCTAATATAACAATGGCACCTAAAATAGGTAATAAATCGACAAACCAAATGATTAAAGCCATAATAATGGCGTATTTCGGAACGATGAATAGTAAAGCGCAAAAAGTAACAACTAAAACGGATAAGCTAACGATTAATTCAGCTTTAATATAACCAAATAATACAATATGGAGTTTTTGAAAAAGTACTTTCCACTTTTCTGCCTTCTTTTGAGAGATATATGAATTAAATTTTTTTTTGAGTTTCGGCATTTCAGACATAAATAAAAATAGAGCAAACATATAAACAAGTAAATTGAGTAAAAAAAACGGTAGCTTAGATACGATCATTTTTAACCTATCGTAGCTAAAGAATTCGATAAATGAGGATTGAAGTCTTTCAATGACTCTGTCAATACCAAGTTGAATTTCAGTAATTACTTCAATAGGTAGATCGTGAGTAATCTTCGCTAATCGATTTTGAAGGTTCATCCAAGAGGCGGTTAATTGGTCGAAAAGTTCAGGAGCTATTTTTGATAAATGAGAGACTTGTGTGATAGCATTTGTAATGGCGAAGTACAGGATGCTTGATAATACGATTAAAAAGAGAGAGAATAAAATGATGACTGAGAATCGTCTAGATTTAATCCACTTTCGTTGTAGAAGTTGAATAAGTGGCTCAAGCAACAGAGCAGTCACAAGGGATAGTAAAATTGGTATAGATGCTGGAATCAAAATGTATAATAGTAATAGAACTATAATAGTTAGTAAGATTTTTTTTAATATACTAAAAAAATTGGATTTAGCCAATCAAATCACCTATCTTTTAAATTTACGCTCATAGTATGGATAAATTTCTAATTTTTATCCAATAAAAAAAGTGCTGAAAGATACCAGCACTTCAATAAAACTATTAAGAATGAATTTCAAATGATTTAATTTGTTTTTCAAGAGATTTCAAAATTTCTTGGCAAGATTTTACTAGATGAGCAGGGAATACTTCACCTTCACCATATTCTACGCCGTGTGGGAAGTAGTGTTTACCTAGAGCTGGTTTTAATAGTGTAATCATTGCATCATTTGCGCCGATGTCACCGTCTTTTGTGAAGCCGAATACACGTAGGTAGAATGTACCTTCACGTACATCAAAGCGTCTGTCCCAAGTTACGCGTTCGTAGTCCCAGCCTGTAGCACGGATTAAACCATGTTCGCGCATAAGATCATCAAGAAGTGTAATGTCAGCTAAAGTGTTTTCAAGTCCTGTATTTTCGAAATACATAAATTTCGTCCTCCTTTGACTCATCGTACCATATATACGTTCCATTTTATAATAGAGCAAAAATGCATCGGTTGCAATGACAACATTGTGAATACATCACGGCAATTGGTATAATAAAATAACTAAACAAATTGGGGAGAGGCCATGTGAAAGCGTTATTTCGAATATTAGTTATATTAGCAGCTATATTAGTTGTTTTCTTCTATACAAATCAGTCCGTAAAGGAAAATGAACTATTAACAGCTCCAAATTCACAAGGAAAAGTAATACCTAATCAAGATGTTCCAAATGTGAACGATAAGGCCATACCTAGACCAAAAGATGGGTTATCTACATTAGTAGGAAAGTCTACTAATGCATTAGAAAAATTAAAAGGCAAGCCAAGCCGAGTAGAACCTTCTGCTTACGGCTATGAATGGTGGGTATACGATGAGGGTTATGATGATTATTTAATGGTTGGTGTAGAGGGACGTAAAGTAACACAAGTGTATATTGCCGGTGTTAATGGTGCAGCGACACCTTTTAAAATAGGTCAGTCTTTAGATGATATATATCGATCTACTATTATTGATACGGAAGTCAATGTGCAAATTGATGAAAATATTTACACTTTTATTTTAGATGAAGAAGATATGAAAACACGTATTTTAACGATGTATGATGGTTTATATGCACAAATGTATTTTGATGCTACAGATCGAACCTTACAGGCAGTACGCTTCATAGATGGAGAAACACTTGTGAAACAGCAACCTTATGATATGACATATGTCGGAGACATGATTACACCAAACGTACCTTCATCTTATTTACAAGTTGAAATAGATTTAGCGAATCAGCGACAACTTTTTGATTTGACGAACGTTTATCGTACTCAAAAAGGTTTGCAAGCTTTAAACGCAGCAATTGATTTAAATAGTATTGCTCAAAGTCATGCTGCAAGTTTAGCACTTGGCAATTTTTCAAAAGAGGGCGTTCAGCAAGATACTTTAAAAGAGCGATTAAAAAATGCAGTTGTTAATTTTGATATGGCAGCAGAAAATATTGCGGAGGACTACTTAGATGCACCTGAAGCAATTAATGGATTACTTAATTCAGAGAAACATCGAGACACATTATTAAATGAAGATTATAATCAGCTTGGCTCAGGTGCTTTTGGTAAACACTTTTCACAGGTGTTTATTCAAAGTATAGATAGTATATCGGATGAGCCATGATGAATAGCAGGTATGATTAGTGTTCCTTGGTCCATAGAAAAAGTATTTCGAATATGCAGTGTGAGATGGTGCTTTTCTGCCGTCTCCGCTGCTTTTTTTTGCACTATTGGATGGCTATCATTGAGTAATTCATGGAATTCGGGATACGTTAATTTCGAAATTAATTCTGCGTTAGCATTATTTTTAGGATTGTAAGTCATCACTCCAGGGACGTCTTTATAGTATTCAATAAATTGTGCCTTCAAGGCAGCTCCAAGTAGCGCCGCGGTTAAATCACTACCGCCACGTCCTAACGTAGTAATATCACCCTCTGCAGTGGTACCTTGAAAACCAGGGACGATGACGCAAGAAGTCTCACTTAATGCTTTTTCTATAGCTGTTGTGTGAACAGCATGAATTTCTGCGTCACCAAAGTTATCGGATGTCTCAATGCCAATCCCTTGACCATATAACAACGTATTATCGATACCACTTTGTTCTAGTTCTGCTGAAATGACAGCTGCGGCAATCATTTCGCCACATGCTGCAACGAGGTCTTTTGATTTAGAATCGTTTTTAAAAGCACTTGTTAAGGTTAACAATGTGTCAGTGGCATAAGCATCTCCACCGCGGCCCATAGCTGAAACAACAATAACTGCCTTTTCAAATTTATGAATAGCCTTACGTATATGAAGGATGCAATGTTTACGCGAAGCTTCGGATTGCATTGCGATTCCACCAAACTTTTGAATAATCATAGTGAATACTCCCATCTTTCTTCGTGTCATTTTGTGCACTCTCTTCATACCATACAAGTGAATAGCGGATTGTAATAATGTATTCGATGATGTTAAAAACGTGCAGGAGGAAAGCAGTTGATCTTAGCAGAGCTTATTAAGGATTGGCCTTGTGAAGTACAGGGCGGCTCGATACGTGTAGAAATAAGTGGAATAACTGATGTTGCAGAACAAATCCAGCCAGGTAATATTTTCGTTGCAAGGAAAGGAAAGCAGCATAATGGTTGGCACTTTGTTTCCGAAGCAGTGGCAAAAGGAGCAGTAGCCATTGTGTATGATCAAGACCAGCCAATTGAACATTCAGAAGTTCCTCATGTTTGGGTACCTGACTGTTCAACATTTTTATCCTATGCATGTAAAGCTGTTGTAGGGGATAAAATTGAGTTATTGACTGTCATTGGGGTAACCGGAACAAATGGCAAGACAACTGTAACGCATTTTATTGGGCAGATATTACAAAAGCTTGGAGCTAAAGTAGCTGTACTTGGCACATTAGGATTATGGATAAATGGTGAGCGTCAGGATCAGAATACTTCATCTATGACCACACCACCTCCAACCTATTTGTACCCGATTTTTTCGCAATGCGTTGAATTGGGCGTGAAGTATATTATTATAGAAGCATCTTCTTTAGGATTGTCGCAACATCGATTAGATCATTGCCCAATTGACTACGGCGTATATTTAAATGTGAGTAGAGACCATTATGATGAACATGGCAGTAAGGAGAAGTATGAATTAGCCAAGAGAAAATTGGCTACTTTAGCAAATAAAATAATCGTTAATGCCGACGATCCATTTTGTTTAAATATGAAACAACATCATGTAAGATCCTTTACTTTTGGTCGACATCGAACAGCGGACATTAGCGTCATTCATAAAGAGATAAATGGTACTTCCACCGTTTTACTTGTGCAGTATTTGGAAAATCCAGTTGAACTAACGATGCCATTTGTAGGAGAGCACCACCAACAAAATGTATTAGCAGCAGTGGCAACTGTACAACAACTTGGATATCCGCTCCAAATCATTGCTCCAAGTATTCCTTACCTCATATTGCCTTCAGGAAGACAACAAGAAGTAGAGAATGATCTCGGTATACGAATCGTCATTGACTACGCTCATACACCGAGTGCTCTTGCAGCTATTTTACAATCTCTTAAATTAATATCTCAAAAGAGACTAATAGTTGTTTTTGGCTGCGGGGGAGATCGGGATCATGGAAAACGTCGTGAAATGGGGAAAGTAGCAGATAGTTTTGCTCATAAAATATGGTTAACAAGTGACAATCCTCGTAGAGAACAAGCGGATATTATCATTGCGCAAATTGCACAGGGCATTGACCTGACCCCGTATGCAATTAAAATTAATCGAAAACAAGCGATAGAAAGTGCAATAGCTGAGGCTAATCCTGGTGATACTGTTTTAATCGCTGGAAAGGGGCATGAAACGACTCAAATAATTGGTAATGAGGTAGTCCCATTTTCAGATTTTGAAATTGCTAAAGAATATATAAAACTATTAAAAACTAGGCTCAATGACGAAAAATGAGCCAGTTGCGAATGCAGTATGTTAACCAACTTCCTTTTTAATTGAAGATTCGAGTACCATAGTGCGACTACTTTGATGAATAGATTGAGTTTTGCAAATAATGTATTTTGATTAAAGATTTTCACATAATGCATTGTTAGATTACTCGTATTAACATGGTAACCATCTGATACAACGTGATTGGCGTGTATTTCTATATAAATTTAGCACTTGTCATGACATTACCATTTTATAACTTTAAGATATTTTGAATAGCAAGTGAAATTGTTCTAATGCTATATCAAGTGTTTCTGAAGTATTCGATAAAATAACGTGAAGTAATTGCTACTCAACTATAGAGAAACTCATTGAATAAATAACAGAAAGATCCTATTTATACAGAATACTCCACATTTTTTTATGTTATAACAGTAGAAATCAAAGTATTCGACTTTACTTATAAATTTATTAAGATTGATTGACCTAGATCTAGATGTACCTGTTTAAAATAACTAGTATCAAGACGGAGGATGAAAATTGACATCCTTCGTTTTTTTATTGTTTAGTAATTATTTCGATAAATCGATTTATTAATGGTGAAGATGAAAAATCCTTTAATATTAAATTATAAGAGCTAGGTTTAATTATTCTTAGAATTTTCTTTTTTTAATTGTCGTACAAGTAATGCGCCTTGAATATGATGCAAAGACACTATTTTATCGGAGGGGTATTTCATGAATTCCATACTTCCCTACTTCTTTTTAGGGGTATCTTTAGCTACACCAATTGGCCCTGTTAAAGCAACTTTATTAAATACAGGTATTAAAAATGGATTTTTCCATGCTTGGTTTTTCGGGCTTGGTGCAGTCGTCACCGATATTTTATATATGGTCATGGTGTACTTTGGCATTGGACACTTTATAGAGGTACCTTTAATAAAAACGCTACTTTGGTCATTCGGCTTTTTCGTACTTATGTATACAGGGATTGAGAATCTACTTACATTACATACTATTGAGATGGATTCAAAATTTGAAAAAGTGGTTCGTTTAAGACATTCATTATTATCAGGTTTTTTAATGGCATTGTTAAATCCATTAACAATCCTTTTTTGGTTAGGTATATATGGATCTGTCCTAGTAGGAGGAGCGGGAACATTATCAGGAGTTGAAATAATTCTTTATAGTGCATTCATATTACTAGGCATTTCTTTAGTCGATTTCATAATGGCCACTATATCAGGTGGTTCACGGAAAATTTTATCGCCATCTTTTTTGAAAATCATTTCCATTATTTCATCTTTATCGATGATTGGATTCGGTATTTATTTTGGTATTCAAGCTTACCATTCCATTTTTTAATTTGTCTTGATGTTCAAAACGCTCTTTTCCTTAGTGTACATAATGTATATCCAAACGCATAAAAAAAATCAGCAAGGAAATCATACCTTTATTAATGGAAATTAATCTAACAGTTAATAGAGGTGTATGGATGGGGAATGTGGATAATCGTGAAGACAAAGTCAGCCTTTGGTGTATAATCAGTTTGGCCTCAATTCCTTTAGTTATGACACTTGGAAATTCTATGTTAATCCCAGTGTTACCGATATTGGAAAAAAACGTGGGTATTTCTTCTTTCCAATCAAGTATGATTATTACCAGTTATTCAGTAGCGGCAATTATTCTTATTCCGGTTGCGGGTTACTTATCGGATCGTTTTGGAAGGAAAATGGTCATCTTACCGAGTTTAATCTTAGCGTTAATCGGTGGTCTAATAGCTGGTATAGCGTCTTGGAAAATGGAAAATCCGTATATGGGTATTATTATTGGAAGGATTTTGCAAGGCGCAGGGGCTTCAGGTGCTATGCCGATAGTATTACCGCTAGTAGGTGACTTATATAAAGATGATGATGAAAAAACAAGTTCCTGTTTAGGAATCATTGAAACGTCAAATACGTTCGGAAAAGTATTAAGTCCAATTCTTGGTTCATTGTTTGCAGCTTTCATATGGTTTTTACCATTCTTCTCAATATCTGCTTTTAGCTTAATCTCTATCGTACTAATTTTCTTCTTTGTAAAAGTACCTAAAGAAAAAGATGAACCAGTAAAATTAAAAGAGTTTTTGACCAATGTTAAAACCACATTTAAGAAAGAGGGAAAGTGGTTATTCACCGTATTTCTAAACGGGGCATTTGTTATGCTTATTTTGTTTGGTGCGTTATTTTTCTTATCTGAAAATCTTGAAAAAACACACGATATTAAAGGTGTAAAAAAAGGATTCGTATTAGCTATTCCTTTACTTATGCTCTGTATCGCTTCTTTTATTACTGGCAGGAAGATAAAAGGGGATATGAAGCTCATTAAGAAGCTGATGATTATTTGTTTAATTGTCCTTTCTATTAGTGTTGTGTTTGTTGGATTTACAGCAGAAAAGTTGGTTTTATTGTTAGTAGTGACCAGTATTGTGGGCATTGCAATCGGAGCAATATTACCAGTGTTAGATGCTATCATTACTGAGAATATTCGAAAAGAGGAGAGAGGTACTGTTTCTTCTTTTTATAGTTCAGCAAGATTTATCGGTGTTGCAGCAGGCCCACCTGTTATGTCATTGGTTATGGAGAAATATCTAAATATGAGTTATATTGCAGCTGGTGTGATAGGGCTTATTATCTTGTTTTTAGTATTTAAGTTCATTCAAATTGATAAAATCGGGCAAAAAAATAGCACCACATAATAAAAAGGAGCGATCAGTTAACTTAGCTGAATCGTTCCTTTTTGTTTTTTTAATATGAAAATACATAATGATTTTGCTTACTTGGAATTCAAACTGAAAAGGATGAGGAAAATTCCTGAGAATAGACAAACCATTTTGAGCAACGAAACCTTTTCGACTAAGCCGAATAAACCAATTCCAGTCGTAACAATTAAAACAGTAGGTCCAACTAATGCGAGGAGAGTATTGATATAAAATGCTTTTTCTAAGTCATTGTACTTAAACATAAAAAGTGCTGCTGTCAACTCAATACTCCCTGAACATAGTCTTAACAAAATAATTAAAAGAAGTGCTTTTTCGATAGAAATGACCACCTTGTTTTTTTCATATTCATCGTAAGTAGATAACTTAGCTCGTACAGAAGTAGTGAAAACTGATTTAAGAGAAATATGTAAATTTAGTTTATTGGTAACTATCATTTTGGCTTTTCTATAGTGTATGTATGCTTTTCCACTATTATCAATAAGTCATGCTTTTTGATAAAATAGTTGCGACAGTTAATAAGTGGGGATGAGTTGTTCAGGGCATTTTTTATAGTGCAATTGTACAAGGGAGATTTAAGATTTGGTTTGAAGAAAGATTCGAAAAAGGCTAGGGGGCTTTAAACGAATAACTTTTTTTCAATCGCTAACTTAACAATAAAACAGTAAATCTGTTATGATATTAATGGAATGGGGGAATGAAATATGATGATGACTTCAGAGTGGGCACAAATCCTTGATGAAGTAGATGTCCTGAGTAAAATGATACGATCCTCCAAAGAAATCGCAACGTTGCAGCATGCCTACAACAGTGTGTATTCCGATGTTGAACTTGTAGAAGAAATTGCTTCATTCCAACGGATGAAAGAGCAATACGAGGATGTTCAACGTTTTGGGAAGTATCATCCAGATTACCAAACAATTATGAAATCGATCCGTTTGCAAAAACGTAAACTCGATTTAAACGATAAAATAGCAGCTCTTAAAGTTGCCGAAAATGATTATCAAGATTTACTAGATGAAATCAGTTTGTTAATCGGCAAAACGGTATCAGAGGCTGTAAAAGTGCCTGTTAGTAATCCATTCTTAAACTCTAGCTCCTCATGTGGTTCGGGTTGTGGAACTGGCGGTAGTTGTTCTTGTTCAGCATAAGAAAAAGACTTATACGAATTTCGTATAAGTCTTTTTTCTTATATATAACTCTGTTATTCATTTAATAGTTCAATTGCTAAATCAGGGCGATCAGTAACAATACCTTTGGCACCGACTGCGAGTAATTGTTCCATTGTTGATACGTCATTGATTGTCCAATAATGTACCGGAATATTCAAGTTTTCTAAGAAACGTATAAAGCTAGCATTATCTAAAGCAAAAACACCAAATTTCGATGGAATTTGGAATACGTCAACTTTTGGATGGTATAGATGGCCGAATTGACTAGTGAAGGAAGTATAAGCCTTTTTCACTTCGCCCTGACCAGCACCTAAAGCAACCTTATTTTGAGCATAAAGATTGAATCGATCGATTTGTTCGTCGAAGAAGCTTGTCACAACAACCCGATTTTCGACACCTAACTCTTCGATTAAACGCCAAAGTTTTGAAGGCATTAGTCCTCCCTCATATGTATCTGGCGCATCTTTCATATCAATATTTACGAGCATTTGAGGGAATTCTTCTAACAATGAACGTAATGTAACAATTGATTGTTTATCCTCTCGATATGGTAAGTAACCATCCAAATCAACAAAATTATAGCCAAAGTTTAATAACTGTAATTCTTCTAAAGTTAAATCTGCTACGCGACCTGATCCGTCACAAGTACGATCAACATACTCATCATGGAAAACAACGATTTCTTCATCTTTTGTTAAACGAATATCGATTTCGAAGCCGTGTACACCGAGTTCTGCTGCTTTGCGGAATGCAGCCATTGTATGTTCTGGTGCTAAATGTGAGCCGCCACGATGTGCAAGTACAATCGGTTGGTCATATTGTAATGCATCTTTATCGCTTCGTTTTTGAGGTTTTGAAAGAGCTTTTGAACCTGCCCATGCTGCTGCGCTTGCCGCTGCAATTGCGATTGCAACTTTCGTTTTCTTTCCCATTATAGTCCTCCTCTAAATGCAGACTTCTAATTTTATTATAACGGATAAACCATATCTCTGTCAGCTAAACTTGGTTGCGATTGAATTCCAAGCTATGGTATTCTTGTTTGTAAGAAAAGAGGGAATCCATATGAAAGACCGACAAGGCCTGATTGTGTATGTCCATCATTTAAAACAAGCAAAATCTTTGCGAAGATATGGACATGTACATTATATTTCAAGAAAATTAAAATATGTTGTACTTTATTGTGATCAAGATGAAATTGAAGCGACGATGGCCAAAATGATACGACTTCCGTATGTTAAAAACGCAGTGCCCTCATATCGTCCTTTTGTATCAACTGAGTTTGAAAATGCGAAACCTGATAAGGCAAAAGAATACGATTATAAAACTGATTTATAAAACTTTGGTTATATTTGTCGATAAAAAGAACATCCAGTATATTGTTGTCAAACTGAATGGAAATTGATGAAACGTATCAGTTAGTGCATGGGTGGGATATAATGATTGAGACGCATAATACCAATAAGATATTGGTAATAGAGAGTAGTTTCTGCAAATTCAGATGAGTGTTTTACGTTTAACGTAATTGCTTGTCTACCGATTTCAGTTATTTTATTTTCGAATAGTTGTACTCGTTTAGAGGGCTTTGTTTTTGAATGCGAAATACCTTCTCTACAAATATAAAGTGGTGTAAATTTACTTTCACCAACTGGATTAAAAGCTACGGCAAGAGAAGCTACAGTTTTGCCGTTATGTTCAGCTACAAGTATGAAGGCATTACGATAGCGATGCTGATTTGTTTCGGCAAGTTCGCATAGTTCAAAAACGTCACCAAAACCTTTGCCGAGTTCAATAAATTGTTGAATCATTGTTCGTACACATCCTTTCCTAACACATAGTATCATGATGCAGGAGGATTAGCACATGAAATTTGCTGCCAGCTTATTTTCAATTTTATTATTTTTAAACGGCATAATGTTAACTTTTCAGTACCATGTCTTTTCGGATCAATTGTCTGAAGAGGATAAGGCATTTAACTATGACCAAGAAATAGAAGTGATTTATCGTAAAGGAAAGTTGATAGTGAATCATCACTTTACCGACCTCCCTCAAGATAATGTGAAGCTTATTTGGCCAACTCAGAGTAAGAAAAAGGCATGTCTTTTAGATGATATCAAAAGTTGCGAACGTTTAAATGAGCAACTAACTCAGCTAAAAGCAGGAGATGAAAAGAACCAATCCATCTCATATGAGTTTCCAATATCTAAAAAAGGGCTTACTTCAGGTGAAATTTTGCGTAATATTTTTTTAACTCTACAAAATGGAACCCCAGTACATACAAAGGTTCACATTTCCGATGAGACAAAATCGGGTGGTCAATGGTTTACTGGTCTACAATTAGTAGGTCAAAAAACACTTGATCTAGTAGATTATTCAATGTATAGCGGTTACGGAGCAGTGACTGATTTATATTGGCAAAAACAAAAGTTGAAAACGGTCTTTGAAAATGAGCAAGTCACTTTATATAGTGACAAGGCGATATCGAAGGATTTAAAAACAGATTTAAAAGAATTTTCTTTGGAAGGCTTTAATCATGTAGCGATTATGCAAAGTTCAAAGAAAAACTCAGCTTCACGAATTTTATTTACCCCAGTATTTAATATTGGTTCTATTGAACAGAAAATAGTCATGTCACAGATTGGACAACAATATGACTTTGTAAGTAATAATAATTGGTTGCCAATCGCCGTTGCGTCCTTTATATCTGGGAAAGAAATTGGCTCTGATAAGGCGCATGAAATCACTCAGATTGTAAATAAGTACATGACAAGTGAACAAGCAAAAGTATGGAAAAAAAGTTTGTTAGCTCAAAAAGGTGAAGTGATTTCACCAAAAGGACTTGACAAATTGTTGTCTAAAACGCTTGATTTACAAACGTCATTTTTTGAAATGAATGACAATGATCGTACTGAGATTGCTCCGTTGTTATTTGAAGATGCGCGACATGTGTATTTGAATGATACTGAGGATGATGATGCGCAAGTTATTTTCAAAGATGGCCGTATTTTTTATAAAGCGGTACCGGTATTAAATAGTCTTGGCTATGAAGTAAGCAAAGGGAAAAATGGATTGTATATAGAAAGTAATACGCGAAATTTCAGATTCCCAATGACTGAGCCATTCTATGTCTATAATCAAAAACGCTATAATATCATTTCGCAACCTTTCGAAAAATTTGGTGACGATTATTATGTGGAAGAAGCATGGCTTGTTAGGTTATTCTTAGTCGATGTAGAAAAGTCGGATGACAAAATTAATATTGCGCCATCTGCTATTTTGAATTAAAATCGATTAAAAATGTAAGTAAGAGAAGGTTCGGTGAAACAATGAGAGTGATTGCTGGTGACAGAAAAGGGATGCCTTTAAAAGCGGTATCTGGCACAACCACTAGACCAACAACAGATAAAGTTAAAGAATCATTATTCAATATATTAGGTCCGTTTTTTGACGGTGGTACCGTTTTGGACTTATTTGCAGGTAGTGGTGGACTAGGTATTGAAGCCATTAGTAGAGGAATGGATAAAGGGATTTTCATTGAAAAAGATGGACGTGCCTTCCAAAATCTAAAAGAAAACATACAAAAATGTCGTTATGAAGAACAGACTGAGCTTTTTCGAAACGATGCAGTTAGAGCTATGAAAGCTCTTATAAAAAAAGGCGTACAAGTTGACTTAATCTTTTTAGATCCACCTTATAAAAAACGAGCATATTATGATTTAGTAGAAGAAATAGTATCAAATAATGTTATCTCAAGCTCTGGTACGATTGTTTGTGAACACGATCGTGATACTGATTTACCAGAAACCTTCCTACATTTCGAAAAAATACGTGAAGAGAGTTATGGTAGCATTATTATTTCATTTTATCGTTCGATGAAGGAAGAAGGAGAATCCATTGAATAAAATAGCTGTTGTACCGGGGACTTTTGATCCAATTACGAACGGACATTTAGATATTATTAAACGTGCCGCCGATATTTTTGATGAAGTTTATGTTGCTGTGATGAATAATTCCTCGAAAAAACCATTGTTTAATGTGGATGAAAGAATGGATTTAATTACACAAGTAACATGCGACATGCCAAATGTTAAAGTGGATTCATCTTCTGGCTTATTAATCGACTATGCAAAGAAATGTAATGCAGATGCCATAGTACGTGGTTTACGAGCAGTTTCAGACTTTGAGTATGAAATGCAGATCACATCGATGAACCGCTTCCTTGACGAGCAAATTGAAACATTTTTCATCATGACAAAAAATAAATACTCATTTTTGAGTTCTAGTATTGTTAAAGAAGTATCACAATATGGTGGAGATATCCATGGGTTAGTACCAGATATCGTTGAAGTTGCATTAAAAGAAAAGTTCAATTCGAAATAAAAGTAAGGCTGTTCTATGATGTACATCATAAAACAGCCTTTTTTGCGGTGATTTTCATAAGAAAATCACCCAGTACAGTAGAGGGAGTATAGGTATCATAATCAAGCGTAATAAAAAGTATGGAACAAGAGGGATATCAGCGTCCTTAGCTAAAACTGCAACTTGCAAATGAATACTTAAACCTTGAACCGCTAAAATAGTCATAAGCCATAAAGGCAAGTAAGCAGAACTTGCAAATGATTGTGTTGCAATATGTAAGCTAGAGGTCATTTCTAACACTGCATATAAAGAAACGGCCAAAACTGCAGGCAAATCATGAAAGAAATGAAGTAATGTCTTTGCAATCACATGGCTAATTGTAGTGAAAAATATAACAGTTGTACCAACCAAAAGGACAGTCGGAATACTACCTTTCATACTTTCAATTAAAGGAAATGAATCACGTTTTATTTCCTTTTTCATGGACGTTGTTTCAGCAGGACGTTTAGAAAACAATATGAAAATACCAAGTGTTACTAAATTTACACTATGTATTAGCAGTAACATTTGCCAACCAATTGAGGCATTTTCAAGTAATTCATAACCAACAAAGCCAATCATAAAGAGTGGACTAGGGGCATGACAAATAGCAAGTAGAAACTTACTTTCTCGTAGTGTTAATTGCTGTTCCTTTGTCATAAAAGCGATTGTCGCTGCACCAGTTGGAAATCCTCCTAACGCACTTATGCCATATGCTTTTAAGTAAAGAGCGGTCTTAGATGAATTACTATTGCCCTGATTTGTCAGGCGTAGTAACCATTGGGTCAATATTAGATAGGGCAATAAATAGGGGAAGAGTGCGTTCATAAATAATTTGATGCCCACATCTGCCCCCTCATGAGCAATACCTGGTTGCAAGAGTAATAAAGCAATAAGTACCCAACAAATAATGATGTTCATACGAGAAACGAGAATTAGCTCCACCCATTCTTATCTTTTTGTAAGTCGAATTCACAAATACTAAAATTATTTTTAAAAAAATCGAACAAACCTTCTAATGTTTCGTCATATACATAGCTTAAGAGTTTGTTAATTGGAGGTACATGTCTTGAATATCAAGAAATTTATAGGTTTTATAGTCATTGCTGCAATTGCGGTTTTAGGTTTTGTCTATCCATTACCTTATTATATTATGCAGCCAGGTGGAGCTTATGAGCTTTCGCAGTTTGTAGAGGTAGAAAATGCAAAATCAGACAGCGAAGGAACAATGAGTCTCATGACTGTATCGATGTCTAAAGCAACACCTTTTACTTATGCTGGTGCTAAGTTAAGTAGTCGAAAAGAATTGCTTCCAGAAACGCAAGTAAGAAGTCCACATGAGAGTGAGGACGAATATAATTTGCGTCAATTAAAACTGATGACGGATTCACAATTTAACGCCAAATATGTTGCTTTTAAAAAGGCAAATAAAGAATATGAGATTAAGTATAACGGCGTTTATGTTGTGTATGTTTTAGAAGACGGTGCTAGTGACGGTATTTTAAAACCTGGTGACCAAGTGATTGGAATAGATGGAAAAAAAATTATTCGTCAAACAGAATTGATCGACTATTTAGCAGAAAAAAAATCCGGTGATAAAGTAAAACTTACTA
The DNA here is from genome assembly GCF_057838945.1 of Viridibacillus sp. KH_047. Lineage (NCBI taxonomy): Bacteria > Bacillati > Bacillota > Bacilli > Caryophanales > Caryophanaceae > Viridibacillus > Viridibacillus sp. KH_047. The sequence continues at coordinate 3,302,665 of NZ_CM174479.1, read as the reverse complement.
TCATTCGAGATGAAAAAGAGCAAACAAAATCTGTTACTTTAAAAGAAATACCTGGGACAAAAGGAAAAGTTGGTATTGGGATTACTTTCACAGAAAATAAATCAATTACAACTAATCCAAATGTAAAAATCGAAGCGGATGAAATTGGTGGTCCTTCTGCAGGGTTAATGTTCACATTAGAAATCATCAATCAATTAACGGAAGGCGATCTCACAAAAGGATATAACGTAGCAGGCACAGGTGAAATGTTAGAATCAGGTGAAGTTGGCCGAATTGGTGGTATTGATAAGAAAATAATTGCTGCAGAAGACGGTGGTATCGAAATTTTCTTTGCTCCAGACGATACAATTACGGATGAAGTAAAAAAATTAAATCCAGGAATCAAAACAAATTATGAGATAGCTGTTGAAACCGCAAAAAAAATAGACACGAAAATGAAAATCGTGCCTGTAAAAACAGTAGATGATGCATTAAAATATTTAAATGACTTAAAACAAAAATAATTTTTATACACGAATGGGCGGGGTTTTATAATCCAAGCCCATTTTTTTTGTATTTGCAGGTCCGCTAAGCGCAAGCATATACAAATCGGTGGCATGGATATCTTGCATTAACATTGCATCGTCAGAGCTCGCTACACGGCTAATAATAGGTAATGTAAAATTCTTTTTCTTCGAGGACAAATATTTTTGACCATTTTCAGTCATCCCTAACAAGCGAATATACGAAGGCTGCTTAAAGGTTTTTAAACGTTCCCAAGTAAAGCCGGTAAAAATATGTGTTAACATACGTTGTATACGTGTCCATGTGTAGCGTTTTGATTTAACTTTTTGCATAAACGACACAAAAGATTCACTTTCTTTTGCAGCACGTAGTAGCAAATATTCAATACCTTCCGTAACTTCTGCAAAACTTGCTAGTTCTAGTGGTGTATGACGAATGATTGTAAAGCGTAAAAGTGGCCAGAAAGCCTGCCAACTTCCAAAAGTGTTATTTGAATGATGCCATTCTTCTAATCCTTTAAAAGACGCCTGAGGCATGTAGGAGGCGATTCCATCAATCGAACCCTCTTCAAAAACTGCCTGTCTAATTCCGGTAGCACTAGCAATCGTTGAATCGACTTCAATAGCATCATGATAATCAGCTTTAATACGTTGGATTGTTACAGCTTTTATATTCGAATGAATTTTATTTGCTGCTTCAATATAATGAAAACCTAAAATATTATTTGGTTTTGATAAATCTACGAATGACAGTTCATTTGTTGGGATAAGCTGTTTATATGCCGTATTTAACGCTTGAGGATAGCTTATACCTGTTTGGATAGAATCCCTTATCATTTGCTGTAAAGTATCGTTATGCTCTTGTAACAGGCTAAAACTGTTTAAAAACGGTGTTATATTACCTTCTTCACTACCAAATGAAAAATAGTCACAGCACATAGCGTCTAATATGCTTATACCACCTTTAGCAAAATCGGATGCTTGAGCCGTTGCGTACACATAAGGTAATTCGACAACAAGGTCTGCACCTGAAGCAAGAGCCATCTTAGTTCTCGTCCATTTATCGACAAAAGAAGGTTCACCTCTTTGTAAAAAATGACCACTCATCACGGCAATGACAATATCTGCCTTTGTCTCTACACGTGATTGTCTGATATGATGGAGGTGGCCGTTATGAAAAGGATTGTATTCTACAATTACACCGGTTGCTATCAAATCTTCACCCCATTTACACTCTTTATCCGTAATTATACGGAGAGTTTGTAGTAGTGACAAGAAAATATCTTGACATCTATAATTTAGCATTATATAATCAACTTTGTTGTCTTGAGGTGATAAACGTATGAAATGGGCAATCCCACAATTATCTAAATATCGCCAAAACGGGATGCCGATTGACGAATTAGTTCAATTGGATGATGTGATGAAACGTAACCCGGACATCCGTCAGATTACACCTGTTCATGTAAAAGGGCACTGCACATTTGGTGCATCCCAAATCACTTGTCATTTTCAATTGACAGGCACGCTAACACTTCCTTGTGCACGAACATGGGAAGACGTTGAGTTTTCATTTGATATTGAGTCCGACGAAATATTCAGTTGGTCAGAAACTGCTAATGAAACAGACTATGATAACCTTCACGTTGTAGAAGGTGAAGTAGTAAATGTTGACCCTGTGTTAGAAGAACTAATTTTATTAGAAATTCCGATGCAAGTGTATAAAGAAGATGCGACAATTCCGACACCTAAGAATAACTCTGATTGGAGTTTTTCAACGGAGGACGAATTAGCCTATCAAAAACAGAATGACACAAAAAAAATAGATCCAAGACTTGCTGATTTAGCAAAGTATTTTGATCAAACAGACGAATAACCGATCTGTAAGGAGGTGCCATCGATGGCTGTACCATTTAGAAGAACTTCTAAAACTGCGAAACGTAAACGTCGCACACATTTCAAACTAGCTCTACCAGGTATGGTTGCTTGCCCAAACTGTGGTGAAAGTAAATTGGCTCACCACGTATGTAAAGCATGCGGTCAATACAAAGGTAAAGAAGTTGTGAGCAAATAATTCAGTATTTGTTCTGGAAAAGACTACTAGAGAGACCATGGCTCTCTAGTGGTCTTTTTTTATTTGTTAATAATGCTGAAGGCTCTCTTTCGAACTCAACAAGTATTAATTTTAAATAACATTAAATAATACATAATATAATTGTTTAATCTTATCATTATTGACAGCATCCTCTAGGTTGCTGTTTTATTTTTTTGAATAACTTTTAAAAAAATTCCATTAGGTAATGTTTGAATTTAGCATCTCTTTTATTCGCTGATAAAGAAGTTTCGTTAAATTATTGAGTTGGACTTGTGGAGCACATTGCATCAGCCAATTAAAACGGGTATGATGATATTATTTCTATTTTCTAATTATTCTAAAAGGAGTAGATTTAAATGGCGTATCATTTTCAAGAACAAGATGGAGTATTAACATTTACTATTGATCGTCCAGAACGACGTAATGCCATAAATGATGAAGTGATGGAAGGTTTTAAAGAACTAATTACATATGTACATGATCATGATACCGTACGTTTTTTAGTCATCACTGGAGCAGGGGATCGCGCATTTTGCTCCGGAGGGGATTTAGCAGAGTTTCATTCATTAACAACCGAAAAGCAAGCTTTTGGAATGCTAAGTAAAATGGCCAAAATTCTTTATGATCTGGCAACATTACCAGTCCCGACTATTGCCTTAGTTAATGGTGCTGCCGTTGGTGGAGGTTGTGAAATTGCGACAGCCTGTGATTTTCGTTTAGTAGCTTCTGAAGCAAAATGTGGTTTCATTCAAGGGACTTTAGCTATTACTTCTGGCTGGGGTGGCGGAACATATTTATTTGAACGTGGATTACGCCTTGATCGTGCTTTGAAAATGTTAGTGGATGCTAAAGCATATCCAGCTGAACTTTTATATGAAATCGGTTGGGCTATGCGTGTATTTGAAGGTGGTAAAGAAGAAGCTCTTGAGACGTTTATAGAGGACATGCGTAAAGTCCATCCTTCAGTTCATAAAGCTTATAAAGAAATGGAGCTGCGCAAATGGCGAGAAATGGGGCTATTTGATCGTGTTATGGAGGAAGTTCACACCTGCTCAAAATTGTGGGAAAGTGATGCACATCACGAAGCTGTAAATCGTTTTCTATCAAAATCAAAATAACTTCTAAAATTGAAAAACTCGCATATAGTAATAAAAATGCGAGGTGATTGAGATAGAAGTTAAAAAAAGAAAAGATCAATGGTTAGCTGTAGATGATACACGTTTGGTGGAAATTATATTAATGGCAGTTCGAGAAGGTCGATCACAGCTTGCAGGTTTTGAAGAAGCAGCTGAAGAGTTAGGCCGTACAAAACAAGCTTGTGGCTTTCGATGGAATAAAACATTAAGAGCACAATATGAAGCGGAATTGGAAGATGCTAAAACAAGGCCAAAGCAAATGATGCGTTCACATCTAAAACAAGCGCTTATGAGCTTTGACCAATTATCTGAAGCTTATCAAACATTGAAGAAATCTCATGAAACATTAAAGCATGAGCATGATGAGTTAGTAAATTGGCTCGAACAAGGTTTAGAGAAGGTTAGACAATAAAAATGCAGTTAAATATTTCGTATGGAAGATCATTCTAAATCTATTTTGGAATGATCTTTTTATTGTGAATAAAATAACAAAGAAGAAAAAATACTCAATAATAACTAAAATTTGCTAGTTAATAGTTGAAATCGCTTTCTTATTTCGTTTAGACTAATAAGGAAAGGGAGAAACGGTTCAAGCAAAGGGGGATGAATATGCGCAAAGTTCTAATTGCCAATCGTGGGGAGATTGCGAGGAGAATTATCTCTACATGCCACAAGTTAGGTATTGAAACAGTTGCTATCTATTCAGATGCAGATCAAGATTTACCTTTCGTAAAAGAAGCGACAAATGCTGTTCGTATAGGTGGAAATCAAGTTGCACAGTCTTATTTGAAGGCTGATGATATTATTCAACTTGCCATTGAGCATCAGGTAAGTGATATTCATCCAGGTTACGGGTTGCTATCAGAAAATGCGGATTTTGCTAGAAAAGTAGAGGCTGCGGGTATTCGCTGGATTGGTCCAAATGCAGATATAATCGAGCAAATGGGTGATAAAATTCAAGCGCGTCAAACGATGAAAAATGCCGGTGTTCCAGTTGTACCAGGTTCAGAAGAAGGTCTAACTTCATTAGAAGAGGCATTGCAGTTTGCTAGTCTAATAGGATACCCTGTAATGCTGAAGGCATCAGCTGGTGGGGGTGGTATTGGCATGGTGTGCTGTGGAGATGAGCAAGCGCTCAGTCATAGTTTTGAAAATGTAAAAAAACGAGCGCAATCGTATTTTAAAAATGACCTCGTTTTTATTGAGAAGTATATTCCGAATGCGCGTCATATCGAAGTGCAAATTTTCGGTGATGATAAGGGGGATATCGTTCATTTATTTGAACGAAACTGTTCGATTCAACGACGTCATCAAAAGGTTATTGAAGAATCGCCATCACCTCATTTTCCGCAAGAGGAGCGCATAAAATTATTGCAAGCTGCTGTGGATGCTGCAAAAGCTGTTCGTTATACCAATGCTGGAACAGTAGAATTTATAGTGGATGCTGAAAATCACTTTTATTTTCTAGAGATGAATACACGCTTACAGGTCGAGCATCCAGTTACCGAGGCTATTACTGGATTTGATCTTGTTGAGTGGCAATTGCAAGTAGCTGAAGGCAAGACATTACCTGTAAAAGACCAAACAGCTATAAAGTGCACTGGCCATGCAATTGAATATCGTATTTACGCAGAGGATCCAGAGAGGTTTTTGCCATCACCGGGTAAGTTGCAAGTATTGATGTTCCCGCAAAAAGGTAATTGTCGAATAGATAGTGGTTACGTTGAGGGAAATACAGTGTCACCGTTTTATGATCCGCTTATTGCGAAACTTATCGTGTTTGGGGAAACAAGAGAGCAAGCATTGGCTAATTCTGAAACGGCTATCAAGGACATAGATATACAAGGGGTAAAATCAAATGTGTTATTATTTGATCGATTATTGCAAGAAGAAATGTTCCAATCAGGAGTTTATCATACAAGTTCGCTAACAGAATGGTTAGCCAATCACAAGGGGGATAAGATTTATGGGGGAAATTAAAGCATCAATGGCAGGTACTGTATTTCGTGTAGAGGTAAAAGAAGGAGACGAAGTAACTGCTGGTCAAACTGTCATCGTTTTAGAGTCTATGAAAATGGAAATCCCAGTAGATGTTGAAGTGTCAGGCGTAGTTGCTGAAGTGAAGGTCAACGAAGGTGACTTCGTTAACGAAGATGATGTGCTAGTCGTTTTAGGTTAATGTAAATGTAAGTGTAGAACACAAAGGGGAGGCCTTGATATGACTGAACAAACAGTATATAACGAACGTCTAGCAAACAAACTTGAGGGGATTTTTGCAGGTGGACATCCGAAATACCATGAAAAACTAAAAGAGACAAATAAATTGTTCGTACGAGATCGTTTAGCACTTCTTTTTGATAATGGAGAATATGAAGAGGATGGACGTTTTGCGAATTGCGAAGCAGGCGATTTACCTGCAGACGGCGTGGTCACTGCAATGGGGAAGGTGAATGGTCAAACAGTTTGCGTCATGGCGAATGATTCAACTATAAAAGCAGGTTCTTGGGGTTCTCGTACTGTAGAGAAAATTATCCGTATCCAAGAAGTGGCAGAAAAAAATCAAGTACCTATGATTTATTTAGTAGATTCAGCAGGAGCACGTATTACAGATCAATTGGAAATGTTTCCTGGGCGTCGTGGAGCAGGACGTATTTTCCATAATCAAGTGAGAATGTCAGGGATGATTCCGCAAATTTGTTTATTGTTTGGTCCTTCTGCTGCAGGTGGAGCATACATACCGGCGTTTTGTGATATCGTTGTTATGGTAGAAGGTAATGCTTCCATGTACTTAGGTTCACCTCGTATGGCTGAGAAGGTTATTGGTGAAAAGGTGTCGCTTGAGGAGATGGGTGGAGCACGTATGCATTGTACTGTTAGTGGGTGCGGAGATGTACTTGTTTCAACTGAGGAGGAAGCTATTTCCGAAGCACGTCGATATTTAACGTATTTTCCAGCGAATTTCGCTGATAAACCAGCAGTAATTAGTGGAAAACAACCAAAACAAGGTCGCAAATTAGAAGAAATAATTCCTGAAAATCAAAACGCGCCTTTTAATATGTATGAAGCGATTGAGCAGTTAATAGATGAGGGAAGTTTTTTTGAAATAAAAAAACTTTTTGCACAGGAATTGATTACTGGTTTAGCGCGTATGGATGGTCAAGCGGTGGGAATTATTGCGAACCAACCGAAAGTAAAGGGCGGCGTATTATTTGTTGACTCGGCAGATAAGGCGGCTAAATTCATTAATTTATGTGATGCATTTTCAATTCCATTATTGTTCCTAGCTGATGTGCCAGGCTTCATGATTGGTACAAAAGTAGAACGTGCTGGAATTATTCGCCATGGTGCGAAGTTAATCTCAGCGATGAGTTCGGCAACAGTACCTAAAATTTCAGTAGTGGTACGAAAAGCTTACGGAGCAGGACTATATGCAATGTGCGGTCCGGCATTTGAACCTGATGTCTGTATTGCTCTTCCAACTGCGCAAATTGCCGTAATGGGTCCAGAGGCGGCAGTTAATGCCGTTTATTCAAATAAAATTGAAGCTATTGAAGATCCGAAAGAACGAATACAGTTTGTAAAAGAAAAACATGATGAATATAAAAAGGAAATCGATATATACAAAATGGCATCCGAAATGATTGTAGATGAAATCGTAGCGCCATGTGATTTAAGAGCGGTCATTACGAAACGTTTGACTTATTATGACTCAAAACAAATCATGCTGCCATATCGAAAACATCCTGTTTATCCTGTATAATAAGTGTTGCAATTGAGGTCTACCTATCTAAGGTGGACCTCAGTCTATTTTTATTGAAAGGAGATATCGATATGCAAATTGTTGTTGTAGGTGGAGGAGCGGTTGGTTTGCTGCTAGCATCCTTGCTACAAAAAGATCGCACCCAGATGAATATTCTTGTTCACCGAGAAACTCAAGCAAGTGAACTTAATGACAAAGGTCTACAGCAAATCGATGTCTTGCAACAGTCGCACCATACATATATTAAAGCTTCACATGACTTTAAAGTATTTCCGACAGATGCAATATGGATAATTGCCGTAAAATATCATCATCTAGCAAGTTTACAATCTCTATTTAATTCGTTACCAGAAAGCACGTCTTTACTTTTTATTCAAAATGGTGTGAAACATTTTAAATTTGCAAAGAACTTGAAACAGAAGCATATTGCTTTTAGTTCAGTAGAGTTTGGAGCTGAGAAGCTATCGAATTCAAGTGTTGCACACAGAGGGATTGGCAAGATGAAAATAGCTATAGAAAGAGGAGATGGACAGCCGTTTAAAAAGTTTTTTCAACTATCAGATTCTAAACTACCGATTGAATGGATAGAAAATGCAGAACAAATGATAATACGAAAAGCACTATTAAATTGTCTTATTAATTCTCTAACGACTATACTAAATGTTAAAAACGGTTCTCTTATTACGAATGAGCACAGTTTAATATTATTAGAGAAATTATATAAAGAACTCATGGAAGCATTCTCGGAACAACAGGATCAACTTCTATTTGAGGATGTACTTGCTTTATGTACAAAAACAGCAACGAATACATCTTCTATGCTTACAGATCGATTAAATGGAAGGTTAATGGAAGTAGATACGATTGTTGGTGGGATATTAGAGATAGCGCAAAATCGTGGTCACGAAATGCCTACATTAAAGACTCTTTATATGATATTAATGGCAGCGCAACAAGGCGGTGTAGAAAGATGATATATATACTGTCAATTTTTTTGCATTTCATTATACTTTGCCCGGTCATCTTATTTCTCATTATTTATTCACTTCTTAAAAAATTATCTAAGAAGCGAGTAAAAGTATTTGGTAGGGCAGCAGATATGACGACGTTCATACTGTTTTTTTCTGTTCCAGAATCTGTGGATTTTTTATGGGGATATGATATCGGGTTTATAACTTTTATTGTTGCAATAATAATTGCGATTGTTTTTACGATAATTGAATGGCGCTCGACAAAAGAAATTGAAATACTACCGTTATTCAGGAAGATTTGGCGCTTCTTATTTTTAGCGTTAACCATTACTTATGTGGTTATTTGGATTATTATAATAGTTCAAAGAATCATTTTATATGTGACGATGACGTGAGCGTATTTTTTCAATCCAACCGATTAAAATGCTATACTCGAATGAAGTTAACAATATAGAGGAGTTTATACTAATATGAAACTGGAACAAATAGATGTACCGGTAACGAATCAATTATTGGTAGATTATCGTAATCAAAAATCAACAATTTCGTCGTTTTTTCATTATACAAATGAAGATGAATCTTTCGAAAAACGTTTAGAAGAACTAAAAAATCATCCGATTCGTCGAGCTGAACTCGTAAAAGTTATCCGTGAATTTATGGAACCGCTAGAGAAATCGGTAAAAGTGGAACAACATTTACAAGAATTAGAAAACAATGCAGTAGTTGTAGTTGGTGGACAACAAGCGGGCTTATTAACAGGGCCGTTATATTCCGTTCATAAAGCTATTTCAGTTTTACTATTAGCTAAAGAACAGCGTGCAAAATTAGATATTCCAGTCGTTCCGGTATTTTGGATTGCTGGTGAAGACCATGATATTGATGAAATTAATCATACATTTACATTATTAAATGGTCGTTTGCAAAAACAGATTCATCCTGACCGTTCAAAGAAGAAGACGATGGCTTCAACAACAACATTAGATATTGAAGATACACGTAAATTTATAAAAAACGTCTTCCAACAATACGGCGAAACTGCATATACGGAAGATTTGTTGGCGAAAATCGATACATTTTTAGTAAAGAGTCATACATATACTGACTTTTTCGCTCAATTAATGCACTGGTTCTTTAAAGAAGAAGGATTACTTCTATTAGATGCAGCTGATCCGAAACTTCGTGCTTATGAAGCACCGTATTTCGAGAGATTAGTGAATCACTCTGAAGAGATTGCAGCTGTTGTTTCAAACCGAGAGGCGCTTTTGGCCGACAATGGTTATGGTACCCCAATTGGTGCAACAAAAGAAAATGCCAACCTTTTTTATGTCAAGGAAGGCGAGCGCTTCTTACTAGAGCGTAAAGATGGCAATTTTATCAATAATGTAGCGAATGTCCATTTTACGAAAGAAGAACTGTTGCAACTTGCAACAGAACAACCTTCTTGTTTAAGTAATAATGTAGTAACAAGACCGCTTATGCAGGATATGGTCTTGCCTGTACTTGCATTTGTTGGTGGACCGGGAGAGCTTGCATATTGGTCTACATTAAAAGACGCATTCGAGTTGCTTGGTATGAAGGTGCCGGTTTTTGTACCACGTATGAATATGACACTTGTTAATCGCCAAGTGGGACACTTAATAGAAGCTCATGATTTAACTATTACTGAAGTATTAAGTGGTAAAGTGGCCCAAATGCATCAGACATTTGTAAATGAAGTGTATGATGATGCTGCAAAAGAGACTATTGAAAAAACAAAAGCGTTGCTACAGCAGCAATATGTGGAATTACAAAAGCATTTGCATAACAATAACGTACACCTAGATAAAATAGTCATAAAAAATCTAGATATTCATGAAAAACAATTAGACTTCCTATTGAAGAAAATAGAAGCAGAAGTATTGCTTCAGCATGATGTTACAATTCGTAAATTTACCGAGATGGAAGGCCAGCTGATTCCAGAAGGTAATTTGATGGAACGTATATTTAATCCATTCCAATATATGAATGAATATGGCATGACTTTAATTGATGAAATTTTACAGTTACCACTAGAAGTTAGTGAATTGCATCAAGTAATATATATATAATTTGGAATAATGTGGATTAAAAAAGTGATGTTTTTTTAAAATATAATAGATATAATATTATCCTGATTATAGGGTATTAAAAGCTATCTCAATCGAGATAGCTTTTTTTATTAAAAATATCAAAAAAATACTACTGTTTGGTAATAAAATAATAAAATAATAATAAGAAGTATGAAGTTTTTTAAACAAAAAGGGAAAAATTAGTAGAAATACTGTTGTTGATAAGGACGATTTACGCATTTTAATGTAAACGCCCTTATTTTCCAATGAATTAGTGGTGGAATGTGGGGGGATGTGGTACATTAATTTCATATAGTGGGGTGAGTAATATGTTCATGGGAGAGTATCAACATAGTATTGATGCAAAGGGCCGATTGATTATACCTGCTAAGTTCCGTGAACACCTTACGGAAGGCTTTGTCATCACTCGAGGATTGGATAATTGCTTATTCGGGTATCCTATTTTGGAGTGGCGTAAGCTGGAAGAAAAACTGAAGCAATTACCTGTTACAAAGAAAGATGCCCGAGCTTTTACGCGTTTCTTCTTTTCAGGTGCTACAGAGGTGGAAGTGGACAAGCAAGGCCGTATTAATATCCCAAGTAACTTATTAACACACGCTAATGTTCAAAAGGATTGTGTAGTACTCGGCGTTTCTAATCGTATTGAAATTTGGTCCAAAGAGTCTTGGCAAAATTATTTTGCTGAATCTGAGGAATCCTTCAATGACATTGCTGAGAATATGATTGATTTTGATATATAACCAATTTAGAGGAGGGACAAACCTTGTTTAATCATACGACTGTATTATTAAAGGAAACCGTTGATGGATTGAACGTTCGTCCTGACGGCATTTATGTAGATTGTACTTTAGGTGGGGCTGGACACAGTGAATATTTAGTTAGCCAATTATCATCAGAAGGTAGACTTATTTGCTTTGATCAAGATACTTCAGCCATTGAAAATGCTAAAGAACGTTTAGCGCCATATTTAGATAAAATAACTTTCGTACATTCAAACTTCCGTTATTTGAAGGAAGAATTAGAAGCATTAGGCATAGATAAAGTTGACGGAATTTTATACGACTTAGGCGTATCATCTCCTCAATTAGATAACGCAGAACGAGGATTTAGTTACCATCAAGATGCACCACTTGATATGAGAATGGATACAACAGCTGAACTTTCCGCATTTCATGTTGTGAATGAATGGTCATTCGAAGATCTTGTACGTATTTTTTATCGATACGGTGAAGAAAAGTTCTCGAAACAAATTGCCAGGAAAATTGAAGAAGCTAGAAAGACCAGCCCAATTGAAACCACGGGTGAACTAGTAGATTTAATTAAAGAAGGTATCCCAGCAGCAGCAAGACGTAAAGGCGGACACCCAGCGAAACGTGTATTCCAAGCCATTCGAATTGCTGTAAATGATGAACTTGGTGCAGCTGAAGATTCGTTAATACAAGCACTTGAAGTTATTAATGTAGGTGGACGAGTTAGCGTCATTACTTTCCACTCTTTAGAAGACCGATTATGTAAAACTATCTTCAAAGAAGCATCCTCTTTGCCTGAATTACCACCAGGTTTACCTGTTATTCCCGAAGAATTAGCTCCAGGGATAAAACTTGTTACTCGTAAACCGATATTACCTTCAGAGCAAGAACTAGAAGAAAATAATCGAGCTCGCTCTGCAAAACTAAGAATAGCTGAAAAAATTAAAGAAAAAGGGAAGTGATTAAATGGCATTGCTTAATCGGCAACAACAACAAACGTACATCCAGCAGCCACAGCCAACAGTACCGGAGAAAACCGTCCAGCAGCCAACACCCAGACCTTCCAAAAGAATATTGTCTAAGGGGGAAAGAGTTCTCCTTGTGGCCATGGTGACAATAATAGCATTATTGTCAGTTATGAATTTGAATGCGCAATCTGCAATTAATACAACATCTGTTGAAATTCAAAATATCGAAAATAAAATTGATGAAACGAAGAAACAAAATGCGGAATTGTCCATCGAGGTAAGCGAACTCTCTACATATGAGCGTATTTGGAATAAAGCGAAAGAATTAGGCTTGAAGCTAAACGAAAAAAACGTGAAAGTAGTGTCTGGACAATGAAGAGAAAGTTTCGATTTCAATGGGGAGCCTTTCTAATGTTAGTCGTTTATGGAGGGCTCTTTTTTGCTATGTTTTTCCGTATATTTACAATCCAAGCTTCTGGCCAAGTAGAGGGGCAAGCTTTGGCAGCAAAAGCGGCAGCAAAATATGAAAAATCAAAAGTAATTACAGCTAATAGAGGTAACATTCTAGATCGGCAAGGGCAAGTTATTGCAGAAGATACAATTAACTATCGCTTAGTAGCAGTAATTAGTCCTAAAGTATCTGAAGGAACTAAAACTATTATGCACGTCGCAGATAAAGAGAAAACTGCCAAAATTTTAGCGAAATATCTTTCTATTAGCGAAAAAGATATATTTGATAAATTAAATACAAAAGCGAAGAATGCACAAGGTAATGAAATCCGTCAAGTAGAATTCGGTGCGGCAGGTCGTAATATTAGCCATGGCGTAATGGAGAAAATTAGTAGTGAAAAGCTACCAGGCATCGTCTTCATGGAAGAAACAAAGAGGTTTTATCCAAATGGTATCTTTGCATCAAACTTAATTGGCTTAGCACAAAGGGATACTCAGCAAGATGGACAAACTAGAACTGTAGGTAAAATGGGACTAGAATCGATCTATAACAAAGAATTATCTGGTACTGATGGAAGGGTTCAATATAAGAGTGATGTATGGGGTTATTTGCTACCTAATAGCGATAAGATGGTAGAACCTGCAAAAGATGGTGCGGATGTATATCTAACGATTGATAAGACCATACAAAACTTTTTAGAAGATTCGATGTCTAAAGTTTATAAAAAATATAATCCTGAATCGATGGTAGCAGTCGTTGCCGATCCGAAAACGGGAGAAATACTTGCTGTTTCGCAAAGACCTACATACAATCCACAAGACGGTACTGGACTTGAAAATAGCTGGTTAAACCAGTTAACAGAATTGACGATTGAACCGGGTTCAACAATGAAAACATTTACATTAGCAGCTGCAGTTGAAGAAGGGAAATGGTTCCCGAATGCTACATTTCAGTCTGGTCAGTATACTGTGCTCGATCGAACTATTCGAGATAGTAACCAAGTTGGATGGGGAAGTATTTCGTATTTAGAAGGAATCCAACGGTCTTCAAACGTAGGTATGGCTCACTTATTAAAGTTAATGGGCGATGATACCTTTATTTCTTATATGAATAAGTTTGGTTTCGGAGAAAAGACGGGAATTGATTTACCAAATGAAGCGACGGGGAAAATTTTAGATAAATATCCAATTAATCGCGTCACAACTACTTATGGACAAGGATCTACAGTCACCCCTATTCAATTAATTCAAGCTATTTCTGCCATCGCAAACGATGGTAAAATGATGCAACCGTATGTAATTGAGAAAATCGTGAATCCAAATACGAAAAAAATCGTCAAAGAGAACACCCCAACAATTAAAGGTCAGCCTATTTCCGAAAAAACGGCTAAGGAAGTTAGAAAGATTTTAGCTTCTACCATTTATTCCGAAAAAGGAACTGGTCAAAACTTTGCAAGTAAAGAATATGAAGTTTCTGGTAAAACTGGTACAGCTCAAATTCCGAATGCATCTGGTGGATACTCTTGGGGGAAAAATGAATTCTTGTATTCATTTTTAGGTATGGCTCCTGCAAATGACCCTCAGTTAGTTATGTACATTGCTGTGGAAAAACCTAAGCTTGGACCTACAGATGTCGGTTCAGAACCAACAGCAACCGTATTTAATACAGTTATGGGAAGTAGTTTAAAATATTTAAATATCAAGCCTCAACAAATTAAGAAAACAAGTTCTCTAACTATGGAGAACTTAAATGGTCAACTTGTTGAAGAGGTTGAAAAAGAATTTGAAGAAAATGACATAGAAACGGTTATCATAGGTAATGGAGAAAAGATTACAGATCAATACCCTGCAGAAAAATCAGAAGTTTTATCAGGCGGTTTTGTATTCTTGAAGACAGATGGGGATTCAATAGTACCTGATTTTACAGATTGGTCACTCCGTAACGTTCTTACGTATCAAACAATGTCAGGTGCCAATATAGAAATTAATGGTGAAGGCTATGTACAGAAACAAAGTATTAAAGCTGGTACTGTACTAAATAGAAACAAGAAAATTATTTTGAAAATGAAAAAACCAGAGGAACGTTACAAATAGTTCATATGATTTTGCAAAGAATTTGAATAGTACGGGGAGTCATATCATACTTTGTAAGAAAAAAAGGTGTGATATGTCGAACAATGTGGGCCACTAAAAGTACAAAAAAAAGAATGCAGTGGATGTGGATTGTCTTTGTTGTTTTATTCCTTATGCTTATTGGGAAATTAGTACATGTACAGTTTATACAACATGATTTGTTAACAAAAAGGGCAGAAGAAAGCTGGGATCGTGAAATACCAGTTTCAAGTTTAAGAGGGAACATAGTAGATCGTAATGGTAAGCTAATCGTTGGTAATAAACTCGCCCCAACATTGTATTTTATGCCAGCTCAAAATGATAAACCTTTAGAGGCTGCAAAAGAGTTGGCATCGATATTAGGAGTAGATGAGCAAGCATTAGCAAAAAAAATGCAACAAAGAACGTCTATAGTAAAGCTTGCTCCAGAAGCTAAAAACATATCTAAGGAAATTGCCGAAAAAATACAACAAAAAAATATACCAGGAATTTACGCAGGGCTTGATTACATACGTTATTATCCGTATGATCAATTACTCTCTAGGCTAATTGGTTTCACAGGTTATGATCAGCAAGGATTAGCCGGATTAGAGTATCAGTACGATGATTTATTGATGGGAAAAGCTTCCGCAATCCGCTTATTTACAGATGCGAAAGGTGCAGCATTGCCTCATGTCCAAGATAGTTGGAAAGAAGGTAAAGACGGTGCAACAATGGAACTGACCATTGATGTTGATGTTCAAAAGGTCGTAGAACGTGAGCTTTCTCAAGCGATGGAGAAATACGAGGCAGACCAGGCAATGGGTATTGCTATGAATCCTAAAACTGGTGAAATATTAGCGTTAGCATCTTATCCAACATTCTCTCCTCCTTCATTTTCCAAAGTCGATTCCAAAATTTACAACAGAAATCTACCAGTGTGGATGACCTTTGAGCCAGGTTCTACATTTAAAATCATTACATTAAGTGCAGCGTTAGAAGAACAGGTTGTTGATTTAGATAAGGAGCATTTCTTTGATCCGGGCTACTCTATGGTAGAAGGTGCTCGTCTACGTTGTTGGAAGCGTGCAGGCCACGGAACCGAAACCTTTTTAGAAGTCGTACAAAATTCTTGTAACCCAGGTTTTATAGAGCTCGGAAGAAGAGTAGGGCCAACAAAACTTCAAAAATATATACGTGATTTTGGATTTGGGAAAACAACGGGATCGAATATGGCAGGCGAATCAAGTGGAATATTGTTCTCTGAAAAGGCATATGGTCCTGTTGAACATGCTACAACTTCTTTTGGGCAAGGAATCTCTGTCACGCCAATTCAACAAGTCCAGGCAGTATCAGCAGCGATTAATGGGGGTACACTTTATCAACCCTATATAGTTAAAAATCTAATCGATTCTAATACAGGCAAGGTATTGAAAAGCTACAAACCAGTAAAAAAACGTCAAGTGATTAAGCCTGAGACGTCCAAAAAAGTTCGTGAGGCATTAGAATCGGTTGTTGCTTTAGGTTCAGGTAGAAATGCTTTCAGAGATCACCTACGTATAGGTGGTAAGACTGGAACGGCTCAAAAGGTTGAAGATGGACGGTATAAGGATGGCGAGTATATTGTATCCTTTATCGGCTTCGCACCAGCGGATGATCCAGAAATTGTTGTTTATGTTGCAATAGATAATCCTAAGAACGTTACGCAATTTGGTGGTGTTATTGCGGCACCAATTGTGGGGCAAATCATTGAGGATGTTCATGATAAAGTTGGTATTACAGAACGAAAGGGACAATTAGAAAAGATATATAAATGGGGGGATGTCGAGAAAGTGCGCGTACCTAATTTGGTCGGTCAGACAAAAGAAGATATAGCAAAATTACAATATCCGTTTCGTTTAGAATGGCATGGAAATGGCTCCAAAATTGCCTCTCAACTGCCAAAAGCAGATGCACAAATCGGACTAGATGGCATAATTCACGTTTATTTAGAAAAATAGCGTGTATTAGTCTTTAAAAATAGAATTGAAACTACTATGATAGTACATGTACTAAAGAAGGTTAGAAGGAGAATTTTCATGACAATTGCAACAACCTTAATTGTTTTGGCCACTTCATTCGTCTTAACGGCAATTTCAGCACCAGCTGTTATTCCGTTATTACGTCGAATGAAATTTGGTCAAAGTATTCGAGAAGAAGGACCAAAATCACATCAGAAAAAAGCGGGAACTCCAACGATGGGTGGCGTAATATTTTTATTCTCTATTATCGCTACTACAATTGTATTAGGTTATCTAAATGATGCCTTTACCTCACAATCCGTTGTATTAATTCTCGTCTTATTCGGCTTTGGTTTAATCGGCTTTTTAGACGATGGTCTTAAAATTATTTTCAAGCGTAATTTGGGATTAACATCCCTCCAAAAGTTAATCGGACAAATTATTATTTCGATTGCTGCCTATTTCTTATTAGGTCTAGGCGTTTTCCATAATACAATTCAGATACCACTTACTGATTTCGCCTTTAATTTAGGTGGATTTTATGTTTTATTCTTAATCTTTTGGTTAGTAGGTTTCTCTAACGCTGTTAACTTAACAGATGGGTTAGATGGACTTGTGTCGGGTACAGCTTCCATTGCGTTTACTGCATTTGGTGTGCTAGCGCTTGTAAACGATCAAGTTGATATCGCGATATTTGCATTTGCTGTAACAGGTGCTTTACTTGGTTTCTTACTATTTAATGCCAATCCAGCAAAAGTATTTATGGGAGATACGGGTTCACTTGCTTTAGGTGGAGCACTTGCGATGCTTTCAGTATTAGTTGGGCATGAAGTGTTACTATTATTGATTGGTATTATCTTTGTTGCTGAAACACTGTCTGTTATTTTACAAGTAGCAAGCTTCAAATTAACAGGTAAACGAATTTTTAAAATGAGTCCACTACATCACCATTTTGAGTTATCAGGCTGGTCTGAATGGCGTATTGTTCTAACATTCTGGTTGACAGCAGTAGTTGCAGCGTTGATCGCAGTGGTTCCGGAGGTCTTGAAATGAAAAGCATAAATGGGATGGAACATAAAAAAGTACTTGTACTAGGATTAGCGAAAAGCGGTGTCGCAGCTGCGGAATTACTGCATAAAATGGGTGCTTTCGTTACTGTAAATGATGCAAAACCTTTTGAAGAGAACATTGATGCACAACGTCTGTTACAACAAGGAATTACAGTGATTTGTGGCCGTCATCCAGAAGATTTACTAGATGAAGGTTTCGAATTAGTTGTGAAAAACCCTGGGATTCCTTATACAAACATTCTAGTAGCAGATGCTGTAAAACGTGGTATTCCAATTTGGACTGAGATAGAGCTCGCTTACTTAATTAGCGAGGCTCCAATGATTGGTATTACGGGTTCAAATGGTAAAACAACAACGACCACCTTGCTTTACCATATTTTAAATCAAGGTGGTTTAAACCCTCTCATTGCTGGAAATATAGGTACAGTAGCATGTTCAGTCACTGAACATGCAACAACAGATAATGTAGTCGTTACAGAATTATCTTCATTCCAATTAATGGGTACTGAACAATTTAAGCCGAAAATTGCGATTTGGACGAATTTATACGAAGCGCATATTGACTATCACGGTTCAATGGAAGAATACAGTAATGCTAAATTTGCTGTAACACGCAACCAGGATGCATCAGACTATTTAATCTATAACGCAGATCAAGAAGTTGTCGTAAGTTATGCAAATAAATCACATGCACATAAAGTTCCTTTCACAACAAAAGGTATTAATTATTTAGGAATAAGTGCAGATGATGACATGATTTACTGGTTAGGTAAACCATTTATCAAACGTAGCATTATAGCTCTTCCTGGACAACATAATTTAGAAAATGTTTTAGTAGCAGTTGCTGCAGCGATAATTATGGATTGTCCGAAAGATAAGATTGAGCATGTTTTATCATCATTTACGGGTGTTAAGCACCGTACACAATTTGTTCGAGAATGGCAAAGTCGTAAAATCTTCAATGATTCTAAAGCAACTAATACATTAGCTACTCGCAGTGCGTTAGCAGCCTTTAAACAGCCGCTTGTTTTACTTGCAGGTGGCTTAGATCGAGGGCACTCATTCGAAGAACTACGTCCACATATGGGGAATGTTCACGCGGTTGTCGTAGCTGGGGAAACAGCTAAGCGATTTGCTAAATTCGCAGAATCATGTGGTGTTAAAAAAATAGCATATGCTGATGATATGGAATCAGGTGTTAAACAAGCAGCAGATTTATCAAATGAAGGAGATGTCATCTTATTATCTCCTGCATGCGCAAGCTGGGATCAATACCCAACTTTCGAGGTGCGTGGTGATAAGTTCATCGAAGCTGCAATGAAGTTGTAAGGAAATTCGAACAACAGGAAGGATGCCATAGCTGAATCAACGTGAACGCACACTTTTTATGAGTGCAATCATTTTATTGACATTGATAGGCATTGTTTTCGTCTATTCTGCAGGGACTTATTGGGGCAAGGTACACTATGGCAATACTGCCCCTTTTCTTTTTAAACAACTAATTTATTTAGGTGTGGCAGTAGCAGCATTTTATGTTGTTTCCAATAGTTCCCTTCTAAGGATGGAAAAAAGTTGGACAATACTGTACATATTTTCACTCTTACTTTTAATAGCGGTATTGATTCCAGGAATAGGCGCCGTGCGTAATGGTTCTCAAAGCTGGATTGCTTTTGGACCCCTTAGTATTCAGCCCGCTGAATTTGCTAAGATTGCATTACTTGTAAAATTAAGCTTTGTGTTAGCACGTAAGAAAAGTACGGAAAGAACCATTCAATTAAGTCACTTTGTTTTGATTTTATTGCCAGCAGCGCTTATAATGCTGCAACCTGATTTTGGTTCTGCGTTTATTTTACTCGTATCATCCTTTGCATTACTTTTTATAGCTGGTTATCCAATTCGTTTTTACGTTTTTCTAATGATGATTGGTATAAGTGGTTTAGTGGGTTTAATAATGGCGGCTCCATACCGATTAAAGCGTATAGAGGCGTATTTGGATCCTTGGTCTGACCCTTTAGGTAGTGGCTTCCAAGCAATCCAATCCTTACTTGCAATTGGGCCAGCTGGTTTGTTTGGACATGGTTTTGGTAACAGTCGGCAAAAGTATCTCTACTTACCCGAACCACAAAATGATTTTATCTTTTCCATCATTGCCGAGGAAACAGGCTTTATAGGCGCAGCATTGATCGTTATAACCTTCGCGGTGGCTTTATACTCTGGTTATGCTTTGGCCGTCAGAACGCAGCAATTAAGCTATTATTACAGTGTTGCAGCATTGATTAGTATGCTAGGTTTTCAAGCGTTCTTGAATATTGGAGTTGTTTCAGGCTTACTACCTGTTACAGGAGTTACTTTGCCTTTTATAAGTTATGGTGGTTCATCCCTAATGTCCGCTTGGCTTATAGTCGGTGTAATTTGGAATTTTACAAAAAGAGTATAAATAAAAGAGGAAGGAGTGCACAGTATGGAGAAAATTATAGATATAGAAGAACGTATTCCTACGCTTCGTGAACGTCGTAAAAAACGGACGAATCAGCGGTTTACAATATTGCTAGCCATTTTCGGCATTATCTTACTGGCACTTCTTTATTTTCAATCATCACTAAGTCATATAGGGGAAATTAAAGTAACTGGTGGCCAATTAAAAAAAGCAGAATACTACACAAAACATAGTAAGATCCGTGTAGGAGATTCTTTGTGGGGGGTTAAGCCAAAAAATATTGAAGAGACCCTTCAAAAAAAAGATTGGGTCGAGAGTGTATCAGTTGAACGTAATTGGTTAAACACTGTGACTATAAAAGTAAAAGAGTACGATAAAAAAGCTTTTATTAAGAATGGTAGTCAATATAATTTGGTGTTGCAAAATGGTGTGATTTACAGCTTAGATGAAATACCACGTGATTTGAATTTACCCATCTTGGTTGGTTTCAAAGAAGACGCCTTACTACTTAAGATGATTAAACAGTTGGACAAGGTCGATCAAGAATTAATGACTTTAATTTCTCAAGTAAATGCTGTTCCAACAAAATCCAATCCTTATGCGGTACGTTTATTTATGAATGATGGTTTTGAAGTTCGTGCAACTATTACGACATTGGCTGAAAAATTGCGGTATTATCCATCTATTATTTCGCAAGTCAAAAAAGGTGAAAAAGGGGTTATTGACTTAGAAGTAGGTTCATTCTATCGCTCGTATTCGAGTGAATATGGTAAACCAACTTCAAAGGAGGAAGTAGATGACCAAACAACCAGCCAATAAAAAACGTCATTCATTTAAACATCAATTTGCCTTTTTAGTAGTTTCGATTGCCCTGGGCTTTCTTTTCGCGTATGCCTATAATACGGCAAAGACAAAAGATAACACGATGACTGAAACAAACTCTTCTGATTTTGAAAAAAAAGAACAATTACGTGAAGGTTTAATTGCTCAACAAGAACGTAATAAAGAACTTGAAGAAGAAAAATTACTTTTACAACAAAAAATAAAGGATTATGAACAAGACTTTTCGGGTAATAAAGAGGGATATAAAGATTTAGTGAAGCAGGCTGATGATCTACGCCTTTTACTTGGTAAAATACCTGGACGAGGATCTGGTGTTACAGTGACGCTACAAGATGCTGAATATGATCCGAAATCGGTTAACCCGAATGACTACATCGTACATGAAAGTCACGTATTCAAAGTATTAAATGAATTAAAGATTTCTGGAGCTCAAGCGATTGCCATTAATGGTCATCGATTAAAAGCTAATTCTTATATTAAATGTAATGGTCCAGTAATCACGATTGATGATGACCAATTCCCAGCACCATTTGTCATTGAAGCAGTAGGTGACCCAAAGGTATTGTCTGCAGGCTTAACACTAGCTGGTGGCGTTTTTGACCAACTCATTGATGATAATATTATTGTGACGATAGATGGTAGTAAGCAGCTCGTCATGCCTGCCGTCCAAGGAAATTCTTAATGGCCTAAGGTAAGGAGGCGATAGATTGAAGCGTAAAGTGCATACACCGTTCATCATCGTATTATTCATCATTGGATTTATGTTAGCGATGCAGTATAACACAGTGAAAAATCCACAACAACGTGATACACGTGATTTATGGGATATTCGTCGGGAACTATCACTAGAAAAGCAGCGTCATTCAGAACTGTTAGCAAACATTCAGCAATTAAATTCCACGATCAGTAAATATGAGAATATGGATAATGATAGTCCAGAACGCATATTGAGGGAAACAGTTCAAGGGTTGAAACAAGAAGCAGGATTAACAGCAATAACATCTCCGGGTTTAGTGCTTAGAATTGATGCTTCACCTGAGGCAAAGGTATTAGGACAAGCAGTACCAAATATCTCACCGGATTTATTGGTAAAACTTGTCAATGAAATTAATCGTTTTAAGGGCAATGCAGTTGAGATTGATCGTAAGAGAATCGTTCAAACAACAGCTATTCGTGATATTAATGGACAAACAACTGTTAATAGTTTGGCTGTTCGAACACCACCATTTATGATAACTATTGGTACGAGTACTTTAGCGGATGCTAATAAGCTTGCAAGTTATTTGGAATCTTCATCCATTTCAGATGATTTTTATCTTGATAATTTAACTTTATCAATTGGAAAACCACAAAAGAAGGTAACTTTAAATGGATTTGATCAATCTTTTCATAATAAATTCTTATCAGAAACGACAAAGGGGGAATAGAATTTGTGGTTACCGTTACTAGGTTTACTATTAGGTATTTCCCTTGGTCTGTTAACTGACGTTCAAATACCTACAATTTATGAAAGTTACTTATCAATTGCAGTACTTGCGGCTTTAGATACTCTCTTTGGTGGGATAAGAGCACAATTACAACAAGTATATGATGATTATGTATTCGTGACAGGTTTTTTCTTTAATATTGCTCTAGCAGCTGGATTAGCTTTTTTAGGAGTTCACTTAGGTGTTGATCTTTATTTGGCAGCCGTTTTCGCTTTTGGAGTGCGACTTTTCCAAAATATTGCTATCATAAGAAGGATATTATTATCAAAATGGAATGATAAAAAAGCAAAACAATCTGAAAAAGCAGTCTAATAGAAGGAATTTTTTCAAAAAGACAGGAATTTATTTAGACAAGTTACTCAATTTACAATAGAATATTGATAAGAGTTGTTGAAGGAGGTGCCACAGATTGAGTCACTCAGAATTATATGTATCACTAGATATAGGATCATCATCCATTAAAGTCGTTATTGGAGAAGTAAATAATGAGACTTTACATGTAATAGGAGTAGGGAATGTAAAATCTACTGGCATTCGTAAAGGGAGTATTGTAGATATAGATGCTACAGTACAATCTATTAAAAAAGCGGTCGAACAAGCCGAAAGAATGATAGGGATGACTATTAATAAAGTTATTCTAGGAATTCCTGCCAATCAGGCTATGCTCCAACCTGTTAAAGGGGTAGTTGCTGTTAATAGTGACAATCGTGAAATAGGCGATGAGGATTTAGATCGCGTAATGGAATCGGCACAAGTGATGTCTATTCCGCCAGAGAGAGAGCTAGTCAATTTAGTTCCTAGACAATTTATAGTAGATAATTTAGATGAAATCAAAGACCCTCGAGGTATGATTGGTATCCGATTAGAAATGGATGGTACATTAATTACTACTTCTAAAACAATCCTGCATAATGTACTCCGTTGCGTTGAAAAAGCGGGATTGGATATACAAGAAATTTACTTACAGTCACTTGCTGCAGGTGAATTTGCATTAACTGAAGATGAAAAGAACCGAGGCACTGCATTTATTGATATTGGCGGAGGTTCAACAACAATTGCTATTTTCAAAGATGAGCATTTCACACACACAGCTGTTATTCCAGTAGGTGGAGAACATATTACGAAAGATTTATCGATTGTCTTAAAAACACCTACAGAACAAGCTGAGAAGATTAAAATTGACTATGGACATGCATTTTACGACGATGCTTCAGAAGATGAACTATTTGAAGTGCCAGTTATTGATGGAGATACAAAGGAACAGTTTAGTCAAAGGTACATATCCGAAATAATCGGTGTTCGATTGGAAGAATTATTCGAATTGATAATCGATGAGTTATATCGGATGGGTATTCAAGATTTACCAGGTGGCGTCGTATTAACTGGTGGCGTTGCCAAATTAGAAGGTATTTCTCAACTAGCTCGCCATGTGTTACAAACGAGAGTAAGAGTTTACACGCCTGAATATATCGGTGTAAGAGAACCTGAATATACATCAGCAGTAAACTTAATTCGTTATGCATATATGGAATCCGAGTTTCTCGGAGATTATAGCGATGACAAACCGCTAGGACCAATTCAAAATACAGAGTCAAATACAAAAGTGCCAACTGCTTATGATGCTCAAGAGCAAAAAGAAGGCGTAGTTGGTAAGGTTCGGAATTTCTTAACCAAATTTTTAGAATAATATAGGCGGCTTTCTCTACACACAATGAGCTAAAATAGGAGGAATAGAGATGTTAGAATTTGATACAGATGTCGAACAACTAGCAGTGATTAAAGTAATCGGCGTTGGCGGCGGCGGTAATAATGCAGTCAATCGTATGATTGAACATGGTGTACAAGGTGTAGAATTCATTGCCGTTAATACAGACTCACAAGCATTAAAACTATCGAAAGCTGATGTGAAATTACAGATTGGTGGTAAATTAACTCGTGGTTTAGGTGCAGGAGCAAACCCTGAAGTTGGGAAAAAGGCTGCTGAAGAAAGTAAAGAACAGTTAGAAGAAGCGTTAAGCGGAGCAGATATGGTATTCGTTACTGCTGGTATGGGTGGCGGTACAGGTACAGGTGCTGCACCTGTGATTGCTCAAATTGCTCACGATTTAGGTGCATTAACAGTAGGTGTTGTAACACGTCCATTCACTTTTGAAGGACGAAAACGTCAATCACAAGGATATGGCGGTACTACTGCAATGAAAGAAGCAGTTGATACATTAATTGTTATTCCAAATGATCGCCTGCTTGAAATAGTAGATAAAAACACGCCAATGTTAGAAGCATTCCGTGAAGCAGATAATGTTCTTCGTCAAGGTGTACAAGGTATCTCAGATTTAATCGCAACACCGGGTCTTATTAACTTAGACTTTGCAGACGTGAAATCTATTATGTCTGATAAAGGTTCTGCATTAATGGGTATTGGTATTGCATCTGGAGAAAATCGTGCAATAGAAGCTGCTAAAAAAGCGATTTCAAGTCCATTACTTGAAACATCGATTCATGGTGCAAAAGGTGTCCTAATGAATATGACTGGTGGTTCAAACCTAGGTCTTTATGAAGTAGGGGATGCAGCTGATATTGTATCTGCAGCATCTGATGAAGATGTGAATATTATCTTTGGTGCGGTAATTAATGATAACTTGAAAGATGAAATCATCGTTACAGTTATTGCAACTGGATTCTCAGATGATGATATGCCTGTAGACCCGCGTTCAGCTGGTCGCGGCGGAATCGGTGCTGGTCGTCCAGCTGTTACTACGGCTTCTCAACAAGTTGGTCGTGAAGTAAGACAAGAAGAAGTAAAAGTACATCAAGAGCCTGTGCGCCAAACACAAACGTCACAATCTCAAGATGATGCTTTAGATATTCCAACATTCTTACGTAATCGCCAAAAAAGACGTTAATTTATTAATCCAACTAGCTCACACAATTTATTGTGTGGGCTTTTTATTTTGTGGAAAATATCTTCAAAAAAATGTCAGTATACACTTTTTTCTGTCGCAATTTTTTGCGGAATCACTTCACAGTTTGACATTTTTTGAAGTTGGAGAATGTTAACCTTTCAATAGGGAGGCGGTGTCATGTACGGAGAAGTTATTTTAGCGCTCAATACAATTTTTAATTACATTGTCTTGTCCTTTACAAGTAAGATTGGTGCATTGCAAGTGTCGAGAAAAAGATTGTTGTTAAGCGCGCTAATAGGTGCATGCGTCGTTGTCTTTATTGGTCAATCTGTTATACCAATGATTTTTGCATTTGTCGTGATGACAATTAGTGCTTTTGGTTTTCATTTTATGAAATGGCTCAAAAGTGCTGTTATCTGTATTGTTGCCGCATTATTTGCAGGTGGTCTATTAACTGCTCTTGAGCCACTATTTTTTAAAATGCCTACTGTCTATTTTGCATCGACCAGCAGTATCATAGCTATTGCTGGGCTTGTTCTATTGCAAAATAGATGGACCGTTAGTAAACAGCAATCGCTTGAACGTGGACTAGTATTTGATACGACAATGACGTTTCAAGGGCAGAGTTGGCTGTTAAGAGGCTTTATCGATACAGGAAATAGTTGCATCGAGCCATTAACTGGTAGGGCTGTTCATTTTATTGCTTGGAGCGCGTTAGAAGAACGTATGGATGATGTGCTAAAAACTGCACTACAGAGCTGGCAATCATCTAATCCTTACAAATTATCGATGTTCCCGAAAGAGTTACAAAGTAAGTTGACGGTTATTCGATTTTCAACGGTACAAGAAAAAGCGGTTTATGGAATCGCTTTCCGCTTTGATCAGTGGGAGGTACACGGGGAAGATGGTTTCTTTATCGCACCGGGTTTTTTCGTACTTACAAGGGAATCAGATCATTTCCCACAGCAGGTAGATGTCATTCTAAATGTCTCAACGCTTTGTCAATAATGATGGAAGGGGTTTTTACATGATTCGAAAATTTTGGCACTGGCTACAGCAGAAGTTCATTACTTGGAGAACGAAGGGTACTTTTTATATAGGAAGTCATGAATCGCTGCCTGTACCATTGAAAAAAGAGGAGGAGAAGGAAGTTATTGCGGCGTTTATGAGAGGAGATATGAGTGCTAGAGATACGTTAATCGAACGTAATTTGCGTTTAGTAGTTTATATTGCTAGACGTTTTGATAATTCAAATACACCAATTGAAGATTTAATCAGTATTGGATCGATTGGATTAATAAAAGCAATTGAAACTTTTAATACTGAAAAAAATATCAAACTCGCTACATACGCTTCTAGATGTATCGAAAATGAAATTTTAATGCACTTACGCAAAACAAGTCGAACTAAAGGTGAAGTGTCTCTAGATGAACCGCTCAATTCAGATGCTGATGGTAATGAATTATTATTATCGGATATTTTAGGGACGGACGAGCATATTATTACGGATAATGTTGAAAAGAAAATCGAGCGCCAACATATGTTTCAAGCAATTCATATATTGGAAGAGCGCGAACGCTATATAATGGAATGTCGTTTCGGACTAAATGGTAGAGAAGAGATGACGCAGAAGGAAGTTGCAGATCATCTCGGTATTTCTCAATCTTATATTTCTCGTTTAGAGAAGAAAATTATTCATGAATTACGTGAAAATTTAAATCAACCAACTATGTAATGGTTGAAATTGGTCATTTTTCCACCGCATATTCTGACGCTTAACGGACAAACTGAACTTACAACAAAGAAAGTAAGAAGCGTCCGGAGGAAATGACTATGCGAACAAAAGTGGATTTATGCGGTGTAGATACTGCAAAGTTACCTGTATTAAAGCATGAGGAAATGCGTCAGTTATTTATCCAATTGCAAAGTGGCCAAGAGGAAGTAAGAGACCAGCTCGTTATGGGCAATCTACGTTTAGTGCTCAGTATTGTGGGGCGTTTTGCATACCGTGGTGAACAGGCTGATGACCTGTTTCAAGTCGGCTGTATTGGTTTATTGAAATCAATTGATCATTTTGATTTGTCTCATAATGTGAGATTTTCAACCTATGCAGTACCTATGATTATTGGGGAGATTCGCAGGCATCTGCGGGACCATCACCCACTGCGCGTTGCTCGCTCATTGCGTGATATTGCCTATAAGGCAATGCAGGCTAAAGAGCAATTTATCAATGAGCAATTACGTGAACCAACGCTATCAGATTTAGCGCGTATGACAGGCTTGCCACAAGAGGATATATTATTTGCTTTAGATGCAATTCAAGAACCAATGTCATTGCATGAGCCGATTTATTCGGATGGTGGTGATCCAGTTTATATGATGGATCAACTAAAAGATAATGCAGTTTCTGAAGAACGATGGTTGACTTATGTAACCATGAAAGAAAATGTTATGAAGCTAGATGAACGGCAACAAAAAATCTTAGCAAAACGTTTTTACTATGGTGAAACCCAGACTGAAATAGCAAACGAATTAGGAATTTCGCAAGCTCAAATTTCTAGGCTGGAAAAAAGTGCAATTAAAACAATTCAAAAGCAAATATCACAATACGATAATTAATAACTATGGCAAAGACGTATCAAACTATAAAAGTTGATGCGTTTTTTGCTATTTCCCTTCATAGACTAAGTTAGGAGGGATGTAGATGAGATTTTCTGATATCCAACGAAAAGAAATTATTGAAGCAGGCAATGGACGTTTTTTAGGGTTTGTCCTAGACGCAGTATTGTCGGAAGAAACGGGCATGATTGAGGCATTCGTCGTATCCGAACCGAAGAGATTCTTTCAATTTTCACAAAGTGATAAGGATGCAATGAAAATTCGTATAGAAGATATTCTTGTAGTAGGAAAGGATGTCATCTTAGTGAAAGCACGATAGTGAAATGTATGACTATTCATTGATAATTCATGCGTAGCTTGGTACAATAAGGTAACAAGTATCTTTGAAAAGATGGGAATAAAATGACGTTAATTATAAATAACTTAGAAGAAATTCAGCTAAAGATTGAAAAAGCAGCAAACAGGGTAGGTAGACAAGTAGCAGATGTATCAATTATCGCAGTTACGAAGCAAGTGTCTACTGAACGAGCTATTGAAGCGCTTGATGCAGGATTAAATCAATTGGGCGAAAATCGTCCAGAAGGCTTGTTAGAAAAAAGAAAAACAATTACAGAACGTGCTGTATGGCATTATATCGGCTCGATGCAAACACGTAAAGTAAAACAAGTCATTGATAAAATTGATTATTTACACTCCTTAGATCGTATTAGTTTAGCAGAAGAAATTGAAAAACGAGCAACATGTAGTGTGAATTGTTTTGTACAAGTAAATGTCTCAGGTGAAGAATCAAAGCATGGTCTACAACCAGAAGAAGTCATACCGTTTATAGAGCAACTATCGCAATATTCTCGTATTCGAGTAGTGGGTTTAATGACAATGGCCCCAAATACAGAAGATTTAGAAGTAGTTCGCAACGTTTTTAAAAAACTTAAAAAGCTACAATTGGAAGTCGAAAATAACGGATATGCTCATGCACCATGTCACGATTTATCGATGGGAATGTCAAATGACTATGAAATCGCTGTCGAAGAGGGTGCAACGTATGTTCGAATTGGTACGGCTCTAGTTGGCAACGAAAGAAGGGATTCTTAATGAGCATGAAGGATAAAATTAAGAACTTTTTTTTACTAGAAGAAGATGATGAAGACTATTATGAGCAATCGCAACCGCAACCGCAACAATTACAACAGCAACAGCAACAGCAACAGCAACGCCAACAAAGAGTCATGTCACAACCTGTTCATCAAGCTGCAGTAAGTCAACCTGCAGTTAAAAAAGTAAGCAACAAGGAGCGACGGAATGTGACAACTGAACATACAAATACGCCTAATTTAGTAAGTATTACACAAAAATCTTCTAAGGTTGTCTTAGCTGAACCTCGTGTCTATGCAGAAGCTCAAGATATTGCTGAACATTTAAAAAGTAAGCGTGCAGTCGTTGTAAATCTACAGCGTATTGATAAAGAGCAAGGTATTCGTATTATTGACTTCTTGAGTGGTACAATATGTGCACTGGGTGGAGATATAAAACGTATTGGGACGGACATATTCTTATGCACACCAGATAATGTAGAAGTTGACGGTAATATTTCTGAATATTATTATGAAGACTGATCAAACTGAGGAGTTTATTAATTTATGTATATAGTAGGTACTATCATTTCAAAATTGTTTTTCTATTATTCAATTGCGCTAATCATTTATATTTTGATGTCGTGGGTTCCAGCAGCGTATGAGTCTAAATTTGGACAAATTTTAGGTAAAATTTGTGACCCGTATTTAGAGTTATTTAGACGTTTTATTCCACCATTAGGTATGATTGATATTTCACCAATCGTCGCATTATTTGTATTGAATTTGGCAAATCAAGGAGTAATAAGTTTATTTAATGGATTTTTACTCTAGTATTTTAGTCAATGTTACTATTCCCCACAATATGAATGTGGGGTTTTTTTATTAAGAAAGGAGGGGGACTATGGAAGAGATATTCCAGCATTTCCGACCAGAAGAGCGTGAATTTATTGATCAAGTTAGTGGCTGGCGTATGGAAGTAGAAGATCGCTATGCGCCAAAGTTAACGGATTTCCTAGATCCACGTCAACGATTTATTGTCCAGTCAATCATTGGACATCAGGGCGATATTGTAATGGCGTATTATGGTGCATTTGATGAAGCTGAGCGCAGAAGGATTCTTATATACCCTTCCTATTTTGAACCAGTCGAAGAGGACTATCAAATCACGGTATTTCATTTGCGCTATCCTTCTAAGTTTGTTCAACTTGAGCATCCAGATGTTCTAGGGGCGTTATTGTCACTTGGTTTAGGACGAGAGAAATTTGGGGATATCAGATTAGACAACTCTACAGCCCAATTCGCTATTGCTTCTGAAGTAGAAGATTATGTAAGAGCTAATCTCACTTCAATTGGTAAGGTAAAAGTATATGTAGAAGCGCTAGATTCAACTGAAATGTTACTACCGAATGAAGAAGTCTGGACGGATGAAATGATGACAGTGAGTTCGATACGTTTAGATACGGTTATTGCTTCTGTATTTAATATATCTCGTCAGAAATCAGCAGCGCTTATTAATAGTGGAAAAGTGAAGGTTAACTTTACTATCAGAGAAAATATATCTTTTGAATTGCATGAACTCGATTTATTATCGATTCGAGGATTTGGAAGATTTATGATAAGAGCTATTGAAGGAAGAACAAAAAAAGATAAAATCCGCATTAATATTGGTCGTATGGAAAGAAAATCATAACAATTTCATTAAATTTGTTGTTTTTTCGATGTACTTACCATTAATGACCTGTATAATAGTTTACAATATATATTATGCTATAAGGGAGAGTGTAGAAAATGCCGTTATCGCCTGTTGATATACATAATAAAGAGTTTACCCGTGGTTTTAGAGGTTACAATGAAGATGAAGTCAATGAGTTTTTAATGCAAATCATAAAAGACTATGAAGTTGTTTTAAAAGAGAAAAAAGAGTTAGAAAGCAAATTACTAACTTCAAATGAGCAAATTGGTCACTATAATTCAATTGAATCAACTCTTCAAAAATCCATTGTCATAGCACAAGAAGCTGCTGAAGAAGTGAGACGTAATTCTACGAAAGAAGCAAAATTAATCGTTAAAGAAGCTGAGAAAAATGCAGATCGTATTGTTAATGAAGCTCTATCAAAAGCACGTCGTATTGCACTAGAAATTGAAGAGTTGAAAAAACAATCTAAAGTATTCCGTAATCGTTTCAAAATGATTGTTGAAGCACAATTAGATTTGATTGAATCAGATGATTGGGATCATTTATTGGAATATGAAATTGATTCAACAGAATTAGAGCGCTTGGATACACCGGTAGAGTAAACGATACTTGACTGAATGCTTTCTGTTTTCTATAATGTCAACATATCAAAGAAAAAGTTATGATGGAGACAGTATTTTTTGAGTGATGTAAAAGCGATCTGAGGACGGTGTAAGCTCGGACTAAACACTCAAGGAAGAAAATCACTCTGGAACTAGATTACTGAACAAAAACAGTAAGTAATCTCGGCTCACACCACGTTACGGTGTCTAAGAGGCGTATTATTTTATATACGCAATTAGGGTGGTACCGCGAGATAATTCCTCCTCGTCCCTTTTTTGGGATGAGGAGTTTTTTATTTGCATAAAAAAGAGGAGGATTTATATGGAATATAAAGATACGTTATTAATGCCGAAAACAGATTTCCCGATGCGAGGAAATTTGCCGGCTAATGAACCGAAAATTCAAGAAAAATGGGAAGAGATGGACATCAATGCGTTGGTGCTAGAACGTACAAAAGATCGCCCAGCATTCATCTTACATGATGGTCCTCCGTACGCAAATGGTGACCTTCATATGGGTCATGCATTAAACAAAGTATTAAAAGATATGGTTAATCGTCATCGTTCAATGACTGGTTACTTCGTTCCTTATGTACCAGGTTGGGATACGCATGGTCTACCAATCGAGCAAGCATTAGCTAACAAAGGTGTAAAACGCAAAGAAATGACTACTGCGGAATTCCGTAAACTTTGTGAAGAGTATGCTTACGAGCAAGTTGATCGTCAACGAACTCAATTCAAACGTATCGGTGTACGTGGTGATTGGGATAATCCCTATATCACATTACAACCTAAATTCGAAGCGCGTCAAATTAAAGTCTTCGGTGAAATGGCAAAAAAAGGTTATATCTATAAAGGCTTAAAACCAGTTTACTGGTCTCCTTCAAGTGAATCAGCATTAGCTGAAGCAGAAATCGAATACCAAGATATCAAATCGCCATCTATCTATGTTGCATTTGGTGTAAAAGACGGTAAAGGTGTAGTTAATACTGACGAAAGCTTTATCATCTGGACGACAACACCGTGGACAATTCCTGCTAACTTAGGTATTTCCGTGAATCCAGAATTCACATATGCTGTAGTAAAAGTAGCTGATAAGAAATTTATCATCGCTAAAGGTTTACTTGAAAAAGTAGCAGAAACGTTAGAATGGGAAAACTACGAAATTGACCGTGAAATCGCTGGACAAGATTTAGAATACGTTGTAGCAGCTCACCCTATATACGGCCGTGATTCATTTATTATGTGCGGTGATCACGTAACACTTGACG
Organism: Viridibacillus sp. KH_047; assembly: GCF_057838945.1. NCBI lineage: Bacteria > Bacillati > Bacillota > Bacilli > Caryophanales > Caryophanaceae > Viridibacillus > Viridibacillus sp. KH_047. Next base: position 3,269,833 of record NZ_CM174479.1, on the reverse strand, counting down.
CCGGTACTGGTTGTGTTCATACAGCTCCTGGACATGGTGAAGACGACTTTAACATAGGTAAAAAATACGATATTGGTATTTTAAGCCCAGTTAATAACCGTGGTGTATTAACTGAAGAGGCTCCTGGCTTTGAAGGATTGTTCTATAATGATGCCAATAAAGAAATTACAAAAGCATTAGAAGAAAAAGGAGCATTACTAAAACTTTCATTCTTCTCGCACTCATATCCACATGACTGGCGTACAAAAAAACCAGTTATTTATCGTGCAACTGCACAGTGGTTTGCATCAATTGAAGCATTCCGTCCCGAATTGTTACAAGCAATACGTGATACAAACTTTACACCTTCATGGGGTGAAACACGTCTATTCAATATGATTCGTGACCGCGGGGATTGGTGTATTTCTCGTCAACGTGCTTGGGGTGTTCCAATTCCAGTATTTTATGCTGAGAATGATGAACCAATCATCACTGAAGAGACAATTGAGCATGTTGCAAATCTATTCAAAGAACACGGTTCTAACATTTGGTTCGAACGTGAAGCGAAAGATTTATTACCAGCAGGTTTCACTCATCCAGGTAGCCCAAATGGCGAATTCACTAAAGAAACCGACATTATGGACGTTTGGTTTGACTCAGGTTCGACACACCAAGGTGTATTACAAGAACGCCCAGAATTACGTTACCCTGCAGACCTTTATTTAGAAGGCTCTGACCAATACCGTGGATGGTTTAACTCTTCACTTATTACAAGTGTTGCTATAAACGGACATGCGCCGTATAAAGGTTTACTTTCTCACGGTTTCGTATTAGATGGCGAAGGTCGCAAAATGAGTAAATCTATCGGGAATATTATCGCTCCTATCAAAGTAATGAACCAATACGGTGGCGATATTCTACGTTTATGGGTAGCATCAGTAGACTACACAGCTGACGTTCGTATTTCTATGGACATCATGAAGCAAGTTTCTGAAGTATACCGTAAAATTCGTAATACGCTTCGATTCCTACATGGTAATGTGAGTGACTTCAATCCTGAAACAGATCGTGTAGCATATGCAGATCTTCGTGAAGTAGATCGCTATATGTACATGAAATTACAAGATGTGATTAAAGCTGTACGCACGCATTATGATAACTATGAATTTGCAAGCGTATATCACACAATCAACAACTTCGTAGCAACTGAGTTAAGCTCATTCTACTTAGATATTGCAAAAGACGTTGTATATATCGAAGGTCAAGATAATGCAGACCGTCGTGCAATGCAATCGGTTATGTATGATACATTACAAGCATTATTAAAATTATTAACTCCAATCATCCCACACACAACAGATGAAATGTGGTCGTATTTAGATAACACAGAGGCAGTAAGTGTTCAATTAACTGATATGCCAGAAGCTGTTGAACAAGAAGATTTTGAAGCATTACGCACGAAATGGGCTCAAATTATCACTGTTCGTAATGCAATTTTAAAAGCTTTAGAAGAAGCGCGTAACGCGAAAGTAATCGGTAAATCATTAGAAGCAAAAGTAACTGTCTTTGCAGATGAAGCAACTACGGCTTTACTATCAGACCAAGCTATTAATTTTGCTCAATTGAATATCGTTTCAGAATTCGTTGTAGGCGGCGAAACTGCACAAGCTCCCGCAGAAGCAGTTGTAGTTGATAACGTAGCTGTTCTTGTAGAAAAAGCTACAGGTGAAAAATGTGAACGTTGCTGGTCAATTTCTGAAACAGTTGGTCAAAGTGAATCACACCCAACATTATGTGCAAACTGTGCGGATGTTGTAGAAAAATACTATACTGAAGCATAATAAAAAAATGAGCAGCCGATAATTTAATCGGACTGCTCATTTTTTAGAATGGAAAGAGTAATTCAAAGAAATCTGAAACAACATAATATTATATTTATCTGTTTAAGTGGCGGCCTTTTTCAATGATTATTCATTGAAAGGGGCTTTTTTGTTGCAAAATGAAGTATATTATGAGTAGTTTTTTTCATTCATAGCACTATTATGTTAAAATGGTTAAGATATAGAGTAAACGGAGGATATTGCGGTGTATAAATATTATGGGCTAGCAGCTTTTGTAGTAATTATCGATCAACTAACAAAATGGAGTATCGTTAAAAACATGCAACTTGGTGAAAGTATTATGCTATGGGATCCTTATTTTGGACTTCTTTCGCATCGTAATCGCGGAGCAGCATGGGGAATGTTACAGGGACAATTTTGGTTATTTGCAATTGTTACGGTAGCTGTAATAATCGGTATTCTTTATTATTTTCATAAAGAAGCAAAAGGAAAGCCATTATTTCAAGCGAGCTTAATGTTCATATTAGGTGGAGCGATTGGTAATTTTATTGATCGTGTGTTTCGCGGTGAAGTAGTGGATTTTGTAAATGTACTAATCCCAGTTATTAATTATGATTTCCCGATTTTTAATATTGCAGATGCAGCGTTAACAATTGGCGTTGTGATGTTAATTATTTATATGCTCTTTGAAGAGAAACTCAATCAGAAAAAGGTGAAGCAATGACAGCAGTAAGTTATACAGTAATGCAAGAATTGAATGGTGAGCGTATTGATAAAGCATTTGCAGCAATGCAACAAGACTGGTCACGTTCTCAAATTCAAGCTTGGTTAAAAGATGGAATCGTTATGGTAAATGATGAGCCAGTTAAAACAAAATATAAAGTAAAAGAAGGGGACGTTATTTCAGTAACTCCTCCAGAAACAGAACCACTTGAAATAGTAGCAGAAGATTTAAATTTAGAGATCGTCTATGAAGATAGCGACGTAATTGTAGTTAACAAGCCAAAAGGCATGGTCGTACATCCAGCGCCAGGTCATGCAACTGGTACTCTTGTAAATGGTCTAATGTATCATTGCAAAGATTTATCAGGTATTAATGGTGTAGCGCGTCCAGGAATCGTGCATCGTATTGATAAAGATACTTCAGGTTTATTAATGGTTGCCAAAAACGATAAAGCACATGAATCATTAGTACAGCAACTTGTAGATAAGACAGTAACTCGTCGTTATACGGCGCTTGTTCATGGTCATATTCCACACGATAAAGGAACAATTGATGCTCCGATAGGTCGGGATTCACGCGATCGTCAAAAAATGGGCGTTGTTGATAATGGGAAGCATGCGATTACGCATTTTGCTGTTATCGACCGTTTAGGAGTGGATTACACTCTTGTCCATTGTAGACTAGAAACAGGACGTACACATCAAATTCGTGTCCATATGAACTATATTGGTTATCCATTAGCGGGTGATCCAAAATACGGGCCGAGAAAAACACTCGACTTTGGTGGACAAGTTCTACACGCTGGTGTATTAGGCTTTATTCATCCTTCAACTGGTGAATATATAGAATTTGAGGCGCCATTACCAGCTGATTATGAAGAGTTATTAAAAGAATTGAAAAGTAACTATTGACATTTTAAGTCCTAGAGTAATATACTTATCGTAGTGAAAAATTAAATATTCACCTTTAAAGACAGTCCAGAGAGGCTGAGAAGGTATGCGTGAAATGTGGAAAATCCTTGTGATGCAAGTATTTTCGACATATCTTAAGTACACCTATATCCTCTTGGGCTCATTGCTCAAGAGGTTTTTTTATGCTCATAACGAGAGGAGGAAAAATAATGACACAGAAGGCAGTATTACTTGATGAACCAGCTATGAATCGTGCTTTAACTCGAATCGCTCATGAAATCATTGAACGCAATGAAGGAATTGATGAGTGCATTTTAGTAGGTATCAAAACGAGAGGCGCTTATTTAGCAAGAAGGCTAGCTCAAAAGATCAATAGAATTGAAGGTAAAGAAATACGTACCGGAGAACTTGATATCACGCTATATCGTGATGATTTGTCAACAAAAACAGACAACGAAGAGCCACTAGTACAGCAAGTTGATATTACGGACAACGTATCAGAGCAAAAAATCATTCTTGTAGATGATGTGCTATATACAGGTCGAACAGTAAGGTCAGCTATGGATGCGGTCATGGACTTAGGAAGACCTTCACAAATCCAACTAGCCGTATTAGTCGATCGTGGTCATAGAGAACTACCTATTCGTGCTGATTATGTAGGGAAGAACATTCCGACATCAGGAAATGAAAGAATCGTAGTTAACATGGTAGAAGTTGATGCTACGGATTGCGTCACAATTCACGAATAAGCAAGGTAAAGAATGTGAGGATAACAGGATATGGCAAACGCAGTTTTAGATATAGATGAAAAACCAAAAGCACTTCAACTTGTTACACTAAGTGCTCAACATATGTTTGCGATGTTCGGCTCAACAATATTAGTTCCTAAGCTTACTGGTTTGAGCCCAGCGATGGCCCTTTTAACAAGTGGTATCGCAACGCTGATATTCTTATTAGTAACGAGATTTCAAGTCCCAGCTTACTTAGGATCTTCATTCGCTTTTATCACACCAATCATCTTTGTATCAAACAATGGTGGTGTTGGAAGTGCAATGATCGGATCGATGTTCGTCGGTTTAACTTACGGCATAGTCTCACTACTCATTTGGAAAACGGGTTATAAATGGATTATGAAGTTATTGCCGCCAATCGTTGTAGCTCCGGTTATTATGGTTATCGGTCTTGGTCTTGCAACAGTTGCAGTTGATATGGCGATGAATATTCCAGATGGCGATGGTGGGAAGATATATAGTTTCCCAGACTTCTCTGCAGCTCTAGTTACGTTAGCAGCAGCCATTATTTGTACAATCTTCTTCAAAAATATCATTAGTACAATGCCAATTCTAATCGGTTTAGTTGTAGGTTATATATACTCAGCAGCAATCGGTATTGTTGACTATACTGCAATTGGACAAGCAAAATGGTTTGCACTTCCTGACTTCTTAATCCCAGGAATAGATTATGAATTCAAAGTGACAAGCACATTGCTTCTAGCGATGGTACCAATCGTGATTGTCACGATTTCAGAACATATTGGCCACCAATTAGTGTTGGGTAAAGTTGTAAATCGCAATTATATTAAAGAACCAGGTTTACATCGTTCACTATTAGGTGATGGTTTAGGAACGCTAATGAGTGCATTCATCGGTGGACCACCGAAAACAACTTATGGTGAAAATATCGGTGTCCTAGTGTTGACAAGAGTTTATAGTGTATACGTCATCGGTGGCGCAGCAATATTAGCAATAGTGATGGCTTTCTTTTCAAAAGCGATGGCAGTTATCGAAACAATTCCAACTTCAGTGTTGGGCGGTGTATCAATTCTATTATTCGGAATCATCGCATCTAGTGGTCTACGAATGCTAGTTGAAAATAAAGTAGACTTCGATGATAAACGTAACTTAGTCATTGCATCAGTTATCTTGATCTTTGGTATCGGTGGCGCAACATTGAAAATACCGCAAGTTTCTGACACGTTTGCAATTGAAGGTATGGCCTTAGCAGCCATCGTCGGTGTCATTTTAAACTTAGTACTACCAGGTCGCGATAAAGAAGTCGCTGATTTGGATGAATAACATTTAAATACTGTACCTTTTAACAGATTGCCCAGAGAGGCAAAGAAGGGTTGTATAGATTCGAAAGCATGTGCGAAAGCGCTATGCTTATCCTGTCATATCCTTCCTCAGCCTCCCTACTAATCTAGGGAGGCTTTATTTATAAACTAGGAGGCTCATGATGAGAAACTTACTGTCAATGGATGAAGTATCAAAAGAAGGAATTATGCTGATTTTAAACCGCGCTGCTGAATTTGAAGCAGGTGCGAAACCACAACTAGAGAAAGAATACTTTATCGCGAACCTATTTTTTGAGCCAAGCACAAGAACAAAAACATCATTTGAATCAGCAGAAAGAAAAATAGGAGCTACAGTAATTCCCTTTGATGCAGGATTCTCTAGCGTGCTAAAGGGTGAAACATTGTACGACACGGTAAAAACGATTCAACAAAGCGGTATCGATGCAGTCGTAATTCGTCATAAACAAGATGCCTACTACGAAGAGCTTTTAGAAGGTTTGGACGTATCAATTATCAATGCAGGTGATGGTGCCGGACAGCATCCTTCTCAATCTTTGCTTGATTTATACACAATCTTCAAAGAGTTCAGGAAATTTGAAGGTGTCAATGTTACAATTGCAGGTGATGTTTCTCATAGTCGTGTTGCAAAATCAGATGCAACAGCACTTACTACTTTAGGAGCAAACGTCAACTTTGTTTGTCCTCCAGAGTGGCAAGGTGAGTATGAGGCGCATCAAGATTGGGATCAACTAATCGAAAAGAGTGATGTCATAATGCTGCTTCGGGTACAACATGAACGTGAAGCAGCATATGATGGATTCACAGTTGAGTCATACAGAGAAAGATATGGCTTAACTGAAGAACGTGAAAAAATGATGAAGGATGGAGCAATTATTATGCACCCGGCACCGATTAACCGTGGTGTAGAAATTGATTCATCATTAGTAGAATGTGAGCGTTCAAGAATCTTCTCTCAAATGCGAAACGGATTATTCATCCGCATGGCAATATTAGAACATATTTTAAAGGGGCGAGGCTAATATGACAAAATTACTAAAAAATGTTCAAATGTTAAATGAACAAGGCGAATTTCAATCGACAGACATCCTAATAGAGGGTGGAAATATTAAAGAAATCGGTGCTTTAATCTCAGCTGAGGCTGTTGAAGTAATCGAAGGTAAAGGTCTTGTCGTAGCCCCAGGATTTGTAGATGTACATACTCATCTTCGTGAGCCAGGTTTTGAACATAAAGAAACGATTGCAACGGGCACAGCTTCTGCAGCAAAAGGTGGCTTCACAACAATTTGTGCAATGCCTAACACAAAGCCAGTACCAGATTCAATTGAAAATCTCGATTACATAAATAGTTTAATTGAAGATAGTGCAGTCATTCGCGTTTTACCTTATGGGTCTTTAACAGTCGCGCAATCTGGCGACAAACGCACAAACTTAACAGACTTAAAAGCACATGGAGCAGTTGCATTTTCTGATGATGGTGTTGGTGTACAAGAAGCAGCAACGATGTTTGAGCAAATGAAAGATGCAGCGAAAATTGGCATGGCAGTAGTTGCTCACTGCGAAGATAATTCATTGATCTACGATGGCGTGATGCACGAAGGTACTCGCAATCAAGAGCTAGGGTTGCCGGGAATACCATCTGTTTGCGAATCAGTGCAAATTGCTCGTGACGTTTTACTAGCTGAAGCAGCAGGTGCACATTACCATGTATGTCACGTATCAACAAAAGAATCAGTACGCGTAGTGCGCGATGCAAAAGCTGCAGGCATTAACGTAACTGCAGAGGTTTGTCCTCACCATCTTCTATTAGAAGAAATGGACATTCCATCAGATGATGCGAACTGGAAAATGAATCCACCATTACGTGCGAATGATGACTTACAAGCATTACACGAAGCATTACTTGATGGCACGATTGACTGTATCGCAACAGACCACGCACCACACACAGTTGAAGAAAAATGCTGTGGTATGGTAGGCGCACCATTCGGCATTGTCGGTTTTGAAACAGCATTCCCACTGCTGTATACAAAATTTGTTGAAACAGGTAAATGGACATTAAAACAATTAATAGATTGGATGGCCGCAAAACCAGCTGAGTTATTCAACTTACCGTATGGCAAGATAGAAGTTGGGGCATCGGCAGATTTGATCTTACTTGATCTAAATAAAGAACAAACAATTGATGCTGAAGGTTTCGTATCAAAAGGTAGAAACACACCATTCAATGGATGGTCAGCAAAAGGCTGGCCAGTTATGACAATCTTTGAAGGTAACATAGTATGGGAGGAAGCACAATGACAAATAGAAAGTTAATTTTAGAAAACGGTATTGTATTTGAAGGACAAGCATTCGGTAGTGACTTAGCATCAGACGGAGAAGTTGTATTTACAACAGGAATGACGGGTTATCAAGAAACATTGTCTGACCCATCATTTGCAGGACAAATTGTGACAATGACATACCCATTAATCGGTAACTACGGTATTAATCGTGATGATTTTGAAACAATTGACCCTGCAATAAAAGGATTCGTTGTTCGCGAATTAGCGCAAACACCATCAAATTTCCGTTGTGACACAACATTAGATGAATTCTTCAAAATGAAAAAAATCCCTGGTATTGAAGGGATTGATACAAGAAAGCTAACTCGTTTGATTCGTGAAATGGGTTCGATTAAAGCTACTTTAACAGCAGCAGGAGAAGAGGTAGATGTTGAAGAGGTAATAGCAAAGTTAAAATCAACTACATTCCCAACAAACCAAGTAGAGCAAGTTTCTACGAAAACACCATATCCAAGCCCGGGGCGAGGTAAAAAAGTTGTATTATTAGATTTCGGTATGAAGCATGGTATTTTACGCGAGTTAAACAAACGTGACTGTGATGTCGTTGTAGTTCCTTACAATATGCCAGCAGACGAAATTTTAGCTTTATATCCAGACGGTATAATGTTATCAAATGGACCTGGAGATCCGAAAGATGTGCCAGTAGCAATTGAAACAATAAAAAATCTAATCGGAAAAGTGCCAATGTTCGGTATTTGCTTAGGACACCAACTTTTCGCACTAGCATGTGGCGCAGATTCGTTCAAACTTAAATTTGGACATCGTGGTGCTAATCATCCAGTAAAAGAACTAAAAACTGGACGTACTGAACTAACTTCTCAAAACCATGGCTATGCAGTCGATCCAGCTTCACTAGAGGGAACGGGTTTAGAAGTTACTCACCTTGCATTAAATGACGGAACAATTGAAGGATTAAAACATAAAGAATACCCAGTATTCACAGTACAATATCACCCAGAAGCATCACCAGGACCAGAAGATTCAAACCACTTATTTGATGAATTCATCGAGTTAATGAATGTAGATACTAGAAAGGAGCAACACCATGCCTAAACGTCAAGATATCAAAACCATTTTAGTAATCGGGTCAGGCCCAATCGTAATCGGACAAGCTGCAGAATTCGATTATGCAGGAACACAAGCATGTCTATCATTAAAAGAAGAGGGTTACCGCGTCATTTTAATTAACTCAAACCCAGCAACAATTATGACGGATACACAAATCGCAGATAAAGTATACATCGAACCAATTACATTGGAGTTTGTATCACGTATTATACGTAAAGAACGCCCAGATGCTGTCCTACCAACTTTAGGTGGCCAAACGGGCTTAAACATGGCTATTGAATTGCATGAATCAGGTATTTTAGATGAACTAAACATTGAAATCCTTGGTACAAAACTTGATGCCATCAATAAAGCAGAAGACCGTGATTTGTTCCGTAACTTAATGTACGAATTAGGGGTTCCTGTACCAGAATCAGACATTATCCACAACTTAGAAGAAGCACACGCTTTCGTTGAAAAAATTGGTTATCCAGTAATCGTTCGTCCAGCATTTACGCTTGGCGGAACTGGCGGTGGTATTTGTTATAACGATCAAGATTTAAACGAAATCGTGACATCTGGTCTAAAATATAGCCCGGTAACACAATGTTTACTAGAAAAATCAATCGCAGGTTTTAAAGAAATCGAATATGAAGTAATGCGTGACTCTAAAGACAATGCAATCGTAGTTTGTAACATGGAAAATGTGGATCCAGTTGGGATTCATACAGGAGATTCAATTGTAGTTGCACCATCTCAAACTTTATCAGACCGTGAATATCATATGCTACGTAATGTATCGCTTAAAATCATTCGAGCACTTAAAATCGAAGGTGGTTGTAACGTTCAACTTGCCCTTGATCCACACAGCTTCAACTACTACATTATTGAAGTAAATCCACGTGTATCACGTTCATCAGCACTTGCTTCAAAAGCAACTGGTTACCCAATTGCGAAGCTTGCAGCGAAAATCGCAGTCGGTTTAACGCTAGATGAAATGATGAACCCTGTTACGGGCAAAACTTACGCTTGCTTCGAACCAGCACTAGACTATGTTGTGGCGAAAATTCCACGCTGGCCTTTCGATAAATTCGAAAATGCAAAACGTAACTTAGGTACTCAAATGAAAGCAACTGGTGAAGTAATGGCAATCGGCCGTAATTTCGAGGAAGCTATGCTAAAAGCAGTTCGTTCACTTGAAACTGGGCATAAACATATTGAAATGAAAAATCCTGAAGAGCTGTCAGATCAATGGATTGAGAAGCGTATCCGCAAAGCGGGAGATGAGCGTCTATTCTTCTTGGGAGAAGCATTGCGTCGAGGCGTGACAATCGAAACAATCCATGACTGGAGTCAAATCGATTTATTCTTCATAAATAAATTTAAAAACATTGTTGATTATGAAACTGTATTAAAAGATAATCCGCATGACAAAGCCGTATTGCGTCAAGCAAAACGTATAGGTTTTGCAGATGAAACAGTTGCGAAACTTTGGAATACAACAGAGTCTGCTATCTACGATTTCCGTAAAGAAAATGGCATTATACCAGTGTACAAAATGGTAGATACATGTGCTGCTGAATTTGAATCAGAAACACCATACTTCTACGGTACATACGAAGATGAAAATGAATCAATCAAATCAGAACGTGAATCTGTAATCGTGCTTGGATCAGGTCCAATCCGTATCGGTCAAGGGGTAGAATTTGACTACGCAACAGTACATTCTGTTTGGGCGATTAAAGAAGCAGGATACGAGGCAATTATTATTAACTCAAACCCAGAAACAGTTTCAACTGACTTCTCAATCTCTGATAAGCTTTACTTCGAGCCATTAACAATCGAAGATGTTATGCACATCATTGATCTGGAACAACCAAAAGGTGTTGTCGTACAATTTGGTGGACAAACAGCTATTAACCTAGCAGATAAACTAGAAGCAAGAGGCGTGAAAATTTTAGGAACATCACTAGATGCAATTGACCGTGCTGAATCACGCGACCGTTTCGAGGAAGCACTACACGAAATCGGTATCCCACAACCAATGGGTAAAACGGCTACTTCTGCAGAAGAAGCGATTGTTATTGCTAAGAGAATCGGATTCCCAGTTTTAGTGAGACCATCATATGTACTAGGTGGACGCGCAATGGAAATCGTTTATAACGAAGAAGAACTACAATATTACATGGAGCATGCGGTTGAAGCTAGCCCAGAGCACCCAGTATTAGTTGATAGATACCTAACTGGTACAGAAATTGAAGTAGATGCGATTTGTGACGGTGAAAACGTCTTGATCCCAGGTATTATGGAGCATATCGAACGTGCAGGTGTTCACTCAGGTGACTCGATTGCAGTATATCCACCTCAACAACTGTCTCAAAAACATATTGATACATTAACAGACTATACAACTCGTTTAGCTAAAGGGTTGGAAATCAAAGGTTTAATGAACATCCAGTATGTAATTTCTGATGACGAAGTATATGTTATCGAAGTAAACCCACGTGCATCTCGTACAGTACCGTTCTTAAGTAAAATTACGAATTTACCGATGGCGAATATTGCAACAAAAGCGATACTTGGTCAATCGATTGTGGAACAAGGTTATCCAACTGGTTTAGCGCCGATTCAACAAGGTGTTTACGTGAAAGTACCAGTATTCAGCTTTGCTAAATTGCGTCGAGTAGACATTACATTAGGACCTGAAATGAAATCAACAGGTGAAGTAATGGGTAAAGATAGTACACTAGAAAAAGCACTATATAAAGGTCTAGTAGCAGCTGGTATGGATATTAAGGATCACGGTTCAGTCTTAATGACAGTAGCGGACAAAGATAAAGACGAAGCAATTGCTTTAGCTAGACGCTTTACGAATATCGGCTATAGTATTCTAGCAACACCAGGTACAGCAAAAGCAATTGAAGAAGCAGGTCTAAAAGCAAGTGTTGTCGATAAAATCGGATCAAATGGTCCTACTTTACTAGACGTTATCCAAAATGGTGGTGCGCAATTAATCGTCAATACACTAACAAAAGGAAAACAACCCGCACGTGACGGTTTCCGTATCCGTCGTGAATCAGTAGAAAATGGGGTTCCATGCTTAACATCTCTTGATACTGCAGAGGCAATGCTTCGAGTAATCGAATCTATGACCTTTACAGCTGAAGAAATGCCTAAGCAGGAGGTGCGAGGATGATTCACCAAGAACGTATGCAAGTTGTACGCCAACAGCAAATTGCTGAGGATATTTTTGAGCTGACTTTAACAGGTCAGCTTGTCCTTGATATGAAACAACCGGGTCAATTCGTCCATGTACGTGTAACGGATACATTTGAACCTTTACTTAGAAGACCGATTAGTATCGCATCAATTGATCGTGAACTATTGCAGTTCACAATGATTTACCGAGCAGAAGGTCGTGGTACGACAATCTTATCGGCAAAACGACCAGGTGAAGAAGTGGATGTACTTGGGCCGCTAGGACATGGTTTCCCTGTAGAAGAAGTAGAGCCAGGGCAAACAGCACTTTTAGTTGGTGGTGGTATTGGCGTTCCTCCTTTGTATCAGCTCTCAAAAGAATTACATGCAAAAGGAGTACGTACGATTCACGTACTAGGATTCCAATCTGAAAACAACGTCTTTTACGAAAATGAATTTTCCGAGTTAGACGACACCTATATCGTAACTGCAGATGGTAGTCAAGGAACAAAAGGATTTGTCACAGACTTATTAAGAGATAAAGCACCAGAATTTGATGTTTTTTATAGTTGCGGACCAACTCCGATGCTAGGGGCATTAGAGCAAACTTATCCTGATAAAAAAGGATTCCTATCCTTTGAAGAACGCATGGGCTGCGGCATCGGAGCTTGCTTTGCTTGCGTATGTAATACAACAGATGCAACAGAAAAAGAATACTTGAAGATCTGTTCTGACGGTCCAGTCTTCCCGAGAGGAGTTGTGAAGCTATGAATAGATTACAAGTCGAATTACCAGGCTTATCATTAAAAAACCCAATTATCCCAGCTTCAGGCTGCTTCGGTTTTGGACAAGAATATGCACAGCTTTATGATTTATCTAAGTTAGGTGCAATAATGATTAAAGCTACGACATTGGAAACACGCTCTGGTAACCCAACACCACGAGTTGCTGAAACAGCAGCAGGAATGTTAAATGCCATTGGCTTACAAAATCCAGGTTTAGAGCATGTTTTAGCACATGAACTTCCGTGGTTAGAAAAATATGATGTGCCAATTATTGCAAATGTGGCTGGAACAGAAACGGCCGATTATGTAGCAGTAGCAGAGGCTATTTCAAAAGCACCAAATGTACATGCGTTAGAGTTGAATATTTCATGTCCAAATGTTAAATGTGGTGGGATTCAATTCGGTACAGATCCGAAATCAGCAAGTGACTTAACGGCAGCGGTAAAAGCGGTATCAGATGTACCTGTCTATGTAAAATTATCACCAAATGTAACCAATATTTCTGAAATCGCTAAAGCTGTAGAAGCAGGCGGGGCAGACGGTATTACGATGATTAATACATTAATCGGTATGCGTTTGCATCCGAAAACAGGCAAACCGATTATTGCTAACGGTACTGGAGGTTTATCAGGCCCAGCTGTTAAACCGGTAGCAATTCGTATGGTCCATGAAGTAAGCCAAAACGTTAATATTCCGATCATTGGAATGGGCGGAGTTGCAACTGCAGAGGATGTTATTGACTTCCTATCTGTAGGGGCAAGTGCTGTAGCAGTAGGTACTGCAAACTTTGTGGATCCATTCGTATGCCCAAATATTATAGAAGCATTACCACAAAAGCTAGATGAACTAGGTTATGACAAATTAACTGACGTAATTGGAAGGAGCCACCGCTAAATGAATAATAAGCCTATTATCGCGTTAGATTTTCCAGATGAACAGAAAGTAATGACATTTCTTTCTCAGTTCAATGAGCCACTATTTGTGAAGGTGGGTCTTGAGCTTTATTTACAAGAAGGGCCAGAAATCATTCGCAAAATTAAAGCACAAGGTCACGACATTTTTTTAGATTTAAAACTGCATGATATTCCAAATACGGTGAAATCAGCGATGAAGGGCTTAGCAAAACTTGGTGTGGACCTAGTCAATGTTCATGCTGCAGGCGGTTCAAATATGATGGCGGCTGCTCTTGAGGGGTTAAAAGAGGGAACTGAGGAAGGTAAACAGCGACCAGCTTTAATTGCAGTAACTCAGTTAACCTCAACGACTGAAGAGGAAATGCAAAACGAGCAACAAATCAATTTATCTTTGGGTCAATCAGTACTGCATTATTCTAAACTTGCACATTCAGCTGGTTTAGATGGTGTTGTGTGCTCTGTACTTGAAGCAAAAGCAATCAGGGAAGTATGTGGAGAAGGTTTCCTAAAAGTAACACCAGGTATTCGTATGGCTGGCGGTGCTGCACATGATCAAAAACGCGTTGCTACACCTGATTTTGCACGCCACGAAGGCTCGACGCAAATCGTTGTAGGTCGTGCTATTACACAAGCAGAAAATCCAGTTGAAGCGTACCATGCTGTACAACAATTATGGGGAGGACAACAATAATGACAATTCAAAAAGAAGTAGCACAAGGTATGTTAGAAGTAGGAGCAGTAGAACTAAGTCCGAATGATCCATTTACTTGGGCATCAGGTATTAAATCACCAATCTACTGTGATACACGTTTAACAATTTCTTTTCCAAAAGTACGTACTACAATCGCAAACGGCCTTGCAGCGCTTATTAAAGAAAACTTCCCAGAAACAGATGTAGTAGCTGGTACAGCAACGGCGGGAATTCCACATGCAGCATGGGTAAGCGACATTTTAGACTTACCGATGGTATATGTACGTTCAAAACCAAAAGACCATGGTCGTGGTAACCAAACAGAAGGAAAGCTTTCTGTAGGTCAAAAAGTAGTTGTAGTAGAAGATATTATTTCGACAGGTGGTTCTAGCATTACAGCAGTAGAAGCACTGCGTCGTGAAGGCGCTGAAGTACTTGGTGTCGTTTCAGTATATTCATATAAATTACCACGTGCTGAACAAGCTTTTGCAGAAGTGGGTGTTCCTTACTATTGCCTATCTAACTTCGAAGCACTAGTTGAAGCAGCAAAAGAATCAGGTGCTATTAATGAATCAGACATTCCAGGTTTACTGCAATGGCATGATGATTTAAAAGCCGGGAAATTAAAATAATAATACAAATATAAGTGCTTTTTAAACTAGCGAGTGAATAGAAATTCTCACTTGCTAGTTTTTTTATTGTGCAACATAAAACCGACGATGGATAAAGTTAAATTGGATGATGTGAAAATAGAGTTTGTTCCTACTTCAAGGGGGAGTATTGCATTTCTATTTACTAAGGATAGTAAAAAAAGTAGAAGACATTTCGAAAGCTTTAGAAGAATTAACAAGTGAAGGTACATTAAAAGAAATCTCAGTGAAATGGTTAGGCATTGGTGAAACGGAGAAGTAATTAAGTTAGTAAAAAGGAAAAGGATTCGCAAATAAAAATATGCGAATCCTTTTATGTGTTCTTCAAAAGAATTATTTTAACTTCATGATTAGTTCTTCATCTGGTGTTACATACAATGTCTTTTGCTCGAAGTAAATAACAAAACCAGGTTTAGAGCCATTTGGTTTCTTTACTTGACGTACCTCTGTGTAATCGACAGGTACGGATGATGATTCACGTGCTTTACTGAAATAGGCTGATAAAGTTGCTGCTTCTAATAAAGTTTGTTCATCTGGTTCAGAAGAGTGAATAACGACATGTGATCCTGGGATATCCTTCGTATGCATCCAAATTTCAGATTTACGTGCGATTTTAAATGTTAAATAATCATTTTGTTTATTGTTTTTACCAACTGAAATATCAATTCCTGTAGAAGATTTGAACTTTTCTGGAGTTGGTTTTGTTGGCTTTTTACGTCGTTTTGAAGCGCGTAATTTCAAGTAGCCTTGTTCCGCTAACTCTTCACGAATTTCTTCTATATCAGCAGGCGCAGCTTGTTGTACTTGTTGCGATAGCATTTCAAAGTAGGCTAGATCTTCTTGCGTTTTATCGAGTTGCTCTTGCACCATAATAAGTGCGTTTTTCGCCTTGTTGTACTTTGTATAGTAGCTCTGTGCATTTTCAACTGGTGTTTTCCGTTCGCTAATAGGGATCGTGATTTCCTCACTGTCCTCACTATAATAATTAACAACAGTAACTTCTTTTTGCCCTTTTTCAAAAGCATACAAGTTAGCCATTAATAACTCACCGGATAATTGAAATTGGTCTAAATTGTTTGCTCGATCTAAATCTTTTTGGAGTTTTTTTAACTTTAATTTAAGTTTGCTAATTTCGTTTTGTAACCAGCGTTCTAAATCACCAGCTTGTTGTTTAACGCGGTCTCGCTCAGCTCTTGCAAAGAATACCCGATCCAGTAGAGTGCTAAGGTTTGGGTAGCTTGTGTGCTCACCTTCTAAATGTGTTAATTTCACTGGTGAAAAATATGATTTCCCCTTTATTTCGGCGTAGGTTGGTGAATTCCCTCCAATTTCAAATTCTTCAATAAATAATGAGAAGAGGTCAGCGATCGGTTGCCCTGTAGTTTCACTTCTGTATAACAATTCAGTAGCGTGTAAGGGAGAGAAGCCTGTAAAATGCTGGACTACTTCTTGTGTGTTTTTTTCTTCAGCAAAGAAAAGTTGTAATGATTCCATGCTTACCGTTTTAGGGTCTTCCTTATCTTGTTCTGGTGGTGCGATAAAAGGTTGACCAGGTAAAACTGTACGGTAACTATTCATTGCAGGTGGTAGATGCTTTAAGCTATCAACGATTTTGTCTGTTTCTTTGTCAACTAAAATTAAATTGCTATGGCGTCCCATGATTTCAGCGTGCAATTCCCTCGTGATTGGGTCACCAATTTCATTTTTACTAGCAATTTTAAAGATGAGGACGCGGTCAGCTCCTTGTTGTTGGATTGATTCAATAAATCCACCTTCAATATGTTTACGGAGTAACGAGCAAAACATAGGTGGTTCTGGCGGGTTTTCAATTGTTTGTTCTGTGATATGAACACGTGCATAAGAAGGGTGGATTGAAAATAGTAATTTGTGATTTCCACCATTGGCACGTATATGTAAAATAATTTCTTGAGAGTTCGGTTGATGCACTTTCGCGATTCGGCCAGTTACTAACTGTTGTAGCTCTTTCGCCATTGCGATTGTAAATAAACCATCATAAGCCATAAGTAATTCCTCTTTCAAATCGTTTTGTTCTATCTTAACATTTTTTTCGTTTATATAGGTAAGTATAGGATTTGTAAAATGTAGTTCTTCGTGACTAATGCCTATCGATATTAATCATTTTTTTTGCTCCATTAAGTGAACTTCTAGCAAATCTGCAAGGCAAAACTTGTTTTCATATGTTATAATTAAAAATCAGTATGCAAAGAAGGATGTGACTGACCTTGGTGCGTAGTATGACTGGATTT
The DNA here is from genome assembly GCF_057838945.1 of Viridibacillus sp. KH_047. Taxonomy (NCBI): domain Bacteria; kingdom Bacillati; phylum Bacillota; class Bacilli; order Caryophanales; family Caryophanaceae; genus Viridibacillus; species Viridibacillus sp. KH_047. Next base: position 3,252,389 of record NZ_CM174479.1, on the reverse strand, counting down.
GGCAGGGGTGTCACAACAACGGAACAATTTCAGCTTACTGTAGAAATTCGATCGGTAAATCATCGTTTTTTAGAAGTTACGACACGTTTTCCGAAAGAGTGGATGGAAGCGGAAGTTCATACAAAAAAATTGCTTTCCTCATTAGTTTCAAGAGGTAAGTTAGATGTTTCCGTATATGTGAAAGAATTGTCACAGCAACAGCAAGTTGTACAAGTGAATTGGCCTCTAGTCAATGCTTATAAAGAAGCAAGAGAAGAATTGCAAAAACAGATATTGCTCGACGAAAAGTGGTCGATGACAGAACTTTTGAGTTTAGAGCAAGCATTAACTGTCAAAGTGCAAGAGACATCAAAAGAAGAAATTTTAACAGCTGTTGATCAAGCTGTACAACAAGCTGCAAATGCACTGATCCAAATGCGCGAAAGAGAAGGTCAGGAATTGCAAGAAGCGGTAGTAGGTTTTAAAACGGATTTAGCAGAGCAAATTGAGTTGATTCGTAAAGTGGCCGATCAAGCCGTGCAAAAGTATCGCGATAAGCTCGTTACAAGAATTGCAGAGCTTACAGACATTAGCGCATTAGAAGAACGATTATTAGCAGAGGTTGCAATTTTTGCTGAAAAAGCAGATATTGCTGAGGAATTAGACCGTTTATCAAGTCATTTTGCCCAACTTGATGAAACGCTTCAAGATAATGTTTCTATCGGAAGAAAACTCGATTTCTTATTGCAAGAAATTCATCGTGAAATTAATACAATTGGTTCTAAAAACCAATCTGTTGAAGCTTCAGCTGCGGTTGTCCAAGCAAAAACGATTCTTGAAAAAATGCGAGAACAAGTTCAAAATATTGAATAATTGTGTTTACTAAATGTACTATTAATATATTGTAATGATGAGGGAGAAAGCATGAGAAGAGAACGTGGATTATTAATTGTCCTATCTGGCCCTTCAGGTGTCGGAAAAGGTACTGTACGAAAAGCACTTTTTTCACAACCAGATACTAATTATGAGTATTCTATTTCCATGACTACACGTCTACCACGTGAAGGCGAAGTTGATGGTGTTGATTACTTCTTTAAATCAACAGAGGAATTCGAAAGTTTAATCGAACAAGGACAACTCCTTGAATATGCTAAATATGTAGGGAACTATTACGGCACACCTCTAGAATATGTAAACAAAACATTAGATGCTGGACGCGATGTGTTTTTAGAAATTGAAGTACAAGGTGCAGCTCAAATTCGTGACAAGGTTCCTGATGGTTTATTCATCTTCCTTGCGCCACCTAGCATTTCAGCATTACAGCAACGTTTAGTTGGGCGTGGTACTGAAACAGAAGATGTGATTGCAACGCGTATTGCTGCTGCAAATCAAGAATTAGAAATGATGAATTTGTACGATTATGTCGTTGAGAACGATGAAGTACAATTAGCTTGTGATCGTGTCAATGCAATCGTAGTTGCGGAACATTGTCGACGTGAAAGAGTAGAAAAACAATACTTAGCTATGCTGAGAGGAGAATAATTAGATGTTATACCCATCTGTTGACGTATTAAAACAAAAAATCGATTCAAAATATTCATTAGTTAGCCTTGCTTCAAAAAGAGCACGTGCAATGCAAGAAGGTAGTGACTATAGACTTTCATCTTATAAATCACATAAGAATGTAGGTAAAGCACTAGAAGAAGTTTCTGCTGGCGTTTTAAGTCAAGTAGCTCAAGACGAATCAGCTATTTACGAAGACGAAGTTTAATGACATGACAACGTAGAAGCTCCCGAGGAAATTAACATTTCTTTGGGAGCTTGTCGTTTTGAAAGGAAGAAAAAAATGCTTGCAAATAAAAACATTTTACTTTGTGTTTCAGGCGGAATCGCCGTCTACAAAGCAGTAGCATTAGTGAGTAAATTATCTCAAGCTGGTGCAAATGTGAAAGTAATGATGACTGAATCTGCAACACGTTTTGTAACACCTTTAAGCTTTCAAGTAATGTCTAAAAATGATGTTTATACAGACACTTTTGATGAAAAAGATTCGAGTGTTATTGCACATATCGATTTAGCGGATTGGGCGGATTTAATCATCGTAGCTCCGGCAACTGCAAATGTAATTGGTAAACTTGCAAATGGCATTGCAGATGATATGGTAACAACCACATTATTAGCAACAACTGCAAAAGTGTGGATTGCACCTGCAATGAATGTTCATATGTATGATAATCTTGCAGTTAAACGAAATATTGCCCAATTAGCTAAAGATGGCTATGAATTTATTGAACCATCTGAGGGCTTTTTAGCTTGCGGATATGTAGGTAAAGGTCGTTTAGAAGAACCAGAGAAAATTACAGCACTAGCTGCGCAGTTTTTCGAACCTAAAAACGAACTTTTAAAAGGAAAGAAAGTTGTAATTTCTGCAGGACCAACGCGTGAAAGAATTGATCCTGTACGTTATTTAACTAATTTCTCAACTGGGAAAATGGGCTATGCTATGGCTGCAGCAGCACTTGAATTAGGTGCAGAAACTGTACTTGTATCAGGTTCGGTAGCAATTGAGCCTCCAGCTGGTGTAAGGGTTGTTCATGTGGAAAGTGCCGAGGACATGCTCCAAGCTATGTTAGCCGAATATGATGACGCCAATATTGTTGTAAAAACTGCAGCGGTAGCGGATTATCGTCCAAAAACGGCACATATGCAAAAAATGAAAAAACAGCCAGGTGATGCGATTATTGAATTAGAACGCACCACTGATATTTTACTAACATTAGGGGAACGTAAAAAAGATCAATTATTAATTGGCTTTGCAGCAGAAACCAATGATGTATTAAAGTATGCAAAAGGTAAGCTAGAAAAGAAAAACGCAAACTATATTGTTGCTAATGATGTAACTCAAGATGGAGCAGGCTTCGGCACTGATACAAATACGGTTACACTCGTTGGTCATAATGATTTCGAAAAAACATTCGTTCATCTTCCTAAAAAAGAATTGGCACTTGAGTTGTTCAAAACCATTTTAACAAGGGAAGAAATGTTATTGTGATTGCGCAAGTCATCGTAGATGTAGCGGCATATCCAGTGGATCGACCGTTTGACTACGCTGTTCCAGATGAATGGCAAGCACTTGTAGAAGCTGGATGTCGTGTAAAAGTACCATTTGGCCCTCGCAATGTGCTCGGTTTCATCACTGCTTTAAAGGAAGAAACGGATGTTCCACAAGGTAAACTAAAACCACTATCACAGTTACTCGATATTGAACCTGTTTTAACAGGTGAAATGCTACAGCTTGCCCAGTGGATGACAAAACAGACTTTATGCTTTGAAATTGATGCATTACAAGTGATGTTACCCTCCGCGTTACGGGCGAAATACGAAAAAACCATTCATCTCACAGGCCCACTAGATGACCTGCCAGCTGAATTACAAAATCTTTTTGGCAATAAATCATCGATTCCATATAAAAAAGTAGAAGTTGCTGGACTTCTGAAATCATTGAAATATAGTATTGGACAAGGAATTGTCCAAATAAAAACAGTCGTCAAACAACAAGGTCAAGTAAAGGCTGTCCGAAAGTTGAAAATTTTGGATGATGAAGTGAAGTTACAGCAAATTGCCGCTGATATTCCAAAAAGAGCGAAAAAGCAAGTTATGGTCGCTGAATGGATGGTGGATCACAAAGGTGCGGTTTTGACACCTGAAGAACTTTGTCAAACCTTAGATATTACAACTGCAGTTCTTAATGCATTAATTGAAAAAGGGGCTGCCACGTATATTCAAGAAGAAGTGTACCGAGACCCATTTACAAAGAATGCAGTGAAGACGAAGCCGCTTGCACTGACTGATGAACAAGAAGTAGCACTTCAGCAAATATTAACAGCGATGAAAAATAAACTACCGACAACGTTTTTACTGCATGGCATTACAGGAAGTGGGAAAACGGAAGTTTATTTACAAGCTATTCAAAGTACTCTTGAAAAAGGGAAAGAAGCGATTGTACTCGTCCCTGAAATTTCTTTAACACCTCAAATGTCGGAGCGTTTTCGCTCGCGTTTTGGAGAACTAGTCGCTGTACTTCATAGCGGCCTATCGAAAGGCGAAAAATATGATGAATGGCGAAAGATTCAAAGAGGGGAAGTAAAGGTTGTAGTCGGCGCTCGGTCAGCTGTTTTTGCCCCTTTCACAAATGTAGGTTTATTTATATTGGATGAAGAGCATGAGTCAACTTATAAGCAAGAGGACTCACCGCGTTATCATGCACGGGACGTAGCTATTTGGCGTAGTGAATTTCATCAATGTCCTGTCATATTAGGTAGTGCAACTCCTTCTTTAGAATCTTTTGCTAGAGCAAAGAAGCAAGTGTACACATTATTGACACTGAAAAAACGTGCAATGCAGCAATCCTTGCCAACAGTTGAAATTATCGATATGCGTGAACAATTAAAAAATGGGAATCGTTCAATGTTCTCTGAGGAATTAGCAGAAGCAATTCGTATTCGACTTGAAAAAAAAGAGCAGATGGTATTATTCCTTAATCGTAGGGGATTTTCTTCCTTTGTGTTATGCAGAGATTGTGGTACGGTTGTTCAATGTAAAAACTGTGATATTTCTATGACCTATCACCGCTCTCAAGAAAAACTGAAATGTCACTATTGTGGCTATGAAGAACACGTGCCACATGAATGCCCTGAATGTCAAAGTGAACATATTCGATTTTTCGGTACTGGAACGCAAAAGGTTGAAAGTGAAATATATAAGTTCTTTCCTGAAGCAAGAGTACTTCGTATGGATGTTGATACAACGAGACAAAAGGGTTCTCATGAACGTATTTTAGATGCTTTTGGTCGTGGAGAAGCTGATATTTTACTAGGAACACAGATGATTGCGAAGGGGCTTGATTTTCCGAATATTACGTTGGTTGGTGTTCTGAGTGCCGATACTTCATTAAATTTACCGGACTTTAGAGCTGCGGAGCGTACATTTCAATTACTTACACAAGTAAGTGGTCGTGCAGGACGTCATGATAAACCTGGAGAAGTGTTTATCCAAACATATACACCGGAGCACTATGCAATCGAACTTTCAAAAGAACAAGATTATGAACCATTTTATGTGCAGGAAATGCAAATGAGACAGCGTTTCGCCTATCCACCGTATTATTATGTCGTACTTATTCAAGTGACGCATGAAGATGTGCTGATGGCAGCAGAATATGCAGGTAAGGCAGTAGATTGGTTACGGATGCAACTATCACAAAATGTAGGTATTATTGGTCCGACGGCAGCGTCTATTAGTCGGGTGCAAAATAGATATCGTTATCAATGTTTGATAAAATATAAAAAAGAGCCCAATTTAACGGCTACTTTACAACAATTAATTCGCATGTATCGAACAGACTGGGTGAAAAAAGGTATTCAATTAACAGTTGATTTAGATCCTTCATCCATTTAGATATAATCGCAAGAAAAGAGGGTATTATGGCATTATTAGAAATTGTAAAAAATCCAGCAAAAGTGTTAGAAACTAAAGCAGCGCCTGTTACTAAATTTGATGCAGAGCTAGCAAAATTACTTGATGATATGTATGATACTATGCTTGAGAATGATGGTGTAGGCATCGCAGCACCTCAAGTAAATAAAAGCATACAAGCGGCAGTTGTAGAAATGGGCGAGGAAAGAGCCATTCTTGAAATCATTAATCCAACGATTTTAGCTACAGATGGTTCTGCTATTGAGATTGAAGGATGTTTGAGTTTTCCAGAACTTTATGGCGATGTAGAACGTCCTGATTATGTCCATATTAAAGCACAAGACCGTAATGGAGAGTGGTATGAAGTTGAGGCAGCCGGTTTTGACGCACGTGTGATTCAACATGAAATTGACCATTTGTTTGGTGTGTTATTTGATAAAAAAATTACGCGTGTTTATACGCTTGAAGAATTAGATGAAATGGCCGAAGCAGAGGAGGAACAGGAATGATTTCCATTGTCTTTATGGGGACACCTGCCTTTTCGGTACCGGTTTTGCGTATGCTTCATGAAGAAGGGTACGATATTAAAGCTGTCGTAACACAACCGGATCGTCCTGTTGGTCGTAAACGTGTGTTAACGCCACCACCTGTCAAAGAAGAGGCTGTTCGTTTAGGGTTACCGGTAATTCAACCAGAGAAACTTCGTGGATCTGAAGAGTTGCAAGAAATCATCGCTTTAAATCCTGATTTAATCGTAACAGCGGCTTTCGGTCAAATTTTACCGAAGGAACTATTGGATACACCGAAACTTGGTTGTGTGAATGTTCATGCTTCATTATTACCAGCTTATCGAGGTGGAGCACCAATTCATCAATGCTTAATCGATGGACAAGAAAAAACAGGTGTTACGATAATGTATATGGCAGTTAAACTTGATGCAGGTGATATTATTTCACAAGCAGAACTCACAATTGATGAGCAAGATCATACTGGCCTATTGTTTGATAAATTAAGTATTATTGGTCGCGACCTACTAAAAGAAACGTTACCGTCTATTATCGATGGCACTAATGCTCGCATCCCGCAAGATGAAGAAAAAGTGACATTTGCTCATAATATTTCACGTGAACAGGAGCTAGTCAATTGGCAGCAAAATAGCACAGAAATTTATAACCAAGTAAGAGGTTTACATCCTTGGCCGGTAGCGTATACGAAATTGAATGGCGATAATGTGAAAATTTGGTGGGCGCAAAAGTCGGATAAAAAACATAACGAAGTACCTGGTACTGTTATTGCTATTGATAAAGAATATTTTACAGTTGCAACAGGTAACGGAGAAGCCATTAATATTTTAGATTTACAGCCAGCTGGCAAAAAGCGTATGACTGCGATGGATTACTTAAGGGGTACCGGGTCAAAATTACAGATTGGGGACCGTTTTGAATGACAAAAAAGAAAGATAAAATTTGGGATGGTAATGTTCGCGACGCAGCATTAACTATTCTTCTTGCAGTAGATAAACAGCAAGCATATAGTAATTTACTTCTTCATCAAACAATTGAAAAATATAATATTAAGCCGAAAGACCGTGCTCTTTTGACGGAGATTACTTACGGTACACTTCAATACAAAATGACTTTAGATTATTATTTAGAGCCATTTGTACGTGGGAAATTGGATGATTGGGTGAGATGGTTACTACGCCTGTCTTTATATCAAATTGCATACCTATCGAAAATTCCTGATCATGCAGCAGTAAATGAAGCCGTTGAGATAGCAAAACACCGAGCACGCCATCAAGGTGTCTCTAAAACAGTAAACGGCATTTTACGTTCGGTCTTACGTGACGGAATTAGAGATACGACGGAAATAAAAGATCCGATTGAACGACTTTCTATTGAAACGAGTCACCCGATCTGGTTAGTACGCCGTTATGTAGAAGCTTACGGCATTCAAAAAACATCTGATATGCTGTTTGAAAATAATCTACCTCCACAACAAACTATTCGTGTAAATACAGCAAAAGTAACAACAGACCAAGCGCTTGAAAGCTTGTGGGGCGAAAAATTTGAAGTTGTACGTAGTAAAGTGTTACCAGAATGCTTGCATTTATTAACGGGTCAAGCTGCTCGTACAGAATCATACAAAAATGGTTTGATTACCATACAAGATGAAAGCTCTATGATTCCGGCTTACGCTTTGCAAGTAGAGCCAGGAATGAGAGTTTTAGATATGTGTGCGGCACCAGGTGGTAAAACAACACATATTGCTGAGAAAATGAAAAACGAAGGCGAGTTAATCGCAACTGATTTACATGATCATAAACTAAAACTTATAAAGAGCAATGCAGAACGTCTTGGTCTAACTGTTATTGACGCAAAAGTTTTAGACGGTCGAAAAGCAACTGAGCAATTTGAAAAGCAGTCATTTGATCGTATTTTAGTCGATGCACCGTGTAGTGGATTAGGAGTTATTAGACGTAAACCGGATATTAAATATACGAAAAAAGAAGAAGATTTCTCATCACTACAACCAATACAATTACAATTACTGGATTCAGCCTATGAATTATTAAAAAATGAAGGCAAAATGGTTTACAGTACTTGTACAGTTGATAAAATTGAGAACGATGGAACTGTTTCTGCATTTTTAGAGAAACATCCGGATATGGAACTTGAACCTGTACCGAATGTGCCAGACGTACTCAAAGAACTTCAAACAAACGGAATGATGCAAGTCTTTCCACAAGACTTTAGCAGTGATGGCTTTTTCGTTGCTGCCTTTAGAAAAAAAGGAGAATTTACAAACTAATGGATCAAGAAATACAAAAACCAGTAAGAGTTAAAAAAGAAAAACCACAATTACGCCAATCGATTTATTCATTATTACCAGAAGAAATGCAAACTTGGTTAAAGGACAACGGTGAAAAACCGTTCCGTGCAGGCCAAATTTTTGACTGGTTATATATAAAACGTGTAACAACATTCGATGAAATGTCTAACTTATCAAAAGAATTACGTGATAAATTAGCTGCTGACTTTGAACTTAGTACATTAAGTACTTTAATCAAACAAGAATCTAAAGATGGTACCATCAAGTTCTTGTTCCAATTACAAGATGGCTATTCAATTGAAACTGTGTTAATGCGTCATGAATATGGGAACTCTGTTTGTGTAACGACACAAGTAGGGTGTCGTATCGGATGTTCATTCTGTGCATCTACTTTAGGAGGATTAAAGCGTCATTTATTAGCTGGTGAAATTGTTGAGCAAGTTGTCAACGTTCAAAAAGCATTAGATGAAGTTGGCGAACGTGTGAGTCATGTCGTGATTATGGGAATCGGTGAACCGTTTGATAACTACGATGCCATGATGAGCTTCTTAAAAGTCATCAATCATGAAAAAGGATTGAACATTGGTGCGCGCCATATCACAGTATCAACTAGTGGTATTATTCCTTCAATTTATAAATTTGCAGATGAACAATTACAAATTAATTTTGCCTTGTCATTACATGCACCTAACCAAGAATTGCGTCTACGTTTGATGCCAATTGCAAAAGCGTACAAATTACCAGATCTAATTGAAGCAATTCGTTATTACACTGAGAAAACAGGTCGTCGAGTTAGTTTTGAATATGGTCTATTTGGCGGAGTCAATGACCAAGTAGAACATGCTGAAGAATTAGCAAGATTAATCAAAGGTATTAAATGTCACGTGAACTTGATTCCAGTAAACTATGTTCCAGAACGTGACTATGTACGTACACCGAAAAATGATATTTTCTCTTTTGAAAAAACATTAAAAAATCATGGTGTTAATGTAACGATTCGACGCGAGCACGGTTCAGATATTGATGCTGCATGTGGTCAATTACGTGCGAAGGAGAGAAAGCAAGAAACGACGAATTAATGGGGTGACTGGCTGTGGAATATATAGTAGCGAGTGATATTGGAAGGAAAAGGACGGTAAATGAGGACCGGGCTATATTCATTGAACGCGAAGATGCATATAAACTTGCCATTGTCGCTGATGGTATGGGTGGACACAATGCTGGAGATATAGCTAGTGGTATGGCAGTTTCTGGATTTGAACAGTTATTTTTGCAAGCAGATGCGGAGTCATTTCAATCAACTGAATTGAAAAAAGAATGGCTATTAGCATCTGTTCAAGAACTCAATGAATCGATTTATCAATATTCTTTATCACACGAAAATTGTCACGGCATGGGAACAACTTTAATAGCCGTTTTGATTGATGCTGGCGAATGTATTATTTGTCACATCGGTGATAGTCGTGTGTATTTCAGCACTGCAACTAATTTACAACTTATTACAAGAGATCACTCTTATGTGAATGTACTCGTCGATAATGGGGAAATTAGTGAAGAAGAAGCCGAAAGTCATCCTAAGAAAAACTACATCATTAAATCTTTAGGAACAGAAGCGACGATTGCACCAGATTTTTATTCGGTGCAATTCGTTTCTGATTCATATTTATTAGTTTGTTCGGATGGTCTAAGTAACAAATTAACAAAACAAGAAATGCAAGCGATTATTCATCTGCCTTTACCTATTCAGGAAAAGGGTGAACAACTGATACAACTGGCAAATGAACATGGCGGAGAAGATAATATCTCGCTTATTTTATTTGCAGATAATATGAAGGAGGTGTAAGAATGCTTGTTGGAAAAAGATTAAGCGGCCGTTATAAAGTTCTTGAATGGATTGGCGGCGGCGGTATGTCCAATGTTTATCTTGCACACGATATGATTTTAGATAGAGATGTAGCAATTAAAGTACTAAGATATAGCTTTTCCGATGAAGAGGAGCTTCATCGACGTTTCCAAAGGGAAGCGCTTTCTGCCACAAGCCTTACACACCCTAATATTGTAAGTATTTACGATGTTGGTGAAGATGCTGATATGCATTATTTGGTTATGGAATACGTTGAAGGCAAAACTTTAAAGCAATACATACAGGAATTTGCGCCGTTATCACCAATGAAATGTGTCATGATAATGGAGCAATTAACGTCAGCTATTGCACATGCTCACCAAAATCAAATTGTTCATCGCGATATTAAACCACAAAATATATTAATGGATCAAGAAGGTAATGTGAAAATTACGGATTTTGGTATTGCGATTGCATTATCAGCAACATCTTTTACACAAACAAATTCGGTTTTAGGAACAGTCCATTATTTATCACCTGAGCAAGCACGTGGAGGAACAGCAACTAAAAAATCGGATATTTATGCATTGGGAATTGTGCTCTATGAATTATTAACAGGTAAGCTACCGTTTATGGGTGAATCAGCAGTGGCAATCGCACTGAAGCATTTACAATCTGAAACGCCTTCAGTACGTGCAATTGTACCCTCTATCCCACAAAGTTTAGAAAATGTTGTTTTTAAGGCAACTGCAAAAGACCCAGCACACCGCTATTCTACTGTTGAAGAACTTCAGGAAGATTTATCTACAGTCCTTGAAGAAAATCGAAGTCATGAATCCAAATTTATGCCTCCTGTTGACCACGATGAGACAAAAGCAATGCCAGCTATTACAAAGGCTCAAATGATTCAAAATGCGGACATTGAAAAAACAAAGGCAATGCCAGTGGTAGAAGAAAATATAAAGAAGGAAAAAAAGGGCGGTAAGAAGAAATCGAAGAAAAGAAAATTACTGTTACTTGTTAGCGGTATTATTACTTCCCTATTATTGTTTATATTGGTCCTCGTCCTATTCCCTAATCTATTCCAAGAAAAGAAAGTGGAGATTCCAGATGTTGCTGGACAAGAGTTAGCTAAGGCTATTGGATTACTTGAAGATAAAGGGTTTGAGGTCGGAAGACAAACTGAAGAGGCTTCTGATAATATTAAAGAAGGCCATGTGATTTCAACGAATCCTTCGGCAGGAAAAGAGCGTAAAAAAGGTTCGGAAATTGATATCATGGTAAGTTCAGGGCCGAAAAAAGTAACGTTGATCGATTATAGAGGTCGTGACATAGAAACAATAAAAAAATTACTATCCAAGTATAAGTTTAAAGACATCCAAACAAAAACGAAGCATTCTGATCAGCCACCTGGAACTATCTTAGATCAGACACCTGAAGCAAGTGATGCAGTCATACCTGCTGACACTATTATTGTTTTTACTGTAAGTGAGGGTCAAGAGCAGGCACAAGTTGGAAATTTAGAAAGATATGATGAAGCTGCTCTAAAAAATTATGCAAAATCTTCTGGGTTTAACGTCCACATTGCAAAAGAGGATTACTCAGAAACTATTCCAAAAGGACAAGTTATTTCTCAAACTCCTCAAGCGGGTAATATGGCAACTATTGGATCTACAATTAATGTGGTTATTTCAAAAGGACCGCAACAAAAACATGTTCAATTATACATTCCAACAATTATTATTCCATATGAACCTGAAGAAGAGGGCGAGGAGCAAGAAATCCGTATTTACATCCAAGATCGTACACGTTCTATTGCTGATATTGCTAATCAGTTTAAAATTTCCGAATCAAAAAAAATGCAACTTCAATTAGAAATTGAAGAAGGATCAAAAGCAATTTATCGCGTTGTCCGTGATGATAAAATAATTATTGATAAAACAATTACTTATGACAGCTTACAATAAGGAGGAATCGAATGGCGAAAGGTCAGATTCGAAAAGCGTTAAGCGGATTTTATTATGTTCACTCAGAAGGTGAACTGATACAATGTCGCGGTCGTGGTGTATTTCGAAATAGAGGTATTTCACCGCTTGTTGGTGACTTTGTGGACTTTGTGGTTGAAGGAAATAATGATGGTACAATCACAGCCGTTCATGAGCGTCATAACGAGCTAGTACGCCCACCAGTGTCAAATATTGACCAAGCAATTCTTGTTTTCTCAGCAAAGGAACCAGCTTTTAATACAATATTATTGGATAAATTCTTAGTAGCATTAGAATCTTTCCATATCCACCCGATTATTTGCTTAACAAAAACAGATTTATTAACTTCTGGAGAAAATGATGGTATTCAACAGTATATTAGAGATTATCAAGAAATAGGTTATGAAGTGATTCAAACCTATAAAGGAGATCCAGAAATACTGGTGAAAATTCAACAGGTTTTAGAAGGTAAAACAACTGTATTAGCAGGACAATCTGGTGTTGGGAAATCCACTTTGTTGAATACAATTATGCCATCATTAGAATTAAAAACCGGGGTTATATCAGAAGCGCTAGGACGAGGGAAGCATACGACAAGACATGTTGAATTAATCCCTCTTGCTGGAGGATTAATTGCTGATACACCTGGATTTAGCTCTTTTGATTTTGATACACTTGAAAAAGAAGAATTAACATCCTGTTTCCCGGAATTACAGCGTTTATCGGAGGATTGTAAATTTCGTGGATGTTTACATTTAAAAGAACCAAAATGTGCTGTGAAAGCTGCAGTAGAGAACAAAGAAATTAAGCAGTATCGCTATGATCATTACCTGCAGTTTTTGCAAGAAATAATTGATAGAAAGCCGAGGTACTAACGATGATTAAAATCGCACCATCTATTTTAGCTGCTAATTTTTCAAAATTAGCTGAAGAAGTAAAAGAAGTTGAAGCAGCAGGAGCAAAATTAATTCATATTGATGTAATGGACGGACATTTTGTACCGAATATTACAATGGGCCCAATCGTAGTGGAAGCGCTACGTCCGGTAACAGATCTACCACTTGATGTACATTTAATGATTGAAAATCCAGACCAATATATCGAAGACTTTGCAAAAGCCGGTGCAGACTATATTACAGTACATGTAGAAGCATGCCGTCATTTACATCGTACAATTCAATTAATTCGTTCACATGGTGTGAAACCAGGTGTCGTATTAAATCCTCATACACCTATCGAAACAATTCAACATGTTTTAGAAGATATTGATATGGTGTTATTCATGACAGTTAATCCAGGATTTGGTGGGCAAAAATTCATCCATTCGGTAGTGCCTAAAATTGAACAACTTTCAACAATTATTAAAGAAAAAGGCTTGAATGTGGAAATTGAAATCGATGGTGGTATTAATGCAGAAACAATCATTCCTTGCGCAAAAGCCGGTGCAACAATATTCGTAGCAGGATCTGCGATTTACGGTAAAGAAGATCGTTCGAAAGCTTTACAAGAGATTCAATTAGCTGGAGAACAAGCAATCCAATGAAAACTATTGTGATTTGCGCTGGAGGCCCTGAGCAAGAGATCGTGTCCAACGATTTCTTGCTTTCGTTTTCTGATGCTTTTTTCATTGGAACAGACCATGGGACGATGTATTTATTAAATAGAGGAATTGTTCCAGATATGGCTGTTGGTGATTTTGATTCGATAACAAATGAGGAATGGCAAGAAATTTCCGAGCGAGTACCTCATATTGAACGCTTTTCACCTGAAAAGAATGAGACAGATACTGAACTGGCAATTATTAAAGCGCTATCATTAAAGCCGACTACAGTATATATTACTGGAGTAACAGGTGGTCGTTTAGATCATTACGAGGCAAATTTGCATACAGTATACCGCTTACAATTAGCGTATCCACAACTACATATTAAAATAGTAAATCGTTCAAATGAACTACAATTTTTACTCCCTGGTGAACATACAATGGTACAGGATGATCATTATAAATATATGTCCTTCTTTGCATTTAAAGGCCCTGTAGAGAATATGACATTGCGCGGTGTTTTATATGAAACCACCAATGAAGTAATTGAAGTAGGAACCTCTCGTTTTACAAGTAATGAAATATCTGACGGAATCGCGTCTATTTCATTCACAGCAGGCATATGCTTAATGATAAGAAGTATAGATGACTAGCGAGGAGTGGAGAGTTGAAGGTATACACGTTCCAATTGCCAAAATTCGTCAGTGGATTTGCGAGGATTTGTTTACAAGCATTTCAAAAAGAAACATCAGCATCAGCATCAACAACTGCTACAGCTAAATCTAAACAAAGAAAGAAAAAAGAAAAAATGCCAGGGTGACGATAAGTCAACCCTGGCATTTATTATGAGTGCATTATACGCGCTCAACTTTTCCTGATTTCAAAGCTCGTGCAGAAACCCATACACGTTTCGGTTTACCGTCAACTAGAATACGGACCTTTTGTAGGTTTGCACCCCATGTACGCTTGTTAGCGTTCATTGCGTGGGAACGAGCGTTGCCGGAACGAGTTCTACGTCCAGTAATTACGCATTTTTTTGGCATTTTTATATTCCCTCCTCACAAAAAGAAGCTGAAAGATTATAATTTCAGTTCGGTATTTCACATACTTTAATAATTTAACATACACTTTTATGCATTGCAACTGATTTCGATAGACTTTCAAGAAAAAAACCTTTACAGTCTATACTAGACGAATGTATAGGTTTTCTTTTATAATCGAATTTTGTATAGTACAATAAGAGTTAGTCAAAATGGAGTCAGGAGGCATTTTTATGTCAGTTGAATTAAAAAACGAATTCGGAAACATTGATATTTCTAATGATGTTGTCGCACAAATGGCTGGTGGAGCCGCTCTTGAATGTTACGGCATTGTAGGTATGGCAAGTAAACACCAAATTCGTGATGGACTAACAGACATTTTACGCAAAGAGAATTTTGCAAAAGGTGTTCTTGTACGCCAACAGGGCGAAGATTTACATATTGATATGTATGTAATCGTTAGCTACGGCACTAAAATCTCTGAAGTAGCATACCAAGTCCAATCAAAAGTAAAATATACACTAGATAAAACACTCGGAATGGCAGTGAAATCAGTCAATATCTATGTGCAAGGTGTTCGCGTAGCGAACGTGTAAGAGGAGGAACTCATTCAAATGAAGTCATTAGACGGGATTAAATTTGCCGAAATGGTGCAAATGGGATCACATCACCTATTCCAAAATGCAGATTATGTGGATTCTTTAAACGTATTCCCTGTGCCAGATGGCGATACAGGTACAAATATGAATTTATCGATGACATCAGGTGCTAAGGAAACTGAAGCAAATGCTGTGGAACATATCGGTAAAACAGCCCAAGCCCTATCAAAAGGATTATTAATGGGAGCGCGTGGTAACTCCGGTGTTATCCTATCTCAACTATTCCGAGGCTTTGGTAAAGCAATCGAAAAAGAAGCTACAGTCGATGCCATCCAATTCGCGCAAGCATTCCAATACGGCGTGGATACTGCATATAAAGCAGTTATGAAACCTGTAGAAGGTACTATTTTAACAGTCGCAAGAGAAGCTGCAGCTCATGTTGTGGAAGTAGCTAAAACAGAACAAGATATCATCGTTGTGATGGACGAGTTAGTCAAAGCAGCGCAAGCATCACTAGCTAACACACCTGAATTACTACCTGTACTGAAAGAAGTTGGAGTAGTAGATAGTGGTGGACAAGGATTAGTGTATGTTTATGAAGGCTTTTTAGCATCACTTAAAGGTGAAGCACTTCCAGAAAAAACTGTAGCATCTTCAATGGACGATTTAGTAAGTGCTGAACACCATAAAGTACAAGACTTCATGGATACATCAGAAATTGTGTACGGTTACTGTACTGAATTCATGGTTCGTTTCGAAGACGAGAAATTAGGCGGTAAACCTTTTGATGAAGCAAAATTCCGTGAAGATTTAAGTCATTATGGAGATTCTTTGCTTGTCATTTCAGATGATGAAGTCGTGAAAATTCACATTCACTCTGAACAACCAGGTGAAGTAATTGCTTACGGACACCAATTTGGTAGCTTGATCAAAGTAAAAGTCGACAATATGCGTCAGCAACATACAGACATCGTTGGCGAAGGTCATACTAATGAATCAGCTAAAAAAGTACAGAAAAAACATCCATATGCAATTGTTACAGTAGCAATGGGATCGGGTGTTGCTGAGCTTTTAGAAAGTGTTGGCGCTTCTTATGTTATCGAAGGCGGACAAACAATGAATCCTTCAACTGAAGATATTGTTAACGCCATTAAAGCAGTGGGAGCAGAACGAGTACTAATTTTACCGAATAATAAAAACATCGTAATGGCAGCAGAGCAAGCAGCTGAAGTGTTAGATATTGAAGCTGCGGTCGTACCAACAAAATCAGTACCTCAAGGAATGGCAGCGGTTCTTGCGTTTAATCCTGATGCTTCAGTTGAAGAGAATAAAGCAAATATGACATCAGCATATGCTCATGTGAAAACTGGACAAGTGACATTTGCAGTTCGTGATACTTCGATTGATGGCGTTGAAATTCATAAAGGCGACTTTATGGCTATTTCTGAAGGTAAAATTGTGGAAGCAACAACTTCACTTGCATCAGCTTCAGAAACTTTAATTCAGTCAATGATTGATGAGGATTCGGAAATCGTAACAGTTCTTTATGGACAAGATGCTGATGAATCATCAGTTAATACATTTACAAGCTTTATCGAAGAAAACTATCCAGATGTTGAAGTGGAAGTTCATAACGGTAAACAACCACTATATCCATTTATTCTTTCTGTTGAATAAAGAGTACCGTATAGTTTTTTCGAAGATTGTGGTATATAAATTAAACAGCTATTCAAAAGTAGCGCGCTATTAGAGTGCGCTACTTTTTTTGTGCTGTATCAAATACTTGGTATAGTCTTAAATTATCATGTAGAATGGTGTTACGACTAACAACGATTAAGCAAGGGGGCAGTTTTTTATGAAATACACATCGGTATTCGATATTATCGGCCCGGTTATGATTGGGCCATCATCATCACATACAGCCGGTGCAGCACGAATTGGTCGCGTCGCACGTGACTTATTTGGGGGCCAACCAAAATGGGCGAAAATACATTTATATGGCTCTTTTGCAGAAACTTATAAAGGGCATGGGACAGATGTTGCAATTATCGGAGGTCTACTAGACTACGATACATTTGATGAACGCATTAAAACGGCTTTTGCTGATGCAGAAAAAGCTAACTTAACATTTGAATTTATTCCAGAAACAGCGAATACAGAACATCCAAATACAGCTCGTCTAGTAATTGGAGACGATAAAACAGAAATGTCAATGGTAGGTATTTCAATAGGCGGAGGAAGTATTGAAATTGTAGAATTAAATGGTTTCCCACTTCGGTTATCTGGGGGTATGCCGGCAATTCTTGTTGTGCATGATGACCGAGCAGGCTGTATAGCTGCGGTTGCAAACTGTTTAGCAGGTTATAACATTAATATTGGTCATATGGAAGTTTCACGAAAAGAACGTGGCAATATGGCATTAATGGTTATTGAAGTTGACCAAAATATCGACAAATCCATTTTAGATGAAATGTCAACTCTACCGAATATTACTAAAGTAACGCGCATTAAAAACTAGGAGGTAGAAAAATGGAAGTATTATTTCATAATGTTAGAGAATTAGTGGCATTAGCTGAAAGTGAAAATAAACAAATTTCAGAAATTATGATAGAGCAAGAGATGTTAATAACTGAACGTACACGAGAAGAAATTATGACTCAAATGACACGTAATTTAACTGTTATGGAAGAAGCGGTTGAACGCGGTCTAAAAGGTGTGCATTCTGTAACTGGCTTAACTGGAGGGGATGCAGTCTTACTTCAGAAATACATTGCAACAGGAAAATCTTTAGCGGGTGATCTTTTATTAGACGCTGTAAGTAAAGCTGTTGCAACAAACGAAGTGAATGCAGCAATGGGTACTATTTGTGCAACGCCAACAGCAGGTTCGGCAGGTGTTGTACCAGGTACACTTTTTGCGGTGAAAAATAAATTAAATCCAACGAAGGAACAAATGATTCGTTATTTATTCACTTCAGGAGCATTTGGGTTTGTTGTAGCAAATAATGCATCCATCTCAGGTGCAGCAGGTGGATGTCAAGCTGAAGTAGGTTCTGCTGCTGCAATGGCTGCTGCTGCTATTGTTGAAATGGCAGGAGGTACTCCTCAACAAAGTGCGCACGCTTTTTCGATTTCATTGAAAAACATGCTTGGACTTGTTTGTGATCCTGTAGCGGGATTAGTAGAAGTGCCATGTGTTAAACGTAACGCTATGGGAGCAGCGAATGCGATTGTTGCTGCCGATATGGCCTTAGCAGGTGTGACTAGTAGAATTCCCACAGATGAAGTCATTGATGCTATGTATCGTATTGGACGTACAATGCCTTCTGCACTAAGAGAAACTGGACAAGGTGGCCTAGCAGCTACACCGACAGGTAGAGCATTGGAGGCTAAAATCTTCGGAGGGGCAGTGCTACAAAGTGAATGATCTTTTGCTCCAGCCTGTCACGAATTTAAAAGGTGTCGGAAAAGGAATGGGGGAAGCGCTTCATAGTATGGGTATTGAAACTTTCAATGACTTACTTTGGACATTTCCTTATCGACATGAAGATTTTCGATTAAAGGATTTAGCAGAAACACCACATAGTGAACGTGTTACGGTTGAAGGGCGTATTGAAAGTGAACCAGTTGCCCTCTTTTTAGGGAAGAATAAATCGCGTCTACAAGTGCAAATGCTTGTAGGGCGCCATTTAATAAAAGTCGTTTTCTTCAACCAATTATACTTAAAGAATAAAATGATACCTGGTTCTATAGCGACAGTAACGGGGAAGTGGGATCGCGGTCGTCAAGTCATTAATGGCACCCAAATTACATTTGGCCCGAAAGTAGATCATGCTGACTTTGAGCCAGTTTATAGCTTAAAGAGCGGTATGCATCAAAAAAAATTCCGTAATTATATGCGTCAAGTACTAGATGAATCGAAATCAGAAATTGCAGAATCTTTGCCTAGTCAATTAAGAACGGCATATAAATTATTACCTGTTGCAGATGCGCTAGAAGGTGTTCATTTTCCAATGGATGCAAACCATGCCAAGCAAGCAAGAAGGCGTTTTGTATATGAAGAGTTGTTGCAATTTCAATTACGAATACAAGCCTTACGTAAAATTCGCAAAGAACAAGAGCAGGGTTTATCTATTCACTATGATCTAGAGAAACTAAAAGAGTTTTTTCTAACTTTGCCATATGAATTAACGAATGCGCAAAAGCGTGTCGTCAATGAAATATGTCGAGATTTACTAGAACCTCATCGTATGAATCGTTTGTTACAAGGGGATGTTGGTTCTGGGAAAACTGTTGTAGCAGCCATTGCATTATACGCCGCTGTAACTGCGGGTTTTCAAGGTGCTCTAATGGCTCCAACTGAGATTTTGGCTGAGCAGCACGGAGAGTCACTAGATGAATGGCTAAGGCCATTAGGAGTGGAAGTGGCTCTTCTATCGGGCTCTACCAAAACAAAGGCTCGTCGTATACTTCTGGAACGATTAAAAAACGGTGATATTGATATTTTAATTGGAACACATGCATTAATTCAGCCGGATGTGGAATTTCATAAACTTGGTCTTGTGATTACAGATGAACAACATCGATTTGGTGTAGAGCAGCGTCGTATTTTGCGAGATAAAGGAGAAAGTCCGGATGTGCTATTCATGACAGCGACACCAATTCCTCGAACTTTGTCGATTACAGCTTTCGGTGAAATGGATGTGTCAATTATTGACGAATTACCTGCTGGACGAAAAGAAATTCAGACAAATTGGGCTAAAAAGGAACAGTTTAATCAAGTGTTAACCCAAATGACAAATGAACTGGCAATGGGCCGACAAGCATATGTAATTTGTCCATTAATTGAAGAATCGGATAAACTAGATGTGCAGAATGCAGTCGATGTTTACACACAACTGACTACATTATTCGGAGAGAAATATAAAGTTGGGCTCATGCATGGTCGCTTACCTGCAGAAGAAAAGGATGCGGTGATGCGTGAATTTAGTGAAGGGCAGTTGCATGTTCTTGTTTCAACAACTGTTGTGGAAGTTGGAGTAAATGTACCAAATGCAACATTTATGATTGTCTATGATGCAGAACGTTTTGGTTTGGCTCAGCTCCATCAATTGCGAGGTCGTGTGGGTCGGGGAGAGCATCAATCCTATTGCGTATTATTGGCAGACCCAAAATCAGAAGATGGCAAAGAGCGGATGATTTCAATGACGGAAACAAATGACGGTTTTCGTTTAGCGGAAAAAGATTTAGAACTCCGTGGACCAGGTGATTTCTTTGGTAAAAAACAAAGTGGTTTGCCTGAATTTAAAATGGCTGATCTCGTACATGATTACAGAGCCTTAGAAGTGGCGAGACAAGATGCAGAGAAGCTCCTATCAACTGAAGAATTTTGGCAAGCAGATGACTGTGAGCAGCTACGTAATATGCTAGCAGAGTCTGGTGTATTAAATGGCGATCGTATCGATTGATATGAATTATTTTTGTTGAAAAGGGAGAGAATGCGAAAAAGAGTTAAAAACAACTCTTGCATTCTCTTTTTTAAATTTATATACTGATATTAGTACCAAGTGCTAATTTTTGAAAGGTGGCGAAAAAAATGAAGTACTCTAAAAAAGAACGACAAAAATTATTACAGCAAACAATAATCGATAATCCATTCGTCACCGATGAACAGCTAGCCAGTCAATTTAATGTGAGCGTACAAACGATTCGGTTAGATAGAATGGAGTTATCGATACCAGAATTACGTGAACGAATTAAAGGTGTGGCTGCTCATAATTTTGAAAATGATGTAAAATCTTTACCAATTGATGAAGTGATTGGTGACATTATAGATATTGAATTAGACGAAAGAGCCCTTTCCATTTTTGACGTGAAAGAAGAGCATGTCTTCCAGCGTAATGGTATCGCGAGGGGGCATCATCTATTTGCTCAAGCAAATTCACTCGCTGTAGCAGTGATTAATGATGACTTAGCCCTAACTGTGCATTCAGAAATCCATTTTGTGAAACCAGTACGAGCAGGTGACAGAGTAATTTCAAAAGCACTTGTCACAGGCAAGGATGACAGCAAAAGTCGAACATTTATCGAGTTAACCTCTACTGTTGAAAATGAAGTTGTTTTCGCTGGTAAGTTCGAAATGTACCGTACGAAAGGAAAAGGTGAAAAGTAAATGAAAATAGCAATAGACGGCATGGGTGGAGACAATGCACCACAAGCCATTATCGAAGGCGTTTATAGAGCGTTAGAAGCTTCTGCGGATATCGAAATCCAATTATTTGGCCAACAACAGGCAATGCAACCATACTTAAAAGATCATGAGCGCTTAACTGTGATTAATTGTGAAGAAGTTATTGAAGGTGATGACGAACCAGTTCGTGCAGTACGTCGGAAGAAAGATGCTTCAATGGTGAAAATGGCAGAAGCAGTTAAGAATGGTGAAGCAGACGCTTGCGTATCAGCAGGGAATACAGGTGCACTAATGGCCGCTGGATTATTTGTAGTAGGACGTATTAAAGGTATTGATCGACCTGCATTATCAACTACATTACCAACTTTAGATGGTAAAGGTTTTGATATGTTAGATCTAGGATCAAATGCCGATGCAAAACCTGAAAACTTAGCTCAATATGCAATTATGGCTAGCATTTATGCACAACAAGTACGCAATATTCAAAATCCAACAGTCGGATTATTGAATATCGGGACAGAAGATAAAAAAGGAAATGAGCTTACTAAAGCTGCTTTTGGTTTATTGCAAGAAGCGCCAATTAACTTTATCGGTAATGTTGAAGCACGTGAATTATTAAATAGTGCTGCAGATGTTGTCGTGACTGATGGGTTTACAGGTAATATGGTGTTAAAAACAATCGAAGGTACAGCTGATAGCATCTTTTCAATGTTAAAGGGAGCATTTATGGCTTCAGGGAAAACAAAAGTTGCAGCGTTAATGATGAAGAGTAATTTAAAAGAAATTAAAACAAAAATGGACTATACAGAGTATGGTGGAGCCGCATTATTCGGTTTAAAAGCACCAGTAGTAAAAGCGCACGGTTCGTCAAATGCAAATGCTTTTGCTAGTGCTATTCGCCAAGCAAATATTATGGTTAAACACAACGTATGTGCAACGATTGATTCTACAATTTCAAAGGAGAACTAATCATGACGAAAATCGCTTTTATCTTTCCAGGACAGGGTTCACAATCAGTTGGTATGGGAGCAGAATTTGTGGCTGAGCACCAAGCGTGCAAAGCCTACTATAATGAGGCAGATGAATTATTAGGTTATTCATTATCTAAGTTAATGCTTGAAGGTCCGGCTGAAGATTTGACATTGACTTACAACGCGCAGCCTGCATTGTTAACGACAAGTGCAATGATTGCTGATAAACTGACAAAAGCAGGTATTACACCAGATTACACTGCAGGGCATAGCTTAGGTGAGTACACAGCGTTAGTGGCATCAGGTGTAATGTCATTCGAAGATGGCGTACAAGCCGTACATAGTCGAGGGATGTTTATGAACGAAGCAGTACCAGCAGGTGAAGGAGCTATGGCCGCTATTTTAGGCTTGGACCGCGATGCGTTGAAAGTTGTGACGGATGAAGTTACAGCATCAGGAGAAGTTGTGCAGCTTGCTAACTTAAATTGCCCAGGTCAAATTGTAATTTCTGGTACAAAGGCTGGAGTAGATAAGGCGAGTGTTAAGGCGAAGGAAGCAGGAGCAAAGCGTGCACTTCCTTTAGTAGTGAGCGGGCCATTCCATTCTGAATTAATGCGTCCAGCTGCTAGCAAGTTGCAGGAGAATTTACAGCAAAAAGCAATGCAAGATGCTAAAATTCCAGTTATCTCAAATGTTACGGCTAAACCTGTAACTGAACAAACTGAAATCCAGCAACTATTAGTCGAACAATTGTACTCACCTGTATTGTGGGAAGATTCTGTTCGAAGAATGATTGACCTAGGTGTGGACGTATTTATCGAATGTGGTCCTGGAAAAGTATTAAGCGGACTTGTAAAAAAAGTAGATCGTCAAGTGAAAACGTATTGTGTATATGATGAAGCAACGTTTGAACAAGTTATAGAAGCGTCGAAGGAGTGGTCTCATGAAGAAGCTAGAGGGTAAAACAGCTGTTGTAACAGGTGCTTCAAGAGGAATCGGACGTGCCATAGCATTAACATTGGCAGAACAAGGTGCACGCGTTGTTGTCAATTATAGCGGTAGCCAATCTAAAGCTGAAGAAGTCGTAGCAGAAATTACTGAAAATGGTGGCGAAGCAATTGCAGTCCAAGCCAATGTAGCTGATGCTGACGAAGTAACAGCTTTAATGAAAGCTGCAACAGATACTTTTGGTAGTCTTGATATTTTAGTAAATAATGCTGGGATAACCCGTGATAATCTATTAATGCGTATGAAAGAACAGGACTGGGATGACGTAATGAATACTAACCTAAAAGGTGTATTCCTATGTACGAAGGCTGTCTCACGCCAAATGATGAAACAACGTGCGGGTCGTATTATTAATGTTGCATCGATTGTTGGTGTTTCTGGTAATGCAGGTCAAGCTAACTATGTTGCGGCAAAAGCAGGTGTTATTGGTTTAACAAAAACAACTGCAAAAGAATTAGCAACACGTAATATTTATGTTAACGCTGTAGCGCCTGGTTTTATTGCAACAGAAATGACGGATGAACTGCCTACTGAAGTAAAAGATCAAATGCTTGGACAAATTCCATTAGCGAAGCTAGGGGATCCAAAAGACGTTGCAAAAGTTGTACTCTTTTTAGCGTCGGATGATGCAAGTTATATTACAGGACAAACAATCCATGTAGATGGTGGAATGGTCATGTAATTTATGCCTATGAACAAACGGGCTTTTTATGTATAATCATTGAGGGGAGGTGACAGATTTGGCAACTGTTATAGAACGTGTAACTAAAGTTGTTGTTGACCGTTTAGGTGTCGACGAGAGCGAAGTGAAATTAGAAGCTTCTTTCCGTGATGATTTAGGTGCGGATTCACTAGATGTAGTAGAACTAGTAATGGAACTTGAAGAAGAATTCGATATGCAAATTGACGACGAGGATGCAGAGAAAATTGCAACTGTTGGAAACGCGGTATCATTCATCGAAAGCAAAATTGGCTAATTATACATTGCTAGGGGCACTTCTTTCATAATTTTGAAGGAAGTGTCTCTTTTTGCTTTTGCACATTGTAGGAGAAAAAGGTAAACTAAACAGGAGTATCAAAAGGAAGATAAGAAGGTTGATGACGATGATGAAAAAAAAGGGACTCTCACAAAAAAATGGTGCAATTTCAGAGAAAGCACGCCTCCAATTTGAGGAATTATTAAATAATTTAGGATTGCATTTTGATAATGCAAGTTTACTTTACAATGCATTTACGCATTCATCATATGTGAATGAGCATCGTCGTAAACTATTTGAAGATAACGAACGACTAGAGTTTTTAGGAGATGCAGTGTTAGAACTATCTGTCTCTAAATTTCTTTTCCTTAAATTCCCGAAAATGAGCGAAGGTGAGCTTACAAAATTGCGTGCAGCAATCGTTTGCGAACCATCATTAGTTATTTTTGCAAATGAACTAAACTTTGGGAAATACGTTTTACTAGGAAAAGGTGAAGAATTAACAGGTGGTCGAGAACGTCCAGCTCTTCTTGCAGACTGTTTTGAAGCATTTGTTGGTGCACTATATTTAGACCAAGGATTAGAAACAGTCGTTGGATTTTTAGAACGCGTCGTTTATCCAAAAGTAGAAATCGGTGCTTTTTCGCATGTGATGGATTTTAAAAGTCAGCTACAAGAAATGGTGCAACAAGCCAATTCGGGTGTGCTTCAATATGAGATTATTAATGAAAACGGACCAGCACATAATCGTACATTCGTGTCACATGTATTATTGAATGAACTCGAATTAGGCGTTGGTCACGGAAAATCGAAGAAAGAAGCTGAACAAAGAGCTGCTCAAAGTGCAATGATTGAATTGCAAAAACAGTCAGCTGACAATCAGGAGGTATAATTTTGTTTCTTAAACGGCTTGAAGTGATTGGTTTTAAATCTTTCGCCGATCGTATTGGTATTGACTTTGTGCCGGGAGTTACTGCTGTCGTTGGTCCAAATGGCAGTGGAAAAAGTAACGTAACGGATGCAATTCGATGGGTACTCGGAGAACAATCCGCAAAATCTCTTCGTGGTGCAAAAATGGAAGATGTCATTTTTGCTGGAAGTGACTCGCGCAAACCGCTTAACTTTGCAGAAGTATCATTGATATTAGACAACGAGGATGAACGATTACCAATCCCGTATAACGAAGTAAGTGTCACTCGTCGAGTATACCGCTCGGGCGATAGCGAATATCTATTAAACAAACAACAATGTAGATTAAAAGATATAACGGATTTGTTCTTAGACTCTGGTCTAGGAAAAGAAGCTTTCTCGATTATTTCACAAGGTCGAGTAGATGAAATATTAAACAGTCGTCCGGATGATAGACGCTCTATTTTCGAAGAAGCTGCAGGTGTATTGAAATATAAGCAACGTAAGAAAAAAGCCGAGCATAAATTATTTGAAACAGAGGATAACTTACATCGAGTGCTTGATATATTGCACGAATTAGACAATCGTATCGAGCCTTTGAAAATACAAGCGTCTGCTGCTGCGGATTATTTAAAGATGTCAAAAGAATTAAAGGACATTGATATAGCAGTTATCGTCCATGATTTACGTGTTTTGCAACAAACACTTGAAACAATTATGCAGGATAAAAAGCAATTTACGGTGACTGAGCAAGAACATATACACAATATGGAAAATAAAGAGTCACAAGTGGCTTCTATTCGAAAACAAATTACTAAGCTAGATAATTTACTAGACCAATCGCAACATCAACTTGTCGAAGCAAGTTCAGAAGTAGAGCGATGGGAAGGTCGTAAAGTATTAATGGCTGAAAAACGCCATAATGCCAGTGCGCAACTAGAGAAATTACAGCAATCACTTGAAAAAGCCCAAATCGCGGAGCGAGAGTGGCACGTACAACAAGTAGATAAACAAGAACAATTAACAATAAGACAAAAAACGTTTCAATTATTGAAAAAAAGTGTGAAACAGCTAGAAGATAACTTAAATCGTTCATCTACGGACATCGAAAAAGATATCGAAAACTGGAAAAACACCTATATTGATCGCCTCAATGAGGAAGCAACGGTTAAAAATGAATACAAAAATATTACACAACAGTTAGAACAACAAGAACAAGCTTCGTTCAAAATCACAAACCAATCGTCAGAAATGGCAGAAGAATTAGCTCAGTTAACGAAGGAACAACAGGTTGTTGAAAGCAAATTAAACGATGTAAAGCAACAGCTAGAAGAAAAACTGGCTGCTTATTCAGCTTGTCAATCGGAGCTAGCGAGTGCAACGAAACAATTTGAAAGTAAACAAGATATGCTTTTTAAAGGCTATCAGCATTTACAACAATTAAAGTCTCGAAAAGAAACTTTAGCGGAACTTGAGGCAGACTTCTCAGGCTTTTTCCATGGTGTAAAAGAGATTTTAGTTGCTAGAGAAAATAAAAAACTCTCTGGAATTCACGGTGCTGTTGCAGAGATAATTCAAGTAAGTGGAGAATATACAAAAGCGCTTGAAACAGCATTAGGTGCAGCTTCTCAACATATTGTGACTGAAACACAGCAGGATGCTCAAAAAGCAATTGCATGGCTAAAAGAAAAAAGAGCAGGTCGCGCAACATTTTTACCGAAGAATGTAATGAAATCACGAAAAATATCACGTGATGCACTTGGAGCGGCTGCAACTCATCCGTCATTTATTAATACAGCAGATGAGTTAGCGACATTTGATCCAACCTTCAAAACGATTGCAGAAAATTTATTAGGTAATGTATTAGTCGCAAAAGATTTACAGAGTGCAACACAAATCGCCAAATCATGCAATTATCGTTATCGCGTAGTAACGTTAGATGGGGACATAGTAAATGCCGGTGGTTCACTAACGGGTGGTTCTACTAAACAACAAACATCGTTATTTACTCGTAAAGCTGAACTTGAAGACTTAACTGGTCAGCTTGTTCAAATGCAAAAAACAATTGAACAAGCTGAAAAAGTTGTTGCAGAGCAGAAAAACTTTGTTTCTGCTAAAACGCTTCTACTAGAGGACTTACGTAAGCAAGGTGAAGTGTTACGTGATGAAGAATTTGAACTTAGTGGGCATTTCCGTGAATTAGAAGCAACGACAAAACGACTTGCTTTACGTGTTACTTTAGTAGCTACTGAAAAAGAAGATGCTACCGATCGCTCTTCAAACTTACAAGAAAATCAGATTTCTGCTAAAAAACGTTTGCAAGAGTTAACGGAAGAACTTGCTGAGATTAATGCGACAATAGAACAATTAAACGTACTTAAAGTACAGAGTGAAACAGCTCAAGATGCATTGAAAGAACAATATGCAGAGAAGCGTTCAGAGCTTGCTGTAATTCAAGAACAAGTAACGCAACTAAAACAAGCTTCTGAAGAAGTAACCGTGCAATATGACAAGGCGAAGTTGGAAGTCAATAACATTAGTCAAGAAATCAAATGGCTAACGAATGATGAAAGTCAAAATGGACCGTCTGATGAAGAAATAACTGCAAACATTACTACTTGGCAGTTGAAAAAGACGGACCTAATTTCGACCATTGCAACAAGCAAGGAAGAAAGAACGCAGCTACAAGTTACTTTGGATAGCTGTGAAGTCGAACTGAAGGAATTACAACGAGTGCATAAAGGTTTATTAGATGGCTTGCGCAATTATGATGTAAAACTGTCTCAACTGGAGTTTTCTAAGCAAGCTTTACTAGACCAACTAGCTGAAGACTATGAGCTCTCTTTAGACGAAGCCATCCGAGAATTAAATGAAGATATAGATGTTGAGATATCAAGAAGAAAAGTAAAATTATTAAAACAATCTATTATAGAATTAGGTCCCGTTAACTTAAATGCAATTGAAGAATTCGAAACAGTTTCAGAACGACATACTTTTTTAACGGAACAAAGATCAGATCTCATGGAAGCGAAAGAAACATTGCATGAAGCAATTCGTGAAATGGATGAAGAAATGTCAACACGCTTTAACGAAACATTCTTGAAAATCCGTGAACACTTCCAAGTTGTTTTCCGAGAATTATTTGGTGGTGGGCATGCTGATTTACAACTAGTTGAGCCTGACGATATACTTGAAACAGGGATTGAAATTGTCGCTCAACCACCGGGTAAGAAATTACAAAGTTTAAGCTTACTATCAGGTGGAGAACGTGCTTTAACGGCAATTGCGCTACTGTTTTCTATTCTAAAAACGCGACCTGTACCATTCTGTATACTAGATGAAGTTGAAGCTGCTCTTGATGAATCGAATGTTACTCGCTATAGTCAGTATTTGAAAAAATTTAGTCAAGAAACCCAATTCATCGTTATCACGCATCGTAAAGGTACGATGGAAGGCGCGGATGTATTGTACGGTATTACGATGCAAGAATCAGGTGTATCGAAACTAGTATCAGTGAAATTAGAACAAGAAGAACCTGTTCTAGTAGGACAAAGGAGCGAATAACAATGAGCTTTTTAAAGCGTATGAAAGAAAAACTAATGGGCGCGAAGCCTGAAGAGCTTGAAGTACAAACGGTAGAGACGATCGTTGAACAACAGGTTGACGATGTAGAAGAACCTACAGAGCAAGTAGTAGCTGATCAAACTGTAATTACTCCAGAAGTTGTAGAAGAACCTATAGCATCTGAACAAGCTCATCAAGAGGGAAAATCACAACCTAAAGAAGAAATTGTTGTTGAAGAATCAACTACTGAAGTTGTAAAAGTGGAAGAACCTCAAGAAGAGAAAAAATCAAAATGGGGCTTCTCAGCATTTTCTATTACAGAAAAATTCAAAGCGGGTTTAGAGAAAACACGTGATTCATTTACATCAAAAGTGAACGATTTAGTAGCTCGTTACCGTACAGTAGATGAAGATTTCTTTGAAGAACTGGAAGACTTATTACTACAAGCGGACGTTGGTTTTGAAACTGTAATGGAGCTAATGGATAAATTACGCTTTGAAGTTCAACGTCAAAACATTAAAGATACGAGCGGTATTCAATCACTTATTTCAGAAAAGCTTGTTGAAATTTACGAATCTAGTGATGAAGAGTCAATCGAGTTAAATATACAAGATGGTGAATTAACAGTTATTCTTTTTGTTGGTGTTAACGGTGTTGGTAAAACAACAACAATTGGAAAATTGGCGCATCGCCTAAAACAAGAAGGAAAATCAGTAATACTTGCAGCAGGTGATACGTTCCGTGCAGGTGCGATTGATCAACTTCAAGTTTGGGGAGACCGTGTTGATGTGGAAGTTATTAAGCAAGCAGAAGGGTCTGATCCTGCTGCAGTAATGTATGATGCCATTCGTGCAGCCAAAAACCGTGGAGCGGATGTGCTTATTTGTGATACAGCTGGACGTCTGCAAAATAAAGTTAATCTAATGAATGAATTAGAAAAGGTACATCGTGTAATTTCCCGGGAAATTCCGAATGCTCCGCATGAAGTTTTATTAGCTTTAGATGCAACTACTGGTCAAAATGCACTAGTACAGGCGCAGACATTTAAAGAAGCAACAAACGTGACAGGTATTGTATTAACGAAACTAGATGGTACTGCAAAAGGTGGTATTGTACTTGCTATTCGTAACAAATTGCATATTCCAGTAAAGTTTGTTGGTTTGGGTGAGAAAATGGACGATTTACAACCGTTTGATACAGAACGTTATGTATATGGCTTATTTGCTGACGCACTTGATCAACAGCTAGCAAAAGAAGAGGAATTAAACGAGCAATAAATAAATAGATGAACGATGCATAGCTTTTTGGCTATGCATTTTTCGTCTATTTAAACTTAGGTTTATATGAGGACTAAAATGTAATTAGACAAGTATATTTACTTGACAGAATTCCGATTATTCCTTATGATACTAAAAGAATGTGTAAAACAGGGGAGAGATTTCTTATGCTACTTGAAAAAACGACACGCATGAACTTTCTCTTCGACTTTTATCAAGCATTGTTGACTGATAAACAACGTAGCTATATGCAACTTTATTATTTAGATGACCATTCTCTTGGTGAAATTGCTGAAGCTTATGAAGTATCGCGTCAAGCAGTTTACGATAATATTCGTAGAACAGAAGCGATGCTTGAAGAATATGAAGACAAACTTCGATTATTCGAGAAATTTCAAAACAGACAACAAATAATTGCAGAGCTATCAAAAAAAACTACTGACAATAGTGCCTCGCAAACTGTGTGGCTAGAACTTATTGAACAGTTAAAGCAATGGGATTAGGAGGCGGCATGCATGGCATTTGAAGGATTAGCGGAGCGACTCCAAGGTACGATTTCGAAGATTAAAGGCAAAGGAAAAGTGACGGAACAAGACGTTAAAGAAATGATGCGTGAAGTCCGTTTTGCCTTGATAGAAGCGGACGTTAACTTAAAAGTTGTAAAATCTTTTATTAAGCGCGTTAGTGAACGAGCAATCGGTCAAGACGTCATGAAAAGTCTAACACCCGGTCAACAAGTTATTAAAATCGTAAAAGACGAACTGACAGAATTAATGGGTGGCGAACAAAGTCCTATTAAGTTCTCTCAAAAACCACCAACTGTTATTTTAATGGTAGGTTTACAAGGTGCCGGTAAAACAACAACTACTGGTAAACTTGCTAATGTTTTACGCAAAAAGTACAATCGTAAACCATTGCTTGTAGCAGCGGATGTCTACCGTCCAGCAGCGATTAAGCAATTGCAAACATTAGGTGATCAGCTATCTTTGCCGGTATTTGCTCTTGGTACAGAAATATCTCCAGTGGATATTGTCCGCCAAGCGCTGGAACATGCAAAGGAAGAGCATCATGATGTTGTATTAATCGATACAGCAGGTCGTCTTCATATTGATGAAAACTTAATGCAAGAATTGAAAGACATTCGTGCATTAAGAGAACCAGATGAAGTCTTCTTAGTTGTCGATTCTATGACAGGTCAAGATGCGGTTAATGTAGCTAATAGCTTCAATGAAGCAGTAGGTATTACGGGTGTAGTTCTAACGAAATTAGATGGGGATACACGTGGTGGTGCGGCTTTATCAATCCGCTCTGTTACAGAAAAACCAATTAAATTCGTTGGTATGGGTGAGAAAATGGATGCTTTAGAGCCATTCCATCCAGAGCGTATGGCTTCACGTATTCTTGGTATGGGCGACATGATGTCCTTAATCGAGAAAGCGCAAGCGAACGTTGACGAAGAAAAAGCAAGAGAAATGGAAGAAAAGTTCAGAACACAGAGCTTTACTTTCGATGATTTTTTAGATCAAATGAGCCAAGTGAAAAAAATGGGACCTTTGGATGAAATTCTAAAAATGCTTCCAGGTGCCAATAAAATTAAAGGCTTAGAAAATGCGAAAATCGATGATAAACAAATTGGTCATATTGAGGCCATTATTCTCTCGATGACGCCAGCTGAAAAAACGAATCCTGAGATCATCAACTCAAGTCGTAAAAAACGAATTGCAAAAGGTTCAGGTTGCTCTGTTCAAGAAATAAACCGACTTTTAAAACAATTTGAAGATATGAAGAAAATGATGAAACAAATGACGGGTATGACGCAAAAAGGGAAGAAAAAAATGAAACTTCCTGGTTTGGATTCACTGTTTAAATAATTTTTTAAACTAAAAATTAGTGTGTTAAGAAAAAACACTTTACAAACAATCCAAAGCTTGCTATTATACTATCTTGTGTGAAACTATTCGGAGGTGCAATTAAAAATGGCAGTAAAAATTCGCTTAAAACGTATCGGGGCAAAAAAGGCTCCTTTCTATCGTATTGTAGTAGCAGACGCTCGCGCACCACGCGACGGCCGCTCAATTGAAACAATTGGTACATTCAATCCTTTAACTACTCCAGAAGAAGTTAAGATTGATGAAGAAAAAGCATTAGCATGGTTAGCAAATGGTGCAAAACCATCTGATACAGTACGCAACTTGTTCTCATCACAAGGCATTATGGAAAAATTCCATAACTCAAAAATCAGTAAATAATCGGAGGTGACAGCATGAAGCAGCTGATTGAAACAATCGTTAAACCTTTAGTCGATTATCCAGAAGAAGTTCGTATTACAACCGAGGAGAGTCCGAATCGAATTGTATATAAACTTTCTGTTCACCCTAGTGATATGGGAAAAGTAATTGGTAAACAGGGCCGTGTTGCAAAAGCGATGCGTACAATTGTTTATTCAGCAGCGGGCAGTCATCATAAGAAGAAGACATATGTCGATATTCTAGATTAGTCAAAAAGGAGGGAGCTTTAGTTCCTTCCTTTTTTGTTACGATTAAAATTAAATTAATCCTCTAATAATGTATTGAGGATGTTCACATATTTATTAAGAGGTGATTTAGATGGAATGGTATAACGTAGGTAAAATCGTTAATACACATGGAATAAGAGGTGAGGTGCGTGTCATCTCACAAACGGACTTCCCTGAAGAACGCTATGTAGTAGGAGAACAAATTGCACTGTTTAAAAAAGATTCTAAAAAACCATTACGACTAACAATCGCATCAGCCCGTGCTCACAAAAACTTCATTCTACTATCGTTTGAAGGCTATCCAAATATTAATGATGTAGAAGACTTCCGTGACGGTATTTTAAAAGTATCAGAAAAGCAACTAAGTGAATTAGCAGATGATGAATACTATTACCATGAAATCATTGGCTGTACTGTTTTTGATGAAGAGGGTACAGAAATTGGACAAGTAAAAGAGATTTTCGAAACCGGTGCTAATGATGTCTGGACTCTAAAAGGTGTTAATGGTAAGGATCAATATATTCCGGTAATAGACGATGTCATTAAAGAAATCGATGTTGACGAGAAGAAAATCATTATTCATGTGATGGATGGTTTGTTATCATGATGAATATCCACGTATTATCGCTATTCCCGAATATGTTTGAAGGCGTATTTGGTTCTTCTATTTTAAAAAAAGCTCAAGAAAAAGGAGCTGTTACTTTAGGTGTAACAGATTTCCGTGAATTTTCGATTAACAAACACAACCAAGTAGATGATTATCCGTACGGTGGTGGGGCTGGTATGGTATTAAAGCCAGAACCCCTTTTTAACGCCGTAGAAGCGCTTGTAAGCGAAGGTAAAAAGCCGCGTATCATTTTGATGTGTCCACAAGGAGAACGCTATACACAAGCTAAAGCAGAGGAATTAGCGCAAGAAGAAGACTTAATCTTCCTTTGTGGCCATTATGAAGGCTATGATGAGCGAATTCGTCAGCATCTTGTAACGGATGAAATTTCTATTGGGGATTATGTCTTAACAGGTGGTGAGCTGGGGGCAATGACAGTGATTGATAGTGTCGTTCGCCTGTTACCTGGGGTTTTAGGCAATAATGATTCCCCTGTATTAGATTCTTTTTCAACTGGTTTACTAGAGCACCCACATTACACTCGCCCTGCTGAATTCCGTGGTATGAAAGTGCCAGATGTTTTACTTTCTGGGAATCATGCGAAAATTGACGAATGGCGTGAGCAACAATCAATAAAAAGAACGTTTGAGAGACGCCCGGATCTGCTTGATAAAATGGAGTTAAATCCAAAGCAACAAAAATACTTGAATTTATTAAAATTGGGTAAATAATTATTGCATAGTATCACACAATATGATAATATTAAAAATGCATTTCTATGAGAAATGCCGAATTACGGTGTTCCGCTGTATCATCAAGAGGAGTTACAAGAACATCTGTCTAAGGAGAGAATATAATGTCAAACATCATTACAGAAATCACTAAAGAACAACTTCGCACAGACATTCCTGCGTTCCGCGCTGGAGATACTGTAAAAATCGACGTTAAAGTAGTCGAAGGAACTCGCGAACGTATCCAAGTATACGAAGGTGTAGTTATTAAACGTCGTGGTGGCGGTATTAGCGAAACTTTTACAGTTCGTAAAATTTCTTACGGCGTAGGTGTTGAGCGTACGTTCCCAGTTAACACTCCAAAAATCGCTAACTTACAAGTAGTACGTCGCGGTAAAGTACGTCGCGCTAAACTATACTACCTACGTAACTTACGCGGTAAAGCGGCTCGTATTAAAGAAATTCGATAATACATTTTTTTGCCGAAGAGAGAGCTTGTATTACAAGCTCTCTTTCTTTTTGCTTGAAATGATAAATCCTTGTACAATAAGAACAGAATAGTCAAGGGGGACATCGAAATGGAAAAAACAAAAAAAGAGAAAAATGAGTTATGGGAATGGACAAAGGCATTAGTAATTGCTTTTGCATTAGCTGCAATTATTCGTTATTTTTTATTCACGCCGATTGTAGTAGATGGCGAGTCTATGATGCCAACCCTTGAAAATGGCGACCGCATGATTGTAAATAAAATTGGCTATAAAATTGGTGACTTGCACCGGTTTGATATAGTTGTATTCCACGCACCGGAAAAGAAAGATTATATTAAACGTATTATTGGTTTACCAGGAGATCAGCTAGAATATAAAAATGATCAACTTTATATCAATGGCAAGGCAATTGATGAGCCTTACTTACAACAATATAAAGATGAAATTACAGATGAAGGTACATTAACTGAAGACTTTACACTTGCGGATATCGAACAGCTGGATAAAATTCCAGATGGTTATGTTTTTGTAATGGGAGATAATCGTCGATATAGTAAAGATAGTCGACATATAGGGATTGTAAAAATAGATGATATTATCGGTAAAACAAATATTGTTTTTTGGCCTTTTGATCAAATTGGTACCGTGAAATAACGAACAGGAGTGAAACACATGACCATTCAATGGTTTCCGGGACATATGGCGAAGGCTCGTCGTGAAGTAACTGAAAAACTGAAATTGGTTGATATTATTTTTGAATTGATTGATGCGCGCTTGCCATTATCTTCAAGAAATCCAATGCTAGATGAAGTAATACATCAAAAAACGCGTTTACTTATTTTGAACAAAGCAGATATGGCTGATGAAATTCAAACGCGTAAATGGATAGATTATTTTGAATCAAAAGGGCACCGAGCTGTAGCTATTAATTCATTAGATGGAAAAGGCCTTAACAAAGTAACAAAGGCCGCACAAGAGTTATTAAAAGAGAAATGGGATCGTATGCGCTCAAAAGGTATGAAACCTCGTGCAATTCGTGCGATGATTGTAGGTATACCAAACGTTGGCAAGTCGACATTAATTAATCGACTTGCTAAAAAGAATATTGCTAAAACAGGAAATACACCTGGGGTAACGAAATCACAACAGTGGATCAAATTTGGTAAAGAGCTTGAACTGTTAGATACACCCGGAATTTTGTGGCCGAAATTTGAAGATCAAGAGGTAGGTTATAAACTTGCTTTAACAGGGGCTATTAAGGATACCATTACAAACATGGATGATTTGGCAGTATACGGATTAAACTTTTTGAGTAAGCATTATAAAGGCCGTATGGAAGAACGTTATAAATTAACAGAAGTCAGTGAAAACCTTGAAGAGACATATAATCATATTGGTCAATTACGTCGAGTTTTCGCTACTGGTGGTGAAATTGACTACGATCAAGTTGCAGAACTAATTGTACGAGATATTCGTAACCAGCAATTAGGTAAGCTAACATTTGACTTTGTAGAAGACATAATCGAAGAATAAAAACTAACCTTTTTTACCTCATGGTGAAAAAGGTTTTTTTCTAGATTTTTTAGAAATAGTGCCGATAGTATAAATAGATACAAAAGGGAGTTTGAGTTTTGAAAACGATAAAAGACATTAAAGAAGCATTAAATAATGAGCAGCAATACCAATCTTGGATGGCAGAAATAGAATCGGATGAACGCTTAGGCGTACAAAAAGTATGGCAACAATGGCTTCGAAAAAAAGCGAAATTAGACAAAATAATAGCAGAGCATGAGGAGAAACTGGAATTCGATAATTCTTACCGCACACACCCTACTGCAAATATTGCAGGTACGGATGAAGCAGGTAGAGGCCCGTTAGCGGGTCCTGTTGTTACAGCAGCTGTTATTTTACCTAAGGATTGTCCGGAGCTTGTTGGGTTAAATGATTCCAAACAGTTATCAAAAGAAACTAGAGAATCATTTATGGCGAAAATTATGGAATGTGCTATCGCAACCTCTATACATTTTCAACCTGCAGAAGTAATTGACGACCTCAATATTTACGAAGCGACAAAACAGTCCATGAAAGCTTCTATAGAGACGCTACAAGTAAAACCAGATTTTGTTTTAGCGGATGCAATGACTTTACCGATCGATATTCCACAAGATTCTATTATAAAAGGCGATGCCAAAAGCTTAGCTATAGCAGCGGCTTCTATATTGGCGAAAACAGCACGTGATAACTATATGGAAGAAATGGATGTAAAATATCCCCAATATGGTTTTGCGCAACATGCAGGTTACGGTACAAAACAACATTTAGAGGCTTTACGTAAATTTGGCCCTACAGACATTCATAGAACAACGTTTGAACCAATCAAATCAATGATTCATAAGAAAGGGTGAAGAGTATTGGCTTATACTTCGTTTTCGTCCATACAAATGCAACAAAATCAAAGTATAAACACACAACAGCCAGTGTCTTTAAAACAAGGTCAAGTATTTCACGGTACGATTAAACAGCTGTTCCCTGACAACCAAGCAGAGGTGCAGCTAGGTGGCCATCGTTTTATGGCAAAGTTAGAAATGCCAATGCAAGCTGGTAATGCACACTATTTTCAAGTAACAGGAATAGAGCCAGACTTACAACTTAAAGTCGTATCAGGTCCGATCAATCAAACAGGAACATTGACACAACAAATTAATCAATTATTAGATTCTATGCAACTTCCGAAGACATCCGAAATGCAACAAATTGCAGCCTATTTCTTAAAGGAAAACGTACCGATGTCCAAAGAACAGTTAACGCAAGCAGAACAGTTGGTAAAACAATTACCTGCTGGTGTTACGATGAAGGATGCCTTACATGCTTTGCAAAAAATAATTGACTTGAAAATGCCAATGAAACAAGACACGTTCCAAGCACTTATTCAAGGTGGGATGAAACAAGGTTTTACACAAACAATTGATGCTTTACGACAACTATTACAACAGGATACTACCTTATCACCAGCTATTCGCGACCAATTATTACAACAATTGCAATTGCTAGCTAAACCGTTTGAAACGGAAACAGGTGGTGCGATTTTAGCGAAAATTATTCAATCTCTAACAGATGCAAATATATCATCTGCTGATAAAAATATCCTAATACAAATGCTAAAAGAGGTAGGTATCTTACCGAAAAACGCGAATATTTTTAATTGGTCGGCAACTGCTTTGCGAGGGCCATCTGTACCGTATTCCAACTCAATTGGACATTTATTACAACAAATTCAAACGGCAACACCAAAGGAAGCTACACAACTTCTCTCTCAATTACAAACGGCTATTACGAGTAACGCCAATTTGACAGATTCTCAAAGAGCAGAGCTACAGCAGAATTTGATGAAATTCAATGCTGCTCAATCGTCACAGCAGGCGTTGTCAACGTTTGTGAGGGATCTGCAGGGTCAGTTAGGGAGAATGAGTCAAATGAGCATTTCAGCACCTTCTACGTCGCAATTACTGCAAAGTATTCAGTCTGTTAATCAAAAAGATATGCCAGACTTTATCACCCAGCTAAAGGTATCTATTGAATCTCAAAGTTTATTATCAGCATCACAGAAAGAAATCCTTATTAATACCCTTGGGAAATTTTCACTTTCAAACAATACACCTCAATCTATACAAGTTTTGATCAAGGAGTTACAAGGTCAGTTAATGCAAGCATTTAGCCAAATAGCAGAACAACAGCCTTTCAAAGTCGATGAACAAAATATAACAGCTAAACAACATCTAATGACTTTAATGAATGTGGCAAATACAACGACTGATGACATGACACTTAGAGGATTGACACAAATCACTAGTAAGTCTGCGGAACCTTTCATTCAGCAACTAGTATCGCAAGCTGAGCAGAATGTGCATAATGCAATTGATAGCAAAGCTTTAGAATCTGCCATGAAACAAACTTTGCAACACCTAGGATTAAGCTATGAAGCAAAATTACTAGATAAAACAGCAGATATGCAGCAACTTGCTGGGCAATTGAAACCACAGTTATTGTCATTGTTACAAGATCCAACTGCCTCAAATGCTACAAAAGCAGTGGCTGAGCAAATCGTTGCTCGTATGAATGGCATGCAATACTTATCAGGAGAAAATGGGCCTCAACATCAACTGATCATGCAAATGCCATTGGAGTTTTTTGGGAGGAAAACAGATGCTACTTTGCAGTGGAATGGTCGTATGAAGGACAATGGTAAAATTGATGCGGATTATGCGAGGATATTATTTTATTTGCAATTGAATTCACTCCAAGAAACGGTAGTTGATATGCAGGTTCAGAATCGCGTCGTCACAGTAACTGTTTACAATGAGAATCATCAGTTAAAAGAGTTAGCAGAGCCACTTAAAACAGCATTAAAAAAAGGATTATCGTCCCATGATTATCAATTATCAGGTGTCTTTATGAAAAAATTCGTAGAAAATCAACCAGTGAAAACAACGCTAACAGCAAAAACTTCCAAGGATGATAACGGGGGAGTTGATATCCGAATATGACAGTAGCAAAACAACATGAACGGAAAGAAGCTGTTGCCCTTTCCTTTAATCCGGGTGGATTTGAAGCTCCGAAAGTGGTAGCCAAAGGAAAAGGGAAAATAGCGGGAAATATTTTAGAACAAGCAAGAGATAACGATATTCCTATTCAAGAAGACCCAACTCTTGTCCAATTATTAGGCCAGCTTGACTTAAATGAGTCGATTCCTGAAGAGCTTTACCAAGCTGTTGCTGAAGTATTTGCATTTATTTACCGTTTAGATAAAGGTTATGAAAATTCAAAATAATAGGTAAAAAAAGTCGAGATTAGTCACGGTCAAAACATTGATATATGTATATTTCGAGCGAATTTGCGGATAACTAAAGGTGAAAGTCGAAATAACAAGAATGTAGACATAGTGAATCAGATTATATACAATGGTTATGTAATAGTAAAACTCTATGGGATTTTGATGGGAGGAAGTTAGATGAATATCCATGAGTACCAAGGAAAGGAAATTCTAAGACAGTACGGGGTATCAGTTCCAAATGGCCGAGTAGCGTTTTCACCAGAGGAAGCTGTAAAAGTAGCAAAAGAATTAAGTACAAGTGTAGTCGTTGTTAAGGCTCAAATCCATGCAGGTGGACGTG
This sequence comes from Viridibacillus sp. KH_047, assembly GCF_057838945.1. Taxonomy (NCBI): domain Bacteria; kingdom Bacillati; phylum Bacillota; class Bacilli; order Caryophanales; family Caryophanaceae; genus Viridibacillus; species Viridibacillus sp. KH_047. The sequence continues at coordinate 3,212,686 of NZ_CM174479.1, read as the reverse complement.
GTAAAGCAGGTGGCGTTAAAATTGCCAAAAATTTGGACGAGGTACGTTCGTATTCGAAAGAATTATTAGGGAAAATCCTGGTCACTCACCAAACTGGTCCAGAAGGTAAAGAAGTCAAACGCCTCTACATAGAAGAAGGCTCTGATATTAAAAAAGAGTACTATCTGGGTTTTGTAGTAGATCGTGCAACTTCTAGAATTACTTTGATGGGGTCTGAAGAAGGCGGGATGGACATTGAAGAGGTTGCTGAAGCAACTCCTGAGAAAATTTTCAAGGAAATAGTTGATCCAGCTATCGGACTAACAGGTTTCCAAGCGCGTCGTCTTGCGTTTAATATGAATATTCCAGACAAATTAATAAATAAAGCTGCAACACTTATGCTTGGGATTTATAAAGCATTTACTGAAAAAGATGCTTCTATTTTAGAAATCAACCCGCTTGTTGTGACAGGGGATGGTAACGTAGTGGCGTTAGATGCAAAATTCAACTTTGATGGAAACGCTTTATATCGTCATAAAGATGTTGTTGAATTACGAGATTTCGAAGAAGAAGATCCAAAGGAAATTGAAGCTTCAAAATATGATTTAAGCTATATTTCATTAGACGGTAGCATTGGTTGTATGGTCAATGGTGCTGGACTTGCTATGGCTACAATGGACACAATTAGTTATTATGGCGGATCACCCGCAAACTTCCTGGACGTTGGGGGCGGTGCAACTGCTGAAAAAGTAACTGAAGCCTTCAAAATTATCCTTTCTGATGCAAATGTAAAAGGTATATTCGTTAACATTTTCGGAGGTATCATGAAATGTGATATTATCGCAGAAGGTGTTATTGCAGCGGCTAAAGAGGTTGGCTTAAATGTACCATTAGTTGTTCGCTTAGAAGGTACGAATGTTGAACTTGGTAAAGCGTTGTTAAATGAATCAGGTATTAATATCGTTACAGCGGATTCAATGGCTGATGGTGCAAGAAAAATTGTAGAACTTGTAGGCTAAGAAGGGCGGGGACTTGAAATGAGCGTTTATATTAATAAAGAAACTAAAGTACTTGTACAAGGGATTACAGGGTCAACGGCTCTATTCCATACAAAGCAAATGCTAGAATATGGTACAAAAATTGTAGCAGGAGTTACGCCGGGTAAAGGTGGTACAACTGTAGAAGGCGTACCTGTTTTTAACACGGTGGTTGACGCTGTTAAAGCAACAGGCTGTAATGTTTCTGTCATTTACGTACCAGCACCATTTGCAGCAGACGCGATATTAGAAGCTGTAGATGCTGATTTAGATTTAGTTATTTGTATTACTGAGCATATCCCGGTATTAGATATGGTTAAAGTGAAACGTTATATGGAAGGTAAGAAAACGCGTCTAATTGGCCCGAACTGTCCAGGTGTTATTACTGCAGATGAATGTAAAATCGGTATTATGCCAGGTTATATCCATAAAAAAGGCCATGTAGGAGTTGTATCTCGCTCTGGTACATTAACTTATGAAGCAGTTCACCAACTTTCTCAAGAAGGTATTGGTCAAACAACTGCTGTTGGGATTGGTGGCGACCCAGTTAACGGTACTAACTTCATTGATGTTTTAAAAGAATTCAACGAAGATCCTGAAACTTATGGTGTCGTTATGATTGGTGAGATTGGCGGTACTGCAGAAGAAGAAGCAGCTGAGTGGGTCAAAGCGAATATGACAAAACCAGTTGTAGGCTTCATTGGTGGACAAACTGCACCTCCAGGGAAACGTATGGGCCATGCTGGTGCCATTATTTCAGGTGGTAAAGGCACAGCTGCTGACAAAATTAAAGCAATGAATGCCGCTGGTATCCAAGTAGCAGAAACACCATCTGTTATCGGTGAAACATTTATTAAAGTTATTAAAGAACATGGTTTATACGAAAAATGTAAAACCCATTAATATAGAAGGTGTAGCAAAGTCTTAATAGACAATGCTACACCTTTTAAGTAGTTATATGAATGGAGGGCAATGATGAATGAAGCACAATTGACGCAGAGACTCTTAGCATTGCATTATGTATTTCCTGTACCACTAAATAGGTTAGCACCTTTGTTTAAAGAGGATATAGAACTTGCAGGATTTGAACAAATATCCTCACAAAAAATTGCACAATTATTAAATCTCTCCTATGAAAAAGCTACTAGATTAAAAGCTGCTTATATAGAAGCAATGGAAACTCCCTTACTCCTAGCTTATGAGCAAAAATTGATTACCCCAATCCCGTTCTTTCATCCCTTATTCCCTAAAGAGTTATTCGAATTATATGATCCTCCTGTATGTCTTTATGTAAAAGGAAAAGTAGATTTACTAGTAAATAAACGTAAGATTGCTATAGTTGGTTCTAGAAAGGCGACAACCTATACAGAAAATGCATTACAGTATATTATACCGGCATTGGTTGAACACGATTATATCATCATCAGCGGCCTAGCGAAGGGAGCTGATCGAATGGCGCATGAAAGTGCAATTGCAAACGGAGGTAAAACAATCGCAATTCTTGGACATGGATTATTTCATCTATATCCGAAAGAAAATACAAAATTAGCCGAAATAATTAGCAAAGATCATTTATTAATGACAGAATATCCGCCATATATCGAGCCTAAACGATGGTATTTTCCAATGCGGAATCGTATTATTAGCGGTATGTCAAAGGCTATACTAGTAACTGAAGCGGCTGAAAAAAGTGGTACATCCAGTACAATGGAACACGCCTTAGAGCACGGGAAAGAAATTTTCGTTGTACCTGGAGATATCACATCAAAACTGTCATTAGGACCTCATAAATTGCTCGCAGAAGGTGCTACACCAGTCTGGAATGGTTATCAAATAATAGCAGAATTAGAAAGATATTTTATTTGATGTTGAAATATAACTTGCAAAAGTTTCTTTTCTGTTATACATTTTGCAACAGGTATTCTTTTGTAAACGCTGAGAAAAAAAGTTATAGTTGAATGGTAAGGTTTTTAACAATATTTTCATGCTTATTCAATTTTAACAAGTGAAACTAAAGAAAATGAAACATCACCTCTATAAGGGGGAACTCACATGTCGGATTATTTAGTAATAGTAGAATCGCCCGCAAAAGCAAAAACAATCGAGCGATATTTAGGGAAAAAATATAAAGTAAAAGCATCAATAGGTCACGTACGTGATTTACCTAGAAGTACAATGGGGATTGATACGGAAAATAATTTTGAACCAAGATACATTACCATTCGTGGTAAAGGTCCTGTTTTACAAGATTTAAAATCCGCAGCTAAAAAAGCCAAGAAAATCTATCTTGCGGCCGATCCAGATCGCGAAGGAGAAGCTATTGCTTGGCATTTAGCAACTGCTCTTAACATTGATATAAAATCGGACTGTCGTGTATTATTTAACGAAATCACGAAGGATGCTATTAAAGAGTCATTCAAGCATCCACGTCCTATTGATATGGATTTAGTTGATGCTCAACAAGCACGTCGTATTCTAGACCGTCTTGTAGGGTATAACATTAGTCCACTTCTATGGAAGAAAGTCAAAAAAGGTTTATCTGCTGGTCGAGTGCAATCAGTTGCATTACGTATGATTATCGACCGTGAAAACGAAATTAAAAACTTCCAGCCTGAAGAATATTGGACAATCGAAGCTAACTTTGAAAAAGGTAATAAGCAATTTGATGCTATTTATTATGGAAATAGTAAAGAGAAGATCAAATTATCCAATGAAGCACAAGTAAAAGATGTCTTGAAGCTAATGAAGGGGGAAGACTTTGAAGTTGCAAAAGTAGTGAAACGTGAGCGTAAGCGTAATGCAGCTCCCTCTTTTACAACATCATCCCTACAACAAGAAGCCGCTCGTAAATTAAACTTCCGCGCGAAAAAGACAATGATGCTTGCTCAGCAATTATACGAAGGTATAGATGTTGGTAAAGAAGGTACGGTTGGTTTAATTACGTATATGCGTACCGATTCAACACGGATATCTGAAACGGCGAAAAAAGAAGCATATGAATATGTACAATCAACATACGGTAACGAATATACAACGCCTCTTGATCAACAAGCAAAAAAATCTGAAAAAGCGCAAGACGCACATGAAGCAATTCGCCCAACAAGCACATTGCGTACGCCTGATCAGTTAAAAGCTGTTTTATCTAGAGATCAACTCCGTCTTTATCGTCTAATCTGGGAACGCTTTATAGCGAGCCAAATGGCATCAGCTGTATTAGATACAGTAACAGCAGACTTACAAAATGGTGATGTATTCTTTAGAGCTACAGGTTCTCAAGTGAAATTCCCTGGTTTCATGAAGCTTTATATTGAAGGTTCAGATGACCAAAAGGAAGAAAAGGATAAGCTATTACCACCAATGGAAAAAGGCGATATTGTAAAATCCTTGAATATTGAACCAAAACAACATTTCACACAGCCGCCACCTCGCTTCTCAGAGGCACGACTCGTTAAAACGATGGAAGAAATAGGAATAGGTCGACCGTCAACTTACGCTCCAACATTGGATACAATTCAAAAGCGTGGTTATGTCACATTAGACAATAAACGCTTTGTACCTACAGAATTAGGTGAAATTGTTCACTCATTAGTTTTAGAATTTTTCCCTGATATTATTAATATCGAGTTCACTGCCAAAATGGAACACGATTTAGATAGTATTGAAGAAGGTAATACAAAATGGGTGAGTATCATCGATGAGTTCTACCAAGATTTTGAAAAACATGTACAACACGCAGAAGTGGCTATGGAAAAAGTTGAAATTAAAGATGAACCTGCCGGTGAAGATTGTGAACACTGTGGTTCACCAATGGTTTTCAAACTAGGTCGCTATGGTAAATTCATGGCATGTAGCAATTTCCCTGATTGCCGTAATACTAAAGCTATTGTCAAAGCAATTGGCGTAACATGCCCAACATGTAAAGAAGGCGAAATAGTAGAACGTAAGAGTAAAACAAAACGCATTTTCTATGGTTGTAATCGTTATCCTGACTGTGATTTCGTATCATGGGATAAACCGATTAATAGACCTTGTCCAAAATGTAGTGAATTATTAGTTGAGAAGAAATTGAAAAAAGGCGTACAAATTCAATGTACGAAATGTGACTACAAAGAAACAGCATCACAATGATGAGTATAAGAAAGAGGTAATATTAGTATGACAACAATCGTAAATGTAATCGGTGCAGGTTTAGCAGGTAGTGAAGCAGCTTGGCAGATCGCGAAAAGAGGCATTCAAGTTCGCTTATATGAGATGCGTCCAGTTAAACAAACGCCTGCTCACCACACAGATAAATTTGCAGAATTAGTATGTAGTAACTCACTACGTGCCAATAACTTAACAAATGCTGTTGGCGTTATTAAAGAAGAAATGCGTATGTTAGATTCGGTTATTATAGAAGCAGCAGATCGCAGTTCAGTTCCTGCAGGTGGAGCGCTAGCAGTGGATCGCCACGAATTCGCTGGCTATGTAACTGAAAAAGTGAAAAACCATCCGCTTATTGAAGTAATTAATGAGGAAGTAACTGAAATTCCTGAAGAAGGTATAACAGTTATTGCTACAGGTCCATTAACTTCAAAAGCATTAGCAGAACAAATTCAAGGTTTAACAGGTGAAGAATATCTTTATTTCTATGATGCAGCTGCACCAATTATCGAAAAAGACAGCATTGATATGGATAAAGTATATTTAAAATCTCGTTATGATAAAGGTGAAGCGGCATATTTAAATTGTCCAATGACTGAAGAGGAATTTAACCGTTTCCAAGAAGCTTTAATTAACGCTGAAGTTGCACCATTAAAAGAGTTTGAAAAAGAAAAGTACTTTGAAGGCTGTATGCCAATCGAAGTAATGGCTGCTCGTGGTCCGAAAACTATGCTATTTGGTCCTATGAAACCAGTAGGCTTAGAAGATCCTAGAACAGGTAAACGTCCACATGCAGTTGTACAACTTCGCCAAGATGACGCTGCAGGAACGCTTTATAACTTAGTAGGTTTCCAAACACATTTAAAATGGGGAGCACAAAAAGAAGTATTTAGTATGATCCCTGGTTTGGAAAATGTGGAAATCGTTCGTTATGGTGTTATGCATCGAAATACATTTATCAACTCACCTAAAGCATTAGCACCAACTTATCAACTGAAAAGTCGTCCAAACATTTTCTTTGCTGGTCAAATGACAGGTGTAGAGGGCTATGTTGAATCAGCAGGTAGTGGTCTAATAGCAGGTATTAACGCTGCACATCTTGCAATGGAGAAAGATTTATTAATCTTCCCAGCAGAAACGGCATTAGGAAGTATGGCGCGTTATATAACAGAAGCCGATTCAAAACACTTCCAACCCATGAATGTGAACTTTGGTTTATTCCCTAAACTAGGCGAAAAAATTAAATCGAAGCAAGAACGCGGTGAAAAACACGCAGAGCGTGCATTGGCTGCTATTCAAAATTTTAAAAATACTACAAATATCTAATTGTTTTAAGCCTTTAAAATTGTTACAATTTTAAAGGCTTTTTTGTTTATAAATGAAGATAATTTCGCATAATTGAAAAGAAGAGACAAATAGTGGTAATTTGACAGTAAGAATAATACATTTAAGTGTAACAAAGTTATCCAAAAGACGTGAATAAACTTTTCTAGAAAAACTTTATTTTGACTTATGAACTGAAGTGTCGAACAATTCACATGAGTGTGTTATACTCATATGTGCCTTAAACAACTAGGATTAACATTAGCTCTAGATTAGTAATCGTTTTTGATTTATAAAAATGCTTAGAGTTAGATGGTTAAATTTGGAACTTTTATTGACGAGGTGTTCAAATGAACATACGATCTGAACAAGCACTTGAGCAATTTGTTATTTATATTCAATTAGAAAAAAATTTTTCACCATTAACAGTGCGAGAATATCAATCTGATTTACATGAATTTTTATCTTTCTTAAAAGTAGAAGGTGTAGTAGATTTAGCTGATGTTGAATATATACACGCCAGACTTTACGTAACAAAATTGTACGAAGAAAAAAAAGCAAGAACAACTATCTCAAGGAAGATTTCCTCAATCCGTTCTTTTTTTCGTTTTTTGAATAAAGAATACGGATTGGATGATGCAGGCTTTCAAGCCCTTTATCATCCGAAAAAAGAAGATAGATTACCGCGCTTTTTTTATGAAGAAGAGCTTGCCAGATTGTTTCAAGCAAACGAAGGGGAAGATCCGAAGTCATTACGAGATACAGCCATTCTTGAATTGTTGTATGCCACAGGTATTCGGGTTAGTGAATTGACATCTATTGAAATGAAAGATGTTGATTTTTCAATATGCATTTTACGTGTGATGGGAAAAGGGAGAAAAGAACGTTATGTACCATTTGGACATTTTGCTTCTGAGGCATTGCAACAATACCTAGCAAATTCACGTCCTAAACTTATGAAAGGCCTTCAAAACCCTCAACTATTTGTCAATATGCGAGGTGGAGCCCTTACCGCAAGAGGTATTCGTTATATATTAAATGATATGATGAAAAATGCAGAATTACATTCTAATATTTATCCTCATATGTTAAGACACACCTTTGCCACGCATTTATTAAACAACGGAGCAGATTTACGTACCGTGCAAGAGTTGCTCGGACACGCAAATTTATCTTCTACGCAAGTTTATACGCATGTGACAAAAGAACATCTAAGAAACACATATATGAATGCTCATCCAAGAGCGTAACAATTGGGAGGAGGGTTATTATGGTTGAAATGCATGCAACCACAATTTTTGCAGTACAACATAAAGGGCAGAGCGCGATGGCAGGTGACGGACAGGTGACACTTGGTAATGCAGTCGTAATGAAACACACAGCTAAGAAAGTGCGTCGTCTCTATAACGGTAAAGTATTAGCGGGGTTTGCCGGATCTGTTGCCGACGCGTTTACATTGTTTGAAATGTTTGAAGGGAAACTTATGGAGTTTGATGGCAACCTTCAACGTGCTTCAGTCGAAGTAGCTAAGCAGTGGCGCGGAGATAAAATGTTGCAAAAATTAGAAGCAATGTTACTTGTAATGAATAGTGAAACACTACTACTTGTTTCTGGTTCTGGTGAAGTCATTGAACCTGATGACGGCATCTTAGCAATTGGCTCGGGAGGTAACTATGCGTTATCAGCTGGTCGAGCGTTGAAGCAATACTCTGGTGAAACATTATCTGCAGAGGAAATTGCAAAAGCATCGCTTGAAATTGCGGCAGATATTTGTGTATTTACGAACCATAATATTATCGTGGAGGCACTGTAACTATGACACAACAACAAACGCCTAGACAAATGACCGAGTATTTAGATCGTTATATCGTTGGACAACGTGATGCTAAGCGCGCGGTAGCTGTTGCGCTTCGTAATCGTCATCGTCGTCAACTTTTAGATGAAGAGATGAAAAATGAAGTCATCCCAAAAAACATCTTAATGATTGGACCAACTGGAGTTGGTAAAACGGAGATTGCCAGACGTATTGCACGTTTAGCAAAAGCGCCTTTCATAAAAATAGAAGCGACAAAATTTACTGAAGTGGGTTATGTAGGTCGTGATGTGGAATCGATGGTACGTGACTTAGTAGAAGTAGCTAACCGACTCGTGAAAGAAGAAAAACAAGAAGAAGTAAAGGACCAAGCTGAGAGATTAGCTAATGAACAAATTGTGAAATTACTTGTACCAAGTATGCGTAAAAAGCAATCAACTTCAAATCCTTTCGAAATGTTTTTCGGACAAAATTCCGAGAAAGAAGAAGAAACAACTACAGATGATACAGAAGTACGTTTAAAACGTTCACAAATTGCAGAAGATTTAAAAGCAGGTAAGCTTGAAGATGAATGGATATCTGTAGAAGTGACGGAGCAAGCACCATCTATGTTTGGTGGGTTTCCTGGAGCGGGCATGGATATGGGTGGTAGTAACATGGGGGATATGTTATCAAGCTTAATGCCAAAGCAAAAGAAAAAACGCCGTCTACAAGTAAAAGATGCTAGACGTATACTTATAATAGAAGAAGCTAATAATTTAATTGATTCTGATGAAGTTTCTCAAGAAGCAATTACGCGTGCTGAGCAAACGGGCATCATCTTTATCGATGAAATTGACAAAATTGCCAACAAGAATGGTAATTCTGGTTCTGCTAATGTATCAAGAGAAGGCGTTCAACGTGATATTTTACCAATTGTTGAAGGTTCTACTGTTAATACGAAGTATGGTCCTGTCAAAACAGATTATATGCTATTCATTGCTGCGGGTGCATTCCATATGTCTAAGCCATCAGATTTAATCCCGGAGCTACAAGGGCGCTTCCCAATTCGAGTTGAATTAGAAAAGCTTACAAAGGAAGACTTTGTTCGTATTTTAAAAGAGCCAGACCATTCATTAATTCTTCAGTATAAGGCATTACTAAATACTGAAGGTGTTGAAATTGAGTTTACAGAAGAAGCGATTGATCGTATTGCTGAAATTGCTACATTTGTAAACCAAGATACAGATAATATCGGAGCACGCCGCCTGCATACAATTTTGGAACGTCTTTTAGAAGAGTTGTCATTTGAAGCTGCAGATATCGCACCAGCTCACATCGATATTACACCGTCATACGTAGATCAAAAACTTGGAGAAATTGCGAAGAACAAAGATTTGTCTCAATTTATTTTATAGTTTATAATCATAGCTATTGTATGAAAATTTAAAAATTTGTGAAAATTAAATAAACTACGCAGAAAATATTACAGGAGGCTATATAAAAATGAATTTATTAGCTAAAACACGAAAAATTAACTCAATGCTTCAAGCATCTGCTGGGAAACCAGTTAACTTTAAAGAAATGGCTGACACATTAGGAACAGTCATCGAAAGTAACGTATATATCGTAAGCCGTAAAGGTAAATTACTAGGTATTTCAATTACTCAACAAATTGAAAACGAACGCCTTAACAAAATGTTTGAAGAGCGCCGTTTCCCTGAAGAATATACTCAAAATTTATATGACTTCTCTGAAACTGTTGCAAACCTTGATGTACATGATGAACATAGTGCATTCCCTGTTGAAAACAAAGAGCTTTTCAAATCGGGTCTAACTACAATTGTGCCGATTATTGGTGGTGGCGAACGTCTAGGAACTTTGATTTTAGCTCGTCTAGCTGGTACTTTTGAAGATGACGAATTAATCCTTGCTGAATACGGTGCAACTGTAGTAGGTATGGAGATTCTTCGTGAAAAAGCTGAAGAAATCGAAGAGGAAGCTCGTAGCAAAGCAGTAGTACAAATGGCAATCAACTCATTATCATACAGTGAATTAGAAGCTATTGAGCATATCTTCGAAGAACTAGATGGTAGCGAAGGATTACTAGTCGCTTCTAAAATTGCTGACCGAGTAGGTATTACACGTTCAGTAATCGTTAACGCTTTACGTAAACTAGAATCAGCTGGTGTAATTGAATCACGCTCTCTAGGTATGAAAGGTACGTATATTAAAGTATTAAACAATAAATTCCTAAATGCATTAGCTGAAATCAAAATGCGCTAATAATTTCGACCTAACTATCCCAAAGTCTTTAGAAGACTTTGGGATAGTTTTTTTATACATATATATCCATAATTGTACCTAGTAAATTATGGATATATACTTGAGGAATCTTTAAAAGACAACGAAAAATCAGAAATATTGCCGAATAAAATAGCTAATTCACAAAATAAGCTGAATATTATAAAAAAACATAATTCTTTAGTAAGGGAGGAATATATATAATATGGTTACTATTTTACTGTTAAAAAAGGATGGAAAGTAATGAAAAGGTAGTTATTTTTAGATTTAATTAGTAAAGAACTATGATTATATATGAAGTCTGTTATAGTAATATCATGTTGAATTATTTGAATATTGTACAAAATATATCAAGTGAATACGAATCTATTTGCTGTTATTAGGATAAATTAACTTTCTAATAATATTGATCAGATAAGAAATACCTATAAACTCATAACGGCACAAGTAGTGGATAACGCGAAGTATTAACTTTATTAACACTATTGTTATAGTGAATATTACCTTAACCTCTTATAGGATAAGGGGTTTAGAAGTTTTGAAAGAAAAGGGGAGTATTGTGATAAAAATGGGTTTTTGTACCCATCAAAAAGAACCTAATACGGATAGACACTAGGATGCATCTTTAATACAATTAGATAGTGAAAATAAAAAAGAAATTTGGTAGTTTATATCGAATTGGGGTGAAATATTTGGATTTATTTAGTGGAACGATAAGTAATTTGGAAAGTGGCCTCACTTATGCTACGGTGAAGAATAAAACAATCGCTCAAAATATAGCGAATAATGACACACCAAACTATAAGGCGAAAGACGTAAGTTTTAAAAAGATGTTAACTGAGGCACAAAATACATATATTCAAGCGAACAGAACAGATCAAAAACATTTTGATTTTACTAGTAAGAAATCGACACCAGGTGTTTATAGTTATTCTAATCTACGCTACCGAGAAAATGGTAATGGTGTAGATATGGATAAAGAACAGGCGAGTTTGGCTGAAAACACAATTTTCTACAATGCCTTGATTGACCGTATTAACGGTAAATTAAATACATTACAAACTGTTATTAAAGGGGGTAACTAATTTTGTCTATCTTCCATAGTATGAATACGACTGGATCGGCTCTTACTGCTCAGCGTTTAAGAATGGACGTCATTTCGTCTAATATGGCAAATGTCGATACTACACGAGCGACAATGGAAAATGGCGAGTGGGTTCCGTATCGTCGTAAAACAGTAACATTAACTTCGAAAGAAGGACAATTTTCAAATTATTTAAATACGGCAATGGGTTCAACAAGTAAACAAGGAGTTGGCAATGGTGTCAAAGTAACAGGGATTAATAATGATACTGAAACACCATTCAAGCTTATTTATGATCCAACACATCCAGATGCTAATGATGAAGGTTATGTGCAAACTTCAAATGTTGATCCTTTGAAAGAAATGGTAAACCTAATATCGGCTACACGATCATACGAAGCGAACGTAACGGTATTTAATGCAAATAAATCGATGCTAACAAAAGCTCTAGAAATAGGGAAATAATTTCTACAAAGGAGGATGGAGTAATTGCCAGTATCACAAATATCTGTAACGCAGCCAGTTCAACCAAATATGACACAAAGAGTTGCTGAAACGATACATACAGAATCAAAGGAAAATTTTGGGGCGATGTTTAAAGATGCTATCCAATCTGTAAACGATAGTCAAGTTGCTTCTGATAAAATGACAACAAAGTTGATAAACGGAGATAATGTTGAACTTCATGACGTTATGATTACTGCTCAAAAAGCGAGTGTAACATTGAATACAGCATTACAAGTACGTAACAAAGTAGTAGAGGCGTATCAAGAAATTATGCGAATGACAGTTTAATTCGAACGGTTAGTGCGGATTTAACCACGTATTAGAACATTCACTAAAACCGGAGGCTTAAAATGAATGAAAGACTGACAAAAATCAAAACCGACTCCACGAGGTTTTGGGGAAGTCGTACGAAAGCACAAAAAGGTACGTTAATAGGTTCCCTTCTTGGAATTATTATTTTCGCAGCGGTTATTACATACTTTGCAACTCGAGTTACGTATGCGCCACTTTATTCAGATTTATCGACTGCTGAAGTAGGGAAAATAAAAGAAACCCTTGATGCTCAAGGGGCAAAATATAAGATTGCACCAGGTGGAACATCTATTTTAGTCCCAGAAAATCAGGTCGATCCACTATTAGTACAATTAGCATCAGAAGGTTTTCCGCAATCTGGTAAAATAGATTACTCATTTTTCTCTCAAAACGCAGGATTTGGTATGACTGATAATGAATTTAGCGTTCTGAAATTAGCTTCAATACAAACAGAATTAGCTAATTTAATTAAAGGGATTAAAGGTGTAAAAGACGCGAAGGTAATGATTACTTTACCTGAAGAGGGTGTATTTGTTAGTGATACAAAGCAACCAGCTAGTGCATCGATAGTTTTGAATACGGAACCAGGTTATCAATTTACTGAAACGCAAATTCAAACACTTTATAATCTGGCATCTAAAAGTGTTCCGAACCTAACACCCGAAAATATCGTAATTACTAATCAATACTTTGAATATTACGATTTACAGTCCAATAATACCGCAATAGCGGGAGCTAGCGGAGCGGATGTCAATCAACAATTGACACTTAAAAAGCAAATTGAACGTGATTTGCAACGCCAAGTGCAAACAATGCTAGGTACTTTAATGGGAGCAGATAAAGTAGCTGTTGTAGTGACTACTGATATTGATTTTACCCAGGAACAACGTGAAGAAAATTTAGTTGAACCAGTAGATAAAGAGAATATGACTGGTATCCAAATCAGTGCCCAGCGTATTAGTGAAACATTTACTGGTACTGGAGCTCCGGCTTCAGGTAAACCTGAAGCTGAAAATGCTACTGATAATTTTACAAACTATCAATCAGGGTCAACAGGAGATGGAGATTACGAGAAAACTGAAGAGACGATTAACAATGAAGTGAATCGTATTAAACGTCAGATCGTAGAAAGTCCTTATCGAATTCGTGACTTAGGTATTCAAGTAATGGTAGAACCACCAACTGCTGACGACGCAACTACATTACCAACGAATGTACAACAGGATATTCAAAATATGCTTGCTTCGATCGTCCGCACTTCAATTGATAAAAACGAAGCTGGACAATTAACAAATGCTCAAATCAATGAAAAAATAAATGTTACTGTTCAACAATTGAATGGTAAAACTCAATTAGCTTCAACAGAGACAAGTAAAATTCCATGGTGGGTATATGTAATTGGCGGTATTTTAGTAGTTGCTATTATTTTACTAGCATTCTTTATCTTACGTTCTAGAAAACAAAATGCGACAGAAGAAAATATGATTCTAGAAGATCAAAAAGAAATAGTTGAAGTAGAAGATATTTCTACAGAAAAAGAAACAGAATCAACCGTACGACGTAAACAGCTTGAGAAGATGGCAAAAGACAAGCCAGATGATTTCGCGAAATTATTACGTACATGGATAACTGAAGATTAATGGGGGGAAAAGCTGTGTCAAGGAAAGAAAAAGGTTTATCTGGTAAACAAAAGGCAGCACTCCTGTTAATATCACTAGGACCAGAAGTGTCCGCTGCGGTATATAAACACTTAAGTGAAGAGGAAATAGAACGTTTAACGTTAGAAATTTCAGGAGTTAAAAAAGTTGAACCAGAGATAAAAGAAGAAATTATCGAAGAGTTCCATAATATTGCACTCGCACAAGACTATATTTCTCAAGGTGGAATTGGTTATGCGAAAACTGTATTAGAGAAAGCTCTTGGATCGGATCAGGCGCAAACAATTATCAATCGATTAACATCTTCTCTACAAGTAAGACCTTTTGATTTTGCGAGACGCACAGATCCTGCTCAAATTTTCAACTTTATACAAAATGAACATCCGCAAACAATTGCGCTAATACTTTCATATTTAGAGCCACAGCAAGCGGGTATTATACTTTCATCTTTACCTCAAGAGGTACAAGCTGATATAGCGAAACGTATCGCAATGATGGATTCAACATCGCCAGAAGTTATTAGTGAAATTGAATCAGTATTAGAACGCAAATTATCATCAACAGTGACGCAAGATTACACCGAAACTGGTGGCGTTGACGCAGTTGTGGAAGTCCTTAATGGTGTTGATAGACAAACAGAAAAAACTATTTTGGATGCACTTGAAATTCAAGATCCAGAACTTGCAGAAGAAATCAAGAAACGTATGTTTGTTTTCGAAGATATCGTTACACTGGATAACCGCTCAATTCAACGTGTTATACGTGATTGTGAAAATGAAGATTTACTCCTTTCAATGAAGATTTCGAGCGAAGAAGTAAAAGAAATCATTTTCAAAAATATGTCCCAACGTATGGCTGAGACATTTAGAGAAGAGATGGAAGTAATGGGACCTGTTCGCCTGAGAGATGTTGAAGATGCACAAATGAGAATCGTTGCAGTAACACGACGCCTAGAGGACGCAGGTGAAATCATTATCGCTCGTGGTGGAGGAGATGACGTCATTGTCTAGAATCATTCGATTCGATGATACTCTATCATCCAAAGAGAAAATTAGAACGATTGAAATACGCGAGTTTAGATTGCCTGAGGATCAGCAAGAAGTCGTTGAGGATTATTCCTTAGAAGAAGCTTTAGCCGAAAGAGAGCGTATTATTGCTGAAGCACAATCTGAGATTACTATTCAACAACAACAATTCTTAGCTCAATGCGAAGAACAACAGCAGGTACTTGATTTTGCTAAAGAGCAATGGGAACAAGATAAGCTAATTCTTCAACAAAAAGCTTACGATGAAGCTTTTCAGCAAGGCTTAGAAGAAGGACGTTTAAAAGCTGAAGACAATATGTCAGAAGCAGTTCATATAGCTAATGAAACTACTATCAGTTCACAAGAAAATGCTCAACAATATCTAGAAAGTCAAGAAAGAGTCATTTTAGAACTGGCCATGAATGCAGCAACTCGCATTTTAGGTACAGCCCTAGAAGAAAATGAAGAGCTGTTTTTAAATGTGGTCCGTCGAGGTTTAAAAGAGGCAAGAGAGATGAAAGAAATTAAACTGTATGTGTCACTTTCTTATCATAAGCTCGTTTCAAGTCATCGAGACGAATTAGCTGCCATTTTCCCAGTGGATGTACCATTCATGATATTCGTAAATGAAGAATTAAATGATACGGATGGCTATATCGAAACAAATCACGGAAGAATAGTCGTGAGTATCGATGAACAGCTTAATGAATTACGATTAAAACTAATAGAAATATTAGAAAGCGTGGATCAGAAATGATGAAAGCGTCGCAGTTGATTGTGCATATTCCGTCGGTACAAACATTTAAAAAGTATGGTCGTATAACTCGTGTAGTTGGTCTAATGATTGAGTCTCAAGGTCCTGAAAGCTCTGTTGGTGATGTTTGTAAAATTCATGTGCAATCTTCAAAAAATGGACATACAGAGATTTTAGCTGAAGTTGTCGGTTTTAAAGATGAAATCGTTGTACTCATGCCGTTTACATCAATTAGAGAGATTTCGATAGGCTGTTTAGTTGAGGGAACAGGGTCACCTTTAGAAGTAAAAGTTGGGCCTGAACTTATTGGTAAAGTATTGGACTCAATGGGATTGCCTATTGATGGACACAACTTACCAAAGGGCCTTGCTACTGTGCAGACAGATGAGGACCCACCGAATCCTTTAACTAGACCACCTATAAATGAAACCCTTGAAGTGGGTGTAAAAGCAATTGATGGCATGTTAACGGTCGGTAATGGTCAACGTGTTGGTATATTCGCCGGTTCAGGTGTTGGTAAAAGTACCCTTCTAGGAATGATAGCGAGAAATACAGAAGCAGATTTAAATGTTATCGCACTTATTGGAGAACGTGGTCGTGAGGTTCGTGAATTCATCGAACGCGATCTGGGCCCTGAAGGCTTGAAGCGCTCAATAGTTGTCGCTGCTACATCTGATCAACCTGCTCTGATGCGTATTAAAGGGGCGTTTACAGCTACAGCGATTGCAGAATACTTCAGAAATAGAGGACTAAATGTCATGCTCATGATGGATTCTGTCACTCGTGTTGCTATGGCTCAACGAGAAATTGGTTTGGCGGTTGGTGAACCACCAGCTACGAGAGGTTATACACCTTCTGTATTCTCTATTTTGCCAAAGTTATTAGAACGAACAGGTACAAATGAACATGGATCTATAACAGCTTTCTATACGGTTTTAGTAGACGGGGATGACATGAATGAACCAATCGCAGATACTGTTCGAGGTATTTTAGATGGACACATCGTACTAGATCGAACACTGGCGAATAAAGGACAATACCCAGCTATTAACGTTTTAAAAAGTGTCAGCCGTTTGATGAATCATATCGTTTCTAAAGAACATGTACAAGCTGCAGAATGGTTGCGAGAACTTTATTATACGTATAACAAATCAGAAGACTTGATAAATATAGGTGCCTATAAGCGAGGAACTTCCAAGGAAATTGATCAAGCCATTCATTATGAGCCTCTAATTACAGCGTTTTTGAAACAAGGTTATTTAGATAATGTTAGTATGCAGCAGAGTGTGAATGAATTGATCAGTTTATCGAATGGTGGTGGGCTGTAAATGAGCGCATATACATATCGCTTTGAAAAAGTAATGACAGTGAGAGAGCAAGAAAAAAATGAAACAGAAATTGCTTTCAAAGAATCAGTCAGAGTTTTTGAAGAAGTAGCTACCAAACTTTATAATCTGCTAAAGAAAAAAGAAGACCTAATCGGTTTTCAACAACAACGAATGTCTACTGGTTCTAGTATCGATGAAATTCATCATTATTCAAGATTTATTGATAGTCTTGAAAAGACAATAGTAGATGTGCAACAAAAGGTTATTCAAGCTCGCTCTAAAATGGAGTGGCATGAACAGAAACTGCTAGAAAAGTCGTTGGAATTTCGGAAGTATGAAAAGATGAAAGAAAAAGATCTTGAAACTTTTAAAGAAGAACAAGAAAGACTTGAAGCAATTCGACTAGATGAACTATCATCAGTCGCATATTACAACAAAGAAATCAGGTGATGGCATGGCGAAAAAAAATTTGGAGCATTCAAAAGCTTCGGAAATAAAAGCACCTAGTACGCTTCAAAGGCTTTTTTATTGGGTGATTATACCATTACTATTTACAACTGCTGTTCTCCTGATAGTTGCACATTTATTAAACGTAAATGTTTTTGAAAAAGCAAAAGAATGGACAAGTGGTACAGCCCAAAGCACTAACGAAAAAGTGTTAAATGAAAAAGATGCAAAAGAAAATGCCAAACAAATGGTAGAGCTAAAAGCACAAATTCAAGAAAAAGAAGCCCAAATTGCGCAATTACAAGGTCAAATAGAAGACTCGAAAAATGAAAAATCTAAACTTGTTATTGAACAAGATCGACTAATAGCTGAAATCGATAAGCTAGAAAAGGGCAAAGTAGAAACACAAAAAGAATTTAGTAGTATAGTTTCAACCTTTGAAAAAATGACACCAAAAGCAGCAGCTCCTGTCGTCATAAATATGAGTGATTCGGAAGCAGTTAAAATACTAGCTAGCTTAAAACCTGAAACGTTGGCGAAAGTATTAGAGAAGATGCCAGCAAAAGATGCTGCCCGATATACGGCATTGTTAGCAAAATAAAAATTCCATTAGTCGGAAGGAGGTGAAATCATGAATATAGATTCAATAAAAATAGATGCAACCAAAGCGAGAAGTCAATCAAAAAAATCAACCAGCTCGTCTAACAATGGATTTTCGGAATACTTGTCATCCTCTAATAAGAATAAACCGCAAACTTCAGCTACAACAAATAGTAAGCAAAGTAACATAGATAAGGTGAATAATCAGTCGAATAGATTATCTATAGATCTATCAAGAGGTCTAGAAGGTTTACTTGGACAAGTGCTAAATAGCAGTGCTAGTGGAGATCATGAACAGTCAATCACTATGGAAGATATGTCAAACATACTTGGTGTAACTTCTCTAACAGATTTAAGTAAATTGCTGAACAGTTCAATTGATGAAGCTACTCTAAGTAATGAAAGTATTTCACTAGATAAATTAGGTGAGTTATTAGGGGTAAACGTTGAAGATTTACAAGCTGCGATTCAAAAGTTAACAGGTGATGATACACAGGCAAAAGATGTTTGGGAGTTACTTGCTGGTATTGATCAAAATGCTTTTGCATTTATGCAGAATTTGATGTCTTCTATAAGTGGTGAAAAGGGTGCAACAGTTTCTCAAACTCAGGCTTCAGATGTTCTGGAATTTTTAAAATTAGTTGAGCTTGCAGCACCTAAAACAGATTTAGTCTTAAATCAAGAATTACAAGTATTTCAAGTGAAAGAATGGATGTCTACTTTATCAACAAGAGTAGAACAGCTCTTAAATCAAGCATCAAGCAGTCAAGTAAAATCTAAAGATGTACAACCATTAATGATTAATTTAACTGATGCCAGTGCCAATGAAAGTGTTACATCAACTCTTACAGAAACAAAAGGTACAGCTAACACAACTGTGACATTAACATTACCAACAAACAAGGCTTCCCAGGCTGAAACGTTTGTCAAAGAGTTCCAAGCAATTATGAATCGTAGTCAAACATCAAATGCACAAGGAATGACGAAGCTTTTAATCAAACTGTACCCTGAAAATTTAGGGACGATTCGCGTAGAACTAGTACAAAAAGATGGGGTTATGACAGCTAGATTGCTAGCCTCTACAGCACTTGGTAAAGAAATGCTAGACAGTCAGTTGAATTCATTAAAACAAGGTTTAGTCAACCAAAATATACAACTTGACCGTATTGATGTTACACAAGCCTTAAGTGATGCAAATCGCCAAGAAAAAGGACAACATCAATTCAACCAATCGTTTAAGCAACAAGCACATGACCAAGACGATAAAAACAATGGCGAGCCAGATGAAGAACTAACATTTAGCGATTATTTAATGGAAATGGAGGTGTAGGTTTATGGCAGATACAACGAAAATTCCAGATACAAAGAGTATATTAGATGATTACAACATTGCCAAAAAACCATCTAACAAAAAACAAACAGGTAACTCTTCTTTAGGTAAAGATGCATTCTTGCAATTGCTAATTACACAATTACAAAACCAAGATCCAACAAACCCAATGGATGATAAAGAATTTATCGCACAAATGGCTCAATTCTCATCTCTTGAACAAATGACGAATATGACAACAGCGGTAGAAAACCTAACTCAATTACAACAACAATCACAGTTAATTGAATTCAATTCATTTATCGGCAAAGATGTGAAATGGCATGAATTAACAGATAAATTAGGCGAAGATGGAAAACCGATTGTTAATGAAGGTACAGGAACTGTAGTCCGAGTTAAATACAGCGGAGATGGCGTAATTTTTGTTTTAGCAGACGGTAAAGAATTAACACCATCAAATATTTCAGAAGTGATTAATGGAAGTACGAGTGGTAACGGGGGATCCCTAGTAGAAGCGAGTATGTTAATCGGAAAAAATATTACATACAAAGTGACTGAGGATAAAGACGATAATGAAGAATCTGAAGAACCGCCAAAAGAAGCGACCGTCCAATCTGTTTCCAAAAAAGATGGACAAATCAAATATATACTTAGTAACGGTGATGAAGTAACAGCTGATCAAATCGTGTCCATTGCTCAAGGGAAATAAGATATATGGTGGATAAAATAAGATTTCAGCAACATATACAACAACTTCAACCAACTTTACGGCAACAGTCAATTGCAAGACCGAGTGTTCCTACAAGTAAACAATCCTTTAGTCAAGAGTTAGAAAAGGCAACTAGTAGCCAACAGTTAAAGATAAGTAAACACGCTTCAGTTCGACTTAACGAACGAAATATTCATATTGATGATAAACAATGGCAAAGAATTACTGAAAAAGTATTCGAAGCACGCTCAAAAGGTGTGAATGATTCGCTTGTTTTAACTGATCAGGCAGCGCTTATAGTTAGTGCGAAAAACGCCACAGTAATAACAGCAATGGATCGTAATGAAGCAAAAGATCAATTATTCACCAATATCGACGGCACAATTGTGCTGACATAAGGCAGGACCTCTTATGGGTGCCTTAGTACTGCCAAATGACAGAAGCAGTACACTCTAAAATCGAAGGGAGAAAATTAAGTTATGCTACGTTCAATGTATTCAGGCATCAGTGGTCTTAAAAATTTCCAAACAAAATTAGATGTTATAGGTAATAATATCGCCAACGTTAATACGTATGGTTTCAAAAAAGGTCGCGTTGTTTTCAAAGATGTATTTTCACAAACAAGCGCAGGTGCTTCTGCACCAACAACTACGACAGGTGGTACAAACCCGAAACAAATCGGTTTAGGTGCTCAAATCGCTGCAATTGATACGATGCATGAAGGTGGTTCACTGCAAACTACTAACCGAGTATTAGACTTAGCGGTTTCAGGAGATGGATTCTTTGTTGTTGCTGATAAAAAAGCTGGAGCAGGATTTGAAAATCTACAGTATACACGTGCTGGGAACTTTTATATGGATAAAAATGGTGATTTAGTTAATGCAGACGGTAAATATCTATATGGTGTAAATAATCCAACTAAAACTCCTCCTGATGCGTGGACTCCTCCTGGTGCAGGTGCGACGGCGAATGGCGTAATAAATATACCTACTGATGCACAAAGTATGTCTATAGGAAAAGATGGAATAGTGAACTATGTTGATGCAAAAGGCGAATTGCAAGTTGCGGGACAATTAATTTTAGCTAAGTTTCCAAATACAGGTGGGTTAGAAAAACAAGGTTCCAATTATTATAAAGAGACTTCTAACTCTGGTGTTGCCAATTATAATATTGGTACACAAGGTGGTATCGGAGAAGTAGCTTCCGGCGTTCTCGAAATGTCTAACGTCGATCTATCAGAAGAATTCACTGACATGATCGTAGCGCAACGTGGTTTCCAGGCGAATACACGTATTATCACAACATCTGATGAAATTTTACAAGAGCTTGTTAACTTAAAACGATAAGTTTTAGCTGAAATAACTTTCATTAAAAGGAGGGGGCTGGGTCGGCTCTCAAGACTCGGCCCTTAATTCCTATGATTACAGTAACTAAATTAAATGGTAAACCATTCTCATTAAATGCTTTATACATAGAATCGGTCGAGGAGTTTCCTGATACGACGATTACGTTAACGACCGGACGAAAATATGTTGTATTAGAAACTGAGGAAGAAGTGAGTAAACGTATGATAGCTTTCTATCACAGTGTACAGCTCCTATCAAACCCGCACTTAAGAGGTGAAGAAAATGAAGAATAACAAACTTTTAACCATTATGTTAATTATTTTAGTTTCGATTACACTGATTGGTGTGATTGCATTGGTAACTGTCAATCAGTTGAACAAAGGAAGTGCCAAAGAGCCAACTATTGACGATATCATCGAAGCTTCCGTAGATGTTCCTGAATTGACAACAAATCTAGCCGGAACAAATTTTGTTAAAATTTCGCTTAAAATTCAAACTGATAGCAAAAAAGCTGCTGAAGAAATCGGTAAACGTGATTTCCAAGTGAAGAGTATTGTAATCGAAGAAATGTCAGAGATGACAAAAGGCGATTTAGAAGGAAAAAAAGGAAAGAAAATGCTTGAAACAACTTTAAAAACAAGATTTAATGAACTGATGCAAGACGGTAAGGTACAAGAAGTTTACATTACTTCCTACATCATTCAGTAAGGTAAATTATTTTGAAATGGAGGTGGGAAAATGGCAGGAGATGTGTTATCCCAGTCCGAAATTGATGCGCTTTTATCAGCGTTATCAACGGGTGAAATGACGGCTGATGATATTATGAAAGATGAAGAGGCTAGAAAAGTTAAAGTTTATGACTTTAAACGAGCTCTTCGTTTTTCAAAAGATCAAATCCGAAGTTTGACCCGAATACATGAAAATTTTGCACGTCTTTTAACGACTTTTTTCTCAGCTCAACTTAGGACGTATGTGCAAATAACTGTAGCATCTGTGGATCAGATTCCATTTGAAGAGTTCATTCGTTCAATTCCGAATATGACACTTATAAATGTATTCGAAGTACCACCTTTAGATGGCAATATCCTAATGGAGATTAATCCTAATATTGCGTATTCAATGCTAGATCGTTTAATGGGAGGAACAGGAGCAAGTCATAGTAACGTCGATAACTTAACTGAAATTGAAACGAAAATTATGACGAATTTATTTGAACGCTCGTTCGATAACTTGCGTGAAGCATGGGCAAACATAGCTGATATTGATCCAGCTTTATCTGAGCTTGAAGTGAATCCACAGTTCTTACAAATGATTTCTCCAAATGAAACGGTTGTTGTTATTTCATTCAACTCAATTATTGGAGAAACAAGTGGCATGATCAATATTTGTATCCCTCATGTCGTATTAGAACCAATTGTACCGAATCTATCGGTTCGCTATTGGATGCAATCTAATAAAAAAGAAGTTTCGCCAGAACAAACTGCGATTCTTGAAAATAGTGTGAAACAATCTAATCTACCAGTAATAGCGGAGCTTGGTAATGCTGAAATCTCAATTGAAGACTTCCTTCTATTGTTACAAGGTGATGTTATTCAACTGGATCAGAAAATTAGCCAACCACTTACATTAAAGGTTGGCGATATACCTAAATTTACTGTTCAACCAGGGAAACTGAAAAAACGAATGGCTGTTCAAGTTATAGAGTCTTTGAAAGGAGGAGACGAAGTTGATGAGTGATGAAATGTTATCTCAAGAAGAAATTGAAGCCCTATTAAGAGGCGAATCTCCCGAACTAGAAAATAAGAAGTCTTCTCAAATTGAATACAAAGTAGAGGAATATTTAGATGCATTATCTCAAGATGCACTAGGTGAAATCGGTAATATTTCCTTTGGTAGTTCTGCAACGGCGTTATCATCGTTACTAGGACAAAAGGTTGATATAACAACACCGACAATCAGTATGATTAATCGTGATAATTTGGAGGAAGAGTTTCCTCATCCATATGTAGCGGTTCAAGTAGAATATACGATGGGCCTTGTGGGTATGAACTTATTGGTCATCAAACAATCTGATGCAGCAATTATTGCTGATTTAATGTTAGGTGGAGATGGTGTTAGCCCAGCAGATGAGCTTGGTGAAATTCATTTAAGTGCTGTACAGGAAGCAATGAACCAAATGATGGGTTCTGCTGCAACATCTATGTCGACGATCTTTAATAAAAAAGTGGACATCTCACCGCCATCAATCGATTTGATGAATATTTCTAAAAATGAAGGTAGAGATAATATTCCTGAAGAAGATTTACTTGTTAAAGTTTCTTTCCGCTTAAAAATTGGTACTTTAATAGATTCAGATATTATGCAACTACTACCTCTAGGATTTAGTCAGAAGTTGGTTAATCAATTAATGAATCAAGATACTGAAGAAATTGCTTCAACTATGGTAGCTTCTGCACCAACACCACAGGAAGCACCAGTTCAAGCACAACCTGTACAACAGGCGCCAGTAGCACAACATGCTCCAATGCAAGAACAACAATATCAACAATCATATGCAATGCCTGAAAGACCAATGTATGCACAACAGCCAGCAAATGTACAACAAGCGCAATTTGCAAGCTTTGAAAATGCATCATTGAAGCAAGCAGAAGCTAGAAATTTAAATATGCTACTTGACATACCACTGCAAGTTACTGTTGAATTAGGACGTACGAAGCGTTCCGTAAAAGAGATATTAGAACTAGCAAGTGGATCTATTATTGAACTTGATAAACTTGCAGGTGAACCGGTTGATATTCTAGTAAATAGCCGTCTAATTGCTAAAGGAGAAGTAGTTGTAATAGACGAAAACTTCGGTGTTCGTATTACAGATATTTTGAGTAAAGCGGAGCGCTTAAACAATCTAAGATAGATAGTAATTGGAGGAGTTAGACATGTCTAAAAGGATTTTAATTGTGGATGACGCAGCTTTCATGCGCATGATGATCAAGGATATTTTAACAAAAAATGGTTTTGAAGTTGTAGGGGAAGCTGGAGATGGCGCTCAAGCTATTGAGAAGTACAACGAATTAAAACCAGATTTAGTAACAATGGATATTACTATGCCTGAGATGGATGGAATTGCCGCATTAAAATCTATTAAAGAAAAAGATCCAAGTGCAATTGTTATTATGTGCTCAGCAATGGGACAACAAGCAATGGTAATCGATGCAATCCAAGCGGGTGCAAAAGACTTTATCGTAAAACCTTTCCAAGCTGACCGTGTTATCGAAGCGATCCAAAAAGCGTTAGGTTGATCAGAATGTTTTATAAAGCCTTATTGAAACTGATGTTGTGTGCATCATTAATAACAATTGCATTTATAAATCCTATGTTACATCCGACACCAGCTTTTGCTGAATCGGGTGAAATGGTTGATAAATGCTTAAAAGACCCAGATGAATGTGAAGAGGATTCAACTACAGCTGTCGATAAAAACACACAATCGACAGCTGTCGGCTTGTCTCCATGGGATTATATTAAAATGGTCCTAGCTCTTGTTTTTGTAGTAGCACTATTGTACGGAATGTTAAAGTTTGTGAATAGTCGCAACCAAAAATATCAACATAATCAATTGATGCAAAATTTGGGTGGACTATCTTTAGGTCAACAGAAATCTGTGCAGCTCTTAAAAGTAGGAGATTCGCTCTATTTGGTTGGCGTAGGTGAGGATGTACATATTCTTAAGGAAATCTCAAATGAGGTCGAAAAAGAGCGTCTAATGACCTTATATAACGATAAACAAGAATTTGCAAATCAAGTTCCGTATATTGCAGACCTTTTTACTAGTTTCAAAGAAAAAGTGCGACCTTCATCTAAAGTAGATGAAAAGCCAAACGAAGAATTCAAAGATCTTTTTCAACAAAAAATCTCGAAAATAAAATCTGAACGTAGTCAAGATTTGAATGAGTGGAAGCAAAAGGAGAGCGATAAAGAATGAGTGATTTAGTTAATTATTTCTCAGACAGCGATCCAACCAATGTTTCTACTTCTGTAAAACTGATGTTAATGCTAACAGTCTTATCATTAGCACCAAGTATATTAATACTAATGACATCTTTTACGAGGATTGTTATAGTCCTATCGTTCGTACGTACAGCTTTAGCTACGCAACAAATGCCTCCAAACCAAGTAATCGTTGGATTGGCACTTTTTTTAACATTCTTTATCATGGCACCAACATTCCAAGAAGTGAATAAAGAAGCATTACAGCCTCTTTTTGATGAGAAAATCACATTGGATGAAGCTTACGACAAAGCGAGTGGGCCATTTAAAGACTTTATGAGTCAGCATACAAGACAGAAGGATTTAGATTTGTTTATAAAATATTCTGGTGCAGAACGTCCTGAAACAATTCAGGATATTTCATTAACTACATTAGTACCTGCTTTTGCGTTAAGTGAGATTAAAACTGCTTTTCAAATTGGTTTCATGATATTCATACCATTCCTTGTAATCGATATGATTGTCGCAAGTGTATTAATGTCTATGGGTATGATGATGTTACCGCCAGTTATGATTTCACTGCCATTTAAAATCCTATTATTTGTACTTGTAGATGGCTGGTATCTTGTAATGAAATCATTGCTGCAAAGCTTTTAGGGGATGAATCAATATGACAGGTGAAATGGTCATTTCAGTTGCAGAACGTGCGATCATGGTTGTCCTACTTACTTCAGGGCCTTTATTATTAATCGCTTTAATTACCGGTTTGGCAGTCAGTATTTTCCAAGCAACGACACAAATTCAAGAGCAAACGCTTGCATTTGTGCCGAAAATTATAGCTGTTTTAGTCGGTATTGTGTTTTTTGGACCTTGGATGCTTACGCAAGTGACTTCGTATGCAACAGATATTTTTGAAAATTTACTGCGATATGTAGGGTGAGCGAATGGAAGAACTAGTACCAAAAGTAACGGTGTTCCTGCTCATTCTAGTGCGAATTTCGGCATTTTTTATAACGGTCCCCTTGTTTTCTTATAAAACAATCCCGTCCAAAATGCGACTTACATTAGCGGCAGTAATTGCATGGATGATGTACTACACAATTGACGTTACTCCTATGGAAGTAAACGGGGAATACATATTATTAGTAATGAAAGAAGCCATGGTTGGTTTAATTATCGGCTTAATTGCCTATATGATTATGTCAGCTATCCAAATAGCAGGAAGTTTTATAGACTTCCAAATGGGTTTTGCTATTGCGAATATTATAGATCCACAGACAGGAGCACAAAGTCCTCTCTTAGGGCAATTCTTTAATACACTGGCATTGCTAGTGTTGCTAGGTATCAATGGGCATCATTTACTATTGGATGGTATTTATTATAGTTATGAATACTTGCCAATTGGTGAAATGTGGCCTTCCTTTGGATCAGAAAACTCCACTGAATTTATTATTAAAATGTTTGCTACAGTGTTTGGTATTGCTTTTCAAATGGCTGTCCCAATTGTTGCTACTTTATTCTTAGTTGATATTGCTTTAGGGATAACAGCTAGAACAGTTCCTCAGTTGAATATTTTTGTGGTTGGCTTTCCAATCAAAATTGGTGTGAGTTTTCTTGTTCTTGTAACAATGATGGGTGTAATGGTAGCTGTTATTCAAAAGTTATTTAATATTATGATTGTTAGTATGCGTGATTTTATGGTTCTAATAGGTGGTGGATAAGATGCAATATATTCGTCTTGACTTACAATTTTTTGCGGGAGAAAAAACTGAAAAAGCAACGCCAAAGAAAAGACTAGATGCCCGGAAAAAAGGTCAAGTATTAAAAAGTCAGGATGTCACAAGTGCAATTGTCCTCCTATCTGTTTTTTTATTTTTATTATTTGGCGCCGCATTTATGCGAGATAGTTTCATGGCGTTTTTTAAACAAACATTTAGTCGATACTTGTTAGTTGAATCTATTTCGATTAGCTCAGTTATGGAAGTCTATAAAGAGGTTATGATTGAGATGGCATTTGTCTTATTACCAATCATGGTGATTGCGGTAATTGCTAGTCTCGCGGGAAACTTCTTTCAATTTGGATTACTTTTTACAACAGAGTCATTAAAATTTGATTTAAAGAAGATTGATCCAATTAAAGGATTAAAACGAATGTTCTCAATGAGAGCTATTATTGAGTTACTAAAATCAGTTTTAAAAATAACCTTTATCGGATCGGTTACAACAGTTATTCTTCTTATGAATATAGATGATGTACTAAGTTTGTCTTTTAAATCTCCGTGGGTCACTTTAATAACTGTTGGAAAATTAACTGTAATAATGGGGATTGCAGCTTCACTTACATTGTTTTGTGTGGCAATCTTGGATTATTTCTATCAGAAGTTTGATTATGAAAAAAACTTAAAAATGTCCAAGCAGGATATTAAAGATGAATATAAAAATACTGAGGGTGACCCCCTCATAAAATCAAAAATAAAACAACGTCAACGTGAAATGGCTATGCGTCGTATGATGTCGGAAGTACCTAAAGCGGACGTGGTTATTACCAATCCAACCCATTATGCAATCGCACTGCAGTATGATGATGAAAACATGGATGCGCCAAAAGTTGTTGCTAAAGGGACCGATTTTATCGCACAAAAGATTAAATTGATTGCCAAAGAAAATGATGTTGTGATGGTGGAAAATAGACCACTGGCTAGAGCAATGTACGATCAAGTGGAAGTTGGGGGCCGCATCCCAGACGAGTTTTTCAAAGCGGTTGCGGAAGTTTTAGCTTATGTATACCGTATTAAACGCAAAATTTAAAGTTTTAAGCAGGAGGGACAAGTATGAAAATTCGCGACATAGGGGTATTATCGGCAGTTATTTTAATTGTAGCGATGCTCATTATCCCTCTACCTCCGTGGATGTTAAGCTTTCTCATTATTATTAATATATCGCTAGCGTTATTAGTTTTATTAACAGCTATGAACATGCAAGAGGCACTTCAATTTTCAATATTCCCATCATTACTTTTATTACTTACATTGTTTCGCTTAGGATTAAACGTTTCGACAACCCGAGCAATTTTAAGTGGTGGTGAAGCTGGGAATGTAGTTGAAACATTTGGTACCTTTGTTGTAGGCGGTAATATTCTTGTCGGTTTAGTCGTGTTCGTAATTTTGATTATCATTCAATTTATCGTTATTACGAAAGGGTCTGAGCGTGTTTCTGAAGTTGCAGCTCGTTTTACATTGGATGCGATGCCAGGTAAGCAAATGGCGATTGATGCCGATTTAAATGCAGGTTTAATTTCTGAAACAGATGCTCGTCAAAGACGTGAAAAAGTAAGTAATGAGGCAGATTTCTACGGAGCTATGGACGGTGCCACAAAATTTGTTAAAGGGGACGCCATTGCAGGTATTATTATTGTCATCATTAACCTACTTGTAGGAATGATTATCGGCGTTGTGCAAATGGATTTAGAGTTCTCTGAAGCAGTGCATTTGTTCTCTACTTTAACAGTAGGTGACGGTTTAGTATCGCAAATTCCAGCGCTATTAATTTCTACAGCAACAGGTATTGTAGTTACGCGAGCAGCTTCTGATGGTAATTTAAGTACAGATATTACAGGGCAATTGCTTTCTAATCCAAAGTTGTTGTATATTGCAGCAGCTACAATCTTTCTGTTAGGTATTGTAACGCCAATTGAATTAATTTATACAGTTCCATTAGCTGGGCTACTTGCATTCGTAGCATACCGTATAAGTCATCAAAAACAAGAAGAAATTGAAGAATTACAAGAAATTGAAGAAGAAGTGGCTACTGATAATCTGAAAAGTCCGGAAAATGTCATTAATTTATTGAATGTTGATCCGATTGAATTTGAATTTGGTTATGGATTAATCCCATTAGTAGATGCAGCACAAGGTGGAGATTTATTAGATCGTGTTGTAATGATTCGACGACAACTTGCGCTTGAGTTAGGGATTGTCATACCTGTTGTTCGTATTCGCGACAATATTCAATTACAACCGAATGAATATCGCATCAAAATAAAAGGGAACGAACTTGCGCAGGGTGAACTATTATTAGATCACTACTTAGCAATGAGTCCTGGAGATGATGACTCAATTGAAGGGATAGATACAGTAGAACCCTCATTTGGTCTACCTGCAAAATGGATTACTGATCAAGTAAAAGAGGAGGCTGAAATGCTTGGTTATACAGTAGTGGATCCGCCTAGTGTTGTTTCTACTCATTTAACTGAAATTATTCGTGCTAACGCTTCAGACTTACTTGGTCGCCAAGAAACAAAACAATTAATCGATCATTTAAGAGAATCAGCACCAATTTTAGTAGAAGAGTTAACACCAACGCCATTATCAATTGGTGAGATTCAAAAAGTATTGGCGAAATTGTTGGAAGAAAATGTTTCAGTTCGCAATTTACCAATCATTTTTGAGACATTAGCAGATTATTCAAAGTTAACATCAGATGTGGATGTTCTTACTGAGTATGTCCGCCAAGCACTTGCTCGTCAAATTACTACTCAGCATGCAGGCAGTCAGCCGGAGCTAAAAGTATTAACTGTGGCTGCTAAAGTGGAAAAAATGATTGCAGATAGTATTCAACAAACGGATCACGGAAATTATTTAGCGATGGATCCACAAGATTCTCAAGCGATACTAGAATCTATTGCAAGAGAAATAGAGCGTATTGCATTCTTTGAACAATCTCCGGTGATTTTATGTTCACCAGCTGTTCGAATGTACCTACGACAATTGACAGAGAGATATTTCCCTCAAATTCCAATTCTTTCGTATAATGAACTGGAAGCATCAATTGAGATCCAAAGTGTTGGGGTGGTGAATGTTGAATGAAAATGAAAAAATATGTAGCACCGTCAATGCCAGCCGCAATGAAAAAAGTTCGTGCTGATTTTGGTGATGATGCAGTCATTGTCAATTCAAAAGTAGTGTATTCAAAAGGTTTTTTAGGATTATTTAAAAAGAAAAGTATTGAAGTGGTAGCAGGGCTAGATCGCGCAGATGTAAGAGAATCTGCGCCTCTTCTAGCTCCAGTTCAGCCTTTGATTGAAAAAAGTATTCATTCAGATCAAAATTCTGAAGAAATCAAAAAAGAAATAGCTGATTTGAAATTACTTATGCAATCAATGCAACGACACTCTGTAGGGGCCCAGTATCCAGATGAACTCTTACCTCTTATTGAACAACTAGAGAAACAGGAGCTAAATCAAGAGCTTGTCACATGTATTGGTGATGAGCTTTTTGCAATTATAAAAAATAGTAAAGGAGATTTATCGCAAGAGGAGCTTTTCAAACTCGCAAAAGAATCTCTAGTAGCTAATATTGAGCAGCTTCCTTTCGGTGGTATTTCTTATGAAAAAAAATATATAAACGTTTTAGGGCCAACTGGAGTTGGTAAAACAACGACAATTGCTAAAATGGCTGCTAGAGCAGTACTCGAGAAGAAACAAAAAATAGGTTTCATTACGACCGATACGTATAGAATTGCTGCGATTGAACAGTTGAAAACGTATGCGAACTTATTGCAAGCACCTGTAGAGATTGTTTACAACAAACAAGACTATGAACATGCGTTAGAAAAATTTGATCATCTCGATTTAATCTTTATAGATACAGCTGGGCGAAACTACAAAGAAGTGAAGTACGTAGAAGATTTACAAGAATTAATGAATTTTGAACAGAATATGGAAAGCTTTTTAGTCCTTTCAATGACATCAAAAGAGCGAGATATGGAAACGATTATTCAACAATTTTTGGAATTTCCTATTACTAAACTAATATTCACTAAGCTTGATGAAACAAATTCTATTGGCTCAATGATTAATTTAATGGTTAAATATAATAAAGGACTTGCTTACTATACAACTGGTCAAGAAGTACCAGAGGATATTGAGGAGGCCTCTTTTGAAAATGTAGTTGAATTGTTCTTTCAAGGAGATAGGAAATGAGAGATCAAGCAGAATCTTTAAGAATGTATATGTTGCGAAGCCAGGGATTAATAGGGAAATCTATTGCAGTTGTAAGTGGTAAAGGTGGCGTTGGAAAAAGCAATTTCACAACGAATTTTTCTAATACTTTAGCCTCCCATGGTAAAAAAGTTGTCATTGTTGATATGGATATTGGAATGGGTAATATTCATATTCTTTTAGGTGAAAGCGCTAGGAAAAGTTTAAAGGACTATTTACAGGGGGATTGTTCATTACAAGAGGTTATTTTTGAGGGGCCTAATGGTTTGCAATATATTTCAGGCGGTACGGGTATGATTGGGCTAATAGAATGGTCTGATAAAATGTTTAATCGTTTGATTGAAGCATTCGAAATGTTGCAAAAGTCATTTGATTACATAGTGTTTGATATGGGAGCGGGAGCAACTAATTGGTCTTTAGATTTGTTAGTCGCAGTTGAAGATATTATTGTCATTTCTACTACTGAACCAACATCAATTACAGATGCTTATTCTATGATGAAATATATTCACTATAAAGATCCGGAGAAAAAGTTTTATCTTCTTTGTAATCGTACTATGGATCAAGAAGAAGGTCCTGATGCCCTTAGACGTTTAAGCCATGCTATGTCACGATTTTTGTCAAAAGAAGTCACTGTGTTAGGGTCTTTACCTGAAGATCCACTTGTAAGACAAGCTGTTCGCAAACAAGTTCCCTTTTCAATTTTATTTCCAAATGCGCCAATTACGAAAACGTTACGAGATATTACTTATCGTTATATGGAAGAATGCATTGAAGAAGTAGATGCACCTGCCCAGACGAATAAGTTTTTGTCTAAATTGAAAAGTATTTTCTCGAAAGGTCGTGATTAGTTGAACATTTCTCAACCAAAAAAGCTACTCATCGTTGATGACTCTGCTTTTATGAGGAAGCTCATTTCAGATTTTTTTACGGATAATACTAAAATACAAGTTATAGGCACGGCTCGTAATGGTAATGACGCACTACGCAAGATTAAAAGTCTTAAGCCTGATGTTGTGACTATGGATGTTGAAATGCCAGAAATGAATGGTTTAGAAGCTCTTAAAAAAATCATGGCAGAATCACCGGTTCCTGTTGTTATGCTTTCAAGTACAACAGAACGGGGTGCTGATTCGACTCTAGAAGCAATGGCGAATGGTGCTGTTGATTTTATTGCTAAACCAAGTGGTACAATTTCGCTTGATTTACATAAAATCAAAAATGATCTTGTATATAAAGTTGAGCATGCTGCTAATGTACAAGTTTCAAAACTTCAGCAAACAATTGTCAAATCAAATACAACTAAATTTGCTGGAGAACTGAGTGATTCTGTTCTTTTATCACGAAAGGGACCGAAAGTTCAGCAACAGGAAAGAATGGCTGAAACAGTTGCAACGCAAGTCAAAAAGGAATGGTCAGCTCATTCTAAGAAAATAATACTTATTGGTACTTCGACTGGAGGTCCAAGAGCTTTACAAGAAGTCATTACTAAAATACCGGCAACCATCAAAGCGCCAATCCTAATTGTGCAACATATGCCTGCTGGTTTTACAAAGTCACTATCCAATCGATTAGATCAACTGTCTGATATTACTGTGAGAGAAGCTGAAAATGGTGACATTTTGCAAAATGGAGTTGCTTACATTGCTCCCGGTGGTTATCATATGAAACTTCGTAAAATAGGTATGTCTTATGGCATCGTACTAGATGATCAAGAGCCACCTCGAGGGGGACATAGACCATCTGTCGACGTACTTTTTGAAGATAATTGTCAATTCAATGAAATTGACAAAGTAGCCGTTATTATGACGGGAATGGGCGCCGATGGAACGAAGGGTTTAATTCAGTTGAAAAATACTGGGAAAGTAATTGCTATTACAGAATCTGCTAATACATGTATTGTGTATGGCATGCCTAAGGCAGCTTTTGAAACGGGCTTAGTTGATGAAGTAGCGAATGTAGATGATATTGCAGAAACAATAATGAAATATTTGCCTTAAAGGGGGCCATTCTATGGATACGAATCAATATTTAGAAGTGTTTATTGACGAAAGTAAAGAGCATCTTCAGTCTTGTAGTGAAAGCCTACTAGAATTAGAGAAAAACCCAAATGATTTAGCAATTGTGAATGATATTTTCCGTAATGCTCATACATTAAAAGGTATGTCAGCGACAATGGGCTTCGAAGATTTAGCTGATTTAACTCATAAAATGGAAAATGTTTTAGATGCGATTCGTAACGAAAAGATTAAGGTTACACCAGAGATTTTGGATGTTGTCTTTGAATCAGTAGACCATCTTGAAGAAATGGTTAACGATATTGCAAGCGGTGGAGATGGGAAAAAGGATGTAAGTGCAACTGTTGAATCCCTAAAGAAAATAGAATTAGGTGAAGTAATTACTAATACTATTTCAAATAATGAAGTGGCAGCAACTACAATTGTTGAATCCGCAGTGTTACTTGAATACGATGACTTTGAATTAACGGTAATTCAACAATCACAAGAACAAGGCTTTAACACATATGAAATTTCAGTTCATCTACGTGAAGATTGTTTATTAAAAGCAGCACGCGTATATATGGTGTTTGAATTACTTGAAAAATTGGGTGATGTTATCAAGTCATCTCCTTCTGTTGAAAAGCTTGAAGAAGAGCAATTTGATAATGATTTCTATATTGCCTTTATAACAAAAGAGCCAGCTGAAGATATAGAGAAAAAATTGTTAAAAGTATCTGAAGTAGATCGTGTCGTTGTACAGCCAGTCGATTTCCAAGTCTTAAATCAAGCAATGCTTGGAACGGTAGAAACACCACAAGTTGTACAAGCCGTTGTAGAACAACTACAGCAACAGGTAGTGAAAAAAGAATCTGTTGATGCACCTGCTGCTAAAAAGACACCTGCAAAAAATGGTGGTGGTCACGCTACTAGTAAAACCATTCGTGTAAATATTGAACGACTTGATATTTTAATGAATCTGTTTGAGGAGTTAGTAATTGATCGTGGGCGTTTACAGTCAATCGCGTCAGAGTTAAATCATAGCGAACTTAATGAAACAGTTGAAAGAATGTCCCGAATTTCTGGGGACTTACAAAATATTATTTTAACTATGCGTATGGTGCCAGTTGAAACAGTATTTAATCGTTTCCCTAAAATGGTGCGCCAGTTAACGCGTGAATTAAACAAAAAAGTAAATCTAGAAATTATCGGAGCTGAAACAGAATTAGATCGTACAGTTATTGATGAAATCGGTGATCCACTTGTTCACTTAATTCGCAATGGCTTAGATCATGGTGTTGAAAGCCCTGAAGTACGACGTGCAAAAGGTAAACCAGAAGAAGGTACAATCATTCTGCGTGCTTATCATAGCGGTAATCATGTCTTCATCGAATTAGAGGATGACGGTGCAGGTATTAACCGTGAAAAAGTATTGTCTAAAGCAATCTCTAAAGGTGTTGTAACGCCAGAAGTTGCAGCTTCAATGACAGACAATCAAGTTAATGAATTAATTTTATCTTCTGGGTTCTCAACAGCAGACGTTATTTCAGACGTATCAGGTCGTGGTGTAGGACTAGATGTAGTTAAATCCACAATAGAATCTTTAGGTGGGAATATTACAATCGAATCGACTGAGGGTAAAGGTTCATTATTCTCAATTCAACTACCATTAACATTGTCTATTATTTCTGTAATGCTTGTGGAAATTGATAAAGAGATTTATGCAATTCCTTTATCTTCAATTATCGAAACATCAATTATTCGCTCTTCGGATATTATGAATGCGCATAATCAAAAAGTAATTGATTTCCGCGGCAAAGTTGTGCCTCTTGTATTTTTAGAAGAAATCTTTGAAGTACCACGTAATGAAGCGATAGATGAAGAGTTCCATTCAGTGGTCATCGTCCGTAAAGGTGAGAAAATGGCTGGACTAGTTGTTGATTCATTTATCGGGCAACAAGAAATTGTACTTAAAGCTTTAGGTAATTATTTAACAAATGTCTTTGCTATTTCTGGTGCAACAATTCTTGGGAACGGGAAAGTTGCATTAATCGTAGACTGTAACGCGCTTATTAAATAATGAAATTCTCGAAAGAGGTGTAAATGATGGTAAATACGCTCGATGTAGAAAGTTTGAAAGTAATTGTTTTTCAATTGGCAGATAAAGAGTACGCAATTCCTGTTAGTCAAGTACAAGGAATTGAAAAAACAATGCATATTACACGTGTTCCAAAAACACCGAGATACGTGAAAGGTGTTATCAACTTACGAGGTGTAGTAACGCCAATCATTGATTTACGCGAACGCTTTGACTTGGATACTTCTTCGGATAATGAAAGTACTAGAATCATCATTATTTCATTGGATGAAATGGAAGTTGGATTTATCGTTGATGCAGCTAATGATGTAATGGATATACCAAAGGAATCAATTGAACCGCAACCTGAAGTGGTTGGTTCATTAGAAGAAGAATTCATTTCAGGTGTTGTGAAAATCGGTAAGCGCCTTCTTATTTTGCTTCATTTAGATAAAGTGCTAAATACGTTAAAGTAAAGAAAGGTATGAACCTATGACATTTCACGATAAAATCACGTCATTACATTTAGATGTTTTGAAAGAGATAGGTAATATTGGAGCAGCGCATGCTGCTACTGCTCTTTCATCTTTATTAAATACAAAAATAGATATGCGTGTACCGAAAGTTGAAATGGTGTCATTTAATGAAATGATGGAAAGAGGTGGCGGTGCGGAACAAGCCGTCGCTGGCATCTATTTGAGAATTGAAGGAGATGCTAAAGGTGGAATGTTCTTTATTCTACCGATTGAACAAGCTAATCATTTCATACAAAAATTAATACGAGATGAAGGCTTTGATTTCCGTCAAACACCTGTTTCTGAATTAGGTTTTTCTGCAATGCAAGAGCTCGGAAATATTTTATCGGGCTCATATTTATCGGCGCTCTCGGATTTCACTAGTTTAAAAATTTATCCAACCCCACCTGCTTTAAGTATTGATATGTTTGGTGCTATTATCAGTTTTGGTTTGATCGAAATATCGCAAGTGAGCGATCATGTTATCGTCATTGATACTACGATTTATGAAGAAAATATGGGAGATACAGAGACGGTTAGAGGACATTTCTTCTTGTTACCTGACCATGACTCCTTTGAATCAATTTTTAGAGCATTAGGAGTTTCTTAATATGATAGATAGCCCTAGTGTAGTCAAAGTAGGAATAGCTCAAATGGACGTAGCAAAAGCACCTAATACAATCCGAACATCAGGATTAGGTTCATGTGTAGGGGTTGTGTTATATGATGAATCAAAAGGGGTAGCAGGGTTAATTCACGTGATGCTTCCAGATTCACAACTTGGCAGAACAGACTCGATAAATGTGGCGAAATTTGCCGATACAGGTATTCCTGCTATGGTAAATCAACTGAAACAAGAGGGAATCCAACCTTTTAAGTTGAAAGCAAAAATAGCTGGAGGGGCTCAGATGTTCCAATTTACATCGAGTAGAGATTCTATGAGAATTGGACCGCGCAATGTAGAGGCTGTGAAGTTGCAACTAAAAAAACTGTCCATACCTCTTATTGCGGAAGATACTGGTGGTAGTAGTGGTCGAACGATAGAGTTTGATTTACAAACGACCAAATTAAATATTCGAACAGTAAATCAAGGAGTGAAAGATATATGATGGTTGGCTCAATTTTATGGAATTGTTGGGCTTCTCTGATTGGATTTTCAATTTATTTTTTCATGACATTCCAATCATTTAAGACGCCAACGACGATATTATTTAACTCATTTATAATTGCTTTAGTCGTTTTTTTAATCGCGTTTTTAGTGCGATTTGTCATTGCATTTGTCTTTTTTTCACCACAATCAGAAGATTTGACTCTTGCAGAGGATGGACTTGCAGTGAACGATGGACAAGTAAAAGAGCAGCAGACAGGTAAAATGAGTAATACTATTGAAGAAAATGCTGAAGAAGTAGCAAAAGTAGTTCAATCCATGATGTTAGAAGACATCAAATGAACATGAATTACTTGGAATTAGCGGATTTTATACAGTAATAGATTGATATAATAGATTTACAAATCGTACTTTACTAAATGGGAGGATTCGGCAATGCAACCAACTGTAAATGAAGAGCAGAAGCTTTGGAGTAGCTGGACTGCTGAACGAGATCCTCGTGCAGGAGACTTGCTAATAAAAAAGTATATCCCATTAGTATCTTATCACGTACAGCGTATTAGTACTGGCTTACCTAAAAATGTATCAAGGGATGAATTAACAAGCCTTGGAATGATGGGACTCTTCGATGCATTAAATAAATTTGATCCAACTCGTGATTTAAAATTTGATACATATGCATCATTCCGCGTTCGTGGTGCCATTATTGATGGTCTTAGAAAAGAAGATTGGCTTCCACGTTCTGCTCGTGAAAAAGCAAAAAAATTAGATGCACAAATTGAGTCGTTAGAGCAACGTTTAATGCGGCATGTAACACCAGAGGAAATTGCTGTAACTTTAGATGTGTCTGTTGATGATGTTTATCAAACAATGCAAGAACACTTTATTTCAAATGTATTGTCAATGGACGAGCAGTCTCAAGATCAGGATGATCATGAAGGTAAATCGTTTGTTATTCGTGATGATTCTGTGAAGACACCTGAACAAGAAGTTGTGAAAATGGAATTGCTAGGGGATCTTGCGGACAATATATTAAAGTTAAATGAGAAAGAGCAACTTGTATTAAGTCTGTTTTATACAGAAGAAATGACACTCACTGAAATTGGAGAAATGCTTGAACTTTCAACTTCGCGTATTTCACAAATCCATTCAAAAGCATTATTTAAATTGCGGAATCTATTATCATCTGAAATGCAAAATGCATAAATGGAGGCATGTTGTATGAGCTTAAAGGGTGTTGAGCTTCAAATAGCTATTCCAAAATCATTTGAAGCTGGTAAAATGGCTGACCAAGCACAACAACAAGTAAACACGAACCAAGATTTGGCTAATGCAGCTTTGCAACGCCAAATTGAGCGCAATCGAACGTCTGTATTGGAATCGGAAAGTACCGATGAGATTAAAGATGAAGATCCAGCTGCGAATAATCAATCAGGTAGTGGCAAGAATAGTAAGAAAAAGCATGAGTCAGAAGAAGTGAACGAAAAAGCTAAACATCCATATAAAGGACAATTCGTGGATTTTAGCGGTTAGGAGCAACAATGGTAGTTGCAATACTTGTCTTTTTATTTATCGCGCAAATCATCAGCTTCTTTTTAATTATCATGCTATATTCTAAGCTTTCACGTTTTAAAGA
This sequence comes from Viridibacillus sp. KH_047, assembly GCF_057838945.1. Taxonomy (NCBI): domain Bacteria; kingdom Bacillati; phylum Bacillota; class Bacilli; order Caryophanales; family Caryophanaceae; genus Viridibacillus; species Viridibacillus sp. KH_047. Next base: position 3,173,693 of record NZ_CM174479.1, on the reverse strand, counting down.
TATTGAAGTAAAACAAGAACGCTTAAAAGATGACATGGATAACGCTGTTGGTGCCTATTTGGCTGAAATGCGTGATGAAAACAATCGATTAATCGAAGAACTTTCAAACATTAATAAAACTAAGAAAACAACCAATAATGAGCCGGTGGCACAATTGATGAAAGAAAAAGAAGTTCCAGTTGTACCTGAAAGCGAACAAAAGCCAAAAAGCGAAGAAGACTTTTTGCTACCAACATTTAGTACATCAAAAAATGTTGCAGCAAAGGCTTATAAACAAAACCAATCTCAACCACAAAAAAAACAACAAGCTTTTGAAACAGTTCCTCAAGCGGTTGAAGAGACTGCAGCAGTTATAGAACTTTCCCTAGAAGATCAAGTTCGAGAACTATATTCTCAAGGTCGATCAGTCGAAGGAATTGCAAAATCTTTACAAAAAGGTAAAACTGAAATTGAACTTATACTAAAGTTTAAGCACTAAATTTGTTGCAGTTGTAAATATTGTGTGATATAGTAGCAAGTGGTGTTACAATACACACGTATTCTGATGTATGGAGCAGGTGCTCTTTTAATAGAGTTACTCTTACAAATGACGAATACGGAGGACAAAAAAACCATTTTCAGGAGGAAACACACATGTCAGTAATTTCTATGAAACAATTACTTGAGGCTGGTGTACATTTCGGTCACCAAACTCGCCGTTGGAACCCAAAAATGAAGAAATACATTTTTGTTGAACGTAACGGTATCTACATTATCGATTTACAAAAAACTGTTAAAAAATTAGAGGAAGCTTATGACTTCATGCGCCAAGTTGGTGCTGATGGCGGTAAAGTGCTTTTCGTAGGTACGAAAAAACAAGCACAAGAAGCTATCAAAGAAGAAGCAGAGCGTTCTGGTAACTACTATATTAACCAACGTTGGTTAGGTGGTACTTTAACTAACTTCGGTACTATCCAAAAACGTGTTGCTCGTATGAAACAAATCGAAAAAATGGAAGAAGACGGTACTTTCGAAGTTCTTCCTAAAAAAGAAGTTGTTCAACTTAAAAAACAACACGAACGTTTAGTTAAATTCTTAGGCGGTATCCGCGACATGCAAGGTATCCCTGATGTTATGTTCGTTGTAGATCCACGTAAAGAACGTATTGCTGTTGCTGAAGCACGCAAACTAAACATCCCTCTTGTAGGTATTGTTGATACTAACTGTGATCCAGATGAAATCGACTACGTTATTCCTGCAAATGACGATGCAATTCGCGCTGTTAAATTATTAACTGCAAAAATGGCAGACGCTTTAATTGAGTCTAAACAAGGTGAAGAAGAAGCTCCAGCTACTGAAGCTGCAGCAGAGTAATTCACAAGTAAGAAACAGGTGATAAGCGGCTAAACCCTCTTATCGCCTTTTTTTGAGAAAATAAAAAAATTCATAACATGATTACACAAGGAGGAACTAACAATGGCAGTAACTGCACAAATGGTAAAAGAATTACGCGAAAAAACTGGTGCTGGTATGATGGATTGTAAAAAAGCATTAGTACAAGTAGACGGAGATATGGACGCAGCAATCGACTTCCTACGCGAAAAAGGTCTTTCTTCTGCAGCTAAAAAAGCAGATCGTATTGCAGCTGAAGGTACAACTTTCATCTTAGAAGAAGGAAACGAAGCTGTACTAGTTGAAGTAAATGCTGAAACTGACTTCGTAGCTAAAAACGAAGGTTTCCAAGTTCTTGTAAAAGAATTAGCTGCTTTCCTTCTAGCTACTAAACCTGCTTCAGTTGAAGTGGCTTTAGAATCTACTATGGAAAATGGTTTAACAGTAGCAGATCACATTTCAAACGCGATTGCTAAAATCGGTGAAAAAATCACTCTTCGTCGTTTTGAAATTGCTACAAAAACTGACGCTGACTCATTCGGACCATACCTACACATGGGCGGTCGTATCGGCGTATTAACTGTAGTTGAAGGAACAACTGATTCTTCAATTGCTAAAGACGTAGCTATGCACGTTGCAGCTTTAAACCCTAAATACATTACTCATGACCAAATTTCTCAAGAAGAAATCGATCACGAGCGTAAAGTATTAACTGAACAAGCTCTTAACGAAGGTAAACCAGAAAACATCGTAGCTAAAATGGTTGAAGGCCGTCTACGTAAATACTTCGAAGAAATCTGTGTTCTTGACCAATCATTCGTTAAAAACCCAGACCAAAAAGTTGGCGATTTCGTTAAAGCTGCTGGCGGTACTTTAAAATCATTCGTACGCTATGAAGTGGGCGAAGGTATTGAAAAACGCGAAGACAACTTTGCTGAAGAAGTAATGAACCAAGTTAAAGGTAACTAATTAGTACACATTTAATATAAACAGACTAGGGAGCACAGCTTTTCGTGTTCCCTATTTTTCAAGAAAAAAGTATGACGGAGGTTTCCAATGAGTGTGCCACAATACAAAAGAGTCGTCATCAAATTAAGCGGTGAGGCTTTAGCAGGGGATCAAGGCTTCGGACTTGTTCCTAATATCGTAAAATCAGTAGCAGAACAAATTAAAGAAGTTGTGGACCTAGGAGTAGAAGTTGCCCTTGTTGTTGGCGGCGGTAATATTTGGAGAGGTAAAATCGGTAGCGAAATGGGTATGGAACGTGCAAATGCGGACTATATGGGTATGTTAGCTACAGTGATGAACGCTTTAGCACTACAAGATTCATTAGAAAATCTTGATGTTGCAACACGTGTACAGTCTTCAATAGTTATGACACAAGTAGCGGAACCTTATATTCGTCGTAAAGCAGTACGCCATTTAGAGAAAAAACGCGTAGTTATTTTTGCGGCGGGTACAGGTAATCCTTACTTCTCGACAGATACAACAGCTGCATTACGTGCCGCTGAAATTAATGCGGATGTAATTTTAATGGCGAAAAACAATGTAGATGGCGTATATTCAGCTGATCCAAAAACAAATGCTGATGCAGTTAAATATGATAATTTGACATACTTAGAAGTTATTCAACAAGGATTACAGGTAATGGATTCTACTGCTTCAACGCTTTGTATGGACAATGATATCCCACTCATAGTATTCTCAATAATGGAGAATGGAAATATTAAACGTGCCGTTCAAGGTGAAACTATTGGCACAGTTGTTAGGAGGAATTCGTAATGCCTAAAGAAGTGATGGCTCAAGCTAATGAGAAAATGGTCAAAACAATTAACGCGTACTCTCGCGAACTAGCTTCAATTCGTGCTGGTCGTGCGAACGCTTCATTATTAGACCGAATTTCAGTTGAATATTATGGTGCACCAACACCGATTAATCAATTAGCGGGTGTATCTGTTCCTGAAGCTCGTCTTTTAGTTATTCAACCATATGACAAAACAGTTCTAGGTGACATCGAAAAAGCACTTATGAAATCAGATATTGGTATTACACCAACTAATGATGGGAATGTGATTCGCTTAGCAATCCCTGCTTTAACTGAAGAACGTCGTAAAGAACTTGTAAAAGTCGTTAAAAAGTCTGCTGAAGATGCAAAAGTTGCAATCCGCAACGTGCGTCGTGATGCAAATGAGGATTTCAAAAAACTCGAAAAAAATGGCGATATTACAGAAGACGATTTACGCGGCTATGCTGATGATGTCCAAAAGGCTACAGACGAAAGCATTGTAAAAGTTGATGAACTTGCTAAAGAAAAAGAGAAAGAAATCATGGCAGTTTAATTTCAAGAACCTTGTTTTCTAAAAGACGTCCTAACTAAGGGGACGTCTTTTTTTTAAACAAGATTAAGGAAAAGAATTCGTATTTTTGATATGATAGATGAAGTATACGTTCCGATTTGTAAGCTAGTGGAGGATTCTAAATGTTGAATAAACTCGTATGGAGAAAATCAGATAAACAAAATCGAAATTTACAGGAACGAATTTCAGATATGACTGGAGAAATTGTGCCCAAGCACATTGCTATTATTATGGATGGTAATGGTCGTTGGGCAAAAAAACGTGCAATGCCACGTGTAGCTGGTCACCATGAAGGTATGAAAAATGTCCGTAAAATTACAAGGGCTGCGAATAAGATTGGCGTGCAGGCTCTTACTTTGTATGCATTCTCAACTGAAAATTGGAAGCGTCCTAAAATGGAAGTAGAATTTTTAATGCGCTTACCTGAAGAATTTTTAACTTCATTTTTACCCGAACTCATGGAACTGAATATTCGAATCGCTATGATTGGAGAAATGGGCTCTCTTCCTGAACATACACAAAATGCTGTAAAAAAAGCGATGAAAGAAACGGAAAAAAATACAGGGATGGTATTAAATTTTGCACTTAATTATGGTAGTCGATCTGAGATAGTATCAGCGGTACAACAATTAGTTAAGAAAGCTCAAGATGGTGAAATTACCGTGGAAGATATTACAGAAGATAGTATTTCAACACATTTAATGACCAGTGAGTTACCAGAACCTGATTTATTAATTCGTACAAGCGGAGAGATTCGTTTGAGTAATTTTATGCTTTGGCAGCTAGCATATACTGAATTTTGGTTTACTGACACGCTCTGGCCGGATTTTGACGAACATTCACTTTTAGATGCGGTGGGCGATTATCAAAAGCGTAATCGTCGATACGGAGGATTGAAAGGGGAATAAAACGTGAAACAGCGTATTATTACAGGCGTTATTGCTGCTGCGTTATTTATACCATTTGTTGTTTTGGGAGGACTTCCATTTTCGTTATTAGTATATGCGATGGCAGCAGTTGGTCTGTATGAAATTTTACGAATGAAGGGCATTTCGCTATTTTCAGTACAAGGCATTTTAACATTGCTAACAATGTTTATTTTGCTAATGCCAAATGATTGGGAAGCAAAAGTTTTAGAAGTAACATCTTATTCGAAAATGGAATTTCTGTTTTTAGGTGCTATTCTATTACTGATTTATACAGTGCTAATTAAAAACAAGTTCACTTTTGATGAAGTAGGATTTGTTATTATTAGTGTGCTTTATGTTGGAATGGGTTTCCACTATTTGATTGAAACACGAATGGAAGGGTTAGAATATGTTATCTATGCCTTAGTTATCGTGTGGACAACTGATTCAGGTGCTTATTTTGTAGGGCGCAAGCTTGGTAAAAATAAATTATGGCCAGAAATTTCACCAAATAAAACAATTGAAGGATTTATAGGCGGGATTGTTACCGCTATTGTCTTTGCAATACTATTCCAACTGATTGTTGGTATAGAAACAACATATGTCACTTTAATTATTGTATCGGTTATTGCTTCTATTTTCGGTCAAATGGGCGATTTAGTAGAATCAGCGATTAAACGTCATTATGATGTGAAAGACTCAGGTAAAATATTACCTGGGCATGGCGGTATTTTAGACCGCTTTGATAGTTTATTATTTGTATTACCATTGTTGCATTTCTTGCACTTTGTTGGATGAAGAAGGAGATTATTTTGATGAAATCAATTAGTTTACTAGGCGCAACAGGATCTATTGGTATTCAAACGTTGGATATTGTGAAGGACCATAAAGATTCGTTTCAACTTGTAGCCTTCTCAGCAGGGAAGAATATCGAGAAAACACGTGAAATTGTTAAGGAATTTAAACCTCTTATCGTATCAGTTCAATTTGAGGAAGATGCAGTTGCATTGCAAAAAGAGTTTCCTAAAACGGATTTTGTTTTTGGTGCACAAGGCTTAATAGACGTAGCTACTTGCCCTGAAGCTGATGTGTTAGTCAACGCTGTATTAGGTAGTGTTGGATTAGAACCAACATTAGCTGCGATTAAAGCTAAGAAGAATATCGCCATTGCTAATAAAGAAACATTAGTTACTGCCGGTCATATAGTAATGTCGGAAGCTAAAAAACATGGTGTGGCAATTCTACCAGTAGATAGTGAACATTCAGCTTTATGGCAATCGATGCACGGCGAGAACCGAAAAGACATTTCGCGATTAATTTTAACTGCTTCAGGTGGTAGTTTCCGCGACCAAACGCGTGAAGATTTGAAAAACGTTACTATAAAAGAGGCGTTAAATCATCCGAACTGGTCCATGGGAGCTAAAATTACAATTGATTCAGCAACATTGATGAATAAAGGGCTTGAAGTCATTGAAGCGGCAGTGTTATATGATGTGGATTATGATAATATTGACGTGTTAATACATAGAGAAAGTATTATTCACTCAATGGTTGAATATCATGATACTAGTATTATGGCTCAACTAGGGACACCTGATATGCGAACACCAATTCAATATGCACTTAGTTATCCAGAGCGTTTACCACGTTCAACCGCAGAACGTCTTGATTTGGCGAAGATATCTCAATTACATTTTGAAAATGTAGATTTACAACGTTTCCGCTGCCTTGATTTCGCATATCAAGCAGGTCGAATGGGAGGGACAATTCTTACAGCCATGAATGCGGCAAACGAAGCAGCTGTTGGAGCATTTTTGCAAGAAAAGATTAAATTCTTGGAAATTGAAGATCTTATTGAACGAATTATGGACAAACACGTGAACATTTTACAACCTGATTTAGAAACTATTTTACACGTAGACAAAGAAACGAGAAAATCAGTTCAAAGCATGATAAAATAACTACAGGGTTGAATGATATTTTTTCAAGCTGAAGAAGGTGGGATTCCATGCAATCAATCATTGCATTCATAGTAGTGTTCGGCTCAATTGTATTCTTTCATGAGCTTGGTCACTTTATTTTTGCGAAACGTTCAGGTATTTTAGTTAGAGAATTTGCAATCGGCTTTGGACCTAAAATTTTAGGGATTACAAAAGGTGAAACACTGTATACTATTCGATTACTGCCACTTGGTGGTTATGTACGAATGGCTGGAGACGATATGGACAATATCGAGCTACAACCTGGTTATAGAATCGGTATGCAACTGAATGACAAAGATGAAATCGAAAAAATTGTTTTAAATCAAAATAAGCAACTACCGGACATGTTATTTTTGGAAGTTGAAAAAGCTGATCTACAAAAAGAATTGTGGATTGAAGGCTATGACGAAGATGAGCATCTTGTACGTTATGATGTAGCGCGTGATGCAGTTATTAATGAAAATGGTACTGAAACAATTATTGCACCTTATGATCGTCAGTTTAATTCAAAATCATTAGGTAAGCGTGCAATGACGATTTTTGCAGGTCCATTATTTAACTTTATCCTTTCATGCATAATATTCATTGTTATTGGACTAGTTCAGGGAATTCCAACGAATGAGCCAGTTATTGCTGATGTAGTAAAAGGTAGTCCGGCTCAAGCGGCAGGTATAGTTAAAGGGGATGTCGTTACTGCTATAAATGGCAAAGCGATTGACAGTTGGCAAGAATTATCTGAAGCTATTCAAAATAGCCCAAAAAAAGAAATGACTTTGGATGTACAACGTGGTGAGGCAAAAGAGCGAATTATATTAACACCTAAAGAAGTTGTAGTAAATGAACAAAAAATGGGACAAATAGGTGTACAATATTCAAGTCCGATGGAAAAAAATCCACTAAAAGCATTCTCGTATGGTGTGGAACAAACGTATACATGGACAATGAAAATCTTTGAACTATTAGGTATGCTTGTAACTGGTAAATTTACACTAGATGCATTATCTGGTCCTGTTGGTATTTACAAAGCAACTGAAGAGGTAGCTAAATACGGTTGGACAAATGTCATGAACTGGGCAGCTATTTTAAGTATCAACTTAGGAATCATGAATTTATTACCACTACCAGCTTTAGATGGTGGACGTCTATTATTCTTTGGTTTTGAAGCTATACGTGGCAAACCGATTGATCGTCAAAAAGAAGGCATGGTACATTTTGTTGGTATTATGTTGTTAATGATTTTAATGATTGTCGTTACTTGGAACGATATTCAAAGATTTTTCTTTTAATAAATAATTATAAATAACGCAAAAGGTGTGGTTTTTATGAAACAAAGCAAAACATTTATCCCAACCTTACGTGAAATACCTGCTGATGCTGACGTTAAGTCTCACCAGCTATTATTACGTGCAGGTTTTATTCGTCAAAATACAAGTGGTGTCTATTCATACTTACCACTAGCTACAAAAGTACTTAAAAAAATAGAACAAATTGTTCGTGAGGAAATGGAAGCAATCGATGCTGTCGAATTGTTAATGCCTGCTTTACAGCAAGCTGAGCTTTGGCAAGAAACAGGACGTTGGGAAGCATATGGTCCAGAGTTAATGCGATTGAAAGACCGTCATAACCGTGATTTTGCATTGGGAGCTACACACGAAGAAGTTATTACTTCTTTAGTGCGTGACGAAGTAAAATCTTACAAAAAATTACCATTAACACTTTATCAAATTCAAAATAAATTCCGTGATGAAAAGCGTCCTCGTTTTGGTTTATTACGTGGTCGTGAATTTGTTATGAAAGATGCATATTCATTCCATGCTACACGTGAAAGTTTAGATGAAACATATAATGATATGGTAAAAGCATATACGAATATTTTCACTCGACTTGGCTTGAACTTCCGTGCGGTTATCGCAGATTCAGGTTCAATAGGCGGTAAAGATACACATGAATTTATGGTGTTATCTGAAATTGGAGAAGATACAATTGCTTTCTCTGATGAATCAAGTTTTGCTGCTAATATTGAAATGGCTGAAGTAAACGTAGAGTATAGTCATTCAAATGAAGATATGAAAGAACTTGAAAAAGTTTCTACACCTGACCAGAAGTCAATTGATGAAATTGTTGAATTCTTAAAAGTATCACCTGAATCTTGTATTAAATCATTAGTATTTAATGTAGATGATGAACTAGTTGTTGTACTAGCTCGTGGAGATCATGAAATCAACGATATTAAATTAAAAAACGCACTTGATGCACAATCTGTTGAATTAGCAGATGACAAAGTTATCTTTGATTTATTAGGTAGTCATGTTGGTTCTTTAGGACCTGTAAAACTTCCGATTAATGTAAAAGTAATTGCGGATAATGCAATCAAATCTATCCGTAACGGTGTATGTGGTGCAAATGAAGACGGATTCCACTATATTAATGTAAATCCAGGCCGTGACTTTGCAATTGATCGTTTTGAAGATTTACGTTTTATTCAAGTGGGTGACCCATCTCCAGACGGAAAGGGCACAATTAAATTTGCTGAGGGTATTGAAGTTGGGCATGTATTCAAACTAGGTACAACATACAGTGACTCTATGAAAGCAACTTTCCTGGATGAGAATGGACGAGCTCAATCATTTATCATGGGTTGTTATGGTATCGGTGTGTCTCGCCTTGTAGCTGCGGTTGCAGAACAATTCCAAGATAGCTATGGCTTTGTATGGCCAAAACAAATTGCGCCATATGATATACACTTGATTTCAGTGAACGAAAAAGATGAAGCACAAAAGAATTTAACTGAGGAAACGTACAAATTGTTACAATCATATCGCTATGATGTGCTTTATGATGATCGTAAAGAGCGTGCGGGCGTTAAATTCGCAGATGCAGATTTAATCGGTTTACCAGTACGTGTTACAATTGGTAAAAAAGCTTCAGAAGGTATTTTAGAAGTGAAATTTAGACAGTCTGGCGAAACTTTCGAATGGGCTAAAGAAGAGTTAGTCGATCGTTTGAATAACTTTTTTCAGGCTGAGTAATGTCGAATGAGTCAAAAGGGGGGAAGTACTTTATTGTACTTCTTTTCTTTTTTTACAGAAGGTAGGTGGGATAATGACAAACGAGCAAGACGCAAAGTTGAAATTTCAACTACTGCTCCAACAAATTGATTTAACAGAAGACGTTTATATGCCTTATTTCAATGCTGCAGAATTAGCTAGAATGACCGTACACAAAAAAGAACGCGTTTGGCGATTTTCTCTCAAATTACCTGCGATCTTACCATTTGGTGTATATCGCGAATTTGAAACACGCTTAACAAAGGCATTTTCGCAAATTGCACAAATTGAATTGAATATTGAAGCTCCGCAACAAACAATTTTAAAGGAATTAGTAACAGATTATTGGCTAAAAGTGATTGAAGACATCGATGAACTATCCCCACCATTGCGAGAAGTATTAGTGAAACAGCTGCCTGAGTGGAATGGTCAAAAAATGATGATCACTTGTCAACAAGAGCTAGAGATGATGACACTTAAGAAAAAGTATACAGAGATTATAGCGGACGCTTATAAAACCTATGGATTCCCGCATATGCCAATTGATTTCCAACTAAATGAATCAACTGAAGCATTAGCAGAAGCACAACTTGCCTTTTTAGAACAACGCCGTCTAGAAGAGGAAGCTTTTGCAAAAAAAGCCGTCGAAGATATGCAAAAGCGTGAAAAAGAACGCAACGATAATCCAAGTGGTGTAGACGTCTCGGACCGTCCATTCCAACTTGGGATCCCTATAAAACCCGATGAAGCTATGATGGAGATTCAACAAATTCAAGATGAAGAACGCCGCATCACGATTGAAGGATTTGTCTTCGCTGCAGAAGTAAAAGAGTTACGTAGTGGTCGATCGCTTCTGACTTTGAAAATTACCGACTATACTGATTCCATATTAGTGAAAATGTTCTCACGAGATAAAGAGGACGCTGCACTTATGCAGCAGGCTAAAAAGGGTATGTGGGTGAAGGCGCGTGGCTCGGTTCAAAATGATACTTTTGTTCGTGATCTAATTGTTATGGCACAAGATATTATGGAGATAAAACCAGTCTTACGTAAAGATACCGCTCCAGAAGGGGAAAAGCGTGTCGAACTACATCTGCATACTCCAATGAGTCAAATGGACGCTGTTACATCTGTTGGTGACCTTGTTGCTCAAGCAGCTAAATGGGGACATCCAGCAATTGCAATTACTGATCATGCTGTTGCTCAATCATTTCCGGATGCCTATAATGCGGGTAAGAAGCATGGAATAAAAATTTTATACGGATTAGAAGCAAATCTAGTAGATGACGGTGTACCGATCGCATATGATGAACAGCATCGCCTACTTGAAACGGATACATTTGTTGTCTTTGACGTAGAAACAACTGGATTATCAGCTGCATACGACACTATTATCGAGCTCGCTGCCGTTAGGATTGTTAATGGTGAAGTTGTCGATAAATTTGAGAGTTTTGCAAATCCTCATCATCCTCTTTCTGCAACAACGATCGAACTCACAGGTATTACTGATGATATGGTTAGAAATGCACCAGAAGTTGTGGATATGATAAAAAAATTCCATGAATTTATTGGCGATGGAATTGTTGTCGCTCACAATGCTTCATTTGATATAGGTTTCTTATATGAAGCTTATAAAAAAGCAGGAATTGATGAAAAAAATCATCCAGTTATAGATACATTGGAGCTAGCACGTTTCTTACACCCAGAAATGAAGAATCACAGATTAAATTCTTTATGTAAAAAGTTCAATATAGAATTAACACAACATCACCGTGCCATTTATGATACGGAAGCTACGGGATTCCTACTTTTACATCTCTTAAAAGAAGCAGATGAAAAGGGCATTAAATATCACGATGATTTCAACAAAAATATCGGTGGAGGAGACTCATACAAACGTGCTAGACCTACCCACTGCACAATTTTAGCAACTGATAATGTCGGTCTGAAGAATCTCTTTAAACTTATTAGCTTTTCACATACGCAAACTTTTTACCGTGTCCCTCGCCTTACACGCTCAATGTTGACGAAGTACCGAGAAGGATTAATTATCGGTTCAGCTTGTGATAAAGGTGAAGTTTTCACAACAGTTATGCAAAAATCAATGGAAGAAGCAGAGCAAGTTGCAAAATTCTATGATTATTTAGAAGTGCATCCAAAAGCTGTATATTCACATTTGATTGATAGTGAACTTGTACGTGATGAATGGAATTTAGAAGATATAATCCGTAAAATTGTCAAGTTAGGAAAAAAATTAGACAAGCCTGTTGTGGCGACAGGGAATGTGCATTATTTAAATGAAAATGATGCTATATTCCGTCAAATTTTAATCCGTTCACAAGGTGGGGCAAACCCATTGAATCGTCATGCATTACCAAAAGTACATTTCCGTACGACTAACGAAATGCTAGATGCATTTGCTTTTTTAGGTGACGACATTGCAAAAGAGCTTGTTGTTACAAACCCTCAGAAAATTGCTAATATGATTGGTGATGTGAAGCCGGTAAAAGATGATCTATATACACCTAAAATTGAGGGTGCAGATGAGGAAGTACGTAATATGAGTTATGATATGGCTCATTCTATTTACGGCCCCAACTTACCTGAGGTTGTAGAAGCACGTCTTGAAAAAGAGTTAAAATCGATAATTGGCCATGGATTCGCTGTTATTTATTTAATTTCACATAAACTTGTGAAGAAATCATTAAATGATGGTTACTTGGTAGGTTCGAGGGGGTCGGTAGGTTCGTCACTTGTTGCAACAATGATGGAAATTACCGAAGTAAACCCTCTACCACCACACTATGTATGCCCCAATTGCCAGCATGCAGAATTTTTCGATGACGGTTCTGTTGGGTCAGGCTTTGACCTTCCTAATAAGGATTGTTCTGAATGTGGTACGCCTTATCAAAAAGACGGCCACGACATTCCATTCGAAACTTTCCTTGGATTTAAAGGAGATAAAGTTCCTGATATCGACCTTAACTTTAGTGGTGAATATCAACCACAAGCCCACAACTATACGAAAGTGTTATTTGGTGAAGAGTATGTGTATCGAGCGGGAACAATAGGTACGGTCGCAGAGAAAACTGCATATGGCTATGTAAAAGGTTATGCAAGTGACAATAACTTGAATTTTCGTGGTGCAGAAGTAGACAGGCTTGTACAAGGTTGTACCGGTGTTAAACGAACAACAGGGCAACATCCGGGCGGTATTATCGTAGTACCTGATTATATGGATATTTACGATTTCTCTCCAATTCAATTTCCAGCAGACGCACAGGATTCTGAATGGAAAACAACCCATTTCGACTTCCACTCAATTCATGATAACGTTTTAAAACTAGATATACTTGGACATGATGATCCGACTGTTATTCGTATGCTACAAGACTTATCAGGAATCGATCCCAAAACAATTCCTACTGATGACGTAGAGGTTATGCAAATTTTCAATGGTCCAGAGTCATTAGGTGTAACAGCTGAGCAAATCAATTGCAAAACAGGTACTTTGGGTATCCCAGAGTTTGGTACACGATTTGTTCGTCAAATGTTAGAAGAAACGAAACCATCGACTTTTTCAGAGCTTGTCCAAATTTCTGGACTATCTCATGGTACCGATGTTTGGTTAGGGAATGCTAGTGAATTGATCCAAAATGGTACATGTGTATTATCTGAAGTTATAGGCTGTCGTGATGATATTATGGTGTATTTAATCTATCAAGGATTGGAGCCATCATTGGCCTTTAAAATTATGGAGTCAGTGCGTAAAGGTAAAGGATTATCAGAGGAATTTGAAGCAGAAATGAAAGCTAATAAAGTGCCTGGGTGGTACATTGATTCGTGTAAGAAAATTAAATACATGTTCCCAAAAGCCCATGCCGCTGCATATGTATTAATGGCAGTACGTATTGCATATTTTAAAGTACATTTACCAATTCTTTATTATTGTGCATACTTTAGTGTGCGTGCTTCAGACTTCGATCTTATCGCGATGGTGAATGGTTCGCAGATGATTAAGTCAAAAATTGATGAAATTGATGCAAAAGGTTTAGAAGCTTCTACGAAAGAAAAAAGCTTGCTAACTGTCCTTGAGCTTTCTTTGGAAATGTGCGAACGTGGTTATCATTTCCAAAAGGTAGATTTGTATCGTTCTAAAGCAACGGAATTTGTGATTGATGGGGATAGTTTAATCCCTCCTTTCAATGCAATTCCGGGTCTTGGTAACAACGTTGCGTTTGCCATTGTTAAAGCACGAGAAGATGGCGAATTTTTATCAAAAGAAGATTTACAACAACGTGGACGTGTTTCAAAAACATTGATCGAATATATGGATAAACTCGGTTGTTTAGAAGGTATGCCAGATGCTAACCAACTCTCTCTGTTCTAGGGTTTATTTGCATTTCGGGCTATACTGTGCTATCATTTGTTTAATTAATTTGTTGATAGAACGCCAGCAAAAGAGTGGGATTTCCCGCTCTTTTCTGTTGTTATGACAACATGAAGTGAGTCAGGAGGATTGTATGAGCAAAGTTATCTCAGCAGTGGAACAACTTGCAACGCCTATAGTAGAAGGGTTAAACCTTGAATTAGTCGAAGTTGAATTCGTTAAAGAGGGTCGCGATTGGTTTTTGCGCGTTTACATTGATACTCCTGAAGGAAGCATTGACATTGAACAATGTGCTCAAGTAAGTGAATTATTAAGTTTAAAATTGGATGAATCTGATCCAATTGAACAAAATTATTTCCTTGAAGTGTCATCTCCAGGAGCAGAACGACCATTAAAAAAAGAAGCTGATTTTGAAAAAGCTATCGGTCAATTCGTGCATATTAAATCATATGAAGCCATTAACGGTATGAAAGTATTTGAAGGTTACTTAAGATCTTATACAGACGCAGGTGTAGAACTTGACGTTAAGATTAAAACAAGAAAAATTAAGGTCGTTATCGATAAAGATAAAATAGCATTAGCTCGTTTAGCAATCGATTTTTCTGCAGAAAGTTAATAGTAGGAGTGAAATAGACAATGAGTAAAGAATTGGTTGGTGCGTTAAATGCACTTGAAGCAAAAGGTATCTCTCGTGATATCATTATTGAAGCAATCGAGGCGGCACTTATTAATGCATATAAAAAGAATTACAACCAAGCGCAAAACGTACGTGTTGATTTAAACCTTGACCGCGGTACAATGCACTTGTATTCAAGAAAAGATGTAGTAGAGGTAGTAGAAGACGATCGCTTACAAATCTCTGTAGAAGATGCGCAAGTTATCAACCCTGCCTATGAGATCGGTGATATCGTGGAACAGGAAGAAACACCACGTAATTTCGGACGTATCGCTGCAACTACAGCGAAACAAATCGTTACTCAACGATTCCGTGAAGCAGAACGTGGCATTGTCTATGAAGAATATGTGGATCGCGAAGATGATATCGTAAATGGTGTTGTAGAGCGTTTAGACCCACGTAATATTTATGTTGGTTTAGGTAAAGTCGAAGCGGTATTACCACAAAATGAACAAATTCAAGGCGAGTCTTATGCACCTCACGATCGTATCAAAGTGTATATCACGAAAGTAGAACGTACTTCGCGTGGACCACAAGTATACGTATCACGTACTCACCCAGGTTTACTTCGTCGTTTATTTGAATTAGAAGTTCCTGAAATCTTCCAAGGTACAGTAGAAATTAAATCAATCGCTCGCGAAGCTGGCGATCGCTCTAAAATTTCTGTCTTTGCACATAATGAAGAAGTGGATCCAGTTGGTTCATGCGTAGGTACAAAAGGTGCCCGTGTACAAACAATTGTTAACGAACTAAACGGTGAGAAAATCGATATCGTTGAATGGTCAGAAGATCCTGTCGTATTTGTGGCAAACGCACTAAGTCCTTCAAAAGTTCTTGATGTGCAAGTTGACGAAGAAGAAAAATCAACTACAGTAGTAGTTCCTGATTATCAATTATCTTTAGCTATTGGTAAACGTGGTCAAAATGCTCGCCTTGCTGCGAAATTGACAGGCTGGAAGATTGATATTAAGAGTGAAACAGATGCAAGAGAATTAGGAATCTACCCAAGTCAATCTTCAACTGTTGTTTATGAGGAAGCTCAAGACGAAGAAGATGTAGATTATGACGTTGAGGTTGATTTATATAAAGACGACGAAGAATAAGTAAAGCATTTGGTCATATGAAAAGTCTTCTAATAGAACCAATATGGCCAAAAGTTCTTACGCTAAAAGGAAGGTGTGTTCTTATGTCGATAAACAGAAAAATTCCTTTAAGAAAATGTGTAGCAACTGGTGAAATGTTCCCTAAAAAAGAGATGATCCGTGTTGTTCGTTCTAAAGAAGGCGAAGTTTCCGTGGATGTTACAGGCAAGAAATCAGGTCGCGGCGCATATGTTTCAAAATCCGAAACAGCTGTTGCAGAAGCGAAAAAGAAAAATGTCCTGAAACATCAGTTAGAAGTGGAAATTCCTGAACAAGTATATGAAGACCTTTTAAAAGTCATTCGCAAGGAGACGTTAACATGACGCCACAGCAATCTATTTTAAATTTACTTGGATTGGCTGCCAGGGCTCGTAAAATCGTTTCAGGCGAAGAACAAGTTATTAAAGAAGTGCGCAATAATGGTGCGAAGCTTGTTATTTTAGCAACGGATGCATCGGCCAATACGCGCAAAAAAATGCAAGATAAATGTCATTCTTTCAACGTTGAGTTGCAGGAGTTCGGGACTAGATATGATCTCGGACATGCCACGGGGAAAGACGCACGGGTCTCATTAGCCATCGTGGATCACGGTTTTGCAAAAAAACTGTCCGAGCTTCTCAACGAAATCTAACCGGGGGTGAATACATGACAAAATTACGCGTCCATGAATATGCGAAACAAGTAAATAAGTCAAGTAAAGAAGTTATTGATCAGCTTTCAAAGCTACAAATAAACGTCACAAACCATATGTCTACGTTAGAAAAAGATGCAGTTAGCAAACTAGATGGTGTATTTAAAATGAAAATTAACGCACAATCATCTCAAGGACCAAAAAAAACTGAGCACCAAAACAGAGGACAACAAGGGAATCGTCCGAACGCTAGAAAAGAAGAAAAAGCACCACAAACTAGCGCTGCTCAACCAAAACAAAATACTAATCAAGGAAGTACTATGAATAACAATTCCACTTCAAAAAACAACTCAAACTCAAATTCAAACAATCGTTCTAACTCAAATGCAAGACCAAATACTAATTCAAGACCGAACTCAAACACAAGTTCAAGACCAAATTCGAATTCAAATACAAACACAAACTCAAGACCAAATACAGCTTCAAACAATAAACCAAATACGAATTCGAACACAAGAACTGGCTCGAATACAAACTCAAGCCAAAATCGTAATACAAATCGCGGCCCAGGTGGTCAATCCAACCAACAAGGTGGAAACCGTAACTTTAACCAAAGAAAAAAACCAGGTATTAATGGTGGGCAACGTCGTAAACACAGACCACAACCAGTTGTACCTGCAGTGAAAAAAGAATTACCAGAAAAAATCACTTTCTTCGAATCATTATCTGTAGGCGAATTAGCGAAAAAATTAGGCCGTGAACCATCTGAAATCATCAAAAAATTATTCATGCTTGGCGTTATGGCGACAATTAACCAAGAGCTTGAACAAGATGCTATCGAACTAATCTGTGCTGATTATGGTGTGGAAGTTGAAGAAGAAATTCGTATCGACGTAACAGACCTAGAAACTTACTTCGAGGGTGACCAGGAAGAAGTAAATACAAATGACATAACAGAACGTCCACCAGTTGTAACAATTATGGGTCACGTTGACCATGGTAAAACAACATTACTAGATTCAATTCGTAATACAAAAGTAACAGCTGGAGAAGCTGGCGGTATTACTCAACATATTGGTGCTTACCAAGTAGTCGTAAACGACAAGAAAATTACATTCCTAGATACACCTGGACACGCAGCCTTCACAACAATGCG
Source organism: Viridibacillus sp. KH_047 (assembly GCF_057838945.1). Classification (NCBI taxonomy): domain Bacteria; kingdom Bacillati; phylum Bacillota; class Bacilli; order Caryophanales; family Caryophanaceae; genus Viridibacillus; species Viridibacillus sp. KH_047. The sequence continues at coordinate 3,156,033 of NZ_CM174479.1, read as the reverse complement.
TGCGCGTGGTGCTAGAATTACTGACTTAACAATTTTAGTAGTTGCTGCTGATGATGGTGTAATGCCTCAAACAGTTGAAGCAATCAACCATGCAAAAGCTGCGGAAGTTCCAATTATTGTTGCTGTAAACAAAATGGATAAACCAACAGCAAACCCTGATCGTGTAATGCAAGAGCTAACTGAGCATGGTCTAGTACCAGAAGCTTGGGGCGGCGAAACAATCTTTGTTCCAATCTCAGCATTAAAAGGAGATGGCATTGATTCATTACTTGAAATGGTATTGTTAGTATCAGAAGTAGGCGAATTAACAGCTGATCCAAAACGTAAAGCTATTGGTACTGTAATCGAAGCGCAACTTGATAAAGGTCGCGGTTCTGTTGCTACTTTATTAGTACAAAATGGTACTCTTAATATCGGTGATCCAATTGTAGTTGGCCACGCTTATGGTCGTGTTCGTGCAATGGTAAATGATATTGGACGTCGTGTGAAAACTGCAGGTCCTTCTACACCAGTTGAAATTACTGGATTAAGTGAAGTTCCTCAAGCTGGCGATCGTTTTGTAGTATTCGAAGATGAAAAAACGGCTCGTCAAGTAGGGGAAGCACGTGCAACGACTGCTATTCAAGCACAACGCTCTGAAAAACAACGAGTAACTCTTGATAATTTATTTGAACAAATGAGCCAAGGCGAAATGAAAGAATTAAACTTAATCGTTAAAGCTGACGTTCAAGGTACAGTAGAAGCAATGGCAGCTTCACTAATGAAGATCGATGTAGAAGGTGTAAATGTACGTATCATCCACACAGGTGCTGGTGCAATTACGGAATCTGATATTTCATTAGCAGCTGCATCAAATGCGATTGTCATTGGTTTCAATGTACGTCCAGATACTAATGCAAAACGCGCAGCTGAAGCTGAAGGCGTAGATATCCGTCTACACCGTGTTATTTATAAAGTAATTGAAGAAATCGAAGCTGCAATGAAAGGATTATTAGATCCTGAATTCCAAGAAAAAATAATCGGTTCAGCAGAAGTTCGTGAAACATTCAAAGTATCTAAAGTCGGCACAATTGCTGGTGGATACGTACTTGAAGGTAAGATTACGCGCGATAGTGGCGTTCGTGTTATCCGTGAGGGTATCGTTATTTTCGAAGGCGAATTAGACTCTTTAAAACGTTTCAAAGACGATGCTAAAGAAGTAGCTAAAGGTTATGAATGTGGATTTACAGTGAAAAACTTCAATGACATTAAAACAGAAGATGTAATTGAAGCATTCATCATGGAAGAAATTGTACGCAAATGATTGTCTACGCAGAGTGTGAATTCTTCATCCCTGCGGCCCATTCATTAAAAGAAAAACGTGCTGTCTTGCAACGTATGATTACCCGCACAAAACAGCGGTACAATGTTTCCATTGCAGAAATTGACCATCAAGATGTTTGGCAAAGAGCATTGCTCGCGATTGTTACTGTAGCTTCTTCTAAGGATGCAGCAGATCGTGAGCTCACCCGTGCTCTTCAACTTCTAGAGTCAAATCCCGAATGGGAACGACTAAACATACAAAGAGAGTACTTATAAAAATTGAGGTGAAACGATTATGAGTATGCGCGCGAACCGTGTTGCAGAACAAATGAAAAAGGAACTCGGCGATATTATCGTTCGTAAACTAAAAGACCCTCGTGTCGGATTTGTTACTGTAACAGATGTTGAAGTAACAGGTGACCTACAACAAGCGACAATTTATATTACTTGCTTAGGTACTGAGAGAGAGCGTCAGGACACATTAAAAGGACTTGAAAAAGCAAAAGGCTTTATTCGTTCTGAAATTGGTCAACGTATTCGTTTAAGAATTACACCAGAATTATTCTTTGAGTTCGACTCATCAGCAGAATATGGTAATAAAATTGACACGCTTTTACGTCAACTACATGAATCAAAAGATCAATAATTGAAACAAGCCTGCAAACCTTATTATTTGCAGGCTTTTTCTGTCTTTAAAATAAAATTTTTTATACTAAAAAGGAGTTGACACGAATGCAACATGGCATTCTTCCTCTATGGAAAGAACCGGGAATGACTTCTCACGATTGCGTATTTAAATTACGCAAAATATTGCAAACGAAAAAAGTAGGGCATACAGGTACACTAGACCCGGGTGTAGAAGGTGTTTTGCCGATTTGTATTGGCAATGCAACACGTCTAGCGGAATATTTGACAGACGCAGGTAAAACGTATGAGGCCGTTATTTCAATTGGTACTTCTACAACAACTGAAGATGCTGAAGGGGAGATAGTTGCGGAAGATAGTAGTGTTAAAACCATCTCCCGTGAACAATTATTACAGGTACTTGCTAACCTTACTGGAGAAATCTCACAAACACCTCCGATGTATTCTGCAGTAAAAGTAAACGGCAGGAAATTATATGAATATGCTAGACAAGGTCAGATCATAGAACGTCCATCTCGTAATGTTATGATCTATAGCTTGGAACTATTAGATGATGAATTGGTTTATGAAGGAGCTACAATCACTTTCCCAGTTCGCATTGCATGTAGTAAAGGGACGTATATTCGCACTTTAGCAGTACAAATAGGTGAAGAGTTAGGGTATCCTGCGCATATGGCCTCACTAGTTCGTACAGCTTCTGGGAATTTCAAGAAAGAAGATTGTGTCACAATTTCTGAATTACGTGAAATCGCTGAGGCGGGGGAATTGGAAAAAGTAATAATGCCAATTGAGCAAGCATTAACTAATTATCCAACTTTCCAAATTACTGAAGAGAATCATAAGCAAATTACAAATGGACAAGTACTTCCTATGCACCCATCACTAGAAGAACATGATAAAATAGTATTTGTAGAAAATGGGAGAGCGGTTGCTATTTATATTAAGCATCCAACAAAAGATGGGCTTATGAAGCCAGAAAAAATGTTCCCAGCAGTTGATTAGGAGGCAGTCTTTATGATGAAAGTAATTCAATTAATGTACCCTCACCAAATTAGTCATCCAAATATTGAAGGACCATATTCGCTTGCAATCGGCTTTTTTGATGGAGTGCATCGAGGTCATCAAGCGGTGATTGGGCATGCGAAAAAGCAAGCACACGATAAAAACTTGAAAACAGCTGTTATGACGTTTGATCCTCACCCTTCGATTGTATTAGGCCAAAGTAAAGAACAAGTATTTTATATTACACCAATAAAGCAAAAGCTAGATATCCTTGAAAGTATGGGAGTTGATACGGTATTCGTCGTACGCTTCACTTCGGATTTTGCTAAGCTTAGCCCTAGTAAATTTGTAGATATATTTATTCGTAATTTAAATGTAAAACATGTGACAGCAGGCTTCGACTTTACATTTGGTGCATTTGGTAAAGGAACGATGGAAGATATGGAGTCACTCAGCAATGAAGACTTTGGAGTTACTGTAATTGAAAAGCAAGTTCAAGAAGAGGAGAAAATTAGCTCTACTAGAATTCGCAAGTTGTTACAAATGGGTGAAATGGAAGTTGTTCATAGTCTACTAGGAAGACCATTCCAAATTCCAGGTATTGTCGTACATGGTGATAAACGCGGACGTCAGATTGGTTTTCCAACAGCAAATATTCAAGCGCATGAAGGAACGTTCATACCTGCGAATGGTGTTTATGCTGTAAGAATGCAAGTTCAAAATGAATGGTTTGATGGTGTTTGTAACGTGGGATATAAACCAACATTCAAAAACCCGGATGAAAAAAACTTATCAATAGAAGTACATATTATGGACTTCGACAAAAATATTTATGCTGAGGAAGTACAAATAGATTGGTATAAGTATTTAAGATCAGAACAAAAGTTTGATGGGATCGATGCGCTAAAAAGGCAAATCGAAATAGATAAGGCAACTGCAATGAAATATTTACGTGAACGTTAGATAATAGTTGATTCTATTAGGCGCTTATGTTACTATTTCATAAGTGAGTTGCTCTAAATGAAGTATTTCATTTGCAACCACTGAACCATTGCTTGGCTTGCGAATCACCAACGTTTGCTCAGCATTTGGGGATATTTCAATTTAGGAGGTGAATAGGATGGCACTAACACAAGAACGCAAAAACGAAATCATTGCTGAATACCGTATACACGAAAGTGATACTGGTTCACCAGAAGTTCAAATCGCTATCCTTACGGAAGAGATTAACAGCTTAAATGAGCACTTACGTACTCATAAAAAAGACCACCATTCTCGTCGCGGTTTATTCAAAATGGTTGGACGTCGTCGTAACTTATTAAAATATTTACGTGAAAATGACGTACCACGCTACCGTGAAATCATTACTAAACTCGGCTTACGTCGATAACATGCAATTTTGTGAAAGCGGGCTTGTCCCGCTTTTTCTTTATGCTTCAATAAACTAACCTCCTACAACAATTTGAATATAAAGAATTGAAATGTTTCGCATAAGCCTCCCTTTTTTGATAAACTAATAGTACTACATAAATACATGAATAGATGTTTTCTTTGAGAGAGGAGTTCAAATAAATGAACGAAAAAAAGGTTTATACCTATGAATGGGCCGGACGACCTTTACAAATCGAAGTAGGTCAGCTCGCAAAGCAAGCTAATGGATCGGTATTAGTACGTTATGGAGAAACGGTTGTACTATCAAATGCAACAGCTTCAAAACACCCAAAACCATTAGACTTCTTCCCATTAACAGTTAACTATGAAGAAAAATTATATGCAGTTGGTAAGATCCCTGGAGGGTTTATCAAACGTGAAGGACGTCCTTCTGAAAAAGCGGTATTAACATCTCGTTTAATCGACCGTCCAATCCGTCCATTATTCCCAGATGGCTTCCGTAATGAAGTACAAGTAATCTCTATGGTTATGTCTGCAGATCAAGATTGCCCTTCAGAAATGGCAGCTATGCTCGGATCATCACTTGCACTAATGGTTTCTGATATTCCATTTGACGGACCAATCGCTGGTGTCCAAGTTGGGCTTGTTGATGATGAATTTATCGTAAACCCAACAGTTGCACAATGGGAAAAATCAACAATTAATTTAATAGTTGCTGGTACAAAAGATGCGATTAACATGGTTGAAGCAGGCGCTTTGGAAGTTCCTGAAGAAAAAATGTTAGAAGCTATTATGTTCGGTCACGAAGAAATTAAAAAAATTATTGCTTTCCAAGAAACAATTGCTGCTGAAGTTGGCAAGGAAAAAATGGAAGTTATATTACATGGCATTAATGAAGAATTATACGCTGAAATTAATGCAGAATTCGGAACTAAGATGGTTGCTGCTATCCAAACTTATGAAAAGCATGCTCGTGAAGAAGCAATTAATGCTGTAAAAGCTGATGTTGTTGCTAAATACGAAGAAGCTGAAGCCGATGAAGCAACTTTAAAACAAGTTGGCGAAATTCTAGATAAAATGGTGAAAGAAGAAGTACGCCGTTTAATCACAGAAGATAAAATTCGTCCAGATGGTCGTAAATTAGATGAAATTCGTCCTTTATCTTCAGAAGTAAGTTTACTTCCAAGAGCACATGGCTCTGGTTTGTTCACACGTGGACAAACTCAAGCACTTTCAGTTTGTACTTTAGGCGCACTAGGCGATGTTCAAATTATTGATGGCTTAGGTGTTGAAGAGTCTAAACGCTTCATGCATCATTATAATTTCCCTCAATTCTCAGTAGGGGAAACTGGACCGATTCGTGGACCAGGCCGTCGTGAAATCGGACATGGTGCATTAGGAGAACGTGCTTTAGAAGCAGTAATTCCAAATGAAAAAGACTTCCCATACACAATCCGTTGCGTATCAGAAGTTTTAGAATCTAATGGTTCTACTTCACAAGCAAGTATTTGCGCTTCAACTCTAGCAATGATGGATGCAGGTGTTCCTCTTAAAGCACCGGTTGCAGGTATTGCGATGGGTCTTATTAAAAAAGATGAACATTATTCAATTTTAACTGATATTCAAGGAATGGAAGATCACCTTGGCGATATGGACTTCAAAGTAGCAGGTACTGCAAAAGGTGTTACTGCACTTCAAATGGATATTAAAATTGATGGTCTATCTAACCAGATTTTAGAAGAAGCGTTAACACAAGCGAAAATTGGTCGTATGCATATACTTGAGTCTATGCTTGCAACTATGCCAGAAAGACGTGACCACCTTTCAAAATATGCTCCGAAAATTATCATGGTTAAAATTAACCCAGATAAAATTCGCGACGTTATCGGACCTGGTGGTAAACAAATCAATAAAATTATCGAAGAAACTGGCGTGAAAATTGATACCGAACAAGACGGTACAATTTACATCTCTTCAGTTGATGAAGCAATGAACGCACGTGCAAAAGAAATCATTGAAAATATCGTACGTGAAGCAGTTGTAGGCGAGTATTACATGGGTAAAGTAAAACGTATCGAAAAATTCGGTGCATTTGTTCAAATCTTCCCAGGTAAAGACGGTTTACTACACATTTCTGAAATTCAAGAAGAGCGTACTAAAGCGGTAGAAGATGTTCTTAAATTAGAAGATGAACTACTTGTTAAAGTCATCGAAATCGATAACCAAGGTCGCGTGAACCTTTCTCGTAAAGTAGTATTGAAAGAAGAAAAAGAACGCGCAGAGCAAAAGTAATCTGAGGACGTCCGAAATAGGGAATTCCAATTCAATACTTTTCGCTCACAACTTAAGTGTCTAAACATCATAAATGTTAAAATTATTGAGGTCGTCCGTTTCCAGCAAAACGGCGACCTCTTTTGCTTGTATTATAAGGAGGAAACTATTTGGTTACAAAACATATTTGTGCTAATGGAGTACGCATCGTTGCGGAAGATATACCGCATGTACGTTCAGTAGCAATGGGGATTTGGGTAAATGTAGGTTCTCGATACGAACAACCGCATGAAAATGGAATGACACACTTCATTGAGCATATGCTTTTTAAAGGGACAGAAAAACGTTCGGCAAAAGATATAGCTGAACAATTTGATCGTATTGGAGGGCAACTCAATGCCTTCACTTCAAAGGAGAATACATGTTATTATGCAGTTGTTTTAGATCATCATGCAGAAAAAGCAATTGAGATACTGTCTGATATGTTCTTTCATTCCAAATTTAGTCCTGAAGATATTGACAAGGAAAGACAAGTGATATTAGAAGAAATTGCAATGACTGAAGATGCACCTGACGATGATGTAGATGAAAGATTATGGCAGGCAATGTTTCCAAATAACGCATTAGGTTCGCCGATACTAGGAACAACAGAAACATTACAAACGTTTAATCGTGAAAATCTTCTGGCATATATGCACAAGCATTATCGTCCCGAACAAGTAGTAGTTTCAATTGCGGGTCATTTGTCACCAACGTTAATTCAAACGATTGAGAGATTATTCAATCAATTCCCAACAACAACATCATATGAGCCTACAATTTTCACTTCACCAACATTTGTTCCAGCGAAAATCGAAAAGAAGAGTCAAGTAGAACAGTCACATTTGGCATTGGGCTATCCGGGGTTAAGTATGCAAGCACCTAATCTATTAAGCTTAGTTGTATTAAATAGTGTGCTGGGTGATTCTATGTCTTCTCGTTTATTTCAAGAAGTAAGAGAGGAAAAAGCACTTGCTTATTCCGTCTACTCCTATTATTCTGCGTATCAAGATGCCGGTGCATTTGTGATTTATGCTGGCACTTCGCCACATCAGCTACCTGTGTTGCAGCAAACAATTACTCATTCCATCGATACGATATGCCGAGAAGGTATTACTGAAAAAGAATTACTATTTGCAAAAGAACAACTTGAAAGTAATTTACTTCTTGGATTAGAAACAGCATATGATTTTATGAGTCGCAATGCTAAAAACGAACTTGTATTTGGTTATGATCGTACAATTGAAAAAGCACTAGCAGAACTCAAACAAGTAACTGTACAATCAGTAAATCAAATTATTAATGACCATTTAAAACAACCATTTGCAAGTTCCATCATTACACCAGCTAAGGGAAGCAACTAACGCCCTTAGCTTTTCTTTTGTTCTTTTTTCCTTGAAGCAAAAAATCACTAAAAACAGGGCAAAAGCATATACATAATATACATGCGAAAAGGAGGGGAAGCATGCTCTTATCAGAGTTAGCTGAAAAAGAATTAATTCAAATGAATGATGGCATACGTTTTGGTATTTTGGCTGAGACCGAGTGTTTACTTGACCCAAAAACAGGTCAAATTTTTGGTTTTGAAATGATTCATAGAGGGCCTCGAATTCCATTTAAAGCAAAATCACCAAAAATGCAAGAATATATCCCATGGGATGAAATTGTTCTCATTGGGGAAGATCGAATTCTATTTAATCAAGTAAAGCCAATGAATTCGGGGTTAACAGAATGACCGATGAAAGATGGCTACTTATAGGAACGGACGCACGTTTTAAAAAGCTTGCAGTACAACTTTCAAAACCTAATCGAACCGTTGTGTACAAATATACTGATGAGTGGAATGAAGAGCTTTTAATGTTGAGCAAAAAGCTTCAACCAAATCGCATTGTTTTACCTATTCACCCACCTAAATGGTCAGCAGATATGAATAGTTTTTTTAGTGTGGCAGAGAATGCAATGTTGTTTGTTGGAAGAACGACTCCAGACTTTAAACAACAGTTATCTACTACCCAAACTGTTTACTACCTAGAAGACGAACAATTTATATGGCAAAATGCGAAGCTCACTGCAGAAGGGATGCTCAGATCATTCTACGATCATGAACAAAGATCAATGGATGGGCAATATTTAGTTATTACAGGATTTGGAAGAGTCGCAAAGATGACTGCTGCATTATGTAGAGACCTAGGTGCTACAATCCATGTTATGGCACGGTCAGCAACTCAAATATATGAAGCCGAAGCTTTTGGTTATAAAGCTTCTGTTTTGGCGCCTGAGGCTTTTGAAAGTAAATCCGACTATATCATTAACACAATCCCCGTAAAGTGGCTTACAAGCGCTTTTAGCGAGAAGTTACAATCATCTACTACTGTGTTTGATTTAGCATCAGCTCCAGGATGTCTGGCGTTTGAAGAACAACCTGATTTTGACTATATACAATTACCAGCATTGCCCGGGAAATTTTTCCCCCAAGATGCTGCAGATTTACTAATTCAAACGATTGAACTGCATAATGCAAAATATAAGGAGGAACATCATGCTTGATGGGAAGCGCATCGGCTTTGGCATAACTGCATCACATTGTACGTATGAAGAAGTTGTACCGAAAATCAAACATCTCAGAGATGAAGGCGCAACAGTGGTGCCTATTATTACCCACTCAGTATTGCATGCGGCAACCAGATTTGGTACAGGGGAAGAGTGGATTGCGAAAATAGAGGAAGTTGCAGGTCATGAAGTGATTAAGACAATGGCGGATGCAGAGCCACTTGGTCCGAGGAATCCACTAGATTGTATGGTGATTGCACCGATGACAGGGAACTCACTCAGTAAATTTGCTAATGCGGCAACAGAATCACCAGTTCTAATGGCAGCGAAAGCGACACTACGTAACGGTAGCCCAGTTGTCATCGGCGTTTCTACGAATGACGCTTTGGGGTTAAATGGAATGAATCTCATGAAACTCCTAAATACGAAGAATATTTTCTTTATACCATTTGGGCAAGACGACCCATATAAGAAGCCAAATTCATTAATTTCCGATTTTACTAAAATAAATGAAACAGTAATAAATGCGTTAGAAAAGAAACAATTTCAACCATTATTGATTCAATATACTAAATAATTTAATTTTTATACACAATTATGAAGAATTATGATACAATAGCGCCATTATCAATGTTGAGTTGAGGAGAGATGTATGATGACTAAGCAATATACAGTAGCTGTCGTAGGTGCTACAGGAGCAGTAGGGACAAAAATGATGGAGCAGCTTGCTAAGCGTAAGTTTCCGATTGGTAAGATTAAATTATTAGCTTCCAAAAAATCTGCTGGAAAAGATATTACATTTAACGGTCAGTCATACACGATTGAGGAAGCAACACCTGAAGCATTTGAAGGTGTAGATATTGCGCTATTCAGTGCAGGTGGTGCTGTATCAAAAGTGTTAGCACCAGAAGCAGCAAAACGTGGTGCTGTTGCAATTGATAACACAAGCGCTTTCCGAATGGATCCAGAAGTACCGCTTGTTGTACCTGAAGTAAACCCGGGTGATTTGTCTAAACACAAAGGGATTATTGCCAATCCAAACTGTTCAACAATTCAAATGGTCGCAGCATTAGAACCAATTAAAAAAGCATTTGGTTTATCAAATGTAATCGTATCTACATATCAAGCAGTATCTGGTTCAGGTATAAATGCCATTGAAGAGCTTAAAACACAAAGTGGTGAGTGGGAAAAAGGTAAAGAAGTAGAAGCAAATGTATTACCAGTTAAAAGCGATAAAAAACATTATCCAATCGCTAGAAACGTTATTCCACAAATTGATGTCTTCACTGAAAATGGCTTCACATACGAAGAGATGAAAATGATTAATGAAACGAAGAAAATTATGCATATGCCAGAGCTTCCAGTCGCAGCAACTTGTGTTCGTGTACCAGTTGTATCAGGACACTCTGAATCTGTTTATATTGAAGTAGAAAAAGATAATGTGTCAGTCGAAGATGTAAAGAAGGTACTTGAAAACGCATCTGGTATTTTACTAGTTGACGATATTACAGCGCAAGGTTATCCAATGCCAATCTATGCAGAAGGCGAAGATGAAGTATTTGTGGGCCGTATTCGCAAAGATTTAGCGAAGGATAATGGCTTCCATTTATGGATTGTTGCTGACAACCTATTAAAAGGTGCGGCACTTAATTCTATCCAAATCGCAGAAGCTTTGATTGATGAAGGCATAATCTAAGGGGGCGTCACTTATGAACATAGGGAATGTAGCAACAGCATTGATTACACCATTTCACGAAGATGGCTCTATCCATTATGAAATGGTGGCAAAAGTAGTCGAACATCTAATTGCAACAGGGACTGATTCAATTGTTGTTTGTGGTACAACTGGAGAATCACCAACATTAACACATGAAGAGAAAATGCATCTTATCCAGTTTGTTGTTGAAACAGTACGTAAACGTGTTCCAGTAATTGCTGGTACAGGAAGTAATAATACGGCGGAATCGATTCAAGCAACAAAAGAAGCAGAGGCAGCTGGTGTTGATGGCGTTATGCTTGTGACACCATATTATAATAAGCCTAGCCAACGCGGTATGTATGCTCACTTTGTAGCGATTGCTAAAGAAACAACGTTACCGGTTATGCTTTACAATATTCCAGGACGTTCAATAGTAAATCTACTACCTGAAACGATTCTAGAATTGAGTAAAATATCAAATATTCAAATTGTGAAAGAAGCAAGTGGTAGTCTTGATCAAATGACAGAAATTCTAGCAGGTGCACCTACTGGTTTCAAAGTTTACTCGGGTGATGATGGTTTAACTTTACCACTTTTAGCAGTTGGGGGTTCTGGTATCATTTCTGTAGCAGCACATGTTGTTGGTGAAGATATGCAGAAAATGATCCGAGCATTTAAAGACGGGCGCCATGAAGATGCAGCGTTTATACATCAAGCGTTACTACCTTTAATTCGTGCTTTGTTCGCAACTCCGAATCCAACGGCAGTTAAATATGCTCTTAGTAAATTAAATATTTCATCTGAAACAGTTAGGTTGCCGTTAGTGGAGCTGACTGAACAAGAAAAAGCACATTTTGATATAGTTTGGGAACATTATCTAGCAAAACAAAAACAGTTCCAATAAAAAAATGGAATGGGTGATAAAACCCATTCTTTTTTTGTTTGTGAAAACGGTCTACTACCGATATAATAAAAACAAGTGGATGCTGTTCGGGATTATTTTTAGGAGGAAAACAAGTGGTTAAAACAAAAAATGAAGTAATACGAGTAATACCTCTAGGTGGGGTTAGTGAAATCGGCAAAGCAATGTATGTCGTAGAAATTGATGACGAGATATTTGTAGTCGATAGTGGACTAATGTTCCCAGAGGATGAAATGCTAGGAATTGATTTTGTTATTCCAGACATTTCATATTTAGAAGAAAACAAAACAAGAGTAAAAGGAATCTTCTTAACGCATGGTCATGAAGATGCAATTGGCTCAATTGCGTACCTATTACAAAAAGTCAATGCACCAGTGTATGGTTCAAAACTTACAATTGCTTTAGCGAAAGAACATTTAAAAGAATTGCCCGCTCCACAACAAGTAAAATTCTTTGAAGTGACAAGCAAAAGTCGTATGAATTTCCAAACGACGTATGTGACATTTTTCCATACAACGCATAGTATTCCAGATTCACTTGGAGTTGCATTCCATACATCGGAAGGTGCAATCGTACACACTGGCGAATTTAAATTTGACCAATCAGCACAAGGTAAGTACAAGCCAGATATCGCTAAAATGGCTGGACTTGGTGAAGAGGGTGTCTTCATCTTAATGTCTGATTCAACAGAAGCAGAACGCCCAGGATATACAATCTCAGAATCAATTATCCGTGAAAGATTATCAAAAACATTCCATCGTGCTGAAGGAAGAATCCTTGTAGCACTTTATGCATCAAATTTCATACGTATTCAACAAGTATTCGATCAAGCGGCAGCATCAAATCGTAAAATTGCTGTTGTAGGTCGTAGTTTAGAAAATGTTTTTGAAGTTGGTATGCGTTTGGGTTATCTTTCTGTAGATCCAGAAAGAATTATTCCAGTAAGTAAAATCAATGATTACCCTGAAAATGAAATTGTCGCAATTGTAACGGGTAATCAAGGCGAGCCTTTAGAAGGTCTTGAGAAAATTATTCGTAAGCATCATCGTGATATTCGAATTAAACCTACTGATACTGTTTTGATTACTTTCACACCTTCTCCAGGTATGGAAGTACAAATTGCTGAAACAATGAATAGCCTTGCTAAAGCAGGAGCGAAAGTAATGTCAGCCGATAAAAAGGTACATGTATCTGGACATGGTTCGCAAGAAGACCTTAAATTAATGCTTAATCTTATGAAACCAAAGTACTTTATTCCTATTCAAGGGGAATATCGTATGTTAATAGCACACTCTAAACTTGCACAAGAAACAGGTCTATCGAAAGCGCAAATTTTCATCGCTGATAAAGGTGATATTGTAGAATACAAAAACGGAAAAATGCGTATGAGCGGCCGTGTAACTGCTGGTAATGTTTTAATAGACGGCATCGGTGTTGGTGATGTAGGTAACATCGTTTTACGCGATCGTAAATTATTAAGTCAAGATGGTATCTTTATTGTTGTTGTTACTATTGACCGTCAACACAAGAAAATTGCTTCAGGTCCGGAAATTTTATCTAGAGGATTCGTATATGTTCGTGAATCAGAAGAACTAATGGAAGAGTCTGCAGCACTAGTGAAGAATGTTGTCGAAAAGTATGTGAATAAAGGTACGTATGAATGGACAAACATTAAACAAGAAATCCGTGATACGCTAAATTCCTATTTATTCCAAAAAACGAAGCGCCGCCCAATGATCATCCCGATTATTATGGAATATTAATGCGTAGCGGATACAAAGGATTTCCTAGCCGATTTATGGTGGGAAATCCTTTTTTCCTTTAAAAGAGAAAGGCAGGTCAGGAAATTGGCTACAAAAAAGAAAAAAGAAACAAAACCTAAAAAGCCAGAACAAAAACTAACGATGCATCCTCTGATGTATGAAATCATTGGCCTCCTATTGGTGGGAATTGCCATCATAACATTCTTTGAATATGGCTTAGTTGGCCGATTCTTTCAAACAGCTGCTTTGTTTTTATTTGGTAATTGGTCAATTGCTGTACCATTTATGCTTATTCTTAGTGCCCTTATATTAATGATTCGTAGAACCATTCCGAATATGAAGAACCGAACGATTCTAGGTTGTGCATTTATACTAGGGAGTCTAACTTTATTTAGTCATATTGCACTGTTTGAACAATTACTAAATGGAAATGGAATTGGAAGTAATTCCGTATTAAAAGAAACATGGAGAATACTCATAACGAGTGGTGGTATTGAAGAACGTAGTCAATCATTTGGTGGTGGGATGGTCGGCGCTTTATTATTTGCATGCTTCTTTGTTTTATTTGACTCTGCCGGAGCGTCTATTGCTAGTTGGTTAATGCTATTTATAGGGATGATTTTATTAACTGGGAAGGCATTAGTTCCATACTTAATGCAAAAGATACCTGAATGGCAAACAAAATGGAGAGAACGTCGTACCCAAGCGAAAAGTGCGAAACAAGCAAGAAGGTCTCCGCAAAAACAAGAGGCACCAAAAGCTTCATCACGTCGCGCTCGTAAATCTGCAAAAGATGAAGCGACGCAACAAATTGAAGAAAATCTTGAAGCTGCCACAGACGTAGAGCTTCCTGTCCATAAGGAACCGATTATTTCAGCTTTTACACAACGTATTGTAGAACCTGAAGTAATACCACAGGATATAGAACCAGAAGAAGAAATAGAGATTCAACCAATGGCGGGTGATGAGGTTATTGAAAATATCAATTACCAATTACCGGCAATGTCTTTATTAAAAGCACCACCACATGTTGATCAAAGTGGAGAATTTACATTGATTCAAGCAAATGCACGAAAGCTTGAGCAAACTTTTCAATCGTTTGGTGTGAAAGCAACTGTGACAGAAGTCCATTTAGGCCCAGCTGTTACAGAGTATGAAGTGCTTCCAGATAAAGGGGTTAAAGTAAGTAAAATTGTCGGTTTGCAAGACGATTTAGCTTTAGCATTAGCAGCTGAAGATATACGTATTGAAGCACCTATTCCGGGGAAATCGGCTGTTGGTATCGAAGTACCAAACAAAGAAGTGGCAATTGTTAGTTTACGTGAAGTGTTAGAAGCAAAAGAAAATAATCAACCTAATGCCAAACTACTAATTGGTTTAGGTAGAGACATTACGGGTGAAGCGAAGTTGGCCCAGTTAAATAAGATGCCACATTTATTGGTAGCTGGTTCAACAGGTAGCGGTAAAAGTGTTTGTATTAATGGCATCATAGTAAGTATATTAATGCGTGCAAAACCTCATGAAGTGAAACTCATGATGATTGACCCGAAAATGGTTGAGTTAAATGTTTATAATGGCATTCCGCATCTGTTAGCACCAGTTGTTACAGATGCACGTAAAGCTTCTCAAGCTTTGAAAAAGGTTGTATCTGAAATGGAGCGCCGTTATGACCTGTTTTCACATACAGGAACACGTAATATTGAAGGCTACAATGGACATGTTGATGCGTTTAATGCCGAAAATGATGAGAAGCATCCCAAATTACCATTTATTGTCGTCATTGTTGATGAGCTAGCGGATTTAATGATGGTTGCCTCAAGTGATGTAGAAGATTCCATTACTAGACTTGCCCAAATGGCACGAGCGGCAGGTATTCATTTAATTATCGCGACACAAAGACCAAGTGTCGATGTCATTACGGGTGTCATTAAGGCAAATATTCCATCTCGAATTGCTTTTGCAGTATCCTCTTCAATTGATTCTCGTACCATTTTAGATATGGGCGGAGCAGAACGTCTTCTTGGAAGAGGGGATATGCTATTTTTACCAGCAGGACAATCGAAACCTGTTCGAGTCCAAGGGGCCTTTTTATCAGATAATGAAGTACAGGATGTTGTTGATTTTGTTATTAGTCAACAAAAAGCACAATACCAAGAAGAGATGATACCGACAGAAGAGGATGATTTAAAGAACTTAGATGACACAGATGATTTGTATGAAGAAGCAGTACAATTAGTAATGGATCAAGAAACGGCATCGGTATCATATTTACAAAGAAAGTTAAAAGTGGGGTATGCTAGAGCGGCTCGTATAATGGATCAGATGGAAGAAAGAGGAATTGTAGGACCTGCTGAAAAAAGTAAGCCACGTCAAGTCCTTATCGGAAAATGATAATGGTGAAATTTTTCAGTATCAAAAAAATACTAAAATAACTACAGATGTAAAAAAAAAAAACTGTTTTAGCACAGTTTTTTTAAAAACCTATTTATTTACCTAAATAATAATGGTATAGTAACGAATTAGTAGGAATGTTTTACGTCAGATGTCAGATCTCTCTAGGTGGTGGTATGTATGACGATTAAAACAGATAGTCGGCATTTGTATCTCCAAGTAATCGATCGTTTGAAAGAAGATATCGAAAAAGGAGTTTTTAAAGAAAAAGAAAAACTCCCATCTGAATTCGAATTATCCAAGACACTTGGAGTCAGTCGTGCCACTCTACGTGAGGCACTAAGACTGTTGGAAGAAGAAAACATCATTGTTCGTCGACATGGAGTAGGAACATTTGTGAATCCAAAACCTGTGTTTACATCAGGAATTGAACATTTATCAAGTATTTCTTCTATGATCATAAATGCTGGAATGGAACCCGGAACAAACTATTTAAGTTCATTCGGGTTGCCAGCTTCTGAGGATGATGTAAAGCGCTTTCATTACGAAGAAGATGAAACTATCATATCAATTGAAAGAGTTCGTACTGCAAACGGAGAGCCCGTAGTCTATTGTGTAGACCAAGTACCTTCAAAGTATTTGCCTAATGATTTTTCAAATCGTGAAGATTCTTCAATTTTTTCTGCGATAGAGGAATCTGGTGATATTCATGTCGCGTATGCAATTACATATATCGATCCGGTTGGTTATCATAACCAAGCATCTCCAATTTTAGAGTGTGAGCCTGAAACAGCTCTCCTCGTTCTAAAACAGCTCCACTATGATGATAACGATCGAGTGGTGTTATATTCTAAAAACTATTTTAGAGCTGATAAATTTAGCTTCCATGTAGTTCGAAAACGTGTGTAAAACTGTATGCATTCCTGCTAACATCAAACACTTTTGGGGGGACTCCAATTGAAAAAACGTAAATTTGGCTTAGCACTTTCAGTAGTACTAGCTGCTGGTACTTTATTAGGTGCTTGTGGTTCTAAAGATGATACTTCTAAAGGTGACAAAGAAAGCAACTTCTCACTTGCAATGGTTACTGACCTTGGTGGTGTGGATGACAAATCATTCAACCAATCAGCTTGGGAAGGTATCCAAAAGTTCGGTAAAGACAATGATTTGAAAAAAGGTGACGGTGGTTATGACTACGCACAATCTACGTCTTCTTCAGATTACAACACGAACTTAACTAGTATGGTTCGTCGAAACTTTGATCTTGTATTCGGTGTTGGTTTCTTGATGGCTGATTCTATCAAAGAGGTTGCTGACCAAAAACCAGATTCTCAATTCTCAATTATTGATGCTAAAGTTGATGCTCCAAACGTAACTTCTATCTTGTTCAAAGAGCAAGAAGGTGCATTCCTTGCAGGAGTAGCTGCAGCTAGTGCTACAAAATCAAACAAAATTGGTTTTGTAGGTGGTGTTGATATTCCTGTAATTAACCGCTTCCATGCTGGATTCGTTGAAGGTGTTAAAGCTGTAAATCCTGATATTAAAGTTGATGTTCAATATACAGGTGCTTTTGATAAAGCAGAACTTGGAAAAACAACTGCTAACCGTATGTTTACAACAGGCGTAGATGTAATTTTCCACGCTGCTGGTGCAACAGGTAATGGTGTATTCACTGAAGCTAAAGAACGTAAAACAAAAGACCCTAATGCAAATATCTGGGTAATCGGTGTAGATGCTGACCAATACAAAGAAGGACAAGTTAACGATAAAACAAACGTTACTTTAACTTCTGTTTTGAAACGTGTAGATGTTGCGGTACAAGACGTTGCGAAACAAGCTAAAGAAGGTAAATTCCCAGGTGGAGAAACTTTAGTTTACGGTTTATCAGACAATGGTATGGCATTAGCAGATTCTCATGGTGCTATTTCAGATGAAACGATGAAAAAAATTGATGATTATGCTAAACAAATCGCTGACGGTAAAATTAAAGTTCCAGAAAAAGTAGAAAAAAAGAAATAATTTAAGTTAAGTCGTCATCATAAAGGCTAGTTAACTATTAGTCTTTATGATGATTTTTATCTGCAAAAATTAATAGATAAAAGGTTTTGAATTTTTGGATTTTCAAAATCTTTCCTGTATTAATTTTTTTAACCTATGTTAATTTATTAATAACAACAAATATAATTTACAGTGTCCAAGGGAGTGAACACATTGGAATATGTGATAGAAATGCTAGGTATTCGAAAACAATTCGGATCTTTTGTAGCAAATGATAATATCACCCTTCAGCTGAAAAAAGGCGAAATTCATGCATTGCTTGGAGAAAATGGTGCAGGAAAATCGACTTTAATGAACGTGCTTTTCGGACTTTATCAACCTGAAGCTGGGGAAATTCGTATAAATGGAAAGAAAGTTAAAATTTCTGACCCAAACGTTGCGAATGACTTAGGTATTGGAATGGTTCATCAACACTTCATGTTAGTTGAAAACTTTACAGTAACAGAAAATATTATTTTAGGTAGTGAACCTACTAAAAATGGCATTGTTAATATCAAAGATGCAGCGAAAAAAGTTAAAGCACTGTCTGAAAAGTATGGATTAAATGTGGATCCATATGCAAAAATCGAAGATATTTCAGTTGGCATGCAACAACGTGTAGAAATTATTAAAACGTTATATCGTGGGGCAGAAAACATTATTTTTGATGAGCCTACAGCATCATTAACACCACAAGAAATATCAGAATTGATTCAAATTATGAAACGATTAATTGCAGAAGGTAAATCTATTATCTTAATCACTCATAAATTGCAAGAAATTATGGAAGTTTCAGATAGGGTCACTGTTATCCGTAAAGGACAAGGCATTGGAACTGTAACAACTTCAGAAACATCTCCGGATCAATTAGCAGAGTTAATGGTTGGACGCCAAGTTGAATTTAAAACTAAAAAAGCAAAGGCTAATCCAAAAGAAGAAATTTTAAAAATTGAAAACTTAGTCGTAACTGACTACAGAAATATTGAAAAAGTGAAAGGTTTAAACCTTTCGATACGTAGCGGTGAAATTGTCGGTATTGCTGGTATTGATGGTAACGGACAGTCCGAATTAATCGAAGCGATAACAGGACTCCGTAAAGTTAAGTCAGGCACAGTTTCGTTAAACAATCAAAACATCACAAATCTAAAACCACGTGATATTACGGAATCTGGTGTTGGTCATATCCCACAAGATCGTCATAAACACGGTTTAGTATTAGATTTCCCAATCGGGCACAATATTGCGCTACAAACATATTATCAGTCTCCAATTGCAAAAGCTGGAGTTATAGATTATAGCAAAATCTCTGAACTTGCGCAAAGAATTATAAAAGAATATGATGTTCGTTCAGGTCAAGGCGAAGTTACACCTGCTCGTGCATTATCAGGTGGTAACCAACAAAAAGCAATTATTGGACGTGAAGTAGATCGAAATCCAGATTTACTAATTGCTGCATTACCAACACGTGGTTTAGATGTCGGTGCAATTGAGTTCATACACCAACGTTTAATTGAACAACGTGATAATGGAAAGGCAGTTCTATTAATTTCATTTGAATTAGACGAAGTTATGAATGTTTCTGATAGAATTGCAGTTATATATGATGGTCAAATTATCGATACTGTGACGCCAAATGAAACGACTGAGCAAGAGTTAGGTCTGTTAATGGCGGGTCAAGGTCGACAATTAAACAAAAGACAAGTAAAGGATGGTGACGAATAACATGTCGAAGAAGTTGACTAATATCCTCGTCCCTGTGATATCGGTAATACTTGGATTACTTGTCGGCGCAATTGTTATGCTTGTAAGTGGTTATGACCCTGTACAAGGCTATATTGCTCTTTGGGAAGGTATCTTTGGGGATATGTTTACGCTTGGTGGAACTGTCCGACAAATTACACCTTATATTTTGGCAGGTCTGGCAGTAGCATTTGCGTTCCGCACTGGTTTATTTAATATCGGTGTTGAAGGTCAATTAATTATGGGTTGGTTAGCAGCTGCTTATGTAGGTTATGCTTTTGAATTACCAGCTATTATTCACCTTCCGTTAGCTATATTAGCTGCTGCAGTAGCAGGAGCACTTTGGGCGTTTATCCCAGGTTTATTAAAAGCGAAATTACAAGTGCATGAAGTTATCGTTACAATTATGATGAACTATATTGCACTACATGTCGCCAACGCAGTGATTAAAACACTCTCTGATAATGGAGAAAAAACACCGATGATTCATGAATCGGCATCATTACGTTCGACTTTTTTAGATAATTTAACAGATTATTCACGTATGCACTACGGTTTTGTAATCGCTTTAGTAATGGTTGTTATTATGTGGTTTATTTTAGAGAAAACAAAACGTGGTTTTGAACTTAAAGCAGTTGGTTTTAACCAAAATGCATCTGAGTATGCAGGTATGAATGTTAAAAATAATATAATTCTTGCTATGGTTATTTCAGGTGCATTTGCAGGTCTTGCAGGTGCAATGGAAGCACTTGGAACATTCGGTAATATTACAGTTCAAGCTGGATTTACAGGTATCGGCTTTGACGGTATCGCAGTCGCTTTACTCGGTGCAAATGCACCGTTTGGCGTATTATTAGGTGCAATATTATTCGGGGCCTTAAAATTCGGATCATTAAATATGCCGAACGTAGGAATTCCTTTAGAAATCGTTTCCATTGTAATAGCGTTAGTTATTTT
The DNA here is from genome assembly GCF_057838945.1 of Viridibacillus sp. KH_047. NCBI lineage: Bacteria > Bacillati > Bacillota > Bacilli > Caryophanales > Caryophanaceae > Viridibacillus > Viridibacillus sp. KH_047. The sequence goes on along the minus strand of NZ_CM174479.1, from coordinate 3,135,323 downwards.
CTTTGTAGCTTCAGGTTATATCATTAGAGTATTCCTTGAAAGATTGAGCAAGAAAAAGGAGGCGAAATAACATGAGCTTTTTGGAAGTGTTATATTTCCTAGTTCCTACTGCAATTTTTTATGCGGCGCCTCTAATTTTAACAGCTATCGGTGGTGTGTTCTCTGAACGTTCGGGCGTAGTTAATATTGGACTTGAAGGTTTAATGGTTGTAGGTGCATTTGCAGGAATCGTGTTTAACTTAACATATGTCGATACATTTGGTGCTTGGACACCTTGGATTGCATTAATAGTAGGAGGTCTTGTTGCGGGTATATTCTCAATATTACACGCAGTAGCAGCTATTTCATTCCGTGCCGATCAAACGGTTTCAGGTGTAGCAATCAACTTACTTGGTCTTGCAGTGGCATTATTTTCTGTGAAAATGCTTTATGATAAAGGGCAAACAGATATGATCAAAGTTCGTTTCCCTCGCTTTAATATTCCTTATTTAGAGGATATCCCATTAATCGGACCTATGTTCTTTAAGGATGTTTATGGAACTTCAATTCTAGCAATTGCGGTAGCGATTCTTGCTTGGGTGATTATATATAAGACACCATTTGGTTTACGTTTACGTGCTGTTGGAGAGCATCCAACTGCGGCAGATACAATGGGTATAAATGTAACTAAAATGCGTTACATCGCCGTTATCATTTCAGGTGTTTTAGGTGGAATTGGTGGTGCGATCTATTCGCAAACAATTTCTGGAGACTTTGGCCACGGAACAATTAATGGACAAGGTTTCATGGCTCTTGCGGCAATGATTTTTGGTAAATGGCATCCACTTGGTGCTTTAGGAGCGGCAATTTTCTTCGGATTTGCTCAATCATTAAGTATAGCAGGGAACTCGATTCCATATATTCAAGATATTCCAGCTGTTTACTTGCATATTTTACCTTATGTATTAACAATTTTCGCTGTAGCTGGCTTTATTGGTAAGGCAAATGCACCTAAAGCAGTTGGCCAACCATATATTAAAGGTAAGCGTTAATTTTTCATATAAAAGGAAGGACTGGGCATTCGCTCGGTCTTTTTCTTTATGAATAAAGACTCTTTAATAGCAAGTCTATATACTTACTTTGCCTGAAGTTGCTTTTTTATTTAAAAGGCATGTATAGTGAGTGTAATGGTTTGTTATATTAAAGAGATAGGAGGGGTCTACATGTTTGAAACTATTCAAGTAGCAAAAGGTGTCAATATTCATACAAGAACAACTGATCAATTTAAAACTGTCAATTTTTCAGTGAAATTTAAAAGACCTTTAACTGTCGAGGATGCTTCAGAAAGAACAGTATTAACAAACGTACTACAACATAGTAGCGCAAAATATCCAACTACTGCTGCAATGCGTATGTATTTCGACGATTTATACGGTACGGTTTTATATTTTGATACTACAAAACGTGGTGATGAACATACCGTATTATTAAATGTTGAAACAGTTAATGATCAATATTTAAAAAATGGGGAAGTTTTAGGTGAAGTGCTCGAACTTATGCATACAGTGCTATTTGAGCCTAACTTCGATAACGGTGTATTCCGTGAAAATATTGTTGCTCGTGAAAAAGAAATGGTGATTGAGCGAATTCAATCTGTTTTTGATGATAAATCACGTTATGCCCAACAGAAATTATTGAATATTATGCGCCCAAATCATCCCGCATCTATCTCAGCTAACGGCACAATTGAAGATGTTAAAAAAGTTACGCCAACATCATTAGTTAAAACGTACGAAGAGATGTTAGCTAATGATTTAATCGATATCTACGTAGTTGGGGATATTGATGAAAAAACAATAGTTGAAAGCTTGAAAAAAGCGTTACCATTTGCTGATCGTACAATGGACCATGCTACTCATCCAACTGTAGAAAGTAAACCAACTGAAACGTTTGTCAGTGAACAGCAAGATATGAAGCAAGGTAAATTACATATCGGCTATCATACACCTGTCACTTTCACGCACCCTGATTTTCCTAAAATGCAAATTTTTAATGGCGTTTTTGGTGGATATCCACATGCAAAATTATTTATGAATGTACGTGAAAAAGAAAGTATGGCTTATTACTGCTCAAGCTCATATTCTGCCCAATATGGGTTAGTATTTGTCATATCAGGAATTGATGCCAACAAAGAGAAAAAGGCAATTTCATTAATCGACGAACAACTAGTTGCGATTCAAAAAGGCGACATTACGGATTTAGAATTAGCGCAAACAAAAGCGATGTTAACAAATCAAATAAAAGAAGCACTTGATTCAGCAAGAGGGCAAATCGAAATATATGATCAATATAAAGACTTGCCAACAGAGTTCTCGGTAGAAAATATGGCAGCGAAATGGCAAGCAGTAACGAAGGAAGATGTAGTTAATATGGCAAAACTAGTAGAAAAAGAAACAGTATATTTCTTAAGGGGTAAGGAGGATGCTGCAGAATGAAAACAATCCAATTCGATCAATTAGACGAAACGCTTTACTACGAGAAGTTAGATAATGGATTAGATGTTTATATTTTGCCGAAAAAAGGCTTCTCTAAAACATTTGTCACTTTTACTACAAAATATGGTTCCATCGATCGTTCATTCATCCCGCTTGGTGAAACTGAAGCTATTACAGTTCCAGATGGTATTGCACATTTTTTAGAGCATAAAATGTTTGAAAAAGAAGATGGCGATGTATTCCAAAAGTTCGGTGAAAAAGGTGCTTCAGCAAATGCTTTCACATCTTTCACAAGAACAGCGTATTTATTCTCTGCAACAGATCATTTATATGAGAGTACGAAAACTTTACTTGATTTCGTACAACAACCATATTTCACGGAACAAACTGTGGAGAAGGAAAAAGGTATTATAGGTCAAGAAATTACAATGTATGATGACCAACCAGATTGGCGTTTATACTTTGGAACGATTGAAAATATGTTCCATGAGCATCCAGTGAAAATTGATATAGCAGGTACTATTGAGTCGATTGATGATATTACCGCAGATCATTTATACACTTGTTATAATACGTTTTATCATCCATCTAATATGCTTCTATTTGTCATCGGTGCTGTTGAACCAGAGAAGATGATGGATTTTATTCGTGCTGATCAAGCAGATAAGACATTTGAGGAACCAACACCTATTCAGCGAATTGAAGTGACTGAACCTACAGATGTAGCAGTAAAAAGTAGTACGTTAGAAATGGATGTTTTAAAACCAAAAGTAATTGTAGGTATAAAAGCCAAAGAAACAAGCCTTTCTGGCAAAGCTATGTTAAAGCATGAGCTGTCTATCCAATTAGCGCTGGATGTATTATTTGGTCGTTCTTCAGACTTTTATACAAGTGTATATGAAAAAGGACTGATTGATGAATCGTATTCTTATGACTTCTCTTTAGAAAAAGGCTTTGGTTTTGCCTTAATTGGTTCGGATACGAATCAAACAGATGAGTTAGTTGAAGCTATTCAAAATGTATTACAAAATACACAAGAAAAATGGCCATTTGGTGATGATGAATTAGAGAGAGTAAAACGTCGTAAGATCGGCTTTTATTTAAGAGCATTAAATTCAATTGAATTTATCGCAAATCAATTCACGAGATATGCTTTTAATGATATGAATTTATTTGACGCGGTTCCTGTCATTGAAGAATTGACGTTAGCGGACGTGCAACAAGCTTTCGCTTCACTACAAGGAGAATCACAGCAAACAGTATTTAAGATTTTACCTGTAGGAAATAAAGCGAAAACAAGTAATGACAAAGAAGGTCAAGAGCGATAATGAAACAGTTTTGCTTAGTACTTGGCGCGTCCGGTGCAATTGGACGTGCCATAAGTGAGCAGCTTGCTAAAGATGGCTGGTCTTTATATTTGCAGTATAATCAGGGCGAAGAGGCCGCTTTCGAGCTTGTAAGTGTACTGTCAGCTGAATACCCAGAGCAAGAATTTATGATGATTCAAGCTGATTTAACAGATTCTCTTGCAGCAGAAAATATTTCGAGTTCTATATTTTCACTACAAGCGATTGTAGTGGCTAGTGGACAAGCACTTTACAAACTTGTGGAAGATACTACTGCTGATGAAATGGATGCACTTTGGAAAGTTCATGTGCAAACGCCAATTAGACTTATAAGCCTCTTAGCTTCAAAATTACGCCAAAACAATATAAGTCATATTATTATGATTGGTTCGGTTTGGGGCGAAGCAGGGGCATCAGGAGAGGCTTTGTACGCTACTGTGAAAGGTGCACTTCATGCTTTTGTAAAATCGTACGCACAAGAAGCAGCGGGAAATGGTGTTCTTGTTAATGCAGTAGCGCCAGGCTTAATTAATACTAAAATGAATGGGCATTTGACGGATATAGAAGAGCAGGAGCTAATTGACGAAATTCCATTAGCAAGAGCAGGAGAACCAGCTGAAGTTGGTCATTTAGTATCGTTCTTATTATCAGGACGTGCCAATTATATTACGGGTCAAATTCTACGAATTAATGGTGGATGGTACATATAAATTTCCTTCTTACACATACTTAATGTGAAAAGGAGTGATTATATGGATATCATTGAAAACTGGCAAAAGTGGACGAGCTTTTTGGGGCAAAATGTTGCAAAAGCGGAATCTGCGGGAATGTCACAAAAGGTAATACAAGAAGCTGCAGTGCAAATTGGTGAGTACTTGGCAAATAATGTTGATCCCAAAAATGAACAAGAGAGAGTGCTTTCTGAGCTTTGGTCGGTGGCAACCGATGAAGAAAAGCAATCTCTAGCTAATTGTGTTGTAAAATTAGTGCAGAATAGGAAGGTACAATAGGAAAAATGGGGTAATAGCCCCTCTTTTCCTTTTTTTCTTTCCATATGTACAAAAATCGGCTATTATGGAACTTAGAAATGTTTTAAGCGTCGTATAATAGAAGGGATCGTTGTATGTGAGAGAATGGTATTTTGAATATGAAATACAAATCAATCGCCCCGGCTTATTAGGAGATATTGCTTCCTTATTAGGTATGCTTCGTGTGAATATTGTGACAATCAACGGTGTCGATCAAGTTCGAAGAGGAATGCTTTTACGAGCTGAAAAGGACGAACAGATTGAACGATTTGAGAACATCGTTTCGACTATGGAAATGATAAGTGTAACAAAATTTCGCGAGCCAACAACACGTGATCGTCTAGCGATTCGACATGGTCGTTATATACAAAGAGAAGCAGATGAAAAAAAGACGTTTCGCTTTGTACGAGATGAACTAGGTATTTTAGTAGACTTTATGGCAGAAATTTTTAAAAAGGACGGTCATAAACTTATTGGAGTTCGAGGAATGCCTCGTGTCGGAAAGACGGAGTCAGTCGTAGCGGCTAGTGTTTGTGCAAATAAGAGATGGTTATTTTTATCATCGACTATGATTAAACAAACTGCACGCAACAAGCTGCTTGGAGACGAATTTAATAGCAATAATATATTCATTCTGGATGGAATTGTCACAAGGAGATCTTCTGATGAAAAACATCAACAACTCGTACGTGAAATGATGAGTATGCCATCTATTAAGGTAGTAGAGCATCCTGATATGTTCGTGCAACATTCTGAATATACAATTGAAGACTTTGATTATATTATCGAATTAAGACATCATCCAGATGAAGAAATTACATACGAAATCATGGAGAAACATAACAGCTTACTTCAAGATTCGAGTGGTTTCGGTGGCTTTGGAGGATTTAATTTTTAACAGGTAGGTGTTACAGTTGACAGAACTAGGAGCTCGTTTAAAAGAAGCGAGATTGTCAAAAGGGTATAGTCTGGATGACTTACAAGAAATTACGAAAATTCAAAAACGCTATCTTTCTGCAATTGAAGAGGGAAATTATAGCATAATGCCTGGAACGTTTTATGTTCGAGCATTTATTAAACAGTATGCAGAAGCGGTGGATTTAAGTGCCGATGAATTACTTGAGACGTATAAATCTGAAGTGCCTGCAAACAAAACAGTTGAAAGTACAACGACAGCAACAATTCAACAACCTCAATCGCGTAGAAGCTTGTCTAAAATGCCGTCAAAAGGTTTTGTGGACTTAATGCCGAAACTTGTTGTTGCTTTATTTATCATAATTGCAATTGTAGTAATCTGGGTATTGTTCCAAAATAAAGCTGATAATTCTAAACCAGATATTAATACAGAAACAACACCAGTAACTGTGGATACAAAAACTCCACCTACAACTGGCAAGAATAAAGACAATGAAGTAGCTGGTTCAACAGATCAAGATAAGAATGATGAAGAAACAACTAAAAAAGAAGAAAAACAACAAGAACTTTCTAAAGGTACACTAGTAAATGATAATGAGACAACTAATTATACTTTAACTGGTACAGAAGAGTTTAAAATCCGTGTGGAAGTTTCTGGTGATACATGGGTTGGTGTACAAGATGAAAATCGTACAGAAATCTCTGATAGAGCAGATGTATACCATGCTGCTGATGTAGTTGAAGTCGATGCGAAGGGTAAACAAAGCGTTCGTATTCGATTAGGTGCAGCTGCAAATGCAAAAGTTTTTGTCAATGATGAGAAATTGAAACTTGCGGCTTCTCCAAGCGAGCGAAGTACTCAAAATATCGTCATTAATTTTTCAGAGAAAGAATAGTCATCTAGAGAAAGATGGCTATTTTCTTTGAAAGAAGGGTGAGGAAATCGTGAATATACCAAATAGAATTACAGTTTCAAGGGTTTTGCTAATCCCAGTATTCGTGCTTTTAATGTTAGTGGACTTTGGATGGGGGCAAATGACGGTGCTTGGTGCAACAATGCCTATCGAGCACTTTGTTGGTGCGATGATTTTCATCATAGCTTCTATCACAGATTGGGTAGATGGCTACTACGCACGCAAATATAATTTAGTAACGAATATGGGGAAATTTTTAGACCCATTAGCAGATAAATTGTTAGTTTCTGCTGCATTTATCCTACTTGTTGAATTAGGAACTGCTCCAGCATGGGTGGTTATTATCATTATCAGCCGTGAATTTGCAGTAACTGGTTTACGACTAATTTTAGCGGGTGGTGGCGAGGTAGTCGCTGCTAACCAACTAGGTAAAATTAAAACATGGGCACAAATTGTTGCGATTTCTGCGTTATTGCTAAATAATATTTTCTTTACTATGTTTAGCATTCCTTTTGCTGATATTGCATTATATGTAGCTCTATTCTTTACTGTTTGGTCTGGTGCAGATTATTTCTACTTGAATCGTCGTGTATTATTAGATTCAAAATAATTAAAATATGAATTTTAGTAGGCGAGGATGTAAGTATGGAGGATTTTCTCCTACATTATATACCTCGCCTTTTGTAACTTTGCACTTTTTGAGCACCATACATATTATAAGGTAGAGGAAGGGATTGTTAGAGATGAATGCAGAAATCATTGCAGTTGGATCAGAGCTTTTACTAGGTCAAATTACGAATACAAACGCACGTTTTATATCTGGTCAATTATCTGAGCTAGGTATTAATGTGTATTATCACACTGTCGTCGGAGATAATGTAGATCGTTTAGTAAACGCGATTAAAGTAGCTGAGACCCGTGCAGATCTCATTATTTTCTCAGGCGGCTTAGGGCCAACGAAAGATGATTTAACAAAGGAAACAATCGCGCGACATTTAGGGACTGTACTGGAAATAGATAATTATGCTATGCAATCGATTGAAGAATTTTTCACTCTTCAAAATCGTATTATGACAGATAATAATCGTAAACAGGCACTCGTATTAAAAGATTGTGAAGTACTTATAAATCGTCATGGTATGGCTCCTGGCATGCTGTTAGAAAAAAATAACCGTATATATATGTTGTTGCCAGGACCGCCGAAGGAATTGGAGCCTATGTTCCAATTTGAAGCGAAGCCAAAATTAGCTGCAAGAGTAAATGATGGAGCTCAGATTGTATCTCACGTACTACGCTTCTATGGCATCGGTGAGGCAGAGTTAGAGGTAAAGGTACAAGACTTACTAGAAAACCAAACAAACCCTACTATAGCGCCGCTAGCATCAGATGGGGAAGTAACTCTACGCATTACAGCAAAGGCATTTAGTTTAGAACAAGCTGAACAGCTAATAGCTGGAGCAAAGGATGAAATATTACGTAGAGTTGGGCAGTTTATGTACGGTGTGAATGATGATTCTCTTTCTTCTAAAACAGCTGAAATTCTTATTGAAAACGATTTAACCATTGCCGCTGCGGAAAGTTTAACTGCTGGACTATTTCAATCTGAATTAGCAGAAAATCCTGGTATAAGTCAATCGTTAATTGGTGGAGTTGTTACTTATACAGAACAAGCAAAACGTGAGCAACTAGGAATTTCAGCTGACTTATTAGAAAATTACGGAGTTGTAAGTTCCCAATGTGCTGTAGCAATGGCTAGTAAAGTAAAAGAAAAGTTCGGTACAGATATAGGGATAGGTTTAACTGGGGCAGCAGGTCCTGAAGGGCATGATAATCAACCAGCTGGTACAGTGTGGATAGCTGTAGTTATCGGTGATAATGAACCTCAAACGTATCAATTACATCTAACAGGGCAACGCAATACAAATCGTTTACGCGTAGTGAAGCGTACTTTTGCTTTTATTATTCAATTATTAACCGAACAAGGTTATCGTAAAATATAAATTTGTCCATTCGAAGTGGATTAAAATCAGCTTTTGAGCAAAAAGTGGGGCATACTTTTCGATTTTGGTTAAATTTTTCCGAATAAATGTTCGCTTTTTTCTTGTGTATTTCTCAAAAAAGAAGTATAGTAGATACAGATATAAAAGAGATAATGTTTTCGAAGGAGGAACAAGATTGAGCGATCGTAAAGCAGCATTAGACATGGCCCTTAAACAAATTGAAAAGCAATTTGGTAAAGGTTCAGTTATGAAATTAGGCGAAAAAACAGACATCGAAATTATGACTTCTTCAAGTGGCTCTTTAGCACTTGATACAGCACTTGGAGTTGGTGGATATCCACGAGGTCGTGTTATTGAAATATATGGACCAGAGAGTTCTGGTAAAACAACTGTAGCGCTTCATGCGATTGCAGAAGTACAAGCTAACGGTGGTACAGCAGCGTTTATTGATGCAGAACATGCACTTGATCCGGTCTATGCACAAAAACTAGGTGTTAATATTGATGAATTATTACTATCACAACCTGATACAGGGGAGCAAGCTTTAGAAATTGCTGAAGCTCTTGTACGTAGTGGTGCAATCGATATCATTATCATCGATTCTGTAGCAGCTCTTGTACCAAAAGCTGAAATCGAAGGTGACATGGGTGATTCACATGTTGGTCTACAAGCACGTTTAATGTCGCAAGCATTACGTAAACTATCAGGAATTATTAACAAATCTAATACAATTGCTATTTTCATTAACCAAATTCGTGAGAAGATTGGTGTTATGTTCGGTAATCCAGAAACAACACCAGGTGGACGTGCACTAAAATTCTACAGTTCTGTACGTTTAGAAGTACGCCGTGCAGAAACAATCAAACAAGGTAATGATATGGTAGGTAACAGAACTAAAATTAAAGTCGTTAAAAACAAAGTGGCACCGCCATTCAAAACAGCTGAAGTGGATATTATGTATGGTGAAGGGATTTCAAAAGAAGGCGAAATCATCGATATCGGTGTAGAAAAAGAAATCGTGCAAAAAAGTGGTTCTTGGTATGCTTATGAAGAAGAGCGTTTAGGCCAAGGACGCGAAAATGCAAAACAATTCTTAAAAGAAAACCCTGAAATCAGCAATGAAATTGCACATAAAATCCGCGTAGCTTCTGGGATTGCAACTGATTCATATACAGTTGAAACTGAAGAAGACGAAGCAATGGATGCAGAATTATCATCATTATTAAATGAAGAGTAAGATTTTCTAAGGGTCTTTCAATGTCAATTGAAGGGCCCTTTTGACTATAACTATAACTGTGAATCCTTGACATTGTTTTTTTTCAACTATACAATTAAACTTGTATAATTTCTAAAATTGAAATGAAATAGGCAGTATATTGAGGGCTCATAGAAATACTTAATGTATAGCCGACTAAAAATGAAAACAATACAGCAAGAGGAGGTGTTCGAATGACTGGAAACATCATCTCCGCTTTGCTTGGACTCATCGTCGGTGCCGCTGTTATCTATTACGTCAATAAAAGAGTGAATGATTCAAAAGTGACAGGTGCAAAGAGTTCCGCAGAGCTCATCATAGATGAAGGTAAAAGAGAAGCGGAAGCTCTAAAGAAAGAAGCACTTCTTGAAGCAAAAGATGAAACTCACACACTTCGAACTGAAGCAGAAAACGACATCCGTGAACGCCGGTCTGAGCTTCAGAAACAAGAAAACCGGTTATTGCAAAGAGAAGAAAATCTTGATCGCAAGGATGAAGCTCTGAATAAGAGGGAAGCAGGTTTAGAGCGCAAAGAAGACGCTCTAAACGACAGACAACAGCATATTGAACAGATGGAAAGCAAAGTGGAAGAACTCGTAGCTAAACAGCAATCTGAAATCGAACGTATCTCAGCATTAACTCGTGAAGAAGCAAAAGTCATTATTCTAAAACAAGTAGAAAACGAGTTATCAACTGATATAGCAGTTATGACGAAAGAATCTGAAATGCGAGCGAAAGAAGAATCTGACAAAAAAGCACGAGAAATTTTATCACTAGCCCTTCAGCGCTTTGCAGCTGATCACGTTGCAGAAACGACTGTCTCTGTCGTCACTTTACCAAATGACGAGATGAAAGGTCGTATTATTGGACGTGAGGGCCGTAACATTCGAACACTTGAAACGCTTACAGGTATCGATTTAATTATTGATGACACTCCTGAAGCAGTTATTTTATCAGGATTCGATCCAATTCGCCGTGAAACAGCTCGTCTAGCACTTGAAAAATTAGTACAAGACGGTCGTATCCATCCAGCTCGTATCGAAGAGATGGTTGAGAAATCTCGCCGTGAAGTGGACGAGCAAATTCGTGAAACAGGTGAACAAACTACATTCGAAGTGGGTATCCACAATTTACATCCGGATCTAATGAAAATTTTAGGCCGTATGAAATATCGTACAAGCTATGGTCAAAACGTCTTGAAACACTCTGTAGAGGTAGCTCACTTAGCGGGCTTACTAGCAGCAGAATTGGGCGAAGATGTACTGTTAGCAAAACGTGCAGGGTTACTGCATGATATTGGTAAAGCAATTGATCATGAAGTAGAAGGAAGTCACGTAGAAATAGGCGTAGAATTAGCTACAAAATACAAAGAACATCCTGTTGTTATTAATAGTATTGCCTCTCACCATGGTGATACTGAACCAACTTCAGTAATTGCAGTATTAGTAGCTGCTGCTGATGCTTTATCTGCAGCGCGCCCAGGTGCACGAAGTGAAACACTTGAAAACTATATTCGTCGACTAGAAAAACTAGAAGAAATCTCTGAATCATATGAAGGCGTTGAGAAATCATTCGCTATTCAAGCAGGTCGTGAAATACGTATTATCGTACGTCCTGATCAAATTGATGATTTAGCTTCACATCGTTTAGCACGTGATATTCGCAAACGCATTGAGGATGAACTGGATTATCCAGGGCATATTAAAGTGACGGTTATCCGTGAAACACGCTCAGTCGAATATGCGAAATAGTTAAATTCAGAATAAGAAATTAGTATATGCCAAATGTAAAGTAAGAAAATTGAATTGAAAAATTCAAATATTTTATAAAGAAGGCTTCTTAGAACCTCGGTCGAGAAGCCTTTTTTGTTGGAAAAGAGTGAATCAATAATGAAAGTACTATTTATCGGAGACATTGTAGGCTCAATTGGCCGTACAGCTGTTGAAACATATTTACCAAGATTAAAGAGAAAATATGCACCAGATGTTGTCATTGCGAACGGGGAGAACGCCGCTGCTGGACGTGGAATTACAAGAGCCATTTATCAAGAATTATTAATGACGGGCGTAGATGTTATTACAATGGGTAACCACACATGGGATCAAAAAGAAATTTTCGATTTCATTGACGATGCAGAATTTTTAATCAGACCTGCAAACTTCTCAGACGAAGCGCCCGGCAAAGGGATGACGACTATTTCAAAAAATGGTCATACTTTATCTGTAATCAATTTACATGGACGTACTTTCTTACCACCACATGGCGATCCATTTGCTAAAGCAGATGAATTAATAGAAGAAGCAAAAAAAGTTTCTCCACTTATTTTCGTAGATTTCCATGCTGAAACAACGAGTGAAAAAATTGCAATGGGATGGTATTTAGATGGACGAGTATCAACGCTTGTAGGGACGCATACTCATGTACAAACGGCGGATGCACGCATTTACCCTGGTGGTACAGCGTATATTACTGATGTTGGAATGACTGGACCTTATGATGAAGTACTTGGAATGAATAAAGAAAGTGTAATCTATCGATTTAAAACAAATATGCCAACACGTTTTGAAGTACCAAAACAAGGTCGAGAAGTACTAAGTGGCTTCTTTGTTGATCTTGATGATAAAACGGGCTTAGCAAAATCATTTGAGCGCATATATATTAACGCAGATTATCCTTTCAAAGGATAATTGTAAGTCTATTCCCAAAACTCGCTGCATACAATAATCCATGGACAAGAGAGATGTCCCACATTTTTTCAAATTAAGGGAGGAATTGTTGTGGATTCATTGAAAGTATCTTCTCGCTCAAACCCGAACTCAGTAGCTGGCGCATTAGTAGCGGTCATTAGAGAGCAAGGCTATGCAGAGATGCAAGCAGTTGGAGCAGGTGCACTAAATCAAGCTGTTAAAGCAGTTGCAATTGCAAGAGGATTTGTTGCACCAAGTGGAACGGACTTGACTTGTTCGCCTGCATTTACGGATATCTTAATTGCAGGTGAAGATCGAACGGCTATTAAGCTTTTAATTGAAAAGCGTACGAGATAAATAAAAAAACTAAAATACCGGGAAACCGGTATTTTTTTTATGGAGAAAATAGTGAAGCTTTGCATTTTGCTCAATTGAAATGAAATTTTAAGTTGGAAACTAGTACATTTTGTAAAATGAAAGGAGCACATTAAGCTTTTATTACTATACATAAAAAAGTATGTTAACATAGTGAGTATTGTCAGTGATTATTATTACAACTTATTGAACGAGCTTTTCCGTCAAAGGTCTGAATTTCAAAGAATTCGCTTATAAATAATAGTTTACATCGGGTCTTCGTGATAAACTGATGAAGGATAAAAAGCTAAAAACCTGTAATTAAGGAGATGTTATAGATGTTACATCAGCTTTCATGGAAAGTCGGTGGGCAACAAGGGGAAGGTATTGAGAGTACAGGAGAAATTTTCTCTACGGCTATGAACCGTCTTGGATACCATTTATATGGATACCGTCACTTCTCTTCCCGTATTAAAGGTGGCCATACGAACAATAAAATTACCGTACGCACATCTGTCGTACACACGATTCCAGATGATTTAGATATATTGGTTGCATTTGACCAAGAAACAATCGATGTCAATTATAAAGAATTAACTTCAGAAGGTGTTATTTTAGCAGATGCTAAATTTAAACCAGTAAAACCAGAAGATTGTCCTGCAACACTGTATGTTGTACCATTCACTGAAGTCGCTGCTGAATTAGGTACTACTTTGATGAAAAATATGGTGGCAATCGGTGCAACTGCTGCATTATTAAATCTTGAAGATGAAGTTTTCCAAAGTGTCGTTGATGAAATCTTCGGCCGTAAAGGTGAAACAGTTGTCCAAAAAAATATGACAGCCATTGCACAAGGACACGAACTAATGAACGGTATGCTTGGTGATAATATTGGTAAATTCGAATTAGAGCCAGCTGATGGTAAACACCGTCTATTTATGATCGGAAACGAAGCTATCGCACTAGGTGCATTAGCTGCAGGCACTCGTATTATGGCAGCATATCCGATCACTCCAGCTTCAGAAATAATGGAATATTTAATCAAAAAATTGCCGAAATTCGGTGGTACTGTTATCCAAACAGAAGATGAAATCGCGGCTGCAACAATGGCAATCGGCGCTAACTATGGTGGCGTTCGTTCATTTACTGCATCTGCAGGTCCAGGCTTATCATTAATGATGGAAGCAATTGGCCTTTCTGGTATGACAGAACAACCTCTTGTTATTGTTGATACACAACGAGGTGGCCCATCTACGGGTTTACCAACAAAACAAGAACAATCTGATTTGATGGCAATGCTATACGGAACACATGGTGAAATTCCGAAAGTTGTTATCGCACCAAGTACTGGTGAAGAAGCATTCTACGATACAATTCAAGCGTTTAACATTGCAGAAGAACTGCAATTACCAGTTATCTTATTATCGGATCTTCAATTATCACTTGGTAAACAAACTGTTGAACCATTTGATTACTCTAAAATCGAAATTCGTCGTGGTAAATTAGAACTTGGCGAATTACCTGAAGCAGAGGATAAAGCATACTTTAAACGCTTTGAAGTAACAGAAGATGGCGTGTCAACTCGTGTCGTACCTGGTCAAAAACACGGTATTCACCACGTTACAGGTGTTGAACATGATGAGACAGGTAAACCATCTGAAGCAGCGGGTAACCGTAAAGCGCAAATGGACAAACGTTTCCGTAAATTAGATCACGTAAACTTTAATATGCCTGTATTTAAAAACACACCACACGAAGAAGCGGATATTCTATTAGTTGGCTTTAACTCGACTAAGGGTGCAATAGAAGAAATTCAACCGATACTAAACGAAGAAGGCATCAAAACAAACCACGCACATATTCGACTAATTCACCCATTCCCAGCAGCGGAAATGAAAGAATTAATCGACAATGCGAAAAAAGTAATTGTCGTTGAGAATAACGCTACTGGTCAATTAGCTAATGTAATGAAAATGAATATTGGCGCACATGATAAAATTATTAGCTTAGTGAAATATGACGGCACACCATTCTTGCCAAAAGAATTGTTAGGCCGCGTGAAGGAGTTGCTAACAGATGGTAACATTTAAGGATTTCCGAAATAATGTTAAACCTAACTGGTGTCCTGGATGTGGTGACTTTTCAGTGCAAGCTGCAATCCAACGTGCTGCAGCAAACCTAGAAGTTCAACCGCATGAACTAGCAGTTGTTTCAGGAATTGGCTGTTCAGGTCGTATCTCGGGATATATCAATTCATATGGTTTACACGGTATTCACGGACGTGCATTACCTATTGCACAAGGATTGAAAATGGCTAACCGTAATTTAAAAGTAATCGCTTCTGGCGGTGACGGTGACGGTTTCGCAATCGGTATGGGTCATACAATTCACTCAATCCGTCGTAACGTTGATATCACGTATATCGTTATGGATAACCAAATCTATGGTTTAACTAAAGGACAAACATCACCACGCTCAGCTGCTGGTTTTGTCACAAAATCAACACCAGGTGGAGCAATCGAACCGTCATTAAAACCATTAGAAGTAGCATTATCTGCTGGCGCAACATTCGTAGCACAAAGCTTTTCGACAGATTTAAAAGAGCTAACTTCGATCATTGAAGCAGGTATGAATCACAACGGCTTCGCATTTATTAATGTATTCAGCCCTTGTGTAACTTATAATAAAATCAATACTTATGACTGGTTCAAAGAAAACATTACAAAATTATCAAGCATTGAAGGATACGATTCAACAAACCGTGCCCAAGCAATGGCAACTGTAATGGAACATGAAGGTCTAGTAACAGGTATCATTTATCAAGACGAAGAAACACCTTCGTATCAAAACTTAGTAAATGGATATAGTGAAGAACCTCTAAACCAGCAAGACATGATGATTGAAGAAAAAGATCTTCAAGAGTTAATGAAAGAGTTCATGTAATAAATAATTTAAAGGCTAATCCTCAAGTCGTTTATCTGACTAAAGGATTAGCTTTTTTATTGTTAATAAGAGACTGATAGTTACAGTTAATATGCAAATATTTATAATAGGAAGGATTAAAGAAGATTTAAAATAGGTAGCGCTAAAGATTGAGTGAGTAGCGCAAAAGGGAATACGAGTAGCGCTAAAGGAATTGCGAGTAGCACCAAGAGCTCTAGCAATGCAAAAGTAAGCCTACCTGGCCCTCCACCCCCAATAAAACAAGCTATATGTCGAAACACCGACAATTAACGTTCTTTTCTTGTAGGAACCATACTCCATTAAGTATAATAAGAAAATGGGTATTCGAGTGTGCGAATACGAGCGGAAGGAGTTTACTGATGAACGAAGAACAGCGACTTGCTAGTCAACAAGTGAAACATCCAGAACCATCGGACAAAAAATCCGAGAAGGACTATAGTAAATATTTTCAATCTGTATATACAGCGCCATCTTTAAAAGATGCAAAGAAACGTGGTAAAGAGGAAGTTCAATACCACAAAGACTTCGCGATTGATGAAAAATACATGGGTATGGGACATGGTCGTAAATTCTACATTCGTACGTACGGTTGCCAAATGAATGAACACGATACAGAAGTAATGGCTGGGATTTTTCTGCAGCTTGGTTATGAAGCAACAAATAACGTAGAAGATGCGAATGTCATTTTAATGAATACTTGTGCAATTCGCGAAAATGCGGAGAATAAAGTGTTTGGTGAACTTGGTCACTTTAAGCCGTTAAAGCAAAAAAATCCTGATTTATTAATTGGTGTATGTGGCTGTATGTCACAAGAAGAGGCAGTAGTTAAGAAAATCTTGAAAACGTATGACCAAGTTGATATGATTTTCGGGACGCATAATATTCATCGTTTACCAGATATTTTAAATGAAGCTTATATGTCGAAAGAAATGGTTATCGAAGTGTGGTCTAAAGAAGGGGACGTTATTGAAAACCTTCCGAAAGTTCGCAAAGGGAATACGAAGGCTTGGGTTAATATCATGTACGGATGTGATAAATTCTGTACATATTGTATCGTACCTTATACACGCGGAAAAGAACGTAGTCGACGACCAGATGATATTATTCAAGAAGTACGCCAACTAGCTGCACAGGGCTATAAAGAAGTGACATTACTTGGTCAAAACGTAAACGCTTACGGAAAAGACTTTGAGGATCTAAAATATGGTCTTGGCGATTTAATGAATGAATTACGTACAATTGATATTCCACGTATTCGTTTTACTACAAGTCACCCACGTGATTTTGACGATTATTTAATAGAAGTATTAGCGAAAAAAGGAAACTTAGTTGAGCACATCCATTTACCTGTGCAATCAGGTTCAAGCGACATGTTGAAGATTATGGCTCGTAAATATACGCGCGAAAGCTATCTAGAACTTGTACGCAAAATTAGAAAAGCAATTCCAGATGTGGCGTTAACAACAGATATTATCGTCGGCTTCCCAAATGAAACAGACGAGCAATTTGAAGAAACGCTATCTTTATATAAAGAAGTTGGCTTCGAAATGGCATTCACGTACATTTATTCACCACGTGAAGGTACTCCTGCAGCGAAAATGCAAGATAATGTACCAATGGAAGTGAAAAAAGAACGTCTACAGCGTTTAAATGACGTAGTGAACCAACTATGTGGAGAAGCAATTAAACAATATGACGGTCAAATCGTCGAAGTGTTAGTTGAAGGGGAAAGTAAGCGTAACCCGAATGTACTAGCAGGTTATACAAGAAAAAATAAACTCGTAAACTTTGTAGCTCCTAAAGAAGTAATCGGTCAAATTGTTAAAGTACAAGTTACTGAAGCAAAAACTTGGTCATTACAAGGAGATTTTATTGAAGTTGTAACGGACCAAAAGGTGGAATTATAATGGCAGAAATATATACTAAAGATCAAATCATCGCAAAAGCAATGGAAATTGCCCATATGGTAGCGAACACGGAAGAAGTAGATTTCTTCAAACGTGCAGAAGCACAAATTAACGAAAACCAAATGGTACGTGAAAAAATCGCTAGTCTAAAAAGTTTACAAAAACAAGCAGTAAACTTCCAACATTATGGTAAAGAAAAAGCACTTCGATTAATTGAAGATAAAATTGCAAAAATCGAAGAAGAAATTGATTCTTTACCAATCGTTGAAGAATTTAAACAATCTCAAGGCGATGTAAATGATTTATTACAATTAGTATCAAATACAATTGCGAACAGTGTGACAGATGAAATCGTTGAATCAACTGGTGGAGACGTGTTGCGCGGTGAAACAGGTTCAAAAGTACAAAACTCTAAACCAGGTAGCTGTTCTTAATAAAATAATTTTAAAACCTCTTAAAGATATTTATTCTTTAAGAGGTTTTTTTTATTTATTAGTTAATAATATTTATTTAATTAGAAATATTTATCAAAAAGTAGTATTATAGTAATGCAGGTTTACAATTTTCGGAAAAATTTTAATTCGAAAATGAATACAATGTTGGGGGGAGCAAGTTAAATGAAAAAGAAACAAGTATGGATAGGGTTGCTATTAGCAAGTGCAATGGTATTAGGTGCCTGTAATGGGGATAAAGAAGTAACCAAATCAGAAGAAGGAAGTAAAGTGAACAACGAATTGCTAGTATTGTCTGGTGACACTGTTTCAGAAAAAGGTGGCTGTGTTTTATCGAGTCGTTACGCAGCGGGAGATAAAATTGTATTTCGTATCAATGCAATTGATCCTGAAACAAATGAGCAAGCTAAAAATGCCAAACTACAAGTCCATTTATCAACTGGGGAAAACTTAGATATGACATATGGTAAGCATGGAGATGATAACTTCTGGGTTGTTGCTTACCCGGTAACACAAGATACGCCTACGGGTGCTCTAGAGTATACAGTTACTGCAGAAGATGGCAACAAAAAAGGAGAATTTAAACCGTTTAACGTTCAACCTTCGTTAATTACGGTAGTTTCTGCAGAAGTAAAAAAAGAAAATAAAAAAGAAGAAAAGAAGGAAGTAAGTGCGAAAAAAGTAGAAGTAAATCAAAATGTTGATATTACTGCAAAGAATTTTGAATTTTTTGGTCCTAAAGGGGAAAAAGAATTTCACGTAAAAGCAGGTAAAGAAGTGACAATGACACTTAAATCAGATGAAGGTGCGCATGGTTTAGCAATTGAAGGATTAGATGTAAATTTAAAAGAAGCAAATGGAACAGTAAAATTCACACCTGAAAAAGCAGGGGAATACCAAATAGTTTGTAGTGTCTTCTGTGGTGCAGGTCATGGAGATATGTCAGTTAAATTAGTGGTTGTAGACTAGAGGTGAGAACATTGGTGAAAAAATACAAAACAAAAACAACAAAACTATTTCTTCTATTAATCGCTCTATTATCTATGATGGCATTGGTTGCTTGTTCAGCAGATAGCAATGCCAAGGGAGATGATAATAAAGAGGATGTTTCTAAGGAAGGAACAAAAGAACAAAAAAAGGAACAACCAAAATTGAAAAATAATATTACTTTATCCAGTGAGCGTGGATTTGTACGAGATAAAGTTGATTTTCAAGTAGATGATTTAGAGGCAAACAAGGACGTTCAAATTGCTTGGAATGACGTATCTGGGAAATATGTAATTGAAGATTTATATGCAGTAATTGGTCCGGAGTTTTCAGAAAATGAGATTATTTTAGCAAAAGGTAAAAGTGATAATAATGGAAAATGGAAAGGTTCTTTTAATGTACCGGAAGGCTTTGGTGGAGACTTTACCGTCTTTGTAAAGCAACAAGGTGAAAAAGTTGGCCAAACGGCTTATACGGTTGATCCGACGTTTGAAATGTCACCTAAATCCGGTCCGGTCGGTACTGATATCTCGATAAAAGTAGAGGGGTTAGGCTGGAGTACGTATATGCGTAATTGGCAATTAACCTATGATAATAAATATACGGGATTAGTTACCGCTATTTCTACTAAAGGAACAGCTGAAGTGAAAATCCGAGCTGCTGGAACACCAGGTCAGCACGCGATTCGTTTACGTACAGGATATTTGGGGATGCAGTATATAAATTATAAACAATCCCCTTATCCTGATAAGCCAGCACCTGATTTTCTTTTTGAAATTACAGATGAAAAAACAGTTTTAGAAGATCATGTTGAAAAAGCACCTATAGCAGCAGGTGGAGGGGTAGAGATGCCTGCACTTGAAAATGAAAAAGGTGTAGAAGTTTCATTGAATAAAAATGAAGGTATTGTTGGTGAAGCGATTAATCTTTCGGCAACAGGTTTACCAAGTAATGAAAAAGTTGAGCTTGTCTGGAACACAATGAAGGGAAGCCGAGTAAGTGGTTTAGGCTTTGCTGGAGAAGTTTCTACATTAAGTACAGTTAAAACAAATGATAAGGGTCAACTGGATTATGATTTTAAAGTGCCTGATGACCTTGGGGGCATTCCCCACCGAATTGATTTAAAAATTGGCGACAAGGTATATGGGCAAGGGTATTTAAGCATCTTACCATCAATCGTTAATTTCTCACCAAAATCGGGTCCTGTTGGTACGAAGATTAATGTGACGATTAAAGGAGGCGGATGGACTGAGTTTGATAATGCATACTATTTAACTTATGACAATGCCTATACAGGTTACTTATGCGCCTTTAATAGCCAAGGGGATTTAACCTTCGATGTAATCGCTACTGGGGATAAAGGATATCATCTAATTGATCTTTATCCGGGAATTTATAAACAGAAAGTATTAGATACGGACATGACATTAATTCCACAATTAACTTATAGTACGGATCATCCGGGTTCAGCGATGCCTGCTATACGTCTAGCATTCAAAGTAACGGAATAATTACAGACTACTGTGTAGCCAAAGAAAGAACGGCTATTCAGTAGTTTTTTTATTTTTAAAAATTAATCTAATCACCCAATAGGCACATGCCGCATAAGATGAAATTAAGAGAAGCAAAGGAGGAATCGCGCTGAAAGAGTTGCGTCAAATTGTCACAAAGGCGGTCGTCGCGAAGGGTAAAAAAAGAACAGAAGTATGTGAAAATTTAAAACCACCGAATAAACCATCAAGTATTTTAGGGTGCTGGGTCATAAACCATACGCATTCAGCGAAAAAACATGGTAATTTTGTTGAAGTATCAGGCAAATTTGATGTCAATGTTTGGTACGCTTATCATAATCATTCAAAAACAGCAGTATTCTCTGAGACGGTACTGTATAGAGACCGTATCAAACTACATTATAGAGATAACGAAACAACTGGTAAAGAAGAGGTTCAAGTAAAGGTAATTCAACACCCGAACTGTACAGAAGCTATTATTACGCCTTGCGGTGAGCAATTCCAAGTCACAATTGAGCGAGAATTGCTTGCGGAAGTCGTAGGTGAGACAACAATTTGTATCTCAGTACATCCATTAGATTTTGAAGAAGAGTGGGATTTCGAAGATGAAAGTTCATCATCAAGCTCATCTTCTAGTTCATCATCAAGCTCTTCATCATCATCGTCATCGTCTTCATCATCAGGACCAACATCAGGACCATCATTTGAATCATCATCATTTCAATAAGTAATTTTAAAGCCGGAGTCGACGCCGGCTTATTTTTTTTGAGTAAATTGTCTAAAAGGTATGAAACGCATTTCAATGCTTATTTTGTTATAATAGAAATAAGATTTAGCTACACAAGAGAGGTTTTAAAATGACAACATATACACCGATGATTCAACAATATCTACAAGTAAAAGCAGATTATAAAGATGCTTTTTTATTTTTCCGATTAGGTGATTTTTATGAAATGTTCTTTGATGATGCTATAAAAGCTTCTCAAATTTTAGAAATTACATTAACAAGCCGAGATGCAGGTATGAAAGAACGCATTCCTATGTGTGGTGTGCCTCATCATTCCGCTAAAAATTATATCGAGACACTTGTTCAAAAAGGTTATAAAGTAGCAGTTTGTGAACAAACAGAAGATGTCAAACAAGCAAAAGGTGTTGTAAAACGTGAAGTTGTTCAGCTGATTACACCTGGAACAATTATGGAAGGCAAAGCACTAGATGGAAAAACAAATCACTTCATCGCAGCTGCTGAGCAAATAAATACCACGGAGTATGCTTTTTGTTATTTAGATTTATCAACTGGTGAGGCGACTGTTACTTATGTAGAAGGCGATGGTCTGGTCTTATTACAACAACTTCAATCATTTGGTATTCGAGAAATGGTTGTTGCTGAGCAATTATTTGCAGAACTGACTGAACAGGCAGAAGCATTATCTATAGTCTTATCAATTGAAGAAGAGGCAATGGATGAAGTGAAAAGTACACAGTATTTAGAAGGGGCTCCAAGTAATTTACATGGTGCTGGACGTAAGCTTCTACACTATATTGAACGTACTCAAATGCGTTCACTTTCTCATATTCAACCATTCCAATACAATGAAAACAAAAATTATCTTAATATAGATACGAACTCAAAACGAAATTTAGAACTCATTCATTCACTACGTGGTGGGGATCAAAAAGGAACACTATTATGGTTGCTAGACGAAACTGTTACTGCAATGGGTGGTCGAAAATTAAAACAGTGGTTACATCAACCGTTAGCAAACCGTCAACATATTGAAAATCGCTTGAGCATCGTGACAGATTTGTTGGAAGAATATTTTGTTCGAGCAGAATTACAAGAATTATTTAAACAAGTGTATGACTTGGAACGCCTAGCAGGACGTGTTGCATTTGGAAATGTTGGAGGACGTGATTTAGCGCAATTAAGAGAATCGTTACGCCAAGTGCCTGTCATTCAAGAGCAACTACAAAACTCTTCAAAAGCAAACCTACAAAACTTAGGGAAAGCACTTGATCTATGTAGTGATGTAGAAAGTTATTTAAGTCATGCGATTACAGATCACCCACCAATCTCGATTAAAGAAGGCGATGTTATCCGTGGTGGCTATGATGCAAAATTAGACGAGCTTCGTTATGCCTCTCGCAACGGTAAAGACTGGATTGCAGCACTTGAACAACAAGAGCGTGAAAAAACAGGAATTAAGAATTTGAAAATTGGTTATAACCGAGTGTTTGGATATTACATCGAAATCACGAAATCGTATATTCATTTAGCTGATTTAGAAAGATATGAACGTAAACAGACGCTAGCTAATGCAGAGCGCTACATTACAGATGAACTAAAGGAGAAAGAAGCCATTATTTTAAATGCTGAAGAAGAAAGTTTGGCACTCGAATATACTTTATTCACACAAATTCGTGAAGAATTAAAGCAATATATCCCGAGATTACAAGCACTTGCTTCTGCTATTAGTGAATTAGATGTCTACGTGGGTTTTGCAACTGTTACAGAAAAGTATCGTTTCACAAAACCAGTCTTCCATGAAGGCCGTTCACTTAAAATTGTAAATGGTCGTCATCCGGTTGTTGAGAAAATGATGAATCAGCAATTATATGTGCCAAATGACTGTGTTTTGACTGATGATCGCAATATGATGCTAATTACAGGGCCGAATATGTCTGGTAAAAGTACGTATATGAGACAAGTGGCGCTTATTACAATTCTTGCGCAAATGGGCTGCTATGTACCAGCAGATGAAGCGGAATTACCTATAACCGATCAAATTTTCACACGTATTGGTGCAGCAGATGATTTAGCAGCTGGACAAAGTACGTTTATGGTGGAGATGTTAGAATCACAACATGCCATTACTAATGCTACCGAGAAAAGCTTATTGCTCTTTGATGAAATTGGTCGTGGTACATCAACTTATGATGGTATGGCATTAGCACAATCTATGATGGAGTATATTCACAATAAAATAGGCGCTAATACATTATTTTCTACTCATTATCATGAATTAACAGATTTAGAAAATGACTTAAGTCGCTTGCAAAATGTTCATGTTTCAGCAATGGAGCAAGACGGGAAGGTAGTCTTTTTACACAAAGTTAAAAAAGGCCCGGCTGATAAAAGTTACGGAATTCATGTAGCAGAGTTAGCAGAATTACCAGCTGATATTATTTCTAGAGCTCGTATTTTACTTGAAGAATTTGAGACAACTAATGCAGTCTCAGCTGCAACCGTTACAAAAGCAGAAGCAACACCTATTGTGAAGGATGAAGCAGTTGTTATTATGAAGGACGAACCAGCACAACTTTCTCTATTTGCAGAAGAAGAGCCGAAAGAAATTATTCAATTAGCCGTTTCTAAATTAGAACAAGATGTACTTGAACAAATCCGATCAGTCAATGTATCTGGCACAACGCCGATGGATGCATTGCAACTTGTTTATACATTGCAACAATCATTAATAAAAAAGTAGGAGGTGCAACAGATGGGTCATATTCATATAATGGATGAATTTCTATCCAATAAAATCGCAGCAGGTGAAGTAGTCGAGCGACCTTCATCTGTTGTGAAAGAACTAGTTGAAAATGCCATTGATGCAGGAAGTACCTCGATTGAAGTAATTTTAGAAGAAGCCGGACTAACTTCCATTCAAGTAATTGATAATGGTAGTGGGATGGACGAAGCTGATGCACTGAAATCTTTTCAACGTCATGCAACAAGTAAAATTGAAAATGAACATGATTTATTCCGTATTCGTACACTAGGTTTTCGTGGAGAGGCATTAGCCAGTATTGCTTCAGTTTCAAAAATTACCCTCGTCACATCAAATGGAGAAGTGGGTATTGAGGTGCAACTGGAAGGCGGTCATGTTATTGACAAAAAACCAGCACCATTACGAAAAGGGACTGATATGAAGGTATCCCAACTTTTTTATAATACACCAGCTCGCTTAAAATATATGAAGACGATTCAAACTGAATTAGGTCACACAATTGATTTGATGAATCGCTTGGCTCTTTGTTACCCAGATATCGCGTTCAAATTACGCCACCATGACCATGTATTATTACAAACGAATGGACGAGGTGATTTACGCCAAGTATTAGCGGCAATTTATGGTGTTTCCAATGCAAAAAAAATGGTGCCATTTGAAGGAGAATCACGAGATTATAAAATTTCAGGATTTGCAACAATTCCTGAAATTACAAGAGCATCTAAGAACTATATGTCCATTTTCGTCAATGGTCGATGGGTGCGTCATTTTACTGTACAAAAAGCAATGATTGATGCATATCATACATTCTTGCCGATTGGGCGTTTTCCGATTTCAGTTATTAACATTGAAGGCGATCCATTTTTAACAGATGTTAATGTACATCCGTCAAAGCAACAAATTCGTTTAAGTAAAGAAGCTGAATTGATGGACTTAATTGAAAAGACGTTGCATAAGGTAATTCGTCAGTCCATGCAAGCACCTGAAATTGCAGAGAAAAAGAAAAAAGTTCCGCAAACCGGGGAGCAAATCAATTTCTGGAAATCGATGAATTATAATAACACGAGTATGCCTCAATTTAATGAAAAACCTAAGCAAGAAGAAGAGTCAACTCTATTTTCAGGACCATATCCACAAGATGTTTTAAATTCATCATCCAATTCAGGTTTTGTAAAGGAAGAAACATGGGAACAAGTAAATAGTACAGACAATTTGGCGGCGGAATCAAAATTACCCGCAGAACAAGATATAAACGATGAAGAGTATACAATGCCAATAGAAGAATCTGAAGAGAAAGAAACGAAAGAACCATTTCCTGAACTTGAAGTTGTAGGTCAAATACATGGGACGTATATTGTGGCACAAAGTGAGGATGGTTTTTATTTAATTGACCAGCATGCTGCACAAGAACGAATTAAATATGAGTTTTTCAAAGAAAAAGTAGGAGAGGTCGATCCAAATGAACGACAAACCCTACTATTTCCGCTAACTTTTCATTACTCAGCTGATGAAGCATTAGTGCTAAGAGAAAATATGACCCATTTAATAGATGTAGGTGTTATTCTTGAGGAATTTGGCACAAACTCATTTGTAGTAAGAGAACATCCTGCTTGGTTCCCAAAAGATTTTGAAGAGGAAATCATTGAAGAATTAATTGAACAGGTGCTACGTGAACGTAAAACAGATATACGAAAATTACGTGAAGACGCAGCTATAATGATGAGTTGTAAACGTTCGATTAAAGCAAATCACTACTTAAATACACAACAAATGGAAGTATTAATACAAGACTTAAAAAAAATGGTCAATCCGTTCACATGTCCACATGGAAGACCTGTTATCGTCCATTTTAAAACGTATGAAATTGAAAAAATGTTTAAGCGAGTTATGTGATTTTTACGAAATAAAGGAGGAAGATAGTATGTTTTCATCTGCACAACGTGAAAGTTTTATTGAAACACTCGATGCTTATTCTTTTGATGTGTTGGTAATTGGTGGTGGAATTACAGGTGCAGGTATTGCACTAGATGCTGTTTCTAGAGGTTTATCTGTTGCCCTTATCGATATGCAGGATTTTGCTGCTGGTACTTCTAGTCGCTCAACTAAGCTAGTACATGGTGGCTTGCGTTATTTAAAACAACTACAAGTAGGTGTTGTTGCTGAAGTTGGAAAGGAACGTGCCATTGTATATGAGAATGGAGTA
Source organism: Viridibacillus sp. KH_047 (assembly GCF_057838945.1). Lineage (NCBI taxonomy): Bacteria > Bacillati > Bacillota > Bacilli > Caryophanales > Caryophanaceae > Viridibacillus > Viridibacillus sp. KH_047. The sequence continues at coordinate 3,108,817 of NZ_CM174479.1, read as the reverse complement.
CATATTACAACTCCGCAGTGGATGCTACTTCCTTTTTACAAAGGAGGATCATTTGGGCCTTATTCAACTTCATTGGGTTTAAAAGTGTATGATAAATTAGCTCAAGTTAACAAATCTGAGCGACGTAAAATGCTAAATGCCAAAGAGACTTTACAAAAAGAACCTTTACTCAAAAAAGAGGGCTTATTGGGCGGTGGTTATTATGTAGAATACCGTACTGATGATGCACGTCTTACGATTGAGGTTATTAAGAAAGCTGTTGAACTTGGTGCTGTTTGCTTAAATTATGTAAAAGCAGAAGAATTTAAGTATGAAAACGAGAAAATTACAGGAGTAGTCGTTCGCGATCAAATCTCATCTCGTACTTGGACAATTCAATCGAATTCAGTTGTAAATGCTACAGGACCATGGGTAGATGAAGTACGTAAAAAAGATCAAATTAGTAATAATAAACAATTACGTCTTACAAAAGGTGTACATATTGTGATTGATCAATCCCGTTTCCCGCTTCAACAATCTGTTTACTTTGATACACCTGATGGCCGCATGGTCTTTGCAATACCTCGAGATGGAAAAACGTATGTCGGTACCACTGATACATTTTACGAGGAAAACCCAATAAATCCAGTTGCAACTGATGAAGATATTGCTTATTTAATGGATACAATTCACGATATTTTCCCGGAAGTCCAAATTACTCAAAAAGACGTTGAATCGAGCTGGGCTGGAGTTCGTCCACTTATTTTCAAAGAGGGTAAAGACCCTTCAGAAATTTCTCGTAAAGACGAGATTTGGGAATCCCCAAGTGGATTGTTGACAATTGCAGGCGGAAAATTAACAGGTTACCGTAAAATGGCTGAAAATATCGTCGACAAAATAGTAGAAAAAAAACAATTTAAAAAGTCTGGACCTTGTGTTACAGAACATTTGTCCCTTTCAGGAGCTAAAGGTATAAATCCTATTAATTTTGGCCCTTATGTAAAAAATAAAACATATGAAGGAACGAAATTAGGTTTAACTAAAGAAGAGGCGCATATGCTCGTATCTAAATATGGTACGAATATTCAAGCCATATTCAACATTATTCATACACTGAAAGTTAATAATTCAGTAGAAGATTTACCAATCGCTATACATGCACAGTTACTTTATGCTATTCAATATGAAATGGCTCAAACACCAGCAGATTTCTTTGTTCGTCGCTCAAGTCGATTATTATTTGATATCGATAGTGTCTATAATCATAAGGAAGCAGTAATAAAACTAATGAAAAAATACTTGTCCTATTCAACAGCGCAGGAAGAGCAATATCGTTTGGAATTAGATCAAATTCTATTCGAAGCGTCGCATTTTGCTAAAGAGGGCATTTATGAATAAAAATACACATTCAGTTAAAACTTCAGATGGTCACCGTATTGCGGTGACTGTCTATTCCCCTAGTGAAGATCCGAAGGGACATATTCACATTCTTCATGGTATGGCAGAGCATAGTGGACGATATGAAGATTTTGCTAAATTCCTTATAGACCGTGGTTATGTAGTTTCTATGCACGACCATCGTGGTCATGGGCAAACGGCATCTATTAACGAGTCACCTAAAGGTTTTTTTGCAGAACAGCAAGGCTTTGATAGAGTTGTATTAGACGTACATGAAGTGCTTGACTTTGTTCGGGCTGAACAACATTTACCACCTGTTATTTTATTTGGTCATAGCATGGGTTCGTTTATAGCACGACGTTATACAGAGCTTCATAGTGAAATGCTATCCAAAGCAATTTTCTGCGGAACAGGTGCTGCAAGTGTGACACATCAAGCTGGCCATGTACTTGCTAAAAGTCTAGTGAAATTACAGGGGAAAACGAAGGAAAGTCCATTATTGGATAAATTGTCGTTCGGTAATTTCAATCGTGCATTTTCAAATACCCAAACTGATTTTGATTGGTTATCATCTGATTCATCTGAAGTTGCTAAATATCTTGAAGATGAAGATTGCGGATTTTTAGCGACTAATCAGTTTTATGTTGATTTAACAGGTGGTATTCTAACTTTATCGAAGGAAGAAGAAATAAATAAAATTCGAAAAGATTTACCTATTCTCTTAATTAGTGGTGCAGAAGATCCTGTTGGTGATTTTAGTAAAGGTATCTGGAAAGTTGCAAAAAGCTATCAAAGTTGCGGTTTAACAAATGTTACCGTACAGTTATTTGAAGGAAAACGACATGAAATATTAAATGAAGTAAACCGACAAGAGGTTTATAACAAAATCATATGGTGGTTAGAAAAAGAATGAGACAACAAGATATAGAGGTAATTGCCATTGTGGGCCCTACAGCTTCAGGCAAAACTGCTTTAAGTATAGAGCTAGCAAAAAGGTTAAATGGAGAGATTATAAATGGTGACTCCATGCAGATCTATAGAGAACTGAATATAGGGACTGCTAAGATTACTGAAGATGAAATGGATGGGATACCACATCATCTCTTAAGCATCAAAGAACCAACTGAATCCTTTTCAGTCGCTGAATATCAGCAACTCGTGCGTGAACGTATAGACTTTATTCGTGCGAAAGGAAAATTCCCAATCATTGTTGGAGGAACTGGTCTTTATATTCAAGCTGTACTATTTGATTATCGCTTCACAGAAGAAAAGGTTGATGAAGCAGCGCGCGAGGCCTATTATAAAGAACTTAATGAAATTGGGCCTGAGGCAATGCATGCAAAATTAGTAGAGCTTGACCCTAAAACAGCTGAAACGATTCATCCAAATAATACTCGTCGCGTGATCCGGGCTCTTGAGATGATTCAGCATGGTGGTGTAGCTAAATCTTCAGATGAGCAAAACATGGGTGATAAGCCACTTTATAAACATATTATCATTGGTCTAAATATGGATCGCGAGCTGTTGTATGAAAGAATAAATAAGCGTGTGGATATAATGATTGAACAAGGACTACTTGCTGAAGTAGAAGCGCTTTGGCAAAAGGATATCCGAGGTGTACAATCGGTACAAGCTATTGGATATAAAGAGCTTTATGCATATTTTGATGGTAAACAATCACTAGAGGGTGCGATAGAACAGTTAAAACAAAATTCAAGACGCTATGCAAAACGTCAATTAACTTATTTCCGTAATAAAATGGACGTTAAATGGTTCAATAGTTTAGATGGAACAGAAAAAATAATTAGAGAAATATTGGAATAATAAAGGGTTTTTCGTAAATGAAATCGAATACATGGTATTGAGGAGAATTATTTAAATTAGAAGAGGGAGTGGCTTTGCATGAAATCTATTAACTTACAAGATGCGTTTCTAAATCAAATGCGTAAAAATGGGGTTTTCGTTACCGTTTTCTTGCTAAATGGTTTTCAATTAAAAGGTCTTATTAAATCTTATGATAATTTCACGGTACTATTGGAATCTGATGGGAAACAGCATTTGATTTATAAACATGCCATTTCGACATTCGCCCCTTCAAAATCCATTAATATTTCTCAAGATAACGAAGAGTAAATGTATTCGGCTAGTATAAAGACTAGCCGAATTTTTTATTTCTAGCTATACTTATAGAGATATTTGATATGTTTAATTGATAATGGAGGATTATAATAATGAAAACTATTACAACAACTGAACTTTTAGAAAAAGTTGACGCAAATGAAGATTTATTCTTAGTAGATGTACGTGAAGATGAAGAAGTAGCAAATGGTATGATTCCAGGGGCTATCCATATTCCACTTGGGTCACTACCTGAAAGAATTGATGAATTAGATAAAACGAAACCTTATATCTTTATCTGCCATGCAGGTGGGCGTAGCGGTAACGCATGTTCTTATCTTTCTGGTTTAGGTTATGACGTTACGAATATGGAAGGCGGTATGCTTGCTTGGGAAGGCGAGTTAGAATTCTAAGGTAATAAAAAGACGAATCATATATTGATTCGTCTTTTTTATTTGACTGAATTTTGCCCTCGTAAAGATTTAAAGGGTAGTCGCCAATGTTTCATGTATGATAATACACGAAGAGCGGTCATACTAACAAATAACATGTATAACCATAAATCTTGTTTAAAGATACCTAGGCCAACAATTATACCGGCAAGTGCTGCCCAAACAGCATATACTTCCTTGCGTAATACAAGCGGCTTACGACCGGCAAGTACATCGCGAATAATACCGCCGCCTGAACCAGTTAATACTGCAGCTACAATCGCAGCGCTAACAGGCAAATCTAACTTTACAGCAAAAAGTGCACCTTGAATCGCGAATGCTGATAGGCCGATAGCATCAAAGAAATTTCCACATTTATGCCAATGTTTCAATAACTTTTGCGGGAAGATAAAAACAATAGTAATAGATATAAGTGCAATTTGAAACAATGTCTCTTGCTCCCAAAGAGCAGAGATCGGTACACCAATTAGTGTATTTCGAATGGCTCCACCACCAAATGCAGTCACGATACCGAGTAAATAAACACCAAACAAATCATATTCTTCTTCCATCGCCACAATTGCTCCAGAAATAGCAAAGGCAATTGTGCCGACTATACTAAATACATCCCACGCCATAATAGATCCTCAACTTTCTAACAACGTCCTTGAATTGTACCAAAAACAGTAATAATTACAAGGTCTACTGATTGAATGATTGACTCTTTGGTTGTTATTGGTAATATAGTAATGGAAAAATAAAAAGGGAGCCGTAAAAAATGACGTATTCTACAACATTTAGTAATGAATTATTAATGAAAGCAAAAGAAATTGAAGCGCAAGTTAAACCGTACCATGATAACGTCGATGAAGTGGCTTTCTTCAATCAACAAAAAGTTTTAGCAGCTTTTCGTAATCATCAAGTTAGTGATTTCCATCTACACCCATCAAATGGCTATGGCTATGATGATGAAGGACGCAATAATTTAGAACGCGTTTATGCAGAAGTGTTCGGTGCAGAAGCTTGTATCGTTCGTCCACAAATTATTTCTGGCACTCACGCCATTACTATAAGCCTCTTCGGTGTATTACGTCCGGGAGACGAGCTTATGTATATTACAGGACAACCTTATGACACTTTACAATCAATTGTTGATGGTGGTGACAAAGATACAGGTTCATTAAAAGACTTTAATATTAGCTATCAACATATTGATTTAGTGAACGATAAAGACATTGACTGGGAGAGCGTAACAAAAGCTGTTTCTGAAAAAACAAAAGTAATCGCAATTCAACGTTCAAAAGGCTACGCATCACGACCTTCCTTCACAGTAGAACAAATCGCTGACATGATTAAAAGAATTCGTGAAATACAACCATCAGCTATTATATTCGTAGATAACTGCTACGGTGAATTTGTTCAAGAGATTGAACCAACTGATGTTGGAGCAGATTTAATGGCGGGTTCATTAATTAAAAACCCGGGTGGTGGCTTAGCTAAAATAGGTGGATACATTGCTGGGCGAACAGATTTAGTTGAACAATGTGCATTCCGTATGACTTCACCAGGAATTGGTGCTGAAGCTGGACCAACTTTAAATGCTTTGGCAGACTTTTATCAAGGTTTCTTCTTAGCGCCACATGTTGTTGCGCAAGCTTTAAAAGGTGCGATATTCACATCTGCAATGCTTGAATCAATTGGCATGACGACTTCGCCACATTATTCGGCATCAAGAACTGATTTAATCCAATCCGTATCATTCAAAACGGCTGATCAAATGATTGCATTTTGCCAAGCAATCCAAGCTAGTTCGCCAATAAACGCTCATTTTGCACCTGAACCAGCTTATATGCCTGGTTATGAAGATGATGTCATTATGGCAGCTGGAACATTTATACAAGGTGCAAGCATTGAACTATCAGCTGATGGACCAATTCGTCCACCATACACTGCGTATATTCAAGGTGGTTTAACTTACGAACATGTTAAGTATGCAGCTTTAAGTGCTGTACAAAAATTACAAAAATAATTTTCTGAAAATAATGTGAAAAACACATAACTAAAACAAGGAAAAGGCTTAGAAAACTAGATGGCTCTAAGCTTTTTCTTTATTTGAACAACCACGTTAGGTTATATAACATGGTATTGACAGGAAACCTGACATGATGTATTATTTGAATTGTAAAGGGGAAGGTGAATGATATGAGTCGTGAAATACGAAGATCAATGCCATTACTTCCAATTAGTATAGTCATGCAACTGACAGACTTAACGGCTCGTCAGATTCGATATTATGAAGAACATAATTTAATCGAACCTGCAAGAACAGAAGGCAATCGTCGGATGTTCTCCTTAAATGATGTCGATTCATTGCTTGAAATTAAAGACTTGTTGGAACAAGGAATTAATATGGCAGGTATCAAAAAAGTATTTGCTTTAAAAAATGAACCAGCAATCGCAAATTTAGGTAAAAAAGACATTACGGATGCAGATTTACGTCGCATTCTAAGAGAAGAGATGCAGCAAGCACAACGTCTTCAAAAAACATCTATCCGTCAAGGGGATTTATCACGTTTCTTTCAATAAGAAACTGAGTAAAATATAAAATTTATTACATGGAGAGTGAATCGAGTGGGGAAATTTACAAAAGAAGATATTAAGAGATTAGTAGCTGAAAAAGAAGTAAAGTTTATCCGTTTACAATTTACTGACATTTTAGGGACAATTAAAAATGTTGAAATTCCTGTAAGTCAATTAGATAAAGCATTAGATAACAAAATGATGTTCGATGGTTCTTCTATTGAAGGTTTCGTTCGTATTGAGGAATCAGATATGTACTTATATCCTGACTTAAGTACTTTCATGGTATTCCCATGGACTACTGGTAAAGGGACAGTATGTCGCTTCATCTGTGACGTATACAATTCTAATGGTACTCCATTCGCAGGAGACCCACGTAACAATTTACGTCGTATCTTAGCCCGCATGGAAAAAATGGGTTACACAAGCTTCAACTTAGGACCTGAGCCCGAATTCTTCTTATTCAAATTAGATGAAAAAGGCGAACCTACATTAGAATTAAATGACCACGGTGGTTACTTCGACTTAGCGCCAACAGACCTTGGTGAAAATTGCCGTCGAGATATTGTATTAGAACTTGAAGAAATGGGCTTTGAAATCGAAGCTTCTCACCATGAAGTTGCTCCAGGTCAACACGAAATTGACTTCAAATACGCTGATGCAATTACTGCATGTGATAATATCCAAACATTCAAATTGGTTGTTAAAACAATTGCTCGTAAACACGGCTTACATGCGACATTCATGCCAAAACCAATCTTCGGTTTAAGTGGTTCAGGTATGCACTGTAACGTTTCTCTATTTAACGGAAAACAAAACATGTTCTTCGATGAAAAAGCTGAAATGCAATTATCTGAAACTGCTATGCAATTTATGGCTGGCGTTTTAAAACATGTTGAAGGTTTTACAGCAGTTACAAACCCTACTGTAAATTCTTACAAACGTTTAGTACCAGGATACGAAGCACCATGCTACATTGCTTGGTCAGGACAAAACCGCTCACCATTAGTACGTATTCCAGCTTCTCGTGGCTTATCAACTCGTATTGAAGTTCGCTCAGTTGACCCAGCTGCTAATCCGTACTTAGCTATGGCTGTTATTCTAGAATCAGGACTTAACGGTATAGAACAACAATTAACACCACCACCAGCAGTTGATCGTAACATTTATGTAATGAGTGCTGAAGAACGTGAAGAAGCTGGTATCGGTAACTTACCAGTTAACCTTGATGACGCACTACAAGCATTAGCTAAAGATAAAGTAATTCAAGAAGCACTAGGAACTCATATTTATGAAAACTTCCGTGAAGCAAAAGAAATTGAGTTTGACATGTTCCGCACTCAAGTTCACCAATGGGAACGTGACCAATATTTAAAAATGTATTAATAGTTAAAACCGTTGAGGCTCTGAGCTTCAACGGGTTTTTTATTTACCACGATTCACACTCTTGTGGTAACACATTTGAAAAGTTACCGCATTTTTAACTTGCTTTAAGTTCTCTTAGAATTAAAAGAACACCAATTCCATACACAATAGAAATTGCTAAAGGTACAAGTGTGAAAGCTTGATCAACAAGGAAGCCACCTATGAATAGAGCGGAAAGACAGGTGCCTAAAGTAACAAATAAATAAGCTTTGCTTTTATAAATCCACATGTAAGGCAGAAAATGAGATCCTGCAAGTAAACCGATTGTGAAGGGAAGGTATTCTGGAATTTTCATATACACAATTATATATACAGGTATATAAAAAGCCTGGGGAGCTGCAACTATTCCACCTAAAGTACCTAAAGGGTTGTTAGTAGTATGTAAATTAACACCAAGGATTTTACTAATAAGAATTCCAATAGGAAAAACGGCACCTAAGCCAAATATCCAAATTAAACGTACAGCTTCTATTGGGAAAACTAAGGGCATTAGTGTGAAAATTAAGAAGACAATCGCGCCAGACAGCAATATAGGGAATCCTTTTTTTGCTTCAAATATGATTTCTTTTTGTAATTCGTCAAAAATTTTACTCATAAATACACCCCTTCATAAAATTGGTATAACATTTCTATAATATACCAGTGTTTCACTCGCTTTACTATAGCTGATTGTTAAACGGTATTGTTTTAGGGATTATCGTTTACCTATGTCACCAATTTGGGGTAATTACCAAGTAATTAAGCAATGAAAACTTTGGGGGATTAATATTAAATTAACGCACGACGAACGTGAAGGAATAATTGATGCGCTCGAAGTTTTTGGAAAGTATCCTCGTGGTGTTTACGAAAACTTTTGTGATGAGCGTTTGACAGAGGAATATAACGAAACAGTGGGGGTAGTGGTTTGAACCAAATTACATTTGAAATTGATAGGTGCTGATAAACGATCTATTTATCAGAGACGGTTCTTTGAGGGTATCGATGTGATTCCAGATATAACGGACGAGCTTTATGATATCGATTCTAAGTAGTTGTATATGACAACAGATGAGAAAAAAACACTTGCTAAGATATTTGCTACTTGGAGTCATAAAGAGAGAGTTTGCTAAATTGCACATGAAGTTCAGAAAAAAGTTTTCAAAAGATTGCTGATAAGCTGAAAGTCAGTAAGGGCAAGTAACGAGACTACTTGAAAATGTATTAATAGTTAAAACCGTTGAGGCTCTAGACTTCAACGGTTTTTTTATTTACCACGATTCACATCTCGTGGTAACGCATTTGAAAAGTTACCACATTTATACCACGAAATTTTTACGATGTATCATTTCGCTGATTTTTTCTGCATATATTCATCGAATTTCTCAATCGATTTATTTTCCATCTTTCTTGTAACGTGTGAATAAATGTCTGATGTAATTTGTATAGATCCGTGACCTAATCTTTCCTGGACCTCTTTCATAGGTATACCCCAGCTTCAAGAAACATAACAGCGTGAGTATGTCTTGTAGAGTGAGTTGGTAGTAATTCATGATCTATATGTTCCATTGCGGATTTGTATGCATTGTATAGTGTGGATTTAGGAAATGGTGCAAAACCAAAAGTGGTCTGTACATCACAGCAAAGAAGGAATATGTAGAAAAAGTATAGTCTGTCAGACGATTCGAGTTGGATAACTACCCATAAAACAATATCTCGAATGATCTCATGCAATGTTTCTTCTATATTAATAAATAAAATATGTAAATTTTTCTTTTGTTGTAAAAACAAAGCAGAAAAAGTTCTTAACAAAAAGAGAGCTGTAAAAAGACTCTTAATCTAAAAAAAGCGATTCACTCTGTTGGTGAGTGAATCGCTTTTGTATTTACATGATCTTAAGATTAACTTACTTCCTTAAGGCATATTATTAACTAATTGAAGTTTCCAACTAGACGTACCTCTTTTAAGGGTTACATTACTATTCATACCAATATAATATGTTGTATTAGTATTAACAAAAGCAAATGCAGGACTTGGCGTTAAAGAAAAAGTTAGTCCTAAACCAGTTGCTGTTCGAGATGGTTTTCCGCTTGCAGGCATACCAGAAGTTCCGTTTGTAACGGATCTACCAGAAGTGCTTACTGAACTATTATAATGTAACCACATACTAAGATGCCTAAAAAGGCTCAAGTAGAAATGTGGGCACGCTAGCATAAAGTGAAAAACTCTCTGCTTGGACTTCTTGTTAAGCCATAGGACATTTTAAATACATTGGAGATATTAGGAAATGAGCGTGATAGTGAAGGCTTGCAAAGAGGCCGCGGACGAATGGTGGAAAACGCAAATAAGTAAACGTGGGCATCTTAGTGTTAATACTTATCGCTACAAAAGGAATTACTAACCGTCAATTGGAGAAAATAGATATTAATTAGCTAAACGATTCAATCTATTAGGAGTGTAGCGTATGACACATGAAGAGTAAGAATTTATTGTCGCCCAGCAAGACGAATATTTCACAAGTATGGAATGCAAGCATGAAAACGGAAAGCTAAGTTATGAACAATTTGCAAAATTATCGTTGAAAATAGCCGAATGGACACAGCGGCTAAATGGATTGGAGATAATGGAAGATGAGCGAGATTGAAAGAGCAGTAAATCATATAGAAATAGCCATTGGAACTATTAAACGTTTCGGTTATACAGATAGGTTGGAACAACAATTTGAATCACACCTAAACACAAGCATGAGCCACAAAGGGCTTTGTAGAGATAAGGCGACAGATTACGCCATAAAAGTTGCTGGACGGTTAAATATGCAGGGGAAGGGGTGAGTGGCGTGATGGGGAATCATTTAGGAAGGTGAATACGTTTTATTGTCCAGGTGACAACATGCACGAATGGCAAATACTTTCTATGTACGGTTGATAGCCTACGCTTAAATAAATTCCGATGATTCTCTTGCTGATCAGAAAGGCCTCTTCCATAAAGAAAGAGACCCGTTATTACTTATTAATTTGCTTCAATACGAATAGCTTGAATTTCTTGGCAGTCTACGATAAGTGTTGAACCAGGTTCAGTTTCTGGATCATTAAAGAATGCGCAACAATTTTTCTGATCTAAGGTAATAAAAACGACATCTTCTAACACCGAACCACCTTTTAAGAAAACATCAACTTCAGTCTGTGTTTGCAATCGTCTTAATTGATCACATGCGCAACCATTACAACGATGTTCTTCTTTTTCATGGTGATGTTGCTTATCACACTTATCACACTTACAACCATCTCTATTAATACTCATTTTCAAGACCTCCTTTCCGATTCGAATGACTTACATTGATAACATATGGTTTAAAATGAAAAGAGGTTGTGCAATTTGTCCAACAATAAAAAAAATAGTTGTTTTTGGGAAGTATCCTAGTGGTATTTACGAAAACTGTTGGATTAATTCTTTGTCATACGAAGTCTGCATTTATGAGAGGTATAATAGGGGGTGGATCAATTTTACGATTCGTTATTTTGCTGATTTTCTTTACTTGTTTTTCGATTTCTCTTTTTGTGTAACCGAATAATACTTAAAGTAACTAAAATAGAGAATAAATCACGATAACGATATATGTGGCCTGCGTTATATAAAATGTGCGAATATATGAATAATATATTTTGGTTATGTATAAAAAAAGATTGCAAGAATCCATATTTCACTGATTCCTACAATCCGATATAGTTGTACCTTATAATACGTTACGATACAAACCAACTACTTTTCCTAAAATGGAAACTTGATCTACGATAATTGGCTCCATTGAAGAGTTTTCTGGCTGTAAGCGGAAATAAGATTCCTCTTTAAAAAATCGTTTTACAGTTGCTTCATTATCCTCTGTCATCGCTACAACAATTTCACCATTACTTGCGGTTGCTTGTTGTTTCACGATTACATAGTCTCCATCTAATATACCAGCTTCGATCATAGATTCGCCCATAATTTCAAGCATGAAAATTTGATCTTCAGTTGTTCCATAAGAATCTGGAATAGGGAAGTATTCTTCAATATTCTCAATTGCCGTAATAGGAAGGCCTGCAGTAACTTTACCAACTAGTGGTACATGTACAACACCTTGTTTTGCGATTGTAGAATCTTGTTGATCTAAAATTTCGATTGCACGAGGTTTCGTTGGATCTCGTCGAATCAGCCCTTTGCTCTCAAGTCTAGCAAGATGTCCGTGGACTGTAGAACTTGATGCAAGACCAACTGCTTCACCAATTTCACGGACGGAAGGTGGGTATCCTTTAGTGCGAACTTCCTCTTTGATGAAAGACAATATATCTTCTTGTCTTTTCGATACTTTTTTCAATCCAATCACCTCTTTATCTCATACTATGTAAAAGTTATTAATAGTATAGCATTAGCGAACAAACAGTGCAAACATAAGTTCGAAAAAGCCGTTGACAAAAACAAATGTTCGGTTTATATTGAGAACATACATTCCGAACGGGTATTCGAAAAAGGGGAGAATAAGTGTGAGTTGGTTCAAAAAAAATCAATATATTACATTACTTTTTGGATTTTGCGTAATATTTACAACAATATTAGTGGTTGCAAATAGTGGGAAAACATCATATAAAGAAATTAAAGTTCATGACGGAGATACTTTAATTTCTCTTGCAGATAGATATAAAGGTAAAATGGCTGACCATGAATGGATAGCAAAGGTTAAAAATGAAAATAATTTAATTGACGATACTATTTATGCGGGGCATACTCTAATAGTTCCGGAACATGATAATTTTAAAGTTCCAAATATAGGAGTAGAAGTGGCGAGTGATAATAAATGAAACAAAAAATAGCAATACTCTATTGTCGTGTAAGTACTGAAAAAGATACACAAGATACTTCGCTTGAAAGGCAAGAGATTGAGTTAAGGGAATTTGCAACGAGTAAAGGCTATGAAGTTGCACAAGTCTTTACAGATCGACATAGTGGATATGATATTGATCGGGAAGGATTACTTGATTTACTTGAGAGTGTGAAGGAATATGAACAACCAGCACTATTTGTTCAAGATGAGACACGTTTAGGACGTGGCAATGGCCGAATGGCGGTACTTCATTTACTGCAAAAAACGAATACAGATATTTTCACATTAAGTGACGCAGGTCACGCCCGGCTAAATGAGATGGACGCTATGTTGCTAGAAATTCTAGCGATAGTCGAAGAGTATCAACGTAAATTACATAATGCGAAAATCCGTAGAGGGATGAGACGAGCTGTACAGAACGGATACAGGCCAGAAAAAAATTTAAAAGATCGAGGAAATCCTGAGGGTAGAGATCGCATAGATGTTCCAATTGAACAAATCATTCAACTTAGACAGAAGGGTATGACATTTGAAGAAATTGCAGACACTTTGAGAGGATTGGGCTTCCAAGTAAGTAAAGCGACAATTCATCGAAGATTTATGGAATTTAAAGAGAAAAATAAAGACTAAAAGCTTGCGCTTGCGGTCTTTTTTGCATACCTTTGTATTAAGGTCTGTATGAAAGGTGAGAAATAAATGTTATCAAAAGAAAAATTACAACGTATAAGTGTACTTTCTAAAAAATCAAAGTCACAAGGTTTAACTGTAGAAGAAGCAAAAGAACAAACAGCACTTCGTAAAGAGTACTTAGACACATTTCGATCTTCAATGCGTGAGACGATTGAAAATGTCCGTGTTTTCGATCCAGAGGGAAATGAAGTAACGCCTGAGAAGTTACGTCAAAAACAAAATAAGAATAATCGGTTAAATTAAACACATATTTATAGAGAAAACATTGTTTTATATTAGATTTTTGACTAAAATATATTAGTACACTATTTAGCTTAAGAAAGGATGTCTATTAAAATGACTCAACAAGCAGATCAGCTTGCAATTAACACTATTCGAACTTTGTCAATTGATGCTATTGAAAAGGCTAACTCAGGTCACCCAGGATTACCAATGGGGGCTGCTCCAATGGCTTATACTCTTTGGACAAAACAACTTCGTCACAATCCTTCAAACCCTAAATGGTTTAACCGCGATCGCTTTATTTTATCAGCAGGTCATGGCTCGATGCTTTTGTATAGCCTATTACACTTAGGTGGATATGATTTACCAATGGAAGAAATCAAAAACTTCCGTCAATGGGATTCAAAAACACCTGGTCACCCAGAATATGGTCATACAGCTGGAGTCGAAGCAACAACTGGACCATTAGGACAAGGTATTGCAATGGCTGTCGGTATGGCAATGGCGGAAAGTCATCTTGCAGGCGTTTATAACAAGCCTGAACATAAAGTAGTAGATCATTATACATTTGCACTTTGTGGTGATGGGGATTTGATGGAAGGTGTTGCTGCTGAGGCAATTTCTTTAGCGGGTCACTTACAACTTGAAAAACTGATAGTGCTATATGATAGCAATGATATTTCTTTAGATGGCGATCTAAATAAATCATTCTCTGAAAACATTCAAAAACGTTTTGGATCATATAACTGGAACTACATTCGTGTAGCTGATGGTAATGATATTGAAGCGATAAATAAGGCCATTGAACAAGCAAAAGCTCATAAAGGCCAACCTACTATTATTGAAGTAAAAACAGTTATTGGCTACGGGTCTCCAAACAAATCAGGTAAAGCAGACTCTCACGGTTCTCCACTAGGTGCTGATGAAGTGAAACTTACTAAAGAACACTACTCATGGCCTCATGAACCATTCCATGTACCTGAAGAAGTATATGCAACATTCAAACAAGCGGCTGAAGTTCAAGGAACTCTTGCTGAAGCTACTTGGAATGAACAATTTGAAGCTTATAAAAAAGCATATCCTGCTCTTGCAGAACAGTTTGTAAATGCGATGAATGGGGAACTTCCTGAAGATTTCGCATCTGCAGTACCTGTTTATGAAGCTGGTAAATCTATTGCTACACGTTCGTCTTCTGGTGAAGTAATCAATGCCCTTGCAAAAAACACACCTTCTTTCTTTGGAGGAAGTGCGGATTTAGCTGGATCAAATAAAACATACATGAAAGATGCTGGCGATTTCACAGCAGAAACTCCTGAAGGCCGAAATATTTGGTTCGGTGTTCGTGAATTTGCTATGGGTGCAGCTCTAAATGGTATGGCACTACATGGTGGTGTAAACGTCTTTGGTGGTACATTCTTCGTCTTCAGTGACTATGTACGTCCAGCAATTCGTCTATCTGCTTTAATGGGACTACCTGTAACTTACGTATTTACGCATGACAGTATTGCTGTTGGTGAAGATGGTCCAACACATGAACCTGTTGAACATTTAGCTGCATTACGCGCAATGCCTAATCTTTCTGTTATTCGTCCTGCTGATGCAAACGAATCTGCTGAAGCTTGGAAATTGGCCGTATCATCTAAAAACCAACCAACAGTATTAGTACTTTCTCGTCAAAATTTACCTGTGTCTGAAAACTCAGCTTCACTTGCAGCTGAAGGTGTAGCTAAAGGAGCTTATGTTGTTTCAAAAGCAACTAAAGAAGTAGCGGATGCACTAATTTTAGCAACTGGTTCAGAAGTTAGCCTTGCTATAGAAGCTCAAAAACAACTAGCAGCTGAAGGTATTGATGTATCGGTTGTTTCTATGCCATCATTCGATCGTTTTGAAGCTCAAGATGCAGCATATAAAGAAGCAGTATTACCAAAAACAATTACAAAACGTTTAGCAATTGAAATGGGTTCATCATTCGGCTGGCATAAATATACTGGCTTTGAAGGTGATGTTCTAGCAATTGATAAATTTGGTGCAAGTGCGCCAGGTGAAATTGTTATGAAAGAATATGGTTTCACTGTAGAAAATGTTGTTTCAAAAGTAAAAGCATTATTTGCTTAAAAAAATAGCGATAATATTGAAAAGTAGAGGATTTTTTCCTCTACTTTTTCTTTTTTGACAAATAAAGTGCTTTAAATCGGACGTCAATTGACAAAATGTTCTTGCAACCTTTGCTATACTGTTTACAAGAGGGGAGTGGTAATCTTGCGAATATACTCAATCTTTCATGTGAAAAAGAAACATCAGGCTTTTGTTTATGGTAGAGAACGTTTACTATTCGATTTAATTCAATCCTCAAATACGTATGAGCATGCAATACATCCGACGCAAGAGATCTCCTATTTATGTGAGCCTTTGGATATGATGGAAATTGAACTAATCATTCAACAACAATTAGGTAATAGCTTTTCAGGCATTCAAACGAAGGATCATCAAATCTTTTTAATGAATGAATTTAAAGGGGAAATCCAAATTGATATTTTTCCTTATTACATAGCTGTTGTCTGTGTTGGGTCACGCATGCTAGAATTAGACTTATTTGCAACATTATCAAAATTAAGTGATTGCTTTATTGGATTTAATAAAGATGAAATGGAATGTGGTTGGTTAAAACCGCTTAAATTCCATTCGCACGAAAGACGATAAATCTTGGCAAACAGTAGTATGTAGTGGTTTTTTATTGTATAATCCTTGTTGGAGATAGTTTTCTCGCATAAGAAACTTGGAGGAGGAAAACCAGTGAATACTACGTTATGGATTATACTTGTTATCGTGGCATTAATAGCAGGAGTAGCTATCGGTTTCTTTGTTGCCCGTCAATATATGATGAAATACTTAAAAGACAACCCACCTATTAACGAACAGATGCTACGAGTAATGATGTCTCAAATGGGACGTAAACCGTCTGAAAAACAAATCAAACAAATGATGAACTCAATGAATAAATTAAGCGGTAAATAAAAAATAGCACTCAATTGAGTGCTATTTTTTTGTCATTGTCTTTGAAGACAAACTCTTTTAAAAAATCTGCGACCAACAGTTCATAGGCTTCAGGGTTCATATTAAAGGATTGTGCATGAGGGCCTACATCAAAAAGCTTTAACTTTTTAGGACCAGGCTTTAAGCTATACATTTCAATTGTCATTTCAGGTAGGATGAAGTCATCTGGAAGACTGTGAATAAACAGGACTGGCTTTTCAATTTTAGTTACAGCCTCTTTAGGTGAAATACTTTTTAAAGAGTATCCATCACGCATCCTTAAGAAGATACCAGCAAGTTTTATGGCTAAACTGTTACGGAGTGGTGTTTGTTTCATCATCAAGTAGTATAATTGCTCTGAAAAATCGGAAAAGGCGCAATCAGAAATGTAGAAGTCGGCTTCGTCCTCTAATGTACCTGCGTATAATAATGTTGTTGCAGCACCCATAGATTCTCCTTGTACACCAATAATACCTTTACCACCTAGCTTTTGCTTTAAAGTTTTCATAACTGCTTGTAAATCATATTTTTCGTAATGCCCATAGCTTGTTGTTTTGCCACCAGAGTCACCATGTCTACGATGATCATAAACGACTGAGTTAAAGCCTAAGCGCTCGAAAAGACGAGCATATTTAACGGAATTAATCTTATTTTCCGTAACACCATGGCAAATAATAATCGTGTTATTTGTTTGCAAAGGTTGGAAGTGGATGGCTTTAATTGAATAGCCATTCGGGGAATCAACCCACATCTCTTCCTTATTTACATGCTCAAACCAAACTTCGTCAAAACGCTTTGCTTCCTTTTCTCGTTGCAATATGAAGTCTGCATCTTTGTTCTTCATATACATAATACTACTTGAAAATAAGTATCCGAGAATGGCTGTAATGGCACCAAGAGTACCCGAAATAAGCCCGAAAATCCAAAGCAAACGTTTTTTCATGATCATCACTCCTCTACTTTTGCTTAAAGAGCCGGAACTGACCACTGTCAATTGTTCCGGATATTAAAGGTTCGACAATTTTTGCCGCTTCGCAAACTTTTTCGACATCAATCCCTGTGTGAACTCCTATACTTTCTAGCATATGTACAACATCTTCTGTTGCAACATTTCCAGTAGCACCTTTAGCAAAAGGACAACCTCCAAGACCACCCGCTGATGTATCAAATCGGTCTACACCAGCTTGTAATGCAGCATATATATTTGCTAGCGCCATTTTTCGTGTATCGTGAAAATGGGCAGTCAAAAGTAAGTTAGGTAATTCTTCTTTCAAACGCTTAAATAGTGTATAACTTTCTACCGGATTAGCCATGCCAATTGTATCAGCGACACTTAACTCATCCACACCCCAACTCGCAAATACTTTACATAAAGAAATTGTATCTTCAACTTCAATTGCCCCTTCATATGGACAATAAAAAGCTGTTGAAATACAAGCGCGTACAAATTTCCCTTGCTCTTTCAGTTTTGCCACTACAGGTGCTAAACTATCCATAGCTTCGTCAGTATTTTTATTAATATTTTTTTTATTAAATGTATGACTAACTCCAACAAAAACGGCAATGGCATCTGCACCGTTCTCCATCGCACGCTCCACCCCTGTAGCATTCGGTGCTAAGACAAATTGTCTACCCACTTTAGCAGTACTTTTAACAATTTTTTCTGCATCAGCCATTTGTGGCACCCATTTTGGTGAGACAAAAGAAGTTAACTCCATTTCTGTAATGCCGGCATCCTGCAAGCATTTAATGAATTCAAGCTTCACATTAGTCTCAATTAAGTTTTTTTCATTTTGTAATCCATCTCTTGGACCTACCTCGATAATTGTCGCATTATTTGGTAAACTGAACATAACATCCCCTCCTATATTCCATTGTAAGGAAGGGATGTACATATTAGCAAATAAATTCGTACTTAAACAAGGGGGAATAATTATGACAACTGAAGTTGTGATTGTAAGTGCTGTACGTACAGCAATTGGGGGCTTCCAAGGAGCGTTAAAGGATGTACCTGCAACAAAACTTGGTGCAATTGTTATAAAAGAAGCGTTGTCAAAAGTAGGGGTGCCTTTTGAAAAAGTAGATGAAGTAATCATGGGTAATGTATTACAAGCTGGTCTAGGTCAAAATCCAGCGCGTCAAGCAGCTATATTTGCAGGACTTCCAAAAGAGGTACCTGCCTTAACTATAAATAAAGTTTGTGGGTCAGGTCTTAAAGCTGTTCATTTAGCAACACAAGCCATCATTGCAGGCGATGCAGAAATCATCGTCGCAGGCGGGATGGAAAATATGAGCCAGGCACCGTATTTATTGAATAACGCACGTGAGGGCTTCCGTATGGGCGATCAGAAGGTAATTGATAGTATGATTACTGATGGCTTATGGTGTGCATTTAATGACTATCATATGGGTGTTACAGCTGAAAATTTATGTGACCAATATGCAATTTCTCGTGAAGAGCAAGATCGCTTTTCAGCGCGTTCCCAAGAAAGGGCAACAACAGCAATAGAAGCGGGGAAATTTAAAGAAGAAATTGTAGCAGTAGAAATTCCTCAACGCAAGGGAGAACCAGTCGTATTTGATACAGATGAGTATGTAAAGCCGGGAACTTCAGCAGAAAAGTTAGGGAAGCTACGACCTGCGTTTAAAAAAGAAGGATCTGTGACAGCGGGAAATGCTTCGGGTATTAATGACGGCGCAGCCGCACTTGTAGTAATGTCAAAAGCTAAAGCCGATGAGTTGGGCATTAAGTCAATTGCAACAGTTGTATCAAACGCAAGTGTAGGTGTAGATCCAGCTGTAATGGGAAGTGGTCCTGTGAGGGCAGTACAAAAAGCCTTAACAAAAGGGCAACTAGAATTAGAGCAAATTGACTTAATTGAAGCAAATGAAGCATTCGCAGCACAATCAATTGCAGTTGATCGAGAATTGCATTTTGACCATGAAAAGTTAAATGTTAATGGTGGTGCAATTGCTTTAGGTCACCCAATTGGCGCAAGTGGTGCTAGAATATTAGTAACACTACTTCACGAAATGGAGAGGCGAGATGTTAAAACGGGTCTTGCTACACTCTGTATAGGTGGAGGGCAAGGTGTTGCAACAATTGTAAAAAGAACGTAAGAAGGAGATTGACCATGGGTAAAAAGAAAAAACAACAAAGACAACAACCAGCACAACAACAATCCGCAAAAAGTGAGGCACTAACATTAAAAGACCAACTTAATGGTGATGTGTTAGAGAAATTAAAGCTTGCTAAAAAAGACCTTGTTGCAAAAGAACAAGCAGCACAAGATGAACGCGAGGCAAAGTTAGCATTTGAACGAAAACAACGTGAGAAGAACAAATCGTTTGAAGAATTATTGAATGAGTACGGAGATAAGGGCTCAAAATTTAATAGTTAACAAAATACATGGTTGGATTGCTTAAATCGGCATTGAATCTATGAATTAGGAAAGTTTCATAAATTTAGTAGTTTAACTATATGAAAAGGTCATAGTAGTGTGATATAGAAGGTAGTTTTGAAAGATTTCTTTCGGAGCTACCTTTTATTTCTTATCAAGCGAGGGTGAAAATTTATGTTAATTGTTTTAGTATAATACTTTCCTTTTTCACATTGATAACTTTTAAATAGCTTGAAAATAACAGGGGTGAAGTATGGAATTTTCTAAAGTTAAATCACTTTTATTGATTTTCCCTATTGTTTTTTTAATTCATGATTTGGAGGAAATCGTAACCGTTGAAAATTTCACTATGAAATTACCTTTTTCCGTTTCTACTGAGGAATTTATTATCGCATTTATTTTATTATGGATTATCGTAGTGATTGGCTGTGTGACAGCTGCTAATAATAAACGGTTTATCGGAATACTACCCATAAAATTCTTTGCCTTATTAGTCGCTGGAGTATTTCTTGCGAACGGAATAGGGCATGTTGTGCAAAGTGTAATCTTTAAAAAATATGTACCTGGTGTCATTACCGCCGTTGTTATCTTGATACCATTTTGTCTGTTTAGTAGTAGAAAGCTAGTAATAGAGAATTTAATCACGCCTAAGCAGGTAGGTGTGTACTTTCTAGTAGGGTTCATATTACAGACTCCCTTTGCTTTAATGGCGCTACTAATTGCAAAATTCATATTATAAGTTTATAAGGATTATGTATTATGATTTTTAAAAAGAAGGATCCGTGATACGAATCCTTCTAGCAAATTTAACGATGTGCATTATACGTATCTATTTTTGTTAGTTTCTCAAGTTCTTTAGCATCAATTGATGGTGCATTATTGTAAGCTGATATTGTTGCTTCCAATTGTTGTTTTGAACTTGCACCAATCACTGCAGAGGCTACAATAGGTGATTGTAATACATAAGCAAGTGCTGCTGCATGTACATCTTGTGTGTTGTTTGCCAATTCTTCGAGAGTAGCTTGAAGCTCATCTTGGCTATAAGTTTGGTAGCCATCTGCTTTTGCTAAACGTTTTGACCATTCATTTGTTAATAAACCTTTTGCTAAAGAGCCACGTGTCACAATAGATGCATTAGTTTCTTCTAGCACATCAAACCATTCTTCGGGTCTGCGGTCTAGCAAGCTATATTGCATCATGACAGATACTGCATCGCTGTTTGGTAAAAACTCCTTAATGACATTTGGGCGGATTGATGAAATACCGTATGCCCGAATGATACCTTCTTTTTTTAAGTGATTAAATGCTTCGGTTATTTCATCCCAAGGGTCTTCAATTGTTCCACCGTGTAGTTGATATAAATCAATATAGTCTGTTTGTAAGCGACGCAAACTTTCTTTTACTTGATGTTCGATATTTTTCTTAGAAGGGTCCCAGTGCCAACCTTCTCCGTCCTTGTTCCAAACATTGCCCACTTTAGTGGCTAATATAATATCTTGTCGTTTCCCATTTAGTGCCTTACCGACAAGTTCCTCATTGATGCCCTTATCATATAGATCCGCGGTATCAAAATAGGTAATACCATGATCTACAGCTGCATCTACTATCCATTTCGCAGTCTTTTCATCAGTTGGTAGAGACATGCAACCAAGGCCAATTTCTGAAATAATTAAATCGCTATTACCTAACTTTCTACTCTTCAAAAATATCACTCCTCATATGATAATGGTACAATGATTAATAACAAAAGCACAACGGAGAGGGTTATAATCATGAAAAAATTTGAAGAAAAGACGATAAATTCTAAAAAAATTTTTGAGGGTCGCGTTATTTCAGTCAAAGTAGATGAAGTCACATTACCAAATGGCAACACATCAACTAGAGAATTAGTAACTCATCCAGGAGCAGTAGCGATTATCCCTATAACAAACGAAGGTAAAATTGTTCTTGTGGAGCAATATCGTAAACCTTTAGAGCGTAGTATTATCGAAATTCCCGCGGGTAAATTAGAAAAAGGTGAGAAGCCTGAGTATACAGCTATCCGCGAGTTAGAAGAAGAAACAGGGTATGGCTCGAAAAATTTCACGTTTGTTCAATCTTTTGCCACATCTCCAGGCTTTGCAGATGAAGTTATTCATATATATGCGGCGAGAGATTTATATAGAATTGAGAATCCAGCTGGTCTAGATGAGGATGAATTTGTCGAATTATTAGAAGTTACGTTAGAAGAAGCTGAACAAATGATTCGTGAAGAAAGAATTTATGATGCTAAAACAGTGTTTGCAATTATGTGGATGAAAAATATCTTTTAAAATAAGTTATGAAATAGGTCGGGACGAGCATAGGTTGTACGAAGTAAAGGAAGGTGACCTATATGAACCGATCATTTCAAATTATTTACTTTTTCTTAATTATTGCAATTGGCTTTATCGGAGGAATTTTACTGTTGCAACTTTCTACTGTTGAACAAGCAGAATGGCTCATTCGAAAAATGGATAGTAGGGTACTCCTACAAGGGAAGCCGTCAATTTGGCAATCTTTATTGCCAGTTGTCATTCCGTTTGCCATTGTTTCGTTGCTCGCATCTCATAATTATTTAAGACATGTGGCAAGGATTGTTGTTGTACTAAAATCAGCGTTTTTTGGCTACAGTGCAGGTTATTTAATAGACACACAAAACGCATTTTGGTCATATGCTGCATGGTGGTTTCCTTTTCAATTGCTTTACAGTATAGTATTAATGGTGTTTTGCATAGTACTTGTACCTGAACCAGTTTATGCTGTCAGGAAGAAGTTACCGATTTTACCGCGTGTAATAGTAGTACTCGTCGCTACTCTAGTAATTTTGTGTGGCGAATTACTTGCAATTCATTTTATTTATAAATTAAAATAACTATCAAATAATAATTATTATAATTATAATTAATTCAATCTTGTAATGAGAATTGACTTTTTGGTATAATAAAAGAAGTTTAGGGGGGCGTCGTATGGAAAGCCGTATTGATCGAATAAAAAAACAATTACATGGTGCGAGCTACAAACTGACGCCGCAGCGTGAAGCGACAGTAAGAGTGCTTTTAGAGAATGAGGAAGATCACCTTAGTGCTGAGGATGTTTATTTACTTGTTAAAGAAAAAGCACCAGAAATTGGACTTGCAACTGTGTATCGAACATTGGAGCTTTTAACCGAGCTTAAGATCGTCGATAAAATCAATTTCGGCGATGGCGTATCTCGTTATGATTTACGTCAAGAAGGAGCTGCTCACTTCCATCATCACCTCGTTTGTATCGAATGTGGTGCTGTTGATGAAATTCAAGAGGATTTACTTGAAGACGTAGAAGCAGTCGTTGAAAAAAGATGGAATTTTATTATTAAAGACCACAGATTAACATTTCACGGTATTTGCTGGCGTTGTCATGATAAAGAGTCAGATAGCAATCAATCATAAGTTTATAGCTTACAAACAAAGGATGGCGGAGGTGCTGTCCTTTTTTATTTACCTATTTTTAAGGAGGGAATCAAAATGAACCAAGATGTACTAGATGCAATCCAAGATTATTTACACTTTTTACGCGTTGAACGCCAGCTTTCTGACAATACATTGCAATCTTATAAAAGAGATATTACTGCATATACTAAGAATATTTTCGTAAGTCAAGGTGTACAATATTTTGACGACATAGACAGAGTGAATATATTACATCATTTACAGATGCTGAAAACATCTGGGAAGTCTGCACGAACTATTTCAAGACATATATCATCAATTCGATCATTTCACCAATTTTTGTTAAGAGAAAAAAGAGCTAGTGGGGATCCGACAGTGCATTTAGAAATGCCGAAGTTAGAGAAAAAGTTACCTAAAATTTTATCGATTGAAGAAATTGATAACTTAATTGCCATGCCAAATCTTGCAAAACCCCAAGGAATTCGAGATCAAACGATGCTTGAGTTGTTATATGCAAGCGGTATGCGGATAAGTGAGTGTATCGCACTGAATTTAGAAGATGTTCATACTACGATGGGCTTCGTAAGAGTTTTTGGTAAAGGTGGTAAAGAACGTATTATTCCACTTGGACGAAAAGCTTTAGAAGCGTGCATGGCATATTTAGAAAAGGGAAGACCAATACTAGAAGATAAGCTACATAAATCAGAGGCTTTTTTTATAAGCCAAAGGGGAGATCGCTTAACACGACAATTTTGTTGGAAATTAATGAAGGATTATGCAGAGAAAGCAGGTATAGATAAAGAAATCACACCACATATTTTACGTCATTCTTTTGCGACGCATTTAATTGAAAATGGTGCTGATTTACGTGCAGT
This sequence comes from Viridibacillus sp. KH_047, assembly GCF_057838945.1. NCBI lineage: Bacteria > Bacillati > Bacillota > Bacilli > Caryophanales > Caryophanaceae > Viridibacillus > Viridibacillus sp. KH_047. The sequence continues at coordinate 3,084,382 of NZ_CM174479.1, read as the reverse complement.
TCAAGAACTGCTTGGACATGCTGATATTTCAACAACTCAAATTTATACACATATTAGTAAGACGCGATTATCAGAAGTATACAAGCAGTTCCACCCACGTGCATAAAAAAAATTCAAATGTCAGAGGTCTGACATTTATTTTTTCGTATAGTTTGGTAAAATGAAAGTAAAGATAAAGGAGGAACACAAATGAACACAAAACCATTTAAACGCATTCACTTAATCGTTATGGATTCAGTAGGTATTGGAGAAGCACCTGATGCTGAAAAGTTCGGTGATGTAGGTGCAGATACATTAGGTCATATTGCAGAAAAAATGAATGGCTTAACTATGCCCAATATGGGAAGATTAGGTTTATCAAATATCCGTGAGTTACCTGGTATTACTCCAGTAGAGAAACCTGCAGCTTATTTCGGTAAAATGCAAGAAGCTTCAGTGGGGAAAGATACAATGACAGGTCACTGGGAAATTATGGGTTTAAATATTGATAAACCGTTCAAAGTGTATCCTGAAGGCTTCCCACAAACTTTAATCGAGCAATTAGAAGAACGCACTGGTCGTAAAGTACTTTGTAACAAGCCAGCAAGTGGTACGCAAGTGATTGACGATTACGGTGAAGAGCATATGAAGACAGGAGCTATTATCGTCTATACATCTGCTGATCCAGTATTGCAAATCGCAGCACATGAAGAAATTGTTCCATTAGATGAACTATATAAAATTTGTGAAATTGCTCGTGAATTGACTTTACAACCTGAATATTTAGTAGGCCGTGTAATTGCTCGTCCTTTCATCGGGACTCCAGGTAACTTTGAACGCACATCGAATCGTCATGATTATGCGTTAAAACCATTTGGACGTACAGTGATGAATGAATTAAAAGATGCTAATTTTGATGTCATTGCATTAGGTAAAATTTCAGATATCTTTAACAATGAAGGCGTAACAGAAGCAATCCGTACAAAAGATAATACAGATGGTATGGACCAGATATCACAAGCTGTACGTAAGGATTTCCATGGCTTATCATTCTTAAACTTAGTTGATTTTGATGCAGCTTATGGTCACCGCAGAGATCCAATTGGATATGGTGAAGCGTTAGAAGAATTTGACCGTCGTTTACCAGAAGTTTTGGAAGCGTTGACGGAAGATGATCTATTAATAATAACAGCTGACCATGGAAATGATCCAACTTTCCATGGAAGTGATCATACACGTGAATATGTGCCATTAATCGCTTACTCACCACGCTTTAATGAAGGTCATGAATTACCATTACGACTTACATTTGCTGATATAGGTGCTACAGTTGCAGAAAACTTCAATGTGAAATTACCTGAATTCGGCACAAGCTTCTTATCCAATTTAAAATAAGTAAGGGAGTAATTAAATGCGAATAGTTGATATTATTGAAAAAAAACGTGATGGTGGAGAATTAACTACAGAAGAGATTCGCTTTTTCGTAGAAGGTTATACAAATGGTTCTATTCCAGATTATCAAGCAAGTAGTTTATTAATGGCTATATATTTCAAAGATATGAACGATCGAGAACGAGCAGATTTAACAATGGCAATGGTTGAATCTGGAGATCAGATTGACCTTTCAGAAATCGAAGGTATTAAAGTTGATAAGCATTCGACAGGTGGCGTTGGTGACACAACAACATTAGTTTTAGGCCCTCTAGTAGCTGCTGTCGGTGTTCCTGTTGCGAAGATGAGTGGACGAGGTTTAGGGCATACAGGAGGCACTATTGACAAATTAGAGGCTATTGAAGGCTTCCATGTTGAATTGACGACAGAGCAATTTATTGAGCAAGTTAATGACATTAAATTAGCTGTTATCGGTCAAACAGGTAACTTAACACCTGCAGACAAAAAATTATACGCTCTAAGAGATGTGACAGCGACAGTAAGTAGCATCCCTTTAATCGCGAGCTCAATTATGAGTAAAAAAATTGCCGCAGGTGCAGATGCTATTGTACTTGATGTAAAAACAGGTGAAGGTGCCTTCATGAAGACTGTTGAAGATGCAAAAAATTTAGCGCATGCAATGGTCCAAATCGGCAATAATGTCGGTCGTAACACAATGGCTATTATTTCTGATATGAGCCAACCGCTTGGTTTTGCGATTGGTAATGCATTAGAAGTAAAAGAAGCAATTGATACTTTAAGAGGAGAGGGTCCGGAAGATTTAACGGAGCTTTGCTTAACTCTTGGTAGTCAAATGGTGGTTCTAGGTGGTCACGCGAAAACAATCGAAGAAGCGCGTGAACAATTACTTGAAGTTATCAAAAACGGTAGCGCATTAGAAATCTTCAAACAATTTATTGAAGGACAAGGTGGTAACCCGGCAGTAGTGGATGATACTTCATTATTACCTCAAGCTCAATATACTTTCGAAGTACCGGCAAAAGAAGATGGCTTTGTATCATTCATCGAAGCTGATGAAGTTGGAACTGCGGCTATGCTTTTAGGCGCTGGTCGTGCTACAAAAGAGTCTACTATCGACTTAGCTGTAGGTCTAATGCTGCGTAAAAAAGTTGGCGATAAAGTAACAAAAGGTGAGTCTCTTGTGACAATTTACGCAAACCAAGAAGATGTTTCATCAGTGATTGATAAAATCTACTCGCATATTAAAATTGCCAATGAAGCACCTCAAGCACCGAAATTAATCGAGGCTATCATTACAAAATAATATTAAAAAAGCTGTTGCTCATTTAAATGAGTAACAGCTTTTTTGTTGATTAAATGTTGGAAAAAAACTCAATTGAAGAAAAACATCTTATTGCACAAAAGGGGCAGATTATCGAATTAATCTCCCTATACTTTCCGCGCCAGGTCTGTTTGACACTACACCAATTATTGTCCTATCATAAATCGGATACCAATCGGAATTTTTTCAATATGCGAAAGTAAGGTAACGGTGATTTTTTTACCGATACAAAAAAATGAAGGATGCCTTGAATTTTTAGTTCACGATATCGAAAGAGAAGGTTTGGTCCACCTTAATGGATTCAAGCTAGCTAGCTTGCTTAGTCGGTAATGGAAAATGATTCAAGGTTTATGAATATTAAAGTAAAGCCAAAAAGTGACAGAAAAAATTTGAGAAATCAAAATGATCATTTTTGACTGTCAACTGATTGAAAAATTAAATAGGGGTGTTCCTTTATGACAGAGAATAAAATGAATCTTAAGGTTGATGAATTTATAAGTAAATCTAAAAAGTGGAAGGAAGAATATGAGAAGTTGAGAAATATCGTTCTTGACTGTGAGCTGACAGAAGAATTTAAGTGGATGCATCCTTGTTACATGTTTGAGAAAAAAACATAGTTTTAATACATGGATTTAAGGAATATTGTGCGCTTCTGTTTCACAAAGGTGTCTTGCTAAAGGATGCCCATGGGATTCTAATTCAACAAACAGAGAATGTACAGGCGGCGCGCCAGATTCGGTTCACCAATGTTCAAGAAATAGTTGAAATGGAACCAATCTTGAAAGCCTATATTTATGAAGCCATTGAAGTTGAAAAAGCCGGTTTGGAAGTGAATTTTAAAAAGAATACAGAAATAATAATTCCTGTAGAACTTCAAGATAAATTCGATGAAATCCCAGCCTTGAAAACTGCTTTTGAAGCATTAACTCCAGGACGGCAAAGAGCATATGTTCTTTATTTTTCTGCACCAATACAATCCAAAACTCGAGTGTCGAGGGTTGAAAAAAGTATGCAGCACATTCTCGATGGAAAGGGATTAAATGATTAGTATATTCGATTAGGAATAAATTAATCATTCTTTATGATATAACCTCACTTTACGTTAATTCGAACTCCTTTTAGATTACAAGTAGCACTCATTCAAATATTTTTAAAGATAAAAACAAAAAGGTGATACGTAAAGTATAAGCAAACTAGTGAAAAAAAGAAAAATACTGCTTACAAAAGTGTACCTATTGGCTTTTTGCTGAAAGGTACGCATTTCTTGGATTAACAGGTTCTTTAGTGAGATATTAAGGTGTTGCTTAGGCAGCTCTTTTTTCTTATCAAGAGTCCTTCGACTAAAGGTTAATCTAACTCTAAAATTATTAAATTTGGTTAGAATTTCATATGTTTCGAATAAGTGAACCTTGAAAAATAATGAACATTACATACGGTGAATTTTTTTAAAAAGTACAGGTGAGCCATCTCATTTTCACTGTGACATCTTTGCTCCTGTTTTTCAATATTCCTAACTGTACATTTTCAGTTTTGTTATTAAGATATCAAATCATTTTCTCGAAATACTATTCTAATATGTTCAATAATTCACAAGCGCATGTTTTGAAATTCAATTATATCGGCTATATACTAGCATTAACTAGTTTAGAGTAACTTTACTAGAATAAATTTTAGAGGTGTCAAATTAATGAATAAAGATATAGCAAATATAATAGATTCACAGTACAAATTATATATTAATGGGGAGTGGACTGAAGGTTCTGAAGGGAACACAATTGCCGCATACAACCCAAGTAATGGCGAAAAATTGGCAGATTTCATCGATGCTAGTCATGCAGATGTAGATGCAGCCGTTGAAGCAGCTCAAAATGCATTTAAAACGTGGAAAGAGGTGAGCATTGAAGAACGTAGCAAATTACTTCTTCAAATTGCAGACTTAATCGACGCAAACCGTGAGCATCTAGCAATGGTTGAAACTTTAGATAACGGAAAACCTTTACGTGAAACGATGAGTGCTGACGTGCCGCTGAGTGCGGATCACTTCCGTTACTTCGCAGGTGTTATCCGATCTGAAGAAGGTACTGCTCAACAATTAGATGAAAATAATCTAACATTAACACTGAAAGAACCAATTGGTGTTGTCGGTCAAATTATTCCTTGGAACTTCCCGCTACTTATGGCAGCGTGGAAAATTGCACCTGCTATCGCAGCAGGTAACACAGTTGTAATCTCTTCATCGTCAACAACTTCACTGAGCATTTTGGAACTGGCGAAAATTTTAGATCAAGTTTTACCAGCAGGTGTTGTAAACGTTATAACTGGGCGCGGGTCAAACTCTGGTGACTATATGCTACACCACGAAGGCTTTGCAAAATTAGCATTCACAGGTTCAACAGATGTTGGTTACTTAGTTGCCAAAGCTGCAGCTGATCGCTTAATCCCTGCAACATTAGAGCTTGGTGGGAAATCAGCTAACATCTTCTTCAACGATGCAAACTGGGAACGTGCGGTTGAAGGTGCAACAAACGGTATTTTATTCAACCAAGGGCAAGTATGTTCTGCAGGATCTCGTATATTCGTACAAGCCGGCATTTACGATGAATTTTTAACAGCAATAAAAGAGAAATTCGAAAGCGTAAAAGTTGGTTTGCCATGGGAAGAAGGAACACAGATGGGGGCGCAAATTAACCAACGCCAATTAGATAAAATTTTAGAATACGTGAAAATTGGTCAAGAAGAAGGTGCAACACTCATAACAGGTGGTTACCAATTACAAGATCAAGGTCTTGAGAACGGTGTATTCATGGCGCCAACGATTTTAGCAGGTACAAATGATATGCGCATCGCACAAGAGGAAATTTTTGGGCCAGTTGCAACAGTAATCAAGTTTGAAACAGAGGAAGAAGTCATCGCAATGGCGAATGATTCTGAGTTTGGCCTTGGTGGCGGTGTCTGGACTAGCAACTTAAACACAGCACTCCGTGTAGCACGTAGTATTGAAACTGGTCGCATGTGGGTGAATCAATATACAAACTTCTCTGCTGGTGCTCCATTTGGAGGATATAAAAAATCCGGTATTGGCCGTGAAACTTACAAATCAATTTTAGATGCATACACACAAACTAAAAACATTTTCATTAACACTAAAGAAGATGCAGATGGATTGTACTAAATAACAAATGTTAGATAAGAACATTAGATTCCTTGCAAAAATAACAGGGCTTTAGTGCAACAACAATATTAAATTAGGGCTACACATATAGATATATCTATATGTGTAGCCCTTTTAATATCAACTAACCAAAATATAATCATCTTGTAAATTAGCTTTTTTATGTTTTAACAGAAGTAACAATCTTTTAGAAAACAGACAAAAACTAAAATGCAGTGAAATGGAGATCTTTATTCGAATAAGGAGAATTTTTGTTGTCCTAATTATTTAAAATTCCACATCTTCCATCATACAATTTTGTTTTTTTTTGAATAGAGATTTTTTTTGATTAAAATTCCCTCGAATCTCCAATACTTGTAGATAAAGATGTCATCCATTTACTGTCGATTTAGTTCTAATTTTAGAAGGTTTCTTCTTAAATTGTCATGCGAAAGGATAATGCAAAGCAAATGTGGAATATGCTTGTGAAAAGGAGGTATGACTATGCAACAACTAATTCAACTGACAGTGGATGGCATTGCCGTTATTCGTTTAAAAGGTGATTTAGACCATCACGCTGCAAACCGTATCCGAGAAGATATTTCACAAGCAATATACCAAGGTAGCGTTCACGCAATTATTTGGAACTTAGGTGACCTACAGTTTATGGATAGCGCTGGCATTGGTTTGATCTTAGGAAGAATGCGTGATTTAGCGCCAATCAATGGACAAACCGTCATCTTAAATCCGTCTGCTACGATGCAGAAAATATTCCAGTTTTCAGGGTTGTCCAAATATATTTGGCAAGGTACAGAAGATGAAGTAATTCGAACTTTAGGGGGGATTTTGAATGGATAATGAAATGACTTTATCGTTTTTAGCGGTCAGTGAAAATGAAGCACTAGCGCGTATGGCGATGACGAGTTTCATGACAGTGCTAGATCCAACGATTGAGGAATTGTCCGAGGTGAAAACTGTCATTTCAGAAGCAGTTACAAACGCTATTATTCATGGCTATGAGGAAAATCGTACAGGCATTGTAACTGTTTATGCTACTCGTGTTGATCGCGAAGTGACTGTGACGATTTCTGATCAAGGATGTGGAATTGAAGACGTACAGCAAGCAATGGAACCATTATATACTACAAAGCAGCAAATGGATCGCTCTGGCATGGGCTTTACAATTATGGAAAGCTTCACGGATCAGTTATCTGTTAAATCCGAACGCGGGAAAGGGACAACGGTCACCTTCAAGAAGCAATTTCAACCAGTAGGTTCACCGTTTGCCGCTAGGTGAGAAAATGACATCTAAGCCACAAGCCTCTTCCATATTGCTGACACAGGAGAAAATGCGAGAGCTCATACTGCAGTCTCAAGCTGGCGATGCTAACGCTAGAAAGGAGATGGTGGAGGGGAATACGCGTCTTGTCTGGTCAATCGTACAACGTTTTGCTTCACGTGGGGCAGATTTAGAAGATCTTTTTCAAATTGGTTGTATTGGTTTGATGAAGTCAATTGATAAATTTGATCTGTCATACCAAGTGAAATTTTCAACTTACGCAGTACCTATGATAATCGGTGAAATTCAGCGTTTTTTACGGGATGACGGTATGGTTAAAGTAAGCCGATCTATTAGAGAGCTTAACTATAAAATCCGCCATGCCACTGATGATTTTCTTAAAATCAATGAGAGACCCCCAACCATGAAGGAATTGGCCGATTTGTTGGAAGTCACAACTGATGAAATAGCAATGGCTTCGGATGCTTTAAGGGACCCTGCATCACTGCATGAGCAGTTATTTGAAAGTGATGGTGATCCAATTACGTTAATGGATCAAATGAGAGATGCTACCTCTGAAAGGCCTTTTGAGCATATACCACTTCGAGACATTTTAACGAGACTTGGTAAAAGGGAACAATCTGTAATTTATTTACGCTATTACTTAGATTGTACTCAAAGTGAAATTGCTGAGAGACTTGGCATTTCACAAGTACAAGTATCGCGACTAGAAAAACGAATCTTATCACAGTTGAAAGTTTGGCTAGCACCAGGTCAATTGAAAGGATTAGAAAAGGCGGCAAAAAAATGACTGAAGAACAAAAACCTATTTTCGCAAGTATAGAAGAAGCAGAAAAGTTTATGATTTCAAAATTCGGTGAAAGCGAAAGCTTTGATATAGGGATGAAGCATTTGCATTTATACAAAATGCCGGTGTTTACCATTTATATTAATGGGCTTATTGATAGTGCCAACTTCACAGAAATTCTTGTCAATATTCAACCGACTCAAGAGGTAGAAGGATATACACCAGAAACTGAGCCGGAATTTTTCCAATTTTGCTTCCCATATTTTGCTTGGGAACCGATGAAGAGTCAGGAACAGCTATTAACTGCGATATTAGGGGGCCAGGTGGCGTTTATTACTCCATCTGGCTATGCTTTTATAGCAGATTTGAGAGCTTATCCTGGTAGACAACCTGATGAACCTGATAATGAGAAAGTTATTAGGGGATCACGTGATGGATTTACAGAAAATATTGTACAAAACTCAGGGCTTATAAGAAGGCGAATTAGAGATGACACATTGCGTTTTGAATTGCATCAAATCTCTGATAAAGGCAAGACAGATACAGCAATCGTCTTCATGAAGGGCATTGCCAATGAGGATCATCTCAATTATATACGCCAACGTATGAAGAAGATTAAACATGATGGTTTAACAATGGCGGATAAATCATTAGAGGAATGGTTATTTAAACAAGGTTTCCATCCACTACCTTTCGTACGCTACACTGAGCGACCTGATATTACCGCTGCTCACTTATTGGAAGGTCACATCGCAATAATTGTCGATACGTCACCTTCTGTTATTTTAGTACCCGTGACTTTTTTTCATCATTTACAACATGCAGAGGAATATCGTCAGGCCCCTTTTATTGGGACAGCAGTCCGGTTCTTGCGCTTCTTCGGGACTTTTTTAAGCCTCATATTATTGCCTCTTTGGTATTTATTAATCAAGCATCATGAATTGATTCCTACTTTTTTAGATTTCGTCGGAATAGATAAAAAGTCCGCCATACCGATATTACTCCAAATATTATTAGCAGATGCAGGGATAGAATACTTGCGGCTTGCCTCCATTCATACACCAACTCCACTATCCACTGCGATGGGATTAATTGCAGGTGTCATTATCGGTCAGATTGCAATTGATGTTGGACTATTTTCACCTGAAGTTGTGTTATATACCGCAATTACTGCCATATTCACATTTGTAGTTCCTTCGTATGAATTGAGTATCACCATTAAAGTATTTAGGATCTTTTTGTTACTCATGACCGCATGGCTCGGAGTTAATGGATTCTTCCTTGGTATATTAGGGCTTTTCTTATATATTTGCTCTTTACGACCAATGAAAGTACCTTATATGTGGCCAGTTGTTCCGTTCTTCCCACAAGCATTTTTACGTATATTCATACGATTCCCTATGACGAGCGATGCTTTAAGACCGTATATTGTTGGTGCAAAACAGCGAAAACGTTCATGATTTGCCATTGCATACATTTCTCTTTCTATGATAAAGTTCAATTAGTTATAGAAAAATTCCGTGAATTCTTTTGGGAGATACGGGTAAAGGGAGAGATTTGAATGCATTTATATGGGACTCAAAACGTAACTGAAAATGGTCATTTAGCAATTGGAGAAGTAGATGCTATAGATTTAACAAAAACATATGGTACACCTTTATTCGTTTACGATACAGCACTTTTCCGTGAGCGAGCGCAAGGGTTTATTAATACTTTTAAAAATGCAGGTGTGCAATCACAAGTTGCTTATGCTAGTAAGGCGTTTTCAAGCGTTGCGATCTATCAATTAGCGGCTGAAGAAGGACTATCAGTCGATGTTGTTTCTGGTGGTGAGCTATATACCGCTTTAAAAGCAGGTTTCCCAAGCGAACGCATCCATTTCCATGGTAATAATAAAAGCTACGATGAATTAAACCTTGCTTTCGATTCGAAAATTGGATGTATTGTAATTGATAATTTTGATGAAATTGATGCCTTGAAACAACTATCTGAAGCACGTCAACAAAAAATGCACGTCCTAATACGTGTGACGCCAGGAGTAGAGGCGCATACACATGACTTTATAACAACAGGTCAAGCAGATTCTAAATTTGGTTTTGACTTAAATAATGGACAAGCGGACCGTGCATTTACGCTATTGCAAAATCACACATATTTAGATTTACAAGGAATGCATTGTCATATTGGCTCACAAATCTTTGATACAGCGGCTTTCAGCTTAGCAGCAAAAAAAATAAGCGATAAAATGGGCGAATGGTATAAAGAATCCGGCTTCATTAGCCAAGTATTAAATTTAGGTGGAGGATTCGGAATTCGTTATACAGAAGAGGACACACCACTTCAACCAGCAGTTTATGTAGATGATATGATTAAAGCAGTACAACAAGAGATGGCTGCTTTTTCAATGCCGATGCCTGAAATTTGGATTGAACCAGGTCGTTCGTTAGTTGGAGACGCTGGTACTACACTTTATTCAGTCGGTTCTCAAAAGGAAGTTCCTAATACGAGAAATTATCTTGCGGTTGATGGTGGGATGTCTGATAATATACGTCCAGCTCTATACAACGCAAAATACGAGGCTGTCATTGCCAATAAAATGAATGACAAATTAGTAAACACATATACGATTGCTGGTAAGTTATGCGAGTCTGGTGATAAACTAATTGAGGATATTATGTTGCCGAAGGCAGAATCAGGGGACATTTTGGCTGTGTTCTGTACAGGGGCGTACGGTTATTCAATGGCGAGTAACTATAATCGTATACCAAGGCCGGCTGTCGTTTTTGCGGAAAAAGGTGCGCACCAATTAGTTGTGAAGCGCGAAAGTTATGAAGATCTTGTAAAGCTTGACCTTCCTCTAACGATTGGGAAGGAGGTAAATCGTTAATTGAAGAAAAGTAATATTTTATTACTTCTGTTATTCCTAATATTAACAACTGCATGGGGCGTTATTTATTGGCTTTATATTGCTCCATCAAGTATAGGTAAATAATGTGAATCTATTTGCGTAATTTTTGCTTTTCGTGTAGGATGTTGAAAGATACTTAAAGGCAAAAAGAGGGATCATATAAATGTTATGTCGTTATAAGAAAGCATTCGAAAAAATTGCGATGGGGCTCTTGTCATTTATGCCAGATCAAAAAGATCTGAAATTACTACAAGAAACGATTCGACAATACGATACAGATCCAAACTGGCAACTGTTTTTATGGAAACAAGAGGACGACTTTATTGGTTTAGTTGGCGTAGAGATTGCTGATGACGAATGGATTGTTAGACATATATCGGTTGACCCTTCACGTAGAGGTGAGGGACTCGGTAAAGAGATGGTTAAACAGCTTTCTAAAATGGATATGGATTGTGTGATTGCGGCTTGTGATCAAACTGCACCGTTCATACAGAAATGTAAAGCGTTGCTAGAAGAAGCAGACAAAGAAATTTAATGTCTGCTTCTTCTTTTTTCGTCTCTTGCTAGGAGAATATCCGAGCGGTCACGTAGCATATGCTTATGTTGTAGGTAATGAGCATCTGTTTCTTTCAATAAAGCAATTGATGTGAGAACTTGCTTCTCTAAGGTCTCTGAGGTAATTGGTAGAATAAATTTTTGGAAAGGCTCTTTTTTTTCTACTGCATGTTGAACTTGTTGCATAGAGTGTAAAATTGCAATACCGTCCACTTCTTCCATAAATGAAGAATTGACGGACTGCTCTAAAGTAATATATGCTTTTTTTAAGATTGTTTTGGCGCCACTAAAATTTTCTCGGCGCCAATGGTATAGGCCAGTCGCTAGTTGAATCCATCCCGTTAAGGGGTGAGTTTTATCTCTAGGAGCTATTTCTTTCCAATACTCCTCTAACACTTCGTGACATTCAAAGTAATCTTGATTGCCATTGAAATATGTTAGAAACTGGACAAATAATGGGTGGTACATCGGATGCATTTCGAACACCATTCCTCTATACTGTATTTTGAACATAAACTGTCAGGTGGTTGACTATGTCATATGAAGTAAAACTAGAGGCCTTTGAAGGACCTCTCGATCTATTATTACATTTAATTCATCGCTTGGAAATCGATATATATGATATTCCAATGGCGGAGCTTACGGCTCAGTATATGGAGCATATTCGTGCAATGCAAGTACTTGAATTGAATGAAGCAAGTGAATATTTAGTTATGGCAGCATCTTTACTAGCGATTAAGAGTAAAATGCTCTTACCAATCCATGAAGGGGAGTTAGATGAAACGGAATTCGACATGGATGAGCCCGATCCACGTGAAGAGCTCGTTGCCCGATTAATTGAATATAGAAAATTTAAAGATGCTGCAGTGAATTTAAAAGACTTAGAATCGTCTCGTGCGCAATATTTTACAAGGCCACCAGCGGATCTTTCAGCATTCGCACCAGCCGAACAACTAGCATTATTTGAAACGTCTGTAAATGTGTTTGATATGGTCGGTGCTTTTCAGAAAATGCTTAGACGAAAACATCTAAAGGCGCCATTAACAACTAAAATTACTAGGCACGATGTTTCCATAAAAGATCAAATGAAAACTATGATGGGTGTGCTAAAATTAGCAGGTGGACGCTCAAGCTTTTTCGATCTATTCCCTTATGAGGATAGATCAACTTTGGTTATTACTTTTTTATCATTACTAGAATTGATGAAACGCCAAATAATAGCAGTAGAGCAGAATAATAACTTTGAAGATTTAACTGTAATATTACGGAAGGAAGATTTGAACGATGAACAACTTGAATCAATTGATGAGCAAAATTGAAAGCTTACTTTTCGTAATTGGTGAAGATGGTTTAACTGTTAGACAACTGAGTTTCTTAACAGAAGAGCAAGAAGAGAAGGTAGCACAAGCTATAGAACAATTAGCTCATCATTACAACACAGAAGAAGGGCGTGGCATTACATTGAAAGAATTAGCTGGTACTTACCAGCTTACTTCAAAACCTGCCCTTGCAGATACGATTCAGCGACTTGTTGAAAACCCGCCTAGTCAATCATTATCACAAGCCTCACTAGAAGTCCTTGCCATTGTTGCATACAAACAACCCATTACTAGAGTAGAAATTGAAGATTTACGTGGTGTGAAAAGTGAACGACCGCTACATACTTTAAGCTCAAAAGGTTTAGTACAGGAAGTAGGTCGAGCTGAAGGAACAGGCCGAGCAATTTTATACGGCACAACAAAGGAGTTCTTAAACTACTTTGGCTTGAAGGACTTAAACGAATTACCAGATTTACCTATGGGTGAAACTGATTCAACTGATGAAAACCCGGATTTATTCATGTCTAAGTTCCAAGAAGCTTTCCAAGATTCAGATTCAGAATAGAAGAAAGGTGTGGGCGATTGCTTCGCCGATATATAATCGGATTATTGATGGTGGTTTTACTACTAATTACTACGACGCCGAGTTCCGCTGCATCAAGTTCATATGCAGTCATTGATGCAGAGACAGGGAGATTACTAGCGGGGTCTAACGAAAATGTACCCTTACCAATTGCTAGTTTGACGAAAATGTGGACTGCGCTTGTTGCGATAGAGAATTTGGATTTAAAAACACCAGTTACCATATCTCAAAGAGCAGCAACGAGTGAAGGGTCTTCTATTTATTTAACTGCAGGAGAAGAAACAACGTTAGAAACCTTACTTTATGGACTATTGTTACGTTCAGGTAATGATGCAGCTGCAGCAATAGCAGAAGCTGCAGGTGGATCTCTAGAAGGTTTTTCTAAAATGATGAATGATACCGCACTCTTTTATGGTTTGGAAAATACGCATTTTGAAAATCCATCAGGTCTCCACGATGAAAAGCACTTAGCTTCCGCATATGACACAGCTCAAATGTTACGGATTGCCCTGCAAAATAAAAAATTCGAGAAGATAGCCTCTACAAAATATTTTAAAGGTACTACAGAGAACGGGACATTATGGGAAAATAAGCATAAGCTCGTTCGTAATAACAAATTTGCGATAGCTGGTAAAACGGGCTATACGAAAGTAGCAGGACGAACACTTGCTACTTATTTTGAAAAGGATGGCAAAAAGGTAATTGTAGTAACGATCAATGAGGGTAATGATTGGGTTGTCCAGAGTAATTTTGCTGATTACGTGTTTAAACATTATAAGAATGAAGTAATAGCAAAAGCCGGTACGTATTCTGTACAATCAGATATTGATATAAAATTAACAGAGCCACAGCACTTGCTTCTGACGAAAAAAGAAGTAAAAAAAGTGAAACATATCTTACAGTTACCTAGGTCCAAAACCAAAGACTCGATAGGTAGATGGTCATTTTATATAGATGACCAACCAGTTAAGGATGCTATTGTTGATGTAAAGTGGAAATAAATAGTTGAGTAGAGAAAAGGCTGCTTATATTAGCGGCCTTTTTCGATTTTAGATAAAAAAGTGATATAAAAAGCAGATAAACTGTTTACAAACATATTAGTTAAGGACTTAATTAAGGTTCTAATACTTTTCTTATAGTAGAAAGTGTGCCATAATTTTGGACAGGCTAATAGTATTTAACTTATGAGGTGAACGAATGGAAAGACTACAAAAAGTAATAGCGTATGCAGGGATTGCATCACGTAGAAAAGCAGAAGAAATGATTAAGCAAGGCTTAGTTAAAGTCAATGGACAGGTAGTTAGAGAGCTTGGCACAAAAGTCTCTCCTTCTGATTCAGTAGAGGTAGAAGGAGTTAAATTAGAAAAAGAACGTAAAGTATATCATCTTCTATATAAACCAAGAGGTATTATTTCAGCTGTAACAGACGATAAAGGTCGTAAAACAGTAACAGATTTATTCCCCGAAGTTGAACAACGCATTTTCCCTGTTGGTCGTTTAGATTATGAAACTTCAGGCTTGCTACTTTTAACAAATGACGGTGAATTTTCTTACCAACTTACACATCCAAAATTCAAAATTGATAAAACATATGTAGCACGTGTAAAAGGAATTCCTACAAGAGAGGCTTTAAGACAATTAGAACGTGGCGTTATGCTTGAGGATGGAAAGACTGCACCAGCTCGTGTGAGACTAATGTCTTCAGATAGCAAATCAGGCAAGGCGATTGTGGCAATCACAATTCATGAAGGCCGTAATCGTCAAGTGCGACGTATGTTTGAAGCAGTAGGTTACCCAGTACAAAAATTAAAACGTGAACAATTTGCTTTTTTAACATTGCATGGATTGAATGCAGGTGAGTCAAGAGAATTGACACATCATGAAGTAAAACAATTAAGAGTGTTAGCTGAGACAGGAAAAATAGGTTAAACCTTAAGTATGTCAATAATCGTTAATATTCCAAAATAGGTACAAGACGTTTAGTTAGTATTTTCTAAACGTCTTAACCAATTTTACATAGCATAAAACAGCACGAGGCAACCTACGAAAAAGTGATATAAAAAACACTATGATTGGAATGGAAACGTTCACAAACACTTCAAATATACAAAATTCCGTCATTCAAAACTTTGCTATAATTAGGTAGATTGTTTCGGATGTTTTTTTAGGAGGCCTACTTCGAGTATGGATAAAAAGAAAAAAAGATTTTATGTAAGAACACTGATTTTAGTAATTCTTGTAGCAGCAATTGGATATACGATTTATACAACAGCTACTAAGGATGAGATTCCGTTATTGAAAGTTGGAGCAAAGGCACCGGATTTTTCTCTAGTTGATTTAGATGGTCAAACTCATCGCTTAGCTGACTATAAAGGAAAAGGCGTCATGTTGAATTTCTGGGGTACTTGGTGCAAACCTTGTAAAAAAGAAATGCCTGCAATCAACGACCAATATAAGGTGTTTAGAGAACAGGGGATTGAAGTGATATCAATCAACCAAGCTCAAACCGTTTTTGAAGTGGAAAATTTCATTTCTGATTTCAATTTAGAGTTCCCGGTTGTAATTGATAAAACAAAAAGTGTTACAAGAGCTTATAATGTAAATAAATTACCTGCATCTGTCTTTATTGATCCGAAAGGAAAAGTTGTTCGAGTTTATGAAGGTGAAATGACGAGAGAAATGTTAGCTGAATTCTTTTCAGATATCCAGCCATAGTAAGGAGTTCTAAAGGATGAAAAAAATTATTTGTGAATGCGGTCACGAGAACCCAGAAGGCACAACTCTATGTGAAAAATGTGGTAATCCTCTAACTGTAGAGGAAAAGAGTAGAAAGTTAGCTGATATGCGTTATGAGGGAACCGCAATTCGTTCAAAAACGTATAACAAAACGATTATTGATAAAATTTGGAACTTCTTTTCAAGTGTAAAAGTTGGCGTTGCAATTATTATTATTACGTTAGTTGCCGCAGGTATTGGTACATTTCTACCTCAAGTTATTTATGTATCTCTTACTGAATATCAAGACGCAGCAGCAGCATATAAAGCCGCTTACGGTACATTTGGATCAATTTACTATAAATTAGGATTAGCGGATATTTATAGTTCGTGGTGGTTCCAAACATTAATTGGCATGCTTGGTATTTCAATTATTGTTGCCAGTCTAGACCGAGGTATTCCATTATATAAATCTCTAAAAAATCAACGAGTAAAACGTCACGAAAACTTCTTGAAGCGCCAACGCATTTTTGCTTCAGGTGAAATGTCAGCAGAAGAAGTTGATAAAGCATTTGATCTAACAGAAGCGAAAATGAAAGAAATGAAATACAATGTTCGTCGTGAAGAGGGCGCATTATTAGCTGAAAAAGGTCGTTTTGCGAGATGGGGTCCATATATCAACCATGTGGGGTTAATCATTTTCCTATTTGGTGTTATGCTTCGCTTAATGCCAGGTTTTTATATTGATAAAACACTTTGGATCCGTGAAGGCGAAACAATGGCTATTCCCGGAATGGAAGGCTTTTATTTAGAAAGTGAAAAATTTACTTTTGAAACGTATTCAAAAGATGAACAAAAAGAAGAATTTAATGAATCTAAAAAAGCGGTTAACGCTGTTGCGAAAAACTATCAAACAGATGTTAAGTTATATAAAGCACCAGATGACGCAGTTCCTGGTGATACATCTAATTTAACTCTAGTGAAAGAGATGCCGATTATTGTAAATAAGCCATTGAAATATGATGGTTATGCACTTTATCAAATGGATTTCCGCTTGAATGAGTTAAAGACGATGCACTTTGATTTAATTGATAAAAAATCAGAGAAATCCCTGGGAGCAGTAGCAATCGATTTAACTAATCCTAAAAAAGAATACAAAGTTGGGAAAGATAGTAAAGTTGTCTTGAAAAAATACTTCCCAGACTTTGCAGGCTTTGAAGACGGAGAACCACAAACAGCTTCACCATTACCAAATAATCCAGCATTTATTTTTGAAATGTATACACCTGAAACACCAAAAGGCGAAACAAGCTTTGTAGCTATTAAACAAACACTTGAACCATTAGGTGATACTAAGTATAAAATGAAATTTAGTGCTGTTGATACACGTAACGTATCAGGTTTAACAGTCCGTAAAGATAAAACACTTATGATACTAATGTTAGGTGGCATAATCTTTATGTTAGGTGTAACAATCGGTTCTTATTGGAGCCATCGTCGCTTATGGCTATTAAAAACAAAAGATGGTCGTTTATTAATGGCATCGCATACAAACAAGAACTGGTTTAGTATGAAAAAAGATTTAGATGCAGTTACGGAGTACGCTCATCTTCCGGTTTATGTAGATCAACATGATGAAGATCAAAAAGCAGAGGATGCTGAGAAGAAATTGAAAGACAAAGAAAAGGAAGGTGACAACATCTAATGAGTTTAATTGACTTAAGCGGAAATCTACTATTTGTAGCGTTTGTCTCATACCTAATAGCTACTTTGCTTTTTGGTGGTGCAGTCAAGGGTGGTTCAAAAGATGAATCAGCTGATGCAGGGAAAAAATGGGGTTCATTAGCAATTATCATTACGCTTGTTGGATTCATAGCAAATCTAGGTTATTTCATTACTAGATGGGTGTATGCTGGACATGCACCTGTTAGTAATATGTTTGAATTTACGACAGCATTCGGCATGTTTGTTGTAGGCGCATTTATATTAATTTACTTTATTTATAAAGTGCCGGCACTTGGACTCTTTGCCTTACCAATCGCAATTATTATTATTGCTTACGCTAGTATGTTCCCTCGTGAAGTGAACCCATTAATTCCAGCGTTAAAAAGTTACTGGTTATACATTCACGTAATTACAGCAGCAATTGGAGAATCTATTCTAGCAATAAGTGCTGTTGCAGGTTTAATTTACTTACTAAAAAATATCGACTTAACAAAAAGATCTAAACAAAGTTTCTGGATAGAAGTGGTTATGTACGCCTTAGTACTAGTACTAGGATTCGTAGCAGTTACAACGACATTTAATGTAACAGGTTATGAAGCGGAATTTAGCTACATAGATAAAGATGGTAATACTAAAGAAATTACGTATAACACACCGGCGTTGTTCGGAATGCATCAATCTGAAATGTTAACCGCTGATAAAATGCAACCAATTGCAAACGTACCAGCAATCGTCAATGCAAAAAAATTGACAACAGTTGTTTGGTCAATCTTAATTGGTACAGTTTTATACGGTTTAATTCGTTTAATCATTCGTAAACCAATTGCGGTTATCATGCAACCGTTCGCAAAACGTGCAAACTCACAATTGATGGATGAAATTGGTTATCGTTCTGTATTAATCGGATTCCCAGTGTTTACGCTTGGTGCATTAATCTTCGCGATGATTTGGGCGCAAGAAGCATGGTCTCGTTTCTGGGGCTGGGATCCTAAAGAGGTTTGGGCACTTATCACATGGTTATTCTACGCGGCATTCTTACACTTACGCCTTTCAAAAGGGTGGCAAGGTGAGAAGTCAGCTTGGTTAGCAGTAATTGGTTTCGTTATCATTATGTTCAACCTAGTTGCTGTTAATTTAATCATAGCAGGTCTTCATTCATACGCTGGTTAATAATCAGCTAAGGATTGTAGCAAAGCTAAAGCCTTTTCCTTTATAGGGAAAGGCTTTTCTTTTCATTTCGATAGGCTGATTGTACAATAGACATATAGATGGTTTTGGGAGGAATAGTTGTGAATGAACAAATTTCAATTTTAGTAGTAGACGATGAGGATAGAATCCGCCGTTTATTAAGAATGTATTTAGAACGTGAAGGATATGTAGTAGAAGAAGCTGAAGACGGAGAAGAAGCAGTGGAAAAGGCATTAGCAAATGACTTTCATTGTATTCTCCTTGATATAATGATGCCTGAAAAAGATGGCTTACAAGTATGCGAAGAAATTCGTGATAAAAAAACAACGCCAATTATTCTATTAACGGCAAAAGGTGAAGAGGCAAACCGTGTATCAGGTTTCGAACTAGGCGCAGATGATTATATTGTAAAACCATTTAGCCCACGTGAAGTGGTTTTACGCGTAAAAGCTATATTACGTCGTTCAGCAGCATTCTCACCAATTACAACAACTTCTGCATCAAAAGATTTAGTTGTCTTCCCGCATTTAACAATTGATCATGACGCACACCGAGTTTCTGCTGATGGTGTAGAAGTCAATTTAACACCGAAAGAATACGAATTATTGTACTTTTTAGCAAAATCACCAGATAAAGTATTCGATAGAGAGCAATTGTTAAAAGAAGTATGGCATTATGATTTCTTTGGGGATTTACGTACAGTTGATACACATGTGAAACGTTTACGTGAAAAACTAAACCGAGTTTCTGAAAATGCGGCGAAAATGATTGTTACAGTATGGGGTGTTGGCTATAAATTTGAGGTAGTCAATGAATAGAATGTGGAACAGCGTTGTCGGGAAGCTATGGGTAACCATATTGCTTCTCGTTTCTTTTGTATTGTTTGTTTTCACTGTACTAATGCTTGAATTTTTATCAAACTACCATACTAAACAAACAGAATCATCATTACGTCAAGAAGCTTCTACAATAGCACGTATTATCAATGACCGTGAAACAACGGATTCTACAAAAGCTATTATTTCAGATGTTCTAAGTGATGAAACAAATGCATTAATCGCCGAGAAACCAGGTAAAGTTACTTTTTCATTACAAGAGGGACTTAATCAAGAGGGAATTAAACAACAAATTCTTAATGAAAAAGCATTTGATAAAGTATTTACATCGAATGCACCTGTTGTAAAGGAAATGATGCTACCTTCAACAACGAAAAAAGAGCATATGGAGTCTTACATCGTTTTAGCTTTCCCGATAAATGTTGAAAGCGAACTACACGGAGCCATATTTATTTATCAAAGCCCGGATGCTATACATAGGACGACAGAAGAAACGACTAAAATTGTCTTTCTAGCGGCGGCAATTGCTTTGATGTTAACAACGTTCTTTGCGTTTTTCTTATCAACCCGAATTACGTCTCCTCTTCGTAAAATGAGAGAAGCAGCATTTGAATTAGCAAAAGGTAATTTTGAAACAAAAGTACCTGTTTTACAAAATGATGAAATTGGTCAATTAGCGACGGCTTTCAATCAAATGGGCAAACAACTTAAACACCACTTAGAAGTAATTAACCAAGAGAAAGAACAGCTATCAAGTATATTAACATCGATGACAGACGCTGTAATTACGTTTAATCGAGATCGTACCATATTGGTCAGCAATCCACCTGCGGAACTTTTACTACAAAAATGGTTTATCAATAATAGTGCCAATAGTGATAAACCTATTCCAGCTGAGATTTACCATATGCTTGACCACGTTTTAGATTTGGAAGAAGAGCTGGAAGTTGAGCTCGAAATTGAAAGGTCCTATTATGCGATTTCAATTAGCCCGTTATATAGCGGAAATTCTGTACGCGGTGCTGTAGCTGTGTTAAGAGATAAAACGGAAGAGCATCGTTTAGATAAATTACGTTCAGATTTTATAGCGAATGTCTCACATGAATTACGAACTCCAATAGCCATGCTTCAAGGCTATAGTGAAGCTATTATGGATGAGGTCGTATCAAGTGAAGAAGAACGTAAAGAAATGATTAAAATCATCTATGATGAGTCGCAACGAATGGGTCGTTTAGTCACAGACTTGCTTGACTTAGCTCGTATGGAATCAGGGCATATGCGCTTATATAAAGATTCTGTTCCAATATCACTTGTTATTGAAAGAATTACACAAAAATTTGTTCAAGTAGCAAGAGAGAAACGAGTAAATCTGACATTTAATACAACTATTGAAGATACACATCACTTAGAAATGGATGAAGACCGTATAGAACAAGTATTAACAAACTTAATTGACAATGCCATACGCCATACACCAGTCGAAGGAAGCGTAGAAGTTATTGTAGATCGTCAGCTATCCTTTGCACGCATTCAAGTAAAAGATAATGGTGCAGGGATACCAGCAGACGATCTGCATTATGTATTTGAGCGTTTCTATAAAGCTGATAAAGCAAGAACACGTGGTAAGGGTGGTACTGGTCTAGGTCTGGCCATTGCCAAAAATATTGTTGAAGCACATAAGGGTAGAATTACAGTGGAAAGTGAAGTTGATAAAGGAACTACATTCACATTCTATTTACCAATTGATAAAATGTAAATTAATATCAAAAAACGAATTGTAAGTTAGAAGACTTTACAATTCGTTTTTTTTTGCATATAGTTATAGTGTATTACAATTAAATTATGGTTCATCTTCGGGGCAGGGTGAAATTCCCGATCGGCGGTATTAGAGAACTAAGCAATACTCTTAAGCCCGCGAGCCGCAAGGCAGGATTTGGTTAAATTCCAAAGCCGACAGTATAGTCTGGATGGGAGAAGGTGAAGGTACGGTCGTCTTTCAATTTGAGTATCAATAAGACGCTTATTTGACTATGCCTAAATTCTCCCTTAAGTACACTATGTGCTTAAGGGTATTTTTTTGCATAGCAACGACTATACCTTTCCTCTTTTTGAAGTGGATCTACAAAAGGAGAGAAAAGTATTATGAAGAACATGAAATTGCAGAAGAGGATTGCAATTGCAATGTTAAGTAGTATTTCTTTTGTATTAATGCTATTTAACTTCCCACTACCACCGTTTCCGGCATTTTTGGAAGTGGACTTTAGTGATGTGCCAGCCTTAATCGCAGCAATCACAATGGGGCCTCTAGCAGGTATTCTAGTAGAGTTATTTAAGAATGTGTTAGATTGGATTTTCTCAGGGAGTCCAACAGGTATGCCAGTTGGTCATATTGCAAACTTTACAACAGGCGTATTATTTATCATGCCAGTATATTTTGTCTATAAACGTCTTTCAAGTACGAAAGGCTTAACTACTGGATTTGTCGTTGGCACCTTAACAATGGCAGTAGGTATGAGTGTACTGAACTATCTGCTATTCTTACCTATGTATACGTACTTTTTAAATGTTCCAGCTACAACTGGAACAGCATTAACCAAAATGATTGTACTTGGTGTATTACCTTTTAATATTATAAAAGGAATCATCGTTATGATAATATTCATGATATTGTTTAATAGCATGAAAAAATGGATTGAAAAACAAAGGATGCATTATTTAAATTAAAGCTTCAGCCGATGTTTGTAATAAAACATCGGCTTTTATAATTGTATAAAAAGATGAATGATTGTATAATACTGTTAATAAAAGAATATTCAGTACATTAAGTAGTAAAATGGTGAATAAACGAGAATGCATAACTTAAGGTTTTACGATGTTATATATTATCTTCGATATATCGTTACCAACTTCCAAGAAAAGAAAGGATGTATGTGAATGGCTGAAAGAAAACTATTAAGCGCTTTTTTTACATCGATTATTTCCTTCTTTATAATACCTTTTTTATTTATGCAAGCAGATGAACATTTTCTACACAGTGCATTTGCATTAACCGTATATGTTGTTCCGATTATATTTACGTACGGTTTATTGGCTTCATATATAGCAGATAGAATAGCGGAACGTAAAATGAATGTGAGAGGTTACTCGCTGTTATTGCATATGGCTTTCGGAACAGGTATAGTCATTCCGATTACATTTGCTTATTACTCACAAGGTGGAGTTTGGTATCTTCAAATAATAACAGCTGCTACTGCTGGCTTTATTTTAGGGAGCGTTTTCTTTTTCGTAGATTTAATGTTACGTAAAGTCGCTATTCGTTTGACGCAATATTCTTATGAAGAGCAGAATATTTGAATGTAATATCAATTAGCAATGGGGTCCTGTACCTCATTGCTTTTTTATGATAATAATAAATTGTAAAAAAGAAAGCCGATGTAATTATATAGATAATGCTGTAATGGTAGAAATTTTAGCAGATAAAAGGCTTATAAAAGTAAAGACGAATGATCAAATCATGCTATGAATACAGTGCATAAAGATAAGGAATAGTATGGTGAATACCATGTAAACTAATAATGAAAGAACGTAAAAAATTTAAATTCTAAAGGACAAAGAAAATAAATTATATGATGAAAAACTGTAGCAGAACTTTTGTTTAATGATTTGAAATTAATTATTATCTAATCCAATGTGATTTCTTCAATTGTTCCCACAGCATAAAATGAAATAATGATGTATAATGATAAAAGTGCTTTTTTTTGAAAAGTACTATAAAACAACAAATGCAAGAATAATGCTATACATTAAAACCCTATAACTATATCTTGCAAATATACACGATAGGTGGAAACAACATTGAATTACCGCGTTTTACTTTATTATTTTTACACAACGATTAAAGACCCAGAAGCATTTGCTGCAGAGCATTTAGCATACTGTAAATCAATTGAGTTAAAAGGTCGTATTTTAGTCGCTTCAGAAGGTATTAACGGAACAGTCTCAGGAAATGTGGAACAAACAGATGCTTATATGGCTCATATGAAAGCTGATCCTCGCTTTGACGGTATCGTTTTCAAAATTGATGAATCAGAACAACATGCTTTCAAGAAAATGCATGTACGTCCAAGACCTGAGCTTGTAAATTTAAGCCTAGAAGACGATGTTAACCCACATGAAATTACAGGTAATTATTTAGAGCCTGCAGAATTCTTAGAGAAGATGCAAGAAGAGAATACAGTAATCGTTGATGCACGTAATACGTACGAATTTGATGTAGGCCACTTCAAAGGTGCGATTCGCCCAGATATCGAAACGTTCCGCGATTTACCAGACTGGATTCGCGACAATAAAGAACTACTAGAAGGTAAGCAAATTTTAACTTACTGTACTGGTGGTATCCGTTGTGAGAAATTCTCAGGTTGGTTAAAACGTGAAGGTTTTGAAGATGTGAGTCAATTACACGGTGGTATCGTTACTTACGGAAAAGACCCTGTAGCTAAAGGTCAGCTTTGGGACGGTCAATGTTACGTTTTCGACGAGCGTTTAACTGTTCCCGTGAATCAAGTTGAGCATGTAATCGTAGGTCGTGATCATTTTGATGGCGAACCTTGTGAACGTTATATTAATTGTTCAAACCCTGAATGTAACAAGCAAATTATCGCTTCAAAAGAAAATGAAGATAAGCATTTAGGTGGCTGTACTCATGAATGCCGTGTACATCCTCGTAACCGCTATATCCCTCGTAATGGTTTAACTGAGGTAGAAGTAAAAGAACGTTTAGCAAAAATCGGCGAAGTATTCGCTTAAACAAATTTATAGAAGGCTGCCAAATGTGGGGATCTCCCATACAATGGCAGCCTTTTATCCGTTTAATATGCCAAGGAAGCAGAAAGGAATTTAAGATGTCGACTTTAAAAGGAACAATTATTATTCAAAAAATGAAAGGACCGAATATCCTTTACATAGATAAAACTGCGCTTGCAAAATACTTTATTGATTTTGATGGGGAAGACGTTCAAATGAACCTACATCTGCAAAAGTCTCAATCACAAGAATATAGAGGTACAGCTGAAATCTTCTATTTTGAAGGGAAAGATGGTTATGGTGGCAATAAATTTGCCAATGATTTTTATATAGAGGATCAAGATATCTTGGAATTATTAGAAGAACATGAAGGAGAAATAGTAGAACTAATAGTTGAGTTAATATAATAATAGAGATTATTGAAGTTGAATCTATTTTTATACCAAAGTAAAAGCAGCAAAAGAGCCTATTTATGCTCTTTTACTGCTTTTTTTCGTACCTCAAAGAAATCGAGTATGAATTTTTGAAATTGCTTTGCTGCAGGAGATAAATAGCGCCCCTCTGCCCAGGCCATGCCAATAATACGTTCACATTTCACATCACTGATATGAATTTTAGCGATTTTCCTAGGATTAATTTCCTCACCGTCCGGTAACAATGAAAAGCCAAGTCCATTTGCAACAAACCCTGCAACAGTCCCTACCTCATCACCTACAAAGGTGATTTTAGGTGTAATCCCGACCTTCTCGAAAATTTCATCAACCGTAATGCGTAAAGCGTACCCTTTTTTTAACAAAATAAATGATTCATCAGCTAGTTCTTTAAGTGTAATACTCTTTTTCATAGCTAGTGGATGATAAATCGGCACAATCAGATACAACTCATCTCGCCATAATTCAGTCCATTGAATAGGTTTTTCGACTTCCATCGCTGCTAGTAAGGACAGATCAAGCTCACCTGATTTTAATTGCTTCAATTGTGTATGTGTATGATTTTGAATAAGTTGAAAATGGATATCAGGGAATTCTTTGCGGAATAGACGTATTAAATCAGGTACTACATTTGTACCTAGTGTATGTAAGAAGCCTAGTGAAACTTCACCTTGATTAGGGTCGACGAGCTCTTGAATTTCATGTAAGCCATCCTGATATTCCTGCATAATATTATTTACACGTTTTAAAAACATAGCACCGTAACGATTTAAAATAATAGAACGTCCTTGTCTTTCAAATAATGGTACTCCTAACTCATCTTCAAGACGTGCGATTGAGCGACTAAGTGCAGGTTGTGATATAGATAAAAGCTCAGCTGCACGGGTCATATGTTGGATATTAGCTAGTTTTTGGAAGTATTCGAGTTGTTGCCATTCCATAAATAGACCACCTTTTTTATAATAAATCAATTGATACCTTTTATGCATGATAATGATAAGAATTATAAATTATACATTATTAATCGTCAATGTTAATATGAGGTAGACATAAAATAGACACAACAAAAATATTGACATTTTTAAGGGGATATTTTGTTGAAGAAATCAGTCTTTACATAGAAATGCAAACATTTCTAATGTCTTAAAGAATTTTTAAAAGAAAATTAAATTAAGTATGTTTTACATAAACGGAATGGCGAAAGCCAGAAATTAATTACTTGTCGATTACAAAGGAGATAGTCAAAATGAAACTAGTCGCACCTAAATCTTTTACACTTGAAGGAGGAAGTAAAGCAGTATTATTACTTCATGGCTTTACAGGAAGTACAAAGGATGTAAAGAGATTAGGAAAACATTTGCAAGATCGAGGATATACAGTTCATGCACCAATGTATAAAGGACATGGTGGATCACCTGAAGAATTGCTTGAGACAGGTCCTGAAGACTGGTGGAATGATGTTGTTGCAGGCTATAACCATTTAAAAGACCAGGGATACGAAGAAATTGCAGTAGTTGGAATTTCGCTTGGTGCAGTATTCTCATTACGCGTAGGTGAAGAGTTCCCTGTAAAAGGCGTAGTATCAATGTGCGCACCAATCAAACGTGAAAATACTGATGGGCTTTTTGATCGTCTATATGACTATGCTAAAATATATAAATCATTTGAAGGAAAAACAAGAGAACAAATCATTGCTGAACTTGAAAGTTTAAAAGCAACTCCAAAAGGCTCATTAAATGATATTCAAAAAATCACAGAAGAAACTTGTGAAGACTTACATGAAATCACAGCACCGACATTAGTTATGCAAGGTGCTTTAGATGCACCGATTTACCAGGAAAGTGCACCATTTATCTATGAACAAGTTGATGCAGAAGAAAAAGATATCATCTGGTATAAAGAATCTGGGCACATCATTACAACAGGTAAAGAACGCGATAAAGTGTGTGAAGATGTAACGGATTTCCTTGATCAAATTGATTGGTCAATCGCTAACTAATAATTTCTGGCATAAGAGAAGCACCCAAGTTAATATACTAACTTGAGTGCTTTTTCATTTGTTGTGCCTTCATAAATGTAACAGTTCGTGCTGTTGAATCATATAAACACCATTCTCTGGACTCTATTACAGCACCAACATTAACACCATATTTTTTTTCTTTCAATTGAATAGGTTTACCATAAGTAAACGATTTTCTTTTCCCTTTTTTATAAAATGCGGAATCATGGCTATGACCAAAAAAGAAGACGGATTGTTTAGCTTCTGTAAACAGGGGCTTCCAATCTAACGACCACTTAAATTGATGTCCATGTATAATGTGTGCACCATCGATATTAAGTGTCTCTGGAAGCTCTTGGAAAGTGTGAAGTCCCGTTACTTGCATAATACGTTCTTCCTGATTTCCTCGTACAGAAGGAAACTGTAACAAATTGCTAAAGTGCTCTGAATGCTCAGCAGCGTCTTCAAATGCTAGACCCCTAATGTTTTTTGCTCTTTTTTTTCCTATTTTACATTCAAATAAATCACCTAAACCAATGATTGTGGCATCTTCAGCCGTTTCATTTATATGTTTTAAAACTGCGTTAGTATCTTCAAAACACGAGTGCAAATCTCCAATCAATGCATACTTCATTTAGGTAATCATCCTTTCAAAATATATTAGAAATAATAGCATACATCAAATTCTCGGTAAAATAACCATTAATAGTTAAAAACAGTATAGCTACTTGTCGATAAATGTAATCACTTTATAAAGCATTTATTAAATAGATGTGTAGGGTATCGACTAAGGTGACAAAATTATCTAATTGTTACAAAAACATGACACGAATTACGCTTTTATTAAGGTTAGGATATTCAGCGCCCATTTTTTACAAGGCATGGTAGAATAAACGAGTGAGAAATTTGGAGTATGAAATAATGATTAGAGAAATGAGTTGACTAAGTTTGAAGATGAATACGAAATGGGGCCGCACAGCGGTTATGACATTAGCGTTAACAAGCGGTTTTATGTACATCGCGCAACCTCTACAAGCAGATGCAGCAACATCACAAGAAATGACACAAAAAAAAGTTAAGATAGATAAGAAAATCAAAAAGTTAGATAATGAGATTAAAGATTTAAAAAAGAAATTACAAAAAAAGATGGAAGACTACAAAGTAACACAAAAAGACTTAAAAAAAGTTAATGCATCTATTGTAGAAACTGAAAAGCGAATCGAAAATCGTTCTGAAATTATCGATGATCGGCTTAAAGCCTATCAAAAAAATGATAGCACAGTTAGCCCATACATAGAGGCAGTGCTTGGTTCTGACAGTATTACAGATTTAGTTAGTAGAGCAATGAGTGTTAAAACAATTATTGATGCAGATCAAAACTTGTTAGAAGAACAAGAAGATGATAAACAAAAATTGGCTGATCAAAAAGATGATTTAGAAAAAACAAAAGCAAAATTGCAAAAACAATTCCAACAAATGCAAGAGGAAGAAAATGCACTTGAAACAAAAAAGGCTGAAAATAAAGTAAAATCATTAGAGCTTAAAAAACAAATTGCCTCTAAAAAAGAGGAAGAACGTATTGCAAAAGAGTTGAAAGAAAAGGAAAAAGAAGCTCAGAAGTTAAAAGACCTTCAGAATACACAATTTGTTAGCGATGATAGTAATGTTGATAATGGAAATAATGCTGGAAATGGTAATAATGGTGGTAGTCCAGACGATGGAAATCAATCCGCACCGAATGTTTCAGGTTCACAAGCTGCAACAGCTGCTATTGCAGAAGCTAGTAAATATTTAGGTACTTCTTACGTATGGGGTGGGAGCAATCCATCTTCAGGGTTTGATTGTTCAGGTTTGACACAATGGTCATTCAAGCAAGCAGGATACTCACTTCCAAGAACAGCTGCACAGCAATATTTAGCAACTAAAAAAATTGACCGTAGTAGTGCGAAAGCTGGGGATTTAGTATTCTTCAGTTACGGTTCAGGCGTTGCACACGTTGGAATATACTTAGGGAATAATAGAATGCTAGATGCACAAAATAACGGTGTCGTTGTTGAATCCTTAGATTGGTGGAACCAATATTTAGTGGGATTTGGCCGTGTCTCGGGTGTAAATTAAACAAGCCTAAAAGCTCTTAGATCATTAAAGAGCTTTTTTATTAGAAAAATAATACAATAAAACGATTTTTCTTTTATTTAGATATGTAAAATAGTCCTCACTAATCGTACTTACATATCCAAGGACTCTTTTTGGTATTATGAGTCCAGGTGTGGATACGACTTAATTACAAAATGTACACTTTTGGAAGGGTGGAAAGACGGTTTTCAAACAGGCAATGGGGCTTTATGTTTCTTATTGATTTTGACTTAACCTTTACACTTGAAAAAAGACCTTGACGCAAAACGTTGAGATTTTTGGTTTATTTATAAAATAATAGGGTAAATGACTAGGGAGAATAGAATTCTAGCAGCGAAATGATTATAGAGATTAATAGGCAAATATTATATTGGAGTACATTAAAACATTATCTTTTTGATTCAAGATAAATAGTGTTAGGTGGCAATTGGCTATCGTGTGTTAATTCATCGTCAATTAATATTTGATGACGATTTAAGTTTTTAGGTATTAAGTCATGAAGGATGAGGATTTTATTGTTGAAAAACTTATAAATATGCTATTGTAGCTATAATGTTATTTTACTTATTAATCAAAAATAAGGATAAAAAGTACTTTGGATATGTATTAATTTGTCGATTATTTGAGAGATTTTCGCTATACTAGTAATTGTAAATATTGAATAGAGAAAGTAGTGAACGATTATGGCAACAGCATCACACGCAGTAGAAATTCCATTGCCAGCGACGGAAGTTTGGGATTTTGTAAGCAATATGGAGAAATGGGCAACACTTGTGCCTGGATATAGAGAACATGAAATCATTAATGATCGTCAATCTACTTGGACATTTGCTGGAAATGTCGGTGTCTTGAAAAAAACTGTAAAAGTACAAATAGATATTATTGATTGGATAGAACCAACTAAAATTACATTTAACCTCATTGGTTTAACAGATAAATTTACAGGAAATGGATATTTTGAAGCGACAGCATTAGAAGCAGAAAAAACTGAAATGGTCGGTTTCTTAGAAGTAAACGCTGGTGGTTTAGTTGCACCCGTTTTAAATCCAGTATTCAAAGCGGTATTACCAAAAGCAACAACTATGCTAACTGAGCGTGTAGCAAATAAGATCAGATTAGTACAAGTTTAATAGCGAAAATCGTCAAAAAGTCTCTCTAAAAGGAGAGACTTTTTTATTTTTTGATTTCAGACCTTTTTCTGAAAGATAGCAGTGAGTAATCCAGCAACACCAAAAACGGGTTCATTTGATTCAGCAACTTTCATATTTCGTACTTCAATACACTCAAAGTCATGGAAAATCCTTCTTAGCTTTTCTTCTGTAAATCCTAAACCGCCTTGTAAACTTTTTATCCTATACACTTCCCAATCTGAAATACTAGAACCTCCTATTGGTCCATCTTCGATAAAACAGGAAATAGCAAAGTAACCGTTATGCTTAAGCGATTTTTTAATTAAATCTATGTAATCCATTCTCCTATGTGGTGCAATATGATGAAAACAACCTGAATCATAAACTAGATCATATTCTGAATCTTTGATATTTAAATCGAAAATATTTTGATTTATAAAATTGATTGTAATATTTTTTTCAATCGTTCTGTCCTTAGCCCATTTTAACGATTCAATAGATAAGTCTACTGCATCTACTTTATATCCTTTTTCAGTTAGGTATATTGCATTTCTACCTGGTCCACATCCCAACTCTAATGCATTTCCAGAGTTTAAAAGTTGTCGGTCAAAATAACTGACTAGGTTTTCATCAGGTTTGTTTTCAAAAAAGGGAATCCTCTTTTCACGATCTGAATAAAACTCATCCCAAAATTGTTCGGGTTCGCGTAGTAAACTATCTAACATATTTTTTAAATCCTCATAATTATTAATAATCTCCATGCTTTCGCCCCTTTTTATTGATTTATGTTGCTAATTTAGCTTATCACTAATTAGTAATTTTATGGTTACAAATACATTAATTATGTATGTATGTAATGTTAGAGTGATTAAAAGGAGACAGTATATATACAAGCTAATTAAACTGCCATAAAAGCTCTTAAATGTTACTTAATCGAAAAATATTGAAATGGTATTAAGAGTTTATGAAACACCTAGGATTTCAGTGGAAGACCTAAAATGCACAAGTTTGATGGAAGTTAATAGATGATTTTGGATTTTCATTAATTTTATTAGTAAAAAATCACAATTTATTGTTATCTATTTCTTATTTAGATGTTCAAAATTATGAATGAAGGTATATTTTATTAACCTTTTGTAGAAATCTCCAAAAACAATAAGTAAATTTCATATTTTACACTATATCAATATCATTAATTATTCATTATCATTTAAATATTCAGAAAAGGGGGTTCCCGATGACGAAAACGATGAGCGAAAAGCCAAAAAAGAAGATAATTGAACGATTTTTAGATGGAGTAGAGAAAGCAGGAAATAAATTACCCGATCCTGTGACACTCTTTGCTATTATGTCATTATTAATATTAGGAATGTCATGGGTATTGGCGAAGTTCAATGTTTCGGCTGTGAAACCCGGAACAGATGAGAAAATTGCAGTTATTAATTTACTTAACCAAGAAGGATTAATCCGTATATTAAATGAAATGCAATCAAACTTTACATCATTTCCTCCTCTAGGAATGGTTATAGTTTCAATGCTCGGTATTGGTCTAGCAGAGCAATCAGGATTAATCGCCGCATTGATGAAAAAATCTGTTATGAGTGCTCCGCAAAAATTAATTATTCCATTTTTAATATTAACAGGCTTGGTTGGGAATATTGCAGCTGATGCTGCATTTATAGTACTACCACCAATTGCTGCTTTAATTTTCATGAGTATAGGACGTAATCCACTAGCAGGGTTAATTCTTACATATGCTTCGATTGCAGGAGGCTACAGTGCTAACTTATTAATTAGTTCAATTGATGTTTTGTTACTTGGAATAACAGAAACGGCAGCACAGCTAGTGGATCCTGGCTATAGTGGTCGTGCAACGATGAACTATTATTTCCTAATTGCTTCAACATTTGTTTTAGTAGGTTTAGGAACATTTGTAGCACATAAATTTACGATTCCACGATTTGGTGAATTTAAAGGTAAGACAGAAAAACTAGATCCCATTACACCTATTGAAAATAAAGGTTTGAAATGGGCAGGTATTGTCACAGCAATATATGTTATTATTCTATTAATTACTGTTGTACCATCTAATGGTATTTTACGTGACCCTGAAACAGGTGGATTCTTATCATCGCCATTTATGACTGGGCTTGTACCAATAATGTTATTCTTTTTCTTGTTACCGGCATTAGCTTATGGGATTGTCACAAAGAATATTAAGAGTGACAAAGATGTTGCAGAAAAAATGGTTAAGTCAGTTGCAGATATGGCTTCCTTTATCGTACTAGCTTTTGTAGCTGCTCAAATGATTGCTTATTTTGGTTGGAGTAATATTGGTCCGATAATGGCAATTAAAGGCGCAGAAACATTACAATCGATGAATTTTACAGGTTTACCAATGATAGTTGGTTTTATAGTAATATGCGCAAGTATAAATATGTTAATTGCAAGTGCTTCTGCTAAATGGGCATTATTAGCACCAATTTTTGTTCCAATGTTCATGTATTTAGATTATAGTCCAGCTTTAACACAAGTAGTTTATCGTGTAGGAGATTCTATTACAAATCCAATCACACCAATGCTTGCTTATTTTGCAATATTATTAGCATTTGCCAAAAGATATGACAAGAATATCGGTATGGGAACATTGATTTCTGCTTTATTACCATACTCAGTTATCTTTGCTATTGGCTGGATTATATTATTTAGTATTTGGTTCTTATTAGGATTGCCACTAGGACCTGGTGATTCAATTTACTTAAAGTGAGGGAATTTAAATGGAAAAATTATATGATTTATTGAAAGAGAATTATGGTGAAATGATAGAGATTAGACGTTTCCTACATGAAAATCCGGAATTATCTTTCGAAGAAGTAAATACGCCAAAATATATTGCTGAATATCATCGTAACCTTGGACATGAAGTAACTGAAGGTGTAGGCGGTCGAGGTGTAGTTGCAAAATTGCATGGTGCAAAACCAGGTAAAACTGTCGCACTTCGAGCAGACTTTGATGCTTTAGCGATTCAAGAACTAAATGATGTCCCTTATAAATCTAAAGTAGATGGCGTTATGCATGCATGTGGACATGACGGACATACGGCAACACTTTTAGTATTAGCCAAAGTATTAAATAAGCTTCAAGCTGAGTTGGAAGGAACGATCGTATTTATCCACCAACACGCTGAAGAACTTGCTCCTGGTGGGGCAATTGCAATGATAGAAGATGGTTGTTTAGACGGAGTAGACGTTATATTCGGTACACATTTATGGGCTCCTGAACCATTAGGGAATATTATGATAAAAGATGGTCCTTTAATGGCAGCGGCTGATGGCATCTATATTACTATAAAAGGAAAGGGCGGACATGGCTCTGATCCAAGTAATACAAAAGATTCAATCGTTATTGCTGCTCAATTTATCACAAATCTACAGCAACTAGTGGCTCGCCGTGTAGATCCGATTAAACCAGCAGTAGTTTCAATAGGACATATTGAAGCACTAAATCCTTTTAATGTAATCGCAGATTCTGTTTACATGAAAGGTACTGTTCGTACATTTGATGAGGATACACGCGATTTATTGGAAAAAGAAATTGAAGAAGTATTAAAAGCTTCATGTTATTTAACAAAAGCCGATTATGAATATAATTTTGTACGAGGGTATCCTGCTGTTGTGAATCATACGAAAGAAACGGAATTCATTATGGACTTAGCACCACAAGTTCCAGGTGTGGATGAACTTCGTGTTTGTGAGCCGGTAATGGGTGGTGAAGACTTTGCCTATTATCTAAATCATGTCCCTGGTACCTTCTTCTTTACAGGTGCGAAAGATCCGAATTGGGAAGAGGTTTTCCCTCATCATCATCCTAAATTTAATATTGATGAGCGTTCTATGTTAATAGCTGCAAATACTTTAGGAGCTGCAACATTGAAATATATGGTTGAAAACAAGAACAACTAATACAATGTATAAAAATGAAAATCCACGAGAGTTATAGTCTCGTGGATTTTTTATGGTTGCTGTTTATATAAAAATAAAGCAGCTTGTATATTCATAGAATGTTGACTATCGTTTAAATCAAGTTGAAGTTTTTCTTCTATTTGTTGGATTCTATAGTAGACTGTGTTTTGATGCATATGCATTCGTTCTGCAGTTTGAGCGACATTTTTATGACAATGAAAATAATTAATAAGTGTCTCTAATAAGTCGTTCTTATTAAGTTTGTTATCTTGAGCGGGTAAAATAGGATTTAAAATTTCCTCGATAAAATATTGTTTTTCAATAGAAGACATGGATAGTAGATAACGATATATTCCAAGTTTTTTATATGAAATAATTGTTCCATCTACTAAGTGTTGAGTATTCTGTAAAAGTTCTAGATCCTGATAAGATGATAATATCCCTCCAATATTAGTGATAATTCGACCAATTAAAATTCGTTCATTATTTTGTAGAGTAATATATTTATTAAGGGAATTTTCGATGTTCTCATGTCGATCTCTTAAAGCAATTAAAATAATTAAAGAATCTTTATGTGGGAAAAATATGCAGTTCCCGATTGGTTGAAATTTATTTTGATATTGTGTCTCTAGATTTAGTAGGTTTGCATAATTCGTCTCGTTAAAATCTTCCTGTTTATAAGAAAGTAAGCAGTATGCCTGAAAGTATGTATCATCAAGCATTGTGTTAAATGATTGATCTGATTGACCAATCAGTAATTGTTGAAAGAGTGCCATTCTTTCTTGGACTTTCGACTCTAAAAATTTTTGCTCTTTCATTTGTTCAATAGCCATTATTGCAGTGCCATGGGATAGTGTTAATTTTGAATAGATATCTAAAGAATTTGCTGGGCAAATAACTAAAAGATAACCGGTTATACCATATAAAGAGGATATTTTAAAAATATATCCAGCCATTTTATTGGGCAAAGAAACTTGAAAATACTGTTTTTTTGATGGGAATTGATAAAGTGATAGTTCTATCCAATCTATTATCGTTGGGAGATTCATATTAGTACTACTATGGCTACCAAACAAATAGTGACCATCTGCATCAAAATACAGAATTTCTTTTTCAATCATACTAGATAATGATAATATAATCTGTTTTGTATCACGTGCATTTAAAATAATTTCATTTAAGCTATGGTGAGTTGCTAAAGTTGAGCTCAAAGTTTGTGCTCGTTTTTCTTTTTCCTCAAGATTCTGACTAAGGATGAAGACTATTGCAATTTGTGTAGCAATTGCTTCAACAAATCCTATTTCTTCTTCAGTGAAATCTTCATTTGAGAAGAAATTATCTAAAGTT
Organism: Viridibacillus sp. KH_047; assembly: GCF_057838945.1. Taxonomy (NCBI): domain Bacteria; kingdom Bacillati; phylum Bacillota; class Bacilli; order Caryophanales; family Caryophanaceae; genus Viridibacillus; species Viridibacillus sp. KH_047. The sequence continues at coordinate 3,048,794 of NZ_CM174479.1, read as the reverse complement.
AAGACACCTATTTTTTTATCCTTATAAGTAATAGGTACTGAAAGGCAGCTTTTCGCTGGAACTTGCTGCACGGAAGACTTTAAGTAATATTGATAGTTAGGTTCTTTCATGTTACTCATTGCTTTCTTTACTGCGCTTTCACCATGGATAACTAATGTCTTTCCAGTTTTAAACACAGTGCCGGATATTCCTTCTCCAGGAGCGATCCTACTCTGAATATAATATTCTTCTTTAAAATTAACAGCTGCTTCAATAATGAGAGATTCTTGTGTTGCATCCCATAAAAGTAGGAATCCACCGTCTACTTTATCGATTGTATCGATAACGACTTCAATTATTTTCTGAACATCGGTAGTGTTTTCTATGTTTTTGGTAATTTCTATAAAGGCTTGCCATTGCTTTACTAAACCTGATTCTCTAATTTGCATATAATGAACTCCGTTTATTTAGTAGGTTTATCTATAAGATGCTGAAATAGATTTAAAAGTAGCAACATCTTATGAATGAAATGAGATTTCTCTAAGATATTTTAAACTAAAAGACTGTTTAAGAATATTGACTTACAACTAGATGTGTACTTTATTTTAATATCAATACCTGGTATGTCAGAGAATATATCCTGTATTTATTATTCTATCATAACTATTCCGATAATTTAGAAAAATAATGACAAGGATACTGATAAATAACTAAGGTAGTGATTCCATCAAAAAACAAACAAGCAAGAACTATCTTTAAATTAGATTTAATCCTTCCATACACTTTCCATGTCGCCCCCTGTACCTTCAGTTTTACCATTACGTACGATTCCAACATTTTATTTATTTCCATCGCTTTATAGACTCCCATTATTTTTAATAATAAAATTACCCCTCTTAATAGTGAGAATATTCTGCAAAAAAAGTGTATTATTTTGGAATTTAAACATTGGTTTTGTCGAAAATATATACTTCTAGGGAAATTTGTTTTATTATACATAAAATGTATATTTAATCTTTGAACAATATACATTTTTTTATTAAGGGGGTAATTTTATGGGTGAAGAATTAGTTAATGTTATCCGAGGTGGGCTTATTGAGAGTGTACATAGTGGACATATTGCAATTGTAAATTCTCACGGTGAACTTCTTTATGAGGTGGGGGATCCTTACAAAAAAGTATATGCCAGATCATCTATGAAACCTATACAAGCTATACCGATTGTTGAACAAAAAGTGGATGAAACGTATTTATTTGAAGATGCAGATCTCTCCCTTTGTTGTGCATCGCATATAGGGGAACCAATGCATACAGAAAGAGTACAAAATTTACTTGAAACAGCTTTAATGGGCGTTACCAACCTAAAGTGTGGTGCGCATCCTCCTAGAATAGAAGAAGAATATAAAAAGTTATTGCAGGAAGGTAAACCAATTACTGCAATATATAATAATTGCTCTGGCAAACATACGGGAATGCTCCTAACAGCAAAAGTGATGGGGGAGGACTTGGAAAACTACTTCCTTCTCGAACACCCTGTCCAGCAAAGAATTCTCGATACAATTAGTGAAGTTTGTGAATATCCAAGGGAGCAAATTGATATTGGTATAGATGGTTGTGGTGTACCAGTACATGGCTTACCCCTTTATAACATAGCGTTAGGATATGCCCGAATGTCAAACCCGCAGAAGCTCTCTCAAAGTAAACAACATGCTAGTCAAAAAATTATTCAAGCGATGACTTCAGCTCCTGAGATGGTAGGCGGGACAGATACATTTTGTACGAGCCTAATGACCTTAACAAAAGGCAAATTGTTTGGAAAAGCGGGTGCTGAGGCAGTATATTGCATTGGTCATATGGAAACGGGTATTGGTATAGCGATTAAGATTGATGATGGTAATAGTCGGGCAGTTTATCCTGTAGCCGTGGAAGTACTGAAACAATTAAATCTAGTTTCTAAAGAAGAAATAGAATCATTGAAATCATTTCATGAAGCACCATTAAAAAATGTAAGAAAACAGGTAGTTGGTTCAGTGATACCTAAATTTATGCTTCATCGTACCAATGATATAACATCAAAATGATAAGGGGAGTGCGTTTAATGTTTAAAAGAAGGTCATATATTTTACTAAGTATGTTGTTGGTTTTATCGCTAATTTTAGTAGCTTGTTCAGGAGAAAAATCATCGGAAGGATCTTCATCAAAAGGCAATTCAGGTGCAGGTGCAAAAAAAGATTTAGTTGTAGCTGTAGGCTCTAACTTTGTAACATTAGATCCGCATGATTCTAATAATACACTTGATAACTCTGTCCAAAAAACAATGATGGAAGGGTTATTAGGTTTTGACAAGGATATGAAAGTGATTCCTAAGTTAGCAGAAAGTTATGAGGCAAATGATGATGCTACAGAATTTACATTTAAGATTAGAAAAGGTGTTAAATTCCAAGATGGTACGGATTTCAATGCAGATGCTGTAAAAGTGAATTTTGACCGTATTTCTAATCCAGACAACGCTCTAAAAAGATACAGTCTGTTTTCTAATATTAAAGAAACTACTGTTATAGATGATTACACTGTTAAATTTACTTTAAAGGAATCTTTTGCTGCAATGATTAATAATTTTGCACACCCATCGGCAATGATTCATAGTCCGAAATCCCTGGAAGAAAAGAAAAAAGAAGTTAGCAAGGGACCTGTAGGAACGGGACCCTATGAATTTGTATCTTGGGACTCTAGCGATATTATTAAAGTGAAAAAATTCGATGGGTATTGGAATGCAGATGGTCCAAAGGCAGACTCTATAACATTTAAGCCAGTTCCTGAAAATGGAGCAAGAACAGCTATGATTCAAACAGGAGAGGCAGATTTTGTATATCCAGTTCCAACAGAGCAAATTGAGTCACTTAAGAATTCTGACGTGGCTGTTGAAAATAACCCTTCCATTGTTGTGAATTACTTATCTATGAACGTGATGAAAAAACCATTCGATGATATTCGAGTTCGACAAGCATTAAACTATGCTATTGATAAAGAAGCGTTGATCAAGGTTGTATATAACGGTTATGCAAGCCAGGCTACGTCTGTAATCGGCAAGCAAGTAAAATTCTACTCAGAGCAAAAGCCATTTGCATATGATTTAGAAAAAGCAAAAGCTTTACTAAAAGAGGCAGGATTAGAAAAAGGTTTTAAAACAAAAGTTTGGGCGACTAATTCATCAAATTATATTAAAGCAATGGAATTTATCCAGCAATCTTTAGCTGAATTGAAAATCGATCTAGAAGTAGTGCCTATGGAAAGCGGTACTTTAGACAGTTCACTTTGGTCAGTAGATAAACCGGAGGATTCTAAGGTGGAATTATACTTCGGCGGATGGTCACCATCAACAGGTGAAGCTGATTGGGGAATTCGCCCATTGTTAGGAGGAGCTTCATTCCCTCCGAATTCTTATAATATTTCTTACTATTCAAATGAGAAGGTTAATAAATTACTAAAAGATGCTCTAGCAACATCTGATGAGGGAGCACGTACAAAAGCTTACAACGAAATTCAAAGCACAATATGGAATGAAGTTCCTTGGGTAGCAGTATCTAATCCAGATACGATTTTTGCGAAGAAAAAGAATATTGACGGAATGGTATTACTACCAGATGGTTCATTATCTATCGATCAATTAACAATCGAATAATTAGTCAAATTAAGCGCTATATTCAGTTTATATAGCGCTTAATTATTCAATTTGCTGTTAGAGGAGATGATCATTAATGCTTCAATATTTGCTTCGAAGGTTGTTAGGAATGATACCTATATTGTTTATTGTTACGATCATCGTTTTTTTATTTGTACATTTGATTCCTGGAGATGCCGCTCGTTTAGTAGCAGGACCTGATGCAAATAAAGAAACAATTGAATTGGTTCGAAAGGATTTAGGTTTAGATAAGCCAATGCACGAACAATATTTTACATTTATCAGTAATTTAATGAAGGGTGATCTCGGAACTTCATTAAAGACACATAAACCCGTTTTTGATGAATTAGCAGGCAGATTTATACCTACTTTTTGGTTAACGTTTTGGAGCATGTTATGGGCATGTATTGTAGGTATTCTGATAGGAATAGTATCTGCAGTTAAAAGAAACAAGTGGCAAGATTATACTGGCATGTTGATAGCTGTTGTAGGGATCTCAATTCCTTCTTTTTGGCTAGGATTACTTTTAATGCAGTTATTCTCTGTTAAATTGGGTTGGTTACCAACAGGTGGTTTAGAAGATTGGCGTGGATATATTCTTCCTTCTATTACGCTTGGAACTGGGGTTGCCGCTATAATTGCCCGATTCTCTAGGTCTTCATTAATGGATGTACTAAAAGAAGACTATATTAGAACAGGACGAGCTAAAGGATTTGCAGAAAATAGCCTTGTAAAAAGGCATGCTTTAAAAAATGCGATGATACCTGTCATAACAATGACTGGATTACAATTTGGATTTTTACTGGGGGGCTCAGTTGTTACAGAAACCGTATTCAGTTTCCCAGGCTTAGGTCGATTATTAATCGATGCAATTGCAACACGGGATTATCCTATTATCCAAGCTGAAATCTTATTATTTTCGGTAGAGTTTATACTTATTAACTTAGTTGTGGACTTAATGTATGGATTTTTAAACCCACAAATTCGTTACTCTTAAGGAGGCGAAAAAATGCAAAAAACAAAAGAATTAGAAATTATGGAAGAAGTATTACCGCAATCATCTGAAAAGACAGTTGGGAAATCGCCTGCAAAAGAGTTTTGGAAAAAATTCAAAAAGCAAAAGTTAGCACTTATTGCAGGTGTATTTATTATTTTTTTAATAGTTATTTCGATTATTGGCCCTTTTATAGCACCATTTGATTTTGCAAAAGCTGATTATAAGCAGACTTTGCAAGGACCATCTTGGAATCATTGGGCTGGAACTGATGCATTTGGACGAGATATATTTAGCAGGATTATTGTAGGTACAAGAATTTCATTACTAGTAGGATTTACTTCTGTATTCGCTGGAGCAGTAATAGGAACTATTTTAGGTCTTATTAGTGGTTTTTATGGGAAGTGGATAGATAGCATCATTATGAGATTTTGTGATGTACTCTTTGCATTTCCTGGAATCCTTTTGGCGATTGGTATTATCGCTATTTTAGGACCTGGTTTAGAAAATGTTGTTGTTGCTGTAGCAATTTTCACAATACCAATGTTTGCTAGGATCGTTCGAAGTAATACTTTAATGCTCAAATCATCACTGTATGTTGAGGCTACCAAATCATTAGGGGCAAAAAACTTTAGAATCATTTGGCGTCACATATTCCCGGGTGCTATTTCTAGCATTATTGTATATTTTACAATGCGCTTAGGTACCTCCATTTTAACAGCAGCAAGTTTAAGCTTTTTAGGACTTGGTGCACAACCGCCTTCACCAGAGTGGGGGGCTATGTTAAGTGCAGGTCGAGATTACTTAGGTTCTGCACCACATATTACAATCTTTCCAGGGATGGCAATTATGTTAACTGTACTTGCCTTTAATCTATTTGGTGATGGTTTACGTGATGCGTTAGATCCGAAAATCAAAGATTAGAAAGGAGTTACCTTGATGGTTAGTAAATTACTTGAGGTTACAGATTTAGAAACTCATTTTATCAGCGACGATGCAACTGTTAAAGCTGTTGATAATGTTTCTTTTTATATAAATAATGCTGAAACACTTGGTATTGTAGGCGAATCTGGCTGTGGTAAAAGTGTGACATCCTTATCTATTATGCGTTTACTAAAAAATACCCCAGGGAAGATTGTTGGGGGTGAAATTACATTTTTAGATCAAAATTTGTTGGATTTATCAGAGAAAGAAATGAGAGCGGTACGAGGAAACCAAATCGCAATGATATTCCAAGAACCTATGACCTCATTAAATCCAGTATACAAAATCGGTCGACAAATAGAAGAAGGTATTCGTCTTCACTTGAAGTTGGATAAGGCATCTGCAAAAGCACGTGCTTTGGAAATGTTAGAGTTAGTAGGCATACCAAGGGCAAAAGACATTTTAAATGAATACCCTTATCAACTTTCAGGTGGTATGAGGCAAAGGGTTATGATTGCAATGGCGATGTCTTGTGTACCCAAGCTTTTAATCGCTGATGAACCTACAACAGCGCTTGATGTGACAATCCAAGCACAAATTTTAGATTTAATGCGAGACTTAAGAAAAAACAGTGATACATCGATTTTAATGATTACACATGATTTAGGTGTTGTTGCTGAAATGTGCGATCGAGTCATTGTAATGTATGCTGGACAAATTGTAGAAGAGGCAAGTGTTTTTGAATTATTTGAAAATCCACAACACCCCTATACTCAGGGATTGATTAATTCCATACCCAAGCTAGGAAACTATACTGAAAAGCTAGATTCTATTCCTGGTAATGTACCAACTCCTGAAAATATGCCAACAGGATGTAGATTTGCCCCGCGATGCAGTTTTGTAATGAAACGGTGTTTAACGGATGCCCCAATGCTAAATGTAGTTCAAGAAAATCATTCTTGTCGTTGCTGGTTAAGCGAGGTGAATAAGAATGACTGACATTTTATTAGAAGTAAAGAATCTTAAAAAGCACTTTGTACAAAACAAAGGTTTTCTGAAAGGGAAAAAAAGTGTTGTAAAAGCAGTAGATGGTGTTGATTTCTTTATATTTAAAGGTGAGACTTTAGGCATAGTAGGAGAGAGTGGTTGTGGAAAATCTACAACAGGTAAGATGATTATGCAATTATTGGAACCTACGGAGGGGGAAGTATTCTTCGAAGGCACAGATATTGTGAATATGCCACCAAGTGAAATTCGTAATTTACGAAAAGAATTTCAAATGATATTTCAAGATCCTTATGCCTCATTAAATCCAGGCATGAAAGTTAGAGAAATTTTACGTGAACCTTTCATCATTCATGGCTATAACAGAAAAGACATAGATGCTAAAGTAACTGAGTTATTAAAAGTTGTTGGATTAAATACTTATCATGCTGACAGATACCCACATGAATTTAGTGGAGGACAGAGACAAAGGATTGGTATAGCTAGGGCACTTGCACTCAACCCAAAGCTAATTGTAGCAGATGAACCTGTTTCAGCTCTGGATGTATCGATTCAATCACAAATATTAAACTTAATGAAAGATTTACAAAAGAGTTTTAACCTGACGTATCTTTTTATTGCACATGATTTAAGTGTTGTAGAACATATAAGTGACCGTATTGCGGTAATGTATTTAGGGAATATAGTAGAATTAGCAGATAAAAAAAGCTTATATAAGGAACCATTACACCCTTATACACAAGCTCTATTATCAGCTATACCTGTTCCAAATCCAAAAGTGAAAAAAGAAAGAATTATATTAAAGGGTGATATTCCTAGCCCAGCAAATCCACCTAAAGGTTGTGTGTTCCATACAAGATGTCCACTTGTAATGGAATCATGCAAAACTATAAAACCACAACTTAAAGAGGTAGAAAGCAATCATTTTGTTGCCTGTCACTTGTATAACAAATAAATATTATAACTAAATAACGAAAATGGATAAATAATAACCCACTATTTTATTTGGTCAGTTCAAATAGGGGTTATTATTTTTCCCTATTATATTGTATAAAAAATCAAGGAAAAGAAACGACATACCAATTAAAAATATTAGAAAATGGGGACTTGCTATACTCTTGAAAAGACAAAATATTATTGAGAACTATTGTAGCAAATGAATTTTTTAGAATTGAAGTTTGGATTAATCCTCAAACAACTCATCCATCAAATCAGCCATTTTGAAATTCAACAACAGCAAGTCCCCTTCAAAACGATCAATGATCCCTTTCTTTGTGTTGAGTCACTCCTTTAAAATAGAGTAAAATCAAACAAAATAACTTTTAGGCTTATTTTTGATAATCGATAAAGTAAGTATCATAAGACTCTTTAAAAATGTATCCGAGTTTTTGAGCTAATTTAACAGATTCTATATTAGCACCATCCCAACTAGGATATATTCCTCTGTTAAGACAATCTAATATCAAGGCAGAAGCTGTTATTGTTGCTAAGCCTTTTCTTGTATGATCAGGATGTGTAGCAACTTCAATCTCAATCCCGTCATCATAAATACTATAGGATGTGGCCCCACACACAGCTTGTCCTTCATATAAAATAGCAAAACCTACGCCTCTATCTATAAAGTCTTCTATAGAATTAAACTGACTTATAAAGTCTTCAGAGAGTCCATGAAGAGATGGTTCATTCACTATGGCCTCATCTATTTTTTTAAGCTCATAACCTTCAGGTAGTACAGATAATAAGTTCTTTATATAGCTCACATCTAGATGTTCAGGAACCTTTTCAAATCTATATCGTTGGAATTTTTCTATAGATCCATTATGTACTTTTTCAATTAGTATTTTCCACTCATCAGAATTAACAATTGCAAGTGTATAATCAGGCAGATTAAATAATAGTTCTTCAGCTTCCTTTGTATGAGGATTTCCAGCATAAAATACAAAAATCCCCACCGTTATTTGTGCTACTTTTGGATTTTCAAGGTCGTCTACCCAAGCAGTACCCATATGTCCTTGCAGACATGAAAGAATAATAGTACTATCCATATTTTCGAACATTGGTACTAACTTTTTTCTTACATTGATATCAGCTTCATAAATCATTCAATTCCTACTTTCTCTACAAAATATTGCAAATATCCCTTTTTATCAATATTAACATTATTTTTCCATTTGTTATAACTAATTTATTTTTTCGCATTTTAGAAAAATAAATATATTTCGTATTACATTTTTAACTCAAATTGTAGAGAAAATGAATAATACAATGTAATTTTAGCAGAGAATTGTAAAGGATATATAAATGATAAAGTATTGGCAGTTCGTTATAATAATTTTAATGGAACGCCATATAGAAAGAATGTGATAATATGAATCGCAAAATAGTAGGGTCCATTATATTATTCCTTGGTATAATAACTATAGCAGGGAAATTTTTCTTTCGTAGTTTTGAGTATAGTGAAGCGTTATCTTGGGGGGGATTAGCGCTGACGATATTAGGTGCGTTAGTAATAAGTGAGAAAAAGGGGAGTCAGTAATGGAATCTTTGTTTGTTCAAAATATTTTAGGGATAGATAAACCAATCGTGCAAGCACCGATGGCCGGAGTGACGACGCCTGAATTTGTAGCAGCAAGTGCAAATGCAGGTATTTTAGGTTCTATAGGTGCTGGATATTTGACTGCGGAAGCGACTAGAAATTGTATTCGAGAAGTAAAATCTTTGACTGACAAATCTTTCTCAGTAAATTTGTTTGTACCTGAACAGGTTGATACTACTGAAGAACAGATTGCACAAGCGTACGAGGCATTAAAGCCATTTCAACAAGAACTTGGGCTGTTGGGAGAAAAGGTAGTGTTATCTTCCAGCGAGTTTGAGGAGCAGGTAAAAGTTGTCGTTGATGAGGGTGTGAAAATTTGCTCTTTTACTTTTGGAATACCAGATCAAGAAACAATATCCTTTTTACACAAACATGAGACTTATTGCATTGGTACTGCTACGACTGAAGAGGAAGCAATTGCGGTGGAACAAGCTGGATTAGACGCTATCGTTTTACAAGGTGGCGAAGCAGGTGGCCATCGTGGGACGTTTTTAGAGCCCCTTACTTTAATTCCAACAATGGAGTTACTTAAAAATACAATCGGCAAAATAAAGATACCCATTATTACTGCTGGGGGAATTATGACAAAACAGCAGATGCTTGATTTTCTTGATGAAGGAGCAGCAGCGATTCAGATTGGTACCGCGCTACTAGCAACTAAAGAAAGTGGCGCACATCCTCTACATAAAGAAGCGATTTTACAATCAGAAAAAGATGTTACAGCTTTGACAACCGCTTTTTCAGGGAAAGCCGCAAGAGGAATCGTAAATGACTTTATAACTTACATGGCTGACCAACCGATTGCTCCATATCCATTTCAAAATGATTTAACTAAGGAATTACGTAAAGTAGCAGGTGAGCAAGGGAAAGCAGATTATCTATCTATGTGGGCTGGGGAAAATCTGAATTTGACCAAGCCAGGGATGGTAGAGGATATTGTGCATCATTTTATAAGTGAAGACTATTGATTTAGAATAATTATTAGGCGTACTACATTTTTGTAGTGCGCCTTTCGTTTAATGAATTGTTGTATTTTTATAGAAAACTAGAGCAGTTAATGGTTGAAATTTACGTTAACGTCAATGATATACTGCTTCTAAGTTCTTGTTAGGATGGTGGCGCTATTGAGGACAATAACAGATATTGCAAAAGAATTCGATGTAACGACACGGACAATTCGCTATTATGAGGAACTCGGTTTATTGTCCCCACAACGGGCAGACGCCAAAAAAAGAATTTACACAAATTCGGATTATGCAAAGCTAAAGCTGATTTTCAGAGGTAAGAGATACGGGTTTTCACTCGACGAAATCAAAGAAATGGTTTTACTATTTGACAAGGATCGAACAGGGAAGAAACAACTTGAAAAAACAGTTGCATATGGAAAATTAAAAATGGCTGAAATTGATGAGAAAATGAGGGAGTTACAGGAAATTCGAGATGAATTGGAAGCTATGCATCTTGATTTTACTGAAAAATTAAATAGTTTAAAAGGGGGCAGTTATATTGAATAGTTCACAATTATTAACGCGCAATGCAAGAAAGTATCCACTTGTGGAAGCTATTGTAAGCCAAGGCAATCGAGTCAATTTCAAAGAGTTAAATCAACTAGTTAATAAATTTGCTAATGCTTTACAAGAAAAGCAAATTAAACAGGGAGATAAAGTCGTCTTATTTATGCCGAATGTTGTGGAATTTATGATTAGCTATTTTGCAGTACAGCGTCTAGGAGCTGTAATTGTACCAATCAATGCAAAATTTTCAACAAAAGAAGTGGAATATATTGTAGAACATTCAGATGCAACTGCTTTCATTGCTCATGAGCTTTTATTTCCTGTAGTCGAAAAACTACAAAATCCAGGTTTACTAATTAAAACAGGTGCTGAAGAAGATGGATGGTTAAGCTTCGAGCAATTAGTAGCTACTAGTAAAAATAACGAAATAAATTGTTCTTTAAAAGAAGATGATGAATCAACTATTTTCTATACTTCTGGTACGACTGGTAATCCAAAGGGTGTGCTATTCAGTTATCGAAATATATTAACAGTTGCCCAGATGATTTGTGTAGAAATGGAGATGAAGCCAGAGAGCAGGTTACTCCTTATGATGCCACTTAGTCACTCTGCTCCCTTACACTTATTTTTAATGGCTGGAATGATTGTTGGAGCAACAGCGGTATTAACTCCAACTTTCACACCAGATCTTTTCATCGATACGGTTGTTAAAGAGAAGACGACGCATTTCTTTGGAGCACCGGTTGCATATCTATTAACAGCACAAAATCCAAAGTTAAGTGATGCTGACCTTTCTTCAATGAAATGGTGGGTATATGGCGGTGCACCATTATCTAAAAAAGAAGTGGAATTCATACAACGCGTTTTTAAAACTGACAATTTGGTATGTGTATATGGTTTAACAGAAGCAGGGCCAAGTGGTACGATTTTATTGGCACATGAACATGAAAATAAGGCGGGGAGCATAGGGCGCCGTGCACCACTCCATACAGAACTGCGCATAGTTAACGATAACGGTGAGGATGTAGCAGTAGGAGAAGTAGGTGAAATTGTTCTATTAGGTGAAGGTAATATGCTAGGTTACTATAAAAATGAAGAGGCAACTAAAGCAGCATTTATAGGTGAGTGGTTGAAAACTGGTGACTTAGCTAAATTTGATGAAGACGGGTACATTTGGGTTGTTGATAGAAAAAAAGATGTAATTATTTCTGGTGGGGTTAATATTTATCCAAAAGAGATAGAAGAACAAATATTGCAATATGCTGGTATTCAAGAAGTTGCAGTAGTAGGAGTTCCTCATCCTGAATGGGGGGAAACTGTAAAAGTTGTATTTGCTTCATCTGAACATGTTGATGTAGAGGCGTTGAAGTCTTATTTAACTGAGCATTTAGCGAAATTTAAAGTGCCGAAGCTATTTGAACAAGTCGAAGCATTACCAAGAAATGCTTCAGGAAAAATATTGAAACAGCCTTTAAGAAATGTAGGTGTAGTTCAATGAAAGTATTACAAGGTGTAACTGAGCAAACAGCACGAAACTTCTTTCATGATAATCAAACTTTACAACTTATACTAGAAAAAACATTAGATGCAGATTTTTTAGATTATGCAAACCGAGAATTATCTGTTTTTGGTGAATTATGTGCTAACGACATCGACTTACGTGCAAAACATACTGATCGTGAAGGCGAACCAAAATTGAAACGCTATGATAAATATGGTGAAGAGGTTTCTGAAGTATGGGTTAATGATGGCTATAAAAAAACTATACAGGAAACTTATGATACGGGGATTGTAGGTTATGTGCATAAGGAGATTCCAACGCTTGGAGTGAAAGGGAATTACACATATAGCTTTGCACAAGGCTATTTATTATCCCATGCTGAGCCGGGTTTTTATTGTCCTGTAACTTTAACTATGGCAACAGCTTATTTATTAGACCATTATGCAGATGAATTATTAAAAGAGCGTTTTTTAACACCTGTTTGTTCTACAGGAGAAGGTCCATTATTCGAAGGGGCTACGTTTTTAACAGAAAGACAAGGTGGTTCAGACGTTGGTGCAAATGTTGTAAAAGCAATAAAAGAAGGCAACAACTACCGATTATATGGTGAAAAATATTTCGCATCGAATGCAGGAATGTGTGGAGTTGCTATGGTGCTTGCACGTATTGAAGGGGCACCAGGAGGTTCGAAAGGATTAACATTATTTGCAGTACCTTGGCGTAAGGACAACGGCGAAGTCAATCATTTACGTGTGCGCCGTCTGAAAGATAAACTAGGTGTTAGGGCAGTACCTTCAGGTGAAGTAGAATTTGAAGGAGCTGAAGCTTTTGTTGTTGGAGATCCTACTAGAGGATTTTACTATATGATGGAAGCTTTAAATCTCTCACGGATTTGTAATGCGGTTGCATCTATTGGCATTATGCGCAGATCATTACTCGAGGCAAAAGACTATGCGACTCGTAGAAATGCAATTGGCAAGAGATTGGCCGATTTTCCAATGGTGCGAGATACATTAAGTAAGCTTGCAGCAACACTTCATGTGGAAGTAGCAACCGTGTTTGATTTAATTGGACTTTATGAAAAAGTGACAGCGGGTGAAGCTTCGGAACAAGAAGTGATATTGAATCGCTTGTATATCGCTATTATGAAAAAGGAAACAGCAGAGCAAGCAATTCATTTTGCGCACGAAGCAATTGAAATGCATGGTGGAAATGGCTATATTGAGGATTTTGTGGCACCAAGGTTATTACGTGATGCCCAAGTTCTTACGGTTTGGGAAGGGACTGCGAATATTCTAGGATTAGAATTAATCCGTCTAGTAAATAAATACTCAGCACATATTGTGTTCACGGATGATATGCAAAAACGCCTACAGCAAATTTCAAACAATGAGCAAAAACAAATTGTCGTTAATCAGCTAAAAATATTAACAGAAGAACTTTCTAAATTCGCGAATTTAGATGCCGATTTACAAAGTTTTGAGGCGAAAAAATTAGCTAAGAAAATGGCGCATGTTTATGAAAGTGTAGTAGTGATCGAATGGGCAGAAAAACATGGTGGACGATATGAGAAACTTGCTGAAGTGTATTTAGATGAGGTGTGGTCTTTAAGGGAAATAGGAGACCCAATGAAAACAGTGCAATATTTTGAAGAGATTGTATAAAGGAAGTAGGTCTGTCTAATATTGCCCTAAAATAAAATCCCCAAAGAAAAACGTACTGTTTTTCTTTGGGGATTTTTTCGGTTTTCTCTATTTTCATTAAATTGTGGGCAATTGTCACAATGCCGAACTTAGTCATTTACTTCTTTTTACGAGAAAGGAGATTTTTTTGTATTTAAGTTTGAAGAGATAGGGCTACTCTCAAAATTAAGTCTGATTTCACTAACAATACTAATTAAACAGTTAATAACAGCATTTAAAAATTAATAACTTACAAATGCATTCATATTCTCCTTAGCGGGACTATATATTGATTTGTTAAAAGTGAATTATTGTAGGAGGAAAAGAAATGAGTGTTGAATAGTTTGGATTGGACAGTTCACGACTGCCTATCTGGTCAGATGTCGATATAGAAGTCTGTGCAGAACTTGTTATGCAAAATGAAGAGACCTTAACTACGTTTCTTACTAATCTAGCAAATACTGACCTAGATAAATTAATTTCCTACAAAAATAGTAAAGGAAAAGAATTTAAGAATTCAGTAAGGGATATTTTGACACATGTCGTATTGCATGGGCAGTATCATCGAGGACAGATTAACTCACTACATCGAGCAAAGGGTATTGAGCCAATTAATATTGACTTTATTACATTTGTGAGATAGATGTTTTCAGATTAGTCTTGTTCAACATCTAGTTTATATAGGAAGCATATGTATTTTTAAATATGAAAGGGTGTATAGAATGAATAAATATTCGATAACTGAGTTTATTAAAAATACAGAGCAAGAGGATAAAGGAGAAGGTTTTTTTGAATTAGAGACACCGCGTTTGCTAGAAGTGAATCTTGATGGACTAGTTTGGGCCAAGGCAGGTTCTATGGTCGCTTATCATGGAAGGATTAAATTTGAGCGAGAGGGTATTTTAGAACATGGCATCGGGGCTATGTTCAAAAAAGCTTTGACTGGTGAAGGTGCTTCGCTCATGAAAGCAAATGGGCAAGGAAAGTTATATCTTGCTGACAGTGGGAAAAAAATCATTATTGTATCTTTACAGAACGAAGCAATTTATGTAAATGGAAATGACCTACTTGCATTCGAACCATCTATCAATCACAATATCAAGCTTATGAGAAAAGTAGCAGGTATGATGGCAGGTGGTTTGTTTAATGTTCGATGTGAAGGAACGGGTATGATTGCCATTACAACCCATTATGAACCACTCACATTACGTGTAACCCCAGGAAAACCAGTTATTACAGATCCAAATGCAACTGTAGCGTGGTCGGGAAACCTACAACCTGAATTTCAGACGGATATTTCACTAAAAACCTTTATTGGAAGAGGTAGTGGAGAATCGATTCAAATGAGGTTTGAAGGAGACGGTTTTGTCATAGTTCAGCCGTATGAAGAAGTTTATATGCAAACACAGAGCTAAAGGCTTTCAAGTAAATAAATATTCTTTCATTCTACTTATCTTTTTTGACACAATTCATTTCAGCAAACAATAGTTACGGTTCACTTCCATTCGTAATCTTAGGCGCTACCTTCTCATTATTTGTACTTATCTGGTATGTTTTTGTTTTATATAGTGCTTCATATGTAAAAAAAGCGTAAAAGTCAGCAAACTATTACATACAGTGATGAACAAAGTACAGGCCATGTATTTATAGGGCTAGGTATTAAACTCATGGCAACAAAACAACAATAGCTATATTGAAAAAACGGAGTCTATGGACTCCGTTTTTTTGTGCTTATGATATATGAAAGCCGGGATGAGGCATAGTCTCTAAGAGTAATAAATGAGTCTATGAAAACTGTGAGGGTTACTCTCACAGTTTATTTATTCATGTTGAGATTTACATCAATCATACTGGAACAAAGTGCATCAAATAGAAAAGTAGCAGCAGTATTTTCTGGATATTAATGTAATCATTTTGAAAATATGGGACAATCAAAATGATAGGGGGAATTTACATATGTCAATAAAACACAATACAGAAGAATATGATAATCCAGTGTTATACGATAAGGAAAATAACCGTTACACAGATGATATTCCTTTTCTACAAAAATGGGCGTTAAAGGCTGAAGGGACAATTCTTGATATTGCATGTGGAACTGGTAGGGCAACGATTCCTATAGCAAAAAGTGGTCACAAGATAGTAGGGATAGATTCGCATGAAGGTATGCTAAATGAAGCGAAGAAGAAAGCCAGTAAACTGAACTTACCAATAGAATTGATAAAGCAAGACTGTACGAAGTTAGAATTAAATTTTAAAACCGACTTTGCATTCTCTGTTGGGAATTCTTTTCAACATTTTCTAAAGAATGAAGATCAAGATGGTTTATTATCATCTGTTAATAGACATCTTTTTCAGAACGGCATTTTCATCTTTAATACGAGATTTCCTAGTGCTGAAGAATTACTACAGCCTGAAACAGAAGAATTCTGGTATACATATATTGATAGTGAAACACAATATAAAGTAGATGTATCTACAATTGCAAAATATGACGCTCTCAATCAATTGCAATATTATACAACAATTCGAAAATATAAGGATGAAACTAATCATATAGTAAATGAAGTGAGTACTAATATTACATTAAGATATGTTTACCCAAAGGAGATGGAACGAATGCTTGCTAATCATGGGTTTGAAGTTATTCAAATATATGAAGATTGGCAAGAAAACCTAATTACAAATGATAGCTATTCAATGAATTTTGTATGTAAGAAAGTTAGTGAAACATGTAAATGATGTGTTAATAATTTATCAATTACAAATAACATTGTAGAGGAGAGAGTAAGTGTCCGTTATTCCTTATTATCATTATTTGGCTCTATTAATTGTGTTCATTTCAAGTTTTATTGGGGTTTTTAAACATAAAAGTATCTTTTATTCATCTGTCGTTACAATTATTTTATTAGTAGTTCCTAATATTTTGCCGATTTTCGAAGTTTATGAAAAGAAAGAGGCCATTATATATGCTATTTTTTATGCTATTAATGCGGTAGTTCTTTCATTAGTTGTATTACAATTGAAAAGAGGTTTTTTGAGTAGCCAGGAAAAGAATTTGGAATTGTAAAGTTCAATTGAAATAATAGATAGTTTTAAACGTTTAGGGGTGAAAGTAATTGCAAATATTTAACATATCTAAAAGGCAGATGAATGTGTTTGATTCGGATTTCCAACTATCGCATATTTGCCAAACTTCAACAGCAACGAATATTAGTTTAATGACTCTAGAAGAGAATGGAGTGATTGGTAACCATCAAACAGTAACCAATCAATTACTCATAGTATTAAACGGAACTGGCAATGTTGTTGGTAAAGAAGGCAGAAAAGCAGTAGGTCCCGGTGATGTCGTGTTTTGGGACAAGGGTGAATGGCATGAAACTACTAGTGAATTTGGTATGCAAGTGATGGTTATAGAGAGTGAAGAATTAAGACCATCTCAGTTGTTGATATCGAAATAGAATACCTGGATAGCAAATCAAAGTAATTTATGTTTGGATCAAGCTCTATAAAGATTAGAACTAATATTTAAACGGAAAAGTAAATTAGCGTCTACTTCTAAGGTAGACACTAATTTGTACATAAACTTTAAAGCTTTTTTATTTATTAGTCAGTTTTTCTTGAATATTGACTAGTAAACTATTATTTAGATCGTAAGAGGTGTTAAATTGGTAAAAAAGAAAATATTGGTCGGAAATACTGAAGAGAAAGTATTATCGATGATTAAACAGATTGAACATTCTAATATTCCATATAATCTTGATGTCGAGGATGCAATAAAGCAGTCATCTGAGGAATCGCAGTTGAATGAAAGTAATGAGGAATATGAACTCTTTTTCACGATTGAAGTTCATAAGGAGGATGTTGCACTAGTAGAAGCAATTATTACACAGCATGCAACTATCAATGAACGTGATGAGTGGCGAAAAAAAGTAAAAAAAAGTAGAAGAAAAGAAAATATCATCATGTTAATTGCCTTTGTCATTTTACTTATCCTACTAATTGTCATCGAAATCGGAAAAGAGGAAGGCGGAAATATCGTTTCATATACTGTTTGTTTCTTATTTTGGTTGAGTGGAATAACTATAACTATCAAATATTATAAAGAGCTTCGAAAAGAAAGTGAATCAAGTTATTTGAAAAATTATGCTTTTAAGTTGATGTTTTTTGGAATTGGTGTGATGATCTTTGCAATCAGTTCATTTTTTGTGATGATTTGATAATGGTATTGTTAAGCAAACAAAAAAAAGCAATAGATGTCTCTTTGTAATAAAGTTAACTCTTCTATATCTAATACTACAACAACTAAATATTTTTAGTCTTTTTACATATTATAATGTAATTTTTTTGAATATATAGGATAATTACATATGCGCATTGCAGAGTTGGAGCGAGGTGTTTCCATGTGAATAAAAAACTGAGAAGGATTCTGTGGATAATTCCTAATATATGCTTCTGTTTAATTGTAATCTTTTTAAGTATATGGGTAGCAATTAATAAAGATGGCCTAGAATCTATAAATAGATTAGATATATTTTTATTCATGATTATCCTAATACTTGGTTTTTCGGTATTGGGAACATATCGAATAATTTATTGGATTAGAACTGGTCAGTTATAGGAAGAGATGATGATCTTTGGTTGCATATTAAATTGATAGTTAGGCGAAGGAATCAAAAAAATTTATATGGAGAGGGGCAATAAACGATGGTTATTTACTATGAAGTAATCTGTGGTTTGTGTAAAGAACCTTATAAATTGATAGAAGGCACGAAGCATTACAAGCTATATAAAGAGAGAAAAGCAAAAAACTTTCATTGTGTAAGTTGTACAAAGAAATTAGAGCATGTGGCGAAACGGAAGAGGTACTAATATATGTAATCTTTGTAGAGTTAGAATAAATGGGTTATTAGCCCATTATATATTAGGGAGTGAGCCGATATATGCAAAGACTAGAGAAGGTTTTGAAACTACGAGCCAATAATTTATTAAAAGACTCCAATCAATTAATGATGAATATACAACATGATTTTCCAGAAGATGCATATGTTAATTATCAAACTGCATGGAGCTTTGATGTTCTAGGTCTTGAAAATGAAGCCATACCTTACTATGAAAAAGCTATCTTACTTGGATTAGATAATCAAGATGAGCCTAACGCTTATCTTGGCTTAGGAAGTACTTTTCGAACAATTGGAGAATATCAGAAGTCGGAAAAAGTATTTCAAGAAGGTATCACAAAATATCCGGATTTCAAAGCGCTTCAAGTGTTCTACGCAATGACCTTATTTAATTTAAAAAAGCACGAAGATTCTATTGGACAACTACTTGATGTGATTATAACGTCTACAAAAGATGAAAGTATTAAAGAATACGAGCGTGCTATTCATTTTTATAAAGATAAACTTCACCTAGTTTGGTAGAGTAAGGGGTTATGGAACAGTGTTTTTCATTCAAATGTCTGGATTTCCTGGTTCAGGTAAATCCACACTTGCGCAAGCTATTGCAAAGCGTACAGGAGCGATTATAGTTGATCATGACATCATTAAATCTGCCTTATTAACGAGTAGCACTGTAACTTTAGATAGAAAAACAACGGGCTCTATTTCTTATGAAATCGATTGGCAGTTAATCGATTATTATCTTGGACTAGGCAATAATGTGATTCTTGATAGTCCATGCTTGTATGATGAATTAATTGAAAGAGGACTATCACTACAGAAGAAGCATAATGTAACTTATAAATATGTGGAGTGCTTTCTAAATGATTTTGGAGAAATTAATCATCGGTTAGCTTCAAGAAATCGCAAGCTGAGCCAGATCGCCTCTATAAATTCAGAAGAGGATTTTTTATATACGATGCAAAATAGTAAAAAACCCGAAGAGATAAAATGTTTAAAGATAGATACCTTTCAGCCTATAGAATCTTACATTGACGAGGTAATCGATTATATCCAGAATGATCATTATTAAATCTTAGGAGGTCTAAATGATTTTAAATGGGGGATTGCTTCTTGGATCGCAAGTTTTTGGTTTGGAATTAAAGGAGTAAAATCCAAAGAAAATGGACCTGTAAAGTATTTTGGCATGGGTACTATTTCAATTGTTGTGATTGGTTATGTTTTAATTATTGTATTAGTTTTCATTCACGGTTTTGGCCATGATATATTTCTGAGAAGTTGTAACTTAATAGACTAGTAAGACATACAAAAAAACGCACTCTTATGAGTGCGTTTTAAAATTAAATCCCCATAATGTTATAGCCACCATCAATATAAATCGTTTCTCCAGTGACACCACGAGATAAATGACTCAGCATAACGATTGTCATATCAGCTACTTCAGCTTGTGTAACATTCCGTTTTAATGGTGCGCTTTCTTCAATTCGGTTTAAAATTTTGTTGAATGAAGGTACACCTTTTGCTGCTAATGTTTTAATTGCACCAGCTGAAATCGCATTAACACGAATATTATCAGCACCGATATCCGCTGCTAAATATCTTACAGATGCTTCAAGAGCTGCTTTAGCAACACCCATTACATTGTATCCTTCTAAGACACGTTCAGCACCAAGATAACTCATTGTTACAATTGAACCGCCTTCAGTCATATAAGGATGTGCAGCTTTTGCAGCTGCAATTAGTGAATAGGCACTTGTGTCTTGTGCAAAAGCATAGCCATCACGTGAAGTTTCAAGGAAACGGTTTTTTAAATCCTCTGCGTTTGCAAATGCCACTGAATGTACGATACCATGAATTGTACCAACTTTAGCACCAATTGTATCGAAAGCAGCTTTAATACTTTCATCGCTATTCACATCACATTGGATGAAAGTAGCTTCTTGGTCTTCATAACCTGCCATTAACTTTTCCAATTTCATTAAAGATCGTTCTTTTCGATATGTAAAGATGACGTTAGCGCCGACTTCGAAAAGAGATTTTGCGATTCCCCATGCAATGCTACGATCATTTGCCACGCCCATTACGACGATATTTTTATCTTTTAATTGTAATAAGTTCTCCATAATAGCCTCCTTATATAGTTACTATTAGTACCTGATACTAAAATTCTACCCTAAATTAGTGCTTAATGCAACTAATGATTTAACTACTTTGTATAACCATGTAGTTGACAATCAAACCATAACAATATATAGTCAATGTAGCTACTTTGTTATGCAAAGTAGTATTTTATTTACTTAGTACCTTGTCTTGCAATGTACTGAGAGGAGTTGAATATGGTGACAATTAGAAGTCAACTGCTAAAGGGCATATTAGATGGCTGTATATTGGCAGTGATTGAAAATGAAGTTGTCTATGGCTACGAGCTATCAAAAAAGCTACAAACGGTAGGTCTATCTGATGTCAGTGAAGGGACAATTTATCCGGTACTACTACGACTTCAAAAGAATGATTTAATTACAGGTGAAATGAGACCTTCAGATTCAGGTCCGAATCGTAAATATTATAAACTTACAACAGCGGGCAAAGAAGCATTAAATGATATTCGCTCGGAATGGCTCGGTATTGCTGATGCTGTAGGAAAGCTAATGAAAGAAAATGGTTAATATGCAGATAATTAATTCTATATCTTATAAAATTCTAAGTAGTGTGAACGACTATTGAAAAGGGATTGGTGAAAATGGTTATAGTGAAGAAGTTAATATCAGATAATAATGAAAAACGTAAGTTATTAACGAAAGAAAATGAAATCTATTTTGATAAATTACTCGTCTATATTAGAGCGCATTTATTACTCTCTGAACGTCAATCAGAGGAAGTATTAACAGAGATCCTCGACCATTTATTATTAGCTCAAGCGGAAGGGAAAACAGCGAGTGATGTTTTTGGTACTAATCCGAAAGTGTATGCCGAAGAAATAGTGGATGCATTGCCGAAAGAAAAGAAGGGAAGTCTTGTTACTTTTGGTGCGGAAATTTTATGTGACATAATCGGTTGGTTCATTATTATTGGAGCGATTGGTCGCTATTTCACAAAATCAGATCAGATTTATCTATATTCGTCTATTATAAATGTCATTGCAGTTGTTGCAATAGGTTCGGGCTTACTTTATGTAATATTGAAGCAGTTAAAACAAGGTGCCTTTGAAGAAAAAATGTCGAAAAGAACTATCGTTAAATCAGGAGTTTTGGGACTAGTAACGTTCGGCTTGTTTATAGCTATTCTTTACTTTACTGATGAGCTAGGCCCACTTGTTAATATTACTTGGTTTACTCAGCTAGGTGCAGGATCTGCATTATTACTTATTAGTTATTTAATGAAACGTGATCGGACGAAAAGTTATTAAAAAGCTGCAGAAGCAATTCTGCAGTTTTTTCTCTCTCTATTCGAAACGGAAGACATTTATAAGCAATTCAGCTGATACCATACCTAACATAATAGCTATAAAGATAAAAATAATTTCGCTCACTTCGTAATCAAATGACATTAGAGGACCAGCTTTTGAAAATAATTTAATATATAAAAAGATAAAAAAGACTATTTCCACAAAAAGTGAAAATAGCCACTGTACAGTAATACTATTCGTATTTCAATGCATCGCCTTCGAATGACTCGTCAGCTACTTTAATTGAATCAGTAGGACATCCTTCGAAAGCATCTTGCATATCTTCCATTAGATCATCTGGAACTTCTTCAGTTCCCATGTTATCATCTAGAATAACGAAGGCAATACCCTCGTCGTCATAATCATAAATATCTGGTGCAGCAGCGCCGCAAGCACCACATGCAATACATGTATCTTTATCAACAATGGTAAATTTCGCCATGCTTCTCTCTCCTTTATACAATCGCTCCTAATTAGCTTCCTTTTCATTCTAAAGTGCTTTTCAACACATTTCAACCAAAATTACTTATTCATGGGGGAAATCGCATTGTACATACAACAAATTTTGTTGCAGATTTTTCATAAATTTGGAGGTGAACGCTCCGTTTCAGCGGGTTTTCATTTGCTAAAAGGAAAACGTTCAGGACAAACAATTCAAGATGTAGGGAATTTTAATCTCCATTCCTTTTTCGGCTTAACACCTAAACTCACAAAAGAAAAATATATGGAGCATGCAGAGCAACTAATTGAATTAGGCTATGCTACATATAGAGATGAACAGTATTTTATACTAACAAATACCGGTTTAGAGGTACTTGAAAAAAGTAAATCTATGCATTTTAATGGATGGTATTATCGCGGAAATGAGCATATCTTTTTTAAAAGATTATCATTAGTCATACAATCATTGTCATATTCAGTACAGGAAATAAAATCGTTTGCTCCTATCCAGAAAGATGAAGATATTCAATTATGGGTAAAAAAATTTTTAGTAAAAAATAAATATAAATCAGACACGTTTTATCAGGCTATAAGAGTTGAAATCTCAGATTCTCTTAATAAGTTGGATGTTGAAGATTCCTCACTAAGTCTTTTACTCTATCGTTTAAGTGGATTTAATACACCTGGCTGGACTTGGCAACAGCTTGCTAGGGAACAAAATCGTTCTTTGTTAGATGTTCAACTAGCTTATATAGAAGCACTGCATATGTGGTTAGATGCTTTATATGAAGAGCCCAAGCGCTATTTGTCACAACTGGCTGAAGGAGTGCGTATTGAACAACTATTAACAGAGTCATCTCAAAAAACTGCAAACTTATTTCAACAAGGTTTTACGTTAGAACAAATTGCTATGATACGTCATTTGAAAGAAAGTACGATTGAAGATCATTTCGTAGAGATGGCGATGTCAATGTCGCAGTTTCCACTTGGACAATTTGTGGCATCTCAAGATGTTGAGGCAATTGTACATGCTGTAAAACATACAAATAGTAAAAAATTAAAAGTATTACGTGATGCCGTTCCTGAACTTTCTTATTTCCAAATCAGGCTCATTCTTGCGGCGAAAGGAGAAATGTGAAATGACAAATTTGGAGCAGCTGTTACAACAATATTTTGGTTATTCAACATTTCGCTCTGGTCAAAAGGAAGTAATAGAAGCAGTCATTGAAAATCAAGATGTGATTGCTCTATTACCTACTGGAATGGGAAAGTCACTTTGTTATCAATTACCGGGATATATATTAAATAAGCCGATATTAATCATTTCTCCATTGTTATCGTTAATGCAAGATCAAGTAGAGCAATTAAAACGATTTGGTGAAAAGCGTGTTGTAGCATTAAATTCATTTTTGCAAATGTCTGAGAAACGAAATGTATTGCAGCATTTACAGCAATATCGATTCATTTTTACTTCACCGGAAATGTTGATGAATCCACAAGTACAGGGTGCACTTAGAGAATTGCAGTTAGGGTTAATTGTTGTAGATGAAGCGCATTGTATTTCTCAATGGGGGTTTGATTTTAGACCAGATTATTTGAAAATTACGGACTGGTTAGATAATACAAAACGCCCACCAATTTTAGCATTAAGTGCCACTGCAACAGAGCAAGTTGTAAAAGATATGAAGAATTATTTGCATATGAAAGAACCTTTTGAATATATTCATTCTGTGGACCGTTTAAATTTACATTATGATGTAGTACAACTTGAAAACGCCGTTGAAAAAGCCCCATGGATAGTGGATCATGTCTTAAAAACTTGTGGTCCAGGGATCATATATACACAGTCCCGTAAAAAAACGGGTATCTATGCGGAGCAACTTTTAGCTAATGGTATTCGAGCAGCAGCATATCATGCGGGGATGGAGGCAGAAGATCGACAATTTATCCAACAACAATTTTTGGCTGGGCAGCTCGAATGGATTTGTGCAACTAACGCTTTTGGTATGGGGGTTCACAAAGATAATGTTCGTCAAATCATTCACGATCATATACCATCTACTGTAGCCAACTATATGCAAGAGGTAGGGCGTGCAGGACGTGATGGACAGGACGCACTGTCAATATTGCTTTATGTTCCAAATGATGAGGATATGACGAAATTTATCGTCACAGAAGATTTACCTCAGCAACGCCATGTGGAACAGTATGCAGCTTACATGCAACAAGGTGAAAACCCAGCAATTATGCTAGATCAACATCAAATAAGTGAAACTGGATTTCGTGTACTTTCTTATTGGATGCAAAGTTTGAAGCCAGAAGAAGTGCAGCAAAAGCTTACTGCAATTCGTTTTAGTAAAGTGCATCAAGTAGATGAAATGAAAGAACTTGTAACAGCAGAGAAATGTATACGAGAGCAGTTACTACATTATTTCGGGCAGTCATTAGAAGAAAAACCTGCTCATTGTTGCCATCATTGCGGTATAGAAGTTGGTGCAATTTTGAAGGAGAGAAAGCATTTAGAAATGCAGGGAATAACTTCATGGGAAGAGAGATTGACTGCTTTATTGCCGAATCTTTAACAGAACGTACATTTACTTTTATGTTGTATTTCGTCATAATATAGAATAGTACTAGTGAAAAAGGAGGGGTTAAGATGGCTCAAAAGGATTATCGCGAAAAGATAGAAGAGCATCGTCAAACCATTAAGTTAAAGCTCGATTCCGAGAATAACGAAAACCCTTCGAGAATGACCCGTAGTCAGCTTCATGGTAATAATAAAAAGAAAAAGAAACGACGTATTAATCCATTACCAACGATTTTAGCCGTTATCTTTATATCAATTCCAATATCTATCCTTATTTATGTAGGTTTTTTCTATGACAAGGGTGGTAATGAAGAAACGGAATTAGAAAAAGACCATGTGAAATTTGAAACCAATACAAAAGCAAATACACAAGCAAAAGCTGAAGAAAAAGCGGAAGACAAGAAGGAAAAAGAAAAAGCTAAAGAAGAAAAGAAAGCAATCAAAGACAAAGTGGATGGACCCACAAAGAAGGATGACAATACAGTGGTAGAACCTCCAAAGGATTCTGTTATAACAAATCCAAATAATAACGGACAGACTACTAAAACCAATACAACCTCTCCTTCAGAAGCTTATCAACAAGCGCAGGCGAGTGGTCGTTTACATACTGTTCAAACAGGGGATACACTTTATAACATAGCCATGAAGTATTACGGTAGTGTAGATGGCATTGCGAAGATTAAACAAGCAAATGGCTTAACTAGTGATAATGTTGTAGTTGGAACGAGCTTGGCGATCCCTCAATAACTATAGTTATAAAATTGAATAGATATCTGATAATGATTGGTAAAGTGAAATGATTCTAAAGAATACCTAGTACTCTCATCTTCCTAACATTGTGGTTGTTTCATTATTCACCAACATTCAGGGAGAAGTTCTATTGCAGACAGTGACATTTTAGTCATTGTCTGCTTTTTTTGTCGAAAGTTATATTTGTATTTTTTGATATATCTATCCTTTTAAGGATAGGAGCAAATTCATAATAAAAGAATGAACATCATGCTGAATAGCTGTTTGGAAAATACGCCAAATTTTATTAAAGCAGGTATATTGGGGAGCATGCCGAATCAATTTATTAAGCTATTGTTTCCTCATATCGATTTACTTTATTTTCATCTAGACATGTTCTTAATAAGGAGGCTAGAGATGTTAAGGCTTATTGATGACTTAGCTGGTGCTATTTATGATTTTATTAAATTTATTTTCACAAGTATTTCTTACCTTTTTGCGGGGATGTTTATTGTTGGAGTTCCGCTTTATTTAATTGCACTAGCATTTGAATGGTTTCAATAACCGGTTGCTTTTCTATGATCAAAGGGATACGATTTTTCTTATTTCAAATAATGGTGGCTATTGTTATATTTCGCTCTCGAAAAACCAACAGTAAAACTGAGCTGATTCTACATATTTGTAGAGCCAGTTCTATTTCTGTAGAAAAAACAGTTAAATTTTACATTACGTTGTCGAAAAAAAGTGCAAGAACCAAGAAAATTTTTATGGATGGGCGTATAATAGAGATGTTAATAGAGTATACAGTGTCACATCTCCTTGTTTATAGGAGATGTTTATTTATGAGGAGTGAAGGTTCATGCGTCAAATAGATGCAATTATCGTAGGTGGCGGGCCATGTGGTTTAGCAGCAGCGATTTCATTACAAGAAATTGGGTTACAACCAATAGTGATTGAAAAAGGAAATATTGTAAATGCCATTTACAATTATCCAACACATCAAACATTCTTTAGTTCAAGTGAAAAGTTAGCCATTGGAGATGTACCATTTATCATTGAACAGCCTAAACCGAAACGAAATCAGGCTTTAGTATACTACCGTGAAGTAGTAAAACGTAAAAACATTCAAATTAATCGCTTTGAAACGGTTCTTAATGTAACGCCAAAGAACGGTACATTCGAAGTTAAAACAGATAAAGATCAATATATAACTCCATATGTCATTATCGCAACGGGTTATTATGATCATCCAAATTACATGGGGATTGAAGGGGAAGAACTACCTAAAGTCCATCACTATTTTAAAGAAGCTCACCCCTATTTTGATACAGATGTATTAGTAGTTGGTGGGAAGAATTCTTCAATTGATGCTGCATTAGCCCTTCATAAAGCAGGTGCTCGTGTAACAGTTGTTTATAGAGGTGCAGAATACTCACCAAGTATTAAACCGTGGGTACTGCCAGACTTCGATGCCCTTGTGCGTAACGGTGAAATAGAAATGATGTTTGAGACAAATGTTATTGCCTTCAAAGAAGATGAAGTTATTTTATCAAAAGAAGGTAAGGAATTTATAGTGAAAAATGATTTTGTCTTTGCTATGACAGGTTACCATCCAGATCATGATTTCATCCGTGCTATGGGCGTTACAGTAGACAGTGAAACAGGACGCCCAACTTATAATCCTGAAACAATGGAAACGAATGTTCCAGGCTTATTTATCGCGGGTGTAATTGCAGCAGGAAATAATGCTAATGAAATTTTCATTGAAAATGGCCGTTTCCACGGTAATCTCATTGCCAACTACATTCAAGAGAAATAAAAAAAGCTGTCTCACTAGTCTTTTTGACTAAGAGACAGCTTTTACTATAAATAGGATAAGGCAGTCATAAACAGGTAAGGTATTAACCAATTCCTTAAGCAATCGAGCAAAACAATGTAGTTATTACAATGATTACTCCGGAAAAGAGCCAGTCAACCTATTATAGAAGGTGACTGGCTCTTTTTATATGGCTTTTTCCTCTAGAGCTAATCTTACACCAATGAAGACAAGCATTACTCCTGTCGTTTTGTTAAATATATTTTGAACGCCCGGTTTCATAAACCATTTTCGAATAATATTTAGTACATAGACAACAATGATAAACCATACAATTGCTAAAGCCATTAGTATTGCTGCAAGAATGCATAATTGAAAAATAATATTACCATTCGTATTTATAAATTGTGGCATCAGTGTCATATATACAATTAAGGTTTTTGGATTGAGTAAATCAGTTAGTATTCCTTGGTAAAAACATGATTTATGTGCCTTTGTGGAATACTCAGTAGTTCCAATTTCGTGTTTTTTATCAGATAACCCAATTGGAGAGGAACCTTTTGATAGCCAAGGTTTAATTCCCATCCATACTAAATAAGCAGCCCCTAAATACTTAATTAAATTAAATAAAAATAATGATTTCGCTACAATAGCAGCTAAGCCTAAAACAGCGATTAGTGTCCAAACAAATAAAGCTGCTACAATACTTAAAGTCGTAAAATGACCTGCTTTTTTACCGTATAAGATAGTGTTTTTGATAACCAATAATAAATCTACCCCAGGGACCATTACTAATAAAGCTGATATAAGAACGAACATGAAAATGTTTTCCATATGAACCCCCTTTTACATATATGCAATATATTTCATGAAGCATTAAAAGCCAAAAACTAAGTATCGTTTAGGGCAACTAGTTCTCAAGTAAGTCTACATTAAAAGCGTTTTCAAAATCTCTATTAATATATTTTTACACAATGTCATCCGCAAAATATAAAAAATTAAGAGAATATATTTAAGTAGGTAAAAAAATAAAAGGATGTGTATAAAGGTGGAAAGCAAAAACATTGTTCAAGAGTTTGATAAAACACAGTCCCAGTTAAGAATAATTCATGAGATAAATGGAATTAGTTTAGCTCTTAATAATAATTTATGGTTAAGAGGGGGATGGGCTATAGACTTTTTACTTGGAAGGATTATTCGGCCACACTCTGATATTGATTTTGTTACTTGGATACAATATCGAGAACAGTTGGAAAAAGCACTTGAGCATGCGGGCTTTCAGATATTTCCAGTTAGCGAGTTTCAAACTGATTTTATTAAAAATGATGTTGATGTGAGTATAGTTTTCGTAAAGCGTTCAGAAGAGGGGGACATTATAGCAAATGGTTTTCCAGAATGGATATGGAGGTCTGATGCTTTATCTACGAAATTTTATAATTTACAGGGTGTGTCAGTTTGTGTGTTAAGTCCACACCAATTACTTGAAGAAAAGAAGGATCATAAATTAGGAACAGGAAGAAAACTTAGACAAAAAGATATAGAGAGTATGAAAATAATTCAACAGATTATAAATGAAGTAAATTAAATGGAATTGAAAGTTAAAGCATCCAAATAAGCACTAATGATATTGAGAGAGCTTTTTAAAGATTATAAATGGCCTTTCCAAAGCGGTTAATTCATCCAGAAAGAACTAAATAAAAAATCAAGAATGCTGTTCAATCAACATTCTTGATTTTCAAAAAGGGTCGTCAATGAGTCGAAATCAGACTTGGTAGACATCCCTTTTTATTTAAATATTATTGATAATGATGAAAGTAGAAAAATTATTAAAAGAAATGTGCAACTTCAATAGGGGAATGTACTTGATTTAAGCCGATTAAAAGTTTTAGACGAGCTTTTTGGCCACTAATTCCTGGAGCATAAATGACACCCATATCCTCAAGCATTTTGCCGCCACCTTCATAACCGTAAACGCCTTGTGCAATACCGTTAAAACAGCGTGAAACTAAAACGACTGGGATTTGATGATCGAGCAGTGCTTTAATGCCAGATACGACAGCTGGTGGGACGTTACCTTGGCCTAAACCTTCTAATACCACACCATGGTAACCACTATCTATTGCCGACAATAAAAGGTCAGCTTCCATTCCTGCATATACTTTGAATAAGGCGACCTTTTTTTCAATTGTAGAAACTTCTACATATTGTTTTTGCAAAGGAGCGTGGTGAAAATGAATCATTGTTTTAGTAATAAGTCCGAGTGGTCCATACTGTGGACTTTGGAAAGTGCCAACATTTGAAGTTGAAGTTTTTGTAACGTTAGCAGCTGCATGAATTTCGTCATTCATAACAACTAGTACACCCTTATTTTTTGCATCTTCTGAAATAGCAACTCTCATTGCTTCAACTAAATTATAAACCCCGTCAGCCCCTAATTCATTAGAAGAGCGCATAGCTCCTGTTAAGACAATAGGGATTTCCAAATTCATTGTTAAATCAAGGAAATAAGCTGTTTCCTCTAGAGTATCAGTACCGTGAGTGATGACAACACCATCAATTACTTGCTTACTGACTGCTTCTAAAATAAAATTTTTCAATTTGAGCATTTCAATAGGTGTCATATGAGGAGAAGGTAAATTAAAAGCATCTAATTCTATAATATCAGCATACTGACTTAGTTTTTTACTTTCTACGATTAATGGATTAGTTTCTTTTGGAACAACAGCACCTGACTCCTCATTTACATGCATTGATATCGTTCCACCTGTATGTATTAATAAAATTGTTTTTTTCATGACAAATCCTCCTTGGATTACTTTTGCTAGATGTTATGAATGGTATAATAAATAGACATCGATTGAAAGGAGCAACTACATGTTTATCCTATTAACAGTGGCGATTGCTCCTGGCCTCGCGCTGTTTAGCTTTTTTTACCTACGAAATCAAATGGCTACGGAGCCTCGGAGAACATTGTTCCATACATTTATATATGGTGCAATCTTAACGTTCCCTATTCTATTTTTACAGTACGTTTTTCAAGAAGAGCAGATTTTTTCAAACCCAATCTTGGAAAATGTCGTCTTTACTGGAGTCGTTGAAGAATTTTTTAAATGGTTGATCTTAATGATTGCCATTTACCATCATGTTGAGTTTGATGATCCATATGATGGGATTTTATATGGTGTCGCCATTTCATTAGGTTTTGCGACAGTAGAAAATATTTTATACTTACTTTCATACGGTGTAAACACTGCATTTTTACGTGCGTTAATGCCGGTTTCCAGCCATGCGTTATTTGGTGTCGTCATGGGTTATTATTTAGGGAAATCGAAATTTTCTAAGAAAGAACAAGTAAATGAATATATCGCAGTTGCATTATTTGCACCTATTCTACTTCACAACGCATACAATTTAATCTTCTTTTTTCAAGATCATTGGTCATATTTAATGATTCCTTTTATGTTGTTTTTATGGTGGTTTGGGCTAAGAAAAGTAAAACAAGCCCACAATCACTTAATTCAACATCTATATGCTCAAAAAAAAATATAAGTGCCGAGAGAAATAATCTACTTCTCTTGGCATTTTTTTATGTGGTTTTGTATAAAAAACGTAGATTGAGACATTCTACGAAAAAGGAGGCTCACAATCAATGAGACTTTTTAAAGTACTTCTCATCATACTTATGACTTTCACTATTTTCGCAATGAACGATGTGCATCGCGGAGAAGCATTTTCTAATCAAGTGATTGCAAGGGGAGCCAATGGCGATGATGTAATTGAATTGCAAGCAAGATTGCAATATATCGGTTTTTATACCGGGAAAATTGATGGTAAGTTTGGTTATGGCACGTATTGGGCCCTAAGAAACTTCCAAGAAAAATACGGTTTGAAAGTTGATGGAATGGCTGGTACAACGACGAAGAAAAAATTAACTAATGCTTCAAATTATAATAAAGAATTTGTAATGGAGCAGTTAAAAAAGGGTAATCGATTTACGCATTATGGTGGTAAACCATTAGAACAGCAAGTTCAACAGGGAACAGGTGCACAATCTAATACACAACTACCAACTAAATTTTCAGATCAAGATTTGAGATTAATGGCCAATGCGGTTTACGGTGAAGCCAGAGGTGAGCCATACGAAGGCCAAGTTGCTGTAGCAGCTGTTATTTTAAATCGATTAGATAGTCCTGAATTTCCAAATACGATTTCGGGTATTATTTTCCAACCTAGAGCTTTTACTGCAGTTGCAGATGGTCAGATTTGGCTAACACCTAATGATCGTGCAATGGAAGCAGTAATTGATGCGATGAACGGTTGGGATCCTACTGAAAATGCGCTCTATTATTTTAATCCAAAAACAGCTACTAGTGAATGGATTTGGACAAGACCACAAATCAAAACAATAGGCCAGCATATTTTTTGCTTATAGGAGGTGCTTGATTGAAAAAGTTAACATTCTTTCTTGTTTATGCTGTTATAGTTCTTTCGGTATTTAGTTACACGTCTGCAAAGGAAAAAACAAATTTAAAACAGTTATTACATGCTCAATATACGAATCAGATGTCAGATGCTTCTAGCCAACTAAATGAGCTACAAAAAGCAGTGCAGCAATCCCTTCTTTTTAGTGACCCTACTGCATTAAATGATTCATTACAAGATGTTTGGCGTTTATCTTCAGATATTCGTCAAACAATTGGAGGTTTACCGCTAGATCGTGACTTTACAACGCAATGGATGAATTATTTAGGGCGTTTAGGTAATCAAGCGAAATTAACAATGACTTCTGAAGAATCGAAAGCAAATTGGAATAAAAGTATTTCCAATGTAGCTTCAAATTTAAGTTCCTTCTCAAGTGAGTGGGACGTTGCTACAGCGCATTTATTACAAGAAGATAAGCATTATAATAAATGGCTAGATCAACTATCCAATATGGATGTAAAAAATAATTTTACGAACTTATCTGCAACGGTAAAATCATATGCAGAAAGTGATTTTCCGTTAACATCAAGTGAAACGGATAATCAAAAGAAAAAAGATTTAATAGCATTAAATGATAAAGTTATTACAGAAAAAGAAGCTTTAGCACGTTTTAAAGAAATGTTCCCGCAATATGAAAAAGCAACAATTCGTATTGAAAAAAGTGCAAAAACAGCTCCATATCCGTTCTATCATATTACTTTCCATGAAGGAATTAGGTTAGGTTATGCAGATATTACGAAAAAAGGCGGACACTTATTATCGTTTTTAGTGGAACGACCAGTAGATAAAAGTACATTAAGCCAAGAAGAACTTATTAACAAGGCTAATAAACAGATGAAAGAACTAGGCTTCGATGATCTTAAAATTGAAGCATCTAGAGAAAATACAATGGCATGGCATTTAAATTATGTACGTATTAATCCATCTAATAAAGCGAAAGTATATGCCGATGGCGTACAAGTGAAAATTGCAAAAGACAACGGTGAAATCATTGGGATTAATGGTATGGAATATATTCAAAAAGAAACATTAAAAGATCAACCAATGAAAAAAATTGATTGGAAAACGTTTTTCGATAAAAATGTTGAAATCGTAGAAGAAGCGTTATCTTATAGTGAAAACGATAAAATGGAAGAACGTTTGTGCTACGAGTTGACAGTTGTTTATTACAATAAGAATGTTCCACATACGTTTAGAGTACTGGTAGATACAGAAACGGGCGAAATCATCAAGAATGAAAAATTATAGACCAAGTGCAAGGGGTATATTGTATTGTCTCTAGCATAATTTAACAATCCATGTCATAATTAAACCACTACTAAAGTGGCATAAAGGGAGATTGACATGGAACTTAAAATTGGTACATTAATCACGTTAGAACCCATCAATTCAGAATCTATGGAACGTTTTAAATGTAAAGTTGTGGAACAGAAGGATGGTAATATTTATATTGACTATCCAGTAAGTACAACTACTAATAGGACTTCCTTTTTATCTAGGGGCAGTCAATTCCGTGCATCTTTTATTGATGAAGAGAAAATAGCCCATGCTTTCAAAACAGAAGTACTTGGAAGGGTAAAAGCGAATATTCCGATGATTACGTTGTCCTTTCCAACTGACGAAGAAATTTATAAAATACAACGCAGAGAGTTCGTTCGTGTCTTAACACCTGTGGATGTCGCAGTACGCTTCAATGATGAATATTATCAATTTGTCACAGAAGACATTAGTGCTGGAGGTTTAGCGATCATTTTAAATCAAAAAGTGGCATTTAAAGAAAATGATGAATTTGATATGACGATTGCTTTACCTTTTTCTAATAAGGATGTTAAATATATTCAAACGAGAGCATCAGTTATTCGAATTATTGAAAGAGAAGACAGTGTTATTGCACCGTTGCACTTTACTGATACAGATGAGTTGGATCGTCAATATTTAGTGCGCTTCTGTTTTGAACGACAGCTATTAATGCGAAAAAAAGAAACAGCTTTTTAATTATCAAAGAGTCCTCTGAATTTTAGAGGACTTTTTATTTTAATGGGGAATATGTGAAGTAGTGGATTTAAAGTATAACCGCTACACTATTTTTGCTAATATTTTAAATAGCAGCTATAGAGTAATGATAGTGATTATTTTAAGTGACGAAAGTTATAGCAAGATTTTGGTTTTTAAGCACTACACGATTCGTAGTCAAACGTGTCGCCTCAGCATTTCGGTTGTGATACAATATTACGGAAAGAAGGGGTTGAAACCGTGAAAAAGAATATTCAAATCGCAATTGACGGCCCTGCTGGAGCAGGTAAAAGTACAATTGCTAAAATTGCAGCAGAAGCTCTAGGTTATACATACATTGACACAGGTGCTATGTATCGAGCTCTTACATTAAAAGCATTGAAAGAAAATATAAATTTAGAAGATGCGGAAAGTGTAACAAACTTATTAGGTAAGACTGACATTACGTTAAAACCTTCAGAAAATGGACAGCTAGTATTTTTAGATGGTCAAGATGTTTCTCAAGAAATTCGTTCAAATGAAGTAACGAGTAATGTTTCTAAAGTAGCCGCACATGCGGCTATGCGTGAAATTATGGTTCATCGCCAACAAGAAATGGCGAAATTAGGCGGAGTTGTTATGGACGGTCGTGATATCGGAACAGCTGTTTTAACAGATGCCGAATTGAAATTATACATGTCTGCAACTGTTGAAGAACGTGCACGTCGTCGTTTTGAAGATAATAAACAACGCGGTATTGTTTCTACTATTGAGCAATTACAAGAAGAGATTGCACTACGTGATAAATTAGATAGTGAAAGAGAAGCTTCTCCACTAGTGCAAGCACAAGATGCCATTTTCTTAGATACTACTGAGCTGTCTATTCAACAAGCAGCAGATGCTATTTTAAAACTAGTGCGTGAAAGGATGGCATAAGATGGACTTTTACCAATTTGCTAAATCTGTTGTCTTTACCGCTTTAAAACCGATTTACCGTATGGAAGTGATTGGCCTTGAGAACTTCCCGAAAGAGGGAGGCATTTTACTTTGTTCCAATCATATAGATGCACTTGATCCACCTGTTGTAGGAATTACTTCTCCTAGACCGGTGAATTTTATGGCAAAGGAAGAGCTTTTTAAATTACCTATTTTGAAAAGTATTTTACCAAGTGTTCATGCATTTCCAGTTAAACGTGGGTTAAGCGACCGCCAAGCGTTGCGCACTGCTCTTGATTTATTGAAACAAGGTCAAGTAGTTGGTATTTTCCCTGAAGGTACAAGAAACAAAACAGGTACTCTTGGTAAAGGTTTTTCAGGTGCAGGATTTTTCGCATTAAAAGGCGAAGCAAATGTAATGCCATGTGCCATTATTGGGCCTTACAAGCCATTCAGACGCTTAAAAGTGGTCTATGGTAAACCAATTGATATCGCACCTTATAGAGAACGTCGAGCAAAAGCAGAAGAAGTAACAGAGGTCATTATGGCGAGTATTCAAGAGTTACTCGATGAACATTATAAGAAAAATTAAAAAACTTCCAATAAAAAAGAGTTAATTTTTGTTTTTGTAAGAGAATTGGAATAAAATAGAGATGGAACGTTGTGAAGGAGGATTACATATGTCTGAAGAAATGAACTTGAATCAAGGTCAAGAATTCCGTGAGGGAGATATCGTCAAAGGTATCGTTGCTCAAGTTGAAGAAAAGGCAGTAACCGTATCAATTGAAGGTGCACCATTTGATGGTGTCGTACCAATCAGTGAGCTATCAAGCTTGCATGTTGATAAAGCTTCCGACGCAGTCTCAGTCGGCGATGAATTTGAATTAATCATTACAAAAGTAGAAGAAGAGAACTATGTGCTTTCAAAACGTAGAGTAGATGCTATTCATGCGTGGAAAGTGTTAACAACCAAGTTTGAAAATGGTGAAGTAATTGAATCAGAAGTAAAAGATGTCGTGAAGGGCGGCCTAGTGATAGATTTAGGTGTCCGCGGTTTCGTACCAGCGTCTCTTGTAGAAGATCATTTTGTTGAATCATTTGAAGATTACAAAGGTAGAACTATGGCCTTTAAAATTGTTGAAATGGATCAACAGAAAAACCGACTAATCTTATCTCATCGAGCAATCGTAGAAGGTGAAAAAGCTTCTAAAAAAGAGCAATTATTAGGCGGTATTCATGAAGGTGACGTATTAGAAGGAACCGTTCAACGATTGGCTTCATTTGGTGCATTCATCGATCTTGGTGGTGTAGATGGTTTAGTCCATATTTCACAGGTATCTCATGGGCATGTGGAAAATGTGTCAGACGTTCTTTCGGAAGGTCAAAAGGTAACTGTAAAAGTATTGTCTGTAGACAAAGACAACGAACGTATTTCACTTTCTATTAAAGAAACTTTGCCTGGACCATGGGAAGAAGTAGAAGAGAAAGCACCAAAAGGCGCTGTATTAACAGGTACTGTTAAACGATTAGTAAACTTCGGAGCTTTTGTTGAAGTGTTCCCGGGTGTTGAAGGCTTAGTGCATATATCTCAAATTGCACATAAGCACATTACAACACCACATGAAGTACTAAAAGAAGGTCAAGAAGTAGAAGTGAAAGTGCTAGATGTCAATAAAGACGAAAGCCGCTTATCGTTGAGTATTAAAGCGTTGCTTGAAAATGCTGAAGAGGAAGATTTTACTGACTACGAACTACCTGAAGAAACATCAGGCTTCTCTTTTGCAGATGTTATTGGTGACAAATTAAAAAATTTCTCTGAATAAAAAACGTTAAATGCAACAAAAAACTATATGGAGCAGGCGGGTTCTTCTCACATCCGCCTGTTTTTTTCTTGTAATGCCCTGTGTATCATTGTAATATATACATATATGATGACTTGAATTGTTGGTGATGGGGAACTTATAAGGTACCATCGCCTTTTTTGTTGTATAATATGTACTATTAGAAGTTGGAAGGATGAATAAATTATGACGAAACCGGTCGTAGCGATCGTAGGCCGTCCGAATGTCGGTAAATCGACTATTTTTAACAGAATCGTAGGTGAACGTGTATCTATCGTGGAAGATATTCCGGGAGTAACACGTGACCGTATATATAGTTCTGCGGATTGGTTAACACATGAATTTAATATTATTGATACTGGCGGAATTGATATTGGAGAAGAGCCTTTCTTAGACCAAATTCGTCACCAAGCAGAGATTGCCATGGATGAAGCGGATGTTATTATTCTTATGACAAATGGTCGTGAAGGCGTAACACTAGCTGATGAACACGTTGCGAGAATTTTATATAAAACAAAGAAACCTGTTGTTTTAGCTGTTAATAAAATTGATAATCCAGATATGCGTGAAATGATGTATGATTTCTATTCATTAGGATTTGGCGAACCATTCCCAATCTCAGGTTCACATGGCCTTGGATTAGGGGACTTACTTGATGAAGTGGCAAAACACTTCCCAGAAGATGATGAAGAGCAATATGGTGACGATGTCATAAAATTCTCTTTAATCGGCCGTCCGAATGTCGGTAAATCTTCGTTAGTAAATGCATTTTTAGGTGATGAACGTGTCATCGTAAGTGATATTGCTGGTACAACACGTGATGCAATTGACTCACCTTATGAATTTGATGGACAAGAATACGTAATCATTGATACAGCGGGTATGCGTAAAAAAGGGAAAGTGTACGAAACTACTGAAAAATACAGTGTACTTAGAGCACTAAGAGCTATTGAACGCTCAGACGTTGTCTTAGTCGTTTTAAACGGCGAAGAAGGTATCCAAGAACAAGATAAAAAAATTGCTGGTTACGCTCATGAAGCGGGTAAAGCAGTTATTATCGTCGTAAATAAATGGGATGCTGTTGAAAAAGATGAAAAGACAATGAATCATACAACAAAAGTGATTCGTGAGCAATTCCAATACCTTGATTATGCGCCAATCGTATTCGTATCAGCGAAAACGAAAAAACGTGTGCATTCATTATTGCCAGTTGTTAACCGAGCAAATGAAAATCACTCTATGCGTATTCAATCAAGTATTTTAAATGAAGTTATCGCAGATGCTGTTGCAAGAAACCCTGCTCCTACTGATAAAGGTCGCAGATTACGTATTTACTACGTTACTCAAGTTGCAATTAAGCCACCAACATTTGTTGTCTTTGTAAATGAACCAGAACTTATGCACTTCTCTTATGAACGTTTCTTAGAAAATCGTATTCGTGAAACATTCGATTTCGAAGGCACGCCTATTCGTTTGATTACACGTGCCCGAGGATAATAGTTAAATCTAGGTGGGGGGATCCAAACATGGATAAAGTAACAGTTTTAGGTGCGGGCTCATGGGGCACGTCACTAGCAATAGTATTAGCTGAAAATGGTCATGATTGCCTACTTTGGTCACATCGTGAAGAACAAGCTAACGAAATTAATGAGCAACACACAAATGCGAAGTATTTACCAGGTGTACAACTACCAACTACATTAAAAGCAACACATATATTAGCAGATGCAGTTGCACATGCAGACGTGATTGTCATGGCTGTCCCTACAAAGGGTATTCGCGAAACTTGTCAAAAAATGATGAAGACTTTAGATCGTAAAATTTTATTTGTCCATGTTTCAAAAGGAATTGAACCTGATTCATTATTACGCATTTCTGAGATTATGAGAGAAGAAATAGATGAAGCTTTAATTGAAGACATTGTTGTTCTTTCTGGTCCAAGTCATGCTGAAGAAGTAGTGTTGCATCATCCTACTACTGTGGCAGCAGCGTGTGAAAACTTAGCATCTGCCGAGCGCGTCCAAGATTTGTTTATGAATCAGTATTTCCGTATTTATACGAATACAGATGTTATTGGAGTAGAAATGGGTGGTGCGTTGAAAAACGTTATTGCTTTAGCTGCAGGGGTAACTGATGGTTTAGGATATGGGGATAATGCTAAGGCAGCCCTTATTACAAGAGGTTTAGCAGAAATGTCACGCTTAGGTGTGAAAATGGGTGCAGAGCCTTTAACATTCTCAGGACTTGCTGGTATGGGTGATTTAATCGTCACATGTACAAGTGTTCACTCACGTAACTGGCGTGCGGGGAATATGCTTGGTAAAGGTATGACATTGCAGGAAGTACTGGACCAAATGGGCATGGTTGTAGAAGGTGTCCGTACAACAAAAGGGGCACATCAGCTAGCTGAGAAATACGATGTAATTATGCCAATCACATCAGCGCTATATGAGGTGCTATTTGAAGAACAAAATGCTACTGAAGGTGTAGAGAAGCTAATGCAACGTATGAAAACACACGAAATGGCAGGGTTCTTTGAATAATTGTGATATTTGTCACAAAATTGTACGATAAACAAAACCGTTATAAAACTGTTTAAAATGCAGTGATATCAAGCTCTATTATTAATATGGACAAGAGGTGATGCTTCCTCACCTCTTGTTTTTTTGTGATATAATTTCATCTGTGAGAATGGAAACGGTTTCTAGTTAAGAAAGGTGGTTGGTCTGTTGTCAAGCTTAGTCCTACTAAATGGTACTCCTTTTTCTCCAATGGATATGATGTGGATATCTTTCTATTCTATTGGTTTTATGTTAGTAGCGATGGGGTTAATTTACTTAAGTCGTCATAAAATCAAAAATGCAATAGTGAGTTCAATTATAGCGTTGATCTCATATTTATTTTTATTCATAGGTTTCTTGACGATGATGTTTGTCGTCTTCACATGGTAATCCTAAGAAAATGAGGTAAGTATATGAAAAAAACGAGAATATTATTGTTGGTGGCTGTAATAGCTACTCTGTTATCTGGCTGTATGTACCCGCAATCAGAACGAGCTGAAAATCAAGTTCCAGATGAGGCACAACTAATAGTAGTCCAAAAGGCGATAGATTCTTTTAGAAAGACTTCAGGCGGATTGCTACCTATCCAAAATCGTGAAGAAAATGTAGATCAATATATTAAGTACCCTATTCAATTCGAAAAATTACTAAATGGTCATTTAGACAAGATTCCTGGAAATGCTTATGAAAAGGGTGGGATTTATCAATATGTCATTTGGGATGCAGAGAGTAAAAAACCACTTGTTAAACTAGTAGACTTACGAGGTGCAGAAATAATTCGTGAATTGAACATAAAAAAAGGTGTGAATGGTTTCGTACCAATCTCTGATAAAATTATTGGTGATATTTATCAAATGGATTATGTGAAGATGGGTTACAAAAAATCACCTTCAGTACCAAGTCCTTATTCGAGTGTAAATCTACCTTTAGTTGTAAAAGGTAGTGGAGAAATTTGTATTGATTATTCTATTGAATTACAACGAATCTTAGATGAAGATAATCCAAAAGTAAAATCAGGCGATGACATCCGTTATTTATTATCGGATAAATACGCTATTCTACCAGCCTATTCTTTGCCGTATACAGTAAATGATAAGAATGAAGTCATTTTCTTAACCGATAAAAAATAACCTTCTAAAACGTTTGATGCTTTTAGCATGAAACGTTTTTTTCGTGCATAGAATAGATTGCGTAGAATAGGAGGGATTCACATTTCAGAACAATTATATGAGCAAATTGTGGAGCGCACAAACGGTGATGTATATATTGGGGTAGTAGGGCCGGTACGAGTAGGGAAATCAACGTTTACAAAGCGTGTAATGGAAGTTATGGTATTGCCAAACATTACAGATGAAGCAGAACGATTACGAGCACAGGACGAGCTGCCTCAAAGCTCTCCAGGCCCTGTAATAATGACATCTGAACCTAAATTCGTCCCAGCTAAAGGAACACAAATTGCAGTAGGAGAAGGGCCTCTTACGATGCAAATTAGGCTGGCTGATTGTGTGGGTTATATTATTGATGGTGTGAAGGGATATGAGGATGAAAATGGTCCGAAATTAGTACACACGCCATGGCATAATGAGCCAATTCCTTTCCAGGAAGCAGCTAGAATTGGAACAGATAAAGTCATCCGTGATCATTCAAATATTGGTATTGTTGTCACTACAGATGGCTCTGTTAATGGTATTCCAAGGCAGG
Organism: Viridibacillus sp. KH_047; assembly: GCF_057838945.1. Classification (NCBI taxonomy): domain Bacteria; kingdom Bacillati; phylum Bacillota; class Bacilli; order Caryophanales; family Caryophanaceae; genus Viridibacillus; species Viridibacillus sp. KH_047. Next base: position 3,007,485 of record NZ_CM174479.1, on the reverse strand, counting down.
CAGCTGAAAAAGCAGAAATCGAAATAATTGAGCAACTTCAGGCAATAGGTAAGCCATTTGTTGTGGTAATAAATAGTAAAATGCCTGCGCATAAAGATACTGTGGCCCTGAAAAAAGAGCTATCGGATCGCTATCAGGTACCAGTAATTAGTACTTCTGCGGATCAAATGAGTGTGCAAGAAGTAAATGAAATTTTGAAAGAAGCACTTTACGAATTTCCAATTACATCGATCGAAGTGGAACGCCCTGATTGGATGGAGGTCATTGGAGAAACGAATCCAATTAACGTCTCTTTAAATGATGTTATCGCTACATGGAGTGATTCCGTGACGAAAATAAGAGATGTAAAACATATTGCAACAAAATTAAGTGAAGAAGATTATATTTCTAATGCAGAAGTGACCGATGTCAATCCAGGCATGGGTAGTGCAAGAATTACTCTTCAAGTAAAAAATGATATATATCAAGCTATTTGTGAACAATTTTTGGATGAACCGGTGGTTACCAAAAAAGAATGGCTGTTATTTATTAAAGAATCACAGGAAGCTAGACAGGCTCATAAACGCTTCCATGAAGCTATCGAAAAAGCTAAAAAAGACGGTTATGGAGTTACTCTACCTAATACGCAAGAACTTGAGCCATCACCACCAGAAATCATTAAACAAAATAATTTCTTCGGTGTACGCATGAAGGCAAATGCGCCGTCTTATCATATTATACGTATCGATATGGAAGCAGAGTTTGCTCCGTTAATAGGGTCTGAGTTTCATAGTCAGCAGCTATTAAAAGATTTGAAACATGGATATTATCATGATAGAGATGCACTTTGGAATACCCAATTATTTGGTACACCGCTTTATGAGGTAATGAAGGAAAGTATAGCTTATAAAACAAATGCTGTTCCAGCTCATGCGAAAACGAGAATGCGTCAAACGATTGAACGAATGGTAAACCAAGGTGATCGTGGTATGGTAACTTTTATTTTATAATTACCAAATAACCTATAAATAAAACAAAAAAAGCCTTTTTGTGACCGTGCAAAAAGGTTTTTTTGCGTTTTACAGGGATTATATTTGCTTAAACTAGGTAAAAGGAGTATAAATATTGTTGCATAGGGTTTTCGGTTGTGATAATCTTTTTACATGATTGAGTCAATGCCCCTTGAGAGGAGGTGAATGGTGTGAATAAAACAGAATTAGTTAACTCTGTTGCTGAAGCTGCAGGTCTTTCTAAAAAAGACGCTTCTAAAGCAGTTGAAGCAGTATTTGATACAATTCAAGAAGCTCTTACAACGGGTGATAAAGTACAATTAATCGGTTTTGGTAACTTTGAAGTACGTGAACGTGCGGCTCGTAAAGGTCGTAACCCACAATCAGGTGAAGAAATCGAAATCGCTGCTAGCAAAGTGCCTGCTTTCAAACCAGGTAAAGCGCTTAAAGATGCTGTCAAATAATAGTATCTAGGGTACATAGAACAGCTTTCTTCGGAAGGCTGTTCTTTTTGTTTGCTCTTAGCTATTTTGTTTTTTGATGAATTAGCACACTAGAAATGAACAAGAAATTTGTAATTCTTGTTTATTTCTAGTGTGAGGAGCAGGGAAATGTAATAATTCCTGTTGTTATTTAGCAGTTAAGATACTATTTGTTTTAGAATTATTCACTTTTTTAGTTTCGTATGTTATATAGTTATATAGCTTTTAATTGTAAGACGGAAAATAAATAAGTTATTGAATTTAGTGGGTACTTATAAGTACAGAGATATTTTCTATAAAATCTGCCATCTAGAATGGATAGGGTAGGGTTTATAACGAAAAGTGAATACATATGAAATGGCCTATTGAGTTGAGTAAATAAAAAAATATAAAACCAATATACTTTTGAGAAAAAAGGCAATGGATAAATCACCAAAAATACCCGCTCTAATATTAGGCAAGGCATTTTGCATTTTGCTTTGATTGTGCTAACATCACAAGGTAACTAGTAATGCAGATATAATGGGGGATTAATGTTGACTACTACGGATTTAAATAAAATAGAACAAGCGATTAAAATGATTCTTGAAGCAGTTGGAGAAGATCCGAATCGTGAAGGACTTTTAGATACACCAAAGCGTGTTGCAAAAATGTATCAAGAAATGTTCTCAGGATTGCATGAAGATCCAAAAAAATATTTTGAAACAGTTTTCCATGAAGGTCATGATGAGGTTGTCCTAGTGAAGGATATCCCATTCTTCTCAATGTGTGAACATCATCTAGTACCATTTTATGGTAAAGCGCATATTGCATACATACCAAAAGATGGCGTTGTTGCAGGTTTAAGTAAATTAGCAAGAACTGTCGAAACAGTGTCGCATCGTCCGCAATTACAAGAACGAATTACTGCAACAATTGCTGATACGTTGATGGAAATGCTGAATCCACAAGGTGTTTATGTGGTTGTTGAAGCAGAGCATATGTGCATGACAATGCGAGGAATTAAAAAGCCTGGAGCAAAGACTATCACATCTGTAGCAAAAGGAATCTTTGAAGAAGACGACGTAAAACGTTCAGAAATACTATCATTCATTCAAATGTCTTAAAATAGCCCTTTATTTGTGATATGATGAACAAAGGAAATAATGTAGCAAGGAGAATGTTGATATGTCTCAGAGTGACTATATAGTAATCCGTGCGGAAGAAGATGGCGTTCACGTGATCGGTTTAACTCGCGGTACAGATACAAAGTTTCATCACTCCGAAAAGTTAGATAGTGGAGAAATTATGATTGCACAATTTACAGAGCATACATCAGCTATGAAAATTCGCGGTAAAGCAGAAATTCATACAGCTTATGGCGTCGTAAATAGTGAAGCAAAAAAATAATCATAAACTTAAATTTTTAAAAAACTAGTATGGCACGAAAATTATATATATGTTCGTAAAGTATATGACAACAGGAAATGAACTGAAATGGAGAAAAGTTTATGAATGCAACTATCATTGAAAACAAAATACAAGAATTACAAGCCGATATTTTAATGCAATTGCATCATAGAACGCTCCTCAAATATACAGGTCAGCCCATCGTTGAAAATGAGACATTGTTTTATCTATTGTTGCCATTCCTGAATGGTGAAATATGGACAAACGAGCAAGATGAAGTATCTACAACAATTGGTATTATTTACACTGCACTTCATGCGCATGACCAAATCGATGAAGTAGACGCTACTTCGAAAAACCAACAATTAACTGTGTTAGCAGGAGACTTTTATAGTGGCATGTATTATCAACTATTGTCTAAGATACCTAATATCGCTTTGATTCGCTCATTATCGAATGGTATCGTTGATATTAGTGAGAAAAAGACGGCTATCTATGAACCAACTATTCGACCTATAGCAGAATGGTTGGATGCATTAACTGTCATCGAAACGAAGTCTATTGAACAATTTATGAAACATTATCATTTAGACCAATATATTCCACTGGTGCAGCAAGGCTTATTATTAAATAGACTGGCTTATGAATTGCGAAACTTACAAGAAACACATATGAAGACTCGCATTGTGGCAGCCATTGAGAAAAGTGAGCAATTTACTTCTACGAAGAGATCAGCAGAGAGAATTTTAGAAGAATTAGTATCAGAGCTTTCATCTACATTTACTCGAAGTATTTCAACTTCTCCATTTCTTCAAGATGAAGTGAAAACGCTCATTGTAAATCGCATGCCACGAATTGCATGTGCACATCAAACGACGAGAGAAGGTTGAAAACAGTGTCGCAATCTAAAGAAGAACGCGTACATGAAGTGTTTGAGAATATCTCTGATAGCTACGATAAAATGAACTCTGTCATTAGCTTTCAATTACACAAAAAATGGCGTAAAGATACGATGAATCGTATGCAAGTTAAGCCAGGCTCTAAAGCTTTAGACGTTTGCTGTGGTACAGCAGACTGGACAATTACTATGGCAGAAGCCGTTGGAGAGACAGGACAAGTAACTGGTCTTGATTTTAGTCAAAACATGCTAAATGTAGGCATCGAGAAAACAAAAACTTACCCTCAAATAAATCTTATACAAGGGAATGCCATGGAATTACCTTTCTCAGATAATTCATTTGATTATGTAACAATTGGTTTTGGACTTCGCAATGTACCAGATTATATGCAAGTGTTGAGTGAGATAAACCGTGTGTTGAAGCCAGGTGGCATGGCAGTTTGTTTAGAAACATCACAATCAGAAATTCCTGGATATCGTCAATTATTTAGATTATATTTCAAATATATTATGCCGATTTTTGGTAAGCTATTTGCTAAAAGCTATAAAGAGTATTCATGGTTACAAGAATCTGCAGATGAATTCCCGGGTATGAAGCAATTGAAGAAGATGTTCGAGCAAGTAGGCTTCGAAAATGTGAATTATAAAGCATACAACGGTGGAGCAACCGCTATGCATATGGGCTTTAAAAAAGAAAACTAGGTGGGAGAAGGTTTATTCACGTGGAAAAGATGAAGTTAAAACTACTCTATTCTGATTTGAAATCAGATATAGAAATCATCGAAAAAGAATTAGAAACAGCGTTGAATTCGTCTTCTCACTTCTTGAATGATGCTTCTCTTCACTTGCTAAAAGCTGGAGGGAAAAGAATTCGCCCCGTTTTCGTTTTACTTGCAGCTAAATTTGGTCAGTATGATATTGAACTGATAAAAAAAGTAGCAGTATCATTGGAATTGATTCATATGGCTTCACTCGTTCATGATGATGTTATTGATGATTCGGAAATGAGAAGAGGAAGACCTACAGTTAAATCTCAATGGAATAACAGAGTTGCAATGTACACGGGCGACTTTATTTTTGCACGAGCATTGCAGTATGTTACTGATATCGATAATCCGAAAGCACATCAAATTTTGTCAGAAACAATGGTAGAGATTTGTATAGGCGAGGTTATCCAAATAGAGGATAAAATGCAACTCGATCAAAATATGCGAGACTATTTTAGAAGGATTAAACGCAAAACCGCATTACTTATAGCATCTAGTTGCCATCTAGGTGCAGTTGTTGCGGGTGCAGACGAACGCGTTGCAACCCAATTAAAGAGATTCGGTTATTTTGTCGGGATGTCTTTCCAAATAATCGACGATATTCTTGATTTGACATCAACTGACAAACAACTTGGTAAGCCTGCAGGAAGTGATTTACTACAAGGTAATATTACTTTGCCTGTTTTGTTAGTGAAAGATGATCCTGCTATACGTCCTCTTATTGAAAAGGCGTTGGCTGGGACAATGACCGAAGATGAAAGACAAGAGTTTCTCGGAAAGATTCGTGCATCAGAAGCAATTAAGAAGGCGAAGAAGATAAGCGACACATATTTGCAAAAAGCATTACGTGAAGTTGAAGCTCTTCCACAAAATTCGATCAAAAAGTCTTTGCGTGATATCGCATTATATATGGGTAAACGCAAATTTTAATACTATATGTTGAACTATCTGTCGTACAATGATAATATTTTACGGTGGGTATAAAACCTGTAAACATTTCTTAAGGAGTTGTATTTTAACAATGGCTATTCAAACAACATTTCTAATGGTTAAACCTGATGGCGTTAAACGTCAATTAGTAGGTGAAATCGTAGATCGTTTCGAACGTAAAGGTTTCGAACTTAAAGGCGCTAAATTAATGCAAGTTACTGAAGAGCTTGCAAAAAAACACTACGCAGAACATGCTGAACGTCCATTCTTCGGTGAATTAGTAGAATTCATCACTTCTGGTCCTGTATTCGCAATGGTATGGGAAGGCGAAAACGTAATCTCTGTAGCACGTTTAATGATGGGCGCTACAAACCCTGCTGAATCAGCACCAGGAACAATCCGTGGAGATTACTCTACAACTCTTTCTCACAACGTTATTCACGGTTCAGATTCTTTAGCTGCAGCTGAACGTGAAATCGGTTTATTCTTCAACGAAAACGAATTAGTATAATTCATATTTTCAAAGCTGTTCGCAATTTTGCGGACGGCTTTTTTTAATTTTATTAATATAAATGTTTAAATAGATTTGTTTAAATTGTCAAACAAGTCTGCATATCTACTATTTAAGAAATTACCTATATCCGATATAATAGAACTAGGTTGAAGGAGAGGGAAGAGACGCTTATGACGGATTACGAACAATTTGTAGAAAAAATCAAGAGAAAAACAAATATTGACCTAGCTTTATACAAAGAGGCTCAAATGAAAAGACGTTTAACATCTTTGTATGAAAAAAAAGGCTATAAAAGCTTCATCGATTTTTTTAATGCATTAGACAAAGATCGTGCACTACTAGATGAATTTTTGGATCGAATGACTATTAATGTTTCTGAATTTTATCGTAACGGCAAAAGATGGGAAGTTCTTCAAAACAAAATATTCCCTCGTCTATTACAACAAAAGAAGAAATTGAAAATTTGGAGTGCCGCTTGTTCTACAGGTGAAGAACCGTATTCTTTAGCGATGACGTTATCAAATCATGTGCCATTATCCCAAATTTCTATTACAGCAACAGATTTAGATGAAAATGCCATTGCAAAAGCAAAAGCGGGTGTTTATCCTGAACGTTCTTTAGCAGAAGTACCAAGCGATATAAAAGAGCGATATTTTGAAAATGATGGCTCTTTTTATAAGGTGAAAAACGAAATAAAAAAAACAGTCACATTTAAAAAACATAACCTATTAAAAGATACATATGATCAAAACTATGACTTAATCGTTTGCCGTAATGTAATGATATATTTCACTGAAGAAGCAAAGGATCAAATTTACGATAACTTTAGTAAGTCACTTCGTTCGGGTGGCGTATTATTTGTAGGTTCAACGGAACAAATTTTTAATCCTTCTAGATATCAATTGGATATTGAGGATACGTTCTTTTATAGAAAGCTGTAATTGTTATATGTATAGGTCAACGAAAGGACGCTTTTCGCATGAACGCGAAAGGCGATTTTTTCTAAAATAAATAGATAATCTAAATTTATAGGAGTTTGCAAAAGTTCTGTTTATTCACTGTTTTTTTGATTGAATTATGTTATAGTGAAAAACATATACTTTAGCGAGTTGAAGGGAGAAAGTGTTATGCGATACTTAACAGCAGGAGAATCTCATGGACCACAATTAACAACAATCATTGAAGGGTTACCATCTCAATTGCCAATTACGGCAGAGTTAATAAATAAAGAATTAAAAAGACGCCAAGGAGGACATGGGCGAGGTCGCCGTATGCAGATTGAAACGGATACAGTTGAAATCTTATCAGGCGTTCGTCATGGTAGTACGTTAGGCTCTCCAGTAGCATTAGTTGTTACAAATGATGATTGGAAGCACTGGACGAAAATCATGGGGGCAGAGCCATTAGCAGAGGATGTTAATCCAGAGGAAATTAAACGTCAAATTTCCCGCCCTCGCCCTGGACATGCTGATTTAGTAGGTGGTATGAAATATGGCCATCGTGATTTACGAAATGTATTAGAGCGTTCTTCAGCTCGTGAAACAACTGTTCGAGTAGCGGTTGGTGCTGTAGCAAAAGCCCTTTTAGCAGAGTTAGGAATTTCAATTGTTTCTCATGTTACTGAAATTGGTGGAATTATTGCAAAACCTGAATCTACTGCTGGCAAATCAGTCGCTGAAATCCGCGCAATAATCGAAGAAGACGCATGCTATTGTGCAGATGCAGAAGCATCGCTAAAAATGGTTGAAGCAATTGATGAGGCTAAAAAAGCGGGTGATTCAATTGGTGGAGTTGTAGAAGTAATCGTAGAAGGTTTGCCAGCCGGTATAGGATCATACGTACATTATGATCGTAAGTTAGATGCGAAATTAGCATCTGCTATGTTAAGCATCAATGCATTTAAAGGGGTAGAGTTCGGTCTAGGCTTTGAGATGGCTCATCGCAAAGGTAGCGAAGTGCATGATGAAATTATTTGGTCTGAGGAAGATGGTTATACTAGAAGTTCAAATCGCCTAGGCGGTTTAGAGGGTGGTATGACAACAGGTATGCCAATTGTTGTCCGTGGAGTTATGAAGCCTATCCCTACTTTATATAAACCGTTACAAAGTGTTGATATTGAAACGAAAGAACCATTTAAAGCGAGTGTTGAGCGCTCTGATAGTTGTGCAGTCCCTGCGGCTTCTGTTGTAGCAGAGCATGTTATTGCCTGGGAAATAGCAAATGCAGTAATGGAGCATTTCCATAGTGATCAATTACCACAGCTAAAGGAACAGCTTGCAGCGCATAAACAATATACGAAGGAGTTTTAACAATGAACATTCCAGTTAAAGCGAAATCCCATGCGTATGAAGTACAAATAAGTGCAAATAGTTTAACTGAAGCAGTTAAATCATTCGATCAACAACTCTCTAAGGCGGATAAAATTATTATCTTTACAGATGAAAATGTATGGCAATTACATAGTGAACGCTTTACAGCGGAATTTCCATACCCATTTAAAGTGAATGTATTAGCAGCGGGAGAAGATTGTAAAACATTTGAAAGCTTCTTTGCAGCGCAGTCATTTTTATTGGAACAAAAATGCACCCGAAAAACATCAGTTTTCGCATTTGGTGGGGGAGCAGTCGGTGACTTAACGGGTTTTGTTGCATCCACGTTTATGCGTGGTATTCCATTTATTCAAATTCCTACGACGATATTAGCGCATGATAGTGCAGTTGGTGGTAAAACAGCCATTAACCATCCGCTAGGGAAGAATATGATTGGGGCATTTTATCAGCCACAAGGAGTGATATATGATATTTCATATTTAACAACTTTACCAGAAAAAGAAGTACGTTCTGGGATGGCTGAAGTGATTAAACATGCACTTATTTCAGATGAAAAGTGGTTAGCAGAATTAATGGCTACAAACTCTATTTTGGATTTCAGTCAAACAGAGCTTGCTAAGCACCTTGAGCAAGGTATTCGCGTGAAGGCTGGTATTGTTGCAGAAGATGAGGAAGAGCATTCTGTTCGAAAGTTTTTAAACTTTGGACATACTTATGGTCATGCTATTGAGGCTGCTTCAGGTTTTGGCAAATTAGCACATGGTGAAGCAGTTATGATCGGGATGGTCTATGCACTTATTTTAAGTGAGCGATACGGTACAATATCTGCAACAGTTACACGATCTTTCATCGAATTTGCAGTACGTAATGGCTACTCATTTGATGCAGTTAATCAGTTTAATTTTGAACAACTACTAGACTATTTAATGAAAGATAAAAAAGCAGAATACGGCATCTTACAATTTGTTTTATTAAAGAAAATTGGTGAGCCGTTTGTTCAACAAATATCTATAGAAGAATGTCAAGAAATTGATGGACTTCTTCGTGTGTTAATAAGGGAGGTGCTCGCGTGATTCGTGGAATACGTGGAGCCATAACGGTGCAGTCTGATCAGGCGGCAATCGTTTTAGCAGAGACAGAGAAACTAATAGAAGAAATCGTGAAAGCTAATAATATAGTTGCAGAGGATGTTGCATCTGTTGTCATTTCTACGACACCCGATATTGTTTCAGCTTTCCCGGCAAAAGCAGTGCGTACTATGGAAGGCTGGAGTTATGTTCCGGTAATGTGTATGCATGAGATGAATGTTCCTGATGCGTTGCCCTTATGTATTCGAGTCCTAATGCACGTGAATACGGAAATAAGTCAGCAAGCGATTCGTCATATTTATTTAAATGACGCTGTGAAATTAAGACCCGATTTAGCAAAGTAATTAACTACTGAGGAAGAGGCGAACGTTCGATGAAATGGAAAGAACAAATTACAGGTATGAAAGCATATCAACCTGGAAAATCAATTGATGCAGTGAAAAAAGAATTTGGCTTAGATGAAATTGTTAAATTAGCGTCAAATGAAAATCCATTTGGTAGCTCACCAAAAGTACATGAATTTTTAGCAAATGAATCATTTAACTTCGCGTTGTATCCTGATGGTTATGCAACGAACTTACGTGCAGCAGTGGCTACTAAACTAGGCGTAGAAGAAAATGAATTAATTTTTGGTAACGGTTCTGACGAATTAATCAGTATTATTACACGTGCATTATTATATCCAGGTGTTAATACTGTCATGGCAAAACCAACATTTTCACAATACAGCCATAATGCAAAAATCGAAGGTGCTGAAATTCGTGAAGTACCTTTAGTAGATGGTAATCATGATTTGGATGCAATGATTGAAGCAATTGATGACAATACAGCTGTTGTGTGGGTTTGTAGCCCGAATAATCCAACAGGTGTAGTAATAGAAGATGCGCCATTACAATCATTCCTGAAGAAAGTTCCATCTGATGTATTGGTTGTGTTAGATGAAGCGTATTTTGAGTATGTTACAAACGCTAGACATCAAGATACAATCCCGTATATACAAGACTATCCAAATATCATCATTTTAAGAACGTTCTCTAAAGCATATGGTCTTGCTGCTTTCCGTGTAGGATATGGTATAGCCAATAAAGAGTTAATTGCAAAATTGGATCCAGTTCGTGGACCTTTTAATAATACAGTTTTAAGCCAAGCAATCGCTCAAGTTGCATTAGAAGATGATGCTTATATCCAAAAATGTCGCGAGGAAAATAATAAAGGTAAAAAACAAATCGAAGAATTTTGTGAAAAAAATAATTTACACTACTATACAACTGATACAAATTTCATCCTAATGGAAGTGAAAGTTGATAGCGATGTTGTTTTCCAAGAATTAATGAAGCGTGGATTTATAATCCGTAGTGGTAATGCACTAGGTACACCTGGCTATATTCGTGTGACAATCGGTACACAAGCCCAAAATGAGGCTTTCTTAACACAATTAGATGCAGTATTACAGGAGCAAGGAGTTTTTTCATGAAACAAACCATTCTTGTTGTAGGGCTGGGCCTAATCGGCGGATCGATTGCATTAGCTCTCCAAAAGTCACCGAATGTTAGAGTAATTGGCTTTGATACCAATTCAGACACGTTACAAAGTGCAAAAGTACTTGGCGTCGTCCAAGATATAACGAAAAATCCTGAGGAAACAGCAAATAAAGTAGATGTTATTATTTTTGCAACACCTGTAAATGCAACGCTAGAATGGATGGAGTCTCTTAAATCTTGGGAACTTCCAACTGCTACAATTGTGACAGATACAGGCAGTACGAAGTCCTTGATTATGGAAAAAGCATATGAACTTCGTGAAAATTGCATTACTTTTATCGGAGGCCATCCTATGGCAGGTTCCCATAAAAGTGGTGTATTAGCAGCCAAACCCTATCTTTTTGAAAATGCGTACTATATGCTCACGCCTTTAGACGGTGAGGACGAAGAAAAGATTAATACACTGCAGAATTTACTGCAGTATACTAGTGCTAAATTAATGCGTGTTTCAGCTTCTGAACATGATCATATGACATCCGTAGTAAGTCATTTTCCACACATCGTGGCAGCCTCTTTAGTGCATCAATTACATGCTGAGGGAGCTGATAACCCTATAACAAAAATGTTAGCAGCAGGGGGCTTTCGAGATTTGACACGGGTTGCGTCTTCTAATCCTATTTTATGGCGCGATATAACGATGCAAAATCGCGAGCAAATTGCAGGACAATTGGCTGAGTGGCAAGCTGAAATGAAACGTGTAGAGGGCCTTCTGATGACAGGAGAGGCAACTCAGATTGAGGATTATTTTGCAAAAGCTAAATCGGTGCGTGATGAGTTACCGATTAGTTCACAAGGTGCAATGTACATGACCTATGATTTATATGTAGATGTACCTGATTATCCTGGTAGTATTGCTGAAATTACAGCTTATCTAGCTGGAGAACAAATAAGTATTACGAATATTCGTATCGTGGAAACGCGAGAAGATGTCTTCGGTATTTTAGTTGTTAGTTTCCAAAATGCAGATGATCGTGAACGTGCTGCTGCTTGTATACAAAAGCGCAGTCCATACGAAATTTATATTTCATAAAGGGTAGGTGAATAGAATGGTGAAGAGTAAATCTTTAGATTACAATAAGCCAACATTACGTGGGAAAATAACGGTTCCAGGTGATAAGTCAGTATCTCATCGTTCTATTATGTTCGGCGGAATAGCAAAAGGACGCACGACAGTAAGTGGTTTTTTACTTGGAGATGATTGTTTAAATACAATTGCTTGTTTCCGAAAATTAGGCGTACAGATTGAACTGGATGGTACAAATGTCGTTATCGAGAGTAATGGCATGGAGACTTGGCAGGAACCAACTGATGTTTTATATACCGGGAATTCTGGTACAACAACACGCTTAATGCTTGGTTTGCTAGCGGGCTCTAATGTCCATACAGTTTTAAACGGCGATGAGTCTATTGCTAAGCGTCCTATGAAACGCGTCATAAACCCATTACGAGAAATGAGAGCTAAAATAACAGGGCGAATGGATGGGCAATTTACCCCTCTTGCCATTCAGGGTACAAAACTACAGGCCATTGACTATACAATGCCAGTTGCAAGTGCACAAGTGAAGTCGGCAATTTTATTAGCGGGTATTAATGCAGAAGGAACGACAGTTATTCGCGAGAAGGAAGTTTCGCGTGATCATACAGAACGTATGCTTCGCCAATTTGGTGCGGAAATTACTACTGAAGATGGCATTGTATCACTACAAGGTGGTCAACAATTGACGGCTACTCATGTAGCGGTACCTGGAGATATTTCTTCAGCAGCTTTTTTCCTTGTTGCGGGAGCGGTTGCTGAAAATAGTGAAATAACGTTAGAAAACGTGGGTTTAAATCCTACACGAACAGGTATTATTGATGTCTTGCAGGAAATGAATGCCAAAATGTCGATTGAAATTGATGATGAATCAGCTGCTGAACCAACTGGAACTATCACTATTTCGACATCGGAATTACAAGGTACGACAATTGGTGGCGACGTTATTCCTCGACTTATCGACGAAATCCCAATTCTTGCATTATTAGCAACACAGGCAAATGGACAAACCGTTATTAAAGATGCTGAAGAGCTGAAGGTAAAAGAAACAGACCGTATTACAGCGGTTGTGGATGAATTGAAAAAGCTTGGTGCAGATATTGTAGCGACAGATGATGGCATGATTATTAATGGACCAACACCATTAACTGGTAGTACTATTCGAACATATGGAGATCACCGTATTGGCATGATGGGAGCCATTGCCGCACTTATTACTGAAGGTGCAGTCGAATTAGATGATGCTGACTGTATTGCAGTCTCTTACCCAACATTCTTTGAAGATGTACAAGCTGTTAGTAATTGAATAGATTAAAAGTGAAAACTCTCCGCAAAATAGGAGGGTTTTTCCTTGTACATAAAGAATTTGTCATGTAGCATAATGATTGAAATTAATGAGAATAGGTGAAGCATTTGGATATTCAAAACAAAATGATAGAAGTAATTGAGCAAGGAAATTTAGAAGGTATACAAGATTTAATGGAACAGCTGAAAATACAGGCTGACCCAAATGTACAGTATGAAATTGCAGAACTGTTAGTGAATTACGGTTTTTTAGCGGAAGCAGATCAATTATTTGAACATTTACAATTTTTGTTCCCCGAAGAAACACAATTAAAAATTGACCGAGCAGTGTTGCTAATGGACATTGGAAATGAGGACGAGGCATTAGAAATGTTCATGTCTGTTCGTCCTGAAGAACCAGAATATCCTCAAGTTTTATTAGCATTGGCGGATTATTATCAAATGCAAGGACTATATGAGGTCGCTGAGCAACGTATTAACGAGGCATTAGAATTATTGCCTACTGAACCTTTATTGCGTTTTGCGAAGGCAGAGCTTCTTTTAGAGCTAGGTCGTTTAGCGGAAGCAGCACGTCTTTATGGTGAGCTTTACGAGGAACATGAAGAGATTGCTGGTATTCGATTAGTCGAACGTCTTGCAGAAGTACATCGCACGGGTGCAGCGTTTGAAGAAGCGTTAACATATTATTTGAAAGCTCTTGATCATCATGTTGCACCTGATCTTTTATTTGGAGCAGCATATTCAGCATTCCAAACACAAATGTATGAAACTGCAATAAAACATTTAGAAGAGTTAAAAGAATTAGATCCGGATTATTTTGCAGCTTATTTATTATTAGCAGAAAGTTACGCGATGCAAGAAGAAAATAAAAAAGCATTGGAAATAATTCAAGAAGGCATTAAACGTGATGAATATGACAAAGAATTATATTTATTTGCCGGAAAGATGGCTTTGAAAAATAGTTTACCAAAAGAAGCTGAACAATATTTACGCGAAGCGGTTGCACTTGATGAAGAATATATGGAAGCTATTTTAACGCTCGTTTCACTGTTAGCGCAAGATGAACGTGATGAAGAGGTTGTTGAATTAATCGAAACATTACGTAATGATGACTTTGATTGGTCTACATTATCTGCTTTTGCGGCACAATCTTATGACCGCCTAGAAGATTATAATCGTGCATACGAATTTTATACTTTGGCATATAATGACCATATGGAAGATCCAGCATTTTTAGAAAAGTACGCGTATTTCTTAATCGAAGATGGCAAACGTGGGGAAGCTCACGAAGTCGTAAAACGATTAGTAGCACTACAGCCTGATGAGCCGACTTGGTTGGATCTCTTACAAACTTTCGAGTGAGAGGGGGAATCGGTATGACCGCTTCCGTTTCTGTGATGGATAAAAAGGTTTTCGTTCATTGGTTTCTAAAGCGTTATCAGTTAAAGCGACGTGAATGTGTCTGGATTTTAAATTATTTACTTGGACACGATGAATTACTAGAGCATGTACATTTTGTTGAGGAGGCACATTATTGTCCACGAGCAATGGTCATGTCAACGACTGAATCATCGGGTATTCCATTTCGATTTTATAAAGGTAATATAATGACAGCAGACGCTGAGAAATCATTCCACGATTTGAGGATGCACCCAGAAGAAGAAATGTATATTCAACTTAATTTCCCTAAACTACCACCAAGTAGCGAATACTTAGCGGTTCTTGAAGAGAACCCTCATATGCCAAAGTATTTGCACATTAGTGAAAAGGACCGCATGTTAGCGGAGGAAATATTGAACGATAGTATGAAGTCTTTTAGAGAAGAAACGATTTTAAAGCAAATTGATGAAGCCTTAGATAATAATGATAAAGAAAAGTTTTATGAATTATCGGCATTACTTAATGTCTTAAAAAATGTGAATGAATAGAAAAAACTTCATCCTTTAGATGAAGTTTTTTCTCGGGAGGAAATAAAAATGTTTTGGATTGGCAAAGATGTAGAAGTATTCGCAGCACAAAAGGAATTTATAGACACAGCAATCGTGCCACTAACAGTTATTGATGGCTCGCCAACAGGAATGAAGCAGAGCGCATCAGCAGCAGAATTTTTAATGTCGTTGACAGCTTTTGTTGAACAGCAATTTAAAGGACGAGTTATGGTAATGCCACCATTTACCTATACAAATAGCATGGTAAAGAAGGATTATATTCAATCAATAGACCAAGAATTAAAGTTGGCTGGTTTTAAATATATCTTTTATATGACTTCAGATCATAGTTGGACAAGCGAAGTGCCTGAGCTTTCTTTGTTGTGGCTACCATCTATTCCACTTGGTGATATGGATCAATCAGTAAAACAGTCAGTATTAAGTGATCAAATTCGACAAGTAGTACCAATGCTATCATCTAAATGGTCAGAGCTATAAGTTTCTTTCATGAAATGTTCACAAATCATGACAAAAGTGTCGAATGCGTTATTGACCTTCCATTTTGATTGATATATCATAGATATGTCCTAGTATTACTATTTTGTATAAGTTTGTCCGTTGGACTTACCTTTAAAGTTAGAGGGGGGAAAAGTATGAGTAACAATCGTGTAACAAGACGTCAATTTCTAAACTACACACTAACAGGTGTTGGTGGCTTCATGGCTGCTGGTATGTTAATGCCAATGGTTCGCTTTGCAGTTGACCCGGTATTACAGAAAAAAGAAGGCGGAGATTTCGTATTAACTAAGCAAAAAATCTCTGAATTAACAGAAACTCCTGTTAAAGTTGACTTTACTTTTGAACAAGTTGACGCTTGGTACAAATCTGATGTTACAAGTACAGCGTGGGTTTACAAAGAAGGCGACAAAGTTATCGCTCTTTCACCTGTATGTAAGCATTTAGGATGTACTGTAAACTGGGAAGGTGACCCAGCACACAAAAACCAATTCTTCTGCCCATGTCACGCTGGCCGATACGAAAAAAATGGTCAGAACATCAAAGGTACACCACCACTTGGGCCATTAGA
The DNA here is from genome assembly GCF_057838945.1 of Viridibacillus sp. KH_047. Taxonomy (NCBI): domain Bacteria; kingdom Bacillati; phylum Bacillota; class Bacilli; order Caryophanales; family Caryophanaceae; genus Viridibacillus; species Viridibacillus sp. KH_047. The sequence goes on along the minus strand of NZ_CM174479.1, from coordinate 2,991,204 downwards.
TGAGTTCGAAGTAAAAGAAAAAGACGGTCTATTAATGATCGGGAAAACAAGACCAAATACTTTAGTTTAAATGTAAGGGGGTACGACATCAGTGCTAAATAAAATCTATGATTGGGTCGATGAACGCTTAGATATCACACCAATTTGGCGCGATATAGCTGACCACGAAGTTCCAGAGCACGTTAACCCTGCACATCATTTTTCTGCATTCGTATATTGTTTTGGGGGCTTAACGTTCTTCGTTACAGTTATTCAAATCCTTTCAGGTATGTTTTTAACAATGTACTATGTTCCGGATATTGAAAATGCATGGAAATCTGTTTACTACCTTCAAAATGAAGTAGCATTCGGTGAGATTGTGCGTGGAATGCATCACTGGGGAGCTTCACTCGTAATTGTCATGATGTTCTTACATACATTACGTGTATTCTTCACAGGTTCATACAAAAAACCTCGTGAACTTAACTGGATTGTTGGGGTTCTAATTTTCGCAGTAATGTTAGGTCTTGGCTTTACAGGTTACTTACTTCCTTGGGATATGAAAGCGTTATTTGCTACAAAAGTAGGAATTGAAATTGCTGCATCTGTACCATTTATTGGTGAAGCAATCAAAGTTTTACTTGCCGGAGATGCAACTATCCTCGGAGCACAAACATTAACAAGATTCTTTGCGATTCATGTATTCTTCTTACCAGCTGCTTTGCTTGGGTTGCTTGCAGCACACTTTGTAATGATTCGCAGACAAGGTATTTCGGGTCCATTATAGTATTTTAATGAACTTGAAGAATTACTAAAGGAGGGGACACAATGCATCGCGGAAAAGGAATGAAATTCGTAGGGGATTCTCGTGTGCCTTATAAGGCAAACAGAACTAAAACTCCACCAGACTATTCCGAATATCCGGGAAAAACAGAACCATTCTGGCCAGACTTTTTACTAAAAGAATGGATGGTTGGTGCTGTATTCCTAATTGGTTATTTAATCTTAACTGTTGCTCATCCGTCTCCACTTGAGGCGCAAGCTGATCCAACAAATACAGGTTATATACCTTTACCAGACTGGTATTTCTTATTCTTATACCAATTACTTAAATATGAATACGCTTCAGGTCCATATAACATTATCGGAGCTATGGTAATACCAGGTATCGCTTTCGGAGCCCTGTTATTAGCACCATTCTTGGATAGAGGACCAGAACGTCGCCCAATGAAACGCCCACTTCCAGTAGCGTTCATGTTATTAGCAATTGCTTCTATGGTATTCTTAACTTGGGAATCTGTAGTTAACCATGACTGGAAAGCAGCTGCAAAACAAGGTGCGATTGTTGAAACAGTCGAATTCGATAAAGAGTCTGATGGCTATAAAGTTTATGCTGGACAATCTTGTATTAACTGTCATGGTGAAAACCTTGAAGGTGGTGCAGGTCCATCATTAATGAACACAGGCTTAACTGCTGATGAAGTAGTTAAAATCGCTCATGACGGTATCGGTGGTATGCCACCAGGCCAATATGAGGGTTCTGATGAAGATCTTCAAAAGCTTGCTGAGTTTATTGAAAGCTTAAAAGCTGAATAATACTTAATCAATTAAAAGAGTCAGGTAACTGACTCTTTTTTTTTAGATTCAGTTGTATTGTCATAAACTATATTTAAAATGATACCCATATGCATAACTGTAAATATCACTTATACTATTTATATATAAGTGAATGATTCAAATTTACTTGTAAATACTAAATAATACATATTTCATATTGAAAAGGGAGTAATGATATGCCTTCTATTGTTTCGAAATGTTGGGTCATACTAACACATCGTTCGTTTTTATGGCTTTTATTAATTATCAATGTGGTCGGTACAATTTGGGGCTATGATTGGTATGGCTGGCAATTAGAAATGACTAAACCAATATTTCTTATTTTTGTGCCAGATAGCCCTACTGCAAGCCTCTTTTTTAGTATAGCAATTGTCGGATGGTTGCTTGGTCGACATTGGAAATTAATTGAGGCACTCGCTTTAATAACGCTTGTTAAGTATGGTCTGTGGGCTGTTGTGATGAACATTTGGGCACTAATTGAAGACGGTTCAATTGGCTGGATGGGATGGATGTTAATCTTTTCGCATTTCATGATGGCTGTTCAAGGGATTTTGTATTTACCAACTTACCGCTTCTCATATATCCATGTATGGATTGCAGCGATTTGGACTTTGCATAATGATGTCATTGATTATGTTTTTGGTCAAATGCCAATTTATCATATGTTGTCGGATTATGTGCAAACTATTGGTTACTTCACTTTTTGGTTGTCTATTTGTTGTATATCACTGGCATTTTGGACAGCTAAAAAAAGCTTTTCATTTGCTCAAAGGTCATCGGACACCTTAAAATAATAGTAAGCTAGTATTAGGAGGATGGTTAGTTTGTCAACTGCGATGTACATCGTATATTTTATCGTATTATTACTGTTACCGATTTACGCTCAAATGAAAGTAAAAAGAACGTATAAACGGTACTCACAAGTTCGTTCAACTTCTGGTATGACTGGTGCTGAAGTTGCAAGATTAATCTTAGATCAGAATGGATTAAGTAATGTCCGCGTAGTAGAACAACAGGGTTTTTTATCTGACCACTATAATCCAGAAACAAAAACGGTTGCTCTATCTACTCACAACTATCATGAAGCTTCTGTAGCAGGAACTGCTGTAGCAGCCCATGAATGCGGACACGCAATACAACATAAAGAAGCATATTCTTTTTTAACATTGCGTTCTCGATTAGTTCCTGTAGCAAATATTTCTTCAAATGCATCATGGATTTTCATTATGATCGGTATAATTGCAACTATTCAACCGCTGTTACTAGTAGGTATCGTCTTACTTGCAGCGGGAGTTGTATTCCAATTAGTTACATTACCAGTTGAATTTGATGCTTCAAAACGTGCGATGAATCAGATTGTTGAACATGGTATTATCCGTAACGAAGAAGAGCCATATGCAAGAAAAGTTTTAAGTGCAGCAGCATTAACTTATGTTGCAGCGGCAGCGACTGCTGTAATGGAATTACTTCGTTTAGTGTTAATTTACACAGGTATGAATAGAGAAGACTAAAATTAACTGTACTACCACAAAACGGAAGACCTTTGAACTGAGAAATCAGTCAAAGGTCTTTTTTGATATAAAAATGGTAAAATATGTGGTTAGAAATAGATAAAATCAAAATAATGTTATAAAACTCTGTTTCTTTGTAGTCAAACTGTAATATATCTGTAATTGAAATAGCATTGTTTATTACAAAGAATTTCTGTAAAGTTAGTCTTGTAGAAAAAAACAGTTACTAAATTACAAAAATAAATCAACTTATAATAGTTTGAATATATATTGGAGAGTTTAAATCAATGAAAAAGAAAAATCTATTTACAGCAATTACAGCAAGTACATTAGCTTTAACGATTTCATTTACGGGATTAACAAATGGTCAACAAAATACAGCTTCTGCAGAATCACTAACTACTTCGAACAAAGAAGTACATAAATCAACTGCTATTACAATGGTAGCTAGTTCAAAAGCTACTAAAATTAGTGGGAAATACAAAACAACAGCAGCATTAAATATGCGTACTAGTGCTAATACAACTTCAAAAGTACTATTAACAGCTAAAAAAGGTGCTGTCGTAAAAGCAACTTATAAGAAAAAAGTAAAAGGCACAACTTGGTATAAAGTTTCTTATAACGGTAAAACAGGTTGGATGTCTTCAGCATATTTAACAAAATATAAAAAAGTAAGCAAAGTTTCAAATAGTGCAACTGGATCAGCTATTATTAATGCTGGTAAAAAATACTTAGGCGTACCTTATGTTTGGGGAGGTACTTCACCTTCTGGATTCGATTGCAGTGGTTTCACACAATATGCGTACAAACAAGCTGGACAAGGTACAATTCCTCGTAACAGTCGTGCGCAACGTGCAGCAGCAGCCTATACAAGTAACCCACAAGTTGGAGATTTAATCTTCTTCTCTGCAAATCCAGGTGGAAATTATATTACACACGTAGGATTGTATGCGGGTAATGGTCAAGTTTTACATGCTGCAGGTAACAAAGTTCAATATCAAAGTATTGCAAAAGGCAGTTACTGGGGTCCACGTATCATGAGTTATGGTACTTTCCGTTAATATAAAGTTAAAGCCCGCAACAGTGGAGAAATTCCAGTGTTGCGGGCTTTTTTTATCATATGAACTGTTTAATTATACTATTAATATTCGACTAATTTTAACATCTCCAACCTCCTTAAATCCAAGCCTATATAATAGTTCGGATGTACCTACTAAATTAGTATTGCTATTAAAATGAAAACTAGTAAATGGGTATTAGTCCTATTACTTAATTTTTCTTGTTTGGCTTGATTTCTAAATATAATGAGAAACTAACCGCAACAAACATTATCGCAGAGAAAATAACCGAAAGCATGGCTTTATAGAAGATTGATGTAATCAATAATGCGAGAGAACTAATAATCATGCCTACACGTAGTAACGTATTTGTTTTTTTACTTGGATTAAAAAAATTGTGAAGAGTACCAAGCAAATAACCAAATCCGATTAAAATAAGATACTCATAAACAAACACGGGTTTTATATAATCTGGAATACCGAAATAAATTTTTTCAAATATAAAAATGAGTAGCACTACATATGGCGTATATTTGCTAAAGAAGTCTGACAAAGTATCACCCCTTTTAATAATAGAGTAATATTTATTGTAAATAATGTGATTATATAATAACTGTTTAGCAACAAAAAAAGCAGATAGAGTTGTACTATCTGCTTTGGAAAAAAAATCAATCGATTGGTTGCTTCTTATCGTCCAATGTAAAACCCTGTCCAATTACATCGTGAACTTCTGAGACGGAAACAAATGCATGAGGGTCAACGGATTGTACAATACTTTTTAGCTTAAATAATTCGTTTTTTGCAACGACACAATAGATAACTTCACGCTTTTCTTTAGTGTAATGACCATAACCATTTAAAATTGTGACGCCTCTTTCCATTTGTTTAGTTATACGGTCGGCAATTTCATCTTGTTTACCGGAAATAATAATTGCTCCTCGTGCAGCATACGCACCATCTTGAACGAAGTCAATTACTCGAGCACTGACGAAGACAGCAACAAGTGTATACATCATTGAACGTGAATTAAGAAAAGTGGTCCATGACAGTACAATAACGACAGCATCAAACATGAACATTGTTTTTCCCATAGGCCAGCCGATATATTTATTAACTAGGCGTGCAATAATATCAACGCCTCCAGTAGTACCACCATACCGGAAAATAATACCGAGGCCAGCGCCTAGGAAAACACCAGCGAATAATGCAACTAAAAACATATCGTCTTTCAAACCAATATCAACCTGATAAATTTGGAATATTTTCATGAAAACAGAGACAGAAATTGTTCCAATCAATGTATAAACAAACATTTTACGCCCTAGTAATTTCCAACCTAGTATAAACATCGGAATATTTAGTACTAAGTTCATCACTGCTGGATCCCATTTGAAAACGAAGTACAAAATTAACGTGATCCCTGTAAAGCCGCCTTCTCCTAGCTCATTTTGAACGTTAAAATTAATAAATCCAAAACTGAAGATAGCTGCACCAAGGATAATAAACAGTACATTTTTAAATTTAATATTTGGCATTAATTTTTCACCTCATTTTTGGTTAGTAGACTGTATAATAGAAAGGGCTGTAAGAAAAACTGATTTAAGGAGTCAATCCATTACCTATTTGATTTACAATAGAGTGAAGTCTTAGGCAATCGTTCTGGCGAAACCTTATGGAAAAGTTTACATATTTTCTTTTTAGAAATTTATTATCATGTATTTTCGACATTTTGACAACAACAAGTATTATTGATTACGATGGATAGAGGAGAGTTGTATATATGAGCAAGGAAGTTACAATGCAACAAATGCAAAAACAAGTAGATGATTATATAGGACAGTTTAAGGAAGGTTACTTTCCACCATTTGAATTATTAGCACGATTGACAGAGGAACTTGGTGAATTATCAAGAGAAGTGCAAAATGTCTATGGCATGAAAAAGAAAAAGCCTACAGAAGCAGCCAAATCATTAGAAGAAGAATTTGGAGACTTTTTATTTGTCCTCATCTGTTTTGCAAACGCAGAAAATATTGATATGGCTGAAGCTTTACAAAGAGTACTACATAAATTTGAAACACGCGACAAAGATCGCTGGACTAGAAAGGAAGAAAATTAATGACAATTCGTGTTGCAATAGCTGGGCCAAGAGGTAAAATGGGATCCGAAGCTGTACATACAGTAATGAAGAACGATCAAATGGAATTAGTAGCGGTACTTGACCATAGAGAAATCGCAAATTCACTGGAGAATTATACAGAATTCCCTAATACTTATCATGTACCTGTTTTTAGAAATTTAGAAGATTTATTTAAAACGTCAAAACCAGATGTTTTTGTGGATTTGACGGCGCCTGAAGCTGTGTATAAGCATACGAAAGAAGCACTGCAAAATGGTGTGCGCCCAGTTATTGGTACAACTGGTTTTACTGATGAACAATTAGAAGAATTAGCGGAACTAGCCGCTACTTTACAACTTGGTGCCATCATTGCACCAAATTTTGCAATAGGTGCAGTTTTAATGATGAAATTTTCACAAATGGCAGCGGCATATTTACCAGAAGTTGAAATTATTGAAATGCATCATGATAGAAAATTAGATGCTCCTTCAGGTACGGCGATTAAAACGGCCCAATTAATACAAGAAAATAGAAGAAGTCACAAACAAGGACATCCAGACGAAGTAGAAACACTTCCAGGTGCTAGAGGTGCTGATTTTGAAGGTTTACGTATTCATAGCGTACGTCTTCCTGGACTTGTAGCCCATCAGCAAGTACTATTTGGTGGAGAAGGACAATTACTCACTCTACGCCACGATTCATTTAACCGTACCTCATTTATGTCAGGTGTAAAGTTTTCAATTGAAAAAGTAATGCAGCTAGATGAATTAGTATACGGCTTAGAAAATATTTTATAAGAATGGAATGAGCTCTGTGAAAATAACTTTAATCGCGCATGATAATAAAAAGGATAGTTTAATCCAATTCGTAACAGCATATCGTGATATTTTAGCCGAACATAGCTTATATGCAACAGGAACGACAGGACAACGTGTTATCGATGAAACGGGTTTACCAGTTACAAGATTCCGTTCAGGACCTCTTGGAGGAGATCAACAAATTGGTGGAATGATTGCTGACAATGACATGGATATGATTATTTTCTTCCGAGACCCATTAACAGCACAACCACATGAGCCAGATGTTTCGGCATTAATCCGCCTATGTGATGTCTACCAAATTCCTTTAGCAACAAATATGGGCACTGCTGAGGTATTGCTTAAAGGGCTACAAGAAGGTTTCATCGATTGGCGATTAATAGAAGAACGAAGAAATTAATGCCCTTCACCAACGACGAGAGTATTTAGATAAATATTCTACAAAAATAGATGTAAGTAAGAAAGGAAGTGGTCGGGTGCGTAAAATGAAAATTGGTATAACTTGTTATCCGACTGTTGGAGGCTCGGGTGTTATCGCTACTGAGCTTGGTAAGATGCTGGCTGAGAAAGGTCATGAAATTCATTTCATTACGTCTAGTATGCCTTTTCGCTTAAATAAAATTTATCCAACTATTTTTTATCATGAAGTTGAAGTAAATAGTTATTCCGTATTTCAACATTCTCCATATGATATTGCTCTAGCAAGTAAAATGGCAGATGTAATTAAAAATGAGAAACTAGATGTGCTGCATGTGCATTATGCTATTCCACACGCAGTATGTGCGGTGTTGGGACGAGATATGGCTGGTGAAGATATCGGTATAGTTACAACGCTCCACGGTACTGATATTACGGTATTAGGCTATGATTCATCACTTACTGGCGCAATCCGCTATGGTATTGAAAAATCTGATATTGTAACAGCTGTTTCGAATTCCTTGAAGCGCCAAACTTATGAACTAATCGAAACAAATAAACCAATCGAAACAATTTATAATTTTGTTGATGAACGGGAATATACACCAAAAGATGGCACACAATTAAAGCGAGATTTTGGCATATTGGATAATGAAAGGGTACTAATACATGTATCAAATTTCCGAAAAGTAAAACATATTCCAGACATTATCAGAACGTTTATTCAAGTGAGAGCGCAAATGCCTGCAAAATTACTACTTGTTGGAGATGGACCTGAAAAGCATCGAATTATGGAAGAAATAAAGAAATATCCATTTGTAAATGATATTTTGTTTTTAGGGAAACAAGATAATTTATCTGAACTTTATGCGATAAGTGATTTGAAATTACTTATGTCTGAAAAAGAATCGTTTGGCCTTGTTTTATTAGAGGCAATGGCTTGTGGAGTACCTGGAATTGGTACGAATGTTGGCGGTATACCAGAAGTAATTGAACATGGTCAAAATGGTTATATAGTAGAGTTAGGTGATACAAATCAAGCTGCTACATATGCTATCGATTTACTTCAAGACGAATACAAATTACAATCTTTCCGTGAAGCGGCAATTTATAGAGCAAATCATTGCTTCCATTCCTCGAAAATAGTGGAGCAATATGAGGATCTTTATGAGAAGGTGGCACGGAAAAATGAAGTTAGATGAGAATTGGCAAGCCGCTTTTGATATCATACAATCCTTAGAGAAGTTTGGTTATGAAGCGGTTATTGTTGGAGGCGCAGTAAGGGATTATTTACGAGGCCAATTAGCCAATGACGTCGATATTGCAACGAGTGCTTTACCTGAAGAGGTGAAGACTGTTTTTTCACGTACTGCAGATGTCGGTATCGCTCATGGAACAGTATTAGTGATTCATCCTCTTAGTCCCGTAGAAGTCACAACATATCGAACAGAAGGAGATTATGCAGATCATCGTAGGCCTAATGATGTGCAATTTGTACGTTCCTTAGAAGAAGATTTAAAACGTCGTGATTTCACGATTAATGCTATGGCTATGCGTGGGTCGAAAGAAATAGTAGATCTATTTGGTGGACAGAATGATTTATCATCTCAAATAATACGTGCTGTGGGAAATGCTAGTAATCGTTTTGGTGAGGATGCACTGCGAATGCTTCGCGCAATCAGATTTAGTGCACAGCTCGGTTTTGCTATTGAAGAAGAAACTTTCAAAGCAATCCGTAATCAAGCAGTGGATATAGGCTTTATTGCGAAAGAACGGATAAAAGTAGAATTTGACAAAGTATGGACAAGTTCAAATGTACAAAAAGCGATTCGTTACGTAAACGATACGAGGCTTGTCGATCATTTACCGGGAGATTTTTCGAAGCATGTAGAGTATTGGCGTACTTTCGATAGCTTTGGAAATCCAGTTAATGGCTGGGCGTTTTTCATTTTATTACAACAGGATGAAAATGCTGTTCAACTTTTAAATACATTTAATTGTTCAAACAAAGAAAAAAATTATGTGAAGCAAGTATTACAAGCTTATAAAATTAGGACTACTTCTGGATGGACTGCGAGAGACTATTTTGAATTTGACTTACCAATATTAGAAATTGCAAATGATTTTGCGATAAAATTCTTCCATTCGAATGACAATTTAAAACAATCCGAAATTGTACAGAAAAAGAATGCGCTAGCCATGCAATCTCGTTCTGAAATTGTCGTCAATGGCCGAGACTTGATTGAGTGGAGCGGTAAAAAAAGTGGACCGTGGTTAAAAATAGTAATCGATAAAATAGTCGATGAAATACTATTAAATAAACTTGTCAATGATCGACAACAGATAAAGGAATGGTTTATGAATGAGTATACGAGGTAGGTTTCAAAAAGCTTATATACAATCATTTTAAGTACAAATAATTTATTGAATTCCGAACAGGTGACTAAAAAGCGACCGAATTATAAAACGTCGTCTAATAAGTCACCTGTTTTTGCTTTGTCTTTTTTGGTCAAATGACTATAAATATTTAATGTTTCCTGAATATTGGAGTGCCCTAATTGTTCCTGTATGAATTTAAAGTTTACATTTTGACTTACCATGTAAGAAGCTAAAGAGTGACGTAATCCAAGGATTTACTTTTCCAAATTTCATTTGTTAAGTAATAAGAGTAAGTAGTTCTTGTTCCTAATTCAATATGTGTAGCAGTTGTTTCTATTTTGGATTATGTAATTCGGATTCTTCATTTACCTCGCCAAATAAATATTGTCCTTTTACTTCAAAGTAGGAATTAAGAGAACAAGAATTAAGAGAACAAGAATGAAAAGAGGAAGAGCTGCCAACTCCATTAAAAGTGTTGTCCCCATTTTTCAAATCTAGTGAACTATATCAATTATCAGGAATAATCTTTATAGCAAAAGCATCTATTGATAGAAACATAGTTTTAGAGCATCACGAAAGTAAATATCGAAAAGCGTTATTAAGTGTTATAAGTGCGTATAAAAAAGATAAAGTAGAATGCTAGACTCAGTTATATATACAGCTATCAAGCGTTTAACGCGCAGTATCAAAGTGAAATCAATAATGTATGAGGCTTGGGAAATCTAAACCGTAGGGGTGTATGGCAATGAAGATTTTGTTGAGTATTTACTATTGTTTTGTAGATGAAGATATTGCGCCTGAAGATGTAGCATTAGGGGAATGGATGTGGATAGCTTTATTGCCTGTTGTGGGAGTGATAAGTTTGTTATTGGTACTTTCATAAAAAAAGAGTGGCTATGAAATAAAAAAGACCGCTCAATTGACCTGTCAATATATTTCTTGAGTGACCAAAAAGTGACCAAATGTTAAGATTGATTAAGACTTAGAGATATTTTGCAATAAATAATGATACTATTGAATCTAATCATCAGTTTTATATAAACAATTAGAAACAATATGTTATATTAAGATACTAAATTCAGATAAAGGATTGGTTCAGTTATGAAAGCAACATTGAAAAATGAAATAATAAAGCGACTAGTTGAGGCTAAAGGGGAACCAATTTCCGGACAGCAGCTAGCAGATGAATTTGGCATCTCTAGGACGGCAATTTGGAAGCATATGAAGCAACTTCAGGAAAAGGGATATGCTTTTGAAACTGTAAAAAAAAGAGGCTATGTTTTAACGGCAACGCCTGATACAGTCGATGATGCAAATATTTCAATGGCTCTTGAAACGAAAAATTTCGGCAGCCGTATTATATATGAACAGTCAATGACTTCTACTCAAGCAATTGCACATAATAAAGCACAAGAAGGAGCCCCTGAAGGTACTGTTATCATTTGTGAGGAACAGACAGCAGGCCGTGGCCGTATGATGCGTGAATGGAAGTCGACGAAAGGTAAAGGGATTTGGATGAGTGTTATCCTTCGCCCAGAGATAGCTCCTTATGAAGCACCTCAATTTACTTTAGTAGCTGCTGTGGCATTGACTAGAGCGATAGCTGATATAACAGGTGTACAACCAGAAATAAAATGGCCGAATGATTTATTGATTCAAGGTAAGAAATGCACAGGGATATTAACAGAGTTACAAGCAGATCCAGACCGCGTAAATGCTATTATTATGGGGATGGGCATAAACGTAAATCATCAGCCAAATGATTTTGAGGAAGAAATAAAAGACATAGCAACATCCCTGAAAATTGCTAGCGGCAAACATATAGATCGTGCAACTCTAGTCGCTAAAATACTTTATTACTTAGAAATTTACAGTGCACAATATGTAAAAGAAGGTTTTGAACCGATTAAGTCTCAATGGGAAAGTTATTCTTGTACTATTGGAAATCGTATTCGAGCGACAACGTTACAAGAGGTATTCATCGGTAAAGCAATCGGAATAACAAATGATGGTGTTTTACAACTGCAATTAGATGATGGCACGATAAAAGGTATCTATTCTGCTGATATTACACTCGAAAAATAAAGATTGGAATGTTTCGACAAACTTGTTATAGTTGACGTATAGGACAGTATCAATTTGATTGAACTGTACCTCGCTATAAAAACTATAACTAAAGAGATTCGCCTTGATCTAGTAATAGACAGGGACGGAAGAAAACGATGCATTTCATTGAATACGCAACCCTTCTGTCCATTTATAGACAGAGGGGTTTTTGTTTTCTTCCTGTAAAGAGGAGGAAGCGTTTTGAAAACAACGACTGATTTTTTGAATATGAAAGAACAAAGCGACAAAATTGTTATGCTTACAGCATATGATTACCCATCCGCAAGACTAGCTGAAGAAGCTGGAGTAGATATGATTTTAGTAGGCGATTCCCTTGGTATGGTCGTACTTGGCTATGATTCAACTGTTCCTGTGACAGTCGTAGATATGATCCATCATACAAAAGCTGTAAAAAGAGGAGCAAAGGATACTTTTATCGTAGTTGATATGCCGTTTGGTTCGTATCACGGAAATATTGACCAAACACTGCAAACAGCGATTCATATGTTCCAACAGACTGGTGCTAGTGCTTTAAAAGTTGAAGGCGCAGACACAGTAGTAGATGTCATATCATCTTTAGTAAATGTGGGGATTCCAGTAGTAGCACATTTAGGTTTACTTCCACAATCTGCTGCAGTTCTCGGAGGGTATAAAGTGCAGGGGAAAACAGCTGTTTCAGCAGGAAAATTATTACAAGATGCACAAAAAGTCGAAGAGGCTGGAGCTTGTGCGCTTGTGCTTGAATGTATTCCATATCAGCTAGCTGCAGAAATTACAAAAGTACTTAAAATTCCAGTAATAGGAATAGGAGCGGGAGCAGATGTTGATGGACAAGTACTCGTTTACCATGATGTACTTGCGTATGGAACTCACCATTTACCGAAATTTGTTGAAACGTTTGCATCTGCAGGAGATTTGATGCAAAGAGGCATCGAAAGCTATACAAAAGCAGTTAAACAAGGTTCTTTTCCAAAAGTAGAGCATCGTTTCACGATGACAGATCATCAACTTGAACAGCTATACGGAGGAATAAGAAAATGAAAATCGTTTCAACTATTAAAGAATTAACGGCACATATCACAACAGCAAAAAAAGCTGATAAAACAATTGGTCTCGTTCCGACAATGGGCTATTTACATGAAGGACATATGGCACTAGCAACGGCTGCACGTAATGAAAATGACATCGTTGTCATGAGTATTTTCGTCAATCCTGAACAATTTGGACCCAATGAAGATTATAAAAGTTATCCTAGAGATTTAAAGCGTGATTCGAAGATTGCAGAAACAGTAGGAGTGGACTTTTTATTCGCTCCTTCTGCCGATGAAATGTACCCGACTAATGGTGGTATTCAAATATTGGCTGGTCCACAATCTGAAATTCTTTGTGGTGCAACAAGACCTGGACACTTCGATGGGGTTTTAAAAGTTGTGACAAAGCTTTTCCATATAACTCAGCCAACAAGGGCTTATTTTGGACAAAAAGATGCACAACAGCTAGCGCTTATCGAAACTTTGGTGCGTGATTTTAATTTTCCTTTAGAAATTAGAAGTGTGCCAATTGTTCGAGAAGAAGATGGTCTAGCGAAAAGCTCCCGAAATGTATTTTTAACGGAACAACAACGTAAAGAATCGGTAGTAATTCATCAAGCATTGATTCTTGCAAAAAACCATTATTACGAATCTGATAATCATATTGAGGCAACAAACTTTGCAAAAGAGCACATTGAAGCTAATTCAAATGGTCAAATTGATTATTTGAAAATGCTAAGTTATCCAGATCTTACTGAAGTGACAGAGCAGACTAAAAAAGTCTTAATTGCTGCAGCTGTTTACTTTGGTAACACACGCCTAATCGACAATATGATTTTTCAAAGAAACGGGGAATAAATGATGTTTAGAATGATGATGAATGCAAAAATCCACCGTGCAGTTGTTACACAAGCAGACTTAAATTATGTAGGTAGTATTACCATTGATGAGGATTTACTCGATGCAGTTGGTATGCTACCAAATGAAAAAGTTCATGTTGTTGATAATAATAACGGAGCACGCTTTGAAACATATATTATTGCGGGAGAACGCGGTAGCGGTGTTATTTGTGTAAATGGTGCTGCAGCACGTTTAGTACAAAAAGGTGATGTCGTCATTATTATGTCTTATGCCTATGTTAATGAAGAAGAAGCAAAAAAACACAAACCAACCGTAGCAATTATGCAGCAGGGTAACATGATTAAAGAACTCATTCAGTATGAACCAGAAGCGACAGTAATGTAATGATAGAGGCATCCATTATTGGATGCTTTTTTGTTTTAAGATGTGAATATTCAGCTAAATAACAAAGTAACTAGTTAATGCAACAAATGAATGAGTTAGTGCAACAAACAGCTAAATTAGCACAACAAACAATATAATTGGCGCAACAATCATGCAACTTACCATAACAATCTGTAAAATCTACATTTCTGCACATCGACTTCAGCTATTCTGCTCAAAATGTGATAGAATTTTGAATATAAACCGATCGGAAAGTTGTGAAGTAAATGATGGATAGTCAAACATATGCAATCGTAGATTTAGAAACGACAGGTCACTCCTCTCAAAATGGGGACCGCATCATTCAAATAGCGATTGTTTTAATGAAAGATTGGGAAGTGCAATCAACTTTCACCACTTTCATTCACCCAGGGAAGAAAATCCCTCGTTTTATTCAAGACTTGACGAATATAACGGACAATGATGTCAAAGATGCGCAACCATTCGAAGCGCATGCTGAAAAAATTTATAACATTTTGCAAGATTGTGTTTTTGTAGCGCACAACACTGATTTTGATTTGCCCTTTTTACAAGCTGAATTTAAAAGAGCAGGTTTACCAAAATGGTTTGGTAAACAAATGGATACAGTTGAATTATCGAAAATACTATTCCCAACAGCCTTTAGCTATAAGCTACAGGATATCGCAATGGAATTGAATATTTCATTGAAACAAGCGCATCGTGCAGATGATGATGCTTATGCAACAGCGCTATTATTAAAACGCGGTTGGGAAGAGCTTCTAAATCTCCCGCTTTCAACAATTGAACAATTGCACCAGCGTTCTTTCAGATTAAAATCAGATCTATCGCAATTATTCTTTGATGCGATTCAGATAAAAAGAGCTGTATCGAAACAATCAGAGCTCCACTTCTATTATAAAAATATAGCTTTAAGGGGAGCAGTTATTGAAGCTAAGTCAGAGATTAAGTTAACATATCCACATTCTATTGCTGAAAAAGAAGCATTATTTACTAGAGCTTTCAAAGACTTTGAAGCTCGTCCAGATCAATTTAAAATGATGGACCAAGTCTGGCATGCCCTGAAAACAAAACAGGAAGTATTGACTGAAGCGTCGACTGGAATTGGTAAAACATTAGCGTACTTAATTCCTGCAATTATTTATGCCAAACAAACAAATGGTAAAGTAGGGATTAGCTCATACACTTCGCATCTTCTTGATCAGTTATTAGCAGAAGAATTACCAAAAGCAGAAGCGATTCTACAAACATCTATTAATGTAACCTTATTAAAAGGAATGGAGCACTATATCGATGTGGATCGTTTTGCTGAGCTATTTGTTGCTGAAGATGCTTCCTATGATGAATCATTTACAATGATGCAACTACTCGTCTGGCTTGCGAATACAACGACAGGTGATTTAAATGAAATTACATTGTCCGGTGGTGGTCAATTACTTTTAGATAAAGTACGACGTTCATCAGCTACAGCTATTTCACGTGGTAAAGGTTACTTTGATTTTTATGAAAATGCGATTAAAAAAAGCAAAACGGCAGACCTCATTATTACAAATCATGCTATGATGCTATCTGATTTGACGCGAGTTGAGCCAGTGCTATCATCAGTTAACGGCTGGATACTAGATGAAGCGCATCAATTTATTCAGGCAGCTACACTAAGAGATGAAAAAGCACTCTCTTATACACAATGGAAGTACATTTTTGGTCAACTTGGATCAGTTGATGATCATCAGTTAATTCATAATTACTTTAAGTTGATGGCTGATAGTGGGAAAATCCCGATTAGGCAATTATCAAAATTAGAAATAAAATACTGTGAAATGGTACAAATCTTTGATAAAGCAATTTATCAACTGATTAATCAATTAAATGTTCAAAAGTCAGGTTCACGTCATAATAAGCGCACTTATCCTTTAAATTCGCTCATGATTAAGCAACCTTTATTTGAAAAAGTGAGTCATAGTATACAGGAATGGGTGCAGTTTGCTCAGGAACTAAGTGATATATTCCAGCAAAATCCTGATGATTTATCTCCTACGCAGCAAACGATATTATCAGACTGGTATTACTGGTTACGTGAATTAACGATAAAAGTGGCTGAATGGGATGCCATCTTTTTATCCCATGAAGTAGATTGTTCAGCTTGGATTGAGTTAGACCAACGTAGTATCCCAGGGAGTCTACATGTATATAAACGCCCTATACACGTCGCACAATCTGTCACAGCTGTTTTAGACAGTTTCCGTACTCGAGCAGGGATCATTTGGGCATCTGGTACATTAACTGTACCGAACAATCGCCGCTTTATCGCGGATCAATTAGGCCTTCAAAGTTCGGTGCCACTATTTCAATTCCAGGCACCTTCATCATACTACGATGGTGCGAGCCTTTATATTGTTGATGATATGCCTGAAATTCAACAAGTTTCACAAACGGAATATGTGGAAGCAGTAGCAGAAGCAATTGTTCAAACTGTACTGGTTACTGAAGGGCGTTGTTTCGTACTATTTACGTCTCAAGATATGCTCAGAAAAACGGTTGAGTTAATTCAAGAAACGGAAGCATTGAGTGAATATATGCTCTTTGCTCAAGGTATGTCTTCAGGAAGTCGAATGCGATTACTGAAGTTATTCCAGAAGTTTAATCATTCTGTACTATTTGGTACGAATAGCTTTTGGGAAGGTGTGGATGTGCCAGGTGATGCATTGTCAGCAGTCATTGTCGTACGTTTACCATTTTCAGCCCCAGAAGAACCAATTTTCAGAGCTAGGGCGGAAGCATTAAATGAGCAAGGGTTGAATTCATTTTATAAGTTAGCACTACCTGAGGCCATTTTACGCTTCAAGCAAGGTTTCGGTCGTCTAATCCGATCGTCACAGGATAAGGGTGTTTTTATCGTTTTAGATCGAAGAATTGAGACGAAATCGTATGGGAAGGAATTCATACGTGCTCTTCCAGCAATTCCGGTGAAAAAAGTATCCCTACAACATATGGTCTTAGAATTAGAACATTGGTATAATAAAAAAGTATGAAGATAGAAAGCAGGTCGATCATATGGAAAGACGATTTGAAGTACGATCAGCTAGTAAGATATGTTTTCAGCTGAGCTTCAATCAACTAGAAAATGCGTTAAGTAAAACTATTTCGATGTCTGAGCTAGCGTATTTAATTGAAAGCGATATGAAGCCTATCTTCACGATAAATGAAACGTAAGGTGATATAATGAAAAATTGGATCAAGTTCTTTACGATATTTTTGTTAATCCTGTCGTTATCAATTGTCGTTATAGTTGCTTGGAAATCTTATTCACCGTTTTACAGTTCGGAGAAAGACGCTAAGCAAGTTGTGCTTGATGCAGATAAGCTAGTGACTGTCACCGATACATATGTATATAACGGTAAGAAACCGTATGTTACGGTAATAGGAACAGATAAGGCAGGAAAGAAAAAAGCTGTGTTTGTTCCAAAAGATGATAGTAAGACAAAGCTAGAAGAGGTTTTAATGGAGGATGGCACTTCTGAAAAAGAAGCACTTTCTGTAGTGTCGAAAAAGGATAACGTGAAAGAAATCCTTCATACCAAACTCGGTATAGAAGAGCCCGGCGTTGTTTGGGAAATTACGTATCTTAATCAAGAGGATAAACTAAATTATGTTTACATTCTGTTCGAAAACGGACAGTGGTGGAAGCGTATTTTGAACTTGTAAAAAAAGGGGAAGATTAACTTGAAACAGCATTTAGCAGACCGTGTAAAAACATTAACACCTTCAACAACTCTAGCAATTACAGCTAAAGCAAAAGAATTGAAGGATCAAGGAATTGATGTTATTGGATTAGGCGCGGGTGAGCCTGATTTTAACACGCCAAAAAACATCTTAGATGCAGCTGCAGACTCTATGATGAAAGGCTTCACAAAATATACACCTGCTGGCGGTCTACCAGCATTAAAACAAGCTATTATTGCTAAGTTAGAAAGAGACAATAATCTTACTTATGCACCAAACGAAGTTATGGTTGGTGTAGGTGCGAAACATGTCCTTTATACATTGTTCCAAGTGTTATTAAACCCTGGAGATGAAGTAATTATCCCGATTCCATATTGGGTAAGTTATCCAGAACAAGTGAAGTTAGCTGGCGGTGTACCTGTACATTTAGAAGCAACAGCAGAACAACAATACAAAGTAACAGCAGAACAACTTCGCGGTGCTATTACTGATAAAACACGTGCACTTATTTTAAACTCACCAAGTAACCCTACTGGTATGGTTTATACAAAAGAAGAATTAGCTGAAATTGCTGCAGTTTGTGAAGAAGCAGACATTCTAATCGTGTCAGACGAAATTTATGAAAAACTTGTATATAATGGAGTTAAACATTTCTCAATCGCACAACTTTCAGATAGTGTAAAAGCACGTACAATGGTCATTAACGGTGTAGCGAAATCTCACTCTATGACAGGATGGCGTATTGGTTATGCAGCAGGTAATGCTGAAATCATTAAAGCAATGACTGACTTAGCTAGTCACTCAACTTCTAATGCAACGACTACAGCACAATATGCAACTATTGAAGCTTACAATGGTCCACAAGATGCAGTAGAAGAAATGCGTCAAGCATTTGAATCACGTTTAACAGAAATTTATCCAAAAATAAATGCAATCCCTGGCTTCCACGTGTTGAAACCAGAAGGCGCATTCTATTTACTACCAGATGTATCAGAGGCGGCAGCTAAAACAGGTTATGAATCTGTAGATGCATTTGCTACAGCTTTATTAGAAGAAGCAAATGTTGCTGTAATTCCTGGTTCTGGCTTTGGCGCTGAAAAAACAGTTCGTCTTTCGTATGCAACTTCTTTAGAAGCATTAGAAGAAGCTGTTTCGCGCATGGAGAAATTTGTGAAATCTAAATGGCAAGATTAATACTCTAACAATTAAGCAGACTGTCTAAGTATAGGCAGTCTGCAAAATTGTTTAAATTGCAGGAGGTCTATATGAAGAAAATTCGAATTCAAGACATGTCAAATCACGTAGGCGAAACAGTTAAATTAGGTGTTTGGCTTGCAAATAAACGTTCAAGCGGTAAGATTGCATTTTTACAATTACGTGATGGTTCAGGATTTGTCCAAGGCGTAGTAGTAAAAGCTGAAGTACCTGAAGAAGTATTTGTAACTGCTAAAGGCTTACATCAAGAATCATCTCTTTATGTAGTTGGTGAAGTAACAAAAGACGAACGCTCTGCATTTGGATATGAGCTTCAAGTAAAAGAGATTGAAGTAATTTCTGAAGCGAATAATTACCCAATCACACCTAAAGAGCACGGTATTGAGTTCCTAATGGACAACCGTCACTTATGGTTACGTTCTCGTAAACAACACGCGATTATGAAAGTTCGTAATGAAATCATCCGTGCAACATACGAATTCTTTAACGATAATGGCTTTACAAAAGTAGACCCACCGATTTTAACTGGCTCAGCTCCTGAAGGAACATCAGAACTGTTCCATACAAAATATTTCGATCAAGATGCGTACCTTTCTCAATCTGGCCAATTGTATATGGAAGCAGCTGCAATGGCATTAGGAAAAGTGTTCTCATTTGGTCCAACATTCCGTGCAGAGAAATCAAAAACTCGTCGTCACTTAATCGAGTTCTGGATGATTGAGCCGGAAATGGCTTTTGTTGAACACGATGAAAGCTTAGAAGTACAAGAACAATATGTTTCTTACATCGTACAGTCGGTTCTTAAAAACTGTAAAATTGAACTAGAACGTTTAGGTCGCGATACATCTAAATTAGAACATATTCAAGCACCATTCCCACGAATTTCTTATGATGATGCCATCAAGCTTTTACATGAAAAAGGTTTCGATGATATCGAGTGGGGAGAAGATTTTGGTGCCCCTCACGAAACAGCAATTGCTGAGCATTATGATAAACCAGTCTTTATCACATGCTACCCAGTAGGGATTAAACCGTTCTATATGCAACCACATCCAGACCGTGATGACGTTGTATTATGTGCTGATTTAATCGCACCAGAAGGCTATGGTGAAATCATCGGTGGCTCTGAACGTGTCCATGACTATGAGTTAATGAAACAACGTTTAAAAGAACATGATTTAGATGAAAGTGCATATGCTTGGTACCTAGACCTTCGTCAACAAGGATCAGTACCACACTCTGGTTTCGGTCTTGGTTTAGAAAGAACAGTAGCTTGGATCACAGGTGCAGAACACGTACGTGAATCTATTCCATTCCCACGTTTACTAAATAGACTATATCCTTGATTAAATGGTAGTGTGGCCCGTTTAGCCCTGAAGCACTGGAGAGCTCGAATCAAAGGCGTTCTTTGCCTTTGACCGAGAGACTGAAGTGACCTCGAGGGGCTGGCCACTGAAGCTGGATATATGATTAAAGTACAAAGGAAGCAACTTAAGTCCGAGGCATCCTGTCTCAATGGTTGCATGAACATATCCTTGTATGCCCAGGTGGTTAGTTTTACCTGACCAAGCAATGAAAACAATTAATAACACCTAACAAGAAGAACCGCAATTAATTGCGATTCTTCTTGTTAATTTTCAGACAAAAAAGGGGAGTTCGGTAATGACGAACGAAGCTGATCGACTCCGAATTTGGATAGAGCAGGGAAATGTTACTATTTCTCAGCTTTTTTTTAAGTTTTACAAGGAGTTAGGCATCCAAGATTTAGATGCCATGCTTATTATGCATTTAACTGCATTTCATGAAGACGGGAATAAGTTTCCTACACCAACAGATATAGCGAATAGAATGCATTTAACTGAGGATGAAATAGCCTCGAGTTTACAAAGGCTAATGCAAAAAGGTTTTATAGAAATTTTACAAAAAGTGGACGAGCTAGGAGTATTATTTGAAACCTTTAATTTACAGCCATTATGGGCACGACTAGTCGACTGTATGACAGAAAAAAAAGTCAAAAAGGTAGAAGTGACCTCGAAGTTAAAAGAAGGCGAGCTGTTCAACTTATTTGAGCAAGAATTTGGAAGATTTTTATCGCCGATGGAAACTGAAACAATTTCAATGTGGCTAGATCAAGATGGTCATTCTCCAGAAGTGATTCGCAAAGCATTAATTGAAGCTGTCTTATCACAAAAGCTAAGCTTACGTTATGTGGACCGGATTTTATTCGAATGGAAAAAGAAAAATGTCAAAACACCTCAAGATGCCGAAAAACTAGCGCAAAATTTCCGTCAAAATACGTTACCAACACGACCACAACCACCACAGGTTGAACCACAACAAACAAAAAAAGTGCCATTCTACAACTGGTTAGAAGAACGCGAATAGGGAGGTACACATGCTAACGAAGAAACAATGGGATTATTGTTTAGAGGAAATGGAAAAGATGTTTCCAGATGCTCATTGTGAGCTAGTACATGATAATCCTTTCGAATTAACGATAGCCACATTACTATCTGCGCAGTGCACGGATGTTTTAGTTAATAAAGTTACAGCAAAGTTGTTTCAAAAATACAAAACGCCAGAAGATTATTTAGCGGTACCTTTAGAAGAGTTAGAGCAAGATATTCGTTCTATTGGATTGTTCCGTAGTAAGGCTAAAAATATTCAAAAGCTGTGCCATATTCTATTAACAGAATTTAACGGTGAAATCCCTGCCAATAGGGAGCTACTTGTTACATTACCAGGCGTAGGGCGAAAAACAGCGAACGTTGTCTTGTCTGTCGCATTTGACGTCCCAGCCCTAGCAGTAGATACCCATGTCGAAAGAGTTGCAAAACGATTAGGTTTATGTCGTTGGAAAGATTCAGTATTGCAAGTTGAAGAAACAGTAATGAAAAAAACCCCAATTGAAAAATGGTCGAAAACACATCATCAGTTAATTTTCTTTGGACGTTATCACTGTAAATCACAGAATCCTCAATGCCAGGTATGCCCACTTTTTGACGTCTGTAGAGAAGGGCAAAAACGCGAAAAGAAAGGTCTTGTTAAGCGATGATAGTATGCCGAAAAGAGGCTATCTCTAAAGAACAAGTTGACCAATGGCTAGCTAACTGGGAGATATTACGAGCGGAAATTCATAGTTCACATGCTGCTCGTGATGGCAAAGCGAAAGATATAATGCAAAAGGGAATCGATTTGTATGAAACGTTTATCATAATAGCCTCTAATGTTTCATTAGAGAGTATACAACTATCCGATGAATATGAAGCTTTGCCGATAAATGGTGCTGAACGTTTGCAATTCATTAAACGAAGACCAGGCCAGTATGCATGTTATCGTCAACTAGATGAATTGTTTATTGAAACGAAAAAGAGAATGGCTCGTCTACGCCTTAAAAAGGATTGACAATTAAATTAATATAAAAGAAAGAGCAGCAATCTCAAATGGAGATTGCTGCTCTTTTCATATTATTGATGTTGATCGTTACTGTGTGTAGCTTGTTTATTATCATTACTAGTGTCATCGTTTGTGCCACTGGTATCGACTTCTTCTTCATCTTCATCAGGTTTTATTCCATCGTTATTATCTACAGGTGGTGTACCTGTACCGTTATCAGGATTGTTATTACCATTATCACCTTCATTAGGTTCCTCTGGTACAACAGGTATTTCAGGCACTTCAGGTTGTTCATTTTCTTCTGGAGGTGTAACTTCCTCTTCAGGAGGTGCCGCCTGAATTTGAATAGATGTCGAAACAGCCTCACTCTTCTCATCATCTGCAATTGCTATTACTGAGAAGACATATGTTTTACCATCTTGTGGCGTGCTATATGTGTACGCCTTATCACTCGTTTGAGTTAGTTTTTGTTCACCACCACCATCTACCGACACTGAAACTTCAAAGGTAACACTCTTATCCTTAGGTTCTTTATGTGCCCAAGTTAAGTTAATTGCATTAGCTTCTTCGTCAAATGTTGCTTTTAAGTCAGTAGGTGCTTCTAACTTCTCAACTTCTTCTACAGGAGCAGTTTTTGTAGGGACTGTTCCTTTAACGAATAATTCAGTTGACGTTCTATCTGCTGGTGTACTTGAACTTGCTAATTGTAGCGGTTTCGAACCTTTTACAATTTTAGCTTCAACTACTGAATTTGGTTTCTTAAAGTTAGGTGTTGTTGTATTCGCTGAAATTTGGCTCATTACTGTTTTAAATAATCTTTGTGGTAATAAGCGCTCTTCATTTGTAGTAATTGGATCTTTTCGGTTTGTATAGCCACTCCATACAGAAATAGAATACTTACTTGAATATCCTGCGAACCAAGAGTCTGGAACTGCCGATTCAGGTAGATTATATTTTTGGAACTCATCTGCACCGTAGTTTGTTGTACCTGTTTTACCGGCAATATCTAAGCCTGGAATAGCTGCAGTAGTTCCAGATGCACCGGATTTTGGACCAACTACATCACGTAGCATATCAGTAACCATATATGCAGTGTAATCATTCATAGCTGGTGTTGGATCTGGTGTATATGATTTTGCAGTTTTCCCATCACGATAGACAATTTTCTTAATTGTGTGTGGTGTAGTGTAAATACCGTTATTCCCAAATGCAGCATATGCTCCTGCCATTTCTATTGGAGATAAGCTAATTTTACCACCACCGATAGCATCAGATTCATAAATTTCGTCTGCTTCAATACCTAGATTATTGATAAATTTCTTCGTTTTATCTACACCCACTTCTTTAAAAAGTTTTACAGCAGGTACGTTACGAGAAGTATAAAGGGCTTCACGAAGAGTCATATCCCCTTTATATAATTTATCAAAGTTATTAATTTGTTTAGAAGTACCGGTGTAGAACATTTTTTCATCCGTAATGGTTTGTCCTGTCGAATATTTTAAATTTTCGATTGCAGGACCGTAGTCCATTAATGGTTTCATAGTCGAACCGGGTTGGTTTTTAATAGCCTCTGCATAGTTTAAACCACGTTCAGGTCCATAATTACGGCCACCTCCGATAGCTACAATCGCACCAGTTTCAGTGTCAACTACTGCCATCCCTGATTGAATCTCTTTTGTAGGGAATATATCTGAATTCATAGTAGATTCAACAATTTTTTGAGCAGAAGAATCTAATGTTGTATAAACGTTAATACCTTCTTCTAAGGACTTCCCATCCCCATTTTCAGCTAGCTCTTTTAAGACTACATCGATAAACGCATCATATTTTGACGTTGATGCTGTTTGACGTTTGTTTTCAGGTAATAGTCCAACTTCAACATCGACTTTTTTTGCTTCTTCCATTTGTTCTTTTGTTATCTTTTTGTGTTTATACATTAAATCTAAAACTGTATTACGACGTTTTTCGGCATTTTCAGGATATTTGAACGGATTATACGCGTTCGGTAGCTGTGACATACCTGCTAGAAGAGCCATTTCTTCTAGTTTTAGATCTTTTAACTCTTTCCCATAGAAGTATTTTGATGCAGTACCATATCCATAAATACGACCGGACATTAATACTTTGTTAAAGTACATTTCGAAAATTTCTTCTTTAGTGTACTCACGCTCTAATTGGATAGCTAAATAAGCTTCTTGTGCTTTACGCTTAAGCGTTTTTTCATTTTGTAAAAATGAGTTTTTAATAACTTGTTGTGTTAATGTACTAGCACCTTGTGCACCAAAGCCGTGTTTTAAATTGGCTATAATAGCACCGCCAAGGCGATAAAAGTCAATTCCGTTGTGACTAAAGAAGCGAACATCTTCCGTCGCCAATATAGCATCTCTCATATCTTTAGGGATGTCTTCATAAGCTACATGTTCCCGCTTTTCTAAGCCCATCGTATAAAATACTTTTCCGTCAGAATCATAGAATTTAGATGACACTGGATCCTTTAGTAACTCTTCATCTAAGTCAGGTGCGGTAGCTGCATAATATGCAAATAGGCCAGCTCCTGCAATAAATAGAACAATACCTACAGATACTATTGCTATTAAAAGACGTTTAAGCCAAACTTTCATTGGTTTTTTTTGCTTTTTTTGTTGTTCTCGTAATTTTCTTCTTTGTCCCCGAGAATTAATTTCTTGCCCCATTAAATTCTCCTCACTTTCTAACAAACATTCATAATTTATGGCAGCATCTTACGTACTGCTTGTAAATAATCGATACGTGGACTATAAGTTGGTGTTACTTCAATTGCTTGTTCCTCAAATTCTACTAAAGAAATTGATTTGCGACCACCTGTTAGCATTCTAGTCCAAGCATTTTGCAGCATTTCTAAAGGTACTACAAAATAACGTTCCATGGAAGAGAAACGTATTAATAGAAAACAAATACCTCGCTGCTTTGCAACAACTGTCATATGTTCTACCTGATGCGGATGAACGTTTTTTAAAGGGAAAGATGTTTTACTTTCCGTTTCCTTGGCGTCAAAGTCGATGTGGTAACCTTCATATATACCATTGTAGTCCGTCGTAGATGGTGTTCTAAAATATGCTTCCCGTATAACAGCAGCACTTCTTGAGGGATACTCTACTTTGACGATTTGTATCGGAACAGGTTTCTTATGAATGACTGCTATTTGTCGTTGTAAATAAAAATCATTTGCTTCATCAATTTCATCTTCTAAAGTTTTGCCCCGATTGCTATAGGAATAATCCTTTATACTCCTTTTTTTCACTTCAGAAGTAGGTGGAGTATACTTTTTTCCGTTTGGATAGCGAATTGCCATTTAACCACCTCGTTAACAATAATAATAACATATTTTTATGAACAAAAATTATAGCAGAAATGACAGAGATTTTTTCTATTTATATCGAACTCGCACTTGTTTTGTCTTGTGGAAAGGATTATTTCAATTTATAAGGAAATCATAACGCTAGGAGGCGATTATGATGCAAAGAATATCTCATTTACTTACTCAACTTGAATTAATCGATCAGTTACTACAAGCACAAATGTCTGTGGAACGTCACACCGAAATTCAAAAACATATGAATGACATTGCAACAGTTCAACACCGCCTAAGCAATCTTGAAAAACAATCTAAAGGAATATTTGTTCGTGCATAAGTAGTTTCTTTTACGATATTTTGATACACTGAATTTATATGAATACTGAAAATGGAGGTGTGTATAAATGCTATTATCTACCACAGAAAAATTATTAGAAGAATGCGATGCATGTTGGCAACGATTTTTACGTATGCGAGAAGAAGACACATCTCCGGATTTCTTTCTTGAAGTGAAACCGCATGCTGATGCTTGGCATGCTATATTAGTAACTTGGCAGTCAGAGTCTGAGAAATGGATACTATTAAATAAACCTAAATATATGCACAAAACACAAATTGATAATGCGCTAGATGCGATGGATCAATTTGTGGTGCAGTCTTTTTATAAAACTACGAGTAAAAAACGATTTTATCAATCAATACAATCGGTGAAATATACATTAGAAACTTTTTTACGCTATTTGCGTAAGGATGGTGAACAACATGTTGCAGAAAAAAACGATTGATGAACTTTTAGCAGTGTGGCAACAGTATCCGGAAATGATGGAGAGAATTGAGCACCAACATACAATTGATGCCAAGCCAGCAAAGCTCGTTCCTTTTCCCGACAAATTACACCCTTCTTTAGTAAAAGCTTTACAAAAGCGTGGTATTAGTCAGCTTTACTCGCATCAAAGACAAGCATTCGATTATGCGACTACTGGGCAATCTTTTACGGCCGTCACACCAACTGCCTCTGGAAAATCCCTCTGCTATCATTTACCCGTTTTACAAGCTATTTTAGAAAATAAAGCCTCACGTGCCCTGTATCTATTCCCGACTAAAGCTCTAGCACAAGATCAAAAAAGTGATTTGAATGAGTTGATAGAGCAAAGTGGAGAGGAAGTTTTAAGCTACACATATGACGGAGATACTTCGCCTGGTATACGTCAGAAGGTTCGTAAAGCTGGTCATATTGTTATGACTAATCCCGATATGTTACATTCAGGGATTTTACCTCATCATACGAAATGGGTTTCGCTATTTGAAAATTTACAGTATATTGTTCTGGATGAGTTGCATACATATAAAGGAGTATTTGGAAGCCATGTTGCTCACGTTATTCGACGTTTGCAACGTATTTGCCGTTTTTACGGAAGTAATCCAATCTTTATATGTACCTCAGCGACGATCAAAAACCCGAAAGAGCTGGCAGAGAATTTAACGAACACAACACACCAACTAATTTCTGATAATGGAGCACCTGTAGGGAAAAAAACATTCCTATTTTATAATCCACCAATTATTCATCCAACTTTCGGTGTTCGAAGAAGTGCAATTTTAGAAGTGAGAGATTTAGCTGGAAAATTATATGAAGCACAAATTCAAACAATTATATTTGCTAAAAGTCGTGTGCGAGTGGAAATGCTTGTGACGTATATGAAGGAATTGACGAAAAAGAAAATCCAAGATGAATCAATTCGAGGTTATCGAGGAGGATATCTACCTTCAGAGCGAAGGTTAATTGAAAAAGGTTTACGTGATGGGACCATTCAAACAGTTGTGAGTACGAATGCGTTAGAACTGGGAGTTGATATTGGTCAATTACAAGCTTGTATTATGACGGGATACCCTGGAAATATTGCGAGTGCATGGCAACAAGCAGGGCGTGCTGGGAGAAGGCAAGATGCAGCGCTAATTATTTATGTGGCACAATCTACGGCATTGGATCAATACATTATAAATCATCCTAATTATTTACTAGGAAGTTCTCCGGAAGAAGCCCGTATTTATCCAGACAATTTGCTCATTTTAATGGATCATTTAAAATGTGCTTCTTTTGAGTTGCCTTTTAAAACGACAGATATGTACGGAGAGTTCGAGATTCAAGAGTTACTGGAATATCTACAGCAAGAAGGCGTTCTTATTAAAACGTCCGAGCAGTGGCATTGGATGAGTGATAGTTTCCCAGCACACGAAATTAGTTTGCGTTCAGCTTCGCAAGAAAATGTCGTCATCATAGATCAGTCTATTCCTGCAAATACTCGTGTAATTGGGGAAATGGATCGATATAGCGCGCTGACACTACTTCATGAAGAAGCTATATATTTACATCAAGGTGTGCAATTTCAGGTAGAAAAGCTTGATTGGGAAGAGAAGAAAGCTTATGTCCGTGAAGTGGATGTTGATTATTTTACAGATGCCAATCTAGCTATTGAATTAAAAGTTATGAGTGAAGATAAGCAAAAGCATCTTGGCCAAGCAGAAGCAGCATTTGGAGATGTTATGATTTTGGCCACTGCAACTATATTTAAGAAAATTAGATTTGACTCACATGATAATATTGGCTCTGGCCCAATTCATCTACCACCTGAAGAACTTCATACGAGTTCTACTTGGTTATCATTTGAGCAGCCTGTAAACTGGACAGAAGATGATTTAACAAGTGCTATGACAGGTGTGGCGTTTGCGATGAACAGTTTTATTCCATTATTCATTCAAAGTGACCGCAGCGATGTCCATGTCATACCTCAAGTGAAGGCGGTGCATTCGGAGAAACCAACATTCTTTGTTTATGATCGTTATCCGGGTGGTATTGGGTTGAGCGAAAGGGTGTATGATATTTGGGAGCCACTTATTCAGCATGTGTTTGAACATGTTGATGCGTGTCCATGTCAAAATGGTTGTCCTTCTTGTATAGGCGCACAAGATTTAAGTGATAAAGGTAAAAAACAAGTATTGAATTTTTTGAAATCATTTCTATTAGAAGAGTTGGAAGATTAATATGTCGTATGAAAATAAAATACTTCAAATGAAAAAACTATTAAAGAAAAATAATACACAACAGGTAATAGAAAAAGAACCAATTTTGAGGCCAGACGTTCCTGATTATGCAGGTATATGGCAAGATGCTGGTTTAAAAATGATAGAAAATGATTTTGGTGTAGTCTTTTTATTAGAGAAGCATTATCCTCTTGATTATAAGCACGGTGCTATTTATCTAGGAGAGTTGTATGATGCTTTTGAAAAGTGGCAACAAACACAAAACTCACACCCTATATCTTTAACGGATGCTAATAATCTTATATTCTACGATACAGAAACAACAGGATTAAAAGGCGTAGGTACGCATATTTTCTTGAATGGTTTACTTGAGGAGTCTGAGGAAGGCTTTACATTAAAGCAGTATGTACTAGCTGACCCGAGTAATGAGGTTGCATTTTTGTTTGAATCGAAATTTTGGCAAGGAAGGAAAACCATTATTACGTATAATGGGAAAAGTTTCGATTGGCCACAGTTACAAACTCGCTGGACATTAAACAAAAAAGACCTACCACCATTAAAAGAGCACGATCATCTCGATTTATTACATGGCTCAAAACGTATTTGGAAAAATGACATTGCACGTATGAAACTTACTCAAGTAGAAGAAGAAAAATTAGGCTTCACTCGTCAAGACGATGTGCCGGGTTATTTAGCGCCGATTATTTATTTGGACGCAGTCAAAAGTGGACAGCCTGATGCCTTACTAAAAGTACTACAACATAATGAATGGGATTTATTATCATTATTGACGTTGTATGTGCAGGCGACCAATTTACTTTGTGAAAATATTGCAGAAGAATCGGCTACAACATATACAAACATTGGTAAATGGTATGCTGATTTAAGAGAAATAGATCGTAGTGAGGAACTTTTACAGCAAATAACGCATCAATATACGAGTGAAGAATCAGCCAATGCTTATTTCTATCTAGGCTTTCAGCAAAAAAAACAACAGAATTATATAGAAGCACGTAAGTCATTTCAGCAAGCTTTGCCGTATTTACAAGGAAGACAGCAAATTATTGCGCTTATTGAGCTAGCGAAAATTTTTGAACACCGTGATAAAAACTATGAGTTTGCAATAGAAATGACAAATCAAGCATTGAAGCTTGTAAGCGAAAGCTCACTGTGGACTAAGGAATCTAAAACTTCAAGACTTGCGGACATACAAAAACGGAAAAATCGGCTTGAAAGGAAGAAATAATTTCCTGGGAAATCACAGTTTTCGACAAAAAACGTTAGGAAATGGCTGTAATTAAGCATTGTCTTTGAGAAATATGCTATACTAAGAACACTTATGTTGCGATGGAAGGGCGATGTATATGGATACAAAATTAACAGCAAAAAAGATTTTAGATAAAGATTTTAAAACTGGTTTAAGAGGTTATAGTCAAGATGATGTGGACCAATTTTTAGATGAAATTATTCAAGATTATGAGAACTTTGAAAAAATTCTAGCTAAGAAGCAAGAAGAGATTAACATGTTGAAACAAGAACTTGAAGCTTCGCAAAATGCTAAGCGCCACTCACCGGCACAAGTTCAACCACAGCAACCACAACATACTGCTAATACAAATTTTGATATTTTGAAAAGAATCTCAAACTTGGAAAAACATGTTTTCGGAGATAAACTATACGATTGAATATAGGTCTTTAGACTCATTGGGTTAAATATGTTTTTATATTATAATAAAAAACATCATCATGAATTTTCGGGTAATCGCTGCAATGCTTGACATTGTCGAGGAAAGTCCATGCTCGCACGGTTCTGAGATGACCGTAGTGTTCGTGCTTAGTGAATAAATAAGCTAAGGCAGTCTTTTGGCTGACGGCGGGAGGAAAACCTAAGTCTTTTATAAGATATGGTTGAAACTCTCTGAAAGTGCCACAGTGACGAAGCTGGTGCGGAAACGTAACAGGTGGAACGAGGTAAACCCCACGAGTGAGAAACCCAAATTATGGTAGGGGCACTCTCCTGAAGGAAATGAATGGATGGAGAGACGTGAATGCTTGCATCTCACGTAGATAGATGATTACTACCCGGTTGTACGAGATGTAAATCGCTTGAGTACTCGGGCACAAAACATGGCTTATTGAACTTTCAATGATGTTAAACATGAACAGTCAGGCTCTCCAGTTCCTGGAGGGCCTTTCTTTTGGAAATATGGTGAAAAATGTGGAAGAAATATCTGTAAAAGAGATTATTAACCAAAACACTATTTCTAGCTTTTCTGATGAATTAATACAAAAAGTATTTGAAACAATTTCTGAAGGAATCATGATAACTGATCCAAAAAAGAAAATAATAAATGTGAATCCAGCTTTTGAGTTTGTTACGGGCTACAAAAAAGAAGAAGTTGTTGGACATAGCCCGGCTATCTTACAATCAGGCATTCATGACAGTGATTTTTATAAAAGCATGTGGAACGAGCTGTACTCAAAAGGTGAATGGCAAGGTGAGATATGGAATCGC
Organism: Viridibacillus sp. KH_047; assembly: GCF_057838945.1. Lineage (NCBI taxonomy): Bacteria > Bacillati > Bacillota > Bacilli > Caryophanales > Caryophanaceae > Viridibacillus > Viridibacillus sp. KH_047. Next base: position 2,959,684 of record NZ_CM174479.1, on the reverse strand, counting down.
CGTAAAACCGGTGATGCCTATCCAGAGTGGCTATCAATCATGGAAGTTCGTAATAAGCAAGGTGAAGTTACGAACTACTGCGGTGTTTTCTCCGACCTCACAGAACAAAAGGGCGTTGAAGATGAGCTTGAAAAACGCGCAATGACAGATTCATTAACGGGTGTTTCAAATAGATTTGCCTATAATGAGCGAATGAGAGTTTTACTAGAATCATCCTCTACACGCTCATATCAACATGCTGTTTTATTTTTAGATTTAGATCGCTTTAAGCAAATAAATGATACACTTGGTCATGCAGTTGGTGACTATTTGTTAGTGGAAGTAGTAAAAAGAATACAATCACTATTGAAAAATAAAGATATTTTAGCCAGATACGGCGGTGATGAATTTGTTATTACATTAACAAATATCCATCATCCTAGAGAAGCTGCACATTTGGCTGAAATGATCATCCAATTATTGGGACAACCTTTTGCGGTGGAAGACCAAAATTTATATGTGTCCACTAGTATAGGAATTAGCATTTATCCGCATGATGGAGATGATACGGAAGTATTATTAACCAAAGCTGATAAGGCAATGTATTTTGCAAAGCAAAATGGTAGAGGTCAATTTTCTTTTTACTTTGACGAACTACAAACAGATAGCAAACGTGTGTTGCTACTAGATAACGAGTTACGAAAAGCAATAGAAAATGACAGCTTCGAATTACATTATCAACCGAAAGTTTCCGTTACAACAGGTGCAATTGTAGGAGTAGAAGCTTTAGTACGCTGGCAAAATGAAAAATTAGGCTTTGTCTCACCAGGGGAATTTATCCCTTATGCGGAGGAAACAGGTTTAATTATTCCGATTAGTGAATGTATTATTAATCGTGCATGCCAGGACTATTTAAAACTTAAATCACAAAATATAAAAAATATGCCAATAGCATTGAATATATCGAGCATTCACTTTCATCAAGATAATTTCATTGAATCCATAATGCAAATTTTAGAGAGAAATAATTGCCCTGCGCATTATTTTGAAATTGAGCTAACTGAGCGCACGGTTATGAACAGTGAAAAGGAAACGATTCGAAAATTAGTACTATTAAAGCAATTAGGATTTAAACTTTCGATAGATGATTTTGGGACAGGCTATTCTTCTCTTAGCTATTTAGTACAGTTTCCATTAAATTATTTAAAAATTGATCGTAGTTTTATACAACATATATGTTCGTTAGATGATAAACAAGCAGTAGTAGATGCCATTATTCAAATGGCGCATCGTTTACATATGAAGGTAATTGCTGAGGGAGTAGAGCAAAGGGAACAGGTTCAGCTATTACGTGAAATGGGCTGTGATATGATCCAAGGATACTATTACTCAAAACCATTACCTTTAGATGAATTTATCGAGTTCCTAGAATTTTGGGAATTAGAACAGTTAGAAGGGAAATAACAATGACAACATTTCGATTAGTAGCAACCGCAGCAATGGGGTTAGAAGGAATTGTCGCGCAAGAGCTTCAGGACCTAGGATTTGAAACAACAACAGAAAACGGGAAAGTTTACTTTGAAGGTGACGAGAAAGCAATCGCAAAAACGAATCTTTGGTTACGTGTAGCGGACCGAGTGAAAATTATTGCAGGTGAGTTTCCAGCTCGCACATTTGATGAATTGTTTGAGGGAGTAAAAGCGATCAATTGGGAGAAATTCTTACCAGTAGATGCAGAATTCCCTGTAACAGGTAAATCCGTGAAATCTAAATTATTCAGTGTACCTGATTGCCAAGCGATTACAAAAAAGGCAATTGTTGAACGTATGAAATACCACTATAAACGTCTAGGTTTCTTAGAAGAAACTGGACCGAAATTTAAAATTGAAATTTCAATTTTAAAAGATGTGGCTACTCTTACGATTGATACTAGTGGAGCAGGCCTACACAAACGTGGGTATAGACTAGATCAAGGTGAAGCACCTTTAAAAGAAACGCTAGCAGCAGCGCTTGTCCAAATCTCTAAATGGAATCCAAATCGTCCATTCGTAGATCCTTTCTGTGGTTCAGGTACAATTGCACTTGAAGCTGCCATGATTGGGCAAAATATGGCTCCTGGTTACAACCGTGAGTTCATTTCAGAAGCATGGCCTTGGATGAAACAACAAATTTGGGATGATATTCGTTTGGAAGCAGAAGATGTTGCAAATTACGATCAGCCTTTAGAAATCATTGGCTCAGACATTGACCATCGTATGGTTCAAATTGCAAAAAATAATGCTGTTGAAGCAGGTTTTGCGGACTTGATTACTTGGAAACAAATGCAAGTTAAGGACTTTACTACATTATCAACTGATGGTGTAATGATTGGTAACCCTCCTTATGGTGAACGTATTGGTGATATAGAAATGGTTGAACAAATGATTCGTGAGATGGGCGACAATATGGCGAAGTATCCATCTTGGTCAGTCTACATGCTATCATCAATGGAAAACTTTGAAACACTTTACGGCAGAAAAGCGACAAAAAAACGCAAATTATTCAACGGATTCATCAGAACAGATTTTTATCAATTCTGGGGTCAACGTACACCGAGAAACTAAATATTAAATGGAATGGGATATCCCATTCCATTTTTTTATGAAAAGATATTATTCTAGGTTTGATTTTGGAACTCGTATCGGTACATGTGAGTAATTAACACAATTCGATTGCTTGAATTACTCACTTTTTTCCCTCCGAATAATTTTAAACTTATAATACTAATATAAGGTAATGCTAAATCCCATAGGAAAGAGGGGGCAGAATGAAAAACGTTTTTAGCCCCCAATTTAAGATTACTTTCTACACCTAAGAGTTATATGAAAAGTATTTAATTTTAGATTGTAGAATAATTGCTAGCAATAACCAATATAATTTTTTTGTTAAGTAAATAAAGAACATCATCTCATGTTTTATTTTATTAAAATAAAAGGCTGTTTGGTTAACTCATTTCATCTACATTTAACAGAGTTTTTTCTATTATATAAAGTGCACCAGTTTCCGGGTGTTTAATTTCCTTTTTTCTGGGTAACACTACGATAGCCGTGATATGACCACAAATTGAACACATAAACTGAAAAAAAATTAAATCATATACATGCATTTAACAAGGTAGTTAAGAATAATGCTATAATAACAAAGGTTTCAATTACCGTTTAGTTGTATATAATTTTATTTTCGTTGACGTACGAGGGGGAACAAGATGAGACAAGCAATACCATTTGCTCTATCAAAAGAAAAATCATTCTTCGACTCGTTGGGTGATTGGATGGGCGATATGCTTTATGATGAATTACCTGAAAAGGGTCTAGAATGTCGTGATGAGCAAATTTTTATGGCTTATCAAATTGAAAAAGTTTTACGAGAAAAATCAGTGCTATTTGCTGAAGCAGGTGTAGGTACAGGGAAAACCATCGCATACTTATTACCAGCTATTTCTTATGCGCGTTATACTGGACGTCCAGCATTGATTGCATGTGCAGACGAAACTTTAATCGACCAGCTCGTTAAAGATGGTGGCGATATTCATAAATTACAGCAATATCTTGATTTAAATATTGATGTGCGTTTAGCAAAATCACGTGATCAATACTTATGTTTAAAACGCTTTGAAGAGGCTGAAAAGTTTCATGACGGCGAATATATAGATGATATCGTAGAAACGATACCAGATGGCGTCTTTGGCCAGGGAACATTATCTTTATATGGTCAACGTAGTGACTATCCAAATGTTAGCGATGCTGATTGGCAGAAGGTCAACTACAACTCGATTCAACAGTGCTCGGTTTGCGATCTTCGCAATCGCTGTGGGCAAACGCTACACCGTGCAGATTACCGTCAAGCAACGGATTTAATCATCTGTTCACAAGATTTCTTGATGGAGCATATTGCTACAAAAGAATCGCGTGAACGCGAAGGACAATTAGCACTCCTACCTGAAGTATCCATGATTGTACTTGATGAAGGTCACTTACTTGAGTACGCAGCACAAAAAGCGATGACTTACAAAGTGCAAGATTATACAATCGTAAAACTTCTAGATATGTTAATGGTTGATGGTTTACGAGAAAAAACGCTTTATACAATGGAAAAATTACAAGATGGTCATGAATTATTCTTTGACCAGCTTCGTGATGATGTCATTGAATCGGATGAAGATCGTAAACGCATTAACAAATCACCGCTACTTCTAAAGCTTGGTCAAAAAGTAATTGATACAGTAGAATCTTTACTTGAAGAATTTGTTTTCGAATCAGAAATGTATGTTATTCCTGAATATGAGCTACGTATGGTTGAGGAGTTCTTAGAGCAATACGAAGCTGCAATGCGTATATTTATCGCGCAAGGAGATGCTGTAGACTGGTTAGAGGAAACAGATGGTGAAGAGACACTTGTCATCATGCCACGACTGATTACAGAAGTACTTGAAGAAAAATTGTTCTCGAAAAAAATACCTTATGTATTTTCTTCAGCAACTCTATCAATCAATAAAGACTTCTCATATATCGCAAACAGTTTAGGAATTAACAAATTCCAATCATTCTCTGTCTCTTCTCCATTTGAATATGAAGAAGTTATGAAGATTCAATTGCACAAAGTAGCTCAAGAAGAGAAACTTTCGTCTGTTGAGAAGTTATTACAAGATGACGAAAAAACATTAATCTTATTTAAATCAAAACAAGCGATGCAGAAATTTAAAGGTCAATTAGCTGAAGAACTACGTGCAGATGTTGCGTTTGAAGGGGATCGTGAACTATCATCTCTTATCCGTGATTTCCAAGCGGACGAAGTAAAAGTACTATGCTCATATCATTTATGGGAAGGCTTAGACTTACCTGAGGAATCATTAACGCGTGTGATAATTTTCGATTTACCTTTCCCACCAAATGATCCATTGTTTGATGCAAAGCGTTCATTTGCTACTGATGCATTTGAAGAAGTTGATTTACCATTCATGCTGTTAAGACTACAGCAGGGGATGGGTCGATTAATCCGTACTTCAAAAGACCACGGAGACATTCATATTTTATTGAATGAAGAAGAATATAAACATAAAGAGAAAATACAACCTATTTTCGCAGTCGAAGCAACAGAAGTTTAATAAGGGAAAGCCAGCTCAGAATAAAATGAGCTGGCTTTTTTGAATGTGAAAAGAATTACTAGCATTTTTTGCGATATTATGACGTAAATATTCTGCTAAATAACAAACAACTGAGTTAGCGCAACAAACAGTCGAGTTAGCGCAACAAACAGCTGAGTTAGAGCAACAAAGAGCCGAGATAACGCAACAAAGAACCGAGTTAACACAACAAACCAATCCTATACAATACCTTTCAACTGATTTACTTCGGTATTCGTGATAAAATAGAAGGAACATAAGGGGGTAATAAAATGTCAGTAGAACAACGCTTTCTAAATTACATAAAAAAAATTGATAATTATGAAGAAGCTCTTTCAGTAATCTATTGGGATATGCGTACTGGAGCACCAAAAAAGGGGCTAGAGCAACGAGCAGAAGTAGTAGGAACGATCTCGTCAGAACTATTCCGTTTGCAAACATCAGATGAATTAGCTGAAATTCTACAAGAGCTTTCAACAAAAAAAGAAGAACTATCAGAAATTGTTCGTCGTTCATATGAAGAAACGCAAAAAACTTTTGATTTAAATAAGAAAATCCCAGCAGACGAATACAAAGAATATGTTGTACTCCAATCAAAAGCAGAAGCTGTATGGGAAAAAGCAAAAGATAAATCAGACTTCAGTCTCTTCTTACCGTATTTAAAAGGTATTATTGAAGCGCAACAAAAGTTTGTTACGTATTGGGGTATCAAGGACAATAATCCATACAACACGTTATTGGACCAATATGAACCTGATATGACAACGGATATATTGGACCGCGTATTCGGAGAATTGAAGGAAACCATTGTCCCATTAGTTCAAAAAATTGTCGCATCACCTAATCAACCAGATACGAGCTTCATTTTTGACTTCTTTCCAAAAGAAGGGCAAAAGGAAGCATGTTTAGAAATTTTACAACAACTTGATTACGACTTTGAAGCAGGTCGTTTAGATGAAACAGTTCATCCGTTTATGATCGGTTTAAACCGAGGTGATATTCGCGTAACTACAAAATATGACGAGCACGATTTCCGATCTGCACTTCTTGGTACAGTACATGAATGCGGACACGCTTTATATGAACAAAATATTATGCCAGAATTAGATGGTTTACCACTAAGCACAGGAACTTCAATGGGTATTCATGAATCTCAGTCATTGTTTTTCGAAAATTTTGTAGGACGCAATAAAAACTTTTGGACTCATAATTTTGAGATGTTGAAAAAACACTCACCGAAACAATTCGAAAATGTCTCATTAGAAAAGTTTTTACGTGCAATTAACGCAGCGCAACCTTCTTTAATTCGAATTGAAGCTGATGAATTAACATATCCGCTTCATATTATGATTCGATATGAAATTGAAAAAGAATTGTTCAATGGAAACCTACAAGCAGAGGACCTACCAAAAGTATGGAATGCTAAATACAAAGAGTATTTAGGTATTACACCAGAAAATGATGCAGAAGGAATCTTACAAGATATGCATTGGTCTGGTGGTAGTTTCGGATATTTCCCATCTTATGCACTTGGTTTTATGTATGCAGCTCAATTTAAACATGCGATGGATCAAGACATTCCAAACTTTGATGAACTTCTTGCAGAAGGTAATCTCACACCAATTCGTGAATGGTTAACAGAAAGAGTACATCAATATGGTGCACTTAAAAAACCTTTTGAACTATTAAATGGAGCTACTGGCGAAGGTTTAAATGCCAAATATTTAGCTGATTATCTAAAAGAAAAGTATACGCGAATTTATAATTTATAAAATGGTCTAAATACCAATTAATTCAATCTTGAAAAAAGCCAAAGAGCGCTCATAATAAGCTACTCTTTGGCTTTTTGATTATCTATTATGATTAAAATGCCCTGGATTTGGTACAGCACCAATTGTACTTACCCAACGATTTGTAAAATTAAAGAATCCAGCAATAAATGAAGCTTCCAAAATTTCGTGGTCGTTAAAGCCAGCTAAACGTAACAGGTCTACTTGTTGTTGTGTAGTCTCTTGAGGATAAGTAGTAACAAAATATGCATAATCGCATAGTGCGCGTTGTTTCTTTGTTAATGTTGCAGATCGATAGTTATAAGTGAGCTGGTCAACCCAAGTAGCATCTCCTGTTAAACCACGTAATGCATCACTGTGCGTCGTTAAACAATAAGCGCAGCAATTAGTAGAGGATACAACTAGTCCCATCATTTCCTTATCTATATTATTCAAATAGCATGTGTTTTCATCAAACATAGTATTTTTGAAATCTAAAAAACCTTTATATTGTAGTGGGTTTAATGGAAGTATTTTAAATAAATTATTGATAAAGCCCCAATTCTCTTGTTGAAAATCTACGTGTTTGTCAAACTCTATTTGTAATTCAACAGGAATATTTTTTTCATTAGGCTTTTGTAAATATGAGAGTTGTTCTGTATATTTTGACATAATAATAACACTCCTTTTATTTATTAGAAAAATCAAATTATTCTATATTTATAACATTACAACTTTTCGGGATGAAATAAAAGAACATAAACAATTTTTGAAGACTCCTATAAATGGAAAATATACTTTCGATAAAAGTTAATCCTCGTAGTAGATATTAGGTATTATATGCATTAACATTCAATTAAATTAGAAAATATTTGAAGAGGAATTTTGAAACTATTGTAATAGACTTTTAATCTATTCATTCAATTAAGAATGATAAAATATTAGTAGAGATATTTTGAGGACAATGCTAGAATTCGACAGCTATTTACCTAGTAGCTTCCAGCTTCCTTGATTTGATTAAAAGGGGGAAGAGAATATGAGTTTCAAGAAACGGCAAATTATCGGATTTGGATTAATCTTGCTTTTTTTAATCGTTTTATTGTCAATAATGGTATTTACCTTAAATAATTTAAAATCAAATATGACTGAAATTGTAGAAGATCGCTATTATAAAGTACAAACTGTGATGGATATCCGTCAGTTATTTTCACGATCAGATAGAGAAATCTTATATGTAGCAATTAATGCAGATGGGAAGGATATTCACACAAGTTTGCAAACGATTAATGATAATCACGCATCTATATCAGAAAATATTATTAAATTATCCACTATTGCAAATCAAACAAGGTCACAGCAACTATTAAAAAAATTAGATAAGCAATATACATCATATGCCGATACAGAATCTAAAATCATTCAACTGATTAAAGCAAATGGTTCGAGTACAATTTTAAATGAATTGATGGAGGAACAAAGAACTAAGAGATTAGAAGTGTTATCTACACTTGATGAATTTAAAGAATATCAAGAAGGTATTATGAATGATACTTTAAAAAGTTCGCAACAAACATACAATGATATGATTAAATTTTCTATATTTGCTGTGTTTTTTAGTATTCTTATCATTTCAATAATACTTAGTTGGATGATTAGAAGTACGACAAGCGAGCTTCAATCTATTACAAAAGTGATTAAAAAGATAGATTTTAAAAATCTATCAGTTATACCTAGGATTAAGATCCAGACGAAAGATGAAATTGGAGAAATTGCAAGTTCATTTAATGAAATGGCCGGATCTTTAGAAGAATATAACCAAAAAGAAAAAGATTTCACCCAAAAAATGAGTGAACAGAATTGGATACAAACTGGTCTTGCAGAAATTGCGACGATGTATCAACGAATTGTAGATGTTGAAGAGTTGGGGAAACGACTAATTACAAGACTAGCTCCCATGGTCGGCGCATCCTTTGGCGTATTTTATATCCGCCGTGGTCAAGGAGAAGATACACGTTTTGTTAAAAATGCTTCGTACGCTGGAGAAGGCACTGAGGCTGGTAGAAATGAGTTTCAAATTGGTGAAGGCTTAATTGGACAATGTGCCTTAGAAAAGAAATCACAGATAATCGCTGATATTCCGGATAATTATCAGTTCATCACAACTGGATTAGGCCATGTGAATGCTAAAAGTATTATTATAACGCCAGTCATTTTTGAAGATGAAGTCGTAGGTATATTGGAAATGGCAAGTCTAGAACCGTTCACTAACCTACAGCAAAACTTCTTACAACGTGTTTTAGAGACACTTGGTATAACTATCAATAGTGTGCAAGGTCGAATGGAAATTGAGCGACTATTAAAAGAATCACAAGCTCAAACAGAGGAGCTTCAGGCTCAGTCAGAAGAATTGCAATCGCAGTCTGAAGAGTTACAAGCACAATCAGAAGAATTGCAATCTCAAGCAGAAGAATTGCGAATGATTAATGAACAGTTATCTGAGCGAACTCATGATGCTGAAGAAAAATCTCGGGAGCTTGAAGAAGCAAAAATCAACCTCGAGGAACAAGCTGAAGAACTAAGAAAGAGTTCAAAATATAAATCAGAATTCATGGCTAATATGTCGCATGAATTAAGAACACCATTAAATAGTATTTTAATTCTATCTGAAATGTTGGAAACCCCAGATGATAACAGCTTGGATGAGGAAAAACAAGAGTTTGCTCGAATCATCCACTCATCAGGACAAGACCTATTGAAATTAATCAATGACATATTGGATTTATCAAAAGTTGAAGTAGGAAAATTAAAAGTTCAATTTGATGAAATGAATATGAGTGAAGTTCCAGAGTTGCTACATCAGAACTTTGATCATGTAGCCTTAAAAAAGGGTTTAAATTTTACTGTTGAAAAGGATGAAAATGTACCAAATATATTCTTTACTGACCAACAACGTTTTCAACAGATTCTGAAAAACTTATTATCCAATGCCTTTAAATTTACGCATGAAGGTGCTATTTCAGTTCATATTAAAAATGCTGAAAAAGAAAATATTAAGAAGTTGGCACATACTGAAATTACGGACGAATGGATTGAAATTAGTGTTAAAGATACTGGAATAGGTATTACTAATGAAAAACAAAAAATAATTTTTGAAGCATTTCAACAAGTTGATGGAGCTACAGAGAGAAAATATGGTGGGACTGGCTTAGGCTTATCTATCAGTCAGGAATTCGCTAAATTACTTGGAGGATGGGTTTTTGTCGATAGTGAAGAAGGCAAAGGAAGTGTCTTTACTTTATTATTACCAAATTTACCTAGTGGCATTGACTTACCTTTAGGTGAAGAAGTCGATTCTTCAGTGTTAACTGTAGCAACAAATGAAACTGTGGTTACAGAAAATATAGAACCAGATCAAATAAATCAGGAAAAACAGCAACTAACACAAGCTAACATGAATATGTTGTCAAATAAGACGGTACTTATTGTGGATGATGACCACCGGAATATTTTTGCTCTAAGAAATGCTCTAGAATTTCAAGGGATGGAGATTATTTCAGCTGAAAATGGATTCGAATGTTTAGAAATTCTTAAAGAGAATAATTCAGTAGATGCTGTATTAATGGATATAATGATGCCTGTTATGGATGGTTATGAAACTATGCTCAATATTCGTAGCCAAGAAGTTTATCAAGAGCTTCCAATTATTGCTCTTACTGCAAAAGCGATGAAAGGCGATAGAGAAAAATGCTTAAAAGCCGGCGCATCAGATTACATCAGTAAGCCATTGAAAATAGATCAGTTATTATCTGTTCTACGTGTATGGTTGGCTAAGTAATTAATCGAGCAGGCTAGAAAGGGATTATTGTGAAAGACTTATTAACTATTGAAGAAAAAGAGAATATTGAAATTGATTTGTTACTTCAAGCTGTTTATAGTGTTTCTGGCTTTGACTTTCAAAAGTATATGCGTTCTTCGATTAAAAGAAGAATTATCAATCGTATGAGACAAGAGAAAATGGAGAAAATTAGCTCTTTGGTAGAAAAAGTTTTATATGAAAAAGGCTTTGTTGAAAAGTTAATAGATGACTTTTCCATACATGTTACTGAAATGTTTCGTGATCCAGAGTTTTTCAAGGTTTTCCGATTAAAAGTTGTGCCACTTCTTAAAGAAATTCCTACAATACGTATTTGGCATGCAGGTTGTTCAACTGGTGAAGAAGTTTTTTCTATGGCCATTTTGCTAAAAGAGGAAGGGCTTTATGATCGTACGAAAATATATGCAACAGACATAAATGAGAAAGTGATATTACAAGCTAAAGAAGGCATTTTACCATTAAATCAGATGCAATCATATACCAAAAATTATTTGGCTGCAGGTGGTAAACAAGAGTTTTCAGAGTATTATACGACTGATTATCAAAATGCCTACTTAGATGCAGCTTTATTGAACAATATTGTATTCTTTCAACACAATTTGGTTACAGACGGCTCATTTAATGAATTTCATGTTATTATTTGCCGTAATGTCATGATATATTTTACAGGTGAACTACAAAATAGTGTAAATCAGTTGTTTTACGATAGCCTTTGCCACGATGGTTTTATCGGTATAGGCAGTAAAGAAACATTACGTTCATCTGTTTTCTCCAGAAAATATAAGGAGATAGCAAGTCAAGAGAATATTTATCGAAAAATATAACAACTCAGGGTCGCAAAAGCGGCCCTTGTTTGTTGAGAAATGGTTTAGCGGAGCCGTATAAAAGGTAAAAGATATTATAGTTATAACAATTGATTATAAGTAAACAACAATAGAAACTCCCCCAAACAAAAGCAAGATTTAGATTGATATATATTATGAATTGTTAAGTACTTATGGGTGGAGTAGGATTCATAAGCTAAAGGGGACTAAAAGAATGACGATTTTAATCGTGGATGATAACCAAGTAAACCTTTTCTTAGTTGAAAATATACTAAAACGCGCAGGGTATAACGATTTCCGTTCACTTTCATCAGCCCAAGAAATGTTTGACTATTTAGGGGCGGATCAAGAATATCCAAAAGAAACAGGAGTAGACATTATACTTCTTGATATTATGATGCCGGAAATGGATGGCATTGAAGCTTGCCGACGCTTGCAGAATATTCCCCATTTGAAGGATATCCCAGTTATTTTTGTGACTGCATTGGAAGACTCGAATAAGGTAGCGGAGGCACTCGGTGTAGGTGGAATAGATTACATAATGAAGCCCATCAATAAAATTGACTTACTTGCTAGAATTCGTGTAGGTCTGCGTTTAAAGTATGAAAAAGATTGGCATAAAGAACAAGATAAAAAGCTAAGAGATGAACTGGATTTATCGATGCAAGTACAAAGTAGTTTATTAAGTGAGCCAATTATCAATGATCAACTAATGATAAAGGCATCATATCTACCTGCAAACAAGCTTGCAGGTGATATGTATTATTGGCAACGGATAGATGAAAATCGATACGGGGTAATTATTTTAGATATGATGGGACACGGTATCTCAGCTTCACTTGTATGTATGTATATTTCTTCTGTTCTGCGAGATGCCATTCGGAAGAATACTGATCCAGAAGCAATTATTGTTGAGTTAAACAGGTGGATGAACATACTTAATAAAAAAGAAAACCCTGTGCATTATTATTTTACAGCTATTTATATGATTATTGATACGAAGGAAAAAACACTAGAGTACGTTAACGCAGGCCACCCACCTGGCTTTGCCTATGTTGATGATGAAAAAGTGGTATCGCTTTCGAAAGGATCTTGTCCAGTTGGTTTTTTTAATGAAATGAAAATAAGTAAAGATATAGTTCATTACAATGAGAGAATTCAACTTCTGATTTTTACGGATGGTGTGATGGAATCTCTTGATAATGAAGAGACTGACGGGTTGGGTGCTATAAAAGAAGCCATTTCGGAGCGCTGGGTAGATTGTGAAGTAATAGAACCAATTGATATTATAATGCCTCAATCATTACAACATGATCAACCGGATGATATGTGTGTTGTTTTAATTCAGGCAGGTAGTCCGTTATGTTAAATTGGTCTTGGTAATATATAAGGGAAAATGGTTTTTATATCTTTGTTAGGTTAAATTAGATTTGTATTTAGATGATTTTATAGATGCTCTATTTATCTGAACTATTTATATAAGAAGCATATAAACCCCCGTAAAGTGGCCTTATGAGTGTCCACTTTACGGGGGTGCTTTTTATCTTTAAAGGGGTATTTGGTTTTATATATTTACCAAAGTTTATATCCCTTAGATCCCAATGGAGCATTTGTAATAATATCGAAGATTGGGAAGGTATACGCGATTAATACTAGTGCAACAAGAATCACTATCCAAAGTTTGAAGTTTTCTAAAATTGCTGGAGTTTTTTCTGCGTTTGGCGCAACTTCAGCTATCGGGAATTCTTCTTGACCTTTAGGTGCGAACCAGCAAAGCTTCACAAAAATATAAAGGAATAACAGAATGCCGATGAATAGAAGAGTGCCACCTACAGCTTGTGCAATTTGATAAGATACCCATGTACTAGCAATATCAGCACCGCCGTAATCAGAGAATGCAGAACGTCGTGGTGCGCCAAGTAAACCAGCTACGTGCATTGCACTTGACATGATTCCCATACCAACTACCCAAACGATTGCTTGAATAATACCTAGCTTATTCATTTCTTTAGTTAATGTACGGCCAGTTAAGTGAGGTACTAACCAATAACAAGCGCCAAAGAAAGTTAGTACAACGGCTGTAGCAACTGTTAAATGAAAGTGACCTGTTACCCAAATTGTATTGTGGATTAACTGGTTCATCTGGTAAGAAGCATTTACGATACCGCCTGCTCCTCCTGGGATGAATACTAACATACCTAGGAAAGGTACAAAGAATCGTGCATCTCCCCAAGGTAATTGTTTCAACCAACCGAATACGCCTTTACCACCTAATGCTCTACCACGTATTTCAAATGTAGCGAATAGAGAAAAAGCAGTTAATAGTGAAGGGATAACAACCATCATAGTTAAAATTACTTGTAAGAATTTCCATGACCCGTCAACACCAGGTTCAGTTAATTGGTGATGAAGACCTACCGGAACTGAGAACAATACAAACATAATAAATGACAAACGAGATAATGCATCAGAGAAAATTTTACCACCGATTACTTTAGGAACAACTACATACCAAATCATATAGGCTGGTAATAACCAGAAGTAAACAAGTGCGTGACCAAATGACCAGAATAGAGTGCGAGATAAGAGAATATCAACACGTTCTACTAAACCTAATGACCATGGAAGTAGTTGGAATAGGACTTCTGAAGCTACACCGATTGTCGCCACGAACCACATAAGATTGTTACAAACGACCATAAATGATAATAAAGGAGAAGTTTGACCTTTATTTTCTTTTCTCCATTGCATCCATCGTAGTGCTTGACCAAGGCCACCAATCCAAGAACCTACAACTACTAGTGTTAAGCCTAAATAGAAAATCCAGTGTGCTTGCAACGGTGCATAGAACGTATAAAGAACGGATGCTTCATTTAATAGCACCATAGCTGATGCCATTGCAGTACCAGCAGTCATAGTCCAGAAACCGATCCAGCAAAGTAGACGTTGTTTTGCTGATAATGCACCTGAAGTACGACTAACAGCAGCAATTTGGAATCCATAAATGAAGAATGTCGTTAAAATTAAACCCAATAAAACACCGTGGACAGTTAGAACTTGGTAATAACCAATGCCCCATGGCAATTTAAATTCGCCAGAACGAACAAGTACTTGTAAAAGACCTGCAGTTCCACCTAATAAAAGGGCAATCATAGCTACATAAATATGAGCCATCGCTATTTTGGAATCTTTACGATCTACTTGCATTAAATCATTAACTTTATTGGAAACCTTCCCAACAATATTTTGTTTATTTACATCTGCTTTGGATTTATTAGCTAATGCTTGACTCATTCTGGTTCCACCACCTTAAGCATAGAATGCATTTGAGCATGACCTACACCACAATACTCATTACAAACGATTAAATATTCGCCAACTTTATCAACTGTTGTTACATATTCTGAAATGTATCCAGGTTCTAACATCATATTAATATTTGTACCAGCAACCTCGAAACCATGAACAACATCCTTTGAAGTTGCGATGAATTTAACTTTAGCACCTACAGGTACTTCTAAAGTTGGAGGATCATAGTAAAATGCTGAAGCAACTACAACGGCTTCGTAATCCCAATCTTTTCCTGCCACTTTATGGACACCTGGTTTATTGAATGGAGCGATTTCATCCACTTTTTCGTAGTTAATCGTATTTTTTGCACTTGGTGGGTGGCTACCGTTATGAAAGGCCATGATACCAGTAATTAATAAGAATACTATAAGTGAGCCAACACCGAATGCGAGCCAATACTTTTCGTATTTATGAAGATGCATAATTTTCCCTTCCTTCTTTCAGATTAAAAGCGATCAAGAAATAGTCCGAAACAAAGACCCCAAACTACAACTATAAAGGCACCTAGTGCCATAACTAAGTAAAAAGTCCCTTTTAAGTCGCCGTCGGAATGATTTTTGTTAGCCATATTGAACCCTCCCTTATCAATTGAATAAATCCTTAATTCCTTGTGTTCATCATATAAAAATAAGCTTTAGTGAGATGTGATAAATATCACACTAAAGCATGTGAAATGTGAATGAAGTGTGAAAAGACATAAAATATTGTAGAAAATTTGAAGGGAAAATGGGTATGCTAATATATTGGGGCAAAAAAAAGCGTCTAGCTCAATTCATTGAACAAGACACTCAAATACTATTCATTTGTATCTATAGTTAATAAGATGATTAGTTTGCCAATGTTATCAATTGTTATATGTAGTTTAAAAGCATGTTGGAAACCGTATAATTTCGTATGCCCGACCATAACAGTTGGAGGTGTAATATCTAAATCCAATTCTTTTTCTGCTGCAAATGTACATAGGTTACCAGCAATCATATTACCGAATTCACCTGTAAAGGATTCTAATATGGCGCCTTCTAATGTCATGCCATACATACCTGCGCCGATTGCACTAAATGTATCAGGTGTTGAATCAATAATGATCCGCCCTCTTAAATCACCAACCATGCCAATTAGCACGCCAATTTCATTTTGTTCGTAAGGATCTGATGTAATAGTTGGAGGTGATACTTGAATTTCATAAGGAATAACTGATTTTAGTGCGTTTATAGTACCGTTCAAGACGGCTTGTATTTGAATAGAAGTACTCATTTAAACACCCCAGTTACGTGACTTTATTTCTATAATAACATGCGAGTTTAAAAAATTGAATTAATACTTGACGAAGAGGATGATTTTCATTATCATTAAGGTAGATGAGAATGATTTTCATATTCATTACATATACTTAACGATCAAATATAAGGGAGCGGTCAAAGTGATATTTGCATTTATTGGAGCTACATTATTAATCTACGGAGCAGTTAGTAAATATGTTTTCACTCAAACAACCGCACATTTAAAATAACGACAAAATCCTCCTGAAATCGGGAGGATTTTTTTTGTTTGTCGTTTTCCTTCTACATGTTAGAATGAGTTTATTACATATAAAAGGAGTTAAAGCCTTTCATGACAGTATTCGATCAGCAACTTCAACAATTATTAAAGCAAACAGCAATGCAATATTTAATTTACAAAAATAACGCAGATGAGGAACGTCTGCAAAAAACGACGCTTTTTGCCAATAAACTATTAAATAAAGAATATATGATTGGCTTTGCTGGTCATTTCTCTGCAGGGAAATCGAGCATGATTAACGCATTAACAGGCGATCAGCTATTACCATCTAGTCCAATACCAACGAGTGCAAACGTTGTTAAAGTACATAAATCTGAAAACGATTACGCAATTGCCTATTTAACAGGACAAGATCCAGTGAAATTCACTGGAGATTATGATATTAAAACAGTCAAAGCCTTCGCTAAAAATGGTGCGCTCGTATCGCAAATTGAAATCGGCCATTCAAAATCGGTGCTACCTGATGGAGTAACAGTAATGGATACTCCAGGAGTAGACTCGACGGATGACGCTCATCGCATGTCAACTGAATCAGCACTTCATTTAGCAGATATCGTGTTTTACGTTATGGACTATAACCATGTTCAATCTGAATTAAATTTTCAATTTACAAAACAATTAATGAAATTCAATCCAAATGTTTATCTAATCGTCAATCAAATAGATAAACACAAAGAAAATGAACTTGATTTTACAGAATTTGAGCAGTCTGTTCATACTTCTTTTGAAAATTGGGGAGTTGTTCCAAGAGGCATCTTCTTTACTTCTCTACGTGAACTTGAGCATCCACATAATGATTTCCAAACAGTTAAAGAAATTGTCATGAGCAGTATGGATGGTTGGCAAGAACAGTTAGTTGAGACAGCTAAAAAGACTTTACAACAATTGAATAAAGAGCATGAAGAATATTTACAAGCCACAAAACAAGAAATCTTCGATACAAATGAAGAAATTCTGCCCTTTTCAGATTGGGAAAATCGCCAAGAGTTAAAAGATCAATACAACAATATCCAGCGTCAATTAGAACTTTACTCTGTTGAGAAATGGAAAAAATCCTTTGAACAACAACGTGAAGAGTTACTCAATAATGCTGGTATTATGCCTTATGAGCTACGTGATAAGCTAAAACTCTACTTAGAAAGTATGCAAGAAGACTTTAAGGTAGGGATGTTCTTCTCCGCAAAGAAAACTGCTGCTGAAAAAGAATTACGTAAAGAAGAGCTTTACAAACTTTATCAGTCGATTATTACATCACAAATCTCAGGTCATATGCTGTCATTGATGAAAAATTCGTTAAAAGATGTTGGAGCACTAACTGATGATGTATCTCTTGAAATTGATACAATTGAATTCAACGTACCCTTTGAAACAATTCAAGATCAAGTGAAAAAAGATGCATTAGCAACTGGTGACGGGTTGTTGAATTTTGCAAACCGTGTATCAGAAGCAACAAAGCGTTGGTTTATTAGAACAACTGATGAATGGAAAGATGACAAGGCAACTTTTGTAGAGCAATTATCTTTTGGCTCTGTTGAACCGTTGAAGAAAAAACAAGAGGTACTTTCTGAAAAAGTAACAGTTATTAAAGAAATCGAGCATGTTGAAGAGCAGGAGCAGTTTTATGAGAAAAAAGCAGCGGCAGCTACAACGGTATTAAATAAGGATGCAGATAATTGTGTTGCAATGTGGACAAAAGAGCATTCAGAAGCATTTGCGCAAATACGATTATTCGACCCTACTATGTTACAACAAGAGGAAGATATTCTTATAGAAGAAAAACCTACTGAAGATGCTGCTGATGTGGAGACTATCCAAACTGCTATTGCAGTCAAGCAAGCATTACATACAGCTAATGCTGTGGCGAATGTACAAGGTTTTAAAGAGGTATCAACTTATCTCAAAAATAAAGTAGAACGTCTTCAGAAAAAGGATTTTACAATTGCGTTATTTGGAGCATTTAGTGCGGGTAAATCATCATTTTCTAATGCGCTAATGGGTCAACAAGTTTTACCTGTTTCACCAAATCCAACGACAGCTGCAATTAATAAAATTCGACCCGTCTCACCAGAGCATCCTCATGAAACGGCAGATGTTCGATTAAAAACAACTGACCAATTACAAGCTGATATTATCTCGTCATACGAGGCGATTGGTATGCACGTGACATCTTTAGAAGAAGCATTCAATAAAGTTACTGAAGGATTGCAAATGGAATTAGAAGATGAGAGATTACATGTCCATAAGTCTTTCATTCGTGCCTTCGCACAAGGATATGAAGAATTTAAAGAGCAGTTAGGAACGACTTTACGTACAAATCGAGAGGATTTTGAAAAGTTTGTCGCAGAAGAAAAACGTAGCTGTTTTGTTGATTCCATTGATTTCTATTTTGATTGTGAATTAACAAGAATGGGTGTTACATTAGTAGATACCCCGGGGGCTGACTCTATTAACGCCCGTCATACAGGTGTTGCATTTGATTATATTAGAAATGCTGATGCCATTCTGTTTATTACGTATTATAATCATGCATTCGCTCGAGCAGATCGTGAATTCTTGATTCAATTAGGTCGTGTAAAAGATGCTTTTGAGCTTGATAAGATGTTCTTCATCGTAAATGCTATTGATCTTGCATCAAATAAGGAAGAAGAGGGAGAAGTTAAAACTTATGTACAGCAAGAGTTGCAACGCTTCGGTATTCGAAAACCCCGATTATTTGGTGTGTCTAGTTTACTTGCATTAAAAGAAAAAGTAGAAAAAAATGATTTTGAATCAGGAATGCTGCCATTTGAAGATGCATTCCACCATTTCCTATCTGAAGAGTTGAGCTCTTTAGCTGTTCAAGCTTTAGTAGAAGAAACGGAGAAAACACAAAACCGTCTCGCTTCACTTATTAAGCAAACTGAAGACAATATGCAACGTAAAGACGAACGACTTGTGGAACTGACGAAACTTGAGCAATTTATTCATACTCGTTTTGAAAAATCAGGTGCAGCCGTTATTAAAAAAGATGTTGAGCAAGAATTATCAGAGCTAATGTACTATGTATTACAGCGAGTTTATTATCGTTTTGCAGATTTTTATAATGAAGCGTATAATCCTGCAACATTCGCAGGTAAATCATCAACAACGGCATTACAATTAGCATTAAAAGAATTATTACAAAGCTTAAGCTTTGATCTAGAACAAGAAATGCGTGTTACAAACTTCCGTATTGCGAAGTTTATCCATAAAAAGATGACTGAGCGTTATATTGAAGATGTAAGAAAATTAAAAGATGTAAATGATAGTTTCTCATTTACGCCATTTGAAACAGAAGAGCCAGCAATACTGGAATTTGTAGGGCCATTTGAACAAACTGCACCGTATGAATCTGTTAAATCTCATTTTAAAAATAATAAAGCATTTTTTGAAAAAGGAGATCGCTTGAAATTAAGAGAAGCATTAGAAGAATTGACTAAACCCGACGCACAACAATATTTGAACACTGAAGCAAAACGTTTAAATAATTGGTCTGAATCACTTATTATTACTGAAGCGGAAAGTTTACGTCATCATTTAAGTGCTCAAGCAACAGAGCAAATTGCAACAGAACGGGAGCTTTTACAAGAAGAAAGCAAGCTTGCTGAATGGAAAAAAATCTACTCATCTTTATTTGAAGGAGTTGTGAAGTAATGGGGAGCGTATTTATTTCTATCAAAGATTTAGACGTGAATAATACTATCTGGATTGATGCGCGTTATAACCTGCAAAATGCAGAAGAAGGACGAAACCTTTATAATCAAGAACACGTTAAAGGTGCAGTATACTGGGATTTAGAAAAAGACCTTTCAGATATGACAAAAGATGAGGGACGTCATCCAATGCCCGACAAAGAACAATTACTGTCGCTGTTTGAAAGAAGTGGTTTACAATATGATACGGACAAAATAATTGCAATCTACGATCAAGGGGCTTCACCCTTTGCAACACGTGCATGGTGGATGCTTCAATATGGTGGGTTTAAAAATGTCAAAATAGTAAAAGAAGGCTACACTGCTATAAAAGAAGTGGGTATTGCTGTTCAATCAGGTGAGGAAGCAGTGTCAACTACTACTCTTAAACCAAGATGGCATGACGACCTTTATGTTAATCGTACAGGTGTCAAAGATATAGTTGATGGGAAAGTAAAAAAAGTACTACTAGATGCGCGTGCTAAAGCGAGATATTTAGGGGAAATAGAGCCATTGGATAAAGTAGCAGGTCATATTCCTGGAGCACGTAATTTTGATTGGGAGCAATTAAAAGCAGATGGAGTATTAACAACAAATCAGAAGCTGCATGATGTTGTACAGCAAGATGAGCAAATTGTTGTTTATTGTGGTAGTGGTGTAACGGCGTCACCATTATTCGCCATTTTAAAAGAAGACGGGTATTCTAACGTACAATTGTATACAGGTAGTTATAGTGATTGGATTACAGAATATGCACCTGAAAAAGGAATTTCAAAGAAATAAGCTAAATAAAAAAGCGAGCAAAATCATGATTTTGCTCGCTTTTTACGCATTCATTACATAATTATCTCCATTTTCACATATGCTAGAGTCTGTCCTATGTTTTTTACTTTTCATTTATTTATATAAGAGTAGAATAGTAAACGATATCTAACTAGAAAGAAGGAGAAAAAATGGATGCAGTTTTCATAACAAAAATCTTATCCATTATTTTACTAGACATTGTCTTAAGTGGTGATAACGCAGTCGTCATTGCATTAGCATGTCGTAACTTACCAAAAAGACAACGGAAAAAAGCCATATTCATTGGTACTGCAGGTGCCATTATTTTACGCGTAGTACTTACATTCGCTGCTGTATGGTTATTACAAATTCCATTAGTTAAATTAGTTGGTGGTCTATTATTATTTTATATTGCACTGGATTTATTAAAATCTGAAGGCGAAGATCCTAACTTAAAAAGTGGTAGCTCAATATTTGCAGCTATCCGCACGATTATCATCGCAGACTTCGTTATGAGTTTAGATAATGTATTAGCAGTAGCTGGTGTTGCAGATGGACATATGGGTTTAGTTATACTTGGACTTGCTGTAAGTATTCCACTCATAGTATTTGGTAGTCAGTTAATCATTAAATTAATGGAAAAATTCCCGATTCTTATTTGGATAGGTGCTTTAATGATTGCTTATACAGCGGGGCATATGATTGTAGCAGACAAGTACGGAGAGCGCTTTGTTGAACAAACATTCCCTCAGATGGCTTATGTCATTCCTGCTGCTAGTATGATTCTATTGGTGGTATGGGGTGTTTGGATAAAAAATCGACAAACAAAATATATTTCTAGATAAGCCTGTATAATAAAATAATTACATAGGCAATAGATGCGACTTTTTAATTTTTATTATTAAGTCGCGTTTTTATTTGCAGAAAACTCCTCTGAAAGAGCATGTTTGATGCAATTTCAAAATCATAATGTAGTCTTGCAATTTGTTCATGTGCACTGGATGCAACGCTTCTTAATAATATTTTTGAGAATGTGGTTTTGAAAGTGCCCTTTGTAACATCCAAAGGTTTGTGTTGACTATAGTTTATCTAAAGTTAGTTTCATAGTTTTTTTGAAACGGCATTTAGGAATTCCTCCTTAAAAAGGCAAACGAACAAACTATGTAAAAATCTATTTATGATTAAATAGTTTTAACAGTAGTAAAGAATCATTGGGGAAATTAATAACAAGTTTTTTGTGTATTCGACATATTATGTAATAATCCTGCGGAAAATTTAGAATATTAGCATAAAAAACTTCCGAAAGACAGTTGGTACTGCCAGTCAGAAGTCGAATGGTGAAGAGATTATTTATCTATAATTATTGCGTCTAGTTCCTCAGTTAGTACTTCTAATTGGTCGATTAAACCACCGATATAAGCAATGGTATTTAACAATGGTTCATCAGTCGTAATATCCACTCCGGCCATTTGAGCAAGCTCAACAGGCGTCTTAGTACCACCAGCTTGTAACACTTTTAACCAGTCTTCAACAGCGGGTTGACCTT
This sequence comes from Viridibacillus sp. KH_047, assembly GCF_057838945.1. Taxonomy (NCBI): domain Bacteria; kingdom Bacillati; phylum Bacillota; class Bacilli; order Caryophanales; family Caryophanaceae; genus Viridibacillus; species Viridibacillus sp. KH_047. Next base: position 2,937,127 of record NZ_CM174479.1, on the reverse strand, counting down.
CATTTAAAATACGTTGAGATACCTGTGTAGAGATGGTTAAGCCGGCACTATAAGTATATGGATATAAGCCCATATAATAGTGAGGTTGGCGCATCCAAGTTAATTCTGCTCCTTCAGTGATTTCAACTGCATCACCCCAGAAATCTTCCAATACTTCACGTTTTAATTGATTTAATACATTTGCATTTACACTCTCACCTGCGTCAACTTTGTCATACACTTTACGTTGATATGCAGCTTCTAATAAATGTGTAACAAAATTATGGTAATAAGTACGTGAGATAATTGATGCAGTAACCCAACGTTTAAAGCGAGTATCTTCTGCTGTTTTCAATAAGTAATTTGCCATCAACATCTCATTCATCGTAGAAGGAGCCTCGATAAAATAAGTTGAAGGACGACTGTTGAATAATGATTGCTTCTTATGTGCATTGACAAAGTGTCCTGCATGGCCAAGTTCATGAGCTAAAACAAATACTTCGTTCATACGACTAGTCCAAGAGATCAAAATATAAGGATGGAATCCATAAGGACTAGAGCAAAATGCTCCTGTTGATTTCCCTTCATTTTGAGCAAAGTCAATCCAGCGTTCACTGTATGACTTCTCAATCATTTCCATATAATCATCACCCATAACTTTAAGAGCATTTTCAATATAATTCTTTGATTCTTCAACTGTAATCATAGGCTCAAATTCTGGATCTAATGGAATTTTCAAATCAGCAAACGTCATTTTTTCTAAACCATGTACTTTTTGTAACAGCTTTGCATAACGGCGCATATGAGGTGCTAATTCTGTAGTAATTAAATCAATTTGTCGGTTATATAATGTACGGTCGACCTCTTGATCAAATAGTAAGTAATCTGTTACAGATTCATATCCTCTCAATTCCGAAAGGGTTTTTTCAGTCGTGACATGCGTATTATACGTTTTGGCAGTTGTATGTTGATACTCACGAAGTTTTTTTGAAAAAGCTTCAAAAGCTGCACGACGAATATTAACGTCAGATTCTAATTCCCAGTCGCCTTCAAATAAGCTGTAGTTTAATGGGAAAGATTCTCCGTTTGCTGTAAAGTTGTCGAATTTCATATCAACCAGTTTTGTCGTGTTATAAAGCTCGTATGGGGCATCTAAAGAAGAGCTAAGTGCTGCTAATGTTTTTTCGACTTCTGGATGTAACTGATGCGCTTTTTTCTTGATTATTTCTTTAATATAGTTTTCAAATTGAGGAGCAATTGTAGCCGCTTCTTCTAAGATTTCAGTAGATAGTGCTGAAAGATCACTATGTACGAATGATAATTGGCTGCCAATTTTAGAAGCTATTGATCCAAACTTACTTGCACGCATCTGTGCTTCGTCATTCGTTTGATCTACTTCTAATGATAGGCTAGCATATGCACCAAAAGGAACGAATTTCTCATTTAATTTCTCATAGTCTGTCAATACTTGTACGACAGACGAAGAATCAATAATATTACCTGTGTATTTTTGATTAAATAATAGTGCGTCTTTTTCAATTTGAGCAATTCCAGCGTTGTATGTCTCAATTGAATCAATAAGAGGTGATAAGTCCCAAGTTTGTTCGACAGGTATTAAATGACGTGGTGCAAAACTCTTTTTCATTACTAATCTCTCCTTTGAAATTACGAATCTCGAATAATCTTCATTATATTGAAAATATTCGGTAAAGTAAAACAATTCATTATAAATAGTTTATTATGTATTAAAAAAAGCTAGCCAATAGATCGGCTAGCTTTGAAGATTGCTTATTTTGAAAGCATAATTTTTTCAAGTTGAAGTGGTTCAATATAGTCTGAACCTTTGTAAGCGCGCATATTTCCACCAGAAATTTCATCGATTAATAAAATTTCGCCAGTTTCAGCATCGCGACCAAATTCTAATTTAATATCATAAAGTTCCAAACCTTTTTTAGCTAGTTCAGCTTTAACGAAGTTTGAAATTTCTACAGTACGTTGTTTTAAAGTTTCATATTCTTCTAGAGAAAGAATTTGAAGTTCAGCTAATGCATCAGCCGAGATAGGTGGATCTAAACGATCATCATCCTTAATTGTAACTTCAACGAAAGACTCTAGTTTTTGTCCTTCTTCTACATATGCGCCGTAGCGTCGTAAAAAGCTACCAACAGCACGGAAACGGCAAATAACTTCAAGTCCTTTACCAAAGACAGTTGCTGGCTTTACAGTCATTGTCGCATTTTCTATATCAGAAGAAATGAAATGAGTAGGGACTTCAATTGCATTTAACTTTTTATAAAAGAATGTAGTAAGACTTAAACCTGCACGACCTGCACCATCAATTGTTAAGCCAACAGTATTCGCACCCGGATCAAACACACCGTTTTCACCCGTTACATCATCTTTGAATTTTAATAATAGAGGACCATCCTCTAATTGATACACATCTTTTGTTTTTCCTTGATATACAAGTTCCATACATTCAGCCTCCGTTTCATTGCTATTGTAAGTTATTTAGCGTATAAATGATAGTTTTTTTCATAATAAAGGGAAATCTATGTAAAAAAGACGAATATTCATCTGAAAAGCAGTAAACCCATTCGGATTTACTGCTTTGAAGCTTTACTATAGAAAGTGTTAAAATTAAATAACACCTTGAGCAATCATTGCATCTGCTACTTTTAAGAAACCTGCGATATTCGCACCAATTAGTAAATTACCTTCATAACCATATTCTTTTGCAGCATCTACGCTGTTACAATAAATTGACTTCATAATATCATGTAATTTTTCGTCGACTTCTTCAAAAGTCCAGAATATACGCATGCTATTTTGAGCCATTTCAAGAGCTGAAACTGCAACACCGCCTGCATTTGCTGCTTTAGCAGGTGCAAAAAGAATTTTGTTTTCTAGGTAAATTTGAATTGCTTTAAGAGTTGAAGGCATGTTCGCACCTTCACCGACAGCTTTTACACCGTTTGTAACGAGTGTTTTAGCAGATTCTTCATCAATTTCATTTTGTGTAGCACACGGTAGAGCAATGTCACATGGAATTGTCCAAATACCAGAACAACCTTCAGTAAAAGTAGCCTCAGGATGACGTTCCACATATTCTTTAATACGGCCATGCTCAATTTCCTTAATTTGTTTAACAGTATCTAAGTTAATACCGTTTGGATCATAGATATAGCCGTTTGAGTCGCTACATGCTACAACTTTTGCACCTAGTTGTTGTGCTTTTTCAATAGCGTAAACTGAAACGTTACCAGAACCAGAAACTACAACTGTAGCGTCTTGAAATGTAGCATTAATTTCTTTTAGCATTTCTTGAACGAAATAAACTGTACCATAGCCAGTTGCTTCTTTACGTGCTAAACTACCACCAAAGCGCGGCATTTTACCCGTAATAACACCTGCTTCATAAGCACCGCGAATTCTGTTGTACTGACCAAATAGGAAGCCGATTTCTCGAGCTCCTACGCCGATATCACCAGCAGGTACATCAACATCTGGTCCAATATATTTATGTAATTCTGTCATGAATGCTTGACAGAAGCGCATAATTTCAGCATCTGATTTTCCTTTAGGGTCGAAATCCGAGCCACCTTTTGCACCCCCAATAGGTTGGCCAGTTAACGAGTTTTTGAAAATTTGTTCAAAACCTAGGAATTTAATAATACTTTCGTTTACCGATGGATGGAAACGAAGTCCACCTTTGTAAGGTCCAATTGCACTGCTGTATTGTACACGATAACCACGGTTAACTTGTACCTTACCACTATCGTCTACCCATGAAACACGGAATTTTACTACACGTTCTGGTTCGGTGATGCGTTCTAATAGACTTGCCGCCATTAATTCAGGACGTTTAGCAAAAACAGGAGTTAATGAATAAATGATTTCTTTAACAGCTTGTAAAAACTCAGGCTCATGTGAGTGGAGTTTTTTCAAATTGTTAAACACATCATCGATATACTGTGTTGCATTTTGCTGTGATTCTGTTGTAATTGTGACCATTGTGAATACCCCCCAGTAATATTTGACCTATTATAATATAGTAGCTCTATTTTTCTGATAATTCAATATTATAATTTTTATAAATATTCATTAAAACCGAATTATTATACATTTAAACGGTATCAAAAATGATAATTTTGAATTATTATATAAGTTTTAATAGTTTGTAAATAAAATGTAAATGAGGTTATAAATGTGACTAGAATCTTGATAGATGCAGATGGCTGTCCAGTTGTAGATTTAATAATAAAAATAGCGAAGGAATTCCAATTGAAAGTAACCATTTTTTGTGATACTGCTCATCAAATTGAACGAGAAGGTGCGGATACGGTCATGGTATCGAAAGGGAGCGATGCCGTTGATTTTGTACTAGTTAACCGCTTACAAAAAGGTGACATAGTAGTTACTCAAGATTATGGTTTGGCAGCTATGGTATTGGCAAAATCGGGTTATGCTATTGATCAAAATGGAAGAAATTACACATCGAGTAATATAGAACAATTACTTTTCACACGACATTTAGGTCAGAAAATAAGGCAAGCTGGTGGTAGAACTAAGGGGCCAAAAAAACGTTCCAAAGAGGCTAATTTGGAATTTGCCGAAGCTTTCCGCCGTTTATGCAAAGAAATTTTGACAAAATCGTGAACTTGGAGGAAATGAAAATGATTTCAATTGAATTTGATAATTTGGTGAATGCTTTTCCGCAATTAAAGAGGGGTAAAACACTTCAAGAAATACTTTAGTTAAACGAAAAATTCAGCCCACATTCTGAGTTGAGTAATACTGATTATGAAATAGGGTGAGATGCTATTGATGGAAAACTACTATTAAAATGCGATAATGCATTGCCTATTTCAGGTTCGATTAAAGCGCGTGGAAGCATTTAAGAAGTTTTAAAGCATGCAGAAAAAATAGCTTTAGAAGTAGGTTTTCTGACGATAGAAGATTCATACGTATTGCTCACTTCTGAAGAGGCACATGCACTGTTGTCAAAATATTCTATTGCCGTCGGATCTCCGGGGAATTTAGGGCTGAGTATTGACATCAAAACTCGGCTTTCAAGTAACTGTACATATGTCAGCTGACGCTAAAATGATGGAAAAATATACCGATAAATCCCTTTTTATGTTATGTTGAAGTAAGGAGATTAAAATAGATTTAAACCTTCTATGCAGGGGGAAACCTATATGAGACAAGAAAATCTGTTACAGAAGATGGAATCTGTTCAAAAAGAGACCCAATTTTCAGGTGCCATATTTACTAAGCAGGGCACAGAGTCACTAGCTAGTGTAAGTTTCGGCTACGCTAATCGAAGTGATAAAATTGAAAATGAAGTAGATACAAAATACGGTATCGCCTCAGGTTGTAAAGTTTTCACAGCTATCGCCATTTGTCAGCTTATTGAAAAAGGAGAGCTCTCCTTTGAATCGAAATTACAAGATTGTCTAAAAATTGAATTTCCGCATTTTGATGAAACTATTACAGTTCACCATTTACTTACGCATACTTCTGGTGTTCCTGATTATTTTGATGAAGAAGTAATGAACGATTTTGAAGAACTATGGATTACGACACCTATGTACCATATAAGAAAATTACAAGATTTCTTACCATTGTTTCAAAATGAGGAAATGAAGTATCCTGCAGGTGCAAAATTCCAATATAATAATTCGGGATATATATTGCTAGGTTTAATAATTGAACATGTAAGTGGTCTAAGTTTTAGCGAATATGTTGAAACGAATATTTTCCAATGTGCTGGGATGCTTGACTCTGGATATTTTGAATTGGATGCTTTGCCTGCAAAAACAGCGATTGGCTATATTGATCTTTCTGATGGTACATGGAAAACGAATATATATTCTCTTCCTGTAAAGGGAGGGGCCGATGGCGGAGCTTATGTAACAACAGCAGATATGATGAAATTATGGGAAGCGTTAACAAATTATGATCTTTTGAGTGAGCACATGACAAAGCTAATGTTGACACCACATGTCAATGAAGAGGACAGATTATCATATGGCTACGGAATTTGGATTGAAACCAACGATGAAGAAGTATCTAAGTATTTGTTAATGGGGTATGATCCGGGGGTTAATTTCCATGCTGCATTTTATCCTAAGCAAAATCTCAAAATCGTTGTCTGCGCAAATACTTCAGAAGGCGCGTATGATATGATTTCTGGGATTGAGGAAGTACTTCTTTTCTCTAAAACTTAAATATTTTGAAATAAGAAAAGCCGAAGTAGAATAAGTATTCTACTCGGCTCATTTTTTGTATTGTATATTTCTTTTAGTACAATAGTATAGGTTAATCTGCCTTAGTTACTTCCTCAACAGTTTGTTCAACCTCTTGACGCGTCATTTTCTCATGACCGTTACGCATAGCTTGTAGTGTTTTATGTGCAAGTGCCAAAGGAATTTTACAGAACATTAAGATGCTACGTTTTTTAATGCTTTTATTATACAAATCGCCTTTTGCCAAGTTTTCCTCAGCGTATTTGAATAGATCATCGCGTGTCCACCCATCAGGCATGAAGCTTACACCACGTTCATCGTCCTCTTCTTGGTTGCGTAAAATGTTAACCGCTTGTAAACCACGTCCATAGCCGATTGCTAATTCACGGTCTGTTTCAATGCCAGCACCCCAACGCCAAATATCAGATAGCATTGTCCCAACAAGACCTGCTACGTAGTATGTGTAGTCATCTAAATCTTCTCTAGTTTTAACAACCCAATTTTTGTCTGCCCACTTAGCCATTCCTTCAGCCATTTCACTTGTAGAAGCAGCGATTGTTTCGCGAATATCTTCAGGACAAAGTGCTAGCCAATCACCAAGTCGCATTGTTACTTCAGGTAGTATATTCTCATATGGTTTTAGTAATGACAAGTAAGCATCATTATCAAATGGTTTTAATAACATAGCACTTACTTGACGCAAAAGATCGCTTTTAACAGCGATATCTAAATCCTCATGGTCTTCAATTTCATCAATAGCACGCATGCATAAATATGCCGTTGCAACGGTTGTTTTCATTTCTTTTTGCAAAAATGTAATAGGAATAAAAAAAGTACGACTTGTTGCTTTTAAAACGCTCATCGCTTCTTTATAGAGTGCTTTTTGTTCTGACATTTTGTCTTCCTCCGATCAATCAAAAAATCTTCCATACTATCGTATATCAAATAGTGAAAAAGATACAACTAAATCCGTATAAACAAATAAATCTTATAGAAATAAAATAAATGTTTTGTGTTAAATATTTAAACGTGATAATATTTAGTTGTCTAATAAGTTTCGGTTTACATAAATCCTTAGACATCTAAATATTTTCTTTTAAAGGAGTTTTTATAATGGGTAGATTAGATAATAAAGTAACAATCATAACAGGTGGAGCATCAGGTATTGGAGCAAAAATGGTAGAATTATTTGCTAAAGAAGGCGCAATTGTTATTGCAGCTGATATTAACGATGCTGCAATCGCTGCAATCGACAACGGAAAAAACATTTTCGGAATGAAATTAAATGTTATGGATGATGCAAACTGGAAAGAGCTAGTTGAAAATATCGTTGAAAAATTCGGTAAAATTGATGTCCTTGTTAATAACGCTGGAATTTCATCAGAAAAACCAATGGAAGCTATTACAGTTGATGACTGGTCATTAATGCACAATATTAACGCATTCGGACCTTTCTTAGGTATGAAACACGTTTCTGCAGTAATGAAAGAAAATGGAAATGGTTCAATCGTTAACATTTCTTCATTCACAGCACAAATTGGTATGGGCTTAAATGCATACTCTGCTTCTAAAGGTTCTGTTCGTGCTATCTCTAAAGCTGCTGCAACTGCATTCGGTAAATTCGGCGTACGCGTAAACGCAGTATTCCCAGGAATTATCGAAACACCAATGACTGCTGTATTAAAAGATTCTGCTGCATACGTAGAAGCTATGGTTAAAGCGACTCCACTTTCTCGTCTTGGACAACCAGCTGATATTGCAAATGCTGCAATCTTCTTAGCATCTGATGAAGCTTCATTTGTTACTGGTTCTGAACTTGTAATCGATGGTGGATTCTCAGCACAATAATTTTGTATATGGAGTTGGATGCCATTGAAAAATAATCCTACCCTATTTGACCTTATCCATGTGCTTGATAAAGCAAACGAGAATATGATTTTAGCTTGGAAAAAGTTATTTAAAGTTAATATAGGGATATCACATATATTAGTATTGAGCTATTTAAGAGAACATGGTAAAAGTAAACCCACGGATATTGCAAAATACCTTGAGTTTGCACCGCCATCTTTAACACATTTAGCAGAAAAACTAATTCACAATCAATATTGTGTTCGATGTCAGGATTCACTTGATAGAAGAATTTCTTATATTCAAATTACACCACTGGGGCTAGAAATCTTAGAGGAAGCTAGTTCATTAGGTGCTGAAATGCGACATGAATATTTTAAAATTCTTTCAGAAGATGAAATCCAAAAACTTTTCTCAATATATACAAAATTAACAAGTCAATAATTAATGTTGAATTGTGTTAAGAAGGGCGAATTTTGTTCGTCCTTCTTTTTTGTACATAAAAGTAAAAAAACAAAGTAAAATTCACAATTTATGTATTTTGTTTGCGATGCATTTAAAAGTTACGTTTATTACTAAATATTCAATAAAGGGTGAAGCTTATCAAAAGAAAAAAACAATGAGAATAATCAATGAATCTATTGAGTTTTATTTAATAATAATGAGAATTGACGTCTGGATTACCTACCTTATTAATACTTCTTTTTTGTTCAAAATGATATAATAAGAATATTTTGAAAAACTAATATAGGGGAAGGACGGGGGAAATGGGACAATTATGGTTTGGTGGTACAATTTACACGATGCAACGGGACGGGGAAACAGTTGAAGCGGTACTTGTTGAGGATGGTAAGGTGAAAAAAGTAGGGGTGTACGAGGAACTTAAAACCCAAGCAGAAAAGGTTATTGATTTGCAAGGAGCCGTGATGTATCCTGGTTTTGTTGATAGTCATTTACATATGATTGGCTACGGGGAAAAGCTGTTAAGGTTGGATTTAACAAATGTAAAATCTTCTGATGAGTTGCTAAATGTTATTAAACAAGCAGCTGCTAATTGTTCCAGTGATGAATGGTTAATCGCTGAAGGTTGGGATGAAAATCAATTTAACGATATACGTATTCCAACTGTTCAAGAATTGGATGCTATTCGTCAAGAACCGATCGTCCTAAAACGTATATGCAGACATGTCGTTCTTGCGAATACTTCAGCAATGGCTGCTGGTAATATTACTCAAGAAACGCCAAATCCAGAAGGCGGTGAAATAGGCCGGGATGAAAATGGTCTATTAACAGGTCTATTATATGATCAAGCGCTTTACAAAGTTTTAGATCAAATACCTGTAGAGCAAGAATATTCATTATCAAATACATTAGAGTTAGCCGTCAATCATTTGCTGTCACTTGGTTTAACTGGTGGACATACTGAAGATATGAGTTATTATGGGCATTTTTCCAATCCGCTGAATGCTTTTAATGAAATTATCGGTAAAAGGAAAAATTTCAGGGCACATTTATTAAGGCATCATCTAGCGTTCGAACAAATGATGGCCTCAAACGCAACTTATACTGAGCCATTTGTAGAACCCGGTGCTATGAAGATTTTCTCTGATGGGGCACTTGGTGGTGCAACAGCTGCATTACTTGAACCATATGAAAATCAGCCACAAAATAAAGGGTTATTCATCCACACCTCTAACCAACTTGATCAGCTTGTAAAATTGGCACGTTCTTATGGTGAAGCTGTGGCTGTCCATATTATCGGTGATGCCGCTCTTGAACAAGTATTAACAGCCATCGAAGCTAATCCTCTAACGAATGGAAAAAAAGATAGGCTTATTCATTGCAGTGTCGTTAATGATTTACTGATTGAACGAATGAGTAAATTGCCCGTTATTTTAGATATTCAACCACAATTCATCCTTTCTGATTTCCCGTGGGTTGTAGATAAAATCGGTCCAAAGCGAGCTGAATTGACATATCCATTTAAACGTTTTTTAGAAAAAGGATTGATATGTGCAGGAGGTTCCGATGCACCAATTGAAGATGCGAATCCTTTACTTGGTATCCATGCTGCCATCGCTCGCAAAAAGCACCAAGAAAGCCATGAAGGATATATTCCAACAGAAAAACTTACACGTTTTGAGGCGATTTCTCTCTATACAACCGGTAGCGCAAAGGTAATTGGCAAGGAACAGGTAAGGGGTACCATACAGCCGGGATATGATGCGGACTTTTCGATTTTCGACAAAGACTTATTTGAGTGCGAATTAGATGAAATTCCAAACGCCATTGCACTTAAGACAGTTGTTGCAGGGAATATAGTTTTTTAAAAATAATTCACTAGAAAATTAGAAAAAATGATAACATCGTAGGAAATCATTGCACAAAACTGCACATAGCAGTAAAGTTTAGATTGGGCGATCACAAAGGAGAATGGTATGACGAAGGCAATTGGAATAGACGCAGGGGGTACACTAACAAAATTAGCTTATGAAAATGAATTTGGCGAGCTAGTGTTAGAGCATTTCCCTTCGAACGACTTACAAGCTGTAACGGACTGGATTAGCAATCACCCTGAGATTGAAGAGATTGGCTTAACAGGCGGAAGAGCTGAGCAAGTTAAACATTTACTAAAAGAAGTAAAATCCATCCATTACATAGTTGAATTTGAAGCGACATTAAAAGGGGTTCGATATCAACTAATTCAGCATGGTCATCAATTTGACCGCAGCATCATTACAAATGTTGGTACAGGTACATCCATTCATTTTATGGATGGTGAAACACATAATCGTGTTGGTGGTACTGGTATTGGTGGAGGAACCCTAGTCGGACTGGCAGCATTAACGACAGGAATATACGACTATCATGAAATTATAAAAAAGGCACAGTATGGTGAAAGACAAGAAATTGATCTTCTAGTCCAAGATATTTATCAAGGGATGGATACTCCGATTGCAGGAACGTTAACGGCAAGTAACTTTGGTAAAATGGGAATTGATGAAACGAAGAACCACCCTATTGAAAATATTTTAGCAACAGTACAAGGTTTAGTAGGGGAAGTCATCACAACATTAAGTATCCAGCTAGCAGAACAAAATCAAGTCGAACATATTATATATATAGGTACAACTCTAAACGAAAACGACGCATTAAAAAAAGTTATCGCCAACTACACAATTTTAAAAAAGAAAACGCCTATCTTCTTAGAAGACCATGGCTTTAGTGGTGCAATAGGTGCCTTTTTAAATATAACAGTCAATCAGAAGAGCTAAAAAAACTTAAAGTTAATATGTTTAACATAAACTTCAAAATTGAAAATTATATTATTTATAGTAAACCGTAAGAGTGAAATTACTCTTACGGTTTTTTGTTGGAGTAGTGATTAATATGTTTAATCTAGGTCTTAGTCAAACTTATCTGTTTTAGTATTTTGTTGTCCTAAATAAGTTTATAATTTTAATAATATGAGAGACTATTCTGCGTTGGGAAATCAACAGAAAAGTAGTCTCTTTTTTAATTTCGAATATAAATCCCTCTTTACAAACGATATTAGTAGGAATAAAATTAAATTATTATTTACCTAGGTAAATAAAATTCGGAGGTAAGCAAATGAATCCTTTATTTCACGAAATCTTTCAAACTACTAGAGATATTACAAATAAATTAAATAGTTGTTTAAAAGAACATGACCTTTTTAGCAGTCAGTGGACGATTCTCTATACGATTAATAAAAATGGACCAATGTCATTGACAGATATCTGGAAGTATTTAAAAGTTGAGGCACCTACTGTGACACGAACTGTTGCAAGACTAGAGCAGCTTGATTGGATTGTGCGAACAGAAGGGGAAGATCGTCGAGAAAAAATAGTATCCTTTTCCGAAGAAGGTAAGAAAAAATTTCCTGCTGTTTTATCTTCTGTATTGCAATTTGAGGAGGGCTTGATAGAAACATTTAATGATGAAGAACAACAGCAGCTACTAGAGCTGATATGTAAGTTGAAGGGGAGAGTTAATCATTGGAAAAGTTAGAAAAAATTTGGACGAAACGGTTTATTAGTATTTTTTGTACGAATATGGCCGTGTTTTTTGTTTTTTACGGATTAGTTTCCGTGTTACCACTTTATGCAACTGAAGATTTAAACCGTTCTGATAGTGATGCAGGTTTATTATTATCTATCTTCTTGCTATCTGCAATTATTACACGACCATTTACGGGGAAAGTTTTAGAGCATTTTGGTAAGCGTAAGCTGCTTTATATTAGCTTAATCGGTTACTTTGTATGTACCGTACTGTATTTATTCTTTAAGCCGTTTGCACTTCTATTATTACTGCGCTTTATACAAGGGATTTTCTTCAGTATTGTAACGACGGCCAATAATTCTATAGCTGCAGATATAATTCCAGCATCTCGTAAGGGTGCAGGACTTGGGTATTTTACAATGTCACTAAATTTAGCGGTAGTACTTGGACCTTTTGTTGGTCTTTTGGTCATTCAGTATTTAAATTTCGAAATTTTGTTCATTATTATGAGTGCAGTTATTTTAATCGGAGGTATTGCAGCGCTATCGATTAAATTAGATGATATTCCACAAGTGGCTAAGCAACAAAAATTCTCGATAGCCCTTTCAGATCTATTCGAGAAGAAGGCATTACCAACCGCTGCATTAGCATGTTTTGTTGCAATTGCTTATGCTAGCGTATTATCTTTCTTATCTGTTTACGCAAAACAAAAGGATTTGATGGAAGTTGCAAGTTTATTTTATGCCGTTTATGCAGCAGCTATGCTGTTAACACGTCCATTTACAGGTCGCTTATATGATCAAAAAGGACCTAAATTTGTTATTATTCCAGGTTTTATCCTTTTTATCTTAGGTTTAATTGCGCTAGCTTATGTCAATGGACCGGTGTTATTCATGCTCGCGGGTGTATTAATTGGACTTGGTTACGGAGGACTTGTACCAAGTTTCCAATCAATGACGATTCAATCCACAGATCCTAGACGTACTGGCTATGCTACTGCTACATTCTTTACGTTATTTGATGTAGGGATTGCCTTAGGGTCATGGCTTCTTGGTATTATTGCCACACAGTATGGATATGTAGAGGTTTATCTTGCTGCAGCATTTGTTGTTACCATTGGAGCAATAGCATTTATGGTAACGCAATTGAAAAAGCAATTAACTGATGTGAAATAGCAAAAAAGCAAACTCCATTAACGAGTTTGCTTTTTTTGATATGAACGCAATGCTTCTCTTGCAAGTGTATCTGCTGCACGATTTTCAGAACTAGGAATCCATTTAATGAAAAATAAATCGAATTTTTTTGAAAGTTCGAGTGCTTCTTCTAAATAAGGTTTATATGCTTCGTTTTTTACATATTCCTTTTCGATAGATGCGACTACTATTTTAGAATCAGAACGAACAGAGATCATACCGGTAGATAATTTTAATGCTTCTGTTAAACCGCGAACAAGTGCGATGAATTCTGTAGTATGATTATCATTTTCCCCTATAGCTTCACCAATTTTAATTAATTGACCTTCACCTTTGATGAATATTCCTATTGCGCTAGGACCAGGATTTCCAGCAGTTGCTGCATCAATATATAATTCAATCATTTAGTCACCTGCTACATCATATTTATTACTTTAGTATATTTGATATAGAGAAATATGAAAAGGTGCAGACGAGGAATAGGATTAGTTTGAATAGCGTAAACTAAAAGCAATTGTAGAAAGCTAATAATTGTAACTAAATGCTTCAAGTAGTAAAATAAAAATTATTGAAATTTAGAGGTGAATCGATTTGATGGACAAAGTAACCGTCATAAAAGAAATTGACGAAATGATGGAAAATTATTGTGAAGGTTGCTTCGTTAAAAATCAACTTCGTAAAGACCGAGGGAAGTCTGGTGCCCACCGATTTTGTATCGAGTCATGTACGATTGGGGAGCAATTACACTTTTTAGGCGAAGAACTTTTAAAAGTTTATACAAAATAACCTACTTCAATGTTAAAAACACCTTGAGTTTTGTCTCTTGGTGTTTTTTGTTGTTGAAATAACAGGCAGATGCTAGTAATATGATAACAATTACTGAATTATAATAATAATTGTTCAATTGCAACAACTCTTTGTATAGAGTTGTAAAAATTTATTGACTACGCCAGTTAGTGTTTGTACACTGTGAATAAACAAATGTTTTTATTGGGAATACAAATGAGTAAATAAACAATGTAAGGATTTGATGAAATGAAAGTATGTAAATTTGGTGGAACGTCTGTTGCAAGTGCAGAACAAATCAAAAAGGTAGCAACAATTGTACAATCAGATCCTATAAGACGCTTGATTGTCGTTTCAGCTCCGGGTAAACGGTTTAATGATGACATAAAAGTAACAGATTTATTAATTGAGTTGGCGAATGCTGCATTGCACCAACAAGATGCGGTAGAAGAAAAACTAAAAAATGTTGTAAAGCGCTATGAAAGCAATGCAAATGGACTTGGTTTAGATCGTGTCATTTGTGAAGTCATTGAGGCAGACTTACGTAAACGTATTGCAGAAGCGGGTTCGGTTACGGATGAACTGTTGATGGATAGCTTAAAGGCGAGTGGAGAAGACAATAATGCGAAAATGATTGCAGCTTATTTCAATAGTATTGGACTAAAAGCAAAATACATGAGTCCCTTTGAAGCTGGTTTAATCGTTAATGATCTGCCTGCTCGAGCACAAGCGTTGCCAAAAGCATACGATAATTTGAGTGTCTTAAAAGATTCTCAAGAAATCATCGTATTCCCTGGGTTCTTTGGTTATACAGAAGAGGGCGTATTACGTACATTTGATCGCGGGGGTTCAGATATTACAGGGTCAATTTTAGCTGCAGCGGTAAAAGCTGAGTTATATGAAAACTTTACTGATGTTGATTCCGTATTCTGTGCAAATCCTAAAGTCGTAAATTGTCCAGTTGAAATACAAGAGATTACATATCGTGAAATGCGTGAATTATCATATGCGGGTTTCTCGGTTTTCCATGATGAAGCACTAATGCCGGTTTATAAAATTGGTATTCCAGTTTGTATCAAAAATACAAATAATCCATCTGCACCAGGAACGAGAATAGTGTCTGTTCGTGAATCAAATAATAGTCCAGTAACTGGTATTTCAGCTGACAGTGGTTTCTCGATTTTATACGTAAGTAAATATTTAATGAACCGTGAAATCGGTTTTGGTCGTAAATTACTTCAAATATTAGAAGATGAGAATATTTCATATGAGCATACACCATCCGGTTTAGATGATATCTCTGTTATTATTCGAAGTCACCAGTTATCTCCTGAAAAAGAAGATCGTATCGTAAAACGTGTTGAAACAGAATTGCAGGCAGACGACGTACATTTCCGTCATGATTTTTCAATGATTGTAATCGTAGGAGAAGGTATGAATAACAATACAGGTCTAGCAGCTCGTGCGGCAACAGCCATTTCAAAAACAGGTGCCAACATTGAAATGATTAATCAAGGATCCTCAGAAGTCAGCCTTGTATTTGGTGTTCGTAAAGAATTTGAGAACAAAATTTTACAAGCACTGTACAATGAATTTTTCGCTCTATCAGCAACAACCTATAAATAACTGAAGTAGCGCCTTTAAGTCGAAAAAACGATTTATAGGCGCGCTTTTTTACTTTCTGAGCTAAAAGCAACCGTTTCAAACCAATAAAATATTTATAGTAAAGCATAATCCGATATCAGTACGAGGGGATGATTTTTACTATGATAAATTAGATATTTTGAGAAAATAAAAAAAATAGTTTAATAGGAAAAAACTTCTGTAAATTAAATAAATCAGAAAAAGTTCAGATAAATGAAAAAAATTTAAAAATAATCATCTTCTTAATTGCAATTTACATATACTTTCATATAGATTAGTAATAGTAACTTATTTTACAGGAGGTGAATTCTTTATTCTGAATCTGAAATAAGGATCAGATCAGATATAAAGAACATGATTGGACAATGATATAGCCATTAAGTTAGTTGTTTTCGTAATACTAATTGCACTTACTGCGTTTTTCGTAGCAGCGGAATTTGCGATAGTAAAGGTGAGATCAACTAGAATAGACCAGCTTGTCCTTGAAGGCAATAAAAAGGCTTTAAGAGCAAAAAAGGTTACGAATAATTTAGATGAATATTTATCAGCTTGCCAGCTTGGCATTACGATTACGGCATTAGGGCTTGGATGGTTAGGGAAACCGACTATTGAAGCTATCCTGAGACCATTGTTTGAGATATTTAGCTTAGATGCTCGTATTTCTTCGGTGGTATCATTTATTATTGCGTTCTCAATCGTAACTTTTTTGCATGTTGTAGTCGGAGAGCTTGCACCAAAAACATTAGCAATTCAACAAGCTGAAACCGTTACACTGCAAACAGCTGGATCACTTATTTTATTCCACAATATTATGTATCCAGTCATTAAACTTTTAAATGGTTCTGCAAGAGGCTTAACCGCATTATTTGGTTTGAAAATGCAGTCAGAATCAGATGCTGCTCATAGTGAAGAAGAGTTACGGATGATTTTGTCAGATAGTTATAAAAGCGGTGAGATTAATCGCTCTGAATATAGTTTTGTGAACCGTATTTTTGAATTCGATGATCGTATTGCAAAAGAAATTATGGTCCCTAGAACGGAAATTGTTAGCCTTGATCAACATTTAAGCCTTAAAGAAGTATTTGATGTGATTAATGTGGAGCAATATACGCGTTATCCTGTCGTCGATGGGGATAAGGATCATATTATTGGTATTGTTAATATGAAACAGCTGTTAACAGCGTTTATTTTAGATGAAAAGAATGCTTTAAAACAGATAACTCACTTTATGCAACCTGTTATTCGTATTATTGAAACGGTTCCAATTAGTGATTTATTACTTAAATTTCAATTAAAGCGCATTCATATGGCAATTCTAATGGATGAGTATGGTGGTACATCTGGTCTTGTAACAATCGAAGATATTATTGAAGAAATTGTCGGTGATATCAAGGATGAATTTGACTATGATGAGTTACCTGAAGTACAGAAAATAGCAGAAAATCATTATAATCTTGATGCTAAGCTTAGACTGGAAGAAGTAGAGGCACTCTTAAATATCGATATTAATGACGAAGACATCGATACAATTGGAGGCTGGTTCATGACAAATCATGATCGCATCTTAAAAGGTGAGAAACATGAAGCTGAAGGCTATGAATTTACCATTCAAGACATCAATATGCATCAAATTGTAAGACTTGAAGTGAAAAAAGTAGCTTTATAAAGTCAAGGCGTATCTAAGTTTTTTTAATACTTAGATACGCCTTTTTATTTTGCCTAAAGATATTTTAAAACTGTTACTACAGCGTAATATCAAATATGTAAAAAGACATAATAAAGTTACTATTAAATAAATATCAAATTCAAACTTTCTGAATCCAATAAAAGAGGTTCTTAAATTACACACAATAAAAAAAGCTATTCTCAAGTTAAACTTGTAGAATAGCTGTACTCACTATAGTTTATTTACGTTTGCTGCTTGTGGGCCTCGATTACCTTCAATAATCTCGAAGCTAACATCTTGTCCCTCTTCTAATGTGCGGAAACCTTCCTCTTGGATGCCTGTGAAATGGACGAATACATCTTCACCATCATTGTACTCAATAAAACCATAACCTTTTTCGTTATTGAACCATTTTACTTTTCCTTGTTGCATGTAGGTTCCTCCCAAATGAAACAGAATGTTCAAGCATGAAATCCATCACATATTATATGCGATTTGATGGAAGAGTATTCATTAAACCTTGATATGACAAGGTTTTTAAGAATATTATTAAAGTATTGATGCCTATAATGAAAATTATCATGTAGCTTAAAGATTTCTCACTGAATTTTTTTGAAGCCACTTTCTTTTGTAGTTTCATCAGATTCATGCCCTAATTGAGCCATAATTAGGTTGAGTGGAACTTTAGCCTTAGCTAATAAAGAAGTGTGAGTATGTCTAAAAGAAGGTGATATTAAAAGCTTTTTAATCGTGTTCATTATTCTAAGTATTGATTGCATTCTAGTATTCACAGTTTTCAAATGATAAGGATTGCCAAAGTATGAAGGACCTAACTTAGTGATCTCAAAATCTAATTCGTAATAATTAAATCAATTGTCGATTTCAAGCGATTTTGCACTCCATAATGCTTTTTAATAACACAATAAGTTCTGGCTCAATGTCGATAACTCTTATAGATCCTTTGGTGTTTGGTGTCGTAATTTCATTTATAAGAGTACTTCTATTCGGATTATACAGAGTTTTCGAAATTCTTATTGTAGCATTATTATAATCGATATCGGACCATTTTTAAACTAATAACCCACCTAAACACATTCCCGTCCATGTAAGCGTGTTGAAACTGAAGAAATATCCTGCTTTTTTCAAAAGATAATGAGGATCTGTAAGGTGAAAGTGAAATGCTAACATTTTCAAATGAAAATTTCTCCTTAAAAAACTACACCTCCAATAGTTAGTTGTGTCTAACAATTGGGGAGTAGTTCGTGGATAGGGGATTTTCCGTATCAGCAATTATTGCTACTGGTTAATATTCCTGCACTCCTTTTTTGTATCATAGGCCAGTTTTATTTAACTTCAAACGGAATCCCTAGCTAATATGTCACCATCATGCACCTTTTTTGGGATTCTTCTTGGAGGAATAAGGTTCATTTTCCATTCCAACTGTTCTCTCGCTGCTTTTTTGTTTGCCATTCTCAAACTCGACACTTTGTCGAGACCCCGTAGAGAAAATCTGTATAGGCGAATTGTATGAACCAGTGTACACTATTTCTTTTAAACGGGTGCCTAACCCTCGGCGATTTTGAACGCTTTAATAGACTGGGGGACAGACACCTTTAATTCCACTCTGCGAAAGTTGAGTAAATAATTAATGTGGGTATTCTACATCAAATACATTTCCACATGGGCCAGAATCTTGATTTGTTTCAGGCTCTACCTTGGTTCCTTATTCTTAATGAATAAGAGGCTACTCAAATTTAACGCAATAAGTATTAGCGGACATAAAAGCCTAACCTTCATGCTATTATGTCCGCTAATGCTAGTTGCTTGCTACACATCGGCTAATTAATCCGACACATTCTTTGGCATTACCAATCAAAAGAAGGTTGGCGGAGATTGATTTAGATGGATGTAGCGACTACCCTCTAACATGCCCTGTTAATCGGTACTTTGCATACCGTTTGTTGATAAAAGACATAAGTTTTGAAAAAGGAATTTCGGGGGAACGAATCTGCAGGTGATTATGATTGGTCATTAAACAATAGGAGGTCATTTCAAATGAATCTTTTTCATGAAGTTGATTCAGAATGTGCAAAAGGGCTTGAAAATCCGTTGCATTTCGTTGGCCACAAGGACGGTTCTCACGGCCCTCAAGAGCGCCGATTGATGAGGATTTAGTGTAATTATCAATAGAACAAAAAGCCACCAGAACCGTCCCCTTGGTCCTCCTCCAAAGAATTTAATGGATTGGTAAGAGAAAGTATATTGAAATTTCAGAATTTTCCTGATAATATATCCATAGAATATAATTTACTAAAGTTTCCTGAAATTATTCAAGTTAGTTTACTAAACATCATGATGGAAATTAGAAATTCTATTTTGGAAATGTAAGCGCTCTTTATTCCTACTAGAGAAAGAAGGTAATATAAAAATAAAAAATGAATGATTATACTATTTTAATTTAAGCAGGATGATTTTTCAGGTAAAAAGAGGGAGATAAATTCTTGCTATGACCCACTTTTAGTCGTTGATTACTTTTGCCTAGGATAAACGGAAATTTTTAGAGAGATTTTTACTATTACTAAAGAGGTGTAGAAATGAAAAAATACTTTCCTTTGTTTCTTGTTGGTCTATTATTTATTTCAATAGTAGCAGGGTGTAATAATAATGAGACGGCTTCCTCTGGAGAGCCGCATCCAAATGCTGGAAAGGAAAATGAGTTTGGTTGGACTGTGCCAAAGTATACATTAGAATTCTCATATTATGCTGGCCAATTAAATCCTAAAGATGTAGAAAAAAATACAAAACTATTAAATGAATTTCTTCTAGAGCAGTTTAATGTGAAAATTAATAAGAAAGTAACAGAAACAGACCCTAAGGAACGTCTTAATCTCATGCTTGCTTCGAATGATTACCCTGAAGTGATTACCGGATTATCAACTGCAGAAGTTGAAAAATGGAAAAATCAAAAACGGGCGATTGATTTAACAGAATATATTGATAAGTATGCCCCTACTATTAAAGAGAAATTAGGAGATACGTATAAACGTTACTTAGATAAGGATGGTAAATTATATGGACTGCCAAATTACTGGGGGTATCTACCTATTCCGGATTATTCAGCTAATATTCCGTATGAAAAGTGGGTAGAAATAGGAAAGCCTAAAACAATATCTACTGAAGAGTATTTTGATCTACTGAAAGAGATGCAAGCTAAAACACCAGTAAATCAAAATGGACAAAAAACATATGCATTATCTGGTGAGAATTGGAAAACTGGCTATATCTATAAAGTTTTAGCCGGTGCATGGGGCTTAAAAGATGGCTTTAAAGAAGATGAGAATGGTAACTTGACTCACTGGATCAATACACCAGAAGGTATTGAACTAACCAAGTATTTAAACAAATTTCAAGTTGAGGGGTTATTAGACCCTAATAGTTTTATAAATGATTTTGACCAATGGAAAGAAATGTTTTCAAATAAGAGAGTTTTCGGGTCTATTGGACCTTGGTGGCATTCTTGGAATGCAGGACACGAGGTATGGCAGAAAACAGATAAAAATTGGAAAACTGAAGACCATTATGTACAAATTGGCCTAAAGGCACCTGGTGTTGATCAAGCCTACCTATCACCAAAGAATACGATTGGTTCCTCTAGAACAATTATTACAGATAAGGCTAAGGATCCTGAAAAAATTATTAAATTCCTTAATTTTGCATTTAGTGATATGGGAAATAAGCTATTGGGTTGGGGTGTTCCGAACGAGGAACTTTCTATTTGGGGCAATAAGTCCGGAGAATGGACCTGGGTAGAAGAGAGAAAGAATGAGCTGATAAACGGAAAATATGATTATGATAAAGGTTTTTTGACTGGTCAAGGTGAATATGCAATAGTTGCCTACCAAGGGATGATGGAAGATGAAACAAACTGGTGGTATGATCAAAACTTTAATAATGAAGCTGAATGGAAAAGGGATTTAAACGAAAACTTAAAAGATACTATTTTCGATAATACGCTAAAAGCAATTAGCGTCCCTCTTAATGATCCGCTTGCAGTAAAAGAAGAACAAATTAATACGTTAATTAACACAGGAATATCAAAGGCAGTTCAGGCGAATAGTCCAGAAATGGCTGAAAAAATATTTATAGATTTACGTGAAAAAGTAAATAAGGCTGGTTTAAATGAGGTTGAAGAGTACAAGACAAAAGTTTACAAGGAAAGACTGAAGAATTGGAAGTGAAAATAGAGAGATAAGGAGGTATTGGCCTCTTTATCTCTCAAACAAAAATTGAGATTGATAAAAAGTGACACCGGGGGGGATAGTATGAACATAATGCCAGAAAAAGGCGAAACGGTTCCAAAATCCAACATATCTAGTGAAAAAAAGATGGCGGGCGTAAAGAGAATTAAAAATACCTTTCTTCGAGAAAAACAGCTCTGGTTGATTTGTATTCCAATTATATTGTGGGTGCTGTTATTTGCCTATTATCCAATGTATGGATTGATCATGGCATTTATCGATTATGAACCAGGGAGAGCTATTCTTGACAGTGATTGGGTAGGCTTCAAATATTTCATTGAATTTTTCCAATCGCCGGATTTTTGGATGGTGTTAAGAAATACATTAGTTATAAGTGGGCTTGGAATTGTTTTTGGTTTCCCTGCACCGATTTTATTAGCTTTGTTATTACATGAATTAAAATATACTCGGTTTAAAAAATTTGTACAAACCGTATCCTATTTGCCGCACTTTATGTCTTGGGTAGTGGTAGCAAGTATTGTTTTTGTTACATTAGGAAATGAAGGGGTTTTTAACCAATTTCTAATGAGTATAGGAATAATTGATAGTCCTGTCTCTTTTCTTGGAGAAGGGAAATATTTCTGGGGTGTCATTACTGGAGCTGATATATGGAAAGGGATAGGCTGGTCAAGCATTATTTATTTATCTGCCATTGCTGGTGTTGACTCTCAGTTGTACGAGGCGGGAAAAATGGATGGACTTGGGCGGTTTGGTCTGATTTGGCATGTCATTATCCCAGGCATAAGACCTACTATTGTCATTTTGATGATTTTAGGAATTAGTGGAATTTTGAATGCTGGTTTTGAACAGCAATTGTTAATTGGGAATGTTCAAACGAGGGAATATTGGGAAGTTTTTGATACTTATTCCTACCGATATGGAATTCAGTTAGGTAACTATTCCTATGCGACAGCCGTAGGATTATTTAAGTCAATTATCGGGCTTATCTTATTAGTTGGCGCAAATAAATTCTGTAAAAAGTTTTTTGATACTTCAGTGTACTAAGAAAGCTGGTGAGAGCGTGAGGCAAGGGTTTATTAAAGAAAGCATAGGAAGCAAGATTTTTGATAAGGTGAATCTAGTATTGATGATCGGCTTTGCATCTATAATGTTATTTCCTTTTCTTAATTTAATTGC
Organism: Viridibacillus sp. KH_047; assembly: GCF_057838945.1. NCBI lineage: Bacteria > Bacillati > Bacillota > Bacilli > Caryophanales > Caryophanaceae > Viridibacillus > Viridibacillus sp. KH_047. The sequence goes on along the minus strand of NZ_CM174479.1, from coordinate 2,914,302 downwards.
ACTATCTCTGAACGATGGTGTAGATGCTGCAAGAGGCGGTATTTATTTATGGCCACGAGAATTTTCGTTAGATTCATATAAGGTATTGTTTCAAAATGAAGATTTACTTAAAGGGTTTGGCATATCTATCTTACGTGTTGTAGTGGGGACCGTTACAGGTGTTTTATGTACGGGACTGTTAGCTTATATCGTCACGGTTAAGCATTTTTCAGGTCGTAAGTTTATGAGACTATTATTTGTTTTCACGATGTTTTTTAGCGGAGGGTTAATCCCAACTTATTTACTTTTCATGAAATTAGGCTTATCTAATACATTTACAGTATATTGGCTGCCAGCTCTTTTTAGTCCATTTTTTATGCTGCTTATGGCTTCGTATATACAAAACCTTCCGGATTCCATATTTGAGTCTGCAAGAATGGATGGCTGTAGTGAATTGCGGATTTACTTTCAGATTTTGATACCAATGTCGATTCCCGTTTTTGCTGCCATTGCGGTATTTAGTGCAGTGGGTCATTGGAACTCATGGTTTGATGTTCTTATCTATAACCCAAGTGGAGAATGGGATACCTTACAAGTTTATTTACGTAGATTACTATTAGAGGTAGAAGCCATTCAACAAGTTCAAGATTTACAGTTAGCTTATTCAAAATACCGAAATATCTCTCCGATTACCTTAAGAGCAGCAACTACGGTTCTTGTTACCTTGCCTATTGTTTTTGTTTATCCATTTGCACAAAAATATTTCGTTGGGGGCATTACATTAGGGTCAGTAAAAGAATAATTAGATATAGCATAAAAAATATTCTTAGTTTTTTAATTCGTAAAAAAATAAATTTAACAGAAAAGAGGGAGCGCTATGCTTACACAACAAAATATTAAAATAGAAGCAGTTTGTGATCCGATTGTGGATGTAAAACTAGAGGAATATAAAATAAATGATATTACCTATGTGAATGTTCAAATTGATGCAAAGGAATTCATTCATTTTCCGAAAGTCGATCTTATTTGGCATTATCCCATTATAGATATTCAATCGTATTGGCATCCTGGTTCAGGTCGCAGTAAAAGGTTTGGAGTAGATTGGGATGGTGGATTTTCCTCAAAAGGAACCGTTTCTGCACCTGTTGGTTGCTTTTATAGCCAGGATGGGAAAAATCGTCTCTCGGTTGCTTATTCTAAAGCGATGGAAACAGTGGGTTTTAATCTTGGAGTACATGAAGAAAATGGGACAATTAAATGTCAAATTACATTATTCACTGAACAGACAAAAAAAATGAAGCAATATCATGCAACGATTCGAATTGACACAAGGGACATTCCTTATTATGAAGCAATTAAGGAGATGTCCAAATGGTATGAAACGATCGAAAATAATAAACCATCTATTGTTCCAGAAGAATCTAAACTCCCTATGTATTGTACATGGTATAGTTTTCACCAAAATGTAACGGATCACGATATTGAAGAACAGTCCCGGCTTGCTAAACAGTTTGGATGTGAAGCTGTTATTGTTGATGATGGGTGGCAAACCGAAGACAATCAGCGTGGGTATGCTTATTGTGGTGATTGGGAGGTTGCAGCAAGTAAAATACCTAATATGAAGGAACATGTCGAGAAAGTACATGCTATGGGGATGAAATATTTATTGTGGTACAGTGTCCCATTTGTCGGGAAGCATGCTAAAGTCTGGGATCAGTTTAGCGATAAAATTTTATATTTTCAGGAATCTCTCCAAGCAGGGGTGCTTGATCCTAGATATCCAGAAGTAAGAGAATATCTCATTTCCGTTTATGAAACTGCTTTAAAGGAATGGAATATTGACGGGTTTAAATTTGATTTTATAGATAACTTCGACGTAAGAAGAGCAAATGAAAAGGCTTTAGAGCCAGATGAAAATCGGGATTTTGAATCTGTTCAAGAAGCTGTAGATCGGTTGTTAACAGATGTTATGGAAAGGCTACGAGTCATCAAACCAAGTATTATGATTGAGTTTAGACAAAGATATATTGGCCCACATATGAGAAATTACGGTAATATTTTCCGTGTAATGGATTGTCCTAATGATGCCATTACTAATCGTGTTGGTGTTATTGATTTGCGTTTATTCTCCGGGAGTACAGCGGTTCATTCCGACCCGATTATGTGGAATAAAAAGGATACCGTAGAAAGTGCTGCTTTACAGCTAATCAATGTCTTATTCGGTGTTCCGCAATTTTCGATGCGCTTTGAAAACTTATCTCATAGTCATTTAGAGATGGCTAAATATTGGTTAGGTTTTTGGAAGGAACACCGAGATGTATTATTGAACGGTAAATTAAAAGCCGAAGCACCAGAACTATTATATCCTATAGTAAGTGCAGAAAATGATGTGACAAAGATTATTGCTGTCTATGGGGATGTTGTTGTAAAAAGCGGAAAATCAAGTGTGTCAAATTTAATTATTGTGAATGGCACTTTAAATGAAGAACTTGTACTGGACTTAGAAGAAGACATTATGGATCACACTTTAGAAATATATGATTGCTGTGGTCATTTAGTAAAGAAACAATCCCTATCATTACCCGCTGGTTTAAATCGGTTGCATGTGCAGAAATCAGGCATCCTTATGATAAAAAAAGGATAAAATTGTCGATTCATCAGGCCTTTGCTATGATAGTAATTAATTCAGTAATGATTAACTGAAATTATGGGCTATAAAGAGAAAGAGGTTTTTGGATGGCGACAATTAAAGACATTGCTAAGTTATCTAATGTTTCAACATCTACTGTATCACGAGTACTTAACAACGATTCTTCCTTATCCGTAACAGAAGAAACAAGAAAAAAAGTGAACGAAGTTGCAGAAAAGCTTCAATATACTTTACCTCAAAGAAAGAGCGTTAGAAAGCAGCATGAACTTAAAGATATGAAAATTGGTCTGATCATTTATTGTTCAGAAAAGCTAGAAGATGAAGATCCTTATTTCTTATCTATACGTCAAGGTGTTGAGCAGGAATTATATCATTATGGTTTAGAAATTTCAAAGGTTATTCGATGGATTAATTATGATTCATATGAAAGCTTGAATGGTTTAGATTCTTTAATTGTGATTGGAAAAATAGATTTTGATTTTTTAAATCCGTTTTTCGTACAAATAAAAAATATCGTATTTGTTGATTATTCCCCAAATGATGAAATGTTTGATTCTGTGATTGTTGATTTTGAAAAAGCGACATATAAAGCACTAGACCATCTGCTGGAAAATGGCCATGCGTCAATAGGGTTTATCGGGGGGACGGTTTTTTTACATCAATTCGGGTCAAAAGCTGGGTCAAAGCAGATGGATAAACGACTAAAAGGTTTCCAAAAATATATGGAAAGCAAAGGGTTGTTTAATGAAGACCATCTTTATATTGGGGACAATTTTACTACACAAACTGGTTATGAGTTAATGAAAAAAGCCATAAGCAATAATTGTCTGCCTACTGCGTTTATTATAGCGAGTGATCCAATGGCTATTGGTGCATACAGAGCTCTTGAGGAGGCTGGCATAAGTATCCCAAATGAAGTGTCCATCGTAGGATTTGATGATATTACAATTGCCCAATATATGACTCCTCCACTAACAACAATAAAAGTATATTCTAATGAAATGGGAAAAGCAGCAGTTAGACTATTGGATGAAAAGTTAAATGGGAGGGAAGTTTCCATGAAATTAGTCGTCCCTACAAAGCTTATTATTCGGCAAAGCACTGTAAATAAATTTGAAAATAATAGATAGGATTTTTTCTAACCACCCGAATTAGGTTAGGCAGTCAGAAATTTACCGCATTTGACTTCTTACTAAGAAAGTTGGACTATAAATGAATAATATGGAAAACTCAATAGGAAAGGTAGAATTCGAATCTTCTTCTTCTTTTCTAAATAAAGGATTTACGTGGGCAAAACAAGAAGCGCTTTCCTATGCCCATAATGGTGAAGATACTGTTGGATTGTGGTATGAAGCTGCTTTACCAGGAAGAGCTGCATTTTGTATGCGTGATGTAGCACATCAAAGTACAGGTGCTTCCATTCTAGGACTTCAGAATCATACAAAGAATATGTTATCTAAATTTGCAGCGGGAATTTCTAGTGAGAGAGATTGGTGCAGTTATTGGGAAATTAATAAGGAAAATACCCCAGCCTCTGTAGATTATCGATGTGATTCTGACTTTTGGTATAATCTTCCCGCTAATTTTGATATTTTAGACGCATGTTATCGGCAATTCCTTTGGACAGGCGATTCAGAGTACCTCAATAATCCTAAATTCATAACATTTTATGAGAAAACAATTAATGAATATGTACAAGCTTGGGATAAAGATCATGATGGGTTAATGGAACATTATCCTGAGTATGGAAGACGTGGTATTGCCTCTTATAATGAAGATGGGTTACAGCCGCTTATTGCAGGAGATTTAATTGCTGCACAATATGCAGGTTATAGTGCTTTTTGGAAAATTAATGAGTTAAAAGGCAACCATCAATTGGCAAAAGTTTATAAAGAAAAAGCGGCACAGTTGCAAAAAATATATCAGAACGATTGGTGGAATGAAAAATCATCCAGATTCTATGGTGCACTGTTACAAAATGGAGAATTTTATGAGCCTTATTATGATATAGCCAATTTTTTACCGCTTTATTTTGGACTTGTTTCTGATAAGGAAAAATTAAAACTTGCGGTAAAAGACGTAAAACAGAATGGTGTTGTTAATGTAGAAGGAAAATCCTATTTCCCAGAGATTTATTATAAAAATGGGGAGAATGAGGAAGCTTATGCTATATTGCTAGAATTAATAGACCCTAGTTTAAATAGAAGAGAATATCCAGAGGTTTCTTATGCCGTGATTGGTTCGATTGCAACTGGGATGATGGGGATTTCAGCAAATGGTGACACTGAAATTACAACTATGTCTAGATTACCTAATGAACTAGAGTGGGCAATAATGAGGAATGTGCCTATTTTAAATAATGTACTTGATATTTCCCATCACTCTAATAAAGAAACACGTTTAACGAATCGTTCCGGTAATCCTTTAACATGGAAAGTCCAGTTTTCATGTAAAAAGGAGCAATGTTTGATTAACAACGTAACGGTTGATCTACAACATGAATATGGTTTGGATGGAGTAGTAACTTCTTTTGCTATCGTAACGGTGAATGAAGGGGAAACGATATGTGCAAGTGCTATATAGGGATGGAGGTGAAAGCTTAGTTATCTATATTTATAAATTCATTATAGTATAGAAATAACTAGGTGGAAAAAATGGGAGTGGAAGGTCTAATAGGAGGGATTTATCGCATTTGTGAATGGATCATGCGATTTGCTTATATAAATATACTTTGGATTTTTTTTACCTTGCTCGGTTTCATTGTTTTTGGTGCAGCTCCAGCTTCCGCAGCTATGTTTGCAATCTCAAGAAAATGGGTAATGGGCAAAGAAGATACTCCAATTTTTTCTGTTTTTTGGGATACATATCGGAAGGGATTTATTAAAGCGAATCTAGTGACATTTTTTATGCTTCTCATCGGTTTTTTATTGTATATTGATATTCGATTATTTCAACAAATGGAAAATATCATTTCCTATGTTATTTCTTTTATTCTAATGGGTGTTTTATTGATTTATTTTGCTGCTTGTTTTTATCTTTTTCCATTATTAGTTCATTATGAATTCAAGGTTTTTCAATATATTAAGTATTCATTCCTATATGCCGTGTCTTATCCTATGCACTCGATATTAATGATTGTTGGGACAGTAATTATTTATTTCGTTGTTACAACCATACCAGGGCTACTTCCTGTCCTTAGTGTTGGTCCGCTAAGTGTTTTAATAATCTCAATCAGCTATCGGGTGTTTTCAAAAAAAACGCAACATATGGGATCGTTAACGTAATGAAGCATGATCGGCATTGAAAAAAGGATCTTCAATCGAAGATCCTTTTTAGCTGCATGTTCAATTATCAATCAAGCAGATTGCCGCCAAGATGGGTAGGGTGATTCAGACTTGCAATCGAAAGAGCAGATTTGGAATTGGCCATAAGTGTTGTAGTTTTCATTTTTTTGATAGGTGACAAAAGACCAGCTACTATCTTGTTATGATAGTAGCTGGTCTTTGTGATGAACACATAGATGCGAAACTCTAGAAAAGCGCCTATTTGTTGAAGAAAATCCATCTAAATTTAACTTTTTTTATTGACCTACTTCTTTTGTATTGCCATGAGCCTAATCAATGATCAAATGATTAATCTCGACAAAGTCTTTGCTGGAACGAAATGTCCCGGCGGACACACCGATTGCTTTACGGAACACTTTGTTGAAATAGTTGGCATTTGAATAACCTACTTGATCAGCAATGTCCTTAACAGCGAGGCTCGTTGAACGAAGAAGTTCCGCTGCTTTTTGAATCCTGATTTTAGTAAGGTATTGAACAGGCGTCATATTCAGTTGATGCTGAAACTGCTTAATAAAATAATATCTTGAGAAACCAGATATGGCAGCTATTTCGTCGAGTGTAAGCGGTTCATGATAATGTGTTTGAATAAAGGATAGGGCTTTTGTAATCTGAGGAGAGAAACCTTTCGATGCTTTTTCGATGTTCCTTGTAAAACGGTAACACTCCATAATAAATTCATAAGCTTTTGCAGAGGCATAATATGCGTCTGTAATCTTTTGGTCATATGTGTCTTGATAGATTTTCAGCAAGAGCTGAATTAGCTTGGAGTCTGGAGGGATTTTTAAGACAGGGCCACTCTGTTCTTTCATAAACCGCCAGCAATCGGCTGCTTCTTTTCCTACTAACGTAATAAATACAAACTCCCATCCTTTGCTATCCTTTGGAAGAAAATAACGATGATCGCTTGGGATCTCGACAATGAATGCGTCCCCCGCCTCCAATGAAAAACTGTTACCCCCTATATCAAGCCTTCCCAATCCTGACAGAGTATATTGAAACACATAGGTGCCGACATCTCTTCGCTTTAATCCGTTCCAATCATACACTTCACCGAGCATTTTCGTTTCCACGCCGAGCACTGAAATGTTTACCACATTGTTGGGAAAAGGTTCTTGAAAACGAAAACCGTACGTTCCATAATCCTTCAAATTTTTTCTCTCGTGAGTAAAAGACAATATTATACCCCCCTATCACAATAACTTACCATTGTAGTTAGCATGTAAACGTTTTATCATTATTATAACAACAAATAAATTAAAGTTGAATACAAGACAATCATCTTTTTTAAAAAGCAATTTTTTATCCTCGTTTAAAAGATTGACGGTCTCTGTTTCACTTTTCAGGAGGTAAATGTATGTCGAAAATTACGTTTATTGGAGCAGGAAGTACTATTTTTGCAAAAAATGTTCTGGGTGACTGCATGTTTGTTCCGGCATTAGCTGGGTTCGAGTTCGCATTATTTGATATTGATGAGCAACGTTTAAAAGATTCCGAAAATATGTTAAACAATTTAAAACAAAGTATACAGGCAAACGTTGTAGTGAAAGCCTATGCAGATCGCAAAGAAGCTTTAAGAGGAGCAAAATACGTTATAAATGCGATTCAAGTCGGCGGCTATAAACCAAGTACAGTAATAGATTTTGAAATTCCTAAAAAATACGGCCTTCGCCAAACAATTGCCGATACAATCGGGATTGGCGGGATTTTTCGTTCGCTTCGTACCATTCCAGTTTTGTGGGATTTTGCCAAGGATATTGAAGAAGTTTGTCCGGATGCCCTGTTTTTAAACTACACAAATCCGATGGCAACATTAACAGGAGCAATGCTGCGCTATACAAATGTCAAAACAGTCGGATTATGTCACAGCGTACAAGTTTGCAGCGAGCACCTTTTAAAATCTTTAGGAATGGATCATGAGGGCGTCGAAGAAAAAATCGCTGGTATTAACCATATGGCCTGGCTCCTTGAAATCAAGCGTGACGGCAAAGATTTATATCCGGAAATTAAACGTCGTGCAAAAGAAAAACAACAATCAAAACATAATGATATGGTCCGCTTTGAGTTAATGGATAAATTCGGATTTTACGTGACGGAGTCATCTGAGCATAATGCCGAGTACCATCCGTACTTCATTAAACGCAATTATCCGGACCTAATCGAGAAATTCAATATCCCTCTTGATGAGTACCCGCGTCGTTGTGTAGAGCAAATTGAACGCTGGGAAAAAATGCGTAACGAGATTGTTAACGATGCTCAGCTTACCCATACTCGTACTCGTGAATATGGTTCCCATATTATTGAAGCGATTGAGACGAATGTTCCATTCAAATTTGGCGGCAACATTTTAAATACGGGACGTTTAATTAGTAATTTGCCGGAAAAAGCGGTTGTTGAAGTTTCATGTGTTGCTGACCGCAGCGGAATCACTCCTTGCTATGTAGGAGATCTTCCAGAACAATTGGCGGCCCTTAACCGTACAAATATTAATACACAGCTTTTAACAATTGAAGCAGCCGTCAGCGGAAAGAGAGAACACATCTATCAGGCAGCAATGCTTGACCCTCATACGGCCGCTGAATTATCGATGGACGACATCATTGCGATGTGCGATGATTTAATTGAAGCACACGGTGACTGGATTCCAAAATTCGAAGATCGCAAAACCATTTCGTTCGCATAACAAAAAGAGCTAAAACCCGTCGCCGGTTTTAGCTCTTTTTTTCATTCATTTATGTTTAATTACTCAACTTTCACACAGTGAAATTGGCAAATATGCCTTGATATAACTGGGTAGACCCGCCATCCATTACTGAAGTTGCTTTTCGATTATGCGGAGAAGATTCTTATTACAGTAGAAAGGAAGAATGGTTCTTAAGTTGGATTGGTAATGGAAGAACTGATATAAAACACTCTATATTAGATCAATATCAAAAATTAGAAATGAAATATAAATTTGAATTAGGTGATGTTTGATATTGTAATTTCTCTTCTAATAAATGAAACAAAAATAGCCCTGTCCTTAATTGGATAGGGCTATTTATTATGAAGTCTTTTTTGTAGCTCTCTTTCTCGTAGTTGGTTTCTTCTTTGTAGTCTTAGTCCTATCTAACGAAGCTTGAAGTGCTGTCATCAAATCAGTAACGTTATTTGGAACTGGCTGTTTATCGCTTGCTGTTACAGTATTAGAAGCTTTTTTCTCTTCGATTAATTCCATTAAAGCAGTGCGATACTCGTCAGTATATTTTGTGGGCTCAAATACTGTTGTTAGTTGGTCAACTAACATTAGAGCTGTATCAAGCTCTTTCTGAACTACTATTTGTTCACTCGGAATATTAGGTACATCAGCAACATCCCTTACCTCATCGGGAAAATGAATTGTTTCCATGACTAACGAATCCTTATATACACGAACTATTGCCAATTGTTCCTTAGACCTTATAATGATTTTTGCAACGCCTATTTTTCCTGATTCCTCTAATGTTTTTCTTAATAGGGAATACGCTTTACTGCCAGTTGTGTCTGGCGATAAAAAATAAGAACGGTCAAAATAGATGGGATCAATTTCTTCTATCTTCACAAAATCGATTATTTCTACTGCCTTATCTTCATTTTCTTTTCTTAAGTTTTCAAGTTCCTCATCATCTAATACTACAAACTTATTCTTCGCATATTCATATGCTTTTACAATATCCTCTTCTTTAACTTCTTTATTACAACCTTCGCATACCTTTTTATAGCTAATCGGTGTATTACATTCTTTGTGTAATTGTCTTAGCTTAATATCTTTATTTTCAGTTGCAGTATGGAGCTTAACTGGTATATTAACCAATCCAAAACTAATGTTACCTTTCCAAACTGTATGCATTACTTTCACCTCGTTTTCTTCTTACTATGCAAACATTCGTCTTTTTTTATGTATCAATAGGAGAAATAATCAAAAACTAAATGTAAACCAGATGAAAGTAGGAGAGAAATTGAAGCCAATGCTCTTAACTGCAGCAACAGAAATTCCAGTCGGAGATGATTGGTTTTATGAAACGAAGTATGACGGTTTCAGATGTATGCTTGTTTGGGATGAAGAACCTATTTTAATAAGTAGAAGTGGAAATATACTTAATCAAAATTTTCCTGAGATCATTGAATTTTGCCTTGAAATTAAAGAACAAATAAATTCATTTCTACCACTTACTTTAGATGGTGAATTAGTTTTTTTAAGAAATAACTTTCAAAGTAATTTTGCAGTAGTACAGACAAGAGGTCGAATGCGTAGTCAAAATACTATCAAGAAACATGTAGAAAAGTTCTCATGTCATTTTGTCGTGTTTGATTGTTTGAAATATAAAGGTAAGAGTCAGACAAACTCATATTTAATAAAGCGCAAAGAGGTTTTACAAAAGTTATTCGAAACACTCGGTCTTCCAACTTCAATAAATAATGAAGACATAATCAATCGGCTACAGGCAATAGACGTGTTTAATAATAGTATTGAATTGTGGAAGAGAATATTAGTCAGTAATGGTGAGGGGATTATAGCAAAACGAAAGACCAGTAAATGGATTAGTGATAAGCGAACAGCTAACTGGTTAAAAATTAAAAATTGGAGATATGTTACTACTATTCTTACGAAATACAATAAAAGTAATGGTTTTTTTCATGGTGCTATTTATCAAGATAATCATCTTGTCGAAGTAGTTACTTTTAAACATGGTCTTAAAGAGGAAGAATCAACTACTTTAATTGCGCTATTTCAAACGAATGGGATAAAGATTTCAGAAAGTATTTGGGAACTTGAACCGTCTATTTGCGTAGAAATAGCGTGCATTGATTTTTTGGGCGAAACATTAAGAGAACCCATATTCAATTCCTTTAAGCTGGAGATGAACCCTGATGAATGTGCTTGGCAATATATGCAACGTCAGCTATACCCAATCCCTGAATCTGTTCAAGTTACACATCCGGATAAGTCTATATGGCCTGCAAGCAACATCTTAAAAGATGATTACTTATTGTATCTACAAAATGTTTCTCCTTATATGCTACCATTTTTACGTGAGCGAAATTTAACGATTATTCGCTATCCACACGGGGTGCCAGGAGGAAGCTTTTACCAGAAAAGTAGTCCGGATAATGTACCTGATTTTGTTACAACCAAACAAATAGGAGATACAAACTTCATTATTTGTAATAACGTCGAAACCCTTCTATGGTTGGGAAATCAATTAGCATTAGAATTCCACATTCCATTTCAACCTATCCAAACAGATAAACCAACTGAAATTGTATTTGATTTAGACCCACCATCTGTAAATGAATTTCATTTAGCAGTCAAAGCTGCATTGCATATGAAAGCTATCTTTGATCAATTCGAATTAATTTCTTTTGTAAAGACCTCTGGGGGAAAGGGAATGCAAATATATATTCCATTGCCTTTAGATGAATTTTCATATGAAGAGACTGGTATATTCACTAAGTTTGTTTGCGACTTTTTAATTGAACAGAATCCACAATGGTTTACGACTGAGCGCTTAAAGAAAAATAGAAATAATAAATTGTACCTGGATTATGTACAACATCGTGAGGGGAAGACAATAATTGCCCCATACTCACCGAGGGGAAATGAAGAAGGTTTTATTGCAACGCCGTTATTCTGGGATGAAGTAAACGAGACGTTGAATCCGAGTATGTTTACTATTTCTTCTGTTTTAGAACGTATTAATAGAGTGGGAAATCCTTTTTTTAGTTTTCGTCAAAGTGAAAACGATCAAAAGTTTACAGCTGTACTTAATCAATTAAAAGGACTCTTAGAAAAATAACATCATAAACTATCATTTTCTTTTTATTGCAAATAATGCTGATGGAGCATCATTAGTGCTTATCTCTACAAATACAGATAACTTTAGAGAGGCTGTTTAAACACAGCTCTCTTTTTTTATGCATTGCTTAAGTTGTCGGAATAGTATTAAGTAAATATTTAGATGTATTACAGTTTACTGTAATACAGAATGGTGATATAGTGAAAGTGATGAGGAAAACAGCATTAAAGGAGTTACGCAATATGAAAACATCATTAGAGTACAGCTTGGAAGTCGCAAATATCATCCTAAAACAGATTATTGCTCAGGATAGAATGGCACTACCTGAATGGGGAGCAAGAGAATACCTTGTAATAGATAGTGGGTTACAGTTTAGAATCAAAACTCCACTATATAAAAGAGGTGTTAGAGTATCAATAAAGCTAATCAGCTTAGATACATATGATATTGAGATTACTAGAGTCTCAGGTGATTCAATCAAAGTTCTTAATACTGTAAAAGGTGTATATTGCGATATGTTGATTGAGGTTATTAATAGCCTGATTGAGAAAGATGTAAAAGAAATAATATTTGTAGAATAGTGTAAAAGGAAAGGCTAAGAAAACAGCTTTTTCTCTTTGTTTATATATAATATTGTATTTTGTTAGAGGTGTATGTAATAAGCGTGGTAAGGATTACTCTCTACCAATATCATTGGAGGTCATTATTTTGGAAGTTATAAGAATGACAGAAATCGAAAAATCAATTGCTAATACACTTTACAATGAAGGGTTCATTGATGAAATTGATGATGTAATAACATTCATAAGAAATTATGTTCACATCTACACTGGATGTCGCTCAATGACGGACTTAGCAATTCAGGTAGCTGATGAGAGAGGGATCTTCCGTGATGCTCCTAGAGTATTAGTTGATAATTTTGATTACTACAGATACTCTCTAGAGCTCGTCTCAGTAACTACTTATTATCATGTATCAGGTACTACTTGGATAAGTGTAGATAAATAATTAGCTTAGGCTCTATCTGTTTTTTGCTGAATCAGGGAGTCCAGTTAGTAAATATTATGCTTTGGAGTTGTATAGTGAAGGAAAACGTACAGTAAAAGAGATTAAGGGAATCATAGGTGTTAGCAGGGCTACTATCTATTAAAAGATTAAAGAGGTAGCTTAATGACTGGATCTCAGGGGCTGTTATAGAGGAGGAAAGGAATCAACATGTTTCTTACATTTGTAGCACATCTTCAGAGAGCGGTCAGAAAATCTTGATAGTATATACAAAGAAAGCTCAGGAGGAATTATGTTGAAACCTACAGAAACAATAAAAACGAAAGCAATCAGGGAATTATGGGATGCAAAAATGGCTCCAAAAGAGATTGCAGAGGTCATGGGATTACATATTGCTACCATCCATAGAATCCTAGTGAGAATTGGAGCAAAAGCAAAGAATGAACAAGCAAGCAAGAGACTTACAGCAGAGCAAAAAGAGGACATTGTTAAGCTGTATCAAGAAGGAATGACAGTTGAGGAAATCATGGATACTGTTGGATGTTCAAAACCTACTATATACAGTTATGTGAACAAGGCAGGACTCAGTAGAGACATTCCTAAGGAAACAATAGACACAGCAATTGACTTATACATCAATCAAAAAATGGCAGTACCTGAAATTCTTAAAAAGGTAGGCATCAGCAAGGCTACATTCTATAGAAAGTTAAAAAAATATGAGCAAGAACAGGGGAAGCAATAAGCTCCTCCTTTTTTTATGACAAAAAACTGCCATCACAAAAAAAGACTGCCCTCAAAAGTCTGTTTTCACCGACTTTTTGGACAGCTTTTTTTTAATATTTATTTCCCAAATTAGCTTTCAATACGTTCTCTTTATACATTTCTTTAACTGATTCAGGCATAGTCTTTGATTCTGTCCAATCCTGAGATTCTTCTAAGTATGTAGAGGTCAATGCCTCAGGTAATCTTATCTCTATTATATCTGAAAGGTTAGTCACTCTAAGCGCAACCATTATAGCCATTATTTGTACTTTATTTATACTAATACCCTTACCGTTTATTATCTCTGATATAGTTCCAATTCTCATTCCTGTCATATTAGCTAAATCTTTTTGAGTTAAATTTCTCTCTTTTAATAGGTCATCTACTTTTATAATAAAATAAGCATCATTTAATTCTCTAGCTGTATTCACTACCACATCATTCATTAAAGAATGGGAAAACTCTAATACATTTTCAATTCTTATTTTCTTCACAATAATCCTCCTAAGGATGCTGATGGTAAGATATACCTCTTTTCCATATAACTCAATACCATAATATCAGTATCCTGTCACACATACAAGCCTGATTCTAATTAGAGTAGAGAGGAAAAGTACTCATTCTTTAATAGGTGGTAAGTAACTAATATGAAGCGAAATAAGTCTGTTTTAATAGGTGTTTTATAGGTGGGGAGTGAAAGTGAAGATAGAGTCTCTGAGATAATCACACATGAATTAACAACAAACATAAATCATTTTAAAACTACTAAGTTTGTGGTTTTCTTTACAGCAATTATAATAAGTATACTATGACATAATGGGAAGTGAATTATATTACAATCAGTTAGAGGAAGTTATTGAGCTGATACTGACTAAAGGAATTACATAAGAAATCAAGAGATAGTTCTTCTTTATTGTGCCATTTTATACCTCTTGAATAGCATTCATACTAATTTATACTAAGTTAGTTAGGCTTAATTTGGAGGTGGCAATGTTGCAAGTGTTGGTTGCTGGAAATATGATGACTGAGGAAGGTCGCAAGAAATTAGAGACTGTTGAGCAGGTAGTACTTTCTAATCCTACTGTACACAGTATTATACCTTTGAGACAGGGATTATATAATATGTTTGTGAGTGCTAGTCCTGATTATGATTGGGCATCTCACTTCTTTGAATATTTTGTTAGCAGTATAGAGAAAGCAGATAGAGTAGTATTTTTAAATGATAAGTCTGATGTTCATCTATCTAAAGGTTGGATTTATGGGTACTGCTTTTCTCTTGGTATTCCAGTTGTAATAATACAGGAGGATAATAATACTGAGGTTAATACTGATATATTTACAAGTCATAGTATACTAGCTACATTAGGGGATGTAAAAGAGTTATCAACATATGACTTTAGAGAATGAATACAGTTTATACATGAGGGGCTGAGAAATCAGCTCCTTTTTATTTTACCTACCTGTCACAATGCAAGGTCAACCTCAATTGCAGAAGTGCTTGAAGTGGATTATATGCATTTTGAAAATAGTCAACCAGATCTCTCTGGCTTACCTTAAAATACGAACGGGTGCTTTAGGGCAAATAGGATAGTGGATGACACACCATTAGCAAAGTAATATTGCATTGATTAACAAGGGAATTGTTGTTGTGGTTGCACAAAAAATTGGATTCGCGGCTGAACATGTTCCTTTTATTGTTGCAACAATGCCTGAATTACCAACAAAAAGTACAAAACATACGCTAAGCAAATTTCGACATGAAGAAAGCCGAATTTTCCCGATTTTTCCTTCGCTTTATGACTTATTCAATGTATTTTTTTGTTAGATTCACAAATAATAAATAAAGAAATTATTGTGGGAGTGAAAAAAATTGAAACGAACTATTATGATTTTGTCAGTATGTGTTATTTTTATCTCGATATTTTATTTCACATTGAATACTTCCGCGGATAAAGGAAGAAAGTACTACGAACAAGCAGGGCAGATTGTTTGGGAAATAAATACGGAAAAAAAAATTATTGCCTTGACGTTTGATGATGGCCCTCATAAAAAATACACGCCTGAGATTTTAGATTTACTTGCCAAATACAATGCAAAAGCAACATTTTTTATTGTGGGTGAAAATGCAGAAAAGAATCCCGAAGTCGTTTTACGAATGTATGAAGATGGGCATGAATTAGCAATTCACACATATACACATCCGTTAAAAACTAATATACCGAATTTATTGAAAGAAATAAAACAAACACATGAAACGATTTATGGAATTAGTGGCTATTCTCCCGTATTATTCAGACCTGTCGAAGGACAATACACTGATGGGATGATAGAGGCAATTGTAAAGGAAGGGTATAAAGTGGTTATGTGGTCTTGGCATCAAGATACAATGGATTGGAAAAATCCTGGTGTTAATAAAATTGTAGATACTGTGTTAAAAGGTGCAAAGGAAGGAAATATAGTCCTTTTTCATGATGGAGGTGGAAATCGAGAACAAACTATAAAAGCATTGGAAGAAATCCTACCAAAACTCAAAAATAAGGGATATAAATTTGTAACTATTTCAGAGTTACTTGAGGTGCAAAAAGCAAAAGAAAAATAAAAAGACGCTACTTTTGTTAACGATGCAAACTCCCATTGAATTTTCTTGTTGATATAAATGTGAGCGGCTTGAAATTGTTGGAAGGGGGACAGAAAATGAAAGTTTTAATTCAAAATGAATTTGGTGATGCTAGTGTCTTTACATATACAGGTGTTGCTTTTCCGAAAATAGGTAAAAATGAAGTGTTGATAAAGCAGCATATTCGAGTGTTATGCAGATATTAAAAAACGAAACGTAGAGGGAATAAAGGGAAAGGTAATTTTCATTTAATGCTTGAGTTGGATGTAGTAGGAACAATTGAAGAGATCTCTCCTAAATTAAACTTTTCAAAAGGAGAACGAGTAATGGCTTTCCCGAAAGATGATGCCTCTAGAGAGAAAAGAATTGAAAATTTAAGTAGCGTGATATTTCATTAATTTTTATTCGATTGTAAATTTAATCAAAATAAAAGCACTTCAAATTTTAGATTTTGTCTAAAATTTGGGGTGCAGTTCATAGCCGTTGCTCTTGATAAAAATTGTCAATTGATTGTCGAATAAGCAAATGTTTTGTTGGGGAAAGTATTTTATAATAGTCTTAGATAGAAAATTATAAGATTTACATCTCATTACCTTCAACACTAGAAAATGAGTAATGTAAACGAAAGAGGGATCTGCTGTGTCTAAAACCGCTCAACCTTTATCAGATTTAGAAATTGCACAAAATGCTACAATGCGCCCTATTACGGAGATTGCAGAAATAGCAGGTATTCCACAAGAAGCACTGGAACTTTACGGAAACTATAAAGCGAAAATCAATCCATTAAAACTAAACAAAAACACATCTTCAGCTAAAGTCGTTCTTGTAACAGCGATTAGCCCTACACCTGCAGGCGAAGGTAAATCAACTGTGACCGTAGGACTTGCTGATGCACTTAACCAACTAAATGAAAAAGTTATCGTTGCATTACGAGAACCTTCACTTGGTCCGATAATGGGTATGAAGGGCGGGGCAACTGGTGGTGGCTACGCTCAAGTATTGCCGATGGATGATATCAATCTTCATTTCACTGGAGACATCCATGCAATTACTACTGCAAATAATGCCCTTGCTGCATTAATAGATAATCATATCCATCAAGGTAACGTGTTGCAAATAGACCCACGACGAATTATTTGGAAAAGATGCTTAGATATGAATGATCGAGCACTTCGTAATATTGTTATTGGTTTAGGTGGTCCTGTGCAAGGAACACCACGAGAAGATGGCTTTGATATAACTGTAGCTTCAGAGATTATGGCTATCTTCTGTTTAGCAAAAGATTTACAAGATTTAAAAAAACGTATTTCTGATATTGTCATTGGCTACACGTATCAGCGTGAACCAGTGTTTGTTCGTGATTTAGGAGTAGAAGGTGCCCTAACATTATTGTTAAGAGATGCGTTTAAGCCTAATTTGGTTCAAACAATAGAAGGGACCCCAGCTATTATTCATGGTGGACCATTTGCTAATATTGCACACGGATGTAATTCGATAGCGGCAACAAATACAGCACGTAAGTTAGCGGACATAGTCGTTACAGAAGCGGGATTTGGCGCAGATTTAGGTGCTGAGAAATTTATGAATATTAAAGCAATGCAAGGTGGATTCAAACCTAGTACAGTTGTAATTGTTGCCACAGCTCGTGCATTGAAAATGCACGGAGGAGCACTTAAAACCGAATTGAAAGCAGAAAATGTAGAAGCTATTACTAAAGGGATTGAAAATTTAGCTAAGCATGTGGATACAATTCGTAACTTCGGTGTTGAACCTATAATCGCATTAAATCGCTTCATCACAGATACAGAAGAAGAACTTTCTGTTATTTTAAATTGGTGTAGAGAAAACAATGTGAAAATAGCACGTACGAATGTCTGGGAAGAAGGCGGCAAAGGTGGTATTGAATTAGCTAAACAAGTACTATCTGTTATTAACGAAGAAAATAACTTCACGCCACTTTACGATGTCTCGGCACCAATTGAACAAAAAGTCCGCACAATTGTTCAAAAGGTATACGGGGGAATGGATGTTCACTTTACAGATAAAGCCCTAAAACAAATAGCACAAATCGAAAAATTCGGTTGGGATACACTACCGATTTGTATGGCAAAAACACAGTATTCTTTATCTGACCAACCAACCTTATTAGGTCGTCCAGAAAACTTTACAGTAACAGTAAGAGAAGTTATCCCTAAACTAGGTGCCAAGTTCCTCGTTTGTTTAACAGGAGATATTATGACTATGCCTGGTTTACCAAAAGCTCCAGCAGCATTGAAAATGGATGTCGATGCTGAAGGAAATGCTGTTGGACTATTTTAAGTATTGAGTTGAATGAGGAGTTGTCTAATTTTTGATTTAAAATCAATTTTAGACAACTCTTTTTTTATTTGTATTCCATTAAAAAAAGTTTTCACCAATAAGATTAGTGAGTCATATAGTGGAGAAAAGTATTATGACTAATTTTGAAGGTAAACTATAAACTTAATACCAAGTATTTATATAAGGTTAATAAAGATTGGGGGAAAAAGAATGGGAAGGGAATTTATTTATCTCTTCGATGAATGGGCGAAGTCATACGAAGCATCCGTAACTGGTCAGCATAAAGAATATCGAGATGTTTTCGAAGGGTATGAAAGTATATTAGAAAAAGTTGCGAATGCTTCAACAGGTACCGTAATTGAATTTGGAACTGGCACAGGAAATTTGACGCTTAAATTGGTGGCCGCAGGAAGAGAAGTTATTGGTATCGAACCGCATGAGACTATGCGTGAAATTACGACGAAAAGATGTCCAAATGTTCATCTTATCGACGGTGATTTACAAAACTTCGAAATAGAAATTAAACATATAGATTCAATCGTTAGTACCTACGTGTTTCATCATTTAACGGATGAGGAAAAACAAGAAGCTTTAAAATCCTATTCCAAGCTATTAAAACCTGGAGGAAAAATAATTTTTGCAGATACAGCATTTGCAACTGAAGAGCATAAGCAAGCAATGATAACTAAGGAGAGGGCTCGTGGCTTCCATGAAGTCGCTGATGATCTAGAACGGGAGTATTATACAACAATTCCAAAACTACAAATAATGTTTCAACAAGCAAGTTTTGACGTTAAGTTTGAACAATTAAACGATTATGTTTGGTATATGGAAGCAATCAAAAAATGATTTATAAAAAGTGTTTAAAAGGTGGATTAAATATGGCTTTGTATAACAATGTTCAACAATTAATAGGCAATACACCTTTAATGGAGATTACCCATATTAAGATTCCTAATAATTGTCGTATATTTGCGAAATTAGAGTATTTAAATCCTGGTGGAAGTGTCAAAGATCGTCTTGGTATTTCATTATTGGAGGACGCGGAAAATCGAGGTGTAATACGCCCAGGTAGTACGATAATTGAGGCGACTGCTGGCAATACGGGAATCGGTTTAGCACTTGCTGCAATAGGAAAAAATTATCGTGTGATATTCGTTGTTCCTGAAAAATTCAGTCAAGAAAAACAAACATTAATGAAAGCTTTAGGTGCAGTAATAATCAATACACCAACAGCATTTGGAATGCATGGCGCTATTAAAAAGGTAAATGAACTGCTTGAAGAAATACCGGATTCCTTTTCACCATCACAGTTCTCCAATCCCGCAAACCCTGCAACATATGAATATACACTTGGTCCTGAGATTTGGAAAGATTTAGATGGTGACCTTGATGTGTTTGTAGCAGGGGCAGGTTCTGGTGGTACTTTCATGGGAACAGCTCGTTACTTAAAAAGACAAAAAGCCACTTTGAAAACAGTCATTGTAGAACCAGTTGGCTCCATATTAAATGGAGGAAGGGCAGCATCCCATGTTACAGAGGGGATTGGAATGGAGTTTTTACCTGATTATATGGAAAAATCTTATTTTGATGCCATTCATACAATTCAAGATAAGGATGCTTTCCACGCATTAAAAGAGTTAGCCAAGAAAGAAGGCTTGCTTGTAGGGAGTTCAGCTGGAGCCGCTTTCCACGCTGTTCTACTTGAAGCACAAATAGCAAAACCAGGAAGTAATATTGTTACTGTTTTTGCTGACTCGAGTGAACGCTATTTAAGTCAATCTATATACGAATTATTTGAAGAGGGGTCTGTCTAAATGAGAGCAAAAACAAAATTCATTCATGCTGGTATTGTTGGCGATGAAACAACTGGTGCAGTATCAACCCCTATTTATCAAGTAAGCACCTATAAACAAGATGCTGTTGGTAAATTTCGTGGCTATGAATACTCTCGAACAGGAAATCCAACACGCCATGCATTAGAAGTTTTGATTAGTAAGCTTGAAAATGGACATGCAGGATTTGCTTTTAGTTCAGGAATGGCTGCTATAAGCTCAGTAGTTATGCTCTTAAAACAAGGAGATCATATTATTGTCACTGATGATGTCTACGGAGGAACTTTTAGAGTTTTTACAAAAGTTTTAAATCGTTTTGGTATTGAGGCAACTTTTGTGGATACAGCTAATATTCAGGCTGTAGAAGATGCAATACAACCTAATACAAAAGCTATCTATATTGAAACTCCAACAAACCCATTGCTGAAAATAACAGATATAAAGCAGATCAGTACTTTAGCAAAACAGTACCAACTACTAACGATTGTAGATAACACTTTTTTAACCCCTTATTTACAACAGCCAATCACACTTGGAGCAGATATTGTTCTTCATAGTGCAACAAAGTATATTGGTGGACATAGTGATGTAATAGCAGGTCTTGTTGTTGTAAATAATGCAGAACTAGCAGAACAATTACACTTTGTTCAAAACTCTGTAGGTGCAATATTAGGGCCTCAGGATTCGTGGTTACTAATGCGTGGAATAAAAACTTTACCAATTCGAGTAGAAGAAGTAAATTCAAATACGCAAAGGATAGCAGAGTTTTTGGAACAACAAAGTAAGGTAGGCAAAGTATATTACCCAGGATTAATAAATCACCCAGGTCATGAATTACAAAAGACACAAGCAACTGGCTTTGGAGGTATGATTTCTTTTGATGTAGGAAGTGCAGAAAAAGCAGAAGAAATGCTCTCGAAGTTACGTTATTTTACATTAGCAGAAAGTCTTGGTGCAGTAGAAAGCTTGATATCCATCCCAGCGCGTATGACACATGCTTCTATTCCTGCAAAACGTCGTGCTGAACTGGGGATAGTAGATGGACTTGTACGCATTTCAGTAGGTATTGAAGACGTAGAAGATTTACTAGAAGACTTAGAACAAGCATTATAATAAAATAAATAGAAACAAAGTGATTAGCTACCTTTATAATAGAAGGTAGCTGTTTTATTTAGGAGGAACAAAATTGAAAATAGTAGAACAATGTGAGCTAATGGTAAAAGATATTTATAATCAGTTTGATGCAAGTCATGATTGGCAACATATTGAACGAGTTATGCAAAATGCAAAAGCAATATTAAAAACAGAACCTTCAGCTGATATTGAATTAGTAGAACTCGCAGTTTTATTGCACGATGTAAGTGATTCGAAATATACAGATACAAAAGAAAATGAACTACGAATATTACAACAGCTTAATATTTCAGAAAAAAGACAACAAACAATTCGAGAAATCATTGCTTCTGTATCATACAATGGAGGCAACCAATTAGAAGCCGCATCCATTGAAGCGCAAATCGTACGTGATGCAGATCGCTTAGATGCTATCGGAGCGGTAGGGATTGCAAGAACATTTGCCTACGGCGGGGCTAAAGGTCGTAAACTCTATGATGACCAAGAAGAGGCACGTGAAAATATGTCTATTGAAGACTATCGCAATAAGGAAACAGCTTCTGTCACACACTTTTACGAAAAGCTATTATTACTAAAAGATCTAATGACAACAACAAAAGGTAAGCAGATGGCTAAAGAACGACATGAATTTATGGTATGCTTTTTAAAACAGCTTAAAAATGAAAGAGACGGGGAATTATGAGCCATTTAATTATATCTAACTTAACAAAAACGGTCGGAGATAAAACTCTATTCAAAAATATTGACTTTACTATTTATAGCGGTGAGCGTGCAGGTTTAATTGGCATCAATGGCACGGGTAAATCGACCCTTATGTCTATACTGGCTGGAGACCTTGATGCAGACCAAATTGACAAAGATCATCCAAACAAATATCGCATCGCACATTTACCTCAAAATCCAGAATTTGCTCAAGATGAAACAGTATTACAAGCTGTATTCTCGGGAGATTCACCGATTTTAAAATTAAACCGTGATTATGAAGATACACTCTCTTTACTCGGCAAAAATCCAGAATCATCACAACTACAAACGCAGTTATTCCGTTTACAGCAAGAAATGGATACACAGCAAGCATGGGACGTCAATGCATTAGCGAAAACAGCCCTGACAAAGCTCGGTATTGAAATGTTTGATGAACAAGTAACCAATCTATCTGGTGGTCAACAAAAGCGTGTAGCTTTAGCGAAAGTACTAATTGAACCTGCAGATCTATATTTACTAGATGAGCCTACCAACCATTTGGATGTGCAATCAACTGAATGGCTACAAGAGATGGTACTACGTTTAAAAGGTGCAGTCATTTTCATCACCCATGATCGTTATTTCCTTGATGAAATTTCCACGCATATCTATGAACTCGCAGATCAAACATTGTACAAGCATAAAGGTAATTATGGTGACTATTTAGAATCCAAAGCGATTCGCGAAGAAATGGCTGTTGCTACTCAAGCGAAAATGCGCAACCGTTATCGATCTGAGTTGAAATGGATTCGTCGCGGAGCACAAGCCCGTTCAACTAAGCAAAAAGCCCGTATCCAGCGCTTTGAAGAACTATCTGATAATATTGACCGTAATTCAGATGATGGTGGTCTTGAGCTTGGTTTAGCAACATCAAGACTAGGTAAAAAAGTGTTGGAGGCAGAGAGTGTCACAAAATCATTTGGTGAACGTCATATCATTAAAGATTTTTCATTCCTTTTACAGCAAGGTGATCGCATAGGTATTATCGGTGCAAATGGAGCAGGGAAAAGTACACTATTGAAAATGCTTGCTGGTGAAATTGCACCTGATCAAGGTCGAATCGAAGTGGGTTCAACAGTCCGTATTGCTCATTTTACACAACAATTACCACAAATGAATGACAATCAACGTATGATTGAGTATATTCGTGAGTCAGCTAATGATATTCAAGATTCAGAAGGAGAACATCATTCGGCTGCCTCGATGTTAGAACGCTTTTTATTCCCATTGCATACACATGGAACACCGATTGGAAAGCTCTCTGGTGGAGAACGAAAACGTCTTTATCTATTGAAATTGTTAATGGAACAACCTAATGTACTTTTACTAGATGAACCTACAAATGATTTAGATATCGAAACGCTTTCTGTTTTGGAAGACTTTATCGAACAATTCCCAGGTGTTGTAGTGACCATTTCCCATGACCGTTTCTTCTTAGATCGTATTGCGAAAAAGCTATGGATATTGGATGGACAAGGTGGAGTTGACGAAAGTCTAGACATCTACAGTGAATATTTGGCAGCACTTGGAGCTACACCGGCACCTGTGAAAGAAGAAAAAGTTGATAAACCAAAAGAACAAAAAGTGAAAACACAAAAGAAAAAACTTTCATTTAAAGAGCAAAAAGAATGGGAAACAATAGAAGTTGATATTGCAAAATTAGAAGAAGCGATTATGGATGCAGAAGAAGGTGTATCTACAGCGGGTTCGGACTTCACAAAGCTTCAACAATTAACAGCTGAATTGGAAGAACTAAATGCAAAGTATGAGCACCTTATTGAACGATGGGAATACTTACAGGACATTGTGAACCAATAAGAGGGGGATTATAAATGAAAATTTTAACAATAGAACCAACGCCAAGTCCAAATACAATGAAAATCGTTCTAGATCATGAATTACCATTTGGGAAAGCACATAACTATAACGAAGCCAATAAAACGGATGCGCCAAAAGAAGTACAGGACATACTAGCAATCGAAGGCGTCAAAGGTGTCTATCACGTAGCAGATTTCCTAGCAGTTGAACGTATTGCAAAATATGACTGGGAAAGTATATTAGCAGCTGTTCGCATTGCATTTGGTGAAGATGAAAAAGCAAAGAAAAGTGAACAACAAATGGATGAACATTTTGGAGAAGTGTACGTACATGTTCAAATGTTTAAAGGTATCCCTTTACAAGTCAAAGTGTTTGATAGTATTGCGGAAAAACGTTTTGGACTAGCAGATCGATTTATCAATGCTTTTAATGAGGCGATGAGTACAGATGAGAACTACATTTATGAACGTAAATGGGTAGACTATGGTGTTCGTTACGGTGATAAACAGGAGATTGGTGATAGCGTTGTAGCAGAACTGGAAGCTTCTTTCCCTCAACAACGTATTGATGAATTGATCTTGGCTAGTAAAGAGAAAAAAGACGTTGTTGAAACACGTAAACGAAAAGTTTCTTTAGAAGAATTTTTAGTAGATGATTGGGAACTTCGATTCCAACTGTTAGATCAAATGGCAGATCCAGAAATTGAAGATTTACCTTTACTTGAAAAAGCGTTACAAGATGAAAAGATGTCTATTCGTCGTTTAGCAACTATCTATTTAGGTATGATCGAAGATGTGGCAGTTGTACCTTTGTTAGTACAAGCTTTAAATGATAAGAGCTCTTCCGTACGTAGAACTGCAGGGGATTGCATTAGTGATTTAGGTTTTGTAGAGTTTGAATCTGCAATGATGGAGTCTCTTAAAGACCGCAACAAGCTTGTCCGTTGGCGTGCTGCCATGTACTTGTATGAAACGGGTACAGAAGCCTCTCTAAAATCTCTTGAAGAAGCAAGTGATGACAGTGAATTTGAAGTTAAACTACAAGTGAAAATGGCAATTGCTCGTATTTCGCAAGGTGAGGAAGCAAAGGGTTCAGTATGGAAACAGATGACAGAAGCTCGTGCTACAAAAAAAGGATAAATATATAAAGGAAGAAGGCAGCTGGGATTAATATCCTGTGCTGTCTTTTTATTAACTATTAAAATTTCTATAGTTATTTATTGATAATTGAAAAATACAAAAGAAGTTATTTTTAACAACAATTATTTTTGAAAATTAGTTCCTTTATATTTTATTTTACATTTATAGTGTGACTTTTGTCTCTCTATAGTATAATGATATGGTTGTGTAAAAAGAAACAGAAAAATGATTTGTAGATTTTACAAGGGTTTTCGAGTAGTTAAATGATGACAGGAGAGATTGTATGATTTGTGGGAAATGCGATTGTGAAAAAAAAACAGCTTTAGTTGTGCAAAATTTCAAGCTTAACGGTGGAGAACTACATATTCAAAATATACCAGCATCCCTTTGTGACTGCGATGTATGGATTGCGCCTTCTATTAGAATGGAGCTGCAACGATATGCAACAGAAAACAGTCATTTACAAGGTATACATAATATTTCATTTGAAGAGATTTAATAAAAGAATTCATATGTAAATGTAAAAGGACTTCTGAAACTGGAAGTCCTTTTTAGTGTTAATGATCTTTAGTTTAGTGCATTGCGTTTTTATGTTCAGTTGCTGAGAATATACGCATGCTACGATAGATAAATTGTATACATAACAGAAATAAGATAACTCTAACAACAGAACTCTGAATAGGTGCTACGATAGAAAATACAAAAAGGGAAATGCTTAGAACAATAAAGAATACAGCTGTATTGAAATCCTTCATCAAGAAAACTCCTTTTGAATACTTCATATGATTGTTCATTTATTTTTCTCGTATCACAAAAGTTCTATACATTAAGTATGAAAATTAATTGTCAAAATCAAAATGATTCAAAGAATAGACATTTTTTCAAATCCTACAAGCAGATTTAAAAATGTTAAGAATGTCTATTAAATGATTGGTTAATGGATTGAATAAGAATATCAATATAAATATCGAAAAAATATTGAAATATTTGTGAACATTTGTTTATAATTGTACTAATAAAAAAAATTCATCATTAATTTGAAAAAAGTAATTCAGCAACCCTAAAAAAGATGGTAAATGTAAAGGCTTAAAAAATCTTATATATTTATAAATAACAAATGGCATATTAGAAAGGAGATCGTCTATGGACAGAATTAGACTTGTACCACATGATGTCATGTACGCTGAAAAAATATCATCATTAATCAGTTCGGAATTAGTGAAAAATGCACTAGGTATGAATGATTGTCAAACGTCTGTTAATGGAGTACTCAATTTTATTCGTGGCATGCAACTTGCAGAAAGAGAGAATCAACAATTATCGCGTGTAATTATAAATGATACTTCTGAAATTGTAGGTGTTACGACACTCAAAGATATAGAGCATGAAAAGAAGTTATGCCATATCGGAACTTGGATTGCGGATCCTTTTTGGGGCCTTGGATATAATGAGCAGGCAAAAGAAAAGATACTACTTATAGCGTTTAATCATTTTAAGTTAGAGTATGTATTTGCTGGTGCTAGAGTAGAAAACATTCGCTCTCAAAAAGCCCAAGCTAAACTCCCTTATATGACATTGTCAGTTGAAGAAGAATTTCCTGAAGAACTAATAAAAATGGAGCGTCAAGAAAAAACACCATGTGTCTTAAATGTTATTAAAAGAGACGATTTCCTAGCTTGGTACGAAAAGTATTATTACGGTAAAGTTATGAATAACTAAAAAAACGATTCCTATATGTAGGAGTCGTTTTTTTGATTGAAAGAAGACATAGAATTAGGGTATTAAGTGGTTAATTGTAATTATTTGAAACTAATAGTTCATATCACCCGTAGAATAGTTAATGAAGGGCGGTGAGTCGAATGTATTTTCCATCTAAAAAAGATGTTTGGGTAGGAGTTATTAATTGGGGTGTTATATTATCTTGTTTTCTACCCGTAGCAATTCAAAGAGATTATGAAGCTCTATTTTTTACTATTCCACTAGCATTTTTTCTAGAATGGAGTTGGTTTACTACGGGATATAGAATCTCTAACGAACTACTGATAATCCAAAGCGGACCGTTAAAAAAGAGAATTCCAATAAAGGATATTAAAAAGATTACCAGAACGAAGAATCCATTAGCTTCTTCTGCGCTGTCATTTGATCGCATTGAAATTAGTTATGGAACTGATTATGGCATGGCACTTGTTTCTCCCAAGGATAAGAGTGGATTTGTAACATACTTAAA
This sequence comes from Viridibacillus sp. KH_047, assembly GCF_057838945.1. Taxonomy (NCBI): domain Bacteria; kingdom Bacillati; phylum Bacillota; class Bacilli; order Caryophanales; family Caryophanaceae; genus Viridibacillus; species Viridibacillus sp. KH_047. The sequence continues at coordinate 2,886,916 of NZ_CM174479.1, read as the reverse complement.
AAAGATTAACCCTCAAATTGAGTTGGATAATAAGTTAAAAGAGGTGTAATAAAAGTGATTTTATGAATCACTTTAACCATCTCTTTTTACACGATTCTTATTTTTTAAAGCGTTTTTGAATATCCTCTAATGTCGGTAGAGCAGCAAATGCTCCTTGTTTAGTTGTAGTTAATGCCCCACACTGATTGGCAAAGGTCAATAATTCGTCAGCGGATTGTCTACAATAATTAACTAATTCATTCAGCTCAACATTACTTGTTAATAGCTTATATAAGAATGCACCAATAAATGCGTCACCAGCCCCAGTAGTATCTTGCACGTTAACATCACAACCTGGAACGCTGAAGGATGAATCCTTTGTGAAAAGAGTCGCGCCACTAGCACCTTTTGTATAGATCACAACTTTTACATGACCTATAAACAAAGATTCAATAGCAGTCTCTACTTCATTGATACCAGTTATGAAATCTAATTCTTCATCTGAAATTTTCACTATATCTGTAAAAGGTAAAAATGTTAATATAGTTTCTCTACAATTTGCTTTTGAATCCCATAGAGGGAGTCGAACATTTGGATCAAAGCTAATCAAAGTACCATTTTCACGCGCATAGGAAATAGCTTTTTTATGGGCTTTTTTCATAGGACTTTCAACTAAATCAACAGAACAAAAATGCAATAAGTCACCAGGTGTGAACCATTCTGATTTTATGTATTCTTCTTTATATAACAAATCGGCAGATGGATTTCTATAAAAGGAAAAATCTCGTTCTCCGTCGTCAGTTAAAGACACAAATGCAAGGGCTGTGTTTGCCTCTTTTGTTACTTTTATTAAATTTGTGTTTACCTCTAATTGCTGTAATGCGTCAATTAAGAATTGACCGAAAGCGTCTGCTCCTACTTGGCTAATTAATGAAGCGTTTCCTCCGAGTTTGGCTACAGTTGCCGCTACATTTGCAGGGGCTCCACCCGCCATTTTTTTAAATGAAGCTACGTCTTTTAACAGGATACCTCGTTGTTCTGGGATGAAATCTATTAATACTTCTCCAATTGTATAAAGTGTTCTCATATAGGTTCCTCACCCTCAATATGCCATATATTCACTTTATTTTATTTGGAAATGAAAAACAATGTTTAAGTTGATTTCTAATAGGTAAAGAATAGCGGGTATATGTTTTTTTTCCCGTTACTAATACTGAACCGGTCTGAATTAATTATTATTTCAAAGTAGTAAAGATGTATAAAGTGCATTTTGGTTCACTATTTATAGTAAAATGTGAGAAATTTTAGTATGATTATCTAAGTAAACTACGGCTATTATTTTTTACAATTTTAAAATTCATACATAGCAAAACAGGAGGTCCAGATGAAAAAGCAGTTGATAGTAGCCATCACAAGTTTAATGGTGATTGGTTTAGGGCTATATGCATTTCTTCATGTATCGGCTACAAATCAAAAAAAATCCATATTTATCAAACAACAAACAATGGAAGAACCTAAATTCTTAGCAGATAAAAGAGCCATTCTTTATGCATCATCACCGACAGAACAGCTAGAAAAAGGAACTGGAAAAAGTATGGCGATATTTATCGATAAAAAAGGATCTGCCTCTGCAATGGAAATGGCTGGAATGGAATTTGGAGCGAGTAAGTACAATGGTGAGCAATTATACTTAGATGCCAAAAAAAGTGTTTATCTATTAGGGGAAAACGCACAGCAATTTCCGATGGAACGTGATGAAATTCGCAATACGCTATCTGGATATCTTTCTTCAGAAGCAATCTTTTTTAGTTTGTATAACACTGGTTTTAGTGAAAATGCAGATTATGATACTGGCGTACGATATGGCAGTTCATCAGGCTTTAAAACAGCTTCTTTACCGTTTTATGTAGCAACAGCAGGTACTATGAAAGATGAAATAATTGTTTTAACTCAAGATCTAGTCAAAGGAAGCTTTGATTTGAAATCTGTTACTTTAAAAAACAAGGTAAATATAAGACAATTAGCATCAGTACCTTTACCACATGCTGAAGAATTGGATCCAATCTCATCTATTTTAGAAGATAAGGAAAATTATTATATTGTCCTATCATATTTTGAAGACGATGCAAAAGAAGATATTTTGCTTGCAACCATCAATAAACGAACATTCACTTTAGGTGTAAAAAACCTCGTTGAGTATCGAAGTGAAGAAATTGTATCGAACTCTTTACCTTTTAACTTTGATAATTCAACGCATCTTCATAATCAGGAATTATATTATATTAACGGGTTAGGGGAAGTATATTCATACAATACTTCAAATGATGTTATCCAAAAAAAGTTTCGACTTAACCGACCTACTGGTACATTTCATCCAGAATTTGAGCAAGTCGATTTTAGAGGACAATCACTATTTTATTTAAATAACCGGAAAAAGGACGTTTATTTTCTTGAAAAATACGATCTTGTAACTGGTGAAATGATAGAAGAGCAAAAAGTAGAAAACTTGGATAAAATACTAAAACAAGAAAAGAAAGAACTTACCTTATATAATTTAGAATTATTACATTCGTAAAGAACACCCAGATGCTTCAATGCATTTGGGTCTTTTTTTATGAAAAAACTCTTTCTTTAAGTTTGTAAACTCTATGTAACAAGTAAAGGAGGATAAGAATAAATCGTGACTTGTCATGCTTACGTGATATCTCTAACTACTAAAATAAGCATGCCGTGTCATGTATGAAAATTTTGACCACTGTTTTACCAGTAATTAACCTATTAAAAGTTTAAAAGTAGGCTTCAAACTCATATTTTTCACAAAAGTGATAGGTTCAGCATTTAATATGTAGTAATGACACTGCAATTAATCTTTTACTAGGGACAAGAATCCATATCAAAGGAGCTGAAAGATAAATGGTCATAATAAGAAAACACTTAGTTTCACAATCAGTCACAAATAAAGTAACAAGTGGGACAGGAAACGGTCGCAAATGGATTACTATCCACGAGACAGATAATACAAGAAAAACTGCTAATGCAAATGCACATGCTCGTTTACAAGCAATGGGAAATAGCCGTGCTGCTTCTTGGCACTGGACAGTAGACGATAAGGAAGCTGTACAATCATTTGATCATAGCGTACAGTGTTGGGCTGCAGGGGATGGAAATGGCGATGGAAATGCAAACTCCATTCACATTGAAATTTGTGTAAATGAAGATGGAAATTACAAAAAAGCAGTAGAAAATACTGCCATTCTAGTTGCTAAAATTATGAAAGACGAAAAAATCGCCATCAGTAATGTTGTGCAACACAATCATTGGAGTGGTAAAAACTGTCCATCTAAAATGAGAAGTGGTAAAGCGGCTTATACTTGGGTAACATTTCGTAAATTAGTTTCAAAAACAAAAATTACTACAGTTTCAAAGCCTATAACAAACAAAACTTTCCAAGTCCAAGTGTTAGCAAACGTATTGAATTACTACGACGGTCCAAGATGGTCAAATCCAACTGGTACAGTAAAAAAAGGAGTAAAGTTAACAATTGAAAAAAAAGTTCTTGTAGGTGGTTCTGCAATGTATAAAACAATTAGTGGAACATATGTAACAGCAAACTCCAAATATGTTAAAAAGCTTTAAACCCTCTAATGATAAGTCAATTGATTTTGGCTCATTTTGAATCGGAGGGAGGTAAATTTTATGGCATTTAATAATCCAAAATGGAGAAGGTTCGTAAGTGCTCACATACTCAAGCGTGTAGAACCTATTGCAGGTAGTATAGTGTATTGCAAATTACTAGGACTTCCAAATACGATAATCGGTACACCAGATCATACTGGTATTTATGTTGGTAATAAAAGAGTTATAGAGTTGAATGGTAACGAAAAAATTATCGAAGTAGATTACTATAATTTTTTAAATGGCTCATCTGTACGTTCTGGAACAGAATTATATGTAGCTTGCGATATGAACGGTAATGTCTTGCATGACCCAGCAATTGCTAGAAGAGCGATAGCAGCAAGAAATACGCACAATGGTTACCATCTTATTAGAAACAATTGCCATATGTTCACATCACGTTGCATTAAAGGTACAAACAATGATCCACTAGATGCAACATTTAAGAATTTGGAGAGAAATATTAAAAGGCATTTTGGCGTTCCTGTGATTAGTTGGCGAACTGTAAAACAGTAAATTTTCCTCGGTTTAAATGATTCAGTGAACATTAAGACATTAAAATCACATTAGTTTTTTGAACAAAATAGTAAATGTACTAGGCCGAGATTTACGTCAATCTTGGCGTTTTTTTGTTCAAATTTTTAGGGAAGTATGTATTATGTGTAAGGGTATATTTAGTTTCTATCAATCTTCCGCTCTAATCTAGCTAATTGCGCAACTATAAAATCTAATTGTTTTTGCATATTTTTCAATTGGCGATTATTATTTGATTGGTTCTTTGTATTTGTCTGTGCCTCTTCCTGAACTTCATTTACCTCCTCGACAAGGGCCAGAGCGAATAAAGCATCGGATATTACTCTAACAGTCGCCGCAAGAATCTCAATTTTGTCGGAATTTTTTGTTCCAGGTATTGCAGAACTTATTATTTCATCTAAATTTATATTAAAGTTATCATTCAATGCATTACCCTCCTTCAGATAAAAAACAATAGTTTCTATTAATTACATTTAAGATAATTCAATGAAAAAGCCGATTTAATGGTAAAGTGACGCCATCTTCTTTTATGAATTTTGTGTTATTTACCTGAATTTCTGTAACTAATAAAAGCGCTTTTTAAAGCGGCATAATTTCCTACAGCTGCATATCCGTAAAACCACCCCATAAATACACCAGCTAGTAAATCATGTCTGTGACTAATGAAAATAGAAATTATTAAACCAAAGAATAACGCAATTGTAGGTACAAATTTTGAAGGAGTATGATAAACGATTTTAATTAGTTGAGTAATAATTATTATTATCGGAATGGCAATAACTGCATCCCAAAAATTTGTATGGATAATAGGGAAATTCATGCACACACCACTTTCAACTAGTTTGATTATATTTTCGCCTTAAATTAAGTAATTATTCATGTATTTATCAGAAGTTGAGGTATGAGTGACATGTTAATAATGTGTAATGACGAAATAAAAAGAAGTTCATATGGTTTTATTAATTTTTAAAGTTTACATGTTAATTTTTTTAATCAATATGTCTCAAAAAAAATAAAGACCCATCATCATAAGTGCACAACGAATGCTCTTTTAGAATTTAAAATCTTTCTATAGTGTATGATAAACTTATGCAGGTGTAACTTGTACAAAATGTACTGTAAATAATGCAAGTGAAAGAAAGTAGTGTAAGCTTTACTTCATGCGGAATTTAACTTAAATATGAGTTAGTTAAATGTATTTAGCACATGATCTAGCTTTTATTGGTGAAACGTTTTTTTGAATTGTGTTCCATTTTATTTTGGTAAAAGTTTCATTGAGTTCATTTGCATATTCCTGTATGACGGCATATCATGAAAATAGAGATAATTGTTTTCAAAAAAGATAATTGTTTCATGATTTCAAGATTGTCTTATGGTCAATCGGTTAAGGAGGTCTATGGGATGGACGCAATTGATGTATTAACAAACTTAGAGAAATTGAAGGTATACTACCAGCCCATTTTTAGTGCAGACGAGCATGTTGTTATTGCATATGAAGTCTCTGGCAAGCTTATAGATAAAGAAGAGCTTATAAATTTAAATACATTTGCCTACGATGACGATATTCCTGAAGAGTACCGGGTGGAAGTAGAGCATAAAATTTTGCATTTGGCTCTTTCCCAATTAGCGGTAGAATCAAAAAATTTCGATATTTATCTACCGTGCAATGCGAACTTGTTAATACTTGACTATGGGGAAAGTTTTTTTGAAATTATAAAAAAATACATACCCGAGGAAGAGCTAAGTCGAATTGTTCTTGTAATTTCAGAGCATAATTTTAATGGTGAATTCAGACAGCTAAATAATATCATTCGTTATTTTCAAACTTATGGTATGAAAATTGCTATTAATCAGGTTGGTTCTGAAAGTCATTGGGACTATATTAAAACCTTGTCTCCTAATATTTTGAAGTTAAATATAGAGCAATTGAGTTATCAATCTTGGGGTGAGCAAAATGATTTGTTCACATCACTTGGTAAATTAGCGCGTAAAATTGGTGCTAATATGTTATTTGAGGGTATTGATAAAGAATACAAACTTCAATTTGCGTGGAAAAATGGAGGACGTTATTATCAAGGAAAATATCTAGCTGATGTACATACAGGAACAATTCCACGGGATCAATTAAAGAAAAGTTTTAAAGAGCGGTGTCAGCAGTTTATCTCAACAGAAAAGCGCTTGTTAGAAGATAATTACAATGCATTAAAAACTTTGCAAAATACATTAGAGAAATCCGTACAACGTATGAAGCCTTCGAGCGACAATACGGACCAACTTCTAGCGCTTGCCAAAGAACTCGATGCATATTCTTTCCGACTTTATATATGTGATGGTGAGGGCTTTCAAACATCACCTAATATCATGTATATCGATAAGAAATGGCATATACAAGAAGAAGCGGTTAATAAAAATTGGAGCTGGCGTCCATACTTCTTAAAAACAATCATTGAAATGCGAAATGACCAAAGTGGTGTTTTATCTGACTTATATAGCGATATTGACACAGGAGAATTGACACGTACTTTCTCTATACCGGTAAATGTGAATGAATACCTATTTATTGATATTTCCTACGATTATTTATATAACCATAATATTTTTAGATGAAATGGGGTACTGCTAAGGAGAGATTTTCTCAATCTTGCAGTACTTTTTTCTTTTTGTAATTAGTTTGAAAATTTTTCATTTACAGCTAATACCTTCTCTATATTTCCTTTTCTGCACAATTAATATGTCTCCAATTTAATCAGAGTAAGAATTTAATTTTTCTCATCCTAATTTATTTTGCAATTTCTTTAATGTAGTTTCTGATTCGTTTTAGAATCAGCGTGTCTGGGTATGTTAATTGGGTAAGCTTATATAGATGTAAAACTTAAGGAGGTTACTGAATTTATGTCAATAAGTAAAGAGCTACAGACCCTAAAAGAATTTAAGTGTAACGAACGTTGTGTGTTGAGTGTGTATTTAAATACTAATCCAGCTGATCCGGATCAGCTGAAAGGTGCATGGAAAATTCATTTAAAAAGTGGTTTAAAGCGAATGGAAGAGTATATAACAGCTTCTAAAAATGAGGATGAACTTAAAGCATTTAAAACAGTGAAAGATAAAGTTGTTAAAGAAATAGATGACCATTCGAATGAATTGCGAAAAGGAGTCGTTATTTTTGCTTCGGACAATCCAAGTTTGTGGTCGGTCCACTATGTCCAAGTACAGGTGAAAACGAGTTTTCACTGGGAGGATCATCCGGTACTTGAAGAAATGGAATACATGTACAAGGCTTATCCAGATGCGGGCATTATCTTACCAAGCTTTGGGGAGGTACGTATTCTAGATACAGCAATGGGCTTCTTAAATGATGAACTTATTTACGATTTCGAACCGAATCTGGAAGAATGGGGAAATCGAAAAAAAGTGACTCCTGACAATCATCCTGGCATTGGAAGCAGCAAAGCAGGTGCTTTAGAGCCTCGGCTGAAAGAGAATTTGGGTCGATTCTATAAAGGGATGGGCGAAATTGTAGAACGATTGAAGAAAGAGCGTGGCTGGAAGGAGATACATGTGGCCGGAGAAATTGAAATGGCAAAGGCTTTTGCCGAAACCTTACGTGAAAAACCAACTAGCTGTATTCACAAAAATCTTAACAACAGCAGTGCTAACGAAGTGCTTCACGAAATTTTTGAAAAATAACCGTGTATTAATAAAACTAATTGACTCATTTTATGAGCCAGTTAGTTTTCTTGCGTTCTTGGTCATGAATTAATTGAATAAGATAGGCTCACCTTATTCAAGGACGATGAGTTATGATTACGTTCATTGGTTTAACAATATTCGAATTCACGGAACACTATGCTACTTAACACCGGTGGGGATCAAGCAGCAGTTCTTTAAAAGTTGTCCAGTTTAGTTTTATATATGTGCCGCCGTTTCTTGCCGAAGTTAAATGCATAAAGTCCGAAGACAGTAACCGCAATTTCCAAGAACCGACCGCCAAGCATGGGGCGAATATATTCGTTCATTTCTTCAAAATCTAGTAAGTCAACCGGCAGATATGGGGGCGTTACCCACCTTGTATGCCGTGACAGAACTAACATTAAAGGGAGGGGAATATATCGGTCCAGATGGTAATGGAGGTAGGAAAGGCTATCCTAAGAGAGACGTTATCATCGAAGGATTATACGACGCTAACATCTCAGACAAGCTTTAGAGTGTTTCGGAAAGCTTAACAGGCATCTCTTACAATTTTAAGTAAATAAGAGATTCAGAGCATTGGTTTCGACAGGTCCCCTAAAAGGCTGCCCCTTAAAATTCGTCGTTAGAGTGATACACTGAACCGTACCATAAATAAGTGCGGTTTTTTATATGTTGAGCAAGGTATGCATACTTTTTTACTTGTATACCTTTTTTCGTTAAGAAGGTATTTCGATATAATGCGTTGAAAATATTTTTTCTCTTAAGCAAATTTTCTTGAACAAAATTCAAAAAACGATTTCAATCACTATTAATATCTATGATGAAATCGGTGTTTTAGTAATATGCTATATCGAAGGGGGCCTAGTATGAAGCAACTTTTTATAAAGCAGAAGGTATTCAGCCTAAGTGGCAAATTTACGGTAAAGGATCAGCAGGAGAAGGATGTCTATTATGTGGAGGGCAGTTTTATGCAAATTCCAAAGACTTTCTCCATTATGAATACAACAAGAGATGAAGTCGCACTTATTACGAAAAAGGTATTCAGTTTTTTACCGAAGTTTTTTGTTGAGGTCAATGGTCGAGAAGTGTTAACGATTAAGAAGGAGTTTTCTTTCTTTAAAGCACGCTATACAATTGATGCCGCAGACATTGAGGTACATGGTAACTGGTGGGATATGGACTTTCAGGTCTTACAGTATGGTGAAGTCATCGGTAAAGTGAGCAAGGAGTGGTTCACTTGGGGCGATAGCTATAAGGTTCAAATATTGAATGAAGAGATGGAGGCCATCATTATTGCACTCGTTGTCGCAATTGATTGTGTGAAGGCTGACCATGCTGCTGCTACATCAGCGTCGAGTTAAAATGAAGATGTACACTATAAAATGCTGACGGTTTTCTTTAGAAATTCAAAATTAAAATAACAGTTGAAATAATATCAAAAAAGTGGGGAATCACAAACGAATTCCCTGGTTTTTATTATGGAGTTTTAATGAGAATATTTGTTGGAATTAGTATCTGTAATGAAAGAAAAAATTGATCTAAATGAATAAATGGGCAGGAAGATGGAGTAGATTGAATTTGGGATAATTCGAATAATGGAATTAAAGGAGAATATTTACTTGATAACTGGATTAGTTTTTAAAAGAATCTGCCAGTTGTAGTAGTACTTCGCGCCGGTAAAGTAAAAGATTGGTTCCTTACCAGACTTTCTCTTTGAAAAAAGTGTAAACGGTAATCAGTATTAATGGAGAACTCATTCAATGGAAGAGTGGTTTTTGAGTATGAGAAGTATACAATTTGAGTTTTAACAGCGAGGATTCTGTAATGCCGACGGGAATGCAATCCCAATCCCTATTTATAGGGGGAGGAAACAGTTTTTTGTTCAGTGGTTTTGATTCCATTAGTTCAAGTGGATGAAGAAGCATGTGCTTTTTGAAGTACGTTCATTCACTTTGAGAAAACAACCAGGTGATATTAGTTTCCCTGGTGGTCAAATCGACCTAACATATCCGTCCACCTTTTTGAATCCATTTCAATCATACAAAAATAAAATCCAAACTTTTGTATGCGGCATGAAAAAATTGAAACTTATTATTTGTAGTATTCGTATAGTATTTGTAATTATTTTGATGTAGGGGGATTTATTGATGTCATTCTTTAATAAAATACTAGCGAGTTTTGGAGTAGGCGGAGCTAAGGTTGATACGAAACTGGAAAAAGCAGAGTATATCGCTGGTGAAACAATGCGAGGAGAAGTTGAAGTGTATGGAGGGAATATCGAGCAACAAATTGATTCCATTTATTTGACTGTGAATACTACTTATATCCGAGAGTCAGATGATAAAAAGTATACAGATTCTGCGACAGTGAAACAATATAAAATCACTGCTCCGTTTACTATTGGAATTAATGAAACAAAAGTGATTCCGTTTGAAATCAATCTCCCAGCTGATACGCCAATTACATATGGGAATACACAAGTTTGGGTTAGTACAGGATTAGATATTAAAAATAGTGTAGATCCTACAGATAAAGATTTTATAGCTATTCGTCCAACTAGACTTGTGGCGCAAATTTTAGAGACGATAGATCAAATCGGCTTCAAACTACGCAAAGTGGAATGTGAGCAAGCTTCGTCTAAAATACGTAGTAATTATCCGTTTGTGCAAGAATTCGAGTTTATTCCAACAAACGGAGTTTATAGAGGAAAGCTAGATGAACTAGAAATTTTGTTCCTTTCACAAACTGAACAATCTGCAGAAATACTCATGCAAGTGGATCGAAAAGCAAGAGGTTTCGGAGGGTTTTTAGCAGAAGCATTGGAAATGGATGAAAGTCATATTAGACTATCAATCACGACACAAGATTTACCTAATTTACAAGAGAAGTTAAAACAAATTATTTCTAACCATGTTTGATGCTATTATTTAAGCTAATGATAGAGGGGGGAATTGGTAACTGCAATGTGTATTCTGAATTGGACCATTATTAGAAACTCCTTTAGATTAAGCTGGAATTAATACGAAAATCAAAATAGTGAGCCTTACCACAATTATAATTGAGGTAAGGCTCACTTAGTTTTATTAAGTAGCGCTATTCTGACACTAAAGTTCTTAAGAAATATCTCAATTTTTATATTGCAATTAACCTTAGACTATTCAAATAAGATCATAAATAGAAATTTGAGGGACTAAGTGTACTAATTCTTCTTAACACAAAATTAGTATAGTCAATTAACAACTTCACCATTAATAAATACTTTTTCAACCTTACTGTTAAGGTCGAATGGATTACCAATCCAGATAACAAAGTCAGCATCTTTATTCGGCAATATCCGACATTGTATTACCTCTATTTAATTAGGGCTTCTTTTACCATCTTAAATTCCAACCCTTTAAATATAAAAGCAGGTTGACCGTTAGTATAAGTAACTGCCTACCTGCTTATTTTAGGATTGTATGCGTGTTTTTATTAGTTTTACCCCTTTAGTACTATGCACCTGCTGTTATGCCACCATCAGCAATTACAGGAGAACCAGTCATACAAGATGAATCATCTGAAGCTAAGAATGTTGCTACTTTAGCGATTTCACTTGGGTTGATTGCACGACCAATTGGTTGAATAGAAGATAAGTCTTGTAATACTACATCTCGACCACCATATAACTCAGCATGTGCATCGTTTAATGTCGTATCTACCCAACCTGGGCAAATACAGTTGACTCGAATGTTGTCTTTTGCGTAATCCAAAGCCATCGCTCTTGTTAGCATTAAGATAGCACCTTTTGAAGCTACATAAGCAGATAAGCGCGGTTCTGCTACGAAACTGTTAGCTGAACCCATGTTGATGATTGAACCTTTACCTTGCTTCTGCATAAGTGGTACAGTATGTTTACCCATTAAGAATTGGGATTTAACATTAACATCCATTGTACGTGTCCATGTGTCTTCTGATAGTTCAGTTACTGCACCTGGAATGTTAATAGCTGCATTGTTACATACTACATCTAGTTTACTAAACTTCATAAGTGTAAAGTTTCTAAGTGCTTTAATACTTTCCTCAGATGATACATCTGTTATATGGAAGTATACATCATACCCCTTTTCTTGTAGTTCAGTTGCAAGTGCATTACCTTCTGTCTCTAGTAGGTCAGCTATTACTACGCTTGCACCTTCGGCTACGAAATCTCGAACGATGGCTTCTCCGATACCTCGCGCTCCGCCTGTTACGATTGCTACTTTTCCTTCTAGTCTCATGATGTTCTACCCCTTTTCAATTTGATATATTTAGAATATAGATTACAGGAGAAGTGCGTATTTCTACTCCTCCTCCATAAAAATGTACTATTTAGTATTGTTTTTACTTTTTGGTCTTACATGTTCTTAATCTCAAAACCACTTTCTTTATACCCCTTTGTTTTGATAAAACCAAGAATAGCACCTGAGATTAACCAAACGAAACCTATAGTTAATGTTGTCTTATCGAAACCCGACCAAACGAATGCGCATATAGCGAACCCTATGAATGGGAATAAGAAGTGGAAGAAGAATCCTCGGACACCTCTCTCCTTCTTCTTGAAGTAGAAGTATATGACCGTTGATAGATTCAATACCATAAAGGCTGTTACTGCACCGAAGTTTACTAACATTAAAATTGTCATTATATCAACAGTTAGAATCATAATAACTGAGACTATTACAGATAGGATTATAGCATTTATAGGTGTTTTATATTTTGGATGTATTTTTCTCAAGAAAGTTGAGCCTGGAATCATGTTGTCTCTACCCATTGAGTATAATACACGCGATACAGCAGACTGTACGTTTAATGTCACCGCTAAACCTACCGCTATTACGTTAATTATGATCATTGCTACATAGAAGTATTGTCCGCCTATTTCTTTTGCAATATCAAACATTGCCATGTCTGGATCTAAATCTTTATACCCTTGATGAGCTAATGAAGCCATGTATGACTGAATTAGGAATAACGCCGCTGTTGTTGCTAATGCTATAATAGTTGCCTTACCTACTACTTTTTGAGGGTTTTCCACCTCTTCTGAAAGTGTACTGATACCATCAAAACCTACGAAACCTAATAGAATCATAGATGATGCTGTTGCCACGAATTTCCAGTCGATATGCTCAGGTTGGAAAAATGGTTGAATAGAGAACCCTCCGAAACCTAAACCGTCAATGAATACAAATTTAATCGCAAATCCTATAAATACGATTAACGCTATAATTTGTACGATGAATAAGAATGTATTCACTTTAGCGTTTAACTGTATACCCCTAATATTGATTAAACCCGTAATACATATAAAGACGACTGCTAAGACTTTAATGTTTATGTCAGGGAATAAACCTGATAACCACAAGCCTGAGAATAAACACATCAAGGCGGGTGCGAGAATGTAATCAGATAACATAATCCAACCTGCTAAGAAACCAACATGTGGATTGATACCCTTTCCTACATAAGTGTAAACCGAACCTGCAGATGGGAAATCTTTACTGAATCGAGCGTAACTCAATGCTGTGAAGAACATTAAGACTGCACCGATTAAGTATACAAGAGGAACCATGCCGTAACTTGCCTGTGATACAGAACCAAACACCTGATATGGTGCAAGTGGCGACATTGTAATCATACCAAATATAACCAAATTTCGCATGGTAAGACTTCTTTTCAACTCTTGCTGTTGTGGTAGTTCCATGTGTTTACCTCTTTTCTATTTAGTTTTCTAAGTATCGTATTCCATGTGTACTTTAGTACTGTCTCTAATACCAGTAAATACTTAGGTACTAGCTAATTTCAATAGGATTGATACTATCTAAAGTACGTATCTGCGGTGTGTTAATGGAAGACTAGTTTCATTAAAATCAGCGCCTTCAATACCAACACCTTCTTCAGAGACTCCAAGATGAGTATGTACATCTATTAAACCTTGTGTGATTACTTTTCCTTTTGCATCAATTACTGTATAGCCTTTTTCTGTTATTTTAGCCTCAGATTCAATTCTTTTAAAAAACCCCATTTTTACGAAAATGACGTGATTTTCCAGAAGCTATCCAGTACCATTCCAAATTACTCCGTTTTTGATTGCTAGCATTCCAAAACCCCCAATTTTTATAAAAAAGGATAGTAATATAAAAATAGTTAATACAAACTAATCTCTAATATTCCTTTTTCAGATAATATAATTTTTTCTGAATATTGTAAAGAGGAACAAAATGTTAATATATTACTGATTCCAGTAGTGAAGAGAAAATAGAAAGAGAGAAGGGATCATTTGAAATATGAAGTGGATAAGTTAGATCACGGTATTATTATGCATCTATCTAAAGACAGTCGTTTATCCTTTACTGAATTATCGATACGTCTACAAGTGACAGAAAAAACTATTCGTCTACGATATAAGAGTTTATTAGACAAAGGGTTCCTTGAAGTAGTTGGCGTAGTAAATCCTTTGGCAGTAGGACTCAAAGTAGGAGCGATTATTCAATCAAGGTGAAAGCAAATTCAATCTCTAAGGTAATTGAGGACGTCAGGGGAATTTCCTATTCTTTTTCAAATAACGGTGAAAGATCAAATAAGAATCACGGAAATTCTACGTGAAGTTAATAAAACCGATTGTATTACTAAAGTCAAAAAGATCATTCAGCTTGAGGTACACAAAAATACATTTGAATATATATTCTAAAAATCCAAAAAAAATTTAGAATAATCTGTATTTTGTCAGGAGAATAATAAAGCTTTGGCTTTTTTATAGAACAATACAAGGGGTAGGCAACAATGAAAATTTTTATTTCGGAAGCTTCGGAGGCTTTTTAGCAGAAGCACTAGAAATGGATGAAAGTCATATTAGACTATCAATCACGGCACAAGATTTAATTTCAATGTGTACTCTAAATTGCACCAATATTATTAGAAACCCTTCTTTAATTAAAGCTGAAATTAATACAATAATCAAAATAGTGAGCCTTACCTCAATTATTATCGAGGTAAGGCTCACTTGTTTTATTAAGTAGAACCTTGATCTATTCTTACACTAAAGTTCTTAAGTAATATATCAATTTTTATTTTGCAATTAACCTTAGACTATCAAATAAGATAATGAATAGAAATTTGAGGGACTAAGTGTACTAATTCTTCTTAACACAGAATTAGTATAGTCAATTAACAACTTCACCATTAATAAATACTTTTTCAACCTTACTGTTAAGGTTGAATGGATTACCACTCCAGATAACAAAGTCAGCATCTTTATTCGGCAAAATCGACCCTACTCGATCGTCAACTCCAAGATGCTTAGCAGCGTTTAATGTAATGGCTTGCAAGGCTTGTTGTTCGGTTATGCCATTCTTAATTGCATGTATAGCGCTTGTTACTAGATATTCAATACCTACGACTGGATGATCTGTAGTAATAGAACACGGAACTCCTGCATCTAGTAGTGTTTTGATTGTAGACCATTTCTTATCTTTTAATTCTACTTTTGAACGTGTTGACATAGTGGGTCCTACAGATACTCGCACATCGTGTTTTGTAATATAATCAGCGATATGATGCCCTTCAGTACAGTGTTCGATCGTTACATTAATATCAAATTCACGTTTAATGCGAAGTACTGTTAAAATATCATCTGCTCTATGTGCATGAACTCGCAAAGGAATCTCTTTATTTAACACTTTAGCCAAATTTTCTAAATCTAGCTTTCTGTCCTTTTTCTCAGAGTTGATATAATTTTGTGCCTCAATTAATTTCTCACGTATTAAGGCAGCAACCCCCATTCTAGTAACAGGCATTTTTCCCTTAGCTCCATGAAATCTTTTAGGATTTTCTCCAGTTGCTGCTTTCATACCAGAAGGTGATTTAATAACCATCTCATCGACAATAGTACCGGTTGTTTTTAATACAACCATCTCTCCTCCGATTACATTAGCACTTCCAGGCATTACTTGAACTGTTGTTACCCCAGCTTTACGAGCATCTGCAAATCCAATTTCCATAGGATTAATACCATCTATAGCACGTATTTGCGGCGTTACTGGATGACTAGTTTCATTGAAATCAGCTCCTTCATTACCAACACCTTCTTCAGAGACTCCAAGATGAGTATGTACATCTATTAAACCAGGTGTAATTGTTTTTCCTTTTGCATCAATTACTGTATAGTCCTCTGTTATTTGCGCCTTAGACTCAATTTTTTCAAAAACTCCATTTTTCACGAAAATAACGTGATTTTCTAGAGAATCGCCACTACCATTCCAAATTATTGCATTCTTAATTGCTATCATTCCAAAACCTCCATTTTTTATAAAAAAAGGATTGCAATATAAATATAGTTAATATAAACTAATCTCTAATATTCCTTTTTCAGATAATATAATTTTTTCTGAATATTGTAAAGCGGTATAAAACTATAAAATATTCCTGATTCCAGTAGTAAAGAGAAAATGGAAAGAGAGAAGGGATCACTTGAAATATGAAGTCGATGAGTTAGATCACGGCATTATTAAGCATCTATCTAAAGACGGCCGTTTATCCTTTACTGAATTATCGTTACGTCTGAAAGTGACAGAAAAAACTATTCGTCTACGCTATAAGAGTTTATTAGACAAAGGGTTCCTTGAAGTAGTTGGCGTAGTAAATCCTTTGGCAGTAGGACTCAAAGCAGGAGCGATTATTCAAGTCAAGGTGAAAGCAAATTCAATCTCTAAGGTAATTGAAGATTTAAAGGAGATTAGAGAGATTCGTTTTATCACTTTGACGTCAGGGGAATTTCCTATTCTTTTTCAAATAACGGTGAAAGATCAAATAAGAATCACGGAAATTCTACGTGAAGTTAATAAAATCGATTGTATTACTGAAGTCAATACGATCATTCAGCTTGAGGTACACAAAAATACATTTGAATATATTTTCTAAAAATCCAAATAAAATTTTTAGAATAATCTATATTCTGTGTCTAGAGAATAATAAAGCTTCGGCTTTTTTATAGAACAATGCAAGGGGGTAGGCAACAATGAAAATTTTTATTTCGGCTGATATGGAAGGAATTTCAGGTGTAGCGACTAACCAACAATTGAAAACTCCTTCTGAATATCAACGTTTTCGTAAGCTTATGACAGCAGATGTAAATGCAGCGATTGAAGGAGCCATTAATGGAGGTGCTACAGAAGTGGTGGTAGCAGATGGCCACGGTAATATGTCTAATATCCTAATTGAAGACTTAGACATACGGGCTAGACTAATCTCTGGGAACAATAGAGTGATGTGCCAGCTTGAAGGTTTGGATGATTCTTTTGAAGGTATTTTGTTTGTCGGTCATCATGGACGCGAAGGGGGCTCTGATGTAGCAGTTATTAGTCATACGCTAGCAGGGATTTGCGTGAATGAAATGACAATCAATGGTCAGGTAGTCGGTGAAACTGAGATGAATACTTATGTAGCAGGCGCATTTGGTGTGCCACCTTTGTTTATTAGTGGTGATGATGCGTATATAAACGAGGTGTTAGAAACATTGCCTAATGTAGAAGCAGCTATTACGAAGCGTGCAGTAGATCGCTTTGCTGCAGAGTTAATTCATCCTGAGATAGCGCGTGAGCATATTCGACAAAAAGTCGAAGTGGCAGTAAAAAATGCTGCTGATCAAAAACCAGTTGTATTATCGGGACCTATAACATTTGAAATCGAATTTAAAGGGTCACAACAAGCCAAAATGACAACAACTATTCCTAGTGTAGAATTAATTGGGCCAAAGAAAATACGCTTTACGTGTGAGGACATGATTACAGCTTATAAACATATGTGGGGCTGTGTAATTATTGCCATGGCAGCAACAAACGGAGTTTTAGGAAGTGTCAATACATAGTAAGTTGAAGTAATTAGAACGGGGGTGTAGTTAGGTATGTATATTGTAAAAAGATTCATGACAATGATTCTTACCATCTGGGTCATAGCTTCATTAACATTTTTTATCATGAATATGATTCCTGGAGATCCATTTGCATCAGATGCAGATGTACTACCTAAAGAGGTAGTAGAAAATATGAGAGCTAAATATAACTTAGACGAACCGGTACCAGTGCAATATGTCCTGTATTTAAAAAATTTAGTTATGTTGGATTTAGGACCATCCATTAAATCCGAATCGCGTACCGTAAATGACATTATAGCATCAGGATTCCCAGCCTCTGCTACGCTCGGAATTCAAGCGATAATTGTTGCGCTCATCTTCGGGCTCTTACTAGGTATCGTCGCAGCATTAAATCATAATAGATTACTCGATAATGCCGCGATGATCTTTGCCATTATCGGTATATCGGTTCCTAGTTTTATATTATCTCCATTGCTTATCAATATTTTTGCAGTGAAATTTGGAATTCTTCCTGTAGCTTCTTGGGGAACATGGCAACATTCTGTCCTCCCTACTTTAGCACTTGCAACTACACCGTTAGCGGTTGTTGCTAGATATATGCGTTCTAGCATGGTGGAGGTTATGAATCAAAACTATATTAAAACGGCGGATGCTAAAGGATTATCTACCTTTAAAATTGTGCTAAATCACGGAGTTCGAAATGCGATTTTACCGGTTGTATCCTTCATTGGTCCACTATTTGTTTCGCTAATTACAGGTACATTTGTTATCGAAAAAATATTCGCAGTCCCAGGTATAGGTAAATACTTCGTGGATAGTATATTTAATCGTGATTATCCTGTCATCATGGGGACAACCGTATTCTTCAGTACAATCTTAGTTGTCACTTTATTTTTAATCGATATTTCTTACCGTTTTATTGATCCAAGAATTAAGCTGACTAGCAAGGGGGATTAGCAGATGGTAAAAGTATTGAACGATTCTATGTTTCGTCCAGTAGATCCAAGTAAGCTGCAGACAGATGAAATTCAACGTCCTAGTTTAGGAGTTTTTAAGGAAACTCTCCTTAGTATTCTTAAAAATAAATTAGCTATAATAGGACTTTTTCTTTTAGTCGTAATTATCTTTTTAGCACTTTTTGGACCATCGATGGTTCCATATAGTGGCTCCCAACAAAATCTAACGAATGTCAACAAAGCGCCATCAGGAGAGCATTGGTTTGGAACAGATAACTTAGGTCGTGATATGTGGAGTCGTACATGGCAAGGTGCACGTGTATCTTTAACTATTGGTTTTATAGCAGCGATTGTAGATTTAGTTTTAGGCGTAGTAGTCGGTGGTGTATCTGGATACATGGCAGGAAGAGGTAAATTAGGAGATCGCGTTGACAGTCTGCTAATGAGAATTGTAGAAATTCTATACGGAATTCCTTATTTACTAGTAGTAATTCTATTAATGGTTATTATGGAGCCAGGTATAACTACAATAATAATAGCTTTATCTATTACTGGTTGGGTAGGAATGGCGAGAATTATAAGAGGACAAATTTTACTACTAAAATCTCAGGAGTATGTTTTAGCTGCTGAAAAACTAGGTACTTCTCATATCAAAATTATTATGCGTCATTTATTACCAAATACAATGGGGATTATCATTATTAATTTAACATTTACGATTCCTACAGCTATTTTCGCAGAGGCCTTTTTAAGCTTCTTAGGACTTGGCGTACAAGCTCCTTTTGCTAGCTGGGGAACAATGGCTAATGATTCGCTTGGGGTTATATTAAGTGGACATTGGTGGAGATTGTTTTTCCCTGGATTCATGATCGCACTGACGATGTTTGCATTTAACGCCTTTGGTGATGGAATACAAGATGCACTCGATCCAAGAGCTCGTAAGTAGGAGGTACAAAACTATGAATCATTTACTAGAAGTTAATAATTTAGAAATCAATTTTAAAACATACGGCGGGGAAGTAAAGGCAGTAAGAGACGTCTCTTTCCATGTTGATAAAGGGGAAGTAGTTGCCATTGTTGGTGAAAGTGGTAGTGGAAAAAGTGTCACTGTCCAATCTATTATGGGACTAATTCCAACACCTCCAGGCATTATTAAAGGCGGCAGTATTAAATTCCAAGGAAAAGAACTACTAAGAGCATCTAAAAGAGAAATGAGAAAAGTAAAAGGTTCTAAAATCGGCATGATATTTCAAGATCCAATGACATCATTGAATCCAACAATGATTGTTGGTAAGCAAATAGCTGAAGGACTCATTACTCATCAAAAATTATCTAAACAAGAAGCCAAAAAGAAAGCGATAGAAATGATTAAGCAAGTAGGGATTCCAAATCCAGAGGAGCGTTACAACCAATTCCCACATGAGTTTAGTGGAGGCATGAGACAACGTGTAATGATTGCAATTGCACTTGCTTGTAATCCAGAATTACTTATAGCGGATGAACCAACAACAGCTCTTGATGTAACTATTCAAGCACAAGTTTTAGAGTTAATGAAGAAATTGCAAAAGGATACTCAAACAGCGATTATTCTCATTACTCATGATTTAGGTGTTGTGGCAGAAACTGCTCAGCGTGTAATGGTAATGTATGGAGGAATCATGGTTGAGAGTGCAACTGTTTTCGATTTATTCGAAAACCCGAAACACCCGTATACTTGGGGATTGTTGAACTCGATTCCGAACTTAGAAGGAACAGAAAAGAAACAATTAATACCAATTGAAGGTTCTCCACCTGATCTTTTTTCTCCGCCTAAGGGATGTCCATTTGCACCACGATGCAAGTATGCAATGGATATCTGTTTAGAAGAAATGCCAGGAGACTACCAAATTGATGAATCGCATTCTGCACGATGCTGGCTAAATGATTCTCGAGCACCCAAAGTGGAAATGCCTTTTGCTCTAGAAAAGGATAAAACAGTTACAGTTGGGAGTGAGAGTATTGACTAAGAATTTAGTAGAAATTCAGTCTTTGAAAAAATATTTTAAAATTAAATCAGATGTTACTGTTAAATCAGTTGATGATATCTCATTCTACATCCGAAAAGGTGAAACATTTGGTCTTGTTGGAGAGAGTGGGAGTGGTAAGTCTACTTTAGGGAAAACACTTGTTGGACTCCAGGCAGCATCAGATGGGGATATCATTTATAACGGTCAAAATATTAAACAATTAAATAAAGAAATGAAAAGAAATGTGAATAAAGAAATGCAGATTATTTTCCAAGATCCACATGCATCTCTAAACCCTAGAATGCGAGTGGGCGACATTATTGCTGAAGGAATCGATGCCTATAAGCTTTTTACTGGAAAAGATCGTACAAATCGAATTTATGAATTATTAGAGCGTGTTGGTTTGAGTCCGCAACATGCGAAACGCTATCCTCATGAATTTAGCGGTGGGCAAAGACAACGAATTGGCATAGCACGCGCATTGGCAGTAGAACCAAAATTTATCGTAGCGGATGAGCCTATTTCAGCACTCGATGTCTCTATTCAGGCACAAGTTATTAATCTATTGGAAGATTTGAAGATATCTGAAGATTTGACATATCTATTTATTGCTCATGACCTAGGCATGGTTAAACATATTAGTGATCGAATCGGTGTCATGTACTTAGGTAAGATGATGGAATTAAGTAATAGTGACGATATGTTCACAAACCCATTACACCCATATACACAGGCATTATTATCAGCTATACCGAAAACAAATCCACGAGATGCAAAAAGAGAGCGAATTGTCCTTGCAGGTGATCCACCAAGCCCGACTAATCCACCTAGTGGTTGTCGATTCCGAACAAGATGCCCACATGCAATGGAGGTATGCGCATTGCAAGAGCCTCAGTGGAAAGAAGTAGAGAAAGAGCATTGGACGGCTTGTCACTTATATTAATATGAATAGAAAGAAGGGGGAAATAAAATGAAAAAATGGTTATTGTCATTACTTTTAGTACTAGTAGCAGGCTCTGCTTTAGCAGGATGTTATGGTGGAGGAGAAGATGAATCATCCAAAGGGGATAAAACAGAAAAGGGTAACATTAAACAAGAGATTGTTGTAAATGCGATGAGTGAACCTCCAGCAATTGACCCTGCTAAGGCAACAGATACGACTTCTGGTTGGGTACTAGATCATATTCTTGAAGGTCTATATACTCGTGATAAGGATGGAAAGCCAGTTTTAGGAGCTGCTAAAGATGTGAAGACATCTGATGATGGAAAGACTTATACGTTTACTCTCCGTGATGACGCAAAATGGTCAGATGGTTCTCAAGTTACTGCAGGTGACTTCGAATATGCTTGGAAAAGGGTTTTAAATCCCGAAACTGGTAGTGCGTTTTCATTTTACCTTTACTATATTAAAGGTGCAGAAGAATACAACAAAGGTAAAGGTAAAGTGGAGAATGTTGGGATAACTGCTGTTGATGATAAAACACTTGAAGTTCAATTGAATGCTCCATTAGGTTACTTTGATAGCTTACTTACATTATGGACATTCTATCCAGTTCAACAAAAGCTAGTTGAAAGTAATGATAATTGGGCTGCAGATGCAAAAACATACATTAGTAATGGTCCATTTAAGATGACTGATTGGAAGCACGAAAGTAATGTAGTGATTGAAAAGAACAATGAATACTACGATAAAGATGTAGTTAAATTAGACAAAGTTACTTTCAAAATAGTAAATGAAGCTACAACTTATTATCAAATGTTCAAAACAGGTGAATTGGATTTAATCAGTACATTACCAAGTGATGTACTTGCAACTGAAAAAGATAATGAAGAGTATAGTGAAGTACCTTACTACGGAACGTATATGTATATGTTTAATGTTAAAAAAGAACCATTTACAAATGAAAAAGTTCGTAAAGCTTTCGCAATGTCAATCGACCGTAAAGCTTTGACTGAAAATGTAACATTAGGTGGAGAAACACCAGCGTTTGCAATGGTTCCTGAAGGTGCAGAAACACCAGAAGGAGATTTCCGTAAAGTTGGTGGAGATTACTTTGAAGAAAATACTAAGGAAGCTAAAAAGCTGTTAGCAGAAGGTATGGCTGAAGAAGGCTGGAGTAAGCTCCCAGAAGTAACTTTACTTTATAACACAGCTGAAAATCATAAAAAAATTGCAGAAGCAGTACAAGAAATGATTGATCAAAACTTAGGTGTAAAACTTAAACTAAGTAACCAAGAGTGGGGTACTTATTTGGAAACAACAAAACAAGGGAATTTCCAAATGGCTCGTATGGGATGGATTGGAATTTTCGTTGATCCAGTTGTAAATCTTGATTATTACCTAGGTGACAGCCCTAACAACCGTACAGGATGGGTAAATAAAGAATTTGATTCTATTATTGCTAAATCCAAAGTGGAACAAGATGTAAATAAACGCTATGAACTTTTGCATCAAGCGGAGAAAATTTTGATGACGGATATGCCGTTTATGCCTGTAAATTTCTATAAATATAATTACTTAACAAATCCTGACTTTGAAAACATCGCCTATTATGTGAATCGTTACCCTCAATTTAAATGGGCAGAAAAAACGAAATAAAACGGTTTATTCATAAATTGTGAGTTGTAAATTGATAGAGTCCCTTCGCCAGCAGTTTACCGAAGAGAGCGTAAGCTTTTCTAAGAAGACATGGAATTGTAAGGGGCTTTATCTTTTTTTCTTATAACTAAAACAGATTCAAATTAATACGAGGTGATAGGATGAAAAGATTTTTTATACTTACAAGTGTTCTGTCCATGCTTTGGGGAGGAATCATGTTGCTCTCAAATTGGACACTAACTGAATGGATTAACTACACATTTCTTTTCGGTTTAGCGGCTGCAATAATATCAGCTTGTATTAATATTTGGCAAACTAGATTCTTTAATATGTTTACTAGGGGATTTCGATCACTAGGGCATTTTATAATTCCTATGAACAAGTCTAGATCACTAGAACGTGCAAATCAGCAGCTTGCAAATGATGCAAATTTAAATCAATTTAAACAAAAAATAGCCCAAGTATTGTTTTTCTCGGTTGCTAGTTTAGCTGCGTCTTCAATTTTTGTAAGCATTATTGGATTAATTATTTACTATTAGCTGAAATACATAAATATAGAATCTATCTATAAAAAGGAGACTGAAAATAATGATAAATTCGGATCAAATTTTATCTGAGTACTTAAATGTCCGTGGAGGATTCCAGCCTCAAGTGCTCACAAATCAGCAAGCTATTACCTTTATTTCTAAAGAAACTGGTATTCCACAAGTTTGGAAGTGGGATGTGACAACAGCAGAAATTCAACAATACTCAGACCTACCAGACAGAGTTTTAGCGGCATACCATTCTCCGTCAGGAAAGCAAATGATTGTTGGTATAGACGAAAAAGGAAATGAAAAACAGCAATTTCACTTATTGAGAGAAAAAGACCTGTACGCAGAGGAACTTGTAGTATCAAAAGAACATTTCCACCAATTTGGTGGTTGGTCTCCTGACGAAAGTAAAATTGCTTTCACAAGTAATCGTCGTCATCCAGGTTACTTTGATGTATTTATCCTGGATATGGAGACCAAAACAGAGGAAGTCGTTTATCAGGTAGATGGTAATTGTACTCCTATTGCTTGGACAAAGGATGGAGAGCATTTAATCATTAGCATGCCTGAAACAAATATTGATCAATCTTATTACATACTAAACTTAAAAAAGAAAGAGCTTTGTAAACTCTTTGAAGGAAATCCTTTAGCTAGATATCAATCGCTTCAGCAGAGTAATAATGGGGAGAGTGGATTCATCCTGACTGATGTTGGTCAAGATACTTTAGGCATTCACCAATTTAATTTTAAGGAATCTTCTCAATTGCAGGAACTTCTAACATTCGACAAATGGGATATTGAAGAAATTAAATTATCCCCAAATAATTCTATCCTAGCGTTTACTACAAACGAAGGTGGAGTCTCACTTCTTGGAATTTATGATTTAACAAAACAAAAGCATCATTATATAGAAGGCGTTCCAAGCGGAGTAGTGGAATCTCTAACTTGGCTAAATGATAATGAACTTTACTTTGGACTAAAAAGCCCAATACTTCCTGGTGATATTTGGAGAGTATCTTTGAATGACAACCAAATAGAACGTGTCACATTCATTGGCGAGGCTAAGGAAGTACAACACTTGTGGCAGCAACCTGAGCTTTGTACATTCTCTTCTTTTGATGGTTTGGAAGTACCTTACTTTTTATATGGTAAAAAAGAAGAAGCTCAGCCGGTAGTAGTGTATGTTCACGGTGGACCTGAGTATCAAATACGTGCTGAGTATAACCCTGTGATTCAGTACCTAGCAGCTAATGGCTTTGCAGTAGCAGCACCGAATGTGCGAGGAAGTATGGGATACGGACGAAAATATGTGAAATTGGATGATGTACGAAAGCGTATGGATCCAGTAGCCGATTTAAAATGGCTAGCAAATGATTTAGTAAATAATCATGGTGTGGACTCCGAACGAATCGGTATTATGGGACGTAGCTATGGTGGATTTATGGTTTTAGCTGCCCTAACACATTATGCTGATATATGGGCGGCAGGAGTCGATATTGTAGGGATATCCCATTTCAAATCATTCTTAGAAAATACAGGGGATTGGCGCAGAAAATTACGTGAATATGAATATGGTTCATTAAAAGATGATGTTGATTTCTTTGAAGAAATCGCACCATTAAATCATTCCGAAAAAATAAAAGTACCATTACTTATTTTCCACGGCAGAAACGATACCCGAGTTCCTGTTAGTGAAGCCGAACAGCTTACGGCAGATTTAATAGAGCAAGGAAAGCAAGTAGAACTTATTATTTTTGAGGATGAAGGTCACCAAACGGAAAAAATTGAAAATCATATTAAAATGAATACTGAAATTGTTCAATTTATGCAAAAGTTTCTAAAGGTACAGGAAGTCAATTTTAAGTCTTTGTAGCACAAATATGAGCAAGTTGTGTTGCAGGTAAGCTTTCTTGTTCTTTTCCTAATTTAACTATTTTTGTTTTAGTAGGACATATATCTAACTATTAGTCTAAGGAGTGTGGATGATGAAAATATTTACAACTACTTCCAATTTAATCGAGCAAATGGTTGCGTGGAGAAGGGATTTCCATCAGTACCCTGAGACAGGCTGGACGGAATTTCGAACAGCTTCAATAATCGCACATGAATTGAGTATATTAGGATTTCAAGTACAGGTAGGCAAAGAGGTTGTATCAGAAGAAAGAATGGGTGTACCTTCTGATGACGAGTTAGCAGGTTACTATGAAACTGCCAAAAGTAATGGCGGTTACTTAGGATATATGGAAAAGATGGTTGGGGGATATACAGGGGTTGTTGGTACACTTAAAGGAAAGAAAGCAGGTCCAACGATTGCTTTCCGATTTGATATGGATGCGTTAGATATACTGGAAAATGATGAAATTACACATCTTCCGAAACAATTTGATTTTCGCTCAAAATATGCAGGGAAAATGCATGCTTGTGGACATGATGCTCATAGCGCAATTGGTTTAGGCTTAGCAAAAGCCCTTGCAAATAATATGGATCAAATTAAAGGTACTATTAAAATCATTTTTCAACCAGCTGAAGAAGGTGTACGCGGAGCAAAGTCGATGGTGGCTGCTGGAGTTGTAGATGATGTGGATTATTTTTTAAGTATGCATGTAGGAATAAATGTACCATTGGGTACAGTAATAGCTGGTGCAGATGGTTTTTTAGCTACAACTAAAATAGATGCAAAATTTACTGGGAAAGCTGCACATGCGGGGGCTGAACCTGAAAAGGGGAAAAATGCTTTACTTGCTGCAGCTTCGGCAATACTGGGTCTTCATACAATTACACAACATAGTGATGGTGCATCACGTATCAATGTTGGAACTTGTATATCAGGAGATGGTCGTAATATTGTACCAGCTCATGCCTCATTAAAATTAGAAACACGTGGTGAAAATAACTCGGTTCATACTTATGTACATGAGCAAGCACTATCAGTTTTAGAAGGTGCCTCTAAAATGTATGGAACTGAGCTTTCTTACGAAATAGTTGGCGAAGCTAAAACGTGTGCATCTTCCGAAGAATTAATTGATTTAGTTGGCCTTGCAGCTAAAGGTATTGATGGTGTAGAGGAGGTTTTGTTGCGAAGTAAGTTTGCAGGTGGTTCAGAGGATGCAACTTATATGATGGATCAAGTTCAGCAACAAGGTGGAGTTGCAACATATGCTATTTTTGGTACAACATTAGCTGCTGGTCATCATCATGAAAAATTTGATATTGATGAAGCGGTATTTCCAATCATTCTAAACACGTGGTTAGAAACAATTGAACGAATTTATCAATCTCAATGTAATTAATTTTATATTGATAATTATATAAATTATTTTTCTTAGTTATTAGTAGCTCGGTCAAACTCAGTAAAACATTTAAGTATAAATTTCAATATTGATTTAGGAAAAGTTCTAGTGCTAAGTTTGGCATTAGAACTTTTTTAATTGAATTAGATAAAGAGCAAATATTAAAAAATAGAATGTGATAATTTTTTTGATTTAGGGAATTACTATTCAAGTCAGTTCCTGATAGACAGATGGTTTTAGGTATTTATAAATTTTGGAAACGTAGGATGATGTTACACATTAAATCCTTTGTATTATTTGATATGATTGATAATGGTTGTCTGTTGTAAGATGTCTAATTAAGGGATTTTATAAAGGGATTGTTTTCTACTACATACAAAGAAGGTGTCTAATATGAACGTATTATGGGGAATTTGCGGTATAATTGCTATTCTTGGTATAGCTTTTTTATTGTCAAGTTCAAAAAAATCAATCAATTTGCGAACGGTTTTAGGAGGATTAGTAATCCAAATTTTGTTTGCTTTTATTGTTTTAAAATGGGAAACAGGGCGTGAAGGTCTCCTAGCTTTTTCAAATGGTATACAAAATTTAATTTCTTATGCAAGTGAAGGAATTTCCTTCGTATTTGGTCCTGCAGCAGATACAGAAAATTTCGGTTTTGTCTTTGCTTTTCAAGTATTGACTGTTATCATTTTCTTCTCGTCTCTAATTTCCGTTTTATATTATTTAGGCATTATGCAGTTCTTTATCCGAATTCTCGGTGGAGCTCTTTCAAGGCTTTTGGGAACTAGTAGGGCAGAATCTGTTTCGGCTGCTGCTAATATTTTTGTAGGGCAGACGGAGGCACCTCTTGTTATCCGACCGTTTATAGCGAATATGACAAAATCAGAGCTTTTTGCTATTATGACCGGTGGACTTGCTTCGGTTTCAGGGGCAGTTTTAGTAGGATATGCATTATTAGGGGTTCCACTAGAATATTTGGTTGCTGCCAGCTTTATGGCTGCACCAGCAGGATTAATTTTAGCGAAAATCATGATTCCCGAAACGGAAGTTGTGAATGAAGAAAACTTTACAATGGAAAAAGATGATTCATCTGTCAACGTAGTTGATGCAGCTGCTCGAGGTGCTAGTGATGGATTAAAATTGGCGTTAAACGTCGGTGCAATGTTACTTGCTTTTATCGCAATAATCGCACTTCTTAATGGACTACTAGGTGGATTAGGAAGTATTTTTGGATTTAAGGAGTTAACACTTGAGGGGATTTTAGGATTCGTTTTTTCACCACTTGCATTTATTATAGGTGTTCCTTGGTCAGAAGCAGTACAAGCAGGATCTTTTATAGGGCAAAAACTAGTGTTAAACGAATTCGTTGCATATTCTGCTTTTGCACCTGAAATTGCATCATTGTCTCCGAAAACAGTAATTGTAATAAGCTTTGCATTATGTGGATTTGCAAACTTAAGTTCGATGGCGATGTTGTTAGGTGGTTTAGGTTCTATGGCACCGAGTCGTCGCGATGATGTTGCACGCTTAGGATTTAGAGCTGTCGCCGCAGGAATGTTGGCTTCATTATTAAGCGCTGCCATAGCAGGCATGTTCTTATAATTAATAATACTGTTTTAAAAAGTAACCAAGAATTTTAAAAAGAGTGTAAATAATTGTATGCTAGACCTTACCTATTGATGGGTAAGGTCTTATGTTTTTTCAATGATGATTTAGTCATACTCCAACTCTTCAAGTATCCTTCTCTTTCTATATAGCATTTTGCTCGCTTCCGCTATATCATGCACTGCTGAACGATTAATGAATGCACCGAATATGAGACCGGCAATCGGAATCATTTGAAACAGCTTCTTCCAACCAAATTGATCTCGGTAAGAATACACGACTTCACGCCAACCTTGCATTTCTGATAGAACCTCTCGTTTTGCTGATTCATCTTGGTTATCAAACATGGATAATTGGGAAAGGATTGCTTCCTTACCAACAATGTCAGAGGAGATAAATTGAAGACATTTTACAATAAATAAACGTTCTTTTTTATCATTTGGATCATAGCCATAGCAAATTGCAATGTCCTGTATAGTTTTTAACTGTAAACCTAAAAGGAGAGGGATATCAATCGATAATGTGAAAATACCTCCAATACCGGTTCCAGCTCCTTGCAGGGTGGCTAAGTTTTTTCTGTTTTTAGTCAGCCCGTCTACTGCCTGATCCATTTTAGAGATAGGAAGCGTTTTTACATCCTCAATCGTTTGTATCTCTAGTTTAGGATAATACGAAGGGATTTTAGATACTGAACTAAGGTAGTTTCCACCTGTTTGAACGTATTGTCCAAGCTCGTCCAGTAGAATTCCAATTTTATCTTGAATGAACTTAGGTGTCCATTTATCAATAATCTTAAATGGTAACCGCCCAATTTTCTCGAAAAACCATAAATCATTTTGATCTTTTTCCCAAGCTTCTACCTTTTTCAATTCTTCTATTAACCATTCCTTTGAATCATCCACTCGTTTAACCGCCTCTTTCTTTGAATACTAGTAATACGTATATGTTAATGCAAAGTTTCACTTTTAGTTAGAGGAACAAAAAAGGTATCAGTCTATGAATTTTTTCATAGCTCGATACCTATCATTTCTCATTAATAAATTTTGCGTTTTTGTTATTTTGTTATAGGTTCTTCTTTATTGTTAATAATATTATAGTCATTTACAAATTTTTCTCCAAAGGCAATACATAGTTCTGCAACTAGAGCACAACGTTTTGCAAACATATCGAATTGAATATGCTCATTTCTAGCATGGGCACCGTCTCCTGGAATACCTAGTCCATCAATAGTTGGAATACCTAAAGCAGAAGTGAAGTTCCCATCACTTGCTCCTCCTACACTAGATTCATTAACCACAATGTTCAGTTTTCTTCCTGCTTCTTGCGCAAGTTTAAATAATTGTTGATTGGCTTCGTTTCTCTCAAGTGGTGGACGGTTCAACTCACCAGTTATACTTAGTTTAGCAAGTGGGTTTTTTGGAGTGAGTTGTTCGATTGCTTGCATAATTCTTTCCGCTTCAAATAATGTGGAAATTCGAAAGTCTACGTCAATGGAAGCGTATTCTGGCACTACATTAATAGTTGTTCCACCACGAATAACACCTACGTTCACAGTTGTCCCTTTAGCATAATCTGTTAGCTCTTGAAGTTGTTGTACTAGGTAAGATATCTCTAATATAGCGTTGACACCATCTTCATGGTTATTTCCTGCGTGTGTACTTATTCCTTGTACTTCTAATTGATACATTCCCATGCCTTTTCTAGCTGTTTTTAGGTTACTCGTTTCGGCTTCAGGGGGCTCCATAACAAAAACCGCTTCACATGTTTTTGCCACCTCTTCAATCAAATCTCTCGAAGATAAACTACCGATTTCTTCATCTGAAGAAAGTAAAAATACAGGAGATATCGGTAACGCTTCTAAAGTGTTTTCTAATGAAGAAATCGCCCAAATAGATGACAATAATCCTGCTTTCATATCAAACACTCCTGGCCCATAAAACAATTCACCTTCAAGATGAATTGGTAATTCACCTTTTGGCCAAACCGTGTCAAAGTGACAAAGAAATAAAATTCGAGGTTTTGGAGAATGTTCTTTCTGGAACAGGAGGTGATTTCCATATTGGTTATTAATATATTCTGTGCAGATGTAATCTTTATCAAGACGTTTTTGGATAATTGCCTTAATCAGATTACCTGTTTTATCAACGAGGTTCTTTTCATGACTGGGTGACTCTGCTTGTACGAGATTTAAAAGATCTTCCTTAATAGTCTGTTGATGATGTAATAAAAAGACGTAATTAACTGTCATTCAGCAACACCTCTCCCTATATTCTAATTTGTAACTTAATAATAACCTCTAATATTAATATAAATCAAAATAATTTTAATATTTAAAAAATAAAAAGTTCATAAAAAAACAACGCGATTGATAGTAAAACATTAATCGCTCTGTTTTTAGTCATAAGTATGTTATAAACGCTCTTTTGGAAGGATTGTAATGAAGAGAGTAGTTCTAATATAAAGTGTTATGTATTGGCATTATGTTGGTTTATAAAACACAACATAATGCTAATGCGTTAACTAATTATTAATTTGAATTTTCGTATACATAAACAAATAAAGAAATTATGAATTTGTTCAAATTGGGGAAGAATATCCTTATAAATTTTTTCAAAAGGACAAAGTTTACTGCCAAATTTTATTTGTATCTCGGTTTAGCTAAAGTTAATAAAGCTTTAACATAGAAATCTGTTCTATCTTTGTCATTTTAGATTACACTTATTGTAGGACGAACTGAACAAGGGAGTGAACGACATAGCAAAAAAGTGGGGAATATCAGCTCTATTGTTATTTGGTGTGTATGCTTTAGCGATGTATTTTTATATTTTTCATAGTGGTGGCGGCACTATACCAGCCGCTTTAAAGGGGACTGTCGCTGATCCAGCGGAATTTATGTCTGAACATGAATTGCTATTAAGTGGAGAGTACTCGAAAATTAGGAATTTCCTCTTTTTTGTAGCGACCCCGTTTGAATGGCTCGTCTACTTCTTAATATTGCTTGTAGGGCTATCTTTTATGTTAGAAAAATGGTCAGCAGCACTTTCTAAATGGACAATCGTAAAAAATGTAATCTATCTATTTTTGTTATCAATTCTTACGTATATTGTATTATTTCCAATGGACTATTATAGCTTTTCCTTAAGTAAAAAGTATGGAATTAGTAACCAAAGCTTTTCTTCTTGGATGAGGGATGGTGTGATAGACTTTTGGGTTAACTTTGGCATGACGGTAATAGTTGTATTGGTTCTTTATTGGCTCATAAAAAAAAGTACCAAGAGATGGTGGCTATATGCCTGGCTATTAACAATCCCTTTTTCTATTTTTATCATGTTTATCCAACCGGTAGTAATTGCCCCGTTATATAATGATTTTTACCCGTTGAAAAATAAAGAATTAGAGACAAAGATTTTGTCGTTAGCCGAACAGGCAAATATTCCAGCTGAGCATGTATTTGAAGTGAACATGGCGGAAAAGACAAATGCTTTAAATGCTTATGTTACTGGGGTTGGTAGTAATTCGAGGATTGTGCTATGGGATACTACATTAAATCGTTTAACAGATAAAGAAATTTTATTCATAATGGCACATGAGATGGGACATTATGTAGAGAAACATATTTATTTTGGCATGGTTGGTTATATCTTCATGACGCTTATTGGACTTTGGCTCACGTCGAGGATCATGACTTGGATTATTAGAAGATATGGAAAGGTGTTAAAAATAAAGAAAATAAATGATATTAGTTCGCTTCCATTGTTTTTACTGATTACATCGGTTTTATTATTCGCATCAAGTCCGCTCTCAAATTATTTTTCTAGATATCAGGAATCAAGAGCTGATCAGTATGCAATAGAGTTAACGGGGGATAAAGAAGCAGCCGTGACGGCGTTTCAAAAACTCACGAAATCTGGATTAAGTGAAGTAAATCCGCCAATGCTTGTAAAATGGTTCCGATATACGCATCCACCAATGTTAGAAAGAATTTATAAAGTTGCCGATCAAACAAGTGTAGAAGAGTAATGATGGCTGTTCATGAATTGTTCATATATCTATAATTGCGAACAATTCGTGTTGTTACTGCAGGATTGTAGTTATTCTTATTTTTCAGAAAAAACTATTAAATTTTTTATTCGTTAAAACTCAACTATAATATTATTCAATTGCGCTTATGATTTGGTCACCGAGTTAATATTCGGAAGCGCTAGTTTGAAATGTTGTGTGATTTTTTTATAATGAATAAAAAAATGGTAGCACAGGATTATTCGATAGGGAGAGTAGCTATGCGCAATGTTTTTATCATTACAATTGGTTCTATTTTAGTTGGCTTTGCATATAACTTTTTGTTAATTCCTCATGAAATTCTTAGCAGTGGATTAAGTGGTATTGCAATCATGCTTGGTATTGTAACGCCTTTAAATACAGGTCTGTTAAACTTTTTATTAAATCTTCCTTTACTTATTATAGGTATAATGAAATTAGGCAAACGGTTTATTGGATATACGATTCTTTCCGTACTAGTACTTTCAGTCAGTTTGTATGTGATTCCAGTTTATCAAGTAACACATGAGCCACTCCTAGCATCACTGTTTGGTGGAGTTATAACGGGTATTGGTATTGGAATAATTTTCAAAGCATCAGGGTCATCAGGTGGCTTTGATATTATTGCGATGCTTCTAAATAAGAAAAGAGATTTTCCACTTGGAGCAATGATTTCGGCGATGAACGCAATCGTTGTAATAATTTCAGGCTTTGTATTTAGCTGGGATGCAGCTTTATATACGCTTGTAACAATCTATGCGATGGGGAAAGTTATTGATACGATTCATACGAATCACATTAAACTCACTCTCATGATCATTACCGGTAAAGGTGACGAAGTGAAGGAGAAGTTACTCTCGAATCTATATCGCGGAGTGACAATTATGGATGGTGAGGGAGCTTATACTGGTGAAGGTAGAAAAGTTCTTATTACCGTTATCACTCGTTATCAATTATCAGAAGTTAAAGAAATGATTAATGAAGTCGATCCAAATGCGTTTGTGAACATAACAGAGACAAAAGAAGTTATAGGGATGTTCCACCGTGGATAAGATATTAAAATAAAAAAAGCAGTTACCTCTATCATTTGTAAATGATGAAAGGTAACTGCTTTTTTTATGTTAAATAAGAAATAAGAAAAAAGACAAATTAATTAACTTCTAACTTCGGTTGATGTTTTTTCAACATGATGACAAATAAACTAGCTAATACACACATGCTGCCAGCTAAAATGAAAGCCCATTGATAGGAGCCAAATACTTTGAAAATAACTCCACCACCAAACGCTGCAACTCCAGCTCCAACCTGATGAGCAGCCATGATCCAGCCGTACATCAAGGTGCTTTTCTTAAGCCCAAATTCCCTTCTTGCCAGTCCAATAGTAGGTGGGACAGTGGCAATCCAATCTAAACCATAGAAAATAGAAAAAATGACTAGCCATACATAAGAACCTTGAGCTAATGCAAACGGTAAAAACAGTAAGGATATTCCTCGCAGCGCGTAATACCAAAATAGCAACCAACGATTATCAATTCGATCAGATAACCAGCCTGATAATGTTGTTCCCACTAAGTCAAATACCCCCATAAATGAGAGCATGGCAGCTGCTGTTATAACAGGAATTCCAAAACCTATGCAATAGGAGATGAAATGAGTTCCGATTAGGCCGCTTGTAGATAAACCACAGATGAAGAAACTTCCTGCAAGAAGCCAAAATTCTTTTAGTCTCAAGCCTTCCATAAGCGTACCTAGTGCTAATTTAAATGGATTTTGCTGAAGAATAGGTTGTTCAGCAGATTGATCATTATACTCCTGCCCATATGGTAGAAGCCCCTTGTCTTGAGGAAAGTCCTTCATAAAAAGAAGGATTAATAATAAGATTAATAGACTAAGAATGAAGATAAGTCCGGTTGCATAACGCCAAGAATATTGATCGATTATTGTAGCTAATACTGGCAATAATATTAATTGCCCAGTTGCTGTACTTGCCGTTAAAATCCCAACTGCGAGACCTCGCTGCTTTACAAACCAGCGATTCGCAATTTGTGTACTTAATACGGTTAAGAATAATCCAGAACCAACCCCGATCATAACGCCCCAAATCAGTATTAATTGCCATTGTGTTTGCATAACGAATGTCAATGCAAGACCAGTAGACAATGTTAGCATTGAATAAAGCATCATTCGTTTTAAACCAAAAACCTCTACAAACGCTGCCATAAAAGGCCCCGAGAAGCCATATAAAAATAAGCTCACTGCAAAGGCAAAGGAAATAGCAGGACGACTCCAGCCAAACTCAAGCTCAAAAGGATCAATAAAAACGCCTGATGAGGACCTAATGATGCCTGCAACAATAATAGAGAAGAATGTAACCGCTAGAATAATCCAGCTATAGTGAACCTTTTTCATTAAGCACTTCAACTCGTTTCTAGTTACTAACCATTGAATTACCAGTTTCATATTAAAAAATATGAAATGCTATATAAAAACAGTGATCCCATTAGTTTGCTAAATAATACGAATTGTCTAATATATTGTCAATAGGTTGGACTCAGTTAATAAGGTTAATTTCAATTTAAGTTGTTAAATTCATTAGCAAACTGATTTAAAAATAGTCAAAATTTATAGAGAAGTATGTTTATGGAATACTGAAAAGAGAAGGGTTCTTCCAAATAATAGAACTATCTAGTAGTATATTAATTAAAATGACAATTATTAATGCTAAGGGGTGGTCATACATTGAATCAAACGATTTAATTACTCCGACATGGAGAAACGGTCTTTAATTCGCAAGGCAGGTATCAAGGAGAACTGGATTCACCATTAACAGATGATGGAATTGCACAAGTGAAAAGTATTGCTAGATTGTTAAAGATGTATATTCAAGACCCAGAAGAGTGGGCAATTATTTCAAGTCCATTAGGAAGAGC
The DNA here is from genome assembly GCF_057838945.1 of Viridibacillus sp. KH_047. Taxonomy (NCBI): domain Bacteria; kingdom Bacillati; phylum Bacillota; class Bacilli; order Caryophanales; family Caryophanaceae; genus Viridibacillus; species Viridibacillus sp. KH_047. Next base: position 2,851,192 of record NZ_CM174479.1, on the reverse strand, counting down.
TATGCAAAGTACTGAGATTATCTGTAATACATTAGGATTAGATGTATCAAAAGTAGAGATGGATGATCGCTTAAGTGAAGTATCTGTAGGTTCTTGGGCTGGGTTAACAATGAAAGAAATTGAAGAAGAATGGCCAGATCTTCTAAAGCATACAGATCCCTATAATTGGTATTTTAATTCACCTAATGGAGAAAGTTATGCTTCTGTTGAGGAACGAGTAACAGATTGGCTAAATAGTGTAGAAGGTCGTGAGAAAGTTATCGCTGTATCACATGGGTTAACAGGTAGAATATTAAGAGGAGTATACAACGATTTAGTGAAAAACCAAGCTTTAAAATTAGAAGTATCTCAAGATACATTCTTTAAACTAGAAAATCATAATGTTGAGAGATTTAGTATAGAATATGATGAATTCTAATTGACTATTTGATAGGGACTATTCAAATGGTCTTTTGTCTACTTCTTAAGTGGTTAGAATTAAGATTTCTTGAGTGAAGTGACTGTTATTTATGTCTACCTTTTACTGTCATATTAAAAATTATCATAGAACTTACTTCAAGTTATCTATTTGAAATCGATTAACAAGTTTTCAATGTACAATGCATAAGATTAATAATATGCACTATACGGAAGGTGGAATTCTGTGTTTAATCAAAATGCTCATCAACTATCATGTAACTCATTTCGCGTTATAACAGTCACGGGTAACGGGAAAGTTGCCGTTCAACCAAGTTATGTGGAACTTCAATTAGAAGTAATCACAGAAGGAAAAGATGTAAGCAAAGCGCAACAGGAAAATGCGATTATCATGAATCGTGTAATACAATCTATTTTGTCACTCAATATTCCAAGAGAGAATATTCAAACTGCTGCCTATAATATTGTGCCAAACTATGATTACGTCGAAGGTAAACAGGTTTTTAGAGGTTATGAAGTGACTAATGCCCTTACTGTTAAAGTAAAAGATACAAGTCAAGTGGGTACTGTAATTGATACAGCAGTAAAAAACGGAGCAAATCGCGTTTCAGGAATTCAATTTAAAATTGAAAATGGAGAATTTTATTATCAACAAGCGCTTAGTATAGCTCTCCATGATGCCCAAATGAAAGCAAATACAATAGCCGAGAACATGAGATTACCAATGCTTCCACAACCGATAGAGATTGTAGAAGAGAGTAATGCGGGCCATGCACTATATAAAACTGTTGCCATGACTGAGCAGAATGTCTCTACCCCAATTGAACAAGGGCAAATTACAATTAGTGCATCATTAAGAGTCAAATTTCAGTACTAGTATATAGGGGGATTTCTAGTTAGATTGAATAGGGAATAGTGGAAGAAAATAATCTTGTAAAATAAATTGATTAGTAATAAATAATAATAAAATCAATAGCCATATTGTTTTTAAATAAAATAACCCCAGATGAGCATAAATACTCGTCTGGGGTTTTATATGATTAACCTATATTAAAAATTAAATTCATCTGGGTTTGGACCACAGCGGAAGTTCTCATTTAATGCATCAATTTGAGTCATTTCTTCAGTAGTTAGTTCAAAGTCAAAGACATTAATATTTTCTTCCATGCGTGACTCAGTCATTGTTTTTGGAATTGTTACAACTTGATGTAGTAAATCCCATTTTAAGACGATTTGAGCAGCTGTTTTGTTATGTTTAGCAGCAATACTTTGTAGAGTTTCATCTTTTAACAGTTCGCCGTTCATTAGTGGAGACCATGCTTCAACTTGGATGTCATGCTCCGCACAATAGTTACGCACCTCTTCCTGTGTAAGGCGTGGGTGGAATTCAATTTGATTGATAACTGGTTTGATTTCTGTTTCTTTAAGTAAATTTTCTAAGTGGTGAACTTGGAAGTTACTTACGCCGATTGAACGAACTCGACCCTCTTTATAGATCGTTTCAAGTGCTTTATATGCATCCAAATATTGATCATGACCAGGCCAGTGGATTAAGTATAAATCTAAATAATCTAATCCCATTTTTGATAAACTGTCATCGTATGCGGCAAGTGCAGCTTCATAATTTAAGCCGGCATTCCAAACTTTTGATGTGATAAATAATTCCTCACGAGTAACTAAACCCTCAGCAATTGCCTCTTTAATACCTTGTCCTACCATTTCTTCATTGCCATAAATTTGTGCAGTATCAATACTACGGTAGCCTTTTTTTATTGCAGTTTTAACAGCTTTTGCAAGTTCCGCCCCATTTTCTACACGGAAAACACCGTAGCCTAAGACGGGCATTTTGATCCCATTATTTAATGTTGTTGTTTGTAAGTTCATTTTGAACACTCTCCTCATTTTTTTCTTGTTTGACACAGATTGCTGCTAATAGAACAGCTCCTGTAACCATAATTCCTGCAATCCAGGTTGTATGGATTAATCCCATTGACTTGGCGATAACGCCTCCAGCATATGACCCAATCGCAATTCCAGCATTGAAAGCAGCAATGTTAATAGCAGAAGCGACATCTACAGCGCTAGGGACAAAACGTTCAGCTAATATCACGACATAAGTTTGAAGCCCTGGGACATTCATAAATGCAAAGAGCCCCATGAATAAAATCGTAATTAGACCAGCTACTTTGAATGGTACGGTGAAGTAAAGAACAAATAACACAATCGCTTGAATCACGAACATATAAAATAATGCACGAATTGGATTGTTATTTGCTAGTTTACCACCAATAGTATTACCAATGGCAACTGTAACGCCATAGAATAAGATAATTAGAGTTACTGTTTTTGCCGAAAAACCACTCACTTCTTGCAATAAAGGTGATAGATACGTAAAGACGACAAATGTACCACCATAACCTAATGCAGTAATGATGAACACTAGCAACAATCGTCCGTTTTTTACTAACTTAAGCTGTTCAGCAAACCCTGTTTTGGTACCTTTTTGGATAGAAGAAGGTACTAAAACAATATTGGCAATTAAAGCTAGAATTCCAATCACGACTATAAATGCAAATGCCATGCGCCATCCGAATTGTTGTCCAATTAATGTCCCGAAAGGTACACCTGTTATTGTAGCGACAGTTAATCCAGTGAACATAATCGCTATCGCACTCGCTCGACGATTTGCTGGTACAAGACTAGCAGCAATTGTAGAGCCAATTGACATAAATACACCATGAGCTAAAGCAGAAACTAGTCTCGCTACAAGTAATATGCCGATAGTTGTAGAGAACATAGCTATACTATTGCCAATGATGAAAATCAGCATAATCCCTAGTAATAGTTTCTTTCGAGGAATATGGGCTAGTAGAGATGTCAGTACAGGCGCCCCGATCATTACACCAATCGCATAAATAGACACGGTCAAACCCGTTACTTGAAGTGAAGTTTGTAAATCGGCCGCAATCATTGGTAGTAAACCAATGCTTATAAATTCAGTTGTCCCAATGGCAAAAGCAGTCACTGCCAGTGCAAGCAGAGCCTTTGTATTATTTTGTTTCGGTTCTTTCATAGAATCTCCTTCTTTTAATCAGTGTGCAATTACTTGCCAAATGTTCCGGAACAAATGTTATTATGGAGCATGTAAAACAGAAAGGGAAGTACGTACTTTTTTGTTATATAGGAACCTTTTAGTATCTACAAACGAACGTTCTCATAAATAGAAAGAGGTTATAAATGATGGAAACGAAGAAAAAATACAATATATCGGTAGAAGCAACACTGGAAGTTATCGGAGGAAAATGGAAATGTGTAATTTTATGTCATCTCACTCATGGAAAAAAACGTACAAGCGAATTGAAACGACTGATGCCAAATATTTCGCAAAAAATGTTAACTCAGCAATTACGTGAATTAGAAAATGATGGTGTCATTAACCGTATTCTATATCATGAACTACCACCAAAAGTAGAATATGAGCTAAGCGATTACGGTAAGAGTTTAGAACCTATACTGACTTCACTTTGTAATTGGGGAGAGGAGCATATTGTCAAAGTGTATGGTAGTAAAGAGGGTTACTTAGAGAATAATGGATTGAATGATTAGTGATAATGAAAAATACGGTTAATATCCATAATATAGATGAATGAATGTAACTGGCGTAGCATGGATTACCATGAGGGAGCATATAGAAATTCGTCGTACGTCTGGGCAGGTATTTAGTAAGTGGAATGCTTACTGAATACCTTTTTTGCTGGAAATTTTTATAGAAAAAGGTAGAAAAGTGGATTTTTTGTAGGATATTCTAGCAGCATTAGGCGTGCTGATAAACGCAAGGATATTATTTTCTTAGCAGAACTACCACTATTTGATTGAGTAACCAATTGATTTTTATGCTAAAATCTTGAAAAAACTTTTTATTGACTAATGGAAAATAATCCTATATAGTGGTAAAAATCAGAATAATGAATGCAATGACAAGGATATGAGTAGTTCATAACGGTTTACAGAGAGGGAAGGCAAGGCTGAAAACTTCCTAATGCGGCTGAATTATTTACCACCTTGGAGCAGTATTGGTGAAATACGAGTAATCAGTACCGTAGAAGCAACGATAAAGCTTACACAAAGCCATCAATAGGTAACATATTAGTTATGAGATGGAAATTTGGGTGGAACCACGGGTATTATACACACTCGTCCCTTCATGAGGGATGAGTGTGTTTTTTGTTTTTTAAATAAATATAGAATGCAATGATAAGGACACGAGTAATTCTAACCGCTTTACAGAGAGGGAAGGCAAGGTTGAAAACTTCCTAATGCGGCTGAATTATTTACCACCTTGGAGCAGTATTGGTGAAATACGAGTAATCAATACCGTAGAAGCAACGATAAAGCTTACACAAAGCCATCAATAGGTAGCTCATTGAGTTATGAGATTGAAATTTGGGTGGAACCACGGGTACATGACACGCACTCGTCCCTTTATACAGGGATGTGTGCGTGTTTTTATTTTATAAAAAAATAGGAGTGAAGTGTCATGAGTCAAAAGGAAGTTTTGATTAAGTTTCCAGATGGAAATGAAAAGCAGTATAAGCTGGGCATTTCATTAGGTGAAATCGCGAGTTCTATTAGTTCTAGTCTGAAAAAGAAGTCGGTGGCGGGAGAAGTCAATGGCATACGATATGATTTGAATCGTAATATTACACATGATGCAGAAGTGGAGTTATATGATTTAGAGTCTACAGCTGGTATAGAGATTATGAGACATACTTCAGCTCATGTATTGGCTCAAGCAATAAGACGATTATATGGTGATGTGAACTTAGGGGTAGGGCCAGTGATCGACAATGGTTTCTATTATGATGTTGACATGGAAAATACAATTACTGTCCAGGATTTAGCGATAATAGAGAAAGAAATGTCTAAAATAATAGCTGAAAATATAGAGATTGTACGTGTTGAATTGTCACGTGAAGAGGCGAAAGAACTTTTTCAAAAAGATCCATTAAAGCTAGAGCTATTAGAAGACATTCCTCAAGATGAAATGGTAACAGTATATCGCCAAGGAGATTTTGTGGATTTGTGTCGAGGTCCGCATTTACCAGCAACTCGATTTATAAAAGCATTTAAATTAACACATATTTCAGGGGCATATTGGAGAGGGGATAGTAACAATAAAGTAATACAACGTATATATGGTGTGGCTTTTGCTACAAAAGAAGAGATGGAAGAATATTTTCATTTTGTAGAGGAAGCGCAAAAAAGAAATCATCGTAAACTAGGGAATGAATTAGAGTTATTTATGTTCTCAGAAGAAGCACCAGGTATGCCATTTTACCTTGCTAATGGGCAAATTATTCGAAATGAATTAGAAGTGTTTTTACGTAAGCTTCAGCATCAATATGATTATCAAGAAGTACGTACACCATTTATGATGAATAAAAGATTGTGGGAGCAATCCGGACATTGGGATCATTACAAAGAAAATATGTATTTCACAGAAGTAGATGATCAAGAATTTGCATTGAAACCAATGAATTGTCCAGGTCATATGCTAATTTTCAAAGATAAACGTCGGTCATATCGAGAGCTTCCGATTCGAATGGCTGAATTTGGTCAAGTGCATCGACATGAATTTAGTGGAGCATTAAATGGTTTATTACGTGTTCGCACATTCTGCCAAGATGATGCACATATCTTTGTCAGAACAGATCAAATTGAAAATGAAATTTTACTAGCCTTACGTTTAATTGACCGTGTATACAAAACTTTTGGTTTTGAATATGACATTGAATTATCCACACGTCCAGAAGATTTTATGGGAAGTGTGCAGTTATGGGAACAGGCAGAAGCATCTCTTGAAAGAGTATTAAAAAACCTTGGCTATCCATACAGAATTAATGAGGGAGACGGTGCATTTTATGGACCTAAGATTGATATTCATATAAAAGATGCAATTAAACGTAGCCATCAATGTGCAACAGTTCAACTTGATTTCCAACTACCAGAGAAGTTTGACTTAACATATATTGATGAACAAAATCAAAAGGTAAGACCTGTCGTGATACACCGTGCGGTTTTTGGATCAATTGATCGTTTCCTTGGAATATTGATTGAACACTTTGGTGGTGCATTCCCCATTTGGCTATCACCTATTCAAGTTCAAGTGATTCCCGTATCAAACTCAATTCATAAAGAGTATGCTGAAGAAGTTATTAGACGCTTAAAACAAGAGGGAATTAGAGTTCAACTTGATATACGAGAAGAGAAATTAGGATATAAAATACGTGAAGCTCAAATGAAGAAAATTCCATTTATTCTTATTGTCGGGGATAATGAGCTGGAAAATCAATCTGTTAACTTAAGACAATATGGTCAGGAGAATTCATTGGAAGTTCAGCTTGATGATTTTATTTCTAAAATAAAGAATGTCATTGAAAATAAATCTTTGAATAATAATGAATATGATCTTGGTTAACTAATTACAAATTATTCAAGTGTCATAAGAAAAACCGATGAGTAACATTAGTTTTTTATAAATTTAATTTATTCCTCTCCTTCTTTACAATAATAATAAAGGGGGAGAGGGAATGAAAATATTTGATGCACATTTGCACATTATCGATTTTGGATTTCCAATTCAAGAAAATCAAGGATATATACCACCATCATTCTTAGTTGAAGACTATCAACATGTGACAAAGGAATTCGAAATTATTGGTGGTGCCATTGTTTCAGGTTCATTTCAAGGATATGATCAAGGTTATTTAATCAAAGCTCTTAAGGAGATGGGTCCTTCTTTTTATGGAGTAACACAGTTGCCATTTAATACAACGGATCAAAATATCCTTCAATTAAATGACCATGGTGTCAGAGCTCTTCGCTTTAACGTCAAACGTGGTGGTTCTGAGGACTTATCTCAGCTAGATTATTTTGCAAGACGCGTATATGATTTAGTCGGATGGCACAGTGAATTATATATTGATGCTAAAGATTTGATTGAGATTAAAGAAGTTATTCGTAAATTACCAGCGATTTCAATAGATCACTTAGGTTTATCAGAGGAAGGGTTACCGATTTTACTCGACCTTGTAGAAAGTGGTGTACACGTAAAAGCGACTGGTTTTGGAAGAGTTGAGTTAGATGTGGTCAAAGCGTTGAAAGCTATTCATGAAGTAAATCATGAAGCGTTGATGTTCGGAACTGATTTACCTTCAACTCGTGCAAAACGTCCATTTGATATTAAAGATATTCATGTAATACTTGAGAAATTTGATACAAAAAACGCTAATCGAATTCTTTATGAAAATGCGGTTAAATGGTATTCATGTAAAAAGTAAAAATAATGTGATGTTTAATAATAAAAATACTACAGCCCAATTGTTAAGAAGAACATAACAGTTGGGCTGTAGTTCATTATAAGTTTTTATTCTATATTTCTTCTTCTATTAACTCTCGGTTTTCTAATAACTTACATTTTAGATATTGGCATGAATTTTGTGAAATAAGCACCAAAAATCAACAGGACAACTGTAATAGACCAATTCAATAACCCCATAAAATCAAACCAGTAAGCAAAAAGGTTAGTGATCGCTATAAGATAAAGAAAAATTGGAGTTAGTGCACTTTTAATCCCAGTTATACCTGCATTTTTTCTTTTTCGAATCATAATAGAAATTGAAAAGATAAGAGTGATAAGCAAAACGATGGATAAAATAATCGGTACCAATATAAATACCTCCTTATTTTTGAAAATGTATCTAAAAGACGAGGAGAAACTATTGGAACAGGAATTAAGTCTTGAAAATAGAGTTCTATTGCAAGTTATTGATGGCCAAAAAAATGATAAGTTACAACTAATAATAAAAGATTTAGAGAGTGAGATTTTACAACTTAAAATGGAAAACAACAAACTATTACATAAAAATCAACATTTAGAGATAAAGATAAAAGATACTACTGAAACTGTGAAACTAATGAATGTAATTCTGAGATTAATAGAAAAGCTATTAAATCGATAAAATAAAGTGACTTATGGCTATAGTTCTTGAAAAACGTAAAAATTGTTGCTTGTGAAAAGCTCTCAAAAGCAAACAACTTTTAGTTTACCTATCCATGTACGCTTAAAATGATTTCAGAGCTAATGTAAGGAGAACTATTTTGGTTGAATGAATAGTTGGTGTACTTGGTGACAGCTTTTGGACAAGATTGGAAGATGATTCAGTCTTCAGTACACCAAGAAAAGGGGATAGATAGAATGAAAAAGATTTTTGAGACTAGGCTGTTTTTTGGAATTTTACCTAAGCAAATCCAAGTAGGAAGTATTACATAAGATGCGTCCACGTCACCACAGCACATTCATATAAAACCGGTTTAGTTAATCGTATGTCTTGAATAAATGAAGAGTTAATTCACCTAGTTTTTTATATTGTAGAAAAATATTAGAATCCTTATATTTCGTTACAATAAAATGTAAAAGGTGTATAGTTTTATATATAACTTATAAAAGTTGGGTGTATTCTTATAAGTTAAAAAGTGCGAATTTTCAGTTTTTCATGAGCAAACTGGTAATACGTACTTTTAGGCAACTTTAAAACGCGACACATCAATTGAACAGGATAGTGTGCCTTCTCTTCATTAATATTTTCGATAATTTCTTGATCCGTCACTTTTTCGCGAATATGGTCATAGCTATTTTAAAAATTCTACCTCTTGTTTTAAGCGTAAGTTTTCTTTCTGTGTGGCTGATATATCAGCTGGTGTAAGTGATTCTTCAACTTCAATTGGTGAATGTACTTTAAATCATTTATAGATAGTTACTTCAGTGACACCATATTCACTGGCAAGTTGATTGATGGGTGTACCGGTGCGATAAAGTTCTACGAATGTTTCTTTGAATTCTTTGTTGTAACGTTTTTGTTTCATTACGGACACGTCCTTTCTTAATTTCTAGGATAGGGACTTAACTTTAATGTGTCCATACATCTATACTAACTTAAGTCATTCAAATGTTGGTGATAAATTATGAACGCTCAGTTTAAAAAAGGTGTACTTGATTTAATAGTCTTATTGATAATAAACAAAGAGGATGAATACGGCTATTCACTAGTAAAAAAAATATCTAGTAAAATTACCATATCTGAAGGCACTGTTTATCCTATATTAGGAAGATTGGTAAAAGAAAAACATTTAACTACTTATCATCAAGAATCAACAGAAGGACCATTTAGAAAATACTACAAAATTACAAAGGATGGAATGGATAAACTTGAAACGTTGAAGTTTGAATGGAAAGAGTTTTTCCTAATTATTAATCGCTTTATCGAGGAGAATGATAAACTTGAACAAGAATAATTTTTTGAAATTACTCAAAAATAGTTTGAAGTTTATGTCTGAAAAAGAAAAAAAAGAAATAATAGATGAATATATTATGCACTTTGCTGAGGGAAAACATGAAAATAAAAGTGAAGAGGAAATCTCTAAAGAATTGGGGAATCCTGTAGAGATTGCTAAAGAATTAAACGCTGTTTATTCTATTAAGAAGGTTGAAGAGAATAAGAGCATTAGAAGTATGTTTACAGCTCTGTTGTCAATTATGGGATTAGGTGTAATGAATTCTATTATTATTATTATGAGTTTATTTGTGCTACTAATACTCTCACCATTTATATTAGCTTATATCATTGGTGTACCTATCATGATTCTATCACCACTGATTTTAATTGTAATGGGATTTGTTAATGGATTTAGTACAATTGGATTTGGAGAAGTTTTCGAGTCCGTAAAAGGGTTTATTATAGGCTCTTTTTTAGCATTCCTAGGATATTATATAGGGAAATCTTTTGTTAGACTATTTATTAAATACTTGAGATGGAACACTTCAATTGCAAGGGGAGAGCATTTATTATGAGAAGGATTTTTTACAGCTTTCTAATTCTTTTGATACTAAGCGCGTGTTCGCAGGAAAAATATATTGACGTTACAGAAGATGAAATTCTTCTTACTACTCAGGACGTAGTGATTCCTAGTATCATTTTCACCTCTGAAAAACAAGATAGTATAATAGCCGAAGATGAAATAAAACTAAGCATAAAAACATATCTAGATAGCTATGAAGAATTATCTAATGCTAGTGAACCATTTCAAGAGATTATATATGAAGATAAGGAATTTAATAAAAGTGAATTAGAGAAATTCGACAAAATTAACAAGCTTACAAAAGAAAATGATAAGAATTTTTCTGACTATATTTTAAATAATACATTGCCTGAAGGTTATCAAGAAGAATCTGAAAGAATTAGCCAGTACATTACAGCTGTAAATGAGACTCTTTATGGAGTAGGTGAAATGCTAGATGAAGTAAATAATGAAGTTCTTCCAAAAGTAAACATTGGATCAATAATTGGTAAGCGTGATGTGGTGAATGGAAGAGAACAGAAAAAAATAGAAGACTTCCTTGATAAGAAACATATTGATACTAAAGCATTTGGACGACAACATTAAGAAAAGTAACAGAGTAATTCATTGAGCTTTATAAGATTGAAGCTAAAAAAGGCTGTCCCAAAAATCCAAACTGGTTTCCTGGGTTTTGAGGGCAGCCTTTAGTATTAATGATTGTGACCGACTAGGTCAAGGCTATAGAATGGTTAATATTCTTGCGAGATTGCCACAACAAAGCCTTTCAAACTTTCAAAATGGGGTATTGAGTCATAAAAGATCTATAAGTAATTAGAACTGGTTAATTTGGTAAGATCAGAATGAGGATAGATGAAATGAAAAAATTTAATAAAAAAGGCCATCCATTTTAGGACGGCCTTTTTGTTTTTCATATTATAGAAAAATATTAGAATACTTATATCTTGTTACAATAAAATGGTAAAAGTGTATAATTTTATATATAAAATATAATTTGGGTATATTCTTCTAAGTCAAAAAGTAAGATTTTTCAGATCGAATTATTTGTGTATATAAGTGTCTATTTAATAATTTAAAAAAGAATAGTGCATTTTTATAGCAAATTTTCACTTGTTCTATCTCTATATTTTGTTGTTCGTAGCACTGTCCAAGGTAATAATAAAAATTTCCTATAAGCGACATATTTTCATGTTCAATAGATTTATCTATACCGTTTTTACAAGAAAGTATAGCTTCTTGATAGTTCCTCATATCATAAAGAGTTTTTGTTTTATTATAAATAACTCTTAAATGATAAATCTTTGGATCTAATCTAGGTGAATCCGGTAAAGTGCTATTTATGTTTATTTTATTGTAATAAAACAAAGCATTAGTATGGTCATCTTTCGTAGAGTATAAAAAGGCTATCGTGTTATGTATCCGATCGATTAGGTAATTTACATTTAGTATTTTTGATGGAACAGTAGTTAAAAGCGTCTTTATACTTGCTATAGCTTCATTAAGATCCATTTTTTTAACATGAAAAGAACTTAGATAATATTGCCATTTTAAAAAGATCTGAAACCAAGGATCTCCGGGAGATTTTTTTAACTCATTACGTGTAACTTCATAAACAGTATTAAACTTTTGCTTTAATGTGAGTTCTTCAATTTCATACATGAACTTATGAGTATATGCATAATCGTCTGTAATTAATATATCAATTAAGTATGTGGTTTGTACTTTTAATTTTGAAGAAAGAGCATCAAGTATTTCTACGCCAGGGATTATTTCTCCTTTTTCAATCATACTTATCGTTGGTTGTGTACATATGCTCTCACATAATTCTTTTTGTGTTAGATTTAAAAGTTTTCTTAGTCGAGTAATCTCTTTCCCAAATTGATTATTTTTCATCTTTTCACCCTATTCTATTATTTATAAAGGAGAGTTTTATCCTATGAAAAAATTCTTATTATTCATTATTTTCCTATTAACAATTACTATTATAGGTGATTTTACAACAATACCCCTACTAGATTTACCATTTGAAGTGTAAAATTATGATTTTTTGACTCTTTAATGGCCCAAGGGAAACAACAATGGCCCGCAATTTACTGAAAATATAGAAAAACAATAAAAGTTCCAAAGAAAAACAGTACGTTTTTCTTTGGAACTTTTATTATGGGGTTTTATTAACTGCCCCTTTTTAAGTGTCAATCTTTATAATAATAATCGATTCTTATCCTTTCAAGCATTTTCGGCCATAATTGCCAAACATAGTACTATGCATAGCGTTATATTATACATAAAACATTACTTTACAAACAAAATATTGAAGCGTTCGTTTTTTGGTAGTATTGTTTATTTATACCAATTATCAATCTAAGGAATGAGGAATAATGATTAAATTACCTATGAAGGAAATAAATAAAAAAACAACAATGAATACAGGATTATTGAAAATAAAACAAAATAAAACCAAGTTTATAAGCAACGCTTCATTAATTGAGGGTTTGAACTATCCATTAGTTTGTACTGCTGCACATTGTGTCTTTGATTGGTATAAGCAATTATTTGCAAATGAAGTAACCTTTATAACTGATGATAATAAAGAATATGAAATTGAAGAAATCTACATTAGTAATGAGTGGGTTAATAATGGGATAGTAGATTATGATACTGCTTTTTTGACCTTAAGGGAACCACCTTTAGAAATGGACAATATAATCAAACCTTTATTTAATAACTTATCAAAAAAACAGAATACAATAGTACTTTCAATTGGTAAAAAATTCCTAGGAAGGAAAAAAGTCGAAATAATCAGAAGCATAACTTTTGAAGATCATATTAACAATTCATCATTGTTAGGTTTAAAAGGTAAATTGGGAGTGGGTAGTTCGGGGAGCCCTTGGATACTGGAAATGGATCGTGAATATTTTCAATTTTCAAACACTAGTTTATCGTTTAATAGTGTTAAAGATATAATTTGGGGACCCTATTGGGGAGAACATATAGAAAATTTATATCTACATGCAAATAAAAAAGGTAGTGACTTAGAAAATATAATTATTTATAAAATATAATTATTTATAAAATAGAAAGGAGGTGTTATCTATGTCTAGATCTGCTGTTTTATCTTTGCAAAGTTTAAAAACATATACGAGTGGCAATGAGCCAATTGGTTCAAATGTTAGCGTTAATTGTAAAACACAAAGTAGTATAAGCCTTTTCTTCTGTGTTAGTCCTAAATAATAATTAAAATACATAAGCACAAATCAACTTAGTTAATTTGTGCTTATATGGGGGTGTTCTAATGGATAATAGATATATAAAGTACATAAATAAAAACCTTTACTATAGTATTGCTAGTGAAGTTAATCAAGGGTTATTAAATATAGACTATCCACTTGATAATTATGTATTAATTGATGGTGAGCATTGGACAAACATAATGGCAAAAAGTGCAAAACTCCCTAATCAAGGATGGAAAATTCATGTTAGTACGGATAGAGAAGAATCGCAAAAAACTTTAGATATTGTTTCCAAGTTAATGATAGAAAGAAACATATCGTTTAAATATGTTAAAGGTAATAGGGAGCTAATGCTGAAGGATTCTAAATATGGAGATAGAGGTTCTTCAGGGAAGTTTATAACTATATATCCTGAAAATACTGATCAATTCATCGACTTATTGAGTTTATTAGAGACTAATTTGGCTCATTTAAAACCTGGCCCTTATATATTAAATGATAAAAGATGGTATAACTCCAATATATATTTTAGATATGGTGCCTTCATGTCCAGGTCTCTATATATAGATGGTGAAAAAGTTGAAGCTATAGAAAATTTAGAAGGCGAACTTATTGAAGATAAAAGGGTTCCTTATTATTACCTACCTGATTTTGTAGAAGAGCCACTAGAAATTAGAAAAATGGATGAAGCATTGGATCAGTTCGATACTTCATCTCCTCTGGATAATTTTGATATAAATGAGGCTTTGCATTTTAGTAATGGAGGTGGCGTTTATATCAGTGAAAATAAAAGTAGTAATATGAAAGTCATTCTAAAAGAAGGAAGGCCTCATACTGCAGTAGACGCTCAAGGGCGTGATGCATTTTCTAGGATTGTTAATGAAAGTGAGATACTTGATAAATTAGAAAAGGCAAAATACCCAGTAAAAAAAATAAGTTCTTTCCGTGCTTGGGAACACTATTTTATAGAAGAAGAGTATATCGAAGGTGATTCGTTATCTGAATGGCTAGTTAGGAACTATCCTTTTAGTTCTGATTTTAAAAATGAGTCTTATACGGAATCATGTGTAAATATCATTAATCAACTAATTGAAGCTATAGACGAAATCCACAGAAATAATATTGGTATGGGCGACTTACAACCTGCAAATGTCATAATCACCAAAGAAGAGCAAGTGAGATTAATTGATTTTGAAACAGCAGGTTCAACAGAGGAGTCTCTTTCTGGATTAATGACCCCCGGTTTCATAGGAAATCAAGAAATGAATAAAGAACAAAGTGATTGGTTTGCATTACTAAGGATAGCTAAACAGCTATTTGTACCAATTGGCTGTGTTCAAGATATTTCTTGGAATATGGACACTATTCATAGTAATTGGGTTCAAGTTGTATATGGAGAAAAGGCAAATACAATAATTGAACGTATTGAATCATTGTGTAAAATTCACCAATCACGTCCTATGGAAGAGTTACTGACTACAAATGGACACATGAAACAAGAATTTGACCTATCAGTAATGAAATTAAAACTACGCAATTCAATTTTAAAAGACATTAAAAATGAAGATAGACTTTTGCCTGGAGATATTCGGCAATATGAAATGGAAACAGGAATGATAAATGTGTTAACTGGTGGTTTTGGTATTGCCATGGCATTACATAGAACCGGAGGGATAAATCAAATAGTAAAGGATTGGATTGAAAATCAAGATATCAATAAACTCCTTCATTTAGAAAATGGTTTATTCACCGGTAAAATGGGCATAGCATCAGTTTTATGGGAGCTTGGTTATCATGAGAAAGCAAAGACTATATTCGACTCGTTTATTGATTTTAAACACATTGAAGATATTTCTTTTGCGACAGGTTTAAGTGGTATCGGATTCGCACATTTGGGATTTAGTTACGAAGTAGACGATCCTAAATACTTAGATATTTGTCTCTATATCGGAGAATTATTAATAGATAAATTAAATTCTGATGCACCAATTATTACTTTTGATTACGATGTTGTTGATAAAGGAATCATGACCAGTTGGGCTGGGGTTTCTTTGTATTTTACTGCACTGTATAAAAAAACAAGAGATAATAAATGGCTATTATTATCGGAACAGGCATTGGAAAAGGACCTAAAACTAGGAATGTTCGATGACACAGGCTTGTATCAAATTGATGATGAGTTTAGGATATTACCGTATCTTGCTGGTGGAAGCAGTGGTTTGTCTTTACCTATTGTTGAGTTAGAGCTAAATGCAAAAATGAAGAAATGGAATAAAGAAATTGATGGTATTAGTAAAATATCAAAAAGCAAATGCTTTTACAATGCTGGATTATTCCAAGGAACTACGGGTATTTTAGCTGTTGCAAATCTATTAGAGTTATATACCAAAAAAAATAGTTTAGTTAGCTCGGCATTATTCACGCTAAATTTGCACTTATTCGAGGATGATGATTGTATATTTGTTCCTGGTGATTCTTGTTTTAGACTTTCTGGTGATATCATGTCTGGTTCTTCAGGTTTATTGTTAACAGTAAATGATATTTTAGAAAGTAAAAATCACTCGTGGATTCCTATACTCAATTTAGAAAAAGTATTTAGTTCCTCAAGCTTTAAAGAAGAAAGTTTACAAAGTACGACAGAATTGCCCTCTCATGTGTAAGGTGACCTTTTAACCGTAAGGATACTGAAATTTGAGAGTACTATAGTCCAAAGAAAAGCATCAGATTTGCTTTTGAAACTATTAATATACGTGAGGATCGTAAGGAAATGACCTTATATAGAAGGGAGGTGATAAAAATGAAATCTGTTCTAGCATTACAGAAAATGAATAAAGTAGGTAAACCGGACCCAGTAAAATCAAGCGTAAGTCTTGGTTGTTCCCCATCAAGTAATACTAGCTGGTTCTTTTGCTAAGCATTAAAACATTAAATTTGGATAAATCGGAGGTGTATTAGATGAACAAGGTACTATCTTTACAAAAAGAATCTATTTCTAAAGATGTTCAACTGAAAGCGAAATCATCTGGAAGTATTCAATGTAAAACAAGTAGCAATGCAAGCTGGTTCTTTTGCTAAGCATTAAAACATTAAATTTGGATAAATCGGAGGTGTATTAGATGAACAAGGTACTATCTTTACAAAAAGAATCTATTTCTAAAGATGTTCAACTGAAAGCGAAATCATCTGGAAGTATTCAATGTAAAACAAGTAGCAATGCAAGCTGGTTCTTTTGCTAAGCATTAAAACATTAAATTTGGATAAATCGGAGGTGTATTAGATGAACAAGGTACTATCTTTACAAAAAGAATCTATTTCTAAAGATGTTCAACTGAAAGCGAAATCATCTGGAAGTATTCAATGTAAAACAAGTAGCAATGCAAGCTGGTTCTTTTGCTAAGCATTAAAACATTAAATTTGAACAAACCGGAGGTGTATTAGATGAACAAGGTGCTATCTTTACAAAAAGAATCTATTTCTAAAGATGTTCAACTGAAAGCGAAATCATCTAGAAGTATTCAATGTAAAACAAGTAGCAATGCAAGCTGGTTCCTTTGTTAAGACTATTAAATAATTATTTCTGTACAAAGACAATAGAGTTTGATCAGTCAAACTTTATTGTCTTAATTTAATGAGGTGAATATAAATGAACGCATATAAAGTGCTCCTTCTAGCAATTAACGATAAAAGGAAAAAATTACTTCTAAGTACAATAATAATTGTATCAATTCTATTTACAGCAGCCGCCCTAGTATTTCCACTTTTAGTGAAAGATATTATCGATAAATTTTCAGTCAATAAGGTAAGTCTATGGATGGTTGGAGGTTTGGTCTTATTCCTAATAATAAAGTCCATAATTGAATCCGTACATCAGTACATAATATCTAAATTTGGTAACATGATAATCCGTGATTTACAAAAAAATGTATATAATAAGCTAATCCATTTTAAAGTTGATTTTTTTGATGATTACCATAGTGGAGAATTATCCAGTAGAATTGTTAATGATACAGAAATTATAAAGGATCTAATAACGTATCACATCCCTAAATTAGTTACGGGTGTTATTATGATACTTGGTGGATTAACATTAACAATTATCTTGGATTGGAAATTAACGATTGTTATACTAATAATTTCTCCATTTATATTTGGTATCATATTTCCTCTCATGAGAAAAATGGAAAAAACAGGAGATATACAACAAAAGGAAATTTCTGTTTTTATTTCAAAAACTCAAGAGACTTTTAAAAATATAAAAATGGTTAAAGCTTCTACGGCAGAAAAGCATGAAAAATCATTAATGTATAAGTGTATTGACAGGCTGTATAATGCAAACTTATATGAAAGTAAAATTTTCGCCATGGTAGCACCTTTAGTGAACTTTTTACTTATTCTAGGTTTATTAATAGTGGTAGGGTATGGGGCTTATAGAATATCAGTAGGGACTTTATCTATAAGTACATTAATTGCGTTCGTTATTTATGCATTTCAAATGATGACCCCTATGAGTTCAATTAGTGGGTTTATTGGAGAGTACCATAAAGCAAATGGTGCTATTAAGAGCTTGAATAATATAATGAATAATAATGAAATTGAACATAATGGTAATACTAAATATGAATTACAAAACGAATTATCCTTTAATCAAGTCAACTTTGGGTACAAAGATAAACCGATTCTAAGTAATATCACTTTCAATATAAAACGCGGGGATTCTTTAACTATTGTTGGTCCGTCAGGCTCAGGAAAAACAACTTTAATCAACCTATTGGAGAAGTTCTATTTTCCAGTAAGTGGTGAAATAACAATAGACAATATCAGAATCAACGAATTGGACACTTATGAACTTCGAAAAAACATCGGTATAGTAAGTCAAGGTTCCTCCTTAATTAGTGGTACTATTTTAGATAATTTGCTGTATGGTCTTGATGAAGAGCATATTGATAAAGCTAGTATAAGAGAGGCTTTAAGATATGCAAATTTAGAAGAATTTGTTGATAAGCAAAAAGATAAACTTGATACGAACATAGGGGAGAGTGGTGATAAATTATCAGGAGGTGAAAAACAAAGATTAAATATAGCTAGGTTATTCTTGAAAAACCCAGATATAATTTTGTTAGACGAACCTACATCTAATCTAGATATAGAATCTAGAAATTTAGTCTTAGAGTCAATAAAGGCACTTACAAAAGATAAGACAGTAATTAAAGTAACTCATAATTTAGAAGAAGTAAAACCGGGTGACAATATATTATTCATTGAAGATGGAGAAATTGTGTGCAAAGGCTCACATGAAAGAATTAGTGAAGTGAATAAAAGATATAAAGAGTTTATATCTACAGCGATGTAATCTGTACTTGATAATTTGATAATTTCTTTTATTCACCTAAACTCTTCATGGATTTTTGAAAATAAGCCACCAGAGCTGATTTACCGGCCAAAGTGGCTTATTATTTTTGCATGAAATAAATGAAAAAAGAATCCGTTTCTCCGAAACGCTTGCGAAATATCCCCATTTATTGATTAGCTAAGTTGCTGCACTGGTTTATAAACTAATTTAAGTACGATACGTATCTGAATGGTGGAATTAAAACTCCTTTTAATGGTAGGGGCTAGTGTGCTGGTGGTAAATAAAGGGGAACAACTATTACTTCAACTAAGAACAGATAAGCAATGTTGGGGATTACCTGGTGGGTCATTAGAATTAGGAGAAAAATTAGAAGATGTAGCAAGACGTGAATTAGCAGAGGAAACAGGATTAATTGCAAAAGAACTTCAATTACTTAATGTATATTCAGGAGAAGATTTTTACTATAAATATCCGCATGGTGACGAGGTTTATAATGTTACTAGTACATACATTTGTGATGAATATAGTGGTGAATTATAAGAAGATCTATCGGAAGTTTGGGAATTGAAATTCTTTAAACTGGATTCATTACCTCCGAGGATTAGTCCTCCAGATAAACAAGCTATTGCAGATTTTAAACTGATTACCTCATAAAAAAAGAGGGAATTGATAAAGTCTTGCGGTGGTCAATGGATTTACCATCTAGTTGGAGTACCTAAAAAAGTGAAGCAAACAAAAAATAACTCCAAAACGACTATTTTGGAGTTACTTTACTTTTAATCTTTGTTTGTTTCTAAAGTTAAATCCGTATAGGAATTATCTTCACCTATATTTAAGATTACTTCACATTGACGTAATCTCAATTCAAAGAGTGTTATAGAATCATGATAAACTTCAGGATTTGATTTCATTTCATGCAGTGTATCTTGTTTTTCTTGTGTTTCTATATGAATGTTTTCTACAGCTTGTTCCAACGCGCTATATGGATTTCTAAAGAACATATTAATATCCCGCTCTTGTGCGTTTTCAAATAGCTCAAATTGCAAGAAAAATTTGTTTATAATAGAAGTTGTTACATCGGTATAATCTTCATTTTCTAAATACTGTTTATATTTGTTATATAGCATCGCATTATTTTTAGGAAGAACTCCAAATAACTTACCTGCACTTTTCAGTAAAAATTGTGCTGGAGTAAATCTGCGCAAGATATTTACTTCTTCCATTTGTATTCTAGTTGTCATTCTATCAGTATCTCTGTGCCAGTCATCAAGCACTTTAAAGTCACATTCTAACTGTATTCGATTTTCTCCAAATAAAGAATTAAGTCCTTCACTGATTTCTTCTAAGTACGATTGACTTTGAAGGAACTCGTTATTAGAAATTGCAATCCAATTTTGCATAGAGCGAGCCAGATTAGGTAACACAGTTTGTTCTAGATATTTTTGAACTCTTTCGTTCATCGCTGTATTTAGTTCAATTTCAATTTGTCCAAAATCGCTCTCTTCACTAATTAAATCAGAACAACTCTGCAATATTTTCGGAATATGTTCTGTAAGATCATTAGCAATTTCGTATTTCATTGTACGATATGATTCTGTTATTAAATGAATTTTTTCCTTCTCAAGAGCAGTAAGGTTATTAATAAAACCATTTAGTTTAACTAACATATCTTCATTCCACTTAATAGAGTCCACTATGTTATTTTCCATCTCCACGCGTTTATCCAAAAGATATTTAATTGTTTTTCGAATGAAATACAATAGCTTTTTAGTTCGTTCTGTATCGATATTTTTATGGTTAAAGTTAAAATGAATAAACTCAGTTAAATCGTTTAGTTGTTGACGATTTGTATATAACGAAGAGTAAGGGAAAATGCTCGCATTAGGGAAATATGCGTTTATTCTCATTTGTGTATCATGTAAAACCCTTTTTATTTCAGCTTCACTGTAAATGTTATCGATTTTATTTAATAAGAAATGAATTTGTAGATTTGGTGTATGTTCTTGAATACTTAATAGAATATCACGTTCTTTGTCAGTAAAAGGTGAATCCGCATTCAATACGAATAATAATTCGTCTACAGAATTTAAATATTCGAATGTCTCATCTCGATTGTCGTTGTTCCTATTAAAGCTAGGAGTAACAACGAATGTAAGTTTATTTTTATTTAAAAATTTGCATGGTAATTTAAATTCAACACATGCTCTATCTACATATGTTTGGCGTTGTAGAGACATCATGGTTTGGTAATCAGAGAAATCCTCAGTTGTTGTAATTGTTGAATCTGTTATAGCATTAATTTCTGTATGAGCGTCATTTTTAAAGACAACTACATTTGAGGTTGAGTTTTCTAATATATTTTCTCCTAGTATAGAGTTAATAAATGAAGCTTTTCCGTTTCCGGAAGTTCCTGTTACTAAAATGCGATTTGTTCTTAAATCTACAAGCTCCCCAACTAACCATCTAAATCGATTACTCATTTCTAAATCGTGTTTTTGTGCCCACTTTGTAATAGATTCAAACAGATGTAAACTATACTCTAAGCCATTCACATGATTAATAGAATATGACAGTAGGTTTTCCGCATGTTTTAGATGTGCTGAATCTATTTTGGAAGGAAAAATTTCATCCCATGCCAATACTGCTGATGATGGAAATACCGAATGAGACGGATTGACTACTTTTAACCAATTTGTTAAAAGATTAGGAATGATATCGTGTAATTGATTTAACATATATTGACCTTGGATTAATTCAAAGTACGTTTCCTCGTAATGAGAAGAAATTATGTCCCATATATCGGACGAATGTATTTCGATCTGTAAGAAAAATTCATTTATTGTTTGAAGCCATAATAAGTAATTTTGTTCATTTTTATAGCTGTGCCAAAGTGATGAAACAAATTGCGTGAATTGTGCTTGATCTACATTATTTAATGTAACTAATACTTGATAAAAATAGTCTGGTGAAATATTTTTAGTAAATCCATTATCGATATATTCTTTTAGTACCTCAAACCAGGGTAAAGATTCTGTTCGAATTAACTCATTCACAGCAAGCTCTACTGCACTGTCAAAATCTTGCTGTTCCTCATAAAAGGAACGTGCAATTGTTGTGACGTTTGGATAATCGGGATTTAAAGAAACCGCTTCTTTAATAACAGCGAAAGCTGAATCAAGTTTATTTTGCTCAATGTAAAGAGACTGTAATTGCAAAATAATTTCAGTCATAAGTATTTTGTTATCAGTAGAAATGGCTGTATAAACATTTTCAGCAGCTGATAAATGGTTAAGTTCGAAGTAAGCATCCGCAATATTTTTTTGTGCCCAGGGTGCTAATTCATTACTGACTTTCTCCCACTTAAAAATAGCTGATTCAAAATCTTGATGGTGATAATAAAATTCACCTTGTGCAAAACGAATATAAGATCCATCGGAAATCTCATTTTTTTGTTCGTTTAAAAAAGCTTCTCCAAGTACTTGAAGAGGTGGATGTGTTTCATTCTCCATTAGGAATGTTTCATAATATATCTTTTTTATTAATTTTTTTTCTAATCTCATCTTTTCCCCCACTATATCTTGAAGATTACATTTTCTCCATGTATCAACACTTTTTTGTGTTAATGCTTTTTATTTTAACAAAGAATTTCTTTTGGGAGATTTCATTTTTCTTTCATTTTTTTAGTAATATTGAATTTTAATGAGAAAAATTTCAGTTTTTTATCAATTTCCTCTCATAGTTGTGAAACAGCATTAGATGTACCTAATAACTTAATGTGAATATAATATTCTACATTAAGTTGTAACATTCTATGTAGAGTTCGTTTAAAAAACAATGTATAGTTAATAAGTATTAGGTATTGTGATAGGGTGAAACGAGATTTAGTTAATAAGTTTATGAAAATCTGTCTGTCCATAATATCCTAAAATATTATTATCGTTTTTTGAGAAGGAGAATTTTACAACATGATTATGCAATTCAAGAGAATGGGCGCATTATTGGCTGCTACTGTTTTGATATTAAGTGTATGGGTAGGGGGTATACCTAATTCTGTAGAAGCTGCCACAAAAAGTGTTTATACAATTTCACCAAATACAGTACCGGTGGATAAAACGATGTTGAAATACACTACATATAACAGTAATACCAAGCATTATTATGTTCTACGTTCCTATTTAGAGAAACTGGAGAAAAAAGGTGGCGGAACACTCGTATTAAAAAAAGGAACTTACACAATTAGTAATACGCTATACGTTCCATCGAATGTAACTATCAAAATGAATGATGGTGTAAGTATTGTCAAAGGTCAGAAAACGGGTACAAGTAAATTTAAATCTTCAAAATCAATTTTTCAATTCATAAAACCATCAAAAGCCAATAAATCGGGTGTATATGGAAAATATAATGGTGAAAAGAATATTTCCTTTATAGGCGAAGGTAAAGTAACAATTGATATGAAATACGAGAAAGATAGCATCGCCTTAATCATGGGGCATAACCAAAATGTAAAAGTGGAAAATATCCAATTTAAGAATATGTATTCTGGACATTTTATCGAGCTAGATGCTTCTAAGAATGTTGTGATACGAAATAATACGTTTACAAATTCGAAAGCATCAGCAAACAAGAACAAAGAAGCCATTAATATTGATACACCGGATAAAACAACAGCCGGGTGGAGTCAAAAATGGAGCAAGTATGATAAAACACCAAATCAAAATATAACAATTGAAAACAATAAATTTAAGAATCTTGATCGAGCTATTGGTACCCATAAATATTCAGGTAAAATGTATCATGATAAAGTGATCATTCGTAATAATCAAATTGACAAAACACGCTTAGATGCTATTCGTGTCATGAATTGGACGAATGCTGTTATTGAAAAAAATCTAATCCGGAATGTAGCAAATGGAAATGCTAGTACACGTGGGATTTTAGCTAGTGGCGCAATCAACCCAACATTTAAAAACAATACTTTTGAATCAGTAGGAAGAACGATCCAGTTTATGGCTTGGAAAAACAGTGGTCCAGGCTCACAATACGATGTTACGTATAATAAGCTAAATGAAGCTAACAAAAAAGCACTTCTAACAAACAAAGCCGTTAATACTTCAGAAACAATTATTCGAATTAATAATACCTACAATGAATTCATAAAAAACACAGAAAAATTACAGCTTGCATCAAAGTAATTTTCTGGTTAAAGGAGGCCTTCAACATAAGAAGGTCTTTTTTTATGCTGAAAGGTCTATGACAATAATTGATTCGTAAAAGTAAAAAATAAAAAGATTTAAAATTGATATAGCTTTAAGTTGCTCGTTCAAATAGTCAATTACATAGCAGACTGTTTAGTAGTGATGCATCAAGGCGAGGTTGTAGAATCGCTAGGCGATATGGACCAGCTTTAATAGAGAATCTATTTTATTTATATTATTTAAGCGTTTTGAATTTATTTTACTAGTTTTTTATACTTTGCTTCATTCATCTATTTATTATGATATTCTAACAATAACATAAAATTGAATATTCTGTATATTACAGAAGGGTATTATTGTGATTCTTTTTCACTTTAATCCCTTTCTTTAATATACATTCGCCGTAAGTTGCCTAGCAGTTTTGTTTGCTAATATTTGCATTTTAGCGGATTTGAAGTGACGTCTTAGTCATATAACTGAAGTCTCTAAAGTGAAATAGAGTAATTGAATGGAGTGAAAGTATTGTTTGATTTGGAGATTATAGGTAGTCAAATTGTAAAAGAACTCAAAAATTTAATAGATAAAGATGTTGTAGTTATTGATCATAACGGCTTTATAATTGCAAGTTCAGATCCTACTAGAATAAATACTTTTCATGAAGGTGCTTATATTGCTATGCAAAAAAGACAAGTCTTACATATGACTAAAGAATTAACGAAGTCTTTAAGTGGCGTAAGAGAAGGTATGGTAATGCCAATTACTATTTCAGGAACCCCCATTGGTGTTATTGGTGTAACTGGGCAACCAGTAGAAATTGAAAAGTACGGTAAACTTGTCCAACGAATTGCAGAAATGTTTATTACAGAGTTTTTAGCCAAGCAAGAGAAGGAACAGGATGCGAGAGCATTAGAGTTTTTTCTATTAGATTTATTGAACACTCAAATGACTAAAGAAACGTTAATTACTAGGGCCAAGATATTGAATTTTGATATAGAAATGTATGAACGAATTGCGATTGTACAAACGGTTAAACACTTCGGGGTGAAGGATGTCGAGTGGATTATAAGCTCTCAAACGATTCATCCAAATTTATGCATTGCCCGCTGGAGTTTGGATAAATTAATACTACTTATTCCAAAAATAAACAAAGAGATATTGTTAGAAGAACTTACTAGGTTGAAAAATAAAGTCGGGAAAATTATAAAAAACCCTTTATATATAGGGGTTGGAAATGTACAAATATTTGAAGAGCTGCGAACATCTTATAAACAAGCTGAATTGGCAACAACAGCAGCTATGCAAAAAAAGTCAGTTGTTTTTGAAGAGGATTTAAAATTAGATATGCTCTATAACGCGATTTCCAACGATACTAAACAAGAATTTTTGATTAGAACA
The DNA here is from genome assembly GCF_057838945.1 of Viridibacillus sp. KH_047. Lineage (NCBI taxonomy): Bacteria > Bacillati > Bacillota > Bacilli > Caryophanales > Caryophanaceae > Viridibacillus > Viridibacillus sp. KH_047. The sequence continues at coordinate 2,825,687 of NZ_CM174479.1, read as the reverse complement.
ATCGCACCCTTACTACAGGATGAAGAGTTATTTCAAAATTTAAAGGTTTGGATAATGGGGAATGGTTCTTTACAAGAGATTGCAAATGAATTACATATACATAGAAACACGTTAAAATATCGGCTAAAGAAGGTCGAGAAGCTCTTAGATATTAATTTACACTCATTAGAAGATCGGGTAATGGTTTTTACAGCTATCCAGTTACATGAATCCATTATGTAAATTTTTGTTTTACAAATGATAGTGCCAAATTATATCGTTCTTTTGCCAAAATTATTTTCATCTAAGCTAACGATGGGCTGAATATTCCTGGAAAATGTACAACATTAGTGACTTTTAACATAGCCTTGTTAATGAAAATTGAAGATAGTTCAATCTTTAATATGAAGCAATTGATTGAATTAAAAGCTTTAATAAAGTAACAACTTTTAGGGTTTTGTCTATAGAGACAAAAAATGGGTGAATAAATGGAGATTATTTGTTATTGGAAACATATCATTCCCAAATGACAGAATATTATAATAATAGTTAAAGGATCTTACCGTGTAAGGGGGATTTCATGGAAAAGAAAATAATAGACTTATTTTCAAAAATTGTGGGACATGAAAATGTAAAGTCTTCACTAGCTCAATTAGTGGCATATTCGTATGATGCTACTGCCAATTTTCAAGCAAATCCAGATTTAGTATTGTCACCTCGAAGTACTGAAGAAGTTTCTAGTATAGTAAAGTTTTGTGTAAAAGAACAAATACCCATTATTCCTAGAGGATCAGGTACGAATCTTGCTGCAGGTACTGTTCCCAGTCAGGGAGGGGTGGTTTTACTTTTCAACAAAATGAAAGACATTGTTGATTTTGATGAGGCTAATTTAACCATCACTGTACAGCCAGGGATGATCACCCAGGAAATAAGCCAATTTGTTGAAGGAAATAATCTTTTTTATCCACCAGATCCAGGTTCGATGAAGATTTCAACAATCGGGGGCAATGTCAGTGAAAACTCAGGTGGTTTGCGTGGCTTAAAATATGGCGTCACAAAAGATTATGTTAAAGGTTTAACGGTAGTTTTACCAAATGGCGATATTATGAAAACTGGAGGGAAATTAGCAAAGGATGTAGCAGGTTATGACATCACTGCGTTATTGGTAGGAGCGGAAGGAACACTTGGTGTGATTACAGAAATAACGTTGAAGCTGATTCCGTTGCCCAATTACAAAAAAACTGGTATCGCTTATTTTAATTCGTTAGAGGATGCGGCTGATACAGTTTCAACAATCATCGCAAATAAAATTATTCCCGTAACGCTTGAATTTTTGGATAAAGGAACAATAGAAGCGGTAGAAGATTTTATGCAAATTGGATTACCTCGAAATGTCGAAGCGATGTTATTAATGGAACAAGATGGGGAGGAGCTACAAGTCGATCGTGATATTAATGAAATGATTGCTATTGCCAAGGAAAAGGGCGCAACTTTTACTAAAATTGCTGCTACGGAAGAAGAAGCAGATGCACTGAAGACTGGTAGACGTACGGCATTATCAGCATTATCACGTAAACGACCAACGACGATTTTGGAAGATGCCACGGTCCCACGTTCTGAATTATCAAAGATGGTACGGTTTATTCAAGAAATAGCAAAGAAATATAATCTCCAAATTTCAACTTTTGGTCATGCTGGAGATGGCAATTTACATCCAACATGCTTGACGGATGTACGTGATGTAGAAGAAATGGAAAGAGTAGAAGAAGCTTTTGCAGAGGTTTTTGAATATGCTATTTCTCTAGGCGGTACAATCACGGGTGAGCATGGAGTCGGTGAAATGAAGGCACCCTACTTAGAATGGAAAGTGGGTCCGTCTGGTATCGAAATCATGAAAGGTATTAAACAGGCTTTTGATCCACTTAATATTATGAATCCGGGTAAAATTTTCGCTAAAGAGACGAAAAAAAGAGTGGTGATAAACCATGGTAACTAGACTTCAAAAAGATATGCAACAATCATTTCGTGAACATATTACAGAAAGCTATTTACTGGATTGCATGCGCTGTGGTTTCTGTTTACCTGCGTGTCCAACATACTTACATACCGAGCGAGATGAAATGCATTCGCCAAGAGGGCGTATTGCACTTATGAAAGCAGTACGTGATGGTCATGTTGTTTGGGACTCTTCATTTGAAGAATCTTTTAATATCTGTCTAGGATGTCGAGCTTGTGAACCGGCTTGCCCAGCTGGTGTTGAGTACGGGGCATTACTCGAACAAACTAGAAATGCAATCCAAGAAGTGAAGCCAAAGAGGTTGAAAGAAAAGAAGATTAGGCAAATAGCGTTTGATGGGCTCTTTGCGGATCAACGAAAGATGGGAAATGCAGTTAAACTCATCCATTTCTATCAAAAGTCAGGACTACAAAAAGTTACTCGTAATATTGGGTTTTTAAATTTATTTCCTCCATTTATGAAAGAGATGGAGAATGTTTTGCCGCAGCAAATAAAATACGGGGAACAACAAACGATAAATTATACAAATAATAGAACATATAAAGTCGCTTTTTTCACAGGGTGTTTAATGGATACATTGTTTCAAGAAACAAATCGCAAAACGATTGCACTTTTGGAAATGCTTGGAGCGAATGTGGTTATACCAAAAGAACAGCAGTGTTGTGGGGCATTACATGGCCACAGTGGAGAGATGACTAAAGGAAAAGTTAATATACAAAGAAACATTGATGCTTTTGACTCGGATGATTTTGATTTTATCGTCAATAATGCTGGGGGTTGTGGCGCTTTCTTAAAAGAGTATGAAAAACATGTTCACGCGGATTCAACCTATGCTGAAAAAGCAAAGCGGTTTTCTAAAAAGACAATAGATATTTCAACCTTACTAGTCAAACTAGGAATGCCTGCTAGATTAGAGGTATTAAAACCATTAGGTGAGAGTATTGTCACGTATCAAGACTCTTGTCATCTTAGAAACGTTAATCAAGTTTATATAGAGCCACGAGCATTAATACAAAATGTTCCTGGTTTTCAATATAAAGAATTATCAGATGCAAGTAGCTGTTGTGGATCAGCTGGTATCTATAATTTATTGCAACCAGACATGTCAAAAAGAATTCTAACAAAAAAAATGGAAGAAGTAAGAAAGCTAGAACCGGCGATTATTGTAACATCAAACCCAGGCTGCCTTATGCAGATGCAAGTAGGGATTCAAAGGGAAGGGTTACAAGATCAAATGCATGCAGTTCATATCGTGGATTTCTTATTTGACACGATAACAAAATCAGAGAATATAGGGGTGTAAACAATGATGAATTGGAAAAAAAGGTTATCAGTAGTAGCAACACTAGGTTTAGCAGCTTCGTTACTTTTAGCAGGCTGTGGAGGTAAAGGTGATGCTGAGGAAGCGAAGGATAAGAAGTACAATTTGAAAATGTCAGTTACAGTTTCAGATTCATCTTCTTGGTATAAAGCAGCTGAAAAATTATCTGAAGATTTAGATAAGGAAACAGATGGTCGTATTAAGATAAAGGTATATGCAAATGAACAATTATCAGGTGGAGACTCAGGTAAGGCTGTAGAGAGTTTGGCAAAAGGCTCAATCGATTTAACATTTAACTCAACAATTATTTATTCCATTTTAGATGATCGATTTGGCGTAGCAAGTGCACCTTTCCTTTTCCAGAATCTTGATGAAGTGGATAAAGTATTTAATGGTTCGGGTGGAGAAAAACTTAAAGAAATTTTAGATGAAAAAGGAGTTCATGCACTTGGATATGGACAAAATGGTTTCCGTCAAATTACAAACAGCAAAAAAGAAATTAAAAGTCCTGCTGATTTAAAAGGAATGAAAATTCGTATACCAGGTATCACAATGTACACTGATTTGTTCCGTGGGTTTGGAACAGACCCAGCGACAATGACATTCTCGGAAGTATTTACTGCACTTCAGCAAGGTACAATTGACGGTCAAGAAAATCCAATTGACGTTATTGCTTCATCGAAGTTAAATGAAGTACAAAAACATATTACTATGTGGAACTATTCTTACGATCCACTAGTACTTGGTATGAATAAAAAACTATATGAATCTATGAGTGATGAAGATAAAGAATTGTTCGATCGTCTAGGTAAAGAAGCATCTGCATATCAAGTGGAAATGGCTCGTGAAAAAGAAGCAAAACAAATTGAAGAATTAAAAGCAAGCGGTATGCAATTCTATACACCAACAGATGCAGAGCTGGCAGAATTCAAAAAACAATCTCAACCAATCTATGATAAATACAAAACAATTTGGGGAGAAGATTTATTAAAAGCATTCCAAGAAAGATAAGGGGGAACAAAAATGAAAATATTGAACTATTTTGAGGAAATTATATTAGCAGTAACATTTCTCGCTATTACAATAATTTCAGCACTCAATATTTTATCACGTAACGCACTAAATTTATCCCTCTCATTTACGGAAGAAATAACAGTAAATTTATTAGTGCTACTTACATTTGTAGGGACGGCTGTAGGTGTGCGTAAATACGCACACCTTGGCTTCACACTAATATTTGATCGAGCGAATTTGGGGTTTAAAAAAGTTATTATATTATTCTCTGCATTAATGAGCTTTTTGTTGTTCGGAATCCTTTTATGGTATGGAATTAAAATGGTGATGTTCCAAATGGATATGGGGCAAAAAACGCCAGCTTTAGGGATGCCACAATGGATATTATCTATTGCAATGCCATTAGGAGCGGTATTATGCGTCATACGTACTATTCAAGTAACAATAGAGGAATATAAATTAATTGGTCAGGAACAAGCGGAAGGAGATGACGTACAATGATGGCTTTATTATTGTTTGGTGCGTTTTTCGTACTCGTCTTCATGCGAGTTCCAATTGCCATCTCATTAGGTATATCATCAGTCGTTGTATTGTTTGTATCTAATGGAATTTATGGCTTTGAAGTCGTTACAGATATTATGTATACGAGTGTTGCCAAGTTTACGTTACTAGCGATTCCGTTCTTTATCTTAGCGGGAGTTATTATGGAGCAGGTTGGAATTTCTCAACGGTTGATTGATTTTGCACAAACTTTAGTTGGACATCGTAAAGGCGGAATTGTTTTTGTAACAGTAATCGTAGCGATTTTCTTTGCAGCAATCTCTGGTTCAGGTCCTGCAACAGTTGCAGCGATAGGGGGTATTTTAATACCTGCAATGGTTAAAAACGGTTACAAAAAGGAGACGGCTGGAGGATTATTGGCTGCTTCAGGTGCTATCGGTATTATTATTCCTCCTTCAATTGCTTTCATAATTTTCGCTATCGTGGCAGGGGATCAAATTCCGATAACTATTAATCGCCTTTTTATGGCAGGAGTTATCCCTGGAATTATTGTTGGAATTGCTTTCATCATAGCAGGAATGTATGTACGCTGGAATGCAGAACGAAAAGGTGAATTTAAAGTACCAGATGATTTAGTAATACGTAAAGCTACAGCGAAGGAACGATGGGATGCATTCCTTCGAGCTGTTCCTGGACTGATGATTCCTGTTATTATTTTAGGCGGTATTTACGGAGGGTTTTTTACACCAACAGAAGCAGCAGTTGTAGCTGTTATATACGGTTTGCTCGTAGGTGCATTTGTAGCACGGAAAAACTATTTTTCATTGTTATATAAAATTTTTATTGATGCCGGATTGCAAACGGCAGTTATTATGATTATCGTGAGTGCAGCATCCGTATTTGCTTATATTGTAACAACAGAACAAATGGCAGTAACCATTTCGGATGCAATTTTAGGAATGACGGATAATAAAATTCTTATTCTACTTTTGATTAATATTCTGTTGTTGATTGCAGGCGCATTTATTGATGCTATCTCTGCTTACTACATTTTTGTACCAATCTTACTGCCAATAATGCTTGCTTTAAATGTTGATCCAACTGTGTTTGGTGTCTTCATGACCGTGAACTTAGCAATCGGTTTATTCACACCACCAGTTGGTTTGAATTTGTATGTGGCAGCTAGTATTTCGAAAACCAATATTATTGAAATTTCAAGAGGGGTTGTACCGTTTATAGTGGCAGCAATCATTGTGTTAATGCTGATTACATACGTCCCTGTAATATCGACATTCTTACCAGATTTACTAGGAGTAAAATAGTGAAGGAGGAAGTAGATATGAAAATGAAAGATGAAGTAGCCATTGTAACAGGTGCAGCTAGTGGAATTGGTCAGGAAGTTGCAATACAACTCTCACGTGAAGGTGTGAATGTTGTATTGGTGGATCTAAATGTTTGTGATAAAACGATTCAACAATTAGAAGGCAGTAGTTATTTGGAATGCATAGGTGATATAAGAGATGAGCAATTTGTCAAAGCAACAGTTCAGCGTACGATAGAAAAGTTTGGTGAAATTCATATATTAGTGAATAATGCAGGCACTTGTTGTCGCTTGGATATAGAGCATATGACAATGGCGGACTGGGACCGAGATTTAGATACGAATCTAAAAGCTGCTTTTCTATTTACTCAAGCATGTATTTATCCTTATATGAAGGAAGCTGGATACGGACGAATTGTAAATATTAGTTCAGTATCCGGCATGAATGGAGGCGTAGTTTCAGGAGATGAAAAGGATGGACGCTCTGGCCCAGCGTATGCTGCATCAAAGGGTGGCGTAATCGCGTTAACAAAATGGGTGGCAAAGGAAGTAGGGAAGTTTGGTATTACTTGTAATTCAGTGGCACCTGGAGCAACGACAACTGGCATTACAGCGGGAGTCGCTTATGATACAAGTAAGCAAGTTATTGATCGTATGGGCAAACCAAGTGATATAGCAAATGCAGTTATGTACTTTGCTTCAAAGGAATCGGGATATACGACTTCTCAAGTATTAAAAGTTGATGGGGGAATCAGTATTGGATAACAGTCGTTACCAAGCTGTTCATGACAAAGCTACAAATCGAATCGTTGGACGATTAAAAAAAGATGTAGATCTATTTGAAGGGATAAAGGAAGTGTGTCGTAACTTTCAAGTTACTGCGGCACATTTCCAATGTATTGGTTCATTAACCTATGCAACTTTTGTCCAAGTAGCTAAAGGTGATCAGGAGGGGCAAATCAAATACTCAGAGAAAGTAAAGACGACTTCTGAGGTTGAAATCATCGGAGGCACAGGCTTTATCGGCTATGGTGTCGATGGGGAGATAGATATCCACTTTCACGGCATTGTTGTTGATTGTGATAAAGAGATTACAGGAGGTCATTTTATAGAAGGAGAGAATCCTGTAGCTATTACAATTGAGTTCATTATTTTACCGGTAAATGATGTCGTATTGCAACGTGCAGAAGATAAAGAATTTGGTGTTCAACTTTTTAATTTTTTGCAGAAGGAGCGATGTTAAATGGAAACATTAGGTCAATTAGCAATTAAATCTGCTCGTGCTTATCCAGAAAAAATAGCGGTGAAGGATAAGAATCGCTCGTTTACATATTCGCAGTTTTTAGAGCGAGCACAGGCAATGGCTGCGTTTTTCCATAACTGTGACTTCGCAAAAGGAACGCGAATTGGCATTCTTATGTCCAATCGTTTAGAGCATATTGAATTAGATATCGCCATTTCTTTTGCAGGAATGATTAAAGTGCCAATCAATTATCGTTTACATCCTAAAGAGATTCACTATCAAATTGCTGATGCAGATGTGCAATTAATTATTGGAGAGAAAGAATTAATTGAAGCCGTCCAGACAAATGTAGCTGCTTTGTATATCGGTGATGCGTATGAAGAAGTTATAAATCAGTTTAAGGGAAAGTCATTTTTTGAGGATGTCTCTGAAGATGATTTGTTGGCTATTATGTACACATCTGGGACGACAGGCAATCCAAAAGGGGTCATGTTATCGCATCGAAATATGATTGCAGGAGCAATTTCTTTAGCACAAGTTTGCGAAGTAAATTATAACGATATTGTTGGGCATGTTGCTCCACTAACACATGGTGCAAATTTTTTAAGCCATGTTTCTTGGTTATACGGTTTAACGCAAATTGTTTACGATAAATTTGAGCCAAAAGAATTTGTGAATGATTTGGAGAAAGACCAAGTAAATGTTATTTTTTTAGTTCCAACGATGGTCAATTTAATGGTGCAGCATCCAGACTTTGATGCCTCTAAATTGAAAACGATTAAATCAATCAATATGGCGGGCTCTCCAATTGCTGCTTCAAAATTACAAGAGGCGATTAACAAAGTTGGCAATAAGTTTATAGAAACATATGGTCAAGTGGAAGCACCAATGTGTATTACGATGATGCCACGTCTCGAACTACAAAACCATTTAGATTCTTGTGGACGCATTGGTTTGTTCGTCGAAGTAAAAATAGTAGATGATGAAGGAAATGAAGTACCAGATGGCGTGATTGGAGAAATTATTGTAAAAGGCTCTCTCGTTATGAAAGGCTATTGGAATAATATAAAAGCAACTTCTGAGACTTTAAAGGATGGATGGTTGTATACAGGTGACTTAGGAACGCGTGATCGCAATGGATACATTCGAATTGTAGATCGGAAGAAGGAAGTCATAATTTCAGGTGGTGTTAATATTTATCCACGTGAAATAGAAGAAATCTTGAATCTCCATCAAGGTGTGAAAGAAACATGTGTCATTGGTGTCCCTGATGAGAAATGGGGGGAAAAGATTTTGGCTTATGTAGTACCAAATGGCACAGAAGAGGTTACCATAGATAATCTGATGACTCTTTGTAAAGAACATTTAGCTAGTTTTAAAAAGCCTAAAGAACTGTTTATAGTTGATGAATTACCTAAAAGCTCATACGGAAAAATCTTGAAACGTGAATTGAAGATACAACATACTGAGGTGATTAAATGACAGGTATCTATGTCCATGGAATCGGTATGACGAAATTTGGTAAATTCCTTGATAAATCTTTGAAAGACTTATTACTAGAAGCTTGTGTAGAAGCGATTAAAGATGCAGGTAGCCCAAAAATAGACGCTTTATTCGTAGGGAATTTTATGGGCGGGAGCATTGCTAGTCAGGAAATTTTAGGGGCTATTGCAGCAAATGACTTAGGATTAGGCTTTATTCCCTCAGCAAAGGTAGAGGGAGCCTGTGCCTCTGGAGGAATTGCTTTTAGACAGGGAATATTGGGGATTTTAAGTGGAGAATATGATACCGTCCTTGTTGCCGGTGTAGAGAAGATGAAACATGCAACAACTGAAGATGTAACTCAGGCTATAAACTTAGCCATGGATACGATTACAAATGAAAAAAGTGCTGGATTAACTTTTCCAGGTTTCTTTGGTGTATTAGCTAATCGTTATTTTTATGAAACAGGTGCATCAAAGGAGCATTTGGCAAGAGTTGCATTGAAAAATCGTGAAAATGCGTTGAATAATCCTCTTGCACAATTTCAAAAGAGTGCAACATTAGAAGAAATTATGGAAGCAAGATTAATAACAGATCCTTTAGGCTTATTTGATTGCTCGCCAATGACTGACGGAGCTTCCGCTATTGTAATATCCCGTAAAAAATCTCCAGTTCATGTTAGAGCTTCTTCACAAGTTTCTGGTCCAACAATGATGCAAGATACAATGGATTTACTATCAATTCCAGCAATAGGTTTATCGGGTAAAAAAGCTTACGAAAAAGCTGCTTTAGGACCTGAAGATATCGATGTAGTTGAAATTCATGATTGCTTCTCAATGACTGAAATTATTGCGATTGAGGAATTGGGTTTCTTTCCAAAATTAGAGGGATGGAAAGCTATTGTAGAAGGGCAGACGGAGGTTACAGGTACTATACCTGTTAATACAAGTGGAGGACTCTTATCAAGAGGACATCCAATTGGGGCAACGGGTATCGCACAAATTTATCAACTCGTTCGTCAATTACGCGGGAATGCAGCGAACCAACTGGATAAGTCGCCGAGAATAGCCCTAGCGCAAAATCTTGGTGGCACTGGTGCTTATTCGACGGTTCATATTTTAGAAAGGGTGTGAACACGTGAAAATTTATGAGTGCTGTGGGTTGGAATCAATTTCACAGAAAAAGTTCTGCCCAAAATGTGGTAACGATACATTTATACAAAAAGATGTATCAGATAAAGGAACGGTATATAGCTTCACAGTAATCCATATAGCGCCTACTGAATTTAGTCATTTAGCACCGTATTCTGTTGTTCTCGTACAATTAGATGAATCTTCAGCAAAAGTTACAGTGAGGATGACAGAACCAGTCGAAATAGGTGATGCAGTCGTATTAAAGCAGATGGAAGATGACGCCTTTATTTACGAAAAAATAATCATCTAGGTAAATAAAAGAATGGTTAAAAGAAGGGAATCGCTATGGGGAATACCAAAGTATACAGTATTTTAGTAATGATTATGTTGGCTTGGGGCTTAAATGTGACGGCATTAAAAACTTTAGTCGATCATTTAAATCCAATTACGATGAGTGCTGTAAGAATTTTTATTGCTGGAACAACAGTATTGCTAATTTTGGCTCTGTTAAAAAAAACTTTGTTTCAGAGAGATTTTCCATGGAAGTATATAGTGATAATTAGCTTGTTGGGCGTAGTTTGCCACCATCTATTTTTGGCAGTAGGGATACAACGCACTTCAGCTGTAAAAACGAGTATTATCCTTGGTTTCGGCCCTCTATTGACAGCTCTTTTGTCGATGGCTTTTAAGCTATCTCAATTAACATATCAAAAATTTTCTGGTTTTGTATTAGGAACAGTTGGAGTTATTTTAACTGTGTTAAATGGTGCAGAAAAAGTAGGAGAACTTCAACTAGGAGACTTTTATATTTTTTTATCCATATTGTTGCAAGCTTTTAGTTTTATATTTATTAGTAAAGCATCAAAATTGATAAATCCAATGATCTTAACAGGTTATATTTTGATCATTGGATCAATTATTTTATTCGTCATCAGTTTAATTATGGAACCAGGTGGATTTAAAGATTTTCAAACAATAAATTCTAATGTGATACTCGTCTTATTTGCCTCTGCCATTTTTGCTACAGCAATTGGTCATATGCTATATAATACTTCGATTAAACTAATTGGCCCTGCAGAAGCTGCCATTTTTGTTAATTTCAGCACTATATTTGCGTTAATTGGTGCTTATTTTTTATTAAATGAGCCGATTACCTTGTTGCAAATGGTAGGTTGCTTACTGATAATGATTGGTGTAGTTGTAGGTACTAGTGGATTGAAATTTAGAAACATTCTACAACGAGTTTCTAGTCGTATGAAATCGTGGGTAGGTACTAACACAATCAAGTAAAAACGTAGCTAGATAGGGATAACAAACATTCCTATCTAGCTACGTTTTTTTGTTGAAATAAGCGATAAAATGACCTGTACTACAAAGTAATATAGCTACATGATTTTGGCTTATTCTTGCTTTTTAAAGTCTGGTTTAACGTTCATGAACAGTGTAAAACCATCATTCACTTGTACTTGCTTACGTAACTCGTTGAACTTATCCGTTAACTCTTGACCGGTATAACCTGCTTTTGTCAGTTGCTCCATAATGAGCGTTTTATATTTCTCGAAAACAGGATCAATTATTGGCGTAATAATTAGTGCCCCATTTACTTTAGAAATTTGAACCTCATCAATTAATGAAAACTCTTCATAAAACTCTTCTGGAATTTTAATCTCACGCTCTGTAGAAATTTTTACTTTTTTTGACTGGGCTTCATATCCCAACTCATTCACCCCCGTATTATGATATTCTAATAATAGGGCGAAATAGAATATTTTTACTAAAATTTAATGGGAGGTTAATATGAGACTTTTTCATGTAAGTGAAGAACGAAATATTGAGGTTTTTGAGCCTAGAATACCTTCTCGTCAGGATTTAGATCAGACAAAAAGACTTGTTTGGGCAATTAATGAAAGGTGTTTACCCAATTTTTTTACTCCAAGGAATTGCCCCCGTGTTTGTTTTCATATTAATGCAGAGACATCTAAAGAAGATAAAACTCGATATCTTTCATCAAGCCCAAGCAATCATGTGGTAGTAATTGAAAACAAATGGCTACAAAAAATGAGAGATACAAAGCTATATTTATATGAATTTGATTCAATCGAATTTAACTTATTTGATGAAAATGCGGGATATTATGTTAGCGAAAAGAAACAAGTTCCGATTAACTGTATAGAAATAACAGATTTGATTGAAGCGCTTTTCAATCGAAATGTAGAACTAAAAACAGTAGATAGCCTTTGGCAACTTCATGATGAGGTACAACATTCAACATTAAGTTTCTCAATGTGCCGGATGAAATTTGCTATTCCTAGAGTTTCTCAATAGTTGAAGGAGGATGAAAACAATGAAACAAATTATTGCACTTGGTGGCGGCGGATTTTCAATGGAGCCTGAAAATCCTTTGTTAGATTCATACATTCTCAAGCAATCAAAAGAGATTAACCCTAAAATCTGCTTTATACCTACAGCAAGTGGCGATGCTGATCATTACATAGCACGGTTTTATGATTTTTTTAAGACCCAAAATTGCAGACCTACGCACTTATCTTTGTTTAATCCACCAACGAGAGATTTAGAAGAATTCATATTAGAAAAAGACATCATTTACGTAGGTGGAGGGAATACGAAAAATTTATTGGTTTTATGGAGAGAATGGGGTCTAGATAGAATTTTAAAAAAAGCATGGGAAAAGGGTATTGTTCTTGCTGGTATTAGTGCAGGGGCTCTTTGTTGGTTTGAAGAGGGCATTACAGATTCATATGGAGATGGCCTCGAATCAATTCAATGTTTAGGGTTTTTAAAAGGAAGTCATTGCCCACATTATGATGAAGAAAAAGATAGAAGACCATCTTACCATCAGTTAATTGAGTCACAACGTATCGAAGCAGGCATAGCAGCTGATGACGGTGTGGCGATTCATTACATTGATGTTGTGAGCTCAAGACCGAAAGTAAAAGCGTATAAAGTCTTTCTTGAAAATAAAGTTGTTGAGAAGCAATTACCAATCGAATTTCTAGGTAAACTTTAAAGAGTTATATTATCGCAATAACTTAGGAGGATCATATGAAGACAGTTATAGTTTATTGGAACGGTCATAGAGTGAAACTCACATGGAAACCAAATTTCCAACTAGATGAGTTGTGAGTAGTAACTAGTGTTCATGCAATCTATATCCAAGATAACAAAGTGCTACTTTCTAAAATTAAAGATAGAGGATTTAACTATCCAGGTAGTCATATTGAAAGTGGTGAATCTGCTGAAGAAGCAATGCATCGTGAAGTGTATGAAGAAGCTTATGTGAAAGGTAATATTACTTACCTAGGTGCAATTGAAGTTAATCATGAAGAGAACCAATTATTTGTTCCAGGTGGTAAATATCCAATGATAGGTTATCAATCCTTTTACCGAATGGATGTTAAAGAATGCTTATCATTTTTACGTGAAAATGAAGGGACTGCACGTATATGGGTAGAACCATCAGAAATTCCATATATCATTGATGATCATGAATTAGCTACAACTATTTTAGAAGCCGCAATTCAGTTTGAGAGCTCCAAATAGCAATACTTAGTGAAAAATATTTTTCTATGGAGATGAGTGCAATAGAATCAAAAAAATTAATTTTGAACCACTATGAAAAATCTATCCAATATATAGAGAGTTTAAAAAGAGTATCTGACGACTGCTGGATTACACCAATAGAAGAAAGTAAATGGTCAGTCTGTGAAATTATAGGACATTTAGTACCATGGGACAAATTCGTACTGGAAAACAGACTACCTTACTTGCTAAATCTAAAACAAGAATTAGAAAGTCCAAATGTTCAAGAAATGAATCAAATTACAGCATTAGAAAGTCGAAATATATCTAAAGATGAAGGCATTAGAAAATGTAGACTGACAAGAATAAAGTTACTGAATGAGATAACAAAGATACCTGCAAGTCAATTTAACAGAGAATTGAATATAGGCACGAGTACATTAACTATTACTGAATATTTTAAAGGCCTAATAGAACATGATTTACATCACTTTCAACAAATTGATGAGTTTTTAAATAAATGTAATAAGAATTAATATTGCAGTCATGTGTCTTGTCATAAAGGAGTGATTACTTGAACTCTGTTATCACAGCAAAGGTAGAAGATATAGATGCAATAGTAAAGCTCGATTCTGAAATCATAGGCAATATGAGTAGAAGGAAACATATCGAAAAAATAGTAGGTGAAGGCCATTGCTTAATTATTAAAGAGGAAGAGGCAGTTCAAGCGTTTTTACTATTTGATATGAGTTTTTTTGAATGTAGTTTTATATCGTTAATCATAGTTTCAAAGTCAGCAAGACGACAGGGATACGCAACAGCTTTAATTAACTATTTTGAAAGCATTGCACCAACTCAAAAAGTATTTTCCTCCACAAATCAATCGAATATCAAAATGCAGAAGGTGTTTGAGTCGCAAGGATTTGTACGTAGTGGCTTCGTTGAAAATTTAGATGACGGGGATCCTGAGATTATTTATTTCAAGTCAATCTAAGTGAATATAAAAATGGCGAATAACAGAAGTAGAATATGGTTTTAAGCAAGGGAGGAGGGAATACAGATGACAATTTATATTGCTTTTTTACGGGGTATTAACGTAGGTGGCCACAATAAGATTAAAATGGCGGAACTAAAGAAAATGTTTGAGAAAATGGGATTTACACGAGTAAAAACGTATATACAAAGTGGAAATGTCCTTTTCGAATCAGATGAGAAAGAACCATTTATACTCAAGCGTATTGAACATGAAATAAAGGCGGATTTTGGATTTACGATAAGTGTTGTTTTAAGAACTTCCATAGAGTTGGAACGGATTACGGGAGAATGTCCTTTTTCGAAAGAAGAGATTTCGGTTGCAGAAGCATCGTTAGAAGGGGAGAGCCTTTATGTAGCTTTATTATTCGAAGTTCCTTCACAGGAAAGAATTGAAGTTCTAAGTGCCTTTAGGACTGAATATGAAGACTTTCGATTTGAAGGCCGTGAAGTGTATCTCTTATTCCGAAAAGGCATTCGTAATTCCAAGTTAGCGAACAATGTGCAAAAGCTTGGTGTTCCAGTAACAATACGTAATTGGAATACAATGAACAAGCTGACTGCTTTAGCAAAAGAAATCGAGATAAAACTGAAGTGAGTACTGTAATTGGACTAGGGGGGGCAAATGAAAAGAGTAGATGTTGTATATGCCGCAATCTGTAAAGAGAAAACAGATGAAATATTAATGGTACAAAATGAAAATATGATATGGACACTACCTGGTGGTGCAGTCGAACAAAACGAAACACTTGAGCAGGCACTTATTCGAGAAGTAAATGAAGAAACGAATCTACAAGTTGAAATGGGTACACTCATCGATGTAAGAGAAAAGTTTTTTGAAGATCGGAATCATCATGCATTATTATTTACGTTTAAAGTTAAAGCATATAGAGGGGATATCGCGGTAAATTTTCCAGATGAGATACAACAAATCAAATGGATGTCTTTTGAAGAAGCAGATCAACATATGACCTATCATCCACAGGGAATAGCATCCATTTTAGAACGTAAAGGATTATTTGTAGGAAACTAGAAAAAATATGATTCAAGTGAAATTTAAAATGAGGTAAAGAAATGATAAAAAAGATTGATATTTCTAATTTTAAAATTGCTGAAGAAGTTTTAAACATTCAAATTCCTTCGTATGAGGTAGAGGCAGAAATCATTGAGTATTATGATATTCCACCATTAAAAGATACCGCTGAAAAGTTGCAACAATGCGGAGAAACTTTCTTTGGATATTACCAAGATGGAGTTCTAATTGGAGCCATTTCTATCAAAATAGAAA
The DNA here is from genome assembly GCF_057838945.1 of Viridibacillus sp. KH_047. NCBI lineage: Bacteria > Bacillati > Bacillota > Bacilli > Caryophanales > Caryophanaceae > Viridibacillus > Viridibacillus sp. KH_047. Next base: position 2,809,816 of record NZ_CM174479.1, on the reverse strand, counting down.
ATGATGTAATGGATATATACAGGCTGATCGTGCAGCCGAAATATTTTAGAAAAGGTATTGCCCAGATGTTATTGGATTTTATTGAAAGCAATATAGATTTTATTGAAACGATAATCGTGTCAACCGGTTCTAAAAATACACCAGCAGTAAGATTCTATGAAAAAAACGGATTCTCAAAAATTGAAGAAACTAAGATAAATGAACATTTATTATTAACTAATTTTAAAAAACATCTTTAAGGAACTATTACTGAGAAATCATAAGAATTCACACAATTAATTTGGATATTTTTATAACGTCTAATATCCTTTTTGAACAAAGGAGAGAGAAAATTGATTATTACACCATCAGATGAAATCTTACAACAATGGGTGGAAGACTATGTACCGATGAAAGATTTATTCTTTTTAACAGAAGGAGATATCGATAAACTTCAAGGGCATTTGAGAAATGTACTTGTGATGCCAACAGATGAGTTTTTTCAGCATACGTCTTATACACAAATAGAATTGATGAATAGCTATGAATATTGGAACATTAAAAATGAAACGCATGTAATTGTGGCTCAGCAAGACTGGATTGTCAGCTTAACTGAAGAGATTCGTACATTCTTGTTACAATGTCAAGTTAAGACAGAACGAGGAATGGTATTACCAACAACTTGTATTGCAGATTTATCAGAAGTACCTAATGTTTATATAGTAGATGATTCAGTCGTTTTACAACGTAGTATGTGGGAAGATATGTCTCAAAGTAATAAGGAAATGACAATAAAAAAGGTAGCAGAGTGGTGGGAAGATGGCGTTTGTGAAGAGATACCAGAGAAACTACCTCCGCATTTACTGCCATATGCAAATACTTATGCTACAACTGCAGGTGCCAATTGTTTAGCGGCTACTTTATATGCAGTTAGTGGTAAAGATAAAGGAAACGATTGGTTATTGCAAGAATGGGTCCACCAACAAGCTTTATTGAATGGATTGAAGCAATGTGGATATGAGGCGTACGAGCAGGATGAAAAGCTTATTTCAGATGATGTAGTAGTATGGATAGATAACGATGAAGTGATCCAACATGCATCGTATTATGTAGGAAATGGACTATTTTTCAATAAACAAGGACAAACAATATTCAATGCTTGGAAAATTAGGAAGAAAGCAGATTTGATGAAAGACTGGGGAACAATGCAAATGAAGATATATCGTTTAATAAAGTAATCTGCTTCTTACCTTATTTTTACAAAATATTCGACTTAGAGAGGGAGCTTAATATTGAAAAAAATTGGATTGATTGGCGGCATGAGTTGGGAATCGTCAGCAGAATATTATAAGCTCATCAATGAAGAAGTAAAGCATGAATTAGGTGGTTTGCATTCAGCTAAATGTATCTTATTTAGTGTTGATTTCGATGGAATAGAGAGGTTTCAATCAATAGGGGATTGGAAAAGTGCAGGGCGTGTTTTAGCAAATGCAGCAATTTCTTTAGAGAAAGCAGGAGCTGACTTTATTGTTATATGTACGAATACAATGCATAAAGTCATTGATTTAATTGAAGAAAAGATTCAAATACCAATCTTACATATTGCGGATACAACTGCAAATCAGATTAAAGCAAATAGTATTCAGAAAGTGGGTCTACTTGGTACCAAATTTACGATGGAACAGGATTTTTATAAGTCACGTGTGGAGACATACAATATTCAGGTCATAGTACCAGAAGAAGCGGAACGGGATATTGTCCATCAAATTATATATGATGAATTATGTTTAGGGATTTTAAAAGAATCCTCAAAGAAAAAGTATTTAGATATCATCGATGGACTTGTCGAAAAAGGAGCAAAAGGCATTATTCTGGGCTGTACAGAAGTAGGTCTACTCATAAAACAACAGGATACTAAGATACCTTTGTTTGATACTACTAAAATTCATGCTATAGAGTCTATCAAATTGGCATTGAGATAGGTATGGATAGGTATGCTCATGAGACTATACGATAATAAAAAACGTTTAGCACATGACTGAAAGTAAGGAGAAATCGAATGGAAAATAAGGCTAATATTCTAGAAACCGAAAGACTTTATGCGAGGGAGCTAGTCCAAAGTGATTTTCAAGATTTAGCGGACATTTTACAAGATGAGAGAGTCATGTATGCATATGAACATACATTTAATGAGCAAGATACACAAAACTGGCTGGATAAACAGTTAACAAGATATCAGGAAAATGGATTTGGATTATGGGCGATTTTATTAAAAGGAACAGATACAGTGATTGGACAAGCTGGATTAACTATGCAGCAAGTTGGAAATAGAGAAGTGCTAGAAATTGGTTATTTATTTAAATATGATTTTTGGCATAAAGGGTATGCAACTGAAATTGCAGAAGCTTGTAGAAAATATGCTTTTAATATTTTAAAAGCTCCAGAAGTATATTCAATAATAAAGGACGATAATATTGCTTCTCAAAAAGTAGCTATGAGAATAGGCATGCACATAGAAGAAGAGTTTATTAAGCAATATTACAATGGCGATATGGTGCATTATCTTTTTAAAGTTGAAAATAAGTTGTAACTCCTAATTTGTAGATTAGGAGTTTTTCTATTTTTGTATAAAAATGTTTAAAAAGGTATAACTTCGTGACTATAAATATGATATGATAGCATTTCTCGGTAAAAGAGCCTATCTTTTGAACGATAGCGATAAGCCTCAAATACCTAGTAAAACAAAGATTTAACTTGAAAGGATGTTAATTATGCAATTACATCATAGACTAAAAGTTTTTAACTTTTTGTTCTTTGGAATGCTTGCGCTATTTGTTCCGTTTTTACCAGTTTATCTAGGTGAGAGAGGTTTATCGCCAAGTGAGATAGGACTTGTCATAGGAACGGGTGGATTTGTAACGATATTTACGCAGCCATTATGGGGTTTCATCAGTGATAAGACGAAGACGATTCGAAAAATATTATTACTGTTACTATTTTTAGCTAGTTTATTTGGCTATTTCTTGTTTAGCGTTGATGGATTCTTGTTATTAGTCGTATTTGCGATGTTCGTCTACTTCTTCTTAATGCCGATCGACCCGTTAATGGAAAGCTTGAATTTTACAGTAGCAGAAGCAGCAAAAATTAGTTACGGTTCAATTCGTACATATGGAGCATTAGGTTATGCGGTACTAGCACTTGTTACCGGATATATTATGTCATATTTCGGCAATAACAGTGTCGGTATCCTTTTTGTTATATTAGGGATTATTGGATTCCTTATTATATGGAAAATGCCCGATGCTCCAACATCTTCAAAACCAGTAACCATTGCAGGTTTGAAGAGTTTTTTAAGTAATAAACAAACATTATCGTTTTTATTATTAGTGTTTATCTGTTCAGTACCCGCTCGTATGAATGAAACGTTTTTAGGCGTTCATATTCTGTCATTAGGCGGAAGCACAAAACTTGTAGGACAAGCATTTTTCATCTCTGCGGCAAGTGAAATAATCATCTTCGCTCTTAGCTTTTGGTGGCTTCGTAGTGGCAAAGAACTACTAATAATAACGATTGCAGCATTTTTCTTTTTTGTACGATTTTTTGTATCAGCGTGGATTACAGACCCGCAAATGTTAGCACTTGTACAATTATTACAAATGCTTACTTTCCCAATCTTTTATACAGCAGCGATTCAGTATTTATATCGCATTGTACCAGTAGAGTGGAGGGCGACAGGGCAAACGGTATTAGCACTGCTATTCTTTGGAATATCAAGTATCGTCTCTTCATACGCAGGTGGCTTCCTATATAACTCTTTAACAGGGCAACATTACTATCTAGTGATCTCAGGGATATCTCTGATAGGTACTATATATGGGTTAGTGTCACTATTTGTTCATCGTAAAAAGACTATCGTTGAATAGTGAAGCGAAGACCCCCTTTATCCTTTGATAAAGGGGGTTTATTGTTGAGGAGATTTCTATAATTGATGTGGTAGTATAAAGAACTATATTTTCAATTTTTATAAGCCAATGCTACTTATTTTTGGAGATACTAGTTCTATCATTCTTGAAGAAATTAAGGGCGAATTTAAATATGTGTTCAAATGAATGAGAGTATTCAGAGAGTTACTGTTATAACTAAATAACAATAAAATAATATTTAGGAATGTTTTTGATTTGAAAGATGAAGTAGCTACTCTTCTCGCTGAAGCAGAACGAGAAAGGGGATATCCAAAAAAGTTGAAATAGTAGACTATAGCGATTTAGTTTACTAACCGAACAATCAAGTGTTCTTTTAGTATATAAAATAGGCTTTTTTCTTGCTGAAACTTTAAAAAGCATTGCCGAAATAGTGAATATTGTGGTATCTTCATTATCTACGACTGATATTGTACGTCAATCATACATAGGGGAAAATGGAGTTTTTAAATTAAGAAAAAAAGGTTCCATTATTATTGATATGAGTACAACAGATGCAGAAACTGCAATCGATTTGGCAATACCAGCTGATGAATTAGGTTTGTTATTTTATGATTGGCCGACTAGTGGCGAACTTGCTGGTGCTGATTACGGTACACTTACTATTATAGTAGGTGATAATATTCAAAAATGCGAGAAAATTCGTTCAATATTAGATGTGTAAGACGAAAAAATTTTTACATAGGTGAAAACAGTTCTGGATAAATCGCGAATTTTGTCATAATATGGCGAATTATTCAACGAAAGATAGTTTAGTAGAAGCATAGATTATTGCTAAACAGGTTGGAGTCGAACAAGGAAAAGTAGCATAAGTGTTTATAATATGCGCAGCTAACCGTGTATTAAATATATTCGAGGAAGATATTTGATCATCCAATATGATAATGATTTATTTGTATTAAACCAAATGTTCGAGGATATCTGGTTATATGCAAGAACAGCAATATCTGAGGAGTACTATCGTTTATTTGATCTACCGTCTTTCAATTAAATAGATCTACTAAAACAACAGTAAAAAGACATCTAGATGCAACAGCCGTATGTCAAATACTTGAAGAATTAGCATCTAAGGCTATCAGTAGTGGAGATTCAAAGGTGATAAATGAGAAATAGAGGTGGATAACTTGAAAAAATTATTAAGTTGGAAAATACAGTTAATCGTATTAGTACTTGTAGTTGTAGCTGAATTTATTGGGATAAAGAATTTTGACCTTGGTATTGGAGTAGTTGCACTTTTCCCTATGCTTTACGCATTAATAATCGGTGCAGTTATTAGTTTACCTAAATTGAAGTTGTTAAGCGAAAAAGATATGAATATCGCAGCTAACATTTTAGGTATTTCATTTATGTTATTCGTGGCTAAACTTGGAACTTTGATGGGTCCTTCATTGCCGCAACTAATGGATGCGGGATTGTCATTAACTTTACAAGAAGTAGGGCATTTCTTTGGGACAATTGTATTTGGTTTACCAATAGCATTGTTAATCGGGATGAAACGTGAAGCAGTAGGTGCTACTTTCTCCATTGACCGTGAGCCAAACCTTGCAATTATTGCTGAAAAATATGGTGCTGATTCTCCAGAAGGCCGTGGAGCATTAGGTGTTTATGTGTGTGGTACGTTATTTGGTGCAATTTATTTAACTATTTTAGCTAGTGTTCTAGCTAATTCTGGCTGGTTCCACCCGATTTCACTAGCAATGGGTGCCGGTGTAGGTTCAGGAAGTATGATGGCTGCAATGACTGGTGCGCTAGCTATTATTTTCCCGGAATCCGCTAATGATATTGCGCTATTTGCTGGTGCTGCAAACTTAATTACAACAATTGTCGGAACTTATGTATGTATCTTCTTTTCACTACCAGTTACCAATTATCTATATAGAAAATTGGAACCGATTTTGGGTAGAAGATCTAGAAAAGCTGAAAACAAAGCTTAAGTTCTTTAGAAGTGGGGGAACGGACGTTCATGTTAGATAAAATATATACATTTATTATCATCGGTGCAATTGCAATTATAGGTAACTGGGTAGGCTATGATGTATCACCAATTGATGCCTTACCTGGTATGCTTATGATAGTTGCGATTACGGTATGTGGTTTTGCAATTGAAAAATTATTACCAATTAAATTGCCTGTAGTTATTTGGGTTTCATTTCTTGCGTTGTTAGTGACTTCACCAATTTTTCCGGGAAATGAAACAATTGTAAAAGCAACAAGTCAAATTAATTTCATGGCATTAGCAACACCAATTCTTGCTTATGCTGGTTTGTCTTTCGGTAAAGACTTGAAAGAATTTAAACAGCTTGGTTGGAGAATTGTTGTTATTTCCTTAGTTGTTTATACAGGAACATTCTTATTAGCTACTTTAGTTGCAGAAATCGGCTTTAGAGTTACAGGGAAGTTTCATTAATAGAAAAGGACCTTTCAAAAATCGATTAGTCGATATTTTGAAGGGTCTTTTTTTATACTCAAAAACCTCGAAAGGGAAGAAGGGAATGCCTATAGTTGGTTGTGGATAGTAATAAGGCTATAGAATGTAAAAAAATAAAAGGTTTATTAATGACTATAGAAAGGTCTAGATTCATATATTGAACTTGGTAGAAAAAATGTATTTACGGGGGGAGTATCATTAGGAAAATTGCTTTAATGCTCATTATAGCTTTTTGTATTTTTCCAATAACTATTTTAGCATCAGAAAATAAGGAAGCTACACCATCTAGTATTATCACTGCTGATTTAAAACAACGGGTAGATGAATATTCTGCAAAATATATCGGTACGACAACGACTGGAGCGTCTGTCATTATAGTAAAGGACGGTAAAATAATTGTTAATAATTCCTATGGTTATGCTGATTTAGAGGAAAAGAAATCAGTTACAAAAAATACGGTTTTTGAATGGGGCTCAGCTACTAAACTCCTTGTTTGGACTAGTGTAATGCAACTAGTAGAGCAAGGGAAACTGAATTTGGAAGAAGATATTCGAGAATATTTACCAGAAGGGTTCCTCACAAAACTACAATACAAAAAGCCTATCACGATGTTAAATCTCATGCATCATGATGCCGGATGGGAAGAGAGCTACTCTGATCTATTATCCACTTCACCTGCACCTATTAAACCTTTAGGTGAAACATTACAAAATTTCCAACCAGTACAGGTAAAAAAACCAGGTGAAGTTGTCGCATATTCCAATTATGGAGTAGCACTAGCTGGTTATATAGTGGAAAGGATTTCAAATCAACCGTTTTATGAATACGTAAACGACAATATATTTTCTGTTCTCAATATGAAGGATACGGCAATTCATCCGTTACAAGCGGATAATAAAGACGTTTCCAAAAAAAGGAAGCTCGTTCATGGTTACGAAGGAAATAACAAAGGGAAATTCAATCGTTCAAAAAACGAACGTGTCTATATTGGTTTGTACCCTGCTGGAAGTGCCATTGGTACAGCTGAAGATGCAGCAAAATTTATTAGTGCATTGATGCCAGTGGCAGGGGACAAAAGCCCGCTATTCCAAAGTAATCGAACATTAGATGAGATGCTTACTAGTAGTAAATTTTATGATAATGGCTTACCAAGAAATTCGCACGGGTTTTGGCAAGGAATGTATGCTGTAGATGTGTTGGAACATGCAGGGAATACAGATAGCTTTTCTAGTAATATGGCCTTTTCGAAAAAAGAGAATATAGGCGTTATTGTTATGACAAATCAATCTAGTGAATCTGGTTTGTGCTATGGCTTACCAGTATTAGTGTACGGTGATTATCATGCAGAAGATAGTAAAGTGACGTTTCCGGATGCTCATGAACTTAAAGGAACTTATAGTATGGCTAGACGTCCTTATTCGGGCTTTTCCAAACTTATGGGAACTCTTATGACGGGGGAGCTAAAAGCGGTTGATAGCAACACATTGACTGGATTAGGTATGACATTTAAACAAGTAGCGCCTTATGTATTTAGGTCTACTAATGAATATAATATATTTCTTCACTTCACAATGAACAGCGATCAAGTGGAAAAGGTATCTATGATGACGAGTGATTTTCTACCGTTAGCCAACAGTATGAAATGGTTTACGGTCTTTAGTTCTATCTCTGTAATATTTTGTTTATTGTATATTGTTATTTCTATAATAATTTTTATTATTAATAGTATCAGAAATAGAAAAAAGACTGTTCAACATACTCAAATGTGGAAATTCAATATTACTTTAAACTTAGCAGGTGTAGCTGCAATAATTAATTTTACCCTTCTTGCCTACAGAGCGTTGAACTATGCATCTTATGCTTCATTAAAGATTCACTTTTGGATAAATTATATATATATAGCCGTTATAGGTGTTTGTATAATAATGATTTTGAAACTGTGGGGTAAAACAACATCTACAAAAATGCAAAAAGTCAGTTATATACTTTCAACTATTACTGCATTGTTATTAATAGTCTTAATAATTGGTTGGGAACTTTATAAATAAAATAGTTCTAAACGTAAAGAGCACCTCTCTGGTTATAGGAAAGGTGCTTCAGACTGCAGACAAACTCGAAAAAAATGAGTTTTCTACAGTCTTTTTATTTTTATACAAGATAGATCAGGTTTTCCGAAGCTTACCGCTCGCTTACCGCGGGCGAGTGCCGAGCCGCTTCGTCGCTACGCTCCTGCAGGGTCTCGTCTGTCTGGCTTTTCCCGCAGGAGTCGAGCGGATGCTTCTCCAAACCAATAAAATGCTACCTTCTACTTTCTTATATACTCAAGAATTTTTATAATTGAAAGTAAGGAATTTATATTGGAAAATATAACGTTTGGAGTGGAATGATTACTCAACCATTGTTCCGCTCTTAGCATAATTAACGTACCAAGAAAATGCTTTTTCTAGATTATGAGGTGTTTGGCTATTACCTGTTTTTTCTACGGCATCATTATAATACGCCCATAGTTGTTCTTTGTAATCAGGATGTGCACAGTTTTCAATGATTAAAGGCACGCGTTCTTTCGGAGCTAAACCGCGTAAATCAGCTACACCTTGCTCAGTAATCAAAACATCAACATCATGTTCAGTGTGATCTACGTGTGAGACCATTGGAACAATAGATGAGATAGTGCCACCTTTAGCATAAGATTTCGTTACGAAAATACCTAATCTTGCATTTCTGGCAAAGTCACCGGATCCGCCAATGCCGTTCATCATACGTGTACCAGAGACGTGTGTTGAATTAACATTACCGTAAATATCAGCCTCTAGTGCCGCGTTAACTGAGATTAGACCTAAACGACGGATTATTTCAGGTTGATTAGTAATTTCTTGTGGTCGTAAGCATAGTTTATCAGCGTACTTGTCCATATTTTCAAATACTACTTTACCTAATTCCTCAGATAACGTAATCGAAGTAGCAGATGCAAATGTTACTTTTCCGGCATCGATTAAATGGAAGACAGCATCTTGTAGAACCTCAGAATAAATTTCTAAATCTTCAAATTCTGAATCTTGGAATCCTTGCAAGACAGCATTTGCAACTGAGCCAACACCAGATTGTATTGGAGCGAGTTTAGAAGTTAATCTACCTGCCTTAATTTCATCTCGTAAGAAATTCAGTAGGTTATTTGCCATAATATCTGTTTCCTCATCAGGCGGCACGATTAAAGAGGGAGCATCAGTATTTTCTGAAATGACAATAGCCTTGATTTTTTTAGGATCAATTTTAATGCCAATTTCTCCAATACGATCTGTAGCACTTATTACTGGGATTGGACCACGCTCACCTTGTTTTTCAGGCACATAAATATCATGAATACCAATGAAAGACTCTGAGCATGAAATATTTAATTCAACAATAATATTTTCTGCATAATCTGCTAGGATAGGTGAGTTTCCAACCGAATTTGTAGGAATTAAATAACCATCCTTCGTAATAGCGCATGCCTCAATGATAGCAAATTTAATAGTTCCATAAATATTTTGTCGAACTAATTCAGCAACATGAGAAAGGTGACCGTCTACATAAAGAACTTCACCTTTATTGATGAGATTTCGTAATGCAGGTTCACCTTGATATGGTCCACGCTTACGAATTACGCCAGCTTCTGCCAAATGACGGTCTACTTCAGGGCCTAGAGAGGCTCCTGTATAAACATCGATTTGGAATTTTTCGTTTTTTGCACGTTCTACTAGTGCTAGTGGCACAACCTTTGCGTCCCCAGCACGAGTAAAGCCACTCATCCCAACTACATCCCCGTCTGAAATAAGTGCCGCAGCTTCTTCGGCTGAAACAACTTTGTCCGTTAATTCCTTCAAACCTAAACGTTTCTCAATCGTTGCTTTCATCTTAACTCCTCCTAAGTGCTTCATTTTCTATAGTCTTTATCCATAGCAAGGATGATACAAAAACCGCCATATGATTCATATATTCGAAACAGGGGGAAAATATTACTAAAAAAGAGAAATATTTTAATTTTTTGAAAAAATATTCTTTGTTCGAGAAAGTGATTTACTTTTGGTGGAATCATAGATAATATCCACTAGATATTAATATGTAGATTATTGAAATAGTTTATGATTAGTTCGCAAATACTATACTCCAAAGAAAGTGGAAAAGATTACAGTAGATATGGAAGAATCTCTGAGTTACAATAGTTCACTCTTAATTGATTATTTGATTAACAAAATTTAGCGTTGTTATGGATATCATTCATACGAAAATCTAGAAATTCACATCAAGTCTCCACTTATTTGAGTGTTTTCGACTTGCGAATATTAATTTAATTTGCTAATATAACTAACGAACGTTCGTCAATTAATTGAGGTGACATTATTGAAAAGCGATGAAATTAAGGAGGCAGCTCTTAAATATTTCACAATTCATGGGTATGAAGGAGCTTCCCTTTCTATAATAGCTGAAGAAGTCGGCATGAAAAAACAATCTATTTACTCCCATTTTAAAGGAAAAGATGATCTTTTTCTGCAAGTTTTACGTGATGCGAAAGAGACAGAGCTATCTTCAAAACTTCAATATTTCAGTAAAGTTAATAAACAAAATCCTGAAAAAGCTTTGTACGGATTTCTACAATTGATCATCAACCTTTTTCAACAAAATGAGCAGTTAAAGTTTTGGCTACGAATGTCTTTTTTTCCACCAGCTCATCTTGAAAAAGTAATTGAACAAGAAGTTATAGATATCGAGGAAAAGATGCAGACGATACTGGAAAGAAATTTTCAGGATTGGATCAATGATAAATTAATCGTTGGAGAGTCAGCTGTAACGCCGACTTATGCTTTCTTAGGAGTAGTCGATTCCATTTTGCTGGAACTTGTTTACGGCAATGATGAAAAACGGCTAAAGGATAAATTAGAAGCCTCTTGGACAGTGTTTTGGAGGGGAATATCACATCATTGAATCATACAGAAAGAGGTGTTAATACATGAAGAAACCAATTAAAGATCAAAAAGCAGTATTACTAATTCTGCTTAGCAATATATTTATTCCATTTCTAGGAATTGGGCTTATCATCCCGGTTATGCCGTCTTTTATGAATAACATGCATTTAACAGGTAGTACGATGGGTTATCTTGTTGCAGTATTTGCGGTAGCACAACTAATTATGTCACCATTTGCAGGGCGTTGGGTTGACCGTTTTGGCAGAAAGAAAATCATTACGTCAGGCTTATTCCTTTTCGGTATTTCAGAACTTATCTTTGGTGTAGGGACTAACGTAACGGTTCTTTATTTATCAAGAATCCTAGGGGGTATTAGTGCCGCCTTTATTATGCCAGGTGTTACTGCATATGTTGCAGATATTACTACAGTTCAGGAACGGCCAAAAGCAATGGGCTATATTTCTGCGGCCATTAGCACTGGCTTTATAATAGGACCGGGTATTGGTGGTTTCATTGCTGAATTTGGTATACGATTGCCATTCTTCTTTGCGGCCGGAATTGCTTTTTTAGCATGCATTTCATCAATATTTATTTTGAAAGAGCCGTTAACAAAGGAACAGCTTGCTGAAAATTCTATTAATAATAAGCAAACAAATTTTATAGGCGATTTAAAAAGGTCACTTAATCCGGTTTACTTTATAGCATTTATCATTGTATTTGTGCTAGCGTTCGGTTTATCAGCATATGAAACTGTTTTTAGCCTATTTTCTGATCATAAATTCGGTTTCACGCCGAAGGACATTGCAGCTATTATTACTATAAGCTCAATCTTCGGAGTTGTTGTGCAAGTATTTATGTTCGGAAAATTAGTCGATATTCTAGGTGAAAAGAAACTGATCCAATTATGTTTAATTGTAGGTGCAATACTGGCGGTTGCGTCTACCATGATCTCTAGCTATTGGGCGGTACTGACGGTAACTTGCTTCATCTTCCTAGCATTTGACTTGCTTCGCCCAGCATTGACGACATTTTTATCAAAAGCAGGAGGAAAAGAGCAAGGGTTTGTTGCTGGAATGAACTCAACCTATACGAGCTTAGGGAACATTGTCGGCCCAGCCATGGCCGGAATACTATTTGACGTAAATATTAACTATCCATATCTTTTCGCTGCTGTCATTTTGGTTTTAGGTCTTGGTTTTACATTCATGTGGAAAGAAAATAAAATGGCAGATAGCTTTGCCGAATAATTAGAAAAGCACTAGTGCCTTCTGAAAAAAATACATTGTTTCTATGTGAACAGAACCCCGAATAGTGGATACTTAAAAAGTGACCCTATTCGGTGGGGGACTGACCACAAAAGTATAGACAAATAAAAAAAGCATCTTCGATTGAATTCGGGTTTAGACACCTACAATTCGATTAGGAGGTGTTTTTTCTATGGGAACAAGAGTGAGTTACCTATATGAAGTGGACATGAAGGCTATTGAGATGCGATTAGCTGGTATAAAAACGGAGAAATGCATGATTCGAACAACCTTTAGGTTAGCAATATGCATTTGATAAAGGTCTAAAATATGAAAATGAACATTTAGAGAAGTTACGACATGACATTTTATTCACATTAAAAGGATAGAAGAATAGTGTTTGATTTAACGCTATAAAAGGAATTACTAACTGTCAATTGGAGAAAATAGAAATGAATTAGCAAAAAGATTCAATCTATTAGGAGTGTAGCGTATGACACATGAAGAGCACGAATTTATTATTGCCCAACAAGATGAATATTTCACAAGTATGGAACGCAAGTATGAAAACGGACAGTTATCGAATGAACAATTTGCAAAATTATCGTTGAAAATAGCCGAATGGACACATCGGCTAATTGAATTGGAGGTATTGGAAGATGAGCGAGATTGAAAAAGCAGTAAATCATATAGCTTTCGGGGTGGGCACCATTAAACGTTTCGGATTTACGACAAAGTTGGAACAACAATTTGAATCACGTCGCTGATCGTATTGAAGCAAGGTTGGTATAGGAAAAGTGATTTTCGACTCTTCTCAGCAAATTTATCACTTACCCAATATGTAATTAAAACCTTTTATACAACCTCATAATCAAGAATACAGCTAAAATGATAAAAGAGAGGTTTTATAATCATTGTATATTTACTTTGTGGGAAAAAAGTTATTGAAGTAAAATTATAATATCCAATAACAAATGATTTCAGCGAAAAGATAGTAGAGAGGAATTATGATTATGGATTATTATGATTTTGTTCTTTTTCCTATAGAAAAAGATACTGAAGAAGTATTAAATGAAACATTAGAAGTTTTACATAGTGGGGTTTTAGAGAGCTCGAAGAATTATTTTAAAATTGCAGAGGAATTAGTTGATTAATATGGTGAACATTTATTTGCTAGGTACCAGCAGCGAGTTATCCTAGTGATACTTTAGAGGCGGATACACATTATTTTAGTGCTGGTGTTAAAATTTTTGTGAAAGAGTCTGTGCCTTTGTTAAATGATACATTAGAAAAATGGCGACAAACAATTGAAAAGGAAGAGGAACCCATTCGTTTTGATAAATGGGGAAAAATAAATGATAAACAAGAGATATTGTTTAATTTACAAAAAGCATTAAATTGTATTGAAAAATTAAAAACAGGTAAATACCTTTTATTATTTATAGGTTTATAGATATAAGTAATTACTGATAAATGCATGAAATCTTAGCAACGGTACCCTTTATTTTGGTTGTTTACGGTGTCTACAAAAACAGTTTCATTATGACTAAACAAGCCAAAGAGCAAGAGTAATTATTAAAAGAAAAGGGGCTTAAATAATATGACATACAATAAGGAATTCCGAAAAGGGAATCAAATTTAATAAATGGATTACTAATAGCTTAGGTAGCACTACACAAGTGGATACAGAACGAGCGCGTTCTATGGAAAATTTATCAAAATTAGCCCTATCTTTAATTGGATAGGTTTTTTATTGCATAATAAAATGGAGAAAGAACCCTTAAAAGGTATGAATTAAAACAAATACCATATTTTCATTGGGGACATGGTATACTTAATAATAACGAAGGCAGGAAGAAATTGTACTTAGATGATGTCGAAGAATGCGATTTGATTCAAGTAGACGATGAAGATTCAGATGTTGAAAAAAAGCTTATTCGAATGGATCAAGGCGGATTTGGAAATTTAAGAATTATTTTATTGATAAATTCAGTTATTGAAAGTGAGATGTTTTTTTGAAGAAAAAAAGTTTTTTATTAATTTGATTTTTGTTTTAGGATTGTTTTTTTTGTTTTCTTTAATTGATTTCGATTTATCTAGATTAAATGTAGGTTTTATTTTTTATTTAGTAGTTTGGATTACTGTTATGTTTTATCTTTCTATAAAACAATGGAATGAAAAGAATGAAAAAAATAGTTAAAAAGTTTTGTTTCCTATAGACTAAATTTTCAATTATGTATTTTTGTGTAAATTTAAAAAATATATAGAAAAATATACAAAAAGAAGTTTCCAGTAAGGTTGTTATACGCAAGGTATTTCTCGATTGCTCTCAAGTTAATAGCATTATATTAATTATTTTTAATAAATGAAGTGGGATATAAGAAATAATACAATTGTAAAGTGTTCTAAAAATATATTATGTAACTAGTAAAGCCCGATTTTATTGTATAGGGTTTTTTTTATTTTCACTAAATTATCCTATATCAACTTAATTGGTGTTGATTATTCTGCAACACAGATGGTATGTCACTAACTCATAAACAAAAAATACCACAACCAGAAAGGCTGTGGTATTCAATACATAAGATATATTACTTTCTCAACGCGACAGCAGGCTCTGTAGAGATTAACTTTTGGCTTGCTATCATGCTTATTACAATTACAACAACACCTGTGGAAAGTATTGATAGTAAGATTTGTAGTGGGGTGATAATCATTGCCAAATTGAAAATCATGCCGACTAAATACGTACAGCCAATAAGGGCAGCTTGAGAAACAGCTGACATTATTGCTAAAAGTAAATTTTCGCTGACAATCATTTTCCGTATTGTTCCTTTATTATAGCCCAAAGCGGACAGTAGCCCTATTTCCTTGTATCTTGAATTTTGCAGTTTGATCAGTAATACGGTACTGATAAACAAACCAATTGCTAAGATTAAAATAGAAACGATCAAGAACAAACGGCTAAGATTGTTAAATGTATTTTGCAAAACTTCTACTTCTTTGGCTGCAGTTTTACTGTCAATTTTTTTGTCAGCAAGCATTTGACTGACTGGCACAATATCTTCAAAGTTCTTTACATCATAACTGATTGAGTAGTTTTTTTTGTTTTTCACATTTTGGTAAAATTCCTGTTCGATATCGGAGCTTACAAAGAAATCATCGTAGTCTGCGTTAAAGATGCCGCTTATCGTAAGCGTGTATTCTTTATCTCCATAATTTAAGGTAACTTCTTTACCAATCAAACTACTAATATCATTTTCAAATTTTTTAGCGAGGCTTGGACTAAATGCTATTTCCTTTTTACCTGTTTTGGGCATAGCACCATATGACATCTTTTCAGTAGCCTTTGCCATTGGGTATTTTTCTGCTAAAGCTTCAGTTTTATCGCCTATCCTTAAAGTAACATCCGTTATTTTGTATTGGTAATACACATTTTCGATACGCTCATCGGATTTCAACAATTCAATAACTGTTCCATCATCCTTACCTTTAATATAACCGTTGTTAAAGGCAGTGTTTTTATCTTGAAAATCCGAAATATTCTTGTCCATTATATTCCCTGAAGATAATGACAACATAAATACAAGGATACCGATGGAAATTGCCAAACTGACAGCCATATAGCGTGTAATATTCACTTTGAAGTTCTTAAGCCCTCGCTTGAACGCAGATATTTTGATCGCGTTATTTAAACTGAGCTTATGATCACTAGCAATTTCTGTATGGGACTCGGTATCTTTTGCAACAATTTTTCCTTTCTCAATATGAATGACTTTATCTGCAAAACTACAAATCTTTTGGTCATGCGTAATCACAATCACCAAACGGTCTTTTGAAATTTCTTTTAAAAGCTCCATAATTTCATTAGAGTTCTTACGGTCTAATGCTCCTGTCGGCTCATCCGCCAAAATAATACGAGGATTACTAATCAACGCTCTTGCAATAGCAACTCGTTGCTTTTGACCGCCCGATAGATTTTCGATTTTTTCATCAGTCTTTTGTGATAATCCCAGTTTATTTAGCAGCTCTTTGGCATTTTCTCTATTTTCCTCTTCACTTGCTGTATTTAACTCACAAGCAAGCAAGATGTTTTCAAGAACGGTATATCCTCTTAAAAGATGGTAGTTTTGAAAGATGAACCCGATATTTTCTCTGCGGTACGCGCACAATTCATCGGCATTCATTTTGCTGATAGAAGTACCACAAACCGTAATATCACCACTGTAATTACTGTCGAAGCCTGCAACCATATTAAGCAGCGTGCTTTTACCGGAACCTGATGCACCTAAAAGGCAAACAAGTCCTTGGCTTGGAAAGTTAAAACTTGTATCTTCCAAAATAACTGAATGATCATATCGTTTTGTAAGGTTATTTATCTGTATCACTATCTGTCACCTGTCTTCAATGCTGTTGTTGTCTTGGTCATTATAAAGGCAATAGCCGTTGTAACGTAAGCCCCAACGCCTACTAAAGCAATAAATAGCACGCCCGAAATCAACATCTTAGAACTTAAAATACTTGCGCTGAACAAGCCTTTAGTAGCTATATTGATAAGGGGTGATGTAACAAGCATTAACAGAATTGCTGTCATGATTTCTGTTAGCTTTTCCGTCAAGTTAAGCAGACTAAAATGAGCATTATTAAAGCCGCTGACTTTATAAATTGCAAATTCTCTCTTTCTCATAAAACCTGTGATCAGAGAAATAGCCATAACCATAACAACAGCCAAAATTCCTATGAACATACTTGCTGAGCCTGACTGTTCGGTTGTTTGCTCATTTAATCTCACAATATCCTCAACAAGTTCAAATTGACCAAGAGGTACAATGCCTTGTTCGTTAAGTTCGTCTTTAATGGCAATCATATCAGCTGGCGTCTTTGCTCGAATAAGAAAATTCATTGCGTCATTTTCAATTCCTGCTTGTCTTCTCAAATCATCAAGTGCAGTTTTGCTGAAGAAGAAAGAGTCATCAACGGTAAACTCTGTCATTTCCCCTTCATTTTCAAAGTAGGCAGTATTATCAGCAACACCTACGATTTTTGCGGTAATGGATACGTCTTTTAAAACAGGCGCACCTGTGTCCCAATTGTAAACAGCGCTGCTAAAATCAATTTCTTTGCCGATTGCTTGCTCGTTTGATATGCCCATTGATTTAACAAAACTTTCTGGAACAACAACCTCGTTGTCTTTGCCAGTAGGCATTTTTCCTGCTAACAACTTCTTGATTGACGGAACAGTACCTGATCCTTGTATTGGATATTCTTTCCCGCCAACAGTTACTTTTATATTATCAAACGCTTGTAAAAAAGTGGCAAAAACAACGCGTTCATCGCCTACATATTGATCATATAAACCATCAATATCCTGTGTTACATCTGCATTGGGCTTTTCCTCCTGATTATCGCCTGTGCCTGCTGCACTGGTAAAACTGTCAACTATACTAATATCCGTAAGTCCTTCGCCATAAGTATCAATTAGTTTGTCAAAATCACCTTGACTGCTGCTCGCGATTGTCCCATTTACAGTTGTAAGCAAAAGGATACCTGCAATCATTAGAGAAAGGGCTGATACTAAAAATCGGCCAAATTTACTTTTAACATTCGATTTGGTCATTGCAAAAGCGTTTTTAATCGATAAGCGATGACTTTCACCGTATGTGAGTTTTTCTGTTTTCGTTACATTTTTTTGTGGTGATGAAACAAATTCTCTCTCATCTAAATCTATAACATTTGAGTCATTGTCAATTAAATTGACATCGTGGGTTACAACGATAACTGTCCTGTTTTTAGAAATAGCTTTCAAAATATCCATTGTTGTTTCTGAGGTTTTTTCATCTAATGCACTTGTTGGCTCGTCAGCGATAATAACCTTTGGGTTTTTCATGAGCTCTCTTGCGATGGCAACACGCTGCTTTTGACCGCCGGAAAGAGAGTTCACTTTTCGATGTGCAAGGTCAAATATTTTGAGTTCTTTTAAAATTTTATTTGCGTTCTTTTGATTTTGTTTATTTTTCAAATACTGCGGCAACAACACATTGTCTAAAACCGATAAATCTTCGAGCAAATTAAAATCCTGCCAAACAAATCCAAAGGTATTATTGTAAAAATAGCTTTTTTCACTAGAGGTTAATTCTTTAATATTCTTTCCGCAATAGGTAACCTCGCCATCAAAATCTTGTTCCATACCGCTGATGATTTTCAAAAGAGTCGTTTTACCACTACCCGAAGCACCAACGATAAAATTCAGTCCTTTTCCCATCGAGAATGAAATATTTTCCAAAGCTGATTCGCCGTTATATTTTTTGGTTACGTTCTTAATTTCAAACATTTTTTTCTCCTATCTACTATATTAGTTTTTATTTATTTAATATTTTTAATTACGCTATTTAGAACATACATTTTTTATACCTCCTAAACTTGTGTCACCATTATATAAAAAACGATGTTAAACCTCTGTTAAGTGATTTTCTTTGTATTGAATTAAATGCTTAACAGAGATTTAACGCATAGATTTGGTTGTACTTGACTTAAATCTCCCGAATATCCATAAAGTTACCGGCTTTTACACGTATCTCGGTGTCCCGCGTTACTTAAGCGCTAAAATGAAGTATTTATACACGAACCGTATTATCTATATCTCAACAATTTCTACAACTTCGCCACCCTCTACTTTTATTCTTACGATGGATCTTTCTCTTGCTGAATTTTTTCCTTGTAATCTTTTAGTTAAGCTAATAGTTTCTGCACTATTATCATTTTCTGGAACACTGCCTGCTTCCACTGCTTCTTCTGCTTTACCTTCATCATTAAGTTTCTTCTCAACCACTTCAGCTATAATGTTAACTTTTATCTTATCCTCCGTAAGTTCTACTACTTCTACCTCATATTTACCATCTTTCACATTACTTTTTACTTGATCATTCTCTTCTTTTTGAGAGTTATTAGTCTGCCCAGATGTATCTGAACACCCAACTAACATACTAGCCATCAAACCTATTAGTACTAACGATATCATTTTTTTCATATTACATTTCCACCTTCATTAGATATTTGTTAAATCCATTCTACCGTAATGATTTTGTTTATTTTTTAAATACTGAGGTAACAACACATTGTCTAAAACCGATAAATCTTCGAGCAAAATAAAATCCTGCTAAACAAATCCAAAGGTATTATTGTGAAAATAGCTTATTTCACTAGAATTTAATCAAAAGAGTTGTTTTACCACTACCCGAAGCATCAACGATAGAATTCCAATTCAGTCCTTTTCCCATTCCGAAGGGAATATTATCCAAATCGAATTCGCCGTTGTATTGTTTCGATACATTCTTAATTTCAAACATGTATTTTCTCTTATCTACTATGTTAGTTCTTTTTTACTAGAGAAATTTTCCCATCTGAGATACCCCAAATTTCATTTGCGTAATTTGCAACCTTTTTGGAGTGTGTGACAATGATTACACACTTATTTTCATTTCGGGAAAGGGAAGTGAGTATTTTCATAATACTTTCTTCGGTTTCGGTATCTAAGTTTCCAGTTGGCTCATCTGCAATAATGATGTCAGGATTGTGAGATAAAGCTCTTGCAATACCAACTCGCTGTTGTTCACCGCCGCTTAATTTTAATACCTTTCGATCAGCAGTTTCTTTATCAATACCCACACTTTGCAATAATGAATAAGCATATTCTTTTTTATTAGCCACTTTGATACCACTAATGTCAATTGAGAGCATAATATTTTCAATGGCGGTGGCATTGATGAGCAAATTATAACTTTGAAAAATAACACCGATTTTATTTGATCGGTAGTTATCACGGTCAATTGTTTTTATATTCTCACCGTTGTAGAGTATTTCGCCATCTTGACTAAGGTCAAGCCCTGAAAGTAAAGCTAAAAGTGTCGTTTTGCCAGAGCCTGACTTGCCAACGATTGCATACATTCTATTAGGCTCAAATTCAATATTAATATTATTTAGAACTTTCTTTTTAGTTCCGTCATAGACATATGACAGGTTATTAACTGTTAATAAACTCATTTTCATTTCCTCCCTAATTTCTCTCCGACAGAATTTTTATGGGTTCATATTTCGTGATATACACAAGTGACATTGAGCTAGAGATGATGACAAGTAAGCCACCAATAAGGAGCATCCCTAAAATAACGCTCGCATCTAATTGAACATTTAATGAGTTAATGATTTCATCTGTATTAGGCATAGCTGCAGCTGATCCGCCTAAATTTCCACCCATATTTTCCATTTGTTCTTGTTTCTGTTCAATTTGGTCGGCAAGAAGTTTATCTGAAATAGGCTGTGCTGTAAGGCTCCCCAATCCAAGTCCGATAGTAACCGCAACCATTGTTACAAGGATTGATTCATATAATAAGGTTTTAATAACATTGGATTTTTTCATTCCTATAGCTCTTAAAACACCAATTTCATATTTGCGTTCTCTAAGAGTAATAAGATTAAGTAGAATAAGAATAATGCCACCTAAAATAAGTACTACGATTAAGAATACTGTGCTTATCTTTTGCACACTTTCAACAGGTCCTGCAATCTGTTTGTACAGATATGAGTTATTTGTCATTGAGTAATACTCACTCAGACCTTTTCCTTGAGCTTCCTTAATAAAAGCATCTAAATCATCGGGAGAGTTTAAGAAATACTTAATACGCGACATTGTACCTGCTTCTCTACCTACAAGCCCTGTAGCTGTTTCGTAAGTTGTTAAAATTTCATTTTCTCTTGTCATATAAGGATCTTTAAAAGTATAGTCGCTCATATTGTCTTTCGTCAGGTCTTTATAAATTCCTTTTATCGTAAGGCTAACGTCTTTATTTGCATCCGCCATAGAGCGAACTTTAATGGCATCGCCAACTTTTAATCTGTTTTGTTGCGCCAAATTTTCACTGATAACAATTTCATCATCTTTTTCAAATATTTTTCCGTCTATTATTTTGCGTTCGCCTTTTTTGAATTCTTCAAACAACTCATAGGACGAGCTTCCAATTACTTTTAAATTCGGTGGCCCAATATCAGGAGCACCACCTTCAGCATTTACGGCACCTTGTAGTGGTGCATCCGCCTGTTGATTGATGGCATTGATCTTTGATACTGCTGGAGCTTCTAAATAAAAATAGTAGTCTTTTACATATTCGGAATTTGCGTAATTTTTAAGCTGATTAATGGTTACTTCCGGAACATCTGTCGTCATTCCACCTTCATAAAGTTTTGCATAATCAAGCTCAACATTGATCTCACTACCAAATTGATTTTTATAATCAGTTATGATACTACTTGTAGCACTGTTAATGACCAATGAAATGACACAAGTGATAGCGATAATGACCGAAACAATACCAACTAGAATGTTTCTTCCTTTGTTTCTTTTAATATTTTTTATTGAATTTTTTAGAATATACATTTTTGGTTCCTCCTTACCTTGTGTCACCATTGTATAAAAACCGATGTTAAACTACTGTTAAGCGGTTTTCTTTGAATTGGATTAGCTTAACAGAGATTTAACACATACTTACAGTACAATAGAAAAAGAGGTTCATCACCAAAGGTAGGGGAAGACATTTAGTTGAAAAACATATAGATTGGATTGGAGTGGAGGCTGGACGCCCCCCGGAAAGCGCCCAGCCGGAACAGAAATCACCCCAGATTATGGTGATGAATCGAAAAAGAGGTGATTCTAAAGATGAGAATACTTATTGTAGAAGACGAGCTTGATTTGCAGGAAGCGATTGCAGATGGACTTAGAATAGATGGATATGCAGTTGATACTTGTGACAACGGTGAAGATGCATACGAGCTTTTATATGAAGTAAATTACGATTTGGTTGTACTTGATTTAAATCTCCCGAAAATGGATGGGCTAGAGGTTTTAGAAAAGATACGTTATGAAAAGCCTGAATTAAAGGTGCTTATTCTCAGTGCTAGAAGTAGTGTTAATGACAAAGTGAAAGGCTTAGACATAGGCGCAAATGATTATTTGGCGAAGCCCTTTGATTTTGCCGAGTTGGAAGCGAGAATACGAAATTTGTTAAGGCGAAAGTTTGTACAAGAAAGTAGTATGCTTTCATTCGGTGGGATTAAGGTGGATTTATCAAAACGTATTGTAGTTTTTAACGACAATGAAATTGCACTTACGAAAAAAGAATTTGCATTGTTTGAATATCTTTTGCTTAACAAAGGCAGAGTAGTTAGCCAAGAAGAACTGATTGAACATGTTTGGGATCAGCATGCAGATAGCTTTAGTGGTGCTATTCGGGTTCATATTGCAACTCTCCGAAAGAAGCTAAAAGCTGCTTTAAACTATGACCCAATTGGAACGAAAATAGGGGAAGGTTACTTTTTATCAGAAAAGAGTGATAATGAAAATGCTTAAAAATATGCCCATTCGATTACGACTTACTGTTATGACTGTTGCTCTTTTAACTGTTTGTTGTGTAGGGCTTACCTTAATACTAAATTTTTCTGCTTATAGAATGGCTACTATAATTGATGATGCAGCTTCCACATTACCTGCGCAAGAGGTTGGCAAAGATGGATGGGTAGATGAAAGCCTTCAATCACCAACGAGCAGCATAATCTCTATAGGTCCGTCTGAGGTTTCACAAACAGCAAAAATGGATTATAGAAGTGAAAGTATTCTTTATATGCTTTTAGTTATTGTTTGCGGTGGAATTTTAACCTACTATTTTTCGGGTAAAGCTTTAAAACCACTTGATACGCTAACTGAGCAAGTAAAAAAAATAAATGTGCATAATTTATCTGAAACATTATCCGTGCCGCCTACAAAAGATGAAATTGCAGAGCTTTCTCTAACATTCAATGAAATGACGGATAAGTTGAATAATGCTTTTATGATGCAACAAAGATTTTCAGCAAGTGCCGCCCACGAGCTTAGAACACCTCTTGCTGTGTTACAAACAAAAGTTGATGTATTTAAGAAGAAAAGCACACATACAACCGAGGAATATGATGCTCTTATTTACGTTATTGAAAAGCAGACAAAACGCTTGAGGGGACTCGTAGTTAGCCTTTTAGATATGACGAATATGGACGATAATGTTGAGCAAAGCAGCATTTGCGTAAAGGATATTTTTACGGATATTATTTCCGAGCTTTCACACATGGCAAATGAAAAGAATATTACATTGACCTTAGATTGTGATAATAGCGTTGTTTTTGGAAACATCGACCTATTGTATCGTGCTTTTTACAACCTTGTGGAAAACGGAATTAAGTACAATATTGATGGCGGCAAAGTTGAAGTCAAAGTTAACAGATTAAGTAAGGAACAGGTTTCAATCAAAGTTATAGATACTGGCATCGGCATTGCCGACGAATACAAAAAGAAAATATTCGAACCTTTTTATCGTGTTGACAAATCACGTTCCCGTCAACTGGGTGGTACAGGGTTAGGTCTTTCCACTGTTGACAGCATTATCAAAAAGTATAACGGTACGATTACTGTTACTGATAATGAAAGTAACGGAACTTGCTTTAATGTAATATTGAACATAGGGTCTACAGCAAAACAAGTACTTGATTAAAATCACCTCACCTCTAAAGATTTCTAAGAGTGGAGGTGATTTTTAATTGGATATTTGTGTTAATGTCACTAAACAGATTGTGAATTAATTTCCTTACACAAAGATGGCAGGTTAACGAAAGAGCAAATCAAAACCAGGAAAGAAATGCAGCACTTCCAACACAAATATAAATATTAAAAAGATCTAAAAGCTTTATGTGATAGCCAACCAATATATCTTTTTTCATTTTTATAGAAAGCTACTTTCATCCAAGTATACTCACCATATTTATCTAAAATATAGGGCTCTGTTGTAGATTCCGAATTATAATAAATGTCCATCACTGCACCCAAAGGAACTTTTGCTATTGTTTTTGAATTTTTATTAGGGGAGTTCTTTAAATTCCCACCTTTTGGATTGTCAACAAAAACCCTATCAAGGCTATGTAAATTAATTCTAAGACCACTTGTTTTTATGTAGCCGATATATGTTTTCTTTTTGGTTTTATAGCTTACTTTAGACCATCCATTTTTATAAATCCTCTTTACATTAACGCTTTGGGCTGTGGGAATATTGCCTTCACCATTTTCATAAATGAATCGTTTAATTGTATAAACCTTTTTCTTACTATTTGGTTTGCTGTAAAGAATGGTTTTCTCCTTATGTAAAGTCATAAAGTATCCACTTGTAGGCGTGTTCTTAATAGATGCTGCAGAAGCATCGACCGTTGCTTTAATTTCTTTTTCGGTACGCTTGTAATCTATTGATTCATCATCGACACCAATCTCTGTTTCTTCATTAGTTGATTCATTTGAAGTATCCTTTGTTTGCATTGGTGCTCTTTGTTCAGTTTTTTCAGTTTCTTCAGTTTCTTTGTCCATTGAAGTATTTTTCGTTTCATCACTGCAACCATATAGAGCTACTGCAGCAACAACAGGAATAAGTAATGCTAGTTTTCTTTTAATCATAGTTAACCACCTTTTTCTTTTTTTGTATTATCTTACCATTAATAGTGGTGTTTTTGATCCCCTTTAGCTGTGCAACTAAATGCAAAGGTATTAAAATATCCTTAGAATCGCTTTCATGTAGTAACAGGACCTAAGAACTTTAGTGTAATATTTTTCGCTTTAGTTGGAACTTATAAAATCACATGAGAAGTGAAAAAGGGTGAAATAAAACGAAAGTACATATACAATAAGAAGGTGAAAACCCTTATAAATCAAGGGGAATAAATAGATATGAAAGAGGATGAAACTATGAATGCTTACGAAGAATATATGTTAGGTATTGTAAAACCAATGCGTGAGGAGTTAGTTAATGTTGGATTTACAGAGTTATTGTCGCCTGATGAAGTTGCTGATCATGTACAAGAATCTAAAGGTACTTCACTAGTAGTGATTAACTCAGTTTGTGGTTGTGCTGCAGGTTTAGCAAGACCGGCTGTTGCTGCAGCTCTTGAAGCAGCTGAACATAAGCCAGATCATTTAGTGACAGTATTTGCTGGACAAGATAAGGAAGCGACTGCACAAATGCGTAGTTATTTTGAGGAAGTGTTACCAAGCTCTCCTTCTATTGCACTATTAAAAGATGGTCAGTTAGCTTATTTCATCCCACGTGAACAAATCGAGGGATTCGCGATGGAACAAGTACGTGATCATTTAGCAGGTGTGTTAGAGCAAGTATGTGCGAAATAACAACAATTGTTACCACTGCAGCAAGACCGGATGCATTATCGAAGCAACTTGCTGAACGAGCATGTACCACGTTAAATGTGCGTTTTGTTGAGCGAAAAAAGCGTGGTATTGCGAAAATGGCAACATTATATAATGCCAACGTTATAGTTGCGGGAAAAAATCGCTATGAATATCATGCGTTAGGGGCAGATGCTCCTTTCTTTTTCCATCCAAGTTCTGCTGCATTTCGTTTGAAACGTGCAGCTAGAGGGGAAATAGATACTTTTTTAGCTGCATGCCAGTTGAATGAGGGCGATTCCTTTCTTGATTGTACATTAGGTATGGCTACAGATAGTATGATGGCGGCCTTTGCGGTCGGTGAATCAGGCAAAGTCATTGGGTGTGAGGGTAATGCCAATGTTGCATTCATCGTAAGCGAAGGGATGAAGCGCTACGATATAACGGATTTACCACTTCTTTCTTGTATGGAACAGATTGAAGTCGTTCATTCAGTAGCATTGGATTATTTGAAGTTACAGGCTGACAATAGCTTTGATGTAGTCTATATGGACCCAATGTTCGAAGAAACGATTGAAGAGTCTACTAGCTTTCAACCACTTCGACAAGCGGGTCTTCATGAAGGTTTATCAGATGAATGGATGGCACAAGCAGAACGTGTTGCTAAGAAAAGAATAGTATTAAAAGCGCACTACCGTTCTGATTTATTTGAGCAATATGGCTTTGTTCGGGATACCCGTTTGTCGTCAAAATTTCACTATGGAATTAAGGAAGTAACATAAAATGAGCTGTTATTCACGGAATCAAAATCGGTGAATAGCAGCTTTTTTATAATAAAATATGTCTAATAATTACCTATTAATCATGATTTTTTTAAAGAGAAATGTTAATTTTTATATACTAAATGCCTATTAAATAATAAAATGTAAATAGGGAATGGCACTAAAATATCACAGGAATAAACTTTTTTGGTATTTTTTTCAATAAAAATCAAAAAACAATATTTTCTTTGAAAACACTAGCTCTTTGTGAAGTGGGGGAGAAAGATTTGAAACTTGGCAATAGAATTAAACGAATCAGACTTTTAAAGGGGTTAAAACAGGCAGATATTTGCCACGGAATCATCTCGCCAACCCATTATAGCAATATTGAGAATTGCAGATATACCCCTTCTATTGATACACTCAAGTTACTAGCCGGTAGACTTGAAGTGCCGGAAAGATATTTTCATAATATTTATGAAGATACAACTGAAATGCAAAATATCTTATCCACCCTGGAATCTAAAATTGAAAAGGAGAGTGTTGAAGAGGTCCAACAATTTCTGGACTTACATCAAGATCAATTTCGATACATAGCTTCCATCCGTCAAGAATTTTATTTCTTGTTGCTTAAGTTTTTGGCATTGGTGAAGTTTGGAGAAGACGAAAAAGCATTTGAATTATATGAAAGTGGGATAGCAACAGTAGATATTGATGAATCCCAGCTATATGTAGCAACACGTCAACTATACTCATATGTAACTGCTGTTTATCATTATTATATTGGGAATTATAGAAAGAGTGTTGAGTACTTTAAAAAGATTTTACAACTACATGAAGATCCGTACATGATTGCCCGAACATCATTTAACTTAGCTTTGTCGCATTATCATTTATGCTTATTTGAAAGATCTTTGAAATATGCTAATGATGCGAAAAATATTTATTTAACTCTTCATGAATGGGATAAAGTTGGAGATTGTTATAATATCATCTCCGCTTCATATAGAGAACTGCATGAATATAATGAAGCGGAAGGTTATATAGAAAAAGGATTTAATATATGTCGTGAAGATTTCAGTAGTTTAAAATCACTTTTACATCATAATTATGCATTAGTTCTATTAGATAAAAAGCAATTTGATGATGCATTAATTCAAGTTAATAAATCGATTGAAATTAAGAAAACTCTCGATTATTCGGATCTTTTTAAATCTTTGAATTTAAGACTAGAAATTTTTTTAGAATTAGATGAAATAACAAAGATTAGAAATGAACTATCAACAATAAAAAAATATATTCGTAATAGCAATAATGAAGCAAACTTTTTATTATTAAATGCAATGATAGAATTTAAATCTAATAATTTTACAAAATACGAAGAACTTATTAATGAAAGTATTGAAATTTTTAAAAAGCATATAGATTTAAAACAAATGAAATTAGCAACTGAACATTATGCAAACTATTTAGCAATGAACAAAAAATATAAAAAAGCATTTGAAATGCAGTTACTTTGCACCGAATGCTTAAAAAAACACTTAGGAGAGATTTAATATGATGAAAAAATTAAAATTCGCATTACTTGGAGCATTATCATT
The DNA here is from genome assembly GCF_057838945.1 of Viridibacillus sp. KH_047. Lineage (NCBI taxonomy): Bacteria > Bacillati > Bacillota > Bacilli > Caryophanales > Caryophanaceae > Viridibacillus > Viridibacillus sp. KH_047. The sequence goes on along the minus strand of NZ_CM174479.1, from coordinate 2,781,640 downwards.
CGGTTTATTTTCTGGAGCAGCAATTATGACTTATGCACAGGCTGATACAGGTCGTCTACACTTCATCACAGCATTTTTAAACAGTTTCTAATGTAAAATCACGCCTTATTGTTCAATCAATAAGGCGGTCTCTTATCTAATACTTGAAGGAAGTGAGCAAGGAAATGGTCAAAGTTTATATGTTTGAAGTGAGAAAAAGTGGCCATATGGGTAAGTCAAATATTGGGGTTGTTTTTGAAGGGAATGCACTTACAACGTCTGAAATGCAAGAAGTGGCAATGAAAACTGGATGCACGCAAACAATTTTTATCGCTAAGTCTAAGTTAGCTGATATTAGACTTCGATACTTTACGCCAATTAGAGAAGTGAATGCAGGAATTGATGGTACGATGGCGATTGTTCATGCATTAGAGAAATCTCCATTTTCTAAGAATAAAGAAGTCATTACCACTGAAACAAATGTTGGTATTTTCCCCTTACAGTTATTTAAGCAGGCGAAAAAGGAGAAAAAAGCTAAACAACTAGCTTCACATTCATTCAATGAATGTAAAAGTGCATCGTATTCTTATGGTGCAAGTCGTGACCCAGTTTTACAGGTATTGAATGGCTGTGCAGTAGATGGCGTAACAGAATCTGGGCTCCCGATGAGGAATATGGTTCAAAGTCACGAAATAGCTTATCCTACTGTGGATCAGTCTGTCCATTATTTAAAAATAAAAGAGGCAAAAGTTCCTTCTAGCCTTTTTGCATCATCATTTTTCTTAATCACAGCGAATAATATTAGGCGTTATAAAAATGAGATGTTCACTGAAAAGCTTAATATGAAAGCGGAATGTAGACTGAGAAATGAAAATGTCTCAATCGTCCGCATATTAATGAATGCCCCCCACATTGCTCGTCCTATTGAAACAGAAGGAATGACGTTTTATATAGGACAGCGTTTAATACCAATAACTAATTAACAAAAAACACGAGTACTTTTTGTACTTGTGTTTTTTGTATTAAAGGAAGAATATCATTAAAAAAATCATAAATATTTTGTAATGAAAAACCGCCTTGTTCAAAAAGAACAAGGCGGCGTAGTAAATATTAGTCCGTGAAACATAAAGAGCATAAGTATCCTAATAAACATAAAAATCCAATACCAATAGCAACTGAAGACATAATTTTTGTCCCTCCTTTATTACAAAAAGCGAACATGTTTATTCATTATTATTGTACAATGAATAATGTAAAAAATCTATAAAATTCCTTATATATCAAGGATTTGTGAACAATTTTTTACAAATACGTACATATATCTGCTGTAAATGATGATAGTTTATTTCAAGGATATCAATATAATAGTGAGACATAAAATCTATGGAGCATCTTAAGTATGTGTCTAAATGTTAATTCAATAAACATAGATTTTCTGAAGATACTTCTGTAATAATGTTTTGGTTCAATACCTATAGTGTAAAGTAGGAGTATGAATGGTTAAAATAATTCAGTTAATTATGAAATAGATTTAATTACAATAGTTTGTATATTCCTAATAGTATCTTTATTGTTGTGGTTTTTGTACAATTAAACTATGAATATTGAAACTTTTACTAGTAAGATTCGTATATATAATATAGATATTAAAAGATTTAAAAATGTTCGAAAGTAGGTAATGATTATGCAAAAATGGATTCAGAAGTTCCTTGTTGCATCCGTAGCGGTAATCACATTAGGTGTAATTACGCCGAGTCATGCAATATGGGAAGGTTTACTAGATCACAGCTCCAACGCTAAAGCACAATTTTCAGGAGATACTACTAGTCAACTAACGAAATACATAGAAACGCAGAATGAGTCAGTTATTTCAACAGAAGAGGAACAGTCTTTTGAAGAGTATGCCTTTGCAGCAGCAAAGGAACAAGCCTATTTAAAATTCGGTTCACGAGTAGGTCCACAGATTAGTGATGAATTTGATGATGTCATTTTCCCTAAAATGCAAGAAGCAATTGAAATGACAGTAAATCGTCTTGATAACGAAACAACAAAATCACTGGCAATTACTGAGAATCCAAGTGGTGATTATGCGGAGAAGATTTTCCACGTCTATAACACTGGAACTAAAGAAGACGTTATACGCTTCCATGTGCGTACTGAAAATCGTCCATTTGATGGCTATTACTACAATTTCCATTACCACACGTATGAAGATAAATTCACAGCTCATTATGACCTAGGTGAAATCTACTGGTCAAAAAATACTCCGCCTAAATGGTTGTCTTGAACCTAAAAAGGCTGATCACATAAGTTGGATAAGCAAATTAAATATTTCAAACAACAGATAAAGTAGACTCTTCCGCTAAAAAAGTGCGGGGGAGTCTTTTAATGTAGTTTGAATGTATTGCATTAACTTAAGGTCATAATTTATTATTCCCTACAACATGAAATATCTGAATATTACCCAGGAAATATTCAGATATTTATGGGCGTAATTGTAATTATTTCTTTCATCTTTTTAACTATTTTCCGTTAGCTTTTAAGATAATAATGGGGAATGTTATGATATAGTTAAAACTATATAAATTTCTAGGAGGCAGTTCCGTGCTACAATATTTACAACTTTGCCAACATATTTTAGACGAGGGAAATGATAAAGGGGATCGTACAGGAACAGGTACGCGTAGTGTTTTTGGTTATCAAATGAGATTTGACTTACAAAAGGGTTTTCCTTTATTAACAACAAAAAGAACTGCTTTCCGTCTTATTGCTACTGAATTACTGTGGTTTTTAAAAGGCGATACAAACGTGCGTACACTTATTGCACAGAATAATCATATTTGGGATGAATGGGCTTTTGAAAAATGGGTGAAAAGCGATCAGTATGAAGGACCAGATATGACGAATTTCGGTTTACGTGTTAATGAGGACCCTGAATTTAAAATTCAATACGAAGAGCAAATGACTATTTTCCAAGATAAAGTATTAAATGATGATGACTTTGCTCAAGCATTTGGCGATCTTGGACCAGTATACGGTAAACAATGGCGTTCATGGCCAGCAGATAATGGGGAAACAATCGATCAAGTGAAAAATGTCATTGAATCAATTAAAAACAATCCTAATTCACGTCGCCATATTGTTAGTGCATGGAATCCTGCAGAAGTAGATGATATGGCTTTGCCACCTTGCCATACACTCTTCCAATTCTATGTAGCAGATGGAAAACTCTCTTGCCAGCTTTATCAGCGTAGTGCAGATGTATTCCTAGGTGTACCATTCAATATTGCTTCATATGCGTTGTTAACACATCTTATCGCGAAAGAATGTGGCTTAGAAGTAGGTGATTTTGTCCATACTTTAGGTGATGCACATCTTTATAGTAACCACTTTGATCAAGTAAAAGAGCAGTTATCACGAGTTCCACGTGAATTGCCAGAGCTTATTATTAAAACTGAAAAAGAATCCATTTTTGAGTATGAAATAGAGGATTTAGCAATTGATGGATATGATCCTTATCCACGAATTAAAGCGCCAATTGCTGTATAAGGGGGTTTATAAATGATTTCATTAATCGTTGCTCATGATGAAAATAACGTCATTGGCTTAAATAATGCAATGCCATGGCATTTACCAGGGGACTTAGCTTATTTTAAACGTACAACGATGGGAAAACCGATGATTATGGGACGCAAAACGTTCGAGTCTATCGGTAAGCCTCTGCCAGGACGTACAAATATCGTTATTACGCGTGATGAAAAGTATGCCAGAGAAGGTATTGTTATCGTGCATTCTTTAGAAGAAGCATTAGCTGAAGCTGAAAAAGAATCAGAGGAAATAATGATCATTGGTGGCGAGCAAATTTTCCGTATGACATTGCCAATGGCAGATCGACTTTACGTTACGAAGATTGAAAAACAATACGAGGGCGATACATTTTTCCCATCATATGGGGACGAATGGCAAGTTGTATCCCAGTCTGAAGTGAATGAAGCAGAGAATGGCTTGAAGTTTACGTATTTAGTATATGAGCGTAAATAAGTAAATGAAAAGGTTGCCACTGGAAAGTAACTTGTGGCAACCTTTTATTTGGCTTGACTATATTAGAGTTAAATAAGTAACAAACTAATAATGGATATAAGAAAGTCATTTATACATAAAACAATATGCATGAGTACATCATGGCACTGCCAGCAATGACGAATAAGTGCCAAATCGCATGATTATAAGGTATTTTCCGATATGCGTAGAAAAAAGCACCAACCGTATATAAAATCCCGCCACTTAATAATAGTGAGAAACCGGCACCAGTAATATGTGCATATAAAGGCTTAATTGCGATAATAATAAGCCATCCCATTAGAATGTAGAAAATTACTGATACAAATTCAAAACGGTGGATAAAGAAGCACTTAAAAAGAATACCAAGTAACGCTAACGCCCAAATGATACCAAATAAAGTCCATCCTAGTGCACCGTTTAATGCGATTAACAGAAAAGGTGTATATGTACCAGCAATTAAAATGTAGATAGACGAGTGGTCTAATATAGCAAAGATTTTTTTATATTTTCCAGGCATGCTGTGAAGTAAAGTTGAAGCTAAAAATAGAATTAACATTGAAACGCCAAAAACGATGAAGCTAACAACATATAGTGTAGAGCCTTTATCAATTGCTTTTATAATGAGTAAGACTAGCGCTGGGATGCATAATAAGAAAGCGATGCCGTGTGTAATGGCATTCCATATTTCTTCTTTCGTGTTTTTATAATCAAAAGCCTGTTGCATATGAATTGCCTCCTTGTTGCGGTAAGTTTTTTGTATATTTCTATTATGCGACTGATTTTAATGCATTTGAACTGACAAATGTCACGTGTATCGTGTGACAAAAGCTAGTAAAATAGAATAAATAGTTAACGGTTTACAATGACCTTGATTTAAATTTATAATAAGAACAATGAAACAAAGGATGTGTCAATGTGAGACGAATTCATATAGTAACGGATTCAACAGCAGATTTAACAAAAGAAGAAATTGAAAAACACGAAATACATATCGTTCCACTATCAATTCATATTGAGGGTCAAACATATACTGATGGTGTCGATATTACTCCAATCGAATTCCTGGATAAAATGAGCAAAGCAAAGGAATTACCAAAAAGTTCTCAACCTGCTGCAGGTGTATTTAAAGAAGTATTTGATGAACTAGGAAAAGATGGCGATGAGATTATTGCTATCATGATGACTGGCGGAATGAGTGGTACTGTAAAATCAGCAGAAGCTGCTGCAAGTATGACGGATTCAAAAGTAACAGTTATTGATTCACGTTTTACTTCATTTGCCTTAGGTTTCCAAGTACTTGAAGCTTGCCAATTAGCAGAACAAGGTAAATCAGTTGAAGAAATCGTTGAAAGATTAAATATCGTTCGTGAGAATACGAATTTATACGTCGTTGTTGACGTTTTAGATAATTTAATTAAAGGTGGCCGTATCGGTAAAGGGAAAGGTATGATTGGTTCTTTACTTAATATCAAACCAATTGCTTCAATTGAAGGTGGAGTATACAACCCAGTGGCAAAAGTACGAAGCCATAAACAAGTAGTTAAATATTTAATTAATCAGTTTATAGAAGATACTCAAGGGAAAGTAATAAAAGGAGTAGGTCTTTCACATGCTGAAGGGTTAGCAATGGCAGAGCCACTTAAAAAACAACTTGAAGAATCAGGTTATATGGATACGAAATTTGCTTATACTTCACCAATTATTAGTACACATACAGGCCCAGGTGCAATTGGTTTTATGTACTATACTGATTAATATGATGAGCAGGGGATGATTTCATTCCCTGCTTTCTTTCATTAGACGTACTTAACGAAAGGAAGAAATGGAACGTGAAGAAATTAATAATTTTCATGCTTGCACTTCTTTTATTAAGTGCTTGCAGCAAAGAAATAAAAACGCCAGTTACAGAAGAAGTCATCCCTAAAGACATTATTTATGTTGCTTTAGGTGATTCTCTAACTGAAGGTGTTGGAGATGAGTTAAATCAGCAAGGTTATGTCGGTAGACTATCGGATCAAATGCTTGGCTGGGAAGGCGTTAAATACGTCGAAGTTGAAAACACAGCAAAAAAAGGTCGACGCAGTGATCAACTCGTAGCACAACTTGAGAGCGGTAAAATTGACGAACAATTAAAAAAAGCTGATTTTATAACACTCACTATGGGTGGAAATGACTTAATGAAAATTGTCAGACGTGACTTGATGAATCTAAATAAAGAAGCATTTGATACGGAACGCATCGAATTTCAAAAGCGTTATGGTAAAATTATGGAGTTAATCCGAAAAAAAAATAAATCTGCGCCCATAATTTTAATAAGCGTTTATAATCCTCTTTCCATCTTTACGAAGGAAAAATCGGACTTAAATACGATTATGTATGAATGGAATACAGATATTCAAGATTTTGCAGAGGCAGATAAAAATGCATGTTTTGTAAATGTAGAGGATTTATTCGATTCGAACGAGAATATGGTTTATCATACGGACTTTTTCCATCCAAATGCAAGAGGCTATGATGAAATGACGGACCGTATAGTAGGGACGATCAAGTCATGTGGTCTAAAAAAATTAACCAACGGGGAAATGGACTTCAAGGAGTGATGTGACGGTGAATAAGTGGAAAATAGCTTTTTTCTTTTTAATTGCATTAATGTTATCAGTAATCATTGGATTGTTTGTGTTCATTACGAAACCGGCAACTGATACGCCAATACCGGAAACAACCGCAATGCCTGATGGTAGTAAACTATCAGTACAAACTACACCAGCGGATTTTGAAGCCATTGCAAACAAGTACATTCAGGACGCTATGAAATCAAAATCCATCCCTGTACATATGTACATTAATGAGGAAGTTTCTTTAGTAAGTGAGCTTAGTGTTTTTGGTATGGAGCTACCTATTACAATGAAATTTGATCCAACAATTGATGAAGACGGCAATCTTATATTAAAACAAACAAATGTAGAAGTTGGTATGTTGAATATCCCACCAAGCACAGCATTGAAGTTATTAAATGACTCAGTAGATTTACCTTCATGGATGGTTATTAGACCAAACAAAGAGGAAGTATATATGGGTTTAACAGAAATAGCAGTACTTTCTGGTTCTCGCATGCAAGCAAAAGAATTTAATTTAAAAGAAGGTAAGATTATACTGGAAGTAACAGTACCCGTTCAAGAATAGGAGGAGTAGCATATGGCTGTAGCAACATTTGCAGGTGGATGTTTTTGGTGTATGGTAAAACCATTCGATCAGCAAGAGGGCATTGAGTCCGTCATTTCTGGTTACACTGGAGGACATACAGAGAATCCTACTTATGAGGAAGTTTGTAGTGAGACAACTGGACATTTTGAAGCTGTACAGATTACTTTTGATCCAGCAATTTATCCTTATGAAAAGTTAGTCGATCTTTACTGGACTTTAATCGATCCAACAGATGCTGGTGGTCAATTTTATGACCGCGGACAGTCTTATATGACAGCCATTTTCTACCATGACGAAGAGCAGCGTAAAATAGCTGAAGCATCAAAAAATACATTACAAGAATCAGGTAAATTTAAAGCACCAATCGCTGTACAAATTCTACCAGCAACAACGTTCTACCCTGCAGAAACTTATCATCAACATTATTACAAAAAGAATCCAGCTCATTATGAGCGCTATTCAATTGGCTCAGGACGAGTTGCATTCCAACAACAGCATTGGGGGACAAAATCATGAACAAAGAAGAAAAGTTGAAAACATTAACACCGATGCAATATCATGTCACGCAAGAGCATGGGACAGAACCACCATTCCAAAACGAATACGATAGTCATTTTGAAGAAGGTCTATACGTTGATATCGTATCTGGGGAACCCTTATTTCACTCAAAAGACAAATTTAATGCAGGTTGTGGCTGGCCAAGTTTTAGCAAGCCTGTGGAAGGTGCTAGCATACAAGAAAACTTCGATACAAGCTTTGGTATGCGTCGCACAGAAGTACGGAGCGGAGAAGCTGATTCACATTTAGGACATGTCTTCCCCGATGGTCCTCAGCCAACAGGATTACGTTATTGTATTAACTCTGCTGCCTTGAAATTTATACCTAAAGATAAATTACAAGAAGAAGGCTATGGTGAATATTTAAAGTATTTTGAATGAAAAATGACAGCCCACATTTTGTGGGTTGTCATTTTTTTGTAGGAGACAGTGAATAGACTAAAAAGTGTAGTACACTACTGATCAACAAACAATATGAAAGCAGCAAATTACTTTCCTATACAATGAAATGTTGCTTAAAAAAGAAAAACGCTTAAGAGGGAACATAGAAATAACAATGTAATTACATAAATTAAATGTACAATAATAGGATTGGTATGCTCATTGGAAGATTGGGATATATATTTATCAAGTATTTATTCGTACTTCAGGATTTCTCAAGAGTTTCTTTCGTAGTTTCTTTGCTTCTATGATATAACATTACGGTGAGCAGTATAATCCCAGCAGCAATCCAAATGGATGTTTTTCCTAGATAAGTACTAAAGAAGGTCCCAATTAAAGCACCACATAAAAAGGAAAGAATGATAGCAGTAAAATCTATAAATTTCCGCATCGATTCTGGATCATGTTTCACGAATGCAGCATAAGAAGCTTGAGCTGCGGTTCGTAGATTCCCTGTTGTTATGGTTGAATTGTAGCTCCATTTTTCCAATTTGTTAAAGGTAGCAATTTGTAAGGAAGACACAAATGCAATGCACATGGTGATAAGCATATTTGGCACACTTGCAGGTAACCACCCGACTATAAATAAAATCGCGAATTCCAAAAGTAAGACAGCTCGTCTGTGGCTAGTATGTTTATCTTTTATATATTCTGCTACCAAGACTCCTGCTATAAAAGCCAAAAAAGGCGGTATATTAAGGATAGCACCGTTATATTCTGTACTTGCGGCTCTCACCGCAAATAATACCATATTTCCTGTTTGTGCCGTCGCAAACACTGCGTCTCTTGTGATATACGTATAAGCATCTAAAAATCCACCAACTAAAGCCAATATCATGCCCATAATCAATGAATTAGGTGATAAAGCGAGTAAGGTTTTCGTTTTATTTCCCATTGATTTATCTCCTTATTAACAATTCCTTATATATAAAAGAAAAGTCGCATGAGTAATTATAGCTTTACCTCACAATTCTCATTTATTCTGTTTCAGAAATATTTTCGTTGAAACTGTTGAGCCCAAAAGACTTAAAAAGAAAAAAATCGCTCCACCAAATCGGTGGAGCGACTCATATAATCATCTATTTATTACCTACAACAGCAAGTTCTTTCGCTTTTGCAAATGCTTGCTCAAAATCAGCGATTAAATCGTCGATATTTTCAAGGCCAACAGAGAAGCGTAAAAGACCGTCTGTAATACCACGTTTTTCGCGTTCTTCTTTAGGAATAGCTGCGTGACTCATTGTGGCTGGATATGAAAGAATTGATTCTACACCACCAAGACTAACAGCGAAAATTGGAATTTGAACATGTTCTACAAATGCTTTAGTGATTTCCCGATTAGGAAGTTTAAATGATAATACAGCTCCGGCACTTTTTGCTTGTTTTGCATGGATGTCATGACCTGGGTGAGATTTCAAGCCTGGGAAATGAACTTCTTCTACCAGTTCATGAGCATCTAAATAATGAGCAAGTTTGGATGCGGATGCTGTCGATTGTGTTAGACGCGCATTTAAGGTTTTAATCCCTTGAATTAATGAGAAGGAATCTTGTGCGCCTAAAATGGCACCGAATGAGTTTTGCATAAAGTAGATTCGGTTACCAAGCTCTTCGTCTTTTGTTACCGCAAGTCCTGCAATAATATCACTGTGTCCTCCTAAAAACTTAGTGGCACTGTGTAACACTACATCTACACCAAGGTCTAAAGGACGTTGGTATAAAGGCGTCATAAATGTGTTGTCTAAAAATGTTAGAGCTCCATTTGCCTTTGCAATTGCTACAACGCCTTCAATATCAGTAATGCCTAGAAGGGGGTTAGCTGGAGTTTCTATATATAATACCTTTGTATTTGGACGTATAGCCGCTTCTACTGATGTTAAATCAGAGAAGTCAGCAAATGTATGCTCAACGCCAAATTTTGTTAACACTTGTGTTACAAAACGGTATGTTCCGCCGTACACTTCAGATGTCACAACAATATGGTCGCCGGCTTCTAATATCATAAAGGCAGAGGCGATGGCTGCAATACCTGAAGAGAATGCAAATCCGCGTGTACCCCCTTCAAGTTCAGCAATCGTTTTCTCTAATGCATCACGAGTTGGATTACCAGAACGACTATAATCATATGGACCAAAGGAATCGAAATGCTCCTGATCAAATGTAGATGATAAATATATTGGTACATTAACTGCACCTGTTTTTTGCTCGTAATCACCGCGAGTAGAAGCAGTGATTAAACTTGTTTCAATATTTTCATTAATTGAACTCATATGATGACACCTCTTTTTCTAAGATAGAAAAAACTTGTTGTAAATCCGCTATTAAATCTTCTGCTTCCTCAATACCGACAGAGAAACGAAGTAAGGAGTCATCAACACCGCGAGCAATACGTTCCGCTTCAGGAATATCCGCATGTGTTTGTGTAGTCGGATATGTGATAAAGCTTTCAACACCACCCAGGCTTTCGGCGAAGACAATTAATTTCAAGCTTTCTAAAAACTTACCAACCCATTCTCCTTTTTGTAAACGGAAGGAAATCATTCCGCCTTTACCAGCAAACAGTACGTCTTTTACTAAAGGTTCTTGTTCTAAATAAGCCGCGATTTGCTTAGCATTTTCGGTATGTTGTTTCATGCGAAGGTGTAATGTTTTCAATCCTCGTAGCAGTAGCCATGAGTCGATTGGAGCCAGTGTTGCACCAGCAGCATTATGGTTTGTGAATAGTTTTTCGCTAAGCTCTTTACCTTTACTTACGACAAGACCAGCTAGAACATCATTATGACCACCGATGTATTTAGTTGCACTATGTAGAACTATATCAGCCCCTAGCTCGATTGGACGTTGATAGTAAGGTGTTAAGAAAGTATTATCAACGATTAATAATAAACTATGCTTTTTCGCAAGCTTAGCATAAAGTTCAATATCAAATTCTTGCATTAATGGATTGGTTGGTGTTTCAATGAAAATAGCTCGAGTATTTTCATTAATTAAACCTTCAACCTCTAATACAGAAGAAAATTTTGCATAATGAGATTTGATTGCATATTGTTCTTGGTATTGACCGAGTAAACGGTATGTGCCACCGTAGATATCCTCAGGTAAAATAATTTCGTCACCCGATTTAAATAGGGATAGAACTAACTGAACAGCTGCCATCCCGCTACTACAGGCGAAAGCTGCATCACCAGATTCCAATTTAGCAAAACCTTCTTCTAGGACGGTACGTGTCGGATTTTTTGTACGTGTATAGTCATAACCAGTTGATTGACCAAGCCCATCATGAGTATAGGCAGTTGAAAGATAGATTGGTGTGTTGACAGCACCTGTTTTGGGATCGGTATGATTTCCGAGCTGAACTAATTGTGTCGCAATGTTTTTGTTTGTCATCATGTCATCATCCTTTATAAAAAAGTAAAAGGCCCTCTAAGGAAGAGGGCCTTCAAAATATGAAGTCAATCTCCTTATCTACAAGACTACGTCTACTGGAATTAGCACCTTGCCACATTTTGGGTGGTTGCTGAGATATCGACGGGCCAAGTCCCTCCATCTCTCTTGATAAGTAAGTATATTAAATTGTTTGAAAGTTAATAATAATGAAATTTTACCATGTGGAAATAATAATATCAACCTTATTATGAAGCAAATTTAATTTGAAAAGTTTATAAATTTCTTTAAGTGGTACAATTTTTATATGAATATGCTATTATTGCATAGTTGAATTGGACGGTGACAAGATGAATTTAAATAACATAGCTGTTAATCAGTTATTATTAGAATTTAAATTTGACGAAGCTCAAATGATGCTAGAGCAAGCAGTAATGGAAAAAAGAGATATACAATCACTCCATAACTTAGCATGTTTTTATATTAGAGATACAGAAGAATATTACAAAACTTTACCACTTTTAGCTGAAGCAATTGAAAAACAGCCGAAGCATTATTTTCCTTTTGCTTTACTTGGTGAAATATATTTACGAATGGAAAAATACATTTCAGCCATCAGGATTTTAGAATATGCTTTAAAGATGAAAGATACTGAAGTAGTACATGCGAACTTAGCAGCAGCATATTTTAATATGAACAATTTTGAAAAGGCAGCAGAACATTATAAAAAGTCCGCAACTGATGGTGATTTTTTGAAATACGCGGAAATGGTTTCATACCTACAGTTAGACAATCACGATTCGGTACTTAATACGCTGAAAAAAGTTAATCCAGATGATGAAAATTATATGGGTGGCGTAAACGTAGCTGAACTTTATGCACAAATTAACTACTTTGATGAAGCGATACCTCTATTTGAAATAGGGTGGAGAGAAATTGATAGATCGTATGATTGGGTAGAACATTATGTTTATGCACTCATTCAATTAGGTAGGGTAGAAGAAGCCGCAGATATTATAGACCAGATGAAAACAGAAACGACTGATGAAATTGTAGAAAGTAAAGCAAAAGCAATGGATGAAGAGTGGATAGAGGGAAATCTTGAAGAATCTATTATGGACTTGCAACATACAAATGAAAAATATAATACACTGATTGGTCGAATTTTAAAAGGCTACCGTCCTAGGATTTTCTTCGAGCCATATTATGTTTCTCAATGTTATCTTTTCGGCTGCAAAGTACATGGTAATAAAACGTATGATGAATATGTAAATATGTAAGTGGCCGAGAGAAATGATAATATCTATCTCCGGTCATTTTTGTTTACATAGAGTATCTGATGCTTATTAATTATTACTATGTAAGGTTGTCTTGATAAGGTGTAGCTTTGCAGGGATAATGGTATGAACTTAGTAATTTCTAATAAAGCGAAATCAATAGAGGGAATAAAAAACTTGCAATCTCATTAGAGTTTGCAAGTCATTTTATGGGAACACTATACTTTGAATTCCCCAACTACTTTTCTTAACTCATCTGCCTGATGAGATAGTTCTATCGCTGACGCTGTAATTTCTTGCATTGAAGCAGAGCCTTCTTCTGCAGAAGCTGCTGAACGCTCGGTACTCATTGCTGTATTCTCAGCAATTTGATTTACTTCTATAAATGATACAGCCACTTCTTGGCTATAGCTTAAAGTTTGTTCAATTTGAATTACCATTTTGTTAATAATGGCTACAGTTTCGTTTGTTTGTTTGATAATTTTATCTAAGGAAGCATTTGTTTCATTTGTCACTTCAACACCTCGGATGACGTTTTGTACACCATCATGGTTTTGAGTGACAATAGCTTGTACTTCTGATTGAATTGATGAAACGATTCCCGTTACTTCGCGTGCTGCTTTTTGAGATTGCTCAGCTAGCTTTCGAACCTCGTTTGCAACGACAGCGAATCCTTTACCATGTTCACCAGCTCTGGCCGCCTCAATGGCTGCATTAAGGGCAAGTAAGTTTGTTTGTTCCGAGATATCAGTAATCGTACGAATAATGGAAGTAATTTCGGATGATTTTTTGCCTAGTGCTTCAACGGTTTCTGTTGTATTGGCCATAGTTTCTTCTATTATCATCATAACATTTGATGACTGTTCGACAGTTTTCCCGCCAAGCTCAGCAGCGATTTTCATCTGATCAGTTGCTGTTTTCACATGTTCAGCATCTGTACTTAAATAACGAGCCGCCTCTTCTAATAAATTCATCTTTTGAACTGCGTTATTCATCCGTAGCATTGTTTGTTCGCTACCTTCAGCGATTTCGCCTGTTGTATCAGCAATTGATTGAATAATATTCGAATTTTCATCTGCTGAAGCCATTAATCGTTGTCCACTAGCTGAAACATTCTCGGCAAGTGTACTCACGCGTTTTACTAATGCTGAAATAGATGTGATTAACACATTTGTACTATTAGCGATTTCTGCAAATTCATCTTTTGTCTTTACTTTTACGCGTTTTGTCAAGTCACCATTAGCTTGTGCGATATCTAAAATAGATGTATTAATTGCTGATGTATTACGTTTAATTGAACGGAACAAGATAGTACCCGTTACAATAGTCAAAATAATAGATGATATTGTTAAAATTAAGAAAATTATCATTGCAATTTCTGTTTGTCGTTCAAGTGATTTAATTTGCTCGTTGTTTTTCTTGGTTAATACTTCATTAATCATTTCAATATGCACATCTATATAACCCATAGCTGTTTTGCCATTTCCAGCGAGAACAAGTTTTTGAGCATTTTCAAGGCCTGACTTTTGACGTGTATCAATCAGTCGCTTCGAATACTGAATATAATTGTCATAAAATTGGTCAATGGAAGTAATTCGGTCTAGCTCTTCTTTACGATCAGAGAATATTTTTTGAAGCTCTAATAAATTTGCTTCAATGCGGTCTTTATCTTGACTATATTGTCTTAAGAAATTATCTTTTCCCGTAATAATATAACTTTGTTCAGAGTTTGATAGTTTCGCAATATCCGCTGCTAAACTATTTACTTTCATCTGCTCTACTAGATTTTTCCCTGTGAACACCTTTAATTCATTTTGGAGGTTAGACATATTTGAATAGGAAACAACAAGCATTGCTGATAGAATAATGATGAGTATAAAGAAGTTAATAATGATACGGCCGCGAATCATTCGGAAAAAGTTCGATTGTATAGGTCCATGAACTTCAATGTTTTTTTGCTTCTTTTTTATTTTGAAAAATGAAGCCATTGAAATTGATGACTTATTAGTGCTTTGATTTTCACTTCTCTTTACATTTCCACTACTTTTTCTTGAATTTTTAACCAAATTGTCACCAACTTTCCATATTTCTATTGAATAATGTTCATTTTACTTCTTTATGAGAGAATATTCTATACTTTTTGAAAAATAAAACATTACTAAGTAACTATTAGGAGGGAGATATATATGAATCAATCGTTCTACAGTTATGTACAAACATTTCGTGGTGGTGGAAAACATGATGAGAAGTCTATGTTTGCAGAAGCGGCTTTTCACGATCATAGCTTTCCTAAACAATCAACAGATTTTCATATACTTTCGAGATATATCGAAGAAAAAGTAGATGAAGATATGAGTGCGCGCGTTTTTGATGAACTTTGGTATTTATATGAGTTAAAATACAACTAAAATAAGTAACGATTTAACAAAAAAGGATAAATTGATAAATGTAGGTTTTGTAAATTATATTTAAGATAATAATTGTCAGAGGTCAGACTTTCTTGGTACAATGCTTGTAACATCATATCCAAATTATAGAAATATGATGAATAACAATACTATTGAAAAGAGTGATACTAATGAGTATTCATATTAATGCAAAACAAGGCGATATCGCAGATATCGTACTACTTCCTGGCGATCCACTTCGTGCAAAGTACATTGCAGAAACTTATTTAGAAGATGTTACACCTTATAATGAAGTACGTAATATGTTAGGGTTTACAGGTACATATAAAGGTAAACGTGTATCGGTACAAGGTACAGGTATGGGTGTGCCGTCAATTTCTATTTATGTTAACGAATTAATGCAAGAATACGGTGTCCAAAAGTTAATCCGTGTAGGTACTTGTGGAGCAATTCAAAAAGATGTTAAAGTTCGTGACGTC
Organism: Viridibacillus sp. KH_047; assembly: GCF_057838945.1. Taxonomy (NCBI): domain Bacteria; kingdom Bacillati; phylum Bacillota; class Bacilli; order Caryophanales; family Caryophanaceae; genus Viridibacillus; species Viridibacillus sp. KH_047. Next base: position 2,765,852 of record NZ_CM174479.1, on the reverse strand, counting down.
ATCATTGCTCAAAGTGCTTCTACTGATTCTAAAATGAATGAAATTATTTTCAATGGTTTAGATTTTGCACCAACAGCTGATTTTGATTTACTTTTAAAAGCATATAATGCAGGGAAAGAAGCAGGCCTTAATTTAAAAGTGGGTAACATCTTTACTGCTGATATGTTCTATAGTGAAGAAAATCAAAATGAAAAGTTAGCTCGTTACGGTGTTTTAGCAGTTGAGATGGAATCTGCAGCACTTTACACTTTAGCAGCTAAATATGGCCGTCAAGCACTTTCTATCCTAACTGTAAGTGACCATATCGTTACTGGTGAAGTAACAACATCTGAAGAACGTCAATTAACGTTTAACGATATGATGGTTGTTGCATTAGAAGCAGCTATTCAAGACTAGTCATATTTAAAGTGTTCTGATTAACATTCAAAGAAAAGAATAAGCAAGTGACCCTCAAATGACCATTAAAGAAATGGCATTGAAACGGTCGCTTGCTTTTTTTTATTTATATCAGTAAATTGAACAAACGTATTTATAGGATAAGGACCATATGATAAGTTGATAGTCTTTTTGTTTACAATGAACAACTCTCAATGTTAACTCAATTTTAATCATATTATTTTCGTGGATTGCCCTATTATAAGAATCTACTTAATTGCAAAAAATCAAAAATAATTAGAAACAGGATAAATTGGAGGTATTGGTAATGGAATTAATTAGAGAAATTGTAGCAGAGCGAAGAACTTATACTTCAATTCAAGAAAAGCATTCGCATCATTATGCACAGTTAATCCTCCCTCTTCAAGGAGAACTTTCTATACAAACTGAGTCGAAAAAGCTTTTACTGGATCCTGAAACAATATTTTTTCTTCCTCCTGAATGTCATCATACATTTCATTCGGTTGAACGTAATGAGTTTTTAATTAGATATCCCTCTTTTTATGCTTAACGAGAGGCAATTACAAAATAGGTAAATATCCTATGAGCTGAATAATCAATGGAAAGGGATTCGATATCTCTTACTAAATGAACTTGAACAACAGTCAGGGAATGGATCTGCAGTTAAAGAGCTGTATCCATATATCTCCAGATGTTTAATACAAGAACAACAAGCTAAATCCATTACATATATCCATGAAAATTATCATGAAAATATCTCAGTGCATGACCTTGCCTCTCTTGAACATTACAATCGTTCATATTATTCTGAATGGTTTCTAAAAGAAACTGGTAAAACACCTTCGGCATATATACAAGACGTACGATTGAACAAAGCTAAAGAATTACTGAGAGATACAGAATTACCTATTTTACATATTGCTATTCAAGTTGGTTTAGAATATCAATCCTCTTTTACGCGATTATTCCAAAAACATGAAGGAGTTACACCGAGTATGTATCGAAAAAATCAGAGACAAAAAAATAGAGAATGCTCAATATACGACAACTAGTTAAAAAAATCTGATATTCAGAAAAAATCGCTCATCAAATGTATGTAAAAATTAGTTATGGACTTGATTTAAGGTCATTTCAAAGATTACTTGTTTTAAGGAGCGAGAAGATGAAAACAGCAGTGGGTTTATTTTTTACATTTTTATGGTCGTCTGCAGCTATAGCTACAAAATTTGGTTTATATTCTACAACTCCAATGTTACTGGCTACCAGTCGATTTTTAATCGCAGGCATATTACTATTTCTTTTTGTTTATTTAATTAGGAAAAAGTATCCTTGGCCTAAGAAACAGGAATGGAAACCCTTATTTGTTTTAGGACTATTGAATACTACAATTTATTTAGGTGCATCCTTCTGGGCGTTAAATTATGTATCTGCAGGTTTGTTTAATTTATTTGTTACTACTAATCCTTTTATCGTTGCTTTTCTGTCCTACATTTGGCTGAAAAGAACAGTTTCTATACAAGAATGGATAGGGATGACTGTTGCTGCTGTTGGTTTATTAATAGCTATTTGGCCATCAATCACACACAGTGAAGTAAAAGGAATAGGCTTACTTATTCTAGGGGTAGGTATGATATCAATGGCAATTGGGAGTGTTTATTTTAAAAAAGCCAATTTAAACCTACCGAATATTGTTATTAATACTTGGCAAGTGCTTATAGGGGGGATAGTATTAATTCCTATAACATTTATGCTAGAAAAAGATACATACTTTTTGAATTTGGATTATTATTTAGTCGGATCGTTAATATGGTTAGTGTTAGTAATATCAATCGCTACGATGTTGCTATGGTTTTACTTGTTGAAGCAGGATGCAGTTAGGGCAAATAATTGGTTATTTATGACACCGATTTTTGGCTATGTATTGGCTGCCTTCTTTTTAAATGAAACAATTACATTTTATGATATTATTGCAACTGTATTAGTACTATCAGGCTTATTACTTTCGGGTAATATTGCAATCAAATCTATCAAAAAATTTAATTAGCATGTGATCAGACCGCCTTTTGAAGGTGGTCTTTGTAATTTACTGTCCTGGATGAAGTATATTGCAGGCACTTAACCAATTTCCAACTGGATCTTTAAATCCAAAGCCACTAAAAGTATCTAGTAAATTCAATGTATAGTTCAAATAAGTTAAATGAGATAATACAAATAGTGATATTTCAATCTCTATGAAAGGGCTTGATTGACGTTGAAAGAGCCGTACTATATTATGGTATTAGTGTTTAAAACACTTGAAGATTGAAAGTGGTGAAATAAATGGACGAGAACAAAGTGGAACCAGAAAAAAACGAACAACCAAATGATGAACAAGAAAATTTCGAAGATGTAAAGCCCGCTGGCAAATACATACGTATTAAACCTTTTGCGTTAATCATGATGGTAATTGTTTTAATATTATTTACATCTGGTTTAACAATCTTTGCGCTAACATTTGGGGAGAAAAAAGTTGTAGAAGTTCGTACGCCGACTCATACAGAATTCCAAAAACTATTTAACGCATTTGATGAATTAAAAGCAAACTATTACAAAGACATTGATACAGAAGAAGCAGTAAACGGTGCGATCAACGGTATGATTGAGGCACTGGGGGATCCTTATTCAGATTATATGAATGTAGAGGAAGCTTCCAATTTCAATGAAAGTATCTCTTCTAGCTTCCAAGGTATTGGGGCTGAAATTCAAGAGCAAAGTGGCAATATCGTAGTTGTTTCACCGATTAAAAACTCACCGGCTGAAAAAGCAGGGATTTTACCAAACGATATCATAGCTACAGTTGATGGTAAAAGTATTTCTGGGATGACATCTTCTGAAGCTGTATTATTAATTCGTGGTGAAAAAGGAACATCTGTAACACTTGAAATTGTTCGTGGTGATAGTGAGAAAAAAGTAAAGATGAAAATTGTTCGTGACGATATTCCAATTGAAACAGTTTATAGTGAAATGTTAAGCGGGAAAGTTGCGCATATACAAATTACAACCTTCTCTAATAACACATATAAAGAATTATTAACAGCACTTGATGATATGGAAGCTAAAGGAATGAAATCACTTATAGTTGATGTGCGTCAAAATCCAGGTGGTTTACTTGATTCTGCTGTTAATATCGCTAGTTTATTTGTTAAAACAGGGGAACCTGTTATGCAAATAGAGGACAAAACTGGTAAAAAAGAAGTAATAGAAGCACAAGGTGGACGTAAAGTAACAGTACCAGTGTCATTATTAATCGATGGTGGTAGTGCCTCGGCTTCTGAAATTTTAGCTGGAGCACTTAGTGAATCTGCTAATATCCCATTAATTGGTGAGAAGTCATTTGGTAAAGGAACAGTTCAAACTGCTAGTAACTTAAAAGATGGCTCGAACTTGAAATTTACAACAGCTAAGTGGTTAACACCTGAAGGTAACTGGATTCATGAAAAAGGTATTAAACCAACTGTTAAAGTAGATTATCCTTCTTATGTTTCATTACCGTATCTTGATCCTGAAAAAGTTATGAAAGAAGGTTCTTTATCAGATCAAGTGAAGGCTGCTGAGAAAATGTTGAAAGCAGTAGGTTACTCACCAGGTAAAGTTGATGGGCTATTTGATGCTTCAACAAAAGCTGCAGTTATGGCATTCCAAAAAGACCAAAAACTTAAAGAAACTGGCGTTTTAAAAGGCCAATCAACATACGCTTTAATGGAAGAGCTTCGTCAGAAAATCAAAAAAGACGATCCACAGTTATTAAAAGCTAAGCAATTAATGAAACAAAAGAGCAGTTCAAAATAATATAAAATCACATTTAGTGACAAAAAGAAATGTATGAAGAGCTGACCGTCTTAGGAGGTCAGCTTTTTCATGCATTCATATAGAAGAAAGGATGATTTACATGGTTGATGTATATCTATTTAGTGGATTTTTAGGAAGCGGTAAAACATCTATGATGACAGATGTAATCCGTCAATTAAAAGAACAAAATATTAAACCAGCAATTATTATGAATGAACTAGGTAAATTAAATTTCGATTCACAAGCAGTGGAAGAGGATGTTCCATTAAAAGAAATGCTAAATGGCTGCATATGTTGCTCAGGATCAGAAAAAACAGAAGCTCAAATACAAACATTATTAGCAGAATCAGAGTTTGATGTACTCATTATTGAAACAACTGGGGCCGCACATCCGGTAGAGGCATTAGATGCTGTATATTCGCCTCTTTTTGCCGATCAATTGAATATTAAAGGGATCGTTACAGTGGCAGATAGTAAACGCTGGCTAGAACGTGATCAATTATCACCTCAAGTACGATCGCTGTTTTTAGAACAAATCCGACATGCGCCTCTTATCCTAGCCAATAAATCAGATTTACTAACAGAAGAAGAACGAGCAAAAGTAACATTTGAAATTCAATCTTTAAATCCGCATGCGCAGTTATTACAAACAACTAATGGTCGAGTACCTTTAAAGTATTTACAAAGCCTACATGCAACAGCTCGCCCAATTAACATTGAATCAGCACCAATAAGTCATATGCATTTAAGTTCTCGATTAGTGACATTCACTGAACCAGTAGAAAAAGAAGTATTTGAAGAGTGGCTTCGAACAATTCCTTCAACTATTTATCGCATGAAAGGGTATGTTCCTATTAAAGGTATGAAAAATCCCATGCTCTTTCAATATGCATATGGTTTAACTCAATGGATGCCTGAATATATGCAGATGCCACCTAACATCGTTATCATTGGTGAAAATGTGAATGAACTCGAAGTTGTTGGTACTTTGTAATATAAAAGCCCATTTTTTTTGGTGTCAACCCAATCTTCCTAGTAATAAAACGATAGATTGCTAAATTTGCACAATTTCATAGCCTGTTCGTGATTGAAATCAAGGCGTTTTTATTCTTAATTGGACAAAGTAGCAATAACTGGTCACTTTATTACAAAAATCCCTTGTTACGATATTTGTAGACAAGGAGGAATAAAACATGAAAAAATGGTTATTACCAATGAGTCTCGTTATGCTAATGGGCGTACAGGCGGGAACTGCGGAAGCTTCAGCTTCTACAAACTCATCAGATACAGTGAAGCAAACGCAAACAACATATAAAGGTGCTAAGCCTTGTAAGGTAACTTATAAGTATACTAGTAAAACAAATAAATACACTTATAAGTATAATTGCAATACAAGTAAACCATCAGGTGGCAATACTTCAAAACCAGAGAACAAACCATCAAATGGTAACTCAAATAATTCGGGCAACAATTCGTCAAATGGTAACACAGGTAACTCAGGCAACAGTTCGTCAAATGGAAATACAGGTAACTCTACATCATCAACTGTAGAACAATTCGAACAAAAAGTTATTGAGTTAACTAATGTTGAGCGTCAAAAAGCTGGACTAGCTGCTCTTAAATCAGATAAAGCTTTGATGGGTGCAGCACGTGAGAAATCACTTGATATGCAAAAAAATAAATATTTCTCACATACAAGTCCTACATTTGGTTCACCATTTGACCGTATGAAAGCACTTGGTATTCAATACAGTGCTGCTGGAGAAAATATTGCTATGGGTCAAAAGACACCAGAAGAAGTTGTAAAAGGTTGGATGAACTCACCAGGTCATCGTGCTAATATTATGAGCACAACATTTACTCATATTGGTGTAGGTTATGCTGCTAATGGTAACTACTGGACACAACAATTTATTAAAGCAAAATAAAGAATAGTATATATAGTAAACCAGCTCTCAATATTGAGAGCTGGTTTTTTTGTTCTAAACTTAAAAAGTTCGATTAGATTCATTTGAACTTTCCTATACTAATCTAAAAAGGGGGGAGACTTAATGCAGCAAATTGAAACATTTATATCGCAACTACAAAAGACCTTTTATAACTCAGCAGATTTTGTAGCTCGCGAAATCGATTGGCCAGGTGAGCCATTCGCTGTTATTTGTTATTACAGTTCCCTGCTAAATAAAAAAGATGTTCAAGAGCAACTGGATGTTGTTAAATTTCAAGCTGAGCAAGAAGAAGCGAAATGGTCAGACTCCGTTTCTTCCACTATAGAAGTTTTTAATATGGAAAAGGCAGTTGGTTATGTTTGTGGTGGGGAAACACTTATTATTTTACTTAGTAAAAATAAAGTAGTTCGTATTAACTTACCGGAAATTGCACATCGTACGCCAGATGAGCCTGTCAATGAACACATTATTAGAGGATCTCATGAAGGGTTAGTGGAAAATTTTGATACGAATATGGCACTTATTCGAAAGCGTCTACATATTCCAGAATTAGTCGTAAAGCAAATGAAAATTGGTAAAGAAACAAATACGGGAATATATTATTTATATATTAGTAACGTTGTAAATAAAGAAACACTCATAGAAGTAGAAAAAAGACTAAATGAAATAGATGCGAAGGATTTATATAGTCTTGGGTTGTTAGGGGACTACTTGGAAGATTCAATATACTCTCCTTTTCCACAGCTTTTAAATACTGAAAGACCTGACCGAGTTGTAGGTAATTTAGTAGAAGGAAAAGTAGTTGTTATAAGCGATATTTCACCGACAGCGTTAATTGCACCTGTTACGTTTTTTTCATTTTATCAATCACCTGATGATTACAACTCACGTGTATTAGTAGGTTCATTTTATAGAATAGTGCGTTTGTTGAGTTTTTTTACAGCGGTTTTTCTGCCGGCTTTTTATATTGCAATTATTAGTTTTCATTTTGAAATTCTTCCATTAGAGCTAAGCAAAAAAGTGAAAATGGATGTTAGTGAAATACCATATCGACCTATAATTGAGGCACTAATATTAGAAATTATAATAGAATTGATTCGAGAGGCAAGTATTCGATTACCACAATCAGTCGTTCAAACTATTGGGATTGTCGGTGGTCTCGTTGTTGGTGAAGTTATTGTCAACGCAGGATTAGTTTCCAATATGATGGTTATTATAGTTGCCCTAACGGCAATTTCAAGTTTTGTAGTTCCATCAAATGAATTAAATACATCTGTCCGTATATTACGGTTTCCTTTCATGTTTGCAGCATCCTTGTTTGGATTTTTTGGAATCACTATAGGGGTACTCATATTATTTATACATTTATTAAACTTAAAATCGATAAATCAGCCATACTTCTCACCTGTTGTACCATTTCAACCATCAGAATTCAAGAAAATATTCTTTAGAACACCATTTATTAAAGCGAAGGCCCAACCTACTTCATTCCAACCAAAAGGGTATGAGGAGAAACAATGAAATTACAACTTTCACGTGTTCAATTTTTCTTAATACTTTTCATTGTTGAAACGGGTGTTTCATATATTTCTTTTCAAACGGAACTTATTAATAGTGGTGGAAGAGATTCTTGGTTGATTTTCATAGTATTCACGTTGTTTCATTTCGCTCAATTGCTATTTTATGAAAAATTTTATGAAAAGTTAAAGTTAAATTCATTTTTTGCTCTACTTTATAAAATATGGTGGATCATTTTGTGCGTCAGTTATTTGGCTTATATCGACTATACATTAGCTATCTGGGGGTTTCCAAGTACACCGACTTATTTGGTAATTTGCCTCATCGTTTCAGTCTCTCTTTACGCTAATTTAAGTCAACCCGAAACGGCTGTTAATTTAGGTGTTATTCTACTGCCGTTAATTGTGATATTTCTTATTTTTATATTAATGAGTACTTTTGATTTAGTTTGGACAAATATTCTCCCAATTGGAACGAGTTCTGGGGAACAATGGCTACTAGGTCTTCAAAAATCTCAAACTGCTTATATGGGTGTTGAACTTTACTTTATATTCAGAGTATTCGTGAAAAATAGTCAAATTATTAAATGGAAGCCATTAATACTCTATCAATTGATTGTTGGTACTTTTTCTATAGCCTCTGTTGTAGGTTCGCAACTTTATTTTTCACTTGATGAACTTAAAATTATACCTGAACCAATTATGTACATTTTGAAATCCCAAGAAGTTACATTTGTTAAGCGACTGGATATTTTCTTTATTTATATTTGGCTAACTTGGAGTATTATTAATGTTACATTATTAGGGTTATCGATTCGAGTTGTTCATTTTTCAAAAAAGCGAAAACACCCACAATTACAAATCGTTGTATTACATTTGGCATTAGTTATCCTGCCGTTACTCTTCTTAAGAGTTAATTTCATTGAAAAAATTAGAGATAATTTGCACTATGGGTATATTCCATTTGCTATTGTATTCCCGATTATTATTGTTTTTATGAACAGAAGGAGGAAGCAGCCATGTTTAAAAGAGTCTTCATCATCATCGTAGTAAGTACATTGCTCGTTGGTTGTTGGGATGAACGACTATATAAAAACTTGTCTGTTGTTTCACTTGCTGGCATTGAAGGGCATATAGGTGACATGAAAGGCTACTATGCTTACCCAACCACCCCAAACGATCCAACAAAATATGTGGTTATTGAAGGATCTGGTACATCAACAAGGGACGTGCGGAATCATGCGGATTTAAAAGTTGAACAAACTCTTGATTTGTCAGAACTATCAACACTTTTAATCGATCAAGATAGTGCTACAACACCACTTTATGATTATCTTGATATTTATTTTCGTAATCCACAAAGTCCAATAACAGCAAAAGTTGCTTTAACAGATGGTGGTTCTGTAAAAGAATTTATAGATATAGGACATCAACTACCAAGTGATGTTGGTGAATATTATCAGCGCTTTATTGAAAGTTTTGAAAGAAATAGTATTTTTCCTAAATTAACACTTCAGAAGGTATGCTTATTAATTCTTGAAAAAGGTAAAGATCTAGTATTACCCTATCTCAATAAAGATAAAAAAAGAGGTACTCCTATAGCAGCAGGTCTTGCTCTCTTTAAAGAACAAGTTTTTACTGGCACAGTGTTAGATCCAAAAGAATCGTTACTGCTTACTTTATTAATGGGTGAAAAAGGAACTAATGCAAGGATGACATATATGTGGGAAAAGGATGGAGAGAAATTTCCCGTATCTCTTGATGTGATTAGAGTAAAGAAAAAATGGAAAATAGAGGAGAAAGGGACAACTGCTACTGTGCATTTAAAGTACAAATTAAATGTGAATATTGAGGAATATCCTCATGATAAGTTATACAAAAATAATGTAAGGAAGGACGTAGATAAATTTTTGACAAAAAAAGTACAAGAGGATGTTGAAGGAGTACTAAAAAAACTCCAAGATGCTCAGTCAGATCCATTAGGGATTGGTCAAAAAATGCGTGCATTCCACCCAAAAGTATGGGATAAAAAAAATTGGGGTGAGAAATTTGCTAAATTAACACTAAAGCCGGAGATGAAAGTCACAATTGAAAGAACGGGTATCCTACAGTAATAGCCATATTATTAGAAGAAAAAAACTCCTCTATTGAGCAATAGAGGAGTTTTCTTGTGACTCTTTTTTCGCTCTCCGTTGAACAATAATAAGACGGAAGCTCAATGTAATGGCGCCAGCTGTAAGTCCACTAATAAGACCAATCCAATAACCAAATGGACCTAAATCTGTATAATTTGCAATAACATAGCCAAGAGGTAATCCAATTACCCAATACGATATCATCGCCATTATGAAAGTAATCGTTACGTCCTTATACCCACGTAATGCGCCTTGTACCGGTGCTTGTATGGCATCGGACAATTGAAAGAAAGCCGCATAGATTAAAAACTGGGTTGCTAGCGTGAGTACTTGTGGATCTGTAGAATATACACCGGCTATTTGTTCTCTGAAAATGATTAAAATAGTGGCGGAAATAAAACTGAAAATAACGGCCGTCATTACTGATATATAGCTATAAATACGTGCATCTTTGAAACGTTTAGCACCAACTTCAAAGCCAACTAAGATAGTTGCACCCATTGCAATACTCAATGGCATCATATAGGTAAGACTTGCAAAGTTCATCGCAATTTGATGGGCTCCAATAACAGCAGTACTATAATTACTCATCATGATTGCAACAACTGAGAAAATACTTGTTTCAGCAAAAATAGATAAGCCGATAGGTACCCCGATTTTGCAAATCTCGAGCCATTTTGCAAAGTGGATCTTTGGCCAATTGACATACAAATTAAAGTTTTTAAATGGTTGACCCTTCATCGTAATGACAATTGCCACAACACAAATAATCCAATAAGTTACGGCAGAAGCCACCCCAGAGCCTACTCCTCCAAGCTCAGGAAAGCCAAATTTACCAAATATTAATAAGTAGTTAAAGAAAATGTTAACAGGTGTAGCTAGTAAAGTGATGAACATCGAGATTCTAGTTTTTCCAAGTGCATCGATGAAACAGCGTAGTACGCTATATACAAATAGTGGAATTAAACCAAAACTCATAGCAATCAAATAATCATGTGCAACGCGTTGAACTTCAGGTTCTAAAGTCATCGCATTTAATAGGGGATTAATGCCCGCCATTAATAGTCCAAAAATAATTATTGCTAATACAATTGCAACATAAAAACCTTGTTGAACTGAAAATGTCGCTTCTTTCTGTCTTTTTGCACCGACAAATTGTGCTACAATAGGTGTTATGGATAAAAGAATTCCTGATAAACCTGTATAAACAGGCAACCAAATCGAAGAACCAATGGAAACACCTGCTAAGTCAGCAGTGCTATATTTACTTGACATTAAGACATCGAAAAACGACATTAAGTATAAAGCAATTTGGGTGATTAAGATCGGAAACACAATTTTCAGCATGACTGTCCATTTCTCTCTCATCGTAGTTGTTTCATGCATGTAATTCGCCTCCAAGTATAAATTGACATCTTTTCTATTGTGATTTCGTATAGTAAAATAAGTAGCTGTTCTAGTAAATACAAAGCAGTTCATACATTGTTCTAGCAGAATAGGAGAATAATAATGACGAACCAAACAATAATATTAACTGGTGGGGGTACAGCTGGCCACGTTTCACTCAATCAGGCTATAATACCATCTTTCCTTAAAAAAGGCTATGAGGTACACTATATTGGCTCTAAAGAGGGCATTGAAAAAGAAATTATCGGCCAGGCATTCCCTGACCTCCAATATCATGCAATTTCAAGCGGTAAATTAAGACGTTATTTTTCAATGAAAAATTTTACAGACCCGTTCAGAGTTTTAGCAGGTGTTGCACAAGCATTAACGATTATTCGTAAATTAAAACCTGTAGCGATTTTTTCTAAAGGCGGCTTTGTATCGGTACCTGTTGTTATGGCAGCAAAAATGGCTGGTGTTCCAGTTATTGCGCATGAATCTGATGTTACACCAGGTCTTGCAAATAAATTATCATTACCATTTGCTTCGCATATTTTCACTGTATTCAAACAAACGCTTAAGCATTTACCAGCAGAAAAAGCCTCTTGCACTGGATCAATTATTCGCCCGGCTTTATTTGAAGGACGAAAAGCAACAGGCTTAGCATTATGTGGATTTAAAGAAAGAAAAGAAGTAATCCTAATTATGGGTGGGAGCCAAGGGTCTAAATTTATTAACGATGCAGTACGTGCTAATATTGTACAACTTTTAGAAAACCACAATGTTATTCATCTTTGCGGAAAAGGGCATATAGATGAAGCTTTAGTGAATATGCCTGGCTATAAGCAGTTTGAATATGTAACGACAGAATTGCCAGACCTATTACACGCTTCAGATCTAATCGTATCAAGAGCGGGTTCAAACTCTATTTTTGAGTTTTTAGCTTTGGAAAAACCAATGTTACTTATTCCGTTATCTCTACAAAAATCACGTGGCGATCAAATTCTGAACGCTAAGTTATTTTTTGAACAAGGTTTAGCTGAAGTTTTACAAGAAGATGATTTAACGAATAAAACATTTATGGAAGCCCTACTTAGCCTAAAGCAACATAAAGAAGGTTTAATCAAGCAAATGCGAGAAACAGAATCTCCTAAAACACCAGATGAAATGGTAGAGTTGATATTAAATTATACTAAATAACGAAAATGTCTCTAACTGAGATAGCTTCATAAAAAGGACATTAACTATAAATATAGTTAATGTCCTTTTTTATGTAGAAAAAAGAGGGGCTTTGTGAATTCAATAGCGTATGGATTTTTTAAAAGAAAGGCTTAGTTAAAAGTAAATGTTGATATTTGATACTTCCCTGAATACTTGTTAAAATCAGGGTAAGAACAAGTATTCGGGGTGTTAAGGTGAGAAAACGTTAAGCAACTTATTAAAGTATATCGACAAGTTATCACAAAAAAAGAACAAGTATATCAATGAGTTAAACGCTATGTTGAACCTTCAACCTCAATTGTATTTGAAATGACAGATGTTTATAATAGCCTGCGAATATCTAAATTCGTTCTGTAATCCTTATTTAAAGGGGTACAGATTATTTTGGGACTTTCAGTAACTTTTAACATGCTGTCGATAATGAAATATTGAATATCGGGGCAGAAGAAAATGATAAAAGGAGAAAAAGTTATGTCAAATAACGTAAAACAGAGAAGAATAATTTTAGATTTAGCAGTTACTTTAGATGGTTTTATTGAAGGGAAAAATGGAGAAGTTGATTGGTGCATTATGGACCCTGATATGGGGTTCACTAATTTCTTGAATGAAATTGATGCTATTATTTATGGTAGAAAAAGTTACGATCTATGGGGACAATATATTCCAAAATCTAAAGAATCTGATACCGAAAAAGAAATTTGGGAATTGGTTCATAGTAAAGAGAAATATGTGTTTTCCAGAACACAAAAAGAGACTGATAATAGAGCAATATTTATAAATGAAAATATTCTTGAAGAAGTAAATAAATTGAAGAATAAGCCTGGTAAAGACATCTGGCTATATGGCGGAGCAAGTCTCATTACAACTTTTATAAATTTAGGGCTTGTTGATGAATTTAGATTATCTATTCACCCTGTTATTTTGGGAGAAGGGAAACCGATGTTTATTGATATAAAACAGAGGTTGAATTTAAAAATAGTTGATACAAAAACGTTTTCTTCTGGCGTTGTGCAACTAATCTATCATTTGAAAGGTGATTAATAATTTCGTTCAACATTAGATTTTAACAGAGCCAAAAGAAAAAAGAAGCTTTCACATTTGTGAAAGCTTCTTTTAATGAAATACCATTATGAGGTTGAACGAGCGCCATTAGCATTTAGAATATCCAGCTTCAGGCGCTAGACTCTCGGGTCGTTTCGGTCTCTCGACACAAGACAAAAAGCGTCTTGTGTTCGAGCCCTCCAACGCCTGTCGAGTCTGAACGAGCGCCTTCAGCATTTAGGTTATCCAGCTTCAGCGGCCAGCCCCTCGAGGTCACATCAGTCTCTCGGTCAAAGGCGAAAAGCGCCTTTGATTCGAGCCTTCCAGTGCTTGTCGGGGCTGAGCGGGCCGCTTCAGCATTAAGATAGATATCCAGCTTCAGGCGCTAGCTGTTCGGGTCGTTTCAGTCGGGCGCTCAAAGTCAAAAAGCGACTTTGGCTTCCGCCTTCCAACGACCTAACAGCTGAACGAGCGCCTTCAGCATTTAGGAATATCCAGCTTCAGCGGCCAGCCCCTCGAGGTCACTTCCACTTTCTCGGTCGAAAATTGAAAAGATATTTTCGATTCGAAAGTTCCAGTGCTTGTCGGGGCTAAACGGGCCGCTTTAGCATTTAAGTTTACATTGCTTGTTCTTCTTCTTCTTTGTTCTGACTAGCTGTATATAAATAAAAGAAGTCTTTTTGGATTTTCATTAATTCGAAGTGCTTGTCACCTTGGTTGATTTGTTCGTACAAGGATGGGTGGCTTTCTTTGGCATCCATTATATAGCCAATTTTTTCGGCAGCACGAAGGGATTTAGTGTTTTCGGTGCGAATGCGCAAGAAAACGGTATGGAACTCTAGATCAAAGAACAGTTCGTGCAAGAAGAGTTCTTTTGCTTTCTGGTTGTATCCCTTACCTTGGTGTGGGGTACCGATCCAAGTGCCTAAAAAGCCAGCGCCGTCTTGCACATCATAGACGGTAATTGTGCCGATGGGTTGTCCCCAGTCATCGGTTATCGTACGAGAAACGGCTTTACCGTTCTCCTCGTCTTCCATTAGTTGGTTAGTCAAAAACCAGTACTCATCGGCACTATTAGCTTTCTGACGCACAAAAGGGAAGACAGATGGGTGTTTTAGTAACTCATAAAGATCGTTACATTCGTGTAATTCACGTCGCTTAATCAAGCGAAACGCCTCCTTTACGGGGGTGAACGTCCAAATAAATGGCAGGTCCTAGCCCCCTCGAAATTTTTCATATAATGTTGCATAAAAAATTTCGGGGTGGGAATCGAACCCACTAGAACCAGCATGACTACTGGTGGCGCACCATTTGCCTTCCCTATTGACTCTATAAAAAAATAGGAATCATTTTATGAAATTATTTTGCAATTTAACTATACTAAGTTTTTCCTGATTTGCAAAGAAAAAAACATGAAAAAATAAATTTGTAATATTTACTAGCATTAAATGAAACATATACAGTTGTATGCTTGACAAAATAGAATTATGATATATATAGAGAGAGAATACGGGGGGTTGTATATGTTAATGCAATTACATAAAGTTCATGGTTCAGGCAATACATTTTACATATTTGAAACAAATGATGAAAAAAGTATGGATTGGTCTAAACTTGGCATTTGGCTTTGTAAAAAAGATAATCTTGGGGGAGCAGATGGCCTACTGCTTGTCGCTCCATCTAAAATAGGACTCGCAAAAATGCGTGTCATTAATGCTGACGGATCAGAGGCATCTATGTGTGGCAACGGTTTACGTTGCGTCGCTCGTTATATTTGTGAAAAATATAACGTTTCAGAGGCGTTAATTGAAACAATGAAAGCTGTCTTAAAGGTGCAAAAAGAAGTATCAATTTTCGGTGGCATTCCTACATATTCTGTTGAAATTGCACCAGTATCTTTTGCCTTGGCTTCTTTACCAATGCTTTACAAAAACAACCAACAAATTCGCAATGAAGTAATTGAGGAATTTGCTGATGATATTTCATTTACAGCTGTTTCAGTTCCAAACCCACATTTAATCGGAATTGTACAGGCAGATAAAATATCCAGTACACATCATCAAGAAAGATTATCAAGTAAATTAAATGGAGATAATGAATATTGTCCAGACGGCGTAAATGTGAGCTATGTGTATCCGATGGATGAGGATTCAATTTACGTCCGTACATATGAACGTGGAGTAGGCTTTACCAACGCTTGCGGCACGGCGATGACAGCATCTGCATTAGTTTCTTCTATAGAGGGAGTAGTTTCAGCTAGTAAAGTAACAGTCTATAACCCTGGTGGCTTTGTTCAATGTCATGTGATACATAATGAAGGGGATTACGTTTTAAAACTAATTGGGAATGCAACATTTGTAGCTGAATTAGAGTTGAACACCGAAAACGAATGGTTGTGGCAATCTGTTAAGGAAACAGATGAACAAAAAGCTTATGAATCTCTAATTACTTATGCAGAGACAAAAACAGCATCTATTTATTTAACTTCTTGAAGAGGTGGCAATATTGAATAGCAATCTGATTACTAAAGAGCAGTTTGATGCGCTGTATCAAAATTGTTTAGATTTTGTTTTTTTAATGGAAAAAGTCAGTGGTGAATATCAATACGTATACATAAATCGTGCAGCTGAAGTTGTTTTTGACGTGTCGCCAATAGACAAAAGTTTATCTGCTTGTTTAGAAACAGAAGTCGTTGAGATGATAGTTAAATATTACAATGAATCCATCGAGAAACAGCAATTGCTCCAATACCGAGATTTCTATTTATTCTCTGACACTAAACGCACGAATGAAACAACCGTTACGCCAATTTTATATGGCGGAAAGCAATATATACTTGCTGTTACGAAAGAAATTTCACAGCAAAAAGTGATGGAGGAAAAAAACTTATTTCTACAATCACTTTTTGACATGAAAATGGATCCAACGATTGTATTAGCTAATGATTTAACCTTTTTTGATGGTAATCCTAAATTTGAGCAGTACTTTAACTGCAAAATTGAAGAGTGGAAAGGGAGGTTGTTTTTTGATTTTCAGCTTGTTTCACCAGAAGATCATGAATCGTTCGCAGAGCATCTCCAAGACGCATTAAATGGAAGAGGGCATCCTTCCGTTTTATATACACATAAAAAAGCGGATGGCACTGAGAGTCAATTCCTTGTCAGTTTTTCGCCAATCACTACTAATAACCAAGTTGTAGCTATTTATATTCAATGGTTAGAATTAACGAAAAATATTCAATTAAAAGAAGATTTACGTCAGGTAAATCACATGCTTGATAGTTATAAAGGGGCTCTGAATTCAGCGGCTAATATTTGTATTACCGATAAAAATGGTGTCATTAAATTTGTAAATGAGCGTTATGCACAATCAAGTCAATATAGTGCAGATGAGCTAATTGGAAATTCGAATAAGATATTAAATTCACGGAATCAGCCTTCTTCATTTTATGAAGAAATGCAGAAAACGTTACTAAATGGTCAAACTTGGCGCGGCGAAATTTGCAATCATTCTAAATACGGTAACCGATACTGGATGGACACCACGATTGTTCCAATCTTCAGCAATAATGGAGAAATTGATAGTTTTCTTTCTGTCTGCTTTGATGTATCTGATAAAAAAATTATGATGACCAGCCTTCGGAATATTGAAAAAACATTCCGACTTATCACCGAAAATACGAATGATTTGATTGTCATTACGAACGATGATGGAATAATCATTTATGTTTCCCCGAACCATATAAAACGACTTGGCTTTGAAAAGGACGAGCTACTTGGACGTTTCTATTTTGATATGATGTCTGATGATAGTAAGGAATTGTTAAAGAGTGAATTTTCATCGACTCTATTGGAAGAAGGGGACGTACAGATTGATTTACAAATTAAAATGAAAAATGGAGAAACTTTTTGGACTGAAACCTATCTTACAGCAGTAAAGGAT
Organism: Viridibacillus sp. KH_047; assembly: GCF_057838945.1. Classification (NCBI taxonomy): domain Bacteria; kingdom Bacillati; phylum Bacillota; class Bacilli; order Caryophanales; family Caryophanaceae; genus Viridibacillus; species Viridibacillus sp. KH_047. The sequence continues at coordinate 2,748,437 of NZ_CM174479.1, read as the reverse complement.
GCTGAGCGTGACGAAGTGTTCCAATATGTAAGTGTCGCTAGGGAAATTACTCATCGTAAGAAAAGGGAAGATCAGTTGCGCTTTATGGCCTATCATGATAGTTTGACGTTGCTACCAAATCGACGTTACTTATTGATGGAATTTACTAAGTTAGTCAAAGAAGCGATTGCTCTAAATTATGCTATTACATTGCTCTATATTGATGGAGATGAATTTAAAAAGGTGAATGATGATTTCGGTCATGATGTTGGAGATGACTTTATCCGTAATTTTGGACTTGCACTTGTTTCCAGTGTTCGCGATTTAGATATAGTTAGTCGAATAGGTGGAGACGAATTTATTGTTGTCTTAACTAATATGTCTAAAGACCAATACATTCGAAAACAACAAGTGAAAAATACGATTAAACGTATTCAACAAACATTAAAAGATGGTTGGACTATTAACGAACAACACTTTTCGCCTACCTCGTCTATTGGAATTGCTTCTTTCCCTGAGAATGGTCATTCAATAGAAGACTTGCTAGATAAAGCAGATGAGGCACTATATTTAGCGAAAAAAACAAAAGGGAAAAACTCATATCATTTTTCAAGTTAAAGATGGAAGGTGTTTTCAATGCAAAAGCATATTCTATTAGTAGAAGATGAAAAAAACATTGCGCGATTTATTGAATTAGAACTGAAGCATGAACAATTTGAAGTGACAGTTTGTTCTAACGGCCGTGTTGGTTTAGATACGGCTCTAGAGCAAGAATTCGATGTCATTTTACTCGATGTTATGCTTCCTGAATTAAATGGAATTGAAGTATGTAGACGCATTAGAGCCATATCGGATGTACCTATTATCTTAATAACCGCACGAGATGCTGTAATTGATCGTGTAGCGGGTCTAGATGCTGGAGCAGATGATTACATTGTCAAACCTTTTGCTATTGAAGAATTACTAGCAAGAATTCGCTCTATTTTAAGACGGTACACTTCGATCGAATCAACAGGTCAACGATTAATATTTAAAAATATTACTATTGATTCTGCGGCATACACTGCCTATGTCAATGAGGAAATACTTAGTTTGACGAAAACAGAATTTGATCTACTCAGCTTATTAATTGAGAATAAGAATCGTGTTTGTACCCGCGATCAAATTTTAGAGCAGGTATGGGGTTATCAATCCGATGTGGAAACAAATGTTGTAGACGTTTATATCCGACACCTGCGCTCAAAACTACCTAAAATAGAAAGTAGTTACATTGAAACAGTTCGTGGAGTCGGGTATGTGATGCGAGAATGAATAGAGTCCATCACTATTTATCGAACCAGTCGTTAAAGGGGAAATGGGCACTTACATCTGCTGTCGTCATTTTCGTTAGCTTTGCTGTTATTTGTTCAGTCCTTTATATTGCTATCCACTCATGGCTTTTAAATGAGCAGGAGCAGTCCGTAAAACGTACGATGGATGATTTAACAGTGTTTTTTGAATCTAAAGGTAATTTCTTAACCATACATGATATTCAGTCAAATACGGGGCTTATGAATTCTATAGTAGATAAGAATCAAACAGTCCGTATACTGAATCAAGATAAAGTTGAAATATTACGTATTAATGATTCGACGAAAATCATGCCTTCAGTACCAGAAAATTTACCAAATCACGGATATGCTATTTCGAAAGAAAAGGTAGAAAATGTAGATACGTTTTTGGCGGCATCGACAATCAGGATTGGACCTTTTTCAGGCTATATACAATTGACGCATCCTTTGACTTCATTTGTATCCCTTATGCGATATATTTTAACGGCTATGTGTATTTTGGGGTTAGGGGCCCTCATAGCATCTGCAGGAATAGGATATATTTTAGCGACTACTTTATTGAAACCACTAGACGACTTGAGACTAGAAATGACAGAAGTGGCAGAACAGGGTTTTACTGCGCCTATTAAACTCCAATACGATGCCAAAGATGAAATTGGTGACTTATTGACCGTATATCGATCGATGATGGGGGAGCTAGAGCAATCCTTCCTTAGCCAGCAACAATTCATTTCTGATGCCTCTCATGAGCTGAGAACCCCTATTCAAGTAGTAGAAGGACATTTATCGTTAATCAAAAGATGGGGTAAAGATGATCCAGCTGTTTTAGAAGAATCATTAAACACTTCCTTACTCGAAATTACACGTATGAAAAAGCTTATAGAAGAGATGTTAGAACTTGCAAGAAGAGAACAGAATGATTTACAAAACAATGCTGATATTCTTATGATAACTACCGATATTATGGAGGAAATAAAAGTATTATCTCCGGACGCAACGATTGAATTAGAAGTGGATTCAGAAATTAGTTATAGGGCAATTATTTCTGACAATGCCTATGGTCAGATTTTACGCAATCTTCTGCAAAATGCTATACGCTATTCAGAAAAAAGTCCAAGGGTTAAAATCAAGCTTTCAAAACAATATGAAAGTGTACAAATTGAAGTGTCAGATCGAGGAATTGGTATTGCAGAGGAAGATCAAACACGTATATTTGATCGTTTTTACAGAGTCGACTCATCTCGTTCACGTGATGGTGGGGGCACAGGATTAGGTTTGAGTATTGTAAATATGCTGGTAAATAAATATCGTGGAACGATAAAGGTGAATAGTAAACTCCATTTTGGCAGTACTTTCACTATAGAATTGCCGGCTGAAAAATGACGTTTTTATCAAACTTTATTCTATTATTAGTTCGTTCAAGATAAAAAATTGCTAAATTTGTTGAAAACGATTGTATTTTTTGTGAAGAGTAGTAAGATTGAAGGGGAAAAATGTTCTTCTTGATTTATTAATACAGTTGTTTCCCTTAAGCAGGAAGAATGGTAAGATAGTTAGTGGATTTTCAAATTATTAATTAATTTAATTAATGGAACTGCCACTTGGCAAAAAAGTTGGAGGTAATTCTACATGTCAAACAATGTTTCACCTGTAAGCTCACCATGGGCAGCTTTTTCAGGTCCCAACCTTGGCTATGTGATGGAAATGTACGATTTGTATTTAACATCACCAGAAGAAGTTGATCCAGAACTTGTATCATTATTCGAACAATACGGAGCACCAGTTCAAACTAGTGAAGTATCAAACGTTACAAACGTTGAACCAGGTAACTTTGCAAAAGTTTTAGCTGCCGTTCAATATGCGGATGCCATTCGTGTATATGGTCACTTAGGAGCAGATATTTATCCTTTAAAAGACCATCCACGTGACACTACTCGAATCGAAGCAAAAACTTACGGTTTATCTGATCAAGATCTAATCGAAATCCCTGCTTCGTTATTATTAAAGGACATTCCTGCAAGCGTTAACAATGGATTAGATGCTATTAATTACCTAAAAGCGATTTACACAAATAAGATTGCTGTAGAAATTGCACACGTTGTTAACAGTGAAGAGAGAGTGTGGCTTCAATCTAAAATTGAAAGTGGCGTATTAAACGCAGGTCTTTCAAATGATGAGAGAAAAGCAGTTTTAAACCAATTAACAAAGGTTGAAGGATTTGAGAAATTCATCCATAAAACATTTGTGGGACAAAAACGTTTTTCTATCGAAGGTTTAGATGCATTAGTTGTTCTAATGGATGAGATTGTTCACCGTTCAGAAGACAAAGGTGTAAAAAATGTTATGATCGGTATGGCTCACCGTGGTCGCTTAAATGTGTTAACACATGTATTACACAAACCATATGATATGATGTTTGCTGATTTTGCGCACGTTCCAAATGAGTTATTTATTCCAAAAGACGGTTCTTTAGAAGTAACTAAAGGATGGTTCGGTGATGTTAAATATCACATGGGTGCTACATATAACAGCAATAAAGGTACAACAATCAAATTAGCGTATAATCCATCTCACTTAGAAGTAGTTAGTCCAGTTGTTACAGGTCAAGCTCGTGCAGCTCAAGATAACACTTCTAAAGCAGGTGCTCCAACTCAAGATGCTAAATCTGCTCTAGCGATTTTAGTTCATGGTGACGCAGCGTTTGCTGGTCAAGGTGTCGTAACTGAAACGATGAACTACTCTCGCACAAAAGGATTTAACACAGGTGGTTCAGTTCATATTATTGCTAATAATATGATTGGATTTACTACTGAGCATTATGATTCACGTTCAACTGTATACTCTTCAGACCCTGCAAAAGGTTATGAAATTCCAATATTACACGTTAATGCGGATGATCCAGAAGCAGTTGTACAAGTGGCTCGTTTTGCAGTAGAATATCGTGAACAATTTGGTAAGGATATTTTAGTAGACTTAGTCGGTTACCGCCGATATGGTCATAATGAAATGGACGAACCAATGATCACAAACCCAACAATGTACACAGGTGTTCATGGACACGATACAGTACGTGCATTGTACGGTAAAGCACTTGCAAATCAAGGCATTGTAACAGCAGAAGAAGTCGCAACTTTAGATGCCGATACACAAAAAGAAATGCAAGCAGCTTATGATCATGTGAAAGAAGTTGGCGAAGGACAACATGTTGAAAACGAAATGCCAGAAGCTGTGAAGAACGGTTATGATATCGTAGAAACTGGTGTTGAACGCGAACGTCTAGAAAAAATGAATAAAGAATTATTAACATGGCCACAAGACTTTAATGTCTTCAAAAAACTAGGCAAAATCCTAAGCCGTCGTGAAGATGCATTCGTAGGTAAAGGGAAAATTGACTGGGGTCATGCTGAAACATTAGCATTCGGAACAATTACACAAGAAGGTAATTCAATCCGTTTAACAGGTCAAGATGCACAACGTGGTACATTCGCACACCGTCACCTAGTATTACATGACGAAAAAACAGGTGCAGAATTAACACCTTTACACCATATTTCTGGTGCAGATTCTTCATTTGTTGTGTATAACAGCCCATTATCTGAAGCTGCTATCGTAGGCTATGAATATGGCTATAATTTAGAAAACGAGAAAAACTTAACTATCTGGGAAGCGCAATACGGTGACTTCGCAAACATGGCTCAAGTAATGTTTGATAACTTCATTTCAGCATCTCGCTCTAAATGGGGTCAAAAATCGGGTCTTGTAATGTTATTACCGCATGCTGCCGAAGGTCAAGGTTCAGAACATACAAGTGCTCGTTTAGAACGTTTCTTACAATTAGCAGGTGAAAATAACTGGACAGTTGCAAACCTATCAAGCGCTGCAAACTACTTCCATTTATTACGCCGTCAAGCTAAGATGTTAGGTACAGAAGCAATTCGTCCATTAGTTCTTGTATCACCAAAATCACTATTACGTAATCAAATCGTTGCAGCAGATGTTGAAGAATTAACAACTGGTCACTTCGAAACAGTTATTGAACACCCAACAACTGGGTCAGCTGCGAAAAAAGTAGAGCGTATTCTATTTGCTTCAGGTAAAGTTGCTATTGATATCGCAGAAAAAGTTGGAGATGGAAAAGAATTCGATCACGTACACTTAGTACGCGTTGAACAACTGTACCCATTCCCATCTGAGAAAATTGCTGCAATCATTAAACGTTTCCCTAACGCAAAAGAGCTTGCTTGGGTACAAGAAGAACCTCAAAACATGGGTTCATGGACATTTGCAGATCCTTATATGCGTGAAGTAGCAGAAGACAAAGACGTTCGTTACATTGGTCGTATCGTACGTTCATCTCCTGCTGAAGGTGATGCAGATTCATACAAAGCTGAACAAGCACGTATTATTGAAGAAGCTGTAACTCGCTAAAAAGCGAATATTTTGAAGGAGGAAATTATTGTGGCTGAAATTATTGTCCCGGAATTAGCAGAATCTATCACAGAAGGTACGATCGCACAATGGGTGAAAAAACCTGGTGATAAAGTAGAAAAAGGAGAGTTCATCGTTGAACTTGAAACTGATAAAGTAAATGCTGAAATCATTTCTGAAGAAGCTGGTATTTTGAAAGAAATCCTTGCTGAAGAAGGCGATACTGTACTAGTAGGTGCTGTAATCGCAATCGTTGAAGCAGGTGATGCTGCTGCAACTCCAGCACCAGCACCAGCACCAGCAGCTGAAGAGGCTGCACCGGCACCAGCTGTAGAAGCACCAAAAGCTGCACCAGCACCTGTAGTTGTAGAAGAATCATCTTCAACTGAGCGTGTAATTGCTAGCCCAGCTGCTCGCAAATTAGCTCGTGAAAAAGGAATCGACTTAGCATCTGTATCTCCAGTAGATCCTCAAGGTCGAGTTCGCGTACAAGATGTAGCCGCACATGGTACAGCGCCAGCTGCTCCTGCTGCAAAACCAGCTGAAGCACCGAAAGCTGCTACTCCTGCAGTTGATGAATCTCGCGTGACAGTTGAAAAAATGTCTCGTCGTCGTCAAACAATCGCAACTCGTTTACTTGATGTAAAACAAAGTACAGCAATGCTTACTACTTTCAACGAAATCGACATGACAAACGTTATGGCACTTCGTAGCCGTAAAAAAGATCAATTCCAAGAAAAGCATGATGGTACTCGTCTTGGTTTCATGTCATTCTTTACAAAAGCAGTAGTTGCTGCACTTAAAAAATATCCATACGTTAATGCTCAAATCGTAGGTAACGAAATCCACCTAAATAACTTCTATGATGTTGGTGTTGCTGTATCTACTGACGATGGATTAGTAGTACCAGTTGTTCGCGATTGCGATCGTAAAAACTTCGCAGAAATCGAAGATGCAATCGGTGGTCTTGCTAAAAAAGCACGTGACAAAAAATTACAAATCGCTGACCTACAAGGTGGTTCATTCACAATCACTAATGGTGGTGTATTCGGTTCATTAATGTCTACGCCAATCATGAATGGTACTCAAGCAGCTATCTTAGGTATGCATACAATCCAAAAACGTCCAATCGCTGTTGGTGATGAAGTACAAATTCGTCCAATGATGTACGTTGCATTATCTTATGACCACCGTATTATTGATGGTAAAGATTCTGTAGGATTCTTAAAAACTGTAAAAGAATTACTTGAAAACCCTGAAGATCTATTATTAGAATCTTGATTTATAGACTTAACTTAATGTAAGAAAGTAATAAGCCCTACACACCTTTTGAGAGTGTGCAGGGCTTATTTTTATTAGGTATAAAGAGAAGTGGGAATGGATGAAAAAATAACTTAATTCTAAGATTACAATCACGTTATTTTAACATTTGTTTTTAATGATGGGCAATGTTGCTTTTGTGAACAGGCGTAGATAGACAAGGAAGAAAGTACGGTTTCCTTCGAAGCAGTACTTAGTAGTTCTGTCGCTATACGCTGTAATTGATAGGTTTCAATAGTAGTCAATTTTTGTGGATTAATATGTCGTTCCATGCGATTCACCTCTTATATCTATTATAAGAACATTCGTTCCTTTATTCAAGGGGAATATGACAACAAAATCGGACAAATGTGATAAATTCTTTTATGTACAAAGGAAACTATATAGGAGTGAAGGTGAATTCGAAGCAAGGTAAACAAATAACATCAATGAGCTCAAGTATATTGCTTTCTATAAACTTATGGAGTGATAAAAATCATCGTAATGTTTCTTTCATTAATTGCCCCATTTGAATACTCAGTGTTCCTAGTTCTTCTATAATAGAGCTGAAGTCTTGTACTAGCTCAGCTTGTTCGTTTGAAGCGGAATTGATCTGACTCATGCTGCCCATTAAACCTTGTAAATTTTGTGTGATATTTTTCAAAGAATCTTCAATCTTTTCGGTAGCCGACTTTGTTTCTAGAGATAGTTTTCGTACTTCTTGGGCAACAATATTAAATCCAGCACCATGCTGACCTGCTCGCGCAGCCTCAATAGAAGCGTTTAACCCTAGCAAATTCGTTTGTTGGGAAATTGATTTGATAAAGTCTGTAACGCTATGAGAAGCTTCTGAATCAGCAAGAGCTTGGCGAGATTGAGCAGTAATTTCAGTACTTGTTGCTGCTAGCTCCTCTGAATGAGAGGCAACAAGATGTACTTTATCCTGTAAACCTATGACAGCATTTTGTAGATGCTCCATATAAGATTGTAACTTTTCTTGTTTCTCCATAGAAAATACTAAACTAAAAGCTCCAATTACATGACCATTTTCTTTAATTGGATATATATTCGTGTGAAGTAGTACCCCGTAAAATTCAGCAGGTATATCTCTCATAACGTTTTTCCCGGAGAAGGCTTGTCGCAATTCTTCAGTAATCTCCATAGTGTCACCAGTTTTTACGCCTAGATCAACTTTAGTTCCTGGAGATGCAAAGTAAACCTTGTTTTGATCTCGCTCAACAATACTTACAAAGATTTCATTATTAAATGCCATTTGTATGTATGGTGTAGCTTGTTTTAATACTTCTAATAAATTCAAAATAAAAAACCTCGCTTCTATATACTAGTTATCAGATATAAGTAATTTATATCTATAATTATTTCGTTTATAGATAAATTTAACTATATTTATCATATCTTATATTACATATAGAGTAAATATTTCGATTATTCAAAAGTAGGAAATTGTGAAAAAACTACTTTGTATCGACGAAATTAAAAGGGAAAATGAAACTACTTCTAAAAAACCTCTTAAAAGTAAGTGTAAATAATGTTGAAACTAATTGAGTAGTAAACTATTACAAAAAAATAAAAAGGTCGTCTTTTAAGACAACCTTAAAACTTACAATAATTTAATATCCGTAGTTGAATCATCGTCTTACCAATAGTCAGTAATGTTAGAAACATAACTCCTACTCCAACCGCTAAATAAAACATCGTAAACACTTTACCCAGATTTGTAGTTGCTGTGAGTGAAGTGTCTACACCACTTGGAATCAGACTAACAACACAAAAGTATATGGGATTAAGTATAGACCATCCTTCTACCTTATGGGAGATAAATGAACAGTTTTCAAAGAGTAGGTCTAAGTATCTGTGAAAGGTTGAAAGAATAATAGTATCAAACTATTTTTGGGATTTGTGCCCATAAAAATTTGATAATATGATATAGTGATTACAAATTGTAGTCTATACGATTCTTTTATTATTGATATTAATAAAACGACTATATTTAATGACGAACTCTCCGAAAAAACTATTGAGAGTGTTAATTACATTGAAAATATCGTTTTAAAAATTAGATTCCCGGAGGAATTAAGGTGAATAAAATGTTGAAAAAACTAAGCGTCATTTTCATGGCTATGATCTTTTTAGGTAGTTTAGCAAGTCCTATATATGCTAAAGCAAGTACTTCAAAAACAAAACAAGTTACGCTTACAGAAAAGAGTAGGTTGTTTACTAAGCAAGGTGGATATGGAAGAAAATCTACAGTACCTGCAAAAAAGAAAGTTACAATTATAAAAACAACTAAAGACAAATGGATGCAAACAAAAGATAAAAAGTGGATAAAAGACGGTTTTACTGGTGATTATATTTATCTTTCTAAAAAAACAACGACTTATAAAAAAGAAAAAGGATCGAAATCGGCAACGAAACTAGCAGCTGGAATTTATAAAGTGAGCACTGCAAATACAAATGGTTGGATCAAAGTCAAAAAGGGTAGCAAGTTATATTGGATTAAATCTGGTAAATTTGTAGATAGTTACATTGATTTAGGAAACAAAAAAATGCAAGATCAAATAGTTACTATTTTAAATAAAGAACGTGCAAAAAAGAATATGAAACCTTTAAAGCAAGATCCAAAGCTTACAAAGCTTGCGATAATTCGTTCATTAGATATGGAGAAAAATCGTTATTTCAGCCATACAAGCCCAACTTATGGAAGTTGGTCTAACCTCCTTAAAGGATCAGGTTATAACACATCTGCATCAGGAGAGAATATCGCGGCAGGTTATCCAACAGCAACGAGTTTCATGAATGGTTGGATGAATTCTCCTGGCCATAAAGCAAATATTCTATCACCTAATTATCAAAAAGTTGGAATAGGTATTGTTGTCTCTGGTAAAGGCGCTCAATATCCAACATATGGAACTCAAATTTTCGCGAAATAGTTATAAAACCCCCTCTTGTCCAAGAACATGAGGGGGTTTACTATTTTGATAACTTCTGAACTTTCTTCTCTTTTACATCATATTTTTTCGAATATTCAGTTATAATGAAGTGAATATTTATAAAGGGGTTTTCGATATGGTATTACATATGAAAGAGGTATGTTTGAAAAGAGAAGGGCAATGGATTCTAGAAAATATTAATTGGCAAGTAGAAAAAGGAGAGCATTGGGTACTTTACGGATTAAATGGAGCTGGCAAATCAGCTTTGCTGAATATGCTCTGTTCTTATTATTTTCCGACTAAAGGTGATTTAAAGGTAGTAGGAAGAACGTTTGGGAAATCCGTTTTAGGTGAAGAGCTTAGAAGAAAGATTGGCCTCGTATCGTCAGGATTACAACAAAAATTAAATCCCTATGATAGTGCATTTGAAATCGTTCTTTCAGGTGCGTTTGCTTCAATTGGTTTATACGAAAAGCCAACACCAATCATTCGAGAAAAGGCAATAAGCATATTGAAAAAACTAGGGAGTATTGAATATGCCGATCGTGATTATCAAACTTTATCGCAAGGTGAAAAACAAAGAATATTGATCGGTCGTGCATTAATGGATGATCCAGAGCTACTCATATTAGACGAACCTGCGACAGGGTTTGACTTCATAGCAAGAGAACAATTGTTAGAAACAATTGGTGAAATTGCGGCTTTAGAAAACGGACCAACAATAATATATGTCACACATCACGTTGAAGAAATTCTACCGGTTTTTCAGAAAACATTATTATTAAAAAAGGGCCAAGTTTTTGCTTCTGGAAGTACAGTGAATATGCTAACAAGTGAAAAACTTTCTGCATTTTTCGATATGCCAGTAGAAGTTATTTGGCAAAATAATCGTCCATTATTATCGAAGTTGAATTAAATTAACCTAAAAACTAGCTGTTGAATCTTATATAAAATTCAATAGCTAGTTTTTTTATAATGAATACAAATTATTTAGACTGTTTTTCCAATAACATGATAATCTTATCCAATTTTTCATTTAGTTCGGTAGATTCATTCTTTGGTGTTGTATTAATAATGATTCTTCTAACAAATAGCATAAAAGAAATCGTACCTAATAAAATTAAAGCTATTACAATAACAGTAATAAGCATATCCCCAACGTTAAACATGCAATTCCTCCCTTAATTATTCATGATACTAAAATAGTAATTAATCCGATTTTAACATGTTTAACAGGAATCATGTGCTTAACATATTGATAGATTCATCGATATATACAATTTCGATATAAATATACATACGCTTTTTCTTTATTTATATAATTATTTGATGTGTTATGAGTTGAATATCAAAAATTAATCAAAATACGATAGATTAATTTTCAATATTATGATAAGTTTATATTAAGTGAATATTGTATGCCAGAATTAGGTGTAGTACATACATAAAAGGGAATTCGGTGAAATACCGGAGCTGTATCCGCAACTGTAAATGCTGATGAAATAAGGAAATACCACTGTTTTATACGGGAAGGTCCTTAAAGTAAATTGATGCATAAGCCAGGAGACCTATCTAATTCATAGCGTATATCTACTCTTCGGAATAAAGTGAGATTACGGCAAAACAATCTATATTAGACAATACTGTTGTCCTATATTTCTTTGTATTTATGCTATTTCTCTATGGGGAAATAGCTTTTTTCATTGTTAAGAACTTTTAAATTTCATCATTTAAAACATAAGTGAAAGTTATTTTGTCGATTAGCATGAAAAAGCCGAATTCCGAATCCAACAAACCTTAATAAAATCGGAGGAATTCAAATGTCGAAACGTTCATTCAGTATGATGTTAGCTTTTGTTATGCTACTTTCATTACTATCGCCGTTTACAGCTCAAGCTGAAAATATTACGGTAGTAAACAATGAAGACAATGCATCTCAAACAACATCACCACAAGTAATCAAAGAAAAACTAGTGAACTCACTAGAAAAGGCAAAACAATATTATATTACTAACAACCAAACTATTAGTTCTAGGGTAATTAGTTCCCACAGTGGCTACTGGTCATTATCAGCAATGTATGCACTAGGTATGGATATTAAAAACTACAAGTGGGCAGAGGGCTCAGAAGTTACAAGTGAACAATCTTATTGGGTAAAACCTAAAACGGCTGCTTCAAGCACTTCAAATGAAGACGCAGGTACTATTATAGGTGCTTATATTTTAGGGTTAGATCCTACCAACCTTGGACAACGCAACATTGTTGAAGATTTACAAAACAAACAAAAGGCTGATGGTAGCTTTTTCACAGCATATGGTGAATCTTGGGCATCAATTGCGCTAGGATTAGCAAATGCAGACTATGATAAAGCCAAACATTTAGAAGTAATTTTAAAGAAACAAAATAATACAGGATTATTCTCTGGATTTGGTTCATCTGATGACTTAGATGTAACAGGTTGGAATTTAACTGCATTAACGCTATTAAATACTTCTGATAAGTCGAATGAAACAATTAATGAATATATTAAAAAAGCGGTAGATGGTATTCATGCAAAATATCAAAAAGATGGTTTTGTTAATAATACGAACTCAATGGCAAGTATTATTATGGGACTAGCAACAGCTGGAGAAGATTTAACAACGGACAAATGGAGTTATGAAAAAGACGGTAAAAAAGTTAATATTCTTGAAAAAATGATTGATGATTACCAATTAGAAGACGGTTCATTTAAATGGATGATCAAAGATACTAAAACAAATTTAATGGCGACTGAACAAGTAATCATTGCTTTAGCAGACGCATTGAATGGGAAATCAACATTTGCAAGATTAGCAGCTGGGGATGTACCAGATACTAATCCACCAGTAGAAAATCCAGATACTGATGGCCCAACTGAACTTACAGTGGGAACAATTTCAAACAAAACAACTTTAGTAACTGGAACAACAGTAGCAAATGTAAAAGTCTCAATATATAATGGAACTAAATTACTTGCATCAACAAAAGCTAACAGTAAAGGAACTTTCACGCTAAAGATTCCAGCACAAAAGGCAAATGTGAAATTAGTCGTAAAGACTACAGACGAAGCTGGCAATGCTGGTGTAACAAAAACAATTACTGTATTAGATAAAATTGGACCAACGAAACTCACAGTGGGGACAATTTCAAACAAAACAACTACTGTAAAAGGGACTACAGAAGCAAAAGCAACTGTTTCTATTTATAAAGGCTCTAAACTAAAATCAACAAAAGCGAGTAGCAAAGGCAACTATACACTGGAGATTCCAAAACAAAAAGCGAACGTAAAATTAGTCGTTAAAACGAAAGATACAATTGGTAATAAAGGTGTAACAAAAACAATAACTGTAAAAGATAAAATTGCACCAAAAAAACCAACAGTATCTAAAATTACATCGAAAACTACAAAAGTAAAAGGTAAAACTGAAGCAAAAGCAACAATTACAATATACAATAGTAAACATAAAAAAATTGGCTCAGCTAAAGCATCAAGCAAAGGCAATTTCAGTGTGAAAATCAAAAAACAAAAAGCAAATACTAAACTATCAATTTACGCAAAAGATGAAGCAGGAAATAAAAGCAGCAAACTGAGCGTGAAAGTAAAGTAATGGTCATGTGAGAAAGGGCAGTCCTAAAAGTCGGTAAAAACCGGCCTTTTAGGACTACCCTTTTTTTATTTGGAGCTGTCTAACTTGATTATTGTTTTGAAGAAGCTTAAATTACGTAAAGGGTTTTGGGGATATTTACAATATAATTCTCTTAGTGCAAAACCTAAAAGGAGCTGATTATTTGATTATCATTTTAGAAAATATTAAGGATTTAGCCTTTTTATTAATATTCATTTCTAGCGCTATTTATTGTAGGCAGCTTAAATTAACTAAGTGGAAAAGAAGACTTTCTAAAGGCGGGATGACAATGTATCTAATTACTTCAATTGCACTACCTGTTTACGCAGCTATTTATCTTCTTCTTCTTCTGGGAACATAAAATATGCTGTACTGTCTTATATTAGGGAATTACATCAATCAGAGATTGAATCTAAGCGGCTGTTTTCGCTTATTTCTAAGTGCAAGTGATATGATAAAATAATCATAGAAAAATAGTGAAAGAGTGATTCAATGCAGGTCAATGTGAAGGATACAAGTTTAGTGCTTGAGGGCGGAACATTCCGTACATTATTTACGTCAGGCGTACTCGATGCTTTTTTAGATGAAGAGATAATGATGCCACATGTTGTCGGTATTTCAGCAGGGGCTATTAATGCCTGTTCATATGTGTCGGAGCAAAAAGAGCGTTCACTTCGCGTTCTTGTTAATTATCGTCATGACAAACGCTATATAGGCATTCGTAATTTTTGGCGAGAAAGAAGTTTATTTGGATTAGACTTTGCTTACAATATAATTCCAAATGAGCTAGATAAATTTGACTGGGATAGATTCCAACAATTCGAGGGAACAGTAAAATTTGGTGTTACAAATGCGTATACAGGGGCCATAGAGTATATGGACGCACTTGATATGGATAAGGAATGTACATTATTGCGCGCTACTTGTGCAATTCCTGTATTGTTCCCAGAGATTAAGATAAATGGTACTCCATACTATGATGGGGGATTAGCAGATCCAATTCCTATTCAGCATTTAGTAGATGAAGGTTTTGAAAAGCATGTGCTTGTGTTAACTCGACCAAAAGGCTATCGAAAAGTAATAGATCGCCAAAGTAAATTAGTCATGAAGCTCCTTCGTAAACGATATCCCAATTTAGTAAAAAGCATGGAACAACGTGTGGAGCATTATAATGCCTCGCTCGATTATTGTGAACGTTTGGAAAAAGAGGGAAGAGCCTTTATTTTCAGGCCAGATGCACCATTAAATAGCTTCGAAAAAGATTTAACTCAGATGCGAGCAAATTATGATATGGGCTATAAGAAAGCCGCAAAACAAATGGATGAATTAAAGGGTTTTTTAAATATATAGAAGAGCAAAAACAGATTCTCAGGTGCGAGAGTCTGTTTTTGCTCAAGTAGGAGAAAACCAATTTTTAAGGTCTATTATGTAGAATATTGAGTTTTTATGTACAAATTTAATTTAATTTTTCCGAAAAGTATAGATTTTTTTTATTATTGTGATAAATTTATAGTAAGTGAATATCGTATGCCAGAATTAGGTGCATTAAAATGCATAAAAGGGAATTCGGTTTAATGCCGAAGCTGTATCCGCAACTGTAAGTGCTGATGAAATAAGGAATGCCACTGTTAATTAACGGGAAGGCCCTTAAAGTAAAGTGAAGCATGAGCCAGGAGACCTACCTATTTCATAGCGTATATCTACTCTTCGGATTAAAGTGAGTATACGGCAAAAACAAACAACATTTGACGTTTTTTTGTCTTATTATTTTTTTTGTCTTATTATTTTGTGTCTTTAAGCTATTTCTCCGTGGAGAAGTAGCTTTTTTGTGTGTACAAATTTTTATGATGGAGACTAATTATGAAAATGCATTTCTCACTATTCGAAAGTAACAAAAATATGTAAGAGGGGGATTCAAAATGAACTACATGTTAAAACGATACATAAGCTTTACTTTAACCTTTGTACTGTTTTTATCTTTACTAACACCGTTTTCAGCTCAAGCGGAAAATAGTACAGAACTAGGAAATGAAAATATAATAGAAAATATTGGGGATGAAACACAATCTGAGGGGAAAGTTGATCCTGGAGAGTCTGTACCACCGACAATAGAAGATACGGAGAAAGCAGAAAAAACTGAGAAAATAGAAGAAACGGCTGAACAAGGAGATTTAACAGAACACGTAAAACCAACTGTAAATGAAAAACTAGTCGAATCAATCGAAAAAGTAAAAGAGTTCTATAATAATAACAATAAAAAGATTAGTAACATAGTGATTAGTTCACATAGTGGTTACTGGTCGCTAACTGCTATGTATGCTCTAGGCATCGATGTTCAAAAGTATCAATGGGAACCTGGCTTTGAAATTACCAGTGAACATTCTTTTTGGGTGAAACCTAAAACTGCTGCTTCAAGCACTTCAAATGAAGATGCAGGTACTATTATAGGTGCTTATATTCTAGGGTTAGATCCTACCAACCTTGGACAACGCAACATTGTTGAAGATTTACAAAACAAACAACAAACTGACGGTAGCTTTTCCACAGCATATGGTGAATCTTGGGCATCAATTGCGCTAGGCTTAGCAAATGCAGACTATAATAAAGCCAAACATTTAGAAGTAATATTAAAGAAACAAAATAGTTCAGGATTATTCTCTGGATTTGGTTCATCTGATGATTTAGATGTAACAGGTTGGGATTTAACTGCATTAACGCTATTAAATAATGCTGATAATTCTAATGAAACAATTAACGAATCTATAAAAAAAGCAGTAGATGGTATTCATGCAAAATATCAAAAAGATGGCTTTGTTAATAATACGAACTCAATGGCAAGTATTATTATGGGGCTTGCTGCAGTTGGAGAAGATTTAACAACGGACAAATGGAGCTATGAAAAAGACGGTCAAAAAGTTAATATTCTTGAAAAAATGATTGATGATTACCAATTAGAAGATGGTTCATTTAAATGGATGATCAAAGATACGAAAACCAATATGATGGCTACCGAACAAGTTGCAATTGCTCTAGCAGATGCATACCGTCAACAATCAATATTTGCAGAGTTAAAATCAGCAGATATTCCAGAGTTAAATAATCCAAAACCAATAGCACCAGAAAATATTGATCCATTGAAAAAATATACAATACCTGTACAAATAAATAAACTTAATGATATAAAACCTGACGCATTCAAAGAAGTTATAGCTAAAACAGATTTTACAGCCATAATTGAAAATAAAAAAATAAATCTATCAATAAAATTAAATAAATTGATTAATAAAATTGAATTAAAGCAAGGTAATACATTTAATTCATTAGAATGTTCAGACCTGACATGTATTCAGGAAGGTCTAGCAATTGATCAAGAAATCGTATTAAAAGTGCACTATACAGATTCAACAGCTCGTGCCCTAAAAGGAACAGATTTAGCCCAAGAAATCACTTTAAGCCTTGATACAACAAAAATATTTGAAATAAAAGAACCTGACAATCCTACAACTCCCCCAACAGGTGGAGGAGGAGCAACAAATCCACCAATTGATGGGGGAGGATCAACGGAGCAAACCGGGAAAGTATCATTTTCTATTGCTGGCTTATTCTCAAATAATATCGCTATTCATGAAAGTGATTCGGTGTACAGTGTTTTAGATAGAGTAACGAAAGAAAATAATATTTCTATTACAGCTAAAGGATCATCGATGGGTATATATGTATCTATGATAGGTGGTTTGTCTGAATTTGATAGAGGTCCATTAAGTGGGTGGATGTATAGCGTTAATGGAATATTACCTAATGTTAGCTCAGACAAGCTAATAGTAAAGGCTGGCGATCGTATCGAATGGTTCTATACAATAGATGGAAAAAATCCATCTGATGTAAAACCAGGAACACCAGAAGAAAATGGTGTGACACCAGTTCTATCAACTGCTATTAAAAAAAATGCGGATTATCTATTAGCTACTACTCAAAATCCTGAATTCGGAAATGAGTGGGCCATTCTCACTTTAGCTAGGTCGGGACAACCAGTACCAAAAGGTTATTTTGAGAAATATTATAAAGCAGTAGAAAACCATATTATTTCAAAAAAAGGCATTTTAGATACTAGAAAATATACTGAGTATTCTCGTCTAATCATTGCTTTAGCAGCTATTGGTAAAGATCCAGCAAATGTTGGTGGTAATAATTTACTTGAAAAACTAGCAGATTACGATCAAGTCGTATCTCAAGGAATTAATGGACCAATTTTTGCATTAATTGCATTAGACTCATATGGTTATGGCATCCCAAAAGGGCAAGGGAATATACAAACAACACGTGAAAACTTAGTGCAATATATTTTAGATAAAGAATTGCCAAATGGTGGTTTCAATCTTTCTGGAACAGTGCCTAATGCAGATATGACAGCAATGGCTATTCAAGCATTAGCACCTTATTCAAAAAATGATAAAAAGGTTCAAAATACAATTGACCGAGCAGTAAATGTTCTAACAACAATGCAGTTATCAAATGGTGGGTATTTATCTGATGGTATTGAGAATCTAGAAAGCACGGCTCAAGTGTTAACAGCATTATCAATTATCGGTATTAATATAGATGATGATTCTCGCTTCATTAAAGAAGATAAAGCTACGATCTATTCGGCAATGATGAAATTCTATCTTGAAAATGGTGCCTTTGCTCATACAGGAAAAACACCAAATAAGATGGCAACTGAACAAGGTAGCTATGCACTGGTTGCTTACAAACGATTACTAAATAAAGAAAACTCAATTTATAACATGAGTGACGTAATATCTGTCCAACCAATTACGAACAATGATACTGAAATTAAAGGAAAAGCAGCAATTGGAAGTACAGTATTTGTGAAAAATGGGGATAAAGAAATTGGTTCTGCAGTTGTCGCTACAGATGGAAGTTATACGGTTAAAATATCGGCTTTAGAAGAAAATACCATTCTAACAATCTATGCCGTTGATGATAAAGGAAAAAAAGGGTTGGAGCATAATGTTACAGTAATAGATAAAAATGGCCCAACTGAACTTACAGTGGGAACAATTTCAAACAAAACAACTTCCGTAACAGGAACAACAGAAGCAAATGCAAAAGTCTCAATTTACAATGGAACTAAATTACTTGCATCAACAAAAGCTAACAGTAAAGGAACTTTCACGTTAAAGATTCCAGCACAAAAGGCAAATGTGAAATTAGTAGTAAAGACTACAGACGAAGCTGGCAATGCTGGTGTAACAAAAACAATAACTGTATTAGATAAAATTGGCCCAACAAAACTTACAGTAGGAACAATTTCAAACAAAACAACTTCTGTAAAAGGGACTACAGAAGCTAAAGCAACCGTTTCTATTTATAAAGGCTCTAAACTACTTACAACAACAAAAGCAAGTAGCAAAGGCAACTATACACTGAAGATTTCAAAACAAAAAGCAAACGTAAAGTTAGTTGTTAAAACGAAAGATACAGTTGGAAATAAAGGTGTAACAAAAACAATAACTGTAAAAGATAAAATTGCACCAAAAAAACCAACAGTATCTAAAATCACTTCGAAAACTACAAAAGTAAAAGGTAAAACTGAAGCAAAAGCAACAATTACAATCTACAATAGTAAACATAAAAAAATTGGCTCAGCTAAAGCATCAAGCAAAGGTAATTTCAGTGTGAAAATCAAAAAACAAAAAGCAAATACTAAACTATCAATTTACGCAAAAGATGAAGCAGGAATTAAAAGCAGCAAACTTAGAGTGAAAGTAAAGTAACATTAAATGAAAAAGCTTCAGATTCCTAAGGAATCTGAAGCTTTTTGGCTATAGAGTAAACTGTTCCTATAATGATACAAGCTTTTATATAATTTACCCTGTACAAAATCAAATGCTTATTATAGTTGATTCAAAACCTCTGAAACTGTTCGCTTTTCTTCCTCTTTCAATAGAAATTCAATTCGATCCATTTCTACGCCATTAATAACAATTGCTATTCTATGTTCACCTGGATAATGTTTTCTAGTAGATAACTGTTTAAAGGAATGACCTCTAGTATAATTATATTCACCAGGTTGATACGTATTTTCTGTTATCTTAAAGAGCTTTCTACGTGTTATACCATTTGCTTTCATAAAATCAATGCCATACTCAATCCTAAGTTTTGCAGCATCTGTAGTAGGATTAGTAAACGTAAACTTAAATGTTAACGCTTCCCCAATAGCTAATTGATCTGTTGAAAGGTTAAATTCTTTTAATTCAACAATAGGATTGTTATGGAATCCGAATAATGCGAGTGTAGTCGGGTCTGCTTGTCTAAGAAGTGTTCTACATGCATGTTTGATAATCCAATCTGTTTTAGGGTTATCACCTATCCAATTCTTCCCTATAGACTTCACTAATTCAGGATGATCCTTTGTTATATCATTTAAATTATTTGCCACACTTTTACGGACATATTCACTTTCATCTGCCTTCAATAACTCTAAAATAGGGATAATTGGTGTAGGGTCTTTTTTAAACATTTTTAAAGCAGGACCCCATGGAAGACGCGGTCGACATCCTTCACTCGCTAATCTACGCACATGCTCATTTTCATCTCTTGCCCATTCTTCCATAATGGACATCATTTTCTTCGGATCTTTTTCAATAAATGGGCGTACAGCAAATTCGGAGCTGGATGTAAGTGTAAAGAGTTTTAATGCTTCAATTGAAGTTTCCCAATCTGATAAACCATAAGCTTCTATAAAATCAGGGAAAAATAAGTACTCAAAACCTTTGCAATCAGGAACAAGTTGACTTAAGACAGCGATAGCATCTGGATAAGTTGGGGGTAAGGTAGCCCTTAATGTATGAGTAATATGTTGAGTTCGTTGTTTTAACTCGCGTTGTTCCCATTCTTCATCAAATAAAAGAGTCATGAAATGCTCTTCGTTAAATGCTGGATAGACTCTTTTAACCTTCTTACAAAATTGATCGAAAAACGCTGTATTATAAACATCTTTTAGTAGTTCTGCCATAATTCTTTTTACTCCTTTAAAAAAGATAATACGTTCAATAATAAAATAAACTTCTGACTCATTACTGAATTAGAAGTTTAAGTATACCTTATTTTAAAAAGTGATATAAAGTAGTGATTCCTTTAACAATAGCTCACTCATACTGTCTAATCTGATTTCGTCCATTTTCTTTTGCGTTATATAATGCAATATCAGCATTTTTTAATTCTTCAATTGTTAAAAGCATGTACACAACCACCTTTATATTAATTCATTAGAAAAATAGAACAAAGGTCAGGGGAAAAAGTACTTAAGAACTATTTTAACCTATATGTTTATAAAATGTCAGCTAATACCAATTAATTGTAACAAATAGGGAAAAATCATATGTGAGTTATGATTGAATAGTTATTATAACAATGGGAATATACTGTCAAATAGGGAGTTCTTGTAATAGTTGTACATACATAAAGGAGTGCACTTATATGGATAAACTAGATGGCAAATCTTTTCATACGGTACAGCACAATATTGAAAAAATAAAAGAGCTTTTTCCAGAAATTTGTACAGAAAACAAAATAGATTTTGCAAAGCTTCAATTGTTATTAGGTGAAATGATAGAAACTGAAAAAGAACGGTTTGATTTTACATGGAATGGTAAAACAGAGGCGATACAATCAGCCCAAAAGCAAACTACAGGAACTTTAAGACCTGATATCGCAGGGAGTTTAGATTGGGAAACAACAAAAAATCTTTATATTGAAGGTGATAATTTAGAAGTATTGCGAGTACTTCAAAATAGCTATCATAATCGGGTAAAGCTTATTTATATTGATCCGCCATACAATACTGGAAATAATTTTGTTTACAAAGATAACTTCCGTGACAAGATGAAAAATTATAAAGAACATACGAATGAAAGTTTAGATTCGAATGCAGTGACTAGTGGGAGAGTCCATACGGAATGGTTAAATATGATGTATCCAAGGTTGAAAATTGCCCGTAATTTATTGTCTGATGAAGGGGTAATCTTTATCTCTATTGATGATAATGAAGTGGATAATTTAAAACGGATTTGCAATGAAATATTCGGGGAAGAGAATTTTGTCACAACAATCGTTGTCAAAATGTCTGAACCAACGGGTGTGAAAATGACGCACGTCAAAAGAAAAATCCCTAAATTAAAGGAATACGTACTTTGCTATAAAAAGAGAAACGCTACATTTGAGAAAATAAGAATCCCTAAAAGCAAATGGGATAATGAATATAAAACAATTCTCACAAATATTAGTAAAAAAGAAATAGAAGAATTAAAAGCTATTCGTGATGATGAAGATAGAACATTAGAGGACATTAAAAGAAGTGATGTCATTTTAGGAAACATTCAAATGGTCCCCGTTTCTGAATTTATTAAAAAGAACAACATTGGAAAAAGAGATCTTGAAGGATTCTTGTTTAATAATGCTTGGAGAATTATTAGAACCGTATCAGTGGCGGCTAGTGTTAAAACTATTGCTGATGAAAAGAGAAAAACAAATCAAAATCAAGCATTTGCTATAACTACACCAAGCAACAAGCTGTATTTTATAGCCAATCACTATAATACAGCTGTGGAGTCACCACGTATTAAAATACTTTTTGCTGATGATTATTTGACAGTACATCCATGTGATTTCTGGGCAGATATTAAAACAACCGGTTTAGATAAAGAGGGATTCGTAGATTATCGAAACGGTAAAAAACCTTTAAAATTAATTAAAAGAATCTTGAGTATGGTCGCTTTAAAAGACGATGATATAGTGATGGATTTTTTCTCTGGATCAGGGACGTTTGGTGAAGCGACTGTTCGATATAATATTGAAAGTAATTTATCACTGCGTTATATACTTGTGCAGATTAATGAAAACCTTGAGCAATTACAAGAGAAATTATCAAGTGAAGCTAAAAAGGATACAAAGGAGCTTATAGAGTATTTAAAGAGTGTTGGTAGAAAGCCGTTATTATCAGAACTAGGTAAAGAACGGTTGGTATGTTTGAAAAGGGAGGTACAACATACCACACATCATGATTTAGGGTTTAAAAACTTCAAACTAGATACGACGAATTTAAAAATGTGGGAAGAGTACCTGTCAGATGAAGAAAAAATGCCTTTAAATTTAGCTCAACCTGTGAAACTGGGAAGAAGTGAAGAAGACGTATTATTTGAAATACTTCTCAAGCAAGGAATAGATATAGTACTACCCATTGAACGATTCATACTAGGGGGTTGTACCGTTTTTTCAGTTAATGGAGGTACAGTATTCATCTGTCTTGAAAAGGACCTATCACTAGACCAAATTAATATCTTATCAAGTAAAAAACCTAGTCGTATAGTATTCTACGAAGACTGTTTTCAAAATGAAGCAATACGCAACAAGGCGCAGCAAATATTAAAGCAAAATGGTGTAGATGAAGTTCAAGTAATTTAGTTAGGCGTTAATCTGAAACCAACAATCCTCTTTATCCGTATAAATAGTAATTAACAAAGAAAGTCGGGATAAATAATGGATAATCAATATGTAGTCGGTTGGGGTACTCTTATGCTCATAAATGCAGGCATTGCACAAGGGAAGAATCGTTCAGGATTCAACTGGTTTCTACTATCTTTAATTTTAGGTCCAATAGCTACACTTGCATTAGTGCTTGTGGATAAAAAATAAATGAAGTGAATAGTTAATGTAAATGCTGTTGCATGAATAGATTACTTGTTTAAAACGATGCAGATTTTTTTAGAAAGTACACCACAATACTAGGTGTAGTGTACTTTTTTGTTGGCTGAAAATCTTTATTATATCTATCAACGAATGTGAAATCAAAAGATTAAAACTATTCTCTATGTTGAAATACAAAAAGTAATACTTGGAAAT
This sequence comes from Viridibacillus sp. KH_047, assembly GCF_057838945.1. Classification (NCBI taxonomy): domain Bacteria; kingdom Bacillati; phylum Bacillota; class Bacilli; order Caryophanales; family Caryophanaceae; genus Viridibacillus; species Viridibacillus sp. KH_047. The sequence continues at coordinate 2,724,899 of NZ_CM174479.1, read as the reverse complement.
AAATAATAGAATATAGGAGAATAAATAGGCGAGTGAATTAGTTATAAAGCCTTTTGAGGAAAGTGATTATCCAGCAGTAATTAAATACTGTTTACCTGAAGAGCAATCAATTTATACTTCGTTACCTATTAACGTTATCGAGGCATTTAAGAAGGATCCATATAATCAGCCATTCGTTGTAATTTATGAGGGAAATTTGGTAGGCTACTTTGCCCTATATACGAATAAAAGAGGAAATATATATACGAATAATGAAAATGGTATTATTTTTAAATCATTCTCTATTGACTCACGTTTCCAGAGAAAAGGATTTGCTCAAAGCGTGCTAAAATTATTACCGACAATAACAAAACAGCACTTCCCTGAAAAGAATGAGATTATTTTAACTGTTCATCATACAAATATCGCAGCAATTAATTTATACATAAAAGCTGGATTTAAAGAACAAGAATTAAGATTTGAAGGTGATTACGGAGAGGAATTAATATTCCATTTTGATTTGGCCGTTGAAAATAGTAAGATATCTTATATCTAAACAGTATTAAAAAAGGATGGATAAAGGTACTTTGCTTTATCTATCCTTTCGTATTTTTTAATATAAATTACAATCTTATTTTGTGTATAGATACTTTAACTGTTTTTCTGTATTAGTGATTTAAAACTTTTGATAAAAATGTCTTTGCACGTTCTGATTCAGGGTTTGTGAAAAATATATCAGGTGAATTGACTTCAACAATTTTGCCTTCAGCCATAAAAACAATTTTGTCACATATTTCGCGTGCAAATCCCATTTCATGCGTCACAACAATCATCGTCATTCCTTCCTTTGCAAGCTTCCGAATGGCATCCAATACTTCTTTTACCATCTCAGGATCTAGTGCAGAAGTAGGCTCATCGAAAAGCATGATTTGTGGATCCATCGCCAAAGCTCGTGCAATGGCCACACGTTGTTGCTGCCCACCTGAAAGATGAGAGGGGTGGACGTGTATTTTGTCAGCTAAGCCAAGGGAACTAAGTAACTCAGTACCCATTTTTTCTGCTTCAGCTTTTGTCATTCCTTTTACTTTAATAGGAGCTATTGTGACATTTTCAAGAGCTGTTAAAAATGGATACAAGTTAAAGCTTTGAAATACGAAACCGATATTTGTACGGGCTTTATTAATATCCGTTTTTTTATCATGAATCGACGTCCCATCTACTATAATTGCCCCACTATCAATTTCTTCAAGAGCATTGATCACTCGGATGAGCGTGGATTTTCCTGCACCACTTGGTCCGATTAATGCAATTACATTTGATTTTTCCACCTCTAGATTAATATCTACTAAAACGTTATTGTTGCCGAAGCTTTTATTGACACTATTAATGGAAATCATGCAATCATCCCTTTCTTAATACTCGCTTTTTAACCAATGTTTTTCAAACTGTCGTATGATTAGAGATAATGTAAATGTCATTGCAAAATATAACAGAGCAACGAATGTCCATATTTCAATATAACGATAAGAGATAGCAGCTAGATTCGTCGCTTTTAATGTTAAGTCTACAGCTGAAATGGTTGAAACAAGTGATGAGTCTTTAATAAGAATGATGAATTGCGATGCCATAGGAGGTAATGTTTTTCTAAAAGCTTGAGGCAATATGATTAAACGCATAGCTTGAAAATTGGACATGCCAGATGAACGCGCAGCTTCCATTTGTCCTTTCGGAACAGATTGAATTCCCCCACGAACAATTTCTGCTATAAATGAACCTGAGAAAATAGCGAGTGAAACAATAGACCCCCAAAAAGCACCAAGCTTTAAAAACTGACCCAAAACGAGATGAATCCAAATTAATATAACGAGCAGGGGAACACCACGCATAACTTCTACATATACGGAAGAAATAAAACGAATGATAGGGTTTTTCGAAATCCGACCAACTCCAAAAAGAATCCCAATCGGTATAGCAAATAGTAAAGATAAAGCTGAAATCTCAAGCGTCAAATACATCCCTTTAAAAAAGATATCGAGATTATTTGTGATGACACTCCAATCAGGTTGATATCTCATAGTGTAGGAACTCCTCCATTGATATGACTTATATAAGGGCATTAAAATGATTGAAGACCTTATATGTGAAAATCATAATATAAGGTCTTCAAAGTATAAGACTTAGCTGTAGCTGGTTATTCTGCTTCCACTTTTGTATTAATATCTCCGTACCAATCATCACTTTCAAACCAATAAGAACGTGAAGCTAACTCCTGTGGGCCGCCTAAATAACTATAAAGGAATGAATTTAGCCATTGGACTGTTACTAAATCATTGTGAGCTACGGCAATTCCTAAATTTTCAGCAGAAATATTCTCATCTAAAATATGAGATTTTCCATTCTGCTTTTGCCAAATACGTACGGAAGATTCGTCATAGATAACGGCATCTAACTGACCTGATAACATAGCTAAAGCCGCAGCTGGCATTTCTCTGTAATCTTTGAATTCTGCATTCTTGAAATTTGCTTTTGCAAAAATTTGACCAGTTGTCCCAATAATAGTTGCAATTTTCTTTCCTTTTTGATCTAGTTCTTTCCAAGATTTCGTCGTCTTATCTGTATCCGGTAATAACATAACTTGTTTTGTTTGATAATACGGATTCGGGAAACTAACAGACAAAGCACGAGGGCCAGTGATTGTCATACCTGAAACAATCATATCAATTTCACCAACTTGCAACGCAGCTATTAATCCATCAAATGAATATTCTTTAAATTCTACCTTTACATCTAATGCTTTCCCAATTGCTTTCGCGGTATCGATATCATAACCGACAAACTCGTCTTTCAAATTGACCATTTCAAAAGGTGCATATCCTGTAGCCGTACCAACAACCAATTTTCCAGCCTTCTTTACACGATCAATTGTGGATTCACCTGCATTACCAGCCTTATCACCGTCACCACCACCACCACATGCTGTTAAAATCATACTCATTACCAATAGCAATACTATTAAACTCTTTTTCATCCATTCTCCTCCTTTCAATTAAATAGCTATAACTAGTAAATCATTAAACTTAATATATGGAGAGCAAGGTAGTAAATATACCAATAAAAATAGTGATTTTAATAGTTGGTAGAAAATTCTGTTTATTAAAGTTTTAAAAAAATAATTAAATTAGATATTTTCTGGTATTCATTTCTATATAATGGTTTGTATAGAATTAATAGGTTTTTGATCTGAATAGGAGGAGTATCCCAAAATGAAGCGATATAGATATATAATGGCTATTGTGATTTTTTTCAGTAGTGTGAGTTTCATTAACCTGCCGAAGATAGAAGCAAAAACGAGTTTATCAACCCAATATGTACAAGCAGATGTGTTAAACGTTCGTATGAAAGCTACAACGAATTCAAAAAAGTTAGGTCAATTAAAGAAAAATGAGACAGTGAAAGTGATTAGCACATCAAAAGGCTGGTCAAAAATTGAATATAAAAAAGGAACAGCTTATGTTTCTGCCAGCTATCTAAACTCTAAAAAAGCTGAGAAAAAAGTGACGGGGAATTTGCTACCTAAAATAGGGAAGTATACTTACGAAAATTACGAAGAAGACATTTATTATGGAAAGAGTACGGAAACCTATGTAAAAGTAAAGGAAGGTGTTAAAGCAAAGTCTAAAATTGGATTGGATACGTCGTATTTGGAAAATAGTAAGTACTTCACTTACTTGTCCCCAACCGGTCATACAAGCTTTCGGTTGAACTACCCATTAACAAATGGCAAAAAATGGAAAAACGAGCAAGATAATATCAAAATTCAAGAAGTGAATACGACTGTTAAAACTCCAGCTGGTACTATTAATGAAGTTGTCAAAGTTCGAATAGATCACAATATCTATGATACGTATTCCCATTACTACATTGCTCCAGGGAAAGGTATTGTTATGTGGAAACTAAACGGTAAGAAAAAATTCCAATTGGCGAAGTATACAAAGTGAAGATTATACAAAAAAGCTCAAGCCACGTGTGCATGGCTTGAGCTTTTAAACTATTATCTAAGCTTAAAAAAGCGTACGACAAAGAAAATGATCGTACCGAATAGAATTGCAAGGAAAAGTGGCATCTCATAGACTCCAAGTAAACTTTTACCACCACGCGCTACATGCACATCAGTCCACATATTAAAGGCGAAAAACAATAGAATTTCATTTTTCACAAAATTTAATAGTAACATAGAATTCTTATAAAGCCTCTCAGTATTTTCAACAGTTAATGTACTATAATTATGCAAATGAGGTTTTTGTTCTAGTATGTGACAGAATATCCATAGTGCTGCACCGATAGCAGGTGGTAAAAAAAACATCCATTTAGGGCCCCAATCGTCTGGCTTCCCCAAAGCATTATAGTGTGTAGGCACCTGATCTGGTAGACTAGTCCATTGTGTAATTCCATATATGATTGCTACTACAAATAACCCGATTGCTAAAATATCAAATGTCGTCCTCAAAGTAGAACGGGGAATAATTATTTTGGATTGATGTGACATGTGATAACCCCCTTTATTTATTTACGAGCTAGAAAAGAGAAGGTTTCATTTTAATTACAAAAATAGTCCACTTTTAACATTAATGATTAATACTTCAAGTGTTATTAAGGTATAAATATAAAAAGGTTTTGACAGAACAATTAGGAGGCGTCTTGATGGATTCCCAAATTACCAGTAGGCAACGCAGAATTTTATGTTCACAGAAAAAAGTAAAAGCTGATTTTATATTACGAAATGCTCAGGTAGCTGATGTATTCAACTTACAATGGAGAATGGCTGATGTAGTTGTCTCAGAAGGATACATTGTGGCTATTGATCCAGATGGTGAATTTGAAGCAGAGAATGAAGAAGATGCGCAAGGGAGATATGTTATTCCCGGCCTTATTGACGGTCATATCCATATTGAATCATCGATGTTAACTCCATCTGAATTTAGCTGTATCTTACTACCACATGGTATTACAACAGTGATTACAGATCCACATGAAATTGCGAACGTCTCTGGGGTAAATGGGATTCAATATATGCTAGATAATGCTGAAAATACTACGATGGATATTCATGTAATGCTACCATCGAGTGTCCCATCAACTTCATTCGAAAATGCTGGAGCAGTGTTAGAAGCTAAGGATTTAGAGCCATTCTTGACTCATCCAGCTGTACTTGGGTTAGCTGAAGTAATGGACTTTCCAGCTGTACTAGAAGGTAATGAAAAAATGCTAGCGAAAATTGAACAAACTGAATCTACTAAGAGAATTATTGATGGCCATGGTGCAGGGTTATCTCCTCAGCAAATACGAGGGTATCGTGCTGCAGGAATTCAAACAGATCATGAATGTGTAACGGCAGATGAAGCTAGAAACCGTGTGAAGCAAGGTATGTATGTACTCATTCGCGAAGGTTCGTCAGCTAAAAACCTTCGTGCGCTACTCCCGGCAGTAACACCGACAAATGCACATCGCTTTCTATTTTGTACAGATGATAAACATCTAGACGAACTCATGCAAGAAGGTAGTATTAATTATCACATCGCACTCGCAATTGAAGAGGGGATGGAACCGCTACAAGCAATACAATTAGCCACAATTAATGCAGCCAATTGCTATCAATTACTGCATAAGGGCGCGTTAGCAGAAGGATTTATTGCAGACTTCGTACTACTGGAAGATCTCAATAGTTGTAAGCCAAAAACTGTATGGAAAAATGGTGAAAAGGTTGCTGAACATGGTCTAATTCTACAAAAGAAACAAAGTGAAAGTTATGTCTCAACTGCTATTCTGCAATCTGTAAATATTCCCGCATTGACTGAATCGGATTTAGCGATTCCTTTTATAAAAGGTTCAAAAGCGAATGTTATTGAAATTCAACCGAATCAGATTATGACGACGAAGCGGGTAGCAAATGTTACTGTTGAAGATGGCGTATTCATACCCTCAATAGAAAATGATATGTTGAAATTGGCAGTTATTGAACGTCATCATCAACTTGAGAATATCGGTCTTGGTATCACACATGGCTTTGGACTTCAAAAGGGAGCTGTTGCGACTACAGTTGCTCACGATTCCCACAATGCACTTGTGTTAGGAACAAACGATGAGGACATGTTACTTGCTGCTGAAGCATTGCAGAATATGCAAGGGGGCTATGTTGTCGTTGCAGACGGACAAATATTAAGCGCTCTTCCTTTGCCAGTTGCAGGGCTAATGACAGATCAACCAGCGCCTATTGCAAAAAAACAACTGTATGAATTGCATGAAGCATTATTACAGCTAAACCCAGATTTAGACTTCCATCTATTTCTGACACTATCGTTCATTAGCTTGCCTGTTATCCCCGATATTAAATTAACAGATACCGGATTATTTGATGTTGTGAATTTCAAGCACATTGCCGTTGAAGTAGAGTAGATTATCAAAAAAGCTAGTTTGAACAATTTGTTCGAACTAGCTTCAATCTGTAGACAAACTCGAAGAAATTTGGTTTATCTACAGCTCTTTTATTTTAAAATATTTAAATAGTTAAGACCGTTGATTTCCGCTACGGTGGGCTCTTTCCGGGGGCAGGCGCCAAGCCGCTTCGTCACTACGCTCCTGCAGGGTCTTGGACTGTCCCGCTTTCCCCGCAGGAGTCGCCACCTCCGCTCCAATCAACTATACATGTTAGATTTGTTCAGTAGTACTTATTCCAACCTCTATTTCAATTTTTCAATAAAGAGTTCTTCATGCATTAGTTGAATCGAGTGTCCTGTAGCAATTAGTTGTTCAGCTTTTTGAAATTTACTACTTTTATGACCGGACTCAGAACGATCTATACTATTGCGACTAATGACTAAATAATCGGTCTGTTTAGATACTATATTGCTAAATATACCTCCTGCTTGCCGTAATTTTTGCGCAGCAGAGGAACGAGTCATTCCTTGTAAACCACCAGTGAAGACAACCGTTTTTCCTTTGAAAAAAGGCGCATCCATACTCGAAGTTACATTTTGACTATTCTCGAAAGTAACATCAAATAATCTATTTATCTGTTGAATATTTTGCATCTTACTAATTGTAAGTACAATGCTAGCGATCAAGTCAGCATTCTCCATAGATAATGGGATTGATAAATTAGATGCAACAGAGGTTAATTTATAATTTGATAGTTTTGGGAATGCTTTTTGAGCTAATTCGAATGAGCAACCGTATCGACAATAAGGGGGAAGTTGTTGAATACTCTCACATGATTCTTGAATGACATTTTCATCATATTTGACATAATGCGCAACAACAAATTGATTGTTTAGCCAACGACATAATGTTGGATAGAATTCTTTAAAGGTCGGCGCATGTTGTACCATTTCAGCTGTTAAACCATGTTGATGTGTATGATATTCATCAAATGGTTGTTCTGGATTGATATATGTATATAGGGAATCTTGGATTTCTCCATTCACCACTTTTACTAATCCGATCGAACAAATACTATCTCGCCATTGGTTGGCTGTTTCAATATCAATGGCTACAAAATCCATCTGTGGTCCTCCTAAGTTGAAAAAAATATAAACCTATTATAACAATTAATTTTGAAAGAATGGTTTTAGTACAATGAAAAAATTGATTGATCTTTCTCTCTCAATTGCTATTAAAATGAAATCCCGCCAAATGATAGAATGGCGGGATTTTCTTATGAATTAGTTAAATTGTGTTCACTACGAATTTTTTCAAGTAATGCGTGGCAACCGTCAGTAACAAGGTCATATGTCTCCTGGAAGTCTCCAGTATAATATGGATCTGGGACATCTTTTTTATGATCTGTTAAATCGAGTAGCCGTATGATTTTCGGATGATTAGGTTGACCCGTCATTTCGTAAATATTCATGATATTACTATTATCCATACCTACTATATATTCAAATTGCTCGAAATCTTCTTTTTTCAATTGACGACCGATCATACCAGCAGAAGAAATTTTATTTTTCTCTAAAATTGCAAGCGTACCTTCGTGCGGAGGCTCTCCAATATGCCCTGATCCAGTAGCCGCAGAATCCACTGTCACTTTGTCATCTAAGTTTTCTTTCTTTAATAAGTCTCGGAATAATGCTTCGGCCATCGGTGAGCGACAAATGTTCCCGAGGCAGACAAATAAAACGTTAATCATAATTATATCTCCTATACGAAAGAATATTTTTGAAACTTCGATAGCTAATTTGCTTATATAATCAATTTTATTACGATTAAAGATTGAAGACAAGTTTATAGTTTATTTATAGTTAAAAAGGTGAAAATTTTCTTAAATTATTTATAGTTCAATAGTGCTGTTTTTGTGGTTTTCCTAGGAGGGAGTTTATAGTGTCATCTTAATGTTGATTGAAAAGTAATATTCTCCTTTCTCAAATTATTTCAAAAACTAAGAATCACTATTAACATGAAGAACTCCTTAATTGGTTGAACAACATATGATATATATAGCTGATTACTATTGCTTAAGGGATTTGATGGAATATTTACGTCTTTTTCATCATAAATATAAATTGATTATATTTATCTATAATTAATTTACTATTCAGAAAATAGGTGATAAAATATAGTAACATTAAAAATTAAAATTATCCGCTAGCCTTATTGAAATCATTTTAGAAGGTAAAAATTCTGAATATGAAGTCATGTACATGCAAGCGGATTTTTTTGTATTTTCTAGAAGCCAGCAAATGAATCTACACAAATTCGAGCTAGTGAAAGGAATGATGCAGATGGAATTAATGAAAAAGGATATTGGTAAATGGGTGATTTCTCAAAATCTTGATGGTTATATTTTATCTATCGATCCAGAGGGAAAAGCAGCAGTTGTTAAATTTTTTGATGGTGTTCAGCAAAAAGATCGCATTGTTCAATTCGAAAATTTAATACTAAATGACGAAGACAAATTGCAACTTCAAGATTTACTAGCACTACAAGAATTAGCGTTAGATACTAATGACAAAAAGTGGTTCGATGAATTATGCGGCCAAATAGCGAAATATAAAGTAGAGTTTTAGATGGATATTTTAAGCAAAAGTTATTTAATAATGAAGTTTAGTATACTAGGAAACATCGGCTTAAAAGTAAACAAATATAAACTAATAAAGAAGCAGGGCTGCAACTTTAAATTGCAAACCTGCTTTTTATTATCCTATCCTTCTAATTTCACCATATAATCAATGATTCCCATAGCAGAAATTGCCGTATCTAGCGGTATTACTTTGAAAACAGGGTGACTGAGCAATAAACCATGCTGTAACACATAATCATTTACAACTGCATTCAAACGTTTTTCTAAATCTCTTGATCTCGCATAAAACTCCTCTTTTGCCGCCATTGCTTCTTTACCTTCTTCTAAGAATATTGGTAACCAGTAGCGAACTTGCTCATATGCCATATTAGGCTCGTAGTAAACACCATAATGCCCAAAGTATAGCTGACTTGGCGCAAGATTTTCGTATAATTGAATTGACTGTTCCATCGCATCAGGGTCGAATTGATTTGGTGACGTAGAAGGAAGGATTAAGTCGAAGTCTTCTTCCAAAAGTTCCGGATAATATACTCCAGTCGTATCTCCAACAAAAATACCATTGCTCTTACTATCATGGATAGAGATATGGTGATTCGCATGACCTTTTGTATGATAAAAAGTCAAAGTTGTTTCACCGAGTACAAGTTGATCCCCATCTTCAACGGTTCTCATTCGTGCTTCTTCTACAGGTAAAATAGGGTCAAATAGAGTATCAAATTGATCCCCATAAACAGACTGTGTACTGGCGATGAGGCGACTAGGATCCACTAAATGACGTGCTCCTTTTGGATGTACAATTAGTTCGGCATTTTTGCATTTCTCCATAAATAACCCAGCGCCACCTGCATGGTCCAAATGGATATGTGTCAATATTAAATAGTCTACATCTTCAGGAGCCACTCCTAGCGCCTGAAGTCCCTTCATGATATAAGGTGCAGAAGGACTTGCAGATGTTTCGATTAATGCAATTTTTTTATCCTTTAACAAATAAGAACTCGTCCGATTTGGTCGTCCTAAATCATACGTATCGATGCAAAACAACCCTTCGCTAATCTGTTCAATTTTTTCCATCAGACTCGCCTCCAATATATGTAGTTTATATTAAGTGTAAATAGATTGAGAGAAAATGTAAAAGGAAAAGATTGATACTAAAGAATTAAGGGAGTTATAGGCACATTTAAGGATCTACTTAGACGTAGTCATTCATGTAAATTACAATAAAGTGAGTTTGAGTAAAAGGCTTTAAGCTATTTACGAAGTATTAGCAAGAATCAAAAAAGCCCATGGAAAATTACGATTTCCATGGACCCTAATATCACAACTTAAATTGCTGAATTTCTTTTTGAAGAGATACCGATTTTGCATTTAAATCTTGAGCAATGCTATGGACTTCCTGCATTGATGCAACTTGTTCTTCAATTGAGCTAGATACTGCCTCAATTTGAACTGAAGTACCATCTGAATGGTTCGCGATTTCTGATATAGAAGCGGCAACTTCTTCAGCACTTGCGGAAATTTCTTCGGAAGCGGCAGATATGTCCTCGATTTGGGATGTCATTGATCGTACAGCACCAGTGATTGAGTGGAATGAAACATCAGCTTGCTCAATGATCTTGACACCTTCTTCAACGGTCATCAATCCTTGTGAGACACCATTTTCAACATTTTTTGTATCCCGTTGAATAGTGGCAGTTAAGTTAACTATTTTGTTGGCTGATAATTTTGATTCCTCTGCCAGTTTTCGAACCTCATCTGCTACAACAGCAAAGCCTTTACCATGTTCTCCTGCACGTGCAGCTTCGATCGCTGCATTTAAAGCTAGTAAATTTGTTTGCTCAGTTATTCCTGTTATTACTTTGGTGATATTTTCAATTTCCACAGTCTGTAATCCGAGTTGTTTTGTTAATTCTGTTACTAATACAGTTGCATCGTAAATATTTTGCATTTGTTCTTTAGCATCAATCAGTTTATTCTGACCTTCTTCTGCAATAGTCAGTGTATCAATTGCGGTTGTGTGTAAAGTTTGTGTTGATTCAGTAATACGTTGAACTCCAGAAGCTGTTTCGTCCATAGCAATAACACTTTCTTTAGCTGCTGCAGATGACATCGAAGCATTTAAAGAAGTTGTTTCAATACTATTCGAAACACTTTCTGAATATTGCGATACTTCTTCGGTACTTGCCGATAATTCGGATGCAGAAGTGGATAAATGTTCTGCACTATTATTCGTTGCAAGAATTAGTTGACGTAAGTTCTGTTTCATCTCATTAAACGAATCAGCTAATTCACGAAGTTCATCCTTCGTACGGATCATGATCTCAGGCTGTGATAAATCGCCTTTTGCTATTAGCTTAACCCCTTCATTTAACTTACGAACAGGGGTAGAAATCATTCGTGTAATAATGATACAGATGATCGTTGCAACAACTAGATTTACTATGAAATTAATAATTGCCGAAAGAGTTGCGTAACTTGTTTTATCTTTTACATCCAGTTGAATTTTCTCTAATTGTTCGTTTTGGTATGTAAGCATATCTTCAGCATTGCTTAAAATTTTGTCATTTATAGGCTGTATTTGTTCATTCATCAATTGAATCGCTTTAGTGGCATTACCGGTTTGATGAACATATATAGTTTCTTTTGTATAACGATCGAACTCTTGTTTAGCAGCGATTGAATCTGCGACTAATTCCTTCATCGTATCAGATCGGGACATTGATTCTAGTTCGGCTAATTTTTTATCAAAAATGGCTTGATGATCTCGTAATGATTCCAATGATTTACTATGTTTTTGCAATAAATAACCACGTAAATAAGACCCTTGTAGAGCCATTTCATATTGAATATCATCCACTAATCTAATTTGAACAAATCGTCTTTCTACCAATTCATCGAAACTTTTATCAATTTCACGAGTATGTTTTACCGTAAAAATCGAGGAGATCCCTATCAGAATAACCATCAAAGTAAATCCTAATAATATTTTTATCCCTATCTTCAATAATATCACTACTTTCTATTTGTATTGAGTGAAAACAATTTACAATAATACTTTTAACTTACATCTCTTTACATATTATAAGGAATATTGATATAAATTTCACCTAATTTATTTCGGTTTATGAATCTTTTTACCTGAACGATTGTGACTACTTATAGGAATTATGCCTATTATCTCCAGAATGAGGTAATTTTAAATAGTATAAGGAAGTGATTTAATGTCGATTTATAAGAGAGAATACAAGATTTATAAGGTTTCTATAGAGAATATTGAAAGTGTAATTAGTTTGCGTTTAGCTTTGTTAAAGGAATTAGGTGAGATCAAATCTCATGAAGAGGAGATTAAAATTGTAAAATCTACAAGAGAGTACTTAGAAAAAGCGCTTGTTAATAATGAGCTTATATCGTATATCGCTGAAATGAATGGGGAAGTAGTGAGTATCGGTAGCATGGTCATATTTAGAAGACCCCCATATTTAGAAAATCTTCAAGGAATTGAAGCTTATATTTTGAATATGTATACTGTGTCTGAACATCGTGGAAATGGATTAGGAAGAAGAATTCTTGAAAATATTACCGAAGAAAGTAAGCACAATGGGGCTAAAAGGATATGGCTGCATGCTTCAGAAGACGGCAAATATCTATATGAGAAAATGGGATTTACAATGAAAAATAATGAGATGGAGTTATTTTTATAAATAATTCTACTTAAATAGTTGATAAGGTAAAGAAAAAAAGAAGATGATCCACATAATTCGGGATCATCTTCTTTTAATATTGGAAAATCTCTAACTGTTGTCCAGCTTCAATATTTTCTGTGTTTAATTTATTCCATTGCTTAATGGAAGTAACCTTAACATTATAGGTTTCTGCAATATGATTCAGTGAGTCGCCGTCTTCTACTTTAATGGTAGTTTTATTTTTTACTGGTTTATCATATTGAGTGAGGTCATATTCAGCGATGAGTTTATTTAATTTTTTGTTATATTTTGAATCAGTCGCGTAAGATCCTGTTAAATGCTTTGTGGCATCTTTATAGGATTTTGTATTACTTTTGAAAACGCCTGTGTAAAACTTTTTATTCCAAGAAAGACCATTACGTAGTAAACGTACATAATCCTTCAATGATTCTTCATAGGAAGGGTATTTGCGGAATTCAGCCATTACTGTTGTCATATTACCTTTGCCATCATCTTCAGACGTTTCAAGTTTCACTGAGTCGTTTTTATATTTGCCCTTAATGCCAAATAAATTATGGTTAGGCGAGGAACCGAGGCCGCTTTGCCCATATTGGCTCTCTAAAGTTGCTTGAGCAATCATTACAGAAGCGTACAGGTCATTTTCTGCTGCAAGTGTACGAGCAGTTTCCGAGATGGAACCGATAAACTCTTCGACACTTTTACTTTCTTCAACATATTCTTGTTCAGTAGTATTGGCTTCGTTACGTGAATTATCAAATTGCTGCACTAGTACATAAATACCTATGCCGATAATCGCGAAAAATACAATCATACCTGTTAGTAATTTTGCTAGTAGTTTCAATTCATTTAATGGTATTGCAAATCTGCAAAACCTTCCTCCTTCCATCTAATATCGAAAAATATTAAAGTCTTACTATTCCTAACTATTGTAAAGCAATTAGATAAAGGAAAGCAAAGATATCTTTCCATAGAGCATGTAATTAATAGGACGTGCTCGAAAGTGTGATAGTTCCGTATTTTGTTGTTTACTTTTATACTTATATAAAATATTAGATGCTTCAATTCCATTTTCTACATTAAAATTGAATAAATAAACATTTTTCTCAAATGTATCTGGAAGTTAACATAAAGAAAGCGACCAACTCTAAAAAGAGTAGATCGCTCGGTATATTTCCTTTCACTAACTGAAGCCATCTTGAACTTAAATAATTTAATCTATCGAACAACAATATAGATAGAGAGAATAATATTAAGGAGGGGGAGAGATTTCAATCACTATCCAAGTTTTCTTTTAATAATACTTCTCTGCTTTCCATTGGCTAAACTATTTACAACCATTCCGACTATAACTAGAATCATGCCGAACAAGGAAAGACCTTTTGGAAAAGATCCATTTAATAATATCACTTCACCAATAACAGTAAAGATCATTGCACCAGCTTGCGTTGATTCAACAGCTGCAAGTAGGCCCATATTGTTTTTTGCCATATCTGTAGCTAAGAAGAAAAGAAGACTTGCAATCACACCGGAAGATAAAGCTAATAGTAGTGCTTGTCCGAATTGTGAGCCGGTAGGTAATCCAACTGTAACAGTTCCATAAATACCAAATATAATAGCAACTGGTAAACTACTAATGGCCATTCCTAATGTACGTTGGAAAGTATCGATTCTTCCTTGACACAACTCCATCATTTTACGATTGCCTAATGGATATAAAAAGGCGGCAATGACAACAGGTATAAACCCTAAAATAAATGCTTTAACGCTAATATGCCCCGCTTGATTTACTTGCATTAAAATAACACCAATTAAAATGATGACAGACACACGTAAACTTTTAAAAGGAATCTTTTGTCTAACTTTTTTATCTCCTTCAACGGACGGTACCGTTACAAAGAACAAAGGAGAAAGTAATGCACCTGCTAAAATAGTAACTTGCCAAGTACCTGATGTTAACCACGATGGGCCATAAACGGCTGCAAAACTTAATAATGAATAAAAACCTACTCCACCGAGTGTTCCCCATAATAACCATTGAAAAGGGTTTTTTCGCATTTCACGAAATAATTGTCCTAAATTTTTTCTGAATGCTACGATGAGGAGAAGGAATGGAATAGCCAATATAAATCGTAAAGAAGCTGTCCATGCCCAACTTGTTCCATCAAGATTCATTGCTCGATTTATAATAAATGTAGCTGAAAAAAACAGGGAAGATAAGATCCCAACTACTACTGCTTTCATAAATTATCACCTCAATTTGATTTCTTTCACGGTGATAAATACTATACTTATTTTTAAATAAAGTAAAGTATAATATACTGAAATATAGTTTATTTCGGCTGAAAAAGGTATGCTATAATTTATTAAATATTATAAAAAGTTAAATATATATAAATAAGGAGTGAAGAAATTTGAGTTCAAATAAGGATGAAACACAACAATTGATTCAATTTGTGGGAACGAAACTTCGTGAACTAAGAAAGGAACAAAAATTAAGTTTAGAGGATTTGGCAGCTAAAACAGGTGTAAGTAAATTAACGCTAGGAAACATTGAACGTGGTGAAACAAATCCTACATTAGGGATGATTTGGAAAGTTGCGAATGGTCTTTCAGTACCTTTAATGGCACTTTTGAAACCGGAGAATAATATCAATATTTTACGCGCGGGACAAGGACCAAAATTATTTGGAAATGATCAGGAGTGGGTTATTGAGCCCTTGTTTAATGATGTTCGAGGAAGTACGGAAATGTATCGTGCATACTTGCAACCTCGCTGTAAGTATGAACCAGAAGCCCATCATCCAGGAGCTATAGAAATTGCGACGGTTATGGCGGGAGAAGTCGAAATAACGATAGGGAAGTCATCCTATACACTTAATAAGTTTGACTCAATTCAATTTGTTGCGAGTGAACAACACTCTTATACAAACTTAACAGGTGAACAGGCCGTACTCCATTTAGCGATAAATTATAAATGATTGATGTACATAATTGTATAGAAAAACCGGGCTTAATGAATTTCATCGTAAAAATAAATAAGGGTATACTGTTAATACATTAACCGTGAGAGGCTGTGAAGTATGAAAAGATCACTTACTATGTTGTGTAGTTTACTAATTGCGATGCTACTAATATTTACATTAAGTCCTTTAACAATGCATGCTGAAACGAAAAAAGCAGTGACGGTAAAAACTCACAAATATATGTTTAATAGCAATATAAAATATCCGCAAATCAGCGGTATGAAGAATAAACAACGACAAAAACAAATCAATATAAACTTCGAAAAATTAGCTAAGCAAGATTATAAAGAGCGAAAGAAGATATTAAAAAGATACGACAAAGATCGAAAAGAACTTGGTTTATCAAAAAAAGATTATGCTTCATATGAGTATAAAACTTTTTTTACAGTCAATTACAATCAAAATAATAAAGTTAGTATCGTAAAAACAAAGTATTACGATACTGGCGGTGCGCATGGTGAGTATTACAGCGAAAGCTATAACTATAATTCGAACTCTGGTAAAGAAGTAACATTGAAACAAAATTTCAAGACAACTGCTGCATATAATAAAGCGGCTACTTGCACAGTCAAAAAAATCCTTTCCGATAAAGAAAAATACCCATTAGCTGATGAAAATTTGAATTTAAATTTGACGCCATATTACTGGACGAATTCAGAATCAGGGATTAATCTCATTTTCCAAATATACGAAATCGCTCCTTATTCATCTGGTCAAATAGAATTGCCAATGGAAATAACATGTGAATAAGAGTTAGTTTATCGATACTGGATTTAAAACTAAAAGCCATTCAATCACTATATATGATTGAATGGCTTTAATAATTGTTTATCCAATAAATGCACTTCATATCTTTTCTTGGAGTAATTTTATAAATTTACTTACTGCTGGAGACATATAACGATTCTTCATATGAACAATACCTAATTGAATGAAGGAAAAGTTTGCAATATCCAACTCAATTGTCGCCATAGAAGAATCGTTCATTCCACCATGATCTTGAAAAGAGTAATCTAGGCCAAAAGTTAGTGCACCATCTCTAACAGCATTATGAATTGCAACGGTATTATTCGTATTAAAGAGAACATCAGGTTTACCATAACGAGCAATGATGTTGTTTAAATACCATAAGATAAAATCATCGCGATAAACAACGAGTGGATATTGAAGCAGTTGTTCAGGGGTGATGCTGTTTTGCATTGCTAATGGCGAATCAGAAGAAACACCTACGACCATTTTACAATCACGAAGCTTTTCAATGGTTAGACCATTTAGTTTATCGAGTACTTTTTCATACAAAATCAGGACACCAATATCAATCCGATCCTGTAGCAAATCTGAGAGAATATCCTTTGAACCACCTTCGAAGATATCTATATCTACTCTTGGATACACCTTCTTAAAATCAGAAACAGCACTTACAAATAGGTGCATAGGGCTGGGGATTGTCGCTATTCGCAATTGTCCTGTAAGCTCATTTTGTAGATTTTCCACTTCTGATTTCATTTCTTTCATAAGTTGAATAATTTGGTTCGCTTTTTCTAGTATCTTCTTTCCTTCCTCAGTCGGGACAGTACCTTGGCGAGAACGGTGGAAAATAGTGATTTGTAGCTCATTCTCTAATGAAGATAGAGACTGACTAACGGCAGAAAGCGTCACATGTAGTTTTTCTGAAGCCTTTGTTAAAGAACCACAGTTTGCAATTTCCACTATGTATTCCAATTGCTCTAATTTCAAATTCCACACATCCTTAAGAAATATTAAAGATAGATTAAATATAATTAAATTTTACTAAAACAATATGAGTGTTACAATTATTCCATATTACATAAATACAAATTGAGGAAGAGGGTAAAAACGGTGAAATTAGAAAATAAAGTAGCAGTAGTGACTGGTGGAGCAAGTGGTATTGGTGAAGCAACTGTCCGTTTATTTGCACAAGAAGGAGCAAAAGTAGTCATTGCCGATTTCTCTGAACGTGGCGAAGAAGTAGTTGCTGATTTAAAAGCACAAGGTTTTGAAGCTTTATTTGTAAAAACAGATGTGACAAGTGAAGAGGACGTAAAAAACATGGTAGCTAAAACGGTTGAAACTTTTGGCTCATTAGATGTCATGTATGCAAATGCAGGTATTGCTCAAGATGGACCGATTCACGAATTATCAGTAGAAAAATGGCAAAAAACAATCGACATCAACTTATCAGGTGTTTTCTTAAGTGATAAATTTGCGATAGAACAAATGCTAAAACAAGAAAATCGAGGCGTAATCGTTAACTGTGGATCGATTCATAGCCATGCGGGTAAAGCGGGCGTAACAGCTTATGCATCAGCAAAAGGTGGCGTTAAACTGTTAACTCAATCTCTTAGCCTAGATTACGCTAAAGAAGGTATTCGCGTAAATGCAGTATGCCCAGGTTACATCGATACACCACTTATTAAAGGACGTAACGAAGCAACTAACCAACATCTAATCGCTCTACATCCAATGGGCCGCCTTGGCACACCAGAAGAAGTAGCAAAAGCGGTACTATTCTTAGCTAGTGAAGATTCTTCATTTGTAACTGGTACGACATTATTAGTTGATGGTGGTTATACTGCTCAATAATCGAAGAATTTTACGACAAATATAAAACATAGTACGTAGGTAGAAGAGACAATTTAGCTGTCTGATCTATTTACGTTTTTTTACGGTTTATCAATTGAATGAAAGAGGGCTCCCAAACCTAATTGAAAAACAGTAGGGACCATATTCATATACGAAGTATTGATGAAGTTAGTAAAGAATAGTACAAGTTAAAAGTATAAATGGAAAATAAAATTATAAATAAATTTGTTGTAATTACTAAGGGTGTATAGTATATTTTGAATTATCGGAATAATCAATTAACATTAAATGAAAGCGCTTCAAATTTATCTCTAAAAAATTTTTTAATGCAAAATGAAACGTTTCATTTAAAGGAGGTATAAATAAATACAACAATATAAAAATTAATTAAAACTTCAGGTGACAAAAACTAATATTAATGAAATTAGATAGTATTTATTTTTGTTGAAAATTTTTAATTTGAAAATGAAACGTTTCATTCAGAGGTGATACAAATAAATGCAACAATAAAAGACGTGGCTAAAGCTGCTGGAGTTTCCGTAGGAACTGTCTCCAAAGTGATTAATAGGTCGGGATATGTTAGTGCAAAAATAAGAGAAAGAGTATTATTAGCCATATCTTTGCTGAATTATAAGCCTAATGCTATAGCTAGAAGTCTGAAAAATTCAAAAACTAATGTTATTGGTGTCGTGCTACCGTCAATTAAAAGTATTTATATAATGCAATTACTAAATGCAATTGAAGAGTTAGCAAGTTCTCAGGGCTATAAAATTATGTATTGTTCATCGAGTGGAGAAGATACCAAAACTTTAGAGTTATTACAGTGGCTAATTGAAAACCGAGTAGATGGAATTTTATTTATGCCTACGACTGAAAAATTAGTTAACTATGAAATATCTTCAAATATACCTATGGTTTTACTAGAAAAACAAATTGAAAATACTGAATATGTAACTATTCAACATGAAAATAAAGATGTGATAAGGAAGTTAATTGAACAACCGATAAACGCCAGTAGAGAAAAGTTCATATGCTTACATAGTAGTTTTGAAGATTCTGCAGAAATATTAAGAGTAGATGGCTTTTATAAAGCAATCGAATTTTTCAAATTGGATATAAATAAACAACTAATTGTTGAGGTGAATTCAGTAGGGTTAGAAGTAATTGAGGATGAGGAAATAATTGATATTTTTAAAGGTTTAAAAGAGAAAACGGTATTAGTAACAACAAATGCATTAATTACAACATTTGTGCTAAAAAGTATGAAAAAACATAATCTGATGATCAACGGTTTTATTGAGATTGTTGGAATCGGACAAATAGACCTTTATGGAATATTAGAAGTTGATATAAAAATTGCGAAAGAACGTCCTAATGAAATAGCTAAGGAAGCAATTGGAATTCTATTAAACTCTATAAATGGAAGTCCTAATAAGTTAGAGAAAGATTTATATATTGATTTCAGTTTTGAATAATGAAGATTTAGTTAAGGGAGGTGGTCATTAATAAGTGGTCATTAATAGTTTTTTATTAATAAAAAGGGGGATTTATATGAAAAAGGTTTTATTATTAATGTCATTATTAACAGTGCTTGTTTTAACTGCTTGTACTTCAAAAGATGGGGGGTCGAGCTCTAGTGATGGTGAAAAAGGTGGGGAAATAAAGATAGGTTTATCTAATTCCACTCAAGATATTGATTTCTTTGTGGCATTAACACAAGGAGTTGAACAGGGGGCAAAAGAACAAGGCTTTGAGTTAGTTAATTTAAATGCAAATAACGACAGTGCTAAACAGATTGCGGATATTGAAGACTTGATACAACAAGGGGTAAGTGCTATTTTGGTTAATCCGCAAGATGCTGAAGCTATAGTACCAGCTGTAGAAGCGGCTAACGCTGCAAATATTCCTGTAATCGCAATTGATCGTGGTGCAACTTCAGGTGATTTATTAGCATTTTTAGAAACAGATAATGTTGAAATGGGTAGAAAATCTGCGGATTACATAGCGGAAAAGCTTAAAGAACGCTATGGAGATTATAAAGGAAATGTTGTTGAATTACAGGGCTTACAAGGTTCAACTGCCGCACGTGATCGTGGTGAAGGTTTTAATAAACAAATGAAAGAAAAGTATCCAGATATTAAAATCATTGCGCGACAACCTGCCGATTTCAATCAGGAAAAAGCATTGAATGTAATGACGAATATTTTACAAGCTAATAGTTCGATTGATGCTGTATTTGGTCATAATGATGACAATGCTGTTGGAGCTGCGAATGCAATAGAACAAGCAGGAAGATTTAAAGATGCTAATGATCCAAAGCATATTTTTGTTATTGGCATCGATGGTAACCGTCAGGCAATTCAGGGAATAGAAAATGGGACAATTGATGCTACCATTTCACAAGTGCCAATTGAAATGGGAGAAATGGCAGTAAAATATGCAAAAGAACATCTTGATGAAAAAGATGTAGAGAAGCATACATTCACAAAAAATTTCTTAGTAACTAAAGATAACGTATCTAAAGAAAAATTATGGGCCAAGGAACTAAAGTGATTTTTGATGGGGAGTTCAAGCTCCCCTTATTCTTAAAGGGGGGGAGTATATGTTTGATGAAACACTATTATCCATGGAAAATATTTGTATAGAATTCCCTGGTATTAAAGTATTAGATTCAGTTAATTTGAAAATTAGGAAAGGTGAAGTTATAGGTTTGTTGGGTGAAAATGGTGCTGGTAAATCTACACTTATGAAAATTTTAAGTGGAATCTATACTCCGGATAGCGGTGATATTTTTTTTGATGGTAATAAAGTAGTTATTAATAGTACTAGTGAATCTCAAAATTTGGGTATTAATATTATTCATCAAGAATTAAATTTACTCCCATATTTATCTGTAGCTGAAAATATTTTTATTCAATCGCTTCCAAGAAAAGGAGTTATTTTAGACAGAAAGAAGTTATATATGAAAACTGAGGAATTGCTAAAAGAATTAGGCTTTAATATTAATCCAAAAAAATTGGTAGGAGAAATGACTGTCGCTAGCCAACAATTAGTTGAAATAGCTAAAGCACTATCATTTAATTCAAAGATTATTATTATGGATGAGCCTACTTCGGCAATTACTGAACAAGAATCTAAAAAGTTGTTTGAGATTATTAAAGCTCTTAAGAAAAAAGGAATTGCAATTATATATATATCGCATCGTATGGAAGAAATTTATGAAATTTGTGATCGTGCAGTCATACTGCGTGATGGCAAAAATGCGGGCGAAGGAAATGTAAAAGAGTTAACAGAGAATGAAATAATTAAGATGCTTGTTGGAAGAGAAATGACAAGTATATATCCTGAAAAAGCTAATATTGGGAAGAAAACAGACATTGTATTGGAGATTGATAGCTTTTCGATAAAAGGATTAATTGAAAATGCATCATTTAAATTATATAAAGGTGAAATTCTAGGGTTTTCAGGTTTAATGGGGGCAGGTAGAACAGAACTAATGGAAGGTATTTTTGGAATCCGAAAAAAAGATTTTGGTAAAATGTTAATTAATGGTAAAGAAATTTCAATTAGGAGTCCCAGAGATGCAATTAAATCTGGCATTGGTTTTGTACCAGAAGATCGAAGACATCAAGGGATGATTGGAGAATTTTCGGTTGCAGAAAATGTAAGTATAGTCGTGTTGAAAAATTTAGTGGGTAAATTAAAAAATATTCAATTCAAACGAGAACACGAGATTGCGAAAGAATATATTACACAATTGAGCATAAAAGCACAAAATACAAAAACTCCACTTATGAATCTAAGTGGTGGAAACCAACAAAAAGCTATTATAGCTAAATGGTTAGAATCAAAACCAGATATATTAATCTTGGATGAGCCGACAAGAGGTATTGATATTCAAGCTAAACAAGAAATTTATCGGATTATGGATAGTTTAGCCCAATCGGGAACATCAATTATTATGATTTCTTCGGAGTTGCCCGAGGTTTTAGGTGTAAGTGATAGAGTGCTGGTAATGTCTAATGGAAAAATTACTGGAGAATATGAAAAAGAAGAAGCAACAGCTGAAAAAATTATGATGTTAGCGACGAAAGGGGTGTAATAGATTTCTATGAAAGATCAAATGTCTTCATTTAATAAGCAAGAGTATTCTACTCCAGTTCATAATATGAAAAGTATTTTTGGTGTTTTATTTAAAAATAAAGTTTTGTTAGCGCTTTTATTAATTTGTATATTATTATCTATCTCATCAGAACAGTTTTTATCCTTTAATAACTTAACGAATATTTTACTTCAAAGTGCCATCATGGGTATAGTGGCAATTGGTATGACCTTCGTTATTATCACTTCAGGTATTGATTTAGGAGTTGGAGCTGTTTTAGGGTTAACGAGTGTTTTTGCAGCGGGATTAGCTAGTGATGGTCTGCCAATGATTTTAGTGCTGGTGATTTCTATTTTAATAGGTACATTATGTGGAGTGATTAATGGAATATTTATTACAAAGTATAGAATGGCTCCATTTATTGTAACGCTAGCTATGATGGCAGGAGCAAGATCAATTGCTATGGTTTATACAGATGCTAAAACAATATCTGTTTTTGATAATGTGTTTTTCAAATTTATTCGATCAACTGAGATATTAGGAATACCTATTATTATATTGATAACTATTATTCTAGCAATTTTAGCTCATTATATATTGAAATATACAATTTTCGGAAGACATGTTTATGCAATTGGAAATAATAAAAAATCAGCAGAGTTATCAGGAATAAATGTTAATAGAATTGAATTATATGTGTATGTAATTGCAGGATTTTTATCAGGTGTAGCAGGTATTTTAATGACTGCTAGATTAGGGTCGGGAACACCCTTAGCAGGATCTAGTTTAGAATTAATGGCTATTGCAGCGGTTGTAATTGGTGGATCTAGTTTAAAGGGTGGTAGAGGTACTGTATTTGGAACAATGATAGGAGTACTTTTAATAAATGTCATTAACACCGGAATGAATTTAATGAATATTTCTTCACATTATCAGGGATTAATGATGGCAATTGTAATTTTATTAGCAGCTTTAATTGACTCATATGGAAATAAGAATTCAAGAAATTAATATTTATAATGGAGGAATTAATATGAATGAGATAACACATACAATGAAAAAGATTATTAATAAGCCGGAAAATATTGTTGATGAAATGCTTGAAGGATTACTACTTGCCCACTCCGATTATCTAAGAAGTATTAGAAGTGATAATCGTTCACTTGTACGAGTAGATGCCCCAATAAAAGGTAAAGTTGGTATAGTGACTGGTGGAGGTTCTGGGCATTTACCATTGTTCCTTGGTTATGTTGGTCAAGGAATGTTGGGTGGAGTGGCTGTTGGTGATGTGTTCCAGTCTCCAAGTTCGCAACAAATGTTGGATGTGATTCGCGCAGTAGATAGTGGAGCGGGTGTACTGGCGTTATATGGTAACTACGGTGGTGATGTAATGAACTTTGATATGGCTACTGAATTAGCTGATATGGAAAATATAAAAGTTGAAAATGTAGTAGCTACAGATGATGTAGCATCAATGCCAAAAGGAAGAGAAGATGGAAGACGCGGAGTAGCGGGCATGTTCTTTATGTATAAATTAGCTTCCGCAATGGCCGAAAAAGGTGCAAATTTAGCTGAAGTTAAGCGAATTGCTGAAAAAGCAAATAGTTTAGTTAGAACAATGGGAGTAGCTTTATCACCATGTACTCTACCTGAAGTAGGGAAACCAATTTTTAATATTAATGATGGTGAAATGGAGATTGGTATGGGGATTCATGGGGAACCGGGAGTGAAAAGAGGAAAATTAGAATCTGCCGATAGTATTGCTCAAACATTAGTTGATTCAATTTTAAAAGATATGCCTATATCTCAAGGAAATAAAGTATCGGTGTTAATTAATGGGCTAGGTGCAACACCTTTAGAAGAATTATATGTTGTATATAGAAAAGTACATCATATTCTTGAGGAAAAGGGTATTAGTATCCATAAAAGATATATTGGAGAATTTGCAACATCATTAGAGATGGTTGGTTTATCTATTTCTATTTTAAAATTAGACGATGAACTTGAAAGTTTACTAGATAAACCATTTAGAACACCATTCTTTACACAAAACTAAAGGGGATAATACTTATGAAAAATGAATTATCAATTGAGGATGTAAAAAGAATTTTTGACAATATTAGTGAGATTATGAATCAAAATAAAGAATACCTATGTAACTTAGACGGAGCTCTAGGTGATGGCGATATAGGATTAACCATGTCAAAAGGTTTTGGTGCAGTTAATAAGCATTTAAAAGATTTTAGTGAAAATGACATTGGTGTTATGTTAATGCAAAGTGGAATCGAAATGGCAAATAATGCAGCTTCTACAATGGGAACTTTAGTTGCTACTGCCTTAATGAGAGCTGGAAAAGTAAATCAGGGTAAATCAGTACTTGAATTAAGAGATGTATCGATAATGTTTAATGCAATGGTAGATGGGATTAAAGATAGAGGAAAGGCTCAGGTTGGTGATAAAACGATTCTAGATTCAATAGGTCCTGCAGCAGAAGCGTTTGAAACTGCTATAACTGAGGGCATCTCACTAGAAGATGCGATTCTAAATGCTTCAAGGGCAGCTGAAAATGGTATGAAGGCTACGATAAATATGCAATCAAAACATGGTAGAGCGGGACGCTATTTAGAAAAGTCTATTGGTCATCAAGATCCTGGAGCTACGGTAGGAGCATTATTTTTAAAAGGTTTCAGTGGGGAGTATAATGGTATTTCAAAACAAAGCTCTTAATTAGATGTGGTTTTTTGAGATAACCTTCTGATAGAAATAGAATTTAATGAATTGGAGATTTTGTAATTAAAAACTTATTTCCTACATTAAACTTGATGGGGGTAATAAAAATGAATGACTTATTATTTGATTTCCTCAATGTTACTGAAAGCGCTTCAATTGCGGTGAAGCCCTGGATTGGTAGAGGAGACAAGAATAATGCAGATGATGCTGCTACGGAAGCTATGAGAACAAATTTGAATACGTTAGATATAGATGCAATTGTTGTTATCGGAGAAGGTGAACTTGATAATGCTCCAATGCTTTTTATAGGGGAAGAATTAGGAACTAAAAATGGACCGAAATTAGATATAGTAGTTGATCCGTTAGATGGAACTACATCGATAGCAACTGGCCAAGGAAACTCAATTTCAGTAATTGCAGTTGCACCGGAAGGAAAAATATTGCATGCCCCAGATATGTATATGGAGAAAATTTCAGTAGGGCATAATGCTGCTGGGAAAATTGATATCAATGCATCTATAAAGGAAAATATAATAAGTGTGGCTAATGCATTAGAAAAAAACATAAGTGAGATTACCGTAATGATTCAAGATCGCGAAAGGCATAAAGAGCTAATTGAGGATACAATACAAATTGGTGCAAGGGTTGAATTGTTTGCAGATGTAGATGTGATAAGTGCAATTTCTCCAGCAATTAATGGATCAGGAATCGATATTTTTGTAGGGATAGGTGGTGCCCCTGAAGGTGTAATATCAGCCGTTGCAATAAAGTGTTTGGGTGGAGAAATACAGGGAAGACTGTTGCCAAATAATAATAAAGAAAAAGCACGTTGCATGCAGATGGGAATAATTGATTTGAAAACAATATTATTTACGGAGGATATTGTTAAATCAGATATGTGTTATTTCTCAGCTACAGGCATAACAAGTGGAAAGTTATTAAAAGGTGTGAAACAGCTAAAAGATAATGTATTCCAGACTCATTCATTGATTACATCTGGAAAAAGTGGAAGAGCTTTTTTTGTAGAATCTAATATTTCGTTAGAATAATTGAAGATAAACGGCTTATAAGTAAAACTATTAGTCTTTGATTGGATCTTAGTTAATATCTAGGAAACAAAAAAGTTAAGTCAGGCTGTTGCTCGACATAATTTTTTTACTTTATCAGGAGTTAAATAATTGACGGGCGTGGCGAAAATCTCGACAATTGTTTATTTGAATTCTTGGTTGTAACGTTTTTGTTTTATTACAGAATTGTCCTCTCTTAATTTTTTTGAGAAGGACTTAACTCCGATGTGTTCATACATCTATACTAACTCCAATAAATGAGAAAAGATTGACCGATAATAATTAAGTTTGATAAAAATCACCTCTTTAGTTTTTTTAGAGGTGATTTTTTATTGGATATTTATGTTAAAATCAATGTGGAGATAGTGAAGAAAAGTACTTTAACTTACGGCCGTTTTGTTTAATAAGAACATATATTTATGAACTGCCCATAACCAAAATGAAAATGGGGGAACTGTAATCAAACACTTTCTAAATAAGCGTTATTGGATACTTATGCCACCATTTTTAATAATTACAATACTACTAATTGCTTTTCTTCCCAATAAATATTGAAACTATTCACTTTTAGTAGTCATTATATTTTGGGTGGTATTTAAGATTTGGGATCTTTACGTGGAAAAGAAGAACAATAGGAAAAAAGAGAAGTCGTCTTAAACTATAGGTGTGTTTCTAAAGAAGCAAGAGTACTATTGCATTTACATCATATGAATCGCCTTCAACCAAGGTGGAATCTTCAACTGTAATAGATGTCCTCTCTTCTAATGATTCATTTATTGTTTACAAGTAGATTAGAAGAGAAGTGAAATTTATTTCTAACTAAGAAAATAATCGAGCCCGCTCATCAAAATTAAGAATAGCTGAAAAAATCAAAGAAAAAGGGGAGTGATTAAATGGCATTACATAATCGGCATCAACAAACGAATATCCTGCAGCCAACACCTAGACCTTCAAAAAGAATATTATCTAAGAGAGAAAAGGTTCTTCATGCAATTGTGAACGTAGGTAAATTATTGTCGGTTACGAACTTAAATGCGCAATCTGTGAAAATTCAAAATATCAAACATAAAATTGATGAAACGAAGAAACAAAATGTGGAATTGACCTTCGAAGTAAGTGAACTCTCTACATATGGGGGCATTTGGAAAAAAGAGAAGGAATTTAACTTGAAGCTAAAGGAAAAAAACGTGAAAGTAGTGTCTGAACAATGAAGAGAAAGTTTCGATTTCAATGGGGAGCCTTTCTAATGTTAATCGTTTACGGAGGCCTTTTTTTTGCTATGTTTTTCCGTATATTTTTTATCCAAGCTTCAGGACAAGTAGAGGGGCAAGCTTTGGCGGCAAAAGCGGCAGCAAAATATGAAAAATCAAAAGTAATTACAGCTAATAGAGGTAACATTCTAGATCGGCAAGGGCAAGTTATTGCAGAAGATACAATTAACTATCGCTTAGTAGCAGTAATTAGTCCTAAAGTATCTGAAGGAACTAAAACTATTATGCACGTCGCAGATAAAGAGAAAACTGCCAAAATTTTAGCGAAATATCTTTCTATTAGCGAAAAAGATATATTTGATAAATTAAATACAAAAGCGAAGAATGCACAAGGTAATGAAATCCGTCAAGTAGAATTCGGTGCGGCAGGTCGTAATATTAGCCATGGCGTAATGGAGAAAATTAGTAGTGAAAAGCTACCAGGTATCATTTTCATGGAAGAAACAAAGCGGTTTTATCCAAATGGTATCTTTGCATCAAATTTAATCGGCTTAGCACAGAGGGATACTCAGCAAGATGGACAAACTAAAACTGAAGGTAAAATGGGACTAGAATCCATCTATAACAAAGAATTATCCGGTACTGATGGAAGGGTTCAATATAAGAGTGATATATGGGGGTATTTGCTACCTAAAAGCGATAAGATGGTAGAACCTGCAAAAGATGGTGCGGATGTATATCTAACGATAGATAAAACCATTCAAAACTTTTTAGAAGATTCGATGTCTAGAGTATACAAGGAATATAATCCTGAATCAATGGTAGCAGTCGTTGCCGATCCGAAAACGGGAGAAATACTTGCTGTTTCGCAAAGACCTACATACAATCCACAAGACGGTACTGGACTTGAAAATAGCTGGTTAAATCAGTTAACAGAATTGACGATTGAACCAGGTTCAACAATGAAAACATTTACATTAGCAGCTGCAATCGAAGAAGGAAAATGGGTTCCGAACGCTACGTTTCAGTCTGGTCAATATATGGTAGGAAATGTACCAATTGGAGATCATAATGACAGACAAGGTTGGGGAACGATTACCTATTTAGAAGGAATTCAGCGCTCCTCCAATGTAGGAATGGCTCATCTTTTGAAATTAATAGGTGATGATAAATTCATATCTTATGTAAATAAATTTGGGTTTGGTGAAAAAACAGGAATAGATTTACCAAATGAAGCTACAGGCAAAATCTTAGATAAGTACCCTATTAACCGTGTAACAACAACTTATGGACAAGGTTCAACTGTTACGCCTATACAATTAATACAAGCTGTTTCAGCTATTGCGAACGATGGCAAAATGATGCAACCGTATGTAATTGAGAAAATTGTGAATCCAAATACGAATGAAATAATAAAAGAAAACAAGCCGGCTATTATAGGTAAACCAGTTTCTAAGACAACGTCAAAAGAAGTTAGAGAGATTTTGACTACTACTATTACTTCTGAACATGGAACCGCAAAAGATTTTGCAAGTCAGGAATATAAAGTATCTGGTAAAACAGGTACTGCGCAAATGCCAGACCCATCAACGGGCAAATACGATGAACGAGGAAAAAATTATTTTCTGTATTCATTTTTAGGTATGGCTCCTGCAGATAATCCTCAGTTAGTGATGTATATTGCTGTGGGAAAACCGAAACTTGGCCTAGCAGAAGTAGGCTCTGAGCCAACATCTAAAGTATTTAATACAGTAATGGAAAGTAGTTTAAAGTACTTAAATATTAAGCCTCAAAAAAATAAGAAAATGAAATCTCAAACGATGGAAAATTTAAAAGGCCAACTTGTTGAGGATGTTGAAAAAGAATTTGAAGAAAAGGGCATAGAAACGGTTGTTATAGGAAATGGTGATAAAATTACGGATCAATATCCTGCAGAAAAAACAGCAGTTTTATCTGGTGGTTTTGTATTTTTGAAGACAGAGGGGGATTCAGTAGTACCTGATTTTACAGATTGGTCACTCCGCAAAGTTTTAACGTATCAAACAATGGCTGGTGCTAATATAGAAATTAACGGTGAAGGCTATGTACAAAAACAAAGTGTTAAAGCTGGTACTGTGCTAAATGGAAACAAGAAGATTATTCTGAAAATGAAAAAACCAGAGGAACATTACAAATAGTTCGTGTGAATTTGCAAAGAATTTGAATAGTATGGAGAATCTTATCATGCTTTGTTTTTTTAGTTCTAGAAAAATACTATAGCGTTTGAAAGCGTGTTGGCCAGTCTTATTTAACTTCAAACGGAATCCCTAGCTAATATGCCACCATCATACGCCTTTTTTGGGATTCTTCTTGGAGGAATAAGGTTCATTTTCCATTCCAAATGTTCTCTCGCTACTTTTTTGTTTACCATTCTCAAACTCGACACTTTGTCGAGACCCCGTAGAGAAAATCTGTATAGGCGTATTGTATGAACCAGTGTACACTATTTCTTTTAAACGGGTGCCTAACCCTCGGCGATTTTGAACGCTTTAATAGACTGGGGGCAGACTCCTTTCATTCCACTCTACGAAAGTTGAGTAAATAATTAATGTGGGTATTCTACATCAAACACATTTCCACATGGGCCAGAATCTTGATTTGTTTCAGGCTCTACCTTGGTTCCATTTTCTCTTTATAGAGGGCTGTAAAAACTTCCAATCTTTGTAGTTGACTCACTTGCATAATGATAAATGAACGATTTTCGAAATCGATCTTTCGTTTTATTACGATAGGAACCATGAATTAAATTTCCATTAAAAAATAATACATCTCCTTGATCTAAAATGGCAGGTTCAGTTTTCAAACCTTTGGGAACCTTTACATAGTGTGTTGTAAATGATTCCTTTGGATCGGATTTTTCAGGACAGTAAATTTCATCGTTATTTGTTTTCGTTAATAATCTCAATCAGCTATCGGGTGTTTTCAAAAAAATCGCAACATATGGGGATCGTTAACGTAATGAAGCATGATCGGCATTGAAAAAAGAATCTTCAATCGAAGATCCTTTTAGCTGCATGTTCAATTATCAATGGCGGCAGTATCCGTGTTTCCGGTGACTATCTTGTATAGGATGGTATGTACTCAAATCCGCAGGAAATCAAGCAGATTACCGCCAAGAGGGTAGGGTGCTTCAGACTTGCAATCGAAAGAGCAGCAATAAACAATCTTAAAAAAATTAATTTTTCGAGGTGTGAGTCCATAATCAAACGAGCAGATTAGGAATTGGCCATAAGTGTTGTAGTTTTCATTTTTTTGATAGGTGACAAAAGAACAGCTACTAGCTTGTTATGATAGTAGCTGGTCTTTGCGATGAACACATAGATGCGAAACTCTAAAAAAGCGCCTGTTTGTTGAAGAAAATCCATCTAAATTTAACTTCTTTTATTGACCTACTTCTTTTGTATTCGAACAAAAATAATTCATTTCAAAGATCTAACCCGTATTTATTGTTGGCATCTCTTATAACGCCTGTATCAAATGGAGCGTTATTAGCCACAACAGGTAATCCATCAATAAAGTCGAACATATTGTCTTTTATTTTTGAACAGGTTGGAACATGCTGCACCATATCCACTGATATACCATATATTAGAATGTTAAAAGTGTCAAAATAATCTTCTGGGTTTATGAGAGAGTAAAACTCATCTACCTTTTTTCCACCTGGAACTTTTATCAAACCTATGGAACAAACGCTTCTCTTATTCTGATTTGTCGTTTCAAAATCTATACTCATTTCGGATCACCTTCAAAAAATGAATTGTAGAATTTAAAAAGAAATAGCTTTATATTTTCTACATTCTTAGAAAAGCATAAGACGAGCCTGCATAAAGGTTGTTATTTAGCCTTCTTGACAGATTGACTTATGACCTCAAGTCGATGGCACCTGGAGCTAGAACGCTATCTAAGTTCAAAAGTTATATTTTCTTATATAGCAAAAAGAGAACAAGACCTTTTATCTATTGTGTCATAAATTAGGTTTTTCAGGTGCATATAAAATAATCCACTTCTTAGAATAATAGCTAATTAACAGGAATAGCCTATACAAAATGATTCCTTTAGATAAGAAGCGAACAAGACTAGAAATTCGCTGGGAAGAAGGGAGCGAGAAATGAAAGCTCTTTATCTAAATGAGATTATTTCTCAAATTGGTGGAACATGGATACAAGGAGAGGGCAATCCTCTAATAAAAGATGTTGTAACAAAGCCTTCCAAAATCAGTCATAATACACTAATGATTGATTTATATACAAAATCAATTATAAATTCAAAACTCTTTAAAAAGTACTCGCCCGTTGTAGTTGTAACAGAAAAACCAAAGGATTTTTCTATGCTCGGAGATGAAGTTATTGTCATAAAAGTGGAAGACATAGAAGATACCTACTGGAAATTCATTGATTATTATCGGGATCTCTTTGATATTCCGATTATTGGAGTAACAGGGACTTGCGGTAAAACGACTACGAAGGAGATGATCAAACATATACTTGAAAGCTGCTATCCAGTTCTGGCTACCTATAAAAGCTTTAACGGAGGTCATCGAAATCACCGCTATCTACTTGGTATAGATGAAAATACAGGTGCATCTGTCATCGAAATGGGGGTTGACTCCCCTGGGGATATCCTCTTTTATTTAAAATATTTTCGCCCGCAAATTAGGGTGTTATTAAATATAGATGTGTATCATTTGGTAGGTTGTAAAACTCCAGAACGATATTTAGAAGCCAAAGCGGAAATTCTTCATGGTTTGGATCCGATAAATGGCTGTCTCATCTTAAATGCGGATGATGAGAATATAAAAAAAATAGATAAAAGCAAACTTACAAATATCATTCAATCGATTGGCTTCAGTGAAGGCTGTCATTTTCGTGCGACAGATGTAACTTACGACTGGAAGGGAATGCTTTTTACACTTCATCATCAAAAGCAAACCTATCCTGTATTTGTACCTGCATTCGGTGAACATAATGTCTATAATGCTCTTGCCGCAATTGCTGCAACATGTAGTGCAGGAGTGCATATAAAGGAAGCAGTAGATCGATTATCCACGTTTAAACAAGTGAAGGAACATTTAGAATTAAAAAATGGATTTGGAGGATCTATAATCATTGATGACACCTGGAATGTAGCTCCACTTTCGATGGCTTCAGCTCTTAAAGTAATGAAAGAAATGGCAGGTACGAAAAGGAAAATTGCTCTTTTGGGATATATGCCTCAGTTAGGAGACGGAATCTTCGCAGAACAGGAGTACTCCAAGATGGGTGAGAAGGCAGTGGAAGCTCAAGTAGATATACTTATTGTTGTAGGAGAGGAAGCACAGGAAGTTGGGAGAAAAGCATTGGAGATGGGAATGGACCAAAGTAAGGTGTACTTTTCTAACAACCCAATAGAAATCTATCAAATTCTTCGTCCTTACTTAAATCAGGATTCTATTATACTCCTAAAAATTCCTCATCGGGTGATGGTCCTAGACACATTTAAAGAACTAAAGGAAAAAATAATCGTTACGTGAATGGAGGGACTACATGAAAAGTTTATTTCTCCAAGATATTGTTGAACAAATAGGAGGAAATATTGTTCAGGGATCAGGAAACCCACTCATTCAAAATGTAGTCTATCGTCCTAAAAAGATAGTAGACCAATCTCTACTGTTTTATCGATATCAGGATATGAAATTTGAAAATAAAGTCGTACAAAAATATATATCTGTTGCAATTGTTACAGATAGGCTTGATCTGATAAAAAATTTACCCGAGGATGTTATCTTAATCCAGGTGCTAAATATCGAAGAAGCGTATTGGAAGTTCGTCCACTTTTACCGCCATCTTTTTAAGATCCCAGTGGTTGGCATTACGGGTACTTGTGGAAAGACGACAACAAAACAAATGGTAAAACATATTTTGAGAAAATACTATAAAGTTCACTCCACCTTTCTAAGCAATAACCAGCGATCACTTAATTTACAATATTTGCTTGGCATCGATGATGAAACAGAAGCAGCAGTCTTTGAAATGCCAGTTGCCTCTCCAGGATATTTAACAAATACCATTCGCTATTTTCAACCCCAAATAAGAATCCTTTTAAACATAGATGTCTACCACTTAACGGATAGTAAAACTCCAGAAGCCTATATGAAAGGAAAAGCTGAAATAATAAATGACCTAGATCCAAATACGGGAGTCATTATTTTAAACGCTGATGACGAAAACATTAAAAAGGTCCTTAATGTAAGTTCATTTAAGAATGTTGTTTATTTTGGATTATCTGAAGATTGCGACTTTAAAGCAAAAGATATTAGTTACTCAAACGGAGGTATGAAGTTTACTCTCGAACATCAAGGTCAATCCTATCCAGTCTTTGTTCCAGGCTATGGAAAACCGAATGTTTATAATGGGCTTGCTGCGATTGCTACAGCCGTCTCTGCAGGAATGAATGTACAAGAATGCTGTGAGCGGCTTGCATCATTTGAACAAATGAGGGAGCATCTCCAATTCATTGAAGGGGAGGGGGGGTGCACCATTATTGATGATACATGGAATGCAGCGCCATTATCCATGGCTTCTGCCTTGGAGGTTCTTCAGGAAACCTCAAACTCTAAAATGAAAATAGCACTTCTAGGATATATGCCTCAATTGGGGGATAGTGAATATGCAGAAGAGCAGTATGCCAGAATGGGCGAGAAGGTAGTCGAAACACAGGTGGACCTCCTTTTTGTTGTAGGTCAGGAAGCCACTGAAATCGGAAGGAAGGCTCTTGGCCTGTTAATGGATCCAAGCAAAGTTTATTTTTGCAACAGAGGAACAGAAATCTACCCATTCATTAAACCTTATTTAAACAAAAAGACAACTATCTTATTGAAAATCCCACATCGAGTTATGGTTCAAGAATCTTTTAAAGAGTTGAAAAGAAACCTCATCCCTAATGGGAATAAAATTTAGTAATGAAAGGAAAAGAAATGAAAAAGACAACAAAACTAAAAGAATTACTAACTTCTAATTCATTGGAATTTATCATGGAAGCTCACAATGGTCTAACAGCAAAAATTGTGGAGGAAGCGGGTTTCAAAGGAATATGGGGGAGCGGATTGTCCATCTCAGCCTCTTTAGGAGTAAGGGATAATAACGAAGCCTCCTGGACACAGGTGCTTGACACGCTGGAATTTATGAGTGATGCCACCACCATTCCTATTTTACTTGATGGCGATACAGGGTATGGCAACTTTAATAATGCAAGAAGATTAGTAAAAAAATTGGAGTCCAGACAAATTGCTGGAGTTTGTATCGAAGACAAATTATTCCCCAAAACAAACTCTTTTATCAGCGGAGATACACAGCCTCTTGCAGATATAGAGGAATTTTGCGGGAAAATTAAAGCGATGAAAGACAGCCAGACGGATGATGATTTCGTGGTTGTTTCCAGAGTAGAAGCCTTTATTGCTGGTTGGGGACTGGAAGAGGCACTTAGGCGGGCAGAGGCTTATCGCCTTGCTGGTGCAGATGCAATCCTCATGCATAGTAAGAGAAAGGATAGTACGGAAATAGAGGCTTTTATGAAGGAATGGTGCAATAGACTTCCAGTTGTACTCGTACCGACTAAATACTATACTGTTCCAACTGATAAATTCAGGGAATTAGGTACCAGTCTTGTCATTTGGGCTAATCATAATTTAAGGGCAACGATTAAAGCCGTCCAAGATACTACCAAGCAAATCTACCAGGATGTAAGTCTCATTAACGTAGAAAAAGAGGTTGCTCCATTAGACGAGGTGTTCCGCCTACAAGGAGCAGACGAACTAAAGATCGCGGAAAAACGATATCTGCCTTCCACAGGAAAAAGCGTTAACGTAGTAATATTGGCAGCAAGCCAAGGGGAAATGGATGGGCTTACAGAAGAAATCCCTAAGACTTTATTAGAAGTTGGAGGGAAGACTCTGCTCTTGACACAGATACATGAATTTAACAAAGTTGGTATAAAAAATATTAGCGTTGTCAGGGGCTTTGCGAAAGAAAAAGTAACCCCCACCCAGTTTTCGGTCATTGACAATGATTTATTTGCAGAGACAAAAGAACTTTATTCATTATACCTTGCAAAGGAACAATTGAAGGAAAATACCATTATTAGTTATGGAGATATCATTTTTAAAAATTATATTTTGAATGACCTCCTTAATGATATGAGCGATATTACCCTCATCGTAGATGCTGATGTGGAAAACGCAGCTAATGATAAAGATTACGTAACTACAAACATCCCGTACTCTAAAAAACTTTATTCCAGTACAGTTCAATTTGTCAAAATGTCCGGAGACTTAAAAGGAAAAGAAGTCCAAGGGGAGTTTATTGGCCTCTGGAGAGTAAATAAAAGCGGCGCCGAAGTGGTGAAAAAAGCATTGATGGAACTATCAAATAGAAAAGATTTTAAACAGCTGACAATGGCAGATCTTTTCAATCATATTAGTACAACTCACCCAATTGGGGTGAAGTATATAAAAGGTTCTTGGCTTGATATCGATACAATCAGAGATCTCAAACAAGCAGGTGATATGTTTGATTAGCACTAAAGCATTTGGAAATGAGTTAAAAAAGCTTGGCTTTGATTTTTTTAGTGGTGTTCCATGTTCTTTTTTAAAAAATTTAATCAACTACGCAATCAATGAATGTGATTACGTTGCAGCTACGAACGAGGGTGAAGCAGTAGCGGTTGCTGCTGGTGCTTATCTTAGTGGTAAGAAACCGGTCGTTCTCATGCAAAACTCTGGGTTGACCAACGCTGTTTCACCATTGGTGTCTCTGAATTTCCCGTTTCGACTTCCAGTACTTGGGTTTGTCAGCTTGCGGGGGGAGCTTGGGATTCCCGATGAGCCCCAGCATGAACTGATGGGCTGTATCACCACAGAAATGCTTGAACTTATGAAAATAAACTGGGTATACCTTGCTGACGACTTAGACCAAGCAAAACAGCAATTGATTCAGGCTAATGCATGTATCGAAAAAAATCAGTCTTTCTTCTTTGTTGTGAAAAAAAATACGTTTGAGAAAGAAATATTAATGGATCAAAAACAGCTTGTAAATGTTAATACTCAAAAGATTGGTCAAACAAAAGAAAATCAACTTCCCACACGATTTGAAACACTAAAGCTCATTAATTCTTTAAAGGATAAAAAAACCATTCAATTGGCTACGACCGGTAAAACAGGGCGTGAGTTATACGAAGTTGAAGATGTACCAAATAATCTGTACATGGTTGGTTCAATGGGATGCGTTAGTTCCATCGGTCTTGGTCTTTCCTTAACGAAGAAAGAGCATGAAATTATTGTGATAGAAGGAGACGGGGCCTTATTAATGCGAATGGGTAGCCTTGCAACGAATGGGGCCTACGCTCCGAATAATATGCTCCATATCCTTTTAGATAATAATACTCATGATTCAACAGGAGGACAGCTGACTGTGTCTAACAATGTTCATTTTGTAGACATTGCTGCTGCCTGCGGCTACACCAAATCTATTCATATTCATAACCTTATAGAATTAGAATTCTATATAAAAGGATGGAAACGGGAGAAACAATTAACTTTTTTATATATGAATATATCCAAGCAATCCAAGGGAAATCTAGGGCGCCCAAAGATGAAGCCGTATGAAGTAAAGGAGCGATTGATGGTGTATCTGAATGGTTAAAAAGGCAGTTATTTTAGCCGGTGGGATGGG
Organism: Viridibacillus sp. KH_047; assembly: GCF_057838945.1. Classification (NCBI taxonomy): domain Bacteria; kingdom Bacillati; phylum Bacillota; class Bacilli; order Caryophanales; family Caryophanaceae; genus Viridibacillus; species Viridibacillus sp. KH_047. The sequence continues at coordinate 2,687,663 of NZ_CM174479.1, read as the reverse complement.
CTCACGATTGCGAGAGAGAACAAAAAACCATCCGAAAGGCTTCATCAAAATAGATAATATACCTATTGTTGAACAATCCATTTTAAAATTAATAGAGGCAGGGATAGAAACAATTATCATCGGAACAGGCTATCTCTCCGATCAATACGATCAATTATCAATGAAATACCCTCAGATTCAATGTGTTCGGAATAATGATTATAAACACACAGGCAGTATGTATACTCTGTACAATTTAAAAGATCATGTTTCAGAAGACTTTCTTTTACTTGAAAGTGACTTAATATATGAAAAAAAAGCGTTAAAAATTTTAATAAATCATAAGGAACCCGATGTGATTTTAGCATGTGAGTTTACCCATTCCAACGATGAAGTTTTTATTGAAACTGATGAAAATAATTTATTAGTTAAAATGTCGAAAAACACCAGGGACTTAAAGGATTTCCATTCCGAATTAACTGGAATGACGAAAATCTCAATAGAATCGTTCAAGGTGATGTGTGATTTTGTAGAGTCCGTCTTCCCGGAAAATAAGAAGCTTGATTACGAATCTGCATTAGTCAGCATTTCAAGCCAAAGGAATATATATGTTCACAAATTGCAGGATTTTGTCTGGTGTGAAATTGACAATGAAGACCATTTGCTACGCGCAGAGAAATATATTTATCCAATGATCACCCTCAAAGATAAGAATTTTCCTCCAGTAAAGAGAAATGTTTTACTGAATCCGGGACCTGCTACCACAACTGATACTGTTAAGTACGCACAGATTGTGCCGGATATTTGTCCTAGAGAAGAAGAATTCGGAGCAGTTATGGAGATGATTACTGGAGAGCTTACACGATTAGTTGCGAATCCCCAAAATTATTCATGCGTTTTGTTTGGGGGATCAGGTACGGCCGCGGTTGAGTCTACTTTGAGTTCTGTCATCGGAAATGATGCCGTTTTTATTATTAATAATGGTGCCTACGGTAAAAGGATGTGCCAGATTGCTGAAGTATACAAGTTAAACTATATCGAATACAAAAGCAGCAGTTACGAGGCGATTGATCTTTTATCATTGGAAGAAACGATTCAACATTCTTCAATGAAAATTTCTCATCTATGTGTTGTCCATAACGAAACAACAACAGGTTTGCTAAATGATATTAATGCAATAGGCAGTCTTTGTAAAAAATATAAAATTCAATTAATTTTGGATGCTATGAGCTCATTTGCAGCTATCCCAATTAATATGGATGTGATGAATATTAGTTATCTTGTAGCTTCATCTAATAAAAACCTACAAGGAATGGCTGGCGTTAGTTTTGTGATTGCCAGAACTGAGGATTTAGTTAAGACACAACACATTCCTACTAGGAATTTCTATCTTCATCTTTATTCACAGTATAAATATTTTCTAGAAACAAAACAGATGCGTTTCACTCCACCTGTTCAAACACTTTATGCACTTAAGCAGGCAATTATAGAATTAAATATAGAAGGTATTGAACAGAGGTACGAAAGATTTTCAAAAGCTTGGGAAGTGCTCATTAATGGTATTACCCACTTAGGCTTAACTCATTTAGTTCAAAAAGAACATCAATCCAAAATTATTACATCTATTGTAGAGCCTTCTATTAAAACCTATAATTTTGAGGAAATGCATAATTATTTTTATAGGAAAGGATATACCATTTATCCGGGGAAACTGGATGGACAGGATACCTTTAGGGTAGCAAATATAGGGGATGTAACCTATAAGGATATGGAATTATTTATTACAATGCTTGAAAACTATTTAAGAAGTATTGGATATTTTCCTGAAAGGAACGAATAGAATGGTATTTCCAAGGCATAGATTAGCAGCATCCGTGGCTGTTATTAATGATCAGAACGAAATCCTTTTGGTCAAAAACTGGAGAAGAGGATGGGAATACCCAGGTGGTTACGTAGAGAACGGGGAATCGATCGAGTCAGCTGCCATTAGGGAAGTGAAAGAGGAAGCAGGGATTGATATTTCCATAACTAAATTATGTGGATTGATTCAAGATGTTAAAAACAGCAGATGCACCGTTTTGTTTTTGGGAACTCCGATAGGTGGTAAATTGGCTGGGAGAGATGATGCCTTGGATGCAGGGTATTTTTCAATTGATGAAGCACTCAAGAAAGTTACTTGGAAAACATATAAAGAAAGAATTCTTAAGTGTTTAAATAAAGAAGAGCACCCTTTTATCATTGAATCTTAATATAAAGGGGCTAAAAGATGAGTGTCTCTTATGTTTCATTAACAACAGAAGAAGCCATCGCTAAGTACAAAGCGAATTATGATAAGTATTTCAAAAGGGAATTAGTAAGAGTGGATCAGTATCGAAAAAACGTTAAACACCTGAAGGGAAGTCTGGCTGAGCAAATTGTAGAAAGAGCGATATGGTATATGAATCATGGCTATACGGTCTACGGCCATGGCTTCAATACGTATCACTCCGACGCTGTTGTAGATTGTTCGGGGTTTACTAAATTAGTCTACGGTGACTTTGGTTTTGAATTAACAGGTGTCTCAAGAAAGTATGAATCTATTGGAACAAAAATTGATGGTGTATATAGTAAACTCGTGGAGTCCAATGATTCCGAAGATTCCTATTGGTGCCTACAAGGGGTGGAAAACCTTCGGATCGGTGATATATTAACCTGGTGGAAAAAGGGAAAAGGAATTAGTTCCATTGGCCATGTTGCTATATATATGGGGGAAATCAACGGTAATCCATCGGTAATAGGTACAACTTTGGGAAATCCTACTGCGCTCGGCATTATCAGCAGCTTTAGGCGATGGTATGGATCACATTTCTACAACGCACAACGTATTTTACCGGAAGGATCGTGGACACCTGGAAACGTTATTGCCGGTCATGAAGATACAGGTCCTGTTATCCCAGAAAGATATGTACTTCCCCCTCAAAATCCAATTGTCATGCCTTAACTATAGAGAACAAAAAATTCGCTTTACATTCCTAAATATTGCTATTTTAGAAGCTATATCTATTCAAGTTATATAGGTTCATAAATAATATAGATAGGGACTTAGTGCAGGTGGAAATGAAAGAGGTGAAGTTGGTGCAGAATTATACCGCTGATTTCGGTTTTATATACAATCATAAGCGGCAGCAGAAGCTTATTCCACATTTAATAACCCAATTAATGCCATTGTCAATGGAACACAACAGAAAGATTGTACTGTTTCCTTTAGAAAATTTGGATTTAGATGGGGCGATTATCAGTGGAACAATAATAGAAGGAAACAATGTTCAAGAAGGACAATGTGATATCCCGCCTTTTATTTATAATCTTGCCCTCCATTCAATCGCGGATAAAATAGATAAAATGAGAAGTTTAAGAAAAATGGAAAATACATTAATTATTAATCCGATTAATCGATTCATACAAGGAATTATCTTTGAAATGTTATCCTCTTCAACAGACTTACAACCATATCTTTTACCAACGGTATCTTTAAACACTACTACCTTAATCGATTATCTTGATAAATATGATTCTTTTTTTATACTCCAGGAAAAATCATTCCGCAAGCCAAAAGCAGTCACAATCAAAAAAAATCATGACGAATATATAATTTATATCGGAGCAAATGGGCAAAGATGCAAAAAGGGCGATATCATACCCTATATAAAAAAGATGATTCATAAAAAGAATCAACTCCTTATAAAGGGAATCGATCGCCTGAAAAATGGAGAAGTCCCCTTGGAAATGAAGATTTTTCTGCAAAAAAATTGGAAGGCTGAATGGTCCATCACTGCAACTGTAGCCAATCAAGGTATTTTCTCCAGATATGAATCTCCTTTTGAGAAAATAAGATATCCCTCTAACAATCTTAGTATCGAGGAAATTAAAGAATATAAAAAATGCTTGGATACTGTATCAAAGCAAATTGGGAGATTTTTAGATTATTATATTCCCTTCGTAGGTAGTTTTACCTTTGACTTTATTTTTGATGATACCGGTTCTCCATACCTCATTTATGTAAGCGGGTTTGAGCAAGATCAAAACATCACTGGGCAGATGGATTCGGAATCTCAAATAAATCTCCTCCAAAATGCTTTTTACTATCTATTATTTCTAATGAATAACTCTGGCATGGAAAAGGGTGCACACCATGAATTGGATAATAGTTGAGCGAAGTGAGTTGGAAGCTTTGGAACCATCCCAAAATATTCTCTTTACTTCGAACGGATTGGCCAATAAGTTAAAATCTAAGACCATACTGAAATTTGGTCAGAAAGAGATACCTATATTGGTGAAAGAACTGCCCTCCATACAAGAATGCAATAGAGCTAATTTTCATCAACCTGCCATTATCCAGTTATCCGAAGACATGATAAGCGAACTTTTAATCCAAACAACTGTCACCTACCAATTGGAATATTCCGAAACGACGATTAAGATAGGGCCAGTTATAGGTTTTTTGCTCGGTGATCAGCATTATTATTATCATCATCGCAGATTGAAGGAATTAACAGATGCTATGGGAATATATGAAAAAGTAGGAGGGCTGTTCATAGCTTTCCGTTATTGCTCCATCGATTGGGAGGAAAAGTGTATTTTCGGTCACTATTATAACGATGTTACGAAAAGATGGGAGTATGGGAAAATGCCCATTCCAACTGTTGTCTATCGTAGAGGTTTTAATAAAAGGAATAATTTTGTCAATGAATACAAGGATGAGTTTCAATGGAAGGTTTTTAATGATATCAGGTTTGACAAGTGGGAAATTTATTGTCAATTAAAGGATAATGAAAAGCTTAAACCTTTTTTACCTGAAACGGAATTATTAACGGTTGATAGTCTTCTTACAATCCTTCAAAGACATCCAAAAGTAATCCTAAAACCTAAGAGCCTTTCTAGAGGGAGGGGAATAACGATCATTACTTTAAATTCTCCCGGAACATTTGTGATCCATGATTATCGATATTATAACGATTTTACTATTGCTGAATCACAATTTGAGGAATACCTTCAGGAAGGTAAATACCTAGATAATGAATATATTATTCAGCCATTTTTGAATTTGGCAAACATTGATGGAAGTCCATGGGATATTAGAGTTGTCATGCAAAAGAATGGAGAGAATCAGTGGATTTGTAATGGGATAGAATGTCGACTGGCACCAACCGGAAAGATGATAACAAACATTTCCAATGGTGGAAGGGCACTTCACTTAAAAGAGGCATTGGAATTAGCATTTGGTAAGGAAGTCGAAAGTGACCTCATTACTAAGGATATTCATGCTATTTCGATGGAGTTTTGTAAAATGATGGATCTGACAGGAAATCATTTCGCTGAATTTGGATTGGACATTGCCCTTGATACTCATCAACATTACTGGTTTATTGAAGCGAATGTTCGTCCAACCTTTAAAGGGTTTAAAGCATTGGATGAACAAATCTATAAACAGATATGCTATGAACCTATTCTATATTCCACATCCATCGCAGGTTTTAGCTGGGGGGAATATGGTGATACGAATAAATAAAATTATACTCGACTTACATGCAAATAACTGCTTGACCATACATCCGGATGTGGCAAAATATCATAACCTTTCTGCTAACAAAAAATGGTTTCTTCGTTTTGGCATCCAAGCATTAGAAATAAAGCTAAAAACATCATCTGTATTAAATGAAGACGAAATAAAGCTATCTGCTTCCATTATTGATTTATTAAGAATCCCTATAAACTGCCGATTTGAAATTCTTCGGGAAAATAATGAAATTTTGTTGGGACCTTTTATTGGCATCCTGGTTGGAGCAAATAAAAGCTACTTAGATGAGAATGTACAGTATTTATCCAATTATTTATATGATTACGAACATATCGGAGGAACTATCATTGCCTTTTCGCTGGAAGGTATTGATCCTCTTCGCTATACAATTGACGGATACCTATATAGCCCAGAAACAGAAAAATGGGAACCTGGCATTTTTCCTTATCCAGCTTCTGTTTTTAAAATCATCTATCTTAATAAAGAATGGAGAAATCATTTTCAAACAGTTTTCGGTCATCGCTATTTTAATAGTTATGTATTTAACAAGTGGGAGATGTATAAATGGTTAAGCCAGGAACCACAGCTAAACTCCTATTTGCCGAAGACAATTATTTATCATACACCACAGGATATGGAAAACCTCTTGAATGAGCACAATGAGATTTTTATAAAACCAGTTCACGGCAGTATGGGTGATAGAATATACAAGGTTAAAAAATCTCAGGGAGCCTGCTTGCAATTAGAATTTCAACAAGCTGGAGAGCCTCATAAAAGTAATTTTTCAAACGTTCATGAACTTGGTGCTTTTTTGAAAAAACAATTCAAGGGTAAAACGGTTATATTGCAGCAATCGCTAGACCTAATAACCTATCAGGAGAAAAAAATTGATTTCCGGATTGTCATAGTTAAAAACCAGTCTGGTGATTGGGAAGATATGTGTATGGTAGCCAAGTATGGAAAAGAAGGTAGTATCGTAACTAATATATTAGCAGGAGGTACTGCAGAGGTTGGAGAAATAACATTACAAAAAATATTTGGTATCTCTGAGGAGGCAGCTTTTCGTTTTCGTAAAGAAATTTTCCGCATATCCCATGAGGCAGCCCAATGTATAGAAGAATGTGGTGTTCACTGTGGGAATTTAGGGATTGATATTGCAATAGATACCTCAAGAAAGGTATGGATTATTGAAATAAATAATTTAAACCCAAGTCCATTGTTCGCTCTTGATATTAATGACAGGCAACTTTTTTATCAAATAAAACGCTTAAATATGCTTTATGCAAAAAGACTGGCTGGATTTCCGGAGGAATTGTCATGATCTATTATATCAAAGGGATTTCTGAAAAAAGAAAGAATCTAATATTCCTCCCTCTATCAATTTGGGGAAATATGAATCCAAAACCTCAGTGGATGACTTTGCAGGCAGGAGAATGGATGGCGAAAGTGGAGGTTGAGTTCCGCGAAGATTTGCCTGAGAATACGGTAGGGGTTTCTACTATCACTGAATTTCCTTTTAAATTGCCTGAACAAGTACCGTTTGAAATGAAAATTCAAGAAGGCAAACTTCGTATTGGTCCAATCATTGCTATATTAGCTTTTAGTGATAAACACGAGATGACTGCCGAGTCATTAAAAAAATATTTTCGTTATTTAGCCGGCTATTCCAGCATTAATGGCCTTATTTATGTATGTTCAGCAAATGGTATAAATCATTCTTTAAAGACAATCGAGGGGTATTGCTTCAATTTAGAGGAAAAAACAAGTAAACCTGTTTGGGTGTTTGGCAAGTTTCCATATCCCGACGTACTATACTGTCATATGGAATGGAATGAAGATGAATATAATCAAACGCCATCAGTTCTGAGGGGTAAGATATTTAATGCTAATTTAAGTAGTAAATGGCGATTATGGTATCTATTCCAGTCCTCTATCCACCTCCGTGGGTATTGGCCTTACACAGAGTTATTAAATAACGATCAGAAACTAGATGATATGCTCAAGAAATTTGAATCGGTCTATTTAAAGCCTTTAGAATCTGGAAAAGGAAAGCGACTTTTTAAGGTGGATAAAAAAGAAGGAGTATATCGCATTATTGATCACCTAGGGGATGAGAAATGTTTAAATTCCACTGTGGAAGTAAATGATTATCTGAAAGGCGTATTACGTGATACGTATCTCGTACAACAGGCCGTTCCAGCAATTAAATATGAGGAACGATGTTTTAATTTTAAAGTCCATATGCAAAAAACAAGTAGGAGCCATTGGAAATGTGCTTATATTACTGCTCATTTCGGAGAAGCGGGAGGCATTTCCTCTTACTTTAATCGGACTGGAATTGTCTTAAACGGTAGGGATGCCTTGAGAAAAGTATTTCAAATGGACGAAAGGCAAGTATTTAAAAAGGAACAAGAAATAATTGAACTTTGCAGCGCAGTTTGCAAAACGATTGAACATTCCGAAGGCAGCTATGCAGAATTATCCATAGATATTATCCTTGATGAATATTTATCAGTCTGGTTAATGGATATCAATCATCACCCAGACCATCAATCGCTGCTCTATTCAGATAGGCAATTATATTTAAAAGTTCTAGCAGCACCCCTAGAATATGCAAAATTAGTAGCCGGGTTCAGATGAACTAATGTTTTGCGACTTTATAAAAAATTGGTTATGTTAATGTTTATTGTTTAACAAAGCCAAGATAATACCAGCAGCAAGGGCAGTAAGACTCCCACCCCAGGATTCTGAATGTACAAAGAAGATAGGTGGGTGATCAACTTGCCCGTAATGGTCCGATAAGTGCGACAAGGGGATAGGTACCTTGTTCTAATTAAGTAGAGCTTGCTAAATAAATCTAATCGTAAGTAATGTTTGCTAACAAAAAGCTAACACAATCAAGTGAAAAACATTAAATTCCCGTTAAAGATATTACACCTCAGATTTCTGATAACCTGTGTTAAAGATATCACACACTTTCACCTAAATGGCGGCATGATGTAATAACACTCTCAAAACCTTGATTTGAATGGGTTTGTTAGAGAGATATGCAAACATATAAATAAAATAATAAAATTAAAGAAGCTTCTCATCAGTTTACCAAACTTGTGGGAAGCTTTTTTCTTATTTCTTTCGTAAATGGGATATGCATTATTGGTAATCTAATTATTTTAATGACAGAACATTTCTATTATTCTAATATAAGGAATTTACAATAAATAACGCTGATAAATCATCGGAAATTTACCATGTGTAAGAGGATTAGCCTTATTCTTAGGTAAACCAAGAGAAAATTCTAGTTCGGCAAAAAATGGCGAGTAATATATAATGTTATAGTAATATGTGAGCATGAGATTAGTACTACTTTTCTAAAATTGAAAAAGGCTGGGATAGCTTTTATTTATTACACTTGTACGAAAAGAACGTGCAAATGTCAACAATGGTGTTAAGCAGACTAAAGAGAAAAGTAGGTTAAAAGATGATAGTCGTAGATAAAAAGAAATATAAAATGGCAATTAATGAGGCCGCGAAGGAAGTTCATGTACAGGTGCATGGATTAATGAAAGAGGAAGATGCAGAAGGTTATATGATCGATTTACAGGATACGATTAATAAAGTATCAAGACAACAATATTCGTTTGTTGTCGATGCGACTCACAAAACACCATATGAAATTATAACGAAGGTACAAACAGATTTAATTCAGAAAGCAGCTGAGTGTCTATCTCGTTCATTTATTGGATTAGATGTTTCAGGGAAATGGGTTCAGGAACCGATGGTCCCTACTATGCAGCCAATTGACGGTATTGAACCGGCGGTTGGCTGTTTAGTTTCATTTCAATACGGATATTGTAATAATAAGTAATGTATTCTTCGACAATATGTATCACACGTGCGTTCGTTGTGCGATAGATATTGTTGAGATAGAACGTTTCAAGACTTTTGCGAGGAAACGTTTCGATTGGGGAATTATCAGTTAGCGCCTTTGCAGGACATGCTCATGGTAATTCCCTTTTCTTTGACTGCATTTTGATAAGCATAGGATTTATATATGGAACCTTGGTCACTATGCAGAATACAACCTTCTGGTAGCTTAGGTAACTGATAGAGCGTGTCCTACACAATTCGGTGTCTTGTTTGAAAACAATAGTTTGTGTTCAATCTCGCCATTGTAGACATCGAGAATACTAGAACATCTGGAGTGGTTTATTAAATAAAAATGTAGTCAATCGTAATAGAAGGTGATGTTCTATATGTTTGGAAAGTTTTCAAAAAGAATTAAGTTTAGTTTATGAGCTACTTCTTTGGGTAGGAAATTATATGTCATAGTCAAAAACCTTGAATTTTCACCTTCATTTCATGCTCTTTTCACATCAAGGGTAATGGTGTATCAGTATGTTCAAATTTGATAGATTTCGTTTACCAGAACCCACTGCCTACCTTAAATGAGGTCAAATTCATTGTTTAATATATAAATTTCATTGAAAGGTTTCGATAAAGCGTAGGGTACTTTTAGAAAGGTAACGATCTTTAAGCCAGATAACAGCCGATTCTGATTCAATCGTAAAGTCTTCAATTTCTATTGTTTTTAAACCTTTTAAAGGAAATGAATGTAGGGTGGATTTTGGGAGCAGTGTAACTCCTACACCTGCCTTTACAAGAGATAAAAGCATAGCTGCATCGGGACACTCACATACAATATTCGGCTTCAATCCTTGATTTTTGCACTTATCGATGACAAGTTCATACAGGCCAACCCCACTTACTCGATGCAATAACATTAATGGCATATCTGCGATTTCCTTTAGTGGAATCGCATTGCGTTCATCCTGCGTCTCAGTCGTTACAACCACGAAACTATCTGTAGGTAACGGCATAGAAGAAAAGTCACTAAGATCTAATGGAAGTCGGACGATGGCCAGCTCAATATTCCTTTTTCGTATATAATCTGCCAAACGATAAGAATCTCCTTCGTATAGTCGAATACTAACCATTGGATACTGCTCACGAAATAAACGAAGTCTCTCCGGTATATAAGAAAAACATGTTTTTACAGATCCAATGGATAATACTCCTTTAATCCCTTCACCGATTTCTTTTATTTCTGTACTCGTTTCGTCTAGTCTTTGTAAAAGTTCTTTTGCTCTCTCGTATAAGACCTTTCCTGCTTCAGTTAATTCCATTGTATTTCCGTTTCTTTCCATTAAAAGAATACCATGTTCCTGTTCAAGTGCTTTTAGTTGTTGACTTAGTGGCGGTTGAGCCATGTGTAATCTTTTTGCTGCTTTTGTAATTTGTTTTTCTTCGGCGATTGTTGCAAAATATCGTAATTGTCTAAAATCCATAGATATCTCCTTGTCTAAGCATACTTTTTTCATATACACGACCAATTTTTTAAATATTTATAATATTGTGAATATCATGATACATTATTTATGTAATCGATTCCATAAAAAATGGAAATTATGAAAAAAATAAAAGGAGAGATGCAAAATGTCGTCAATGGTTCAAGAAGCACGTGAAAAGTTAAGAGGTTCGATTGCTCCAGTTATTACACCTTTTAAAGAAGACGAAAGTTTGGATCTGGTTACACTCAAAAACTTAATTAACTGGCAAATTGAAAGCGGCAGCCACGGTATTTCTGTAACAGGTACATCAGGTGAACCGAGTTCGCTCACAGCTGAAGAGCGGGAAATTGTGATGGAGACAGCATGGAAAGCTATTGATGGCCGAGTACCTTTTGCCCCTGGAACTGGTTCTGTTAATCACAATGAAACACTTAGATTGACAAAATCAGCACAGGAAATGGGTGCTGATGCTGCGATGGTCATCGTCCCTTACTACAACAAACCTTCTCAGCATGCACTTTTCAAACACTTCAAGGCGGTTGCTGATGCGGTAGATATTCCAATTATCATTTATAATATTCCGGGTCGTACAGGTGTCAATATGGAAGTTTCAACAATGGCTCGTCTTGTAGAGGACTGTCCGAATATTATTGGAGCAAAAGAAGCTAATAAAGATTTTGAACATGTTAATCGCGTTCTTTTAAACTGTGGAAGAGATTTTAAATTATTTTCAGGAATTGAATTATTGTGTTACCCGATGCTAACGATCGGCGGAAGCGGATCGATTAGTGCAACAGCGAACGTTGCTCCGGCAAAAGTGGCTGAACTTCATAATGCATGGGAGGAAGGCGATACGGAAAGAGCGCTTAATCTTCATTATGAATTGATGCTACTCAATGACGTATTGTTTAAAGATACAAACCCTGCACCTGCAAAAGCCGCACTTGGCATGATGGGCAAAATTACACCAGTTCTTCGTAAGCCGATGGATTTACCATCTGAAGCATTGCAAAACGAGATTCGTGATGTATTGAAACAATATTCCATTTTACAAGATGGCGTAGCAACGAAATAAGCTATGTACTTCACACTCTTACTTTCTATTAAAAAAAGAAGAGTATTAAAAAGGACGTGAAAAGAATGAAATCGCAAGTAACTGACAAACAGAAAGAAGCAGCACATACGCAAGTGGATGATATAAAGCTATACATTAACGGGCAGTTTGTTGACAGCAAGTCCGGTGCTTCTTTTGAAAATAAAAATCCATTTACGAATAAATCTATAAATCGCATTGCAGAAGGCCGTGAAGAAGAGATGAATGAAGCCGTCAAGGCTGCAAAACAAGCGTTTGAGCAAGGGCCATGGGGCAGCATGAAAATGGAAGAGCGTATGAAATACATTCATCGAATTGCAGATATCATTGATGAGGAGATTGAAGATATCGCGTTTTTGGAATCTTTGGATACCGGCCTGCCGATTAGCCAAACGAGAAAACAATCCGCCCGTGCTGCTGAAAATTTCCGTTTTTATGCGCGGATGGTTCAGACAAAATTACATGGTGAATCTTACCCAATGGATGATGAGTTCATTAATTACACGGTACACGAGCCATTAGGTGTCGTTGGTTTGATCACTCCATGGAATGCACCATTTATGCTAGAGACGTGGAAAGTGGCGCCTGCTTTGGCAACAGGAAATACAGTTATATTAAAACCGGCAGAACTTTCACCGTTAACAGCTAATAAACTGGCTGAAATAGTCCATAAAGCCGGAGTTCCAGATGGCGTATTCAACGTTGTCCATGGATTCGGTGAAACTGCTGGAGGTACCCTTGTTGCTCACCCAGATGTGAAAGCGATTTCTTTTACAGGTGAAACGACAACAGGATCAATTATCATCAAAAACTCTGCCGATACTTTAAAGAAAACGTCCATGGAACTTGGGGGTAAGTCACCTTTAATTGTATTTGATGACGCAGACCTTGATCGTGCACTTGATGCAGCTATTTGGGGTATATTTTCCTTTAATGGAGAACGCTGTACATCTAACTCTCGAGTCTTTTTGCATAAAAACATAAAAGATCAATTTATTGAGAAGTTAAAACAACGCGTGGCCAATATTAAAATAGGCGACCCAATGGATTCATCGACCGAACTTGGGCCTTTAATTGCAACAGAACACTTCAATAAAGTAAAGAAATATATTGAAATCGCACAACAAGAAGGATGTAAAGTCGTCCAGGGAGTGGTTCCAGAGGAACTGAAAGCAGGCAACTTTGTACCACCGACGCTCCTGTTAAACGCGAAAAATAACATGAGGGTATGCCAGGAGGAAATTTTCGGACCGGTTATGGCAGTCATCGAATTTGAAACGGATGAAGAAGTGATTCAAATGGCAAACGATGTCCGTTATGGTCTGGCCGGATTTGTATGGACAAATGATTTGAAGCGGGCCCATCGTGTTGCAAATGCGGTTGAGGCAGGGATGCTTTGGATTAATGCACAAAACGTTCGCGACCTTCGGATTCCATTTGGCGGAACGAAAGACAGTGGCATAGGAAGAGAAGGTGGCCATTACGCAATTTTCGAATTTTATACAGAACCGAAAGTAGTCCATGTGGCTATTGGTGATCATCATATTCCACAGTTTGGAAAATAAAACTTTCTGAAAAGGAGAGAAAAAGAATGCCAGCAAAAACAGGGAAACAATATATTGAGAGAGTCGATAATGCACAGGCAAATGTGTGGATCAACGGTGAACAGGTAAAAGGAAAAGTTTCCGAGCATCCAGCTTTTAAAGGAGTTATGAAGACTCAGGCTGAGTTATATGATATGCAGCATGATCCAACGAAAAAGGATTACATGACATATGTATCGCAGACAACAGGTAACCGAATTGGTACATCCTTTATCCAACCAAAAACAAAGGAAGAACTGGTCATGCGCCGCAAAATGATGCAGGAGTGGGCTAAATACAATAACGGCATGATGGGACGCTCTCCGGATTATATTAACGTCGGTATGATGGCGTACGGAGCGGCTGCTGAAATGTTCGGGAAACAAGATCCGATGTACGCCAAAAATATGGAAAATTACCTGGAATATTGCCGTGAAAATGATTTGTCATTAACACACACGTTAATTCAGCCACAAGTAAACAGAGGGGTCAATTCCGCTCAGCTTCCAGATCCGTATATTGCTGCACGGATTAAGGAAAAGACGTCAGAAGGAGTCGTCATTAAAGGGGCACGTCTATTAGCTACACAGGGCGGCATCACCGATGAAATTATGGTATTCCCTTCTACATTATTGAAACAATCAGAGGAAGAAAACCCATATGCGTACGCATTTTCCATTCCGAATAACACACCAGGCTTAAAGTTTATTTGCCGCGAATCATTTGATTACGGAAAGTCTAATTTCGACCATCCACTCGGTTCTAGGTATGAAGAAATGGATACAATTGTTGTCTTTGATGATGTCGTGGTTCCATGGGATCGTGTTTTCTCACTTGGTGACGTCGCTGTCTGTAACGAAGCATACAACGCAAGTAACGCCGTTGTACATATGACGCATCAAGTTGTATCGAAAAACGTTGCAAAAACGGAATTTATACTAGGTATTCTTCAGTTGATGGCAGAAACAATCAATATCGGCCAATACCAGCATATCCAGGAAAAAATCTCGGAAGTCATTATAGGGCTTGAAACAATGAAAGCCTATGTCACGGCATCAGAGGCTAATGCAAAGATAGATAAATGGGGGACAATGACGCCTGATTTCGCGCCGCTAAACGTTGCGCGCCATTATTTCCCGAAACTTTACCCACGCTTCACTGAAATTATGCAGTTGATGGGTGCAAGTGGATTGATGGCGATTCCGAATGAAGCTGATTTTAACTCTGAAATTCGTCCGGATTTGGATAAATATTTACAATCCGCTACGGGAAATGCATACGACCGTGTAAAATTGTACCGCCTTGCCTGGGATGTATGCATGAGTTCATTTGGAACGCGACAAACACTGTATGAGCGTTTCTTCTTCGGGGATCCGGTACGCATGGCCAGCATGCTTTACAACGGTTATGACAAACAAGTATATGTGGATCGCGTCAAAGAATTTTTAGACCGTTCGGAAGAGCTCGTTAAAACAACTACTTATTAAAGGAGGATGAACAGTAATGGATTTTAACATTATCCGAATTGCCAGAACAGTTATTAATGTAAAAGACTTGGATCGCTCAAGAGATTTTTATGTCAATGCATTGGGGCTCATTGAAACGGAAAGCAATGATGAGTATATCTATTTAAGAGGGCTTGAAGAGCATACCCATCACAGTTTGGTATTGAAAAAATCTGAGAAGCTGGGCGTTCACGCTCTTGGATACAAAGTAGAAAAAGAGGAAGACCTAGATCGCATAGCAGAATTATTCCAATCAAAAGGATTGAAGACGAAATGGTTGGAAGAAGGGACACAACATGCTCTTGGACGCGCTCTTCACGTTCATGATACATCGGGAATGCCACTTGAGTTCTTCTGTAAAATGGACAAAGCAGAGCGCTTGATCCAGCGTTACGACTTATATAAAGGAGCAAGAATTCAGCGCATTGATCATGTGAACTGCGCGGTACCAGATGTAGAAAAAGCGCAAGAATTCTTCATTAAAGAATTAGGTTTTGCCTGCTCTGAATACACGGCAACAGAAGATGACCGCATATGGGCAACCTGGCTGCATCGTAAACAAACCGTTCATGACCAGGCGTTTATGAACGGAGAGGGTCCTCGCCTTCATCACTTTGCCTACTGGCTGCCGGATCCATTAGCAATCATTCACTGCTGTGATGTCCTTGCTTCTCTAGGGTATGCGGAAAGCATTGAAAGAGGTCCAGCTCGTCATGGATTGTCGAACGCGTTCTTCCTGTACTTGAGAGATCCCGATGGATACCGCATTGAGCTATATAATGGAGACTACTTAACGAGTGATCCTGATTTTGAACCGGTACGTTGGGATTTGAATGATCCAAGACGCCAAACGTTCTGGGGAGCAAAAGCACCGGATAGCTGGTTTAATGAAACATCACCGTTTTTGGACATTGAAACTGGAGAAGAAGTCCAGGCAACGTCACCGACGCTGGAACAGCGCAAGCCTGAATTCATTATTTAAAAAGTTTTAAGAAAATTATGAAAATGACGGAGGGGTACTTATGGATGATCGTACATTTCGAAATGCCATGGGAAAATTCGCGACAGGTGTGACGGTAATTTCAACCGATCTGGATGGCGAAGCACACGGGATGACAGCGAATGCTTTTATGTCAGTATCGCTGAACCCACGACTGGTTTTAATCTCAATTGGGGAAAAGACAAAAATGCTGGACAAAATTAATGAATCTGGGAAGTTTGCCGTTAATATTTTGTCTGAGGAACAGCAGGAAGTATCCATGTTGTTCGCGGGGCAAATTAAAGAAGAACGGGAAGCGGAATTTGATCGTCTTAATGAAGTATCAGTCGTAAAAGACGCACTGGCGAATATCGTCTGCAGTGTTTATGGAAAACAGGTGGCCGGTGACCATACACTTTTTATTGGTAAAGTGGAAGACATTATTCTCCGTGAAGGTACTCCATTAACCTTTTTTGAGGGGAAATACGGAAAGATCGTCGAACGTCAAGTAACTTAAATTCAGAGAAAGGGGAGGGCAAACGATGGAAACGATTTATATTCGACACCCGATTGCGGAATCAATCGCCACCGAAATGGAATCTTGTGTTCTGGCCCTTGGATTTTTCGATGGAGTTCATATCGGTCACCGAGGAATTCTTGAAACTGCAAAAAAATTGGCTAAGCAAAAACAATGTACATTTGGGGTCATGACGTTTTATCCGCATCCAAAAGATATTCTGTTTCCCAACCGGGAGTCAATGACTTATTTAACACCGCTGTCTGTGAAAGAAGAACGTTTTGAAAAGTTGGGCGTTGAAAAGTTATTTATCGTTGAATTTAATCCAGACTTTGCTCGTCTTTCACCTGAAGATTTTGTTAATCAATATATTACAGGACTTCGATGTAAACATGTGGTGGCCGGTTTTGATTACCACTATGGCTCTAAGGGATTGGGGAATATGGAAGCGCTATCAAAACATGGATTAGGAAAGTTTGATGTTACAACTGTGCATAAAATTGAGCATGCGAGTGAAAAAATTAGTTCTACGGCAATCAGAGAGTTGCTGGCAGGTGGCCATGTAAAAGTAGTTCCCGATTATCTAGGTGAGTATTATGAAGTTCATGGGGATGTAAAACAAAACTCTCTTTTCTATAAAAATCATCAATTTATTAAAGTGTCGATAGATAAAGAATATCGAGTACCTAAATTTGGTGTATATCAAATTCAGGTTGAATTGGATGGTCATATATATGAAGGAACTTGTCACCAAATTTCAGTACATGATCAATGCTCCTCAATATTACTTCAATTGAATGATTGTTTCGTAGATACCTCAATGAAACGGGTCAAAGTTAAATGGATTGACTATTTATACGGAAAACAAAATGAAGCATTCGGCGTAAATGAATACACCCAAAAAGATGAACACGTCATTTAATTTCCTATAATGGCGCTTTAAGTTGAAGGAATTAAATACGCCATAGAAGAGATGACAGAGCTGAAACTAGTAGTTTTAAATCGAAATTAAAGAATAAGTTTTCCAAATTTAATGAAAGATGAGGTGCTAAAAAAATAATGGAACTAAATGAACAAACGACGGCAAAGCAAATAATGGAACTAAATGAACAAACGACGGCTGAACATCATTTGTTGGATTATGAAAAAATTTGCGCTTCCTCCGAGTTTCAGGAACTACTGGCAGCAAAAAAGAAATTCATCATTTTTACAACGATTTTCTTTCTTGCGTTCGCCTTGTTGCTTCCTGTTTTCGCTTTCTACTCGGATTGGCTGACAAAACCGTTCTATGGTCCCATTTCTTGGGCATGGCTTTTTGCCTTTGCTCAATTTGTGATGACATGGATCATATGTGGGCTTTATGTAAAAAAGGCAGCAGTGTTTGATGAGATGGCAGCAAAGGTGTTGAATCAAGCAGGAGAAGGGAGAAGTTGAATAAATGGATATTAAAGTAGTATCAATGTTTCTCATGGTTGTACTTATTACTCTTCTGATCACTTTTTATGCTTCCAGAAAAACGAATAATGCCAGTTCGTTTTATACTGCCGGCGGTGGTTTGAAAGGATGGCAAAATGGCTTTGCTATTGCAGGAGACTTTATGTCGGCTGCGTCTTTTTTGGGGTTAATCGGTGCGATAGCACTCGTCGGCTATGACGGATTTTTTCTCATGTACGGTGCACTCATCTCGTATCTTGTCGTCTTGCTTCTCGTCGCCGAACCGCTTCGTAATTTAGGCAAATACACCCTCGCTGATATGATAGCAGAACGTTTTAAATCGAAAAAAATTCGCGGAGTGACTGCATTTAATGCGTTAACCATCTCAGTTTTTTATATGCTTGCTCAATTAGTTGCAGCAGGTGCCATTTTTAAATTACTGCTTGATATTAACTATGAAATATCAGTTATTTTAGTCGGACTAGTGATGCTGACATTTGTTGTATTTGGCGGGATGTCAGCAACAAGCTGGGTGCAAATTATAAAAGCAGTTTTGCTTCTCGGCGGTACCCTTTTTATTTTTATTCTGGTCATGGCTAAGTTCGACTTCAATTTTCTTCGTATTTTTGAAGAAATGAAAACAGCAACCCCATTGAGCGGTGCTTATCTTGATCCGGGTGCAAAATATACAAATGGACTTGATGCGATTTCATTGACACTAGGATTGATTCTTGGTACAGCAGGTTTACCACATGTGTTAAGCCGCTTTTTAACTGTTCCAGATGCAAAAGTCGCAAGAAAATCAGTTGTATATTCAATCTGGATTATCGGTCTATTTTATGTCATGGTGATTTTTCTCGGTTTTGCAGCAGCCCGGTTTGTCGGAGCAGATACAATTATGGCAGCAAATCCGGCCGGAAATATGGCAGCTCCTTTACTGGCCGAAATGCTAGGTGGCGACACATTATTTGCAATTATTTCAGCTGTTGCATTTGCGACAATTTTAGCTGTTGTAGCAGGTATTGTTGTGACAGGAGCGACCGCCTTTTCACATGACTTTTACAATGAAATATTAAAAGATGGTAAGGCTTCAGAAGCGCAACAAGTACGTATGGCTAGAATTGCGTCGATCGGAATTACGATCATTTCGATTATCATAGCACTCTTTGTTCAAAATATGAACGTAGCTTTTCTTGCTTCATTGGCTCTAACTGTAGCAGCCAGCTCCAATTTGCCGGTCATTTTATTTACAGTATATTGGAAACGTTTTAATGTCACAGGGGCGATTACTGGTATACTCGTAGGCTTAATTGGAACAATGGTGCTTGTAGCCATAAGTCCGAATATTTGGAATCCAGTACCTGGTGCAGCTTTATTTGAGGGTGAGGCGTTATTTCCATTAACGTCACCGGGGATTGTGTCCATTCCGCTCGGTTTTCTAGGCGCATACTTAGGTACTATTTTATCTACTAAAAAGGAACAAACAGGAAATTTCCAGGAGATATTGGTGAAGTCTAATACAGGAAGTGATGTAAAAGGCGTCAATCATCATTGATTGGAAAAAGGGAGTGACTCACATTGGTAAATGTAAGAATTCGCACAATGCAGCGGCAAAATGAAGTGTCTATCCAAGAAGGGGAAGTGATCACAACACCTATAGATCCCCCCGTAACAGGAACTATATATGGAACCCTTTTAAATTATAAAGGGGCTCTTGAAGTACTTGGAGATGCGGTTCATGAAGCGCCTTATAAGGAATCGCCAAAAGCGCCTGTCTTATACATTAAGCCAGCAAATACTGTAATAGGCCATAGGATGGCTATTCCTGTTCCAGATGATTCAATAGAACTAGAAATGGGTGCGACGCTTGGTGTAGTTATCGGTAAAAATGCAACACGTGTGAAGGAAGAAGATGCGCTGTCTTATGTTTCTGGCTATACGATTGTTAATGATGTAAGCGTCCCGCACGATAGTATATATAGGCCTGCAATTAAACAAAAAGCACGTGATGGTTTTTGTCCAGTCGGTCCGTGGGTTATGCTGAAAGAAGAGATTAACAATCCGGATTCTTTAGAAGTGAAGGTATTTATAAATGGTCAATTAAAACAGGAAAGTAACACACAGCAATTAATCCGTCCTGTTGCTCGATTAATTGCTGATGTAACAGATTTTATGACGCTCCGCCCTGGAGACATCCTTCTGACAGGGGTACCGGAAAATGCACCGTTGGCAAAAGTAGAAGACGTTGTTCGAATTGAGATTAATGGAATTGGTTTTCTTGAAAATAAACTCGTACATGAAAAAGACTGGAATTGGGGTGGCCGTTCATGAAGAAAGCAAGAGTAGCATATAGTGGAGCAATTTATAATGCTGTTGAAAAAAAAGGTATGCTTCAACTCCATGATGGCCGTCTTGTACAGGAGAATGATGTTGTCTGGCTGCCGCCTGTGGAGCCGCGTACGGTATTCGCACTCGGTTTAAATTATGCGGACCATGCGAAAGAATTGGCGTTTAATGCACCTGAAGAACCACTTGTCTTTTTGAAGGGACCGAACACATTTATCGGTCACCGTGCTGAAACAAGGCGCCCTTCTGATGCAGAATACATGCACTATGAATGTGAACTGGCTGTCGTTATCGGCCGACCTGCTCGCAATGTAGCGAGAGAAAATGCATATGAATATGTCACCGGCTACACGATCGCCAATGATTATGCGATTCGTGACTATTTGGAGAATTATTACCGCCCTAATTTGAAAGTGAAAAACCGAGATACATGTACACCAATTGGACCATGGCTTGTTGATGCAGAGGATATTGCAGATCCAATGAACTTGAAGCTGCGTACGTATGTAAATGGCAAACTGACACAGGAAGGTTCAACTAGCAACATGATTTTTGATATACCAACACTTATTGAATATTTGAGTAGCTTTATGACGTTAAATGAAGGCGACATTATTTTAACCGGTACACCGGAAGGGCTTGTTGATACTGCCGTTGGCGATGAAGTTGTGACAGAAATTGAAGGAATCGGACGGCTTGTTAATACGATTGCTGGTGATAATACTTTTTTAAGAACGGATAACAAGAAAGCCGTTCTTGATCGGTGAAAGGGATGAGAGCATGCCGCATATTATTGTTGAATATACCGACAATTTAAAGAAAGAAGCAGACATCCCGAATTTACTCAAAAAAGTAAATAGTGTATTGATTAGTCACAGCGATATTTTTCCGACTGGAGGGATTCGTTCAAGAGCTATAGAACTTCAGGATTATCGAGTAGCAGATGGCGCAGAAAATGATGCATTTGTTCATACAGTTTTGAAAATCGGCTCGGGCCGGTCGGATGTGGATAAGAAGAAGATCTGTGATGAACTATTTGAGGTAATCAAGGGGCATTTTGCCGACCTGTTTGCCAAGCGCTACCTGGCGCTGTCCATGGAGTTGATGGAATTCAGTGAGACAGGCACTTATAAACATAACAATATCCATGCCCGTCTCAAGAAATAGTTCCTGCCGTTATTTGATTTGTTGCAATAACTACTTTGCTTTTAGTTCGGGAATGTAACAGATATTTTTGAAGAAAAATTAAACCCTCAAAAATGAAATAGTGCTTCTATAGATGTCTAATAGCAACTGTTCTCATTATATTGAGGATCTAATAAGTTGAAAAGAATGAAAAACCCTTTATTTAATAAGGGTTTTTTACTTTTAATGGATTCATTGTGTATTAATATGTAGTCAAAAATGAATTGTGTGTTTGAATAATTTTCGAATTTTTGAATAGCCTCAGCTTTCGCTTTGTTTGTTATATGGACATAGATATCCATCGTTGTTTTTACATCTGAGTGGTCTCAACGATCTTGAACTTCTTTAATGCAAGCTCCTGCTTCAAAGAGTAGGGAATAATGTGTGTGACATTCAATCATTTTGTACTTAGGGCCTCTAAGGGAACATTACAAAAGAGCTGGGGTGAGAGAAAAAAATCATGGGGTGTAAAACAAATAGATAGATGTATTCAAAGTTATCAAATGATATATTTAGACATCGAATATAAACCGATAAAATGACAGTTGAAAGTGTAGCGGAAACAATTGGATCCATTTTAGATATTCATTTACTCGATGACAACAGAAATAAATCTAGGAAAAGATTGGACAGAATTAAAACACAAATAAAACAGATCCGATTTATTAATTTAATATGTTAAATTCTTCAGGGGTTCCTCAGTCTGCGAAACCAACCACGAATCTATACTTGATGAAAATCTCTTAGAAACCCCGTCGTGATTTACCATTTAAGTTATCTCAGGAGGAGTGATCAAAAATGCCCACATACAACAAATTAGTACGAGATTTAATCCCTCAAATAATTGGAATGTCTAGAAAAGAATGTACAAGTCGTGTTCTAGCACCAAAAGAGTATTTAGCAGAAATCAAATTAAAAATGTTAGAAGAAGCGCTTGAATTTAAAGAAGCAGAAGTACCAAAAGACGCAGTTGAGGAGCTCGCAGATATAGTAGAGTTAGTTCATGCTTCATTGACTGTTTATGGGGTTTCTTATGAGGAGCTGGAACAGATTCGTTTATCAAAAAAAGAAGAACGAGGTGGATTCTCAGAGGGTATCTATTTACTAGAGGTTGAGGATGACTGACCTATAGTACATAATACTTTTAAAGAAAAACACTTTGCTCTAGCATTCAATGTTTCAAAAGAAGCTCAAGAACTCCTTTATGATTGGACTTTACAGATTTGTAACTATCGATTGCATACATACTTTGAAAAGATGATGATGAAGTTGGAAGAGTTTCAACGTACAACAAATTAATATTGAAGAACAGCTTATGCCCAAATACATAAGCTGTTTTTTTATATACATGAATCTCTACTCCCGTGCATAGAAAACTACCTTCCCCCTCAAATATTTGGAATTTCATCAATATATTAAATGAATATCTGAAAGAAAATGTTCAGTTAAAGGGAAACCGATATAAGGGAATTTTATAATTGGTGAATATAGGATAAAACTTAAAGTAAGTACTATTATTTTATTATTAAAAAGTGCGTCTCTATATAAGATAGAAACGCACTTACCCAATGCACTACTTATTCGTCTTTAATAACAATAAAAACACCACTGAAAATTAAAATTGTACCCAACCAAAAAGAAAGTCCTATCGTCTCTACTATAGGTTTGTATGGATTTTGATTCACAATTGATTTTTATAATAGTTGTACAAAATTTGAAATACTATGAGTTTTGAAATATAACACAAAATGTACTAAAACTAGAACAATAATTTTAGTATAATTTTATTGAAATAAATAGGCGGCAAATTAGCGTTCTTATTGGAAAATGTGTAAAAGATAAATGGGGAATTTAAGCAAGTTTAATAGAAATAATGAGGTGAGTATATATGGATTGGAAACCTGATAGAAAAGCAAAAAAAGCTATCTATAAACAACTCGCAGAATATATTGAAAAGGGAATTGCAGATGGTACATTTCCCCCTGATAAACCATTGCCATCAGAGAGGAATTTAGCAAATATTCTAGAGATAAATAGAAGTACTGTGGTTAATGCATATGACGAATTAGAATCGATTGGGCTAATTGAAAGAAATAGAGGAAGTGGTACTACCATTAGTAAAGATATATGGGGTATAACAAAAAAAAGAATTCCTAGCTGGAATAGGTATATTGAGGCAGGTTCTTTTTTACCTAATCTACCTGTAACACAAAAAATAAGAAAAGAAGCTGTTGAACATAATTTAATAAATTTAGCTGCAGGTGAATTGTCAGAAGACCTTTTTCCAAAAAGCTTTTTAAGTGAGATAACCTCAACACGTTCTTTAATTGGAAGCTTAGGATACGATCATCCGCAGGGGAGTGAAATCCTAAGGAAAACCCTTACAAAACACATAAAAAAAAGTCGTGGAATCGAAACTAATCCTTCTTCAATACTTATTACATCAGGAGCGCAACAAGCATTACATTTAATTGTACAATGTTTGTTAAAGCCTGGAGATGCAATAGCAATAGAAGATCCTTCTTACAATTATAATCTTCCAATTTTTAAATCAGCAGGTATACAAATACATTATCTACCTGTCGATAGGGATGGAATTAACCCTGAAGATTTGCAGTCATTATATAAAAAACACCGTATTAAAATGATTTTTTTAAATCCAGATTTTCAAAATCCAACAGGTTCCTTAATGAATGTAAAAAAAAGAGAAGCTATTTTAGATATATCCTCAAATCTTGGGATTCCAGTAGTAGAAGACGATCCTTATAGTTTAACAGCTTTTTCAGGAGATAAAATGCCTACCCTTAAATCAATGGATAAGAATGGAAACGTATTATACATTAGTTCTTTGTCCAAAATTGTTGCCTCAGGATTAAGAATAGGGTGGATTATTGGCCCAACATCGGTGATTGAAAGATTATCCGATGCAAAGCAGCAAATTGACTTTGGACATTCTATCTATACACAATGGATAGCGAATGATTTTTTAGAATCAGAAAATTTCAATTTTCATATAAAAAGTTTAATTAAGGAATTAGAAAAAAGGAGAGATAAAATTATAAAAAGCCTTGATGTTTATTTAAAAGGCCAGGTGGAATATTCTATTCCTCAAGGTGGTATTCATATTTGGTGTAAAATACTTAAAAATTTCAATGAAATTCAATTACTTGAAGAATCAATTAAAAGAGGCGTCATTTATGTTCCTGGTTCTACAATGGGATCTAAAAATGGATTTGTTCGTTTTACTTTCGCAAGAGAAGATGAAGATTCTATTGATGAAGGAATCAAAAGGTTTGCAGAAGCTCTTAATTGTTTGTAAACATTTCCTTCTGGAAAAGCATCTTTTATATTCTAAGAAGATTTGTTATTAACATTAATTTTGAATTTTATTCCTAAGATAAATGGATGGTCAAAAAATAATCCAATTGGATGGTTATTTAAAAAATAAATCCTTTATTATTAAGAGGTAGTTAATGAAACATCTTATAGGCTAATTAATAATTATTTGTGGCTTTGAATGTGAATTGATTTACAATTTAACATTTGTATACAAAGGGATACCGGATGTTTTTAACGTTGTCTTATTAAAAAAAGCCATTGTTTGAAAATTACTATTTCGTGATAGTATACTATTAAAATAAGGGTCTATAGTAACGAGATATTATTATTGAAGGAGTTGATATAATATGACATGGACAGTGGCAATTATGATAGTGATTGGAATTATTTTCAAATTGTTAATGAGTCCTCCAAATGCACTTGTGGCATGGGTTTTAGATAAATTTGAACTTCATCAAAAACTTGATTCAGAAGATGTTACTGTAACATTTAACGGAAAGAATTTAGAAGAGGAAGAAAAAATTAGATTTATAGAGTATTTTAATGAAGCTAACTTTTTAAAAAAACATTATATATTTCCAGGCAATGAAAAATTATTTCTACATCCAGAGACTAATGTAACTCCATTTGTCATCAATTTAAAAAAGGGCAAAAAAGATGTTAATTACTTTGTTTATAATCCCGATAATCAAGTTGATGTAGTTAAGCAGTGGAAGAAGAAAGTAGTTTCCTATAGTCTTAGATCTGATGATCTGCAAAAATTTAAAATGTCAACTAAAAGAACAGTGGAGTAAGTATACTTTTAAAGGTATATACAGGATTTTACCTTCGTGTGTACAAGTAATCTGCTCAACTAGTGAATGAAGAATTTGAGGAGTCAGTTTTTCTGAAGAAAGAATATCCTTTAACTTTTTGCTGATAGATAATGAGAAATTTTCGTCTACACATTCGTTCATTTTTTCATTAAGATGAGTTTTTTAGTTTGATGTTCTTTGATTTTATTATCTGTTAGTTCGCGGTATTCGACTAATTCTTCTTTTGAGATAATATTATCAGTGAACAAATTGATGTAATCTAATCTCTTTTACTTTAAAGCATTGTGCAGTGGCCTTATGTCATTCAGAATGATATGGATCAGTTCTTTTTCACGAACTACGACTTTATTCACACAGAATTGATCATCATGCCTCAAGTTACCACCACATTGATATCCTTTCTAATTGACTTAATACCACATACCTCTCTGACATATTGAAGAACAGCTTATGAGCAAATGCATAAGCTGTTTTTTTATATGCATCAATCTTTACTCTCCTTGAAAAAAACTATCTCCCCTCCCTCAAATTTTCAGTTGAAATTCATAATGATCAGTTAAAATGAAGTCAAATAAATAGAGAAGGTGATCAAATGTATAAAAAAATTCGCTTAGCTGTAATGCTTTTCTTTTGTGGGACATTGGTTGATGGGGCCATGGTGAAAGCTGATGATGAACACAAAAATAAGTATGAAGATAAATACGAAGATGAAGATGATGATGAGTATGAAGAAGGATATGAAGATGATGATGGTGATGATGATGAGTATGAAGAAGAATACGAAGATGATGAAGATTATTATGAAGAGGAATACGATAAATTAGGTGATAACGATGAATTAAAGACTATTGAAAAAGGTAATTGGAATATCTGGACAAGAAACTTTCCAAGAAATAAAGAGGACTTGCCTTTTACAGATTCTAAAACAGTCCAGCTAAAAATTAGTACAGATAACGCTGTTAGGGATATTTACGTAATGCCAAAAGATGGGGAGTTTTTTGTTCAAGGGAAAGTAGTTTCAGAGTTTTTAGGCGCAAAAGCATCATTTTATAAAACTAGTAGAATTTTAGAGGTGATTTCTGAAGAAACAAAATTATTATTCCGTGCGAATACGAACGTGGTCTACGAAAACAATGTTAAAACGCCTTTGCCTGCAGTTTCTTTTTATATAAATGAAGAAATTTATTTGCCATTAAGTGCAATTGCAAATGGCTTAGGTTATGTAGTTGAATGGCAAGAAACAGACAATATGTTTTTATGCCAAAAATTATCCTAAAAAAGGGGAGAAAGGTATGAAAGATCAAAAGAAAGCAAAATGGGTTTTAGGGACATCTGGGGTCGTGTTATCTGCATTGTTATTAACTCAAATGAAAGATATAACTCAGACTGAAGCGAACGATACAACCAGCTATAATTTTACTACTGAACAAGAGAAACAAATGACGAAGAAAGAAAAAGAGTTTGTTAAGCTTGATTGGTCAAATTTTGAGATAGAAGCGGTTGAGCCATCACCTGTACAAAGTGATCGTAAAACGCGGAGGTCATAGACGTGATGAACCAGATGGATACACTGTCTCTTCATTTGATGAATACAGACTTTTATATAGCGGTTCCAGAAAACAATCAGCCAGATTGGAAAGGAAAAGTAGAGAAATGGCTTCAATATGTGGCCAAAGAGTGGTCTAGATTCGAAGATAATAATGAGCTATCTAAATTGAATCGTTTAAAAGTAGGGAACACGATGCAAATTTCTACTTTATTATTCGATTGCCTAAGTAAAGCAAATCACTATTACCTTCTTTCAGATGGCTTATTTTCACCTTATTTAAAACGTCAGTTAGAACAACATGGCTATAATCAATCATTTCCGCTAGAGAGCATTGTTAATGAACATATAAAAATAGACACGGTAAATAGTCTTCCTTTTGAATTTTTACACAATCAAAAAGTACTGAAATTGGCTAACCACGAAGTTGATTTAGGTGGTTTTGCAAAAGGGTATGCAATAGAAAGAGTAGCGTTATGGCTTCAAAGTCAAGGCTTTACTGAATACGGTATTATTGACGGTGGTGGTGATATGAAGATGTGGTCTGATGGAAAAAAAGAATGGACAATTGGTATTACACATCCTCTTGATAATGATCGTGAAATCAGCTATATCAAGATGAAAACGGGTGCGATCGCGACTTCGAATTGTTTATATAGAAGTTGGACGCAGGGAAATACAAAAAAGCATCATCTACTCAATGGACAAACAGGAGAAATTGCGAGTACAGGAGTAATTCAAGCTACGTTTGTCAGCGATTCATTATGTGAAGCAGAAGTAGGGGCTAAACTATGCTTTCTGCTAAATGATAATGAACAGCAACTGTGGTTTGAAAAAAACTTTCAACAATGTGCAAGGTTTGTAGTAAAAGAAGATACAGTGGGGTATTGGAAAAAGTCAAAAGGGGAGAGCGCAGATGTTCAGTAACACATGGGAATGGATTCGCATTTTTGGATTTCTCGCCTACTTTTATTTTACGATAGCAGTTATATTTGGTTTGTTAAGAAAGTCTTCATATGTAAAGTTAAATAAAAACTTAATCTATCAAATCCATCAAAGTGCAGGTTGGATGGGCTTACTCATTTTATTGGCGCATCTGCTCTTATTAATCATTGATCATTATGAACCTTATACTATATTGGAAATTATTCTACCATTTACTTCTGGTTATAAGCCCCTCCTATCTAGTTTAGGTACAATTGCTTTTTATTTGTTTTTCGTTGTGATGATTACGTCAGATCTATTGTTACCAAAAATGAAACGTAACGTATGGAAAAAAACACATTTCCTTGTATTACCTGCATGGATATTAGCTCTCTTCCATGGCTTATTTATTGGTACCGATACCGGAAATATTTTTGTCATGTTATTTTATGGAGTGACTGCGAATGTAACAGTATTCCTCTTGATTTTACGTATGACGGGTCAAAAAAAGGCGGTACTCCAATGATAAGTGAATATAGAAACTATAAAAAAGCGCTTTGTAATATCTTTTGTGAAAGAATACAAAGCGCTCGATTATAATTTATAGAGTGGGAAAAGAAATAGTGAATGTTGTACCTTTTCCAATTTGACTAGCTACATTAATTGTTCCATTATGTTGTTTGACGATCGCTTTTGCGATAGAAAGTCCTAAACCTGTACCATTTCTTTCGCGAGCAGAATCACTACGATAGAAGCGATTGAAAATTAAAGGGAGATCCTCTTGATGAATGCCCATTCCAGTATCTTGTACAAGGATTTTAATTGAAGACTCTTCTTGTAAAAGAGTTAATGAAATAGTTCCTTCTTTTGTATACTGAGCGGCATTATCTAGCAAAATATAGATTAATTCTTGAACCCTTGTAGAATCACAGTGAAATTTGACGTTCTTATTTATATTTTGGGTAAATGTCACTGATGAAGTAATAGTTCTTTCAAATTTATGCCCCAAATTTGTTAGTAACTCAGAAAGATGAATAACATCCATGTTTAAAGGGAATTGATTTTGATCATGACGTGCTAGGAATAATAATTTTTCCAATAAGTCTTTCATTAATTGAGATTCTTCTTTTAAATCAACAATTAATTCTTTCCCAAATGGACTCAATTTCTTTGCTTCATCTGTTTCTAATAAATCCAATGAGCTATAAAAAACGCTTAGAGGTGTTCTTAATTCATGTGATGCATCAGAGACGAATTTTTTCTGTTTATCGAACGATTGTTTAATAGGAATCATGGCTTTTCCAGCTAAATAGTTACTAAGTAATCCGATGAATAATGAGAAAATACAAGTTAAAACAACTAGCAACCAACTCATCTTTTGGAAAAAGTGATATTGTGTTGTAATAGATTTTCCTAAAATGATATAACCTTCAACTTCATTTGCATTTTTTATTGGTTTTTTTAATAATAGAAAATGTTGTTCTTGCCACTCTAAATGACGTTCAGAACTTTTTGCAGCATTTTCTTGTTGGAATATATTCTCAAGTTCTTTATACAATCCTTTAAATGACTCTTTCCCGTGTACTAATCCATGATCTTTTGTATAGACATAATAGAAGAAATTACGGTTTGGGTCATAGGACAAATGTTTTTCTTTATCATCTTTGTGTTCGAAAAAATCGTGTTGTTCTTTTAGATAGTAAGATTCAAGTTCTTTTATTTGCTCATTTTCCATCAGCTTAGTGAGTGAAAAAAAGAGCACAACAATAAAAACGAGGATAAATAGGAAATAACAAGCAGCATACAACAGTGTTAACTTCTTCCTTATACGATTAAACATAAGAATCTCTCAATTTGTAGCCAATTCCTCTTACATTTTGAATAATTGATTGTCGCTCGTTTTCATCTATCTTTTTTCGAACAAGCTTGACTAGAGCATCGAGTGCATTATTCGAGATATCTTGATCATATCCCCATATATGTAAAGAAATTTGATCACGCGTTAATACTCGACCTTTATTAATAAATAAATATTCTAATAGGAGAAACTCTTTTTTTGTTAATTCAATTTCTTCATTGTTTCGTAATAGTTTCCGTGAGTCTAATTGCAATAAGAAGTTATCTACTTTTACAACTTGTTCAATAGGTCTATCTTTTCTTCGTAATAATGCCCGAATTCTTGCAAGTAGTTCTTCCATTTTAACTGGTTTTACTAGATAATCATCTGCCCCTATATCTAACCCTTGAATAATATCGGCTGTGTCATCTTTTGCAGTCAGCATTAATATGCCCCCTGTGTATCCCTTACGCCTTACTTCCTGACAGACTTCAATACCACTGAGTTTTGGCATCATCCAATCTAAAATAAGCAGGTCATATTCATCACACATAGCATAATCTACTGCATCTTGCCCATTATCCACTGCATCAACTTGGTGAATTTCACGTTTTATTATTTGAACTAAATTCTTCCTTAACCTGGCATCATCTTCTGCTAAAAGTATTTTCACAATTAGTTCACCTCTTTTAACTGCTACATAATGTATAAAATTATACACGTCATTTATGAAAAGAAACTGAAAAAAACGTTTCGATTGATAATTACTTTTCATTATAATGGAAAATGGTTTAAACAAGTGAAGGAGTTTGCTCCATATACTATTAACTCTACTAAAATAATTTACATGTCCCAGCAGAGCCTTAACTTAATAGAAGCAAAACAAAATGAATAGATAAAAGAATATAAAAATTTCAGACGTTTTTCAGTCTGTATGAGTACGATTATAAAAAGAGAGGAGATTGATCTTAATGCCATTACATCCATTGATAGTCCATTTTCCTATAGCACTACTTGTATTTGGAGCAGTTATTGAAATTCTAAATGTTTTTTTCAAGAAGGAAACACTCAACAAATTCGGAACGCTTTTAATAACATTTGGAGTTATATCAGGAATTTTTGCACTTTTAAGTGGGGAGGGAGCAGAAGAGTTTGCTTTTCAAAACTGGGGACGGGGTTTACATGACCAAGTAGAATTGCATTCGTTTTTCGCCAATATTTCCATCATATTATTCGGTATACTAGCAATCGTCAAAATCGTGTTCAAGCACGACGTTATAAGCTGGAAAAGATCTAGAAACAAACTAATAAATAGAGGATTAATTTCAATTGTTATTGTAATTCTAAGTATCTCAGGTATAGCATCTCTAGCAATTACAGGTGACTTAGGTGGGAAAATTGTTTATGAAAACGACAACATCATAATCGATAACACTACTAAATAATCGTTTTTTTTATAAAACAAATGGTCATGTTCCACAAACATGTTAAATCGCTCTCCGACGGCTGTCATTAACAATTTACATCCCTATGAAATGAACTTTAGTTGTAACACGGAAAAAATACATAATCCGTGAATATTCACTATTTCATAAGATTGGAAAAGTATAGTTTCATTAGTCAATATACAGACACAACTACTTTCTTTTTAAACAAACAATATTGTACGGTACTGTAAAATTCGCTAATCTAGTAGTAACTTCGGATATTATCGTAGTAAATTGTTTGTAGGAGAGAAATTAAGCTGACAAATCCTGTTGGTCAGCTTAGGTTAGCTGGCTATTTTGACGGCTGTTAGCTATTAATATTATTATTTATTGCGATGACTATGAAGTATATGTTAGATATTCCAATGGCTGTTCGCATTGTTGGCTAAATTGATTTAATGATTCTTTTTTTTATTAATTTTATAACCCCTTTTTTATAATATTTTTACATAGTTTTTATAGTAAATAAACCTAAAGTTATGTTTTTTTGGGTTGTTATGAGGTACTATATTTAGCTTAGTAATTGTTTAAAAGGAGATACTTATGATTAATATAAATAAAAAAATATATTGGCCTTTATTAATATTGTTTATAGTTTTGATGTTTATAATGCTGTATTATGTTCCAGATAATAAAAGAATGTACATTCTTTTATTACCGTTATTTTTTTGATGATTTATTTACTTTTGAATAAGTTTTGTAAAAAATAAAATGTATTTTCTAGTGAAAAAGGTGGTCCTTTAAGGGTTGCCTTTTTTAAATGTATGAAAATGTATATTTTCATACGTTTTTTTTGTGTGGTTTTACTGGGTTCTTTGTTTTGTGATACACTAACATACATATAATGTACGATATTGGATGAAATGAGGGGTTCAGATGGCCAAAGAAAAGAACGTGCAGCCATTGCGCACGAAGGCAGAAATTGAGGATTTCCGGTGGGCGCTGACCAAGTATGCGCGCGCTCGAGATCTGTTTTTATTTAATCTAGGGATTAACGTTGGGTTACGGGTGAGTGATCTGGTCCCATTGAAAGTGGAAGATGTCCGAGGGAAAACACATTT
Source organism: Viridibacillus sp. KH_047 (assembly GCF_057838945.1). NCBI lineage: Bacteria > Bacillati > Bacillota > Bacilli > Caryophanales > Caryophanaceae > Viridibacillus > Viridibacillus sp. KH_047. Next base: position 2,655,128 of record NZ_CM174479.1, on the reverse strand, counting down.
GGTGATCACCGAGCAAAAGACGAAGAAAACGAAACGATTTTTGATTCCACGGGCCACAAGAGAGTTGATCGAGTCGTATACGCGCGATATGAGCTCGTCTGCGTGGTTGTTTCCGAGTCAGAAAGGAAACGGACCGATTTCGACGACGCAAGCGTACAGAATCCTGCAAAAGGCGGCCGAAGCGTTAGGGCGTGACGATATTGGCACACATACCATGCGAAAGACGTTTGGGTATCATCATTACAAGCAACATAAGGATGTCGCGGTGTTACAGCAGCTGTTTAATCATTCCGCACCTTCGATCACGATGCAGTACATAGGAGTTACAGAAGATGAAGTAGATGCGACAATGGAGGATTTTTCTTTATGAGAAGTTTTAATTAAAGATGTCGATTGAATCTTAAAATAGATGCTTCTCAATTATCATAACTGAGAAGCATCTATTTCTGGTTGATTTTTTAATTCTTAATTTTTAGTATTAATAACATTTCTACTTTTTCTATTTATTATTTTATATATTCTTCATTCAATATAATTATTATAAGAGTAATTATCAAAAGAATATATCCAAGGAACCCAATTTTACTATCATTATATTTACTTTTCTTTTGTAGTATATTTTCAATAATAACAAAGAAAATAGATCCAAAAATCAAAGTCCCAATATACAAGTAGCCAGAGAATAATAAAATTAATAATAATGAACAAAATATTAAATATCTAAAAAATCTACTTTTAAACATAAATCCTCCTTCAATACTTTAAAGTTCTTATTTTATTCTAACATTATAATTGCACGATATGTTAAAATGTGAAAAAACCGGGAAAATGAGGGGAAGGTCACTAGTGCAGAGTGGCCGCGAGGTGATTAAATTTTATGATAAAGAAAATAAGAATTACTTTCTTTGTAATAGGAATTATTATGGTTTTTTTAGGTTTTTTTTATTTATTAGGTTATACAGAAAATGATTTTAATAAATATTGTCTATATTTAGGAATGATAGTTGTTGTTTTTTCAATACCCGGAAGAAAATCAAAAAAAGATAACTAAGTTATTAATGTTGGATTGAGAGTGAGTGATCTGGTACCGTTGAAAGTGCATTTGGTGATCACCGTAGTTTTTTTACAATTAATTTAGTAGTGACAATAAATTTAAAATTTTTAATATCTAATTTATATGGATAATACCTTTTTGTTTTAAATAATTTTTAATTATTTTTACTCAATTTCCTAAATGAACCTATTTTTTACAATTATTTTAGTATAATTAGTAAAAATGATAGGGGGAAGTATTAATGAAAAAGAAAAAAATGATGAAACTTTTTTTTTAGTTTAATGTTAGTAACTGTTTTGAGTTTGTCTTCATTTGTTGGAGTATTTGATCATGAGGTTGAGGCGGCAAGTGCACCTAAAAAAGGTTATGTAGCTGCAACGACTACTTATTCTGGTGGGGGTCATAAGAGTACTAGTCGTGGTGTTGATATGTATATGTCAAAAGCAGATGCAAATGCGTATGCAGCTGAATTAAATATTAGTTATAAGTCTACAATTGCGTGGGGTGCGGCTTCTTTTATTAAGGGAATTGGTCCTTATATTACAGTAGCGGGAATTGCTAATACTTTAGCTTCTCAAAAAGCTGCAAAACAAATTTTAGCACTAACTAAAAAAGGTAAAAAAGTTCATGTTTTTTCCTCATACGGTATGATAAGTGTAAAAGCATGGAATGGTAAAGCATCTTCTATAAAAACATCTATGCCTAAGAGTAGTACTAACTTTTAAATTTCACCCCCCTATTTTTATCAGGGGGGGTTATATTGAATGAGATTTTCTATTTTTTATGCAATGAAATATAATATTATTATTTTAAAGGAGAGGTTTAAAATAAATAAACAAAAGTATTTTATATTACTTATACCAGCAATAATTATATTTATAATTATGGTGTTTTTATTGCCAGAAGAAAAGAGATTTTATTCACTATTTGTTCCCGTTATATTTTGGATAATATATTATACTTGGGCAAGAAAATCTAAAGTGAAGGAATAGTGGTAGGAATAAAAAAAGATGATCATGAGTAGCAAAGGCTACTCTTTTTTATTTTGACCGACTTTTTGTGATAGTTCCTCGATAAGAAGGGAGACATGTGGCGGTTGTCAATCTGAATTTGCGGTACCGGACCGAAGGGAGGATAAGGAGCGAATTTAGATTGACAACCTCACAGCACCCGAATCCTCTTGGCACTGAACAAACCATGTTTGTTCCTGCCAACCGGCGAGGGCGGGAATTTTTGAAACCTGGGTTTCAAACCACCGAAGGTTAATGCCATCCAAGGCCGAGTAAAAGACGAAGAAAACCACGAATGACTGCTAATGCAAGAAACGAAATGAAGAATATCACTAGAAGTAATTCGAAATATACGGTTACACAGCCGAAAAGCAACTCAACAAAAGTTAAAAATAAATCTACCCACAGATACATTATAATAAATAGAAATGATAAAAAACTTTATTCTTTTGGTTTCTATATCTTTTATGTTAATTTCAAGAACCAAAAATAATATATATACGATTATTGAGGAGGAATAATATGTCTGAATATCATTCGATAAAATTTGTAAATTTGGAAAGCAACGAAGTTGTTGATACCATTTTGATTCATGATGATTTTTTTGGGTATGTAGGGCAAGAATCTCAAGAAGCATTAAATTTACTTGATAATATTCCAGTAATTTACCCAACTGAAAAGGAACTGAATGAATTAACGATTTTTAAAAATCGTAAACCTGTTAAAAAGGGGCTTGAACTTACAAGTGTGAACGTTTTAAACCATTTTTCCTTTGAAAATTTGCAATCTTTAACTGATATTTGGAAATCGCTCACTTTGAAATTAGAAGGAGATTTTTATTATGTTTCAGATTTTGAGTTTTCAAAGGAAGAAAAAGAAACCTTATCTTCTGAAGAGTTGAAAGATTTAACAAAAGAGTATTTAGAAAAAGAGAAGCTAATCAAAAATCTAAAAAAACTTTTGGATAGTCTAAAAAAAATATCTTTAGACGGCGGAAATTACCTTTTTGTATGGGAAGGAATTTAAATTACAAATTAATTAGTTATACAAAAGGACAAGTATGATTTAAATAAACATAGCCAAAAATTTAAAAGGATACGTGCGTAGTTTTTTTGCTATTGTACATTTGAAAAGTCGATTAATTCCCACAAGGGAGTAATCGGCAACCAACACACGTTGAGTGGATAGAAATGTATCGTAGGGAGAGTACACCCCTAATTAGCAATTGGCTGATACAAAAAAACAAAATAAGAGGACAGATCAGGTAGGTCACTAACCAAGTAAGGGATGGTTAAGAGGGCGTGCTTTTTTTTGCGTCTCAAAAATCGGATGGAGGAAAAGTGAAAATGAGAGATGCAGCACATGGTTTTATTTTCGTCGCTTACGTTATAGTTATTTTATATATAACAATTCGTGTTCGCTGGAATGTTATTTGGTCATTACTAGCATTTGATGTAGCATTTATACTATTTGGAAATTTCATATATGATATCAAATTAAAAAAGCTTGAACAGCGTTATTATAAAGCCTGACAATTAATTGTCAGGCTTTTTTAGAGCTATTTTTAACAATAGAACAACTGTCATAATGTAAGCCGGCTTATTTCTTTATTAACGCAATTGTGTAAGAAAAGGGGAGCCTAAGGTTTAGTTCTTGAATTTAATTCTTATAAAAAACCAAGTTGTTGTGAAATTCTAGCTGTAGTTTGCAATAATTCCTGCTTTAAAAACTCAATACGTTCCTCAGTAAGTGTAAATTGTAGAACGCCTATACTTACTGCGCCTAGTACTTCTCCATTTCTTTGGCGAATAGGTGCTGCTAAGGAAGCTGTACCTTCTGTTTTCTCCTCATAACTGATTTCATAACCATTAGCCTGGATTATTAATAATCTTTCAAACAATCCTTCCATTTCTTTTGATGTTAATGCATTCTTTACACAGTCATGTATTTGAGATTTTGACATACAGGCAAGCATAGATTTGTTAGCTGCTCCAATATGCATCGGTATTCTCATACCCAATTGATCGACAATTCGTATTCGATTATTTGGCGCATCAATCCGTTCGATCACCATAGCTTCAGACCCAATTGGTTTACTTAAATAAACACTTTCATTGACGAGATTGGCCAATCGATCTAATTCAGGACGAATGGTCGCTACATAATCGAAGCGATCATAAAGTTGAAGTCCAAATTCTAACCAAACATTACCTAGTTGGTATTTTTTTGTTTCGTTATCTTGAACTATTAGTCTATGTTCAATTAGTGAAGAGAGCATACGGTGCAGAGTTGCCAATGGTAATTTGGTTTGTTGTGTTAATTCGGTAATAGTAATGCCATCTTCTTTTACATTGGATACTATGCCAATAACTTGCATTATCCGATCAATCGTCTGCATTAAATTCACCTCTAGTTATATTTTCAGATTTATTAAAATATATTGACATTATAATATATTTTTCATATATTCTAAATATATAGTTTCCTTTTAGCGGAAAAATTTTCCGACCAACGGAAAGAAGGAGGGTAAGTATGTTTTGTGATTCAATGTATGCACCTTTGAAACGTGTCATTGTGAAAAGTCCCGAGGCTGCTTTTATTAACGAACAGCATCTTCAGGAGAATTGGGAGAAATATTTTTATCTTAGTGAGCCGAATTTTAAAGAAGCTATAAACGAGTATGAATCATTTCTAGATATTTTAAGAAATCATGTTGAAACGATTGATTTCTTACCACAAAACGAATCTGTCGGTTTGGATTCTTTATATGCACATGATCCGGTGAAATTCACACCGTACGGAGCTATCATCTTACGTTCGGGAAAAGAATTACGACAACCTGAAGCAGATGTATTTAAAGAGTTTTTGACAGAAAAGAATATACCAATCATCGGTAGCTTAAAAGGGGAAGCTATTTCAGATGGTGGGGATATCGTCTGGTTAAATGAGCGGACAGTAGCAATAGGGAGAGGCTATCGTACGAATGATGAAGCGATTCGTCAGCTTACAGAAATCTTCAAGCCATTTGTAGATGAAGTGATGATTGTTCCTTTACCACATGATTTAGGTGAAGAAGCTTGCTTACATTTGATGTCTTTCATCAGCATAGTGGACAAGGATTTAGCGGTTGTACATTCAAAATTAATGCCAGTCTTCTTGCGCCAATGGCTTTTAGAAAAAGACTTTACTCTACTTGAGGTGCCAAATGATGAATACGATTCACTTGGCTGTAATGTTTTAGCACTAGCACCAAGAGTATGTGTATTACCTGCTGGTAACCCGGTTACAGAACAACTATTGAAAGAAGCAGGCGCAACAGTTTATACGTATAAAGGCGATGAAATCACAGTAAAAGGGACAGGCGGGCCAACGTGCTTAACTTGTCCAGTTGAAAGATACTAAGGGGGAAAATGAAATGTTTTCAAATGTTATTGTAAAAAAACCAGGTAAAAGTTATGTAGAAGGATTAACAACTTCTGATTTAGGTAAGCCAAATTACGAAGAGTTATTAGTACAGCATGACGCTTATGTAGAAGCGTTAAAAACTTGTGGGGTAGAGGTTACTTATTTAGAAGCAGATGAAGCATTCCCTGATTCTACTTTTGTAGAGGATACTGCTGTCTTAACAAAAGATTTTGCAGTCGTATCAAACCCAGGTGCAGCTAGTCGTAATGGTGAAATTGTCGAAATGGAACAAGTATTAAAAGGCTTATTTGAAAAAATCTATTACATCGAAAATCCTGGCACATTAGATGGTGGCGATGTATTACAAGCAGATAATACTTTTTACATTGGTATTTCAGAGCGTACAAATCAACAAGGTGCTGAACAATTAAAAGCTATTTTAGAAAAAGAAGATTACGTGGCTCATATTGTACCACTGAAAGAATTCTTCCATTTGAAAACAGGAATTGCTTATTTAGGTGACAACAAAATGGTTTTAGCTGGTGAATTTGTTGAGGACGAACTATTTTCTTTATACGACAAAATCGTTATTCCGAAAGAAGATGAATATTCAGCGAACTGTATTCTTGTTAATGATTTTGTCATCATTCCTGCGGGTTACCCAGCGACAAAACAAAAAATTGAACAAGCTGGATATAGCGTTATTGAATTACCAATGAGTGAGTTCCAAAAACAAGATGGTGGCTTAAGCTGCTTGTCACTTCGCTTTTAAAAACATACATGGGGTGGGATGGGTATGAACGATCAACAAGGGGTGAATGATTCAAACCAATTAAAGAGATCCATGAAAAGCCGTCACTTATTGATGCTTTCACTTGGGGGAGTGATTGGTACAGGCTTGTTTTTAAACGTTGGTTATACGATTAATCAAGCAGGTGCTGGTGGTGCCATTATTGGTTATTTAATTGGTGGATTAATTTTGTATATGGTGATGACTTGTTTGGGTGAGCTTGCCGTGCATATGCCTGTAACAGGCTCATTCCAAACGTATGCAACAAAATATATACACCCATCTGCAGGTTTTTCTCTTGGTTGGATGTACTTTGTAGGTTCAGCTGCAACCGCAGGTGTTGAATTTACAGCTGCAGGAATATTGATGCAACATTGGTTTCCAGATGTAGCAGTTTGGATATGGTGTGCATTCTTTATGTTACTGCTGTTTTCTTTGAATGCCTTGTCTACAAGAGGATTTGCTGAAACAGAATTTTGGTTTTCAGGTATTAAAGTAGTGGCAGTTGTGATCTTTATTATTATTGGCATTGCTGTCATTGTAGGCTGGGTTCCTATTGCAGATCGACCAGCTCCGCATTTAACAAATTTAGCGCCAACACAGTTATTCCCAGCTGGGATTGCTATTATTTTTGTTACGATGATGAACGTAATATTTTCATATCAAGGTTCTGAATTAGTAGGTATTGCAGCGGGGGAAACAGAAAACCCTCAAAAGAATATTCCGAGAGCTATACGTACGATTTTAGTTCGTATTATTCTTTTCTATATTGCTTCAATTATTGTACTATCTGCTATTTTCCCATCTAGTGAACTTGGTTTATTAGAGAGTCCATTTGTAACGCTATTAGATTTAGTAGGGATTCCATTTGCAGCAGATATTATGAATTTCATTATTTTAACAGCTATATTATCTGTTGGAAATTCATGCCTCTATGCATCAACTCGATTATTATGGGCGATGTCAAATGAAGGAATGGCACCGAGAATTTTTGGAAAAGTCAATAAAAACAAAATCCCTTTTAATGCTCTTGTATTCACAATGGTATTTTCATTGTTATCACTTTTAACGAGTGTTATGGAAGCAGATACAGTGTTTGTATTGCTCATGTCTATTGCTGGAATTTCAGTTACGATTTCATGGATGGGTATCGCATTATCGCAGTTAATGTTTAGAAAGCATTATCTGAAAAACGGTGGGCAACTGAAGGATTTAGGTTATCGAGTAAAGTACTATCCATTTATTCCTCTTTTTTGTATCGCATTTTGCGCGTTGATTTTAGGGTTTCTTGCATGGGATTCCACGCAAAGAGTGGGTTTAGCTTACGGGGTAGGGTTTTTCATAGCTTGTTTAATCTTTTATCAAGTGAGGCTAAAGGGTAAGTCCTTTGCACCTGAAGATCAAAAAGTGATTATTGAAAAAGGGAGCGAGATATAATGTGGGGTACATCCAAGCAGTTACGAGAATTATTATGTGAACTAGTCAGTTGGGAAAGTCAGACATTGACTACAGGAGAACAACAATTTTCTAGGAAGTTACAAGCTAAATTACAGCAGCTACCTTATTTTGAACAGCATCCGCAGCATATTGAATTATGTGATGTCGATAAAGGACGCCAAGTTGTATCCGCTTTATATAAGCACCCTGATGTGCAAGAAACGGTTGTTTTAATCAGCCATTTTGATACGGTACAGATCGAAGAATACGGTTCATTAATGCCATTAGCAACAATGCCTGAAGAGCTAACAAAAGCCTTTTTAGCAAATCCAAATTTATTACCTAAATCCGCACAAAAGGATTTACAATCAGGTGATTATTTATTTGGTCGAGGTGTCATGGATATGAAGATGGGACTTGCACTTCATATGCAATTGATGGAGCGGGCAATTGAAGAACAATGGAAATTGAACTTATTGTTAATAACGGTACCAGATGAGGAAGTAAACTCTGCTGGTATGCGTCAAGCGGTAAAACATATTACACATTTACAAGAAAAAGAGAATCTAGAATTAGTCTTATTTTTAAATAGCGAGCCATCATTTTCACAAGGGCCTGCAGATTTACAGGAATATATTTATTCTGGAACGATTGGTAAAATCATGCCTTCAGCCCTTTTTTATGGCAAAGAAACACATGTAGGAGAACCACTAAAAGGTATCACAGCTCCTTATATGAGTTCTTTCTTAACACAGGAAATGGAATGGAATGAACGATTCTGTGAAGAAGATTACGGTGAAAAAACACCACTTCCTGTTTCGTTACAGTTAAAAGATTTAAAAACGCAATATTCAACGCAAACTCCTTATCGTGCAGTAGCAATGTATAACGTTTTCTTATTGAAACGTAGTGCGGGTGAAATCATGTCGATTTTTGAATCTGTTGCAAATGAAGCGATGGCAAATTGCCAGCAGCGATACGATGAACTTTGTCAAAAACAAGGTATTGAAGGTGTCGGTAACATTCGTGTTATCAAATTTGAAGACTTGCAAAGCCATGCACTTCATAAGCTTGGTGAAGAAAAAGTGGCTTCAATAATCGATGAAGTAATTGGTCAAGAAGATTGGGATGATCGTGAAAAATCATTGCGCATTGCAGATCAATTAATGATTCACTGTCAAGAACTTGCACCAGCAGTTGTATTGTTGTTTGCACCGCCATATTATCCGCCGGCGAATTCTTCAGAGAACCCATTAGTAAATGGTGCAATTTTTTTGTTGCTAGGAGAAGCCAAGAAATATGATATTCCGTTAGAACATATTCATTATTTCAACGGTATTTGTGACCTGAGTTATTGTCAATTTACCGCAGATAAAGATTGGAAAACGTATGAAAAAAATACGCCAGTTTGGGGACAAACATATTCAATACCATTTAAAGAAATGGAACAATTCACTGCACCCGTATTAAATGTAGGGCCTTTTGGAAAAGATGCACACCAAATTTCAGAACGTTTACATGTGAAAAGTGCTTTTGAAGAAATGCCAGAATTGTTATACAAATTATTACAATATGTCAGTTCAAGCAATAAGATAAATAGTTAAAGAATCCAATTAGATATATTAATTTGGAACTGGGTGTATTGCTGCCGATTCTGAAGTGGCCCTGATTTAATACTATTTATAGTTGTCAATAACGATGCATTGGGTGAAGCCTATCCATTGCATCACCCTAAATTTAAAATCGATGAAGTAGCGCTAATATTTTGAGGAACTTGCAAATCGCTTATGTCCTTAAAGTAATAGCGTAATGAAAAATACGTCTCGTCATCAGTACGTTGATGTATGAAACGTTTTTTTGTGGATAAAATGAATGAACGTCATCTAGTGACAAGTTGAAATCCAATGCATTTAGTGACGTATGCAAAGTAATTGATATTGGTACATTTAGAGGTTTTGCTATATAACAATAATGCAGTTATGAGTAGAGGCCTTAAGAACAGACTAAAAAGTATCGTCTAGAAGAATAAAATAGAGATTTAGATTAAATGAAAACCCATCTAGAACTATAGTAAACTTGTCGATACTTTAGGTGGAAATATGATTGTGGTAGCACAAATGAAAACACTGTATATTTGTTATTTTAATATACCTTAAAAATTAAATATTCTAACATATTATTTAAGTGTTGACGGATAAATGTGTTATGTGTTAAATTAATTTATGTACTAAAGAGCACATAACAAATTAACAAATGCGGAAGTAGTTCAGTGGTAGAACACCACCTTGCCAAGGTGGGGGTCGCGAGTTCGAACCTCGTCTTCCGCTCCAAAGTACGGAGGAATACCCAAGTCTGGCTGAAGGGATCGGTCTTGAAAACCGACAGGCGGGTCATACCGCGCGGGGGTTCGAATCCCTCTTCCTCCTCCATTTTTTCTAAATAGGGCTTTCAATAATATTATCGCGGGGTGGAGCAGTTCGGTAGCTCGTCGGGCTCATAACCCGAAGGTCACAGGTTCAAATCCTGTCCCCGCAACCAAACGGGTCAGTAGCTCAGTTGGTAGAGCATTAGATTGAAGCTCTAAGTGTCGGCGGTTCGATTCCGTCCTGACCCATACATAATTAAGAGTTATCCTAATAGTCTAATTGACTTGTAGGATAGCTCTTTTTTGTTGTCTTATTTTGAGAGTGATAGCTACCTATGTATTGAATTATGAAAATCAAATCAAATTTTTATATTTCAAAGCAGAAAGCTTCCGATATAACGTCGGAAGCTTTTTCATATGTTAAGAAGAGGCTTTATTTAAGCTTGGAATGGATGTATAAAGCTATATCATTTTATATTAAAAGTGTAATTTTACATCTTTTTTGACTAAAGTTATTGTTTTGTGTAAAAGTAACATGTATAATGACGTATATATTAAATAGGAGGTGAGTGTAAATGCATTCAAATAATTTAGAGAAACGACTAAGTGAGCTAGAGCAGGAAGTTTCTATATTAAAGAGAGAAATAGCTCAGCTACAAAATCAAATCGATCCACGAACCAAAAGTGTAGAAAAAGCTGAAATCATACATACAGAAAAGAAACCTGCTATTAAGAAAGAGCCGCTCAAACAGCAGCCAAGCCAGAAAGTGCAGGTAAATAATACGCCTCTTCAAGAACCGAAAAAAGAAAAGTCTATAGAAGAGATGCTTGTTTGGTCATTACCGAAAGTTTTTATGATTATGATTGTATTTGGTGTCTTATGGGGACTAAAGTTAATCAGTGATTATGGCATTTTAGCTAATGGCTTTAAAATTGCATTAGCGTATGTATTCTCACTTGTTTTAGTGGGGTTAGCATACTTTATGGAGTATAAAAAGAAACGTCAAAAAGCACTGTATATTACGCTTTACGGCGGAGCATTTATCATCGGTATTTTGACAACGGCTGCTGGAGCCATTTTGTATGATGTTTTACCATTACTTATAGCACTGCTTGTTGCAATGTTATATATCGCATACGGAATTGTTATTAGTTATATGAAAAAGAGTGAAGTACTGACTGTTTTTGTAGCATTCACATCGCTACTTCTACCATATTTACTTGAGTATATGGCATTTGGTGAGATTATTATATTAGGTTTTATTGTTATATTATTTGCTTGTTTACAAATTGTTATTTGGAAGCATCATCAAATAATTGCACTGTATACAGGGTTACTCTTTTCGCAAATGGCAGTATTAATTGTTGGCTTTATGAATAGTTATCAGGAGATTGCATTTGGTTGTACATTTTTAATTGTATTTGGAATCTTCATGTACAGTTGGATTCGGTTTTATGAAGCTGAACAAAAAATATCAACGCTATATGAGAGTCTACTCTTTAGTATTAGTATGATTAGTTTATTTTTCATAAATTTAATAGCTGTTAATTATACTAGCTTTTTCCTACTAGTTTACATGATTGGTTTCATCGGACTTGGGAGTTATGCTTATATGAAAAAGCAGAGAAGACTTATAGATATTTTCAGTACGGTGACATTAGTGGCTGTGATGAATTTCTTCGTTCAGTTAGAATTAGCAACTAATTTGAAAGAGTTCTTATTACCATTCACTGCATTTATGAGTTTGCTTTTAGCTCTACGTTTACGAGCTAGCTTAATGAAAGTAACAAATTCGCTCATATTCACAATTATTGTTTTGTTTGTCTTTTTAGATAGTTCAGTCGATCCGTTTTGGCGCTTTGAAAATATCAATCAATTACTCGTGGTTGTATATATGTTTGTCATATTTATAATTGCAAAACGTCCAAAAAGTAAATTAGGACGTTTTGAAAAAGTAATGCAAGAGTTTGCAATATTAGAGATTGTGCCGATTTTAATAAGTTTTTATGTATTCTCCTATATTGCTAAGATAGATTATGGCTATTTTCATTTAGAAGGTGAGTTACCATACTTCTTATTAATTGTTTTAGCTGTTACAACTGTTGCAACGCTATTTATAAAGGAGGAATTTATCGGAAGGTTTTTACCGGTAGTATTCCTATTTAGTTTCTGCTATTCAATGGTCTATGTTTTACCGTTAGAGGAATTATCTGACCAGGTAGTTGCCAAAAATATCGTCTTGAGAATAGTTTATGCTGTTATATTTAGTTACTTACTATATTCAAGTTATAAAGGGAAAAACTACTTTAGAAAATGGCAAGAACAATATAAAAAATCTGTGGGGCCAACTATTTCAATCGGACTTCTTGTAGATATGATTGCAGTTATTACATTGGTATCACAAATTCATACAATACATTATTTCGGTGAAAGGTTCCTATATACTGGGCATACGATTATTATTCTAATTACTGCTTGTATTGCACTATGGATTAGCTCGAAAGGACAGCAAAAATTCATCCGGTATACTGGATACAGTTTTTTAGTTTTCGGAATAGCAAAATTAATTTTCTTTGACCTTTCGTATTTGGATTTACTTATTCGTGCAATCCTCTTTATCAGCATTGGTGGATTTGGCTTATGGTTGTCAAATAAGTTGTTACAAAAGGAGGATTTGTAGTAATAGGTTAGTTTCTTACAGTAACATATTTATACTAAAAATTAGGCTAACGCATGATATGTAATCATGCGTTAGTTTTTTATTTTATGTAACTTTATGTTCGTGTTTGTATTGTGTTTATAGGTTTAATGATATATAAATTTCAGAATAAACTAATTTTTATGAGTATAAAGTTATGGTAAAATAAGACTATGATTTTTGATATTATGTTGTATAATGCTAGATGTAGGTTATTTAACGAAAATTGATTTAATATCATATATTTACTTATTTTGTATTTTGAACATGAATATTTCCAGAATGTTTTTAATTAAGTAGGTAATTTTTTAATAGAATTACATCACATAAAACAAACTAAAGGGTGAGAGTAAAGTTGGGAAAAATACTAGGGTTTAAAAACTTCAAAACAGTAAGAGCGAAAATATCATTTGGATTTATGATCGTAGTACTTATGATGACAGGATATAATGTTAATAGTTATCTTATGCAGCAAGATTCAACAAAATCAACCAAGGAGATTGTTGAGGTTGAGTTAGAATTATTAGCAGCTGATGATGAGTTGGCATCATCATTTGCAAATCGAATGGCAGCAGCTAGAGGTTACATTATTTCTGGTGATAGAAAATATAAAGAAAAATTTGATGATTATACAGATATCGCTGAAGAAAGTACAGCGATTGTTGTAGGATTAGCATCTTCGATAGAATTAGATGAATTAGTTGAAAAAGCAAGAGTGTGGCATACATATGTAATAGAAGATGTATTTGCAGAATATGATCGTGGAAATAAGCAACTAGCTGCAGATAACCTGAAGTCGGTTGATGAACGAGCCAATGAAATACAGAAAGGTTTTGAAGAGTTAGCAGATATTCGTGAAGAGGCCATTAAGAAAATAGGTAAACAGATGATTGAAAATGGGGAAAAAAATCAATTAATTAGTATTATTTCAACCATTTTACTTACAATTATTTCAGTAATCGTGGCTTATATAACTGCTCGCATAATCGTAAAACCAATTAAAATCGTGGCAAAACGTATGACAGAGATGTCACAAGGTGATATTAGTCAGCCAGACCTTCCAAAAACGTCTCAAGACGAGATTGGACAATTAATTGAATCGACCAATGTGATGAGTAAAAATGTTCATGGAATTTTGAGTAATATTCAAGCTGTGTCCAACCAAGTTGCATCAAATAGTGAAGAACTTGCACAATCTGCATTAGAAGTAAAAACGGGTAGTACACAAATAGCGTTAACAATGCAAGAAATTGCTGAAGGAACAGAATCCCAAGCAAGTAACGCGAGCGATTTAGCGACCGTGATGGACTCATTTACTCAAAAAGTAAAAGAAGCAAATTATGAAGGTGAGAAAATGAACAATCATACTTCGAATGTTCAAAGTCTTACACATGAAGGTAGTAAATTAATGCTCGCTTCAACTGAACAAATGCGTAAAATTGATGGAATCGTTCAAGAATCGGTGCAAAAAGTAGAAAATTTAGCAGTGCAATCTTTAGAAATTTCAAAATTGGTATCTGTAATTACAAGTATTGCAGATCAAACAAATTTACTTGCTTTGAACGCGGCAATTGAAGCAGCACGAGCTGGTGAACAAGGAAAAGGTTTTGCTGTAGTAGCTGATGAAGTAAGAAAGTTAGCAGAACAAGTAACGTTCTCAGTAACTGATATAGCTGGTATTGTTCAAAAGATACAACAAGAAACAAAAAATGTAACAACTTCACTCCAAAGTGGTTATGAGGAAGTGATTCAAGGAACAGAACAAATCGCCTCTACAGGTGAGACATTCAACAATATTTCAAATGCTATTGGTGATATGATTGATAATATTAATGTCATTTCAAATAATTTAAGTGGTATTTCTCAAACAACTTTACAAATTAATCAGTCTATTGATGATATTGCTGATGTTTCTCAAGAGTCCGCAGCAGGAGTAGAAGAAACTACTGCAACTGTTCAACAAACAACAAGTTCGATGGAAGAAATTTCGAATAGCTCAGATCAACTAGCTGAACTTGCAGAACAACTTAATTTACAAGTACAGAAATTTAAATTGTAATTTGCATAAAAAACCAGTTTCTCCATTGAGAAGCTGGTTTTTTATGGTTATTATAGGAATGAGCTGCGTTGTTTGGATGTTTAAGCCTTTAACTTCAGAAGTTTTGTGAGAAAATTAATAAGAAGTACTATGGAAATTTATATTAGGGACGAATTTTTGTTTGCCTTCTAATTTTGTAAGTTTTTTACTTTTCAATACTTATCTTTGTTATTATAAAAAAACCAATATTATTATTTTTCGACGTACTGATAATATGTAATATCATATAGAATATGTAGCAATGATAAAGGAGAGTATAATGTACACAATTGGACAAGTTGCTCAATTTTTAGGTGTATCTAGAGATACCTTGAAATTTTATGAAGAAAAGGAATTAGTAAAGCCGAAGCAAAATATTGAGAATGGGTATAGAAAATATAATCATTTTGATATACATGATATAACAACAGTAAATTTCTATAGAGAAATTGATATTGAAATTAAAAAAATCCAAGAATTAAGAAAAAGTAAGAGTATAGAGGGAATAAAATTATTATTAGAAGAGAAAGAACAAGATGTTTTAGCGGAAATAGAATATAAAAAGCTTATTTTAAAAAAGCTTCAGATAGTAAAAGAAGATTGCGAAAAAATTAAACAATTTTTAGGGGAATACATAGTACAAGAGATGAAGCCTTTAGAAATAAAAGGAGAAATAAAACATTTTACTGCGTATGATGAATATGAAACTTTAAAAAAGAATACTGACAGCTTAAAAAAAGCAGTTACTCTAACATCTTTAAGAAGAGTTATAAATTTCAATGAAGAAGGTATTATAGAAGATAAATTTATAATTGTAAGAGAAGTAGAGGACTTTGATAAAGAATTAAAAGGTGAAATTCTATCTCATCCAAAATGTATTTATACAGTTATTGAAGATGGAAGATGGTCAACTGGTGGAAAAAATATTGATCATAACGTTGAAGCAAGTTTGAGAAAAGTAGCAATAGAAAAAGGGTATGAACTTTTGGGGATAGTTTATATAAATCTATTACTTACCACTTATGAAGATGAACTTGAACGTACATTTTTAGAAATATATGCACCTATAAAATAATACATACATGTATTGACCTGGGAGTTACCCCTAGGTTTAAGCTGAAAGTATCGGTAAATATGAGCATTGTTATATTTACGAAATACTTAGTTTGAAGCGGGGAATATGTATGATTAGAGAAGAGAAACTAAAAAAACCAGTAGTAAGTTTTATTTTACTATCCAATATCATTTTTTTGCCACTTTTTTTTCTTGTAGGAGCGATAAGCATGTTGGGACTACCTGCATGGTTCTTTGATGTAATGTTCTGTATATCATCTTGGTCCTCGACCTTTGCTTTTGCAGTGCTGTTTAAAAAAATCTATCCTGGGCAGAGTTTTAGAAAATTTGTAAAAGAGAAATTCAAGCATAATCTTAAATTTTCTGTCATTCTTACTGCGAGTATGATTCAAGCTTTCATATTTTTGATGATTTTGTTTATTGTATCTAATAATAGTGAAGTAGACTCTATTTTTACTGTTTCTTCATGGGGAATGCTGATCTATTTCTTTTTTAAAAACCTAATTTCTGGGCCACTAGGAGAAGAACTAGGGTGGCGAGGTTTCGCTCAAATTGAGCTTCAAAAGAAGCATTCACCATTAAAAGCTTCGATAATCATTGGATTTTGGTGGGGTATGTGGCATCTACCCATATGGTTTACTACAGGGCTTGTGGGCATTGATTTATTCAAATATATACTATTCTTTATGATTGCCATCATGTCTACTAAGATCGTCATGACAGCCTTTTATAACTTAAATCAGAATTTAATCATCCCAATCATCATCCACCAATTCTTTAATTTTTTTATTGGCATAATTAACGGAAACTTAATCGATTTAATCATGTATAACGCAATTTTTTATTTAGTAGTAGCACTTTTAATCATTGTTATAAATCCAAAGAAAGTATTGTATGGAAAGCAAGATACAAATATTGTTAATGGAAATTATTTCATGATTTAATGGTAGTTTGTACAGCTATACACTTAAAAATCGGGAGCGTTAGTTGGTTAAGGTTTAATAAAATTTCGAGCTTTTGTATAAAGAAATGAAGCTATTACAATAAATAAGAGCATGTTTTGAACATTTGACGTTCATAACATGCTCTTTTATTAGCTTAGAGGTTTTTACAGTGCTTAACTATTAACTTATTTCACAAATTACTCTGCAGTAGACACCGCGGATTGACTACGATTATCTTTATTGAATTTTATTCGACTAATGATATAGCAAAGTGCGACACTAACTACAAAAAAGATTGATAAGGATATTAATGAGGAAGACAGGCCAGATGCCATTCTTCCATCGTAATATATCAGTGAACGCATACCGTCTACTAAATGATGCGTTGGTAAAATGTTACTAAAGATTTGGTGAACAGATGGTAAAATATTTACTGGAATTGGCCCGCCACTTGCGAATATCCCCATTATATTGATAGGAAAGGCGATTAATAAACTCCATCTTCCAAAGAATAGATTGAATACTTGGAAGAACATGAACATTGTCATAGATCCAAAAATAAGGAATCCTAATATTGCAAATAAATTTGCCGTATGCCCAACTTTATAAACTGCAAATGTACAAATTATTAATAAAATTGACATGAGTGCAGTCATACAAATCCCGAATATTATTTCGGCATTTAAGACCGCATGTTTTTTCATTTTCAAGCCATGTGTTTTTAATGCTGTATGCATAGAGTCTACATATCCATTTACCATCTGAGATCCCATCATACCTGTAATCATGCATAATAATGCCATTATAAAGGGAGTCATCCCATTATCATTTTTGACTACAGAGATATTCTTCTCATTGATTTGAATAGGATTTGCTAAGATGAGCGCATTTTCTGGAGAGAGGGTAGATTTTGAGCTATTCAATGTTCCTGAAATTTGCTCAGTTACATTTTTGGAAATGCTTGTTGCCACTGATTGTAAAGAAGATTGTGCAATCCCAGAAGCAAATTGACCTCCTGCTTTATTAACGATTAATTCAAGATTTGCTTGTTTTGTATGCTCTTTGTTTTGTAATAATTGACCTTGTAACTTTAGCATGGATGCTGTGTAATTCTCAGGAATGATTAATGCAGCAAAGGCTTTGTTATTTTTTAAAATTTTTAAGCCGTCAGTGCGGGTAGATGCTGTTTGCCATTTTATAGCTGTACTGTCTTTTGAATTAGCAATATTTGTACTAATCATTTTACCCATATCTACTTGCTGCCCGTTCACTTCACTACCTGTATCTTCGTTAATAATAACGATAGGGAAATTTTGAACATTTGGCGTGGCATTAGAAAAAATCGGGATGTAGATGACTGCCATAACAATCATCAATATAGATACCATCCAGACAGGTGTCCACATACTTTTAGTCTTTAAAAATCTTTTCATACATATACTCCTCGATTTCATCTTAAAATAATTTTGAATTGTGATACTATGTATATCATAGTGATAGTCATACTATCAGTTTGATATATACAATATCATGAATAGATGTGAAAATTCAACAAAAACATTTAGAATGCCTATTTTGACTTTCATCATTTAGTTTGATAGAATCACTATCGCATAGTTGTGAGGAAAAAAGGAGTGTGTGCTGCTATGGATCCGAAATCTCGATTAGAAAGAGAACGGCTTGAGGGGAAACAAAAACGCATCATTGAAATGGTAGAAGCAGCTGGTCGAGTATTTGCAAGGAAAGGTCTTGAAAAGACGACAATGCAAGACATCGCTGATGAAGCAAATATTGGCATAGCTACTTTGTTTCGCTATTTCCCCAAAAAAGATAGGGTAATTGTCGCAGTAGCTGCAAAAGCACTTGAAGCGAATATAGTTATTTTCCAGGAAATACTTGAAAAACCAGGAACTTGTTACGAAAAGATAGAGCATTTATTTGATACATTTATATCTTTTAACGAACAAAAAGAAAGTCGCATTAAATTTCTTGAAAGTTTTGAAACATACGTAGCTCAATCTACTGAGCCGTTTGAAGGTATGGAAGTATATAATGTTACCTCCAGAAAACTTGTAGATATTTACTATAAAATTATCGAGACGGGTAAAACAGATGGTTCAATTCGGACGGATATATCGATTTCGGATACTCTATCAACTTTGTCGAATGTGTTCGGTATTTTCGCTAAAAAATTATCCCTTCATAAAAGCATAGTATTGCTCGAATCAAATGTACCTGCTGAGACACAATTACTTATTCTGAAAAATATTTTCCTTAGCTATATTAAGAATGATTAAGCAATCATATAATACTTCAACCTACATTGGATTCCTTCATTTTGAAGGTTTCTTTTTTTATGTACAGAATGTTCCTTTCCTCAGAAAACCTCTTAAATTCCTTCATATTTGAATTCCCTAATTATATACAAGTAGAGATAAGACGTTTTGTCTAATCTTGAATAAGAAGTACACACATATTGTCCAATTAATAGAAAACGTTTTCAAAATATAATTAATATCAGAATGTTCATAATTGTTATTTAGTTTATATTCACTTTCCTTATGAACATTTGAAAAACAATAAAGAAGGGGAGATTACAATGAATTTAAAAGTAGAAAATGAGACGTATTTACGAGATCGAGAAGCTGTCATTCAATTAACACGGGAGCTAGTCCAAATTCCAAGTGTATATAGAGAAGGTATTGCAGATGCAAATGAAACAAAAGTAGCGTTATATGTAGCCGAATATTTAAAGAATATAGGCGTTCAAACACATATTGAAGAAGTAGTACCTGGTAGACCAAATGTTATTGGTATCATTGATTCAGGTAAACCTGGTAAAACACTTCTTTTTGAAGGGCATACGGATGTTGTAACAGAAGGAAATGTTGATGCTTGGACGTACGGTCCTTTCAGTGCTGAAATTGTTGATGGGCGGATGTACGGAAGAGGAACGAATGATACAAAAGGTAACTTGGCGTGTATGATCACAGCTGTTCAATCGATTCTAAAAGATAAAGAAAAGTTTTGTGGAAAAATCATTTTGTGCATTCCCGTTGATGAAGAAGGCATGATGCTTGGCATTAAGCACTTCATCAAACAAGGTTGGGCAGAAGGTGTAGATGGGGCTATTATTTGTGAACCTCAAGAAAATAATGTCTCTATCGCTCAGCGAGGGGCAATGCGCATTAGAGTAGACGTATACGGTAAGATGGCTCACGGGGCAATATCGTGGAGTGGCATTAATCCAAATTGGCGAATGGCAAGACTAATTGTAGAACTCGAAAAACTTGAGAAGGAAGAGCAAGAAAGATTAGGGGAAGACCCATACTTAAAATGGCCTTCTATTACGCCTACTATTCTACAAGCACCCGTAAAAGGAGATGCTCAGATTAATGTTATTCCTGATCATTGTATGATGACACTCGATATTCGTACCGTTCCACAACAGGATCATGATGAATTATTAAATAAGATTAATGAAATTATCATGAGATTAAAAAAAGATGACTCTGATTTTAATGTAGAGTTAACGATTTTAGATAACCGACCATCTACATTTACAGAAAAAGATAATCCAGTTGTTCAAGCGGTTTATGATGCTGTCAAAGAAGTGACAGGAGAAGAACCAATTTATAATGGGGTACCTGGAGCGACAGATGGTACGTTTTTACACATGCATGGTGTGCCGATCATTACAATTGGGGCAGGAGATAGAGAAATTCCACACCAAATCAATGAGTATGTAGATATAGAAGAATTAGCAGTTACAACGGCTATTTTTAGAGATGCAGCATTACGCTTTTTAAAGGATGGTAGTATTGTAAATGACTGAATTTAAAATTGCTGTAATTCCTGGAGATGGTATCGGTGTTGAAGTAATGGCGGAAGCATTAAAAGTGTTGTCTATCCTCGAAGAACATGAACAGGATTTTGTATTGCATAAGGAAAATTTCGATTGGAGTTCGGATTATTATTTGGAACATGGCAGAATGATGCCGGAGGATGGGCTTGTCACACTACAAAGTTATGACGCTATTTTATTTGGCGCAATAGGTGATGCTAGAGTACCAGATGACGTAACAATTTGGGAATTAATAATGCCAATTCGTAAGCAATTCCAACAATATGTAAACTTTAGACCTGTGAAATCATTACCGGGCATAACATCACCACTTAGCAATGGGGATGATATCGATTTTGTCATCTTCCGTGAAAATGCAGAAGGTGAATATTCAAATAGTGGTGGTCGTATGTTTGAGACTCAAGATTCAGAGATGGCCATTCAAAATACCATTATGACTACAGCAGGTATTGAAAGAATCGTAAAAGCTGCATGTGAATATGCAGAGAAAAATGGTAAGAAGAAAGTAACGAGTGCTACAAAGTCTAACGCAATCATCCATTCTATGAAACTATGGGATGAGCATGTTAAGAGAATAGTAAAAAATGAGTATCAAGACCTTGAATTAGAATCGGTTTATATTGATGCTCTTGTTGCATATTTTGTACAACGACCACAATCATTCGAAGTTGTGGTCGCTTCCAATTTATTTGGTGATATTTTATCAGATCTTGGCTCTGGGATTGTCGGTGGATTGGGTCTTTCTCCTTCTGCCAACATTAATCCAGCAAAACAGTTTCCTTCTATGTTTGAACCTGTTCACGGATCTGCACCGGATATTGCGGGGAAAGGAATCGCTAATCCAATTGCACAGGTGTGGTCAGCAGCTTTAATGCTTGACCATCTAGGTAGAGCGGATCTTTCGGAAAAAATTATTAATGCGATTGAATCGGTACTCCTTGAAGGGAAGATAAAAACAGCTGATATTGGCGGAAAAGCAACAACCGAACAAATGGGTTCAGCCATCTCAGCGAAAATAATAGAACAATATGCCATTAAAGAAAATGAGGAGTCGAAAATATGGACTTAAACAATAAAGTAATAGTTGTGACAGGTGCTGGTGGAGGAATGGGGAAGGCAATTGTTTCTCAACTCCTCGAGTTAGGAGCTTACGTTATTGGGATTGATTTATCTACGGATTCATTACAATCAATTCAACATCCTAATCTTCAGACGCATGCAGCGAGTGTCTTAGATGAAGAACAGATTTCTGAAATTTTCTTTCAAGTTCACAAAGACTTCGGCAAAATAGATGGTTTGGTAAATGCGATAGGCATTGCTCAAGCAGCAACGCCTATTGAAGAAGTGACATTGAGTCAATGGCATAAACTCATGGATATTAATGCGACTAGTCTTTTCATTTCATGTAAAGAAGCAGTCAAATATATGAAACCTAATCGTCAAGGTTCAATTGTCATTATTGCCTCGATTTCAGCTGTTAGACCTCGACCGGGTTTACAGTCGTATATTGCTTCAAAAGGGGCAGCAGAAAGTTTTTCAAGAGCGATGGCAATCGAATTGGCGCCTTATTCTATAAGAGTAAATACCATTAATCCAGGGCCAGCGGATACTAATATGTTAGGTCAATTCGCTGCCAAAGATGCTGATATCAGCACAGTAAAAGAGGAAGTATTTAGAAAAAGTGTTCCTCTTGGTGAATTAATTGAACCTGAAGATATCGCTAACGCAGTGACTTACTTATTATCAGATCGCGCGAAAATTGTAACAGGGGCTACATTGAATGTTGATGGTGGCAGAGGTCTGTAAAGAAGAGAGGTTGTGAAGAAGATGAAACGGATACCAATGTTAATCAATGGGGAATGGATTGGTGACGATTCTAATGAGTGGTTACCAGTCTTCAATCCATCCAATGGTGAGCTGATTGCTGAGATAGTAAAAGGTGAAAAAGAACATGTGGATGAAGCAGTGAATGCAGCCCAAGTGGCATTTGAAAGCAATGAATGGAAAAAGGTAAAGCCTTATGAACGAGGGCAACTGTTAGTAAGACTTGCAGCGCATATTAGAAATAATGCTGAGCAATGGAGTAAGTGGGAATGTGAAGATGTAGGGAAACCTATTTCACAAGCCAAAGCTGATGTAGAAGCTGCCGCTAGATACTTTGAATTTTACGGTGGAGCAGCAGACAAAGTGATGGGAGACACGATACCAATTGAAGAGGGGATATTAAATGCGACTGTCTTAGAGCCTGTTGGTGTGACAGCACATATTATCCCATGGAATTACCCTCTTCAAATTACTGCGAGAAGTGTTGCTGCAGCAATTGCTACAGGGAATGCGGTCATTGTAAAAAGTGCAGAAGATACACCTCTTACAACACATGCAATTGCAGAATGGTTTGCAGAAAGTGAGTTACCTAAAGGGATATTTCAGCATGTGACAGGTCTAGGTGCTGATGTCGGCGGACCTTTAGCGGGACATCCAGGAATTCAACATATTACTTTTACTGGCTCCGTTAACACAGGTATTTCTGTAATGAAAGCCGCTGCAGAAAACGTCGTACCCGTGACACTAGAGCTTGGCGGTAAATCTCCAAACATCGTATTTGCTGATGCTAATGAAGAGTTAGCGCTAGAAGGTGTAGTTAGAGCTATTATTCAAAATGCTGGGCAAACATGTTCAGCGGGATCTCGATTACTTATTGAAGAGAAATATAAAGAGCATTTTTTACGTAAATTAACATCAAAATTTAACGAATTGACGATTGGCCCTGGTGTTAATGACAGAGAAATTGGCCCAATTTTAAATAAAAAACAATTCGAACAAATTATGAAAAAGATACAGGATGCAAAATCAGCAGGGAATATAATCGCTGGTGGAGAATCTATTACTATTAGCGGTTCTGAAGATGGCTATTATATTCAACCAACAATTATAGACGGGCTGGACAATACACATCCACTAGCGAAGGAAGAGATTTTTGGACCAGTATTAACAGTTTTCACTTTTGCAACAATTGAAGAAGCAATAGCATTGGCGAATAGCACGGATTATGGACTGGTCACTGGTATTTGGACTCAAAATATCGACGTCGCTCATTATGTCGCATCCAAGGTGAAATCTGGCCAAGTATTTATCAATAATTACGGAGCTGCAGGTGGAGTCCAGATGCCTTTTGGTGGGTATAAAAAAAGTGGAATTGGAAGAGAAAAAGGTTTCATCGCATTAAGAAACTATACTCAAGTGAAAAACATAGCAGTGAAGTTTTCTATTTGAACTTAAAATTGAGGTGAACTTATGGAAAGTCCACAACTGCACATAGAGCCTTCAAAAAGTACTGATGATCAACTATTAGAAGTTAAAGGGTTAAAAACATATTTCCATATAGGTAAAGGTAAATTAGCTAAAGCAGTAGATGATGTAAGTTTCGCCATAAAAAAAGGTGAAACTGTTGCGTTAGTTGGGGAATCTGGTAGCGGAAAAAGTATCACATCCTTGTCCATTATGAGGCTCATTCCTAGTCCTCCAGGTGAGATTGTAGAAGGTTCTATATCCCTTGAAGGGAGAGATTTACTTACATTGTCAGAAGATGATATGACGAAAGTTCGAGGGAATGAAATCGGAATGATTTTCCAAGAACCGATGACCTCTTTAGATCCAGTTTTTTCGATTGGAAATCAAATCGTCGAATCGTTAATGAAACATCAAAAATTGAAGAAAAAAGAAGCATACAAAAAAGCTGTCGATTTATTGAAAATCGTTGGATTTGCTAGAGCCGAAAAAATTATTAAAGAATATCCGCATCAATTATCAGGTGGAATGAGACAACGGGTTATGATTGCCATTGCAATGTCCAATAACCCGAAGCTACTCATTGCAGATGAACCGACAACAGCTCTAGATGTTACGGTTCAAGCTCAAATTCTTAACTTAATGATTGATATGAAAGAACAATTCGGATCCTCAATATTACTCATTACACATGATATGGGTGTTGTAGCCGAAACAGCGGATCGAGTGCTTGTCATGTACGGAGGGCAAATTGTTGAAGAGGCACCGGTTAGAGATCTCTTCTTGAAAACTAAGCATCCCTATACAACAGCGTTATTAAGGACTATTCCAAATATTGATGTGGACTTAAAAAGGTTAGAATCAATACCTGGGAATGTACCTCCTGCACATTTATTTCCAAAAGGCTGTCGCTTTGCGGCGCGATGTACACATGCTATGACAAAATGCCAAGAAGAAATGCCTCAACTTTTAGAGTTCGAGAATAACCATAAAGTTAGATGCCACCTCTATGCTAGTGAAGGGGGGACTGTTGAATGAACGAGAGAGAAAAAATTCTTGAGATAAAGCATTTAAAAACCTATTTTCCGATTAAAGGTACTCTATTTAAAGGTAAAGCAGGACTTGTAAAAGCAGTCGATGATATTAGTTTTGATGTATTCAAAGGTGAAACTTTAGGAATTGTAGGAGAGTCAGGATCTGGTAAATCGACTTTAGGAAGAACCATTCTACGTTTAACTGAACCTACTGATGGCGAAATTGTTTTTGAAGGAAATCATCTAGAACATTTAGGCAGTCGTCAACTACAAAACCATCGTCAACATATGCAAATGGTTTTTCAGGACCCTTTCGCTTCATTGAACCCTAGAATGCGTGTAGAGCAACTTGTAGGAGAGCCTATAGCTGTTCAGAAAATCTTATCAAAAGCTGAAAGAACTAGAAAAGTAGAGAACTTAATTGAAAAGGTAGGCTTACCAAAAGAAGCGCTCGCAAAATTCCCTCATGAATTTTCAGGAGGACAAAGACAGCGCATTGGCATTGCGAGAGCATTGTCGATGAATCCGAAATTTATTATTGCAGATGAGCCTGTATCAGCACTCGATGTATCTGTGCAATCGCAAGTGTTGAATTTAATGTTGGATCTACAAGAAGAATTCAATTTGACTTATTTATTTATTTCTCATGACTTAAGTGTAGTGAAACACATTAGTGACCGTGTGGGTGTTATGTACTTAGGAAGAATTGTTGAAATTGGACCTAAACATGATATTTATAATAATCCGCTTCACCCATATACTCAGGCATTACTATCTGCAATTCCTATTGTAAATTTCGAAAAGAAAAGGGAAAAAATTCAGCTAAGCGGAGAGCCACCAAGTCCCTCTGATCCTCCAACGGGATGTGCGTTTCATACGAGATGTCCAAAGGCGTTTGATCGTTGTAAAGTTGAACGACCTGAACTTATTCATAACGAAAGCGGACAGCAAGTTGCCTGCCATCTATATTCACAAGAAGATAATAAAAAGCTTTTGAATGCAGAAAGTAAGATTCTGGAATTATCTAAACAAAATTAATTGAATATTTAGAAATATTATCAAGGAGGCGTATACATGAGCTTTGGCAATATAACAGATGTACCGGGTATTAAGGTCGGTAACGTAGAAAATGTAGAAGCATTAACAGGTTGCACGATTATCCTTGCAGAAGATGGGGCTGTTTGTGGGGTAGACGTACGAGGCTCAGCTCCAGGTACTCGAGAAACGGATTTGCTTGATCCTATTAATAGAATTGAAGAAGTACATGGTATTTGTTTATCGGGAGGAAGTGCATACGGTTTAGATGCTGCATCAGGTGTTATGCAATACCTTGAAGAACAAGGGATTGGACTTGACGTTGGTGTCGCTAAAGTGCCAATCGTTCCGGGTGCAGTGCTTTTTGATTTACAAATAGGTAGTCCAACTATTCGCCCTGATAAGCAAATGGGGTACGAAGCGGCCTCGCAAGCCAAGAAGGGAGCTTTCCCTTTTGGAAATGTGGGAGCTGGTTGTGGTGCTACAGTAGGTAAAATTACTGGACCGGAACATTGCATGAAAGGTGGTTTAGGTAGTACTTCAATTGAATTAGACAATGGTTTCGTTGTAGGTGCACTAGTCGCTGTTAATGCAGTTGGAGATGTCAGGGATCCGCTGACGAGAGAAATACTAGCAGGTCCAATCGATGCTAATACTGGGCTTATTATAGATAGCCTTAAGTTTATAGAAGAAAATTTATCAGGTAATGCATTACCCGGATCTAATACAACAATTGGGTTAGTAGCAGTCAATGCAAAATTGACTAAAGCAGAAGCAAAAAAGGTTGCCCAAATAACTCAAAATGCCTTAGCTAGAACCATTTTCCCAGTGCATACTATGCTGGATGGAGATACTGTTTTTGTGCTAGCTACTGGAGGAAAGTCTTATCCAGTAGATTTCGTGGGCAATATGGCAGCAAAAGCGATGGAAGAAGCTATTATCATTGCTATTAAAGAAGCAAATGAAGTTGAAGGAGCACCAAGCTATAAAAGCTGCAACAGCAAAAAGAAATTAGAAATGCCGACATAAAATATCTTTATTCAAAGAGGGGGATATTTGAACATGAAGAATACAAAGAGGCTAATGGTTGTCGCAATGATTTTTGTCTGTATGTTTTTAATCAGTGCTTGTTCGGGTGGAAAAGAAAGTGGCGGGAGTAGTTCAGGCGAAGGAAAAAAACAAGAAATCAAAGTAAGGGTAAATGATGATCCGGACTTTCTTGACCCGCATTTAGCGACGGCATCCATTTCATTTCAAATGATCTTAAATATGTTCGAAGGGTTATTTGCTCCAGAAACAGACGGATCATTAAAACCCGCAATTGCTGAAAGCTATGAATTATCAAAAGATGGTTTGACTTATACATTCAAAATCAGACAAAATGTGAAATTCCATAATGGTAACGTCTTAAAAGTAGATGATATCCTTTATACATTTGAGCACTTAATGGGGACAAAGAATGGCAAGCCTCTTTCAGGTAACTTTGGCAATGTAGAATCTGTTAAAGCTCCTGATGAGTCAACAATTGTCATTAAGTTAAAAGAGCCAAACTCTAATTTCCTTTATTCTTTAACAGCTTTACAATCTGCAATCGTACCTAAAGATAATGATGGCAAACAAAATGAAAATCCAATTGGAACAGGTCCATTCAAATTTGTAAAGTACACACCAGGTTCTAATTTAGTATTAGAAAAAAATGCAGATTATTGGCAAGAAAATAAACCGTATCTAGATAAGGTAACGTTCGCATTCCAATCAGATGATAACTCTGCAGTAATGAGTTTGATAGCTAAAGAAGTAGATATAACAGGAGTTCGTGGACACCGACTATCTGAGGTTGAAAATGATTTTAACATTAGCCACCAAAATAACAACTCAGCATTAATCATTACGTTCAATGAAGAAAAAAAGCCATTTAATGATTTAAAAGTCCGTCAAGCTATCAATATCGCAATTAATAAACAGGATGTTATTGATTCTGTTTATTCTGGATACGCAACTCGCCTTGGCTCTAATATGAGTCCAGCAATGGGAGATTACTATCTTGATGGATTACAAGATGTCTATGCACGTGACATTAACAAAGCTAAAAAGTTATTGTCTGAAGCAGGCTATCCAAAAGGTTTTAAAACAAAAATCACAGTATCTTCTCATAATGATATGTACTCAAATATCGCTCAAATTGCTGCAGAGAACTTAAAAGAAATAGGCATCGATGTTGAGATTGAAGTCGTAGAGTGGGGAATTTGGCTAGAGCGTGTGTATTTTGGAAGAGATTATGAAATGACAACGATTGATTTAACAGGAAAACCGTCAGCATATGAAATTTTAAATGATTATATATCTACAAATGACAAAGAAAACTTCTTCCGATTCAACAATAAAGAGTTTGATAAAGTCATGGCCGCTGTATTAAAAGAAACGGATCAGAAAAAACAAATTGAGATGTATAAACGTGCTCAAGAAATATTAAGTGAGCAATCTACTGCAGTATATATTGCTGACTATCAAGTACTATGGGCTGCAAATAAAAAAATTGAAGGACTAAAAAGTTATCCATTCTGGTTCCACGATATGTCAGAAGTAAGATTTACTGAATAGAGGGGAAGAAGAGCCATGGCCTATATCATCCGAAGAATTATATTATTTGTTGTGACAATGGCAATTGTATCTTTTATCACTTTTGCAGTTTTTCAAATTTTACCTGGTGATCCGATTCGTACGATGTTAGGAACAGAGGCGGATGAAGTGCAAGTGGAGACACTGAGAAAAGAACTCGGCTTGGACCGACCGCTTTATGTTCAATACTTTGACTGGGCAAAAGGTTTAGTTACAGGTGATTTAGGCGAATCGATCAGATTTTCTATGCCAGTAAAAGAATTGCTCATGGATCGCTTACCGGTCACGATTTCATTAGCTGCGATTACACTGCTCATTGTAATAATTGTGGCTATCCCTTTAGGTATTTTTGTTGCTAAAAGACAAAATAAAATGAGTGATGTTGTATTTTCTTCCATCACTCAGGTAGGGATGGCTATTCCTTCTTTTTGGTTGGGAATGTTATTAATCTTATACCTGGGAATGAATTTCAGTTTCTTCTCAATCAGTGGATATGTACCTTGGACTGAAAGTATAACAGGAGCATTAGGTGCCATATTATTACCTGCACTGACAATTGCTATTCCTCAAATCGCTGTAAAATTCCGCTATGTTAGGAATGCGATATTGGAACAGTTAAGGTTGGATTATGTCCGTACAATTCGTAGTAAGGGAATTACAGAAAAGTTTGTAATGTATAAGCATGTTTTAAGAAATTCGATGATTCCAATATTAACGATATTCGGATTAATAACAGCTGAAGTTGTAGCAGGAACAATTATTGTAGAACAAGTTTTTGCTCTACCGGGAATTGGTCAATTATTAATCACTTCGATTGGCTATCGTGATTTTCCGTTAGTACAAGGAATTGTTATGTATATTACATTTGTCGTAGTATTTATCAATTTCTTAGTAGATATTTTATATTCTGTCTTAGACCCAAGAATACGGTTAAATTAAGGAGGTCCATATGAAAACATTAATGGGTAATGCTAAAAATATTAATTTAATAATTGGCCTCCTCATTTTGATATCTTTTTTATTATTAATGATCGTGAGTTTTTTCTATACGCCACATGATGTGACTGCTATGAATGTCGCCAATAAGTTAAAGGGTCCAAATAGTGAGAATTGGTTTGGAACCGATGAATTCGGAAGAGATATATTCAGTCGCATTATGAAAGGTACTCAAACAGCCTTTTTTGTAGGCACATTAACGGTAACAATAGGTGTTGTCTTTGGAACACTTATTGGTGGGATAGCTGGATATGTTGGTGGCTGGGTAGATGAGGTTTTCATGAGAATCATGGATGCTTTAATGGCTTTTCCAGGGATTATTCTGGCATTAATGCTAGTAGCTGTGTTTGGTTCAGGCATTGTCAATACATCGATTGCACTTGGATTAATCGCCATTCCTAGCATCGCTCGAATTGCTCGGAGTGGTTTTGTACAACACAAAGAATACGAGTATGTTTTATCAGCAAAGTTAATCGGCGTAAAACCATTCAAAATCATGTTCCGTCATATACTACCCAATGTTTCGTCACCTTTGATAGTAGCGGCATCTGTTAGTTTTGGTGTAGCAATGCTGGCTGAAGCTGCACTAAGTTATTTAGGACTAGGGGTTAAACCACCAGATCCTAGTTGGGGACGGATGTTAAAAGACTCTCAAGCTTTTTTGAAAAGTGCACCATGGTACACATATGCGCCAGGCATTGCCATTACATTCATGGTATTAGGGTTTTATATGTTAAGTAATGCAATACGAGATATTTTAGATCCAAGGTCAAACTAATCTTGCGAAAATAATAAAACCGGTTTTCTCTAAATGAGAAAAACCGGTTTTTCTTCGTTATTATTTTGTTTAAGCAGTAACTGATAGGCTTTAATAGCTACCTCAAGTGCAAGACGGTTGGTTGGTTCCATGAAATTTGAACCAAGAAGTGTTTCTAGTTTTTCTAATCTATTATACAACGTTTGTCTTACGATAAAGAGACGATCTGCTGTTTCATTCTTAACCCCGTTACATTCTAAATAAATGCAAAGTGTTGTAAATAAATCACTTTCATATTTTTGATCATAGCTTAAAATAACGTCTAAATAATCATGAACGTAGTTTTCAAGTTGTTTACTCTCAATTAACAATAATAGCAGTCTATTGATACCAATATCATTATAGAAATAAGTGTTGACAATGTCAGATTTTTTCAATGTAATGACTTTCTTTGCTTCTACATAACCTTCTCTTATTTGAGCTATATCCTTATATACTCTACTCACGCCAAACTTACATTCATCGCCGCAAAGTGTACTTGTATCTTTCATATCCTTGATATTTTGTATGATTTGTTCAAATCTATCAGTTTTCTCTTTCAAATGATCTGCTACTATAAACGATGCAATGACCGTTATTTCGGTCCTTTTAGAAGAAACAGCTGGAAAAAATCCAAGCCTTTTGAAAATGGAGCGTACTAACATTGAGCGTTGCAACTTCATCTCTTCCCAGTCTTCTTCAATAATATTGATCTCTGCAGAATCTAACTGCATAACAAAAATTCTAAAGTACATATTGCGACTTGCAGCTGGTAAATAAGTTTGTAGGTCATCTTGTTCATAGTCTCTACCTTTTATAAGGTTTTGTACAAGTTCATCTTCCATGTTTTGTTTTCGTTCTTGAATTGTTCGATTGCGTAAAAGGATTTGTGCAATGGCAAGGGCTGCTCGATCTAAAATAAGAAAAAAGAACTCATTTGACATCGGTTGTTGTACTTGTAAGCAGAGATGCCCCCAAACTTGTCCTAGTCCTTTAATCGGCATAAGAGCAAATGTTTCATTGGAAAGAGTAAAATTTCTTTGTACTGTCATATCAGAAGGTGATTTTTCTATAAAAGCACGAATAGACGTTTCTAACTCTTTTATTTCAGATGGGTAATAATATGATTTTGAATTATCCGTGATAAACAAAACACCTTGTCGGAAGTAATGATTCAATTCTTGGAGAATTTTCAAGATTCCGTTAGGGCTTAATGAAAGATCGGTAAATTTTGTGGACAGCGTATCAAGTTGGGAAAGCCATTGGTGATGTTGGTTAATAATTAACGTATGTAAATCTTGAGTAATGTCGACAAAACGTACAACCTCTTCAAAGATAATCAGAGGAAAATCATGTTCATCCGCTAATTTTATAAGCTCATTAGGAATTTTTTTAAAATAAGGACCGATTTCAATACACATACCAGCGGCGTTTTTTTCTATTAAATTTTCTAAATACCTGAGTTGAGTTGTAAGGTCGAGTTGAAGGCCTACACCAGTTGTTAATATTAATTCTCCACCATTAATAAGTGTTTCAAATTCCTTTATTTCTAAAATATGAGACCACTTCACTTGATTATTTAAGCCTTTTGAACCTGCTATAACTTTTGCTGATTTAAACGATTTTCTATCTAATATGTCTTTTATGGTTAAAACAAATTCCATCATTTCAATAGCCCCCCAAAAAGTAAAAAAAAATCTAACATGAGTGTACTTTATGTAAAGTGTAACTATTCTAAATAATATGTAAAATAAATTATGAGGTTAATTGTTAATAACGTCAACTTTAAAGAAAAGTAGAATAGGAGGACAAATATGAATAAGGTAATTACTGATAAGAAAACGCTTTCAAATTTTATTAATGGACAATGGGTAAAATCGTCCACAGAAAACTACATTGAAGTGCCAAATCCTGCAACTGGTGAAATATTAGCAGAAGTTCCAATTTCAACTCAACAAGATTTGGAAAAAGCAGTTGAGGCTGCAAAGCAAGCTTTTACTAAATGGAAGAAAGTTGCAGTTCCTCAGCGTGCTAGAATCTTATTTAAATATCAACAATTATTAATAGAGAACTGGGATG
Organism: Viridibacillus sp. KH_047; assembly: GCF_057838945.1. NCBI lineage: Bacteria > Bacillati > Bacillota > Bacilli > Caryophanales > Caryophanaceae > Viridibacillus > Viridibacillus sp. KH_047. Next base: position 2,622,561 of record NZ_CM174479.1, on the reverse strand, counting down.
AACTAGCGAAAATTATAACAGTTGAAAATGGTAAAAACTATACCGAAGCATATGGCGAAGTACAACGAGGAATTGAGTGCGTAGAATTTGCAGCAGGTGCTCCTACACTAATGATGGGCTATCAGTTACCTGATATTGCAACAAGTATTGAATCTGGTATGTATCGCTATCCTATAGGAGTAGTAGGGGGGATTACACCGTTTAATTTCCCGATGATGGTACCATGCTGGATGTTCCCGCTAGCAATTGCGAGTGGCAATACATTCATCTTGAAACCTTCTGAAAGAACGCCGCTTCTAGCTAATTTCCTTGCAGAATTGTTACATGAAGCAGGTCTGCCAGCAGGTGTATTTAATCTTGTCCACGGTGCTCATGATATCGTGAATGGCATTCTTAGTCATCCAGATATTCCAGCGGTGTCATTTGTTGGATCACAACCGGTTGCAGAATATGTCTATAAAACTGGTACATCAAATGGTAAGCGAGTTCAAGCACTTGCTGGAGCTAAAAATCATACAATTGTTTTGCCAGATGCAGATATGGACTTAACTGTAACGAACATTATTAACGCCGCATTCGGATCAGCAGGAGAAAGATGTATGGCTTGTGCAGTTGTCGTAGCAGTAGGTGACATTGCAGATGAACTAGTAACAAGATTAGTAGAGGAATCAAATAAGTTAACAATAGGTGACGGTTTGAAAGAAGGAATCTTCCTTGGTCCGGTCATTCGAGATTCCCATAAGGATCGAACAATCCAATATATTGAATCTGGCATTGAAGAAGGTGCAACGCTATTACGAGATGGTCGCAATGATCAGCCTTCTGAAGGTGGTTATTTTGTTGGACCAACAATTTTTGATCATGTAACACAAGAGATGAAAATCTGGAAGGAAGAAATCTTCGCTCCTGTTTTATCAATTGTCCGAGTAGATACATTAGATGATGCAATCTCATTTGCAAACAAATCTGATTTTGCAAATGGAGCATGTATTTTCACTGATAGTGCAAAAGCTATTCGTCAGTTTAGAGAAGAAATTGATGCAGGGATGTTAGGTGTCAACCTCGGTGTTCCAGCTCCGATGGCATTTTTCCCATTCTCAGGATACAAAAAATCATTTTATGGAGACCTACATGCGAATGGTCGTGATGGAATTGAGTTTTACACACGTAAAAAGATGCTAACAGCTCGTCATTAATTCTATTATAGAAGGGAAGAGAATGCATGGAATCTGTAAAACAACCAACTCAATCTTTAGTTGAAAAAGATCTTCAAAATGTTTGGCACCATATCTCAGCCTACAATGAAAAAAATCAGCCTATGATCGTCGATAGTGGTGAAGGCGCATGGATCATTGATCACAATGGCAATAAATATCTCGATGGTATGTCTGGGTTATGGGCTGTAAATGTAGGGTATGGTCGTGAAGAATTGGCACAAGTAGCATATGATCAAATGAAGAAATTAGCATATGTGCCGATGACGCAAAGCCATGAACCAGCAATCGAGCTGGCAGCTAAGTTAAATGATATGCTTGGTGGAGACTATATGTTCTTTTACTCGAACAGTGGCTCTGATGCAAATGAGGTAGCATTTAAAATTGCTCGTCAATATCACCAGCAAAACGGTGAAGGAGCGCGCTTTAAATTTATCTCTCGTTATCGAGCTTATCATGGTAGTTCAATGGGGGCACTGTCAGCTACAGGGCAAGCGATTAGAAAATATAAATATGAACCACTTTCACACGGTTTTTTACATGTAGCACCACCAGATAATTATCGCCGACCAAAAGGGCAATCGATTAAAGAATACAATCTCCAACGTGCCCAAGAACTCGAAGATAAAATTATTTGGGAGCAAAAAGAAACAATTGCAGGAATTATTATGGAGCCGCTTATTACAGGTGGTGGTATTTTAATCCCACATCCTGTCTATCTTGAGAAGGTTCAAGAAATTTGTAACAAACACGGGGTACTCCTAATTATTGACGAAGTAATCTGTGGATTTGGAAGAACAGGCAAAGCGTTTGGGCATCAGCATTTTAATTTAAAACCGGATATTATTACAATGGCAAAGGGCCTGACTAGCGCCTATTTACCACTCTCAGTGACAGCCGTTCGAAAAGAAATTTATGAAAAGTTCAACACGGGAGAAGAAAATAGCCATCTACGTCACCTCAATACATTTGGAGGAAATCCAGCGGCATGTGCAGTGGCGTTAAGAAATATCGAAATTATGGAGAGAGAAAACTTATTCGATCGCTCCGCAGAACTTGGTGATAGACTACAAAAAGAGCTGAAAGAATTAAGTAACCATCCATATGTAGGCGATATTCGCGGACTTGGATTCCTAATAGGAATTGAAATGGTAGAAGATAAAATAACGATGGAACCAGCAACTAACGAACGTGTATTGAAAATTGTATCCGATTGTAAGGCAAATGGCTTAATCATTGGTAAGAACGGGGATACAGTAGCAGGCTATAACAACATCCTAACGATTAGCCCACCCCTATCTTGCACAGATGAGGATCTCGAGTTTATGATAGCTGTTCTTAAAAAAGTTTTTAAAGAGAATGAATAATATGTAACCATAGAAAGCCACTCCTCTGAAAATTGGAGTGGTTTTTTTGTGGTTTGATAGGGGGGAGTTAGGTCTTGGGGATTGTTGCTACTGGGAGGGTGATTGGCGCTACTCGGGGAGTGATTGGCGCTACTCAGGAAGATTAGCGCTACTGGGAGAGGAATTGGCGCTACTCGGGGAAGGATTAGCGCTACTCGGGGAAGGATTGGCGCTACTGGGGAGGATTGGCGCTACTCGGGGAAGGATTAGCGCTACTGGAGAGAGATTGGCGCTACTGGGGAGGATTGGCGCTACTCGGGGAAGGATTGGCGCTACTGGAGAGAGATTGGCGCTACTGGGAGGGGAATTAGCGCTACTGGGAGGTGATTGGCGCTACTGGGAAAAGAATTATCTCTACTCAAAGATAAATTATCCATACTCACCACTCTCACCAACCTGAAATCAAATAGCAACATTCTATTTATTCACAAAATAACTAATCCTATCAATCTAACAAAATGCCATGTGAGAAATATTCTTCACATGGCATTAATTTATTCAATATGGATTTTATAATCTTCAGATTTTATCATTTTAAGATTCGTTGAGAAGATGCGAATCAAGATAACGTTTAAAACGGTTGGTATGACGAAGAACATTGCAATCATGACTGTAATATTCGAAGTCGTCCAGCCATCTGGTGTTAAGTTGATATAGTTTAATGGTCCAATAAGTCCAGATAGACCAAACCCGGCGCTCATAGATGTTCCTTGTACATTTAATACGCCAGCAAGAGCTCCTAATATGGCAGCTGTAATAAGCATTGGAAAAGCTATTTTTGGTTTCATAAAGAAGTTACGCATTTGAATTTTAGGTGAACCAAGTACGTGAGCTAGTGCTGTGCCCAATGAATTTGATTTATAGCTAGCAATACATAGACCAATACCTGCTGAAACAATACCCAAATTGGCCGCCCCAGCGCCGATGCCAGATAGCATAATGACAGTTGCCACACCTACTGTTGAGAGTGGAGACAAAATGAGTACACAGAAAATAACAGCGATAATTGCTCCCATAAGAATAGGCTGAAGATCTGTTACGTGTTGAATTCCTAACCCAATAATTCCTGTTCCTGCATTTACATAAGGTAAGATCAAGTAACCAAATAAACCAGGAAAGAAAATAGTTAAAGTTGGAAGTAAAAGAATTGTGTAATCTTTTAACTTTGTACCAATATATTTAACAAAAAGTACAGCTAAACCTGCTGTAACACCTGTGTTTAAAACGACACCAATACCTTTTAATGTCATAACACTTTCATTTATTTGCACTACTCCACTACCAACAACAGCTGCTAAGCCGATACTAGCTGTCTGGATTGGTGTTAATTTAAATGTCATACCAACAGTAACACCAATCATTATTGGTAACATACTCATCACTAAAACGGATATATCTAGTAATTGTTGTAAAGCTGGAAAATGTGGAATGAGTAGTTTTAATAGTTCACCTACAAGAGCGTTTGGTATTAATGATACAACAATTCCAATGCTCATACCTGTTAACAGCTTATTAATGAATTCTTTCAAGAAAATCTTCCTCCAGTAAAATCATAATATCATTATAGTTTATCGCTTTAAAGTGACGAAGTAAATGGAAAATTCAATATTGTCACTTAAAATGTTTTGGAAATATAGTCAAATGAAGTTTTGAAAGACGTAATATTTTCTATGGAATTGGGAAACATAATACAACTACGGAAAAACTTTTCATACCTTTAAAAGGGGATAGTGTAATGAAGAAACTTTTAATGTTGTGTTGTATTATGTTCGTTCTAACAGGTTGTATGAAATCAAATAATGTAATTGAGTTAGGCAATATCACTGAGGAAGGCGATGTAGTTGTAAAAAAATCGATTGAAACTGAACCGAAATATAATGAATTAATGGAGATTTTCAATAATGGTACAAATTTAAAATTAAGCGATGAAGAAGTGAATCGTTTACCATATCAATATATTCAATTTAAGGATAGAACGCAGAATCTAATTGTAGTGAATTATAATATGTGGTTAGATGAGGAAAATGAGCGTATTTTATATTCGGATTATGTAGCGAGAGTACCTCTTTACTATGTAATCGAAGATGAGGAGTACAACAAGTTATTAGATGTATTTGAAAAAGATAAGATGCAAACCTTTGCCGACCAATATGAAGATTTTGATCAACCATATTAAAAAAGGAACTGTCTAATAAGTCGAATTTCGACTCATCGACGTCCCATTTTGAAAATCAAGAATGCTGATTTAACTGCATTCTTGATTTTTTATTGACTCCTTTTTAGAAAGCCTACTACTACTGAAATTACTGTTTATTCTAAGCATCCGCAATTCCTAATAAAACAATCCCCAACATTACAACAGTAATAACAATATATTGTTTTGGCGATAGTTTCTCTTTTAAGAAAATACGTGAAAGAATGATAGAGAAAATGCTATAAGATGCGATCATTGGAGCCGCTATTATCGCATATGATGACATGGCAAATACATAAAAGAATTGACCGATTGTCTCTAAAATTGCTGCACATGCTTTGTCACGTTCTTTGAAAATAGAGAAAGTCTCTTTTTTTATTACTTTTAAATAAAAATAAGAAATAACTGCACAGATGAAAAATGTATATTCATAAGCAAGTAATGCAGCATCTTCAGTCATTAATTTTAGCTCATCTAAATAGACTGCATCAGCAAATGTACCAGCGCCATCAATCAAAGCATAGGCAATAGGGAACATAATCGCCATAAATCCAAGCTGATATTTTTTGTCGATTTCGGTATTGTTTAATCGTAATGTTGCATTTTCGATTTGTTTTTCAACTACTGCGATACCAATAACGCCAAGTGAAATAATGATTATTCCAAGAATATGTAATATATCGACTGGCTGTGGGAAGAAAATGAAGACAAGAACAGCTGTAATAGCACCAGATGAATTTTGTACAGGAGATGCGATTGATAATTCTAAGTAACGTAACCCAATGTAACCAATTGTCATAGATAAAATATAAAGAGAAGAAACGGGTAAATATTTTAGCATGTCGGAAGGACGGAATGTTAAACCTTCATACAGCATATAGCCAGTTGCATGGATACCCATCACAAGACCGACCATGACGACAATTTTTAAATGACTGTATTTATCCTTGCTGTCTGAACCTTTTTTATAAAATAAATCTGCACCACCCCACGCTAGGGCAGTTAGTAAAGCGAAGAAAAACCACATAAGAGTGCTCCTTTAAACGGGATTTATTTGACCGGGTCGTAATGATAATTTCCTATACAAATATATATGGATGATCTTTGTGAATAATACCGGTTCATATACTGCTCTTGCAGTCAAAATATATTCTAGTAATGTGGAGATAAATAGTAATGGAGAATAAATAGAGAGTGTGGTTATATGATTACTCCACTAAAATATTGTATCTTTTTGATGAGCATTTTTGTTGTATTAGTAAGTTGTTCAAGAGGTACACATAATCTGACTGCAAAAGAGCTATTGAAAGAGCATCCAGATATAGATATTTTGTAATATCAAGATATTATTTATTCAAAAACAGAAATAATTGAGTTTGAAGCTGTGAAAGGTGAACTTTTAGGTGAAATCAAAAAGCGCAAAACTTCAGGCTCATTTTATAAAGATTTTTATGCGAGTAAATTGGATAAAGGGACTAAGATATTTGCAGTAGGGGATGATAATACCTTCATGCTGATTGTAGAAGTGGGCAGCGAATTCATTTATTATCAAGCATTATTGGAAGGATAAGGTGGATTGGCATGAGAATGTGAAAGTTTGTTTTTAAACGAAGCAGGAGAGTTTAAGAAAAGGTGGTAAAATAAGCGGAATAGTATTAATCGTTAAGGATAATTTGTTTTTCACCAATAATGAGCCCCCTTTTTTCTCTATTTCCCGTAAAAAAGCGAACATTAAGTTGCTTTATAAGAAAAATATTCAGGTTTTTATTGTACATCTATTATAAGTTTGCTATATTAAAAAAGTAATAATCTTAAATATCATTACTCGTATATACTCGGTAATATGGTCTGAGCGTTTCTACCTGGTTCCCAATGAGAACTGGACTACGAGTTAAAGTATTCGGCTGTTCGGCTTGTTGGCCGCTGCCATTTTATGATTAAGCAAAAACATCATTTTTTACTTAATTATCTATACCTTGACTTTGTAGGTCTAGAAGGTAGAAATCACTCTACATTTTCTAGACTTTTTTCTTTAGACCAAATCTTCCAGTGTAACAAACACAACAAGAGAAAAAGGAGAGATTATTTATGAAAAACAAAAGGTTACCAAAATTCGCTTTATTAGTAACGATTACTGTACTGTTATTATCAATACTAGCAGGATGTAATTCAGCTTCACAAAATGAATCTCCACAAAATGAAGCTGGACAAAAAAATACCCAACAGCCTATTATCGTTCAAGGGCCAATGCCAATAGAAGCTGAAAACTTTGCAAAAAGGCTAGAAAATGTTAAAGAGGAAAAAATAGGTAATTTTGTATTTTACAAAGGAACAGTGGACAATTATCCTGTCATCGTTGCTAAAACAGGTAAAGGAATGGAAAATACAGCAGCTGCTACAGCAGTGGCCGTTGAAAGATATAACCCTATAGCAATAATCAATCAAGGAACAGCTGGCGGACATGATCCGAATTTAAACGTATTTGATATTGTATTAGGAAAAAGAGTTACAAACATAGGTGCATTGAAAACAGAAAACATGAATGAAAACCAAGGAATTGATCCAACTAAATGGATACCTATGGATTTAATGGCTTCTGAAGGAAGTGCAGGAGAAGATCCTAATGCTGAAAAAATCCGGTACTACGAGGGAGACAAGGATTTACTCGCAGCTGCTAATGCAGTAAAAGATAAATACACTAAGGGTAAAGTTGTCGAGGGTACTATAGGTTCAGCAGACCTTTGGAATAATGAAGTTGATCGAATTAAATGGTTCCATACTAAGTATGGTACATCTGTAGAAGAAATGGAAGGTGCCGCAGCAGCGCAAATGGCCCAAGCTTACGATGTAGCATTCTTGGGTATTAGAGTATTGTCAAATAATAAAACCAATGGTGGTAAATACAACCCAGATACAGCATCAGCAAATCAAGAATATGTTTATGAAGTAGTTAAAAAATATATAACTACGTTGTCAAGCAAATAATATAGAATAACAGATTAGCACCAGTTCCATTTTTAACTAAAAAATAATTGATTCCCATCTCTTATCTCGGGTTCGACTATCTGTAGTTAAAAGAAGTGCCTCCATTTTCGAAGGCTTTAGTTGAGGAACTATAGCACTGTTTACGCAGTTCTTTTTTATTGGACTAACAAGGTGCGTTGGTTCAATATTCGATTTGCGAAATATAAAAATAAAACCAGAGTCTATTCTATGCATTTTGTAGAATAACTCTGGTTTTCTGTTGGGATTGATACGCGCGCTTGTAAGGGTCACTCATGCCGATTGATACGCATACTTGTAAGTATCAACGAAAAATTATGATTTTGTGAAGAGTGCTATGTATTTGAATTTAAGAAATCTTAAATTATTTTAAGTTTAGTGTAACCGTATCGTTCAAATGAGACTGATATTTATTAACCATTTGTTTTAACCAAACAACAGGAAATTGATCTTGATTTAATTTATTTAGTATGGAAATGAAAGAATTCATTGCTTTTTCATACTGATTAGAAGATAAAATGTTATTCGAATAAGCATAATGGAACTCGTCCATATCAAGCACTTGATAGGCTACGTGTAGATTCACTGTAATATCCAAAAATAAATCATGCACACAATACACATTCTCTTCAATTTCCTCAATATCTACAATATCGATTAACCACCAGCTATACTTTTTCTTATGACCTAAAGAGAACTGCAATCCACTTTCGATACAATAGATGATAATGAAATGATCGTCAGAAGCTTGGGGTGGTAATTCTATCAATGTATCTTGGTCATGCTGGATAAATCGATTAGTGTCCTCCTCTTTACAACGCTTTATATTCATTTCTAATGTTTGCTTTTTTATGTATTCAGTGTTCTTTTTGATTGTAGGAGCATACGATAAACCGCCATGTTCTCTCCCTACATTATTCCAAAAAATTTTAATGTCCTTATTAATGGGAAACACCACCTTATATTTCTATAAATTTTTTAGGCTCTTTCAAAACAGTGTTTCATGCTGCAACCAGCTATTTTATTTGATTTGTTCATGAGGCTATTATTTTGTTTAATTGCCTCATCAACGAAAACCCAATTCGATGTAAATTGTTAAGAAATCGCTTCTTTATTAATCAATTCACCAAGATAATAGTACGACGTGTTCTTGTCATACTCGTCTACCCCAGGAAGTTTAATAAACTCCAATGAACTTATAATTTAATACGGTTGAAACAAATATAAGTTCCAATTTTAATTAATTTTTTTCTGGATTTTCAGTTTCTTCATCAACCTGTGCTGTTAGTAAAATAATTTCAACAACAATAATATCGTAAACCCTTATTCTTAGATCACTTCATATCCCAAGGCTCTGTTAAGTTACAGGATTGAATTTACTATTATAAAATACTAAAGAGACAGTTACCGAAGTGAAAAAAGGGTAACTAGAAAAAAATTCTTACTATACTTTTCGCTAATTAATAAATAATGTTTATGTACGATATTTATTATAATTTTGTTAAGTTATTATTTTTTTATTATATTTATATTTTAATATAGTATTTTTGTGTGATTCATAGTATTATTTTAAGGCTTTTGTTGGGAAGGAATGGATTTATATTGTTTAAATTGTAACTCGGTATTCGTCTGCAAGTATATATTTGGTATAGATCCTTAAAAGTCTTACCGAGTTAATTAGGAGAGATAAAATGACGAACATTAATAAATATTTGATTATTGCTGGTAGTATTTTATTTGTGATTACTAGCATAGGAATTGCATTTGTATTCTATAGTGATTCAAAAGAGAGTATAAAGGAAGAAGCACCAATTATGGAGGAAACCACAATAGTAAAAGAAGCAATTGTGGAACCAACTGAAGAAGAAATAAAAACTTTACTAGCTGTGATTACAAAATCTATTTTTAAAAAATCTGAGGAAATGGATGTAAAGTATGATGTCGCTAGGACTGGGATGACCGAAGATATTTATAAGAAGATGACCCCAACTCTACGCCAATATGCTACAAAACAGTTTGTTGAAGGTAAATTAAAAAAGACTATTTACGAACTATGTTACGGATGTGAAAATATATTCTTACCGGGCGACCCACAATATACTAAAATTGAAGTAAAAACATTAGGGCTCAATCATATACAGGTAATAGCAAATATTGATGATGCTCTATCCGGCTTCGTACGGGAAGACATTAGCGAATTAATGTACGAAGATGGTGCATGGAAGTTACATGATTATACACGCGGAAATAATATAGTAGAAAAATCAGTAGAAGAAAAGACAGTACCAAAAGAAGTACAAGCTATTGAAACCACTAATCCTTACAAGCAAAAATTAATTAATGTTGAGAACCTAGTAGCAACATATACAATGGGTAATTCAGGAGTCACAACGGATATTTTAGAAGAGTTAAATCAAAAATATATTGCATGGGATAATTTGTTAAATGAGCTTTATGGGGATATTAAAAAGAACCTCTCGACAGAAAAATTTAATGAACTCCGTTTGAATCAGCGAAAATGGATTAAAGAGCGAGATTCAGCAGTAGAAGAGGCAGGTTTAGAAAATGAAGGTGGGACAATGGCAAGTATAGATAAAGCAAATAAGCTTGTAGAATATACGAAAGCTCGTTCCTATGAGCTTGTGGAGCTTTATTTGTCAAAAAGTTTAGAGCAAACATCTACAAAACAAGAACCCATCGTAACACCAAACTTTAATAAGTACATTGGAGAGTGGGAGAGTAATAGTAATGTTATAGAAAATGGTGGTATGTCTTTAAATCTTAGTAAAAGAGATAATCAGTTTATTGTTAAAGTTTTTGAACATACCTATAAAGGTCGTGAAGTTAGTGATTATTCAGTAACTGTATCATTGGACAATCAGGGATATGCGGTATTTTCATTTAATGATGGTTATGCAGGAGCTACTGGTAGCGGAACAATACAATTAAAAGATAATAGCATTATACTATCACGTACTATTAACTCTGATGGTCCAATATATTCACCATTTGAAGGAACACAAGTATATAACTTAACGCGTTAATTAAATTTCACATTATAAAATTAAATAATCTACTCTATAAAAAATAGCGAATGGATCGAAAAGATTCGTTCGCTATTTTTAGTGCGCCTAGAATGGACGTAATCTATAGGGTGTAAGTCCCGAACCGCGAAGGCAGAAGTAGTGGTTAACCATGCAAAAGGGTGTCCGTGGTGACGAGGAATCTGAAGGAAGTGGGTGGAAAATCTCAGGTCTGACGAACACGAACTTCATAGAAGGCTAGGTATGATTGGATGAGTATGCATAACAACACAAAGTCCTTTCTGTTGAAGGGCATTTCAAGTAAATGAAGTAGATATATGGAGAGAAAGAGCACTTTCTTGCCTGTTACGTTTCAAGGTTGAGATAGAATATTTTTGAACCACCTGAAAAGTGATTAAAATCCTTTAGTATCAGGGGTTTTAGGCGCTTTTCATTTTTTGAGAATACGTTAGAAAAGGATGGGAAATGAAAAGTTTCTACATAAGCAAAAGTGGCATGAAGATGGCGGAGATATTGTATATACGACATAAAGTAAAGGGCACTTAAACAATAAAATCTGTTTAAGTGCCTTATATGTGTAGCAAAAAAATATCAAAGTTCCTAGAAATATACCTAAAAATGAAACCATTACGTGCTACTTTTCGTAATGATAGTATAAGTTAAATAATCAGAGGATGAGAAGTACTTGTTACATTATAAAATATATAGCCAACAACACAAAGAATGGGTAGTTTTAGTACATGGAGCTGGTGGAAGCTCGACAATTTGGTACAAGCAAATTCGAGCATATCGCAAGCATTTTAATGTGTTGGTAGTCGATCTCCGAGGTCATGGTGATTGTATGATTACGAACAGTCCGACTAAATATACACTAGATTTAGTTAGTCAGGATATACTAGACGTGCTAGATTCACTAAAGATTGAAAAGGCTCATTTTGTAGGAATTTCACTAGGGACGATGTTAATTCGTCAATTAGCTGAAACGAATCCAGAACGTTTCCACACGATGTTGCTAGCAGGTGCTGTGATACGTATTACACCTAGACTGCATTTTTTACTTGGTATAGCCAATACGTTTAAAAAAATGATTCCGTTTATGTGGTTATATAAATTATTCGCATGGATTTTAATGCCGAGAAAAACCCATGAGTCTTCACGCCATTTATTTATTCAAGAGGCAAAAAAAATTAAGAATAGAGAATTTTTACGTTGGTTAACATTAACAGGCGGTGTCGCAAAATATTTAGTGAAAATTAATGAAAAGGATACAAAGATACCATCACTATATATTATGGGAGACGAGGATTATGTATTTTTAGAACCAGTTAAGCGATTAGTGAAAAAGCAATCATCAAGTAAATTAGTAATTTTAAAAGATAGCGGTCATGTATGTAATGTAGATCAAGCTGTGAAATTTAATGAAGTGTCTTTACAATTTTTATGTAACGCATTGAAATAACACGGAAAATTTACTTGATAGGTTATTAAAAAATATTATGTTCTACTTTATTTTTTTGTGAAGAAAACTTATCTTGTAGTAAAATAAGAGATCCGCAAACGTAGCGAATGAAAGAAAGAAACAACAATGAAACGAACCACAGTAGAGGGAACAGAACTCATGTGACAGGGATTGCTTCGCGTTTTAATTTAGTAGGGCATAAGGGGATATATGGGCGGCATGATGTAATAAGCCGCTTGAACCCTTGATATGACTGGGTTTTATGTAAGGTGAAAGTGTGATGTTAACATTTTGTTAACATAGAGGATTTTAATCGAGGCTTCTCATGAGTTGAGCAAACTTGTGGGAAGCTTCTTTTTTCATTTCTTGGGTAACATGTAGATAGACATTTTTTGTGATTTGATCATCGGAATGTCCGAGTCTGTCCATAATTTGTTCGAGTGAAACACCAGCTTCGGCAAGCGTATGCCTTAATGAATGTGGTGTTAACTCTGGGGTTAGATTTGCAATCCTAAGCAACCTTGCCATTCTGTTTTGGACTGTCTTAATAATAATGGGATAACCACAGTGACGTTCCAATTTTGCAAAGATAAAGCCTTCATTATGATAAGCATCCCCTAACCGCTTGATGACTTCATCTTGAACATTTTTATGTTTCTTCAAAGCGCCTATTACTTCTTCATCGACAATGATTTTCCGTCGTGATTTTTTAGTCTTTGGTGTAACTAATTGATATTCTAAAGTATTATTCGTGGGGTTGTAATAGGTTTTGGTTATGCTAATCGTATGGTTTCTGAAATCAATATATTTCCATTTAAGAGCAACTAATTCTCCTATCCTGATTCCGGTATATGACAGAATAAGGAACAACAAGTAGTCTAATTCAAGCCCCTTTTCCCTCGCGGTTTTAAGAAACAGAGCAAGTTCTTCTTTTTCAAGATATTTAGGAACTTCTTCTTCCTCCAATTGTTCAATTGTTTTTTTATCTTTTTTCAGATAAGGATACTCTGTTGGATTTTTTTAAATCACCCCCATTTCCAGCGCTTTACGGAAAATCATCTTTCCTGTTCGATGTACCCCCTCCATAGTGTTATCAGAATAGCCTTGTGCTTTTAAATCATTTAAAGCATCTTGATACCTCTTCCTTGTGATATCCTTTAATTTTAAAAGAGCAAAATAGGGCATCAATTTGCCTATTTCATGTAATCTCACACGAATCGTTCCTGGTTTTACATCTTTTGAATCTCTATAGATCGTAAGCCACTCTTTTGAAAAGTTACTGAACGTTTGATTAGTTTCTTCTACATACATTCCTTCTTCTACCTCATGAATAAGAGCTGCCGCGGCTGCTTCAGCTTCTTGCTTAGTCCTAAAACCTCCTATTCCCTTTTGTTTGCGTTTACCAGTAACTGGATCTATTCCGGTATCAATCATAAAAGCCCATTTGGAACCACAAGTGCATTTTTTCTTTTTGCACTTGCATCCTCTTCTGTAAATATGTCCTTTCATCTCATCAAAAGACCTCACTTTCATTATAATTGTGTTACAAAATTACATTATGCCCATTTTGAAAGTTAATAATTCCAAGAGGAAGATAATTTGGGCGAAAATGAAGAGTATTCATTACGTGAGATTTTTTATAATTTGGCATTCATCTATCGAGCATATAATCGTGATGATCTTTTTCTACCTATAAAAAAATACTGTTATGTAAAAAGAGTCGACAGAAGTGATTGGTGGGATACAGTGAAGGTAGATGCACAATTTAACAAGGTTCATCAGTTAATGCAACTTCCTGATAAGTTTATTATTGATGTTAAAGAAAAAGAAGAGCTTGTAATTCAATATAAACACTTTAGATTCAAAGGTGATAATACAGCAGAAAGACTGCTGAAAAATCATCATAATCTTAGGTGGTATGTTCAGTTAAGTTATGGAAGCAGTAGAATGTGGTACATTTAATTGAATCCTAAACCTAGCACTAGACATACAGTTATAAATAGTAATCCACTTACATTTATATATGTTTCAATGCATAGGCTTAGTGAGTTATCTAGATATAAGCCAGATTTACTACAAAAATACTTTCATAATACGACACATAACTGGTTATTAACTGAATTCATTCGATTAGCTCTAATCAATTTATTTATTCAATTGCTACTGAAATTACTAGTCATGAATGTATACCTACAGGCTATATATCTAGAAACTAGAATATATAATTCTCTAAAAATAAGGGTCATGCAAGATTGTCCATCCATTAAAGGTGACTTCGGTAAAGGGCAATATGAATTTGCCTAAATTTATTGATTTTATCCTAATCATATTACTGATAATAGAATTGTTTAATATACCTTAATTTTGCTTTCAAATAAGATTACTCATCAAATTGCTAAATTTATCAGAGGCCGCTCTTTTCATTTCATTAGTAACATGGAGATAAACCTTTCGGGTAAATAATAAAGTCATCATATAAATTTTTATAATCAATATATTGTAGAACTTGCATATTACATTTACTCCTTTTCAATTATGTTTTTACTGCTAGTTAATAAATTACCTTTTAACTTTAAATCTAGCTCTAACTGATCTATGAGTATCTTCTCAATCAATCGTTTTATTAAAAAATAAGACTCCGATTGTAAATCCTCATTGAACGTTACCTTAATTTTTGGATTACGTAGCATACCTGATCCTCCCATTTTCAATTACTAAAATCATTGACAGGGGGGCAGGATTTTATACTAGTCTTTTTGCTTAATATCTAAATCAAGTTGCTGCTGATATTGAATTAAAGGTTTATCTACTGTTTTATCAATGGGCATGATGATAACTCGTGATTCAATTTGTGGTACGTTGAGTTCTTTTAAAAGGTGTAGTAAGTTTTGCATCTTGAATCCTCCTTTCGTTTACATAGAAATCAAAGAAGCGCTCGATAACCTTTTTTGAAACGCCGACTTCTTCGCATGTATCTAGTAATCTATTCTTCCAGTTTGTATCTAGTTTTCCTTGTTCCATTGAAGTTCCTCCAAAAAAATGAAGCCCGCAGAACATGGTTATCTCTAGGGATAACAACATGCAACCTGCGGTCTTCGCTTATAGTGGTTATGTTATTAAATTTGAATTACCGGTTAATTCAGGATTCATAATATCTTATGATTTCGCTAATTTTAATAGTTTTAACAAAATTATTTTTAGAGAAAATTAAAAAGACGAAGCGGGGAAATCCACTTCGTCGCCCGACTAAAAGTTACACTAATTCTAGTTTTTTTAATTTAATAACAAAATTAGAATTCTTATTGAGCTGATTTTTTTTGGTTATTCAATCGAATCACAACCTAGATTCTTTTTTAGATAAAAGATTTATTATCACCTTTTGATTGGTTTTCATTGAAAAGCCACTCTATTTCGATTAATAAGAGATCCTGAATAATATTTTGAACATTTACAGCATTCTCCGATGGGGCATAGCTACGTATTATTTTCATAATAAGCTCTCCTAAATCTGACACTACTCTTTTTCGTTGAAAAATTTATTTCCAGCTATCTGATATTGCTCCATCGGTTTTGTATAAATGTGGCCTTTTGGATTTTCTAGTAATGTCGGTTCGTATGGTGAAGATGGTTTTTTAACTGAATAAGTATTTTATTAATTGATTAGGAAAAACTATGAAAATGAATTAAAGAGAGAACCAAAATTAAATTTAAGGTTGATTTCAACATAAATACAAAAATAAGGTTTTGGAGGATGAAAAATGGACACCATTAGAAGTAACAAAAAGAAATATTTTATGGTATTTGTATGTATGTTTCTGCAAGCAGTACCATTTGGTATAGCACAAAATATTCAACCATTGTTTATTCCATATGTTATTGAGAAATTCAATTTTTCACTTGCGTCATTTTCACTAATATTTACATTTGGTGCTATAGCAGCAGCAGTATTTTCACCTTTTTTTGGTAAATTATTTGGAAAAGTCAATATAAAACTTTTATTTATAATAGGTACTACTTTATCTAGTCTTGGCTTTTTAGCTTTTGGTTTCGCAACCAGCTTACCTCAGTTTTATTTGTTTTCAGCGATTTTGCAAATAGGTTGTGGAATATTTTCAGGTCTTGGAGTTCCTTATGTGATAAACACTTGGTTCCCAAAAGAAGGTAGAGGTAAAGCATTAGGTATGGCCTTTGCTGGTGGTTCTATAGGAAATATATTTTTACAACAAATCACTTCTCAGATGTTAGCAAATAAGGGTGTTACTTATAGCTACATTGCTTTTGGTTTAGTTGCACTTGTATGTAGTTTGCCGGTCATACTGTTATTTATTAGATTGCCTAAAGAGGGAGAAGTTGAAAAAGTTACTGCAGATGTAAAAGAAGAGGCAGCTGAGCTTGAAGGACCAAGTATAGCAGAGGTTAAAAAAACCAGTTCTTTTTGGATATTTGGAGCGGCCTTTGCCATCATTTCTATAGGTATTTCAGCACTTAGTACCCAATATGCTACTTATTTTACAGGTGAATTAAAGATGAGTCCTACATTAGTAGGAACATTAGGATCAACATTTGCCTTATTTAGCTTATTTGGCAATGTTGTTGGTGGTGCTTTGTTTGATAAGATTGGGTCACTTAAAACAATGACTATTTCTTTCGTGCTTCAAGCAATAGCTATAATCGCTTTATTAATGGCAAGTAATACACATGGACTTGCATTTATCTTTTCAATTGCCTATGGCTTAAATGTTTTCTCTTTCATGTCAGCACCGGCTTATATGGCATCTGACGTATTTGGTAAAAAAGATGCTAGCGTAAAACTGGGCATTATCAAAATATTCTTCGCTTGTGGTTTTGCCGTTGGCTCTACTTTGTTTGGTGCGGTTGCAGATAATTTTGGCTTTAGTGCAGGTTGGATAACGTTATTAGTATGTACTGTTATCGGATATGCACTACTTTTAATATCTATAAGAAAAGTTAAAAACAAAAATAAAAATAAAAACTATATCACTGAATAGCGAATGGGAGGACTAGGAATGGAAAAAATAATTTACTTCAATGGAGATATTATTACAGTCAATCCAAACAATGAAGTGGCCCAGGCCATCTTAATAGAAAATGGTCTCATTATGGCAGTGGGAAGTACGGAAGACATACGTGCACTTTCAGATGAAAATACTAAAGAAATCAATCTTAATGGAAAGACAATGTTACCGGGACTTATTGATCCGCATGGACATTTTGTTGCTATTGCACAGACATTAACGATTATAAATTTTAGTGAGTGTAGTTCAAAGGAAGAAATATTAAAGATTATAGAAGATAAACTAAACAATAACCCTCCTAAAGAAGGAGAATGGATTATTGGGTTTGGTTATGACAATACAAAGTTTGAAGGTGAAGCGCATCCTACAAAATTTGATTTAGACCGTGTATCAGCACAAATACCTATGTTTATCACCCATGCATCAGGACACTTGGCTGTAGTCAACAGTGCTGCGTTAGAGAAGCTGGGGTATGTAGGGGAAGATTACGAAGTTCCAGAAGGAGGTGTCGTAAGAACAGTAGCACCTGACTCTAAAGAACCTAATGGGATTTTGGAAGAAAGTGCTTGTTTAGACCCGGAAAAGAAAAAACTTATACCTGGTCCTTCTTTTGAAGCCTTGATGGATGCCATTTCCAAAGCTCAAGATATTTATGCAGGGTATGGTATCACAACAGCCCAAGATGCAAGTGTAGATAAAAATATACATGAATTATTAATGGCAGCAGCAAATGCAAATCAACTTAAAATAGATATTGTAGGACATGCAGTACAACAAGTAACTTTTGACTTATTAACAGATATGGGCACACCCAAACGAGAGTATATGAATCACTTTAAATTACTTGGTGGGAAAACATGGTTAGATGGTTCGCCACAAGGCAAAACTGCGTGGTTAACGAAGCCGTATTATGAAGCGCCTAAAGGACAAGATGAAGATTATTGTGGTTATGGTACACAGACAGATGAAGATGTAAAAGCCTATTTCAAAGGTTGTATAGAAAGAACCCTTCAGGTTAATGTGCACACGAACGGAGATGCAGCAGCAGATCAGTTTATTAGATGTTATAATGAGGCATTAAAAGAAACAGGGAAACAACAAGATTTAAGACCTGTGATGGTACATGCCCAAACCGTAAGAGAAGACCAGCTAGATGAGATGAAAGCACTTGGGATTATACCAACCTTCTTTTTAGACCATATCTGGTTCTGGGGAGATTATCACTATGAGTCTGTATTAGGGCCAGAAAGGGCCAACCGAATTTCACCAGCAGCCTCTGCACTAAAAAGAGGAATAAACTTTACTTTGCATCAAGATCCACCTGTAAAAATGCCGAATCAAGTCCTTGCTATTCACAATGCAGTCAATAGACAAACTCAAAAAGGGCGTGTATTAGGAGAAGAGCAAAAAATCTCTGTTATGGATGCCATTCGTGCAGTGACAATAAATGGGGCTTATCAAAATTTTGAAGAAGATATAAAAGGAAGTTTAGAAAAAGGAAAATATGCAGATTTAGTCATACTTGATAAAAATCCACTCAAAGTAGAAGTGGATCAAATCAAAAATATTCAAGTACTAGAAACCATCAAACAAGGTGAAGTTATATTTAAAAAAGTAATTTAGCTTTTAAAGATTTGTTCATGTACAAATCTCTTTTTATTTTTCATCTTAGATAAGAAGATAAGCCTGTATTATTCAAGGACTTTCGGGTCAATTTGAAGTTTTTTATAAATTTCAAGGCCTGAGTGTCCTTTTCAAAAGATCTTGAAAACTTCTATATATTAAGAAAGCCGCTTATCTCTGCCAAGGACCACCAGGTACCTATAGCATACTTATTGTCTACTCAAGGCATGTTGAGCGTGTGAACAACGGTGACTGATTATCTGCTTGAAATGCTAACATTTTGCTAACGCAATCCCATAAAAAGCGGTAAATCCCCGTTAAAGATGTTACAGAACGTAACAAGCAAAACGTTGATTTACAGCACTTTTTGAACCTCTCGTTAACGATGTTACACACTTTCAATTCACGGGCGGCATGATGTAATAAATCGCTGCAACCCTTGATATATAAGGGTTTGTATGTAAGGTGAAAGTGAAATGTTAACATTTTGCTAACATAGAGGATTATAATCGAGGCTTCTCATGAGTTGTGAAAACTTTTGGGAAGCTTCTTTTTTCATTTCTTGGGTAACATGTAGATAGACATTTTTTGTGATTTGATCATCGGAATGTCCGAGTCTGTCCATAATTTGTTCGAGCGAAACACCAGCTTCGGCAAGCAGTGAAGTATGTGTATGCCTTAATGAATGTGGTGTTAACTCAGGGTTTAGATCTGCAATCCTAAGCAGCCTTGCCATTCTGCTTTGGACTGTCTTGATAATAATGGGATAACCATATTGTCGGTCCAATTTTGCAAAGATAAAGCCTTCATTATGATAAACATCCCTTAACCGCTTGATAACTTCATCTTGAACATTTTTATGTTTCGTCAAAGCGTCTATTACTTCTTCATCGACAATGATTTTCCGTCATGATTTTTTAGTCTTTGGTGTAACTAACTGATATTCCAAAGTATTATTAGTGGGATTGTAATAGGTTTTAGTTATGCTAATCGTATGGTTTCTGAAATCAATATCTTTCCATTTAAGAGCAACTAATTCTCCTATCCTGATTCCGGTATATGACAGAATAAGGAACAACAAGTAGTCTAATTCAAGCCCCTTTTCCCTCGCGGTTTTAAGAAACAGAGCAAGTTCTTCTTTTTCAAAATATTTAGGAAATTCTTCTTCCTCCAATTGTTCAATTGTTTTTTTATCTTTTTTCAGATAAGGATACTCTGTTGGATTTTTTTTAATCACCCCCATTTCCAGCGCTTTACGGAAAATCATCTTTCCTGTTCGATGTACCCCCTACATAGTGAATTTATAGGATAAATTATTTAATACCATATGAAAATAGTAAGAATTAATTATTAAAATTATTTTAGGAGGCTATCTAATGGAAATAGTTATAGATAAAAGAGAAGATAAGGCACTTACGCATTTTTCAATATACGATAGAAATTGACTTCATTTTCCTCCTTTAAGTCACAAAGATGCTAAAAACTGCTATCTCTAAATTATTTACAATTTGAAAGGTTGGACTATATAATATGATTAAAAATATTTTAACATAGTTATTTATTCATAGAGTAGGAGAGTAGTTTATGGAATTAATAGGGATTTTAATTATCATAGTAGGCTTTGCCTTAAGGCTAGATACTATAGCAGTAGTAATTGTAGCCGGTATCTCTACTGGATTAGTAGCAAAGATGAATCCTGTTGAAATATTGGATACACTGGGATCAGCCTTTGTATCAAATCGTGTAACATGTTTATTTTTGATCACAATTCCTGTTATCGGTTTGTGTGAAAGATATGGATTGAAGGCTAAAGCAGTTATGCTCATTAAGAAAGCAACTAACTTATCGGTTGGTAAACTATTGAGCGGCTATACTTTAATAAGAAAAGTAACGATTGGAATGGGGGTAACGCTTGGCGGACATCCGCAATTCGTTCGGCCTCTAGTTAGCCCAATGGCTGAAGGAGCAGCTATTGCTAAGTACGGAGAAAAAGTAGAAGAAAAAGATATGGAAAAGATTAGAGCGTATTCTGCGGCATCTGATAATATTGGTAACTTCTTTGCACAAAACATATTCATGGCAAATGCAGGTGTACTTTTAATTGCTTCTACATTAGAAGGACTCGGCATGCCGGTTGATACACTGCAAATTGTCAAAGTGGCAATTCCAGTAGCTGTAATTTCATTTGTGCTGTGGGTCATTCAAAATATGTTATTTGATAAAAGGCTTAAGCAAAAATATGCTACTAAAGAAAATGAAAAAATTAGAGGTGATCAATAATGGATATTACACAAATCTCTAATTTGTTATTAGAAATATTTTATATAATCATCGGTTTATTCATGGGTATCACAATGGTATTCACAATCAAAGATACGAACCATAAAACAAGAATCGGTACAGCTTTATTCTGGGGGATTCTTGCTGTTATTTTCATTCTAGGAAATTATATTCCAAGTACGATTGTCGGTGTATTAGTCGTTGTGATTGCTATGTTATCAGCAACAAAGCAAATCAATATTGGAACGTTAAAGCAATTAGATGAGACATTTGCGAATATAAAAGCAGAAAAATTAGGGGTGAAAATCTTCATCCCATCTCTATCCATCGCAATCATCGCGATGCTTGTAGCATCTTTCACGGGCTTCCCGGGAACGGTTGCTATCGGTATTTCAGCATTGTGTGCTTTAGCGCTGACGTTCATCATCACTAAAGCAACACCGAAAGAGCTGTTGGCGGATTCAAACAGAACATTCCAATCAGTTGGGTCATTTGCTATTCTTCCTCAATTATTAGCTTCTTTAGGTGTGTTATTTACAACTGCGGGAGTAGGCGATAAAATTGCTTCTATTATTTCAAACGTAATCCCGACAGGTAACGCATTGATTGGGGTAGCAACATACTGTATCGGTATGGCATTATTTACAAGCATCATGGGTAATGCATTTGCGGCATTCGCTGTTATCACGGTTGGTATTGGTGTACCTTTCGTATTCAGCATTGGTGGAGATCCTTTAATCTGTGGAACGCTTGCTCTTACAGCAGGATACTGTGGAACATTATTAACACCAATGGCGGCAAACTTTAATATGCTGCCGGCAGTATTGCTAGAAATGAAAGATAAAAACGCAGTCATTAAAGCACAAGCGCCTATAGCTTTAACATTGTTAGTTGTTCATATCATCTTGATGTATGTTTTAGGGTTTTAAGATTAAGGATATAATAAAATTTTTTCAATAGGAGAACGAGCTATGAAAGTACTATTAACAGGATTTGATGCATTTGGCGGAGAGCTGGTCAATCCGGCAGAAGAAGCAGTTAAAATGGTAAGCGACCAGATAAACGGAGCTGAAGTGATTAAAATTATTATTCCTACAGTTCAAACAAAATCCGTTCAAGCTATTGAGGATGCAATTGAAAAGCATAATCCGGATATTGTCATCTCGGTAGGCCAAGCAGGAGGAAGATTTGATATTACTCCTGAAAGAGTTGCTATTAATCTTGATGATTACAGAATCAAGGACAATGAAGGCAATCAGCCATTAGATACAGTTATACAAGCAGATGGGCAGCCAGCATATTTCTCGAATCTACCAGTAAAAGCGATGGTCAAGCATATGAATGAGCATAACATACCAGCAACGGTATCTTATACAGCTGGAACATTTGTATGCAATCATGTCATGTACGGCATTCTATACATGATTGATAAAAAGTACCCTCATATCAAAGGCGGATTTATCCACATTCCTTATATGACTTCGCAGGTTATAGATAAGAAAAACACGCCGTTCATGTCGTTGAATGATATTGTAAAAGGCTTAGAGCTTGCGATTGAAGCCTGCACTATCAATGACAAGGATATTAAAGCAGTAGGAGGAGAAATCTGCTGATGAAAACGATCAATCTTTTTGTTTATGGAAGTTTAAGAGAAGGTTTCTTTAATTATAATAAGTATTTAGACGGAAAGGTCATCGAGAAAATGGATGCCAAGGTTGAAAATATGAAATTATATCATCTACCATACAAAGGATACCCGGCTCTGACCTTCGGTGAAGATACTGTATTTGGGGAAATCATGGTGCTAAGTGAAGAGCATTATGAAGATACAATGAATGCGATAGACAAAATGGAAGGATTCATCAGAGAAAAAAATCCTGAAAATGAATACCATAAAGTCATTCTTGAGGTTGAACATCTTCATACGAACAAAAAAGAAAAATGCTTTGTATATTTTTATAACAAAGATAATGATCTGCTTTTTGGCAACAGCGCAATTTATCTTCCGCACGGCAACTGGAAAGAGCATATGCTAAGTGTTAGTGTGCAATAGGCAAGCTAACATTTTGCTAACGCAATTCCATAAAAAACGATAAACGCTCGTTAAAGATGTTGCAGTAGTAATTGTCAAACATCTTGATATACCGCACTTTTGGCACATATCGTGAAAGATATTACACACTTTCACCTTACGGGCGGCATGATGTAATAAGCCGCTGCAACCCTTGATATATAAGGGTTTGTATGTAAGGTGAAAGTGAAATGCTAACATTTTGCTAACATAGAGGATTATAATCGAGGCTTCTCATTAGTTGTGCAAACTTTTGGGAAGCTTCTTTTTTCATTTCTTTTGTTATATGGAGATAAACATTTTTTGTTATTTGGTCATCTGAATGACCAAGCCTCTCCATTATTTGTTCGAGTGCAACCGATATCTTTCAATTTTAGTTGAGCAAAATAAGGCATCAACTTATCAATTTCATGCAGCCTTACGCGAACAGTTCCCGTTTTACATCTTTTGCTTCACTGTAGATCGTGAGCCACTCTTTTGCAAATGCATCACTGCGTTATCTTCAATAATGATAAAATAGTTATTGAAGTAACAGGTGCTATTCTTCAATTAAAAGAAGCTGAGATCAGCTTCTTTTTTTATGCAGCTAAAGGAGCAGGTTCGCATAATAAAGAAGGAAATAAGTTATATAAGGAGAATATAAATAAGTTATAAAAGGAGAATATTTAGTAGTGTTTTTGAAAGGGGTTAGAAATATGAGTGAAATATCTTTTGTTGAGTTAGAAAAGAAACTTAAAAGTATTAGAATTGAAGCTTTTGTCATTCATAAAGGGAATACACGGATCTTCGAATACTTGAAGAATAAAAAGGTCGTAGAAAAGCCGTCAAAGGTTTATTCCATTACAAAGAGCATTGTTTCTATATTAATTGGAATTATGGTAGATAAAGGATTAATAAAAAATATTCACGAACCCATTCAAAACTATTTTCCAGAAATATTAGAGTCTAATGATCCACAAAAGAAAGAAATTACAATATTTCATTTGCTGACCATGACTTCGGGGTTAAAAGTAGGGAAATTCCAAGGATCAAAAAATTGGGTTAAATTCATACTAGGACAACCAATTATACATAAACCAGGTTCAACCTTTCAATATAATTCTGGAGACTCTCATTTACTAAGTGCGATAATACAAAAAATTTCTGGAATTCCCACCGCTTCATTTGCTAAAAAATATTTATTCTGTCCATTAGGGATAAATAAATACACTTGGCTAAGGGACCCACAAGGAATTCACGGGGGTGGTTTTAGTATTTCGTTAAATTTAGAGGATATGGTGAAGATTGGATTATTATTTTTAAATGAAGGGCGATTTAATTCAAATCAGGTGATTTCATCCAACTGGCTCATTCAGGCAAAAAGACCATATAAACAAACTAAAACCACAAAAGAAGGAACATCTGGATATGGATATCAGCTATGGACTTATGAATATACTAATACTAACACCCCGATTGATTATTACTATGCTAATGGCATATTTGGACAATATATATTTATTGTTCCGAAGTTAAATATTATGGCTGTGGCAAAAAGCCAGCTACGAAATGACCAGCAATCTGCACCGGGACTCTTTTTCCAAGAGCTATTAGGTAGTTGGCTGGATGAGTGAGACATTTGAGCAAGTCAAACTGGTTTTTTCCCTCTTCTGGTATCATAAAAATTTCTTATTCAACTAATGGGGGGCTTTACTTCAATAAGGAGTAGAGCCTTTAGAAGTCGAAGGTGCAATTTGGGATGAAAAGAATAATATTTACTGTACTATCTTGTTTTCTTATAATTATTGTGTTGAATGGATGTCAACAGCAAGGCAATGAAGGAAAACCACAAAACGAAGTAGATACATCGGGTAATGCAGCTAAAGACGAAGATATCAGAAAATATATTTGGAATCAATTAACAAAGGAGAGTAAAAATAGTATAGAGGGAACTTGGAAAAATGGTAATGTTCAAAAAAAAATTCTCAAAAGATCAATGGCGGATATAAAAGATGATACTTATTTTGAAAAAGAAGTTTATATGGTGAGTTTTCCGTCTACTAATAATCCTACAATTGGTCCCGTAATTGTGTATGCAGATATAGAAACACATAAGATAATAGGATACGGGTATAGAGATTAAATTAAAGCGCATCGCCCTTTTACTAATTTTACATTGCATAATTAAGTTCAATTATTAACCTTTTTATGAGAACAAAATAATAGAGTATGTTTTGTAGTAATCTGAACCAATAAAGTTAGACAAGAAGTTTAGACAGCTTAAGACCTGAGTTCGGTATTCGACTGGACTTAGGTCTTTTAATTTTGCCTTCATTCGTTTGTGATTGAAATAGTAAATGTATTCTTCTAATTCTCTTTCAAAATGCTCGATACTTTCAAACTCTTGTAGATAGAGCAGTTCAGACTTTAATAAGCCAAAGACATAAATCAAGTACGGGAGAAAGGTAGCGCTTCTCACCGAATAGATGGTAACTGGAAAATCTATATTAAAATCAATGTCATTAAATGATTTAAAAAATAAAAGAATAAGAATTATCATTAACTTTTAAAACACCCTACATTTGAGGGGTGTTTTTTATTAACAAACAACTATCAATTTAAACATATAAACCTTTTTAGAAGGTAAATTACATTCTTCTTTTCTTCAACTAAACCAGCTAATAGTTTGTTGTTTTAGGATATCGGTAAGGCTCAATGTGAGGGAAGAAAGGTAGCGCTACAAGAATATTTAGACCTGGTTGCTGCATCAGTAAGTCTAAGAATAAATGAAAGTAACATAAAACTTGATGAACTATTCTCTTTGATTTCACAATGGACAAAATGTAAAAAAAATACTCTTTTATTTTAACTATACGAGAGATTCTGGACGTAATGTAAAAAAAATACTCTATTGTTTTAACTCTATGAGAGATGCTAGAAATTTACTATTTCTGTTAAAGTAAAAGTGAAGAAAACTTAAAAGGGGGGATTTTATGAAAGCACTAGTCCTAGAAGAAATCGGCAAGCCGTTAGTTGTTAGAAATATGCCAGATCCAACCAACACGGCAGATGGAGTAATTGTTCGTGTTGAAGCTAACGGAGTTTGCAGAAGTGATTGGCACAGCTGGTTAGGGCATTGGAATTGGCTGGGAGGTGAGACTCCTCTTCCCCATATTATGGGACACGAGTTTTGTGGTGTCATAGAAGATGTTGGGAAAGATGTTACAAGATTCAAGAAAGGCGACAGAGTAATTGTTCCTTTTACTCAAGGTGATGGCACATGTCCTATGTGTCAAGCTGGACACCATAATGTTTGTGATAACATTACGTTACCTGGAATCTCCATTTGGGGTGGATACGGAAAATTTGTTCATATCCCTAATGCTGATACCAATCTAGTAATTTTACCGGAAAATATTGACTTTGTCGAGGCAGCTAGTATAGGATGTCGATTTATGACGGCATTTCACGGGGTTACTGATCAAGCACAAGTAAGACCGGGTGAATGGGTTGCTGTACATGGTTGTGGGGGAGTTGGCCTTTCTGCAATTCAAATCATTACAGCCCTAGGAGCACACGCTATAGCAGTTGATATTGATGATGAAAAATTAGCTTTTGCAAAGAAATTAGGTGCTGTAGCCACAGTCAATTCCAAAAAAGAAAATGCTGCTGAGTTGATTAAAGAATTAACAAAAGGCGGGGCACACGTGTCAGTGGATGCTCTTGGAATAACTGAAACTTGTCAATCATCTATAAATAGTTTAGCTAAAAGAGGACGCCATTTACAAATAGGATTAACGACCAGTAATGAAAAAGGAATGATCCCCGTTCCTATTGATAAAATTGTCATTAATGAAATACAGATTGTTGGCTCTTATGGTATGCAAGCACCAAGATTTCCTCAAATGTTACGAATGATTGAAAAGGGCATTTTAAGTCCTAAAGATTTAGTAACTCAAACAATATCTATAGAAGAAGCGGGAAGTGTAATTGAATCTATGGGGACTTACGCTAATATGGGTGTTACGGTTGTTAATAAGTGGTGAATGTAAAAGGGATTTACCTTAACTAGCTCAGACTGTAGACAATCTCGATTAAATAACGGATTTGTCTACAGTTTTAAACCGCAATTTAAAATGGTACTCCAATATCATCAACAAAACGGTGATACGAACCGTTATAAATTCATATCCCGTTATCGAGTATATCATGGGAAATCAATGGGAGCTCTATCGGCAACAGGATCAGAATTTAACATTACTTGCATCAGAATTAGATTTAATAATAGAAAACAAGTTTAATACCCCAATTAAAGACGGAATATTAAAAAAATATATTGCTGATTGCATGGAGGGAATATATGAAATATATTAGTTCATTAATTTTTATCCCTTTTATTGGGTATCTAGTTTTTTTACCTTGGGCAAATCGCATAGAGCCCTATGTTCTAGGCTTACCTTTCTTTTTATTCTGGCTCATTTTGTGGATGGTTATTTCTCCTTTAATATTATTGGTTGTATATAAGTTAGATCCGGCTAATAAGGAAGGAGAAGTTGAATGAATATATCTCTAGTAATTATCAGTGTTTTTCTTCTTCTAGCTTTATTTTTAGGAATTCAATCAACAAAAGGTAAGAAAATGAGTATGGAGCAGTGGACAGTTGGTGGAAGAGGATTCGGAACAATTTTCATATTCTTACTTATGGCTGGAGAAGTGTATACGACATTCACTTTCCTTGGTGGTAGCGGTTGGGCTTACTCAAGAGGAGCTGCAGCTTATTATGTTCCAGCCTATATTTTTTTAGCCTATATTTTATCGTATTGGTTCGCGCCTAAAATTTGGAAATATTGTAAGGATCATAAACTGATCTCACAACCTGATTATTTTGCTGCTAAATATAAAAGTGGTTCTTTAGGAATGTTAGTGGCTATAGTGGGTTGTGTAGCAACAGTACCCTACATAGTTATCCAATTTAAGGGGTTAGGCATTATAGTTTCACAAACTTCATATGGTTCGATATCTCCAACAGTAGCAAGTTGTATAGGAGCTTTGGTTGTTACCATATATGTTATGGTTTCAGGTATTCACGGTACTGCATGGACGGCTATACTTAAAGACTTCATGATATTAATTGTAGTAATCTTCTTAGGATTATACATTCCATTCCACTATTTTGATGGTATAAAGCCTATGTTTGAAGCGGTAGAAAGTGCTAAACCAGAATTGTTAACATTGCAAAATCAAGGTTTGAGTAATTCATGGTTTATTTCTACTGTTATAATTAGTGCTATTGGTTTTTATATTCTTCCGAGTGGCTTCATGGTCATTCTATCTGCAAAAAACGAAAAAAGTATTCGCAAAAATGCAATTACTCTACCGTTCTATACAATTCTTCTCGTGTTTGTATTTTTCATTGGTTTTTCAGCGGCTATTATTACACCTGGTTTAGAAAATGGAGATTTATCTCTGTTACATTTAGCTATAAAAACATTTGATCCATGGATTATAGGAATTATTGGTGCAGCTGGTTTATTAACTGCGTTGGTTCCTACGTCCGCCATGCTTATGGCTAGTGCAGCTGGATTAACACAAAATCTTTATAAAGTGATTGTTCCAAAAGCATCAGATAGACATTTATTATTTGTTTCGAAGACTCTCATTTTATTAATAGCTAGTGTTGCGTTACTATTTACTGTCTCCGATGTTAAAGCAATGGCGCTTTTAAATATTATGTCCTATAGTCTCATTATTCAGTTAGCTCCTACTGCATTTTTTAGTCTATTGAATAAGAATTATGTAAACAAGTATGGTGCATTTGCCGGTATTGTTGTTGGAGAAGTGGTTGTATTGTATATGAATATAGCAGGAGTTACGATATCTCAATTACTTCCATTTGCACCTCAATGGGTGAAGGATATTAATGGTTCTTTGATAGCATTACTTATGAATATTATTGTCATGCTTGGAGTGAGTACTTTTACTAGAAAAAGTACCGTTTTGCAAAACGATGATTCAGGAAAAAATGTTCTATCATAATAGAATCATATTTATTATATAAATTCAAAGAGTCGAAGGAGGATGTAACGAATGAAAGCAGATTTAGTATTTATAAATGGTGAAGTAATTACAATGGATGCAGATTCTCGAATTGTAGAAGCTGTTGCAATTAAGGAAAATCGTATTATTCTTGTAGGTTCTACCTTAGAGGTACAGCAACTGATAGACAGTAAAACAGAAGTTATTGATTTGTGCGGAAAAACATTGCTACCAGGGTTTATAGATGCTCATATTCATTTAGTTATGTATGGATTAAACCAACTAGCTATTAGTTGCAAGGCTCAAAATATTACTTCAAATGAGGACATAAAACAGGAATTACGAAAAAAAGTTCAAACTGTTCCTAAAGGTCAATGGATTCGAGCGTGGGGCTTTAATGAAACGACAATAAAAGAAAATCGTTACTTATCTATTAAAGAGCTAGATGAAATTTCTACAGAACATCCGATTATGATTACTCGCACTTGTGGTCATATTTCTATAGTGAACAGTAAAGCATTAGAATTAGCCGAAATTGATGCTAATACAAGCAGTCCTGATGGAATTGAGCGAGATGCTAATGGTGTATTAACAGGTAAATTAATAGAAAAAGCGAATATGCGAATGAATGAAATTGCTAAATATACAGAGGTTGAATTAAAACAAGCGATGAAAATAGCCTCTGATCATTTTGTTCAAGCCGGTATTACTAGTATCCATGAAGCAGGTGTTTCTGATACAGATACCTATCGTCTTTTACAGGAAGCAGTAAAAAATAAAGATATCGCTGTTCGTGTTTATGCAATAATTTGTACTTTAAATAATTCACATGAATTTGTTGAAAAAATGCTAACTGCAGGAGTACTAACAGGTACGGGTGATGAACGTTTTAAAATTGGTCCAGCTAAGATATTTACGGATGGAAGTAGTACAGGTCCTACTATTGCAACAAGAGAGCCATATACAAGTAATCCAAATGATCATGGAATTCTTTACTATAGTGAAGAAGAAATCTATCGTGTATTAGGTGAAGCTCATAAAAAAGGATATCAAATAACTGTACATGCTCAGGGCGATCGAGCTATTGAAATGTATTTGAATTGTGTAGAAAAAGCGCTTAATGAGCATCCAAGAGAAGATCATCGCCATCGAATTGAGCATGCGGGAATTTCTTCACCAGATTTACAAGATAGAATGAAGAACCTTGGTGTTATTCCAATTCCAAATCCACCTTTCCCGTATGAATTTGGAGATATTTATGTGAAGAATTATGGAGAAAGAGTTAATTATATGTATCCAGTACGTGACTTTATTGATAAAGGTATTATATGTGCAGGTGGTTCTGATGCACCAGTTACGGATTTTAATCCTCTAATAGGCATTCATACAGCAGTCAATCGAAAAAGTAGCAATAATTCTGAAATTGGAGTGAATCAAAAAGTTACAATATTGGAAGCTTTAAAAATATATACGATCAATGGAGCATATGCGAGTTTCGAAGAAGATATTAAAGGTAGCTTAGAGGTAGGAAAATTAGCAGATTTAGTAGTATTAGATAATAGTATTCTAAGTCAAAACAATAATAGTATAAAAGATTTAAAAGTAGAGATGACGATTTTAGATGGACAAATTTTATACAAAAATGAAGCTGTAGTAAAAGCTTAGAATAACATTTCGTATAACTTGAAAAGAATGTTTTGAGAAGTTATAACGGTAGATCATGAAAATAATATTTTGCAAGCTATTGCTAATAGTGAAAACCGAATTATTGCCGTAGGATCAAATCAGAATATAAGAGCTTCCTAGTAAGTATCATCGTTTCCTATATCGGCTGGCGAAAAGGAGAAGATAGAAATGTTGGAACTTAAGATGTATATTGATGGTAAATGGATTTCTTCAATTTCTAAAGAAAAAAGAGAAGTGATAAATCCTGCAAATGGTGAGCTACTTGCAGTAGTAGCTGAAGGTACTGCTGAGGATGCACAATATGCAATCTCGGTAGCACATAGTACTTTCAATAGTGGAATTTGGTCTCAACTCCCTTTTAAAACTCGTGCAAAGTATTTGCATAAAATCGCAAATCTGTTGGAAGAAGAGGCAGATGATTTAGCAATGCTAGAAACATTGAACAGTGGAAAAGTGTTACTTGCTGCAAAAACAGATGTTCAAAATACGATTGAGTGTTTCCGATACTACGCAAGTCTTATTACTCAACCAGAAGGTGAAATATATAATGTAGGCGATTCAGTTCAAACAATCGTTATTCGTGAACCCATCGGCGTGTGTAGTCTTATTGTTCCATGGAATTTCCCCCTCCTTATGGCGGCATGGCAGATTGCTCCGGCATTAGCGGCTGGAAATACTATTATATTAAAACCATCAGAGGTTACACCGATTACTGCTGTTAAACTCTTTGAAATTATAGAAAAGGCTGGTGTACCAGCAGGAGTCGCTAATCTAGTAATGGGAGCTGGAAGTTCTGTTGGCAGTGAAATGGTCGAAAGTACTTTAGTAGATAAAGTGGCCTTTATTGGTGGAACGAAAACAGGTCAGAATATTATGCGTGTTGCTGCAGAACAGACAAAGAAAATCACCTTAGAATTAGGAGGTAAATCTCCAAACATTGTATTTGCTGATAATGACATAGAAATTGCAGTAGATAATGCACTATTTAATCTCTTCTTAAATAGTGGTCAAGTGTGCACAGCAGCTTCCCGTCTCTTAATTGAAGAAAGCATTCACGATCAATTTATTGAAAGACTGATAGAGCGTGCAAAAAAGATTGTCGTTGGTCATGGAAATAAACCTACAAGTGAAATGGGGCCGCTTGTGAGTGAAGCACATATGCAAAAGGTATTAAACTATATTGAAATAGGAATACAGGAAGGTGCAACACTTGCTTGTGGAGGAAATAGAATTGTAGCGAACGAGTTTGAAAACGGCTTTTTTGTTGAACCTACCATTTTCACCAACACTACACCGGATATGAGAATTGTACAAGAAGAAATCTTTGGTCCCGTTTTAGTCGTTCAAAAATTTAAAGATGAAGAAGAAGCAATTACTTTAGCGAATGATACAGTATATGGATTGGCTGGTGCTGTCTTCTGTCAGGATTTAGAGAAAGCAATGCGCGTAGTCAGCAAAATAAAGGCCGGTATCACATGGGTGAATTGTTATCATGTTGCAACAGTGCAAGCCCCATGGGGTGGTTATAAACAAAGTGGAGTTGGAAGAGGTTTAGGAGTCTTTGGTCTTGATGAATTTTCAGAACAGAAACAAGTTAATATTAGCTTTAAAGCAAAGCCTGTTGGATGGTTTTCTAATTAATCTTTTATCATTTTCTACACAACTTAAATGAAAAACTAGTAATATCAATGCTTTAGCCGAATGCTAGATTCCCTCCTGGGACGTATCAAGGTTCAGATTGAATAAGTTTGAACCAAATGAAAAGCGCTTTAAATCCTATAAAATCAGGGGTTTGAGGCGCTTTTCTTACACATTTTCTACACAAGAAAATGTAGCACGAAGACACTACTTGTCTGTTCTGAATCGAATTTCCTAGATTTTTTTAGACGTGAGGATGGAGTTCTTTATTTAGGACGTTAAGCGTGTAGTTGAAAGAGACGGCGCGGTCCTTTATTTCTACATAAATATATGAAATTAGTGCGAGCTAATTCTATAGAAGAACAAGAGGTGGCTACCATATGAACCTCCTTAAATGAGTTCAATAAAATTGACTTTATTCCGAGATTAATTGTACTATGCATTATGTAGTCTAGCGAATTTAGTCGACGGCAAGCCGCTAGATATTCAAAAGGGATTGACGCTTGGTGCAAGCACTCAAAGGGTGTGCTTGAAAGTGCTGCAATATGAAGGGGGTTTTCAAATGCAAGTGGAAGTGTGGTCAGACATTGCTTGTCCATTCTGTTATATTGGGAAACGGCGTTTCGAAGCCGGACTTGAGCAATTTGTACATAAAGATCAAATACAAGTTGTTTACAAAAGCTTTCAACTGAATAAAAACGCGGGAAAAGATATAGAATATGATGCGTACGATGCGCTTTCCGCCAGGTCTGGAATGAGCCGGGAAGAAGCAAAGGTGATACACGAGAGGGTTGCCAAACAGGCGGCTGAAGCAGATGGCTTGGACCTTAGATTTGATACGCTTCAGCTGACAAATACGTTAGATGCTCACCGTCTGCTGCATTTTGCGACGCAGCATGGCAAAAATAATGAGGTAGCTGAGCTGTTGTTCAAAGCTTATTTTACCGAATGCAAACATGTCGGCAGTCATGAAACGTTGATTGCAATTGCCGCCGAAGCAGGAATTGATCCGATAGCTACAGCGAAGATGCTGTTAAGCGATCAGTTCACCGATGAAGTGCGTGCGGATCATCTCGAGGGCGATCGTGTGGGTGTAAGTGGCGTACCATTTTACGTCATAGATCACAAATATGCTATTTCCGGTGCGCAGCCAGAGAATGTGTTTCTCAAAGCACTTGAGAAAACATGGAGCGAAACACAATCATTAACCGTGCTGAACCCCACTTCAGTCGAAGCAGGAACAGATTGCAAGAATGGTGTTTGTAAGCAAAAAGAGAAGTAAAATTTGCCGACAACACCTAAAAGGAAAAAACCGAAAAAGAATGATAAGTAAAAAAGAAAGACGATAGGCGTTATTGAACTGCACCCCGATTGTTAGACACAGTCTAACAATCGGGAGGTGCAGTTTTTTATATGCCAAAATTTACGGTAGAAGATAAATTAAGAGCTGTAAAACGCTATCAGTTGGGTATAGAAAGTATTAACTCGATTGCGAAATCAGTGGGTACCGCACGATCAAACCTTTTAAATTGGATTAAACAATACGAAACTAATGGAATTGAGGCGTTTGTAAAGTCCTATACAAGTTATTCTTTAGAGTTTAAACTAGACGTACTCAATTATATGAACGAGAATGGGACGTCTTCAATCGAAGCCGGACATTTAAAGGATAGCATACTTTTCCCGTGGACAACTCCTTATTGGCCAGTTCGTGACTTAGGGCAAGGTTTTGCTGATATGGGGCCAAATCAATATGCACCATTAGCAGTGATCATCCTATTCATTACTTTTACAATTTCGTTCTATTCTGTACGGTATACTATTCAAAATCAGAAATTCATAGTGGTTCTTAACAAGCATTGGTATTACTATTGGCTCCAATATAACATTTTCACTAACACGTCTATATGCTATAAAAAATAAAAGTGGCGAATTGGATTGGATTGCTGCTGGTGGAGGTGCAAAATTGTTAGTGGCGAAGATTCGCAAATAATTTCGATTATTAGACCAAATAATCAAGTGCCACAAGTGCCAGATTTCGATAAGGTTAAGGAAGTGAAGGTTTTTGGTCGTCCTGCCAAATTACAAGTCTATTGTGAAAAATTTACAGAGGACTTCTCACGGGAAATTAAATATTGGAAATCAATCGATGAAAAACAACCATCATTTTCAGATGTTGAATTCATTACTGAATGATGATTTATTCATAATCAATAAAACACCTGAAACATTGTTAATTCAATGTTTTAGGTGTTTTTGTTATGGCGAAAATCACATCATCTCAACATTTGACATTGAACCACAAATTATACACACGATTCACACCGCCATTTCTTTGAATCAAGCAACAGACAACTTCGCATATTTTTCGCACATAATGCTTCAAATTTGTTTCAAACGATGAGTGTTCATCGCGTTTCTATACCTAGTATATGCTATTAATTTGTAGTTCGGACTACAAATAGTAATGCTCCTTTTGTAATATCCTACGGAATATCCTTATTTTTAGCATTAATGTTTGTATAAAACGACCATAGTAATCTATGCTAATAAACTATAAATTTAATGTAGTGTAATTGTTTATGTGACAACAAAGAAAAGGGTGGTGTTTTTTTGAATTTTCAATCGAATAGAACTGGTCAAATCCCTCCCTATTTATTCGCAGAAATTAATAAGAAAAAAACTGAATTGATTAAATCAGGGGTAGACGTAATCGACTTAGGAATCGGTGATCCAGATCTTCCGACTCCTCCTCATATTGTTGAAAAGTTAGTGGAAGAGCTGCAAAATCCAATTAATTTTAAATATCCTAGTTTTATAGGATGTATTGAGTATCGACAAGCAGTCGCTGATTTTTATTCACGGCAATATGGTGTTGATCTTGACCCAGATACAGAAATTTTGGCTTTAATCGGTTCTAAGGAGGGGATTGCGCATCTAGTTCCTGCACTTATAGATCCGGGGGATTATGTATTAATTCCCGATCCAAGTTATCCTATTTATCGAATGGCTACTTTATTAGCAAATGGACAATATTATAATATGCCTTTACTCAAAGAAAATAATTTTGAGCCGGATTTTAAATTAATTCCTCAAAATATTATTGAACGTTCAAAGCTTATGTTTTTAAATTATCCAGGGAATCCAACTTCAGCTACTGTAGATATTGAGTTCTTCAATCAGGCAATTGAGTTTTCCAAAAAACATGCAATCCCAATCGCTCATGATTCAGCTTATAATATGGTTACATTTTCGGGCTATACAGCGCCAAGTATTCTTCAGGTTGAAGGATCTAAAGATATGGCTGTTGAATTTGGTTCATTTTCAAAAACATATAATATGACTGGGTTGCGGATTGGATATGTCGTTGGAAATAAGGATATTATAAAAGCGCTTACAGTATTAAAGAGCAACACGGATACTGGACAATTTACACCTATCCAAAAAGCCGCCGCTTTTGCATTGAACAGTGATCAAAGTTGTATCGCAGAGCATAACAGCATATATGAAGAAAGAATGGCTGTTACGTTGGAGGGGCTAGCGTCTATTGGAATAAAGGTGTATCCACCTAAAGGGAGCTTCTTTATTTGGGCGCCAGTTCCTGAAGGCTATACATCTACGGGATTTGTTACCAGCGTGCTAGAGAAAACAGGTGTTATCCTTACACCTGGCAATGCTTTTGGTCCTTCAGGAGAGGGGTACTTCCGTTTATCCTTATCTGTTCCAAATGAAAGATTATTTGAAGCTATCAATAGAATTAAAGAAAGCTTACGAGTTGTAGGTAACTAAATAGTTTATATAAAAATTGGGGGAATAAATATGAAAAAGTATCTTAACTATATTAACGGTGAGTGGAGCGAATCATCATCAGGTAAATTTGTAGAGATTTTGAATCCTGCAAATGGAGAAGTACTTGGGGAAGTTGCGCAATCGACTGATGAGGACGTTGATCGTGCAGTTCAGTCGGCAAAAAGGGCACAAAAAGAATGGTGTCTTGTTCCTGCTCCAGAACGTGCGGAATTTCTTTATAAAGTTGCAATTTTATTAAAGGAACGTAAAGAGGAACTGGCACAAATTCTTACAAGTGAAATGGGTAAAGTAATTGATGAAGCGAGAGGAGAAGTTCAAGAAGCGATTGATATGGCTTTTTATATGGCTGGAGAAGGTCGTCGTCTCTTTGGTGATACGGTTCCGTCTGAACTTCGTAATAAGTTTGCAATGAGTGTACGAATCCCAGTGGGTGTTGCAGGCTTAATCACACCTTGGAACTTTCCTATTGCAATCGCATCATGGAAATCATTCCCGGCTCTTGTTACAGGGAATGCAGTTGTTTGGAAACCGGCAACTGAAACACCAATAATTGCATATGAATTCACAAAAATTTATGAAGAGGCAGGACTACCAAAAGGACTGTTAAATCTTGTGAACGGATCAGGAAGTGTAGTTGGAAATGCAATGGTAGAACATCCAGATATTGATTTGATTTCTTTTACTGGGTCCAATGAAGTTGGTAGTGCGATCAATGCTCGTGCTGGCGAACTCTTAAAACGGACGTCTCTTGAAATGGGTGGTAAAAATGCTGTGATTGTTTTAGCAGATGCTGATTTGGATCTTGCCGTTGATGGAATTTTGTGGGGGGCTTTCGGTACAAGTGGCCAACGATGTACAGCAACTAGCCGCATCATCGTTCATCAGGGGGTTAAAGCGGAGCTTGAGAAAAAGCTTGTTGATCGTATTGGGGAATTATCTCTTGGTGATGGTGCTGACGAATCGGTTAAGGTGGGCCCAGTTATCAATCGCTCCTCTTTGGAAAGAATTCACGATTATGTGAAAATTGGTCAAGATGAAGGCGCTAAACTTCTTATTGGTGGAAATATTGTAACGGACAATGGATTAGGTACTGGAAACTTCTATGCTCCAACAATTTTTACAGATGTCACAATGGAAATGAGAATTGCACAAGAAGAAATTTTTGGCCCAGTTGTGTCTATTATTTCAGTGAAGGATTTGGAAGAAGCGATTGAAGTAAATAACAGTGTGAAATTTGGTTTATCGAGCTCAATCTTTACTGCAAATGTCAATCTTGCATTCCAAGCGATGAGAGATCTTGATACTGGAATTGTTTATATTAATGCAGGTACAACAGGAGCGGAAATACACCTACCCTTCGGAGGAACGAAAGGTACTGGAAACGGACATAGAGACTCGGGTATTGCTGCACTTGATGTATATACAGAATGGAAATCAATCTATGTTGATTACAGTGGTAAATTACAAAGAGCACAAATTGATAACTATTAATTGTTCGTATAAAAGCTGCCTATCCTTGGAAATCCCGAGGATAGGCAGCTTTTATGTTCTAGTTTCTTCATAACACTGGATTGCTGTATATAAAAGCATGCAATGTTTGAAGTCACCTGGATTGAGAGAAGTAATTTCTCGAATTTTCTCAAGACGGTAAATAAGAGTATTTCTATGAACAAACATATTTCTAGAAGTTTCACTTAATTTCATGTCGTACTTACAATATGCCATGAATGTAGAGGATAAAACTTCATAGTTATCATGTTCAATCAATGTGGAAATGATGTTTAAAAGTTTAGCTTGATAATCTACTGATAACTCCTTTGGTAAAAGACACAGCATCATTTCACGTTCATTGTAGACATAAATAGATGAATTTTTTTCTGAATTAATACCAATGGTCATCGCTTTTTTTGCATTTTGATATGACTCAGATACACCCTTTATTCCATAACTAATATCTCCAACTGAAATAACAGCTGAAACCTGATATTTTCTCTCGAGAAATGAATTTAACTTTTCGAGCTTTGCATCGAGGCTTTTTACAAAGTGTGAATAAGATTCCGCTGAATGAAGGGCTTTCACTATAATGAAGCGATCGACATTTAGAAACGAAAGGATATCATCAGTCTTTTCGATTACGATTAAGTTAAGGTAATCTAAGACTTCTCTTTGAAAATATTGCAAGGGAAAAGTGCTTAACAACCCTTCATTTCCTTTTTCAGTTAGATTATGAATGTCAATTAAAAGACAGACGCGATTTGTATGTAAGTCAATATCAAGTAAAGTAGAGTAATGTAAAATATGTTCGTCCACTTCCTTCTCTTTATAATGTATGATTTGGTGGATGAAAATTTC
The DNA here is from genome assembly GCF_057838945.1 of Viridibacillus sp. KH_047. NCBI lineage: Bacteria > Bacillati > Bacillota > Bacilli > Caryophanales > Caryophanaceae > Viridibacillus > Viridibacillus sp. KH_047. The sequence goes on along the minus strand of NZ_CM174479.1, from coordinate 2,583,730 downwards.
GACCATTTTTTCTTTTAACTCCAAAATCTCGTTGCTAAACGCTTCCTGACACATCATCTCCACCTGATTTTTAACTAGTTGTCCGTACTTTTCCACCTCTCTTGGGCTCCCAACGATACCAAGAACACCGACCACTTGATTATTAAACTTGATGGGAACGGCTACGCCAGGTAACACTTTATTGTCAATTTCATTGGGACAATCCACGATATTATTTGTCCTAACTACTTCGAGCGAAGGTGGATGAAAGATTCCGACTCGACTTAAATCCGAAGCCCCAATAATATAACCTTCATTATCAGTAATACTGATGGGATATTGCAAAATTTCACTTGTCTTTTCAACGATATCCTGAGCAATGCGTTTGAGTATTTTCATTGTATAAAATCCTTCCAAATCATCTTATTTAAATTACTCATTTATTTAGTTAAACAAAGATTAATATTAACTTTACCTATATTTGTATAAATCGTCCATATTATTTTGAATATTCATAGTTTTTAATAATGCAATGAAGTAGACTTTTGGAACGATTGAACCAAGTTGTTTTATTTGAATGAAGACGGAAATCTGGTGGTAAACAGAAATTTATAACTAATAGAGTCAAATTCATAATTCACTATCATAGCGGGTGTTTGATTAACCAATTTTCACCATTACTATGAAAGTGGTATGTTGATTGTAGCGAAGGATGCTCGCTTTCCAAGGGCAATATCTCAGCCTCTTCGACGGCTCGTCACTGTGGTCTTCAGCTCATGCTTTTCCCATAGGAGTCACCATCTAATACGTATCTGTAACTAGTTTTACTTACTAATAGCGAAGTTTCAGCTTATTAGTTAAACGATACAACTACTTACAATTTACTCTACCTATCTTTGTATATATTGACTATATAATTCTGAATATTTATAATTTATAATTAATTTAAGTAGACACATAATCAAAATATACGGGGCAATTAGATTGGGAAAAGTAGAAGTGAGAATTAGTGAAGTACTAAGTAAAGTAAGTACTTTACCATCATGGCTCTATAAAAAACCAGAAGTCTTGGAGTAAAACATGGCAATATGCCGGTCATCTAAGTCAATTTGTTAAAACCGGTGATTTAATAAATATCGAAGTGGCGGGTCGCTCTATTATTGTTTCTTATGGCAAAGATGGATAAGACCTACACCCTACACCAACTGTTTCTTGTTTGAAGTTTAGGGGGTCAACAACTCCTGGTAAGAGGAGTAACTTCCTTATTAAAGACCTTAGTAACGATGTGATGTGAATTATTTCTCTTATTTGTCTGTTAGAAGAAAGACAAATTCAATTGATGGGAGGAAATCATATGTTGGTATTGAGTGCTAAAAGTCAAATGAATTTAGTTGATATGAAAGAAATTTTACAATGTGTCGAGGTTGCTTTAGAAGAATTCTCTGCGTCAAAGACGGACACGCCAACTCGAACAATTCTTCCGTTTGGCAATGAAAGTTCTGGAGTCGTTATGCCATCAGTTGCGGAAGGTTTACATACGATGGGACTGAAATATGTGACGGTCGTTCCTTCTAATAAAGACATTGGAAAAGAGGTAATTCACGGGGTTGTTATGCTTTCAGACATCACGACGGGGGAGCCGCTTGCAATACTAGAAGGATCTTATTTAACGCTTATTCGAACTGGTGCTTTGTCAGGTATTGCGACAAAATATTTAGCTCGTCAAGATGCGAAAACTCTAGGTATTATCGGTACAGGAGAACAGGCTAGGGGACTTTGTGAAGCTATTCTAGCTGTGAGGGATATCGATACAATCTATCTATACAATCGAAGTGAAGAGAAGGCAAAAGAATTTTCGAGGTTTGTGGCAAGTAAGTTTGAAAAGGAAGTTGTTATTTGCCAAAATCCAAATGAACTTGTTCGAAAATCGGAAGTTTTTGTTACCGCAACAACCTCTATGGTACCTGTGTTTACGGAGAAATTGCAGCCGGGGGTCCATGTAAATGCAGTCGGTTCTTTTCGACCCACGATGCAAGAGTTACCGACTTCAGCCATTTGCCGTGCAGCTAAGGTAGTTGTTGAAGCAAAGGAAGCGGCGCTAGAAGAAGCTGGTGACCTACACATACCAATACAAGCTGGTGTATTTTCTGAAAATGAAATTTACGGGGAGCTTGGAAGAATTGTAAGTGGGGAACTACTAGGTAGAGAAGATGAGCAGGAAATAACCATATTTAAATCGGTTGGACTTGCCATCGTTGATATTGTCGTTGCAAAATATTTTTACGATAAAGCGTGTAAAAATGAAGCTGGAGTTACTGTTGATCTATCATGAAATATCTTGAGAAAGACTACTATTTTAAGGGGGAGTGAAGCAATATGAAAAAAGCAGATATTATCATTGTTGGTGGGGGAGTAATGGGTTCGAGTACGGCTTTTTCATTACGTAAGAATGGCTTCGAAGGGAGCGTTCTCGTTTTTGAAAAAGATCCAACGTATGAATATTCATCAACAGCCCGAAGTGCAGGCGGTTTTCGACAATTATATTCAACGTCTATTAACATCCAATTAAGTAGGTTCAGTTTGGAAGTATATAAAAACTTTGCAAATGATATGGCAATTGACGGGGAAAAAGCTAAAATTGATTTCAAACAACCGGGTTATTTATTTTTAGCAACTGAGAGGATGTTACCTGCATTTGCACAACAACTAGCGTTACAAAATAGGCTTGGTGTTCCTTCTGAAATACTTTCGCACAAGGACCTATTGAGTATTATTCCTGAACTGGAAACTGGTGACCTTGCAGGTGGATTGTTCTGTAAAGAGGATGGTTATCTAGACCCGTACTCTGTCATGCAAGCTTACCGTAAAAACGCCCAAAAAATGGGGGTGGAGTATATTTCTGCAGAGGTCGCTTCATTAATAGCAGAAGGCGGACGAATGAAGGGTGTTCGATTAGTTGATGGAACAACTTATTCCGCACCGATCGTTATTAACTGTGCAGGTGCCTGGGGAGCTGAGTTAAGCGAAGCGGTTGGTTTGCCACTACCAGTTGTGCCGTTGAAGCGTCAAGTGTACATCTTTGATTCTACAAAAAAATTAGAAAAAATGTTACCGCTTACAATTGATCCGACAGGTGTTTATTTCCGTCATGAAGGGGATAAGGTAATAGCTGGATTTTCGGAAGATGTAAAACCAGGTATTGATTTTAATTGGAAGCGATCATCATTCGATTATTTATGGCCAATCTTAGCGCATCGCGTTCCAAATTTCGAAAGTATAAAATTGGAATCAGGTTGGGCTGGAATGTATGACCACAATACAGTGGATCAAAATGCTATTATCGGTGAACATCCATTAATGAAAGGTTATTTTGTTGCACTTGGATTTAGCGGACATGGAATGCAGCAAGCGCCTGGGGTAGGACTAGGATTGGCCGAGTTAATTTGTAAAGGGAAATATGAAACGCTAGATCTGACGCCGCTACGTGTGGAGCGATTTGCAGAAAATGATTTAGTGTTGGAAGATGCGATTGTGTAACCTTAGAACGTACGAATTGTAATGAGAGACTAAGGGGGCTGGGTTAATTGAATACGATTATAATGATTGAATTCATACTGTATCTCGTAATCATGCTAGTTGTTGGATATCTCGTAAGTCGTCGTTCGAAAAGTCATGCCGATTTTATTCTAGGCGGAAAGCAATTGCCAGGTTGGGCGTTGGCGTTTTCGGAACGTGCTACAGGGGAGTCTGCTTGGCTTCTCTTAGGATACACTGGTTTTGTCTTTGCTACAGGGCTATCGGGAATTTGGGTAGCTATCGGAATTGCATCTGGTATTATCTTTGCTTGGCTTTTCTTAGCGAAACGATTTATGAAGGAAGCCGAGCAAACCGGCGCGTTGACACTGCCTGGTTATTTGGCATATCGTTTCGGGAAACATGGTAAAATCATTCTTTGGCTTTCTACTATTCTTATTTTTAGCTTTATGATGTTTTATTTTGGAGCACAAATTGCTGGAGCTGGGAAAACATTATTGGCTGTTTTTAATATTCCTACAAAGGTCGGAGCTATCTTAAGTGTTATTATTGTCGTTATACTTGCTTATGTCGGTGGTTTCGTAACAGTCGTTTGGACGGATATGATACAGGCTGTCATGATGCTTACAACATTAGTCGTATTACCGATTGTAGCACTTTTTCAAATTTCAGCAGCCGATTTGTCTATTAGTCAGGCTCTAGTAGCCGCTGGACCCTCAATGGATTCATGGACTGGGGGAGCGATTGGTTTCTCATTAGGATTATTACTTTTTAACAACTTTTCATGGTTTTTTGGCTTCCTTGGTGGACAACCACAATTAAGTGCTCGGTTTATGGCTCTTAGAAGTAAAAAAGAAGCAAATCAGGGGAGTTTCGTTGCGATTACTTGGACGATATTGGCATACGGTGGTGCGTTCATGATTGGGATTACGGCGATCACATTGTATCAAGGTCAAGTATTCGAAGATGTCGAAATGATTTTACCTTTAATGATTCTTGACTTGATGCCTCAGTGGATCGCCGGTATTTTACTTGCAGGTCTACTTGCTGCTATCATTTCCACCGCTGATTCACAGTTGCTTGTCATTACAAGTTCGGTTAGTGAAGATATCATACGACATGCAATGAATATAAAGCTATCTGAAAAGAAATTGGTGGCTATCTCTCGAATTACGATTATCGGAGCAGGAATCGTGGGCTTAATTATCGCCTTGACATCCAAGTCGCTTGTCTTTCTCGTAGTCAGTTGGGCGTGGGCTGGAGTAGGATGTACGCTGTCACCCGTAGTCATCTTAACATTCTTTTGGAAACGGTATTCGGGTATCGGTGTCATCGCGACAATTATCTCGGGATTCGTTAGTACAGTTATTTGGATTTCAACGCCACTTGATGCGATAGCTACTTCCCGTTTCACAACGTTCTTTATCGCAGCAGCATTCGGTATTATCTTCAGCTTATTGTTCCCGGATAAAAAAGATGAAAAATTGTTAGAAGAAAAGAATTCAACTCCACTAGAAGTGAAGGAGTCAACTCCGCTAGAAGTAAGTTAACTATGGTTTCTAGTTGAGAGGATATGAAAGACACAAACTATAGAGTTTGTGTCTTTTGTCTGTATATTGCATCATCTAACACGTCGGTGATGCAAATGAAATACTGAGAGTTAGGGCGCTGTTCTATGATTAATTGAAAGTTCGTCGCATCAACTAGAAAAAAATAGACACGCTCTTTCTAGAGAATCGTGTCCAACATAAACCTACCGACACCCTTGTGTTTCCACACTCTGCACATTTAGAGTGTGGAAACATCCGGATGAAAAAAACAAAAAGACAATGGTAAGATTGGTTTACCATTGTCTTTTTTGTCTCTTAAATAACCACAGTGAACCGTATCATAAATATATGTTAAGGCTTTTAGGTACTGAGGTTTAGTATTTGTTCTTCCACAATCGGGCGCTTAAATGGAGGAAATAAAACATAAAAAATCAAACAAATTTAGCAAAAAGGATGATTCAATAGAATATATTTAGAGCGTGTTTTGATTAATCATTTTTCATAACACGCTCTTTTAATTTGTTCGTTTACAATGTTATTAGTATTAGGGTGCTATTTAAGGTCTTTATTTTCCAAAATTTGTCCAAACATAGGTGTTTTCTTTTTGTTTACGTTTATTCTCTTCTGATTTACTTGCTACGTTTTTTTCTTTAATAAAGCTCATGATGAACCCACAATCTTCACAAATATATTTATAAGTATCAACAGATTTATCATAACGAATATACCTATTATTTTCTTCAGATATTAATTTTAAGGAAATATCCCCCTTTTCTACTATTTCATTATAAATTGAAGTATCTACATCTACGTCAACATCTATATGTACATCTTCATAACTACTTGTTCTAACCTTAACATCATTATCAGCGGTTGGATAAATATCAATATCTACATCTATTTCGTAATATCCTTTACGAAAATGTACTCCCCCCCACACTAAACAAGCGATTTCACTCATACTAAATCACTCCCAACTAGTCATTAATATATGTATATGAAATTAAATTGGCTTGATAACAATAAATCGATTTTAAGTAATTAGTTATTCCAGATTAAGGCGCAATTCTATAGTAGAAATTAGCTCTTTCTTTATGTATGAGACCAGATTATTGAAGAAGATTATTTAACAGGGCAAGGGAGCGGATAGGGCATTAGCAGATGACTTATCTGCTCCTTTTTACGATTTGTTCAAAATATAAAAATGAGTAATACATCTGATTTTATTGTAAAATATATGTATATATATGGTTCTTAATATAGGGAGAGATGAATAATGGCAAATGAATCTGGAATGTTTGAAGTTTTAATAACAAATGCAGTCAAGTTACCGGGAGTTAAAGTTAATAGAGATGAATTATTAGCCAAAAATTTTTCTAAACATGTATCCCCAAATCAATTAGCAGAAATAATTGAAAAAGGTCCAATAAACGCTAATATCGATAAAAAGATAATAAATAAAGTCGCAAAAAAGGTTATCTCAGATCGAACTATGAAAAGTTCTAGTGTCTCATTTGCTGCAGGTGTACCAGGAGGATTAGCAATGGCTGCTACAATACCAGCTGATACAGCACAGTTTTTTGGCATGGCATTAAGATTATCTCAAGAATTAGGTTATATTTATGGATATGAGGATTTCTGGGATGATGATGGATTAGATGTAGAAAAGGTAAACGGAGACTTGGTATTATTTTTAGGTGTGATGTTTGGAGTGGGAGGAGCAACAGCAACAATAAAAGTGTTGTCATCTCAATTATCTAAGGAAGCATTGAAAAAACTTCCGAATAAAGCTTTAATGAAGACAATTTATTACCCAATATTAAAAAAAATAGCAAGCTATATTGGAGTGAAAGTTACTAAGGATACCTTTGCTAAAGGAATATCAAAAGTTATTCCAGTTGTTGGAGGTGTAGTCTCAGGAGGGCTAACATTTGCTTCTATGACGAAAATGGGGAATAGACTCTCAAAAGCCCTAGAGGAAAATATGAATCTTTCTTCAGAAGATGTTAGAAAAAGCTTTGAGGAACTTAAAAAGAATAATCCAGAAATTATTGATGTAGATTTTGAAGAACTAGATAATTTTGATGAGATTAAAATATAATATAAAACCGCACTTATATTAGTTACGGAGAACCATATCATTTATGGGGCGCTAGCCTTCAAAAAAGGATAAGAGCTTATTTTCATTTAAGGGCCATTTTCTGGAATAACACTCAATAAGTGAATTGGATATTTATGTTAGAATATAAATTGGGTTGAGTGAATGAATACAGTTCAATTTTTCTCTGTCAATCTATTTATTAATCATTGATGGTAATAGATAATGGGGTTACTGTACCTTTAATAAATAGATGACTAAACCGTACTTGATAGGGAAGTTTTTGAAACGAATTTTGACTCAAGGATTGAAAATAGAAAATCACAATCTATCTTTAACATAAAAAGTGCTTCAAGAGCCAGATATTTGGCTTTTGAAGCACCTTTTTAATGTCTATAACTTACTATTAGTATTACTTGAAAATTTGTTTCTTAAGATGATGTTCCATATGATCGTAATAATCTTGAATGAGCCAATCTAATGTTTTAAGTTCCTTATTTCCAATGTCACATAAGTAAGAACGTTTTTCATCAGGAATATTATTGATTATGGCGATGATTTGTTTATTTAAAACGTAAAATAAAGTCAAAATCTCCTCGATAGAGGTATCTTGATAATTTTGCTTAGCTACCCATTCATCTTGATTGTAAGTGGGAAGTACATAGGGCTGTTTTTCATATTGAATTTTAATGAATCGTTCTATGTTCATAATAGCTGAGTCACATAGGTGTCCTAGTATTTCTTTTTTTGACCATTTAGTTGGCGATGGTCTTTTAGTTACATCTATTTCAGACATACGTTTGATTTCTTTAGGAACGTAATAAATCCAATAATTGATACCATCTATCACATCTTTCACCTCTATCATCCTCCGTAATGAATCTTTCTATGTATATTCATTAGAATGATGGATATTCCTGCAATAGATTGATTTTTTTATTTATGTGAAAGTAAGTATTCCTGTTACTTGTTAACTGATTGAACTTCTTTTATTGCTATGTTTCTTTCTCGCATTCCTTCAATCAAATCTTCAATTGAAGAAGCGATCATGCCGTTTTGTTTGATTAAACCAATGACAAACAGGTTACGGTAGGCAAATTGATTTTCCGTTCCATCTGTGATTAAAGCATCGATTTTCTTTGTATTATCTCTACCTTGTTGGCGTGTGTCAGAGTATAGTGCGAAAATAGGGCGGTCTAGCATCGAAAATGCACCAATTTCAGCAGCAACACCAGAGTCAATTTCAACACCATCAATGATAGCGATTAAGAAATCACTTGCTTTTAGAGCCTCAATATCAGCACCTGCAATTGCTAAACTATTGGCATAAGATGACTTATCATTGATCGCCATATTTTCTTGAGGTACATATAAATCCACACCTGGCACTGCCTCGCGTACTGCTTTTGCAACCATTTCATTTACTAAGCGGTCGCCTAATCCAAATAATCCATTTGCTAAATAACCTTTTGTAGTCAAAGTAATTCCTCCCATAAATCATTTCATTCTTATATAGTATAACCATTTGAAGGAGAGATACATATTGTTTATCTGAATATACGTACTGCAAGTAGTTTTCTATGGGTAAATTTATAATAGTGACAATGATTAAAAGGGCACTGATGAGAGTTTTATTTAGTGCTAAGAAAGAGAGCAGTAAGATCTCTCTTTTTTACGGAGTTTTTGTTATGGTTTGATTTATCAGTACAGCATACTACGGCTTATATCTTTTTTTACAAAAAGTACATATAAATGTAAAATAATAGATAAAATAGTTAGTCTCTTATTATATTTTTTTTATGTTAAGGAGGAAGTCAGTTATCTAAATGGAGAAGATAATGTACATCCTTGATGAGAATATAAATGGATATGTAAGTTCCCTTGTCCAAAAGTTGATATTTGCAAGATTAAGAAGAACAGGAGTGGAGTATAATGAATAATTTGAAAAACAATGAAGCAAGGAAAAATTCGCGTAAAAGAATTATATGGCCATTTCTTGCAGGAGTTTTTGTTACTGTATTTATTATTAATCCTCTTACTGGTGCAGATAAGTTAGTTGCAAAATTTTTAACGATGATTTTTGGTTAACAATTGATTAAATATTTTTAGTGGTTAAAAGAGAGTGGTGTATAACACTCTTTTTTTGTTTTGATTTCTTTTTTAGATAAGTTGTAGGGTTTTTTTAAAAAAGTATATCAAATTGGTATATTGTGAGTAGATTAGGGTAACAGTAAAAAGTATATATAAGGCTATTCAGTGAACCCTATTACGAAATTGAGCTATCTGTACTACAATTGTGTAAGCGCTTAGTATTTGAAAAGGGAGACATAATAATGCCTACTCAACTCGAAACAATTCTTACAAGTAATGATATAGCCGAGATTCAACATCAATTACGGATTTATCTAATGAATCATCCACTAGATAATGACGGAGAATTAGCAAAAGCCATTACAAAAATTAACGAACAACAGTTAGGTGTATGGATGGCTCATGATGGTAAAGTGTTTATAGGGGATGAAACAAAGTGGAATCAAAGCTATTTAGCAGAACAGCAAATTGAATTACATAATAATTTTTCGCAAGAACGTTTTTTACATATGATGGCAGTAGCAAATTTTTTAGCGAGTGATCCGTCAAATGAGGCGCCCCCAGAACCGTTTAAATTGTACGGTGCATCTATGGGTACGATTATGACGGTGGGTGTTATTATTTTTTGTATCATTGCTATTACCATGGTCGTTGTCATACGGAATCAGTTTATTTAATGGAATCTCTTAATAGCTAGTAGATTTCTGGAGTTAATAAATATTGAACTTGAATCAGCTTTAAAAAGACAACCGGAATTAAGAAAGGGAAATAAATCATGATAGTTTATACCGTACATCCAGAATCAATATACAAAATGATGCGAGAGCAAGGGTATTATGAGGGGTCTAAAGAACATATTGAAGATCCGGATATATTTGATAAACCGTATAGTTGGATGATTGAACAAATGAAAAAACGATTACCAAACTACGAAGGGCATTCATATCCTGTTTGGGTATGGAAACGCCGCCCTGGTAGAAACGAATCGGCTCTTTTATCTAGAGGAACCCGTGGAGTTATTCTTAAATTAGAAATACCAGATGAAGATATTCTTTGGTCTGATTTTTCAAGTTGGCACCATGTATTAAACGAAGGCCCATATACGACTAGTGAAAAAGAATGGGAAGATCATCTTCGAAATGAATGGTCTACTGAGAGGGTTGAAAAATCATGGGAAATAGTCTTTGATTTTGAAAAGCTTTCTAATCTGGATCCGAAATGGAACGGTACATTTGATCCAGAATGGATACAAGGTGTGACACCGCGCATTACAATGGATCAAGTGAAAAAAGTTACCCGCTTTGTTGCAAAAGGACCAAATAGAAAAACTTATGCTTCACATAAGAAAAAGAAATAGCTCGAGGAATTAATTGTTCTACTTTCTTTAAAATTTAGAAATAAGTCGGATAACTGAGGCAACTTATCTATCTTGCTTGGTGGATCGATTGCGATTGATAAAATTGATTATACTATTAATGAAGTTATAAAAAGACTGTAAGTGGTAAGTATATAGAGTATATTCTAATCAAAACTGCCTTTTAAAAATAAATATATCTATTGACAGCCTAATATCAAGAGGTTGCATTAACTAGACCGAATTCTTAATTGGATTCGGTCTTTCTTTTTAGAATGGAGGATTTATTTGTTTGAACAACTACAGATGATGTGGATTTTTTAGAAGAAAGCACTTGGCGATTATCATTTGAGCAGATCGTTTCAAGGTTAGGTAATACAACTGCAGTAATTGAATCGAAAGTAGATAAATTAGGTATTGGGAATACAAGAATTGCTTCGGGGTTCATTACCTTACATGAATTAGTTATAGATGTAAATCATTTCTGGAAGTGGGCAGCTAAGAATAAAGATCGCATCACCAGTAGCAAGTTCCTGGAATAACCGCTTGCAAAGCGAAGAAAAGGGGGCTTGTATGAATTAACTAGGGATGAGGTTACTATTAAAGAAAAGATAATTAAAAGAGAGAAGGGCATTGGCTTTCAAGAATTTGTCTTTTATCAACTTACAGATACAGCTAAGAAGAGTATGAGTTATATAAGGTTCAGATGTTTAAAGAACTTAAGCGCAACAAGACGTTGATAGACAAAAACTTTAAAAGACAATTACGGTGAATTAGTGGGTTTATACATAATAGATAGGAGTAAAAGACTATTCGATATTTTGTTACTGGTCTTTTTTTGATATTTATAATAGGGTATAATGACATAGAATAAATTATAAAGGCGTGAATACATATTGAATACTAAGATAATTATACCGTTATTAGCAGCAAGCTTACTGGCAACAGGATGTACTTCACCTACAAGTACTCCTGAAGAAACAAAAGTATCCCAACAAAGTATGAGTAAGGCTGATATGGAAAAAATCGATCAGCAAACTCAAAAAATTGTTGAAAGTATTAAAACTCTCTATAAGAACAAAACTTATGTTAAAGAAGGCTACTTTTCGGAAAAAGAATTTCCATCCATTAAATACACGTTAAATTTATATGCTGACGCTTTTAACGTTGATGAAAAGGTAAAAATTAATGATGGAGAAGTCGTAAAATCTCTTGGGGATCATTTATTAAAGAAAATTGATGGTTTAAGTTATAAAGAAAAGAAAAAATTTCTGTCAAATTTAAAACAATCATCTACTTATTATAATGCAATTTATCGTGAAAAATTTTATCAAAGCTTATATGAGTTTGATAAAGAAAATAATATTATAGATAATGAAATGGATAGCTTTATTAACTATGTTACATCCGATGGTGTTAAGCAAAAAGATGCTACTGAATATGCTGATATGAAATATGATTTTGCAAAAATACAAGTTTCATACTGGGAAGAAGAAGCTGAAGCTTTTCAAGAGAAATACGGAAAGAATTTTTCTGCAGAAGAGTATGATACTGTCCTATTAATAATGAAGAATTTCAAAGAGATTGAGAAAGTTCGTATGTTATTTGTGAATAATTTACGAATGGGAGTGCAAGTCAAGATGGAATCAGAAGAAGCATTAGATAAGATTGATTCTTTATATGCTAACCAAATAGAACTATTTGAAACATTAAATGATAGCTTAAATATTTCGGAAGACTTGAGTTATGATGAGTACGTATTGAATCATGACTAGTTTATTTTAATATTATAAAAACAAAAAATGTACCTTGTAAAGATAGGCCATTACCTAATGGAGCCTATCTTGCAGTGTACATTTTTTTATCTTTATGTCTATATGGCAGTCTCTTTATTAGTCATTGTGTTGGCGTTATTTAGTTTTTAATCGGAGGCGATTATTGATTACTCGCCACTCGAAAATAATCGTAATTGAGATTAAAATCTTAAATATGCTTATAAAATTTAAAAAATAATCATCAAGTTAAACATATCCTAAATTTAAAAGGACCAAGGGAATTCAACTCCCTTGGTCCTTTTTTTGTTTTATTTCTCTGTGAATGCTACGTCAATTAAACGACAATCAAAATCTTCGAATAAGTGCGTATTAAACTGAGAAGTCTCCATAGATGAATGTCCAAGTGCTTTTTGAACACCTCTGATTTTTCCAGTCCTGTTGTATAAATAAGTTCCGAAACTATGTCTCGATAAATGGGCTGTTAAATGTTCTTTGCCAAAAACTTTAGAATATTTCATGCCCATTTTTTGAACAGCATTTTTGTTATGCGATTACATTGACCTCTATATTTGGTCAAAATAAATTTTATTAAGGTAGAACTTAAAGTAACAAATACTACTTTAGATTGAAGGTGTTCAATAAGCTGTTTCTATAAAAACCCAATTATTAATTTGAATATTTTAAAAATTATGATAGTATGATAGGAAGTTAAGTATTACTATAATTTTTGAGGGGAGACTAAAAAATAGTGGAAAGTATTGCTAAAAAGATTAGAGAAATCCGCAAAATGAAAGAGCTTACATTAAAAGAGATGAGTGAAAAGACAGAATTATCGGTAGGATTTCTATCTCAAGTAGAGAGAGGTTCATCATCATTGGCAATAACATCTTTAAAGAAAATTGCAGATGCATTGAATGTGGATATGGTAGATTTCTTTCAGAAAGATATTGAAGTGAAATATACACACAAATTAGAAGATCAAAAACCTTTTCAACTTACTGGCTCAGACTCAACCTACACAAAGCTAAGTGGCCATTTTATTGAACGTGAACTAGAAGCGTTGACTGTGGTAGTACCACCATTACAAGTAGATCAATTTACATTTAGTCACCCTGGAGAAGAATTTTATTACGTATTAAAAGGAGCTATTATTTTCGTTATTGATAATGAAGAGTATTGCTTACAAGAGGGAGAATCGATTCATTTTCCTTCAACAACAGAGCATATGTGGAAAAATCCATTGAACCAAGAAACATTACTTTTAAGCGTTTTAACACCAATAATTTATTAATAATTTTAGTCAAAGGAGTAGGAGTAGAAATGAGAGTAGCTACAGACATAGGTGGTACGTTCACCGACCTCGTATATATGGATGATAATGGAGTTGTAAGGGTAGATAAAACATCGACGACACCGCCTAATTTTGAAAAAGGAGTAATTGATGTAATCAAGAAAAATGAAATTGATAAGCAACAAATGAGACAGTTTATTCACGGGTCTACAGTTGTAATAAATGCAATTACAGAGAGAAAAGGAGTTAAAACAGGCTTAATAACTACAAAAGGTTTTAAAGACGTACTAGAAATTGCTCGAGGGAACAGACCAGATCTATTTAATATACGATATGAAAAACCTACTCCTTTTGTAGAAAGATATTTGAGAAAAGAAGTTGACGAACGTCTTAATTACAAAGGAGAGGTTATTCAATCATTAAACAAGGAAGGAATTCTTCAAATAATTGAGGAGTTTAAGGCAGAAGGAGTAGAAGCAATAGGGGTTGTCTACTTGCATTCATATGTAAACCCAATTCATGAGTTAGAAACAAAAAAAATAATCCAAAATCATTGGCCAGAAGTTTTTGTAACAGTTTCTCACGAGGTAACGATGGAATGGAGAGAATACGAGAGAGCTAGTACAACGGTTCTTAATGCATATGTACAACCAATCGCATCTACATATATTGATAAGTTACAAGATGAGTTAAAGATAATATCAGATGGGAAAAACTACATTATGCAATCAAATGGAGGTACTACTACATTTGAACAGGCAAAAAAACTACCTATTAATATGTTGGAGTCTGGTCCTGTTGCTGGGGTTTATGCTTCAGCTATATTAGGAGCTCAAATAGGAGTATCAAACATTATAGCATTCGATATCGGAGGGACTACTGCCAAATGTTCCTTAATTGAAGATGGGGAGATGAAAGTTTCTACAGATTACTATATAGAGAAAAACAGTCGTACCGCGGGATATCCAGTTAAAGTACCTGTAGTTGACATAGTAGAAATTGGGAATGGAGGAGGTTCAATTGCGTGGGTTGATGAAGGAGGCTCATTGAAAGTTGGACCTCAATCGGCAGGAGCTTTGCCGGGCCCGGTTGCTTATAACAAAGGTGGAACGGAACCAACAACTACAGATGCCAATTTATACGTCGGGAGATTATCAGCTAAAAACTTTGATTATCAAGTGGATATGGAAAAAGTGAAATCAGTACTAGAAGAGCGTATTGCAAAAGTTTTTGATGTGAGTGTCGAGGAAGCGGCATTAGGTATTATTCGAATTGCTAATGCTAATATGTTGACTGCATTAAAGCTTATCTCTATTCGAAAAGGACATGATCCTAGAAACTTCACATTAGTTGCTTTTGGAGGAGGAGGATCTATGCATGCAGCCTCATTAGCAAAGGAATTGGGTGTGAAAAAAGTAGTTATTCCTTTTGCTTCGCCAGTATTTTCAGCTTGGGGAATGTTAATGACGGAATTACGTCATGACTATATTCAAACGTATGTTAAAAGATTGGAAGAATTAGACCTAGAAGAGATTAACAAAAGATGGCATGAGATTGAGAGTAAAGCCTTTGAACAATTTAAAAAAGAAGAATTTGAAGAGACTGTAGTGTTTACACGTTTCGTAGATATTCGTTATTTAGGGCAGGAACACTCAGTAAAAGTTCCAGTTTCTAATGGAGATTGGACGGAAGAGATAATAAATGATTTGATTAATGATTTCCATGAAATGCATGAGAAGAATTTTACTTTTCGTTTAGATGACTCACCAACTGAAATTGTAAGCATGCACATAGTGGCGCTGGGGAATATCAATAAACCATCATTAAAAAAGATTGAAAATTCAGGTTACTTAGAAGATGCCATTATTGAACATCGTCCTGTTTATTTTGAAAAGGTTGGTTGGGAAGAGACAACTATATATGATAGAGAATTACTTCCAACTGAAGAAAAAATATTTGGACCTGCGATAATTGAAGAAAAAGCGGCGGTAACAATAATTGAAAATGGTCAGAAAGTACATGCGGATATTTATGGAAATCTAATAATTGATACAGGAGTAGATATAAATGAGTGATATAAAACAACTTTTTAAAGAACAAGATCCATTCACATTGGAAATTGTAAAAGATACACTTTTGTCTATTGGAGATGAAATGTTTTATACATTAGCAAGAACTTCTATGAGTCCAATTATTTATGAAGTACTAGACTTTGCTTGTGGTTTAACAGACAAAAAAGGGCAATTATTAACTCAAGGTAATGGAGTCGCAGGATTTATCGGGACATTAAGTTATATGGTGAAAGATGTAATAACAAAGTATAGTGCTAAAAATGATATCTATCCTGGAGATATTTTCATCATAAATGACCCATACGGAGGAGGAGGAACACATTTGTCGGATGTGGGCCTTGTACTCCCAATATTTTATGAAGGTGAGCTACTAGGTTTTTCAGCTAACAAAGCACATTGGACAGAAGTAGGCGGAAAAGATCCTGGGTCGTTTACAAATGATTCAACTGATATTTACCAAGAAGGCTTACAATTTCCCTGTATTAAATTAAGTAATAAAGGTGAAATGAATACGGCGTTAATAGAAATGATCAAGAGCAATGTTAGATTTCCAGATTTATCGGAAGGTGATATGTGGGCACAAATTGCGGCTCTGAAAATAGGAGAAAGACGTTTCAGGGAGCTTTGTGATAAGTATGAAAAAGAAACAGTGGAAGCTTCAATAGAATTACTTTTACAACAAGGTGAACAAATGGCATTGAAAGAAATAGAGAAACTTCCAAATGGAGTATATGAAGCAAGTAACTATATCGATGGGGATGGACTTGGCAATGGGCCTTTTAGAATTCAAGTGAAAGTAACTATTACGGATGACGAATTTATTTGTGATTTTAGAGGGAGTCATCCGCAAGTTCCAGGACCAGTAAATGGTTCTTACACTACACTTGTAACTGATGTAAGGACGGTGTTTTTAGCGATTACGAATCCTTCACAAGATGCAAATGACGGTGTATTTAGACCTTTGAAGGTATTTACGGATAAAGGATCAATATTTTCAGCAGAACGACCTGCGCCAGTATCAAACTATTGGGAAAGTGGTTCATCTGGAGGAGACTTAGTCTGGCAAGCACTTGCTCCTGTTTTACCAGATCGATTAACAGCAGGTCATTTCCTTTCTGTTTGTTCTGTTACTTTGTCCGGAGAACACTCGGGTACTAAAGAGCCGTATTTAATAGTAGAACCATCTGTTGGTGGATGGGGAGCAGGTGTAGGTCAAGATGGTGCTCGTGGTCAATTCTGTATTGGGGACGGTGAGACTTATAATATTCCAGTTGAAATTGCGGAAGCTCGCTACGGAGTCATGATAGATGAATATAAACTAAATTGTGATGGAAAAGGCGCTGGAGAATACATAGGTGGAGCGGGAGTTATTCGTTCATATCGTGTGCTTTCTAAAGACGCTAAGGCGACTGTAACTTATGGTCGACATAAATTTGCACCGTGGGGTGTGAATGACGGAGAAGAAGGATCAACAAACAAATTTTTTGTGAAAAAGCGTAATGGAGAAATAGATGGGCCTTATGGTATGTATGCTAGATATCTCTTGGAGAAAGGAGATGTACTTGAATTAGTAACAGGAACTGGAGGAGGCTATGGGAATCCACATTTACGCTCTCTTCAACAAATTCAAAGTGATGTGAAGAATGGATACTTTTCTGTCCAAGATGCTGAGGTGAAGTTTGGGGTTGTTCTTGATCCGAAAACTTATGAAATTAAGCAGGAAATAGAAGAAAGAAAAAGATTTTTGAAAGGGAGAGATTGATGACTAGTAATGGAAAGAAAACTAAATCAGTATCATCAGATGAAGCACTATCTCCTGTTCCATTAAATGAGCGACAACATTGGCTAATTCCAGCAGTAATCTTTGGAGGGTTAGAATTTTCTATACCGGTCTTATTAACGGGTGCGTTGCTTGCCACTTACTTTGGTATTACGGAAATTTTCTGGATATTATTCATTTCTCTTTTCATTGTTCAATGGATTGGTAATGCAATCACTGGATATATGGGGGCTAAAACAGGAATTTCTTCGTCCGTATTGGCAAGAAGTAGTTTTGGACATGTTCAAGCAAGATGGATTATTGGATTAATCACGTTTTTCGTTGGATTAGGTTGGTGGGCATTGCAAACGGCTGTAACAGGAGAAGCTATTGCAGCAATGATTGGTGTAGATTATGAAAATAACTGGGGGATGCTAGCGCTTATTACCACTGTTTGTGGATTGCTTTTTGCGATTCCATCTATTTTTGGAATGTCTTCAATGAAGTGGACAGATATTATTGCTGTTCCTGCAGGGCTTCTTTTGGTAGTAACAGGAATCTATTTAGTCATGAAAGATTCGGGCTGGGAAAAAGTTGCATCATGGCAACCTGAATCGAGTATAACGATACTAGCTGCTATTAGTTTAGTTTTAGGCATGAATGTATCACAATGGGTGGGTGTTCAAGATTATACAAGGTATGCAAAGCCTAAAGTAAAAGATAATATTCTAATTCCATTAGGTATTGTGGGCGTAGGATTTCCCTTATTTTTTGTTGGGGCAATAATGGCAGTTGGTGCAGGGGAAGCAGACATAGTACATATTATGTTAGGACTTGGTTTTCCTTTGTGGGGTTTCCTAATATTATGGCTTTCTACATGGACTAGTCAAATAGTAAATAGTTATAGTATGGGCCTTTCTATGGCTAATATGTTGAATATTAACTCAGGTAAGGGACGTGCGTTACTTACATTTTTAGGAACAATTTTAGGGGTTGGTATGGCTTTAGGAGGAGTATTAGATTACTTTGAAGATTTTTTATATGTTTCAGGAATTATTTACGGACCTATTGCTGGTATTATGATTGCGGACTTTTTCTTTATTCGTAGTCAAACGTATACTGATAATCCTGGCTGGAACTGGATGGCTACAATTGCAATGGCAATTGGCATTGCAATTGCTTACTATACTCAGTATACCAATGAAATGGGAATACCAGCCATTCAATCATTATTCGTTTCGGCAATAATCTACCTTATCTTAATGAAGGTTAAGCATAAATTACGTCCAGATCAATTTACAAAAGTGGAGTAAGGAAAGGTAAAATAGGTGATTATTTGAGAACTTTAAATTTGCAAGAAGCAGAAGATGTTTTGTATGGAGCATGTATTTACGGAACTGGAGGAGGTGGAAAATTATTAGAAGGCCTTGAAATTATAAAGAACATTTATCGTAATGGAAAAGAGATTAAGTTAATAGATAAAGAAGATGTGGAGGACGACTGGCTTGTAGCATCTCCATATTATGTAGGTTCAGTTGCACCTCCTTCAGATGATGTAGTACAAAGTTTAAATCACTTAAAGACTGTAGAAGAAAATGTTTCAACAATTGCAACCAGAATTCTGCAAGAAAATTTAATAGAACCTATTAGGGGAATATGTGCAACAGAACTTGGCGCAAACACCGCATGGGCCATGGAAGTAGCAGCTAGTTTAGATATTCCTTTGATAGATGCAGATCCTGCGGGTAGAGCAGTGCCGGATTTAGCGCATACAACATTCAATATTTTTGACGTTTCAATTGCACCTTTTGCTTTAGCAAATCGCTATGGAGATACATTAGTTGTAGAAACAGTTGCGAATCATGATCGAGCAGAAGCTATAGCTAGAACATTTGCAACAATTTCTGGAAACTATTCTGGGATATGCGATCATCCCGTTAAAGGGAAAAAGTTTAGATCATCAGTTATTGCAGGCACGATTTCTAAAGCAGAATCAGTTGGTCGAGCAATGCGACTAGCAAATGAAAAGGGTGTTAATCCCATTGAGGCAATCACTAGAGCAGGAGAAGGAAACCTTCTTTTCAAAGGAACAGTTTGCGAAGCATCCTGGAAAGATGTTGGGGGATTCATAGAGGGAACGATTGATATTAATTCTGATACTCTAACAGTTAAGATGTCCATAGAGTTTAGAAATGAAAATATGATTGCTAGAATCGAAGATAAGGTCGTTTCTATTATTCCAGAACTAATTATCATCCTTGATTATCAAACTGGTGAACCATTGCTGAACCCAACTTGTAAAGAAGGAATGGAAGTAGCAGTATTAACTTTCCCAGCCCCATCTATTTGGGAAAGTGAAAAAGGGCTCTCAATATTTGGCCCAGAGTATATCGGAATGAAGAAAGAGGATTATCAAAAAATAATTACTCACAAAAATGGAATATAAATCAGTTGAATTTAAATTGTAATTTTACCAAGCCCAAAGACAATGGCATTAGTCTTTTGGGCTTGTATTTTTTTAAATGGGATAAAAAAATTTAAAATATAATAAACTGTTGAACTGTGTCTAATTAAAAGCCTTTCAATCTATTAAATGTTACAATGGAAGGACATATAAACGTATTGAAGGGGGTAGGTGAATGTTTGAAGAAGCACAACATCTGCTAGGAAAATATTTTGGTTATGACGATTTTCGCGAGGGACAAGCACAAATAGTTTCGAATGTTTTAGAACAGAAATCGAGTTTGTGTGTTATGCCAACAGGTGGAGGTAAGTCAATTTGTTATCAAATTCCTGCGCTGTTACTAGAGGGTACAACTATTGTTGTTTCACCTCTTATTTCTCTTATGCAAGACCAAGTGGATACGCTACTTGAAGTCGGTATTTCGGCTGCGTTTATTAATAGTACATTATCTGCAAGTGAATTACGTGAAACAATGGAGAACTTACATGAAGGAAGATATCAGCTTTTATATATCGCTCCTGAACGACTAGAATCGCCTCAGTTTTTGTCTGAGTTAAAGAATATAAAAGTACCATTGATTGCCGTAGATGAAGCCCATTGTATTTCACAATGGGGACATGATTTCCGTCCTAGCTATCGCGCTATTAATCGATTGATGACTATTTTTGAAGAGAAACCCGTTGTCTTAGCACTAACAGCGACTGCAACACCAGAAGTAAGGGAAGACATTTGCCGCATCTTACAAATTACTGATGCAAATACTGTTATTACTGGATTTGCTCGTAGTAATCTTTCTTTTTCAGTTGTTTTAGGACAAGACAAAGACCGTTACATTAAAGATTTTGTTAAACAAAATATTAATGAAGTCGGTATTATATACGCTGCAACAAGAAAAGCAGTGGATCATGTATATGATGTGTTGATGAAAGCTGGTATTTCCGTCGCAAAATATCATGCAGGTTTACCAGAGGCTTTCCGTCAACAGGAGCAAACACGTTTCCTAAAGGACGAAGCACAAGTAATGGTCGCGACAAATGCCTTTGGTATGGGTATCGATAAATCCAATGTCAGATATGTTATTCATTACCAATTAACGAAGAACATGGAAAGTTATTATCAGGAAGCAGGAAGAGCAGGACGTGATGGTTTGCCGAGTGAATGTGTTGTTTTGTATGCCTCTCAAGATGTGCAAACACAACGTTTTTTAATCGACCAATCACAGGACCGAGAACGTATTCCCGGAGAACTCGCTAAATTACAAGGAATGGCAGATTATTGCCATACAGAGCAATGCCTACAGCAATATATTGTGAAATATTTCGGTGAAGAAAATGCGGAAGTTTGTGGGAAGTGTGCAAATTGCAAGGACGATCGTGAGATTTTTGATGTTACTGAAGATGTACAAAAGGTACTGAGTTGTGTAATCCGTATGGGTCAGAAATTCGGTAAAACAATGATTGCTCAAGTATTAATCGGATCTCAAAATCAAAAAGTTATCAGCTTCGGCTTAAATAGACTTTCCACATATGGCATTATGAAAAATATGACTGTTAAAGAAGTATCCAATTTCATAGAGTTTATGATTGCTGAAGATTTATTATCTGTGAAGCAGGGGAACATGCCAACTATTTTTGTTTCAGAAAAAGGTAAAGATGTACTCCTCGGTAAAGTGAAAGTGCAACGTAAAGGTGTTGTTGTCACCAGACAAATTGCTGAAAACGATCCGTTATTTGAAGAACTACGTAAAATTCGAAAACAATTGGCAGATGAAGCGAATGTACCTCCATTTGTTATCTTCTCCGACAAATCATTACAAGATATGTGTGCAAAACGACCAAAGACAGCAAACGAGTTTTTAGAAGTAAACGGCGTAGGAGCAAACAAGCTAGAGAAATATGGAGCTGCGTTTATGGATGTCATTATCAATTTTGAAGTAAATGTATAATGCTTTAGAAAAAGAAGTGTCCTCAAAAAAGGACACTTCTTTTTTGTGTATTAATGAAAGCTCTCCAATTATAAAGGAAGAATTTGTTGTCAAATAATAGACAAAGTATGTGTTAAAATTGAATTAAAATAGTAGAAGTAAGATGTCTGACGTTATAAAATAAATAAAGATAATACATCAATAGCCCATACACATCTTTGACCGGGGTGGTGCATTTAATATAATAAAAGGAGTTTTTTCATGATGGATCAGAAAATCATATTTTACGTTGAAAAACTTCAAGAAGAAGTAATGTATGCTGTTGCTTCTGGAGCAGATTCAAATTTATACGATTTTGCATGTGAAATGCTAGAAAGTGAATCTGCAGAAAACAAAAATGCAATTTGCCAAGCTTATGAAGTAGTAAAACATGCTCTCATTGGTTAAAATACTGCCTATTGCAAAGGCATTTTATATAGATTAAAACAGATTCTTCTAGTATGGAGGAATCTGTTTTTTTATTGTAATAGTAATTAATCAATAGAAAACAGTTTCGTTAGTAGTTATCAATACAGTTATCTCTATTATCTTGAGTAATCCAATCGCAGATTAATTCATTTAATCTTTGTAGCGGGCTCTTCTTTCAAAAGGAGAGCCTGCTATTTTTGTTTTTTTCACCAATGGAGTAATTAATATAAAAATCTATATAAATATGCTCAAAAATAACTGAATTATATAATAATTATTTTCATGGTGTTAAAATCATTTTTCTAAGCATATGCTCTGTTAAGAAATTATTTAATAAAATTTCTCACATATTCAAGACTGTTCATTTTGAAATTGTTCATCTTTTTAATAGATATAGTCTTTGAATTAGTGAGAACAAGGGGGATGGGTTAATGCTGCAAAGGAAAGGTTGGAAAGTTCTGTTGTTAGTCGTTTTTTGCGCCATTTTCATGGTTGCATGTTCTGATGACAAGAAAGAAACAAATAGTAGTGAAGGCAAAGGGGAGAAAGAGCCGACTACTGAAAAGAAAGAAGAATTGGTTGTCGCAG
The DNA here is from genome assembly GCF_057838945.1 of Viridibacillus sp. KH_047. Lineage (NCBI taxonomy): Bacteria > Bacillati > Bacillota > Bacilli > Caryophanales > Caryophanaceae > Viridibacillus > Viridibacillus sp. KH_047. The sequence continues at coordinate 2,560,783 of NZ_CM174479.1, read as the reverse complement.
TAAATGAAAACTTCATTTCAATGGATCCTCATAATACAGGAGATACAAATTCTAACTCAGTGCAATCGGCTATGTTAGAAGGCCTGCTTGGGTTCGACGCTGAAGGTCAAATAATAAATGTACTTGCTGAAGACTATTCAGTTAGTGAAGACGCACTTGTTTATACTTTTAAATTACATCAAGGTATTAAATTCCATGATGGAGAAGACTTTAATGCTGAAGCAGTTAAAGTGAATTTTGAACGGATAATGAAAGACAAGAGCTTACGATTAAATTCACGTGGTTTTAGTTTAATTAAAAAAATCGAAACACCTAGTGAATACGAAATAATAATTACTTTAAAGGAAACATATAGCCCAATGTTAACTCGTTTTGGAGTAGCTAAAATTATTAGCCCTAAATTAGTGAAGGAAAATCCAGCAGATATTCCAAAAAAACCTGTAGGTACGGGCGCTTATAAATTTGTTGAATGGGTTCAAGGTGATCATTTATCAATAGAAAGATTTGATGATTATTGGGAGAAAGGTGAACGAGTTAAGAAAATCACCTTTAAACCAGTACCAGAAAATGGATCACGTGTAGCAATGTTGAAAACGGGAGAGGCGGGAGTTATCTATCCTGTACCATCTCAAAATATTAAAGAAGTTGAAGGAAATAAAGACATCCAAGTAAATAAAATCCCTTCAACAATCGCACGATATGTATCAATAAATACTTATAAAAAGCCTTTTAATGATGTAAGAGTACGACAAGCATTTAACTATGCAGTGGATAAAGACGCATTTATAAAAGTAGTTAATTTTGGATTAGGTCTTCCGTTAGATTCAATTATTCCATCTAAAACTATCTACTATAAACAACAAGAAGCATATAAACAAAATATTCAAAAAGCAAAAGAACTATTAAAAGAAGCTGGCTATGCTGATGGCTTTGAAGCCGAGATTTGGGGTAACACAAACTCTGACACGATGAAGGGTATGCAATTCATTCAACAACAGTTAAAACAAATTGGCGTAAAAGTAGAAATTAAGTCAATGGAAGAAGGAACTCTTTCCGATGAAATCTATGGAGCACAAACGCCTGACGATTCAAAACTACAAATGTGGTATGTAAGTTGGGCTTCATATGCATCAGATATTACAAATGCAACAAAACCATTATTCCATAGCTCATCTTTCCCACCGAATGGTGCAAATACAGCCTATTACAATAATAAAGAAGTGGATAAATGGATGGATGAAGCCAACTCTATTTCAGATAAGGCAAAACAAGAAGAATTATACGGTAAAGTGCAAGAAACCGTTTATAAAGATGCACCGTGGATCTTCTTAGGAGTCGATGAAATTGTGTATGGTGTTCGATCTGATGTTGAGGGTGTTGTTGTAGATCCACCTGGAGGATTAAATGTAAAAGATGCGAATTTTAAATAATTACTGTAGTTAGTCGGTAAGAGGCTGAAACAAATTTCAGCTTCTTACTTTATAAAAAATGGCTAGATTAATAACTTATAGAATTTTCACGGCATTCACCTTTTAAATGGAGGGAGAACAAATGCTTCGATATATCATAAAACGAGTGTTAGAAATATTGCCAATAATTATTGTAGTTTCGATACTGTCATTCTTGTTTATTCACTTTATTCCTGGAGATCCTGCACGCCTAGTTGCAGGTAAGGATGCGACATTAGAAGATGTCCAGAATGTGAGAGAAGAGTTAGGTTTAAATGATCCTATATGGAAACAATACATTTCTTATATGGGGAATTTGTTGCAAGGTAATTTAGGTACATCATTAAAGACGGGTTTACCTGTTTCTGATATGTTTTCATCGCGCTTCATGCCATCTATCTATTTAACATTTTTTGCGATGATCTGGGCGACTATTATTGGTTTATTAATAGGAGCGTTATCAGCTGTATTTAAAAACAAATGGCCTGATTATTTAGGAATGGTAACAGCAGTATCTGGTATTTCATTACCGGGGTTTTGGCTAGGATTACTGTTGATTCAATTGTTTTCTGTACAACTAGGTATTCTTCCAACTGGTGGATCGGAAGGCTTCAAAAGTTATATTCTGCCTTCATTGACGTTAGGCGCAGGTATTATGTCAATGATTGCAAGATTTACAAGGTCATCTTTATTAGAAACATTGCAGACAGACTATATACGAACGGGCCGTGCGAAAGGATTGAAAGAATCAGTTGTCATTATACAACATGCATTGAGAAATTCTTTAATACCTGTTGTTACAATTGCAGGCTTACAATTTGGATTTCTTTTAGGTGGATCAGTTGTTGTTGAGACAGTCTTTAGTTTCCCTGGAATGGGCCGTTTACTCATTGATTCAATTGCATTTCGGGATTATCCAGTGATTCAGTCAGCACTTCTACTGTTTGCGATTGAATTCATTATCGTCAATTTAGTAGTAGATATTTTATACAGCGTTCTAAATCCAAAAATTCAACTTCAGTCCTAAAGGAGGGTATTTATGAATAGCGTTTCAATAGACAAAAATGAAAAAACAGTAATCATGCAACCAAAATACTCTCCAATGAAGGAGTTTTGGAAAAACTTTAGAAAGCAAAAAGTAGCATTTATCGCAAGTGTATTTGTTTTTTTATTAATCTTAGTAGCTATCTTAGCGCCTTATATCGCACCATTCGATCCATATAAGCCAAATTATGATGCTTTGTTAGAACCTCCTAGTAAATCGCATCTAGCAGGAACTGATGAATATGGCCGAGATATATTAAGTCGACTAATCATGGGGACGAGAATTTCATTGAGCGTTAGCTTCGCATCGGTTTTTTTAGGGATGATTTTAGGAACCATTTTAGGCTTAATGAGTGGTTACTTTGGCGGATGGTTGGATCGCATTATAATGCGTTCAAGTGATGTCTTGTTTTCTTTTCCAGACTTGCTTTTAGCAATTGCCATTGTAGCAATACTGGGTCCTGGTTTAAATAATGTGATTATCGCAGTAACGGTTTTTGGTATACCTTCATTTGCCAGACTCGTTCGTGGGGCCACTTTAGAGGCCAAAGAAAACACATATGTAGAAGCAGCAAAATCAATGGGGGCACCACATCGTCGTATTATGTATAAACATATTTTCCCGGAAACAGTAAGTAGCCTTATCATTTTCGTGACGATGCGAATAGGGACAGCAATATTAGCAGCTTCAAGTTTAAGTTTTTTAGGCTTAGGTGCTAGTCCTGAAACACCTGAGTGGGGAGTAATGTTAAGTACAGGTCGAGATTATTTAGGCACAGCTTCACATGTAGTAATTGTACCTGGGATTGCCATCTTTTTAACTGTTCTTGCTTTTAATTTAATAGGTGATGGATTACGAGATGTATTAGATCCGAAAACGAAGAACGATTAAGGGGAATCAGGATATGACTAAAAAACTACTTCAGGTTGAAGAATTACAAACGGAATTTACGAGGGATAAACAGAAGACGAGAATATTGCATGGAGTTAACTTTCATATCAATGAAGGTGAAGTGTTAGGTCTTGTTGGTGAATCTGGTTGTGGGAAAAGTTTAACATCATTATCCATTATGCGTTTGTTTCAAGGGACTACAGGTGAAATCACAAATGGAAATATCTATTTCAATGACTCGAATTTAGTCAATCTATCAGACTATGAAATGCGTAAATTGCGCGGCAAGCAAATGGCGATGATTTTCCAAGATCCGATGACTTCATTAAATCCAGTAATGAAAATAGGTAAGCAGCTCACGGAACCAATTCGAGTGCACTTAAAGTTAAATAAAAGTGAAGCTAGAGAACATGCAATTGCAATGCTTACCAAAGTAGGAATTGCAAGGCCAGATGAAATTGTAGATGAGTATCCTCATCAACTTTCTGGAGGAATGAGACAACGGGTGATGATTGCCATGGCGATGTCATGTAATCCCAATCTACTGATTGCAGACGAGCCTACGACTGCTCTTGATGTAACTATTCAAGCGCAAATATTAGAGCTTATGAAAAAACTTCAAAAAGAAGAAAAAATGTCAATCCTATTAATCACACATGATTTAGGTGTAGTAGCTGAGATGTGTGACAGAGTTGTTGTTATGTATGCAGGTAAAGTTGTCGAAGAGGCATCTGTTTACGATTTATTCGAAAATCCGAAGCATCCATACAGTAAAGGCTTGATCGCATCTGTTCCAAAATTAGGCGAGAAAAAAGATAAATTAGATTCCATAAAAGGAAATGTACCCAATCCATCTAATATGCCAAAAGGTTGTAAATTTGCGCCTAGGTGCAATATGGCAATGCCAATTTGCCATGAGCAAGAACCTGCTTGTCTAGCAATAGAGAATAATAGGTTATGCAGTTGTTGGCTATATGAACTAGAAACGAGGTGAGGCGAATGTCTAATACAATATTAAAAGTGGAGAAACTAAAAAAATCCTTCGAGTTGTCAAATGGCTTTTTTGAGAAGAAAAAAACAATTCAAGCAGTAAGTGATGTGTCATTTGAAATCCAAAAAGGCGAGACATTTAGTCTTGTTGGCGAAAGTGGTTGTGGTAAATCGACAACTGGTCGTCTCATCTCTAGATTACTAGAACCTACTGAAGGATCTATTTGGATTGATGGAATGGAAGTTTCTAATAAAAAAGAATCGCAATTAAAGCAGATGCGGCAATCGGTTCAAATGATTTTCCAAGACCCATATGCATCATTGAATCCACGCATGAAAGTGAAAGAAATTATTGCTGAACCGCTGACTATTCATACTAATTTATCGACTAGTGAGCGTCAGAAAAAGGTGTTAGAAATTCTAGAAGTTGTAGGATTGAGTGAGTATCACGCTGAAAGATATGCTCATGAGTTTAGTGGTGGACAAAGACAAAGAATTGGTATTGCACGTGCTTTAATTATGAAGCCACAGCTTATTATTGCAGACGAACCTGTTTCTGCCCTGGACGTATCTATCCAATCTCAAATATTAAATCTATTAAAAGATTTACAAAGAGAGTATGGTATTTCCTATTTATTTATCTCACACGATTTAAGTGTTGTTGAGCATATAAGTGACAATATTGGTGTTATGTATTTAGGTGCAATCGTAGAATCGGGCCCTAAAGACACCGTTTTTGCAAATCCGCAACACCCATACACGAAAGCATTATTATCTTCTGTACCAGTTGCAAACCCACGATTAAGAAAAGAGAAAATCATTCTAAAAGGGGATATACCAAGTCCGAAAAACCCTCCATCAGGGTGTACATTCCATACAAGATGTCCTTTTGCTATGGATATATGTAAGGAAGAGAAGCCAAAAAGACAACAGCTTCAAGAAGAAAATCATTTTGCATCTTGCCATTTGTTAGACCAATAAATCGAAGAGGTGATTGCTATGAAAGTTGGATTAAGTACGTATAGCTTAGTAAAGAAAATGCGAGCAGGAAACATGGATGTATTAGATGTCATTCAATGGGTTGCAGATAATGGTGGAGAGCATGTCGAACTTGTTCCATATGAATTTACAGTAGTAGATAATCCGGAACTTGCCGATCAAATTAAAGAAAAAGCCCAACAACTTGGACTTGAATTATCAGCGTATTCTTTACCTGCAAATTTTGTGCAAGAGACGGATGAGGCATTTTATGAAGAGGTAGAACGATTAAAGCAACATGTTGATATTGTGAATCGAATGGGCATTAAAATCATGCGACACGATGTCACAGCCTTTACGTTACCAAAAGAGGATATGACAATACATTATTTTAATGAACACTTCGATAAACTAGTAAAAGGGAGCCAACTCCTCGCAGATTATGCAGCACAGTTTGGTATTACAACAACGATTGAAAATCATGGATTTAATGTTCAAACGAGTGATCGCGTACAACAAGTTATTCATGCTGTAAATAGACCGAATTTTAAAACAACATTAGATGTAGGAAATTTCCTATGTATAGATGAAGAACCATTAGTCGGTGTAAAGAAAAATATCCCGTACGCTGCAACAGTGCATTTTAAAGATTTTTATACTCGACCTTATTTTGAAAATCCAGGTGCAGGCGAATGGTTTAGAACAGTTAATGATAATTATATTCGCGGTGCAATTGTAGGACACGGCGACCTTAATATTCGTGAAATCATGAAAACAGTTAAATCCTCAGGATACGACGGTTATCTTACTATAGAATTTGAAGGCATGGAAGATTGCGAAGTTGGTTCTAAAATCGGGATGGATAATGTCAGACGCTTATGGCATGAGACGAACTGCTAACAGATAAACTTCATCAAAAGGAGCTGGAATTATGTCGAAAATAAATGTTTGTGTTATAGGAACAGGTACAATTTCTGACCATCATCTTAAAGCTTATGCTAATAATCCAGATGTCACGATATATGGTGTTTATGATTATGTGTATGAAAGAGCACAGAAAAAAGCTGAACAATATGATGCGAAAAAGGTATTTAACAGTTTAGAAGAGTTATTTTCAGACACGAATGTTGACGCGGTCAGCATCTGTACTTGGAATAAAACGCATGCTGAAATTGCAATCGAAGCATTAAAACATGATTTACACATCCTAGTTGAGAAGCCTTTATGTATGACAGTAGAAGAAGCCTATGCGATTCAAGAAGAGGCTGATAAGCATAACAAAGTATTCCAAGTAGGATTTGTGAGACGATTTGGTACAAATACAACAGTATTAAAGTCATTTATTGATGCTGGAAAGCTAGGGGATATCTATTACGCTAAGGCGACTTACACGAGGCGTCTAGGAAACCCAGGAGGTTGGTTTGTAGATGTCAATAAGTCCGGTGGTGGCCCTTTAATTGATATTGGGGTGCACATCATCGATATTTGCTGGTATTTGATGGGCAGACCAAAAGTAAAATCTATCTCTGGTAATACGTATAACCATTTAGGGAATCGAAAAAACGTAAAAAATCTAAGTTTTTATAAAACAGCTGATTATGATCAAACAGAAAATTCAGTGGAAGATTTAGCAAATGCCTTAATTACATTTGAAAATGGTGCCTCTTTATTAGTTGATGTGTCGTATACATTACATGCCAAAGACGATGAATTAGGTGTAAAACTATATGGTACAAAAGGCGGAGCTGAATTAGAACCAGAACTAGTCATTATAAGCGAAGAAAACGATACAATTTTAAATATGCAACCTCAAATCGATCACTTAACTTTCGATTTCCAAAATGCTTTTCAAAATGAAATTAATTCATTTATTGAAAGCTGTGTAACAGGCGTAGTTTCACAAGCACCTGTAGAAGATGGAGTTGAAATTATGAAAATCTTAGAAGGCATTTATAAAGCGGCAGAAACAAAAAGCGAGGTGCGCTACTAGTATGACATCAACCTTACAACTATCCAATAAAATTGGTGTTATAGTGGATAGCTTTGGATTACCTCTTTATGAAGGTTTAAAAAAAGCAAAAGAAGTTGGAGCGGACGGTGTTCAAATCTATGCCGTTTCGGGTGAAATGGCACCAGAGAATATGTCTACATTAGCTCGAAAAGAATTAAGAGATTACTTAACATCAATAGATTTAGGCATATCCGCTTTATGCGGTGATCTAGGGGGTCATGGTTTTCAAAACAAACTAGACAATGCGCTCAAAATTGAACAATCAAAAAGAATACTAGATATGGCCGTCGAACTTGGTACCAATATTGTGACAACACATATTGGTATCATTCCAGAAGATTCTAATAGTGAAATTTACTACGCATTACAGCAAGCATGTGAGGAGCTAGGACAATACGCGAAAAGTCTAGATGCTTACTTTGCTATTGAAACTGGGCCTGAGAAAGCTGCGACTTTAAAGCATTTTTTAGATAGTCTAAGTACCAATGGTGTGTCAGTAAATTTTGACCCAGCCAATATGGTTATGGTAACAGGAGATGATCCAGTTACAGGGGTGGAAATTCTACAAGACTATATTGTTCATACTCATGTGAAAGATGGCGTGCAGTTAAAAAAGACGGATCCAAGAGATGTCTATGGCTTTGTAGGATACGGAAAAGGGGTAGATCATCGTAAAATTGCTGAAATGGTAGCTGCTGGAGAATATTTCAGGGAGCTTCCATTAGGCCAGGGAGATGTTAACTTTGACCGCTATTTTAAAGCATTACAAGCAGTAAACTACACAGGATATTTAACTATTGAGAGAGAAGTAAAGGATGCTCCTGAAGCAGATATTTCTCAAGCTGTAGAATTTATCCGCAAATATAAGTTATAAAGTGATTTTTCTAGTAATTTCCATTACTATGAACATAAGGAATGTTTCTCGAGAATTTCACTTATGAACAGGGAAGTGTGTCTTATGGAAAAGCAAGACCAATTATTGATGAAAAAACAAAATAGATTTTTAGTTTTAGAATTAATAAGAACGATGTCTCCAATTTCTCGGATACAACTGTCCAAAGTAACGAAAATGAGTCCAACTTCAATTACGAGAATTGTTCAAGAGCTACAAGAAGAAGGGTTTGTCCGGGAATCACTTATTGAATCAACAAGTATCGGAAGAAGGCCAACATTGTTGGAATTATGTCCAGATGTCTTATATACAGTAGGTGTAGAAATAGATCGTCGAATAGTTAGAGTGGGCTTAGTCGATTTTCTAGGAGAGCTTGTGGACTTTAAAGTTTTCGAGAGAAAATCACAAGAGAGTTATAAAGAAACTTTAAGTAATATCCATGAAAAAACTTTACAAATCATTAATGAAAACCATATTAAGATGAAAAAAGTGATCGGTTTAGGGGTAGGATTACCAGGTTCTATTGATTATGAAAAAGGCATCGTTAAAATATCCGAGCAACTACAGTGGGGAAATATCCCGCTGGCAGATGATTTAAAGGAATTAACGACTCATAATATCATCATTGATAACGAGCTTAAGATGAAAATAATAGCTGAAAATACAATAGGGCAATCAATAGACTCTGATAATTGTATTTTACTGGGTATTGGATCAGGTATAGGTGCAGCCATTTTACTTCATGGTGAAGTACACCGAGGCACTTCAAATAACGCTGGAGAAATTGGTCATACAGTAATCGATCCTAATGGTTTAATATGCCATTGTGGAAAAGTAGGTTGCTTATCAACGTATATTTCTGAAAGTGCCATTATTGCTGATGCCAATAAAGTAAAGCCAATCCATTCTATAGAAGAAGTGTATGATGCCTATCGTTCAAAGGAGACATGGGTATGTAATATAATGGACCGTGTAACTACGTATATAGCGCTTGCTGTTAGTAATATGGCTTGTTTGTATGAGCCGGAGTATATCATTTTAAGTGGACATTTAATTGATGAGTTACCGGGTATAGGCAAATTTATAGAAGAAAAATGTGACCGTTATATATGGCAGTCCATTCGTCAAAATCTTAAAATTGTATACTCAAAGCTTGGTAGTGAAGGAGTTGTAAGAGGAGCTGCTATACAAGCTCAAAAGGTCTTACTAGATTTATAAGTTTAAGAATACCTTTGTAAGGTGGATGATTGCTAATGACATATGATATTTTGATAAAAGAATATCGAGCAAATATGCTTGAAAATACTCATACAGGTATTATTTGTGGCGTAAATGATCAGCTACAAACTGCGTTTCATGTCGGTGATACAGAGCACTATGTTTTCTTACGTTTGGCAGCAAAACCGATACAAGCAATTCCTGTATTTATGACGAATATTATTGAAAAGTATCAATTGACTGAACAAGAAAGTGCTTTATTTATGGCCTCTCATCGAGGAGAATCCTATCAAGTAGATGCATTAGAGAGTATGATGTCAAAACTACCTGTAAAAGAAGAGGAGCTTTATTGTGCTCCCTCTTATCCATTAAATAAAAGTCCACAACAGCAAGTTATAAGAGAAGGTAAAGTAAAGCGTAAATTGTATCACAATTGTGCGGGCAAACATATGGGCTTTATCACGGTTTGTCGTGAATTAGGTTATTCTGTAGATGAGTATTGGAAGCCAGAGCATCCTCTACAACAGCAAATTCTACATATACTTGCCAAACTATCAAATATGGCAGTTGATCAAATTAAAATCGGTATTGATGGTTGTGGAGTTCCGGTATTTGCAATTCCACTTGAAAATATGGCCATTTGTTTCCTTAAACTAGGTTGTCCAGATTTAATTGAAGATATCGAAATAAGAAAAGCGGTAGTTAAACTAACCGCAGCTATGAACCGACATTACAATATGATTGCATCAGAAAACTTCATATGTAGCACACTATTGCAAAGTTCTAATATAGTTGCAAAAGGTGGAGCACAAGGAGTTTATTGCTTCGCTTTAAAAGAAGAAAGAATCGGAATTGCGCTAAAGGTGATGAATGGTTCAGAAGATGTGTGGCCTAATATAATTGCTTCAATTTTAGAGCAGATCAATTATAAAGATAAGAACATGATTCAATACTTAAAAGAATTACGACCACCTTTCATTAAGAATGATGCAGGGGATATTGTAGGCCATATCGAAGAGGCATTTGTAGTTAACCAATTCAAATTTATATAACTGTTAAAAAAAATGCGATAGGAGACTGCATCTCATATCGCTTTTAGTCATGTTATTTTCTTGTTTTCCATTCTGCAACGATAAAGAAGATAATGAAGAAGGCAAATGCGATGACGAAAAACCATCCCGGTAAGCTACCAAAGGACATGAGGACACCTCCAAGTGCGAAAAGTACAATAATATAGTATTAGCATACCACAAATCGGCTGAATATCACTTCGCTGCAGTCCATCTATGATTTTAGGCGATGTTAAATTTTATCCTTGATTAAATACAAAAAGGTAGAGTTAGATAATCAACTCTACCTTTTTAGCAACATGTCAATTACTAAAAACTAGACAAGTACCATCTAATTTAACTTAGCAAAAGATACTAAATCGCCTTTATCACAAGATTGAAATCCTTGTTTTTCATAAAAATGTCTTACATCTGGAGCTTCTTCAGTTAAAAGTACTTTTTGACGAACACTTTCATATCTCCTCATAACATCTTGTATTAATTGAGAAGCAATTCCGTTGTTTTGATACTCATTTAACACAAGTATGTCCTGGATATAAATTATAGTTAAACCATCACCAACTACACGAATTAACCCTACTAAGTTGTGATCATCCCAAGCAGATACGACCTCTAAAGATTGAAGTAATGCTTGTTGAAGCAATTCTATATCTTTTGTATAAGCAGTCCAACCAACATCGTTATATAAATTTTTTAATTGTTCACTGTCGATAGTTTTACTATTTTTAAATGTTAATTCCATTTATTATCCTCCTCAAAATTTTTTATTTTGAAGAGTCACTTCTTAATTTATCCACTGTCTTATACCTCCTTTCAAAATTATTTACTTTCAGTAATTGGTTAATCATTACATCTTGTTTTATAAATTTTTTTCCACATTAAGTTATTGTATCAGAATTTTTTGAATTATAAAAATAAATTGCGATGCCATCAAGATAGAAATAGAAGGTTTATAGTTCTGATATTCATATTCTCAAACTAAGATTGCCCTTTCTCACTATAAATTCCATACGCAATAATTCCAAATAAATAGCCTATTCCAGTTCCAAAACTAACTGTAAATACTAGAAAGCTTGGTTTGAAAAACATGCCAAGAATTACACCGATAGCACAACCAAAAATCATTCCCAGTGGTATTAAACTATCTATTAAATCTTGAGTGTCTTTTGACTTTTTCATACCTAATTTTCCTTTCTATGTTACGGTTTTAAAGGTTGAATTTCTTTGATATTGTGGGCAATATGATGGATGAAAATAAAGTAAGAAAAGCGATGTAAAACAATTCGCTTCCCTCCTGAATCATTTTTCAAATATAATCCATTTTAACACAAAATATCTTGATATGGTTTTGGTTACAATTGGCGAGTTGCTAAAAAGATGAATTTTTGTATGTGAATTTTTTAGTGAATACGAAATGCATTAACTAATAAAAGTCGTTAAGATTGGCTGGCGTTTATAAAAAACTTTATTATTCAGTTACAATTTCTCAAAAAAATATGCGCTTTTCTCGCACATTCCAGTGAAAATCGTTTAAAATAGGAGAATGTAATCTATTTACGTATTTATTAAGGATTTTCTAATAAGAGAGGTTGTTTATACCATGTTACATTTAAAATGGAAAGACGCACCAACGATTAAAACAGTTACTTGTAAACAAACAGATGCAAAGAAATACCTTGTATCAAATGTACTAACAGTTGGAAAAGAATATGAAGTAAAAAATGAAACAGAAGAATTCATTTTTGTTATCGATAATTCAGGACAAATTGGTGGCTTCTACAAAGAGTACTTTGAATAAGTAGTATTAAACAAAAACGGCTTCCGCAAAAAAATGCGAAAGTCGTTTTTTATCATATGTAAGCTCAACAAGGAGGAACTATACATGCATGATTTAGTTAAAAAGATTAAGAATGAGCGTCTTGCTCGTGTATATAGCGATGAACAGGCATTACTTATTGGAAATGGTGGCTACATTTCACCAGACCCAACCTTGTGGCAAGATGTATTGATCAGTGTTGCTTTGCAAAAACCAGTGCTATTAAAAGGGCCAGCGGGTTCAGGTAAAACAAAGTTAGCTGAATCGGTGTCTGCTTATTTCGGACAGCCCATGCATAGTATCAACTGCTCGGTTGATTTAGATGCTGAAAGCTTACTTGGCTTTAAGACGATCGTGCAAAAGGATGGAGAAACAGTAATTGAGTTTGTGGAAGGTCCTGTTGTTAAGGCGATGAAGGAAGGGCATTTACTGTATATTGATGAAATCAATATGGCAAAGGCGGAAACATTACCGATTTTACATAGTGTTCTTGATTATAGACGTATGTTAACAAATCCATTTACGGGAGAAGTAATTCAAGCCCATCCACATTTTAATGTATTATCGGCTATCAACGAAGGTTATATCGGAACAGCACCGATGAATGAGGCACTGAAGAACCGTTTTATTTCCTACAGCATTCCATATTTGGCTGGTGAGCAGCTGAAGCATTTATGGGAAAGTGCTTTCCCGAATGCACCAAAAAGTTTGAAAAACATGATGTACAATTTAGCTGAGGATTTGAAGGGGCAGGTGCAAAATGGCTTGCTAAGTGAAGAAGCCGCATCTATCCGTAGTTTAATGGACGCTACTGAATTAGCACAATATATTGAACCACTGCGCGCAATTCGCTATGCAGTTGCAGAGAAATTGGACGATGTTGGAGAACGTGAGCTCGTAATGGAATTAGCTAAAACGTGGGTGAAGTGAGGTTGATTGCATGTCACAGATGAATCGCTTTATTCAATTTAATAATGAACAGATTAATGCACGTCAGATGCTTCATTATGAGCAATTAACACGAGCGTTATCACATGCACCATACTTATCTTTAACAGAAAGACAAGTGTTAGAGTTACGTCCTCAGGAGCAGGCACTATCAATGAGTGTTTTTTGGCGTCATCGTGATCGAGCAATCATGCATGCTGGACGATTATCGGATATCTATTTGCTAGCGGCTGGCTTTTGGCGCTATTTTTCAGTGCAGCCTTTTTTAGAATTACTTGAGGATTTACACGGAGAACCTAAAGCCCATTTATTTGAGCAACTTGTATTAATGGCAGAAGAGTTCCGTTTAATGGATGCGGTCGAGAAGGAACGCCCAGGTACTGGTGAGGCATTTAACATAAGACGTAGAGTGTATTTGGAGTTTCATAAGCAGCAACTTCAAGTTAATTTACAAAAGGGCTTTTTAGCAGATGCTACTTTGAATTATTTATTCGTCATGGCACATGAAGGCTCTATGCAATTAGATACATCTAGTATGCCTGACTTTTTTGAACCATTACAATTCACTTGGCAGTCTCTTTATGATGCTCGTTCAACTGAAGATAGTATTGCGGTAGTTTATCGTGTAATGACTATGATTGTAGAACATTTGGACAAAGATTTAATGCACACTTACTATGCCGTTATGGATTCTTTAGCAGAAGCAGCGAAGTTCAATGAACATAAAGGTGTTACAGAGCAAGAGCAAGGTAGCAAAGAAGAGGCAAAAGAAACGATTGAAGAGCTATTCCGCACTTGGCACCGCGAGTCACAGTCTGAAGAGGGCGTCCATATGCGTTATGAACTAGAGCATGGTAATGAAGGAAAGGCAATGTCAACAGAAGCGGAAGAAGGACGAGAAGGGGCAGAGATTTCCGAAGTTGGTATTGGCGGAGCACAAGATCAAAAGGATTCTGTTCAACAAGTTGATACGGACGATGTAAAAAAATTGCCTCCTGAGAAAAAGCGAGCAGGCAAATATTTTGGTGAAGAACATCGTAATGTCATCTATGAAGAGAGAAGAATTGAAACGGTCCGAGAAGCTAGTTCAATGGATGATTTAGTCACTTGGCGTACTACGCAAGAACCTTATGTGAAGGCATTAATGGCTGAATTTAGAAAGCGTATGGCTCAAAAGGAAATTGCTAGACGTGACCATTTAACAAAAGGTCGACTCTCCTCCAAACTAACAACCTTTTTAATCGATGAAAGACCAAAGCCATTTTATAAGAAAAATTCACCAGCGAAGCCTCTGGATGCAGTGTTTGGTTTATTAGTTGATGGCTCGGCTTCTATGATTGATAAAATGGACGAAACAAAGCAGGCGGTTCTGCTTTTTCATGATGTTTTGCGCAAAATGGGTATAACACATGAAATCGTCTCTTTTTATGAAGATGCCTACGAAGCAACGGAAGAAAAACAACCGAATACATTTGAATGGGTGCATAAATTAGAGGACGGTGCAAAGGATAGTGGCTCTGCCATTTTGGCATTAGAAGCACATGAAGATAATCGCGACGGCTTTGCAATTCGCTGGATGACGAAGCGATTAGCAGCTCGTGATGAAAAGCATCGATTTCTACTTGTTTTCTCCGACGGGGAACCCTCAGCATTTGGCTATGCGCAAAATGGGATTGTTGATACAGCAGAAGCGGTAATGGATGCAGAGAAGAAGGGCGTTCATGTCATGCATTTATTCTTGAATACTGATATGCCAAGTGAGGAGCAGTTGCAGTTATTCAGAATGATTTACGGACCTCAATCTGTTGCAGCAGACAGTGTAGAAAAGTTCACGGATGTTACGTTGAGGTTGTTGAGAAAAATGATTGGGCTGGTAATACAGTCTGGGTGATAAATGATGATGGTTGGTTAAGGAATTAAATATAAAAAATTCTGTGTTTAAACAACAGAGTATATAAAAGGGGAAATAGTATGAATTGTAATTGTAATTCACAGAATTCGAACAATTTGATTGTAGAGGCAGATTTTACAGATCCAATTTGGTGTGGAAAATGTCGAGCTAATTTTGAGATTGAAGAGTTTGATTTATCGACTAAATTACTGGATTCATTTTCTAGTTGGTCTGAAAATTACGGAGAATGGATAGATTGGGATACTGACAAGAGATTACCTAATGCTGATGAATTAATCGCTAAATTCAATAAAGAGGGTTTAAGACTAACAGAACAATTACGGGATGAGTTAGGAGATAGCTATACAATTACATTTTCTCCATCTAAGTAAAACAAATTAAGCGTATGAACGTCATATCAGGGAAAATTCAATTCAAACTTGTATTTTCCCTATATATGAAAATAAAGCATAATTATTTTCTATTTCCTCACTACATCTTTATGCTAAATATGTAGTGAGGTGAGTGTTGACGGCAACAGAGCAGAGAACATTGCAAAATGGACTAAGGATGCTGGAGTTATTAAAACAGCATCCAAAACTGAAAGCGACTGAGATTGGGGATGAACTTGGATTAAGTTCTACATCAACTTATCGAATTTTTTCGATTTTACAAGAATACAAGTTGATCACGAAAGAAAAATCCTATCATATCCCTATTTATATTGAATGCTCTGAAGGTAGTATTGCTGAAAAGTGGATTCAATCTGAAGTAAGTGGAAACCGTCTCATTTACAGTACAGGAACGTTAAAGGGTGTATTGACGGAGGAGAAATTGCTAAACAAGTAGAATGGATAAGGTGGAATCATTAGTGCCGTAAAAAACTAAAGAATTATAATCTGAAAAAATGGCCAGTATAAAAATTCTTGCCTCATTGACGATATCAGACTGACAATGAGAGGAAGTTTTATAATGGCGCACAGGGAAAGATGTCTATTTCGCAAAGCCTTTAGCTCTTTTTACTACGATTATCTACAACTCTACTAGCTTTGAAAACAGTTTCATGAATAATTCCTTTTTCTACGAGATTCACGCCTACACGAACCCCAAATTTATTTTTGAACAACTCTGCTGCTTCACCTTCAAAGGATTGTAGATTATCATTTTTAAATTGGTCTTGGTATTCAATGTTAATTGTCATTTCGTCTAATGACCCTTTTTTATCCAGAATAATTTGATACTCCGCTCCACTCCAATTTAATGATCGAACGGCATTTTCAATTGCACTTGGATAAATATTCACTCCTCGAATGATTAACATATCGTCTATACGGCCAAGCACCCCTTGTGGTAAACGTGGATATGTTCTCCCGCAGGAACAGGGCTCATCAGTCATATAACTTTCATCTCCTGACCAAAAACGAATCATTGGTTGAGATTTTCTCCATAGATGTGTGTACACAACTGCTCCTTTTTCGCCCATAGGGATTGAGTTATGGGGATCCTCTGAATTTACAATTTCAGTGAAAACCTCGTCTTGATAAAGATGGACGCCTTCCTGGGCTTCACAAGTTGTATTCGTCATAAATGGGTACATTTCTGAAGTAGAGCCAGTATCATACAAACTAGCACCCCAACCTTTAGTGACGATTTCTCTCGTATTTGGCAAAGATGCGCCTGTTTCTCCAGCTGCGATGATTCTTTTTACTGAGCTTTGGGATAAATCAATGCCTCGACTTCGTGCTTTATCTAGTAAGTGCATACAATAGGAAATTGTCCCAACAAAAGTAGACGGTTGCAATCTTTCAATCAAATCTAAATGTTTGTCTGATTCTGTAGCACCTAATGGAAATATCGTAGCCCCTAGCTGTTCTGCTCCTTGTAATATTCCCCAACCGCCAAAAAACATTGAAAAAGGAAAGCCGAATTGGATTGTGTCTGTTGGTCTCAATCCAGTTGACCATAATGCCATCGCATGTATTTCGGCTGCTCTCTCCCAATCATCTTTACTCACTTGATAAAAAGTTGGCGTTCCGGAGGTCCCACTCGATCCCTGTATACGAGCAATTTCTTCCGGTTTAAATTGACCTGCGTAACTTCCGAAAATAGGATTGTTTTTTTGATCTTCAACGAGCATCTTTTTTGTGATCACAGGAACCTTAGTTGTGAAATCTTCTAAAGTTTTTACATCCGATGGCTTAAAGTTATGATTATCATAATGTTTTCTATAAAAAGGTAAGTTGTTATAGACATACTCCAATTGTTCTTTAATTTTTTTTAATATAAGTTTATTTCTCACTTCGGGATTTAAAGTTTCCCTTTCTTCATTCCAATACTTTTTATATTTAACAGAATTCATACTAAATCCTCCCTTGTATAAATTGTAGTTTTCACATTTTGGTCATTATAATTCCATATCTTCAATTTCTAATCTTCGCTCGATCTTTTGAAATATATGTCTAAAACTAGCCGAGATTCATTATGCCTACAGCAACAATCACTACATCACGAAATTCTATTCACCACCTTTATTGATTTCTATTCCTCAAATTTAAAAATATGTTCAAATTTCTAATAACTATTTAATAGATATTATGAGCAAAGTGTTCAGAATATCCAATCTATTATTTATATTATTTTTCATTAAACATTTTTTAAAATACAAATGGAGGAAGTTAAAATTTAAAGTTCCGGGTAATCTTCAAAATAGATTATTCTTTTTGGGCGGATACTATATTTAAATAACTTACTACTTAAAGAATTAAAGATTGATAATAGTCTGTTAAGGTATAATTTAAATATTTAGTTAATAACATACTCTATGTTCAAAATTTGTATTCATAGTTCTATTTTTACTGAAATGCAGAGGGGAGCCGGAATACTTATGAAAGATGTAGCTGTAGTATCTTTTGCCCGAACACCAATAGGGAGGTTCGGAGGTGCTTTTAAAGATTTGACAGCAGTTGATCTCGGGACAATTGCAATTGAAGAGGCAATCAAGAGAGCGGGTGTAAGAACTGAACAAATTGATGAAGTTGTTATGGGAGTGGTTTGGCAAGCAGGCTTAAAGGCAAACCCTGCACGTCAAGCAGCCATTCGAGCAGGAGTTAACGTGGAAGCTCCAGCAATTTCAATTAATCAACAATGTTCTTCCGGGATTCGTGCAATCGATATTGCGTCTGATCAAATAAGATTAGGAAAGGTCCGTGTCGTTGTGGCCGGTGGGTTTGAAAGTATGAGTGGTGTTCCGTTTCTCGACGTTTCAGGACGCTGGGGACATGTAAGAGGAAGAAAGAGTCTAGAAGATGGACTTTATTATGATGGTTTAGATGATGCTTTTTCTGGAACGAATATGGGAAATACGGCCGAAACCGTGGGCAAAAATGCTTCCCTCACAAGAGAGGAAACGGACGCATTTGCTTTAGAAAGTCAGCAAAAAGCTGCGAGAGCAATTAGCAGTGGACGTTTTGATCGTGAAATCGTATCGGTTAAAATAGCTGGTAAAAAAGGCGAAGAAATGATTATTAGTGAAGACGAGTGTTCTCGTCCGAATACGAAAATTGAAGATTTAAGTAGATTGCAACCTGTGTTTGATAAAGATGGGATTTCGACGGCTGGGAACTCGCCGCCATTAAGTGATGGAGCTGCGGCACTTGTCTTAATGGAAAAAGAGTATGCGAAAGAAAACAATTTTCCTGTTTTAGGATTTATTAAAGATACAGTTTCTATTAGTGTTGCGCCGGAGATTATGGGATATGGGCCGGTACCAGCAGTGAAACGATTACTAGAAAGAAATAAACTAGCGGTCGAAGATATTGGTTTATTGGAAATCAATGAAGCTTTTGGTGCTCAAGCATTGGCGTGTATAAAGGAACTAGGTTTTCCAATGGATATTGTGAACGTCAATGGAGGAGCCATTGCACTAGGGCATCCCCCTGGCAACACGGGTGCTCGATTAGTAGGAAGTCTTCTTATGGAACTAGGAATAAAAGGAAAGAGATATGGCATTGCTACATTATGTGCTGGTGGGGGACCAGCCATAGCGATGTTAGTTAGCGTTGAATAGTGGCGAGAAGGGGGCGTTAACAATCAAACATCTTGATGTTGATCAAATGGTAGAAAATATTAAGTCTGGGAAAGCGAGCGCTTTAGCAAGGGCTATTACTATTGTTGAAAATAATGATGAAGACTATTTAGAAATAATCTCTAAACTATATTCGAGTACAGGAAAATCGCATATTATTGGCATCACAGGTTCTCCTGGAACTGGAAAAAGTACACTTGTAGATAAAGTGGCTGAAATGCTAAGTGATAACGGGAAAAGCGTTGCTGTTCTCGCAGTTGATCCGAGTAGTCCATTTTCAAGAGGCGCGATTTTAGGAGATCGAATTCGAATGATGTCAGCTCAAAAAACGTCTGATATTTTTATTAGAAGTATGGCATCTAGAGGAGAAGTTGGCGGTTTAGCTAAATCCGTGCGTAATGTGATTACACTCTTTGAAGCATTCGGGTTCGATGCAATATTAATTGAAACAGTAGGCTCGGGTCAAACAGAAGTGGAGATCATGAATTTGGCACATACGACGCTAGTTGTGACAGCTCCTGGGTTAGGTGATGAAATTCAGGCTCAAAAAGCAGGAATTATGGAAATTGCTGATATTTTTGTCGTTAATAAAGCGGATTTACCAACTGCTAACACTACCGCCCATCAAATTCAAAAAATTCTTAGCACAGAAGCGGCTGTTAATCGAAAGCAAGTGCCAATCATCATGACATCACCAGTAAAAGAAACAGGCATCACTGAACTTTTAGAGAAGGTTGAAGAAAGATGGCAGGAGATTAACGACACAGGAGAGCGAGAGCAGATTGAAAAGTCACATGCCTATTATAAGTTAATGGAAAGTATAAAAGATAAATTTTGGGGATTTATGAAAGAAGAAGTCATGGATAGTGCGAATTGGAGTACCGTTGTTGATGAAGTTTATAAGAAAGACATCTATCCGGAACAAGCGGCAGATGATTTATTTTCAGAGTTTTTCGTCAGTATGAAAAAGTGAAACTACGGAGAGGGGGAATTTGTACTATGAACAGACCGATAAAAGTTCTGGTAACAAAGATTGGACTAGACGGACATGATCGAGGTGCAAGGGTTGTAGCAAGTGCTTTTAGAAATGCTGGAATGGAAGTGATTTATACAAGTCCATGGCAGCGTATAGAAGATGTCGTCAATATTATCCTACAAGAAGATGCGGATATTATTGCCATTAGCTCCTTGGCTTATGATCACTTAATTATTCCGAAGCTAATGGACGCCCTGAAAGAAGAAGGGCTGGAGGATAAAAAGGTGATTGTAGGTGGAATTGTTCCTGATGAAGATGAGGAAATGTTGTTAAAGGCTGGGGTTGAAAAAGTGTTTCATCCAGGCGAAACATTAGATTCAATTGTTAGGATTGTTGAAGAAATGATGGAAAAAACTATTGAGAAATGAGGTGTTGATTATGACAGAGTCCAATAATCTCCAGCATGAAGAATGGAGAAAAGAATATGAGAAGGTCAGGAAAGTTACGCCAGATCAAGACCTAAAATACAACAGATCAGGAATTCCAATTAAACCATTATATACAGTAGAAGATATAGAGAAACCGGAAAGTTCTTTACCAGGTCAGTACCCGTTTACACGTGGATTATATCCAACGATGTATCGAGGACGCGGGTGGAGTCGAAGACAATTAATAGGATTAGACACACCAGAACGATTCAATCAAAGGCAACGAGAATTGATAAGAGCAGGTTCCAATGCGGTCAGCATCATTTATTGTAATAGCTTTTATCGAGGCTATGATGCGGATATGGTTGATTCGCTTTTAGTGGGAACATGCGGTACGCCGATTAATACAATGGAAGATATGAGAATAGCTTTTGACCAAATCGCGATTGAGGATATTAGTGTTGGCTTAAATGATCCGATTGGTTTTACGGGTTTGGCTATGCTGCTCGTTTTAGCAGAAGAAAGAGGCATTCCATATTCCGAAATAACAGGAACGAGTAATCAATCTGATTTTATCTCGCATTATGTTGCAAACCACATGTTTTATCGTATTTCATTAGAAGGAAGTTTAAGAATTTTACTCGATCATATTGAATATACAAATAAGCATGTACCAAATTGGAATCCGGTCAGTATTGTTGGCCAGCATATGCAACAAGCAGGAGCAACTCCAGCCCAAGCATTAGCATTTACCATTTCAAGTGGAATTACGTACATTGAAGAAACTTTAAAACGTGGATTACCGATTGACTCGTTCGCACCACGATTTACTTTCTTTTACGATATTAGTATTAGTATGTTTGAAGAAATAGCAAAGTTTCGTGCGGGTAAAAGAATTTGGGCAAAGTTGTTAAAGGAACGTTTTGGAGCGCAAGACCCTCGTTCGATGAGATTTAAGTTTCACGGGCAAACTTCGGGAGCGGACTTAACGAGACAGCAACCATTAAATAATATTATTAGAGTAACGGTCCAAGCGATTGCAGGAATTCTAGGTGGTGCCCAGTCTCTACACACGGACTCATATGATGAAGCGTTGGGTACGCCAATCGAAGAAGCGGCAAGGATTGCGATTAACACACAAAATATATTAGCAGATGAAGCGGGACTTGCTGATGTGATCGATCCACTTGGCGGTTCCTATTATATGGAGCAGTTAACAGATCAAATGGAAGAAAAAGCATGGGCATATATTCATGAAATTGATGAAATGGGTGGCATGCTTGAGGCAGTAAGAACGGGATATATTCAAAGAGAAATCGGTGAATCGGCAGAGGAACATCAGCGCGCCATCGATAACCTAGAACGAACAGTTGTAGGTGTGAATAAATACCAAATTGATGAAAGTGAAGATAAACGACCTCCATCAACAAGAGTAGTGCCAGAACTTGTTGAAAAACATTTACAACGTCTAGAAAACTTTAAGAAAAATCGGGACCAAAGTAAAGTCCGGAAAGCGCTTGAACAAATTGAAATCGCAGCGAAAGATCCGTCTATCAATATCTTTGAAGCGACCATTGCTGCTGTGAAAGAGGGCTGTACACATGGCGAGATCATTCATGAGCTTAGAGAACATCTTGGGTTTGGTCATCCAAATATAGTCTAGAAATTGGAAACATAAGAAGATGCTAGGGGGTGGCCTAGCCTTTCTTCCTTTTTTTACACGATTAAAGGCCCCCCTCATTATAAAGAGTGTGGGGCTATAAAGTCGATACGGTCAGGCAGGAATTATTAATAGCTGTGTTATGTGAAAGGGGCACATTTCATAATGTATGTAAAAGATGAACACCAAATCTTTAGAACATCTCTAAAAAAGTTTTTAGAAAAAGAGGCTTATCCTTATTACGATGAATGGGAAGCGGAACGTATAATTCCACGGGATTTTTGGCGAAAGATGGGCAGTAATGGATTTCTTTCTCCGCACCTTAATGAGGAATATGGTGGAATGGAAACTGACTTTGGATTTTCAGTCATATTAATTGAAGAGCTAGAGCGAGTCGGCGCTGGTTTAATTGGTGTTTCGAATCATAACGATATCGTTGTTCCTTACCTGGATACGTTTGGAAGTGAAGAACAAAAAAAACGGTGGTTACCGGGATGTATTACTGGAGAGAAAATAACCGCGATAGCGATGACGGAACCTGGAACAGGTTCAGATTTGGCGAATATTAAAACAACGGCAATTCGTGACGGTGATCATTATATTATCAATGGTGAGAAAACTTTTATAACGAATGGGATTCATGCCGATTTGGTAGTCGTTGCTTGTAAAACAAGCACAAATGAAGGTCATAAAGGGATTAGTCTTCTTGTAGTGGAACAAGGAACGAAAGGTTTTACAAAGGGAAAAACATTAAATAAGGTTGGTCTTCATTGTCAAGATACGGCAGAATTAATTTTTGAAGATGCAAAAGTTCCAGCTAGTAATCTTTTAGGTGAAGAAGGACGAGGCTTTTATTATTTAATGGAAAAGCTACAACAGGAAAGATTAGTTGTCTCAATTCAAGCCCAAGCTGCGGCAGAAAAGATGTTAGAATTGACGGTTGACTATGTAAAGGAAAGAAGTGCTTTTGGTCAAACAATAAGCAAGTTCCAGAACACACAATTTAAGATAGCGGAATTGGCTACTGAAATCGAATTGGGACGTACATTTTTAGATAAGCTAATCGTAAATCATATGGAAAATAAGCAGATTGTGAAAGAAGTTTCAATGGCAAAATGGTGGGTAACAGAAATGACGAAAAGAGTTGCTTCTCAATGTATGCAATTATTTGGGGGATACGGTTATATGGAGGAGTATGAAATCGCTAGAAGATATAGAGATGCCCCGGTTTCGGCTATTTATGCCGGGACAAATGAAATTATGAAGTTAATCATAGCGAAGAAAATGGCTTTGTAAATGACTTTGTAAAAGGAGCTAATTCTGTATGATAATGAAAAATATGATTAAAAATGTTGTGATGGAATATGGAACGAAGACAGCCACGGTTTTTGACGAAGTGGAACATACTTACCAACAGTTTTATAACAGAATTAATAAAGTTTCTAACAGTCTTTTTAATTTAATGATTAAAAAAGGCGACCGAGTCGTACTTTTACTCAACAACAGACCTGAATACTTTGAATTGTATTTCGGTATTTTTGGTTTTGGCGGAATTGCAGTTCCTTTAAATACGAGACTTGCACCTACTGAACTGATTTATATTATTAATCACTCTGGTGCAAATACGCTCATTTATGAGGATGTCTTTAAAGAAAAAATAGCAACTATAATAAATGACTTACCAGAAGTTAAAAATTTTGTTTCGGTGGGCGAAAAAGATGAAAAGAGTCTTAATTATGAAGAGATGCTTCAGGATGCTGATTCTACTGAGATTGACTGTGGCGTAGTAGAAGATGATATCGCCTTTCTTTGCTATACGAGTGGGACAACGGGCAGGCCTAAAGGTGCGATGATTACACATAAAAACATGACAGAAATGTGTAGTTATCAATTGATTGAATTACCACGTTATCGTCACTATGTCGGCATGTGTTTATTTCCCTTTTTTCATATTGGCGTGATGATGGGCTTGAACAAAATAGCAATGGGCATGACATGTGTTTTCGCTAACTTCTCAACTGAAAGAATAGCCAAAGTCATCGAACAATATAAGGTGAATGATCTTGATATCACCGCAACCCAATTGAAAATTTTTTCAAATGACCCTGTCATTCAAGAATATGATCTGACAAGCTTGAAAACAGTTTCAACTGGTGGTGGGTTTTCTTCAGCAGATACACTGAGCAAGTTTTTTGAAAGGTTTGAAGAAGAAGATGATGTTGTCGTTGCCAATATCTATGGGATGACTGAAAATACAGCACATGTTATGAGTAATATTATTTCTCCCAAAACATTAGGAAAA
Source organism: Viridibacillus sp. KH_047 (assembly GCF_057838945.1). Lineage (NCBI taxonomy): Bacteria > Bacillati > Bacillota > Bacilli > Caryophanales > Caryophanaceae > Viridibacillus > Viridibacillus sp. KH_047. Next base: position 2,536,135 of record NZ_CM174479.1, on the reverse strand, counting down.
GAAATTAAAAAGATGGATCTTCTACCAGGAATTAAAGCTTCTGGTTTAGGAGCAGGAAAACCGATATACGGAATGCTTGTCAAACTGGTAGACAATAATGGCAATCAAGTCCCGGATAACGAAGCGGGTGAACTTATCGTTAAAGGTGATACCGTTATGAAAGGATATTGGCAAGAACCTGATAAAACAGCCGAGGCTGTCATTGATGGTTGGTATTACACTGGGGATATCGGGGTTCGTTTAGAGACTGGGGAATATTTTGTGGTAGATCGAAAGAAAGATATGATTGTGAGTGGCGATGAAAATATTTATTCAGCGGAAGTAGAAAATGTATTAGCGACGCATCCAGAAATTGAAGAAGTGGCGATGATCGGACTTCCCCACGAAGTGTATGGAGAAGTTGCCACTGCGATTGTTGTGTTAAAGGAAGAAAGCAGTGTGAATGATCAGGAATTGCAAGACTTTTGCCGCGGAAAACTTGCGGGTTATAAAATTCCAAAACAAGTTCATTTTGTACAACAATTGCCACGGAATGCTGCGGGGAAAATATTGAAGAACAGATTGAAAGTAACCTATTCCGAATGAACGTACAGCGTACTGACCGCCACTTCGAAAAGATGTAGAGGCATAAGGAGTTGAGAGCATGCAAGTAAAAAAAGATGAATATGAAAAAAGAATAGAAAAACTTCAACAGCAATTACAAGCGGAAGAAACTGATGGTGCAATCTTTTTCCACCCTGAAGAAATCTTTTATTTCACAGGGAGTGGTGTTCATAGCGTTCTTTTAGTGCCAAGTCATCAACCACCGATTTTATTAGTACGAATTAATTTTGAACGTGGCAGAAAAGACAGTTATATATCAGATATTCGTCCTTCTCAGGGAATGAATACTTTAATCGATGTCATAGAAGAAGTATACGGAGAGAAAAAAGTAGTACTTGGACTTTCCTTTGATGTGACAACTCTTCAGTTTTATTCAAGATTGAAGAAAAGCTTACCTCAGGCTACATTTGTGGATGTCCAAAAAATTGTATGGTCGCTCAGGCTGATTAAATCGAACTGGGAAGTTTCACAAATGAAAAACACAGCCCAAATTTCGCGTAAAGGGTTCGAACAAGCAATAGAAGCCTTGCAAGAAGGCATGACAGAAATACAATTTTTAAAGACAATTGAAAAGATTACTAGCTCTTATGGTGATGAAGGCAACATGATTCAAAGAGGATCAAGTAATCGCTTACCATTTGGAGTTGTCGCATTTGGTGAAAATACAAGTGTCATTTCTGGTAACTGGTTAACGATGACAGGTTCAGGAAGCAGTCCAAGTCGACCGTATGGTGCAGGCGATCGGAAAATTGCCCAAGGGGATTTTGTCGTCATTGATAAAGGAACAGTTTCCCAAGGTTACCATGTGGATGAGGCACGGACATTTGTTTTCGGAAAGGCGACTCAAAAGCAAAAAGAGCTACACAAAATCGTAAATGAAATATTGGATCATACAATAGAGTCTATTCGGCCCGGAAAGAGGGTGGCCGACATTTATTCAAAAGCTGAGGAAATTGCTTTTTCCTATGATTTGAATAAAGAATTTATGGGACTAGGACAATATGGATTCAAATATGTAGGGCATGGTGTCGGATTAGAAATGGATGAGCCGCCACTCGTTTCTTCCTTCAATGAAATGATCTTAGAGCCCGGTATGGTGCTAGCAATTGAGCCAAAAGTTATTTTTCCTAATCAGTTTGGATTAACTATTGAGGATACTGTCTTAGTTACGGAAACAGGTGTAGAAATCTTGACGAGTTCTTCACGTGATACACTCGAAATCTAGAGGCAATGAAAAGGAAGAAAAAAGAGCAATCGAGTGGTTGCTCTTCTTATATTTTGTAGACTGTAAATCCCTGTGGTAAAAGCCACTCTCCTAAGCGGAAAAGATGGTGTGGGGAAAAATGGTATATTTTGGTTAGATGCTAAGATGAATTTGAAAAGGGAGGAATAAAATTGGGGAGATTTGATGGTAGAGTAGCAATTATTACTGGGGGAAGCCGTGGAATTGGCTATGCAATTGCAGAAAAGCTTGCTGAAGAGGGTGCAAAGATCGCACTTTTTGACATTGAGGAACAATCATTAGAAGTGGGGGCAAATGAACTTCGTGAAAGTGGTTACCAAGTGATGACCCGAGTCACAAATATTGTAGAGGCTGACCAAGTAGAAAGTGCTGTAAAGGCGGTCGCGAATCAATTCGGAAAAGTTGATATTCTTGTGAACAACGCTGGGATTATTCGCGATAACTATTTGTTTAAAATGACAGATGAAGATTGGCAGTTTGTCATGGATGTTCACCTTAAAGGTTCATTTAACTGCTCGCGTGCTGCTCAAAAGTATATGGTGGAAAATAAATATGGACGTATTGTTAACATATCATCAACATCTGCGCTCGGAAATCCCGGACAAGCAAACTATTCTGCTGCTAAAGCTGGACTTCAAGGGTTTACAAAAACACTAGCACTTGAACTCGGTCGATTTGGGATTACCGCAAACTCGGTTGCACCGGGCTTTATTGAAACAGACATGACGAGGGCAACAGCAGAAAGAATTGGCGTTCCTTTCGAAGAATTTATGAAGGCGGCTATTTCTCAAATTCCAGTTGGCTTTGGTGGGAAGCCTGCTGATATTGCAAATACAGTTGCATTTTTCTGTGATGAAGCATCAGGATTCGTTAACGGCCAAGTGATTTATGTTGCTGGTGGACCAAAAGCCTAACAAGGAAATGGCGAATATCGTTATCTGCTAATTGAGTATGATCAGCAAATTGAAAGGGGAATGATTATGTATCGAGAGATGATTGGCAAGCGTTCTGTGAAGGTGTTGAATATCGTTGAGCCTAGTACTGTAAGTAAGTTTGCACATGCGATTGGAGATGCTCACCCAATTTATTTGGATCCGGAATATGCAAAAAACTCACGACATGGAAGAAATATCGCCCCTGCCACATTTCCGCGTACGTTTGACGATGGAAATATCGAAGGGCTTGATCTTCCAGAAAAAGGGCTGATCCATGGGACACAGAGTTTTCACTATGAGCGGCCACTTTATGTTGGGGAAAGTGTCTATTGCTACAAAGAAATTAAAAATTACTATGAAAAGAAGGGTGGAAGTGGAGTTATGGGCTTTCTCGTCATAGAAAGTAACGGTGATGATCGTGATGGTCATACAATTTTTACTTCGACCGCAATCATCGTGATTAGTGAAGCAGTTAGAAAGGGAATCAATCCATGATGACACTAGCAAATTTACAAGTTGGTGAATTATTGGGACCAATTGAATTATCTCCAGTTTCACTCGCGGAGTTAATCGAGTACTCTGATGCTTCCGGTGACTTTAACCCAATACATACAGTCGAAGCAGAAGCCAAAAAAGTGGGACTTCCAGGCGTCATTGCTCATGGGATGTGGACGATGGGAAATCTCGCGAAGTTGTTCACGCCTTACTATGAAGAAGGTTTTATTCAAGATTATGCCATTCGTTTTGTAACGATGTTGTTCATTGATGAAGTTGTTACGCTTAAAGGAAAACTTGTTGAAAAGAACGATGATATTTTAGTATTCCAGGTTGTCGTAGAGAATCAAAAAGGAAAAGAAGTTATCAAAGGTTCAGTAAAATTTAAATTATTTAAGTGAATAGATACAAGATAAATCAATCATAATGACCTTTGGTATAGACGTTAGTGTGCTTGAAAGTACAAGTAGTGGATCAGTAAGAGTCTCTCTATCATGACTCTCGCGAAGGGCGTCATTCTTCGTTATGATACAAATAGTCAAAGGAGTTGTTTTTTATGTCAGCATTTCGAGAGGAAAGGGCTATAGCAAAAAAGCTTGAAATTTTAAGAACAGCAGCAAATCTTTTTAATAGAAACGGATACTACCAAACAACAATCGAGGATCTTGCAAACGAACTTCGGCTTACAAAAGGTGCGATTTATTATTATGTTGAGAGTAAAGAAGATTTGTTATTTCAATGTCATACGCTAGTAGCAACAGAGTGTATCGAAAGAATTAAGGGAATTGCTAAAAGCAACAAAACGCCAGTTGAAAAGTTGGAAGCAGCGATGGAATCATTAATTATGTTGATTGTTAAAGATGATGCTGTCTTCAGCGTTGTGAACAGAGCTAATATGCTTTCTGGAGATATGCGTGCAGAGACTCTTCGACAAAGGGATGAATATGAAAGTATTTTTCAATCTATTATTGAAGAAGGAATTACTGAAGGATATTTCCATTCCGAGAATAAAAAATTGGCAAAATTATTAATTTTAGGTGCGATAAACTTCATTCCTTATTGGTTTAAAAAGCGGGATGAAGAATCTGATCAAGAAGTTGTAAAGTTTTTCTCACAGAATTTAATTAAAGTGGTCATGAAGTGATCGGTATAGCACTTGTGTTGCAGTGTATGAAAAAAGAAGCCATTTTGAACAAGATTTGCTCAGAATAGCTTTTTCTATCTAAAGTTAAGTTGAGCTTTTTAAAAGTGAAAATTTTGAAGCTAACTTTTTAAAAGTTGAAAAATTAAAAGAAATAGCTGTGTTATAAAGATACTACAGTTGGTAACTTAGCAATTGCGTGGTTACTAGCACAAAAAGGTATAACAGCTGTTATACCTGGTGGGAAAAAGACAGATCAATTATTAGAAAACTTAAAAGAAAATGAGATCAAACTTACAGCCGAAGATTTAGCTAATATTGAAGCGATTATTTAAAACACATTTATGGCATCAAAGTTACTCTATGTATGTGAAATTATAGATTCATATTATAAAGCTGGGAATGACAACTGTTTTGTCATCTCAGCTTTTTTTATATTATTAAGCATTTTACCAAAAGAAAGTCAGGTATGATATTTGGCTAAAGAGTATATAGATTTAAGAATGCATTTTGATTGGAGTGGAGGCTGTGCGACTCCAAGAGGATTAGCGTCCTAGATGAGACCCTGAAGCGAGTGAAGCGGCTCATCAGACGCCCCCTGGAAAGTGCACAGACGGAACGGAAATCAACTTAACGAAGGTACATTCGCCATTGACTAGACCTAATACTATTTGATTTTTATTAGAATGGTAAATCATCCTTTTTTCACAAATAATCTATATTAGGGTATAATCACTAATGTGAATATATGTAAAAGCTGGGAGCGAGAAGTGCATGCAATCTAATGTTTTGCTAGTTGAGGATGATATATCTATTCAAGAAATGGTCGAAAGCTACTTAATAAAAGAGGGCTTTGTTGTAGCGACGGCTTCTGATGGAGAAGATGGGCTAGCGAAGTTTATGCAAGGTTCATTTGATCTAGTCATTCTTGATATTATGATGCCGAAGATAGATGGTTTAGAAGTTGTGAGATTGATCCGCGAAAAAAGTGCTGTTCCAATTTTAATGATGTCTGCTAAGGATACAGATGTTGATAAGGCGATTGGCTTAGGCCTTGGAGCAGATGATTACATTTGTAAACCCTTTTCAATGATTGAGTTGTCTGCAAGAGTAAAGGCAGGGATTCGTCGTTCGACAAAATATTCAGTTCCTCCAAAAGTAGATGATAAAATTATACAAATTGGTGACTTGAAAATAGATACAATCAATTTTACAGCTTGGAAGAAAGGTGAAGTCATTAAACTCACATCTAAAGAGTTTGAGCTATTAAAGTTATTTGCAAAAAATCGCAATCGTGTATTTTCAAAAGCTCAAATTTATAATCTCATTTGGAATGAAGAATATTATGGTGATGAAAATGTTATTAATGTTCATATGAGAAGACTGCGAGAAAAGATAGAGGATGATCCATCTAACCCAATGTATATTAAAACGTTATGGGGAATCGGATATAAATTGGAAGTGATGTAAATGGTGTTTTTTTTAACATTGATAATTGTCTTATTAATAGGTTTTATCTTTTTCCAATACAATATGCAGAAAACTAAAGAAAAGGATTTACGATACATTTATGAGAAGCTACAGAGTATTTTAGATAAGCAAACAACTGAAAAGTTATTAGTAGTAACTGATGATAAAGAACTGCAAAAGTTATTAGTGGCAATTAATCATTTATTAGTAGCAAAGCAAACAACAAATGTAGATCAAGCAAAGGTAGAAATATCAATGCGCAAAATGCTCTCTAATATATCGCATGATTTGAAAACACCGCTTACAGTTGTCCTCGGCTATGTAGAGATGTTACATACAGATCCAACAATGACCGAGGATGAACGACAAATTTTATTAAAAAAGGTACATATTAAATCGATTGAAGTAATGGAACTTATTCAAAAGTTCTTTGATTTATCGAAACTGGAGTCAGGAGATAAGGAAATCGAGTTAACGAGAGTTAATATGAACGAGATATGTCAGGAAAATATTTTATCATTCTATGATTTACTTATGGCGAAGGGCTTTTCGGTTGAAATTAATATTCCGAATGAACAACTATATGCACATGGAAATACAGATGCGTTAAGTAGAGTTTTAAATAATTTAATATCGAATGCAATAACGTATGGTGATGATGGAAATACACTAGGAATGACTTTAAGAAGTGATGACAAGACAGTGTACATTGATATTTGGGATAAAGGGAAAGGGATTTCTGAGTCACATATCGATAAAGTTTTTGAGCGAATGTATACATTAGAAGATTCAAGAAATCGTTTATATCAAGGTAGTGGACTTGGGCTGACAATCACGAAAAGGCTTGTCGAAGCTTTAGGTGGGGAAATTCATCTTTCAAGTAAGCCTTATGACAAAACTGTATTTACAATTATGTTAAAAAGAATGAAATATTAGCTTGTAGAAAGATTCTACAAGCTTTTTGTTTTGTTTCTTGCCATAACAATGCCTATACTCAGGAAAAAAATGGCGATTAATCTAATCATTTTTTGAACAGTAAAGTCTATCTCCTTTTGCTTTTGAGGGCTTAAGAAATTTGTAAGAATCGATTAAGAAAAAAGAGATGTTCGTTCCGTACAATATAAATAGACAGTGAAAGGGGAAAACAAAATGACATATATATTAAAAACAAATCAACTAACAAAAGTATTTGAGGGAAAAGAAGTTGTTTCCGGAGTCAATATGCATGTGAAGCAAGGTGAAATATACGGATTTTTGGGGCCTAACGGGGCTGGTAAAACAACCATTATGAAAATGATTACAAATTTAATCAAACCGACGAGCGGTGATATAGAAATATTCGGTCAAAAATTAACGAATACATCATACGAGGTCCTGAAAAGAATGGGGACGATTATTGAATATCCTATTTTTTATGAGAAGTTAACAGCGCGAGAAAACCTTTACTTACATTGTGAATATATGGGCTATTATGACAAGAATTCGATTGACCATGCGTTAGATCTTGTGAAGTTAAGCAATGTAGACGACAAAAAAGTGAAAGACTTTTCTCTTGGAATGAAACAAAGATTAGGAATAGCCAGAGCGATTACGACGAAACCAGAACTATTAATTTTAGATGAACCTATCAATGGCTTAGACCCCATCGGTATTAAAGAATTGCGAGAGTTGTTTAAAATGCTTTGCAAAGAATATGGCATAACTCTACTAGTTTCTAGCCATATATTAGCTGAAATGGAACAAATGGCAGACACTATCGGGGTCATTCAAAATGGAAAATTGATAAAAGAAGTTTCTATGAAGAGTATCAATGGAGAACAGACAGATTATATTGAGGTGAAGGTTCAAAATATCAAAAAAGCTGCTTTCATTTTAGATAATCATCTAGGATTAAAAAATTATAAAATCATGAGTGAACAAACAATTCGTATATATGAGATGACTGCAACACAGCAAGAGATTTCAAAGGCCCTTATTATGAATGATATTGAGATTGAAAGTATCAACAAAAAGCATAGCTCTTTGGAAGAATATTTCATGAATCTAATGAACGGAGAGGGGATTCATGCTTAGATTAATGAAATTAGAACTTATGAAAAATAAATTTGGCTGGTATGTAAAAGGCGCAATTATAGCAAACATCCTCATGGTAGTAATACTTTTGTGCGTGATGTATATATCTCAAATTGAAGGTGACTTAATTGCTACAACCCCTCAAGACTTTTTCGTAATGAGTGGTGCAATGGTCAGAGCTACATTTATTGTGTTTTCCTCTGTACTAATTGCGAAAATTGTTATTGATGAATATAAAAGTAAAACCATTTCGATAATGTTTTCCTATCCAATAAACCGAAAGAAAATAATAGCTAGTAAATTGTATATTATAGCTGCTTTAACTTTTATCACCATGTTATTAAGTAATATCATTGTTGTCGGTTTATTTTCTATCATTAGTAATGTTTTTAACATTGTTCCACTTTCAATAACTGCAAGTCAATATTTTGTGGAAATGTTGAAAATGATACCATATTCATTTGCCTCTGCAGGAATCAGCTTGATTCCATTGTATTTTGGGATGCGTAAACACTCTGTTCCTACAACCATATTGTCATCTCTCATAGTGGTGTCAATTGTTTGTTCTTCTAATCCAATATTTTCAATGGTTACTTTCATTCCGGTTCAATTAGGTTTTGCCGTTGTGGGCGTTACAATTGCTTTCTTAGCCATTCGAAATATTGAGGAAGTAGATGTAATTTGATTTTAAAGCATTCTATCAAAGAGTGATGCTATAGCACTTCTTAAAATTTATCTTGGAGGTAATCGACATGTTTAAACTTATGAAACTGGAATGGAAAAAAAATCAGTTATCAAGTTATTATAAAGGATTAGTATTTAGTATATTGGGTATCTTAGCTGCTGTTTGTTTAATGGCATGGGGATCTAAGGTTGAAGATGATCTTATGTTTCGAGATTATGCTGATTTCATGACTTTAACGAATATTTTCATTAGAATCGTTTTTATCATTTTTTCGAGTGTCATATTATCACGATTAGTAATTGATGAATACAGGAATAAAACGATTCAATTATTGTTTAGCTACCCGTTGAAACGAAAAAAATTAATGCAAGCTAAGTTATCAATTGTCTTTGGATTCTGTTTTTTTAGTATTATCATCGCTACTTTTATCATTAGTGTGATAATTTATTTTTTAAATCCACTGTTAGGATTCTTTGCAACACCAGTTAGTTTGAGTGAAATATTTGCTACAGTTCCAACAACTTTTATTAGCGCTTTTATGATTGCAGGAGTAAGCCTGATTCCTTTGTACTTTGGAATGAGAAAAAAATCTACTGCTGCAACGATTACCTCGGCTGTAATAATTAGCTTCTTAATTAATGGAAATGTATCAAGTGGTGGAACTCAGGTTAGTCTTTTTCAATTTATTGTTGTACCAATTACGTTATGTCTTCTAGGTCTATTAATCGGTTATCTTTCTTATCATAAAGTTGAAAAAATAGATTTGGTTTAAAAGGAATGAGGAAAAGTAGTGAAAAAATTCATAATTATTTCCATCATGTTAATCGCTATTTTTGGATTAATTTTAAGTGTCATGAATAAAAGAGGAGATAAATTTCAGGGAAAAAAATCAGTTGATATTGAGGGTTTTAAAGAAGTAGTTATAAATAATGAATCTTGGGATCTTGAGATTAAAAACAGTGAATCCAACAAACTAACTGTCACAGTTGAAGGTAAACACAAAGACAAAAAGAATAATCCTGTCACAATCAAAAACAAAGGCAAGAGGATAATAATTAGTCAGCAAGATGGAGAGAGCGGGTTTACTGATAACTTTAGCTTTGGGAAAAAAGGAATTATTCATATTTCAATCCCACAGAACGCTTTAGATACACTTACAGTAAATAATAGCTATGGTGATATAAAAATAAATGATATTAAGAGTAAAAACATTGTAATTTCAAACGACTCAGGTATGGAAAAAATTGAAGGACTATCAGCCGAGAAAGGTCAGTTTACTTCAAAAGAAGGTGAACTAAGTTTGAAAGAAAGTTCGTTAAAGAATTTAACAGTAGCTTCAACTTCTGGTGATAACTATCTAATGAATGTGAATAGCCCTAATATGAATATTACTTCAGTTGATGGTGAAGTGTTAGTAAAAGATGCCGCAGAAGGAAAGTCATTACTTGTAGAAACAAAGTCAGGAGATATTACTGTGGACTATAAAGAAGTTCCGACCTCTTTGAAACTTACCGCTAATAGTAATTCATCTGATATAACACTAAATCTAGATAGTTTGAAGTTAGATAGGAATACTGAAAAATCAAAAGTAGGAAAAATAGGCGACGCATCTAATCGATTGGGGCTCTTAAGTGAATATGGCACGATCAATGTAAAATGAATAGAAAGAAAACCGCTTATTTTTACTAACGCATAATGCAAAACACAAATTGATTAATTGATTTTTAAAAATAAATAGAAAAAGCAGGAGCATTTTAGCTTCTGTTTTTATTTGTATGTTTTATGAGGCTAGTTGCTGATTATATCAAGAAGGGGCATTAAAAAGTGCTTATTAACACAAATTACTTCAATTATTATCTTGATACATCGTTAAAATTTCTTCAGCTTTTAAACGCAAGCCATCTATTAATTCCTGTGGTTCTAATACTCGTGCATCTTTTCCAAGTCTAAAAAATAGCGGAGTTATAAAAGAAATTTCACCTTGGTCAATATCAGAATCGATATATCCAGTTCCATCTTCTTTTGTTTCTACAAGCCCTTCAAAACTAGGCACACTTTTACATTGACGTACACCCTCTATAGATAAAAGAACATGCAATCGAATTGGTCTTTTTACTTCACTTGAGATAAACCATTCTTCTAAATTCATGAACTCATCATCATTATTTTCAGTAGATAAAATTGAAAGAATACGATCTACTCGATGCAGTAAAATTTTCTGCTTGCTAAAATCATAAGCAGGCAAATACCATAGTCCGTCATGAGCATATACTCCGATAGGGTGAATATGTTTTGCTTTTATGCCCGACTTAGATTCATATTGAATATGTAAACTTCTATTTTCTATAGAAGCTTCTAAAACATCATTTAATAATGGAGTATCAATTGTCCTTTTAGGATTCCAAAAAGCGATATAAGAACGAATCTTATCGACTTTCACTTTGGCATAATTTGGAAGTGAACTATATAATTTATGTTCAACTGAGCCGATTTCGGTATCAAAAGGCAAGTTACGATAATAATTTAGAGATTGAAAAGCAAAGAATATTGAAACAGCTTCTTCCTCTGTAAATAAAATCGGAGGGAGTAATCTGTTTGATAAAACTGTATATCCTCCGTTTCGACCTTGCTCAGCATAAATTGGTAAACCCATATCGCTCAAGTCCAATATATATCGGTGAACTGTACGAATGGAAATTTTAAATTCATCTGCTATTTCTTGTGCAGTGAACTTTCGCTTTGCATTGGCAAACATAAGGATATCTAGTAGACGCTTCGCTTTTGACATTTTTTCACCTTTTCTTTTTTACCATGCCATTACTTGTCATGTTTTAACGTTAGTATAGTTTATACCTAATGATTTTATCAAGAAGGGGCAAACTAAAAATAAAAGGAGACAAGATTATGGCACGAGAAATTATTTTATATATTGGCGTTAGTTTGGATGGATTTATTGCTAAGGAAGATGATGATTTGCAGTGGTTAGAAGAAGTTGAAGGAGAGGAAGAGGGTGACAATGGATATATAGCGATGTATGAAACAATTGATACTACGATTATGGGAAAAAGAACATATGACTACGTTATGGAACACGCAGATGCATTTCCATATCCTGATAAGAAAAACTATGTATTTACTACCTCTGAACAAGGTTCAACTGAATATGTAGATTTCGTAAAAGAAGATGTGGTTGAGTTTACTAAAAAATTAAAAAAACAAGAAGGTTCTAAAATTTGGATGGTTGGTGGATCGGGGATACTCGATGCTTTTATAAAAGAAAATTTAATTGACGAATATATTATAACTGTCACACCCCATATATTAGGGTCTGGCATTCCATTATTTAAAGAAAATAACCCACAAATCAATTTAACTTTAATAGATACAAAGCGTTTTGGACAATTTGTCCATTTGCATTATAAAGTGAAATAACTAGTATCAATACACTTACTATTTTAATATAGCATTAAAAACGGGGCGCTTCTATCGATTATAGGAAGTGTCCTAGCCTTTTTGAGTAACGTGCATAAATATACATTTAAGGAATAAATGGGATTATTAGGTGTTTTTCTACTAATATCTATTATTAAACAAAATGTCGAAATAAGCAATAAACAATAACTTTTAATAAGAGGGTTCACCGCTTGTGTTGAAAGCTTGAGCGAGACTACCATAATAGCTGACGTTCTGATCGTTTCATCTAAAAAACCTCCAACTAAATTCATTTTCATGATTGTCTCATGTCAGTCGAATTAGTTGAAGGTGTGCTGTATTTGGCGCTTACATTCAAACAATGGCAGAACTACCTGCGTTGTTAGAAACAATCAACCATTGTTTAGAAAAAAGTTAGTGAGACAAAAGGGGGAGTGCAACAATTACGTAGCTTCCTACTCTAAATAAATCCTCATTATATTTCTGCTGTAATTGAAAATTAAGAATAAATGGCCATTATGTATCGCATATTATACATTATGGCTTTTTTAGTTGAGTGAAAAAATTTAATAACTGAAAAATGAACAAGGCCTTTTAAAGTACGATAATATAGTAGCCGATTACAATGTGACGTGATGATTTTTTGTAATAAAAGATAAATTACAGCCATCTCAATAAACCAGATTCACTTCTTAAAAATGTGTTAGGACATGTGTCCGGTTCTCTTCAAAAAGAAAATACTGATACAGAGATTTTATAGAAAATATAGAGACGTATGTCCTGTCCTGTACTTGATCAAAAAATATATACTTAGGGTGAGCTCATGGAGATGCAATTTATCTGTAGTTATATAGAAAATAACAAAATCATATATGAAATGTTAAAGCAATGTCCTTATGAAATACTAAAAAAAATGAATGTAAAAAGTTTTGAAAGCGGTTCAAGGATCTATGTGCAAGGAGAAGCTTACTCTACTTTGAGTATTATCGTTGATGGTTTAGCTAACATCTATGTTCTTGCCGAAAATGGGAAAAAGTACGTACAAACAACTTATCAAATTGGTGACATGATAGGGGAGTTAGAAATCTTTGGTGAACAAGCTTTTATGAGCAATGTAGAGGCATTAACAAATGTAACTATTATTTCTTTAGAGCGTGATTATTTTTTGGAATGGCTGAAGTTAGATCGAAATTTTAACCAATATTTTATTCGAAAAACAATAGAACAATACAATAGCATTACTAAGAAAGATAAGAATCATAAACTGTATTCTTTACATGATTTGATTTGTAATTATTTATTAGAACAATTACCTAAAGGGCGAAAGAGGGATGAAGGCATATATATTACAATTGACAAACTTGAGCTCAGTGAAAGACTCGCTGTTACACAAAGAAGCATAAACCGAGTGTTATCCAATTTAAAAGAAAAAAAAATTATTGATATAAAAAACCATATTGTCATCATTTGTGATTTGAAACGATTACAGCATGAATCATCACGCTAAAATGAAAACCTTTTCAACTTACAATAATTAATGGGAATAATAAAATAAGGAGTGTCTTTAATGATCAAAAAACCACTGTTTGTTATTATTGCAACAATTGTTTGTGTAGTAGCAGGTCTATACATGGATTCGTCGTATCTTGAAATATTCGCTTCTGTAACGGGTGTACTTAATGTTTGGTTACTAGCTCGTGAAAAAGTAATTAATTTCTTATTTGGTGCAGTAACGGTTTCTAGTTTTATGTATATTTACTTTCAAACTGGTTTGTATGCCATGGTTATTCTATCGTTTATTCAACTGTTGTTTAATATTTATGGTTGGTACTACTGGGTTAAAAACAAAGGTGAAGAAGATGTTGCACCAACAAAGTCTTTGCCAATGCAAGGGATTATTACATGGTCTATTGTAATTGTCGTAGCAACAGCTATTTGGTCATACCTACAAATTCAATTTACAGATGCAACTAGCCCATATTTAGATGCCCTTGTTGCTGTAATGGGTCTAGTGGGACAATACTTACTCAGTAAAAAGTTTATCGAAAACTGGTATATCTGGATTGCTATGAACGCTATCTTAATATTTATCTGTGCAACAACTGGATTATACGTCATGGTTATTCTTAATCTAATTAACCTATTCATCAGTATTGATGGATTACTAGAATGGAAAAGAAACTACAAAGAAGAAACAAATGTCTCAATGAAATATTAAAAAATTTTACCAAAAGAGAAAGGGATGTAGTGAACATGAGTTTTCATATTGAAGCTAAAAAAGGCGAAATTGCTGAAACAGTACTATTACCAGGCGACCCAAAAAGAGCTAAACATATAGCAGACACTTATTTAGAAGATGTCGTTTGCTACAATAACATTCGTGGTATTCTTGGATTTACTGGAACATACAAAGGAAAACGTATATCAGTACAAGGAACAGGGATGGGTATGCCTTCCATATCGATTTATGCAACAGAATTAATTCAAGAATATGGTGTGAAGAATTTAATTCGCATTGGTTCTAGCGGGACAAAGCATCCGGACGTGAAGCAGATGGATTTAATTTTAGCAATGGGTGCATGTACGAACTCAAGTATGTATAAACATCTTTTCGGAAATTACTCTTATGCACCATTAGCTAATTTTGAATTATTAAAAAGTGCACACGACATGGGACTGACATTAAATAAACCTGTTAAAGCAGGACTAGTCGTAACAGATGATACATTCTATGATGGTGACGAAGCAGCGCGTGAAAAACTTGCATCTTATCAAGTACTAACAAGTGATATGGAAACAGCTGCTTTGTATACAGTAGCTGCTAAATTTAAAGCAAAGGCATTGTCTATCCTAACTGTTACAGACCATGACTTAACGAATGAAACAATTACTGCAGAAGAGCGTGAAGTAGCTCTAAATGACATGATTGAACTGGCGTTAGAGACAAGTTTAACATTATAGAGACACAAAGGACTGGGGTGTATAAAAACATTCTAGTCCTTTTGTTATTTTTAGTATTTGTAATATTAAACAAAAGTAAGCGTCAAATAGGCCCACCTGTTTTCCAGGGGGCGCTATTGTTATAGTATCTATGTAGTTAAGACGTTCTTGATAACGAAGTTCAGGCGTACATTCGTCCATTTTATTGATTTTTTTTATCAATCACAAATAACCGATTAAAGAATTGTAGAACGATTTTTGTGGCACGGGTTGCTCGGCATTTTGAAGATTGATTAGTTGAAGGTGTGCTGTAATTGGCGCTTACAAATAATTGATGTGACTTATATGTGAAATAAAACGCTACATATTATATAGCAGCCTGTTATCCATCCTTTTAAATCGTTATGCTATACTAGATGAATCATCAAAGCAGTAGAGAAGGGGATTTTCAAATGAACGGACAAAATAGAAGTGACGTAAAACCTGGACTTGTCGTAGATATTATATTGAAGAAAGATCAACGAACAGGCATTAAAACGAGAGGTGTCGTAAAGGATTTATTGACGAATTCTTCTTTCCATCCTCATGGAATTAAAGTCCGTCTTACAGATGGTCAAATTGGTCGTGTATGTGACATCATCGAATAAAATAAAAAGCTGGGAATGACTGATTAGGTCATCCCAGCTTTTTATTTTGATGTAGTTGTTGAAAACAAATGTTTTTAATCATACTTTTTATATTGCTTTATGTTGTAAAACTAAATAAGGTCCCATTTTTATTTGACTTTAAAGTATATTTTATATTCAATGACCTAGCTATATCTTCGATTATTTTTAAACCTAGCCCTGTATTATTACCATCGATATTGAAACCAATTCCATTATCTTGGAATGAAATAATATTATTGTCTACGATAATTTCGAGTTTTGTTGCATTTGAATGTTTTAATGTATTTTGGAAAATATTATCGAACAATCTTTGAAGCCATAAATCATTACTTCCCCATGTTAAATCTAGATTTTGTGAGTTATATATTAAATCAATATTATGAATGCTATACAAATAACTCCACTTCTTGCACATAATTTCTAATAAGTTATTCATATTCACTTCATCATTTAGGATATAAGAATTCTCCAATGAATCAGTAGAATGAATATTCAGTTCATTCGTTAAATCAGAAATGTATTGTATTTGTTGATAAAGTGATTCTAGTATAGGTACTTGATCAGTAAATTGGTCCTCTAGATAAAACAATTGTAATCGAACGGTAGTTAACGGTGTATTAATATCATGCCTTAATTTATTTAAAAGTTCTTTTTTTATTTCTTCTTTTTGCTTAAGTTCTCTATACGTTGTTCTTTCGATTAATATATTTACAGACTTGATTAGTTCACCTATTTCATCATCTCTAGTAACAACTAATTTATCAGGGATATTTTCATCACTAGCTAATTTTCGAATGGTTTTATTCAAAATATTAACTTTATTTAATAGTGAGTTAATAGATCTCGAAAATAAAAAGGCTAGCAAAAATAAAGAAATCAAAAATACGAACAGCATAGTTGGATATGCAAAAGATTCATGAAAAGGGATGTTTTGATGTTTTGATTTAAAGATAGCATTATAAATTAATGACATAAGCACACTAATCACTAGTAACAAAAAGGGCACACAAATAATTGCGGAAAATAATAATAACTGATATTTCTTTTTTAATTTCATTTTTTTATATAGGTATTTAATCTATACCCTTCTCCATATATATTTTGTATAATTTCACCATTTATATCATTAATCTTTGTTCTAATTTTTTTTATGTGTACGTTTATGATATTTTGATTTCTATCATCAAGAGGCCATAAATAATTAAAGAAATGTTCCTTTGTCAAAATACGATCTCTATTATCATATAAATAAAAGAATATTTTTTTTTCAATAGAAGTAAAAGAAACCTCGTTTTTTAAGTTTTTATTAAAAACCCTAGTAAGATCCGCATCAATATATAAATGTTTGATTTGTGTAAAAGTACCGTACTGATTCTCTAGCATTTTTTGCATTCTTAGTAACAACTCTCTAGGGTCAAATGGCTTAATCAAATAATCTTCTCCAATTGTCAATCCTTGAAGTTTGCTTTCAATATCCTGCCTTGCTGATAGAAAGATAATTGGGATATTTAAACCTAAGTTTTTTATTTTTTTGGTGATTTGATAACCATCTTCACCGGGTAACATGACATCCATTATAACTAAGTCTATTTCATGGATTACATCCAGTACTTCTTTACCATTTGTTTTCCAACAAGCATTATACTCTTCGCGTCGTAAAATCTTCTGTAGTAAATGACCAATCATAAGATCGTCTTCAACGATTAATATGTTATATTCTTTCATTATTTTACCTTCCATTATCAAAATTTAAATCAGTTAATTTTTCTCAACTTTATTATTAATAAAATCCTTGGCAAGGTTATAAATCTCATCAGGAGAATATAAATAAATGCTGTGTTTTCCTTCCATAGTTATCACATCTGATATTAAAAGTTGTTCTGCAAACTCCTCATAATCTTTATTTTTCTGCTTTGTATATTTCGAGTTTTTATTTTCTTGAGCAATCGCATCTAAAAATAAAATAGGTGTTTCTATTGGTATCGGTAGGCTAACTGATTTTTTACCATTTTCGTATACCTGTAAAAGTTCTTGCTCCATACTGTTATTAAAAAACTGTTTATATGAAATGGCTTTAAATACTTCTTTTTCATGTTCAGTTAAAAACAACTGTTTAATTACTTCAGGATTAAATGCTAAAGAAGGAAAGAGTCGATGAAAACCGATTTTCGATAAAAGATGCATTCCTCTTACTGTTAATGAATCAACTAGGCTCATTTTGTGAGTTACATACTGCTGAGGTAAACCAATATCTACAGCAATGATTCCCTTCACTTCATTTGGGTACTTTTGTGCCCAGTAAATAGCTTCTAATCCAGATAAAGAGTGTGGAACTAATATATATGGAGGTTTATTTCCACTCTGCATAAGTGAGCTTCTAGTTTGTTCTAATATAGTAACAATATCTCTGTTATCGTTAAAAACATCACTGTGACCATATCCTGCTCTATCAATTACAGCAATTTTATTTTCTTTTGAGAATTTGCTATAAAGACCTTTCATTTCATATACAGGGGCAGCTACCCCGGAGCCAGGCATAAATACATATGTATCCTCACCTCTACCTTCAATGTAAACATTAATCTTTTATATTGAAAGGATATAATATAGAAATAAATTTCTAATTAATTTTCTAGTAATTAATCTTCGTGATTTTTCGAAAGAGGAACCAGTTGAAATGATTATTGGTTTTGCTTACTGGAAAAAATACAATATGAAAAATTGAACAATGATGTAATTACATTACCACAATAATACAATTTCTGATGGGCCTTTTTTGCAAAAAAACCCATTAGATAAAAAATCCAATGGGGGATAGCTAGACCTTGTTTAATTTGATTGATATCTTATTCAAAAAATGCACTTGAGTATTCAACTACAGCTGAAACTTTACTAAGAGCATTATCACTTAATTCTAATGCCATAAATGCCTCATCTGGCACTTCAAAAGGTGCTTTAATTTTCCATGTTGATGCTTTTTTAAATCCGAATTTCGGATAATATTCTTGGTGTCCTAAGACAACAACAGATTTGTAACCGAGTTCTTTAGCTTTTTCAAATGCTTTGTTTATTAAAAGCTTGCCGATGCCTTTATTTTGATACTCGGGTAAGACAGAAACTGGAGCAAGTGCAAGAGATTCTGTAGATTGATCCTCGTTGATTATTTTAATTTTTGTTAAAAGAATATGCCCTATAACCTCATCATTATCAAGCACGACAATAGATAATTGAGGGATAAACGCATCCGATTTTCTTAAACGGCTCACCAATTCATGTTCTGTTTTATCACTAAATTCCATGTTCGCAAATGCTTTTTGTACAACATCTTCTGTAACCCTATAATCTGAAGGTTGTTCTTGTCTAATTGTTATGTTCATTTTGACAACTCCTAAATACATAGCTTTTCACATATAAATTTTGGTGAAATTTATATGTTCTCTTATTACTTATCATTTTATTATAAGGGAAAAAATTAATAGTTTCAGTAAAAAGGTGCTCACTTATCAGAGCGCCTTTTTAGTATAAATATCTCTCAATAGGTCATAAATAAAATGCGTGGATTAAATGACTCGTTTTGCAACCTAGGAGTGAGCCGTAAATGAAATTAAACATACTTTTGGAACATGTAGATAAAGCTGTGGATTCACATCTTCTTGATATTGATGTAGATATAGAAGGGATCGCTACAAATTCTTCTTTAGTACGTCCTAACGACATTTTTGTTGCAATTTCAGGTTACCGTGTAGACGGTCATCAGTTTATAGATGACGCCATTCAAGCGGGAGCGAGTGTAGTCGTTGGAGAGAAAAACTTGAAAGATTTAATTGTACCTTATGTTCGAGTCTCAAACAGTCGTTTAGCTCTTGCACAAATGGCGTGTCAGTTTTATGGTAACCCTTCACGAAATAAGATTGTGATTGGAATTACTGGTACGAATGGTAAAACCACAACTACCTATATGCTTAAGTATATTTTGGAAACCTGCGGAAGATCTTGTTCTTTATTTGGTACAGTTCAGAATGTTGTTAATGGAAAAACCTTACCCTCTGTCAATACTACCCCCGATGCACTAGAACTTCAAAAGCAAATTTCCTTAAGTGAAGATGAATTTATCATAATGGAAGTTTCATCACACGGTCTTTCTCAATATCGAGTAGAGGGTGTGGAATTTGATTATTGTTTATTTACAAATTTAGATAAAGAACACCTTGACTATCATCGTGATATGGATGCTTACTTCTCTGTGAAGGCAAGCCTGTTTGATCAATTAAAGCCTAATGGGTTAGCTATTGTTAATCATATGAACAGTTGGGGGAAAAGGCTAGCAGATCACTTAACTTCAAAAGGGTATCAAGTATTTTTAGTAGGCGACAAAAGTTACCATGACCTACAAATCGTTCACCTAAAGTCAGGTGTATCAACAGTTTCCTTTAAAGGGAATCAAAGCTTAGAATTAAGTATCAATATATTAGGAAAGCACAATATCCTAAATGCTTCTATGGCTTTTTTAACTGCTTTATTGATAGGTATTCCACAACAAAAAGTTGTTTATGCCTTAGAAGCATTTCCGGGAGTTCCCGGTAGATTTGAAATGCTACAACATCCTAATGGAGCGACGGTTGTAATAGATTATGCTCATACAGCAGATGCTTTTTATCAGTGTCTTCAAACGGCAAGAGAAGAAGGCGCCAATCGTGTATTTCACATTTTTGGATTTAGAGGAGACAGGGATAAAGAAAAAAGGCGAGATATGGTTAGTGTTTCCAAAGAGATAAGCGATGTTCATATTCTTACATTAGATGATTTGAATGATGTCCCTTATGAAGAAATGGAGCAAGCTCTCTATGCATTAAGTGATGGGGGGTATGTCATTTCGGATCGAACACTAGCGATAAAAGAGGTATTAGAGCATGCACATAAGGGAGATTGGGTTTGTATAACAGGCAAAGGGGCAGAAGGTTATCAACAAAAATTTCGTTTGCCAACAGCATCTGATAAGGAGACAGTCCAGTTCCTTTTTCAACAAATTGATCAAGCAACAAATGGAGGATTTGAGACTCTTCATTAATGGAAAATCCTAATGAATAAAAGGAATTCAAAAGATAACTGATTAACATCTTTTTAAATCAAAAATATTTATTAAAAAGTTTATTTTTTCTATTATGGGGAATATTAAAAAGCGAGAAGTTAAATACAGAAAGGAAGAGTGTAAAATGAAACATTTGAAAATGGCATTAGGAGTACCGCTTCTATTTGGTATGTTGTACGGTTGTAGTACTGGCAATACAACGAATGAAACGGTTGACAAGACTGTTAAACAGGAAGAAACGGATAAGAATACGAATACCGATACAAACACAAACACGGACACTAACAAAGATATGAATAACAATGGACATGCAGGGACAACTAAAAATTTACCTTATAATTTTGCGGAGTTTTCGTTAGATGTTGATTATTCACCGACAGAATCTTATGAAGTTGATTACGATTATGAAACTACAGGTGTGGAAGTTGAGTTAGATGATGATCGAAATAAAGTGAAGCTTAGAGGCGATGAAGCTTCGGCAAAGTTAGAGCCTATGTTTAAGAAGCTTAAATTTGATGCAACTACACCAAATGATGAAGTAATCGATCATGTAATTTCTGTCTTTGGCTTAGACAAAAACTATACTTCGTTTGAACTTGACGTGAAATTCGCAGATGGAACAGAGAAGGAATATAAGAAAACTAAATAAGCTAAATTAGAAATGCCTTTCAAGTTGTATTGTACTTGTGAGGCATTTTTCAATGGAGAAATAATTGCCGAGCTTAATTTTGAATGCATAACAAATTTATTGGTTATAAAAGGTAGAGAATCAAGTATAATAGTTTGAGGAAATATTATACATATTGAAACTCAATCAAGGGGGTGAAGAAATGGCAAGTGCAAGTATAGCGATTCTACCTGTTTTATTATTTTATATATTACCAATTGTATTTATTATTTGGTTTGCGGTGAACATGGTGAAATTACAAAAAGAGAAAAATGAAATTTTAAGAACTATTGCGAAGAGGTTAGATAATAAGGAGATATAGTGGTTGAGGGCTCTTTTTTAAGTGATCCACTAATTTAAATCAAATATCCGGTTTTTGAGGATTATACAAGCAATAAGAAAACAAAAGAGCCAATTCATTCTAATTGAGCTCTTTTTGTATAAGGCAAAATTTAAATGAATTTCTTGAAGTATGAAGAAAGTAGGAATCTATAATGTTACCTTACTTATATATAATACTTGTGGTCGTATGTATCTTTTTTGTAATTCATAACATGGAAAGAAGAATAGGGGGAATCAAGTTTCTAATAATAATCGCCTCCTTGTTTTTAAATATACTTAGTTTAATAATACTAGATATATTAACATTGAAAAATAATAGGGAAGGGATGTCTGGTAATGGAAATCCTGCTATTATAGTCTACCCTTTTTGGCTTCCATTGCTCTTGATTTTTCTTTGGACATGGGTTGATATAATATATAAGGACTTTATTCTTAAATCGTTGTCAAAAGTAAATAAATATTTACTAGGTGGTTTAAGCGTGTTAGTTGTCGGATTAATTTGCGGAGCAACTTTTATGAATAGTGCTTTGAAGCAACTAGAAAATACACCGAACCACCCGTTTAAAGGAGAATACGGATCAGTAATCAACATATATACAAATGCAATTTTTTTTAATGGTTTTACATTTGGAGTCTTGGTGTTTTCGGTATTTGTAGGGATATTGCTTTGGATTAAGATATTTGCTAGAACTAACCCTGATTAAATCAATCTCTCTAGGGTGATACGAAAAAAATAACGATTTTTGCAATTTTATTATTTGTATTTTTTATCGTAATTATTGTAAAGTTGGCAGCAGCAGGTGGACTAAAGTTAACTGAAAGCTAGACATTTATCGTAGTGAGCCACGATTAAAAGACAGCGACGTTTGGTGAGAAGCTTAAAGTGAAGAAAGATGGACGACGATATATGAAATGTTGTTAATACAGGAGAATATGATAAAGTCGATTATGAATTTTTGAATGACTATGTACAATTAAGTAAAGGCAAGAATTAAAAAATGAGCAGTAGATTAAAAAGTATTGTTGAATCTGATTATCTTAATGAAATAAATATATAATATCCATAAGAAAAGAGAGGAATTCTTATTAAAGAATTCCTCTCTTTTTGTTTTGGGCGGTGTTAATTAAGAATGTTGAGTGTTTTTGAGCAAATGTGCAAAAGAAGTATGATAATTGTAAAAATCATTACTTCATTACTCCATTAGGCATCCAGTATTTTGGTTTCTTTTTCGATTGTAAACTTCCATATATTGTGGTTTTTTCGGACTCTGTAAATTTCTATTCTTTTAAAATAGTTTAGTCAAATAAAGTTCGTATTCATTTAACTTGTTCATGCGTTGAAATTATTTCTTTCAATAGAAAAATATTCATAAAGATTGTGCATGTGACTACCTAGGTAGTCATATCATGTGCAAAGGAGGTGGTTGAATTAGAAATTAATAAAATGATAGAAAACCTCAAGAACTTAGGTTTTACAGAATATGAAGCAAAAATTTATTTAGCATTATTAGAAAATAACCCGTTAAACGGAAACATGATAGCGCTTTCTTCAGGTGTTCCAGGTCCGAAAGTATATAGTTGCTTAGTAAATATGGTTGAAAAAGGCTTTGTATATATCGTATATGGTGAGACTAAGTCTGTTCCTAAAACGTTGTATAAACCAACTTCATATCATCAAGTACTTCAGAAATACAAAATAGAAATAAATGAAAATATAGAATATTTGGAAAGTGAACTTCCTGTAATTACGAATAGAAAAAATAATTTAAACAATCAATTAGAACTATATCAGATGAAAGATTTTCAAGTTGTAATGGATTTTATTAGAAAACAGGTAAATGAAGCAGAGCAAACAATTTATTTTTGTGGCTGGACAGAACATATCAATCATTTCCATAAAGAATTATTGGGCGCATATAAAAAGGAAATCAAAATCGTCAGTATAATCTTTGATAACCATCAGTTGAACATTCCATGGACGAGTATCAATCATTTATATACTAATAAGAGTAATGAACGGCATGCTAATGAGTTAATTATTGTTATAGATGAGAACCGTACAATTACTTGCAACTTGAGTGATAATAATGTCTCAGCAATTGTGTCCATTAATAAAGCATTAATTCAAACATCGATCAACTACATCCGACATGATATTTATGTAAACCGAGTATTAAAGGAATTTTTCGAAGAATCAAAAGTAAAGTATGGTCCAGGGTTTGAAAAATTATTAGATATTTAGAGGGGGATAAGTATATGAGAATCGTTGATTTATCTGTAACTATTAAAAATCCAGAGCCAGGAGAGATTGTTGAAGACTACAAACGACAATTAACAGCATCTGTTAATTATTTTGACCATAAAGTAACCGTTCCACAAATCACTGAAGTTTTTGGATGTAAAGAGGAAGATTTGCCAGAAGGAAACGGTTGGGCAACAGAGAGTATAACTTTGACGACACATTCTGGTACACACTTAGATGCTCCTTATCATTACTATCCTACTACAAATGGTGAGCCTGCTAAAACGATTGATCAACTACCTCTTGAGTGGTTTTTTGGAGATGGTGTAGTTTTTAACTTTTCACATAAGAAATCAGGAGAAACGGTCAGTACAGCTGAAATTAAACAGTATTTAAAAGAAATAGATTACCAATTAAAAGCTGGAGATATAGTTTTTTTAAGGTTTGATGCTGATAAAAAATTAGGTACGCCAGAATATTATAGCGAGTTTCCAGGTATGAGTGCAGAAGCAACACATTTTTTAATAAATCAAGGGATTAAAATCATCGGTACAGATGCTATGGGATTCGATGTGCCTTTTGAAAAAATCAAAGAAAACTTTGCTGAGACAAATGATCCGGATGTTATTTGGGAAGCTCATCGTGTAGGCATGACAAAAGAATATTGTCAAATCGAAAAAATGGCTAATTTAGATCAGTTACCTCCATTTGGTTTTAAAGTTATTTGTGTTCCGATTTCTATTTATAAAGCAAGTGCCGGGTGGGTAAGACCAATCGCAATTTTAGATGACAATAATATGGAGGGAAATTAACTATGAAATTATGTTCTTTTACAGTGAAAAATAGTTATCCCATTGTAGATAGACTTGGTGCTGTTGAAAATGGCGGAATTATAGACTTAGCAGCTTGTCATCGTGCACTATTAAGATCACAGGGAGAAGTGGATGCTAATAGAATTCCTATAGTTACAAATGTATTCATACCTAATGATATGACATTATTTTTGGAAGGAGGTTCATTATCACTAGATGCAGCCAAGGCTGCAGTTACATATGCACAAACAAATTCAAATGATAATATTGAAAAATTTAATTACTCTTTCGAAGAAATAGAAATACAGGCTCCTATAAAAAATCCGCCTACCATTCGTGATTTTCTCTCTTTTGAAGAGCATTACCGGAATTCTTTAGGGGGAAATATTCCAGAAGTTTGGTATGAAAGGCCAATCTATTACAAGTCAGTAGCATCAACTATTATAGGTACGAATCAAACTTGTGAATGGCCAGCATATTCGAAAGTGATGGATTATGAATTAGAATTTGCCTGTGTAATTGGAAAACGTGGAGAAAACATTTCTATTGAGGAAGCATCAAATTATATTGCTGGATACTTAATATATAACGATTTTAGCGCACGTGATACACAGCTTCGGGAAATGGAAGGTAGGTTAGGTCCAGCAAAGGGAAAAGATTTTTGTACAAGTATGGGACCTTATATTGTGACACCAGATGAAATTGAAGATGTTTACAATATGAGAATGACAGCAAAGGTTAACGGCGAAATCTGGAGTGATGGACATACAAGTACAATGTATAGGACATTTGAAGAGATTATTTCATATGTATCGCAATCTGAACTGCTTGTACCAGGAGATATTTTGGGTTCAGGAACAGTTGGCTATGGCTGTGGATTAGAACTTGGGAAGTTTTTGAATGACGGCGATGAAATTGAATTAGAGGTAGGGAATTTGGGTGTACTTAAAAATAAAATTGTTGTGAAAAGTAAGGGGGAAGTAGTATGAAATTAAAACATTTTAGTTTTTTTATGTTACTTACTCTAATATTCCTATCACTAGTAGCTTGTGGAAAAGATAAAGAAACAAATGATAAGAAATCCAATTCTTCTTCACAGCAATTTGTTTTTAAATCGACAGTTCAAGCTCCTCAAAAAGCTGCTTTATCACAAGGCTTCGATGCATTATTAGATTCTATAGAGGAAAAATCAGATGGAAGAATTAAGTTTGAGCGTTATTATAGTGATGCTTTAGTGAAGCCAGCGGATGCGGCGGATGCGGTTGGCGCAGGTATTGCTGATGTAGCTTTAATAGCACCAAGTTATACACCTGCTAACAACCCATTAAGTACCCTTGAGTCAATACCTGCATTATGGAAGGATCAATGGACTGGGACACGAGCATTATTAGACTTATATAATGAATTTCCAGAGTTAAGAGGGGAATTTGAAAATAGAGGGATTTCCGTATTAGGCACATGGGCATTACCTTCATATCATATTTTTTCTAAACACGATGTAAATAGTTTTGACGACTTAAAAAATATGAAAGTAATTGCAGCTGGAGGTCAGGCGCTTTTTGCTAAGGCAGTCGGTGCGGTTTCTGTTGGAATTACAATGCCTGAAAGTTTTGAAGCGATGGAACGTGGAGCAGTTGAAGGCGGTTTCCTAGGTTATACATCATCTGCGACTTATGGTATTCATGAAATTGCTAAAAGTGTATGGACAATTCCTATCGGTAGTCAAGGCGGTATATTCGGTATGAACAAAGCAAAGTTCGATAAATTACCAGTTGATTTACAAGAGATTTTTAAAAAAGCTTCAATTGAAAATGCCGCAGCTTTTCATAATATTTATCAGGTGAAGAGTGAAGCTGAAGCCATCCAAAAGTATAAGGATTCCGGTGTAAAGATTAATGAAGCTTCGACAGCTGATATTGAAAAAATGAAGTCAATTGCAGAAGAGACAGTTTGGAAAGATTGGGTTAGTAGTCCAGATCGTTCTGGTAAACCAGCAGATAAAATTTTAAAACGCTTCTTAGAACTAATAGATCAATATGATAAAGAATTTCAAGAAAATGGAGCTAAATAAAAGGAGGCGAATCTATGAGTAAAATAGAAGCCATCCAAAAAAAGATTGAACTTTGGTCGGTGTATTTAGCAGGATTGATTATTATTATTTTAATGCTAATTATTACTACTGAATCGTTATTGCGTAAATTCGTCGGATATAGTATTCCAGGTATTTTTGAAATCTCAGCACAGTTAATGGTAGGTGTATCTTTATTAGGTATAGCCTACGTTCAGGATGAAAAAGAACATATAAGTGTAGATATTATGAATACGATATTACCTCAAACTATGATAAAACTCACAGATATATTGATAGGTATGATGGGTTTCTTTATTACGGCCATATTCGCTTATCAGGGGGTTTTAAAGTTTATCGAATCTTTTACCTTAGGTGAAACAACGATGGGGATTGTGTCTGTTCCATTTTGGCCGGGGCGACTAATCATCGTTCTAGCAATGACCTTAATCTGTATTCGATTTTTATTTGATTTAATACATTTACTTACAAATAAGAAGCAACTTGATTTAGTCAAAAATGAGGAAGACATCAAAAAATAAAAGATACGTTTTTTTATAAGGGGTGATGTCAGTGAGTTCAATTACTATCGGGTTTCTTGGTATAGTTATTATAGTTGCCCTTCTAATGCTACGTGTACCAGTTGCAGTAGCCATGGGAACAGTGGGGTTTTTAGGATATTGGATTATTAGCGGTTTCGAACCTGCAATGAAATTAATGGGGATGGTTCCCTTTTCTACCGTGGCAAATTATACATTTACGGTAATACCGTTGTTTATTTTAATGGGTTATTTTGTGTTCTATGGAAACTTAGCAACAGATATGTTTACTTCCATTAATAAGTGGTTCGACCGTATACATGGTGGGATTTGCTATGCAACAATTATTGGAGGAGCGGCTTTTGGGGCTGCGAACGGTTCGGGACCTGCATCCACTGCTACCTTAGCTAAAATCACTATCCCAGAAATGGAACGACTAGGTGTGAATAGACGTTTAGCATATGGAATTGTAGCTTCTGCTGGTCCTTTAGCTCAAATGATTCCGCCGAGTATGTTAATGATAATTTATGCAATCTTAGCAGAGCAATCTGTAAGTAAGTTACTTATTGCGGGGATAGTACCAGGTATCATCATTGCACTTAGTTACATTGTAACCGTATATGTACTCTTAAAAAGAAATCCCGACTTAGCGACAAAATCAGAACGCTATTCTATAAGAGAGAAGATATCTTCATTAAAAGGCATATGGGGAATAAGCTTACTAATTAGTGCTATAATGGCAGGGTTATATTTAGGTTTCTTTACTCCTACTGAAGCAGGTGCAATTGGAGCGACAATGGCATTATTATTAACTATATTCTCTGGTAAGATGTCTGTGGAGGGCTTTAAAAAATCGATAATAGAATCGATTAAAACAACAGCAACTGTATTTTTTATTGTTGTATCATCATTTTTATTTGGCTATTTTTTAGGGATTTCCCAAATTCCTAATGCTGTTTCAAGTTTCTTATCAGAATTAGATGTGTCACCAATGATTATTATGTTTGGTATCTGCTTAATGTATATTTTCTTAGGAATGTTTATTGATATGCTATCTGCTATGTTTTTAACAATTCCGATCATATTACCAACTGTTATTGCATTAGGGTTCGATCCTGTATGGTTTGGTGTAATTGTAGTATTTCTGGCAGAAATCTCATTAGTAACACCTCCATTTGGTCTAAGTATTTTCATGATTCAAGGAGCAATAAAGGGTAGTAAGTACTCAGAGATACTAAAGGGTTCAATTCCTTTTATAATTACTGACTTTATACTACTCATAGTATTCTTATTTTTCCCACAGATAATTTTATTTTTACCCAATTTAATGTAGCGAATAGTGCTAGTTAAGATATGTGGCAAGTTTTAATATTAGCCGAGAATGTTTTCTAGTTAATTCCTCATTTTAATTCCAACTTTCACACTCATAATCCTCTCCAAAGGTGGATTATGAGTGTGAGGTTTATATAATACCAAAAAAACTTCTATAGAAATGCAAAATAATCAAATAACAGCACCGAAAAAAAGCGGAATATATTATTATGAGGATATTACAAATTGGGATAGCAATTTAAAAGGAACAGCATATTACGCTTATTCTTTAATAGTAGATTAGAAAGTAATTAAAACATATTAGAAGTACCAACAGGAAAATAGCACAATTCTTTATGAATTGTGCTATTTTTGTTTTCTAAGAATTTAAGCGAATAGATCATTTCACTATAGGTAAACTAAACCATTCGCTTTTTTCTAGGAATTATTTATTTTTATTAACTATTTGAAATATCTACTCTTCAGAATTGATAAGTACTTGTTTTTTCGATTTATTACGAGACCACACTACTACTGGAATCAGTAAAAGAGAAAGAGTGCTTCCTACAAAGGAAAGTGTAGCATAACTAGAATTTGCTACGACGATACCTGACATTGCTCCGGCAGATGCTCCAGATAAGGCAATTAAAACATCTACTGTCCCTTGCGTTTTTGCACGAGTAGTAATAGTAGTGGCATCTACAATAAGCGCTGTACCACTAATAAAGCCGAAGTTCCAACCCATGCCAAGTAAAACAAGCGCAAGGATTAGGAACGGCAACGAATCTCCAGGTGCAAGAGCTGCTACTGTACCAGCTGCTAGCAGTGTGGCAGCAGCAGCAATGGCCATCGTGATACGTCCCATTTTATCTACAAGTACACCCGTTATGAGAGAGGGGAGATACATAGATCCAATATGAAAGCCAATTACCAAACCTATTGCATTTAACCCGTGACCATGGTGACCCATATGTACTGGAGTCATAGTCATTATTGCTACCATGACTACTTGTGTTAAGACCATTATTGTAGCCCCAACTATTATGCCTCGCTTATTCGCTGCTTGAGTAGTAGAATCTGTATTTAAATTATTACTAATATTAGCGTCCTTAGCTTCTGCGATTGCTTTTGCCACGATGAAAGGATCTGGGCGAAGGAAAATCAGTAGTACTAAGCCCGCTAGGATGAAGGCCGCTGCCCCAAGAATAAATGGACCAGCTAATGGAGGAATACCTAAGGAGAATGCCACACTTCCCATTACGCCTACTAAATTTGGTCCTGCAACCGCACCTAATGTTGTTGACACCATGGCTATACTGACCGCAGTTGCTCGCTGAGTAGAATTTGCTAAATCTGTTCCTGCATAGCGTGCTTGTAAGTTAGTCGCTGTACCTGCACCATAAATAAGTAGTGAAGCAAAGAGCAGAATGATGTTATTTGTAGTAGCAGCTAGTATTACCCCTAATGCCCCAACCCCTCCTGCTAAAAAGCCAGTTGTGAGACCCATACGGCGTCCAAACCGTTGAGTTAAGCGACCTACAATTAGTGCTGCACTTGCTGAACCTAAAGTTAGGAATGCAACAGGCAATCCTGCAAAACTATCAGTCCCCAGCATATCTTGAACTAAAAGTGCTCCAACAGTTACACCCGCAGCTAAGCCAGCACCACCAAATATTTGTGACATAACAATAATGAATAATGTTCGCTTATACAATTGTCGCTGTTTTTCTGGAGAATCAATATAACTCTGTAACCATGAAGCTTGGGTTTTTAATGCTTTAGAATCGTTATCTTCAATTGCCAATACAAGTCCGCCTTTCGATAAATAGAAATTGATTCACATGATTAGTTGTGAATTTATTTGTTTTTTAGCTTCCTACTTTCAATACACTTCTACTATATAAGATATTCTTTGGATTTAACAATATACAAAGCTTCTTATTTTTGAATAAGGTTATTTAATCCCTCTAGTGTTCTTCTAGTTTATAGGTGAAAGAGTAATTAATCAATAATTCAGAAAAAATAGAGTTCAATCAATTAAAAAATAACCCTTTAAATAAGAACAGTGCAGTACACCATATAAAGATACTTGAGCATTTATTGAAAAGATTCATTAGTGTACCTGAGCTATCAAGTTTTTTCATCGTTGCTCCAGCTAATGTAAGACCGAAAAACCAACACCATGATACGGCAATACAAGTTACGGTGAAAATAATTTGTTCCAGGCCAGCGTATCGTAATGCACTTGTCCCAATGACACCTACTGTATCTAAAATAGCATGTGGATTTAATAGTGACACCGATAACGCAAAGATGATTTGTTTCTTCATCGTTAAGCTTTTTCCTGTCTCAACTGTTGCCGGTTTAGAAGTCCAAATGGAATACCCCATATAAAGTAAAAAAATGATTCCAACACTCATTAACCCTAAGCGTAACCATTCAAATTGCAATACGATGGCAGATAAGCCAAACACCGCAAGTACAATAAGCAAAGTATCACAAAGTGAAGCAGTAATAGTCGCTGGTAGCGCCCTCAATAAATTTGGTTGCGAAGCACCTTGCGAGAAAATAAAAACGTTTTGTACACCTAAAGGTAAAATAAGTCCAAATGCGAGTATAAACCCATGTAATATAGCTTCCATATCAAAAAACTCCCTTCCATTACAACTTTACCTATGTTACAACTAAAAGAAAACATCCAATTGGTTGGTTTTTAAACCAACCAATTATGTGAGAGGAGAAGATCATTTTGCAATGGAAACCTAAACGACATTCACAACTATCTCTTCATAGCCAAATCGTTGATTGGATGACTTCTCTTATACAACAAGGTGAATGGACGATAGGGATGAAGCTACCACCTCAAAGAAAGTTAGCTGAAATGTTGGATGTAAACCGCAGTACGATTATTCAAGTATTAGATGAGTTAAAGGCCGATGGGTTACTTGAAACAAAAAGAGGCGGGGGAACGTTTGTGGCTAACAATAGCTGGAATGTTCTACTAAACAAATCACAGCCTAATTGGCAAAAGCATATTCAGACGAGTATTCATAAGCCTAATTACCATACAATTCAACTAATCAATGAATATGAACAAGATGAATCCATGATACGGTTAGGTACTGGAGAACTATCTCCTCAATTATTGCCAACCGATTTACTAGAAGAATCACTACAATCCATGTCACTTAACGCTCGTGATATAGGTTATTCAGAACCGAAAGGGAGTAAAAGACTGAGAACGGTATTAAGTGATTATTTGGGTAAACAAGGTATTCATACATCTGCTGAAAGCATTTTAATCGTTTCTGGTGCGTTACAAGCCCTTCAATTAATTTCAGTAGGTTTACTTGAACAGCAATCCATTATTTTTCAAGAGCATCCTTCATATTTAAATTCTGTTCACCCATTTCAATCTGCTGGAATGCAGATGATGTCAGTACAAAGCAATGAACGATTAGAAGAAACATTAAAAGCTTTAAAAGGAAAAAGACAATCTCTTTTCTATACTGTACCAACATTACATAACCCTACTGGAAAAATAATGTCAGTGGATGAGCGTCATCGATTATTGGATATCTGTAGTAAGTTGCAAATACCAATCATCGAAGATAATGTATATCAAGAATTATTATTTGAGGAATCTGTACCGGCTCTAAAATCATTTGATCAGTCAGGACAAGTGTTATATTTGGGTAGTGTATCAAAGACTTTAAGTCCAGGACTCCGAATTGGCTGGGTTGTCGCGCCTGAACCGGTTATCAATCGTCTCGCTGATATTAAAATGCAAACTGACTACGGTTCCAGTGCTTTTTCACAAGAAATCGTCGCACACTGGTTAGAGACTGGTTTATATGATCAACATCTTGGACAATTGCGCCAACAATTACAACAGCGCGCGTCGTTTGTTGAAAGAATTTTAGAACAGGAATTTAAAGAAGTAGCAACATGGGAGAAGCCAAAAGGGGGCTTTTATATTTGGCTGAGATTTAATGAGCCTATAGTTAATAAAGCATTGTTTTTAAAACTTATAAAGCAAAAGGTTCTTATCAATCCTGGCTACATATATGACCCTAATGATATGCATCATATACGTTTGTCTTATGCATATGCTTCATTGGCTGAATTACAAGAGGGGCTGGTTATATTATTATCTTGTATTAGATTACATTAATGTCAATTGACACTGTCTATAATGTATACGCTAGTATCAAAGTGAATAAAACGAACGAAACAATCAAGCCAATACCTTTCAAAAACCTCCAAATTGTATTCTTTACTAACTATAAGAATTAGAGAATAAATAGGTGCTTTTTCAATGGATATAACTTCCTTTTTCGTTGTAAACTAATTATTAGCTGTAATACATTTATGTTTTTAGGAGGAGTTATGAAAAAAATCACTTTATCTAATGGAAAAACAGTTGAGGTGGAATGCTTAAGTTGTGCAATAACAGGTGGGCTAATTGAAATTGATGGTGGTGTAATAGTTGAAACAGAGTATTTTCACGCGCATCAAGACGTTGCATATCCGATAGAGGGGTTAGTTATTTTAGCATCGAAACGCCATATTAAATGTTTGGATGAATTAAATGAAGAAGAAAAGATTGATTACATAAATTTGTTATCTAAGATTAGAAAAGCACAAAGAGATGTACTAGGAATAGAACATATTTATTACTTTTATAATGAAGATACTACCCATCACTTTCATACTTGGATGGTTCCTCGCTACGAATGGATGAATGAGTTCGGTCGTTCGGTGGAATCAGTTAGACCTGTTTTGCTTCATGCAAGGAACGAATTAAATAATGATGAAAATGTAAAAAGAGTAATTGAAGGAATAGATGCACTAAGAGAAGAATTGAATAAGTAACATTTTAATTTTCAATGTTATATAGAGGTGATAACGATGATAGTAGTAAGTTCATGTTTGGCAGGATTAAAGGTAAGATATAACGGTACACATAGTTTAGATTATAAAATTCATAAACTAATTGAAGAAGAAAAGGCTGTAACTGTATGTCCTGAACTGTTAGGTGGGTTTTCAACACCAAGAGAACCTGCGGAAATAATAGGGGGCAATGGGGAAGATGTGCTGGACGGCAAGGCTAAAGTAATTGAAAAATCAGGTAGAGATGTTACGGATTTATACATAAAAGGTGCTGTTGCTACGCTTAAAAAAGTACGGGAGCTCAATGCAACTATGATTGTCCTCAAAGAATACAGCCCATCATGTGGTAGTTCAATGATTTATAATGGGCAATTTGAAAATGAAAAAATTGTCGGAAACGGTGTTACGACTGCTTTACTCAAAAGAAATGGATTACAAGTTATTTCAGAAGAACAGTTTTCTGAAATTAAGGTTGAGGTATAACAAAAATAAATATAATCAAGAATTACTGGCTAACTATTATTTTGTAGACTGCTCGTGGGGATACAGATGATACGTTGCTTGGATTTGAGTTAGGTGAGGACGATTATGTCACAAAACCTTTTAGTCTGGCTATTTTATTTGCTAGAACGAAACGATTAATCGATAGTCGATATTCTTTTGTAAGGGAGACATTTAGAGATGATACATTCACCGGTAATGGTGTTCGTTTTGTATGAAATCCGTACATATCCACTTTTAATATGTTCGAAATTTAAACATCTAGTACATCCAATTAAATAAAAAAGGACTGTTTCAAGAGAAAACACTGCAACAATTCAAAAGCGAAAAAATAAAGTTTAGATGAATAAGGCTAGATACTATTAATCATAGTATCTAGTTTTATTTATTTATTACCGGATTTTCCATTGAATATTTCCTGCATTAATTTTTTGGCATGGTTATTGCTATAAGTTAAAGTGTTAAGACAAAATCGTTAGGTGGGAGGACGATTACAATCAACTTATTGCGAAATGTAAAGATTTTGGACTTTTCGGGATTGTTACCGGGTCCCTATGCGACCATGACCATTGCGGATTTAGGAGCAGAGGTTTTGCGTGTAGAATCGCCAACTAGGCCTGATTTAATCAGGTCTCTTGGAGGCAAAGAATCATCAACACATAGTTTTCTGAACCGTTCCAAACGTTCCTTAGCACTCGATTTAAAAATGGAGGAAGTTTCTATGATTACTTTGAAACAAAAGACGGACGCTATTTTTCTGTTGGTAGCGTAGAGCCTCCGTTTAGAAAACAGTTGTGTGAAGCGATTGGCCAACCAGAGCTGATTTCGGTGGGGATGAGTAATGAACCGGATGATATCCTTTTATTTACAGAAACGCTTCGGAAGTCTTTCCTTAGCAAAACCTATGTTGAATGGTTGCCGATTTTCCAAGAGTTTCAGGCATGTGTTGAGCCGGTCTTGCCTTTTTCTGAAGCGTGTGAACATCCGCAAATCAAGGCAAGGGAAATGGTGGTGGAAGTGACTAAGGCGGATGGAACTTCACAGTCACAAATCGCCCACCCGATTAAGTTCTCGTTAGGAAAGCCGAGCTATAAGCATGTCGGTCGGAAGCTTGGGGAAGATACAATTAATGTGATTATGGAATTAGGTTACAGTCAAGAACAAATTACGGAATGGAAAGAAAAAGGGGTTTTTTAAGGGGGAGGAAATCATAGGTTAAGATGAGTTACTTTTAAGGCGGATCTATTTGGTTAAACAAAGAGGAGGGAAATAATGTGAGCATGAAAGCCAATGTACTTGGAGTGAGTATGGTGAAGTTTAAAAAGCCTGGTATGCATGAACCGTATGAAGTAATGGCTGCAAAAGCTGTTCAAGGCGCATTGGAAGACGCAGGGATTGATTATCAAAATATTCAACAGGCGTATGCAAGTTATGTGTATGGGGATAGTACTTGTGGGCAAACGGCGTTATACAAGGTAGGAATGACAGGAATTCCAATCATTAATGTAAATAACAATTGTTCATCGGGCTCCACCGCTTTGTATATGGCCCGTCAAGCAGTAGAATCTGGCGAAGTTGATTGCGCTTTAGCACTTGGTTTTGAAGAAATGAAACCTGGTGCTTTGAGTAGTGTTTGGAATGACCGCACACCTCCAATGGGCTGGGCACTAGATCGATTGAATGAGCTGGAACCCGATTTGCCTGATGTACCTCTTGCATTAAAAATGTTTGGAGCAGGTGGCAAGGCTTATTTGGAAAAGTATGGAGCTAATTCGGACATTTTTGCGAAAGTGGCAGTAAAATCTAGAAAACATGCCGTGCAGAATCCATACTCAATGTTTGACAAGACATTAACTCTCGAGGATGTGATGAATGCGCCATTACTTTTCCCAACGTTAACTCGATTAATGGCATGTCCACCAACTTGTGGAGCAGCCGCAGTCATTGTTTGTACAGAGGGATTTGCGAAAAAGCATGGGATATCCAACGCAGTAGAAATCGTCGGGCAGGCAATGACTACCGATACTAACGTCAGTTACGAAAATCCAATGACAATCATTGGATCAGAAATGACTCAACGCTCTGCACTACAAGTGTACGAAAAAGCTGGGATAGGTCCGGAAGATGTTGATGTAGTAGAACTTCATGATTGTTTTACACCAAACGAAGTTGTTACTTATGAAGGACTAGGGCTTTGTAGTGAAGGAGGAGCGGAAAAGTTCATCAATGATGGTGATAACACGTATGGCGGGAAATATGTCATCAATCCATCAGGTGGATTAATGTCGAAAGGGCACCCTCTAGGCGCAACAGGTTTAGCACAATGTACAGAACTCGTATGGCAATTGCGCGGCCAAGCAAATAAGCGTCAAGTAGAAGGTGCAAAAATTGCGCTCCAACATAATCTTGGACTTGGTGGGGCATGTATCACAACGATGTATCGTTTAAGTTAATTGTAAGTTTTTACTATATTAACTGAATGTTTTGAATATATAATGTTTAATCGGTGTACTTTGCTATACTTAATAGTGAATTCTTATTTTTTATCAATCTATAAAAAGAAAATGTAAATTCACTGTTCAAGGAAAAGGAGCCGAAAATCATGCTGGAATTGAAGAAACTCATTACCCCTTTAAAACAGTATCTCTCGCCAGAAAGTACTCTTCAACAGGCAATTGAATTAATGAGGCAAGCACAGTGGAACACGATTCCTGTTATAAATAAATTCCGTCAAGTAGTCGGCGTTTTTAGTAGGACTGAACTTTTTAATGCATTGATCGCAGGAAAACCTATGGATACTAATATAAGCACTTTAATGAAAAAAGAAGCCATAACGATCCCTATTAACTCAAGTAATGAGGGAATGCAGAGTGCACTTGAGAATTCTAAAATAGGTATGGGAATTGTTGTCGATGAGGTAGGGCAGGTAATTGGTCAGGCGACTAAAACAGATGTCATTTTTGGATTGCTTCAGGAGACGAAATTACTCCAAGAGCAGTTAGAGCAAATTCTAGTCATCTCTGGTTTAGGTGCTCTTGTCATCAATCAAAAAGATTCAATTGTCTATTGTAATCCTAAGTTTTGCATGATGAGCGGTTATGCACATTCTGAACTACTTCATAAAGACGTAACGACAGTTATTTCAAGAATCCAATTGGATAGTATGTTACAAGCCAAGCATTATCGGCTTCGTATTGGTGATTTTAACACGCTAGCACGCATGGCTACTCATCGTACTGCCCAAGGTGAAGTCGGATATATTATTCTTTTTCAGGATATTACTGACGTTGAAAGAATGGCGCAGGAGTTACAAACTGTCTTGAAATTGAAAAGTATTATGCAAACGGTTATCAATAACGCCTACGATGGTCTCATCATGATCAATGAATATAAGATGATTACGTTTATTAGCCCATCCTTGCAGGAATTGTTTGCAATGGAAGAACAACAAATACTCCATCAGTCAGTTGATGATGTCTTTCCTCATATGGAATTACCTAAGGTGATGAAATCGGGCATCTCAGAATTTAGCGATATGATGGAGATAAATGGGATTCGATATACAGTTCATCGCATTCCGGTTTACCAATATGATGAAATAATTGGTGTAATTGGGAAAATTTCATTTCGCAGCTTAAATGAAATGCAAGAAGTATTTAAAAGATTTGAAAAAAATGAAATGATAAAGCAGAAGGCCGCAATCAAACACCAGGAAGCGACTAGGTTCACAGTAGAACAAATTATTACACAAGACGAACAGATGAAAAAAATCATTCGTTCAACTTTAAAAATGGCAAAAGGAACATCAACGGTTCTAATACGTGGAGATAGTGGAACAGGAAAGGAGCTTTTCGCCCACTCCATTCACAGCGCTAGCCCTAGGAGGGAAGAAGCGTTTGTCATTGTGAATTGTGCAGCTATTCCGGAACATTTATTGGAATCAGAATTTTTTGGATATGAAGGAGGAGCATTTACTGGAGCAAAACAAAAAGGTGAAAAGGGAAAGTTCGAACTAGCGAACGGAGGCACATTGTTTCTAGATGAAGTTGGAGATATGTCGTTGCAACTTCAAGCGAAAATGCTCCGCGTATTGCAAGATAAAGAATTTTACCGGGTTGGGGGAGTCGAGCAAATTCAAGTGAATGTAAGAATTATTGCAGCGACAAATCGTCCATTGGAAGAAATGGTGGAAAGCGGGGAATTTCGGGAAGATTTGTTTTATCGCCTGAATGTAATTTCGTTTGAGATTCCTCCATTACGAGAAAGAAAACAAGATATTTTGTTGCTGAGTAATACGTTTATCCAAGAGTTAAACAGGTCAAATGGAGTGAGCATTACCGGTATCGATCGACTGGCAGAAGAAGTGATGATGGCATATGATTGGCCCGGAAATGTTCGTGAGCTACGAAATGTACTTGAGCGTGCAACGATTTTTGCCGAGCATGGAAAAATAGAGCTTGAAGATTTACCACAGTACGTCGTGAACAAGGTAGAAATACTGTTAAAAAATGTAACTATGGGGCCGTCAAGAAACATGATGGAAAAGGCTGAAGAAAAGGCTATTCTTGAAGCTTTAGCAGAAACAGCAGGTAATAAGTCAAAAGCAGCAGACCTGTTAGGCATTAGCCGATCTGTTTTGTACGACAGAATAAAAAAGTATCAAATAGTAGTTTCATAGTTTTATTCTGTAAGGGGTGAAAGTATGTACTTCGAAGAATTTACAGTAGGTCAAGTTTACACAACCGGTTCTTACTTACTGACAAAAGAAGAAATCATAGCTTATGCAGCTCGGTATGATCCTCATGATATCCATATTAATGAACATAAAGCAAAAAGTAGCCACTTCAAAGGCATTATTGCATCAGGACTTCATACGCTATCTATTGCTACAAAATTAGGCGTCGAATTAGACGGTGTTACTAAGAAAATCATTTGTGGTGTTGGTATTGATGAAGTCAGATTTGTGAAACCCGTCTATCCTTCCGATGTGATAACAGTAAATATTGAAGTGTTTGATTGTACCCCCCACACTAAAAAAAATGACAGGGGATTTGTCACGTTTCGGTATGTGGTCAAAAATCAACGGAAAGAAATTGTTTTAACATTTTGTTTAACGGGTTTGCTTCAACGTGATCAATCGTTAATAAACACATGAACTGTTTTTGTTACAGTTCACAATCAATCTCACTTTCTTAATTAATTGAATATTTAAAAATTGATAAAAAGCCAGTGCTTGCTAGAATTGATTTTAAATTGTTATTCATGATAAGGGGGATGGAAAATGATTATCACTAAAAGTTTACTTTATGCGGCACGAACGTACCCGAAGAAATTAGCCATTATTGACGGTGAACAGAAATTTACTTATCAAGAATTAATGAAACGAACAGCAAAACTAAAAAAATCGCTTCAAGAGATGGGTGTAAAGAAAGGAGATCGTGTCGGCATACTATTGCTGAATGATTTTCGTTATATAGAGTTAATGTACGGTATAACCGCACTCGGTGCAATTGTAGTACCGCTCAATATTCGAGCGAATGCAGAGGAAAATTCATATGTCTTAAACAATTCGGGTGTAACTGTCCTGTTTGTGCATAAAGAGTTTTTGCAAGTTATTCCTCAACTGCGAGTAAACGTGCCAGGAATTCGCCACTTTATTCTTGCTGAGAATTCGGAATTGATGAATTCAATTGAATCCGACGAAATTCAATCGTATGAAAAACTGATTAAGGCACAACCAGATGAAGAGTTATCATATGAAGGAATCGAGGACGGAGATGTTGCTTGTATTTTTTATACGGGTGGAACAACAGGAAGCCCTAAAGGCGTCATGCTAACCCATAAAAATTTAATGGCCAATTCCTATAATATGCAAATAAATTTTATTTTCCGTGAAGATGATATTTACCTTCATGCAGCTCCAATGTTCCATTTGGCAGATCAGGGTTCAACATTTTTATTTACGATGATGGGTGCAACTCATGCAATCATCCGCATATTTACACCACAAAACGTACTTCAAGCATTTCAAGATGCCAAAGTTACGGTCTCAACGTTGGTTCCAACGATGCTTACTTTTCTTTTTCATGATCCTGAATTTAACAAATACGATATTAGTTCCGTACGAAGAATAACTTATGGTGCTTCTCCTATGTCCGTTGATTTGCTGAAAAAAGCACAGAGAATGATGCCTCACGCAAAATTTAACCAAGCATTTGGGATGACAGAGGCTTCACCTGTTCTCACTATATTGAAAGCAAAGGATCATGTGATAAATGGTACAAAAAAGGAAGAAAAGCGGCTGACTTCCTGTGGCCAGGCGGTGCAGGGAGTCGAAATGAAAGTTGTTGATCCTGAAGGAAATGAAGTGCCTATAGGTCAAGTAGGAGAGTTTATCGCTAGAGGTTCGAATATCATGAAAGGTTACTGGGGTTTACCAGAAGAAACAGCAAACGCATTACGAAATGGTTGGTACTTTACTGGCGACATCGGGTATAAAGATGAAGATGAGTATTATTATGTTGTTGATAGGGCAAAAGACATGATTATTACGGGTGGCGAAAATGTGTACTCTCTAGAAGTGGAACAAGTGTTATCCACCCATCCAGCCATTTTAGAATGTGCAGTTTTTGGCATTCCAGATGAAAAATGGGGCGAAGCTGTGAAGGCTTGTGTCGTATTGAAAGCCCCTAATACAGCGACAGAGAAGGATATTCAATCATTTGTTCAAGGGAAGTTAGCTAACTATAAAATACCTAAAACAATTGATATTATAGATGAATTACCGAAAAGTGGAGCGGGTAAGATTTTGAAACGTGCATTGCGTGACCAGTTCTGGAAAGAGACAGGGAAATATATACATTAGGTTTTCTAGCATTCTATTTTCATTAGTATAGGTGAAGGAAAGGAGCGTTCAAATTGACCAAAACTTATTTGAAGCAAGAGCATGAAATCTTTCGTAAAGCATTTCGAAAATTCCTTGAAATAGAGGTAGTACCCTTTTATGACAAATGGGAGAACGAACGGATTATTCCTCGTGCATTGTGGAATAAGATGGGGGAGCAAGGGTTTCTCTGTCCGTGGTTAGATGAGAAATATGGTGGCTTCAATGCAGACTTTGCCTATAATGTCGTGATTAATGAAGAATTGTTACGTGTTGGAACTAGCTTATTAGGGTTTGGTTTGCATAGTGATGTTGTGGTTCCTTATATTAATACTTTTGGCAATGAGGAGCAAAAGCAACGTTGGCTGCCCAAATGTGTCTCTGGTGATTTGATAACGGCGGTTGCAATGACGGAACCAGGAACGGGGTCCGATCTCGCGGCTGTCCGAACAACGGCAGTTCGAGATGGAGATGATTACATCATCAATGGGGAGAAAACCTTTATTACCAATGGGATTCTTTCCGACTTGATTGTTGTGGTATGTAAAACAGACTTTGAAATTGTGCCTGCTCATAAAGGGATTAGTCTTATCGTAGTTGAGCGTGATACACCTGGATTTTCACGAGG
The DNA here is from genome assembly GCF_057838945.1 of Viridibacillus sp. KH_047. Taxonomy (NCBI): domain Bacteria; kingdom Bacillati; phylum Bacillota; class Bacilli; order Caryophanales; family Caryophanaceae; genus Viridibacillus; species Viridibacillus sp. KH_047. The sequence goes on along the minus strand of NZ_CM174479.1, from coordinate 2,494,475 downwards.
GAAAAAGTTGGATAAAATTGGTCTGCATGCGCAGGATACTGCTGAATTGATTTTCCAAGATGCTCGTGTACCTGCTAGTAACCTTTTAGGGGTGGAGGGGCAAGGCTTCTATTATCTGATGAGCAAATTGCAGGAAGAACGGCTTAGTCTCTGTATTGGTTCTATTACTCAATCAAAAGTCATGTTGGAAATGACGATGGAGTACGTGAAGAATCGTAAGGCATTTGGTCAATCGATAAGTAAATTTCAAAATACACAATTTAAGCTTGCTGAAATGGCCACAGAAATTGAAATTGGCAGTGTCTTTACAGATGACCTGATTACCAAGCATATGGCAGGTGACGAGATCGTTACACAAGTCTCAATGGGGAAATGGTGGCTTACCGATTTGGCAAAACGCGTGGCTAGTGAGTGTCTACAATTACATGGTGGATACGGTTATATGGAAGAGTACCAGATTGCGAGAAGATATCGTGACGTGCCGGTTGCCTCAATTTACGCTGGAACCAATGAAATCATGAAAACAATTATCGCTAAGAATATAGGCCTATAAGGAGGAATGCATTTTATGGAGAAAGAGATTGCAAGTAAGGTTGGGTTTGAGTTTGCAGCGTATCAGTTTGCTGTGGAAAGAGGGAAAATAAAAGAGTTTGCTATAGCAATCGGAGATGAAAATCCTATTTATTTTAATAGTGAAGCGGCGCAAAAAGCAGGGTTTCGAGACATTCCCATGCCGCCTACTTTTGCAACTGCAATTGATTTGTGGGCAGGTCCGGATTTTGAATCCATCGTCAAGGTACTTGAAATGAATCCGCTAAAAGTACTTCACGGGGAACAAGTATATGAATATTTCGGTGATATTTGCGCAGGTGATGAAATATTCGCAAAAACGACTGTAACAGGTGCTACCGTTAAGAAAGGTATGAATCTATTCACAACAGAAACGGAATACAAAAATCAGAACGATGATCGCGTGCTTGTTGCACAGTCAGTTGTTATTGAAAGACATTAATCTCGCATGAAAAGGGAGGAATGAATTATGAATACATTAGCTCAACTTGAAAAACCGAAGATTACTCATACACAGTTGGTGCGATACGCTGGCGCTTCTGGGGATTTCAATCCAATTCATACAGTTGTACCTGTGGCGGAAAAAGCAGGATTGGGTGGTGTAATTGCACATGGAATGCTCGTTATGGGATTTGCAGGTCAAGCACTTTCCCAATGGTTTCCAAGAAATGATTTACGCCAATTTAAAGTCAGATTTACTAATATGTCATTCCCAGGTGAGAAATTGAGTGTAACAGGGAAAATTATCGAAGAAATTGAGGAACATGGTGAAAATCGCTTGATTGGAGAATTGATTATAAAAAATGAAGCTGAAGAAATCAAATTGGCAGGTCAATTTGTAGTAGCAAAAAATGATTAATAGAAATGAAAGGGAGGAAATATAGATGAAATTAGTAGAAAATCAAGTAGCAATTATTACGGGTTCAGGTAGAGGTGTAGGACGTGCTTTGGCAGAGATGATGGCTGAGCAAGGTGCACGTGTGGTAGTCTCCGATATGGATCATCAGCCGGCTGAAGAAACAGTTCAAGCAATTAGAGAAAAAGGCGGCGAAGCAATTGCTGTTATTGGAGATGTTACTTCGCCTGAATTTCCTAAGCAGATAATAAGTGAAACGATTGCTGCCTATGGAAAGTTAGATATTTTAGTAAATAGTGCGGGTTACACATGGGATAATGTAATTCACAAAATGACGGATGATCAATTTCAAAAAATGCTGGATATTCATTTAATTGCACCATTCCGCTTGATTCGTGAAGCGGCTCCATATCTTCGTGATGCAGGTAAGACAGACCTGAAGGAAGGGAAAGTTAATTATCGGAAAATTGTGAATGTATCATCTTTAGCGGGTGTCATGGGGAATGCAGGTCAAGCAAATTATTCTTCTGCAAAAGCAGGATTAATCGGTTTAACCAAAACGGTAGCGAAAGAGTGGGCTGCATTTAATATAAACTGCAATGCAGTCGCTTTTGGTGTAATTGATACACGTTTAACCCAAGCAAAGGAAAAAGGGGAAATTGTGAATGGCGTGGCTGTCGGAATCCCTGAAAAGGCTAGAGAAATGTTCAAACAGGCGATCCCACAAAAGAGGGTTGGTACCGTAAGAGAAGCGGCGGAGAGCATTTTCTTCCTTGCATCGCCACAATCTAACTACATTAATGGCCATGTGATTAACATCAGCGGTGGAATGTATACTTAATTAAGTGAAGGTATTCACCTTTTAGTGAGAGAGTAGAGCAATAAGTGAAAAGTGCTAGGAATCGAAACATTTCATAATTGTTTCGATACTTGGCACTTATTTGTTTTCGGTTGAATCACATTTTATAAAACATGTTGATATAACTAATTGTTTCCTCGATTCTTTGTAGAAGGTTTTCCAGAGTTAAGGTAATCTAATTGTCACATGAAGGCATACCTGGTACGGAACCGCTAGTAGGAGATAGTCTCTTTTTGACATGTCTTCATCAGGAATATGCCATTTACCTTTCCAGAATGTACGATAGCCTGCTGAGCGAAAGTAGTCACCTAAAGTAGGAACTGTATTATGATCTAGCCAAAATACATCCGAGTCAAAAGCTCCTTTTGCAATGCCTGTTGTTTGTGTGACGCCATGCAGTGATGGATACTGTCCTGTGAAAAGTGTAGCTCTACTAGGAAAACAAGCTGTGCTACCAATATAGTGATTTAAAAATGCCATACCACTATCGAGAAGTGATTCCTGCGCTTTCAAGTTATTCTGACTCCATTCTTTTAGTTCTTCATTTTCATAAACGGTCGGAAATCGTTCTTCGTCTACAATAATGAAAAGAAAATTTGGCTGTCTTTTATGTGGCAGGCAACGATCATCTAGTTTCTTAGATTTGCCCAACTTATTTATTCCCTTTAATTTTGTAAGAGATATATGTCGTTATAATATGTAATGAAATGTTGAATGATTGCAAATTTTATCGAAAATTGAAAGGGGCTTATTCACTGTGCAATTTTAACTTTTTGAAAATCTAAAAATGCTATTTAAAGGGCATTATGAAATCGATTCGAAAAATACATTATGTGAAAATTAGAAAAAGCCCAATTTTAATATTAGAATTGGGCTCTTTTCCATAAGTTAATAATTTGTACGATTATTATTTTGTTGTTGTGTATGAATAGCTAGTAGACGTTGTTTTAATTCGCCTTCCATACGAGCAATTTCAATTTCAGCTGCTTTTCGTTTTTGACGTCCATCTGCTTGAATTTGAAGAGTTTCTTCGATTGTTTGAAGAAGGTTTTCTTGTGTTTTTTTCAAAGTATCGATTTCGATGAGACCGCGTTCGTTTTCTTTTGCAGTTTCAATCGTATTTACTTTTAGCATTTCAGAGTTTTTAAGTAACAGGTCATTCGTTGTTTTTGTAACTTGTTTTTGTGCTTCTACGGCTCTTCGTTGATTGTTTAAAGTAAGGGCGATAGCAATTTGGTTTTTCCATAAAGGGATAGCTGTCATAATTGATGCTTGAATTTTCTCTGCTAACGTCTGGTTCGTTTGTTGAATCATCCGAATTTGTGGCGCAGATTGAATTGTAATTTGACGAGATAGTTGTAAGTCATAGATACGTTTTTCAAGACGATCCACGAATTGAGCCAAATCATTTACTTCTTGTACAAGCATTTGGTCGTTAGCAAATTCTGCTTTTTGACGTAATTCAGGTAATAGCTTGGCTGTGATTTCGTCTCGTTTTAGTTCAGCTGCAGCGATATAAACATTCAATGCTTCGAAATACGTTTTGTTTTGCTCATATAGTTTATCAAGCATTTGCACATCTTCAACTAAACCCCGTTTAGAATGTTCCAATTGAATGCCTATGCGGTCAATTTGTGTGCTAAGTTTTTGATATTTTGTCATCATTTCTTGGATTGGACGTGCTATTTTACCGAAAAGTTTGCGAAGACCTGACTTTTTATCTTGAGAAAGTTCTTCAGGATCGATTTCAGATAGCTTATCCATTAAATCTTTTAAGACATCACCCACTGGACCAATATCTTTACGTTGTACATGGTCAAGCATTTGATGAGAAAAGCGTGAAAGTTCATTTTGAGCATTGGCACCATAAGTTAAAATTGATTCATAGTTGCCAACTGGAATTTGCGAAGCAAGTTGTTCCGCTTTCTTTTTATCCTCATCCGATAATCTGTCAATTTGTTTGACTGGCATGTCCGGAGCAGGGGAAGCAGATGGTGCTTTCGTTAGTTCTGGCTGCATATCAAAAGGATTGCTAAGTAGGTCGTCCATAGATTTAACTGGTTCGGGTGAAGATGGATTATTCGTCATATAAATTCTCCTTTCGAGCTAGCAAAGGTTTGTTTTTTTGCGTTGAGATCTGAGCAAAATCGAGTTCCATTTTTAACTCTTCTATATCAGATGCTAAGACCGCTCGTAGATCTTCTTGCATTGTATGATTTAAGTCTTCTAATGTATCTCGCGTTTGCTGAAGAGCAATATGAACATCCATGTCTTTAATCGGTTGCGTTGAGAGTAGGGCATATTTCTCAGTTAATTCAGCAGCTGATTCTAGATGTGCATAAAAGAAATCTTCGGCTTGGTAAAATTTCTTAGGGTTTGTCCGTACAATTTGGAAAATCCGTTTTGCTAATCGATTCATTTCAAATAGTTGTTTAAAGGCCGAGATTGAGCGTACCTTAGTGTAGTGTCGATTTAAGTTTTTAATTTGAGCTTCTGCTAACATCATTTGTTCTTTAATGTGACGATATTCTGAGCGAGTTATGCCTACCATTTTCAATTGCTTTCTTACTTGAACTTTTTTGACAATATAGGCTGTTGTAAAATAAGTGATTAAAGCTAAGCCAGAACATTCAAGAAAATTCAGTTTAAAACCAAATAGAAATACAAACCACATGAAGAAAGTAAAAGGGATTGTGATTGCATATCTTGCTAGAAAGTGTCGGAAATTGAGCATTTTAAATTCCTCCTTAAACACCCTAATACTATGTACGAAATTGATACAAGAAAGTTTCACTTTATCGTACAAAAAAGAGTCGGTTTAAACTATATCCGACTCCATAGAAGTATACCCTTTTAAATCATTATGTAATTCAACACGGAAACTATTATTTTCCGATTGTGGATTAACACCACGTTGTACATATTGAAGAAATTGGTCGATCTGCCGATAGTTCTCTCGATATCAACTTCAATTTGCATACGTTCATTTAAAAAAGTAGTTACCCTTTAAGCCGATTTCAATAGATTTTTGTTTAATGAAAAATCGATATCCGTTATTTTGAACTTTGCCAGTAAATACGAAATGCGCTCGCTTTTTCATTCTATTGCCCTCAATAAATTTAGAAGTGGTAAGCCGACATTTACTATATTGTCAGCTTACCTATCTTTATATTATATTATTGAGCGTTCTTTTTCCAATTTTTCGATGAGTTCATTTATATAATGGAGTACTTGTTGAGATGAGCTTTCAACCTCTTTTAATGCTAATTCAGCATCGGCGATTTTACCTGCGTTATAGGAAACAGCAGCTCGTTTTGCAGCTTCATGAACTTTTTGGTGATGTGCGTCTAACTCAATATAGGCTCTTTCTCGACCGAATCTAACGCGTGCTTTTTCAGATGAATACCATTTCCCTAGTCTGCAATCTCTATGTGAAGAGACTTCACTTTCTTCGATTCTCTCTAGCCCTAAGAACATATTATAGACGCGCCATTTCCATAGAATATGATCTGCTTTTGATAATTGTAATAGGGCATTACTTGAAAGTTGGACATTATTACTTTCAACTATACTTAATCGGAAATGATTAATCTCAGCACCTAGTTGGTGGATACCGGCTGATGTTGCTTGTCCTAATTCGCGAATATTATCTTGCAAATCAGAAATTTGTATCATACGATGAGAGACTTCATCTATTGCTGCAGCTTGCTGTTCTGATATTGCTGCTGTATTTGTTACATCGACATTAATCTCTTCGATTGCTTCTACGATTGAGGACAGAAGGGGGAGGGAATCTTTTGCCTCATTTGTAGCTTCTTTTATAATAGTCGTTGTTTGAGAAATCGATGTTGCTACATTACTTGAATAACTTTTTAGATGTTGTACGTTTGAAGAGACTTCTCCTAATGCTGATACAGTGTTTTCTGCGAGCTTACGAACTTCTTGTGCAACAACAGCAAAGCCCTTTCCGTGTTCACCTGCACGTGCAGCTTCTATAGAAGCATTTAGAGCAAGTAGGTTTGTTTGATCAGCAATCTCTTTAATTAAAGTGACTACATTCTCGATATCATTGACTCGTTTTTGTAATTCACTGAATGATTCTACAATCGATGTGAAGGTTTCTTCCGTTTTAAAGATTTCATTTAATGCTAAGTCAATGGTGTTTTTACTATTAGTTGCATATTCGACAGAGTCAGCTGTTTTTTCAGAAATACGGGCGGATGTTTTAGCTACTTCACTAATGGAAGCAGTAATCTGTTCGGTTGCAGCAGTGGATGATTGAATTTCTTCGTTTTGACGATCCAAACTATATACAAGGTCTTTCATATACATAATTTGTGAGTTCGTATCCATTATGGCTGAAACTTCACTAACTGCGTGTTCAATCATTCTTTCTGTGGCTACCTCAAATAGTAGTTCTTGATCGATATTCACAGCACCTTGAAATGAACGCATCAAGTCGAATGCTTTGGCAGGTTTGTACCCAAAGTTATACAATATGTGTGTAGTCACATAAAAAGCAAATTGATTGAAGATAACAATGGTTTTACCTGGTTCAAATTTATGGTGTCTGAATAAGTAGAAGAAACGAACAGTTTCATCTACGTACTTTTCATCTCTAGGATGTAAAAAGAATGCATTTAAGTATTTTTCTATATATTGATCAGAAATTGGATTATGTTTATCTGGCGCAATTTCATCTAAGTATTTTGTGAAAATATCTCGCATGGAAGGTGTACATTCTAATAATTTTGAATACAGTTCTTTTAAGTTTTCCTCATCTCTTGTATGGAAATTATTAAATGCTAATGTATCTTTAAATCTCCCAATGGTATTGATATCAGTTCCTCTTTGGAGTAGCTGAGCCATTTCTAATTTGGGTCTAATAGTAGCAAACATCCGTATCCCCCTGTGTTAAAATGTTGTATTTTTATAGTAATTTTAGCACATTAATAGTTGGGAATAAAGGCACAATAAAAGGTTTCGGTAGAATTCAAAATACAAATAAAAGGATTTGAAAAATATGTATAAAATAGTTTATATGAAAGCGGATTATGAGCCATGGTGGCAATTTGAAGGTTGGGAAGACCATATTGTTGAAGAAAATGTATTTGAAATTAAAGAAGAAGCAGAGCATTTTTTGATTAAAACTTTACAAATTTTCAAAGAAAAGTATGAACATGACGCTAGTAAAAAAGAACGATTCTGGGCATTTTGGTCTGATGATGAAGTTGGGTTTTGTGAAGCTTGTGATGAAGATATCCAAACTTATCACGGTATTATTTGGTTAGATGAGAAAAATCAACCTTAAATATAAGAATATTTACCAAAAATCATGAACATTCATTGACAAAACTTCCAGCTGTACGTATAATTGTCTTAACAATTGAAATTGATTAACCGCAACTCGCATTCACATATTCCATGAAGTGATCGGCAGTAGTTCGGTACTTTATGGAATATGTGAATTTTTGATTTCGGTCATTAATTGCATATTGTCTACATTTATTTTTTTGGAGGTTTTCTCACATGAAACAAGGTACAGTAAAATGGTTTAACTCAGAAAAAGGCTTCGGTTTTATCGAAGTTGAAGGCGAAAACGACGTATTCGTACACTTCAGCGCTATCCAAGGTGATGGCTTCAAAACTCTTGACGAAGGTCAAAAAGTTGAGTTTGAAGTAGTTGAAGGTAACCGCGGACCACAAGCAGCTAACGTTACTAAACTTTAATATTAGCTAATAAAAAGGAATATCTTTCGGGATATTCCTTTTTTCAGTTCTTCTTTATGTAGATAGTATGTATTCTTTGAAAAATATGTAATGGAAAAGCTTCTGTTGCTAGTATAAGTTTAAATGAGTGAAATAATACATTATTACAAATTATTTTTGGATTAAGATTTCTAAGGATGTTAATAGTACCGTAGAAGCGATAGGCTATATTAAGTCGCACTTATCATGTTATACTAATTTAATCAAATAGGAGGTGGCGTTATGATTAATAAAATTGGACAAGTAATGCTATATGTAAATGATGTTGAGGCAGTTGCAACTTTTTGGGAGGATAAATTAAACTTTGTTGTTCGACAAAAAAGCAACGAACCATTATCGGTAGAGCTTGCACCTACTGAAGACAGTGAAACTAGCTTTGTTTTGCATGATAAAGAATTTATAGCTAAAATGAGTCCGGAATTACATTTAGGTACACCATCTATTTTGCTTTATTCAAATGATCTTGAAAAAGACTATCAAAATTTACAAGAAAAAGGCGTTAAAGTAGGAGCAATCGTTGAATTACCTCATGGTAAAGTCTTTAACTTTGCGGATGTTGAAGAGAATTACTTTGCTGTTATTGAACCAAAATAAGTCCCAATTAAACGCCATTTTACAATAGATTTTTGTATAACGAAATTGGTGGAATCTTGTCGATGACTAAACAAGTAGTCTGGATTCGTGATTTAATCACATCATCCGAATTATTGTTAATGTAAGAGATCAATCTTGCCTTCCAATAATCATAAAGAAGAAAAACACATGTTAGTGATGACTAATATGTGTTTTTTTATTTGTTTATACAATTTTTAACAATCAGAACAATTTAGTTATTTATTTCATCAATTGCAATTAAAGAGCTAAATGAATGTTCGATTTATCAGTATTTATGACAAGATAAATTAAACAAGCCAAATCAATTTCATAACGGCTCGTTCTTATGAAAAAATTTTAATTCAATATATACATTTCAAGTATTATTTCAGGTTCTATTTCTTTTTATGGTAACTTTTTCAATACAGCACGTACAGGACTTCCATCTGCTTCAACCAATGGGAGTGGGAGGGCTGCCAACTCATAATTACCTGGCCCAATATCGTCTAATACAAGCCCCTCCAAAATGTGAATATTATGACCGGCAAGTTCATGATGGGCAGACAATTCTTTACTATCAAGTGGATCTACTGAAGGTAAATCAAGGCCAATAAGACGAACACCGAGTTCTGATAGATATGCCGCTAATTCTGGCTGGATATGAGGAATGGTTTGTGGAAAAACGCTTCGATTCTTCCATGCATCGGTACGAATTAACAGTCGTGTCACGCCTTGTAGATCAAAATTGGATAATTCATTGACGCCAATGCTAGTTTTGGTTGGTAAATGGATGACTCGTGCATTCCCTATATATAAATCAAGATCCAGATCAATTACTTTTTTTCCATCGTTATCAAAATGAAAAGGTGCATCAATATGAGTACCAGTGTGTAGACTCATATTGATTTGACCTACATTGACAGATCCACTCTCATTTTTACTCCAATTGACTTTGTATGAAAATGGTGTATCTCCAGGCCATACTGCAACATTTTCATCAAGACGTTGTGAAATATCTATCCATATACTCATGCATCTTACCTCCATCTCTTTTGGCTATTATTCTCTTTGCAGTTCTAGTAAAAGAAAAACCTACTATATTTCTTCTTATAGCTTTGTTCTTAGACTCCATAGTTCTGGGAAAAATTGTTGGTCCAGTACTCTTTTTAAATACGTAACACCTGATGATCCACCAGTTCCTTGTTTATGGCCAATAATTCTTTCTACTGTACTTACATGATTAAAACGCCATAATTGCTGTTGATTGCCAATGTCTACTAACTTCTCGGCCAATTCATATAAGTCCCAATACTGCTCGACATCGCGATAAACTGTCAGCCATGCCTCTTCCACACTGGTATTTGGTTCATATTTTTGTGAAAAATCTCTACTAATAGCTTCTTGATCAATAGGTAATCCACGTGCCACAAGGGCATTAATCGCTGCGTCATAAATACTTGGCTCATGAAGGGCCTGCAGCATTTGCTCAGATAGTTCTTTCTGATGTTGATAGACTGATAGCATATGGACATTTTTGTTTCCTAATGCAAATTCAATCAAACGATTTTGATAAGATTGGAATCCAGAAGATTGACCTAGTTTATCCCGAAATTCCATGTATTCAGAAGGTGTCAAAGTTGAAAGGACACTCCATGACTGTATCAATTGCTGTTGAATTCTCGAAACGCGCGACAACATTTTAAACGAGGGTTCCAGCTTATTTTGGCGTATACACTCAGTAGCAGCTGACAACTCATGTAAAATGAGCTTCATCCATAACTCACTCGCTTGATGGATAATGATGAAAAGCATTTCATCGTGATGGTCGGAAAGTCTATGCTGACTAGATAGAATCTTATCAAGATGGAGATAATCTCCGTAAGACATCGATTTTTGAAAATCGGTTTGAATTTCTTTCTCTAGCCCAGATATTGTTTGTTCATTGTTTTCCTGATTCGTCATTCTGCGATCCCCTCACTTTTCATATATAAATCGCTTCCCATGATTCTAATCTATTTTTTCTTCACATCTAGAGATTCTTCCACTACAATGATTAGCATTTCTTCTATTCGAAACAAAAAAGGAGACAAGTAAAAATAGTAACGGAGGAATCTCGAATTGAAGCATGATTTAGAAATTTTTAAACTGTCCTTTGGTGGATATCAAGTTATGCAATAACTTCTCGTTCATTCTTGAATTTTTCATATTTTTTTTCTGACATGATATTTTTAAGTATTTGTATCACTTTCCAAACTTCTGCATAGGAAGTATATAGTGCAACTGGAGCAAGACGGATGATGTTAGGTGCTCGGAAATCCGGAATGACACCGTTTTCCTTCAATGCCTTACAAATACGTGCAGCTTCTTTATGCTCAAGGCTCACATGACCTCCGCGACGTATGTCTTCTCTAGGAGTTCCAATGAAAAATCCCATGTTTTCCAACTCGAATTCCACTAAATCTATTAAATATTGATTGATTTTTAGAGATTTTTCTCGAATATTCTCGATTCCTGCTTCTATAAAAATATCTAAAGACCCAATCAAGGGTGCACAACTTAAAATATGAGGGGTTCCGATTTGATACGCGCCCGCAGATTCAGCTGGTGTTAATGTATGTTCCATATCGAATTGTTTATCTTTTTTGGACCCAAACCATCCGGCCAATCCAGGCATCGTCCCAAAATGTTTTCGATTTACATATAAGCCCCCAACAGCGCCAGGACCGCCATTTAAATGTTTATAATTGCACCAATACGCAAAGTCAACACCCCATTCACTGAATAAATGTGGGATTGCACCAATAGAATGACATCCATCAAATCCGATCATGATGCCTCTTTTATGTGCTTCTTCAGTTAAACGCTTCATATCCAATATTTGCCCACTGCGATAAAGAACTGTAGGTAAGATGATCAGAGCGATGTCATCGGTCATTGCTTCGATAATGTCATCCTCATCAAGAAATCGGCCATCGCGACTTTTCACGCTAATGAGATTAGTTTGCGGATCGTATCCATGTATAGACAGTTGACTTTGAAGAGCATAAATATCAGTCGGAAAAGTTAGTTCATCTGCTAAAATTTTTGTGCGTATTCCTTCTGGCTTATAAAAAGTAGCTACAAGTTGATGCAGATTTACAGTTGTAGAGCCGGTTACAATAACTTCCTCGTGAGATGCACCCACTAATGTTGCCATCTTTACTGCCAATTTCTCTGCCATGTAAAACCAAGGGTGATTCCCTTGAGTCCATCCGTCTATCCCGTGCTTTTTCCAATCCTCTAAAGATTCCAAAAGAGTGCGCTCAGCTCTTTTCGAAAGAAGTCCCAATGAGTTTCCATCCATATAGATGGAATCTGGCTTTAAATAAAACTCTTCTCGAAAACTTTTAAGGATATCTTTCTCATCCAGTTGTTTTGCGTAATCCAAAGTGTATTTTGAAACCATAATGATCCTCCTAAATTGGTTTGCCTGAATATTCCAGAGAATCGTACCAAAGAATATGACACAATGTCAATAAGTTGATTCAGAAAATTATTAATATTAAATCATTCGGAAGTTTTTTCCAACAAATGTTTTTTATTTTGAAAGATTTCCTTTATGCTAGTAGATAAGGGGAGGAATAGGAATGGATAATCGTAAAGTAGGGGATAAACGACATTTACGCTCAATTATGACGCGTCAGAAGTTATTAGAAGTTGCAAAGGAAATCTTCCTTGAAGAAGGTTTTCAAGCTGCGGTTATTTCTCAAATGATCAAAAAGGCAAATATCGGTTATGGAACGGCTTATGTTCATTTTAAAGGGAAAGAGGATCTTTTAATTGTATTAATGGAGAATATCATGGAGCAATTTTATGAAATTGCCGAAACCTCTTTCTTTCCAAAATCAAAAGACGAAGCAAAACATATTATAAACAAACAAACAAATGCTTTTTTAAAAATGGCAGAGGCGGAACGTAATATGATGCAAGTTTTTGAACAGGCTATTGGAATTTCAACGGTTATATCAGATAAATGGAAAACAATTCGGATGAAGTTCATTCAGCGAATATCAAAGGACGTCGCCTATGCACAGCAAAATGGACTGGCAAGAGCTGAGCTAAACCATGAGCTTGTAGCAAAAGGGTGGTTTTTCACAAATGAAATGTATCTTTGGGAAATTGTCCGTAACGAACATCAAAGTTCTATTGAAGAAATTGCTCAAACCATTACGTCAGTTTACTTCGGAGGTTTGTATTTGTAATTATATTAATGATGTTATATTTGGTAGTTCTAAAAAATCCAGTTTAGTACACACTTTTATAGAATAGGCGAGGGCTAATAATTGTTCCTTTTCGCCGTAGTTATCATTTTGTTAGGGATTTATTTTTCAGTGATTTTCACTAAGAATCAATCTTTAAAAAAGAAATATATTATTTGGGGATTAGTTACAATGTTCATTTTCACACCATTTTTAGGATGGTTAATTAGTATAGCGGTGGCAATAGCTGTTGGTGATGGATTCGCTGGTGTCGGTATGATGATGCTCCTCTTACCAATGTTTTTTATAATAGGGTTAATTCTTACATTGATTGGTGTTTTCAAAAAGAGCGTTGTTACTCAACAAATAGATTAATGATATTTTATTTATAGTTATATAGAGTTTAAATAAAGCGATGTATTTTTACAGTGCTTTTTATTTGTTTGATTCTTATGGATTAATTTAACTAAATATATGTATTGTGGATATATGGTGTAGTGAAAGTGTCAAATGGCCATTAATAAAATTGATATAGAGGTGATTTATATAAAAGTACAATTAAAACCCGTAACGAGAGAAAATTGGGAAGAAGCATTGAAGTTAAGTGTTGAAAATGGCCAGACGAATTATGTGCCTTCAGTTGCAGTCTCTCTTGCAAAAGTATATATCAAACCAGATGGGGATTCTGTTGAATATATACCATTCGCCATTTATGACAATGAGCAAATGGTCGGTTTCATAATGTATGCTTATGAAGAAAATACGACGGATATGTATTGGATAAACGGTTTTATAGTGGATAACAAATATCAACGCCGAGGGTATGGTAAAGCAGCATTAAATGAGATGGTTCAGTGGATAGTAAATCGATTTGAAAATTGTAAGGAGATTTGTTTAACAGTCCATAAAGAAAATACAATTGCGCGACATTTATATGAACAATGTGGTTTTCTGCTTACAGGAGAAGTGTATGATGATGAGGATGTTATGTATTTATCAATTAAATAGCAATATTTCATAAAAAGGTGGTTAAATTACTAATGGTGAATAGAAAAGGCATTATTGTAATGACGCTTATTTCTGCAATTCTTTTTTGTTCTCTACTAGTCGTAAGTTCACTCACACCTATCTCTGATTTGGGCCCGAATGGCAATAAATTTGGCTCGGTAGGTATGTGGTTAGGCATGGTGATGATATTGTTCTGCTATCTATTACCTGTAATCCTATTCGTAGCAGGGATAAATGCGATGAAATTTGTAATGGCAATCCTTTGTGGCTTCGGCATACTAATATTTACAGCTACAATGGGAACAGTGTTAATCCTAGGTTTTGTTAAAAATATCGTCCCTGAAATTTTTGTCGTCGTAGCGATCTGTTTAGCTGCAATAATTGTTAATATTAGCTGGTTTTTTGTAGCTTTTCGACCTTCAAAAATTCGTTTAGTTGTATCCAATGACTAGGAGTAGCTTAACTTAACAGAGGCAGAATGTAATAAAAAGTATGTTTTGAATAATTCATTTCAAAACATACTTTTTTTTTTTAGATTGCTAGTATATACGAAGTAATAAATTGAAAAGGATATCAAAGCCACTCTAAAATTTCAATTCGATTACCAAATGGATCGTTTATATAGATTCTATTGGCTCCTGGTAAATCTTCATCAATGATAAATTTAATATCGTTTTTGGATAAATGAGATTTTAAAGCTTCAATATTCTCTATCTCAAAAGCTGGATGTGCCTTTTTGGCGGGAGTAAATGGTTCTTCAATTCCAATATGAATTTGGTAGTGAGCAAATTCAAACCAAACACCACCTCTTTTTCTTAAAAGTTCTGGTTTTTTAATTTCACGAAAGCCTAGAATATCACCAAAAAATCTTTTCGCTTCGTCTTCGGAACCTTTAGGAGCAGCTAGTTGAATATGAGCAATCGATTTAAATACAAATGACATTGTAAAACCTCCTTGTATTATTACATTTCCATTTTATCTCAAATTATTCGATAAGGAAATGTGATTAAAATTATGAAGATTTATAATAATTACTTATGTTGTTTTTTTGAAAAATTTATCAGGGAGTAATTAGAAATTGGTGATTTATTGTATTAATTATTTTTGCAAGCGATACTTACATCATCTAAAGCATATACATTATTGAAGAGAGTACTTAGTAGCCAACACTTAAAGGAGATTGCATGTGACGATTGCAAATCAAAAATCGAAAGAGGACCTTAACGAAAAAATAAAGTTCTCCGTAATAATCCCTGCACATAATGAAGAAAAGTACATTGAAAAATGTTTAGATTCAATAAAAAAAGCATCTCAAGCATATGCAGATCAAATCGAAATCATTGTTGTATTAAATCGATGTACAGACAAAACGGAGGAAGTAGCAAAGTCTTATAATTGTATTACATTAGAAAACAATGATAAAAACTTATCTAAAATCCGTAATGCAGGAGCTGCAATAGCACAAGGGGAAATAATTATCACAATTGACGCCGATACACAGATGACAGAGGGGATGCTATCGAATGTAGACAGTTACTTAGCATCAGGAAAATACATAGGTGGTGGCGTGAACGGGCAGTTTGAAAGGATGTCTTTAGGAATCATCATCTCTGCAATGTTATTAATTGTCCCCTTGCTCTTTAAGTATGGTTTAATATCAGTGGGAATTTTCTGGTGCTATAGAAAAGACTTTAACGCAATCAATGGATTTAATGAAAATATGTTAATGGCTGAAGACGCAGACTTTGCTAAACGATTGAAAGAATGGGGAAAGAAAAATAATAAAGAGTATGGAACTATAAAAAATGGAATGATCACTTCGTGTAGAAGATTTGATGCATACGGAGATTGGGGATTATTGAAAAATCCAAGAGTAATTTTAGCTTATTTAAATGGTACTGATCAAAAGTATGCAGATAGAACATATTATGAGAACCAAGAAAGATAAAATGGGTTTGGGAATAAAAGTAGAGTAGTTTAGCGTGGATATCTTAAACTTTAAATAATACTTACCAAATGTGGCATGAACCTCTCATTTACTAGCATATGATATTAATAATATGTTACGAGGAGGAAGAGATATGAAGAAATCACTGGTCATTATGGGGAATGGGAATACATACGTTGTTGATGAATCTCCCGACGAGTTTTATGAAAATTATTTAAGTGAAACTGTAGAAAGTTATGCTTACCTTGATTTAGATGACTTTACAACGGTTGCGATTGCACATATCTCTGAAATTGTCGGTATAGAAGAGTAATAATTTAAGCCACATCAACTAGGTGTGGCTTTTTATTTTGAGATACTTTAGAAAATGACTATCTATAAGAATTAGCAATTTCTTACTTTAGCTTGTATAATACATATATAGTTCTTGAAATATTAAATCAATTTAAATTTTATTAACTAAAATTATCTAAGGGATGATTGTGATGGGAAAATCTTTTGAAGATGCTATAAAGAATTTAACGGAGGAAATGTTTGATATTCAAAATAAATCAAATGAATTTATGAAGGTACTTACGCATGACGAAAACCTCTCAGAAAATTTAATCCTCTTATTACTAAGACTAAAATTATTCAAACATATGAAAATTACCGAAATCTCAGAAGCTTTTATGTTGACCCCTGGTGCAGCAACGAATATGTGTGATAAACTTGAAAACTTAGATTATGTAGAAAGAATAAGAATAAAAGATGATAGAAGAGTAGTAAGGGTTTCTCTTACTAAAAAAGGTGAAGAAAGAGTTGCAGCAATTTTTTCTGAATTTTCAATAGAAAAAATAGAGGAAATCTCAAGTACATTTGTAGAAATAAATAAGCTGTTTAAAAAAATCGAATATTGATCAATCCTAAAAACAGATTATTTCTAATCTGTTTTTTATTTTTCGGAAATTTGATGTTTCTTTTACTAAAACCACTGTTACGTGTCAAATCGTCTCCCCAAACTTCATAGCCCATCATATAAACCACTTCCATATCCAGACTTGTTGCCATTATTATTTGATTGTGTTTCTACCCCTAGATACTGTTAAAATCCATTATTTAAATAATTTGACAATTAGCATCATTTTATATATATTGTATTTAATGTATATTTTAGTTATTAAAATATTTTGTTTTTGAAGTTAAAATGATTATTATTAATTCTGAATAAGGAGAAAAGTATGGAAATAATAAAATGGATGATCGGGGTGTTGATTTTGATAATAGCTGGCTCGTTTGTTTCATCGAATATGAGTAAAAAAGATGTTGAGTACAAGAGTGATTTGGAAAACGTGAAGAAGATTTATGTTGATGCTGATATTTCAAACATTTTTATTGTCACTGGTGAGCCAATGATGAATGTTAAATATACAGGTCAAAAATCATTAGTTGGAAGTCCTAGCATGGATATTGTTTATGAGAAGGATCAAGCCATTATAAAAGTAAAGGCAATTCAGAAAAAGTGGATGACCATAGTGCCTGGTTCAGCAAAAAGAGGGGAATTGGTATTGAATATTCCTCCGAGATTATTAGAACATGTGCAAATAAATACGCGAAATGGCAATATAACTGTAAAAAATGTAAGTGAAATTAATCAATTAAGCCTTATTTCAAGTGTAGGGAATATTAATGTAGACTCTTTTAAAGGGGAAGGCTTAAATATTGAAGCAAAAAACGGTTCTATTAAAATAGGGCCTGTGGATGGAACGGTTAATATAAAGAACCAAACTGGCTCACTAAAAGGCTTGGTTTTTACTCATATTAAGGGCAAGAACAAGATAAAATCGTCAAACGGCAATGTCTACATAACACTACCGAAAGAGTTAGAGCTGAATGAAATTAGCTTTAATATTGCAACTAAGAATGGGAAAATAACTTCAGAAAATGATAAATTACTAAACGAAAATATTATAAAACAAGGGGCGGGAAATCGAATAGTAAATAACATAAAGTCGGATAACGAATTAGATATTTCTGTTTCAGTAGGTCAGATAAAAATAAAATAAATACTAAAGCTAATTGAATGAAAGAGCTGTCAGATATACAAGACTTTCTAAATATACCGTATAATATGGATGTACTCTTCTATAAAACTATTAATACAAGTTATCTTCCCAAGTCCTATCAACATTCAATTTTTTTGCACATTGTGGAGGGGAAGATAGAGATATAACAAATGGAGTAACAGAGAGTACATCAATGTTTTTTATGAATATAAATTGTGTGAAGCGTCCTAGTTAGGTCGGTATTGTTTAATGGAGGTAGCTATATGAAGTATGAAATTATTTTGTTCGATGTTGATGATACATTATTCGACTTTAGTAAGTCGGAAAAAAATGCCTTACATAAGACTTTTGTGGAGTTCGGATTACCAAAGGGGTTAGCGGATTATGAAGCCACCTACAAAGAGATTAGCATGAAGTTATGGAGAGATTTGGAACAAGGACTTATCACTTTACCAAAACTGGGAGTTGAAAGATTTAAGCGATTATTCCTTGCACATGAGCTTGAAATTAATGCTGATAAGTTCAGTAGTTTGTATCTTGGATATTTGGGCAAGGAAATACATCCTATAAAGGGAGCTGTTGAAGTATGTGACAAACTTTCTGGTTGTCGCCTGTCTATTATCACAAATGGCTTTAAAGAGGTGCAGATATCTAGAATAGGGAACTCTCCTCTCAGTAACACTTTTGAGCATATCTTTATTTCTGAAGAAATTGGTTTCCAGAAACCTGAAAAAGGTATTTTCGATTATGCGTTTTCTAAGCTACAGATTACAGATAAAGAAAAAGTGTTGATCGTAGGTGATTCTTTAACCTCCGATATCCAAGGTGGGATGAATTACGGGATTGATACGTGCTGGTTTAATCCGCATTTTAAAGAAAATACAATAGGAATTAAGCCGACGTATGAAATCCGAGAGCTTGCTGAACTTTTAGAAATTGTATAGAAATAGAGAAGTTTAAATGAATCATCAAATTATATGTTTGGATTTATTTCTAGCAAATTCTAAGAGTTGACATAACAAAACCCCGGACTTTCCAATTAAATTGGGAAGTCCGGGGTTTTGTTCGGTTTAAATCCTTAAAAAGGATTATTTCAAACCTTCTTTTTCTTTCCACTCTAAATATTCATCATAAGTTAATTGCTTATCTAAAATTGAACCGTCTTCACGGATTTCAATTACGCGGTTAGCAATTGTTTGGATGAACTGATGGTCATGAGATGTGAAGATCATAGCGCCTTTGAAGCGAATTAAACCTTCATTTAGTGCTTGGATTGACTCAAGGTCAAGGTGGTTAGTAGGCTCATCAAGCAAAATAACATTTGCAGAAGCAAGCATCATTTTAGAAAGCATACAACGAACTTTTTCGCCCCCTGATAATACAGAAGGAGATTTTTTCACTTCTTCACCAGAGAATAGCATACGACCTAAGAATCCACGTAAGAAGCTTTCAGTTTCGTCTTCTGGTGAATATTGACGTAACCATTCTACTAATGATCTCTCATTGCCTCCGAAGTATTTATCATGGTCATTTTCAAAGTAGCTTTGAGATGTAGTAACACCCCATTTATATGTTCCAGCATCTGCTTCTTTTTGTTCCATTAAGATATCAAGAAGAGCAGTTTTTGCTTGCGGGCTACCTAATAAAATAATTTTGTCTTCTTTATTCATTGAGAAGCGAATATCTTTAAATAGAGTTTCGCCATCGTTACTTGCTGTTAGACCATCAACAGTTAACACGTCATTACCGATTTCACGACCAGTTTGGAAGTTGATAAATGGATATTTACGGCTAGATGGTTTGATATCATCAAGTTCGATTTTATCCAACATTTTTTTACGAGAAGTTGCTTGGCTTGATTTAGAAGCGTTCGCAGAGAAACGAGCAACGAATGCTTGTAGCTCTTTAATCTTCTCTTCTTTCTTCTTGTTTTGGTCTGACATCATTTTTTGTGCTAATTGGCTAGACTCATACCAGAAATCATAGTTACCAACATATAATTGGATTTTAGAGAAATCAAGGTCAGCAATATGTGTACATACTTTGTTTAAGAAGTGACGGTCATGGGATACAACAATAACTGTGTTTTCAAAGTTGATTAAAAATTCTTCTAACCATTGGATTGCTTTTAAGTCAAGGTGGTTGGTAGGCTCATCCAGTAATAGAACGTCTGGCTTACCAAATAGAGCTTGTGCTAATAACACTTTAACTTTGTCAGAACCTTCTAGGTCAGCCATAAGCATATAGTGAAGTTCGTCGCCAATCCCTAAACCGTTTAATAATGTTGCCGCTTCAGATTCAGCTTCCCAACCATTAAGGTCAGCAAACTCACCTTCTAATTCAGCAGCACGCATGCCATCTTCATCAGAAAATTCTTCTTTTGCGTAGATTGCGTCTTTTTCAGCTTTTACTTCCCAAAGACGTTTGTTCCCCATAACAACTGTATCTAAAACGTTATATTCATCGTATTCGAAGTGATTTTGCTTTAATACAGAAAGACGTTCATCTTTACCCATTGATACGTGGCCATCTTGTGCCTCAATTTCACCAGATAGAATTTTTAAGAATGTTGATTTACCAGCACCGTTTGCTCCGATTAGTCCGTAACAGTTACCCGGTGTGAATTTAATATTTACGTCGTCAAATAATTTACGGTCGCCATAGCGAAGACCTACATTACTTACTTGAATCATGTAAGTTCCTCCTTTTTTCACAATGCTTCTAGTATATCATGGAACGCTTTGCAAGACAGTAAATAAAACTCTAAAAGTGTATAAATTTGCGTATATTATACGCTTTTTATTCAAAACCACTGAATTCTGCATTTTATTGGTAATGAAAATAGTGTGAATGGTCATTCTTAATGCATTTTTTGTAAAAATATTGATATAGAAAAAATTAAACTTTAGATTATACTCATTTTTTGAATCTCATAGAAATAGAATTAATAAGATGTAAATCAAAGAAAAGGTGGGATTCCTATGAAAGGGAAAGTCGCGGTGATGACAGAGCCTGAACAACTTATCTTTGAAGAATATGATTTACCAAAAGCTGGACAAGGCAGTGTATTAGTGAAAGTGATTCGAACGAATGTATGTGGTTCTGAACTACACATTTGGAGAGGACAACATCCAACAAAAAAATCAGGTGTGATGGGTCATGAGATGGTGGGAGAAATTGTGGAGCTTGGTGAAAATGTCACAACGGATTTTGCTGGGAATCCAGTGAAAGTTGGAGACAGGATTGCAGCGGCTTACTTTTTAACTTGTCGCAAGTGTAGCCATTGTCAGCAAGGATTGTTTAACTTATGTGAAAATGCATACGAATTTTGGAGTAAGGATGCTCATGAATACCCTCATTTCCATGGTTCGTTTGCAACGCATTATTATATTCATCCAAATCAATATTTTTATAAAGTACCAGAAAATGTCTCAGATGCATCTGCAGCAAGTGCCAATTGTGCATTGTCTCAAGTATATTATGGGGTTGAAAAAGCTGGTATTAAGTATGGAGATACAGTCGTCATACAAGGAGCTGGAGGACTTGGACTGAATGCATCCGCTGTTGCGAAGTCATTAGGGGCGACAGTAATTGTAATCGATGCCGTTGAAAGTCGTCTTGCACTAGCGAAGAGGTTTGGGGCAGATTATACAATTTCTTTTGCAGAATATCCTTCAGTAGCAGATCGCGTAGCTCGCCTATTAGCTTTAACGAATAATAGAGGCGCAGATATTGCGATGGAGTTAACGGGTGTTCCTGCTGCATTTAATGAGGGGATCCATTTATTAAAAGCAGGAGGCAAATACATTAGTATTGGTAATATCTCACCAGGAAAGTTGACTGAGTTTGACCCAGGGCTAATGACGCGAAAAAATATTCAAATTTTAGGAGTTATTCGATACAATCCATGGTATTTGCAAAAAGCACTCGCGTTTTTAAGTGATAAAAGCGATGTATATGCATTTGATGACATGCTAGCTTGTAATTATACGTTAGCAGATATTGCAAAAGCACTTGATACTTCTGCAACTCGTGAAATAACACGAGCTTCAATTTTAGTCAATGAAGGAGTGTAATTATGAATCCCATTCTAACTGAAATATTAGGAGAAAACGGACAGATTTTAAACATTACTTTAAATCGACCGAAAATGCTCAATGCTTTTAATACAAAAATGGCTGAGTATATGTTGTCACTTTTAAAAGTTGTATCAACTGATTCGTCCATTAGGGTTGTACTTTTAACTTCTTCAAATAATGAAGCATTTTGCTCTGGAGCAGATTTGAAGGAACGCCAAGGGCTTTCTGATGAGGCTTGGAAGGTTCAGCATGAATTATTTGAGCAAATGTTTTATGCGCTAGAGGATCTACCACAGCCAACAATTGCTGTAGTTAATGGCTATGCTTTGGCGGGTGGTTTTGAATTAGCCCTCAATTGCGATTTACTTGTTGCAGCAAAAACATCGAAATTTGGCTTACCAGAAGTAACGCGTGGCATTATGCCTGGATGTGGTGGTTCTCGTCTTTTACCGAAACGAGTGCCATTACATAAAGCGAAACAATGGTTGTTTACCGGTGAAATCTTTGGAGTAGAAGAAGCAAGTGATGCTGGTCTTCTTAATGCGGTCGTCCCACCGGAGGAGTTATTCCAAACAGCACTAAGACTTGCAAATAAAATTGCAAAAAACGCTCCTTTGGGTGTGCAAGGTTGTAAGAAGAGTGCAAATACGTTAGGAGCATTATCAAATAGTGAAGCGAGAAAACGAGAAATAGAGATTTATAACGTAGCGGTTAATTCAAATGATCGCCTTGAAGGTGTGCTTGCATTTAATGAAAAAAGGGCGCCGATTTTCACAGGAAAGTGAGGGGGAATTGAGTTGTTATTAGCAGATGAAAAAGTGGCGTTTTTAGAAGAACTCCGTCAAAGTGTACGTGCTGTTTGTAAAGCATTTCCTGATACGTATTGGCGAGAAATTGATGAGCAGCAAGCATATCCAACGAAATTTGTAAAAGCGCTAACTGATGCAGGCTTTTTAGCAGCTCTCATTCCTGAAGAATATGGGGGTTCGGGCCTGGGCATTACAGAAGCCTCCGTTATTTTAGAAGAAATCAATCGTTCCGGAGGAAACTCTGGAGCGTGCCATGCCCAAATGTATACAATGGGAACAATTTTACGTCATGGTTCGGATGATCAGAAACGTATGTATTTGCCGAAAATTGCTGATGGAAGTTTACGCCTACAAGCATTTGGGGTGACAGAACCAAATACAGGTACAGATACGACAAATTTAAAAACTACAGCCGTGCGACAAGGTGATCACTATATTGTGAATGGTCAGAAGGTTTTTATATCTCGTACGGAACATTCGGATTTAATGATTTTACTCGTACGTACAACCCCTGTTGAACAAGTAACGAAAAAGAGTGAGGGCTTGTCCGTGCTATTAGTTGATTTACGAGAGGCAGTTGGCAATGGCCTTGAAATTCGGCCGATTAAGACGATGATGAATCATTCAACGACTGAGTTGTTTATCGAAAATTTAAAAGTGCCTGTAGAGAACTTAATTGGAGAAGAAGGAAAGGGTTTTCGGTACATTTTAGACGGTATGAATGCAGAACGTATTTTAATAGCCTCAGAGTGTATTGGTGACGGTCGCTGGTTTATTGAACGTGCGACAAACTATGCAAATGAACGTGTCATTTTTAATCGTCCTATCAGTCAAAATCAAGGTATTCAGTTCCCAATTGCAAGAGCATATATCAATATTGAAGCGGCCGATCTCATGCGTTTTAAAGCAGCTCAATTATTTGATGAAGGAAAACCATGTGGGGCAGAGGCGAATATGTCAAAGCTACTTGCAGCGGATGCGTCTTGGGAAGCGGCAAATGTCACATTACAAACACACGGTGGTTATGGCTTCGCGACGGAGTACGATATTGAGCGTAAATTTAAAGAAACCCGATTATATCAAGTAGCACCTATTTCGACAAATCTTATTTTATCGTTTGTAGGGGAGCATGTTTTGAAAATGCCGAAATCGTACTAAGTGATGTTTTGAAATAGGAAGGTGTAAATGGAGGGTGGTGAAATGAATGTTGCCATTACAAGGAATGCGAGTCATTGATGTCACGACGAACATTTCAGGTCCTAGCTTGACGATGATTCTAGCTGATCTTGGTGCGGAAGTTATTAAGATTGAACGTCCAGGTATTGGTGACGAAGCACGCAAAATGGCCCCACTTGTAAAAGAGGATGGAACATTTTTCTTGAATATTAATCGCAATAAAAAGTCCATTGTTTTAAATCTGCAATTACAAGAAGCAAAAGAAGTAATGTATGAGCTAATACGTGATGCCGATATTTTTGTTGAAAATTATCGATTAGGAAAAGCCGATAAGTTAGGGCTTGGCTTTGATACTTTGAAATCTTTAAATGAGCGTTTAATTTATTGTTCGTTATCAGCATATGGTCAAAAGGGGCCCTCCAAACATAAACCTGGATATGATGCTATTTTACAAGCTGAAACAGGTTTAATGAGTATGACAGGTAGCGATCAATTAGCTCGTGTACCTGTTTCGATTTTAGACCAAGGTAGTGCCGTGTGGGGTGCACTTGGTATTTTAGCAGCGCTTTTGCAGCGTAAAGAAAATGGACAAGGGCAAAAAGTTGAAACTTCACTTTTTGAAACAGGTGTCTACTGGGTAGGTTATCATTTACTCTCAACAATGTTAACTGGGCAAAATCCAGAAAAATTAGGCTCTAATCACGCTTCCTTTGCACCATATGGGGCTTTTCAAACAGCAGATGTGCCAATGATGATAGGCATTTCAAATGATCGATTATTTATAAAGCTCTGCGAAGTGTTAGAGAAGCAGCAATGGCTTACAGACGAGCGTTTTGCTTCAAACGTAATGCGTGTTCAAAATCGTGCACTGCTCAATGAAAAACTAGCGGATGTGCTGCAAACAAAAAAAGCAGCAGATTGGCTCGCGGCTCTAGAGGAGCAAGGTGTACCTAGTGCCGTGATTCAGCAAATGACTGATGTAGCAATGCACCCACAAACACTTAGTAACCGTATGATTATAGATGCCGAGCACCCAAACAATGGAAACATCCACTTAACCCGCTTACCGATTACACTCTCATCAGTGGATTTGCAAGTCAGAAATACGCCACCAGCTCTAGGTGAGCATACAATTGAAGTGCTGAGATCTTTAGGGAAAAGTGATGTAGAAATTGAACGTTTAATGAGCACATAAGCTTTGCGAAATTGACGCCAGATTTCTGTTTTCGAAAGTAGCTCAAAATAATTGATCAATTGGAGGAATGACTATGTGTAAATCGAAAGTGTATGTATTAGACACTGGTTCGATGAAGATGGATAAAAACTATATGATTGCTATGCATAACCCGGCAAGTGTTGATAATCCTTCTCCCCCAGCTGAGTTTGTAGAGTTCCCAGTTTATGCAGTATTGATTGATCATCCTGAAGGGAAAATTTTATTTGATACAGGTTGTAATCCTGATGGTATGGGAGAAGAAGGGCGCTGGCCACAAGGTGTACAAAAGCTGTTCCCAGTTTTCCAAAGTGAGGAATGCTACTTAATCAATCGTTTAGAACAACTTAAGGTACGTCCAGAAGATATAAAATATGTTGTCGCATCTCATCTGCATTTAGACCATGCCGGTTGCCTAGAGCTATTTACGAATGCCGAAATCATTGTCCATGATTCTGAGTTATCTAATGTTATGAAAACATTTGCGATGACACGTGATATGGGAGCTTATATATGGGGTGATGTAGAAGCATGGATAAAAAATCAGCTTCGCTGGCGCACAATTCAGCCACATGAAAAAGAAGTGGAGCTTGTGAAAGGTATCAAAATTTTGAATTTTGGTCCAGGACATGCGTATGGCATGCTTGGTTTGCATATTGAGTTGCCAGGTACAGGTAATCTTTTACTTGCTTCAGATGCTTTATATACTGCAGAGAGCTTAGGGCCACCCGTTAAACCACCAGGTATTATTTATGATTCTGTGGGTTATAGTAGCTCAGCAGAACGTATTCGAAAACTTGCAGAACAAAATAATTCAACGATTTGGTTTGGTCATGATGCAAATCAGTTTAATTCATTTATTAAATCAACCGAAGGATATTACGAGTAAATCAAATAACACCCCTAAGGCCACTATTGTCTTAGGGTATTTTTATAAAGTACAGAGGAGGATTTAAATATGATTGAATCTTGTTCTTATATTAGAGGTGTTGAAATTAAAGGTGATTTACGTGAAGAAATTGAGGTACGTAATCCCTATAATAGTGAGCTAATTGGAATAGTCAGTTGTGCTACGACTAGCGATGTGAAACTCGCAGTTGAAGTAGCTCATGAAATATATCAACAAAAAATGAAGTCAATGCCAGCCCATGAACGCAGTGCGATTTTACGTCGAGCGGCAGATCTACTCGAAATACAAGCACCGGATTTTGCAAAGACGTTAGCTCTAGAAGCAGGCAAGCCGATTGTTGATGCAAGAGGTGAAGTGGCAAGAGCTATTCAAGTATTACGCTTTGCTTCTGAAGGGGCAAAAAATTTAAATGGTGAACAAATTGTCTTAGATAATGCACTTGGTGGTGAAGGGCAATTAGGTATAGCTAAACGGGTACCAATTGGAGTTGTTGCAGCAATTACACCATTCAATTTCCCGTTAAATATGTCCCTTCATAAAGTTGCACCTGCCATTGCAGCAGGTAATACTATCGTGTTAAAACCAGCAGAGAAAACGCCATTATCAGCGATAAAGTTATATAAATTATTCGAACAAGCTGGTTTACCAAAGGGAGCATTTAATTTATTAAATGGTCCTGGAGAACAATTAGTAGAAACATTAGTAACACACCCGCTTGTTAAAAAGGTGACATTCACAGGTAGTAGTACAGTTGGATGGAAAATACAAGAGATGGCGAAAGGGAAAAAAATTACGTTAGAGCTTGGCTCCAATGCACCTAATATCGTATTTGAAGATGCAGATATCGATCATGCAGTCAATGCGATTACAATGGGAGGCTTCACATTTGCAGGACAGGCATGTGTATCAGCACAACGTATTTTTGTTCATCAGACAGTATATAAGGAATTTGTAAAAAAGATTGTTGAGAAAGTGTCTAATTTGAAAATGGGAGATCCACTGGATGAATCAACAGAACTTGGACCGATGATTACAGAAGAGGCAGCAAAACGTGCAGAAGACTGGGTAGATGAAGCAGTTGCTCAAGGAGCAGTTGTACTGACTGGTGGGAAGCGCCATGGGACAATGATGCAAGCAACCATTCTAGATCATGTCCGGTTTGATATGAAAGTGGTTTGTTCCGAAGTATTCGCACCAATAATTTCTATCATGCCATTTACTAGAGAAGAAGATGTCATAAAATGGGCGAATGATTCAGAATTCGGATTACAGGCAGGTGTCTTTACGAATAATATTAATCGTGCACTTCGTGTGGCAGATCAATTAGAAACTGGTGGCGTATGGATAAATGAAGTTTCTGTTAAGCGCTATGATCATATTCCATATGGCGGTGTGAAGAATAGTGGAGTTGGCAAGGAAGGTATTCAATATTCGATTGAAGGTATGACAGAGTTGAAGTTTATCGGTATCAATATCTTAACGTAAAGGGGACGTTATCAATGAAAGTAAAATCAGCTATTTTACGCGCATCTGGTGTTCAAAAGCCATATGCAAAAAGTCGACCAATTCATATTGAAACAGTAGAGCTAGATTCACCAGAAGTAGGAGAAGTGCTTGTTCAAATTAAAGCAGCAAGTCTTTGTCACTCGGACTTATCCGTTATTGATGGTAGTCGCCCACGCCCTCTTCCAATGGCGCTTGGACATGAAGCGGCAGGTATTGTTGTTGAAGTAGGCGCAGGTGTGACAGCATTCTCACCTGGCGATAAAGTGGTTTGTGTTTTTGTACCAAGCTGTGGACACTGTATTCCATGTTCTGAAGGACGGCCGGCACTTTGTGAACCAGGCGCTGTTTCAAATGGAGCAGGGACACTAATTAGTGGAGGCATTCGCATTCATACTGAAACAGAGGATGTCAATCACCATGTGGGTGTCTCAGCTTTTTCTGAATACGCAGTAGTATCAGAGAATTCTTTAGTGAAAATTGATGAAAATCTGCCATTTGAAAAACTCGCGTTGTTTGGCTGTGCGGTTATTACTGGTGTAGGAGCGGTCGTGAATACGGCAAATGTGAAGCTCGGAAGTACAGTAGCTGTTATCGGCCTTGGAGGCATTGGCTTAAGCGCATTGCTTGGTGCAATTGCGGCAGGTGCTAGCGAAGTGATTGCGATTGATATTAATGAAAAAAAACTCGTGCAAGCAAAAGAACTGGGAGCTACGGCTGTCTTTAATTCAAGGGACGAAGATGTCATTGAACAAGTCAAAAAGTATACGAACGGCGGCGTCGATTATGCATTTGAAACAGCAGGAGCAGTAGCAGCTTTGGATGTTGCATATGCTGTAACAAAGCGCGGCGGTATAACGACAACAACGGGTTTACCGCATCCAGAACATCAATTTTCTTTTCCTTACGTGACATTAACAGCAGAAGAAAAGACGTTAAAAGGATCGTATGTTGGTAGTTGTGTGCCAAAGCGTGATATTTCACGTTATATTGAGCTTATGAAGCAAGGGCGTTTGCCTGTAGATGAGCTAATGTCGAACATTTTTACTCTTGAAGATATTAACGAAGGCTTTGATTTACTAGCAACTGGGGATTCATCACGTATTATTATTAAAATGGATTAGGGGGCAGTTGTGTGGGGGTTAGCAATCAAATCGCAAACTACATTGTAGGTTTAACATATGAGCAATTACCAAAGGAAGTAGTTACATTTACAAAACGGTGTATCTTAGATTATTACGCATCTGCTCTTAAAGGACGAGACGGGGTACCGATACAAATGATTAATGAACTCATTCGTGAAATGGGTGGTGCACCGCAAGCAACAACAGTTACTAATGTGAAAAATTCAGTGTTGAATGTAGCGTTATTAAATGGTGCGGCAAGTCATATTATTGAACTTGATGATATTCATAAAGCATCTATAGTGCACGCGGCAACAGTTGTAATGCCAGCCGCAATCGCAGTTGCTGAGTGGAAAAGGCTTTCTGGGAAAGATCTCATCACAGCGATTGTCGCAGGGTATGAAGTGGCGTATCGAGTTGGGGAAACAGTGTCACCATCACATTATTATTACTTCCATAATACAGCTACATGTGGAACTTTTGGTGCTACAGCGGCAGTAGCGAAGTTACTGAAGTTAAATGAAAATCAAATTGTCGATGCATTAGGTAGTGCGGGTACACAAGCAGCTGGTCTTTGGGAATTTATTGAAGATGGCGCAATGTCCAAGCAACTTCATCCAGGGAAAGCGGCTATGCACGGTGTTTTAAGTTGTTTACTTGCACAAAAAGGATTTACTGGAGCGAAGAAAATTTTAGAAGGAAGTCGCGGATTTTTTGAAGCCATGAGTGAACAGTATGATGTGTCCAGAATGACGGAAGGTTTAGGCGATAGCTTTAAAATTATTGAAAACTCATTTAAAATACATGCTTCTTGTCGTCATACACATCATGTAATGGATTTACTAGTTGAATATCATAAAGGACATAATGTGAATTTAAAAGAGATAAAGAAAATCGTAATCTCAACTTATAAAGTAGCATTGGATATAACGGATAATCCTTCTCCTGATACGATTTATGCTGCAAAATTTAGTATTCAGTTTTGTGCGGCTCTTGCACTAATAACTGGTAGCGGAGGTTATCATGCATTTACAGAACAAATATTGCATGATCCAACAATTCGCGCAATAGTAGAAAAAATTGAAGTTCAAGTAGATGAAAAAGTAGATGCTGCATATCCCGAAGAATGGGGTACAAATCTGTCGATTCATTTTAATGATGGTTCGATTTATAAAGCAAAAACGAGCTATCCAGTAGGAGATCCAGAAAATCCAGTGTCTACAGATGCGTTAGTTGAGAAATTTATGACACTTGCAAACGACTTACCTTTTGAACAAAGAGTGCAAATCGTAAAAACAATCCTAAATGTAGAACAATATACCGTAAAAGAACTAGTAGCTACGGTGCATCGGAAGATTGAAGCCGTAACTTAAATAAACAAAAACCCAAAATAGTGGATACTATTTTGGGTTCGTTTTCTTCTATTTTAATTCTTCAATCGAATCAATATCTACATATTTAGGAACAACAATTCCATTTTTTGTTCCTTTTAAGTTTGGTCCTAAATCAACCAAATCTTTTTTGTATGATTCAAAATAATCTTTGTGAGTACTTGGTAGCCATGCTGCGACCATTGCATCGACACTTCCGTTTGCAACACCAGCAAACATCGGACCAACCTCAACTTGACTCATTTTTACTTTATAGCCGTTTTGCTCAAGTACTTTCGCAATGACGTTAGTACTAGCAATTTCAGTGTCCCAAGCAACATAAACGAGTTTGATCTCCTCACCATTACCCGCTTGAGCGCCTTTCGTCCAATTAGCTACTTTATCAGTATTTGCTTTAATCCATTTGTCAGCTGCTTCTTTTGGATCCATACCACCTGATACATCTACCATTACTTTCTCCATATCACTTGTATCCCAAGAGAATTGATCAAGTATTGTATAAGCACCAGGAGCATCTTCTTTTAAACCTTTTCGTACGATTGTATTAATTTCTTCTGCGCCACCAAATGTCCCATTAGGATCATCTAGATATTTCAAATCGAAGGAAGCAAACATCCAGTGTGGAGACCAACCTGTAATAATAATTGGTTCTTTCTTTGAATATGCTTTTTTCAATTCAGCAACCATTGCGGCAGAAGAACCTTCAACAAGCGTCCAATTATCTAATTTATAATCTTTCATCGCCGTTTTTGCTTGTGCCATTAGTCCAGCACCGGGTTCAATACCGATAATTTTATAATTAGTCGATTCACCAATCGCAGAACCAGTACCTTTTATAGTGTCCTCTTTTGTAAATGTGTTAAATAATGCAGCTACCACTATGAGGATACCTGTGATAATAAGGACGATTTTACGACTTACCAGTTTTTCATATGCAGGTTTACGAATGTTTTGAGTAATGCGGTCTAAAATGATGGCAATGAATACGATAGAAAGACCGGCTTCAAAACCTTGTCCAACATTAATCTGGCTCACAGCACGGTAAACGTCTGCACCAAGTCCAGGCGCACCAACTAATGAAGCAGTAACAACCATTGAAAGGGCAAGCATAATACTTTGGTTAATACCTGCTAATATGGTTGGTGTTGCTAAAGGTAATTGAACTTTAAACAATTTTTGACTAGATGTTGAGCCGAATGCATCTGATGCTTCAATCAAATCTTTTGGTACCTCTTGAATACCGAGATTCGTCATACGTATAGCAGGCGCAATCGCGAAAATAAACGAAGCAACAATACCTGGTACAACACCAATTCCGAAAAATAGTATCGATGGAATCAGATAAACAAAAGCAGGCATTGTCTGCATAAAGTCTAAAATAGGTGTAACGATATTTTGTACAGTTTTATTTTGTGCACACCATATACCGATAGGAATACCGAGTAATATGATAAAGAATCCTGATACTAATACAATTGCTAAAGTTTGAATCGTTGAATCCCAATAACCTAAGTTATCAACTAATAGCAAACTCACGACTGTAAATATGCCTAATGGCCATTTACTTGTATAGCCGACTAGTAAGGCCAAAACAATAATTAAAACAATTGGGGGACCAACACTTAGTACATCAACAATGATATTTAACAGTCCATCGATTAAATTTGTAAAAAATGAAAACAGTGCAGCAAACGTGACTGTGATCCAATCTACTAAAGAATCTACCCATTCACCTAATGGAATTTTTGTCATATTCATCTTTTACTCACTCTCCAAGTCGTTCAAGGAATCTTTGTTACCGGCTAATGCACCTATGACAGCTCCGCGAATAACAATTCCTTTGATTCTGTGTTTTTCATCTACAACTGAGATTGGAAGAGCGGATGTTGCCATAACATCCATTAAGTCAACGAGTAGTGCATCCTCAGGTACTGTTGGTACTTCGGTTGTCATGACTTCTGATATTGATAAGTTTTGATCAATCGCGTGACGTGCTTGTTCGGCAGAAATAGCGCCAAGTAATTTTTTCTTACGATCTACTACGAATATACTTGAATAACCTTCTTTACGCATGATCTCTAGCGCAACACGTGGACCTCTATCGACACCGATTTTCTCTGGTCGTTTCATAATATGTGAAGCTGTTAAGACTTTAGATAAATCGACATCTTCAACGAATTTTTCTACAAATTCATTTGCTGGGTTCATCATGATTTGTTCCGGTGTACCAAGTTGGATAATACTACCGTCTTTCATTAAAGCGATTCGATCACCAATTCTTAGTGCTTCGTCTAAATCATGTGTAATGAAGATAATCGTTTTTTTGAAATTCTCCTGAATCTCAAGTAGTTCATCTTGCATGTCTTTACGGATTAATGGATCTAGTGCACTAAATGCCTCATCCATCAGTAAGATATCGGTGTCACTAGCAAGTGCACGAGCAAGACCTACCCTTTGTTGCATACCACCACTTAATTGTGAAGGTAATTGATGTTCGTACCCTTTAAGTCCAACGATTTCTAAAGCTTGCATAGCTTTCTCACGTCGATCTTTTATAGGTTTCTTTTGGATCTCAAGTCCAAATTCAGTGTTTTCTAAAATTGTTTTGTGGGGGAAAAGAGCAAAGTTTTGAAATACCATACTAATTTTTTGTTGTCTTACTTCTCTCAGACGGGAAGCACTCATTTTTACGATATCTTCATTATCAATTAAGATCTCACCAATGGTTGGGGCAATCAGACGATTAAACATGCGAATTAACGTAGATTTACCACTACCAGACAAGCCCATAATTACGAAGATTTCACCGGGATAAATACTAAAGTTCACTTTATTTACACCTAATGTTTGTCCAGTCTCTTTCAAAATTTCTTTTTTAGAACGACCTAATTCTAAAAGCTCCAGTGCTGCTTTGGGAGACTTACCAAAAATCTTTGATACGTTTCTTACTTCTACAAAAGGATCCATTTAAACACCTCGTTCTTAATATTCTTTTTGAAAACAGAAGCAGTCATGAAATAACGATTACTAAATTTAATTATCTCGAAAAATAAATAAGAAGTTATTGGTTTATCATGTGCGAAGTTGACTAAAACAATCCTTCTTACTTGAATTTCCAATTGAATAATAAAGTAAATGGAAATTAGTCATTATATTTATGCTTGCTTTACTCATATTTTTACCAATTTTTGATATGTGTTGATGATGAGGGTAAAGAAAAAAGGGGGAAAACAACATCAAATAAGGGATTTTTTTATGGGTAAAATAGAGTGTTTACTTTATTACTATATCGTTTACTAAACTTCATTTCAAATGATAGCCGTACTTAGAACTATTGATTTCAATAACTTTTTCGCAATGATGAAATATTTGAAATGTATTATAAACGTTGGTATATATGAGTTCTATTCATTTTTATTGGTAGATTTCATAGATAGAATAATAGATGAAATATTTTTGTAAAATATGAGTTTAGACCTATTTGGATTTCTGGGTAAAATACTATTTTGTCAAGGTGAATAAATGGATGTTTTCATTTTTGAGAGATGGATATAAAGCTAAAAATTAACAAGATATAAATTGAAAATTTTTACTTATATGTAATCTGATTTTTTGTCAAAATGGAAAATGAAAAACAGTGATTTTAGATTGCTTATTAATGAAATGTATTGAAGAGTTACTATTAATAGTGCGACAGGTTCATTGAAAAGGACAGGGCTCTTTCTATTGCAACAAATTATCTAAATTAGATATGTATAATTAAACCATTTATATAAGACCTTCATTTTTGATGATAGATATTATGGCATTTAAAAATACCCTTATTTGCTATTTCAGAAAATTCATGTTATAAAGATAGCGGAAACTATTTTTCATAGTGTAAAATAGTTTATTCAATTACATATTAATAGGAGGTCTTTTTATATGGGACGTTTAAGCGGTAAAGTGGCAATTATTACAGGTGCAGCATCGGGTATGGGTGCTAAAGAATGTGAGTTATTCGCAAAAGAAGGAGCATCTGTAGTTGCTACGGATATTCAAGAAGAACTTTTAAATGAAGTAGTTGAAGCAATTAATGCAGCTGGCGGTCAGGCAATTGCATTTAAGCATGATGTAACTTCAGAAGCACAATGGAAAGAAGTTGTTGCTTTAACTGTTGAGAAATTCGGTAAAGTAGATATTCTTGTTAATAATGCTGGTGTGTCTTGCACCAATGTAATTGCAAATATCGAGATGTCTGAATGGAATAGAGTAATGGATATTAACTTAAATAGCTGTGTACTTGGTATGAAATATGCTGTTCCTGAAATGCAAAAAAACGGCAGTGGTTCAGTTGTTAATATTTCTTCAATTGGTGGACTTGTGGGTATGGCTGGTACAAGCCCTTACACAGCTTCTAAAGGAGCATTGCGTGTATTATCAAAAGCTGCTGCAATTGAATACGGTAAAGATAGAGTTCGTGTAAATTCAGTACACCCGGGAATTATCGTAACACCAATGACAGAGCCTTCTATGGAACCTGCTATGCCTTATTATGAAGCACATACTCAACTTCCTTATATGGGTAACCCGGAAGATGTTGCGTACGGTGTATTATTCTTAGCGAGTGATGAAGCACGTTTTGTTACTGGTTCTGAACTAGTTATCGACGGTGGCTGGACTGCACTTTAATCTTTAATTCCATAGAAAAGAGCTGATTATCCAAAGTCAGCTCTTTTTTTATGAGTAAATTTGTTTAAATCAAGTTATTTCGCTTTTTCATAGCACTTTTGTATAATGTTGGAATACATACATTGATCGGAGGCATCGCGACTAATGAAAGAAGGACTGGATCCAAGAGAAATAAGAAGCTTAGAAAGCATTAAAAATGCATACTTTAATATGCTCACTTCTTCAGAAACTATTTCTATTAAAACTCTCTGTGAAAGTGCTAATATTACACGTCCAACATTTTATAAACATTATTCGTCTATTAATGAATTAATGGATAATCTTTCTGAAGAGATGTTAAGTGATTTAACATCTCATATTGCAGTTAGGCAAAAAATGGCGATTCAAGACTTAAGTTCAACTAACTTACCTGAAAACATGGTAGCCTTATTTAAACATATTAAGGATAATCATTTTTTCTATGAAATGTTCTTATTGCAAAATCGTAGGACAAAATTTGCGAAAGAATTTAAACGGATTATTCGTTCTTTTGTAGAAGAAGGTATAGGAGCCGCACAGGAATCGGGTATGGCAGTAATAGTACCTAAAGATATACTGATTCAGTATGCTACAGGTGCTTTTTTAGAAGTAATCATCTCGTGGTTAGAAGAGCTAGATAAATACACGCCAGAAGAGCTCACAGAAATCCTTTTGAAAATCTCAATTGCTGGACCTTATATAGAAGATGTTAACTAGTTTATTTTAGGGCGAATTCATTTTTAAGGAGTGTATTGAGAGGGTATAAAATATGAGAAGAGAAAAAAAGAAATGTAAAGAAGGTTTTTTCAAAAGAATAATGAATGAATTTCGTGATTCAATCTTAACTGAATTGGTTTTTAACATCTTAACTTTTATTCCAAGAATGATAGTTCATTTAGTGAAAAGTCTATTTTAATTGATTGAATCGGAAGTAATTTTTAATCAACTAACAGGTGCTTGAGTTAAAGAGTTTGTGGCTCTCAGGCGGTTTTTTTCTCATTCACCAATAAAGGCTTTTTTTCATATAATATTTACGGGGTGGAAAAATGCCAAGAGTTAAATACCGAGAAGCAGACGTTGATTTAATGGCAAGGATGATGAGAGCAGAAGCCGTGGGTGAAGGAAATCTAGGGATGTTATTTGTTGGCAATGTAATTGTTAATCGTGCTGTAGCAGATTGTTTAGATTTTAAAGATGTAAGAACAATTGAAGATGTCATTTATCAGGTGCAAGGAGGAAATTATTCTTTTGAAGCTGTTCAAAAAGGAAATTTATTTTATCAAAGAGCGAGATCTTCTGAAAAAAGATTAGCAAAACAGAATTTGGATTATTGGAGACAACATCCAGCGCATTATGCCCTTTGGTACTTTAATCCATATGCTGAATGTCCTCCAACATGGTACAATCAACCTTTTACTGGTAATTTTAAAAATCATTGTTTTTATGAACCAGCAGCTGGAACATGTGCAAGTGTTTATGACGGTTAGGTTGTATAATTATTGATAATGAAGATTTTCACGTTCAACTTTTTATGTTTAAAATGAATGAATAAACAAAATAATTTAGTCTAAGTAACCTTACATCAGCTCATTGTTAATATTAACTTTCATAACGCCGTAACTATGATACTACACTTAAAACTAGGTAACCGTGAATTCGGTCGCCTGGTTATTTTTTATTTCAGTAGAAACAAATGTTTTTAATGATTTGAAAAGGAGTGGACAATTTTAAAGAGCTATTAATGAAAGCGATGCAGCGTAATCAATTGGTGATCATGATATATATGTCTAGCAGTGGAGACATAACAAAGAGACGTGTGAAGATCATTAAAATAACATCCAAAAATTTCCAAGCTTATTGCTTTGTTAAACGCGCTAAACGTACTTTTATAATAGAGAATGTTCTTGCAGCTATTCCGATAATTCGTAGTGAAGAATAAGAATTATGATTTTAAAAGGAATTCCATTTAAATAGATAAAAATAAATACACGAAAATAGAGAAGCAAGTAACGCTAAAATTACATAGACTTTTCGCAAGAACTCATTTTGATCATGCATTTTCAAAATGAGTTCTTTTTATTTTCTAATGAATAGGGATATATATGGCCTTTTAGCAATTTGAACCTCTTTTCATGTGAGCTTTTCTTACGTAATTTCAATTTATTCTGAAAATTCTGTTGACAAGTAGTAAAAACAAAGTAAAATAAAGGATATAAATAACATGTTAAGTTTTCTGACATATAAATAATAAGAAAACTAACATGGTGAAAAGGGGAGCATGAGGATGGATGTTATGTATTTGATGAACAGCCTGTGGACGATGCTAGGAGCAATTTTGGTAATCTTTATGATTGGTGGATTTATCTTACTTGAGGCTGGTTCAACAAGAATGAAAAATGCAGGTCACGTAGCAGGAAAAACAGTCTTTACTTTTGGTTTAGCATCATTAGTTTTCTGGGCAGTAGGCTATGGATTTATCTTTGGCAGTGATGCAAATTTCTTTGTCGGCATGTCAGATTTCTTCTATTCAGGAGAATTAGTTAAAGATTCAGGGCTTGCTACAACTGTATTTTTTGTCTTCCAACTAGCATTTGCGGGTATATCAGTTACAATCGCACTCGGTGGATTTGCAGAGCGTGCGAAGTTTTCAGCATACGTCATCTTCACGATTCTATTCGGGGTATTAGTTTATCCCGTCATTGCACACTGGATTTGGGGCGGTGGCTGGTTAGCTGAACATGGAAAACAAGATTTTGCAGGCTCAACAGTTGTCCATTTAACAGGTGCAATGGCGGCTCTTGCAGCTACTATTTTATTGAAACCAAGAATTGGGAAATATAATAAAGGTGGATCAGCGAATAATCTTGCTGGTCATAACCAAGTGTATACTGCTTTAGCTGTATTAATCCTGTGGGTTGGTTGGTTTGGATTTAATGCAGGTAGTACTGTTTCAGTTGATGGTGCTTTCTTCGGTTTTGTTGCTTTAAATACAAATCTTGCTGCAGCTGCAGGTGCTGTCGCAGCTACTCTAATTTCGTGGGTAGTGTTAGGTAAACCTGATATTACAACGATTTTAAATGGTGCGTTAGCAGGGCTAGTAGCGATTACAGCATCATGCGCGTTTGTAGATGTTTGGGCATCTGTAGTCATTGGGTTCGTAGCTGGCGTCATAGTATTCTATAGTGCTAGATTTTTTGAAAAGAAAAAAATTGATGATCCAATTTTCGCATTATCCGTACATGGAACAGCAGGTATATGGGGCACATTATCAACCGGGCTCTTTGCTACACCTGAACTTGCGACAGTAGGTAAACCAGGCTTACTTTATGGCGGTGGTTTTGAACAGTTAGGTGTACAGCTAATGGGAGTTGCAACATCTGGTGCCTATGCATTTGCTGTAGCGTTTGTCATCTTATATATCATGAAAAAAGTGATGGGTGGTATTCGTGTTAGCGAGGAAGAGGAAATCATGGGACTTGATCTGAGTGAACATGGTAACTACGGGTATCCTGAGCAAATGGTTTTAGAAGAGTCAAACCTACGTCCAGTAGTAGAAACGAAGTAACGTTAATATGGCAAAAGCCCCTTATAAGGGGCTTTTGGTGTAAAAAAGGAAGTGTTGCTGTGGAAACAGATGTTGGAACGTATGAATCAATAAAGGAATGGAAGGATAAAAATATTCCCTCTTTTCTAGATGATACTGCTTCTTTGAATAAATTTCATGATCAAGTAATGTGCAAAGTATTTGATTTAGCTATCAGTAACGTGAACAAGAGGTGTCCCCCGTGTGAGTTCTCGTGGTTTATAACAGGGAGCGGTGGCAGATGTGAGCAAGGAGTCATCAGTGACCAAGATCACGGATTGATATATGAAATATCGAATGAAGAAAATGATACTTATTTTAAGAAACTCGGTGATGAAGTATCTTATGGTCTATTCATCGTTGGTTATCCCTATTGTCAAGGTAATGTCATGAGCTCAAATTCACTTTGGTGTAAGTCAATGGATGAATGGAAAGAGCAGCTTCTAAAATGGATGAAAGACGAGACCTGGGATGCGATTCGTTACTTGCAAATATTTTATGATGCAAGGGTTTTAACAGGGAGAAATTCATACGTAGAAGAATTGAAAATGGATATTTACCAATATCAATTAAAACATCAGACAATTCTAAAGCGTTTTATGGCAAATGTCACACATATAAAGAATGTTATTGGTCCACTCGGTCAAATTTTAGTAGAACAGCATGGTATGTACCAAGGAAGTGTGAATCTAAAATATGCAGCATTTTTACCTTATGTGAATGCCATTCGAGTATTGTCCATAAAAGAAGGAGTTTATGAAACTTCTACGTTAGATAGAATGAAATGTTTGAAGCAAACAAAGGAATATCTAAAGGTATTAAAGGGTTGTGAAGACAATTTCTTAACGTTATTAAGATATCGTCTGACATTATTTCAAGTGGAATCCTATACCGATACACATTACTTGAATATAGAAAGTCTTAAAAAAGTACAACGAAAAGAAATAAAAAGAATTCTAAAAGATGGTAAGAAGCTTCATGAATATATCATAGCTCTTATCGAAAAAGGGTGTTAACAATGGTTTTTGAACCGTTTATCCAACTATTAAGAGGAATTCAAGGTAAAAAAAATACTGGTAGAATAGGTGATATTCAAAACTCACAGCAAATGGCTTATTTAAGGCATTTACAAAAAGAGGTGAATCGAGAAAAAGCATTAAATACGCCTTTGCAGGAACTAAATGTAGTAGTTTTCGATATTGAAACAACAGGCTTCTCTCCTGAAAAAGGAGACGGAATACTCTCGATTGGTGCAATTAAAATGAGTGGAGAAGCGATAATAAAAGATGAGGAATTTTACTCGCTTGTTCATTTTGATCAGAACATTCCCCAGGAAATTATTCAGCTAACTGGTATCACAAATGATCAATTAATAGAAGCGCCAAGTTTATCCGAAGTTATCATCCGTTTTTTGGAATTTGAAGGAGATTGTACGCTTGTAGCACATCATGCTAATCATGAACGGAATTTTATGCAACATGCTAGCTCAAAGTTATTTCGCACACCTTTTAAGCAACGAATTGTGGACACTTCCTTCCTATATAAAATTGTTGAGCCAAAATCAAAAAATATGAAACTAGAGGATTTATGTGAGCAAAATGGTATTTCAGTAATCAATCGTCACCATGCATTAGGGGATGCAAAGCTAACTGCTGAACTGTGGAGTTTATATGTAGCGAAGGTTCAGGAATTGGGTTGTGGAACATTAAATGATGTTTATGAGCGTTTTGCGAGGATATAAAACACGATTTGATAATAATGAAGCAATGAAAATAACATTAGAGAAATTTCTATAGTAATATAATAATATTTATGTTTGGTTTTTGATGGATTTGAAAAAAATATCAATAATTAAGTTTTAAATAATATGATTCTTCATGTAAATGAAAGTATTCTATAACGCTAAAGTTCTTAATTTATGTAATGGGGGTGTCAATGAGTCTAAAAAGGACTTATTAGACAGCCTCTTTTTTAGTCGTAGAACACAAACAAAAAATCTAACTGACAAGTATTTGAAGTTGTGTATAGATTTTTTATGACTAAACTATTTAATTTTCCATAAATAAGGTGATTCCAATCGAATTTAGTCCAAAAAATGGAGATATTTTAATATTAAAGTATTAAACTCAAAAATTATATTGAAAAAAGAAATGAACGTGTGGTACTTTTATATAATATCAATTAGACAACTTGTTATACAAGGTGTTCATTAGATATATAAGTTGTCTATTTTTTCTTGAAAAGTAAGCGCATTCAGATTTCTAAAGAAATAGAGTAAAACGACTATATAAAACATTTTCAAAGGAGATTTATTCGATGAGTACAAATCACAAAGAAACACCACACATTAAACCTAATGGAGTAGAAATTGCAGAAACAATTCTATTACCAGGGGATCCATTAAGAGCTAAATTTATTGCAGAAAATTATTTAGAAGATGTTGTGCAGTTCAATGAAGTGCGTGGCATGCTTGGATATACAGGTACTTTTAAAGGACAAAAAATATCTGTAATGGGTACAGGTATGGGAGCAGCTAGCATGGGGATCTATTCATGGGAATTAATCAATGTGTTCGGCGTTAAAAACTTAATCCGTATTGGATCAGCTGGTTCGATTCAAGAAGACCTGAACTTGTATGATATCGTGTTTGCAATGGGATCTGCGACAGATTCAAATTACGCGCACCAATTTAATCTACCAGGTCATTATTCAATTACTGCATCTTATGAATTACTTGAGAAAGCTAAGAAGGTTGCTGATGAAAAAGGATATCCGGTTCGCGTTGGTAATGTTCTTTCTAGTGATATCTTCTACAATGCTGATCCAACAGCATTGGAAAGATGGAGTAAAATGGGCATTTTATGTGCAGAAATGGAATCTGCTGCACTTTACATGAATGCTGCGCAAGCAGGTGTAAATGCTCTTTGTATCATAACAATTAGTGACCATATCTTCAAACATGAGCAAACAACGCAATTAGAAAGACAAACAGCATTTACTAAAATGATGGAAATCGCATTAGAGCTAGCTTAATTAATTATTTTAGTGGAATACAACGAGTGTGAATAAGAGGAAGCAGTTAAATTAGAAAATTTAACTGCTTCTAAATGTAGCAGTAGATTCCATGTCAAAATAACATTTTAAATATTAGATAAAATTAATTTTCTTAAGACAGGGAGCCATAGAATGGTCGCAATAAGTGAAAAATCATCAGCATCACAAAACCATAATGTAAAAAAGGCAGTACCTATAATTTTACTTTTCTTTGTATTCGCATTGACTATTGATAATTCGTTTAAATTAGTTTCAGTAGCAATAGCAGATGACCTTGGAATTTCAGTAACAACTGTTAGCTGGCAAGCTACTCTTGCAGGTCTTGTAATTGGTATTGGAGCAGTTGTATACGCTTCCTTAGCTGATTCGATTAATATCAGAACGCTTTTAATTGCTGGTGTTATTATGATTTGTGCTGGTTCTGTGATGGGTTACGTTTTTAAAGATTCATATGCGATGATTCTTTTTTCGAGAATTATTCAAACGGCTGGTTTAGCATCTGCTGAAACGTTATATGTGATTTACGTTACAAAGCACTTGCCAAAAGCTGACCAGAAAAAGTTTTTAGGGTTTAGTACAAGTAGTTATTCTTTGTCACTTGTAATTGGTTCTGTAACAGGAGGGTTTGTTTCAACATATTTACATTGGACGACTCT
The DNA here is from genome assembly GCF_057838945.1 of Viridibacillus sp. KH_047. Classification (NCBI taxonomy): domain Bacteria; kingdom Bacillati; phylum Bacillota; class Bacilli; order Caryophanales; family Caryophanaceae; genus Viridibacillus; species Viridibacillus sp. KH_047. The sequence continues at coordinate 2,452,401 of NZ_CM174479.1, read as the reverse complement.
ATTTATAATTCCTTTAGTAACAATAGCTCTTGTTCCATTTATCATGAAATATCTTCCGAAAGAAGAGTCTAAAAAAAGCTACGTTGATGTAATTGGATTATTTTTGATCGCTGCAATTGCTACATCGGTTATTCTCTTTATTTCAGACTTTAATTGGCTATATTTAGTTGGTTTTATCATTGCTATGACATTATTCTTAGTGTATATAAGCAAAAGCCCTAAAGCGCTAATAGATATTACTTTCTTCAAAAATAAGAATTTTATTAGAACTTTATCAGTTGCATTTGTAATTTATACAGTTCAATTAGGCTATATTTTTACTTTCCCATTTATTCTTGAAGGAGTATATGGTTTAAAACTAGATGTTATCTCATTATTATTAATCCCTGGGTACATTGCAGCAATTATTGTTGGTATGCTTTCTGGGAAAATTGCGAAATATTTAAGCAGTAAACAAGCAATCACTATTGCACTTATAGGTATTGCTGCTAGCTTATTAATTCCAGGTTTATTTGTTGGAAGCACGGTTGTCATTTTTGTTATTTCTATGATGTTATTCTCAGGTTCATTTGCTTTCATGTATGCACCTATGCTTGAAACATGTATTAGAACAATACCAAAAGATAAATCAGGAACAGCAATTGGTTTCTACAATTTAACATTGAATGTGGCTGCTTCTATCGGTATCACATACACTGCAGCAATGCTTGATAAAGTAGAAGCTTCAACTATCCTAATTGTCCTTTCAATTATTGCAGTTGTTAGTTTAGGACTGTTTGTGACTCTATTAGGTAAATCAGCAAAAACTAATTAACGGAAGTTAGTTCTAGTAAATGTGTCACAGATAATAAACTGTGACACATTTTTTATTATATATTTAGGAAATGAAAAGAATTAAAAATACATATTAAAGAAACAAATAGATGAGGATCCATAATCTAAAATAATATAGGTGTGTGTGAAGGTGGAATTCAAAATCGCGAACATACAAGAAAGAAAAAAACCATTGTATATTACTGTATATGATCAATTATATAAACTCATCAAGAATGGTACGTTCATGTTAGATGGAAAATTACCAGCGGAACCCGAACTAGCAAAAATGTTCGGGGTTAGTAGAATGACATTAAGACAGTCCCTTTCTCTACTACAAGACGATGGTCTGGTTAAAACAGTGCATGGCAAAGGGAATTTCATTACGAATATTCCAACTAATAATCAGAAAGTAGGCATAGAGAAAATAGGGAATCCTCTGTATAAATCTCATACGAAACAAATAGACGATGTTGAGATGAGTTTTAGTATTGATTTGGATAGTGAGTATACGCAGCAAGTATTATGCAGAAAGTCTGCTGCTGTTGTTACGTTGGAGCGGTGGTATAAAAGTGCTGGGGAAGTTGTGGCTTATTCCTTTACGAATATGGCAATTGAGACCGTATCTGAATTAAATTTAGATTTGCAAGATAATGATCAACTATTAGAAATGCTTGAAACCCGAATTTATGAGCTTGCAAATAGATCTACGATTGACTTAAAGCGTTCAACGTCTGTTAATTCTTCATCACAGAAATATAAAGTAGTCGGTGGGGAAGACTGTGATTTATTATTAGAGAGTGTTTTTATTCATGAGGATTATCCATTAGTTTACAATAAATTTTACATACCTAGAGAGTATAGTCTCTTAAAAGTAAATGCGGTGAAGGAGAAGTTTTGATATAACCACAGGGCTTCATAGTGACGTTTTAGCATGGTTTTTAACCTTTGAGATAGTGTTTTATCACAGAAAAGTACAAAGCACTGAAAAAGACTCCTCTGTGTACATATTTATACCACACTACTTTAGTTAAACATTATAGACATAGTAAGGTGAACCTTACTATAAGAAAAAAATATTTAAGAGCGTGAGTCCACAATCATGATTTAATCTATTTTTTATCAATTATTAGTGATAATATACCTATAAGGAGTTGATGGAATGAAAAAAATTATTGTCTACCTTACAAGTATTTTACTAGTAGTTTCTATTTTTACATTTAGTACTACAGGTAACAACAGAGCTTTAGCAAAATCGTATCCTGCAGTGGATCGCGATTTAAAATCATTGAAACTACAAACAAGTAATGGATTTGATGGCTACCGCTTTACCGTAAAGTATCCCGGGAAAAGTACAAAAAATGTGAGTACTGTATTTAAAGATACTGAGATTGATAAAGCTGTCGTGAAGGTAATGCATCGGGCAAATCAACCTACATTAATCTTTTGCATTTATGAGCATCATGGTTGGCCATATGTAGAAAAAATTTATGCGATTAAAAATGGAAAGTTGACTAAAGTGAAAATCAAAGGCGAAGTTGGGGCTCAAACTGTGCGCTATGTATCTAATAACAAGCTTATTACTACATACTATAATCGTTTCCTAGATATAGAATACACCTATATTTCAAAGTACGATCGTAAAACAAATACGTTGAAAACCGTGTATTAGAAAAAAGTGTGTAAGGTTGTATAATTAGACCAAAGTAAAACTCAGATGTATTTTGTTGAGATGATAAATGTTATACCAGAAGTATAGAAGTGGCAAAAACAACTATATCTATAAATGCACCCTTAAATGTTATACAAAAATAACATTTAAGGGTGCGTTTTTTTATTGCATCACTACTACACTAACAAAGTTTAGCCCATCATTGGTCAAAAGATAGGAGCCTTATTTGGAGATTGTGTACTTAGGTAAAATAACTCAAAACATTTGTTTGTTTATCAAAAAAACAATATTATATATATAATTATGACTATGATTAGTGTAATGTAAAAGGGCACACATTTTAATAGAATTAAGGAGAATTACAAGCATGACAGGAAATACTCACATCTTAGGCGGCATTACAGCAGGTCTTGCTTTTGCACAAATTTCAAATTACGATCCATTAGTACTCATTGGTTCAAGTGTTGTAGGAGCTTTGATTCCGGATATTTGCCACAGTGGCAGTAAAATTGGACGGACGTTCCGTTTCACATCAAAAATTGTCAATAAGATATTTGGGCATCGATCGTTCACACATAGTTTGCTATTTTTATTATTAATGTCCATTGTTATGAATACATATATTTCGAATGAATCCATCACAGCAGGCGTATTACTAGGAATGGTCAGCCATTATTTGCTTGATATGGCTACAAAAAATGGCATTAAGTTATTCTTTCCACTAAAAATCACAGTGCGATTCCCGCTTACAACTCGAACAGGGAGTAAGGTGGAGAATATAGTCGCTACTGTATTAACAATTATTAGCGTGTATTTTGCATTTAAAACTATTGTTCATTTACTCTAAAACAGAGATTTCCTCTTAAGTCTTTATTGACTTAAGGGGATTTTTTTATAAGAGATAAAATTTATCTATCCTTATAAAGTGTTGATTAATAAATGCGCAACTCTGAAAATAAAAAGGACTTGAAACTGTGCAAACGGTATAATAAATAAGCAGAAGTAAACATTAAAAAGAAATGCATTGTGTTTTTATAGAATGAAGATAACGAAAAAATTTAAAATGTTTTTCGTTATTACTTCATGTAAGAGAAAGTGTATATATATAAAGACAAAAAAGGAGAAACCATGACAATAAATAATGAAACAGGTTGGAACTTTGACAACAGTTATAGCCGTCTGCCGAACACTTTTTTTTCAAGCATCAATCCAACTCCTGCAAATTCACCGGAGTTGATAATTTTCAATAGTGAGTTGGCAACAGCTTTGGGTTTAGACGTTCAAGAATTACAAAAAGAAGAGGGTATAGAAATACTTGCAGGAAATCAGATTCCTGAAGGCGCTTCGCCACTTGCTCAAGCTTATGCGGGGCATCAATTCGGTCATTTTAATATGCTAGGAGACGGCCGAGCAGTACTGTTAGGTGAGCACATATCACCAAATGGAAAGAGAATTGATATTCAGCTTAAAGGATCGGGTAGAACACCATACTCCCGCGGTGGTGATGGTCGTGCAACTCTAGGACCAATGCTACGCGAATATATCATTAGCGAAGCCATGCATGCGCTTGGTATCCCTACTACCCGTAGTCTTGCAGTAGTAACAACTGGTGAACCAGTTATCCGCGAAACCGAACTACCGGGTGCAGTTTTGACTCGTGTGGCAGCTAGTCATATACGTGTTGGAACTTTTCAATATGCTGCAAACTTCGGCACAATAGATGAACTCCGGACTCTGGCTGACTATACACTTGAGCGTCATTTTCCTAACATAGAAGCAAATGAGGACAAATATCTTTCGTTACTTCAAGAAGTGATCGAGCGTCAAGCGAAGCTTATTGCTAAATGGCAACTCGTTGGTTTTATTCATGGAGTGATGAACACAGATAACATGACCATTAGTGGCGAAACTATTGATTATGGTCCTTGTGCTTTTATGGATGTCTATGACCCAGAAACCGTGTTCAGTTCCATTGACACTCAAGGACGTTATTCTTATGGCAATCAGCCATTATTAGCAGGTTGGAATCTTGCGCGATTTGCTGAAACTCTATTGCCACTATTACATGATAATCTGGAGCAGGGTATCGAACTTGCCCAAAATGAGCTATCAGGGTTTAATGAGTTGTATCAATCCAATTGGCTTGCAGGAATGAGAGCAAAGCTTGGGATATTTAATGAAGAGGACGAAGATGAAGCTCTTATTAAAGGACTCTTAAGTATGATGAAGAAGAATCGTGTAGATTATACTAATACTTTTCGCGCTTTAACTTTAGACGCAATGGATGAAACTGCCCTTTACGGGACTCAAGAATTCGCACAGTGGTACGAGCTCTGGCAAGCGAGACTAAGCAGACAACAAGAATCGCAAAAATCATCGAATCAGTTGATGCGAGATAGTAATCCAGCGGTCATCCCACGTAACCATCGGGTAGAAGCTGCACTAGAAGCAGCAGTGAAGCAGGGTGACTATAGTGTGATGAAGCGACTTTTAAATGTACTTTCAAATCCTTATGAGTATTCAGCAGAGCAAACTGAATATGCCACGATATCTACATCAACAGTGCCATACCGTACTTATTGTGGTACTTGATAACGAAGCTTTTTTAAAAAATGATTTTTAATAATAAAGATTGATTAAAATCATTTCACTTCTTTTGAATTCTTAGAGGTGAGATGATTTTTTTGTTGGATGTTTATGGTGATATTTTTCTACACAAATTATGAAGAAATGTACTTAAACTAGCGGGGCATTTTTTCCTTCAAAATTGACCTTTTCATAGAGGAAATCATGAGAAAAGATGAAGTTCAACTAGCAACATGTGAAATTTGATAAATAACTCTTTGAGCGGATTCAAATGCAAGAACTATATATGAAAAATAGCATCGATGCCCCACAAATAAACATTGGAGGGGCTTCGATGCTTTCCTTGACATCACTTCTTCGGTTTATCCTTCTTAAATGCCTCTAGCTTTGCTTCATAGTTTGAGCGAATACGCTCATTCTCTGCATGCATTTCAGCGACTTTATTATTGTATTTCAAAGAAGAGTTATTACCTCATCTTTTTCCATTAGGCTGTGAACTTATCAATTTCTTAAGGGAATATCGTTTCCATACAGAAACCAAAATTAATTTCGATTCACTTAAAGGTAAAACAGCCATATTTGTAACCATCGTTGCAAATGTAAATCCAAACTTTATCATTAATTAAGCTAATCAATAATATTTTCATTAAACTCATCTCGCCTAGCTTTGAGCTTCTCTAAGCTGTTGGATAAATGCTTAAACATTTCAGCTTCTGCTCCTTCAGCATCTCGAAGTGAAATTGCCTTTAAAATTGCTTGGTGTTCTTCGTAAACTTGTTTCTTTTTTCCTTCAATCTTAGTATTGATGGTAAGGGAGGCCTTTAAAGCTCGATTGTAGATATCAGATAAGTTTTCTAACGTCCGAATAAGGACTTCATTTTTTGTAGAGTGAACAATAGATTGATGAAAAAGAAAATCTGATTCATCGTTAATTTTATTTGTTTGATCTAGCTCTTTAAAAAGCATTTCTTGTGCTTGATACATCTTATTCAAGTCATTGTCATCATGCCGTTGTGCTGCTAAAAAAGTTGCTTTTGTTTCTAGGATGATCCGCATTTCCAACAACTCTATTATTTGTTTATATGATATTACCTCGATTAATGATTGATCGATTAGTTTTTCAAAAGGCTTAGGTCGAACCCAACTACCACCTCCATGGACGGATTCTATTATTCCGTGAGAAGATAATGCACTTAAGGCTTCACGTATTGGAACACGGCTTACATTAAACATTTTTGCTAATTCATTTTCTGACGGGAGCTTTGAATCTATTGGGAACTCTCCGGTTTTTATTTTATTTTTAATTTCTTCTATAACTTGATCAGATACACGTTTTCTAACGATCATCACTGATTCTCCTTTTATTATAAAAGCCGTTCATTTCTTACTATTATAACATGGAAATAATAGTGGTCATGAAAGGCTTTTTCGAGACTTAGCTAAATTTCTTATTGTAGGTCTTTACTTTTGTAGATATACCCCATAACCCAAAATACTTATAGGCTACGATAATAGCTGCTCCCATAACAAGAAGTATAATTGGCAAAATCCAAGGGTGCCCCATGGAAACCAGTAGAGGTGCAAAAGTAATAATCATAATTTCAACGGGGACCATGCCTATATATGATAAAGCATAATCATCTGAGGTTTTACTTTTTAACTCAGGATCTACAATACGGAGAAGTGAAAGCCCCATTGCTACTGTTCCTGTGCTCCAGCCCCAACCGAATAAGGCTTTCTCAAACCAAAAATCTTTGAATATGTTTGGCCCGATAAACTTAAAGATGAGATATGCCCAAATAGTTCCAAAAACAAATAATAAAATTAATGCTGTGGCATAATCCATAACTACTGTTACATTTATAGAAGCAATACCGATGACAACTAAATAGTCGGTAGCACTTCCGCCAATTCGATTCATTATTCGTTGATCGACATAAGAGTCGGCCTTTACTTTTCTAATTGAAAATTGAAAAATTAATGCTACAACAAAGGCGATACTAAGTAAAGGCACAGCAATTCCTGGTAAAAGCGATCCCAATACTTGAGTTACCCCATAAGATACACCAACAACAAATGCAATGATGGATAGATGTAAAACTAATGGATCAATAGAGTTTGATGATACTGTCTCCTTACCCATACTAGTGCGATCATCGGATTTGATTAACCCTGATCGCATTTCAGAAGGAATATCTTTAAAGCTAGAAATAAATTTTGTATGACCTTTTTCAGTACCTCTTTTAACAAGAATTATTCCACCTAAGACAGCAACTAATATCCCAATGGTAGCGGATGTCATACCTAGACTCTTAGCTTCTTCCCAGCCATGTAGACTAAATGCTTCTCCAAGCGCGGCTGCTGTACCATGACCGCCTAAAAATCCTGCTCCTAAAATTAATCCAAATCCACTTGGCAAGTCCGTAAACATTTGACCAATGACCAACAGGCCAAAAAGGGCTCCTCCACCCCACATTAACAACGTTAATAACATTGAATAGGACCACATTTCTCTTACACGACCAATGATTTCTCCTATTTTGACCTTCTCATTGCCTATTGGAATACTGGCAAATATTATAGCAATTAATAATCCAGGATATGTAGCAAATTGGTCCGAGAAAGGGAGTATATTTAATCCACTTGGCCCAAGGGCTAGTCCAATAAAACCAGCTATGATACTAGCAGGCAAAAATAGAGATTGAATCCATGTTATTTTCGCTCGTAAAATTGTTCCTACTAACAGCAAACCTGACACAATACTAATATCAATCATCAATGCCCAAATTGTAAACTCGTTCATTTTCATCCTCCTTTTAAATAAGTAAAACTAAAATTATTTGTAATGCAAGTATACAATATTTTTAGAAAATTACAATTTTTCATTGAAAAAAGACATAAAAGAGGTATACTTGTATTACAAGCTTAGAGTAAAGTTCTTTTATTTTTAAAAATAAATTCTTATGAGGTGATTGGATTGTTAGAGAAAAAAGTAGAATTTTATAGTGATGGATTAAAGTTGAAGGGGAGTTATTACTATCCAGAACAATTTGATGAGGGGAACCAATATCCCACTATTATTATTAACTCAGGCTACCAAGGGTTTAATGAATTTTATCCTAAATTATTTGCCGAAAAATTAACACAAAAAGGATACCTATGTTTTGGTTTTGACTACCGTGGTTTCGCTAATAGCGAAGGAGAAAAAGGACGTGTCTTGTTAGAAGAACAGGTAAGAGACATTCAACATGCTATTAGTTATATATCGACTAATGACAGTGTAGATAAGAATAAAATTGGTCTTGTTGGTTGGGGAATGGGTGCTTGTAACGTTGTCCACGTAGCAGCAAAGGATAGCAGAGTAAAAGCAGTAGCTGGTTTAAATGGTTTTTATAATGGGGAAAGATGGTTAAAATCCATCCATACTTATGTGGACTTTGTAGAGATTGAAAGAGTTCTTGATGAAGATCGTAAATTAAGAGCGACTACAGGGAAATCTCGATTAGAAGAAACATTTATTCATTACCCACTTGACCCAGCTACAAAGGATTATGTAGAAAATGAATTATCTTCAGTTTATGGTTACGGTCATCCAACACAATTGTTATTTACAGATTCAATTTTAGAGACGAATGCAGAGGATGTTGTCAAGAAGATTTCTCCAGTACCGTTATTTATCGGACATGGGAGAGATAACCTTTTACATCCAAATTCAGAATCAGTTTCTCTTTATCAAAAGGCGAATTCTCCAAAAACATTCTATTGGATTGAAGGAAAACATAATGATTTCATGTTTAAGGACCATCCAGAGTTTATCCACTTAAATAACAAACTTGATGAGTTTTTTCAAAAGAGTTTGAAGATGGTAGATGATATATGTGACGAACCAGTTCCATCCCTTACTTAAAGGGGCATATGAATTTCATGTTCACAGTTCTCCCAGTATTTTTAATAGAAAACAAACGGACTGGGAGCTTGTAGAAGATGCAAAGCAAGCAAAAATGGGCGGACTAGTGTTAAAAAGTCATGAGTCATCAACTGTTGAACGAGCATTTCTTATAAATAAGAAAGAACCATCTCTTAATGTATTTGGAGGAATCGTTCTAAACCAACATGTTGGAGGGCTTAACCCATATGCGGTAGAAACAGCTTTAAAAATGGGCGGAAAGGTTGTTTGGTTTCCTACCATTTCAGCTGGGCAACATCAACATTACTTTAAAAAGAAAAATACGAAACTGTTTAATGGAAATCCACTTTTATCTGAATCAACAGTGTCCATTGAAGAAGGTGGTCAATTGATTGAAGAAGTAGAAGATATATTTCGGCTGATAAAAGAATATGATGCTGTGTTAGCAACAGGTCATTTATCTTTAAAAGAACAACATCTAATTGTTTCTGCTGCTAAGGCAGCAGGAGTTGAAAAAATTCTTATTCAGCATGCGGATATGGGGATATCAAAAATTCCACTTGAGGATCAACAATTTTTTGTGTCCCAAGGCTGTATCATTGAAAAATGTTTCTTAGCATGTACATCAGACTTTCATGATTTAACTGTTCAAGAAATGGCGAAAACAATTGAAATTATCGGATACGAGTCGTGTATTTTAGTTACTGACCATGGGCAACCACATCATGAAGCTCCAGTATATGCTTTGAATAGCTTTGTTGAAGGTCTTTTAAAGTATGGGATTAAAGAAGATCAAATCGTTAAGATGTTACAAAAAAACCCAAAAACCTTATTAGGTGTTGATTAAAATGAGTATGATTAATGAAAAAATCCTGAATGAGTTAAGAAATATTGTCCAAGAAAACAGGATCCTTACCAAAAAGAAGGACTTGTTCTCATTTAGCTATGATGCTTCATTTGGTGAATATTTACCTGATATTGTACTTCAGCCTCAATCAAAAGAGGAAATTAGTAAAATTATCTTGTTGGCTAATATTAACAAGATTCCAGTCTATCCTAGAGGGTCTGCCACTTCTTTAAGTGGTGGACCTCTCCCAACTATGGGTGGGATTGTTCTTGATATGTCCCAATATCCGAAATCATTAACGATAGACAAAGAAAATATGCTCGCAATTGTGACATCAAGTGTGATCACATCAAGTATCCATGAAAAAGCAGAAAGTGAAGGTTTATTTTACCCACCAGATCCAAGTAGCTCCAATGTTTCAACTATTGGTGGAAACATTCTTGAAAATTCAAGTGGACCAAGAGGGTTAAAGTACGGAACGACAAAAGAGTATGTAATTGGTTTAGAATTAGTTACTCCAACAGGGGACATCGTCCGTACAGGGGGAAAAACGGTTAAAAATGTTACAGGATTTGACCTAACGAGACTAATCGTAGGTTCAGAGGGATTACTAGGTGTAGTAACAGAAATTACGTTGCGACTAATACCAAAACCAGCACATAAAATGACCTTGCTCGCTTCTTTTCAAAGTATAGCTGATTCTGGAAAAGCCATAACTGGTATTCTATCTTCGGGTGTATTACCAGCTGCCATGGAACTTATGGATAAATATTGTATTGCTGCTGTTGAGCATTATCGACCATCGGGACTTCCTCTTGACGCTGAAGCGATTGTCATCATTGAATTAGATGGACATGAAGCATCTGTCAATGAAGAAATCGATAAATGCTCAGAAATATGTAAATCGTTTTCTAAAGCAAAGGTAAAGGTAGCTAAATCAGAAGAAGATCGTATTAATATCTGGAAAGCAAGGAAGATGGTGTCGCCAGCAATTACTCAGTTAGGCCCAACGAAAATTTCTGAAGATGCCACTGTTCCGAGAAGTAAAATCCCAGATATGATTGAAAAACTGCATATCATTCGTGAAAAATACAATCTGAATTTAGTAGTTTTTGGACATGCTGGTGATGGGAATCTACATCCAAATATCATTACAGATAAGAGAAATATTGAAGAGATGAAAAAGGTAGAACAAGCGGTTGGGGAAATCTTTCAGGCTGCCATTGACCTAGGTGGAACTCTATCAGGTGAACACGGTATTGGTATCCTAAAAGCACCGTACATGAGAAATGAACTAGGTTTGACACTGGATTTGATGAAAAAAATAAAAGAAGCTTGGGACCCAAACAACATCCTTAATCCGGGTAAAATGTTTCCGCAGAAAGGTCAAACAAGGGTGGTGCTAATACAGAATGATTAATACAAGTACAAAAAAAAAAGCAACAGCGGTTTTTAGTGATAAAACCTATGATGAAGTCAATCAATGCATTCAATGTGGCTACTGCCTACCATCTTGCCCTACCTATGTATCAATGGGAACAGAAAGTGCTTCCCCAAGAGGAAGAATTAATCTAGTTAAAATGGCAGCGGAAGGAAAAATTGATGTATTAGAAGATTTAAAGGATCCCATTGATCTTTGCCTAGGTTGTCGCGCATGTGAAGTTGCTTGTCCTGTTAATGTTCCTTATGGTTCAATTTTGGAACAAGCTAAAAAAAAGATACACGACCTAGAAGTCCTCAATAAGAAAAATAATCGACTCAAGGACTTTGCATTAAATCAACTATTTACGAAGAAAAAAACAATGAAGTTTTCAGGTGATTTGTATTATCTGTACCAAAAAAGTGGAATTCAGAAAGTTGTACGGTCTACAAACTTATCAGAAAAACTTGTCAAAAATATTGGAGGCTTTGAAAAGTCTTTACCAACAGTTCCATCAAAAAAATACCAGATTAAAAGAGGGGAATTCTATAAAGCGAAGACAGAAACCTCTGTGAAAACTGTCTCTTTATTCCTTGGTTGTATAAATGATGCTCTTTTCTATCATGTAAATCATTATACACTCGAGCTATTACGTATTTCTGGATGTGACGTTTATATCCCTCAAGAACAAACTTGTTGTGGTGCCCTCCACGCTCATCAAGGCCAATTGAAAGAGGCGCAACAATTAGCAAAAGAAAACCTACTGGCGTTTGAACAGTACGAGGTTGATGCAATCATTACCAATGCTGGTGGTTGCGGTGCACTTCTGCAAGAATACGACCATCTATTTCAAGATGAAGTTGATAAAGAATGGGAAACAAGAATCAAAGACTTTACGAGAAAGATTAAAGATATATCTGAGGTACTAGTCTCTTTAGATTCATTACCATTTACCGAAACCATAAATAAAGTCGTAACTTATCAGCCTTCTTGTCATCTATCGAATGTACAAAAAGCGGGGGATTATCCTGAAAAGTTAATTCAGCAAATACCTGGCATTCAGTATATAGAGTTACCAAGTAAAAACTCGTGCTGCGGATCTGGAGGTATATATAACGTTCAACATTACGACGAATCTATGAAAATTCTAGATGAAAAAATTGATGAAGTAGATCATATTCAACCTGATATTATGCTGACGGCTAATCCAGGATGTTTGATTCAAATGACACACGGAATCAATACATTTGGGGAAAAGAAACCAGAATCAATACACATTGTTGAGTTATTGGCTAGAGCTTGTGGAATTCATATCCAATAAAATAGTTTGGAAGAATAACCATGTGTAAAAGTTACTACCACTATTATTGCTAATATTTATTGTTAATAATACGTTATAACTAAAGAATAATAATGAGAAATGAACAATAGTAGCTGAAAGCACACGATACTTTTATAAATATAAAATTTAAACTAGAGAAAACAGAAGTAATTCTTCTGTTTTTCTCCGTTAATATTCATTTTCACTTAAAGTAAGATTATCTTAATCTCTACAGAAATGCCTTCTTCCTGTATCCCAAATTCCCCTATAAATTATTATCCAACATATTGAAAACGAGTTTTAATAATATTTGATTTTTAATACAGTAATTTCGGATGTTTCTTCATTAAGTTCTAACGTTACTTTACTATCTATGATTCCGATTTCTTCACATATAATAGTTAATTTATTGTTTGACCAACCATTGAACTTGATCATATCCATAGCAATTGGATTTTCAAAGAGTTGTCTATTGTTAATTGTAACCCCGATTTTTTCAATATTGTAATAGTCGGCTATAATGAAATCTCCACAGGGTGTTACTGTTAAATCTTGATATATTTTTCCCGTTTCATTTATAGACTCATACTCAGTTAGTTCACCACTTAAACAATCTATTTGAAATAGATAATCAGAAGTGAGAACTAAAATCTTATTATATTTTTTTGATAAAGCAACCGCTCGTTGTGCTCCTCTAAATTGACCACACCATTCATTAAAATCCGCATTTTCAAATTTGATCCAAGTCCAGTCTTGAGTATTCGACTGATTAGGAATATCATAAATTCTCTCTTCGAACTGCCCTGAATAGGGTTGTTCTATTATTTCAGCTTTGGATATCAATCCGTTCACACTCCATTATAAGTAATATATTTTCCCCAGAAAATTCTCAGTAATTTAGAAAGAAACTTACTAAGTACAAAATGTTTGAAACTAAGGCATATGTAATTGTGAATCTATTTAATATTTTCACAAATACACAATTATTTTAATTTCTATATCGATTATTATCATACTGGAATGTAAATTTGAATAGAATTGTTAAAGTAAAAATATTATTGAGATGGAGTAGATAGAGAGGGAAATTGTAATGTTTATCATCGAATGCTATTTTCCTGAAATCTATTCAATTGAATTCGTAACCTTTATATGGAAGGACAACCTAAATAGGGTCTATAAGGTGAGAATTTAGAGTTTTTTTATCAAATATAGTTAGGTCTAAGGGAAATGACACAAAATTTTTAGGGAACTGTTACGTTCAAAATGAGTTAGAAGGTTATCGATTCTTTAGCTACTGGCATATGAATACGATGTTTAAGCTAACTTCCAAAAACATTCCGAATTGAGTTATTTAAGTTTCAGGAGACTCTATAGGTAAATACGGAACAGCTGAGAGTTTCAATAATTAGCATGATAGTCTAATAATTTCAGACTGGAAGGAGAATCAGATGTCAGAATATCATCAACAATCATCAACTGAAGTCATGGATATGTTGGATGTAACAAAACAAGGGTTAAGTGATTATGACGTCCAAAAGAGACAAGAAGAATACGGCTATAATGAATTGGTGGCAGGAAAAAGAACAAGCACAATTGCCGTTTTCTTTGGACAGTTTAAAGATTTATTAGTCATTATTTTAATGATTGCTGCTGTCATTTCATATCTATTAGGTGAAGTGGGAAGTACAATTGTGATTCTGATTGTTGTTATTTTAAATGCAATCCTGGGCACTGTACAGCATGTAAAGGCCGAAAAGTCTTTGGACAATCTGAAAGAATTGACCTCTCCAGTTGCAAAAGTGATGCGAGATAATCAGATTGTTGAAATTGATTCAGAAGATATTGTTGTTGGGGATCTTCTCTATTTGGAGACCGGTGATTATGTAAGTGCTGACGGAAGATTATTAGAAAGCTATAATCTGCATATAAATGAAAGCTCACTGACAGGTGAATCGTTGGCTGTAGCAAAAAGTACAGTACCTATTGAAGATGATCAAGTTACCATTGGTGATAAAAAAAATATGGTTTTCACTGGAAGCTTTGTCACTAATGGACGTGGTATTGTAATTGTTACAGCTATTGGAATGGAAACAGAAATCGGGAAAATTGCCAATTTACTAGATACTGCAAAGGAGAAGAAAACACCTCTACAAGTAAGTCTCGATCAATTTGGGGAAAAATTAGCATTAGGTATCACGATGATCTGTGTAGCCATTTTCACTATCGATCTACTTAGAGGCCGTGAAATAGTAGAATCGTTTATGTTTGCTGTTTCGCTTGCAGTTGCTGCAATACCAGAAGCATTAAGTTCAATTGTTACCATTGTGTTGGCTTTTGGGACACAAAAAATGGCAAAGGAAAATGCCATTATACGCAAGCTCTATGCAGTTGAAAGTCTGGGAAGTGTTTCTGTTATTTGTTCTGACAAAACGGGAACCCTCACTCAAAATAAAATGATAGTTCAGCAAGTATATGTCGATCAAAAAGTTATTCCACATAATCAACTCCATACAGAGAATGCAATCGAGAAGGATCTAATCTTAAAGGCAATTTTATGTAACAACGCCTTGGAGAGTGATCATAAAGAAATTGGAGACCCTACTGAAATTGCACTTGTAAAATTAGGGAAGCAGTACAATCTAGACGAATTAATCGTAAGAGATCAATTTCCAAGAATTGCGGAAATTCCTTTCGATTCAGACAGAAAGCTTATGAGTACAGTGAATCATATTAATCAACAAAATGTCTTGATTACCAAGGGTGCATTAGATGTTCTTCTAGCTAAAATTGTGAAAATCAAAACATCTCAAGGCATCATTGATATTACTGCGGAACATCGTAAAAAAATAGAAAATGTGAATCGTGTCTTTTCCATGAATGGTTTACGGGTACTAGCGATTGCTTACAAAGAAACAAGAAAAAATCAAAAAATTGATGTATCAGTCGAAAGTGATTTAACCTTTTTAGGATTAGTGGCGATGATGGATCCTCCTAGAGAAGAGTCAAAAGAGGCGGTAGAAAGCTGTATAAAGGCTGGTATTAAACCAGTTATGATTACAGGGGATCATAAAATAACAGCAACTGCTATAGCCAAACAAATTGGTATTTTAGAAGATCCTTCAGAAGCGATTGAAGGATATGAAATTGAAGAGTTAACTGATCAACAATTACAAGAAAAAGTTCCAGATATTTCCGTCTACGCCCGAGTAACACCAGAGCATAAAATTCGTATCGTTAAAGCTTGGCAGGAGAAAGGGAATGTCGTTGCGATGACGGGGGACGGAGTCAATGATGGCCCTGCCTTAAAACAAGCAGACATCGGTGTAGCGATGGGGATAACCGGTACCGAGGTAGCGAAAGATGCATCCTCTATGATATTAACGGATGATAATTTTTCTACGATTGTCAAGGCTATTTCGAATGGTAGAAGCATGTATACCAATATAAAAAACGCCATTCTATTCTTATTGTCAGGTAATGCAGGTGCTATATTTGTTGTTTTATATGCAACAATATTAGGTTTACCAGTACCATTTGCCCCTGTGCATCTATTATTTATCAACTTACTTACCGATAGTTTACCAGCTATTGCAATAGGTTTAGAGCCACATAATAAGAAAACAATGAAGTACAAGCCTAGAAATATTAACACTCCATTATTAAATAAAAAATTTACTACTCAAGTGGTGCTCGAAGGATTATTAATCGGTATTGCAACCATCATTGCTTTTGAAATGGGATTGTCGACGGGAGATACTCTAACCGCAAGCACAATGGCATTTACAACATTATGTTTGTCAAGGTTAGTACATGGCTTCAACTCGAGATCAAAAGAATCGATCTTCACAATTGGTATATTCTCGAATAAATATACTTGGCTAGCATTTTTAATCGGTTTTTTAAGCTTACATTTAGTATTATTCATGCCATCACTTACGGGTGTATTTGAAGTCGCAAAATTAAATGGAGTACAATTAGGTATTATTTATAGCTTGTCCATTATGCCGTTTTTAGTGAATCAGTGGTATAAACTTCTGTTTGTGAGAAATAAATAATATCACAAAAAAACAGCCGCTCTTAGCAGTGTCTGTTTTTTTGTGCACAAATATTTGAATATTGGTAGATCTACATCTTTTAGTCGAAAACCAGTAATAATTCCTATCAATTAAAGAATTTCTTCTATAGATATATTGCATAATAAGAAAATCTTTGGAATAGCGCATTATTCAAATATAATCAAATAATTTAGAGAATAATGACTTTGAGAAAAGGGTTGCATTTCGTCTTATAAGCGAATATTATATTTAATGTTGCAAAAAATGTTCGTGTTTAAGAAGGAGGTATATAAATGTTTCGTTTAAAGGAACATGGTACAAATGTTAAGACTGAACTTATTGCAGGAATGACTACATTCCTCACTATGATATATATCGTTGTTGTAAACCCGATAATATTATCGGATGCAGGTGTACCACTTGATCAAGTATTTATGGCAACTATTATATCTGCCGTAATAGGTACGTTATGGATGGCGCTTTGTGCGAATTATCCAATCGCAATTGCTCCTGGTATGGGATTGAATGCATATTTCACTTATGCGGTCGTAATATCCTCTGGTGGTAAAATTGACTATTTAACAGCTTTTGCTGCAGTTTTCGTGGCAGGGATAATTTTCATTCTTTTATCTTTGACTCCATTACGTGAAAAACTAATAACGACGATTCCGCAAAATATAAAGCATGCAATTACTGCAGGTATTGGTTTATTTATCGCATTCCTTGGCTTACGTATGGCCAAAGTGGTTGTCGCAAGTGATAGTAACTTAGTACAGCTAGGTGATTTAACTTCTCCTGGTGTACTTTTAACGTTGTTTGGTTTATTCATTACTGTTATTTTAATGGTACGTAACGTCAAAGGTGCTCTATTTATCGGTATGATTGTTACTGGTATTGTCGCAGTGCTAACTAATCAATTACACATTGAAAAAGTAGTAGCTCTTCCTCATTTACCAGAAGGTATTTTAATTTGGAATCCAATTGAAGCATTTAGCCAAGTCTTTTCATTTGGATTATATGGCGTTGTATTCTCATTTATTTTAGTTACACTCTTTGATACAACAGGTACAATGGTTGGTGTCGCTAAGCAAGCAGGTTTAATGAAGGGCGATAAATTGCCTCGTGCACGTCATGCATTATTAGCTGATTCAGTTGCTACAACTGTTGGTTCTATGTTTGGTACAAGCCCAACAACAGCATTTGTTGAATCTTCATCTGGTGTTGCTGCTGGTGGACGTACAGGTTTAACTAGCTTAACTGTCGCTATTCTATTCATCGTTGCTTCATTCTTTGGACCATTAGTTAGTGCTGTTTCTGGTGTTACAGCGATTACTTCTCCAACTCTAATTATTGTTGGTACATTAATGATTGGATCTGTAAAAGATATTGAATGGGGTAAATTTGAAGAAGCGTTCCCAGCATTCTTAATCATTTTGATTATGCCGCTAACTTCAAGCATTTCAACAGGGATTGCTTTTGGTTTTATCACTTACCCAATTTTGAAAATTGCTAAAGGTGAAGCGAAAGAAGTTCATCCATTGCTTTACGTTTTTGCTATTCTATTTGCATTCCAATTAATATTCTTACCTCACTAATACAGAAAATGACCCACTGCATGTTTAGATGCGGTGGGTCATGTTTTTATTGAATGATTGGTGTTTCGTCTGAATATATGGGATGTAAAAGGATTACAATCTAACTCAGTAGTTTTACGTCTTTTACATAGCTAATTCATCAGTGTAAGTTGTTGTATTACAAGAAGTTCTCTACAGATGTGGTTCAAAAAACAAATACAATTTTCATTGCCGAACATATATCATATAAACAGAACATGCTCTATTTGTGAAACTCATATGCCATTTGAATCCTATACTTTCACTGTAATTCTCCTTATAATCATTGTGGTGACGATTCTGGCCGAAAATAATCCTAGTTGAGAGTAAGTTTTTATTTCTAAGACGACAATAAAGAATCCCAATCGACCAAAGCAGCTCGATTTCCTATTTTAAGTTACATTCGCAGTAACTTATTATCTCAGCAAAGCAGCCATTGTGGAGTTTGTTGGAAATTATTAGCAGGGGAGAAAAGGGAATGATTTATGATTAAATTTAATTAAGGATTGTATTCAACTGAATTATTTAGAGGCAAACGTGTTGAAATAAGTTACAATATATATATTGACGAGAAACATTTATTCTAAAGGAGATTACTATGAATAAAAACTGCAGACATGATCAATTCAAATCCTTTGCAACGAACTTTACTGGTTAAGGCTTTAAAATCTATTTAATTTACAGCGGAAAATCAAATTTTTAATCATACAACTACATTAGGCTAGCATTAATAATTTGGTGGATTAATAAAACGAGTTAAAATGCAAATTCCCTTATTTAAAACCCAAAGAATGCTAACCATTATACAGCTAATTGATAACTTGTTTTGTAGTATTAATCTACTCATCAGGAAAATTTGCTCTTTTTTGTACTAGTGAATTTAGTGGTATTTACTATAATTACATTTACTATTAAAAGGAGGTATTAAATGCAATACCCTATCCAGAATATAATTAGCCAATTTAAGGTATTTGAAAATATTAATACTTTACAGATTGGTAAAGAAATAGGTCTTAATCCCAATCTACTAAGTAAAAAATTATCGGTTGCAAAATTAACTAATCAAATGTTTAAATATTTTAATACGGATTTACTACATATAAAAAAGACCTTCAACATAACTATAAAAACAGTCCGCTTAAAAGAGAATGGGGTCCCTAAAGAATCGATGTCATTTGAACAGATAAATTTCCATGAAGTCGTAAATGAAAACTGGGATAATAGTTTTCTCAAAACGAAATTTATGAATACTACATTTTTATTTATAGTTTTCGAATATATTGGGGAAGATTTATATTTTAAAGGGATTAAAGTATGGAGAATGCCAGAAGTTATACTAAATGAAGACCTTAAACGGTTTTGGCTCTCACTAAAAACTAAACTTGAAACTGGTATTATCCTAAAAAAGGTACAAAAAGCGAATAAAACAATAACAGAAAATAATCTTCCATCATCTAAAGAATCAAACATTATGCATGTTCGTCCCAAAGCAAAAAATGCTCAAGACACGGTTGAATTACCTGATGGACAATTAATCACTAAACAAAGCTATTGGTTCAACAATGATTTTGTAAGTGCCATTTTATCGGATATGACACATTTACAAGTCGAATCTGCTCAAGAAGAGGAAAACGAGGTAAATGACTATGACTATCAAATAATAAAGCCTTTATTGTCGAAGGAAATTTATACGATTACACAGTTCATTCAAATTGCTCAAAAGGTTTTTTTGAATTTTGATGATTTCGATGTTCACCGTAATGAACTTAATAAAATCGGCTATAACATAGTGCCACCATTCATTTTGCGAACTAATATTGACAGCATTGATGCGTATTTTAATCAAAAGATTCTAAATGACCGTTATTTTACAATTAAAAATGATGAAGTATGGCAAAGCAGTTTCGTAAAGCGAAAATTAAATAATATGGAAAATGAGTATTCCATTTTCAAAATTGACGAAAGGTTGTATGTAACTGAAACTGCACTTAAATATGCTTCTATTGAAAAATCTGAAATTATCTCCTATAGGGAATCTGTTGAAGCTTTTGTAGAAAATGATCAATATTTCACTTACACTTCTTTGAATAAAAATAATTTCCAACATGCGGCAGATGGATATGGGTTTGACCAGCTGTTCTATGAATCCCTTTTAAAAAGACCGGGGCGTTTAAAATCAATAAAAATTGGAGGGAACTTGTTTTTCATTAAAACAGCTTTGAAAGTTGATATAGCGCATTTCTTTAAATCACTGTTTGCTAAAGAAAATAGAACACACTTATCTGTAAATGATTTACTTGAAATACTTGAAGATGATTACTATGTGAAGTTGAATTTTGAGGTTTTAGATACATTACTTTGCTCGAATAATTTAGAGCAATTCTACTCACAAAAATTAAATATGTTATTTTACAGCAAAAATGATTATCTAGATTATATTCAATAATAAATTATAGAAAGGCGCTTGATCTGAGATATCATATCGTTCAGGTGTCTTTTTTGCCAAATAACCCATATATTTACTCATTTGTGATCTACTGCTTGCAATTGCTTAAGTCTTACATCAAGATAAAAGGAGCCATCTTTAAGGAGGTGTTAGATTTATGCATTGCAAGTATAGTTTGTATCATGTCGCAGGTAATAATAATGTCAGCTTAAGAACCATCCAACAACTTGTAGATGATGAGTTAACTGCTTATGATTTTGTCCAGAAAACCCTTGGTTTATATTCGAAAATAGGCAACAAAAAATCTACAATTGAAAAAGTAAGTGCGGCTATCAACATGATTCCTACTGAAGATTTCATTCAGCCATGTCTCTATCATTTAGCCGTCACTGGATTATCGCAACAAAATATCTTACTTTTACAATCGTGTAATATTATATACCAAGATTTAAAGGACATTTCTTTCAACGATTTCGTAACCATAACCTCTATCAGTCGTGTCTCTACATACGAACGGATAATAACAGCTTATAATGCATTTGAGCAATTACTAGCAAAACAGTCACCAGTAGTGATTCCAACAAATTCTTCTGTTGATGCAGCAATGCAAATCGAGAATTATATAGATGAACTCGAACCAGGAACGTTTTTCTCCACCAATCAGTTGTTAGAAGCAATCCCTGTAATAACTGAAGATGATGTTAAAGTTTTTTTGAAAAAAAACTTACTTTTTACTAAGGGTTCGTGGTATAGAAAAAAATATAAGGAACTAGATTTCTATCTCCATAATCAATTATCCACTAAAAATATGGATGTTTTAATTGCGAGGATTGTAGAAAATAAAACCTTACAAGAAATAGCTGATAAGCTAAAAATAAGTAAACAAGGTACTTCATTACGCGAAAAAGCTGCAATAAAAAGTATTCCTGCTATTGAAGAAGAATTATTGTACGGAGAATTTTTCGAAAATTACAGCTTTTCTAAACGGTTTTTTTGTGATCTCTTTGATGTTGATGAAATAGTTTACAATTTCTTGACATTACGACTCCAAAAAGGGAAAAAAAACTTTTTAGATCATTTATCTGATTATCAATTTAATAGGCAACAAAAGCAAATCATTTTAAATTATTATAACGGCTTTATTAACCATAAAAATGAGCTGAGTAACCTGACTAAAACGGCTGTTTTTGAAGATGTACTTTTTCACTATGGAAAAACTTCTACTAATGACAGTGAGCTCTTTCTAAAATTTAATGAATATATTATAAAAAATAATTATAATTTAGAATTAGCTGAAAGCTCAAGTGCTTTACGAGGGCTAGGTGAACGATGTCAATATGCTTTACGCGATCGAGGACACTATTATCGTTACTATGATTTTAATCAACTGACTGAGGAAGAAGTTAGTCAATTAATAGCGTTTTTAGACTTATCACCTGGTATTTACAATATGGGTAAAATCTATAACGAATATATTGATTTTATGAAATCTATAGATATTAGAAATGAAAATGAACTTCATAACCTTTATAAAAGGTTTATTCCAATTCCTAATATCACTTATAATCGTATGCCAGAGTTTTCTTCAGGGGATATTGAAAAGAATGAATTTCTCATTCATTTATTCCATAAGCAGGCGCCTATTCATATTGATGATTTTGTGAGTTACGTTAATGAAAACTACTATCTAAGAAAAACATCTTTAAAAAGCCATATTCAAATGTTTCTTTCTGAATATGTTAGCGACGAAATTATCCGTGTTAATTACGAAGAGGTATCTAACGAAGAAATCTCTTACCTACAGTCACTTTTAAATGCAAAGATACATACATTAGACGAAATTATAGAACTAGGTATTCAAAAGTTTAATAATTTCCAAGATAAATTCCTTAATAACATGCTTTTAAAGAGCTTAGGTTATACGATTAGAAGCCAGTTTATTTTAAGTAACGATTATGGCTCGGCAGAGAGATACTTTATACAAGAAGTCCTTAAAAATGATTATTTTTTTAACGAAAGACTTCCTGTACACCGTACACAAGTCTTTGGAAAAGTTATATATGATTTAGAAAAAAAATTAGATTTAGTAAAAGTTGAAAGTAACATGTACATCACATCAGCCAAGCTAGAAAAATCTGATGTACCAAAAGCTTTAATTATTGACTTCCAAAATAAAGCTACTGAATTTGCTAGTGACGGACAGTATTTCTCGATGGCTCTACTTCGGAAAAAGGGCTTTAAACATCAACTATTTAACTTAGGTTTTGAAAGTATATTTTATGATCGTATTTTATGGGCGGATTCAAGAATCAAAACAATTACTTTGTCTTCTGGTTATCTTTTCATCGTTCAAGAGGACGATGTATCGCTCGTTGACTTTTTACATTGGCTAATATATGAATTTGAAATTATTGATGGCTACGATTTAATTGATCATATTAATGAGAAATACCAAGTGCCAATTGAACTTCAAAAAGCCGTTACTTTATTACAAAGTACGAATATCTTTTATTCACCTGAATTATCAAAGTTTTATTGCGATAAAAATACATTTTTTGAGGAGATATATAAATGAAATCTATCAATTTAAAAGACTTATTCGAACAAAAAATCATTAAAGAAACTGACGCAACTCGAAAATTAACCATTCACGAAAGAACTAAAAGTTACAAAGTATATGAGATTCCAGTAGAATACCTTCATTATAACAATAAAAATGGACGTATTATCAGCTCTATCAATCGATATGAGTCTGAAGGAAATGTTTTAGATATTACAGACAAAGAAGTTTACAACAACATCTTACAGAGTTATATTATCGAATCAAATTCTGCAGCGTTGCAAGCGACGAAATCGAATATTGAACTATTTGGTCAACGTTTACCTGGTGTTGTTTTAAACGATGGTCGTGTAATAGATGGTAATAGACGCTTCACATGTGTTCGTTTAATTAATGCTGAGAAGGGGAAAAATCTTTATTTTGAAGCCGTAATTTTAGATCAAGCGGAAGGTTTATCAGATTCAGACATTAAGCGTTTAGAACTAAATTTACAGCATGCGGAAGAACGCCCTGTCGATTATGATCCTATTGATAATTTAGTTGAAGTTTATAGCGTAATTGTCCAAGACAAGCTTTTTAGTATTGAAGATTATGCTCATAACACGAACAAGAAAAAATCCGACGTTGAAAAGATGGTAAAAAAGGCAAACTTAATGGTCGATTTTTTAGAATTTATCAATGCGGAAGGTAAATTCTATGTAGCACGTGATTTAAATTTAGATGGGCCATTACAAGAAATAATGGGGATTTTAAATAAAGAAGACACTGAAGATGAAGCTGAGTATTTACGTGTACGAAACGCTCTATTTACTGCACTAGCAATTCCACATCGCGGAGATTTAACACGACACATTCGTGAAATCGGCAAAAATATTTTAAAAGCAGATAATCGTGAAGAATTCTTAGATTTGTATGAAGAAATTGTCGAAGAGGTGTATGAAAATTTCCAAGAAAAAGAAGATGTTACAAAAGAGGTTATTCGAGAAATCAACGCAGATTTAGGTACTACGAAAGTGGAATCAAAAAACCTAATAGAAGGGAAGATAGCAGAAACAATTATTTCTGGTATTCAAGACCAACCTATCGAATCATTAAAACGAGCATTTACAGCTCTAGAATCTATTGATACAGACCAAATTGCTCGTTTAGATGCTACTTCAAAACAAGAATTCAAGACATTACTCGAAAAAATTGAAGCAACAACGAATTTATATGGTGGCAAAATTGGTGTTTAAGGAGATTGCCCTAAAGCCATCTTATTACACAACAACCTCAGATATTGTAAATGATTTTTACAATCCCGTTCTGGAAATTGCAACTTCATATGACCGAGTAAGTGGTTATTTTAGCTCTAAAGCCCTAGCAGCATTTGCAAAGGGCTTGAAGGGACTCGTTCAAAATGGCGGGAAAATGAGACTCATTATTTCACAGGATATTAGCGAAGAGGATTTTGACTTAATGAAACAAGGATATGATCTTCGAGAGAAGCTTTCAAATAATTTATTATCAAAGTTAGATGAGCACTTAACGGATACTGAGCAAATTAATTTTTCTAATTTAGCGCATTTAATTGCAAAAGAAAAAGTAGATATTAAGATTGGCTTTAAGCCTTCAGGCTTATTTCATTCAAAGTTCGGACTTTGTGAAGATAACGAAGGGAATATCATCTACTTTACGGGATCAAATAATGAAACTTATTCAGCAATTGAGAATAACTTCGAATCATTTGATGTAACTGCATCTTGGCTATCCTCAGATTTTGATAACCAGAAATTAGTTCGAGCTCGACAAGAATTCGAAACACTTTGGGAAAACAAAGCAAAACTGATGCATGTGTATGTGAAAGATGTTAACGAGATAATAAAAAAGAAAATTATGTCATTTGATAAAGGGAGACTTATTTTGAACGCAGAGATGTTAACTGAAGATTCATTAGTTTTATCAATCGACGATGGTCACCTAATTTTAGAGGATACTTTAATATCCTATACCGTTAAGGCGAAAGACTATGCATTACAAAAATTAATACCTTATTTAGATGATGCTTATCCAAACTTTAAGTCTGACTTAACATATATCGATATGAAAGAAGTCATTAAAATTCTTGAACGATTTGCTAGCAGAAAGAAATTTAATTTCATTATCAGTGAAGAACTAGAAAATTATCTAGAGCAACAAGCATATTGGATTGAAGAACGTTCTAAATATGCAATTCTATTAAAATGCCAAGATAGCCAAATTTTAGACCGTTTTGAAGACTTCGAGCAGATTGTGAGTACTGAATTGGCTCGTCCACTACGAGAAAAGCAAATGTGGAGCGCATTTTATATGCAGCAAATGAAAAAAGCAGCAAACTTCTCCGTTCCAGGTGCCGGAAAAACATCGATGATTTATGGTGTATTTGCTTACCTAAATTCCCCACATGTTAATAAAGTAGATCGTATTATAATGATTGGTCCAAAAAATTCATTTTTGGCTTGGAAACAAGAATTCAAAGAAAACTTTGGCAATAATAAAGTGCTGAACCTACTAGATATTCACGATGAAGAAGCTCCTATTATTCAACTGGAGATTAATAGTGCTAACAAAAATCTAATCTTGATTAACTACGAGTCACTTCAAAAATACGAAAATATCCTTTGTGACATCATTGACGAACGTACTATGCTTGTTTTTGATGAAGTACATAAAATCAAAGGTGTTAGAAGTAAGCGTGCACAAGTGGCGAAGAAAATCGCAGAAAAACCATTATACAAATTTGTTTTAACGGGAACACCAATCCCTAACACCTATGAAGATATATTCAACTTTTTGAATATTCTATATACAGATGAATATAAAAAGTTCTTTAATTTTAAAATTAATGATTTAAAAAGACCCGATGCTTTAAAAATCGAAAAAATTAACACAAAAATGTATCCATTTTTCTGGAGAACTACTAAACTAGAGCTCCAAGTTCCACCTGCTAATCCGGATGCTATTATCAAAGTACCTACAGAACATTCAGAACAGGATATTATAGATTTATTGTATAAAAAATATGGGAATGATGCATTCAGTTTATATATCCGTTTAATTCAAGCTGCTACAAACCCAGAATTATTATTAAAAGCGATTAACAGAATTGAAATGTATGGCGAAGATGATAAAACAAATTGGTATAATAATTTCGAAAAAGACGATGTTGTATTTACAAAAAGTGATATTCAAATAATTAAAAAAGTTCGTATAACATCAAAATACAAAGCTGCTATTGAGCTAGCTTCAAATTTAAAATACGAAGGTAAACAATGCTTAATTTGGTGTATGTTTGTAAATACTATCGACAAAGTATATAGTGACTTAACAGCGAATGGTGTTAAAGCAGCTGTGATTTACGGTAGCACCCCTCAAAAAGAACGTGAGGATATTATTGAGGCATTCAAACGAAAAGAAATTGAGGTTTTAATTACCAATCCACATACATTAGCTGAATCTGTTTCATTACATCGCACTTGCCATGATGCGATTTATTTAGAGTATTCATTTAACCTTACACATATGTTGCAGTCTCGAGATCGTATTCATCGTCTAGGCTTAAAAGAAGATGACTATACTCAGTATTACTACTTTATGTTAGATGGAGAAAATGAAAGGCAGAATACAATTGACGAACGTATTTATAATCGTTTAAAAGAAAAAGAACAACGCATGATTAATGCAATTGAAAATGGAATCTTAGAACCGGATCCAGAAGTTGATTACGAAGAAATTTTAAATTTATTCAAGTAATTTGTTTTATAATTTATTTAAGGAAATCTACATGAATTGCAAAATTTACTCTAGATTGAAACAACCAATAATTTGTCTTTTTGTGTTTCATCTAGAGTGGATATAAGTAGTAAAACAACTAAAGTATAATATATTTCACATATTCTAACTGGATATTCGTTCTCGATAATCTCCATATTTAATTATTTTTTCAGGTTTTATTAATAATGATATAAAAAAAGAATTCGTCAGTAATGTCGAATTCTTTTTGTTTTGTATAGAATAATAGAGAGGAATTAAAAATTAATACTTGAAAAATTTGCAGCGCTGAAAGCAGATTTTGAAAATAATGATGATTTGAAGGAATAGAATACCTTTTTTATGGATAATTGCGGAATAACTAGAACTATTTCTTATCAGAAAAGATGAAGCAGCAAACGATGATAAATTAGAAGAGCCCAAGGTTAATACAAACATATGACTCTGTAAGAAAAAGTAAGTGGTTAAGCATAAGTAATGTTTAAATTCCTACATAGGTTAAACGATTGATTATAGTTTAACTGATGAGGAGAAGGTTTATTTGTGTTACTGTGATTCACTTTATGTTATATAAATCCAATCGATGAACTAGTCATAGGCAAATTATCACCATTAACCTGTCAATCCGAACGAATTATTGTTCGTAATACTAATTTTCAACTAAGAAATGGGTATACATTATTTTCCCCTATCTTTCTTTGTTTACAATTGTACAAATTCTTCTATAACAGTTAGTTAAATTACAGGGGTGTTTTAGTAAATTAACATGTTTTTTAATATAGTAGTTTTAGTATTAATTTATTTGATGATATAATAAGGAAAATCTCTTGAGCTTAGATCTTATTTTTATTATAATTAAGAGAAATAGAAAGGATGTTCGCTATATGAAAAATGCTCTAAATGTAGTCGAGTTATTTGCGGGCGTGGGTGGATTTCGATTAGGTTTGGAAAAAGCGAACTCAGATGTTTTTAAAACAGTTTGGGCAAACCAATGGGAGCCTTCGCGCAAAACGCAAGATGCATATGATTGTTATACTCGAAACTTCAATAGTGGAATTCATAGTAATGAAGATATTACGACAGTTCCTGATGAAGTATTCCAAAAGTTAAACATAGATTTATTAGTAGGCGGTTTTCCTTGCCAAGATTACTCCGTAGCTAGAACTTTATCAAATGAAAAAGGACTGGAAGGCAAAAAAGGCGTATTGTTTTGGGAGATTAAACGAGTTCTTGAAAACTCACATCCTAAATATGTACTTTTGGAAAATGTCGATCGTTTATTGAAATCGCCTTCAAAGCAACGTGGGCGTGATTTTGCAATTATGTTAGCGACATTCCGTGATTTAAACTATATTGTGGAATGGCGAGTAGTGAATGCAGCTGAATACGGATGTGCACAAAAACGCCGTCGTGTCTTTATTTTCGCATATAAAAATACACTTGATTTTGCGGAAAAACTACTTGATTATAATTCACATGATATTGTGTTTAAAGAAGGATTTTTTGCGAATACTTTCTCTGTTAAACCAGAACCATATAAAGAACGTATTAGTACAGTAACTTTACCTGAAGATATTGTGGAAATTTCGGACAAGTTTTCTTTTTATTTCCATACAGCGGGAGTGATGGTGAATGGAAATGTCTATACAGCACAAACAATTGTAGAAAACGAAAAATTCATTCCACTAAAAGATATTTTAGTAGAAGAAGTTACAGTAGATGAAAAGTACTATCTATCACCTGCTCAAGTTGAAAAGTTCTCGTATTTACGAGGACCGAAAAAAATTGAGCGTACATCAGCAGAAGGTCATAAATACATTTTCTCTGAAGGTGGTATGTCTCCAACTGATGATTTAAATGGGCCAGGCCGTACAATGTTAACAAGTGAAGCCTCAGTTAACCGAAGTACACACATAGTTGAGGTTGATGGACGAAAACGTTTCTTAACTCCTATTGAGTGCGAAAGATTAAACTCATTCCCAGACAACTGGACCGCAGGAATGCCGGAACGCATGCGTTACTTCTGTATGGGGAATGCATTAGTAGTTGATCTTATTAAACAGATGGGATTAACAATTTTAGATATTGAAGTAAATGAGCACATTACTTCAGAACAAATAATGTTAATGTTATGACATATGCTGCATCTCAATCTTAATGATTGTAGGTGCAGTTTTTTTTCGTAGCTTAAATAATACTTTCACTTAGATTTATAAGGAAGGAATGAAACTCCTAATATCGAAGAGATACGGGTTTAGATATATAAGAAATGGGCTTTACTCCATTTCTAGAATATATGATATTGGTTTTGGTTGATTTTTAAATAATTGTTGTTGACTTATTTAAATATATTAGCATAATAGATAGTTAGATATATTAATAGTCTAAAAGTTATAGGTTGGTGATTTGTTTGCAATGAATTATTAAATATTTTGTGCTAATAAAAATTCTCAAATTCTCTATCTTATCTTTGAGATATAATAAGGAGGAAGTAAATGAGTAGAAATTGTGATTCTCTATTTGAGGTATTAAAAGAAGTAGAAGAAAAAACAAAAAATATAAGGAATATTTTGAAAGTAGATGAAGATAAGAGTATGGTTGCTTTTCGTGGTGAACCCATAGATTACGAAGATACTAAATTACTACCATCATTATATAGAAAGAAATTGAGTTTAAAGCAAGAAATGAAATTATTTGAATTATTAAAGGATTACAATGTAATAGGTGAAGTAGAAAAGACTAATTTACAAAAAGCAATGGCTTCTCAGCATTATTTAGCAACTAGTAGATTACTGGATATTACTTTTAATGTATTGATAGCAATTTATTTTGCCACTAGTTTTAAAGAAAATGAAAAAGAAAATCAAGATGGATATTTATATATCTTCTGTTTACCGCAACATTTTTCACCTAGTTCAAAATACATAGAAAAATATTATGATAATATGTTGTCAGGAAACAAAAGTAATTTTATTTTGAAGAGGAATTTTAAAGTAATAACTCATGGGTACTTTAATGAAAGGATAAAATTACAAAGAGGAGGTTTTATATTTTTTCCAGCAAGCAATGTAACTAGAATACCAAAATGCTTTTACGAAATAATAAAAATAAATGGAAAAAGTAAAAAATATATAAGAAAACAATTAAAAGAATTTTTTTCTATATATGAATCTTCTATTTTTCCTGAAAAAGACAAGACCAGTGAAGTGATTTTAGAAGGAGTAGACAGAAAAATTGAAGATATTAGTACTGAAAATAGTATTAATTTCGAACAGAATATATATTTCGAAAATTTAAAATATGAAGTAGATTATCTTTTACATAACAAGAAAGACAAAAAAGAAATTATGAGAAGGTTAAGAAAGTATGAATATGACTTTAACATTTCTCTCGAAGAAATAGGGCAAGAATTATTTAAATCTAATATACTTCGAAATGCTAAAGAAAGTGCTAAACATGATTTTGATAATTTAAATATTTATGTTAAAGGGAGTAAAGCATGTATATAAATAGTGAGTGTATAAATTTGTTGGAAAAAGCTTTGGGGGTAGATCGGGAAGCGTATTCATTGAAGGGAAATAATGAAATTTTAGAAGTAGTTAGTGAAAATGGAAATATTGAAGAATACTATTTAGGGAATTTTATAAATGATGTAAATAATAAAAATGATTTCACCTCTTATAATGAGAAATTTGAAAAGTATATTCAAGAGAATAATATTGAAGTGAGACCTATGATGATATTTGAATCTTGGGAACAAGAGCAGCAGTTCTTGGATAGTGAGTTAGAAAAAGTAGATGCAAAGGGAAAAAGAGAAATAAAAAATCTTTTTTCTAGTGCAAGGCTTGTATATATTGATAGTGAAGAACTGATTTCAATGGAATTGGAAGAAGAAGGAATTAATTATTTGGAATATAAAATTGCTAACAATAAAGATAAAGAGCGGGTTGGATTAATTTTCAACTTATCTCTTAAAGAATTATATAGACTTTATAACAGGACAGGCGTTAGTCTTTTTAAAGATAATGTGAGAATTGGAATCTCAGGTAGTAAATCTGCATTATTAAGAACAAATTTTACAAAAAATTTCTTATTAGGATTATATAATTTGAATACTTCGAATACTGGAAATGAGAAAATAAAACAAGAGATAGTAGAATATCTTAAGATTATTAATGGTTCTGGGGACTTTGAAGGATACCAAAATGCAATAGAGAATTTTTGGTTTCATCACAATGGAATTACCATTTACTCGGAAGATAGTTTTTGTATTGTGGAAGATAAAATTAGTTTTAATCCATTTAGAGTAAGTGTAATTAATGGTGCACAAACATTAACTCACTGCTTTTCTATCATTAGAGAAATCCGTAATGATTTGAGTAAGACAGTGAGAATAAAAGCTGAAGGCGAAAAAAATGAAATAGATATATCTGGAAGTGAAATTATTATTGCATTTGAAACTTTACTTGATAAGATGATGAATAATATAAAAATAAAGACAATTTTTATTAAAGCAGGTTCCGAAATGAAACGTTCTATAACTTTAGGGTTAAATACTCAAATACCAGTAAATATTGAGGATATAATAACTAATACTGAAATTGTAGATGAGATAAATAAAATTTTAGCAAAAAATAATATAAGAATTTGTAGATTAGGTGAAGATACATTTCATGGGGGAATATATTTATTAGATTTTGTTAAATCGTATTTAGTTTTTAGGGATAATCCAGGAGAAGCGAGAAATTTACAAAAAAATAATTTAGAGTATCATTTAAAAGAGATAAAAACTTCTTTACAAAATAAAAAAGTGAATTTAGGAGATTTATTAAAAGCAATAGATACGTTTGAATATATTGACAAATGGTGGAGGAAAAGAAGTAAACCTGAAAATATTAATGAAATTGATTACAAAGGATTAGCAAGTAACGGAAAGTACTATTTTAAAGCTTATTGTAATAATATGTATGATGATACTGAAAATATAGAAGATATGGATGGGTATTTACAAGAATTGTATAAAAATTTTATTAATACATTCTTAAAAATACAGACTAATATAGACTCAAATGAATTAAAGAAAAATGAACTATTTAGTAAATTTTTAAGACAACATAAAAACTTTATTAGTAATTTTCAGAAAGATGGGGATTTTACTCTAGATATAGATAATTTTATGTACAATTTAATATTTGAGTATGAAGAATACGAAAAAAGCAATCGAAGTAAATCCAATAGGAGTATGTTTATTAAGTCTAAATTAGAAAAAGAAAAAATATCTGTAGTTTTTAGAACTATAAAATTGGTAGAAAAGTTAAACAACGAATATAAATTGTCTGAACATTTTCCTTTTCCAAGTCAAACATTTAGTCAATTATATGAAATTAATGACTATCCCAATGTATATGACAAAAGTAAATTTATTAGTTTTGAAGAATCAAACTTTAGCAAAGAAATTAATAAAGAATTTTTCTTATTTGTTTTTTCTCACGATTCATCAGGGAATCTGAAAAAAATAGATCTTTTTCCTAACTTTAGTTTTTCGAAACTATCTATAGACGCTAAAGAAGTATATAATAGAACAGTTAGGGCATTTCAAAAAGGCAATACTGACCTATTTGTTAAGTCATCTGAAGGTTTAAAATTTCATGTTAGACCGAAGGCGAGAAGTGAAAAAGATATATTTACTTTTACAGATGGTAGTGAACAAATAAAAAGAACCTTTTGGGTGAATAAAGATACATTAGAGGAACTATTAAAGACTTATGAATATGGAAGTTATAGGTCGAAAAAAGTTTTTGAAAATGTACAGAAAGAACATATGTTTATCAAATCTGAAGGTAATTAAATGAATTGAAATTATTTAAATCAAAGCATTACTTTAATGAAGAATAAATTTTACCCACTTATGTAAAATTGGGTTATAAAAATAAGTTAAACTGCACCCCAATTGTTAGTGAAAGCTAACAATTGGGGTGCAGTTAGTATGTCTAAATTCATCAAAAAATAAATGCTTTTCAGAATGAAAATGTAGGCTTTAGCTCAATCTCAAAATCTATTTCAGTAGCAGTCAGGTGATACAAAACTGAAATAATCGATATGAAAATAGAATTCTAGTAACTAGGTAATTATCAATAAAAGATTGGACTTAATTTTGCAAATACCGTCATCTTTTGTATGATACAAATGAGGAGTGAAGACTATGCAATTTCAAACAACAAGATCATTTATTTTAGCATCTGCATCACCACGACGTAAGGAGCTTTTCGGCCGTTTAAATATACCATTCGAAATCGTAACTGCTGATGTAGAAGAAACGAGTGTACAAGCGTCAGAAGTATCACAATATGTTACTGAGGTTGCACTATTAAAAGCGCGCGCGGTGGCGAAAATATCACCAGGTCGAGTAGTCATTGGCGCAGATACAATCGTTGCAAAAGACAATCAATTACTACATAAACCTAAGAGTCATGAAGAAGCAATGGCACATCTTCGCACTCTACGTAATACAGCACACGAAGTTTTAACTGCTGTAGCAATTATTGAAGAGGATGGGACAGAAACAACATTAGTTGAAAAAACGACAGTCATTTTTAAAAATGTTTCTGATGCATTGTTAGAGGCATATGTCGCAACTGGAGATCCTTTTGATAAAGCTGGTGGTTACGGCATACAAACTGAAGGTGTCTTTTTGGTCGATCGTATTGAAGGGGATTATTTAAACGTCGTTGGTTTACCATTAGCATCGTTATGTGAGCATCTAATTGCTAGAAAGCTTATCACATTATAAAAAGTAACTATTTCAGTTTTTGTTTCGAAAAGTTAATGAAACAAACTGTACATAAAGAAGAGGACTTCAATTTTGAAGTCCTCTTTTTGATTTTCACTTTATTTAAAGTCTATATTTTTTAAACACTTTAGAATGACCTAAACAATTCCTTTTTCTAAATCTAATCAAAATAAATTAATTTAGATAAGAAACATTTTCACGGCATTTTCTACATAAGTTTTTAATAACACTCTCATTTCTTACGGAGTTATTAGTACGGATGAAGGGGGAAAAGTGTTGATTGTCGATGGGGTATTTTCTGGTGGGGGAATTAAAGGTTTTGCATATGTAGGAGCATATCAAGTACTTGAGGAAAGGGACATTCATTTTAATCGAGTAGCTGGAACAAGTGCAGGTGCTATTTTCGCAAGTTTTATCGCAGCTGGATTTACCTCGGATGAAATAGAAAAGATGTTAGATGAATTGGATGTTTCTGCGTTGCTTGATCCGCCTAGAACTTTGTTTGGGTTGTCATTTCTGAAATGGCTTAATCTTTATTTTAAAATGGGGTTATATCAAGGTAAAGCCTTAGAAAAATGGTTTTATAAAAAGCTTGCACTTAAAGGCATATATACTTTTGGTGATTTACCAAGTGGTTCTTTAAAGATTATCGCTTCGGATTTAACCAATGGTAAAATGCTTGTACTCCCAGATGATTTAAAAAACTACGGGATTGATGGTGAGTCATTTTCAGTTGCTCGTGCTTTACGTATGAGCTGTGGGATACCCTTTTTCTTCGAGCCGGTCAAATTGAAGATTGCAAATGGAGAATCGATAGTAGTTGATGGGGGAGTACTTAGTAATTTTCCGATATGGATATTTGATGATGAGAGTGGCCAGAAGGAACGTCCAGTTATTGGATTGAAACTAAGTCATCCTAGAGAAGAGATGGATCCGCAAAAAATTAACAATGGACTCCAATTATTTGAAGCACTCTTTACAACTATGAAAGATGCACATGATGAGCGATATATTTCTCGTAGACTTGAAAAGGATATTATTTTCATTCCCGTTGAAAATTAC
The DNA here is from genome assembly GCF_057838945.1 of Viridibacillus sp. KH_047. NCBI lineage: Bacteria > Bacillati > Bacillota > Bacilli > Caryophanales > Caryophanaceae > Viridibacillus > Viridibacillus sp. KH_047. The sequence continues at coordinate 2,417,520 of NZ_CM174479.1, read as the reverse complement.
AGCGCTACACAATTTGATCTAGACCAAAAAACAAAAGAAAGTTTAATCAGTATTGGAAGAGAAAGCACATTGCAATTTTTAAAAACGTGGCAAAAAGTATTTTAACAGTAAGATATTTAGGATAGGCTTGAAAGCTATTCAAAAGTTAGACATTTTATGTATTAAACCTATGAATGTAATAACCTCCTACCAATTAATTTGATAGGAGGTTATTACATTTATTTATTAATATGTGTATTAAAGAATTCCAGTATCTTCTTATACACGAAAATTTCGTTCGCCTTTTTCGTGAATCCATGTCCCTCATCCTCTAGCACAGTATATGACACTTCTCTTCCTTTTTCCTTCAATGCAGTAACGATTTGATCAGATTCCTTTTGCACAACACGAGGATCGTTCGCCCCTTGAATAACTAGCATAGGTTTCGTCATACCGTCTAAATACGTAATTGGTGAATCAGCTATTAATCTATCCTTATCTTTCTCTGGATCACCTATCCATTGCTTCATAAATGGTCCCCAAAACTCCGGAACAGACTCAATAAATGAAAATAAATTACTTGGACCAAAAATATCGACAACCGCTTTAAAGTAATCTGCATGACGGCCGTGTAGGAGAAGTGCCATATAGCCGCCATAGCTACCACCAAGAATCAGCATTTTATCACGATCTACATAGCCTTTTTCAATAAGCCAATCAATCCCCGTAATATTATCAAGACGAGGGCCATGACCCCAATCACCCTCAACCATTTTCATAAAGTTTAAACCATAATTCGATGAGCCTCTAAAGTTAGGTGCAAAAATAGAGTATCCCTGATTAACAAGGAATTGAAACATTGGTCGAAATGATTTACGCTCAATTGATTGGGGACCACCATGAGGCCATAAAATAACATAACCATTCGAATTTTCTTCCTTAGCCTTGAAAAAGAGTGCCTCTATTTCTAAACTATCAAATGATGGATAACGCAGCACTTCGGGTTCTACCAAATCCTCGTCTCGAACACCTGGTACTCTATAGTGCGTTAACTCCAACCAGGAATTTCCCGTTTCCTTTGAAACAAAAATATTATTTGGTTTCGTAGCAGTTTCCCCAAGCATATATAAATGTCCGCTTGGCATGATATGCATTTTCTCAATAATATCAACAGGTATTTCGATTTTTTCATTTGTTCCATCTGCAATTGTATAACGATAAAGCCGATCCTCTACACCATAGGAACCAACAATATATAGTGCATGCTCTTTTTTCGAATAATAAATACTTGTAAAGTCTTCTTTTTCTAATTGAAACACCTTTTGAAATTGTCTCGACTGAATATCAAATTTTGCTAAATAGCTAAGATCGTCATCATAGTTTGTTAAAAAATAAATTTCGTCTTCAGAAGTATATACAAAATCGGTTACTGTATGCTGCTCATCCGTTGGTGGTGTGAGCAATACATTTTCAACATCGGTCTGTACATATGCTAATGAATACGTATTACCAAACGATTTAATATAAACAAATGATTTTTCTTCAGGACTAACTGTAGCTATAATAGTAGGCGCAACACTACCTTCTATAAGTATCTTTTCCTTTCCACTCTCAATGTCATAAACTAGACTATTTAAATACTTCGCATTTCCATCAGTTGTAGAGTAATATAGATTTTTACCATTCTCGGTCAAATGTGCGTAGAGATGACGCTCTCCCTCTTTATAGCGGATTGGTACTAGGCTTCCTCCCTCAGGTGCAATCGCATAAATTTGGCTATTTTCATCGCCATCTTTATCAAATCCAACTAAAAGGAATTCACCTGTTTTCGAATATGTAATAAAATCTGAAATTTGATTATTAAAAGTCAGTGGATACGGGAATTTTTTCTCTACATCCATTCCCCAAAGATTAAAATGACCATTAAAATTTGTACATAATACAATCTGCTTTTCATCAGGACTAACCGCAAAATCACTAACGGTTAAATTTTGTAAAAAATTTGTAATATCCGACTTTTCAAACTGAATCATAGCTATTCCTCTTTTCTTAAAGTTAATAAATACGCGTAACATCTCTTAATAGGTGCCATTTTAAAATGCTCTTATGTAAACAAAAGAGATATCTAAATATTCTTACTTTATATTATACAAGATAAAATGAAGAAATGGAGTTAAATCCCAATTAAGTACATTTTTTAAAGGGTTTACTAGTTTTTAAACGAATATCATTTAAAAGCTCGCAAAGCTAGAAGTATAGTCTTTGCGAGCTTTTATTATCAACTTTTTATTTGATGATGTGATATATAATACAATGGTACAAGTTTTTTTGTATTATTAAGAAAGGGAGTTAGAATTGTGGGACAATCAACTGAAAATTGGATCTCCGAAATGATAAAGCAAGGTATTTCAGAAAATCATATTGAAGCAATGAAAGATAGAGTATTAGTCAGCGCTAATAGATACAATTGAGATTAAAATTGAGGAAAAGAATATAAATAATTTAATTCGAAAATTAAGAGAATTAGATAATGTTCTTAATAAAACTTCGACTGAAAATAGCTCGCAAATGTCCAACGCGTATTTAAATGGGATATTCCTAAAAACTATAAATTAAAAACTAGTATTAATTATGTTTATGCTTAAGAAGGAAGTGAATTATGGATTATCGTCTGAAACAATCCATCGATGAAGAAGCGTTTAATTTTAAAAACTTAAATTCCGCTCCAAGATTACAACAACTCACGATTTATGTGGAAGAAGGTGTGCATTTTTCGCATCAAGCGCAAAAACTTTTAAAGAAGATTAATAAGTTTCCAATCTATATGAATTTAGAAATTTTTGATTTTATGGTTGAAGAAATAGAAGCTATTTTGGTACAAGATAATATTGATTATTTTCTTGAAAAAATGACAAAAGAGCTTTTTCAAATTGAAATAAAAATTATGAATCAAGGCACTTTTGATGAATTATTGGGTTATATGGATGCTTGTGCAAGTTATGGCAGGCATAATTTCTATTCAATAGAAGAAGTTGCTTATACAAAGGAATACACTGCTGGAAGTAATGGTGAAAAAAAGTTGCATTTTATTGTTAACCACGTTAAAAATTTAATGCTTATTACGATTGGTCCAGATGGAGAAAGCATAGAAGTTGTGAGCGACGTAAAAAAGATTCGTTTGTTGCAAAACTATTTAAAAAAACTTTGAAGCTTTTAAGAGTAAAGTAAAAAAGTGACATATATTACACGTGTTACAAGAAGATTGCTTAAAATAAATGACAAGCATATAGCTGAATTTATACCTGCAAATAATAAGGTGGTAAGGTAATGGAAATATCATTAAATGATTTTTTAGTTGGAGACGGTTTTTCATATATTTTTAAATCTGGGAAGAGAGGGATGATTAATTTTTATTTTTTTATTGATTCAGTTGAAGAGGATTTAACTACGAGTTATAGCCAAAGCTTAAAAGAATTTTTAAAAAAATTAAATAAGTATCCGATTTATTTGCATGGAATTAGTGGTTCGAAGGAAATTAATATTTCGAAAGGAGCAAAATCATCAAAAGTTGCTCCTGGAAATTTTTATCATTTAGTAGAAATTAATAATATTGAAGAGCTCGCAAATTATTTCCCTAAAGCCTATTTGGACTCATTTAACAATGAAAGTATTTTATTTTCTACTGAGAAAGCAATAGAAATGGATTTTACGAGTGACATTGATTTAGCCAGATTTATTTTGGATTATACAACAACAACATTTAAAGATAGATATTATCTTTGGGTAGGCCATGACGGAATAGGTTTTGACTTCGTTTCGAATTTTTCTGATTATCCATACAATAAAGTTCCGATTACAAGTGATGAGGATTAAACGAAAACGTATCATCATGGAGCTGTAAGGGTTTGAGTTCAGTATTGTACCGAGCTCAAGACTTTAATTTTGCCTTTTTACGTTATAATGAATGAGGAAAATTGAATGCTTCATACTAAAGAGGAATCATTTTTTAGAGGTGAACAGTTCAACATGAAAAGCAGCACTAATTACAGCTTAATTGCAGGAATCATTATCATTATTATTTTTACTATTACCTTTAGTTTCTTGTATATAGCTAGCCAATTTAGCCAAATAGAAGATGACAAATATGTCCTTCTTGGGGATGAGGCACCAATCCCGACGAAGCTACACCCTATTGTGGAAGAGAATAAAAATATCTTATTAGAAAAAGCAGCTGAAATAGATATTAACGTCATGATAACAGAAGGACTTAGACCATTTGAGAAGCAGGATGAGTTGTACAACCAAGGTAGATCTACTAAAGGGAACATCGTCACATATTCAAAGGGAGGGGAATCTTTTCATAATTATGGATTAGCCTTTGACTATGCCATTAAGAATGCGAATGGCGGAATTGAATGGGATATTGAATATGATGGTAATCACAATGGACAATCCGATTGGTTCGAAGTAGCTGAAATAGCAAAGGAGCTTGGGTTTGAATGGGGGGGAGATTGGAGACAATTCAAAGATTATCCGCATCTACAAATGACCTTCGGATTGAGTATCCCTATGCTTCAAGAAGGGTATCGCTTAGCTGAAGATAATAATACAAAATGACTAACTAAAAAGATCTTTGTAGTGAAAGGCATGACTTAATTGTTATGCCTTTTTGTTTACTTAATATAAGATGTATTTTACAATTATTACATATTGAGGTGAAAAGTGATTTTGGTTCGTTTCTAACATGGATAATTATAGCGATAAATGTAGAGCAAACAAAATTATAAATGAAAAAAGGTAAAAGAAATAGAAGGGAAAAGAAATGATGAATTTAATAATAATTCTTGTAATAGTTGCGATTGCTATCTTTATCTATAACATATTAATGATAAATAAGAAAAGACTAAAAAAGTTTAGAAAAGAATGGGCAACAGGAAAGTTTAATGCAAAAAGTGAAGATGATGAATCAGTGTTAATGTACTGGGAAAATAAAAAAAATAGTGAGTCAAGATATGACGGTATAGATCACTTGACGTGGGATGATCTTGCAATGAATACTGTTTTCAAAAAGATAAATTACACACAGACTTCGGTCGGATCAGAATATTTATTTAATCAACTTCGAGATATTGATCCATCTTTAAAAGATATACAAGATAAAGAAAATCTTTACGAATTACTGGAAAGTAATCAGGCATTAAGAGAAGACATTTTACGCTTATTATCAGGTCTTGGAAAACAAGATTTTACAAACTCATCTTCTTTTTTTTATGAGAATCAAAGTAACATAAAATATGTAGCTATATATGTATTGCTTGCTTTAATGCCATTTGCTTCAATCATTTTGATGTTTTTTAACTTAAAGTATGGAATTTTTAGTTTAGTAGGATCTTTTCTACTTAACTTATTCGTATACTATAAAAATAAACCAGCGTTAGAGAATAATTTATACTCCACATCGTACATAGCAGCTATCATCAATACGGGTAAACGCTTTGCATCCGTCAAACATCCGGAATTTACAACATTTGCGAACGAGTTCAAAGTCAAAATGCAGCCAATCAAAAAAGTTTTAGTTTTAAGCAATATTGCTTCAATAGGAAAAGGCAATGGAGAATTTGATATCATTTTTGAATACATTCGAATACTATTTTTGTTGGATTTTATTAGTTACAACAACATTATTAAAACGATTTCAAAACATAAAGAAGAATACCGTGATTTATGGCAACTTATTGGGCAACTGGATGCAGGGATAGCAGTTGCGTTTTACAGAAAATCATTAGATACATATTGTATCCCTACATTTGTGGAGAAAGAGGAACTTTCATTCGAAAATATGTTTCATCCACTTATCAATGAACCAGTAAAAAACACATCAAATCTAGGTAAGAGCACACTTATTACAGGGTCTAATGCATCAGGGAAATCTACGTATATTAAAGCAATTGCTATTAATACAATCTTGGCACAAACAATTAATACAGTGTTAGCAGAAAACTGGACAATGAAACCTAGCTATATTGTAACTTCAATGGCGATTCAAGATAGTGTTCTAGATGGGGATAGTTACTTTATAGCTGAAATTAAATCACTTAAACGTATTATCCAACTGTATGATCAAAGTAAACCATGTATCTCATTTATTGATGAAATACTAAAGGGAACTAATACGATAGAACGGATAGCAGCATCAGCTGCAATGATGGAATGGCTTTCTGTGAATAAAGGGATGAATATCATTGCTTCTCATGATATTGAATTAACCGAAATCACAAAAAGTACGTATACGAATTATCACTTCAGTGAGTCAATTGAAAATGGTCAAGTTCATTTTGATTATAAAATTCATTCTGGACCGTCAAAAACGAAAAATGCAATTAAGCTTCTTGAAATATTAGATTATCCACAAAGTATCACAAACAAGGCAAATGGGTTAGCCGAGCATTTCTTAGAGAGGCATGAATGGAAGGTAATGAAAAATTTAAAGATTGTAGATTGAAGAAACGCATCCCATTTAGAGCTAGCTAAATTTAAGATTAACCATTATGTAGCATGTACGATAATCTGCCGGATAAACCCATCAATTGTATCGACGCGAATAGCTTTTATATGGAGTATGCTTTATAGGAGTAGTTATAGTATTCTGTGGATATTATAACTACCTTTTTTTATCTATAAACACATTATATATTTACAGAATATTCATAGTGTTTATAGTTGTTGAATAACTTGAAATTAAGTTAGAATATTCATACAAATATAAAAGTTGGAACGTTATTTTGTTTGTATAGGCACCTTACTTGCCTTCTTTTTTTAATTTAGGTTGGTTTAGGGGAGTAATTGACGAAGGATATATGCCTACTTGAATTCCCAATAAAAACGTGTATAGGTTACTTTTATGTCTCCAGAGGATAGCAGTGTAAATTTCTATGACTGGATAGGTGAATAAGATGAGAGTTGTAACTGTAAAAATACCTGATGCATTTGATAGTGGAAAAGAAATTGAAAGATTTATGCTTATTAATGAATTTGGGGAACCAGTTGTTCCTGTAGTTAAGTATTTAAAATACTTAGATGACATTGGTAGGGAATACAATACACTCAGGAATTATTGCCACCAATTAAAACAATTTTTCTCATTCTTAGAAAAAAGTAATATTAGTTATCTAGATGTTAAATTAAGCGTTATAAAGGACTTTATAGGATGGTTAAGAAAACCGTATCGCCAATTAAAAGTTACTGAAATTAATCCAAATAGTTCGAAGAAGAAAAAAATTAGTAATTCGTCTATCAATCAAATAGTGAATTGTATACTGAATTTCTATGAGTATTTATATCTGTATGAGGAGTTTGAGGATGAATTAAAATCAAAATCAATGAAAACAGTATCAAATAGATTTAGTACATATAAGCCATTTTTCATCATATATCAAATAACAAAAATAAGAAAATTAACATTTATAACTTACCAACTCATAAAAGTCCAGTGAAAATTTTAAAACAAGAACAGGTTCAACATATTATTGAGGCCTGTTCAAACTTAAGAGATATTTTACTTTTTAGAGTCCTATATGAAACAGGAACACGGATAGATGAGGCCCTTGCTTTATTATCCCTCTACAGTATAGTTGATGATTGAAATCAAATGTATGTAAAAGTATTAAATTTTATTTAATCTTTTATGTTGACATATACCCGTAGGGGTAGTAGTATGTTGATTGTATTGATAAATGAATCAATTAAAAGAGGTGAGATGATGAAATACGATGCGAAGGTTACAGTAAGAATGAAAAAAATTGAAGGTCAGCTAAGAGGCATCTTACGTATGATGGATGAAGAGAAGGATTGTAAAGATGTAATTACACAACTAAGTGCTGTCCGTTCTGCTGTTGATCGTACAATTGGTGTTATTGTCACAGATAATTTAGTTGATTGTTTATCTAAAGAAGATGTAGAAACACCTGATAAGAATGCAATGGTCAAGCAAGCGGTAGACCTTTTAGTAAAAAGTCGATAAGACTTTTTATTTTTGAAACAAAAAATACCTATAGGGGTAAGGGGATATTATGGAAAAGAAAAGAACAACAATCGTTTTATTTAGTGGGGATTATGATAAGGCAATGGCAGCGTACATTATTGCGAATGGTGCAGCAGCCTATGATCACGAGGTGACAATCTTCCATACATTCTGGGGTATTAACGCTTTACGTAAGCAAGAGCCAGTAGCTGTGCAAAAAGGCTTTTTAGAAAGAATGTTTGCGAAAATGATGCCACGTGGTGCTGAAAAGTTAGGGCTATCAAACATGCAAATGCTGGGTATGGGACCGAAAATGATCAAGCATGTCATGAATAAACACAACGCATTAACGCTAACACAGCTTGTTGAAATGGCGCAGGAGCAAGAAATTAAATTAGTTACATGTACGATGACAATGGATTTACTAGGACTTCAAAAGGAAGAGTTACTAGATGGCATTCAGTATGCAGGGGTAGCAGCGTATTTAGCAGATGCAGAAGATGGTAATGTAAACTTATTCATTTAAGAGGTGACATATGGAAACAATAATTATCATAGCGTTGTTAGCGGTGTTTTTAGTATGGCGCTTCAAGTCGACAAAAGGTGTCCAAAGTATTTCAACAGTGCAATTAAAACAAATCATTAACGATAAAGATAAGGTGTTTATCGACGTAAGAACGCAGGGCGAATACAAAGCACGTAATGTTCGCCAATTTAAAAATATGCCACTTGGCTCGGATTATTCAAAGTTACCAAAAGACAAGGAAATCGTTGTGATTTGTCAAAGCGGTATGCGTTCAAGTCAGGCGTGTAAACAATTAAAAAAATTAGGCTATGAAAAGGTGACAAATGTCCGTGGTGGCATGAGCACTTATTAGGAGGTAATAAAAATGAAAACAATTTTACCAGAGCAAGTAAAACAAAAATTACAAGCTGGGGAAGCATTAAATTTAATTGATGTGCGTGAAGTTGCTGAAGTAGAGGCTGGTCATATTCCTGATATCATCCATATTCCTCTAGGTTTATTAGAATTCCGTATGCATGAATTAGATAAAAATGAACCGTACATTATGGTTTGCCGTTCAGGTGGTCGTAGTGGCCAAGCGACAGCGTTTTTAGAGGCACAAGGCTTTGATGTGACGAATATGGCTGGCGGTATGCTTGAATGGAATGGCGAAGTTGAATAAATTTATATTTTTTTAAAATAAATAATACCCTAACCGGTATAGGTGGAGGATTTGCATGATTAAATCAGATGTGCAATTAGATGCAAAGGGCTTAGCTTGTCCAATGCCGATTGTGAAAACAAAAAAAGCAATGAACGATGTAGTTGAGGGGCAAGTATTAGAAATTCAAGCGACAGATAAAGGCTCAGTTGCAGATTTAGCGGCTTGGTCAAAAACAGTTGGTCATCAATATATTGGTTCAAATGAAGAGAATGGTGTGTTCTATCACTATATTCGTAAATGTAATCCGGAAACTAGTGAGCAACAAGAAAAATTATTTGAACAAACAATTTCAAATGAAGAGGCTTTAAAAGGCGAAGGATTAATTCTAGATGTGCGCGAAGCAGCGGAATATGCATTCGGTCACATTCCAGGTGCAAAATCGATCCCAATGGGTGAATTAGCAGATCGCTTAGGTGAATTAAACAAAGACGAAACAGTTTATGTGATTTGTCGAACGGGAACACGCTCGGATTTGGCGGCTCAGCAATTAGCTGAAGCAGGCTTTAGAAAAATTTATAATGTCTTACCTGGTATGACAGGTTACGCTGACGAATTACAGAAAGAGGTAGAGTAATATGTCAAACAAAGTAGCAATTATCGCAGCAAACGGCGGTCTATTTGATGCCTATAAAGTATTCAATATCGCAACAGCAGCTGCAGCTTCTGAAAAAGAGGTAGCGATCTTCTTCACATTTGAAGGCTTAAATTTAATCCATAAACAAAGCATGCACGCATTAGAAATGCCAGCAGGTAAAGAGCATTTTGCAGAAGGCTTTGCTAAGGCACAAGTACCAGCAATCCCGCAATTAGTGGAAATGGCGCAGGAGTTAGGCGTAAAATTCATCGCTTGTCAAATGACAATGGATGTTATGGGCTTAACGAAAAAAGATTTTGTTGAAGGAATTGAAGTTGGTGGTGCAGTTACTTTCTTAGAATATGCAAAAGATGCAGCACCAACATTAACATTTTAATGAGTAGCGATAGCTATTCATATATCTAACATTCTTATCCTTGGTTCCGGTAGCACTTCGCTACCAGAGCCAAAAAAATCAAAAATTTTATACCTACGGGGGTAATCTAGTATGACAGTAAACACTTGGACATCGGCAGATGTAGCACGCAAAGTCATTGATAACAAAGAATTATTTATTTTAGATGTGCGTAATGCAGATGCATTTGAAGATTGGAAAATTGATGGTCACAAATTTGAGTACTTAAATATTCCATATTTTGAACTATTAGATGGTGTAGAAGAAATCTTACCTCAAATTCCAACAGACAAAGAAGTATTAGTCGTTTGTGCGAAGGAAGGCTCATCAATCATGGTAGCAGAAATGATTTCAGAGGCAGGACGTGAAGTAGGTTATTTAGCCGGTGGTATGAAATCTTGGTCAATGTACCTTGAGCCCATTAAAGTTGGAAACCTAGCAAATGGCGGTGAACTTTATCAATTCGTACGTTTCGGAAAAGGGTGCCTTTCTTATATGGTTATCTCTGAAGGTGAAGCGGCGATAATCGACGCAGTACGTTTCACGGAAGTGTTTACGGAATTCGCAGCAAGTAAAAACGCCAAAATCAAGCACGTATTTGATACACACTTACATGCAGACCACATTTCAGGCGGTCGTCACATCTCAACTGTTACAGGTGCAACGTATTACTTACCACCAAAAGATGCAGAAGAAGTTGTATTTGAGTACACAGCTCTAGAAGACGGTTTAACGGTTTCAATTGGGACTTCGAAAATCGAAGTAGGTGCACTTTACTCACCTGGTCACACAATTGGTTCTACTTCATTTGTGGTAGACAACAAGTATTTATTAACAGGTGATATTTTATTCATTGATTCAATTGGTCGTCCAGACTTAGCTGGGCTTGCAGAAGACTGGGTTGGCGACTTACGCGAAACGTTATATTCTCGTTACCGTGAACTAGCAGAAGACTTAACCGTATTGCCAGCACACTTCATGATCATTGATGAATTAAACACTGATGGTACAGTTTCAAAACGTTTAGGTGATTTATTTGCTGAAAACCACGGTTTAAATGTGGAAGATGAATCCGTATTCCGTAGCATGGTGACAGATAACTTACCACCACAACCAAACGCTTACCAACAAATTCGTCAAGTGAATATGGGTAAAATTACTGTGGATAACGACGATCAAACAGAAATGGAAATCGGACCAAACCGTTGTGCAGTGCGATAACAACGTAAAACCGTGTTTTGTACAAAATGCACAAGTCTTAACATTTTATGTAAAACAGTTATTTAATCAATTAAAACGAAAAGAGGAATTACAAATGAACATTACAAAACAATTAGACGCTAAAGGCTTAGCATGCCCTATGCCAATCGTAAAAACAAAGAAAGCAATCGACACTATTGCATCAGGTGAAGTATTAGAAGTATTAGTAACAGATAAAGGTGCACTAAATGACTTTAAAGCTTGGACACAAGCTGGTGGTCACACAATCGTAGAACAAAAAGAAGAAGCAGGTGTACTGTACTTCTACATTCAAAAAGCATAAAAAAATAGGCGGGTCTCTAGGGGCACGCTTTTTTGATAGAAAGAAGGAAGTACTTTGACAATTGGTTTTATTGTAGTGCTGTTTTTAATTGGCTTTATTGGCTCATTTATTTCGGGGATGGTTGGCATTGGTGGAGCCATTATAAAATTCCCAATGCTTTTATACATCCCAACGATTTTTGGATTTACATCCTTTACTTCTCATGAAGTATCGGGGATCAGTGCAGTTGAAATTTTAGTCACATCGATTGCAGGTGTAATGGCGTATAGAGGTAGTAATCTATTGCATTGGCGATTAATCTTTACAATGGGATTGGGTGTATTAATTGGTAGCTTAGGTGGCAGTCTTTTATCAGGTGGTTTCTCAGAAGAGGCAATCAACATCGTTTATGGTGTATTTGCACTGTTAGCAGCTATTTTAATGTTTATCCCACGTAAACAAATACCAGAATGTCCAGCGAATGAAGTAACATTTAATACTGGTTTAGCATTTGGTATCTCACTAATTGTTGGAGTAGGATCAGGGATTGTCGGAGCCGGTGGTGGCTTCTTACTTGTGCCAATTATGTTGGTTATTTTAAAAATTCCGACCCGAATTACAATTGCTTCAAGTTTAGCAATTACATTTATTTCGTCGATTGGTGGTTCAATTGGAAAAATTACAACCGGTCAGGTAGAGTGGGCACCTGTACTGGTCATGATCATAGCGAGCTTAATCGCTGCACCTTTAGGGGCAAAAGTAGGTAAGAGAATGAATACCAAAGCCTTACAAATTACCTTAGCGATTTTAATTGCAGGTACAGCGATTAAAACTTGGGTAGATATTTTGTTGTAGGTAGTAACATAGAAATGGACATTACAATTTCAAACGCTTTAAGTGATTATTTTACTGTATTTTTGTATTTGAAAATAAACATTTGAACAAACTGACAAAAGGCAAATCAAAAAGTGACAATCACTAGAAGGCCAAATGCTTGTGGATTAAATGATTGCCAAATCTAAAATGAGGGGAAATGTAAATGAAAAAAATTGTTATTGTTGGAGGCGTAGCAGGCGGTGCATCCGCTGCAGCACGTATTCGTCGATTAGATGAACAAGCACAAATCGTGATGTTTGAAAAAGGTCCACACGTATCTTTTTCAAACTGTTCTTTACCGTATTACCTAAGTGGTGTTGTTGAAAATAGTAAACAATTAGTCTTAATGAATCCAGAATCATTTGCATCAAAGTATAACATTGATGCACGTGTGGAAAGTGAAGTCATTGCGATTAATAGATCTGCCAAAACAGTCACAGTAAAAGATAATGCGACAAATAAAACTTACGAAGAAAACTATGATGAACTCATTTTATCTCCTGGCGCTAGTCCAATCGTTCCAAGTATAGAAGGTGTTAATTTACCACATGTATTTACAGTTCGAAATGTAGTCGATATTGAAAAACTTCAACATGCTATCCTCGAAAAAAATGCGAAAAATATTGCAGTTATTGGTGGTGGGTATATCGGGGTTGAGGTTGCTGAAAACCTACGTCTAGCGGGTAGAGAGGTATCATTAGTCGAGTTTGCACCACAAATTTTATCGCCGTTTGACGAAGATATGGTCCAAATTTTACACAAAGAAATGACAGATCATGGTGTGGAGCTCATCGTGAATGATGGTTTAGCAAAAATTACAACTACAAAAATTACACTAAACTCTGGAAAAGTAAAGGATGCAGACATTGTTGTGTTAGCAATTGGTGTTCGACCAGAAACAACCTTAGCTAAAGAAGCAGGTCTTGACATAGGTGAAACGGGCGCAATCAAAGTTAACCAGTTTTACCAAACAAATGACCGACACATTTATGCTGTAGGTGACGCGATTGAAGTTTACCACCGCTTAATGCACAAACCTGTACGTCTTGCATTAGCTGGCCCGGCACAACGTCAAGCGCGTGCAGTAGCAGATCATATTTACGGCATCCCTAATCAAAATAAAGGAGTCATCGGTTCTTCAAGCATTCAAGTATTTGATTATGCAGCTGCAGCTACAGGATTAAATGAACGTACAGCTAAGCAAATTGGAATGAATGTTGATGCTGTTTATATAATTGCACCTGATAAAGTAGGTTTAATGCCATCGAGCAACCCATTGCATTTTAAATTAATTTACGAAGTGCCAACAGGTCGTATCGTTGGTGCACAAGCAATTGGCAAAGGAAATGCCGATAAGCGTATTGATGTAATTGCAACAATGATTACGATGAACGGTACAATCGAAGATTTAAAAGAGTTAGAGCTTTCATATTCTCCGATGTTCAGCACTGCTAAAGATGTGGTAAATTTGGCAGCTCTTGTAGCGACAAATTTACTTTATGGTCGTTTCAAACAAGTTCGTGTAAGTGAAGTACGTAGCCTTGTAGAACAAAATGCGGTCATTATTGATGTGCGTGAAGAAAATGAATTAGCAAATGGTCATATAAAAGGGGCAAAAAATATTCCGCTGAGCCAATTCCGTGAGCGCATGCACGAAATTCCAATAGATGTACCTGTGTATGTGCACTGTCGTTCATCACAACGCAGCTATAATGCAGTGATGGCGCTTGAAAACAGTGGGTATGATAATGTGTGGAACATTTCTGGTTCATTCCTAGGTATTTCTTTATATGAATTTTTCCAGGATCAATCAAAAAATCGTGAGCCAATCGTAACAGCATATAATTTTAAATAAAACACAAAAGGATAGGTTTTATTACCTATCCTTTTGTGTTTTAAGTGCGCACAGCATGGACGTAATCTAGTAGGGTGTAAGTTCTAAGTCAAGAAGACGGCAGTAGTGGTTACCAAACATAAGGGTGTCAGTGGTGACGAGGAACCTGAAAGAGTGGGCTACCAGTCTCCGGTTTGAGGAAATAGAATACCTATAGAAGTTGTTGCAAATGAAGGGAGGAATAATACCGACCATTATAAAAATGGCTGTAATCGTACAGGTGCAGTGGTCAATAGTTCAAGCTAAGTCATTTGCAATCGAGTGTTTCTTTAAAGGAGATACTTAGATCTGGAAATGGAGGATTTTAAATCAGTTCTTAATCAGTTAAAAGAAATAAAATAAAAATTACCACTTTTAAAATAGAACACACGTGCGTATAATAAAACAAACAAGTGTTCTTATTTTGATTTAGGAGTGGTATTGTGAGAGAACAGTTAATAAAAGCGATGCAACGCAACCAGTTAGTAAACATGATGGACGTGTCAAAGACTGGAGAAATAACAAAAAGGCGTGTGAAGATCATTAAGATGGTCAGTAACTCGTTTCAAGCTTTTTGTTTTACGAAACAGTCAAAGCGTATTTTTATTATCGATAATATTCTTGCGGTTGCTCCGTTAATTCAGAAAGAACGTGGTGTTGTATGAACTATGAAAACATGCCAAACAAAAGCATTTTTTGCATCGACATGAAAAGCTTTTATGCCAGTTGTTTAGCCATGCTTGAAAACTTAGACGTCATGACTGTACCTATAGCTGTAGTTGGAAAATTAAATCAAGCAGGTAGTGTGGTATTAGCAGCCAGCCCACCGATGAAAAAACGATTTGGTGTAAAAACAGGCACACGCCTTTATGTTCATGATTTTTCGGAAGATTAATTAAACTAGCCTTATTTATCAATGCTTATCTTAATTTTTCTCTAGGAGTGAAAATATTTAGTGGGAAATTAACTTGAAAACTCGTTGATTATTTGAATTGTTTATTGAACGAACGTTTGTGTTTGGAAAATAAGGTTTGGGGGCGTCTTATTAGCAATGGAATCCCTATAAGGCGTACACAAAAGGTGATAGAGTAGAGAACAAAGGTAAAATATATGAAGCTCTTCAAAGCTATCAAGGAAATGGAGTTCCAAATTGGATATTCGCATTGTCTTTATGAAAAGAAATTAAATAAAAATAGTGTCCTAAAAAATCTTGCTTATTGCAAGGTATCAGACTGTCGACAAAAGGCATCAAGAAGCTCACTCTCGATGCCTTTTGTCATTTTTTTATGTTCAGCAAATGGTATTCTCCTACTAAAGAGAACATACTTTTCTAGCAATATTCTCTTTATTAAAAAGCTTGTCATGTCCAAGTAGCAAGCTTTTTCAAATTCATGGCAGTAAAAGTAAGCATCCGCAATAACACGTTCAATAGTTTCTTTACGCCTCGCATAGATTTGCTTGATATCATCAGAATGTCGTAAATGGTCGGCGATTTACACTTACGTTTCATATATATGACGTTTAATAATGTCTTACATAATTAATAAATTATTACTATAAAGGTTTTATTTTCTATAAATTTGTATTAATAATACTATTCAAAGTGTTTATTGATATGTTTATTTGTTCTGTGTAAGGAGTTAAGAATCATTTATAATGCGTTTATATTGGTTGATTTATAGAAAAAATGTAAAAAAATGTGTCAAAAGTTACTATGGGAATATATGTAATAGTATATACTTGATTTGAATACCAAAAAAATAGTAGGAGGGATATGATGAAAAGAATACAGAAACAAAAAACAAGAAAGTTAGTGATGGCAACTGCTCTATTTTCTATGTTTGTTACCGGAATAACGCCTTCATTTGAAGTCTTTGCGGAAGAACAAACACAGCAACAGAAAGTATCTAACGTGTTAAAAAACGAAAAATCAGTGGAAGTGAAAAATCGGAAGTTTGCAGTTCCAGGAAAAGGAGATGTAGATAAATTCCAAAATAGCGAAAGAAGAAATTGGCAATTTAGTCCTTATGAACCGACTGGGATATACGCTAGGCCTAATGAACAAATAATCATTCGGGTAGCAGGAAATCAAAAAATCGAAGCATACATTGGAACTTTTTCATATGATGCTTCTTGGGAAGAAGATTCGAAAATAAAACCCTTTACATTAAAACCTGGTCGAAACACTATACAGTCTCCAAACGGTGGGATGATTTATTTTTACAATAAACGACAAGGAGGCACCATTAAAACAATAACAACAGGCGGAACGGCTACCCCTCTCTATGAACTCGGAAAGCATACGAAACAAGATTTAATAGATATGCTTAATCAATATCCAAATGCACATACGGTGGAATTAAAAGGGGAGCGTGTATTGATAACTGCTAGCCCGGCACGTGTTAAAAAATATTTGATCGGCTCTAACACAGATCCTACTCAACTATTGAAAAAGTTGGATGAAGCTACTAGAATTCAAGATAAAGTAGCTGGATTATCTGAAGGACAAGTAGATAAGCATTATATACACTATGTTGAGGATAACAATACTCTAGGTTATTATATGTATGCATACAATTATAGAACTGCATATGTAGGAGACGCAATCCAATATGTGTTAGATATTAATAAATTTATAAATGAAGGATGGGGCCCGTGGCATGAGGCGGGGCATATGAGACAACAAAGTCCTTGGGAATTTCATAATATGACAGAGGTTCAGAACAATATTTATAGTCTTGCTGTACAAAAAGCATTTGGTCAACCGAGCAGATTAGAAAGAGAAGGTGTTTATCCTAAGGTTTTTCAGTACCTAGAACAGCAGAATAAGAATTATGACGAGATTAGTAATGTTTTTGTTAAAGTTGCTATGCTATGGCAATTAAATCTAGCGTATGGAGAAGAATTTTATCCAAAATTGCATCAATCGTATAGAGATATGTCTGATAGAATGTTACCTGAAAATAATGAAGATAAGAAACAATTATTTATGATTGAAGCCTCCAAAGCAGCTCAACAAAATTTAATTCCATTTTTCGAAAAATGGGGATTACGCCCAAATAATGATACGATCCAAAAGGTGGAGGCCCTAGGGTATCCAAATTTAACAGCTGAAATTTGGAAAAGTACCGATTCTAATCCAATTAAACCGAATACCAGCTCCTGATAACATTTGGAATCCATATAAGGCGTGCACAAAAGGTGATAGAGTAGAGCACAAAGGTAAAATATATGAAGCTGTTCAAAGCTATCAAGGAAGTGGGAATCCAAATTGGATATTCGCATTGTCTTTATGGAAAGAAATTAAATAAAAATAGAGTCCTAAAAAACCTTGTTTATTGCAAGGTTTCAGACTGTCGACAAAAGGCATCAAGAAGCTTACTCTTGATACCTTTTGTCATTTTACTAGCGAATATTTCTCCGATATCCAAATCCGAACTGCTGGTGAAGACCTTCATCTAAATTACGCAGACCAGGCTTTAAAAACAGCAGTAGAGGAAGAGCTATTCAAACGATTGCAGCAGGTAAGGTAAAAGCACAAAAGGTTGACTAAAACTCAACCTTTTGTGCTTTTTATTAATCATTTTATTAATACAAAAATATTCTTTTTTCGTTTCTACTTATCTTTTCATTAGTATGTTTTACGAATACAGGCTTTGCTTTAGGTTTAATCAAAAACAAATCATAAGTAGGTTCATATTCTTCAAAGTCTATATAGTTTGGAAGTTTAAGTTTAAATGAAGAATAGTAGTTCTTTTCTGTTATGCCTACCAATTTACCCTTCTTATTAAATTCCATTAAAGTTATTAGATCGTCCTTGTCTGAGGTCGGTTCAATGGCTTTAAATAACTGCTGTTTTTTATTGTTCATGAATTGGAGTTTTGTGCACCACCCTAGAGATAGCATTTACCCTTCTTACCCAACCATGTAGTATTCTTACCCTTTTTAATTGATAGTCGACCTCAATGCTTTGGTTGCTCAATTGATAATCCATTCGGCAACTTAAATGAATAATCTTTATCTCCAACATATACATACATTGGTAAAACATAAGATGTTTTCTTTACAGTATAAGTTTTGCTGATGTATCTTGTGGTAATAGGGATACACCCGCTATCAAGAAAATCATAAATGTTAATAGGGTTTTCTTCATAATAACAATCCTTTCTTCAGTCAAATAGAACTAATGAATTATATGCGTAAAAATACCTAGTGTATATACATTAATTCACTTGTTAAGTGACCTTATGAATTCTTATTTCTTGAAGAACGCTGTTTGTAAAATAATAAAAGGACTCCATCAATACTTAAGTTAGATAGAGTCCTTTTTTTATGATTGGTCAATACCTCTTGGATATACCTAAATCATTATAACCGTAGGATTTAGATAAACCAATAAAAAATTCAAGGAGAGCATTTTTAATAAAAGCGGAAACCTTTTCTTCAATCTCTATTAAAATTAGTATTATCTGGATTGTCATATAGATGATATACTAATAATTATAATATATTCCAATAATAGTGTAAGGGGTTCTTAAAATGAAAAAATTATTCATATTATGTATTACAGCAATTGCTTTAATAGCATTTACACTGAGTTTTCCAACTACAAATGCTAGTGCAGCTTCTTCAAGTGAAAAAGCTTATGTTAAGAAGGCTTCACTAAATGTTAAAGCCAAAAGAAGTAACTCTTCTAATACGATTGGTAAATTAAAATCTGGTCAGACAGTAAAGGTATATTCTACTAGCTATGAAGGTTGGTCTAAAATTAAATATAAAAATACATACGGCTATGTACATATGCAAAACTTATTATTTGCCGAACCTGATAAGTGGTCAAAAGGTGTAAAGTCGGGTGTAATAAAGAGAGCTATTAAGAATGGACATTTAGAACCTGGGCAGAAATATAAGATCAAAAAGTCTGGTGCTCCTGGTTATTATCAATTGTTTGTTGAATTTGATGGGCAATGGTACCGTGCTTTTACTATTCACTGTAAGTCTGGTTGGTACCATGGTTAAAATAATAGTTTTGCTTTGAAAAGCTGTTACCAAACGAGCGTATGATACTCTCCAAAGTTTTTTGGAGGGTGTTTTTTTAATTCTATAAAAACATTAAGCAGGATTAAAAATTTACAGATATAATAATATGCTAATTTTAACCAATATGCTTGGTGTATATTATTAAGAAGAATGGATTCCATTTTTCGTTTAAATATGTAAAGTAATAGGGATGATTGAATTAACGAGCTCATTATAAAGTATTAAAATGTGCTATAGACTTACGAATGATAAAAGTTGAGTATATCAATTTGCCAAATATCTCAGATAGAATTTCATAAAGAAGGTGTTATCGTGGTTATTGAAGAACATATTAAAGATTTTTTTATAGAAATTGAAAATAACTTTATCGAGATTTACAATGAATTTTCTTTGCAGCATGAATTGGTCAGCAACAATCTTTAAGTTAAGAGCCTTCATTGAACTTTATATACTTAACTGAATAATCTAAAACGCCCTCCAGCTTAATTTGTGGGAGGGCGTTTTATTTGTATTATTTCCACAGTATATAATTTACCCCTTATTTTTCTGAAGTTCAAACATTTATCAACGGAAAAGCGAAACAGAATAAGCGTACATATCTCCTCTAAAATAAGATTCTAAAACTTCAACAGGTACTTCGGTTTGATCGTATGTAACTCGTTCAAAATAAAAATATGGAGAGGTTTGAGATATACCTAATAATTTAGATACTTCTGGAGCTAGAATAGATTCCATTCGTTGATCTGCCTTCGAAATAACGATATTCTGACTCTCTAAATAATCATAGAAAGAAATTACTTCTAAATCAATGTCTTTTAAATTTGGAACCAATTTAACAGGGGTAATAAATTTTTGAATTCCAATAGGTGTACCATTTATATAACGAATACGTTCCACGTAAAATATATCTGTATTTTTAATGTTCAATAAACTTTGCTCTCTTGGTGTTGCTTTTCTAGTTTCAAAATGTACAAGTTTACTTGATGTAGACATATTCATTGCTTGAAATTCCTCTTGAAAGTTTTGAAGCTTATTCAATTTTCTCTCCAACTTAGTTTTTGAAACAAAAGTTCCACTCCCATGAACACGATATAAAATACCGCGATTTACTAAATATGTAACCGCATTTCTAGCAGTCATTCGTGAGACCCCAAAAATTTTGCCTATTTCATCCTCTGTAGGAATTTTAGAATCAACAATGTATAGCCCCTTCTTTATATTATCTAGAATAGAATTAGCAATTTGAATATAGATAGGTGAATTAGCTCCCATAATAAATCCTCTTCTCTTCAAAATTTGTATATACAACTTTTCGGATTACCGTATTATATAAAAATATAATTGGAAAGTCAAAGAAGAGTCATATTTTATGGATATTTCGATAATAAATAAAAAAATAAATTGACTAATTAGAAAATTAGGATTATTCTAATAACACAGAAAGTTGTATATACGTATATCTGAATTTTAAATTGAGTAGGTGGTGAAAAATATGTTGAAGGTGGAAAATGTCACTAAAAAGTTTGGAGGATTAGTGGCAGTGAATAATGTTTCCTTTAATTTGAAAGAAGGAGAGATACTAGGGTTAATTGGTCCGAACGGATCAGGAAAAACCACTATGTTCAATTTAGTGACAGGTTTCTTAAATACTACTTCTGGTGAAATTATATTCAAAGAAGAGAAAATAACGAATTTCGCACCAGAAATTATAGTAAAGAAAGGAGTGTCTAGAACTTTTCAAATCACTAGCGTCTTACAAGATTTAACTATTCAAGAAAATATTCAATCAGGATTGTTTGGAGTTAATACAACAAATTTAGTAGATGTTTTATTGCGTAATAAAAAATTTTATAACGAAGAAAACAAATCAAAAAATATGATTAACGCTATTTTAGAGTTAATTGGTTTACAAAACAAAATAGGTTATAAAGCTGGTAAACTGACCCCGGCAGAACAAAGAAAACTGATGATAGGGATCGCATTAGCAAGAAACCCTAGACTCTTAATGTTAGACGAACCAGCAGCAGGAACGACAAAAGAAGAGCAACAAGAGTTAATTGAAATAATTAGAAAAATAAACGCTAAAGGTACAACGGTATTAATTATTGAGCACCATATGCATGTCATCATGAATCTGTGTAATCGAATTATTGCGTTTAACTTTGGTGAAAAAATTGCAGAGGGTACCGCTCAAGAAATACAAAACAATAAAGCTGTAGTAGAAGCATATTTGGGGAGTGGAGATTATGTCACTTGACGTTAAAAATTTGCATATTTCTTACAAAGGTATAAATGCTGTAAGAGATGTCAGTTTTACTGTGAAAAAAGGGGAAATAACAGTTATCATTGGCGCTAATGGAGTAGGTAAATCATCTATTTTAAAAGGCATCATGGGGTTAGTAAAACCTGATGCAGGACAAATTTTCTTGAAAGGTACTGATATAACAAAAGTACCTACTAGTAAAAAAACATCACTTGGATTATCTTTATGTCCAGAAGGAAGGCAGTTATTTCCTAATATGACGGTTCTTGAAAATTTAGAAATGGGTGCCTATTCACGAAAAGACAAAAATGTAAAAGAAGATATAGATAAAATTTTTGTAATGTTCAATAGATTAGAAGAAAGAAAGACTCAAAAGGCAGGTACTTTAAGTGGTGGTGAACAAGAACTACTAGCAATTGCGCGCTCTTTGATGGCTAATCCTGAAATTCTTATATTAGACGAACCTTCATGGGGTCTTGCTCCCATTATGATTCATGAAGTTATTAGTATTATTAAAGAATTAAATGAACAAGGAATGACTATTTTGCTAATTGAACAGAATGCTAATTTAGCTTTACAAATTGCTAACTACGGCTATGTACTTGATGTAGATGGCATAGTCCTAGAAGGAACGGGTCAAGAATTGTTAGCAAACGAACAAATAAAAGAAATTTACTTAGGGGCATAGGAGAGTATATATGAAAAAAAATATAAAAATATTTTTAATGTTTACTTTAATGTCGTTATTACTAATTGGCTGTTCTAGTACTGGGAGTGATGGGACAAAAAAGATTTTAGTTGGTGAAGTTGATCCATTAACTGGTAGTGCTGCCGTATATGGTGCTGCTCAAAGTCAAGCCTTGAAACTGGCTATTAAGGAAATCAATGAAGCTGGTGGTGTCACGGTAGACGGAGAAAAACACCAATTTGAACTAATCTCTTATGACGATAAAGGAGATCCCAACGAATCTGTTTCTGCATCACAAAAGCTTATTGATCGTGATGGAGTTAAGTATATTTTAGGATGGGCGGTAAGTGGGTCAACTACTTCAGCTGCTAAAATATTAGGAAATAAAGATGATGTATTAATGCTAATTGGAAATGCTGGAGAACGTAGTATTGTTACACACGGTTATAAAAATGTTTTCCGAACTAGACCACCAAGTGGTTATACAGGCGGACCAGCTGGTGAGTTTGTAGCTGACCAAGGAGTTGGAACTTTGGCTGTTTTAGGACAATTAAATGATAGCGTTTACAAAGAGTACTACGAAACATTTAAAGAATCATTTTCAGCTAAGGGTGGTTCAATTGTAGGTACAGAAATTTTTAATGCAGCAGATCGCGATATGTATACACAACTAACAAAGTTAATTGCTTCGAAACCAGATGCTATTTTTGTACCCGGTTCAGTCGAACCAGCTGCTTTTGTATTTAAGCAACTACGTGAATTATCATACAAGGGAGAAATTTATGGATTCACAGGTGGAACACCAGAACAATTTGAAAAAGTTCTTTCTATAGAAGAAATGGAAGGAATTTATGATTTACGTCCATTAGAAACAACTTTTGAAGCGATGAGTGATGTAGGGAAAAAATATGTAGAAAATTACGAAAAAGAATATGATGAAACGCCAGTCCCAAGTGCTGTAAATGCATATGACCAAATGTATGTATTAAAAACAGCAATCGAAAAAGCAAATAGTTTAGAAGTTCCAAAGTTAATTGAAGTTATTCGTGAAATGGAGCCACCTGCAGAAGCTGCTTTAACTTATATCAATATCGATGGAAAAATGTTTGACGCTAATGGTCAAGCTTTCACAACAAATGTAGCTATGCAGTGGAAAGATGGTGGTTGGAAGCTTATAAAAGAGTTAGATTCCGACCCTATTGGATATTCAGAGCTTTTAACAGAGTTAGGGAAAAAATAATATACTTATAATTTAATAGAGTTCGAGCTTTCTTATTAAATAGAAAGCTCATCTCCCTCTGTTGTTTAGACAAGAAAGGAGTGAAAGTATGGCCGAGATCCCACAATTATTAATAAATGGGCTAATAACAGGTAGTTTTTATGTATTAATTGCCTTGGGTTTAACAATTATCTATGGGATTTTAGATATTTCACATTTTGCGCATGGATCAGTTGCAATGTTATCTGGTTATGTAGGCTACGTTTTTGTATCGAGATATCAAATAGATTTATTTTTAGCCTTACTAATCAGTATGGTATTTGCAGCTATAGTAGGTGTCATTTTAGAGCGTGTAGCTTATCGACCTGTTAGAAATGCTCCTCATATTAATGGATTTATCATTGCTTTAGCACTGATGCTAATAATAGATAATGTGGCTGTTTTAATCTTCGGAGCCAATCAAGCAATTATCAAAACTACATACACTGAAATTTTCCAAATAGGATCAGTATCTATTAGTAGTTTGCGTGTTTATCTATTTATAATAAGTGTCATTTTGGTTATAGCTTTATATCTGTTTATGAAATTTTCTAAAACAGGCAAAGCTATTCGTGCTGTAGCTCAAAATAGAGATGCTGCACAAATTGTTGGTATTAATACAAACTTGATTTCAAGTATAGTATTTGCTTTAGGTTCTGCTATGGCAGGAGCTGCAGGTATTTTTATGGGCGCTGTATTCGCATTATATCCTGCAATGGGTGGTCATACAGTGATGAAAGGGTTTGCCATTCTTATTTTAGGTGGACTTGGTAGTTTTCCAGGGGCCATTATCGGTGGACTAATTATTGGTTTAACAGAAACATTTGGTGCTGCTTGGATTTCCTCATCATATAAAGATTTATTTGCATTTGTAGTTTTGATTGCGGTATTGGCATTCAAACCTAATGGACTTCTTGGAAATAGGGGGTTATAAAATGTTATCACCAAAAAAAATAGCAATTATAGCTTTGGTTTTAGCAGCTATACTATTACCACTATTCGGTATTACTAATTACTCTATGCACCTCGTCATATACTCTTTAATTTGGGTGATTATGACACAAGGCTTAAATATCATCCAGGGCTTTACCGGTTATGTTTCTATCGCACAAGCAGCTTTTTTTGGAATTGGTGCTTATAGTAGTTCTCTATTAGCCATTCATTTTACTCTCTCACCATGGTTAACAATACCATTAGCCATAGTCATTACAGGATTAGTTGCGTTAATAGTTGGGTACCCCTCATTAAAAACTAAAGGACATTACTTCGCTATTGTAACAATGTCATTTTGTATGATTATCTGGGTAATTATGGTTTCATGGATTGACTTTACAGGTGGTGAATCTGGATTAACCGAGATTCCTCCAATGACATCATTCTTGGGGCTAGATTTCAAGGATAAGACTGTTTTTTATTATTTTATTTTAATTATGGTTATTTTAACAATTGTATTTGTTTATAGATTCATAAATTCAAATATAGGCCGTGCATTAATCACAATTCGTGAAAATGAACAATTAGCCCAAGCTATTGGGATTCCCATATTTAAATATAAGATGTTAGCTTTTATGATTAGTGCAATGTTAGGAGGGTTTGCTGGTGGTATTTATGCACACTATTCAGCTTTTATCAATCCAACGCCTTTTACTGTAGATTACTCATTAAACGCGATCTTGGCAGTAATCATTGGCGGTAGCGGAACTATTGCAGGCCCAATACTAGGTTCATTTATTATGATTTTCTTACCTGAATATTTAAGAGTTGTTGAAGAATATAGATTAATAATTTATGGCATCATTCTAATTCTTCTTATGATTTACATGCCAAAAGGGATAATAAGTATTATCACAACATTATTTAATAAATTTATAAAAAAACAAAAACCACACACAAATAGAAGTCGGAGTTATACAAATAAAGTTAACAATCCTAATAAACAAAACTTATAAAAAACTTTTAAATTAAGAAAGGGGAATTTCCATGACTTTAGTCGGGTACGCAAAAATGATGTTCCAATATGAATTAGAAGATGTAGTAGGTCAAAAAAATGTAATTACCGAGAAAACCCTGAGAGAAGAATTATCAATCGATCAATATTGGTTGACACATATGTGGAAAGAGAAAAATCAAGAATTACCATTACCTGACTTTGTTGTACGCCCTCTCGATACGGAAGAGACAGCAAAGATTCTAAAAATCTGCAATACATATAAGATTCCAGTTGTAGCTAGAGGTGGTGGGTCAGGTTCAGCTGGTGGTGCTGCAACTCTTTATGGTGGTGTCGTAATTGACTTAACAAGAATGAATAAAATCCTTGAAATAGATATAAATTCTATGATTTTAACTGCACAACCAGGAATCAACGGAAGAGTTTTAGAAGATGAGTTAAATACACACGGTGTTATGCTTGCACATTATCCATCTTCGGTCGACATTGCTACATTAGGTGGTTATTTAGCAGCTCGTGGATCTGGAGTTATGTCTACAAAATATGGTAAGGCTGAAGATATGGTTCTTTCTATAGAGGTTGTCTTACCAGATGGAACAATAATTGATACTTTAACTACACCAAATCATGCATGTGGCCCTGGTTTATTACAATTATTTGTAGGTTCAGAAGGTACTCTAGGCATTATTACTAAAATTAGAATGCGTTTAGACCCAATTCCTGAAACTCGTGCATTTAATATGATTAAGTTTAATTCAGTGGGCGAAGGACTGGAAGCAGGTCGTCAAATAATGGTACAGCGTCTTAATCCTGCAGTAATTCGATTATATGATGAAGGCTCTACAGCTAAATCACTTAATACAACTGGGTTAAATTTGGATGGGATATATATGGTCATAATGTTTGATGGGCATAAGGAACTAGTATTAGCGCAACAAAAGAAAGTTTTAGAAATTTGTATACAAAATGGTGGCGAAGATTTAGGTGAAGAATTAGGAAAACATTGGTGGAATACAAGATATGTTGCATATAAACCTCCAGTACATCCAGCTTTTCCATTAATGTATGGCACACCAGAAACAGTAACTACATTCAATAATATTGAACAAGTTTATCATGCAAAGAAAAAATTAGTTGAAGAAAAATACAAGCAATGGGATACAAAATATACAGCACATTTCTCACATTGGTATCCATGGGGAGCTATGATTTATGACCGTTTCTACATTGAAAATCCACCAAAAGATCCAGAAGAGTCATTCCGTTTGCATAATGAGATCTTTGCGGATTGTGCAAGAGTAAATCTAGAAAACGGAGCCGTATTAAATGAACACCACGGAATCGGTTTTAAATTAGGATGGATGATGCCAGAACAATATGGAACTGCATTCAATATCTTGTTGGATATTAAGAAAATCATTGATCCTAAAGGAATAATGAATCCAGGTAAATTAGGTTTTGGAAAATGGTGAAAACTGAGTAAGAAGGAGAATAATTATGAGAGGTTTAGTATATACGGGCAACAAGACACTTTCTGTTAAAGAATTAAAAATTCCAGAAAATTCAGAATCTGAGCTGCGTATTAAAGTAGCTTATACAGGAATATGTGGTTCTGATATTCTACTTTGGAATGGAGGATATCCAAGGGTTAAGCCACCACTTGTAATTGGGCATGAATTTTCTGGGGTGATAGATAAAGTATCAGTCAATAGTCAATTTAAAGTGGGAGATCGTGTTGTAGTTGAACCATTAATCAGTTGTGGTACATGTAGTCCATGTTTAGTCGGGGAATATAATTTATGTGAAAGCTTAAATTTAGTTGGTATCGATAAAGATGGCGGGATGGCTGAATATGTATGTGTCGATGAAAAAAAAGTACTCAAATTACCCGATAAAGTTTCGCTAAAAGATGCTGCTCTCATCGAACCGATAGCTGTAACTATTCATATGCTCAAAAAACTACAACATGTCCAAGGGCAAAAGATGCTTATTATAGGGGCTGGACCTATTGGATTTCTAACAGCTACTATCGCTAGGTCTATGGGAGCTGAAGTAATATTATCAGAAGTTAACGCTTATAGAATTCAAGAAGCTAAAGATAAAGGTTTTACTGTCATAAATCCATTTGAAGAGAATCTAATAGCAAGAGTTAAAGAACTAACTCAAAATGCAGGTGCAGATATAGTCGTTGAAGCAACTGGTGTTCCCACATCTTTATCAACGTGTATTGAAGCTTCAAAAGCTAAAGGTGTGCTGATTATTGCAGGGATGGCTAAAAAACCAGTAACTATTGATTCTTATCGAATAATCTTTAAGGAGTTAAATATCGTTGGGACTAGAACATATCAACTTCAAGATTTTTTGGATGCCATACAAATTTTAGAAAATAAAACCTTTGATACCAATCAATTTATTTCTAGAATTGTAACATTAGAGACAGTCGTTAAAAATGGATTTGAAGCCATTGAAAATGGAGACAGTGTTATGAAAGTAGTTGTTCAATTAGGGCAGGAGGTCTAAACCTATTGATAAAAGAAGAATATGTTATTGGTGTAGACCATGGCACAGGCGGTTGTAAGATTACATGTATTAATAAACAAGGCCAATTAGTTGCAGAATCTTTCACCGGCTACGCATCTCATTATAAGTTTCCTAAATGGGTTGAACAAGATCCGAATGATTGGATTAATGCTACTATAATTGGTATTAAAAAAGCCACACAGAATTTCACTGAACAACAGAAACAGAATATTAAAGCAATTAGTTTTTCTGCACCACATCACGTTGCGGTTTTATTGGACGAAAATGGAAACTTGATTCGAAAAGCAATTATGTGGAACGATCAGAGGAGTGGGGATGAAGCTAATTATCTCAACACTAACTATGGTGAGTTAATATTTAAAAAGACTAATAACACCCCCTCTCCCACATGGACACTGCCACAATTTCTTTGGCTAATGAAACATGAACCTGAAAATTATTCTCGAATAAAAAAGATTCTCTTTGAGAAAGACTATATTCGATATAAATTTAGTGGGAAGATTGCAACAGATTACATTGAAGCAGAAGGTAGTATGTTATTCAACATACATACAAAGGAATGGGATGAAGAAATTTTAAATCTTATTCAACTGAATAAATCATTATTTCCCAATATTGGCTTACCTACAGATATTAGTGGTCATTTATTAGAAGAGATGGCAAATAAAATGATGTTACCTACTGGCATAGAAATTGTTATAGGTACAGCGGATACTGCAGCTGAAATGTACGGATGTGGTGCAATTGAAGAAGGAACTGGGTTAGTGAAATTGGCAACAGCTGGGAACTTTTCTCTTTTAACATCCCAATTACATGACAATCCTAATTTAACAGGCTATGACTCTGTTATAAATGGGCTTTATTATCAAAATAGTGCAACTAACTTTGCTGCAGCGTCTTTCAGATGGTTTAAAGAAACATTTTATCCAGAAGCAACGGAAACAATTGGTGAAGAAGGTATCTATTCATATATAGATAAAGAAGCAGAAAGTACTAGCGTAGGTTCTGAAGGATTATTATTCCATCCATATTTAAATGGAGAGAGGTCTCCCTATTGGGATCCTAACTTAAAAGGGAGTTTCTTTGGTATTACAACAAGGCATAAACGAAAGCATTTTGCACGAGCGGTTTTAGAAGGTGTTGCATTTTCAATTAAAGATGCTTCTTTAGAGTTAAAAGGTTCAGAAATCACAAAATTAAAAATTATAGGAGGCGGTAGTAAGAGTGACTTATGGAAACAAATTGTAGCTGATGTATTGAATGTACAGCTAGAAGTTCCAAAATTAAATGACGCTTCCTTCGGTGGTGCTTTACTTGCTGCAACTGCAATCGGTTGGTTTGATAATGTTAATAATGCAGTTCTGTCATCTCAAAGTGTTATTGAAGTAATTAATCCTATCCCATCTAATGTCACTGTCTATAGTAATTTATTTGATATTTATAAAGAATATCAAATAAGCACAAAAAAACTGTCTCATAAACTATCTGAATTAAATATATGAGTATTCCTAGAAGATGAAGTTCGTAGGATAAACCAGAGACTCTTAATCAATTGTAGAGGAAGGTAGTAATTAGCATGCCATTTATTCCTGTGGAAATGTTAGAAGGTGTATCCAACGAAAAAAAGCAAGAATTAGTAGAAAAAATTACAGATTTATTTTCTGGAAATTTAGGTGCACCAAGAGACCGTATCTTTATTTTCTTTGAAGATTTAAAAAAGACTCATTATGCAAAGAATGGTTCACTGGTCTTCTTTACAGAGGAGCCTAAAAATATATAATTTTTAATTATCCTCATTTATTAAACGAATTCAAATTGAATTAAGTTGTTTATAGATGAGGGTTTTTATTTACTGTAACATGAGGTGAAAATAAGAGGGAATTAAATATGCCATTGAAGAAATGACAGAAATGAAACTTGCGATTTGGAATAAGGAGTGAAAATTATGATTAATGAAATTAACTTCCCACTAAAATCCTATATTGGTTGGGGTGCATTAGAAAATTTAAATACTATAATCGAGAAAGAAAAAGCAACGAATATTTTATTAATTACAGATCCATTCTTAAGTCAAAATGGAATCTCAGATAAAATTATGAATATGCTTCAACAAAAAGTAGACCTTTTTACAGATGTTATTCCAGAGCCCACACTTCAACTGGCTGAAGATTTAATTAATATTGTACGTTCTAAAGAATATGATTTTATCATTGGACTAGGTGGTGGCAGTGCATTAGATTTAGCGAAAATTGCAAGTTCTATTGCACCTCAAGAAGGAAAAGTAAGAGACTATTTAAATCTAGCGGGCACCAAAAAAATTTATAATGACTGTATTTCATCAGTACTTATTCCAACTACTTCAGGCACAGGTTCCGAAGTAACAAATATAGCTGTATTATCATTAGAAACAACAAAAGATGTTATTACACATGATTCTCTACTAAGTAAATATTCTATTGTTGACCCAGCACTAACAACAACTCTACCACCTAAAGTTACTGCTTCAACAGGAATAGATGCACTTACTCACGCAATTGAAGCTTATTTATCTAAAAACGCTTCAACAATATCTGATTGTTTAGCGTTAGAAGCAATAAACCTAATAACAAGCTCAATTAAAGATGCTGTCAAAGACGGCAAGAACAAAGAAGCAAGAATTAATATGAGTAAAGGTAGTTATTTAGCTGGCTTAGCTTTTTTCAATGCTGGTGTAGGTGGCGTTCATGCTCTAGCATATCCATTAGGCGGACAATTTCATATTGCACATGGTGAATCCAATGCCCTACTATTACCTTATGTTATGGAGTATATCTCTAATTCATGTGAGGGAAGAATGAAAAAAATTTATTCTACTATTTCAAAAAAAACTACAACCAATATAGATTGCAAAGAATTTATTAACTATTTGAAAGAATTAATTTCAGAAATCGGTTTAAGCTCAAAGTTAACTGATTACGGAATAAAAGATACTGATTTAAAGCTTTTAACTGAAGAGGCTGCACATCAAACTCGACTTTTAGCTAGAAGTCCCCTTACATTAGAAAAAGAGGACATCTATAAAATCTATGCCACAGCACTTAATTAATACTCTTTTTATTCATTAAGGAGTGACGTCAGGAAAATGCGGATTTTCAATATTAAGCCTCGTTTCCTGACGATTTTTTCATTTTTTACAAAGCGGTATTAAAGTGAATTTGTATCCTTTTATACCTTCCTCACAACCCTATCCCACTAGCAGTATTATCCTAAAAAGTCGTCCCATGCGTGATATACCACTGGAGGGAACTAGACTGTTTGTGTTGGTCTGTCGCATTATCTGCTGTTCACTTTTCCCAGCTTTAGCCGCAGTCGAACAAACCCCAACAGGATGCCCCCGATTAATTGATTGGTGCGATACTTGCGAAAGTTCTACATAAAGGCGTTAGATCCTTCTTCTGTCAGCAACAATTTTTAAGTAAAGAGCCTTCATTGAACTTTATATACTTAACTGAATAATCTAAAACGCCCTCCAGCTTAATTTGTTGGAGGGCGTTTTATTTGTATGCAGTACTGCAGATCATACATAAACAATTCATTTACAAAGTTAATAAATTGACAATATTATTTAACTTTTAGATTAATGTTAGCTCATTCAATCGATGGATTATTTATTACAAACTCCAAAAGAAAACTGAAACAAATGGATAACGATAGAAATACCAAAAAGTATTGAATTTATTAATAAACCTCGATAATTTACGTTTATTAATAAAAATTTACAAATTATTAATGATAAGGAATCATTGAGTTAACAAATTATGTAAAAATTAGTGATACAATGAACAGGCTATCAGATGTAATGAAAAACTGTTTCGGTAAAACTATCTAATTTAGGAGGATACTCGAATTGTCAAAAACTAAAGTATTGATTATCACTCAAAATTTTCATCCTGAAATTGGTAGCCACGCAAATAGAATGAATAATATTTTTCAATTACTACAGATAGATGGCTATGAGGTCTCTGTCTTGACTACAGAACCATCTTATCCAAATAAGCATCTTTATGAAGATGAGAAGTTTTGGAATAACAAATCGTTAAATGATCATGAGAATATTCATAGAGTACATGTTAAAAATAGAAAATATGCATTTAGTATGTTAAATAGGTTAATCCACTATATTGAAATTTCATTAAAAATGCTATTTTTTGTTTTATTTGATAAACAAAAATATGACGTCGTATTCGTTACATCGCCAGCTATATTTATGGCATTTGTTGGTGTCATAGCGAAAATTAAGTATAAATCAAAATTTATTTTAGACATTAGAGATCTTTGGCCCGAATCATTAAAAGGGGTTGGAGTCTTTAATAACAAGTGGATCATTAAGTTTTTTTCAATATTAGAAGTTTATTTATATAGAAAAGCAAACTACATAGTCATTAATAGTATTGGTTTTATGGATTATATAGTGCAAAAGTCAAAAGTAGACCGCAACAAAATCATATTCATTCCAAATGCTGCTCGAGAATTTGAGGTGAATGTAGTAAACAAAAAAGATGACCAATTTAAAGTCATCTATACAGGAAATATTGGGCTGGCTCAGGATGTAGATTTCCTCAAAAAATTAGTTCAACAATTGAATCAAAATCATATTTCGATCACTATCGTGGGCTATGGACAAAAGAAAAATGAGCTATTCAAGTTTATTAGCGATAACAAATTAGATAATGTAACAATCGAAAATCCTACTACTCGACATGAGTGTTTAAAGTTAAATGCAAAACATGATGTTGGTGTACTAGCCTTAAATAATAAGGAAGTATTTGATACAGTTTTACCAGGTAAATTAATCGATTATATGTCATCTGGATTGCCAGTTGTAGCAGCTGTTTCAGGATATTCAAAAGAGCTTATAGAAGAGAATCGAACAGGCTTTGTTTCTGGAAATCGTGATGCTGTGAAAATAGTAGAATATATTTTGATGTTAAAAAATAATCCTGAAATACGACACAAAATAGCAAAAAACAGTATGAATTTGATTAGAAAACAGTTTTTATGGGAAAAAAATATAAAAAAATTAACATGTTTATTTGAAAGTGATTATAAATTCAGAGAAATAGAACCATTAAACAATAAAATAGATAGGGATTTAACATTATGAGTAAAAACGTATGTATGTTTGTTTGGAACAATTTCACTAATGATGCTAGAGTGCTGAGGGAATGTACCGCGTTATCAGAAGAGGGCTATAAAGTAGACCTTATTTGCATTCATGATCCAACTGATAAAAAGATGAAATTTGAAGAAAAGAGAAGTGAAAACTTTAATGTCTTTAGAGTTCGGCGATACCCCATCCTCTTTACAATACTTCAATCATGTCTCAGATTTTGTTTGAAGTATAAATTAGTAGGAGGAGTTGCAGCATTCATTTGGGTGTTTTCAGTTTATTATTTTCCTTTAGTGACTCTCTTAGTAACTTTTCTTGGGTTGCTTCTTTTAAAGACAAAGGTTAAAACAGTGTTTATTAGAGGGAGTATAATTTGTCGGATGATTATAAGGGGTAGCAAGAAAAAGTATGATCTGTATCATTCCAACGATTTAAATACTTTGCCCCAAGGTTTTATATGTGCCAAATGGCGACTGAAAAAGAAAGCACTAATTTATGATTCCCATGAAGTTCAAACAAGTAGAACGGGCTACGATAGTCCAATTTATGGCATGATGGAACAGTTTTTTATTAAAAGAATCGATTCTATGATAGTAGAAAATCATACAAGAGCTAAATTCAACGAAGACTTATATGGATTTTATCCGAATGTAGTGCATAACTATCCTTTTTTGCAGACAGAAGTTTTAAATGAAACAGTGAATCTTCATAAAATGCTTCAATTACCTGTAGATGAAAAGATCCTACTTTACCAAGGGGGAATTCAAGCGGGAAGGGGCTTGAAACAATTAATACAGGCCGTTCCAAGATTTAAGGAAGGAACACTTGTATTAATTGGAGACGGTAGAATAAAACCTGATTTGGAGAAAATGGTGAAGGAAATGAATCTTCAGGGGAAAGTGAAGTTTATATCAAAAGTGCCACTTACTGAATTACCGAAATATACAAAGAATGCTTATATCGGTTTTCAAGTATTGAATAACACAAACTTTAATCATTACTCAGCTTCTTCAAATAAATTATTTGAATATATGATGGCAGGTGTACCAGTGGTTGCATGCGACTTTCCTGAAATCAAAAGAGTAATTGAGGGAGAAAATACAGGGATATGTATCGATTCTCATAATCCAAGTGCTATTGCTGATGCAGTGAATAGACTGATAGAGAATAGGGAATTACATAACCAATTGAGTGAAAACAGTTTAAAGGCTAGTAAAATTTATAATTGGGAAAGTGAAAAAGGATTGTTTCTAAATGTTTATACAAAAAGAATATCGGCTTATATTAAAGGGATGGAAACGACCATATCTCATTAAAAATAATAGGAGTGTTAATTTTGGACTTAAAAACAAATGACACATCTGAAGAACTGGATCAACTAACGAAACGACTAATTTATAAAAAACAGTCTAAAATAAGCATTTTTGAAGAGCTTTTAAGAATATACGAAAGTGAAGAAAAGTTGCTAACGTCGTATAAACAATTATCTGCCCAACATTATGCAATCAGTAATTCAAAACTAGCAAAAGTAACTTATGCATACTGGAGATTTTTGAAAAGAATTAAGCGAGGCAAAAAAAATGAAAATAGCTAATTTGGATGAGCAAATCAATCAAATCAAATCGAGAAAAGAACTTATCGAGTTTGCTATTAAAAAAGAAAAATATGAGATCAATCACTTATTAGAAAATAGCAAGTTACCAGATAATATAGCCATAGAACCAGTTTCTTTATTCAATGACGAGGCAGATAAATCAATCAAAATGGATAAAGAAGAGTATTTATCTTATAGGGAAGAAGTTGCTGATTTCGAGTATTTTGAACGTATAAAACCATTGCTTGAAATGATACCAGATAGCAACGGAAGTCGTTATTACCAAAAGTATAAAGTAAATGTCGGAATCATAGCAGATGAGTTTTTATATCAGTCCTACAAAGATGTAGCAAACTTTTATCCGATTACATTTTCTAATTACAAAGAGTATAAAAGTAAACTAGATTTCTTATTAGTTGTTAGTACTTGGAAGGGCTTGGATAAGGCTTGGGAGGGTTTAGGGAATCCTTCATCACGAAAAAGAGAAAAAGCACATAAAATAATACATTTTTTTAAAAAGAATAAAGTTCAAACGGTGTTTTACTCTAAAGAAGATCCTGTTGACTATGAAGCATTCATTGGATTAGCAAGAAAATGTGAGTATGTATTTACTACAGCAGTTGAAAAGATTGAAAGTTATCAAAAAGGCTGTCGTCATAACAACATCTTTGTATTAGAGTTTGGTGTAAATCCACTCTATCATAATCCAATTGGGATAAAAAATATTCAAAAAAGTAGTGATGTTTTCTTTGCTGGATCGTGGCTAAACAAATATCCGGAAAGACAAAAGGAAACAATCGAAATATTTGATGGAGTAATCAAGGCTAATAGAAGATTAAAAATAGTCGATAGAAATTTTCAGCTAAATAAGCCTAACTACTTCTTTCCATCAAAGTATTTACAATATAGTTCACCAGCTATAGAACATGAATATCTTCAAAAAGTTCATAAATTATATGATTGGTCTATCAACTTAAATTCAATTAAATTTAGTGAAACAATGTTTGCGAATAGAATTTACGAACTACAAGCAATTGGGAATATAATTATTTCTAATTATAGTGTAGGGGTGAATGATAAGTTTCCTAACATATTTCTAGTGAATAATCAGAACGAATTGAAGGATATATTGAATGGATTTACTAGTGAAGAAGTGTATAAACATCAAGTAGTGGGCATTAGAAATGTCATGTCTTCTCATACTACGTTTGAAAGATTTGATTATCTATTAGACTGTATTGGTTTTAACAGGCAGCTACATTCAAAGAAAGTACTGGTTGTCGCAAATTTAATGAGTGATGATGTAATACGAGATTTTGAAAATCAAACGTATGTAGAAAAGGATTTAATAACTGAAACTGACTTTAATGAAGATATAAAACAAGACTATGATTTTATCGCTTTTTTTAATTCAAAATAC
The DNA here is from genome assembly GCF_057838945.1 of Viridibacillus sp. KH_047. Lineage (NCBI taxonomy): Bacteria > Bacillati > Bacillota > Bacilli > Caryophanales > Caryophanaceae > Viridibacillus > Viridibacillus sp. KH_047. Next base: position 2,381,131 of record NZ_CM174479.1, on the reverse strand, counting down.
AATTATCAAGAGTATTACCTAGAAGATATGATAAATGGATTTAAATATACGAATTCTGATTATATTGCAAAAAATAGTTATTATCATGGCAACGAGCTAGTCGAAGGTGTTGAACATACTTATATCAATGAGATGAAAGATAAATATAAAACAGTGTTTTGGTCAAAAGCTTTCCAAACAAATGAATTGTTGAATATGAACCAAAAGCAGATAAGAGAAAATGGCTATTGTATTGATCATTTTGAATTAAATACAGCATTTAAAAAAGAGCAATTAGAAAGTGATGAAAGAACGTATGAATTATCTGTCATTATACCTGTTTTTAATAATGGAAAATACTTGCTGAACAAGTGTTTTAATAGTCTTAAAAGAAGTAGTATTTTCGAAAAGATGGAAATCATCATTATTGATGATGGATCTTCAAAAAAAGAGACGATTGCTACTATTAATAGAATAGCTAGGGAACATCCCCACGTCGTCACCTATTTCTATCATGAAGGAGGAAGCGGGAGTGCTTCAAGAGCTAGAAATAAGGGAGCAGAACTTGCCACTACCGAATATGTAACTTATTTAGATCCAGACAATGAAGCGGTTAATGATGGCTATGCCAAATTGTTAAATTTACTAAAAAATAATAATGAATTAGATATAGCCATTGGAAATATGGTTAAGCTGAATAATTCGAAAATTGGTAATTTTAAATACTTTGAAACGGTAATTAATGCTTGTCAGAGCAACATTATCAATTATCCAAAAAAACTATTAATGGATACCGATTTAAGGACACAAAGTATTCAGGCATTAGTAGTGAAAAGAGAAATCATCATTAACAACAGTTTGAAAATGATTGAAAATGCAGGTGGACAAGATACATTGTTTTTCCAAGAACTACTGTTGCATTCAAGTAAAGGGGCTGTGATTGATAAGGATATACATATTTACTACGCAGCTGTGTCCGGATCTGTAACGAATACGGTAACGAAAGCGTTTTTTGAAAAGTATTATACATTAGAGAAAGAAAGACTACCATTTTTGATAAAAAACGACCTGTTGGATTTATAGAGCGTCAATTACTCCAGAAACGGCTGATGTGTTTATTATTGCTGTTCCTACACCTAATAATCAGGACCTATATAAATCTTGTGATTTAACCTTAATGCAATAAAATCTATATTACCCTTTTTAAAAAGAGGTAATATAATAATCGTTGAATCGACAATTGCTCCTCGTAGTATGGATGATGTTATCAAACCGTTAGTAGATCAAACTGGCTTTGTAGTTGGTAAAGACATTTTCCTTGTACACTGTCCTGAAAGAGTACTACCAGGTCAGATTTTTCATGAGTTAGTGTTTAATAATAGGATAGTTGGCGGAATTACTCCTGCATGCGAAGAAGCAGGGGCTATCGTTTATAGCACTTTTGTAAAAGGTGAAATTATTAAAACGGATGCGAGAACAGCAGAGATGTCTAAGTTAATGGAAAATACATTTAGAGATGTGAATATAGCACTTGCAAATGAATTGGCGAATGTATGTCATCGATTAGAGATAAATGTATTAGATGTTATCGAAATGGCCAATAAACATCCACGTGTCAATATACATACACCAGGTCCAGGTGTAGGGGGTCACTGCTTAGCAGTAGATCCATATTTTATCGTTGCAAAGGCACCAGAAATTGCTCAGTTAATAAAGTTATCTCGTACAATTAACATCTCAATGCCTCAATTTGTAGTAGAAAATGTCAAAAAACTAATGAATCATGTCGAAGGAAAAGTGGTTACTATTTTAGGTCTCACATATAAAGGTAATGTGGATGACATTCGTGAAAGTCCAGCAATTGAAGTATTCAAACAATTACAAGCAGAGCATAATTATGAAGTGCGAGCTTATGATCCACACGTTAAATTAGATTGGGTTTTACAAGATTTAGAGCAAGCGGTAAAAGACTCTGATCTCATCGTTGTTTTATCAGATCATGATGAGTTTAAGGAATTTGGAGATCCTGACTTTTCCACTATGTCAAATATAAGAATTTTTGATACAAAAAATGTAGTCAAACGTGTTCCCAATTATGTTGAATATATTAATTATGGAAACCTTTATAACTATACTAAAAAGAAAGCTACTGCTGTATGAATTTTGTTCGACAGGTATTAAAAGAACAAATTTCTCATCTTAATTTGATATTTCGATTAAGCTTGTATGAAGAAAAAGGAAAGTATGCAATGCACTATTTGGGTGCTTTATGGCAAATATTAAATCCATTCATTCAAATTGGTGTATATTGGCTCATTTTTGGTTTAGGAATAAGAAAGGGTTCTCCTGTTGAGGGAACCCCATTTTTTCTATGGCTGATTATTGGGTTAGTACCGTGGTTGTATATCAGTAGGACAATTACACAAGCGTCAAATAGTGTTTATGCAAAAGTAAATTTAGTATCTAAAATGAATTTTCCTGTAAGCGTTCTGCCTACCATAAATATCGTTGGGAATTCAATCTCTTTCATACCTATGCTTATCCTAACTCTTGGCATTGCTTTAGGATATGGTATTTTCTCAGGTATATATTTAATACAATTACTCTATTATTTAGTTTCCCTGTATGTCTTTCTGTTTGCATTGACACTGCTATTATCAACACTTACAACTATTATTCGAGATATTCAGATTATAATACAATCAATTGTTCGATTAATGATGTATTTCTTACCAATCGTCTGGAATGTTCACAACTTCCCTGAATTGTTAGTCAGTATTTTGAAATTGAATCCTTTATTTTATATTATTGAAGGATTTAGGCATTCTCTCTTAGGAGGGGAATGGTTTTATGAGGATATTCCGTATTCCATTTATTTTTGGAGTATAACTATCCTAATACTTACAATTGGTTCTTATATACATTTGAAATTTCGTGATAGATTTGTTGACTACCTATAGTCGGAGGAAAAGATATGAATCCGAAAATTCGATTTATGAATGTGTCAAAAAGTTTCAGTTTATATAGTAAGCAATCTGAAAAACTATTTGATATTATTTCTCTAAAAAAAGATAGAGATCATTTTTTTGCACTTAGAAATATTAGTTTTGAGGTAAATGAAGGAGAAGCCATTGGTCTTATTGGATTAAATGGTTCTGGTAAATCTACTCTTTCAAATCTATTAGCGCAAGTAATACCTCCAAGTTTAGGTAAGGTCGAAATAAATGGAGAAACATCACTAATTGCTATTTCTGTAGGATTAAATAATTCATTAACAGGCTTAGAAAACATTAAGCTAAAATGTTTGATGCACGGTATAAGCAACGCTGAAATCAATCAATTAAAATCAGCTATCATAGACTTTGCAGATATAGGAAAGTTTATTAACCAACCTGTAAAAAACTACTCCAGTGGAATGAAATCCCGTTTAGGTTTTGCAATCTCAATTCATACAAATCCTGATATTCTAATTATAGATGAAGCCTTATCAGTGGGGGACCAAACATTCTATAAGAAGTGTCTGGATAAGATAAATGAATTTAAAAGCCAAGGGAAAACGATTATTTTTGTAAGTCACTCATTGTCCCAAATAGAAGCATTTTGCGATAAAGTGATGTGGATTCATTTTGGACAAATAAAAATGTTCGATGAAGCAAAAAAAGTGATCAGTGAATATAAAAAGTTTATAAACTGGTTTAATTCATTAAGTGAAAGTCAAAAGAAGAATAGTAGAAATGAAATGTTAGAAGAACAATACAATGAAGTTTCTAACGGCCAAACTCAACCGGTGAAGAGTAAACGTGGAAATTCGAATTGGGTATTTGTTCTCCAAATTTTAATATTAATATTTCTAGTGATTTCTAGCGCTTCTTATATGTTTTAGTCACGAAAGGTAGGTCAAAAAGAAACCGTCTAGCCAATTATTTGCAGCCAATTTTGACTACAGAGAAATAAGGGACTGTTACCAGAGGGGCTTTTGAAAGGAAAGTATGTTGTGTGTATTTCTACTATGAAAGGACCTACAAAGTATCCACTTTTATGGTTGAATAATGCCCATAAAGAGTTGATGAAAAAAGCGTTAAAAATCGAACGGTAAGATTTCACTAGTTAAGACAAACATTATGAGTAAAAAAAGAAGCCGGCTCAAAATAACAAATTTGAGCCGACTTTAATTCGTTTTTATTAATTGCCTTTTTTCATGATAAAACTTAAATGTCTACCAGCTTGTTTATCCTGACGATATGAGAATCCTTCAGGGCTCATATAAGTACATGTCTGATCAATTGTAATTCGATCAGCGGGGATTCCTGCAAGTTCACATTGTTTTTTCACTGTTTGCTGATTGTCAATGTGATACTTGTGCGTTTCATCATTAAAATAGATAAAATCATCTGCGTAGCCTAGATTTTTGAATTTTACATATACATCAGTATCAACTTCAAATTTCTCTTGGCTTAGAGCAGTACCAATATGAATATGCAAATCATTTGGATTACAGTTTTCGACTTGTGTTAAGTGATTAAAAACGTTCAAGGATATTTCTTTTACTGTTCCTTGCCATCCGGAATGAATGACCCCGATAAGACCAGTCACTTCATTATAAAAAATCACTGGGACACAATCAGCGGTAAAGGAACATAATAATAGATTCGGCTCATAAGTATACAGGGCATCAGTATCCGTAATAGCGGTATCAGTACAATCTGCACCACGACCTTTATCAGAAAGCGTTACCTTATGCAAATTCGAACTATGTGTTTGATTGGCGCAGACGAAAGCTTCTACCTCACAATTCAACGAAGCGGCTAAATTTCTACGATTCTCCATCACATTCTCTTGGTTAACACATGCATGAAGAGCCATGTTGTTGTTTTCAAGTTCGGTTTCATCTCTTAGGGTTATTCCTGCAATTAATTTCTCATTGTTTAAATATATGTTTGTTTTCATATCATCACCTTATTTTAATATACAATAATGGCTTACTGTTGTATACGGCATTCAAAATGTAATTTGTCATATTGCTGCTAGGAAATTCGCCCACTTCACATATACACCCGATTCGTGATTTTTACTATTAACCTCCATAAAACCTTCATTTTTTACTAGAGATTGGACAATAACTGTTGTAAACTTAATCAAGTGGAAGATCTTTTTCTGTGAATTGTTTGTGGTGAATGCATTTTACATGGAAGAAGTCTTCTTTTTTCTATGTGTTCGTTTGCATTAGACATTTTACGTCCTATCAGAAAAGTTGAAATATTAATAAAAGGAGTTTGTATGTTTAAGACCTATATAAGTAATAACCAGAGATTATATTATTTTACAATATTAATAGTTATAACGATCATGACCATGGGGTTGTTGATTAAGAACCACCATATTGGAGAATTAGGGATTGGTTTTATTTTTCACCTATCTATTGTTGTGATTATTTCTGTAAGCTTACTGCTCTATCCAAAGTATGGAACACATAGTTTTAGAACAATAATTATGATTGAAGCTTTCATCTGTTATTATAGCCTTTTCATTTTATATCCAGAGACTTGGTCAAACTTTATTTACCTTTGTTTTATACCCGCAGTTGCCATTATGTTTTTCGATTCAAAACTCTTTCATTTTTCTCTACTCATCAACTCTATATTAATAGTAATTACTTTCGGTTTTATTGCGTTTTTTGATCATGGTAAATCTTATATATATATTAAACAAGATGTAGTAGCTAATGTTTTTAACTATGTAGGTAGTCAAGCTCTCATATACTTTATTTTCTATCTAACAAATCTACGTGTGAAAAAACAAGAATTATATTATGAACAAATAAAACAAGCAGAGCGTTTGAAAACAGCAGGACAATTAGCAGCTGCTGTCGCGCATGAAATTAGAAATCCAGTAACTGTTGTTAAAGGGTTTTTACAGTTATATGAACAAGATTCTCAATTTAATGATGCTATAAAGAGCCAATTTACTTTAATGATTGATGAATTAGATACAGCAGAGAGTGTGGTTTCTCAATTTTTATCTATCGCAAAGCCAGATAAAAATCTAGATATTGAATCAGTGAATTTAAAAGTTGTTCTTCAAAGTGTAACTGATTTACTAAATTCTTATGGGCTATTAAATAAGAATAATATCGAATTAGAAGTAAAAGAAGATTGTTACATAGCTGCTAACAGGATAGAGTTAAAGCAATTACTGATCAATATTATAAAAAATGCACTAGAGGCTTCTGAGATTGGGGATTCTGTTATTGTAACTGGTGGAATGAAGCAAGATTTGGTAGAGATTCAAGTAATAGATCATGGGCATGGAATGTCTGACACGGAAATTGAGTGTCTTGGTACACCTTTTTACTCTCTAAAAAGTAAAGGGACAGGTTTAGGCATGATGATTTGCTACAATATAGCAGCAAAGTATAAAGGGACAATTGAATTCCAAAGTGTAATAGATGAAGGAACTACTGTAACTATTAGCTTCCCATCGAAAAATTTAACAACTTTCTAGGTTTTACAGCACAACTAACTGTCACTTTGGTGGCGGTTTTTCTTTTGTTTTAAAGCATTATCAAGATTTGATATTGTTGTTATTTAAGCTAATAGAGGAGTAAGAAGTGTTAATCGAATTTCATTAAGATCTTACAAATAGTAATATTCGTAATTGAATTACAAGTAAACATGTTTTGCCTTAGATGATTTGTGTGAGAAAATGAATAATAAGTTATTTAACATGAATGCGTGTAGAGTATTAATGAAGCCTAGAAAGGACCGAAAGATGGATTTTTCAATGAATGAAAAAAAGATAAAGATTTTATGTGGAGAAGTCGCTTTTAAAAAGGGAAAATCTTATTACCAAGCCGGAAAAGTACATCTTCATCCCTTTCAACAAGATGATTCGATCATCGAAGCCCGTGTAAAAGCGGGAGCTGATTTTGACGTCACGGTGAGAAAAGATGCCGATGGAGAAATTGTAGCTCAATGTAGTTGTCCGCCAGTAGGATTTGTGAAAACGTACTGTCAACATATTGCGGCTGTTCTACTAGCTATTGAAGAGAAGCAGCAAGTTGAAAATGCCTTGACTACCAGAATGCTGGGCTTATTTGAAAATAAATTGAAGCAGCCTAGTGGCCAGGGATTACATTTTGACAATAGACAGTCACTTAATGTTGAATTTACGTGCTTGCCTGTTTTACTTCCTAATATGGAATATGTGTTTGGAATTGAGATAAGGGTAGGTTTTAATGTATTACATAATATCTCGAAAGTAACTCAGTTCCTTCGTGAAATAGAGCTAAGAGAACCGTTTGAATATGCAAATGGATTGGTTTATGTACCTGAGCACCACAGCTTTCCAAGAGAATCGGATGATGTCCTTCAATTTTTGATAAGGAGTCAACGTATAAAAAGTAATATTGATTTACAAGATGAGTTGGTTTTAATTTCCGCGACTGATTGGGAGCAGTTGCTTCCTTTACTAGCTGTTGCACCAGCAGTTCGATTCATGCAAGGGGATACTATTTATAAAGGGGTACAAATTGGACAAGAGCTTCCTTTAAGTTTTGAATTTGATGAAGCCAATACCGTTGACTACCGCCTGAATGTTAAAGGTCTTGAAAAGATAAACGTTTTAAAAGCTTATGGCTATGCTTTTTCAGAAGGCGTATTGTACAAACTTCCTCAGGAAGACTGTCATCGATTAGCAGAATTAAAAGACATGTTGGATAAATCCGGAAAACATCAACTCGAAATTCAAGAAAATCAAATCGACCATTTTATGAGAAATGTCATACCTGGCTTGATGCAACTTGGACAGGTGAAAATTGCAGAGTCCGTATCAAAAAGAATGGGGGAAACCCCACTTCGAGCCAAATTATTTCTGGACCGTGTAAGGCATAGATTGCTTGCAGGTTTGGAGTTCCATTATGATCAAGTCGTTATTAACCCTTGTGAAGAAACGGAGCAACCCTTTCCACATTATCCAGGGATTAAGCGTCAGCGAACAAAAGAAAATCAAATTATCAAGCTACTACTTGAAAACTTATTTACTCAAACGTCAGGTGGATTTTACTTATATGATGAAGAAGCAGAATATCAATTTTTGCACCATAACATCGCTGAATTAGAAAAATTAGTTCAAATTTATGCTACTACTTCCGTGAAAATGCGGATTCATAAAGGGTATACGGGTCCTAGGATAAAAGTCGAAGTAGGTGAGCGAACAGATTGGATTGCATTGCAATTCGACATCAAGGGCATTTCAGAATCAGAAATTCAAGAAATACTCACTTCATTGGAGGAAAAACGAAAGTATTACCGAATTCCAAATGGCACATTAGTTTCTTTGGAAACACCTGAATTTTTAGCACTATATCAAGTTGTAAGTGATTTGGAACTGTCCGCCAGAGATATCATTGCGGAAGAAATCCGAGTCCCATTAATTAAGGGGATGCAATTAATCGATTCACTTGATCAAGGTGATTTGGTTGATCCGGGTGAAAACTTCTCTAAACTTATGAAAAACTTAAAGAATCCAGAAAAGGTCGAAAATGCAGTGCCTAGAACTTTAACTACAGTACTTCGCGATTATCAAAAAGTTGGTTTCAGTTGGTTCAAAATGCTGGCCAAATATAAATTCGGTGGGATTCTTGCTGATGATATGGGGCTAGGAAAGACTCTACAAAGCATTGCTTACATCGAATCAGTGTTACCGGATGTTCGGGCACGAGAATTACCGATATTAATCATTGCACCTTCATCCCTCATCTATAACTGGAAGAATGAGTTGGAAAAGTTTACGCCACATATAAAAGTGCAAATCATCGATGGTAACAAAGCGACAAGAGTCTCCTTGTGGAATAAGTCTATTGGTGCCGATGTAATCATCACTTCGTATCCATCATTACGAATGGATGTATCTCTTTTCCGCAAGCAGATATTTCATACTTTGTTCTTGGATGAGGCTCAATCGTTTAAAAATCCGGTTACCAAAACCGCTAAATCGGTGAAAATGATTCAGGCAGATTATCGCTTTGCACTTACGGGAACACCAATAGAGAACTCTTTGGATGAACTATGGTCTATATTCCATGTCGTGTTTCCAGAATTGTTGCCAAATAGAAGGGCCTTTAGTGAATTAAGCCGAGAAAATGTGGCAAAACGAGTGCGGCCATTTATATTGAGACGTTTGAAAAAAGAAGTTTTGAAAGAGTTGCCAAATAAAATTGAAACAATGCAATTTTCGGAGTTACAAGAAGAGCAGAAAATATTATATGCCGCTTATTTAGCTGAATTGAAAAACGAAGCTTTGAAGCATTTAAGGAATGGTAGTTTTCAAAAAAATCGCATAAAATTTTTATCAGGATTAACGAGACTCCGTCAAATCTGTTGCCATCCTGCATTATTCGTTGATGAATACACAGGAGGTTCGGCAAAGTTTGAACAATTGAAGGGGATAATTGAAGAATGTCGTAATTCTGGGAGACGAGTGTTGGTCTTTTCACAATTCACTCAAATGCATAGTATTATCAGGCGCCATTTAGCCTATCAAGGTGTACCTTATTTTTACTTAGATGGACAAACACCCCCCGAAGACCGCGTAGAATTATGTGAGCGATTTAATAATGGAGAAGGGAATATATTTCTTATTTCCTTAAAAGCTGGAGGCACAGGTTTGAATTTGACTGGTGCTGATACAGTGATACTTTATGATCTTTGGTGGAATCCTGCAGTCGAGCAACAGGCTGCAGATAGAGCACATCGTATGGGTCAAACAAATGAAGTACATGTAATTCGTTTGGTGGCAAAAGGTACGATAGAAGAGAAAATATATGAGCTTCAGCAAAAAAAGAAGCATCTCATTGACGAAGTAATTCAGTCGGGCAATGATTCCTTGACCTCTATGACTGAACAAGATATTCGGGAGATTTTAATGACTGAATAGTTGCATCTAAAGGAAATATAGAAAACAAATCCTCCAAATTCTGAGCGAATTGGAGGATTTGTTTGTGTTAATTAGATTGCGTAAATACACGATTTAGCCACAATCATAACGATGACTCTACTAGAACCAGAATATTCATCCTGTTATAATTATTTACTTTGAAATTACAAATAAACCACCACAGTGAGAAATCTCTTGGAATTCACATTTAGCTACATCAAGTAATGAAGATTTTATTTCGTCATAAACAAAATAAAACTCATCATCATCCCAATAGCTAATACTATCATTTCTGCAATTTTCAAGATCTGTTCGTGTTTGGAAAGCAATATCGCCGATTAATATTTTTCCATTCTCAGACAGCAATGATAGTAAGCTCTTAATGAAAACTACTTTTTCATCATCTGATAGGTGGTGTAATGTATACGTACTTACAATAAAGTCATATTCATTACCTTGGAAATGTTCAGGTAAACCATTAGAAATATCCCACTCCATCAGATTCGCCATCGGCATTTTTGATTGGGCAATTTCAATCATCTTCACAGAAAAGTCTAATCCATCTATTTGATGATCATTTTCGTATAGTTTATTTGTTAAAACACCTGTCCCGAACCCTATATCTAACACCTTTGCTTGCTTTACCTGCATGATTTCATTAAAAATAGCACTTAATATATTTTTATATCCTGCAAATGGATACAGATTATTATCTTCACTTACTTGTACAGTTTGATCGTAATCATTTGCCCACAAATCGAATCCTTGTTTATTTAACATGAAGCTCCTCCTATAATGTGAACGAGCTTTCAAGCATGCCTATGAATATTAATGCTTGATTACTCGCCCATCAGTTCTCCTAAGTTCTTATGATTTTGAATAGTTGTAATGTTTTTCATCATAAACCCACCTTTCTTAGTTAAAATAATATTAACATAATTCTGAAAGTATTAATACCATATTTTAGTATAAAGATAATATGAAGTAGAAACGAAAAACTGTCCAATTTTCCTAGATAAAAAAGAGCCCCTAACGCTACCTCGTAATACTTGTTTTTACAGGAGGTTAAGAAAAGTCGGTTTTACGTTTAGATGCCTTTTGAAATACCAGAAAATCATTTTACATCAAGAAGATCTTTCGCCAAATCATAGAGTTGGTGAAAGTCATATTTCTTTGAATATTTAGACAATTCCGTTGACAAATATTACTTATTTATTTAGTATTTTTATAAATTGGTTATAACCAGTTTGGAGTGAAATATAATTAGTTCTAAGGAATAGGGGCGATAAATGATAAAACTATAATATCGTTAAAGAAATTTTGTCGTTGTGAAAATGTATTACGTTGAACTGGGTTTAAGGAATGAAATAATTCTTTGTGAAAAAAAAGAGGTAGGATGATCTGTTGAGTATAGATCAATCAAAAAGTAGCCGCATTCTATCACTTATTTTAGAGGAGGAATTGTACGAATGAAGAAGAAATTTATTGTGAAATGTCTTATATCTATGATTTTGATTTCACCGTTAGTAGTTGATCAAGTTCACGCAGAGGTTTTGGATAAAGAGCCGAATGTCCATAAACAATGGAAGCTAAAATACCAAGAGAAACTTAATAAAGACTTACCAACTGATGGAGCAGATTGGGTACTTGATAGTTATGGTGATGATAGTCCTTGGCATGTAGATCATCTTGATGATGATGGTGACTTTTTTAAAATCAAAGGAGGAGATGACTTTTTAAAGCAGCTTAACAGTTTTGATTTATTACGAAAACAAATGAAGTTTGGAAAAGATGGCTGGCTTACTGCAGAGTTTGCGGTTAGGGACTATGATAAAGATGGAATACCAGATACCGAGGCAACATTAAAAAATGTTGAATTAAAAAACGGCGGAAATGCTGCTGAATTAAAGACTAGCTTTGATTCAGGTCTCATCATTCGCTCTACTGAAGTTTTACCATCTGAATATAGAGTGGAATATGTGTTAAGGAATATAGACTTTGGCGGAAAAAGAAATGACAGTTTTTATTACGATGATAAGTTTAATGGATATACAATGGATCAGCGTAAATCAAATCATCCATGGAAAAGAAGTGGAGAATTTACTGGAGATTCCAATCATACCAATAAGAACTTTGGAGATATAACAAATGAAAACGGTTACTATTTCTTGTCGATTATGGACTATGAAAAACCTGCACCTCATAATAATGTTTTTATTCACAATCATAGAAAAGTAGGCATGGATGCGTACAATACAAATGCAACATGGGCAAGTTCATATGCTACGTGTAATCCTGCTACTGGAGAATTATATAAACAACTTGGTGATAAAAGTTCAAATAATGCGATAAACGGCCTTTTCTTTGCAGGAGATACGTTTAGAGATCCATCGATGGGTTATAATTCATTTTTGTTTGAAACCGAGTGTGGTTCCCTATCTGACACGGATACAGAGTACTCTATTATTTCCAATGCCGAAATTCAGCCTGAGCTAATGCCTGAGGAAAGTTATAAATTCGCTATCGAGCGAAATAAAACAGGTTATGTTATGGAAATGACAGGAAACTTTAAATATATTGGAAATAAAACATTGAGATATGAACGTAAATTTATTCAAGATGGCAGACCGATCTGGCATTATAATAACACCCCGGAAGAATATGATGGCCAATTTAATTCGACACTTACTTTTACTGGGCCACATGGTAGTTACTCTGTAGAACAATGGCCAGAAGGTTCTGCTTACCCAGATAACTTTGTTATTGGAATCCCGCATATCAATTATTATGAAGGATCTGCTGTAATCGATGAAATAAAACTCTTTGTCCCAAAAAACTAACCCTAAGTAACATTCTTTAATTGAACTAGCACGGTATGAAATTTTAGTCTTTAATCTGCAATGTATATCGTGATGTTTCTCTTACATCCTTTATGGAGTTTCAGCTTAAACCCCTTTACATTGTCAGAATACTTTGATAATATGAAAATATCAAGTGGTTATAACCAGATCAATGCATAAAACGATCTGGTTATTTTCAAGAGTCGTATAGCAAGGGGATGCCAAGGAATATGGATAAGAACAGTAAAGTGCCACTTTATTTGCAACTCATGGAGGTGCTAATCAAGAAGATCGAAGGAAAAGAATATGTTGAGAATGAGCAACTGCCATCGGAGCGCGATCTTTGCGAAATTTATAAATTAAGCCGGATAACGGTAAGGCAAGCACTTCAAGATTTAGAACGAGAAGGATATATCTATAAATTACATGGGGTAGGCACCTTTGTAGCCTCGAAATCATATAATCAAAACTTAGTTAAATTATATAGTTTTACCAATGAAATGGAAAAGTTAGGGAAGAAGCCTACGACAGAAGTGTTATCTTTTAATGTATTTGCGATTGATGATCGATTAGCCAAAAGAATGAATTTATATCCGTTAGAAGAAGTATATAAGATCGTACGATTGCGATTTGCGGATGGTGAACCACTGATGCACGAAACATCTTATTTGCCTAAAAAAATATTTCCGAATTTAACTGAAAATGATTTAAATGAAAGATCGATGTATGAGATATTTCATCAGGATTATCAAATTGGGGTCACAAAAGCAACAGAACGACTATCGGCTACACTTATACAAGAACAAGAAGCTAAATACTTAAAGGTTAAAGGTAATCAACCTGGAATGCTGATTAAGCGATATGCATACCATCATGATGAATTGATTGGGTATAACATAAGTGTGGCACTTGGGGATAAATTCTCGTACACCGTAGAATTAACGTAAAGAAAAGTCTATTAAAAGCTAATCATTCAAGTTAGTCCAATATAGATTTTTCATTTCAAAACAGTGGTTATGACAACATAACCACTCAACTGTTTAAACTATGTATTTAAAATAAGGAGGATGAACATTTTTAATTTAGATTAAAAAATTTCAAGTAAAATGAAAGCGCTTCAATTGGGTGATGATATCTACCAACAAGCAGCTGTTTGGGATGAGTTGATTTCAATCACACGATCCCCATACAAGAAAATATGATCTGGTTATTTTACGTGAAGTCGCTTCAAATCTTTCTGAGTTAAAGGTTGTTGTATTAACAGATAAACACGATGCTGTAGTCGAAGAACTTGCTGATTGGGTAATTTCTGCTAGTTCTGAAAATGTAGAACTATCAAGTGATTTTGATTTAGCTTTATTAAATGTAATTTTTGCACAAATATTTGCGTTGGAAAAGTCTCTGCAGCTCGGAATCACACCAGAAAATCCTAGTCCGGGGGGCAGAATCAAACGGGTAGTTGATAGCGTTACAATCTATAACTATATCAAACAAAAAGGAATGATATTATGCTGAAAAATATGCTGACGAAAGAAACAGTTGTTGTAGAGGATACATGTGATACATGGAAAAATGTGGTACTAAAAGCTGGAGAGTTATTGAAAAATACAGGGGCCATTGAGGAAAGTTATGTTACTGCGATGGAAGAGTCCGTTGAGAAGAACGGTCCATATATGGTCATCGCCCCTGGAATTGCATTGCTTCATGCGAGACCGGAAGATGGTGTGAACGAGGCATGCATGAGTTTACAGGTACTAAAAAATGGAGTTTCTTTCGGTCATAAAGAAAGAGATCCGGTAACTTTAGCTTTTGCATTTGGTGCGGTGGATGCAGAAGCGCATCTACAAGCATTACAGCAGTTAATGGAATTATTTAATGACGAGGAACGATTAACGAAACTTAAAAATTGTGAAAGTGTAGAAGAGGCATTAGTACTTCTAAATGAATTATAAACTAGTGAAAAGGGTGAAGGTAAAATGATGGCATTAAACTATATTGAGCAAATTGAAGAGATTATTAAACGAGTGAAGGCTACTCAAATGGATGCAATTAATGAGGCATCCCTATTGATCAAAGAGGCAGTCAAAAACGATAGATTGATACACATATTTGGCTGCGGACATTCCCAAATGTATGCGGAAGAAGTTTTTTATAGAGCCGGTGGTCTAGTAGCTGTTAACGCGATACTTGAGCCCGCTTTATCTTTAAGACCTGAAGCGACAAAAAGTACTTGGTTTGAAAGATTGAACGGATATGCCAAAAAGATTCTTGATAGTGAAGAGACGGAAAAAGGCGATGTCATTATCATAGCATCTACGTCAGGAAGAAATTCAGTTCCAATTGAGATGGCGCTAGAAGCAAAGGAAAAGGGATTAAAGGTCATTGCGTTAACTTCAAGTGAATTTACAAATGACGTTACCTCTAGACATGCTTCAGGGAAAAAATTAATTGATATCGCGGATGTCATTCTAGATAATTGTGGCGTTAGTGGAGATGCAGTTATCGAAGTAGAAGGATTTGCAACAAAGTTTGGTCCAACATCTTCTGTCATTGGGTTTATGATCTTGCAAAGTATTATCGCACAAACTATTAGCAGTCTACTGGAAGAAGGAGTAGAACCAAGCATATGGGTAAGCTCAAATTTAGACAAGGGAGATAACATTAATAAAGAACATGTTAAAAAATACAAAAGCCGAGTGAAATGTCTATAAAACTTGAAAAACAGGAGGAGAATAGTTATGAAAATATATACAGTATGTGGAATGGGTTTTGGAACAAGTCTAATGGTGAAAATGACAATTGATGATATTTTAAAAGAAATTGGTAAAAAAGCAAATGTTGAGGCAATCGATATGGGTTCAGCGAAAGGGTTGAGTGCAGATTTATTTGTTACGTCGAATGATATGAAAGGGTCGTTCCCAAGTGTGGATGCCCCAGTAATTTATTTAAACAATATGGTGGATAAAGCAGAAATTAAGGACAAGATTACAAGCTTTTTTGAAGCATAAAAATAGTTAACGAGCTGAAATGAAAGAAGACTGAGGAACGATCAAAAAGAAATGGGGGGATGTATATGCTAGAATTCATAATTCAATTATTGACAACTCCGGCGATCATGCTTGGACTAGTAGCCCTAATCGGTCTATTAATTCAACGCAAGGCATTTGGAGATGTTGTCAAAGGAACTTTCAAAACTATTTTAGGTATACTTATTTTAAGCGCCGGGGCGGGTATTATTGTTGATTATATTACACCGTTTAGTGAAATGTTTACCAAAGCTTTTAATTTGACGGGAGTTGTACCTTTTGATGAAGCAGTAATAGGTGCTTTATCAGAAAATGTTAATGAAATAGCACGTAATACATCATTAATATTGGCCTTTGGGTTCGTTGTAAATATCATTCTAGCAAGGTTTTCACCATTTAAATATATCTATTTGACAGGACACATGCTTTGGATTATGTCGGGAGCATTAGCGTGGGCGTTTTATGATCTAGGGTATTCTACTACAGAAGCTGTATTTTGGGGTTCTTTAATTCAAGGACTAGTTTTAGTTTTATTCCCAGCTCTAGCACAGCCTGTTATGAGGAAAGTTACCGGTAATAATGATATTGCATATGGGCACTTAACGACAAGTGGTGTTGTTTTATCTGCTTATATAGGAAAAGTATTTGGAAATGCTTCGAAAGATTCTGAGGAAGTTAAAATGCCGAAAGGTCTTGAAATGTTTAAAGACACAGCGATTTCAATTTCAGCAGTGATGTTAGTTTTATACCTAATCACAACTCTTGTGGCTGGATCTGAATTTGTCAGTACATTAAGTGGTGAGCAGAATTGGTTAGTGTTCTCTATTATTCAGGCTTTTGGCTTTACTGCTGGAGTTCTAGTATTACTTCAAGGGGTCAGAATGTTCTTGGGAGAAATCGTACCGGCATTCCGAGGAGTTGCAGTTAAATTGGTTCCAGGCGCTAAGCCAGCTCTTGATGTGCCTGTAATTTTCGGATTTGCTCCAACCGCTTTAATGCTCGGTTTTGTCTTTTCCGTAATCGGTATGATTATAGGAATGTTTGTATCGAAAGCATTTGGTACGGTTATTCCTTTACCTTCTATTATAGGTGGATTCTTCACAGGCGGAGCAGCAGGTATATTTGGAAATGCACTAGGAGGAAGACGTGGGGCTATGGTCTCTGGTGTAGTATACGGTTTGGTATTAACTATTCCTGTAGCATTGTTCTATCCGTTATTTGGACTAGAGGAGTATGGTATATCCGGTATAGCCCTTCTTGTGCCAGATGGAATTATAGTACTCACATTGCTTAAGATATTCTCAGATCTGAATATCATTCCTGTCGTTGTAATCGTATCCATCCTAGGCGTGCTAGCAACAGGATTTATAAAAAAGAAAAAGAAACAAGAAAGTGAAGTAGAAAAATTTGCTTAAGTAAGAGTGCAACTTGTAGGTCATGTAGGGCTGATATGTCCAAATTGGTAGTTTGTAAATTATAACTAGTTAATTTTTAAAAAAGGAAGCAGAAAAAAGGACATATTATATTACTGCCGATCGATTTCTGCTTGAAAACGAAGACTGAAAAATGGATTATCTAGAAGAGAAGAATTGGGTTTTCGGGGCATTCAGAGATGAAGTCCCGAAAACTCAGAAGTGAAGGATTGTCAGGATTCATGATAGCGCCAGGTTTATTCGACACCAATATTCATGGAATCAAAGGGCATGACGTCATGGACGGAACAGACAATCAACGCCATTATCAGTGCTGCTGACAGCGGATTGACAGGAGCTCAGTCGGAAGGAATATTTTTAGAAGGACCTTACTTCACTAAGAAGCATAAAGGTTCACAAAATGCGGGGTACTTTAAGGATCCTGATGAAGCTGAATATAAAAGATGGCAAGAGCTCGCGAACGGAAAAATTGCGAAAATCGCATTTGCCCCTAAACGAGAACACGAAATGGAATGTATTAAAGAAGTCGAGGAAAAGATGGGATCTATCCATACTCAAAAATAAACTTAAATCCAAGTATAAAAGTTAGATAGATCATTAAAATCGTCCATTTCTTATTTAGCCTGCGTAAGATTTAATTGCTGTTAGCAAGTATTCGAATTACTCAATAAAGGAGTTTGAAAAGCATGATTGAAAAAAACTTTAACGTAGTAGATGAAGCAGGTATACACGCACGTCCTGCATCTGTATTGGTTAGTGCAGCAAGTGATTATGAATCAGAAATAAAAATAACTTATAAAGAGAAAACGGTAAATTTAAAATCCATTTTGGGTGTGATGGCTCTTGGAATTCCATTTGGTGAGGAATTTAAAATTAATGCTGAAGGATCAGACGAAGAAGAAGCATTAAAGAAACTAGAAGAAACATTGAAAAAGGAAGGATTGGTAAATGCATGAACTTAAAAGGAATCGCGGCATCAAGCGGCATTGCAATTGCAAAAGCATATCTTCTAGTTGAGCCAGATTTATCATTCAATAAAAAAACGATTGAAGACATCGGAAAAGAAATTAATCGTTTTCGGTCCGCTATGTCTATCGCTAAAAGTGAATTAAAAGGTATTCGCGCGGTTGCCGAAAAAGAGTTTGGAGCAGCAGAGGCAGCGATATTCGATGCGCACATTTTAGTGTTAAATGATCCGGAGTTAATCACACCGATTGAAGAAAAAATTAACACAGAGAATGTGAATGCGGAATATGCGCTTAAAGAAATAACGAATATGTTCATTGCAATGTTTGAAGGAATGGACAATGAATATATGCAAGAACGAGCGGGGGATATTCGGGATGTAACCAAACGGATTATGTCGCATTTGCTAGGTGTTAAAGTTGTGAATCCAAGTACGATTTCTGAAGAAGTCATCATTATAGCCGAAGATTTAACACCTTCAGATACTGCCCAATTAAATCGTAAGTATGTTAAAGGTTTTGCGACAAATATAGGAGGAAGAACTTCTCATTCCGCAATTATGGCTCGTACACTGGAAATACCAGCGGTGGTTGGAACGAATGAATTAACACAGCATATCCAAGATGGTGACATGGTCATCGTGGATGGATTAAATGGAATCGTGCAGATTAATCCTACTTCCGAACAAATCGCCACATATGAAAAGGAACATCAAAAGTACAAGGAACAAAAAGAAGAATGGGCGAAGTTAGTGAATGGAAAAACGGCTACTGCCGATCACCATCATGTGGAATTAGCTGCAAACATCGGTAACCCGGAAGATTTAGCCGGGGTCTTTTCGAATGGCGGAGAAGGTATTGGTTTATACCGAACAGAATTTTTATATATGGGTAAAGATCAACTGCCTACTGAGGATGAACAGTTTGAGGCATATAAGAGTGTTCTTCAAGGAATGGGAAATAAGCCGGTTGTTGTGCGTACACTAGATATCGGAGGGGATAAAGAGCTTCCATATTTAAAGCTACCTAAAGAAATGAATCCATTCTTAGGTTTCCGGGCTATACGTTTATGTTTGGAAGAGAAGTACATATTTCGCACACAATTAAGAGCTCTTTTACGAGCGAGTTCATTTGGAAACTTGAAGATTATGTTGCCCATGATTGCAACGCTAGAAGAATTCCGCCAAGCAAAAGATATTTTAGAAGAAGAGAAACAGACACTCTTGGAAAATGGAACAGCGGTTGCGGATGGGATTGAAATCGGCATTATGGTAGAAATTCCTTCAACTGCCATACTTGCAGATCAGTTTGCGAAAGAAGTCGATTTCTTTAGTATTGGAACGAATGACTTAATTCAATATACGATGGCAGCAGATCGTATGAATGAACGTGTTTCCTACTTGTATCAACCATATAATCCAGCAATCCTGCGCCTTGTTAAGATGGTGATTGATGCTTCACATCGTGAAGGGAAATGGACAGGAATGTGCGGTGAAATGGCTGGAGACGAAATTGCCATTCCGCTATTGCTAGGTTTGGGATTGGACGAATTCTCAATGAGTGCTTCGTCGATTCTAAAAGCACGCACACAAATCAGTCAATTGAAACAAAGTGATATGGTGGAACTTGCAAATGAAGCACTTCAACTTAGAACAAATGAAGAAGTTGCTCAAGCTGTCAGAGCTCGCTGTAATTTATTATGTTGGTGTTAAAATTCTTAGTTTTAGGTGCCTATGACATTGGTTTTATCAACAATAAATAGTGAAACATTCATATCCAGGCATATGCACCCATCACATACATAAATACATAACATTTTCCGTGAATACTGCCTCGTGCAGTTTTTTTACTTTTACTCGACATTGCCTATTTGCAGGAGACGGAGAGGGGGAGTAAAAAATGCTCATAAAAAGTTATTGATGAAATGGTGATTTTTTATAGTAATGAGAATTTATAAGGGTAACCATAACTTGGTTACCCTAAAAAAAATTAATTATTTTTTTCTGGAGAGAATGTTTTACAATCTGTTTCTTCACTATTGGATGCTTGTTTACCTTTTTGACTTACTACATAAATTGCTTCGGCAGTACATTTGTTTCCAGAACCCCAAAACGTACAGTTATTCACTTCGCAAAGAACCTGTTGAGTCATAGTATCACACCTCCTCTTTCGTTTATCTTTAACAAAAATGAAGTGATTAATACTTGATTTAGGAAAGCTCAGCAAAAACTATTTCTTCGCTACGGAGTTTATAGATGCTCATTCCTTTAGTGTTAAAATTCCATAAAGTGATAAAAAAACGAGTTTGTTTTACAAATGAAACTAAATATAGATACATGTATGACCAATGAGAAAAGATAAAACTATTGAGTGTAATTGATTCTACTGAGATTTCTTATTTAGCAGTTTCTTGAAGTTCAATTTTAAGCACTTTTTCAGTATCGGTAGTATACTCGATTCTTACAAAAACGCCGAATTCTCTGTTTCCCTCTTTTAACCATAACTTAAACTTTTCAGTTGTTGTATTCTTATTCGATTCTCTACCTTGATGGAGGTAATCAATTATTTTTGCATTGGGATATTTTGAATTTGTCTCTATTAAAGCGATCTTTCCCCACTTAACGTATGCAGGAATCTCTTGCTGGGCATGAGCGTTTGTTGGTATATGTATTGATGCTGCATTGGCTATCATAAAAATTCCAAGTGCAATTAACGTTTTTCGCATAATTTAACCCATCTCCTTTTCATATAGAATGAGTTATTTCCTTAAAATCATTCTGTACTAAGTAAACTTTATAAAAAAACCAAAACTACAGATTTTAGACAACAAATAAAAGACCATTACTGTGAAAAATGAAAGTAAAAAATAGAAAGGTATAAAAAGATATAAAAACTAGTGAATTTAAGTAATAATAGTTGACTATAACTTAGTAATCTAATAGGATTTAGTTGACTGGTGAATCAGTCGAGGGAATTGACTAACATTCCCACACAAGATAAGCGCAAACAAGAACGTAAACAATAGCAATTTTCGATTGTTTTAGAAATGTCTGCAACACAAGGCTAGATAACACGAAGATTTCTAACATTGTTGCGAAAACTAATCTATACAAGGGAACATTTTATTGGAATTTCAAAAGTAAGGAAATGATTGCTATTGAAATGGTGAATGAAGGACGTTTAGCAATTTTACATACAATATATATCATCAAAAAATCTTTTTGAACAACTTTTCACTTTGCAGGGGAAAATCGATATTTTATGGGAATCCTACTTAAAGGAATCTATTCTCAACCGATTCTGCAACAGAAAGTGGACAAGATTAAAAAAGAGATGAAATAAGCTTTAGCAAATAATATTTCAAGAGCTTCTGCCTTGAAAATGTTACCACGTCCAGTAGATCCAGTATTACATTCGGCATTTGTTATGAGCTTGTTAGTATGCGCATTGTCAAGATGGTTATTTCAATCTGAGAATAAGGAATGGCAACAATTAGAGTTAAAGTAGCTTGGTGAAAGACCGTTCAAATTGAGTTTTTTTGGACTGTTTGGTATGTAATCAAAGGAGGAAAACATAATGAAAAAAAGCAAAATTTTCTTCGCTTTTGCTGCAACTGCTGCACTTATTTTAGGTGCATGTGGCAATAGTGAGACAAAAAAAGAAAATAATAATACATTAAGCGCAATTCAAGAAAAAGGTGAAATGACAGTAGGGATTATGGGAACGTATGCACCTTATAATTTCATGGATAAAGATAAAGGATATACCGGTTTTGATGTGGATATTGCAAAAGAATTGGCAAAACGACTAAATGTAGAAGCAAAATTTGTTGCTCAAGATTTTTCGGGGTTAATACCGGGATTACAAAAAGGGAAATACGATGCTTTATTAAGCCAAGTAACGATTACGCCAGATCGTGAAAAACAAGTTGATTTTACGGCACCTTATATTACAAATGATGTGAAAGTTATTGTAAAAGAGGATAATACTTCTATTAAATCGGTAGAAGACTTCAAAGGTAAAAAAATTGGTGTTGGTCTCGGCACAAATGACGAAGCTTTTTTACGAAATGATTTAATGCCAAAAGTGGGGGACTTCAAAATCAACACTTATGATGACGTCATCACAACATTAAAAGATTTAGATGCAGGCCGTGTAGATGCAACAATTAATAATGTTTATGCATTAAAACCAATTATTGAAAAAAATGGTTTTAAAGTGAAAGCTGTCGGTGAACCGATTAAATCCGATCAAGCAGCAGTTGCAGTGAAAAAAGGTAATAAAGAATTAGTTGAAGCGATGAACAAAGCATTAGCTGATATGAAAAAAGATGGAACATATAAAGAAATCTTCGTAAAATGGTTTGATGAAGAACCAAAAGCAGATTTAGGAAAGTAGGAAGTTTAGATGGATATAGTTATTGATAATCTTCCTTTTTTACTAAAAGGTGCTTATTATACACTATTAATTACAGTGGTTTCAATGTTCTTTGGCTTAATAATCGGTTTAATAACGGCGATTGCTCGTATTAAGGGCAATCGTTTCTTCCGCGGAATTGCGAGAGTTTACGTATCGATTATTCGTGGAACACCACCACTTGTTCAAATAGTCATTGTCTATTATGGGCTTGTTGATTATGGCGTCGAATTAGATGCTTTAACAGCTGCTTATATTGCGTTAAGTATTAATATTGGTGCCTATGTTTCTGAGGCATTCCGTGGTGCAATTCAATCTGTACCATCTGGTCAAACTGAAGCGGCACTTGCAACAGGGATGACAGAAGCACAGGCGATGCGTCGTGTGGTTATTCCACAAGCGATTCGCTATGCCATTCCACCACTTGGTAACACATTTGTGGGGATGTTAAAAGAAACATCATTAGTATCAGTCATTGCGGTAACGGAACTTATGCGTTCTGCTCAGCTACTTGTAGCACAGTATTATGTATATATGCCGTTCTATTTAGCAATTGGGTTGATGTACTGGATTATGAGTACAGTCTTTACATTTATATTAAATAAAATCGAAAAAAGATTATCAGTCTATTAAGGGGGGAACGTAATGTTACAAATAAAAGACTTGTCAAAGAGCTTCGATCAAAATGAAGTCTTAAAGCATATTTCATTGACGATTCCTGCCCATCAAGTTGTTGCTGTTATTGGACCAAGTGGTTCAGGGAAAAGTACATTTTTACGTTGCTTAAACGGGCTAGAAACTATCACAGGTGGTAGTGTTACTGTTAATAATCATTTGTTACAAGCAACTGATTCGAAAAAAGTTCGCAAAAAAACAATTCACGCCATACGACAAGACACGGGTATGGTGTTTCAACAGTTCAATCTATATCCACATAAAACGGTCATTGAAAATGTTATGGAAGCATTGCTAGTCGTGAAAAAACAATCAAAAGAACAGGCAAGAAAAATGGCCTCTGCATTATTAAAACGTGTTGGCTTACAAGAGAAAGAAGATGCTTATCCTTCAAGATTATCAGGTGGTCAGCAACAACGTGTAGCCATTGCTAGAGCACTTGCAATGGAACCAAAAATCATGCTATTTGATGAACCAACATCTGCATTGGATCCAGAACTAGTCGGTGAAGTTTTGCAAGTAATGAAAGAACTTGCTGAAGAGGGTATGACGATGGTGATTGTCACACATGAAATGAAATTCGCAAGAGATGTGGCAGACCGTATATTATTTATGGCAGATGGACAAATTGTCGAAGATGCAGAACCAAAAGTATTCTTCACACAACCATCGACAGTACGTGCTCAGAAATTTTTAGCAAAAGTAAATGAATTTTAACAGAAGAAAGGTTGATTAATATGCAAATAAAAGCAAAATGGCAAGGTGGACGTGCCTTTGAAGCAGTAGGTCCAACAGGATACCCAATGGCAATGGATGCAACTGCTAACTACGGGGGAGAAGGTAAAGCTCCAACACCAACTGAAATGTTACTTAGTTCTTTAGCAGGCTGTATAGGAATTGATGTTACAATGATTTTAAAACCACATTTAGATAAAATCGATTCTATCGAAATTACAGTAAACGGTGAACGCCGTGAAGAACTTCCAACTGCTTTCACAGCGGCAACTTTATTGTTTGATGTAAAAGGCGACATAGTTGCAAAAAAAGTTATACGTGCAATCAAGCTCGGAGAAGAGAAGTATTGTGCAGTTTCTGCCTCATTGAAAGCTGAAGTTACTTATCGTTTAATGTTGAACGGTGAGGAAGTAGATATAACTGAATAGTAATCATTTAAGGGCTGCCTAAGATTTAGGCAGCTTTTTTGTATTAAATGATTTTTTGTCTACATATTAGAATGGCTTATTAATCAACTGTAACGGAAAGTTCCTTAACAAGTAGTGAAGGGGAACCGTAGCCGTCTGGAAGGAAGTAAAGGTCTGTACAGGTTTCCTCAATATCCTTCATCAATTCATAGAAGTTACCTGCAATGGTCATTTGTTTAACTGGCGATGCAATTTTACCTTCTTTAATATGGAAACCAGTCGCCTCAACGGAGAAATCTCCAGAAATTGTATTCGTGCCTGAATGTAGACCAGACAAGTCTGTAATAAGGATTCCTTTAGATACTGATACGAGTAAGTCATCTAAAGTTCTTTCACCAGTTGTAATGTACATATTTTGTGGTGCGATAGAAAGCGTGCTTTTGTATGAAGGTTTATGTGCATTTCCTGTTGTTTCGCAACCTTCTAATTTTGCAGAGTTCCTGTTATGGAGTAATGTTTCAAGAGTTCCATTTGAAATAATTGCTTGTTTTTTTGTAGCAACACCTTCTCCGTCAAAACTTGATCCAGACAGTGCCTCTGAGTGGAATGGATCATTTAGTAATGTCACTAAATTTGATGCAATTTGTGTTCCTACTTTTCCTTTTAAAAGTGACTGATCTTTCTGTGCGTTTTCTGCAGAGAAGATAGGCGTAAATATTGAAAGTAATGAAGCAGCCGCGTTATGGCGCATTATTATGGGATATTTTCCAGACGGAATGGATTTCTCACCGAGATTAGATAATGCTTCTTCTGCAGCTTCTTTGGCAATTTCATCGGCATCGAGCGATTGGAAATCACGAGTCATTTTCCTGAAGCTACCTGTTTTCATTTCTTCGCCGTCTTTAACGACTGTTGAAACGAATATGATAAGTCCATTCTTTTTCTCTGTTAATGAAAGACCTTTACTGTTTGCTAATGATTGTTCTCCTGAGAAATCTTGAAGTCCACAATAGTCGAGTGTTACAATACGCGGATCATAAGTACGTATTTTTTCTTCAATAGACTTAATTAACGCAATCTTTTCAGAGATTTGTACATTCGCAAGTCCTTCACTATAAGATTGATAGTTAGTATATTCACTACTTCCCTCGAAAATATCAGTTCCATCATCCTCATCAAGCACGTCTGCATTTGCTTTTGCATTGTCTATTAAAAATGATATCGAATCCTCATCGATTTTTTCTGTATAGGCATAACCCATTTTACCGTTATAAAGACCCCGTAAACTAAGTCCACCATCCACAGATGTTTCGTAGCTATCAATTTCTCCTTCAAAAATCATACATTGAAATGATTCAGCTTTTTCATAGAATACTTCAGCTTCTTTGAAACCGGCATCCATTGCTTTTTGAAGCAGTTTTTCTTGGAATTCAGTGATTTTCATTACTTACTCCCCCTTTGTCCCACCGACTGTAATTTCACTGACACGAATCATTGGCTGGCCGACATTAACTGGAAGGCTGCCACTCATCGCTCCACACATACCTGCGCCGTGTGCAAGGTTATTCCCAACGCGATCAACTAACTGTAATGTTTTTGCTCCGTTCCCTATAAGTGTTGCTCCCCGTACTGGGTGTGTAATTTTTCCATCTTTTACGATGTATGCTTCTTCAACTGCAAAGTTGTAGTCACCAGTAGCTGGATTAACTTGACCTCCACCCATATATTTTGCGTAAATGCCATACTCTGTTGAAGCGATAATATCTTCTGGTGTTGATATACCTGGAGCGATATACGTATTTGTCATACGTGATGTCGGACTGAAGCGATAAGACTGGCGGCGTGAAGAGCCAGTTGATTCAGTTTTCATACGACGTGCATTCAATTTATCAATTAAATAACCTTTTAAAATACCATTTTCAATTAAGACATTTTTTCTTGTTTTCTCACCCTCATCATCAATATTAAGTGAACCCCATTCGTTTGCTAGGGTACCGTCATCGATGTAAGTGACAATTTCCGGTGCAACTCTTTCACCAACTCGATTTGCGAACACTGAATTGTTTTTTGCGACAGCTGTGGCTTCTAGTCCGTGTCCACAAGCCTCATGGAAAATAACGCCACCAAATTCATTGTCAATGATTACTGGGAATTTCCCACTAGGGCATTCTTCTGCATGCAGCATTGTTACTGCTATACGTGCTGCTTCTCCTGCATAGTGAGTCAAATCTAGGTTTTCCATAAATTCAAATCCGGCATGAGCACCAGGTCCGTAGAAACCAGTTTGCAGTTCATTGCCTTCTGAAGCAGTTGCTTGAATGGCTAGTCTACTGTGAACACGAGTGTCTTCCACAAACTTTCCTTCTGAGTTGGCAATGAGGATGTTTTGTTCTTCGTCCATATAGCGTATACCAACTTGACGAATGCGTTCATCATAATTTCTAGCAATTTCATTTGCCTGTCGCATAATAGAAGCTTTCCTTGCATGTTCTACTGTTTGAGGCATTTGCGCGATTTGGTGAATTGGGTTAAATATCTCTTTTTGGAGCGGGTGAATCGTACCTGTTCCGCCGCCTTTTATAGCAAGTGCAGCCCGCTTAGCTGCGAGTAACAAGCCTTCTTCAGAAATATCATTCGTATATGTGTAAATACTTTGAAGACCAGAAAAAATACGTATACCTATTCCAAAATCACGACCAGATATACTTTTTTCTATTTTGTTACTTTGTAATGCAATGTTATTTACATACTTATCTTCAATGAATATTTCAGAGAAGTCACCCCCCGTAGAAAGAGCCGCATTAAGCACGTTTTCAATAATAGATTGTTTGATCATTTACCTTACCCCCTTAATAAAATTATAACGTAAAAGGGAGCGTTTAGTTGGAATAAATAGAATTTTTTGTATATTTTAAATTTATTTTTAAGGATATTATTGCTTACAATAGTGATAAAAGTCAGTGTAATTAAGATATAAATATCCAAAAGATTGACGACAATATAGCTTGAAAATATGCCTTAATAAAAGGAGTTTTTATATTAAATATAGAAGTTAGTGTTTAGTTGAATATTTGGAGGTTATTAGAAATGGGTATAGTGATTAAAAATCTTCCAGACTATGAGGTAGCCTATATTAGGCATGTTGGAAGTTATTTTGAACCTAGTAATCATTGGGAAAGACTAGGGGAGTGGGCAGCAAGAAATGGATTGTTTCCACCTACGCAAAATTATATAGGATTCTCTCTTGATAATCCTGAGTTTGTAGCTCCGGAATTGTGTCGACACGACGCTTGTATTACATTACCAAAGGATTTTGTAAAAGAAGAGCAATCGGAAATACAATTTAAAACAATAACGGGGGGACTGTATGCTCTCTATCAGTTCTATGATACATCAGATAAATTAATCAACGCTTATCAAGCCGTTTTTGGAGATTGGATACCTCAAAGTGACTATGTTTCAGATGATAAGATTAGTCTTGAATTTAGTATGAATAATCCTTTAGATGATATCGAGGGGAAATGCAAAGTTGATTTGTATGTACCTATTAAGAAAAAGTTATCTAAAGATGAAGTGATTACAGAATTTGAGCAAGCTCAAGACTGGGTTTATAGCTTGAAAGAGCATCCTGAGAAGGATTTTTTCAAATCTATAGTAAAAGGTAAATGGTCTGTAGCTGAAATTATTGCACATTTAGCGTATTGGGATCAATATGTACTGGAAGAAATCCTACCAAATATGAAACAGAATGCTGATATTAAGAGTATAGACTTTCAAGAATTAAATGATCAGGCTTCTAACTATGCTTTATCAGGTATATCTGGGATAAGCCTAATTGATCAATTTGTTGAAAGTAGAAAAAGTCTAGTGGCCGAATTAAGGAACAAAACTGACTCTGAATTTTATGTGCAATTTAAAATCAATGGAGATGAGATTGACCCATATTCAGGTGAGCCTTTTTCAATGTATAGCTACATTAGCAGCTTTATTTGGCATGATAACCATCACAAAAAGAAAATAATTGAATTTTTTAATAGTAAGTACTCTAAAGATTTTCAGGTGAAATAAGAAACAGGAGTTAAGCTGTGTTAACATGCTTAACTCCTGTTTTTTAGATTGCTTATATTAAGCTATCTTTTGTTGAATTTTCAAATGCTTTACTAAGCGTACTTGATACAAGTTCAATGGCATCTGCACCTTCTTCAAGCAGTCCGGCCATCCAAAAGAAACCATGAATGACACCATCGTAACGTTTTAGCTGAACAGGGATGTTCGCTTCTTGCAGTTTTTTAGCATAAGCTTCACCTTCATCTCTTAAAGGATCATATTCAGCCGTAATAACTAATGCAGGTGGTAAGTCCTTTAAATTTGTTGCTATTAGAGGGGAGACGTAAGGACTTTCTCCATCGCTATCACTATTTAAATAATGGTTCCAAAACCATTGCATTGTGTCTTTTGTTAAGAAGTATCCATCTGCGTAATCCAAATAAGAAGAAGTTTTTAAATTATAATCTGTCACAGGATATACCAATACTTGTTGAACGATATTGTTGACACCAAGATCCCGCGCTTTCAATGATACAACAGCTGCAATATTACCCCCAGCACTATCACCGCCCACTGCGATTCTAGAAGCATCTATGTTTAACTCATTTGCATGATCTATTAACCATTCGATAACGGCATAGCTATCATCAATCGCTGCTGGAAACTTGTTTTCGGGTGCTAATCGATAGTCAACAGAAACGACTACACATTGCGACTGGAAAGCAATTTGGCGGCAAGGTATATCCACTGAATCAAGGTTTCCAATGACCCAACCCCCACCATGGTAATATACAAACACAGGTAGAGCATCGATGCTTTTAACTGGTGTATATATTCGAACAGGAACTTCTCCTACATTTGTGTCTAGAGCTCGATTGACAACACTCTCTACCTCTATACGCTCACCTGCTAATTCTTCTATAGCAATACCGTTTCGTGCTTCTTCTGGACTTAATTCGTGAGTTGGTGAAGTACCAGATTGTTCTAATTGCTCTAGCAATAACTTTACTTCTGGCTTTAATGCCATATTAATATGCCCCTTCCTCTAAATGAGAGATATAGATTAATATGATAAGTATCAATACTTTATTCTATCAATAGTTTTATTTTAATATTTAATTAAATTGGCTCTAAAACATTTGAATAAGGAAATGATCTACCAACTCGCCAATTCTAGCTATTTAACAAATATTTATCAGATAATGCTAAAATAGAAATACCTCTCATACATTAGAAAGCGACAAAAACTCGACAAGTTTATATTGTTGAAATTGAGGGTAAAACATCTAAAAGGGTAGTTAATCCGTTATAGGGAGGAAGATAATAATGAAAGCAATAGGAAAAGTGTCATCTCTGCTTGTTATTATCAATTTACTATTTGCCTGTTCTAATGATAAGGCAGAAGTAAAGACAAATGATGAGAATAGTGTAAGTAAAACTCAAGTTCAAGAGGTAAAGAATAAGAATAATAATGGTGAAATTGAACAAAATGATACCGCCGAAAATGAAGTTGTCAAAACAAATAATGTTCTAACTGAAGATGAAGTATTGAAGGTAATCAAAACACAGTTGAAAACGGATTTATCTAAAATATTGCCAAGCAAATTACCATTATCTAAAGGAAAGCATTTAACAGCAACTACTAAATCATCAGCTAATTATTATGAAGTGGTATTTATGGAAAGTGATAAGCCGATAGCTATTAATAATAAGGCGTTAAAAAATAAACATAAAGCAACTGTGATTGCTCGACTAAACGTTAAAAAGTACGCTAATTTGACAAAATCGAGTGAACAAATAGCATTTGAAGATTATAGCAAGCTCGGAGGACAAAAAGTGAATCTGGGTTACGGCATTACAGGGTATCAGGATGCTGGAGCTGGTTCAGTATTTACAAGTTGGAATGAAGGAAGATGGGCACTTAATACACGCTCGCTAACAACGAAAGGGGAGCAAGGAGTAAAACTAGCGAAAGAAGCAACAAAGTTTTTAGAAACTAACACTCTCCCAATTCCTAAACCAAACGGACTCGTTCACCTTGACGTAGAGCGCTCAAGTAACAGAATTACTTGGCAAAAAGAAAAAATCGTTTATACCATTGATCAAGTTAAAGATCCTATGAAAGCTTTAGAAGTTGCAACTTCTTTCGAAAATTAAATCATTATCGGAAATGGAAAATAGAGCTGATTCTACCATGAGGAGAATCGACTCTATTTTTTTATCTCCCAAGACCTAATATTTGAATAACGTCGCCATTATTTAAATAACACTAGTATTTTCTTTTTTAAGCATTGAGTAAATGAATGTATCGTGAGCTTTACCATTTTGGTACATATAGTCTCGAAGAACTCCTTCTTTTTGAAACCCAACTTTGGTAAGTAACTTACTAGAGGCAGCATTATCAACAAATACTATAGCCCCTATACGAGTTAACTCCATATCATCAAAACCGTAAGAAAGAATTTTAGATACCGCTTCTAAAGCATAACCATTTCTCCAATGTTCTGGATGAATTTCATAACCTATTTCTGCTCGTTTATGATTAGGTGACCAAGCATGAAAGCCAATTGTTCCAATTATGCCCTTGAACCCTTTTCTTTGAATACCCCATCGTATGCCTCTTTTTTCTGCATAGTTTTTTGAAAAAAGGTCGATGAATTTTTCTGCTTGTGTTATATCTTCTAAAGTATCTTGTCCATAATATCGTGTAACATTGTCATTAGAAAAATATGCGAAAATATCTTCTGCATCATCTGTAGTTATTTCTCTTAATAGTAATCTTTCTGTTTCTAATATAGGAAACATCTTATTACCCCCTTGTTCTTCATTTGAATTTCTTCTAATACCTTAAATATTCCTATAATTCTTTAACTTAACAATAATAGTAATTTAAATCTTTGCCAATGTGAAGAAACAATTGTTTCTTCACAGGATAAAAATAATTAATTTCTCCAGAATTGTATGTATTTTCATATATGAATAAGTGTAAGATAAAAGGGAAATACAGCTAACTTTTATATCCGATTTAATATTTTTAAACAACTATATAGGAGGAATAAAATATGAGACTATTGATCATTAGACATGGAGAATCAGAAGCAGATATTCTGAACGTACATGAAGGAAGAGCAGATTTTGAACTGACAGAAGTTGGACAACAACAAGTGATACTTTTATCAGAATGGGTAAATGATCATTATAAATTAGATAAAATTTATAGTAGCACCTTAAAAAGAGCGACTCAAACTGCCCTATTATTGGGTAACAAACAGCAAATTAAAATCGAATATGAAGAAGATTTAATGGAATGGAATAATGGATTAATAGCTGGGCTTTCAAGCGAAGAAGCGGAAGAAAAGTATCCTATAGTTAATGGTCTAGCACCTCATGATGCTGTTTATGAACAAGAGTCTATATTAGATTTTAGATATAGAGCAGAAAAGATACTTTCTAAAATCATTTCTGAAAATCCTGATGATGCAACCATTGCGATTGTTAGTCATGGGGGAATGATAAACAAACTATATCAATCATTTTTAAAGCTTCCATTTGATACAAATGTAATTTTCCATTGTGGTGACACTAGCTTGCACGAATGGACCATTAAAGATAATAAAAGGCATATAGTATTTTCAAATCGCCTAGATCATCTAAACAATTTAAAATAATAATGGTTAAACAAATAGTAATATGAGGAGCTGACGAGTTTTCGTCAGTTTTTTTGTTTACGAATAGAAAAGAGAGGGGAATAATATTTTCTCTCTTTACCGATTAGCTATGGTTCAAAAAATATAAAAACCAATCATTGAAGATATTATCTTTCATCCAGTGTAAGAATCATTAATCTATATATGATGTATATGCCAAGGTATCCTCCAGTAATCAAGAAGAGAGGATTAAGAAAAACCTTGTGGATTGTAGTCATAAAAACAGCATTGTCAACGATGATTTGGTAAATGGATGTGGATGCAATACTTCCAAATATAATGGTTGAAATAACTGCAATTATATTAAAAAGTATTGCGATCATCTTATTTTTATTCTGAAGAAAAATCATAATAATAGGTAAAACTATGGTAGATAAGACTAATAAAATCTTCAAAATGCCACTCCTTTAATTAAGGCTATAGTTAGCTAATTATTACCTTAAATAATCGTGTATAAACAAAAAAATAATCAATTTTTCTTGCAGAAAGAATAATAATGAGTAATAAAAGAACTAGTAGTGACTTGTATTTATGAAATGGCTATAACTAACAAATATCTTAATAATAGATGGCGTATAGTAAGGTTTAAAAGTACTACTTTAATCGAAAAAAATAAAAGGTCTTACTCTGTAAGATTAAGTACAAGTAATTGTACATTAAGTCTTATTTAATAGTGTTTCACTTATAATGTTACACATTTAATGAAAATGCACATTACTAAATTCAATTTAGTAGTGTGCTTTTTTATTTTGGCTATCTTTCTCATTTTGATTTGTTAAAAGATTGAATATTTTACAATGACGAAAAAATACATTAACATAAGAACGTTCGTTCTCTTTGGGGGGTAATAATTGTATTGGTTTGAATATTGTCCTAAACATATCGAAAGTAAGTATGAGCTACTTGTATTTAGAGAAAATCAACCCTTTCTACCTTTAACAGATTACTACCATGACTGTTTAGGAAGAATAGACAAAAGTTCTGCAATATCCTATTTGAATTGTCTACTTCCATTTTTTAAGTGGTTAGCGAAAGAAAGCAACTATCAAGGAAACAAAGTGCAATGGAATGACTCAGAAGAAAAAATACGTGTTGTGGTTGAAGATTATTTGATGCATGAAATGAAGTGTAAGATTCGTGATAAAGACACGTTTCGCTTTGTAAATTTAACTAGTAAAAGCCCTAATACGATAAGTCGTTTTTTATCGGCATTAAAATCTTTTTATAAGTCTATGATTCGTTTGAAACAGTATCCGTATAGTAATCCATTCTTAGATGGTCAAGCTCTCTTGCACAACTACAAAGGGGAGATAAAGGGTGATCGAGAGGATAAGCCAAGAATGCCTTCAATTGCAGGTACAGAAGAGGTTATTCCTCATCGAAGATTAACAGATTCCTATTTTAAAATTATCAACGAAGAATGGCATCCACAGATCATTGACGATATAGATTTACCTTATCAAGTATATCAAGCTGGTAAAAAAGCAAGTTGGTCACTTCGTGAAATGGTAATAGCTCGTATGCTATTTGAAACGGGGGCAAGGGCATCAGAAATTATTGAGTTAACAGCTGGTGATTATCGAAAACGGAAAAATCAGCAAGAATTCATCACGTTCAATAAAGGCAGTCATGGTCGAAAAATAAAGTTTATACGTGTTAGTAAAGATACGGTGAAAAGATTGTTTCACTACATAGATACTGAAAGAAAATCCTTTGACGAAAATCATTTGAATTTTGAACAATTACCTGATGATGCCCCTATCTTTTTATCAGTAAATGGAACACCTCTTACTTATCACGCTTGGTACTACCACTGGAATCGAGCAATGAAGAGTAATGAACTAAGTTTAAATCCACATAAAGCAAGGCACTGGTTCGTTAC
Source organism: Viridibacillus sp. KH_047 (assembly GCF_057838945.1). Taxonomy (NCBI): domain Bacteria; kingdom Bacillati; phylum Bacillota; class Bacilli; order Caryophanales; family Caryophanaceae; genus Viridibacillus; species Viridibacillus sp. KH_047. The sequence goes on along the minus strand of NZ_CM174479.1, from coordinate 2,347,086 downwards.
TTCTCGGTTACGAGAGATTTATAACGTTGCACAAAATGAAACAGAAATTCATCAACGAAAAAACGAGCTGATTAAATATATGAAGTGGAAAAATCCAGATACGATGAATGTGTATGAGCATCATTTTGATGAAACGAAACATCGAGAAGCTCATGAGAATATGTTGGAGCAAATGCAGAAAAACGAAAAGGACTATGTTAAGCAACAGCAAACTTCGAGGAAATTAGTGCAAAGGTTGAGCGTTATTAAATCGTCAGCTATCGAAGACTTTGATGAGGATTTAAAAGAATTACTAGAAGGGTTGGAATAAATTTGACTGAAACAACGCAGTTAAAACCAAAAACAGAATGGTTCGATAAAATGCTTGGGCAAATGGATACTCGATTAATGTGTCTACAAAATAACAGAGGTGAATTTTTAATTGATAAATTGGATAAACGATTGCTTAAATATCTATATAATACTTGCTTAACTTTTGATTGGAAAAATCAACTATTGCTTATAGGATTAACTGAAACAAGTATGAATAAAGACTATCAAACTATTTATAACAAAATAAGGACCTTGCATCCAAGATTCAAAGATATTCTTAGAGAATGTAACATTACTTCATTTTCAGATTTCGAGGCGGATGTTCATTTATATAAATATTTACAAGGTAATATCTGTGTCAATTCGACTAACAATATGAAAAAGGAGTTACTAAGACACTATAAATCATCTGAATACCAAATTAATAAGTGGATTAATAATAACCTTCCTTCAGGTGAACAGGAATATTATCAAAAATTTTTATTACCACCCTTTTCATATGATGCTAGGGATTTTTCCTTTACTAAATTAGCCTTGGAACAAGCACAAAACACTCGCAAAGATGAAACAGATGCTATTGTGCCACATCTTTCAACAATACGAGCAGAAGCAAATTTACGATGGAATCAAATGAAAAGACTAAGAGATGCATTTCAGCAACAAATAAGGAGTGTAGAAGCCGATTCAATATCATTACCAATTGAATTTTCTTATGCAGAACCAAAACGTATTGGAGAAGTATTTCATTTTCGCTTATGGGATAAACCTTCCTTTGTACTATACCATCAAAAGGATTTTTCAGATGGAATTATAAAGCAAGCAAAACAAAAAAAATCAACTTATTCTGATGAAAATAATGCTTATTTCCTTGAGTTTATTCGTGCTGAGTCCACAGAGAGTGAGTCAGTAGCCGAAGGTCTTTGGTTTAATGAATTAATTGAGCAGAATGTTATAGGATATTGGTCAATAAACAGACCAGTCGAAGAACATGAGAAGATTTTAAATTTCTTGTCTTTATGGGGATACGAATCTGAAAACGAGCAAAAACCCCTTCCATTTTTTTCACAGCATAAAGGTATAATAACACCTTCAACATTTATCACTTTACACAAGGATAAAGCAGAAGGCTTATTAATAGATGTAGAACCATTTTATGTGGCTTGTACATTTGGTCTATTAGCCATCGACATTTTAACAACAACAGGTGCAAGAATGAACGAATTACTTCAAATTAATAATACAAAAGAATGCATTGAGGTAAAGAAAATTAACAACAAGCTACATTATTCCTATAAAGCTATTCCTAAAGGAAGAGATTCATTAGAAGAGTTTTATTTAAGTAAACAAACGATGGAACATATTCAAACGGTATCAAGAATGTTAAAAGCACATTATGACGGTGATAAAATTCCAAGTGTCCTATACAGAGTTGAAAGAAAGCACTTATTCCCTATACCTCTGCCTTATTATTTTCAATATGCAGGTAAAGCATTAGGCAGATTTGCTTTATACAGTTCCATTCGATTTTTACTTCATGGATTATTATTTGAGATGCAAGACGGAAAAGCTGTAACAATAAAAACACACCTATTACGTCATGCATTTGCGACAGAAGCTGTTCAACTGCAAAAAATGCCGATTGATATTGTCGCAAAAATGCTGCATCAAAAGGATTTTAACATAACTGAATATTATTCAGCTCCTACACCTACACAAATCGCAGAATCAGTAAGTGAGTTACATGATGTCATTTCAAGTTATGTAGATATTGATGATGTGTATTTAAGAAGTCCACAGGAGTTACAAAAAGAATTTGATTCCCATGCAGAAAAAGTAGGTGTATTTAATAAAGTATTGGGTGGTACTTGCGTTACAGATTATGTTTGCCCTACAAAAATGCAGTGTTTAGGCTGCAAAGCAAAAATACCTGAACCAGACCAAGAGGATGAGTTATTAGAAGTCATTCAATTATCAAAAGATATGGAAAGGCGATTTAAGAAAATGGGATTACAGATCGAAGTTCGAAAAGCGAAAGAGATGGCAAAGCAAGCTAAGATTGAATTGAAAGAGATTGATTTAATTAAGCAATATAGAGAGGAACGTCAATATGAACCGAAAGCAAGAATTAATCCATTCAGATAAGAGGGAATGGCTCGTAAAAGTTCATCAGCAACGTAAAGAGCGTTCCGTATCTATAGGTATTCAAACGATTGATTTCCTCGTTTCAAAAGGCATTCCTGTAACCTATCATAATATTAGTCACCATTCAAAAGCCTTTGATGATAAAGAGAAAGGTATTCACATAAATACTATTAAACGAAATGAAGAATTATATGAGCATTACAAAAAGCATAGTAGAACTTATAAAGTAAAGAATGCTCGGAAAAAGCCAGAGAAGCCTACTACATTTGATGAATCCACTTTAAGAAGGATTTCCCCCGAAAGAGGATTAACAAACGCTAGAAAGAAGTATATGCAGCTTTCTAAAGAAGAATTGGTGAATAGATTGATTGCAGTTGAACAATATGTTGCAGAAAATCAAAAGCGATGGGTTGCTAATCATTTTGAGCAGTTTAAATAGAGAGTTTATGAGATACCCTGATAGCCTTGTTAGATTGTTTTTAACAAGGCTACCTTAACTTTTTTCAACGTTAAGAAATATGCATGATTTTATTCATTAAAGTCGATCATGCATCCATGCTCGAAAGACCACTTAAACATTGCTATGACTGACTTTTGAAGAGAGTGTATAAAATTATTTATAAACAAGTTCATACAGAAAAGCCACGAAACGTTGTTTTAACAACATTCGTAGCTTAATGGTGTATGCCCAAACTTGCGTTTGGGAACGTTATTAGATTCATTTATGTATATGTTATAAATACGTGTTGCACTAAAGCCCCTGTTCGTATTATAAGGTTAGCCAGAGAAATCTGGTTGACTATTTTTTATTCAATTTATAGATTGATAGTAGCCGGGGTAGAACGGAAGCACCCGTGGGATTTAATCCCGACAACTAAACAGTTCGCCCTCTACTTGTTAACACATGATTAGGCTGGTTGGGACAAATAGATCCCGTATAACAAGCGAAGATATGAATAACAAGCTAGATAGAGGTTACCGGTCAATACACTACATGAGGAGGAGATAAACTATGAATCCAGTAGTTGGTCTGGATGTCGCCAAAGGTGAAAGTCAGGTTCAAATGTTCTTGGATAAAAAAATGCCCTATAAAAACAGTGTGAAGATTGAACATACGGTGGAAGGACTTGAAGAGTTACACTCTTATTTACTAGATTTAGAGCGTCAAACAGGATTAAAACCACCTGTTGTTTTGGAATCAACTGGCCATTATCATGCCTCAGTTGTACAGTTTTTAGAAACTAGAGAATACATTGTCATTATCGTCAATCCGCTCGTTTCATATCGAGCGAAAAGCTCTAGTTTACGAAAAACTAAAACAGATGCCATTGATGCCTATCACTTAGGTGAACTGTATTACAAAGAGGATTTAGAGCCTCAGAAAAAGCGTGGTATTCAGCTTTTAAACCTTAGGCATCTGACAAGGCAACACGAAAATATGACGGGAATTATGGTTCAAACAAAGCTACAATTCCAAGCTATATTAGATCAAGTTTTCCCTGAGTATAAAGGAGTTTTTGGTGATTTATACGCTGAGATTTCATTAAGGACTTTACAGTCCTTCCCTACATCTGAATCAGTACTAAATACAAGTGTAGAAGAGATTGCACAATTTATTGATAAGCATTGTAAAGCACGTTCGTATAAGTGGGCGTACGAAAGAGCTGAGCGATTAATCGCAGCTGCAGAACGTAACCCATTTCAGTCAACGCTTTATCAAAGCCTTCTTGTCAGTCTGAATATGTATATTGATTTACTTCAAGCGTACCGCCAACAACTTTCTACGTTAGAGCGTGAGATTGATCAATTGGCGGCACAACTCGAAGAATATGAATTAATCCAGTCACTTCCCGGTATAGGTGAAAAAATCGCAGCCACGATACTTTCAGAAATTGGGGAAATTGAGCGGTTTAATCATCCGAAAAAGTTAGTAGCCTTTGCGGGACTAGACCCAAGTGTTTTCGAATCAGGTCGCTTTAAAGGCACGAAAAATCACATTACTAAACGCGGCTCAGCTAGACTTCGCCACATGCTTTACATAGCCGTTCGTTGTTCAATTCGAGATAGCCGTAAAAAGAAAACAACAGATGAAACCATTGCACGAAATAAACGATTACGAGCCTTCTACGATTTAAAACGCGAAGAAGGTAAGCCGTATAAAGTAGCTATTATTGCTTGTGCTAATAAGCTTTTACACTGGATTTATGCGATTTTAAAAACGAAAACACCGTTCCAAGTAACTATTTAGCTACAGTATTTTCAAATAGAACAAAAACCTTCCACATTAATGAGGAGGGTTATTTGTGTTGTGCATTTTTAGTATAACATGAAGTGTTTTTCGATTAAAAATATTTTACTTGACTTTCTATTAGCTGGTTTAGTTGAATAGCATTTATCATTTTACTTAAAATGCTTATTCTTTATCTATTAGTGTACTTACATGTTTAATTTCACCACCAAAAGACCGTCCCTTACTTTCAAGAAGGTTAGTAAATTCATCTATAAATTCATTAATCTGCATAGATTCTTTGAATCCACTTACCAAAACATTCCCTTCAATTTGTATTTTTACAATTTTAGTTTCACTGAGGCTTGCTTCTCTTTCCCAAACTGGTTTCCATAATGGATTTTTTTCATAAAATTCCCTAACTAATTTACCTTTAAATCTTTTTTCACTAGCCCCAAATTCAATATAGTTTCTTTGTGCCTGCCTTAAACATACCTCATTAGCACCACCCCAATAATCTGGGTTATCATTCATTACACCATCATCTTGCCAAGAACACACCGTACAGATTTCGTAACTACCATTTTCTTCTGAAAATGTTTTAAAACCACAACAAGGACAGGTATATTTTTTCATAATTTTCTCCTAAATTACTAATTATTTTATGCCTTTATTTTATCATATCCTTGTTCAACTAAACCTTGTTAATTGAAGTATAACCTTCCCAAAGCGCCCTTTGGTAACCTTTCATTGAGATTCTATTTATATGTTATCGCCATTCAGAACAAGTGGATCGAACAGTCTTCTTTAAAATTATTTTTCGCAGCGTCTCAGAGCGTTATTTTCTATAAAAAACAGCGACAAGCACTGTTAAATCAGTGTTTGTCGCTGTTTGAAATGTTACCAAGCTTTGATTTGGGATTCTGTTATACGCGAACGCGTTTTATAAATAGTGATGCGATAAAACCTATCACAGCGAATGATGTTATGAAAAAGAAAGCGTGCTTTGTACCAGCAGCCAATAATTCAGCCGTTGTAGATCCTGGGAAACTTTCCAGAAATCTATTTTGCCCATTAACCATTAATGTAATCGCCAATGCTGTCCCTGTTGCACCTGCAATTTGTTGTAAGGTATTCATGACAGCTGCACCATCTGCGTATAATTCACGAGGTAATTGATTTAAACCATTTGTTTGCGCGGGCATAATAATCATCGAAATTCCAATAAATAAAATCGTGAATGAAACGACTATTTGCCAAACGGGTGTTTCAATAGAAATCGTCAGGACAAAAAGAACACTTGAGATTACTGTTAGAAAAAAACCCAGTGGTAAAAGTGCCTTCGCGCCAAACTGATCAAATAATTTGCCTATCACCGGAGACAACATTGCATTCATAGCACTTCCTGGTAAAAGAATAAGTCCTGCTATTGCTGCACTAACCAGTAAAGAACCTTTCAAATATAGTGGCAATAAAATAGCTGTTGATAAAATAAGAAACATTCCAATAAATAATAACAACGCTCCTAATGTAAACATGGGATATTTAAACACACGTAAATTGATCATTGGTTGTTTCATCTTAAATTGACGGATGATAAATAAAACAAGAGCAATGAATCCTATCATAAATGGAATATATACTAGTGTAGAAGTTAATGATTTTTCTGCAACAGTACTTAAACTATAAATTAACCCACCAAAACCAAGTGTAGAAAAAATAATTGATATGATATCAATGGCAGGTTTCGTAATTTGTGATACATTATCAATTAGTTTAAGCCCAAATACAATTAATCCCACATAAAACACAAGGCTAATCCAGAAGATAAACGACCAACCCAACGTGTCGACAATTAAACCAGATAGGGCAGGTCCAATCGCAGGAGCTGTTGTAATTACAAGTCCCATTACCCCCATGACAGACCCGCGTTTATGAATCGGGAAAATAAGCAAAATAACATTCATCATTAAAGGTAATAAAATCGCTGTCCCTACTGCTTGAACTAAACGTCCTATTAATAAGACGAAAAAGCTAGGCGCTAAAGCAGCTAAAATCGTACCTATAATTGAAAAGCACAAAGAGGTAACGACTAATTGTTTCGTTGTAAACCATTGAATTAAAAGAGATGATACAGGCACAAGAATGCCTAGCATTAATAAATAACCCGTAGTCAGCCACTGTGCTGTGGCTGCTGAAATAGAAAAGTCGGTCATAATATTTGTGAGTGCCATATTTAAGGCTGTTTCACTAAACAACCCAATAAAAGCCCCAAACATGAGTGCAAAAGCCATAGCTTTGGGATTACGGACTTGTACGATTTGTGTAGATGTCAAAATTAACTTCCTTTCTGCAAAACACTTTTTAGACCGGTCTATATAATTTAGATTGAAAAGAAATTCCTTTAATTACTTGGCAAGCAATAAAGGAATCATCTTTTGAATCTGTAGTAAGGGTTCGCTAGATTTTTTCGTCAAACAAAGTGTCACACCACCATCAATGAGTGCGTTCATCGAAGTACCAATTAAATGTGCTTGCTCTTCTGAATAGCCACTAGCCATTAATTTTTCAATGTATAATTTTTCCCACATTCCAAAGGTTTCTTCGCAAATTTGACGTAAATTTTCATTTACAAGTGCTGTTTCAGCTGCGAGCAAGCCTAGTGGTACAGTAGGGATTTCGGCTAGCTTTTCGAATTGATTAAATTGTTCAGCAAGCATTTGAATTTTATGTTGAAATGCTTTAATCGGATCATCAAAAGCGTTTAAACGTATCTGGATATCGGCTGCAATTATCTTTCCAGATAATTGGATGGCTTCAGCGGCTAACTGCTCCTTTCCATTGGGGAAGTGATAATATAAAGAGCCTTTTGGGGCACCACTTTCTTGTAAAATTTGATTTAATCCCGTTGCATGGTAGCCCTTTAAATGAAATAATCGTGTCGCTGCCTTTAAAATTTTTTCCCGTGATTGGTTTTTATTCGATATGCTATCCACCTCCAAATTATAGTGATCGGTCTACATATAAGATAATGTAATGGTTTCTCAATGTCAAACATTTTTAGCATTGGTGCTTGTATAATATTTTAGTAAGTTCCCAAACCATCGTTTGGTAACTATTCTTTTCTTAGCGTTGTAAACAACTTAAATCTGTCGTGACCACATAATAGATAAAATCATTTTTATATACATCTGAATCAACAAAGTAATTGCTACTGCTTCATAAATCATTTGTGATTATATTAACATATTTCACAATTATTAGGCGGAACCCTTTTAAATTTTTTAGTGTGATAAAAAACTCGACCCACAGCTAATGGATCGAGTTTTTAGTTCCCAACTTTTTTGTCTTTCAACATCAATCTGAAAAGGATAGATGTAAGCAGGTAATCCCCCTGTTAATCTATCCTTTCATTTTAACTCTATATAATGTGTGACATTGTATTGAATTATTTAGTTATAGAGCTTTATAAAAAAATACTTGACTTTTAATAAAATTATAAGACCCTTTTTCATTTTCTTCTTAAGTTAAGGCTGTTTTCTAAAAGATTGTTGTTTTTAGATTAAAAAGCATATTTGATACTGTCTTAAATGTTTTTAAGATTACAAATTTTGTTATAAAATAGTTAAAGGGGGTGAACATAAATGAATTGTAAGTATTGTGATGGAAATTCATTTGTTCAAGCAACAGATTATATAAATCTTCGACCTTTAGATAGAAAAATGGCTATTGGTTCAGAGAAAGTTTATACCGTTTGCTTGGATTGTGGAGAAGTAGCGTCAATAAAAATTAAGAATCCTGAAAAATTAAAATGAAATATTTGATTATTTTCTCAAATACTAATATTTGACCTCTTTTTTTGAGGTCTTTTATTAGGCACTTCTTAGCATATTTACAGTTATATAATTCGATTTTTGACACGCTGAAATAAGCAATTGCTCAACTCGATTTTCAAATGCTAAGTTTTTACCAAGTTCAAGCCATCTGAACCAGTAAAGGTAGTTATCAAGATATTTTGTTGCAACTCCCTGGAAACGTTCCATCCGCTTGTTCGCAAATTCACGTCCCGCAATTCGGATGCTATCGTGGAATACTTGCACAAACAGCCCTTGACTACCATCTGAGTTCACTATTGCGTCTCCGCCTTGTTTAGTTTCAAAAAGACAAAAGGTCATTAGTTAGAATATTCAATAATTAATTACTTTAAAATCTTTAAGGAAATACAGAACTAAATCATCATCATTTTCACATTTTGCATATTGTTCTAATTGTTCACCCTTATACCAAACGCCGGAACCATCAGGAATATAACCTCGTTTTATATACATTCGTTGAGCAGAACCATATCCATAATGCAATCCAACTGCTAGCGAAACAAAGTCGGTTTTATCCTTGGCAAGTCTCTCTGCTACATCCATCATTTTGTTGCCGATACCTTTATTCTGAAATTTAATAAGTGCATTTAGGTCAACGATTTCCGGTATGTTTTTAAATGCAAAAGGACCAACTTCAGTTTTCGGGAGTAATGTAACGTATCCAGCAACTTCATTGTTTACTTCAGCAATTATTACAGACCTTTCATTCTTCTCCTGCTGATTGAAATAGTCGTTGAATAATTCAGACGGTTTCTCCCAATTTTGCTCTGCGAACGCAGTGACAAACTTTTCTACATCGCTTTTCATCATTGAACGAATAAGAACACTATTATCCTTTTGATATATCATCATTTATCCACCTTTTTATAACTCTTGTTTTATTTAAATGATTGTTTCATCGTGATAGCCTAATTCTTCACCTGTTACAATTAATATGTATTTTGTTAAAAAAACTTTGTTAATAATCTATCCCATTTTACTACAATAGTCTGTTTTTTTAAATAATTACAAATTAAACATAGTCTTACCAGTTAGTGATTAAAAGCTAATTGGTTATTTTTTTATTTGAAATGAGAACAAATGTTCTGTATACTAATGAAAAAGGAGTGAATATAGTGAAAGAGAAGCTAATCAAAGCCATGCAGCGCAATCAAATTATTGATTTAATGTATATGTCGAAAGGTGGAGAAATAACTAAAAGGCGTGTGAAAATCATTAAAATGACCGATGGAATTTTCCAAGCTTATTGCTTTGTAAAACATGCAAAAAGAACTTTCAACATAGAAAATGTTCTTGCTACTAGTCCAGTAATAATTCGAAAAGAGAATGTAGTTGTATGATTCATCAAGACCCACAAATTCATATTCATAATGCAATCATATTAGAGCTTACACTACGCACTTTAGAGCGTGATAAAAAACATATGGATTCGTTGAAAACAAATTTTGCTTTTAAAGCGTGGATAGATCGGGAATTAAAAAATTTAACGAGAGATCTAAGAGATGTGAGCCGAACATTGGGTATGCATGGCATGAAGGTATTGGAAGGTACAAAGGAGATTGACGAATATTTCGTCGCTTATACTGTTAAGACTCGAGGAAATGACAAGGAATTACGTTACTCTAAAGTAGCTTTAAGAAATCAAGTAAATGAAGAAGTAAAGAAAAGACTTGGATTGGAATATAGAGGGCAACTTACTTAAGTTACTTAACTCTGCCGAAATGTAATAATAAAGGTAACAACTCTAATTACAGAGTAAAATTCGGCATCCTTCGGGTGCTTTTTTACTGTGGTAAAAGAAATTGTCTAACTAATACTTATTGAATGTTCGTTTATTTGAGGACGTAAATTAATTTTTCGGCACCATGCCTACTATATTCAATTATAAACAAAAAACACCCTATATGGATGCTTTGTTAATATAACTGCTGGTTATGACAAGATGGAAATCCATTGATATCGTGGATCATGTGTAAGTCATATTGTTTGAGGGCGAATTGTGCTTGATATAGGTATTCAGTAACAAGAAGTTGTCCGCCTGATACACCACACAGAACACCTGAAGTCCCTTGACCATTTGTGAATGAGATTCCAACTGGTTGTCCTATTAAGTAACCAATTTTATAATGCCAAGGCATAATTATCAATCCTTTTTGCACAGTATATGTTTTTTGAGTTAATAGGTGCCTGTACGTTTTAGGATTTTATAAAATGGATGAATTGGAGGTTTGCTATGGAGCTATGTACTAAATGTAACAGACCTTTGAAGTCGAAGAAACAAAAGAGAATGCAATAGGTTCTATTTGTTTGCAAGTGAAAGAAAGCAATTGAAGAAGCTGAGGTTGAGAAATTTCAAATTAGTATGGATGAACAAGGAGAGGTGCAGTTTATCAAGTTTATCATCTGAAAGATTATGAAAAGTACAAGAATTCGGGGGAAAGTTCCGCAATAATTTACTTATACTCAATAATAGAATTTGCAAAGCACGTTGTAAAAAAATGAAAAAATTTTATTCGTTCAAAATTTACACAGAAGTGTTTTTCATACTATTTTTTAAAAGGTCTCTGTTTATTAACTTGATTCTTTAGTTTTTCTAGTTCAGTGGTTAAAAAATCAATCTGTTTTTGCCTATTTTTATTATCTTCCTTATCCTTTTTCGCATTCTTTTTTTCTTGTCGTTCTGTCTCTAATGCAAGAAATGCTGAAATTGTGGATATTGTCTCACCGAGTGTAGTTATTGCTACCCCAAGAACGAGTAGCTCAGCGGCCTGAAGTGATAAGTCATTTCCATTATCTTGTCCTAAGCTTTTATTATTTCCCTTCAAACTATTAGCCTCCAGTAATCAATGTCATATCATAACTATTTTATGCTTCATGTATTTTTTTATGAGGGATTATCAGTATTGTAAGTTTAGTGTTGTGATTTACATCACAGACTCGGAGTCTTCTACAACTTATAATTAGTGTGGGAGGCGAATATCATGTTAGATATAGATTATTTAGAAGATGAAGCATTTGAGAGTGTCGAAGAAGTTGTTAGTCAATTTATCGTTAAAATTGGTGATCAGAAGATTCAAATAAGAATTACTAAAGATGCTCATGGATATTTTAAATTTGCAAACAGCCATTACTATCATAGCAGTAAGCATGCAGAACCATATATTGCATATGTATCAAATTTTCCTTCTGAAAAAATAGCGATAATGAATGCAAAATTACAAATAGTTTCGTCTTTTGATCCAGCAGATAAAAATGGTGTTTGGATAGAAAATAATTCGTTCTAAAACTGAAGCATCCTAATGGGTGCTTTTTGTTTTGCGTTGACACAATGATATCCTTTTTATATTTCATGTAAATAGAATGATTAAATCATAATGAAATGAGTTTCTTCTATTGAAGAATAAGTATTGTTAAAACGCATGAATACGTTGATGGTAATAGTTTAATTTTGTTTTAACATTTAACAACCACAGAATTTAAAGACTTAATTAATGGTTAATTATGTTAATAAAGTAAATAAAAAAATAAATTGACAATTAATATCCATGGATATATATTGTATTCAGTACAAATTTTCAGAATACAAAAAAATTAGGTATTTTCGATATTTTTTTAATTCAACTTGTTCCTACAACCTGTTCACCTAGTATAAATCTGGCAAAAAAATTCCTATAATACTATAAAATCTGTTGTAAAATAATAGGAATTGTAAACGGTTGCAAGGGGGTGAGGTACATAAAATGGTTAGATTAAAAGAAATAGCAGAACATGTTGGTGTTTCAATTACAACAGTTTCACGCGTTATAAAAAATGATCCTTCACGGAATGTGAACCTTGATACGAAGAAGAAAATTTGGAAGGCAGTTAAAGAGCTAGGTTATATACCAAATGGATATGCAAGACAACTTGTATCATCTTCATCGCAAGAGAAGAAACGTACAAAGAGGATTGCATGGCTCGCAAGCTCGCGTTTAGCGGAGACTAACCCGCACTTTTCTAAAATTTATTCAGGCATTAACAAAACATTAAATGAAGCGGGCTATACATTATTGTTGATACAATGAAGACTTAAAAGATGATGTACTTTTTCATCAAATAATCCGAGAAAAAGAAGTAGATGGTGTATTACTAATTGATGAGGTTGACGAAGAAAAACTCACTGAAATTCAGGAGTTGATTCCAGTCGTTGGTGTTGACTTTAACTATAGTGATCATGCAATTTCTACTGTGGATTATGATAGGGAAGAGGCTGCGTATAAAGCTGTTGAACATTTAATTACAAGAGGTCATGAAAAAATTGGTTTCATCGGCGGTGGAATTGGAATTGAAATGACGAAAGAAAAACGTTTCAAAGGCTTTAAAAAGGCAATGAATGATTTTGAATTAGCAATTGAAAAGCACTGGATCATTAATTCTGATAGGTGCATGGAACAAAGCTATCTGGCAGCAAAAAAAATATTGAGTGAGACAAAAAATAACCGTCCAACCGCAATTTTTTGTGCAGGTGATTTACTTACAATAGCAGCAATGCGGGCTGCAAATTCTTTGGAGTATTGTCCTACCATTATCATTTCCTGTAATTGCAGTAATGATACTTTTCTATTCAGTAGGCCATTGGAATTCATACTGCAGTACTGATTGTAGCAAACTTGCCAATGCTTATGCTTTATCCGTTTTTACAACGATATTTTGTAAAAGGGGTTATATTGGCTCACTTAAGGGGTCACAAAGAAAACAGATATACGAGGGGGAGATTGTATTGAAGAAGAGATATTTTGCTGGTATTGTAACAAGTCTATTACTAACATCTAGTATTTTAGGTGCTTGTTCTAGTGATGAAGGGTCTACTGGAAAAAGCGAAAAAGCGGACGATGTTAATAAAACAGGAATGCCCATAGTAAAAGAGAAAATCGAAGTTGAAGGCTTTGGAACAAAATTCTTTGCATCACAAGATTGGAACAAACTGATGCTTTGGGATGAGTACGCGAAAAAGTCAAATATTGAAGTGAACTGGACAACAGTACAAGTTGAAGCATTACCTGAGAAAAGAAATTTATTGCTTGCAGCTGGAGATTATCCAGAACTATTCTTTGCTTCAGCTTTTCCTAAAACAGATTTAGTTAAATACGGAAAACAAGGTGTTTTTCTACCATTAAACGACTATATTGATGAATATGCACCAAACTTCAAGAAAATTATGGAAGAGTATCCATCAGTAAAACAAGGTGTTACAATGGCAGATGGCAATATTTACGGCTTCCCTGCATTCTATGACCCGAAATTTGAATCTCTACATGCAGGAACACCTTGGATTAGAGAGGATTGGTTGAAAAAATTAGGATTAAAAGAGCCAGAAACTACAGATGAATTGTATACAGTATTGAAAGCATTTAAAGAGAAAGACCCAAATGGTAATGGAAAAGCGGATGAAATTGGATATGGCAGCGGATATACTATTAAACCATTCATCAATTATTTACGCGGGTCATTTGGTCTAAACAAGCAAGGGACTATGAACTTGAATCTTGACTTTAAAGAAGGTACTGAAGAATTCCGCTTTGTTCCAGCTACCGATGAATACAAAGAAATACTAAAGTATTTAAATAAGCTGTATACAGAAGGTTTGATTAACAAAGATGTGTTCACAACTGAACCACAAGTGTTTGCTGCAGAAGCGTCTAAAGGTAATGTTGGGATGTTAGACGACGTTGACCCAAAAACATTATATAAACTTGATGGATATGTAGGTGTACCAGTTCTTGAAGGTCCTACTGGTGAGCGATCTTACAACGCAGTTACAAATGGGCTTGGAAACTTGGGCATGTTCGTACTAACGGATAAGGCGAAAAACCCTGAAGCAATGGTTCGCTGGATGGACCACTTCTATAGTGATGAGGGTTCCAAGATGTTCTTTATGGGCTTCGAAGGCGTAACTTATGAGGAAGATAAGGAAGGTAACTTCAAGTATTTAGATACAATTACAGATAATCCTGATGGGAAAAGTATGGACCAGGCAATCAGTGACTACTTAATGTGGCCAGGAGGATATTATCCTGGAATTGTTAAACAAAAATACTTCCAAGGTGCTGAAGGAACAGAAGCTTCTTTACAAAATGCAAAAAAAGCAAAACCATATGTTATCAAAGACGAAGTCATCATTCCTGGATTGAATTATACTCTTGATGAAAATGATGAAGTTAGTGCGATTATAACAGATGTACAGACATATATTGATGAAATGACTGCAGGATTTATTACTGGTAAACAAGACTTCAGCAAGTGGGATGACTACAAGAAGACTCTTGATAAAATGGGATTACAAGATTATCTTAAAATTGCTCAAGGAGCATATGATCGCACTAAAAGTGAAAAGTAAATTTAAAATTGCTCATACAAGGTTCTCCTTGTATGAGTTTTACCCTTTAAGGGAGCATTCCTGTTAGAAGGATTTTCAGGGGCTGTCGAGCAACAGCCTGACTTAACTTTTTTGTGTCCAAGATATTGACTTAGATCTATGAATTTACATATTATTGAAATTTGATCATAGAATTTAAAAAAAGAGAATACTTAAAGATCTACAATATTCATGAGATCCCAATAATGATTACATCTGAAGAATAAGTATTGGTAAAACGCATGAATACGCTGATAGCACTAGATTAATTTTGTTTTAACATTAAACAACCCTGGAATTTAAAGACGGGTTTAATGATAAATTATGTTAATAAAGTAAATAAAAAAATATATTGACAATTAATATTACGGAATATATATTGTATTTAGTACCAATTTTCAGAATATAGAAAAGGTATTGATATTTCGGATATTTTTTAATTTAACTTGTACCTACAACCTGTTGACCTAATGTAGAGTGAGTAAAAAATTTCCTATACTACTATAAAATATGTTGTATAATAATAGGAATTGAAAACGGTTGCAAGGGAATGAGGTACATAAAATGGTTAGGTTAAAAGATATAGCAGAACATGTTGGTGTTTCAATTACAACAGTTTCACGCGTTATAAAAAATGATCCGACACGGAATGTGAACCCTGATACGAAGAAGAAAATTTGGAAGGCAGTTAAAGAGCTAGGTTATATACCAAATGAATATGCAAGACAACTTGTATCATCTTCATCGCAAGAGAAGAAACGTACAAAGAGGATCGCATGGCTCGCAAGCCCACGTTTAGCGGAGACTAACCCTTACTTTTCTAAAATTTATTCAGGCATTAACGAAACATTAAATGATGCGGGCTATACTTTATTGTTGATAAGCAATGAAGACTTAGAAGATGATGTACTTTTTCATCAAATAATCCGAGAAAAAGAAGTAGATGGTGTATTACTGATTGATGAGGTTGACGAAGAAAAACTCATTGAAATTCAGGAGCTGATTCCAGTCGTTGGTGTTGACTTTAACTATAGTGATCATGCAATTTCTACTGTGGATTATGATAGGGAAGAAGCTGCGTATCAAGCTGTTGAACATTTAATTACAAGAGGTCATGAAAAAATTGGTTTCATCGGCGGTGGAATTGGAATTGAAATGACGAATGAAAAACGTTACAAAGGCTTTAAAAAGGCAATGAATGATTTTGAATTAGCAATTGAAAAGCACTGGATCATTAATTCTGATTGGTGCATGGAACAAAGCTATCTGGCAGCAAAAAAAATATTGAGTGAGACAAAAAATAACCGTCCAACCGCAATTTTTTGTGCAGGTGATTTACTAGCAATTGCAGCAATGCGGGCTGCTCATGAACTTGGACTTAATATTCCAGGTGATATTGCATTCATAGGAATTGATAATAACGAAATGGCACAATACATTGTTCCTGCGTTAACAACAATATCAGTTCCACAATACGAAATGGGTGTAATAGCAGCAAGAACGTTAATGAGTCAAATTGAAGATAATCCGAATATGGTATTAAAAACCTTATTACCATTCGAATTATTAGTTCGCCAGTCTACATAACAAATCGTAAATTAATTTTTAAAACTCTTTGGGAAAACGTTTTCCATAAATCAGGAAATATTCCCCGTTGTTTAAATAATTCAAAAATAGATGAGGTGTAAAAATGAAAAAAGTAAGAATTGGTGTCATTGGTGCAGGTTTACGTGGTGGGCTTGCTCAGTATTGGCACAAACCAGATGGTGAATCAGAGGTTGTTGCACTTGCTGATTTATCTCAAGAACGATTAGATAAGTTTCAAGAAAAAATCGGCTCACCGTTATTTTTAACAAAAGACTACAAAGAATTATTGACTCGTGATGATATCGATGCAATTGCAGTATTGTCTCCAGATTATTTACATGAAGAACATGTAATTGCCGCTCTTGAAGCTGGAAAACATGTGTATTCTGAAAAACCACTTGCTATTACGGTCGAAGGTTGTGACCGAATTATTGAAGCTTGGAAAAAATCGGGAAAGCATTTAATGGTTGGGTTCAACATGCGTTATATGAGTATGTACCAAACTATGAAAGACATTATTGACTCAGGTGCTATCGGCGAATTGAAAACTATTTGGGTTCGTCACTTCGTAGGATTTGGTGGCTATTTCTACTACCACGATTGGCACGGGAATTCAAAAAATACAACTTCTCTTCTATTACAAAAAGGTTCGCATGATCTTGATGTTATCCATTGGATTTCAGGTAAATATGCGACAAAAGTTTCGGCATTTGGTTCACTTGATTACTACGGAGGGGACAAGCCAAACACTTTAACATGTCCTGAGTGTGATTTAAAGAATACATGTCCTGAATATGTTCCTCATACATTTACGGAATGTGCTTTCCGAGAAGAAATCGATGTGGAAGACAACAATATGCTTATTATGGAACTTGAAGGCGGCATTAAGGCATCGTATCTGCAATGTCACTTTACACCAGATTATAACCGTAACTATACATTCATCGGTACAGAAGGTCGTATAGAGAACGATGATGTGAACGACAAAATATACTTAAAAACACGTAAAACTAACACTGTGAAAGAGTTTAGTAATGTAACATACGAAATGAAACCAGAAGAAGGAAGTCATGGCGGTGCAGATCCGAAAATTGCACAAGATTTTGTTGAATTAATCTTACGCAATAAACAACCACTTACAACTCCATTTGCTGGAAGAATGAGCGTAGCAGTTGGATGTGCAGCTACTGAATCTATCCGTTCGGGTGGTAAAGTAGTTAACATTTCTCAAGAATCTACTATCGTACACAGTTAATAAGTTTGTAAGAAAAGGGGTGTGACCATGACTAAACTGGATGAAGGTGTAGGTTATGTAGATGAAATAGAGAAAAGTGAAATAAAGAAGCCATTAAAAAATAGACCGAAAGTGAAGAAAAGTGCTCGAAGTGAATGGAAAAAATCATTCAAGAAAAACTGGGAGCTTTATCTATTACTTACACCTGTTATTTTATACTTTGTTATATTTCATTACTTTCCTCTTTATGGTCTGCAGATCGCATTTAAAGATTTTATCGCGACAAAAGGGATTACGGGGAGTCCTTGGGTAGGATTTAAACACTTTGAGAGATTCTTTGATAGTTACTATTTCTGGAGACTTATTAAAAACACATTAGGAATTGGAATATTCACGCTATTAGTTTCATTCCCAGTTCCTATCATTCTAGCTCTAATGTTAAATGAAGTGAAAAGCTTACGATATAAGAAATTTGTTCAGACAGTAATATATGCACCGCATTTCTTATCAACGGTTGTTGTCGTTGGGATGCTTCTATTGTTCTTGAAATCGGATGGTCTTGTCAATCAAGTGATTATGTTATTTGGAGGCAATTCAATTGATTTTATAACAGAGCCAGGTTGGTTTAAATCTTTGTTTGTAATTTCTGATGTGTGGCAAACAATGGGGTGGAGCTCAATCATTTATATTGCTGCACTTGCTGCGGTGGATCCTGCACAACATGAAGCTGCAATGATTGATGGTGCATCAAAATTCCAACGAATTATTCATATTAACATTCCAGCAATTATGCCTACAATTGTTATTCTATTCATTTTGAATGCAGGTTCAGTTATGGCTGTTGGATTTGAAAAAGTATTTCTTATGCAAAATGATTTAAATATGTCGACGTCTGATGTTATCTCAACTTTCGTATACCGAAGTGGTATCTTGGAAGCTCAATATAGTTTCTCAGCTGCAGTTGGACTGTTCAACTCGCTCATAAACTTCATCATGCTCATCATGGTAAATCAAATTGCGAAAAAAGTGAATGAGACAAGTCTATGGTAAGGGGTGACTAAATTGAGAGAAACGAAAACAGATCGCGCGTTTAATATATTCAACATTGTATTTCTTGCAATTGTCGCTTTACTAGTAATCTATCCGTTGGTTTTTGTTCTCAGTGCATCTCTTAGTAACCCACAGTATGTTTTATCAGGTGAGCTGTGGTTATGGCCTAAAGAATTTACATTAGATGCATATGAAAAGGTATTCAAGAACGAGGATATTATTAACGGTTTTGTGAACACGTTGAAATATACAGTATTTGGTACTATCTTAAATGTTATCATGACCATTCTAGCTGCATATCCGTTGTCACGCAGAGATTTAAAGGGACGCGGATTCATAATGGCATTTATCGTTTTCACAATGTTCTTTAGTGGGGGGCTTATCCCAACATATTTACTTATTCGTGATTTAGGAATGTTAAATACGTTTTGGGTTATGATCATTCCGAATGCTGTTGCAGTTTGGAATATTATCATAATGCGTACGTTCTTCCAGTCTATTCCTCATGAGTTAGAGGAGTCGGCAATGATTGATGGTGCAGGGAATTTCAAAATTCTTTGGAGTATTGTCCTACCATTATCATTTCCTGTAATTGCAGTAATGGTACTTTTCTATTCAGTAGGCCATTGGAATTCATACTTCCAAGCATTGATTTATTTGCAAGATCAAGATAAGTTCCCACTTCAATTGATTCTTCGACAAATACTGATTCAAGGTCAAACTGATGACATGATTAAAGCAACTTCTGAAAGCTTTTTAGCTCAACAACTAAGTGTCGAAGGATTGAAATATGCAGTACTGATAGTGGCAAACTTGCCGATGCTTATGCTTTATCCGTTTTTACAACGATATTTTGTAAAAGGGGTTATGATCGGCTCACTTAAGGGGTAGCAAAGAAAAGAGATATACGAGGGGGAGATTGTATTGAAGAAGAGATATTTTGCTGGTATTGTAACAAGTCTATTACTAACATCTAGTATTTTAGGTGCTTGTTCTAGTGATGAAGGGTCTACTGGAAAAAGCGAAAAAGCGGACGATGTTAATAAAACAGGAATGCCCATAGTAAAAGAGAAAATCGAAGTTGAAGGCTTTGGAGCAAAATTCTTTGCTTCGCAAGATTGGAACAAACTAATGCTTTGGGATGAATATGAGAAAATGACGAATGTTGATGTGAACTGGAAAACCACTCAAGTTGAGGGGTTAGTAGAAAAGCGAAATTTAATGCTTGCATCAGGAGACTATCCAGAAGTATTTTTTGCTTCGGCTTTTCCAAAAACAGATTTAATTAAATATGGACAGCAAGGTGTCTTTCTTCCAATAAATGACTATATCGATGAATATGCACCAAATTTTAAAAAGATTTTAGAAGAGTATCCATCAGTAAAACAAGGTATTACGATGGCAGATGGAAATATTTATGGTTTCCCTACATTTTATGATCCGAAATTCGAAGCAATGACTTTAGGGACACCTTGGATTAGAGAAGATTGGTTGAACAAATTGGGACTAAAAGAGCCAGAGACTACAGAAGAATTATACAAAGTATTGAAAGCATTCAAAGAAAAAGATCCAAATGGTAATGGAAAAGCTGATGAAATTCCATGGGGTAGTGGATACGGTATTAACATGTACACCGACTATTTACGCGGATCGTTTGGTTTGAATAAACAAGGGGTTATGAACAAAAACCTTGACTTTAAAGAAGGTACTGAAGAATTCCGCTTTGTTCCAGCTACTGATGAATACAAGGAATTGCTTAAATTCTTAAACAAGCTTTATACAGAAGGTTTAATAAACCAAGATGTTTTCACAGTAGAACCACAAGTGTTTCATGCGGAAGCGTCTAAAGGTAATGTTGGTTTATTAGGCGATGTTGATCCAAAAGAATTACTAAAACTTGATGGATACGTAGGTGTGCCTGTTCTTGAAGGACCTACTGGAGAACGTGCTTACAACGCAGTTACAAATGGACTTGGAAACTTAGGCATGTTTGTTATAACTGATAAAGCGAAAAACCCTGAAGCAATGGTTCGCTGGATGGACTACTTCTATGGTGAAGAAGGTTCGAAGATGTTCTTTATGGGCTTTGAGGGCGTTACGTATGAAGAAGATAAGGATGGTAACTTCAAGTATTTAGATACGATTACAGATAATCCTGATGGAAAAAATCTAGACCAAGCAATTAGTGAATATTTAACTTGGCCAGGAGGATATTACCCTGGAATGGTTAGACAAAAATTCTTCCAAGGTGCTGAAGGTAAAGAACCATCTGCACTAAATGCTAAGAAAGCAAAACCATACACGATACCACATGATAAAATTCTTCCAGGACTGAACTATACTCTTGAAGAAAATGATAAAGTTAGTGCAATTATGACAGATGTTCAGACATACATTGATGAAATGACTGCAGGCTTCATTACTGGTAAACAAGACTTCAGTAAGTGGGATGACTACAAGAAGACTCTTGATAAAATGGGATTACAAGATTATCTTAAAACGGCTCAAGCAGCATATGATCGCACTAAAAGTGAAAAGTAAATTTAAAATTGCTCATACAAGGTTCTCCTTGTATGAGTTTTACCCTTTAAGGGAGGTAGTATAATTGAACATGAACGGATGGAAAGGGAAGCTCTATTGGTTTGTAGAATTTGTGACGATGCTAGCTGTGCTGCAACTAATGTGGATTGGATTAACTATACTAGGTCTAATTATTTTTGGTATATCACCAGCTACTGTAGGATTATTTTCGATCATGAGAAAAAGATTACATGGTCAGGATGATTTAAAAACACTTATAAAAAATTATTGGAAAGTATATAAAGAAGAGTTTATTAACTCAAATAAGATTGGTGTTATTTTGATTGGTATTGGTTATTTTTTAATAATCAATTTGAAAATTGTCTTAAATATGAGTGGTAGTTATAGTTTATTCATGTTGACGTTGATTGTCATGATTACGATTTTGTATGCTGTAATGGTAATGAATATATTCCAAGTGTTTGCGCATTACGACCTACCATTCTCTCGTTATTTTTCGACATCTCTTCTATTAAGTATCTCATTTCCACTCCAAATGCTTGGTTCTATTATCGGTCTCTATGTGTTGTATCGAATTTTCTTATTCATACCAGGTCTACTGCCGTTTTTTGGAATAAGTGTAACGATACTATTTCTCACATGGATGTCATCCCAAATTTTCAAGATAAAAGGCGAATCGGATGGTTCTATACAGAAAGAAGATAAAAATACTAAACAGCAATTTGAAGAAGGTACTATATCATGAAAAATATAATATTAATTAACGCAACAGTTGTTCTTGAAAAAACAATTGTTCAAAATGGTTTTGTTTATATAAAAGGGGAAAAGATTGAGTCAGTTGGAGAAATGGTAGATTGTCCGCTATATAGCGATGTGGACCAAGTGTTTGATTGTACCGGAAAACAATATGTTATTCCAGGTATGATCGATATGCATATACATGGTGCTGCCGGATATGATTTTATGGATTCGACTAATGAATCTTTTGAAGAAATAGCCCATGCACTTGCCAAAGAGGGAACAACTTCTTTCCTTGCAACAACGATGACAAATCCAATATTACATATAAATGAGGTTATTGAAAATCTTGCAAGCTATATGAAAGATAATAATCTTTCAGGTGTGGCAGAGATGTTAGGTATTCATGTTGAGGGTCCATTTATTAATAAGGAACAAAAAGGGGCTCAACCGGAAGGTGCTATTCTAGTGCCTAATGTTAGTTTGTTTAAAGAATGGCAAACGATATCTGGAGACAATATTAAAGTTTTAACATTTGCTCCTGAATTAGATAACCAATTTGAGTTGCTTAAGGAACTTAAAAGTAACGATGTTATTCCATCAATGGGGCATACAGATGGTTCGTATGATGAATGTTTGCAAGCTATAGAACATGGAGTTGAGCATGCTACGCATCTCTTTAATGGAATGAGAGGATTGCATCATCGAGATCCAGGTGTCGTAGGAAGTGCACTTTTAAATGATGATGTTTTTGTTGAAGTCATCCCCGATGGCATTCATTTTCATCCAGACTTATTGAAAATGGTTGTAAAGATGAAAGGGCTTCATAGATTGCTCGTTATTACAGACGGAATTCGAGCAAAGGGAATGTCCGATGGGGTTTATGATTTAGGTGGTCAAAAGGTGACGGTTAATGATGGTAAATGCATTTTAACTTCTACAGGATCACTCGCAGGTAGTATCGTCACGATGAATAATGCACGACTGAATCTCATAAAATGGCTAGGGCTTACTATTCACGAACAACTACAGGTCACTTCTGCTAATCAGGCTAAACGCCTAGGTGTATACGATCGAAAAGGATCTATTCAAGTTGGAAAAGATGCTGATATCGTAGTTCTAGGAGAAAATGGTGCAGTGGAATTGACAATTTGTAGAGGATCAGTTGCTTTTCAACAGAAAGATGCATTCAAATAATGTCAATCTTTATGAAATGATGATATATTGAATTTATGAAGAAGTAAGAAGAGGATGAGTAACGTATGAAACCGTTAGATCAAAAAAGTATTATTCCATTATATCATCAACTAAAGCAACGTTTAGATGCGCGCATTAGAGGAGGTGAATGGAAGCCAGGTGATAAAATTGATTCTGAAAATCGTTTAATGGAGTTGTTCCAAGTAAGTAGAAACACAGCGAAAAAAGCGATTGAAGAATTAGTTCAAGAAGGCACATTGTATCGTGTACAAGGAAAAGGAACTTTTGTTTCGAAACCTAAATTTGAACAATCACTAGGTGGTTTTTATAGTTTTAGTCGAGTTTTACAAGAACAAGGCCTACATCCAAAAGACCATGTGCTTGAAGTGAAGGAAGTCGAGCCATCAGCGACTGTAAGGCAAGGACTACAGCTTCCAGAAGGTGAAATGGTCGTTGAAATAAAACGATTACGCTGTGCAGAAGATGAGCCTATCATTCTTGAATCATCATTTATGCCTAAGTCAGTTATTCAAGATATGTCTGTTTTACATGAAGTTGGCACGTTTTCCCTTTATGATTTATTGGCTGAACGTTATAACGTGATAGTTGTTCGAGCTAAAGAGGCTTTTGAACCTGTTCTGATTCGAGAGGAAGAAAGTGTACTTCTAGAGACAGAAGTCGGTAAGCCTGCTTTACTATTGGAACGAACAGCTTATGATACGAATAATCGCCCAGTAGAATTTTGTATTTCAATTGTACGTGGTGATCGATGTAGATTTTACACTGAGCTTCATTAATACTCATAGAATTTTCTATGAGTTTTTAAATAATTAAAGTTAACCCAACAACCCATCTAATAGGAGGAAGAAATTATGTCATTAGTTACAACGAAAGAAATGTTAAAAGACGCTTACGATAATCATTATGCAATCGGTGCATTCGGTGCACACAATTTAGAAATTATTAAAGCAGTAATTGCAGGCGCTGAAGCAACAGGTTCACCAGTTATTCTGCAAACTACTGCAAGCACATATAAATATGTAGAAATGCCATATATGATTGCAATGGCAAAAGCAGCTGCCGAACAAGCAAAAGTACCAGTAGCACTTCATCTTGACCATGGTGAATCATTTGATATTGTGATGGAATGCTTACGCGCAGGATATACATCTATTATGATCGATGGCTCAAGACTTCCATTAGAAGAAAATATTGCGCTTGTTCGTAAAGTAACGGCTGCAGCAGATGCTATCAATGTGCCAGTAGAAGCGGAACTAGGAACAATTGGTGGTGTAGAGGATGATCTTGAACTTGAAGAGTCTAAAGCATTTTTCACTGATCCGGTAATTGCTGAACGATTTGTACGAGAAACTGGAATCTATTCATTTGCCCCTGCATTTGGAACAGCACACGGAAATTATAAAAAAGAGCCAAAGTTACAATTTGATTTACTAGAAGAAATTCAAAAATTAACAAATATCCCTCTAGTAATGCACGGAGCATCGGGTGTACCAGATGCTAGTCTAAAAAAAGCATTAGATTATGGTGTTGCAAAAGTGAACTTCTCAACTGAATTGAAAGACATGTTCGCTGAAGAAGTTCGAGCATTTTTTAAAGAAAATCCTAATGAAAACGACCCACGCAAATATTTCATGCCTGCACGTGAAGCGCTTATTGAATTAGTAAAAACAAAGATTGTTACTCTACAAAAATGATAACAACTATCACGTTAAATGCAGCAATCGATCAGGTGTATGAAGTTGATTCGTTAGCTGTTGGAGGTACGAATCGAGTTTCAACCATAATTCAAGAAGCGGGCGGTAAAGGGATTAATGTTGCAAAGGTTCTGAAGCGTTCTGGAGCTGACGTTACTGTCGGTGGGTTTGCAGGTGGTATTAATGGTGAGAGAATTCGTCAGTTACTTTTGAAGAAAAGTATTCCAAGTGAATTGATTCAAGTAGAGGGTGAAAGCCGTGTCTGCTTAACAGTGCTAGATTCAAAGAAAAGTAAAGTAACAGAATTACTTGAGAGTGGTCCAGAGATTACAAAGCAAGAATGGCAATCCATGCTTAGTTGGATAGATGAGCAATCTAAGAATGTGAAGTGGTTTGCATTATCAGGCAGTTTACCGAAAGGCTTACCAACAACGGCGTATGCTGAACTTATTGATATTATCAATTCAAACGGAGCAAAAGTGATTCTTGATTCAAGTGGAGATGCTTTGCAAAATGGCATTAAAGCAAAACCTTTTGCTATTAAGCCGAATGAATTTGAAATTGCGACAATTCTCGATAAAGCAACTGTAAATGAAACTGATCTACTTGATGTAGGAAAACGCTTTGTAGATGATGGAGTTGAGCATGTTTGTTTTAGTTTAGGAGAAAAAGGTGCGATTTTTGTCAATCAAGATGGTTATTTCAAAGCAGATGCACCAAAAGTAGAGGTCGTTAACACAGTAGGAAGTGGAGATGCCTTTGTAGGTGGATTGTTATATGGATTAGCTAATGATGAAGAACCTTTAATAGCATATAAAAGAGCATTAGCATGTGGTTCAGTCAACGCGATGTATAGCAAAATTGGTTTCATTGATTCGCAACAAGTTGAAGAATTAATGGCACAAATTACAATTATAAAATTATAGATTGGGGAAAAGAAATATGTATACTTATAAAGAAATAACTGGTCAAGGCGAACAACTTCAAAAGACTCTTGAAATTGTAGAAAATTTAAATCTTGAAATCGGAAATGTAGATCAAGTCTTATTTACAGGATGCGGAACATCATATTACATTGCAGCTTCTGCAGCTAAATATTTCCAAACGGTGACAGGCGTATTTGCTTCAGCAATCCCTGCATCTGAATTATTCCTTCATACATCTTCATGTATAGTACCTGGGAAAAAATATCTTATCGTTGCAATTTCAAGATCAGGAACTACTTCAGAAATACTTATTGCACTTGATCATTTAAAAGGCCATGCTGACCTTAGCACAATGGCAATTACATGTAACGGTGATACGCCGATGGCAACTGCAGCAGATAAAGTGATCGCACTTGACCATATTTCTGAAAAAAGCGTCGTAATGACTCAATCATTCTCAAATATGTTGTACGGTCTACAAGTATTTGCAGCAACACAAGCAAATTCAACACACAATTTAAATGAGTTAAAACAAATACCACAATTAGTTGCAGATGCGTTAACAAATGAAGACTTAACAAAAGTTGTTGCTGAGGATCTTACTAAAACTCGCATTATCTTCTTAGGATCTGGTTCATATAACGGTATAGCGAAAGAGGCAACACTAAAATTAAAAGAGATGACGCAAACAGAATGTGAAAGCTATTCTAATTTAGAATTTAGACACGGTCCTATTTCAATAGTAGATGAAACTACAGTTGTAATCTTGATGACTCAACTAGAAACAGCTGATTATGATCAAGCACTAGTTAGAGATATTCAAAAACTGGGTGGCTGTGTACTTACTATTGGTACAACACCTGAAGGTTTTGAAGCGGACCATATTATTAAATTGACTGATGAAATTAGCGATTTAAATAGACATGGAATTTATGTTCCTTATCTGCAATTGCTTGCGTATCAACGTGCGATTCATCTTGGATATAATCCAGATAAGCCTCGTAACCTTACTCAAGTTGTTAAATTGGCGTAATTGGATGGTGAATGAAGATGGAATACATTTTAGCAGCCGATGTTGGAGGCACTAAACTTGCTACAGCTTTGTTTCGCAAAGACGGGACAGTGGTGGAAGAAATCGTAATACCAAGTGAAAAACATGACGGCGAAAAACTATTCCATTCACTAGTAGATTCTTTTAAGAATCTACTAGTGAATTCATGTGTGTACATGGACGATGTTATGGGAATTGCATTGGGAATTCCCGGAATTGTAGACTCTGAAAAAGGGATAGCAGTTTTTCAAAATAATCTACCTTGGAGAGACTTCCCATTAGCAGATAGACTAGCTATTGAGTTTCCAGAAACTCAGATTAAAATAGACAATGATGTGTATATGGCTACTTGGGGAGAATATACGAACCGAGGATTTTCTAAAGAGTCTATGGTTTATGTGACACTGAGTACTGGCATTTCTTGTTGTTCGATTCACAGAGGCGAGTTTTTAAGAGGAGCTGGAATGGCAGGGGAAATAGGATTTAGCCTAACAGACAACCCAGAGACAACGCTTGAACCTCTAGTTTCTGGTCCTGCATTGGAATCAAAAGGGCGAGAACATTTTAATAATCCTACGTTGAAATTACATGAAATGATGGAATTATATTATCAAGGTGACGAGGCAACAGCCTCTATCATAAACGAGGCAGTTACATCGTTAGCTAAAGAAGTACATCAAATTATGGTCTTTTTAGATCCGCATTGTATCGTTCTAGGCGGTGGTGTTTTCAATCATCATCCAGAGCTGATCAAAGCAGTTAAGAATGAGGTCAGAAAGTACCTTAGCCATCCATTATTAAAAGGCAAAGAAGAGCGTATCGAAGCTAGCGTATATAAAGGTGAAGCCGTATTACGTGGTGTTGCCTCAACAATAATAGAAGAAAAAAGATAAAAAATTAACCCCCATCCAGATTACTGGGTGGGGGTTTTTGTTATCTAATGCGACTCTTAGTTTCTTTATCAAAGAAATTACTTTTTGAAAGATCGAATGCAAGTTTAATTTTTTGACCTGGTTGGATTAGTGAATCAGAAGATAATCGAGCAATATATTGTTGACCCTCGAGAGCAGAGTAGACCATCAATTCTGCACCAGTTAATTCAGATACTTCAATATTTGCCTCAACTGTAGACTCAGTATGTCGAGCTAGTACTAATGGATCTTCAGAAATATGTTCAGGTCTAACACCGAGAATAATTTCTTTACCGTTATAGCCTTGGCTATTTAAGATTGCTAGTTGTTCTTGAGGGATTTTCAATAAGATACTTCCAGCTTTGAAGTAACCACTATCGATTGTGCCTTCAAAAAAGTTCATTGCAGGTGATCCAATAAAGCCGCCTACAAATACGTTTTCGGGATTCTCATATACATCTTTTGGTGTACCAATTTGTTGAATTAGACCGTCTTTCATAACTACAAGGCGTGAAGCCATTGTCATCGCTTCAGTTTGGTCATGTGTTACATAGATTGTTGTCGTTTTCAAACGCTTATGTAATTTTGCAATTTCTGCACGCATTTGAACACGCAATTTTGCATCCAAGTTTGATAACGGTTCATCCATTAAGAATACTTTTGCATCACGAACGATTGCGCGACCTAGTGCAACACGTTGTCGTTGTCCACCTGATAATGCTTTTGGTTTACGATCTAAGTAGGGCTCTAAATCAAGAATACTCGCTGCATTTTTCACACGTTTCTCAATTTCTGCTTTTGAGAATTTTCTAAGCTTTAAGCCGAACGCCATATTGTCATATACACTCATATGAGGATATAGTGCATAGTTTTGGAACACCATTGCGATATCGCGTTCTTTTGGAGGAACATTATTCATAGGTTTTCCATCAATGCTAAATTCCCCTTCAGAAATCTCTTCAAGTCCTGCAATCATACGAAGTGTTGTCGATTTCCCACATCCAGAAGGACCTACAAGAACGATAAACTCCTCATCTTGGACACGCAAATTGAAATTAGAAACTGCTGTACTTCCGTCATCATAAACTTTAAAAATATCTTCAAGAACCATTTTCTCCATATTAAGCACCCCTTTAATATCAATATCTCTTTATATATTAAAGTTTAACAATCATAGGCGAAACATCATATGTATAATGTGCACAATTTTCTGACATGTTAATTGTGCTCATTGTCTTCATCTTCACTAGCTATCAAACTTGCACAATATGAAACAAGCGCTCCATCAAAATACCGTACAGAGATACCAGTAATATCTTGGAACTTTGTAAGGCGATATTGGAGTGTATTTCTATGCACATGTAATTCTTTAGCAGTAACTGAAGCATTAAATCCATTCTCAAAAAAAAGCTGAACTGTTTGAAGTAACTCCATATCATATTCAATTGGCTCTAATACTTCTATCCGGATCATCTGTTTCATATCGTCAGACATTTGTTCAATTAGATTAATAGGGAAAGTCTTTTCCATCGTATAGATTTGTTCAGTTTGATTTCTTTCAAGGCCTTTATTAAACCATTCTTTTTCTTTTATAAAATGACTAGAAAAGGGTGTAACTGTCGAATGGAATTTTCCGATATACATCTTGACCTTTAAGAAAAAATCACTTTCAAGTGCAACGATAAAAGAAGAGAAATCATCAAAAGTATGTATATAAGAAGCTTTCTGTTCAATAAGGACGGCTTCATGTGTAGAAATAAAAATAAGTTGCATAGCATCATTAAAATATGCTTGAACAGCTTGATTCAAATCGGAGTTTAATATGTCATCAGCTTTAAAATGAAGTTGGATAATACGAATATTACAATCCTCTTTTAAAGGAGAAGGACCACTTTGTAATAAAAATTGAATCCATTTTTCTGAGATAGCATCATTACTAAATAGAGTAGGTTTAATCTCTTTAAAAAGTGAAGTTAACAAAGCATAATCACGAGCTGTTAATTCTTTTCTGTCGACGGTCATCCAAGTCTTGTTGAATTCATTATGGAATACATGAACATTTTCCTTAATATTGACGGGACATTCGCTTAGTAGATTGATAGAAGGAAAAAGAGCTGCTAAGTTGGTTGACATTTTATGTAATCTCCTGTCCTGAAGCTATTACAGCCTATATTTATAGTAAAGTAATTTGATATTAGGAAATGCAAATCTAAAGTAAACATTCCTATTTCCTATTATAAATCACAGAACTCTATTTGACATAACTGAACAGTTAAAATATTTGAAAGATAAATAATAGTTATTTTTATTTATAATTAAGCATACCTATTATTAAGGCTAGGAGTGTATTAAAAATGACGAATTTAGCATTGAGAAAGAAGCATATTATCGTAATTTTATCGATCTAATAATTTTAAACAAAAGTCAATAGATATTGGTTTTATAGGAAGGGGAGAGAGTATTTGAAGAAGGTTATGCTTAGTTTCTTAATGTTTATAGCATCCATAGTGTTTCTTACACCAGTAGAAATGTTGGCAGCTACAAATGAATATTATATTTCAAAGGATAGTGAAAATGTTTCCAAAGGGATGTATTATGCAAAACCAAATGGCAAAGCAAAAATGGTTGTTAAGTTTACTCGTTATAATACTAATAAAAAGGTGAAGAAATCACTCGGATTAAAGGATTTGACAGCTCAGTATAAACTATCGTCAAAATCTGGTGACCCAATTTATGATTTTGATTGTTCGATATATAAATTGCAAAAAGTCGGATCTAAACTCTACCTCCCAACGCCTGTCTATCGAACTGAAAGTATTTATGGACCAGCAGGAGGATACGCTCTAAAGTTATATGAAATGACAGCTAACGGGAATAAAAAACGTGTGATAAAAGATTATATACCATCGAATACTGTCACTCCTTATAAAATAGAGGGTTCTAATTTGTTTTATGTTACTTATAATAAACAGTCCATGAAGGAATACGATTTAATTGTATATGATCTGAAATCAAAAAAGAAAAAGACTTTGAAGAGATTGGTAGATAGTTTTTGGATGCAGTCGGGGAGTATTTATTACACGAAAAAAGGTAGTTTGTATTCAATGCAACAAGATGCAGAAAATGTAAAAAAATATAAATCGATTGATTACTTATATAACGCTATTGGTTTTGAGGCTAGAAGTTTCGGTGTTACGATAAATGATGTTCTCATTTATTATAGTGGTAGAGATGGTAGGTATTATTATTTAGACACGAATACAGGAAGAAATATTAAGGTGCCTAATATTAATATTTATGAAGGCAATCAGTATATCGACTATTCTTCACAACGCATTTTTTATACAGATAAAGAAGGCGTGAAAATGTATGATAGTAAAATAAGGAAGACTAAGTTGATTAAACGAACAAATAGCATTGTTTATATTCATCAAGTAAAAATGAATGCTAAAAAAATTCAGTATATACAAGGTAATCGGTTGTATGAGGTTGGGTTTTAACAGATGAATTGAAATTATTTAGAGGATTTACTATGTAGGATGTATTGATAATGTTAGTTTCTATACACATCTTTAAAGCTCTTGAACAGGAATTCATTTACTTGAATTTATAAAAAAACGTTTGTATCTCTAAACAGGATACAAACGCTTTTTTCTTTGACAAAAAGGATACATTAATAAAGACATATCCCATGAATCATTTAGTAAAAGGAACTAGAAACTACATATGGTAGTACATTCCATTTATTAATTTACAGGAGCTAAAACTTTATATTCCTCGGGTATATGTAAAATTGTTTCGTAATATGCATGTTTCGTAAATTCTTTAGAGATGTTTTTATTTATTGATTTATATGTTAAATAAGGTTCTTCAATTGGTTCTTTTTTAATAATAGTCTGAACAGATATTGTTTTAGAAGCGTTATTTTTATCTAGTACATCTAATTCAACCCAAATAGGTTTAACTTTATTGTGTAAATAGATTGATTTAATTTTTTTGTTGTGATTTTTATGTATTTCTAATATTTGTGTAAAATCTTGTACATATGTTTTGTTTTCTGGTAATGCATTCATGTATGGCCCTAGATAATCATCTTTCCATTGTTTTTCATTCATTGAAAAATCAGCTTTCATTATATTAATAGATGAAAATACTACTAATGATAGTGTGAAAAAAAAGAAAAGGCCTCTCATTAAAAAGCCGGTAGAAGAAATTGTTTTTTTATTTTTTATTAAATCCATTAGGGAATAAATACCGATTATTATCCATAACAGTTCGGCAGGGATTAATATGAATGCTGAATCGGCTTGTGATATACTTTCTTGTATTTCAATTACTTTATCAATACTAGGCACTTTAAAGTCCTCCAATTTTATGTCATGTATTATTTGTATGAAAATAAAATAATTAACATGCTTTACTTTTTAGCTATACATTATACTATTTCGAAGTTTATGTATATAATAATTTCCTTTTATACTATATTTATATCGAAAATATATGATGGGGATCCGTCTCAGTCATATTTAGGGAGTAAAAATGTGCTAGATGTCGTGAATTTGTTGTAGATTGGCACTAGTATACGTAGTAAATAAAACACATATTAGTTTCATGCACACAAGGGAACTAATTAAGTGATTTACTAATAATATAGAACTTGTGGTCACATAATGCTCCGACAATGTATGCTTCTATAAAGACAAAAGAATTTAGACTCAATGCTGTTTTGTTACCTGTTTACGCAATGATGGTCTTGTTTGTGTATTTACTTCAATTATAGAGCTACCAGGGTTAAAAATGGAGAGTATGCGTTGTTAGAGTTATTAATGAAGACTTTTGATCATTGGTATGTAGTTATTATTGGTGCGACAGGTTTATTAGCAACATTAGTTCCTAGATCGATGATGTTAATGTCTGCAGCCACTATGATCATAACTATTATCGTTGAACCTATTAACCCAAATATCTCAGATAAAAATAAATCATATTCAGCCAAATCATTTGTTGTATTGTTATTATTAATTTGTGCATTCTTCTCAATGAGCGGAAGTGATACATTAGCAACATTGTATTTAACATCTTTTAGTTTAATTACTCAAATGGCACCATGTATGTAACTAAGTTTAAGAAAGAAAAATGGACACGTCCTCTCTTAATTTCTAGGATAAGGACTTAACTTCAATGTGTCCATACATCTATATTAACTCCAGAAAGACTAATTAACTTATATCTTAAGTTTATTAGTTTTTTTCGTTGCTTGTGTCTAGATGATTTCAATATTAAATGATATTTGCACAGGTAGATTAGATCTATATAATCTCCTATTTAAAATGAGTAATTTGAAATAATACTTTTAATTCTAAAGTAACATATAGATTCACAAAAATTTCTTGTATTTTTTAAGTTTATAAATCACAGTAGGCTGACTAATGCCAAGATATTCAGCCATTTCGTAGGTAGTTTTACATTTTTGATAGGCTTTTGAAAGTATTTGAAGTTCAATGTCTTCTAATGCTTGTTTTAGATTACAAGTTTCTTCTATTTCTTGCTTTTCTTTGAAAGGTGAAGAACTACTAGTTGCCCTCATGAAAACATCGAAGTTAGCGGGTAAATGAGCAGGGTAAATAATATCTTCTTCAATCGTAAGAATGAGACGCTCAATTAGATTTTCTAATTCCCGAATGTTACCAGGCCATTCATAGTTTATAAGAACATCATAAGTTGAAGGGTGAATCCTTTTATTTATATTGTAAGTTGTATTCATTTTCTTTGTATATTCTTTTATCAAAAGCGATATATCTTCTTTCCGTTGCAAAAGAGAGGGGATTTGTAGCGGAATAACGTTTAAACGGTAATATAAATCTGAACGAAATAGACCTTCATGCATCATCTCTTCTAAATTCTGGTTAGTTGCAGTGATTAGCCGGAAATTAATTGTCCGCTCCTTTTTACCTCCGATTCTCTTTATTTTCTTTTCTTGTAATACTTTTAATAGCTTTGCTTGCATAGAAAGCGGTAGCTCTCCAATCTCATCTAAAAATAATGTGCCTCCATCTGCCTGTTCAATTAACCCTTCTGAGCCTTGTTTTAGTGCACCAGTAAAGGCTCCTGACTCGTAGCCGAAAATCTCAGATTCAAACAAACTCTCTGGTATTGTACTGCAATTAACTTCTATAAATGGTTCTTTTTGACGATTGCTATTTTGATGTAAAATACGTGCAAATGTACTTTTCCCCACACCAGAAGGACCTAGAAATAAAACGGTAGCATCGGTTTTGGCGATATGATAAATCGTTTTTAATATGTGCTGCGTAGCAGTACTACGTGAAATAATACCATTTTGCCGGATGTCATTTTCCCTTAAATCCTCAACTTCTGTTTGATATCCTTTAACTCTTCGCTCTAGTTTTTCGTATTGCTGTTGTAAGTTCCAAATTTCTGTTTGATCTTGACTATAGCTGATGACATAGCTGATTTCTCCTTCTTTATCGAAAATTGGATAACCAGTAGACATGACAATACGGTTTGTTTTTGT
The DNA here is from genome assembly GCF_057838945.1 of Viridibacillus sp. KH_047. Lineage (NCBI taxonomy): Bacteria > Bacillati > Bacillota > Bacilli > Caryophanales > Caryophanaceae > Viridibacillus > Viridibacillus sp. KH_047. Next base: position 2,312,651 of record NZ_CM174479.1, on the reverse strand, counting down.
ATGTTGCAAAATAGTCTTTTTCTTTTTCTCATTTAAGACAATGGCACCGATTGAAGGTGTTAGTAGACCTTCTTTTTCGAGATCATAAATCGAAGTCCCTATATATGTACCTGGTTTCATCCCATATATCGCCCAATGCTCAGAATTAGATTGTATGATTATTCCACTATTATTGATGATTGTAATATTGTTGTTTGATGTTTCTATAATATTATTTAGGATGACTTCCGTAAATATATCCAAGAATGATAACTCCTTTTAAAAATAGATAGTTTTAATTTAAATCTTAATCAATATTTAGCTTTTTATCAAATTATTAATCAGAAAACTCAAAATTAATTTAATTTTAAATCATTTTTTGTGGTAATAGCTAGCAAATAGTGATTTTAAAGTTGGCATGCTTTTTGCTATATAAGTATATGTAAAGTTCGAAAAACAATTTTTGAGTAGAGAGGATGTTCTATATGACAACGGATTATTCAATTGAAGAACTGAAAAAATTAGACCAAAAGCACTTTTTGCATCCAACTTCACCAGTGAAAACAGAGGATGGGCCAGCCTTCATTTTTACAGAAGGAGATGGTGTCTACTTGTATGATATTACTGGCAAAAAGCTAATCGATGGTATGTCTTCACTTTGGAATGTAAATGTTGGGCATGGTCGTACAGTGTTAGGTGAAGTTGCGAAAGAACAGATGAGCAAATTAGCATACAGTTCTTGCTTTGCAACATTTAGTAATGAACCAGCAATTCGCTTAGCTACAAAATTAGCAGAGATAGCACCTGGTGATTTAAATGCTACATTTTTCACTTCTGGTGGCTCAGAATCTAATGACACAGCTTATAAACTAGCTCGTCATTATTGGATATTAAAAGGGGAAGTTTCTCGAAAAAAAATCATTTCAAGATCGCAATCTTATCACGGTGTAGCAGTTGGATCGACGAGTGCAACTGGTTTAAAGGCATTTCGTGATTTTACAAATTCTAATGCACCCGATTTTGTATATGTAGAGCACTTCTCTACGCAAGCATTACGTGATTTGATCGAGACAGAGGGACCTGAAACAATTGCAGCATTCATCACTGAGCCAGTGCAAGGAGCTGGTGGTTTGCATGTTGCACCTGAGAATTATTTCAAGGAAGTTCGTGCCATTTGTGACGAATACGGTATTTTAATGATTACGGATGAAGTCATTACAGGCTTTGGTCGTACAGGAAAGTTCTTTGGTATAGAGCATTATGATGTAGTACCAGACATGATGTGTTTCGCGAAAGGTGTCACTAGTGGTTATGCGCAGTTAGGTGGCGTAATGATATCGGAAAAAATGCATGCGAAATTTGGAGAGCTTTCGAAAGGAACACTTTTACATGGCTATACTTACAGTGGACATCCAACGGCTTGTGCAATTGCATTAAGAAACATTGAGATTATTGAAGATGAAAACTTAGTTGCAAACTCAGAAGAAAGAGGACTAGAGTTGGTAAAAGGTTTGCAGGATATACAAGAAAAGTATTCTTTTATAACTCATGCAAGGGGCTTAGGATTGATGGCTGGTTTGGAAATTTCTCATGAAGCCGGTTTATTAGCTCCACAAATCGTGGCTGAGTCTTCAAAATTAGGCTTAATTTGCCGTGCAGTTGTACTAGATGGACAAGATATTATCGTCCTATCACCGCCATTATCTATTAGCCAAGAGCAAATTTCCGAATTATTATCAATTTTAGATCATGCGATTCAAGTTGTAGAAGAAAAAATTTCGGCAACTACTCTTTAATAAGGAATGAGGGATGATAAGGATGAGAAAGGATTTATATATCAATGGAGAGTGGTTAGAAGCAAAAGAGTATAGTGAGCTGCTATCTCCATATAGTGGTGCAGTTATAGCACAGGTACCGAAGGCAACTGCTGAAGAGGTAGAGTCAGCGATAGTAGCAGCGGATTATGCACGAGATATAATGGCAAATATGCCTGCCCATCAAAGAGCGAGTATTCTTGAAAATTTAGCACGTTTATTAGAACAACATTCAGATGAAGCGGCGGAAATTATCGCATTAGAAGCAGCAAAGCCAATAACTACTGCTAAAGCAGAAGTAGCACGAACGATTCAAACTTATAAATTTGCAGCTGAAGAAGCAAAACGTATACATGGTGAAACGATACCTGTAGATGCTGCACCGGGTGGAGAAGGGCGTATTGCCTATACTGTGCGTGAACCTCTAGGGATTGTCGCAGCTATTACTCCTTTTAACTTTCCAATGAATTTAGTTGCACATAAATTAGGACCTGCAATTGCTTCAGGAAATACGGTTGTATTAAAGCCTGCAAGTCAAACACCGCTATCAGCTTATTTTATTGGGGAATTATTTGGAAAAGCAGGTTTACCTAACGGTGCATTGAATATTGTAACAGGTGCTGGCTCTTTAATTGGTAATCAACTTGTGAAGGATAAGCGTATTAAGAAAATCTCATTTACTGGAAGTCCATCAGTCGGTATTGGTATTCGTAATCAAGCTGGATTAAAGCGAGTAACTCTTGAGCTAGGATCGAATGCGGCAGTAATTATTGATAAAGAAGTTGATATTACTAAAATCATACCCCGTGTTGTATCAGGTGGATTTGCATTCCAAGGACAAGTTTGTATATCTGTACAACGTATTTATGTACATGAGGATCTATATGACTTATTTGTAGATGAATTTGTGAAAACTGCAAGAGACTTAAAGTTGGGAGACCCACTTGATGCTACGACCGATGTTTCGGCATTAATTAGTCCACAAGATGTTAAACGAACATTAAGTTGGATAGAAGAGGCTAAGTCACAAGGTGCAGTTGTTGCGACCGGCGGTGTAACAACAGGGAATATACTACATCCAACTGTGCTATTAAATGTAGAATCAGCGCAAAAAGTATCTTGCCAAGAGGTATTTGCCCCTATAGTTTCTATTATGAAGTTTGCTTGCATTGATGACGCATTTAAACAAGTCAACGACTCAAGATATGGCTTACAAGCTGGCATTTATACAGAAAATATACAAGTCGCATTAAAGGCGACGAAAAAATTGCAAGTAGGTGGTGTCATCGTTAACGATATACCAACATTCCGCCTAGATCATCTACCATACGGGGGGGTAAAGGAGAGTGGAATGGGACGCGAAGGATTAAAATATGCTATTGAAGAAATGACAGAGATGAAGCTCGTGGTTTTCAATCAAAATGAATTGGGTTAGGAGAGAAAAAGTATGATTATTGGTGTACCTAAGGAAATAAAAAACAACGAAAGCAGAGTAGGAATTACTCCTGCTGGTGTAACAGCCTTCAAGAAAAGTGGACATGAAGTAGTTATAGAAACAAATGCGGGCTTTGGAAGCGGCTTTACGGATCAAGATTATATCGAAGCAGGTGCGTATGTTACTACTAGCGCGCAAGAAGCGTGGAATGTTGATATGGTTATTAAGGTAAAAGAACCAATTGCTGAGGAATATGGATATTTTAAAGAAGATTTAATCATCTATACGTATTTACATTTAGCACCTGAAGCGGCGTTAACAAAGGCACTAATCGAGAAAAAGGTAACTGCTATTGCTTATGAAACGATTCAATTAGATACAGGTGTTTTACCATTATTAACACCTATGAGTGAAGTTGCTGGTCGAATGTCAGTTCAAATTGGCGCTCAATTTTTAGAAAACTCTAAAGGTGGTAAAGGTGTTTTATTAGGGGGGCTACCAGGAGTTTCCCCAGCGAATGTAGTCATTATTGGGGGAGGAATTGTAGGCACGAATGCTGCAAAAATGGCAGTAGGATTAGGAGCAAATGTAACAATATTAGATGTTAATATTGGGCGCTTACGTCAATTAGATGATATGTTTCAAGGGCGAATTCGCACACTCGCTTCGAATGTGTACAATATTGCTGAAATGGTAAAGACGGCTGATTTATTAATTGGCTCTGTATTAATTCCTGGGGCTCGTGCACCACAACTAGTTTCAAAAGAAATGATACAAACAATGCAACCAGGTTCTGTAGTAGTTGATGTTGCAGTTGATCAAGGCGGCTCGATCGAAACAATTGATCGTATAACAACGCATAGTAATCCAACTTATGAAGTGGACGGGGTAGTACACTACGCTGTTGCAAATATGCCAGGTGCGGTTGCACGTACTTCCACAATAGCTCTAACAAATGTAACAATTCCATATGGTTTACAAATTGCGAACAAAGGTTACCGTCAAGCAGCGCTAGACGATCAAGTTTTAGCGAAAGGTATTAATGTAGTAAATGGTAAAGTAGTATACAAGGCAGTTGCAGAAGCACATAATTTACCATATACGAACTTACAAGATGAACTAGAGACAGTAGTAGTAATAAAATAATGAAAGTAAAAATAGAGCCTTAGAAGTAATAGAATTTGCTTCTAAGGCTCTATTGTATGATTGAAAACAGAGCATCTTGGAACAGAAGATTTTTATCGAGAAGAGTCAGGAGAATGTAAATACTTTGAATTCTCAATTCCATTAACTAGAAGATCAATGAAATAGAGAATTATTAAATTTATCAAAGAAAAACGAGCCAATAGGAATACCTTGGCTCGTTTAGTATTTAAGGTTTTTGAGAGAGCTCTGCAAAAAAATATTAGCTTGGGAACCAGCCTATTGGTTCAACATTTAAGCGAATATTAATTTGTTTAACTTCTTGGAAATCTTCTAAACCATATTTTCCTAAGCTACGACCAATGCCACTTTGTTTATACCCACCCCAAGGAGCTTCTACATATGTTGGGTGGTAATCATTTATCCAAGTAATACCAGCACGTACTTGTTTGATGACGCGAAGAGCTTTTGCTCCATCACTAGAGAATACACCACCTGCAAGGCCAAAGTCCGTATCGTTTGCTAGCAGAATAGCGTCTTCTTCTGTAGTGAATTTTTGGATAGTTACTACAGGACCAAAAATCTCTTCACGAACAATACGCATATCGTTTGTCACATCTGTAAATACGGTAGGTGCGATAAAAAAGCCTTTATCCAATCCATTTTCTGTCAGACGATAACCGCCAGCAGCTATAGTAGCGCCTTCTTCTTTCCCAATTTCAATATAGTTTAATATACTATTCATTTGATCTTCACTAACAATAGCCCCTACATCAATGCCATCTTCAAGTCCTGGGCCAACTTTGATTTTGTTTGCACGTTCAACGTATCGTTTTACATACTCATCATAAATACTTTCTTCTACTAAAATGCGGCTACCGGACGAACAGACTTGACCTGCTCCAAAGAAAATACCGAATAAGCCATAATCAACAGCTGTTTCAAGATCTGCATCTGCAAAAATAATATTAGGAGATTTTCCACCTAGCTCAAGTGATATTTTCTTTAAATTTCCAGCAGCGGCACGCATAATTTCACGACCAACATTTGTACTTCCCGTAAATGAGACTACATCTACTTCATGACTTTCGGCTATTGTTTGTCCTACAACAGAACCACGACCGAACACCATATTAGCAACACCTTTTGGCAAGCCTACTTCATCCATAATTTCGAATAGCTTCATTGCTGTAACTGGTGTTACTTCCGCTGGTTTATAGACAATTGTATTTCCAGCAACAAGTGCAGGTGCTATTTTCCAAACACTCATTAGAAGAGGGAAGTTCCAAGGGACTATTAAACCTGCCACACCAACTGGTTCCTTGACTACCATAGCTTGTACATTATCAGGAACCTGATATGTTTCACCATCAGGGTGTAGAATCAGACCAGCATAATAGCGGAAGCAAGTTGCCGCGTCGGCAATATCAAAACTTGCTTCCTCTTTGCGTTTCCCATTATCCATAGTCTCTAGAATAGTTAATTCCTCAGCACGTTCATCAATTTTATCAGCTATCGCATTCAAAATAGCAGCGCGCTCATGAGTTGATTTACTTGACCAAATACCACTATCAAATGTCTCGCGAGCTACACGAATAGCTTCTTCGGTTTCTTCTTTACTAGAGCGTGGTGCATGCGCAATTACTTCTTGGTTTGCTGGATTGATGACAATATTTATATCATCCGAAGAAGTTGATTTCCATTCCCCGTTAATATAGTTTTTTAATTTTAATACACTAGTTGTTACTGTCATTATTTTTCCCCCTAATTTGTTTTAAATTTTAATGGCAATTTTCTCAGATTTTGCACGTGAGCAGCAAGTTAAGATAGAGTTCCGATTTTTTCGATTTTCTTCCGATAAAAATACATCTCTATGATGAACCTCACCTTCGGCAACATCTAACTCACAACTACCGCAACCACCAATTTTACACGCATGCGGCGCATCGATACCTGCTTTTAACAAGGCGTCTAATAGGGATTCGTTTTCTCCGACATGAATCGTTTTATTACTTTCCACCAGTTCTACTATGAAGGCATTTTTGGGACGGTCATCTTTCCCTGTCGAGAATAGCTCATGGTGAATAGTTTTAAAGGGATAGCCAGATGATAAAGCGGCATCACGATATTCCTGCACCATTTTCAAAGGACCACAGAAATATACATGTGTACCAATCCGATGATTAAGCATAGATGTTGGAGACATTCTTTGTGCATTTTTACCACGAGAAAAATAGAAATGACAGCGATCTCCATATTCAGCCTTTAATTGTTTGTAAAAAGCACATTGTTCCTTTGTTCGAGCTGTATAATGCAGTTCAAATGTCTGACCTTCTTGTAAATCTTTCATCATAGTTAAAAATGGTGTAATGCCGATTCCAGCAGCATAAAAAACATGATGTCTGCCTTGGTAACTTAATGGGAACTGGTTTTTAGGAAAGCTGATTTCGAGCGTATCACCTATTTGAACATGCTCATGCCAATAAATAGATCCACCACGAGAGTGATCATCTTTACGTATTGCAATTTCATAGTAATTCCGCTCTCGTGGCGCACTGACGAGAGAATATTGCCGATCTAAAATTTCTCCATCTCTATTAAGAAACGTTTTTAAATGAGCGCCGCCGGTAAAGGCTGGTAACGGTAAATTATCTACAGGAATAAAACGAAAACGTTTCACAAAATCAGTCTCCTGTATAATACGATCTACTTTGACTGGAATAGTACCTGCTACTCTCATTTACTCAACTCCCGACTTTTTGATATTGATGTACTGGAATGAATGGATATCCAATATAACCTTTTCGTATGTTTGAAAAGAACGGACCTACTTCTAAATGAGCTTTACAACTACATTGTACTGTTTGTTCTTGAAGGGGAATTTGTGATGTTTGGAAACACTTCATACAATATATATAACGTTTTTTTTCACCAATAATATATGTTTGTATTTCATCTTCAGAAGCTCCTTCTGCCACTAGAAGTGAAAAAATATGATGTGCATTATCCCAATTGCAAGAAATATAAAATTGAGTACCCATCTTTTGAGAAATAATAAACCGACGAATATTTTCAGTATCATCTAATTTTGTGAATTGAAGTGAAGTTGTCGGCATACTATTTGTCTCTTTTGAAAATGCCTCTATCTGGCTTTTTCCATTTTCATCAAACAGTATAGCGATTTTAGTACGCTCAGGAAGAAGTGAAAATTGCTCGACTAGTGAGCTGGATTGATCAAATAAAACAGGACTGTTATACATCTAAACATCCTCCTTTTTTAGCTTTCCTTTTCCGTCTTCACGGCGCATATATTCGACAGATTGCGCTAAAAAAGGCGCAATCCCTTTATACTCAGCCATGTCTTTCGGTATATCTTGTAATACGCTAAAGGTCAAATCAAACCATTCCTGTCGTAATTTTAAATCTTTTAGTGGTAAAAACTGCGTATTCAAAACGAATAAGATAGCATTACTTCTTGGCATGCTATAAAATTTTTGTTCTTCTACACGAAGACGTACAAGTTCACCTGCATTTTCAGGCGTAATCAGTTCTCGTTCTGGTGACCAAATATCCATCGTTTCATAATTGACATCCCATCGGTTGGCCATTAGATTCCAGTTAATACGTGTCCATGGCTCACCGGGTTCAATCGCTAGTAGAAATCGACGAATGCGTTCTGCAAGATGATCGCCTTTACGGGATACAAATGGAACAGGAGCATGAATTTCATTAAATGACATTCCAGTATTCCAGTTCGCTGAAAATAGGGCTGCATAAGATACTTGACCGACTTCTAAATAGAAATTATCATCGCGATGTACCATTAATACGAAATCATTATGAAAATGACGACCGATATAATCTAGAGGTTCAAGGCTTAAAGTGGAGGAATCCCCAAAGACAAATGAATCTTCCTCATCTAAAATTTTATTTCTAAATGTCCAATTTTCATTTTCTTTAACGACTTCAAAATGCTCTGGGTAGCGGTTAACAGCCATATCGATAAGCATTTCGAGAACTTCCCATTGCATTTCATGTGTATGTGGAAATGATTGGAATCGAATATGTGGCTGTTCTTCTAATAACTGTCTTTTTGTACGAACTTGAAGCTCGTACTCTGGTGTAATTTCAACACAGTTTACATTTTGAAGTTTACGTAAATCATTTGAATAGCGATAGTTACCAGATGTAAATGGAAACGGAAATGTATCCAAATCTGTTGTTTTAAAATCTAGCCTTTGTGTAAACATATAAATATTCTCCCTTCACTATTAAAGCGCTTTATTTTTAATGTCTTCAGGTGACAAAGTTATAGGTGTTTGATCTCCATCTACCTCATATTTAAATACAAATTTTGCAGCAATATAATATGAAGTTAATGCAGCAACATAAGTTGGAATCCCAGCTGACAAGTAAAGAAATAACGGTCTGGATTCAAATGTAAGTGGATTGTATAAACCCCAATAAACAATCGCCCCAATAACAACCGCTATAATCGCAGATGGATTAATACCTTTCCAATAACTATAAGAACCTTGTGTATCATAGAGCTGACGTAATGAAATATTTTGCTTCTTTACGAAGAAATAATCTGCGATAATAATGCCTCCAAGGCTTGCCATTGTGAAAGAAATAATAGACATGAATGATCCAAATGCGTTATAGAATGTGGAGCTTAGTAATAGAAATACACTTGGAATCGTTGTATACATAGAGAACATCCAGGATTTTTTAGAAAATAACGTTTTAAAGCTTACGGCTTGTGAATACATGAGGAAAATTGTTGCTCCAACATTAGCAACTGTTAATAGAAGTAAGCCGACTAATCCACCATATGTCCCTGCAATTGTCATCATCCAACTTGCAGGATCTAAAGAGCCTGCGATTAAGGCAGCAAGTGCCCCAACAATTGCTGCTAGACAAACAATGACACCATAGCTGTAGAAGCTAGCTTTAAATGCACTACTTTCTTTTTTGGCAAGCCGACTATATTGTCCTAAATAAGGCAACCAAGAAAAACCTAAACCAATATTAATTTCAAGTGCGGTTGCAAACGAGCGAGAATGTGTTTCAAAAGGTTCCGCTGGTATAAAAGTGTTTAAAGCCGGAATATGTTGTCCGAATAAGATTATACCTAGTAAACCAATCAAAAATAGTAGAAAAGCAGGCACGGCAATTAGATTGAATTTACGAATAGCTGTTGGTCCACGTGCTGTAACTATAAAAGATACAACAAATAATACAATGGCAAAAAATGATGCACCAGTTTTTGAGTTACTAAAGAAAACAGGCATATTAAACCAAGCTGCTACACCAACTAGCGCTTGTCCCGCCATAAATAATGCAATGGATGTATAACCTATCGTTAGAAATAAGAAGATAAAGAAAAAAATCTTAGCTCCTGTATACCCGAGTGCACTACGAAAGCCGACAAATGTATCAATTCCATATCTAGCAAAATAAAGAGCGATAGGTGCAATTAAAAACATGGGAAATGCGTTGCCAAATAATGCGGCTACGATTGATTCTTTTGACTCTAGCATTGTCCCTGCATAGCCACCTGTTAAAAGACCAAAAGCTGATAGTCCGATAACGACTTGAACAAGCATTAAGTCCCAAAATCCAAATATACGCTCCTTTTTATCTGTAGGTAAAAAACCAAAGGCAACATCTTGTGTAATTGATGAATTTTGTTTTGACATATATACCCCTCCTTTGCTTTTTTGAATAGTCGGAATTGGAAAAAACCTTGGCAAATGGTATTCTAAGTTCTATACAATAGTTAGGATTAGAGCGACTGTAATTACAGCCATAATAATCGCAGGACCACCAGCGTCTTTTAATGTCGCGTGTGATGTCCTGTCAGTTCGGTGTGTTTCAAAATGCTGAATCCGTTTTTCTAAGTCTTCATACATACTACGTATAAATGGATCTTTAGAATTTAAGTTTTTTTCATATTTTGTGATGGTATTCATCCTATCCCTCCTTAAAATTAATATTTTTCTTACTCACACTACTATTAGCAAATACCGTGCCAAACTAAAAACGCTTCGAATAAAGCGTTTTCAGTAAATAATATAAGTAAGTAATATTTATAATTGAAATTTTCATTCAATTCCGAAATTTAATGATAGGAGGAACTTATAAATGAAATGGGAATCTATTATACTTCAAATCTACGATCAATTAATTATTACTAAAAAGGATGGAGTAGTTTATAAAGTTGATGGACGAGATAGAAATATTTTTAAAAAAAATGTTTCGTATAGAACAATTAGAGAGCTTGAAGAGCAGCATTTTACGGAAAGTATCTATGACAAAATTAACGATAGAGAAGAGAGGCAACAATTTCACCAAACAACATGGACAGGCGTTGATTTATTAACAACCGTTTTTAAAGAAGAAAACTATTACACTTTCGCTTATACATATTTAAACAGTCCCTACGTACAAAAAGGGCCCGCTCTAACTAATCAGGAGCTTTCTTCTTTTCCATTTGTAATTAATAGTCGTGCAATGGAAGATGTAGCAATGAAGTTGAAAAAAACAAGTGAAATGGGTGCTACTGCTCTTCTATTAGGGGAATCTGGTGTAGGGAAAGATATGGCTGCTCGAGCGATTCATCAGATTGGCCCACGTCGAGACAAGCCGTTTATATCAGTCAATTGTGGTGCCATACCTGAGAATTTAATAGAGAGTGAACTATTTGGTTTCGTTGACGGAGCATTTACCGGTGCTAAAAAAGGCGGAATAGAAGGAAAGTTTCGCCAGGCACATACAGGAATATTATTTTTAGATGAAATAGGGGAATTATCTTTAACATTGCAGGTAAAGTTGTTACGCGCCTTACAAGATCGCATTATTACACCAATCGGTGGTGAGGTTTCATATCCAGTAGATATACAAGTAATTACTGCAACAAATCGACCACTTGAAGAATTGGTTGTAAAAGGTGAATTTCGTGCCGATTTATATTATCGGTTAAATATTATTCCTATCCATATACCACCTTTACGTGATCGAGCAGAAGAAATACCAGCTCTTGTCTATCACTTCACAAAAAAATATAATGAGCGCTATCAACAAGAAGTGGAGTTTTCCCCTGAAGCAATTGATTATTTATGTATTCAGCCGTGGCTTGGAAATGTCCGAGAATTGGAAAATATGATAGAACGGTTAATCGTCCTTTCAAACGTAAAAATTATCACATGTCCTATCATTGCGGAATTTATTCCCGTTAAAGCCATAGAAAAGGGGAAGGGGCCAATTATTGATCATTTAATACCACTGCAAGAGGCGGTGGAAATAGTTGAAGAAGAACTTATCACAATGGCAATGAATCAATATAAGTCTATTAAACTAGCTTCCAATGTACTAGGCATTAGTCAACCAACGATGAGTAGGAAATATAAAAAAATTCGAGAATTACAATTGCAAGGAAAAGTTCCTTTGGATAAGCGCTCTATTTTAGAAGAACAGCTAAATAAACGTTTAAGTTCCATTGCGATTGTTACAGCTGTAACGATTCCATTGGAAGAGGTAAAGATAGCTATGGAAGATACCACAAATGCCAAATCGCGAGAGCAACTCGAGCGAAAATTGACCGCAATTTATCAGCAAGAGGGTGATATTATGTGGGTATTTATTTTTCAAATGCAAAAGGATGGAAAAGTGAATCATGTGGCTTCATGTAATGATTTTGTTATTAAACCAGGTGAGGAATATGTTGGTCCTCCTGAAATGATGAAAGTAGTTTATGAAGCATTTAAGGGAAAAGTCGGTGTCACTCCGGTGTATGAAGATAAGTATGGTGAATGGAAAACATGCTTTGCGCCGCTTTACGACGAAGCAGGAACAATTATTGCAATCGTAGGGTATGATTACAGTAAGTCTTATGTTAATAATGAATTGCAACGCCTGAGTAAACAACTTAATTTGACTATATAAAACGGGCTGTACTTCAATCACGTTCACCATTATTTCATGATACCGACATGAGGGGGGCAAAATTAAAAGCGTGTGTCATTTTGGCATAGGCAAACCGGTAAAACCTTTGGACATCATCTTCCGAAATTGAAATCGAAAAGTTAATGTTAGTGCCTGTCGCAACTTTGATGGCACAATCTGCCATTCAGTTTTTAAGTGTAGCTAAATAGTGAAAGATAATTATTTTATTGGAACCACCTTAAAAAAAAACTGCCGTCCTCATCTAAAGGAGACCGCAGTTTTTCTTTTTTGCTAAAGTATAGTTTGTTTATAGTTAGGTTGAGATTTTATTAAGATTGGGTTCATTCATGGCTATTACGGTGAAATTAATAATACACTACAAGTATCTACAACTAAACTAATTGAGGACTTTACTAAAGATGTAGAATCTATCAATATGCAAATTGATAAAATTACTAAGTTTCCATTTTAACTGCTTCTAGCTGTCAAATAGAAGATACACCAAATAATATTTCCATGTTGTTTATGACTTCTGCACCTGTTGAAACAGAATTAAGTAAGTCTATTTTTTCATTCAGATTTAAACTATGTTATTCTCCCGTAGACCCACAAACAAGAACAGATTTTATCCCCTATTAAATTTGCTCTATAGTACCATGTAAGTTCAATGATTCACCTTTGAAAAATGCTATTGGTACAGTTATCACATATGCCCGTACTTTATAGCCTAATATTTTATCGGAAAATCAAAGTGCACCTCTTAACAATAATTCATCTGACAGGTACAGAAATATTATATTTCTCCATTTTTCTGTATAGTGTACGTACACTTATGCCTAATTGCTCGGCAACTAACTTCTTACCTTCAAAATCAAAGCCATATCGATTGAGTGCCTTGATTATTCCATCCTTTTCCATATCCTTCAAATCATTTTTTTCCTTTAGTTTCTTAGGTGGTTGGAGTAGTGTAGGTTGTAAGTAGTCGGGAAGTGAAGATTCTGTGAGTTGATGACTTCTCTCCATATTCATACTATACTCAATGACATTTTCGAGTTCGCGAATATTTCCTGGCCAATGGTATTGTTGTAATCTTTTCAAAAATCCTTCTGAGCATGTCTGTATGAATTTACCTGTCCGATTTTGAAGACGATCGATCAAGATAGGGACTAATGTTTCTATGTCTTCTTTTCTTTCTCTTAATGCAGGTAAGTGGATTGGAATGACATTTAATCTATAGTACAAGTCTGAACGGAATTGTTTTGCCTCCATCATTTCCTCAAGGGGTTGATTAGTGGCAGCAATCACACGGATATTTACTTTTTTTGCATTAATTCCTCCAACTCGAGTAACCATCCCATCTTGTAAAACTTTTAATAACTTAGGTTGTAAATGGACAGGCAAATCTGCAATTTCATCTAAAAATAGTGTACCTCGATCTGCAAGTTCAAAATAACCTGGCTTGCCTTTTTTGTTTGCCCCTGTAAATGCTCCTTCCTCATATCCGAATAATTCACTTTCAAATAATGTTTCAGGAATGCTAGCGCAATTGATTTCAATAAATTCACCTTTTCTTAACATACTTTGCTCATGAATAAACTTTGCTAATAGGCTTTTTCCTGTACCCGTTTCCCCTGTAATAACAACGGAAGAAGTACTGTTAGCAATTCTAGAAAGAAGTTCTTTAAGTTTTTTTAGTCGAGTATGGTTCCCGATAATATAATTAATATTTTCCTTCGAATCTCTCCCTGTATATTTAAATTCTCCGGAACCGTCCAAAATCGTTAAAATGATTTCGCTTAATTGTGTTAACCAGTACTTAAATTGATCTTGTTGCGCAATCAACTTTTCTTGACCCTCTAAAGTGAAACTTACAAAGGAAAGAAAGCCATAATGGTTATCATTTTTTGTGATTTTAATTAGAATTTCTGCTTTTGAAGGACAGTTCGATTGGAAGTGGCAACCTTTACACATTTTCATATGTCCGGGGTCTTTTACAAAACTAACAGCTTCTTTGTTTTGTTTTTGGAAAAATGGTAAATGGACTCGATCCTTTTTTTGTACTTGATATTCTTCTGTGGATGCTACTAATACACCTTCATAATTAAAGAAAGCAATTTCGACTTGTAAAAGTTCTGCAAATGTTCGAATAGTCTTTGAAATTGAGGAAATAGCTGACATTCATACAACCTCCCACTTTTAGTTTGTAATTATTTTTGAAAAGTAAGTTTAGACATAGAAATATCAATCAACCATTCTACTTTATAATTAGGATTTTTAATTATAGGAATAATTTAGATGTCATAATTGTAGATTAATAAAGTTAAAATTGTCAATTTTCAGTCAATTATGGCAAAAAATATATTTTATTTTAATCAAAAGCTAGTAATTATAACGAATGAAAGTTGGCACACTATTTGCTTTATTACTAATATAACAATTCAAGGGGGTTTTTATATGGAAATGGATTATTTTAAGCTAACTAACAAAGTCGCAGTTGTAACAGGAGCGGCCTCTGGAATTGGATATGCTACAGCAGAGTTATTGGCTAAAGTAGGATTGCGCGTCATTTTACTAGATATTGATGAAGTTAACGGTGTGCAAGCTGCTAGTACAATTCTAGAGAATGGTTATCAGGCTCAATTTATGAAATGTGATGTGACAAGTGCAGCAAATTGCCAAGCAGTAAGTGAAGAGATTAAGCAAACATATGGCAATGTAGATGTACTTTTCAATAATGCAGGTATTATCAAACGAAAAACTGTAGTGGATTTAGAGGAACATGAATGGGATGCCGTTTTAGATGTTTCATTAAAAGGTGTGTATCTTCTATCTAAATACATCATTCCTATTATGGCTGCAGGGACAGGTGGAAGTATTATTAATACCGGATCTGGTTGGGGACTAAAAGGTGGTGACAAAGCTGCGTCATATTGTGCGGCTAAGGCTGGTGTTGTCAATTTGACAAAAGCAATGGCAATTGACCATGGACCACAGAATATCCGTGTCAATTGTATCTGTCCAGGAGATACAGATACACCATTATTAAGAAGTGAGGCACAACAGTTAAATCTCGAAGAAGGCTCTTTCTTAAAAGATTCCGCAGTGAACCGTCCATTGGCACGATTAGGAACACCTCATGATATTGCTAAAGGAGTGCTATTCTTAGCAAGTGATTTATCTAGTTGGGTAACAGGAACGGAATTAGTCGTTGACGGTGGCGGCTTGGCATAACGATAACAAAATATTAGGAGGTAATACTATGACAAAAAAAGTGCACCCATATATCCCAAATATGGTTCCTAAAGTTAAAGAAGAAATGCTGAAAGTAATTGGAGTAGAGAACAGTATGGAGTTATATTCATGTATCCCTGAAGAACTTCAGCTGAAGGAAGAGATGAATATACCAAAAGCATTAACAGAATACGAATTACGAAGACATATTGAAGGTCTTTTGAAGAAAAATATTAGTACAAACGACTATATTAACTTTTTAGGTGCCGGATGTTGGCAACATTTTGTTCCAGCGGTTTGTGATGAAATCAATCAAAGGTCGGAATTTCTAACAGCTTATGCTGGAGAGCCGTATGAAGACCATGGTAGATTTCAGTCATTATTTGAATATCAAAGTCTATTAGCGGAGCTTGTAGATATGGATGTTGTGAATGTACCGACATTCGATTGGGGGCAGGCTGCAGCTACTTCAATTAGAATGGCCGCTCGCATTAATGGAAGAAAGAAAGTTTTGATAGCTGCTACAGTTGCTCCAGAAAGAACAAAGATTATTGCTAACTACGGTTCACCAGAGCTCGAATTTAACAATATTTCTTTCAATCTTGATACAGGATTAATGGACTTAGATGACTTGAAAAGTAAAATTTCAAATGAAGTAGCGGCGATATACTTTGAAAATCCATCTTATTTAGGATTTATAGAATCCCAAGGAAATGAGATTTCTGCAATCGCTAAAGAACATGATGTACTACTTGTAGTAGGGGTAGATCCTATTTCATTAGGTGTATTGGCTCCACCAAGTCATTATGGTGCTGATATTGTTTGTGGTGATCTTCAACCACTTGGTATGCATATGAATTACAGCGGTGGCCAAGCCGGTTTTATCGCTACTCGTGATGAAGAAACATTCATTAATGAATTTCCATCACGTTTATTTGGTATCGTGCCAACAATAAAAGAAGGGGAATATGGATTTGGTGACGTGGCGTATGAACGTACTTCTTTTGCCCAAAGAGAAAAAGGCAAAGAATCAGTTGGTACTCAAACGGCATTATGGGGTATTACGGCTGGTGTGTACTTATCTTTACTAGGTCCTGAGGGGATGTATGAATTAGGGCAAACGATAATGCAAAATAGTCAATACACTGTAAAGAAATTGAATAAAATTGCGGGTATACAAGGTTCAAGAATTGTTTCACCATTCTTTAAAGAATTTATTGTAGATTTTAATGAAACGGGAATCTCGGTTCAAACAATTAATGAACTGTTATTAGAAAAGAAGATATTTGGTGGTAAGGATCTTTCTAAGGAGTTCCCAGAGTATGGACAATGTGCTCTATTTTGTGTGACAGAGGTTCATACGAAAGAAGATATGGATTGTTTGATAAATGCACTTGAAGAGATTGTAACAAAATAAACGTCTACAAAAGGAGTTTTGAGAATGAAACCAATAACAAGAACTGAAGCTACTCGCGATTTTCATCAAGCGAAATGGAATGAACCTATTATTTTTGAACTTCATCAAGAGGGAGAAAAAGGTGTTGAAGTACCACTAGCAAATCAAGAGGTGGTATCAACCATTGGTGACGGTGTATCTACTATTCCTGCATCTATGTATAGAAAAAATAGACCGAATCTTCCGGAAATTGGTCAAGCTCGTGTACTGCGCCATTACTTACGACTGTCTCAAGAAACACTAGGATCAGATTTTAATGTAGAAATCGGTCAAGGTACATGTACGATGAAATATATCCCGAAAATAAATGAATTATTAATTAGAAATCCTAAGATGATGGATCTTCACCCACTTCAAGGAGAGAGCACTGTACAAGGGATGTTAGAAATTATTCATAATTTAGATTTGTGTATGCGTGAAATTTCGGGGATGAGTGCTTTTTCATTCCAGCCAAGTGGTGGAACACAGGCATTATTTGCGATGGCTTCAATCGTTAGAAAATATCATGAAACACGTGGTGAAGGTGATCAGCGTGATGAAATCATCACAACGATATTCTCACATCCATCACAAGCAGCAACTGCTGTTGTGAAAGGATATAAAGTGATCACATTACATCCAGATGAAAATGGCTTCCCAGATATTGAGAAATTAAAAGAAGTTGTTTCTGAAAGAACGGCTGGGTTTGTTGTAGCAAATCCTGAAGATACAGGAATCTTTAATTCTAAAATTAAAGAGTTTACAAAGATTGTACATGAAGCGGGTGGTATTTGTTATTACGATCAAGCAAATGCAAATGGATTATTAGGTATTACAAGAGCAAAAGAAGCGGGCTTTGATATGTGTTTCTTTAATCTTCATAAAACGTTCGCTGCACCTCATATGTGTGGGGGGCCAGCAACAGGAGCGCTAGGGGTTACTGAAGAATTAAAAGAATATTTACCAGGACCAATTGTAGAATATGATGGAGAAAAATATTCATTAAATGATAATTTACAACACTCGATTGGTAAAGTTCGTGCATTTCATGGCGTAGCCCAAACAATCTTAAGATCTTATGCATGGATACGCGCATTAGGTCCAGATGGATTACGAGAAGTAGCCCAAACGGCAGTATTGAATAATAATTATTTATACCATAAAGTACAAAAAATTCGTGGTGCAAGTGCTCCATACGTTAAAGGCCAGCGATTAGAACAAGTTCGATATAGTTGGGAACAGATGGCTAGTGAAACAGGTATTACTACAGAAGATGTACAAAGAAGGATGATTGATTTCGGTCTACATTACTGGACTAGTCACCACCCGTATATCGTTCCACAACCATTTACTCTTGAACCAACTGAATCCTATTCAAAAACTGATTTAGATGAATATATTAATGCGCTTCAGCAAATTTCAAATGAAGCATATAACAATCCTGAAATTGTAAAAAATGCTCCGTATAATAGTACAATTCATCAACTAGTTGAAGAAGATTATTTAGATAACCCCGAGAAATGGTGTATTACTTGGAGGATGTATCAAAAGAAAGTATTGAAACCAGAACTTATTAAGTAAAAGGAGAGGCAATCAATTGATAAGAATTGATTGCCTTTGTTTTCTTGAAGAGAGTACGGAACTAGTTTACACGATGGAAGTAGTAGAAGTAGAAAAGTAGAATGCGGATACGAATAGATAATATTATTTAATCTATGCAGAGGGTGTGAAGTTTCATGGTACTCGGAAGATATTCAGATAGTCTCCAAAATAAACGTGTTGTAGTGACAGGAGGAGCTAGTGGTATTGGTCTAGCCACATCGCTTCGATTTGCTGCAGAAGGATCAATAGTAGCCATATTTGATAACAATGAAGAACAATTAAATAAGACTATAGAAGAACATCCAGCAATTAAATACGGGATTTTGGTTGATGTTAGTAATCCTGATGAAGTAAAAGGTGCTTTTAAAGAAGTTGATGAGAAAATGGGTGGAATTGATATTTTAATATCTAATGCTGGAATCAGTATAAGAAACAAATTTATAGATATCACTCCAGAACAATGGAAAAAAGTAATGGGTATTAATCTAGATGGAATGTTTTACACTGCTCAAGAAGCAGCAAAACGAATGTCGATTCAAGGTAGTGGGGTTATTTTAATGACAGCTTCTACAAATGGAATAACAGGCCATCCATATTACGCCGATTATAATGCATCAAAAGCTGGTGTAAACCTTTTAGCAAAAACAATGGCTTTAGAACTTGCACCAACGATTCGAGTAAATACAGTATGTCCGGGTTATGTGCTAACAGCTATGCAAATCGCTGAGTATTCGCCTGAAATGTTAGAGCAGGTTAATGAAAATATCCCACTTAAAAGACATGCTACTCCCGAAGAAATTGCAGGGGTTTATGCGTTCCTAGCTTCTGATGAGGGGATATATATTACAGGTCAGAATATCCCCGTAGATGGAGGAGAATTGGCTTAACAACATAATTCTATGCTTACTCTATTTTCGCTTAATTCAAATACTCTATCAAATTTATTTAATAGAACATAGATTATTAAGTAGAGTGAATAACGGACTATTAAGAAGGCGTTTTGAAAGTAAATGTAAAAGGGGTGTTGGTTATGGAAATGCAAACAGAAAAAAAGGGCAGGTTCAAAGTTCCTCATGTGTATGTCATATTGTTTTCTGTCATTATAATTGGAGCTATTTGTACTTACATTATACCAGCTGGAGAATTTGATCGTATCGAACAAGATGGTAGAACGATTGTGGTACCTGGAAGTTATCACGAAATAGCAGAGAATCGAACAACAGTTTTAAATGTATTTGAGTCGATTCATAAAGGGATGATTGCCACTGCCCCGCTAATTTTTTATATTTTTATAGTGGGTGGAGCATTTGGAATATTGCGAGCTACAGGGGCTATTGAAGGTGCAGTTCATAGCATGGCGAAAAAAATTGCTGGCAGAGAGCAGCTCTTAATCCCAGTATTAATGACTTTCTTTGCATTATCAGGTGCAATGTTAGGACTAGCAGAGGAGACTATCCCCTATATCACCATTCTAATCCCATTAGCAGTTCTCATTGGATTTGACTCGATGGTAGGGACAGCAATCGTACTACTCGGAACATCTGCAGGATTTACGGCTGCATTTATGAATCCGTTTACAGTCGGTATAGCCCAAGGAATCGCGGAATTACCTATTTTTTCAGGTATGTATTTAAGAATCATCTTCTTTGTCATTTTCTTGACGATTAGTATTTGGTATGTTATGCGTTACGCAAATAAAATAAAAAAGAACCCAAAGGCAAGTGTTATGTTCGGTGAAAAAAATGCACTCATAGATAGTTCAGATTCCGATCAAACATTTCCTTTTACTACACGACATAAACTCGCTTTCTTTGTATTATTAGGGACACTAGTTGGACTAGCTGTTGGTGTCATTAAATTTGAGTGGGGATTAACACAAATGACAGGACTATTTTTGATAATGGGAATACTCATTGGTGTTGTCTCAAAAATGAATTTTAGTAGTATGGCTGAGTCGTTTATAAAAGGCTGTGAGGTTTTAATAATGGGTGCGTTAGTTGTTGGTATTGCTAATGCAATTCTAATTATTTTAAGAGAAGGTCTTATAATGGACACGATTTTATATGGCCTTGCTTCTGCTGTAGACTCATTACCACCGCAATTAGCTGCACTTGGTATGTATATAGTGCAATGTCTAGTGAATTATATTGTTCCATCGGGTAGTGGGCAAGCCGCTTTAACGATGCCGATAATGGTTCCATTATCAGATTTATTAGGGGTTACTCGTCAAACAGCAGTATTAGCCTTCCAATTTGGTGATGGTATTTCAAATATTTTCACACCTACTTCAGGCTATTTTATGGCCGGTTTAGCATTAGGAGGTATCTCATGGATTAAATGGGTGAAGTGGATTTGGCCATTGATCGTTATTCATTATGCTCTCGGTGCTATCTTTGTGACCATTGCTCAATTAATTAATTATCAATAAACAGAGAAAGCAATAGGAGGGGTCATGTTGAATTTATCTAATTTACATCAAATCATGGTTGACTACCGTAGACATTTTCATCAATATCCAGAAGTATCTTATGATGAGGTCAATACAAGAATGTATATAATAAAAGAATTAGAGAAATTAGGATTGAAACCTTTCACATTTTCTGGGAAAGATGTTGCTGTTGAAATAGACGGGCAACAACCAGGTAAGACTGTTATCATAAGAGCCGATATGGATGCTCTGCCGGTATTTGAAGAAACGGGCTTACCCTTCTCATCGAAAATAGATGGAGTAATGCATGCTTGTGGACATGATGGACATATGGCAATTTTATTAGGATTGATTCATTACTTCAAAGAACATCCTGATAAAATCGTAGGGAAAATAAGATTTCTATTTCAACACGCCGAAGAAGATGTTCCAGCAGGTGCTATTGAAGTCGTTAAAAGTGGTGGTTTAAAAGATGCAGACGCAATTTTTGGATTTCATTTATGGGAACCGTTAGAGTTAGGTAAAATAGGCGTTCGTAGTGGCCCAACAATGGCAGGGTGTGATAAATTCACTCTCACTATATTTGGTAATGGAGGGCATGGATCTATGCCGAATGAAACTGTGGACCCTACCATTATTGCTGCTCAGTTTATTACACAGATACAGACTATTGTTAGTAGGTCATTACATCCTCTTGAACAGGCAGTTATAAGTATTGGAGAATTAAAATCTGGAACTAACTATAATGTCATTCCGGATACAGCTTATATAGCAGGAACTGTTCGACAATTCGGAAAAGAAATTGCTGGGAAAATCCATAATCGGATGGATAAAATAATAAGTGGATTATGTGAATCATTCGGTGCAAAATATCAATTGGAGTATTTACATGGGGATCCTACATTGGTGAATGATGACCAACTTTATAAAATGGTGAAGAAAAATGCTATTCAATTATTTGGTGAAAACAGAGTAGTAGAGATTAATCCGATACTTGGAAGTGAGGATTTTTCTAATTACACAGAAGTCATTCCAGGTATGTATACTTATATTGGCATTGGCAAGCCAGGGGAAACATTTGGTCATCATCATCCGAAATTTGATATTGACGAGTCAATGCTAGTTCCAGCAGCTACATTGATTTCACAATCAGTCATTCAATATTTAACAGGTGAAGAAAATTCCAATAATCTCTATCAGACTAACCATAGTTAAATAAACAGCGCTATAACCATACATTGACACCTTCACTACTAGACAATCCTAGCAGATGAAGGTGTTGTTTTTATAAATAAAAATAATTTATTCTCATGACATTAAAAATCTGTAAACAAAAAAGGTAAGATGTAATATATTATTATAAAGTTTCCTTAGGGAAAGAAAATTGGTTGCAAGAACGAAAATAGGTAATAAGATTTATGGTTTAAAAAAAGAATGTTAAATGATTTATATAAAATTATTATGAGAGAGAGTTGAATGTCATGAAGTGGATGGAAATATATATGCCAAAAACTTATGGGTTAATATCGATATGTGGCAAGCTTTTACCTCATAAGAATAGGAAGCAGCATCATAAATGAAATATCGATTCAAAAAGTTTCTAATTAATCAAATGAAAATTTATATATATTAAACCCCACTCTCACCGATTTCGAATGGTAGAAGTGGGGTTTTTAAGTTAATAAATGTTTAATGACTTGTAAACAAGTACATACTTTTTCTAATACTAATGTCCACCTGAAAGGGGAATTCACATTGAGCTCTTCAAAAAATAATAATAATAATTCTCCTGATTCCAAAAAGAATAAATCTAAGGATCCGCTTCTTAAAAGCCTTACTGAGAATGTGAAAATCATCAAGAAAGCAATGGGGAACAGTAACGATATTATAATTCGAGAAGTAGACATTCTTAAAACAGATAAACAAAAGATTGCGATTATTTATGCTGATGGTCTAGCAGATAAAACTGCAATTACTGATTTTATCATGGAATCACTTATGCTAGATCTTGATATAGATTCGACACCAGAAACACGCGGAGAAGATATTATTCAATATCTGAAGAATTTCTGCTTAACAGTAGGTGATGTGGAAGATGTTACGGATCTACAGAATGTATATCGAGCTGTTTTAAATGGAGAAACAATCATTCTCTTAGATGGCCAAACAAAAGGTATTGCTACCAGCACCAAAAGTTCAAAGGATCGAGCTATATCACAACCAAGTACTGAATCAGTCATTCGAGGACCTCAGGAATCATTTACTGAAACACTACGTACGAATACAGCGCTTATTCGCCGTAAGATAAAAGACCCGAACCTTTGGATAAAATCAAGAATCATTGGCGATATAACACAAACAGATGTTGCGGTTATGTATATCAATGGAATAGCAAACGATAAAATCGTAAAAGAAGTTCTTGAGCGGTTAGACCAGATTGATATTGACGGTATACTGGATAGCGGATATATAGAAGAGCTAATTCAAGACTCTAAATTTTCCCCATTCCCGACTGTTTATAATTCAGAGCGACCAGATGTTATTGCAGCAGCATTGTTAGAGGGAAAAGTGGCTATCATTGTTGATGGCTCTCCTTTTGTTCTTATTGTTCCAGCATTGTTTCCAGCGTTTTTACAAGCAGCAGAGGATTATTACCAACGTTCGATAATAAGCTCTTTAATTCGTATTTTACGATATGGTGGAATATTTGTTTCATTAATGGTTCCTTCTTTGTATATTGCAATTACTACTTTTCATCAAGAAATGATACCTACCCCCATGTTGATCAGTATTGCAGCCCAACGAGAAGGGGTACCATTTCCGGCATTTATCGAAGCAATCCTTATGGAATTAGCATTTGAAATATTAAGAGAAGCCGGTCTGCGAATGCCAAGAGCCATAGGTCCAGCCGTATCTATAGTCGGGACATTAATCATTGGGCAGGCTGCAGTAGAGGCTGGGATTGTATCAGCTGTAATGGTTATAATCGTGTCATTAACGGCAATTTGTAGCTTCTTATCACCAGCGTATGCAATGTCAAATTCAATTCGTATGCTAAGATTTCCTTTAATGATTTTAGCCTCGATATTTGGTTTGTTCGGCGTAATGATGGGGGCTTTTGCAATAATTCTTCACGTATGTAGTTTAAGATCTTTTGGTATACCGTATACAACACCTTTTGCTCCACTAATCCCATCTGATCAAAAGGATACAGTCCTTATATTTTCACGAGGGTCACTATTAACTAGACCTCGTTTAGTAAATCAAAAAAATATCACAAGAGAACAAAAACCAGAAAGAAAAAAAGGTAGGAGTGATTTAGGTGAAAGTTAGAAAAAAAATGACCGTTATAGTATTCTTACTTTCACTTTCGCTTATTTTAAATGGTTGTTGGAGCAAAAGAGAACTAAATGAACTTGCAATAGGTGTAGGATTAGGGGTGGATAAGGTAGACGATCAATATGAAGTCACTATTCAACTTGTAGATCCGGCTGAAATCTCTGCTAACCAAGCTTCAAGTAGTAGAACTCCAGTTGTAACATATACATCAAAAGGAAAAACCATATTTGAAGCATTGAGAAAAATGACCACAATTTCTTCGAGGAAAATCTATTTATCACATCTTCAAATGATGGTAATAGGTGAGGGAATGGCTGCTGATGGAATTAAATCAACTTTAGAATTTCTAGCAAGAGATCATGAAGTACGGAATAATTTTTATATTATTGTTTCAAAAAAAGCTACTGCTAGAGAAGTCTTGGATATTATAACACCTTTAGAAAAAATTCCGGCAAATAAAATGTTTGCTTCATTAGATGTTTCACAGGAAGCATGGGGTACAACAACAAAGATGAGTTTAGATCAATTAATCAACCATCTTAGTAGCCAAATTAAAAGCGCAGCTTTATCGACAATAGAAATAATCGGAGATAATAAAACGGGGGATAATCAAACGAATATAGAAATAGTTGATACTCCAACGTTATTGAAGTATACCGGTTTAGCCATTTTTAAAGAGGATAAGTTAGTTGGTATATTAAATGAAGAGCAAAGTAAAAGTTATAATTACTTAAGAGATGAAATTAAAAGCACTATAGAAAGTGTTTCTTGTCCAAATAATGATGGGGAATTATCAACAGAAGTCCTTAAATCTAAAACAGAAATAAAAGTAAAAATGAGCAAAGGTAGTCCGGTCTTCGATGTTTCTATTAACGTCGAACAAAACATTGGAGAAGCTAATTGTCAAGTCGACTTAACTGATACAAAGACCATTAAAAAAATCGAAGCAAATGTAAGTAAATTAATTGAAAAGCGAGCAAATGAATTAATTGATCAATTACAAAACAAATACAAAGTTGATGTAGTAGGCCTTGGAGAAGTAATCTATCGTTCTCATCCAAAAGAATGGAAGGAAATGAAAGGTGTTTGGGAAAATGAGATATTCCCGAATGTAGGGGTAAATATAAAAGTAAAAGTAAAAACAACGGGATTAGGCATTTTGAAAAACTCAATGTTATATGAAACAAAGGAGTGATGGAATATGCTGAAAACAATAGGAGTCTTAATAATCTCTGGAGCCATTTTGTTTTTTCAATTACCAAAACTGTTGAAACATGGTGAAAAAAGAGAGCAATGGGCTTTTTATATTTTACTATTCATCAGTACCACCTTGAGTATAGCAGTTGCTTTAAACGTAAAAGTACCAAATCCAGTAGATTTAATCACGGTAATTTATAAACCAGTGGGTGAATTTCTAAAGTTGAGCCTTAAGTAAGTAGCAAATTGAGCAAGATCAATAAATAGTAAAAGAGGCAAGGTAACTATGGAGAAAGAGATTATTAGTGTACGCGCATTTACAATAATTGTGCTACTTTATTCTATAGGAACGGGTATTTTAATTTTACCTGCAAGTTTAACACAAGTGGTGAAGCAAGATGCATGGATAGCTGCAATATTAGGCGTGTTAGTCAGCTTTTTACTTGTGAAATTATATATAACCGTTGGGAATATTACGCCTAAATCATCCTTAGTGCAAACGAATGAAAAAGTTCTCGGGAAATATGTAGGAAAGTTTGTTTCTATTCTTTTTATTATTTTCACGTATCTTGCAGCAAGTGAACTTCTCATTTTTTTAGCAGATTTCATGCGTTCTGAAGTTATGCCTGAAACACCTGCAGTAGCTTTCAGTGGGTTATTTATTGTCGTAATAATGTTTGGTGCATATTTAGGTTTAGAGGTATTTGCAAGATCTTCGGAAATTCTTTTTCCCGTTTTCTTTATTTTATTCGTGTTCTTTGTCATTTTTATAACCCCACAAATTGATGTGAAAAATATACAACCTTTGTTTGAAACTAGCACAAAACCATTATTAAAGAGTACTTTGATTTTCATGGGTGAATTTTCTTTTTCGTTTATAATATTGTTGATGATTTTTCCAGTTAGTATTAATGTTCCTAAATCTGGTCCTAAAGGATTTTACATAGGTACAATTGCTGGGGGAATAGTGTTAATAATTATCATTACAATGTGTGTCTTAGTACTTGGATCTAATGATACAGCACATCGAGTTTTCCCCAGTTATGCTATGGCACAAAGGATTACTATAGGGAATTTTATACAACGTATTGAAATCATAATGGCACTATTATGGATTATTACACTTTATATAAGGGCTTTCATCTACTTTTACTCAACAGTCGTAGGTATGGCACAGATACTTAATATAAAGAATTACAGATCTCTAATATTACCTATAGGAATGAGTATGGTTGCAACTTCTCAAATTTTACATCCTAATATCGTTCAACAACTAAAGTTTAATGAAGAAATATGGTTACCATACGCATCTACTTTTGCTTTAGTGTTACCTATTATCTTATTAATAGTTGCTAAAGCTCGAAATATTAAAAAAGGATGAGATACAAATGTATCCACAGGGACATGATTTGTAATTATTTTATTAAGATTTACCTATTAACTCTAAGTAATTTGAGTAATCAAAACTGTCTGGAGTAGATTAAAATACATCGTTTTTAGTGTATTTATGAATCAAAAAAAATAAAAATTTACAAAACAATTAAATAACATTAACTTTTAGAGGATATAATTATTAAAGCAAGACATCTTCCATGCATAGATTTTATTAAATGAAATAAAATAAGCACTAAGGAGGAGTAAACTTGGTTACTTTAATCGACATTATGATTACAAGTTTGATCAGTCTTTGCTTTTTGGCCTTAGGATTATTTATCTATAAAAAAGAAGATGTTGAATTAGTTGCAGGATATAATGGTCAAAAATTCAAGGGCAATAAATCAAAATTCGCAAAAAACAACGGCTTATTCTGTATAGCCTTTGCATGTTTACTTTTTATTACCCCTTTTTTCAAATACTTTGGGCATGTATTTTTAAACTTAATCTCATTCATCATGGTGTTGTTATTAATCATTTTGGTCCTTTATACAAGAAAGCAACATCAATAAATTGGATAAAATCCGCTTGTTCCTAGGAATGAGCGGATTTTAATTTTTGCCTGGGAATTTATGTACTAAATATGTTTTTCTACTACAAGTGGATTAATTATGAATAAGCTGTATAAAATAGGGGAATGTACAGGACTTTCGAGAGATCGTTTAAAGGGGCTCATGGCGATATACAAAACAATTCAATGATATTCACTTGAAATATAGGTTTTAATGGTCTGAAGGAATAATGGAGGAATAATGGATTAACAAAAAGCGTTCCAACATTACGTTGGAACGCTTTTTATGAACTCATTTTTAAGTTTTAGAGACATTTTTATTTGCAGAGATCATTAAAAACATTGGTCTACGGTTTTCATCGTGCATTTCAGGGATATTCTTTAACATTTCTTCAGAAGGTGTAGATTCTTTTACTACACTAATACTAAAACCTGCGTTAATCAAATCATTTATATAAGTAGAGATCGTACGATGATATTTTTGGACGCTTTCATTTAAAAAGGATGTTTCACGTAATCCTTCAAAATGATAATTGTCCACTGGCCAGTGTAAACGATTGCCTTCTTCATCGACATACCAATCTTGTTCACTTCTTGAAGTGAAAATTGGGTGCTCAACAGAAAAGACAAATGCCCCACCATCTTCTAAATAATCGTAGACCTTTTGGCAAATTGTATCAAATGATTGAATATAGTGAAAAGCTAGCGAGCTTATAACGACATCAAATTGTGCATCTGAGAATTGAATATCTTCAATCGATTCTTGAATATATGTGATACCAGGATCGTCTGTTTTTTCGCGCGCTTTTTCCAACATTTTTTTCGATAAATCTACGCCAATTACAGAACTGGCCTGTTGCTCACGAGCAAATCGGCAATGCCACCCAAACCCACAACCTAGATCAAGTACCCGCTTATTGTGCAAATCTGGTAGCAGTGTTTTTAAAATATGCCACTCTCCGGCAGCTTCAAGTCCATCCACTGATCGGGGCATTTGTTCATAAGCAGCAAAGAAATTTGTTTCATCATATTTGTTTTGTTTTGTCATGTTAAATCTAAACTCCTATCTATATAAATGGAATATGGATTTTTGTATTTAAAATCCAACTATTTGAAGATTACCGCTATTCTACTTTCCGCCTGAACAATATACACCAGCAATTAGGTATAATTCTCCGATTACTTGTAATAAAGTAAGGGATTTGCCGATAACGAGTAAAGCAAAATTAGAAGCAAACACGCGCATGAAATTTAAATAAATGACGACTTTATTGGCTCCAATACATACTATCCCCGTACTTCAGGAAATAAATGCAATAATCAAAACGAATCTAACTGTTTAAATAATAGCGGAAATTGCTGTTCCGGACCAATGGATCGCAGTCGTTGTTTGAGCAGATTCATACAGGAAAAAGGTGTCAACATAATGGTACCTGCCAATATTGAAACAAGAAGAATTGCCAAGTTAGGTTTGCATTTTGTTTTACTAATAAAGAATAGATACTCCATAAAACTGCAGAATAACGATTAAATTTCCTTTATTAAAAGAAAAATGACGTAATATTTCGACCAAACCGTTTGAAATGATAAATACTATACCGATAAAAGAAATGTCTGTTCAGATCAATTGATCTTTCGTTAGATGTTTCATTATCTCTTTGGAATTTCGTATTCAAGCAAAATAGGCTAACTATAGAAAGAAGAAAAAAGCAATATACCTAAGTATTAATACATGTGTGTGAATGGTTGTAAATCATTGCCCAAAGCATTGTTGCTAAAAGTAGCAATACAAACGTGGGGATTCCATTATTTGAAGAACCTCACATTAAAAATATAATTGCATCGATTAAATCGACATATTGTTCTAATTCACTATAACTTTCGATTGAATCATATTATTAAGACTTAAATACCTAAGAAGTAGAGTACAACCGGAATCGATATGATACTAATGATAGTAGTTACAAATGTAGTAAACGATACTAAATCGGGTTCTGTATCAAACTGTAAGGCTATCATCGTTGTATTTGCAGCAGCGGGCATTGCAGATTGGATAATTAAAACGGTTTTAATAAGAGTGCTGAGAGGCATAAAATATAAAATCACTGCTGCTAGAATCGGTGATAGAATTATACGGATAATGGATACAACCGAAACTAAGCGATAATTCACTTTTCTAGCAGAAATAGCAGCTAACTGCATCCCTAAAACAAGCATCACTGTTGGAATAGATGCCTCAGCTACTAAACTAACACCATCCATTACTGTTTTAGGAATAGTAATATGGTAAAATTCTAAAGTAATACCCGCTAGTGCCGAATAAATTAAGGGCATGCGTAAAACTTTTTGGATGGATTGTTGTATCGTTGCTTTTTGTGATCCACCTATTGAAGCAAAGAAAATGCCTAAACTATTCATTAGAAGTGCATGAAGAACCATTATAATTACGGCAATATCAAAACCTGCAGCACCTAAAGCAAATAACACTACTGGTGCTCCGTAATTTCCACTATTCATGAATACGGCTCCGAGGATCATTGCAGAAAATTCTGATCGTGAAGCCTTAAGTAAAGTAGAAATAGCCCATGTACAGAGAAACAAAACAACTGTTAACGATATTGTGAAAATTGCTATGTATAAATAATCTTTAGTTAATGGTGTCGTATAAAATGTACGAAAAGCGAGGAATGGTGACATTAAGTATAGGGCAGCTGTAGAAATCGATTTAATATCAAAACCTATACATTTTTGGCCGATAAATCCTATTGAAAACACTATTAGAACGGGTAAAATAATAAGAAATAAAGACAAATAACCATCTCCGTTAGATTTATTAGATATTTCTTATTATTCCACTTTTAAAAATATAGACAATACTATTTTAAAGAAAGTTTTATTTTTTCAAAGAAAAACACGTAGTAAGTAAACTACGTGTTAACTGATGTTATTTCCAATTTGTATTCATAAATTCATCGCGACCGGACTTAGCACGGTCTTCTTTATAGTGATTGGCATTTTTTTTGTAATAATCTTGATGGTAATCTTCAGCAGGGTAGAATTCCCTTGCTCCACGAATCTCAGTGACAATAGGTTTTTTGAATCTTCCACTTTCAGCTATCGCTTGTTTGGATGCTTCGGCTAACTGTTGTTGCAACGAATCATGATAGAATATGGCTGCTTTATAAGATTCACCGCGGTCTTGGAATTGACCTCCGTCATCTGTAGGATCGACTTGCGGCCAGTAGATTTCTAGTAATTTTTCGTAAGAAAAGATCGTTGGATCGAATTCAATTTGAACGACTTCTAAATGACCTGATTGACCGGTTTTTACATCTTCATATGTTGGGTTTTCTAAATGTCCACCCATGTAGCCAGAAGTTACTTTATGTATTCCGTCATATTCGACAAATGGTTTGACCATGCACCAAAAACATCCACCAGCAAATGTAGCTATATTAGTAATTTGTTCCATGTTGTAACCTCCAATAGTATAAAGACGTCATTAATACGTGAAATCTTGTACATCTTTTAGTTTACAACATTGACTACTAGAAAAACATACCCACTTGAAAGGAGCATACATCATGCAAGAAAATCAACAAACGCGAGTGCGCAAAAAAAGACGCAAACTTCGAAAAGGACGTGTGTTCTTTACTTTTCTACTACTTATATTAGTAGGGGTAGGAGTATTTGCATACACTGAATATAAAGCAGGGCTAGAACTTGCGAAAGGGCAGGAACAGAAAATAAAAGAACACTTTATTGGTGATGAGGCTTCATCAAAAAACATAGATAATATTTTACTTTTAGGAGTCGATTCTCGCGGTGAGGCAAAATCCCGAACTGACTCTATGATGCTTGTTTCATGGAACAAAGATACAAATGACATTAAAATGGTGTCATTCATGCGAGATATTTATGCTGATATCCCTGGCTATCAATCATATAAGTTAAACACTGCTTATTATTTAGATGGTGTTCAACTATTAAAGAATACAATCAGTAACATGTTCGATGTAGAAATTAATCACTATGCATTAATTGACTTTAAAAGCTTTGAATCGATGGTAGATATTCTTGCACCAAATGGGGTAGAAGTTAATGTCGATAAAGATATGTCAAAAAACATCGGAGTTAAATTGAAAAAAGGAACACATCAATTGAATGGTAAAGAATTGTTAGGCTTTGCTCGGTTCCGTTCGGATGCACAAGGTGACTTTGGACGTGTAGATCGACAACAGCAAGTTCTAGAAGCTTTGAAAAAAGAAGTTGTATCACCTGGTAATTATAAAAACTTCCCTAAATTATTAGGAGCACTTCAAGGTTATGTTCAAACTGATATGACAGCCAAAGATGAATTATCATTAATGGCATCAATCATAAAAGGTGGAGATTTAAATATCGAAAAACTGACTATTCCGGTTGAACATGGCTATACATTCGCCAATTATCCTCATGCAGGGTCTGTCATTGAAATTGATCGTGCTTTAAATAATAAAGCTTTAGAGGAATTTCTTGATTTCGAACAGTAATATAGGGGTATAATAATATTATTAGCGCAATTTGAATGCTTCCTGTAAACTAATCATATAGCATTTTTTGTCATAAGGGGGGATTGGATGGAACCAGAAAAACCATCATTTTTTTCAACGAGATTTATTCGTTTCTTAGGAGGTAGAAATTTACTTTTTGGTTTATTAACCTTATTAACTTTAGGTTGTATTATATTTATTTATGAAAAAGTATCTTTTATTTTCCATCCTATTTTTGTATTTTTACAAACAGTTGTACTTCCGGTTATTTTAGCCGCGATTGCTTTCTATTTATTAAGACCCATTTTGCGTATACTTGAGAAATGGAAAATCCCTCGAGTATGGGGGATTCTGATTATTTATCTTGGGTTAGCAGGTATAATTACTTTGTTAGTTATTCTAGTATTCCCATTTTTAAAAGGTCAGTTTACGAATTTAATCAACGAATTCCCACAATACTTTATGGAAATGCTTCATAAAACCGAATCTTTCGTACAAGGATCGACTTTCAATTCCTTCTTATCTAAATACAATTTTGATCTAGATCAAGTGATGGCAGATATTACGAAAAATTTAAATGAAACAGTTAAAGATACGGTGGGTAGACTAGGAAGTGGTATTGCGACAGGTATTACAGGCTTTATTTCCACTCTAACTGGAATTCTTTTAGCAATCGTAACTGTTCCATTCATCTTATTCTACTTATTAAAAGATGGAGAAAAGCTTCCAAAATTTATTTTGAAAATGCTTCCTCCTCGTATGAGAGATGATGCGGCTCACCTTTTCCATAAAGCTGATCGCCAAATTAGCTCATATATTCAAGGGCAAATTATCGTTTCATTTTGTATCGGTATTATGATTACAATTGGATTTTTAATTATCGATATGCGTTATGCAATCGTGCTTGGTTTTTTAGCGATGATTACAAGTGTTGTGCCTTACTTAGGACCAATTATAGCCATAACACCTGCTGCGATTATCGCTATCGTAACGTCGCCAATTATGTTGGTCAAATTGGCAGTAGTATGGACTATAGTCCAATTAGTGGAAGGTAAATTTATTTCTCCACAAGTTATGGGTAAATCGCTACATGTACATCCGATTACGATTATTTTTGTCCTTTTAACAGCAGGTTCATTATTCGGTGTACCAGGTGTTGTTCTGGGGATTCCAGGTTATGCAGTTCTCAAAGTGTTAGTAACTCACTTGTTCTATTTATATAAGAAACGCTATAATCGACAAGAACCAGATCCTACTATGGAATATGAAGTGGAGAACTGGAAAGACGAATAATCGGTAGCATTTGCTACCGATTTTTTTTATTAGCAAAGACAAAATGTATGATTTTAATATCGGATATAAAAGGAACATTAAATAATGAAGAATTTTAATACAGCAATATGTGATTTTATAAAGAAGAACAGCTAATCTTTCGATTTATATTGAAGGAATTGCTGTTTTTTTATGAATAAAAATACTATTTATTATGAATGATCTCTTTTGAAAAAATATTTTTACAATATTAAATGCTTTTGTATCAATGATGGAAGCGTGTACATTTCCAAAAGAATGAAAAGCAAATAAAAATACAATTGACTTTATATTTATACATACTTATAATAATTTGTAACATACACGTGAGGTGATTCAGTTGAAGGTTGGAATTATTGGTGCAACAGGATATGGCGGGTTAGAACTAATGAGATTATTACATAACCACAAAGAAGTCGAAAAAATTAAATTATTCACTTCTTCTGATGAAGGAGCCATTTTTTCACAAAAATATGGTCATCTAAAAAAAATATACGATCAACCTTTAGAGAAAATTGATGCAGATACATTAGCTGAATTAGATGTTGTATTTACAAGTACACCATCAGGGGTTTCAAGTAAGTTACTACCACCTCTATTGAATAGCAAAACGAAATTCATAGATTTATCAGGTGATTTCCGACTTAAAAATTTAGAAGATTATGAAAAATGGTACAAAAAAGAGCCAGCTCCTAGTGATGCAGTAGAGCAAAGTGTATATGGTTTGAGTGAATGGAACAAAGAAGCCATTAAAGAAGCAAGTCTTATTGCCAATCCAGGATGTTATCCAACGGCAGTTTTACTTTCTCTTTTACCTTTGTTAAGAGAAGACTTAATTTATGTAGATGGCATAGTCATTGATGCCAAAAGTGGAATCTCAGGGGCGGGGAATAAGCCTAGTATGATGACCCACTTCAGTGAAACAAATGAAAACACAGCCATCTATAAAATACATGAACACCAGCATATTCCTGAAATTGAACAGGCTATGAAAATGTTCGCAAATAGTGATACACCAATTACATTTACAACAACATTAGTACCGATGACACGAGGGATTCTGGCAACAAGCTATGCTCAGATTACTCCAGGAACAACAGAAGAACAACTTTATAACTGTTTAGTTCAACAATATCAAAGCAATCCTTTTGTTCGAATTATCAAAGAAACAGTAAAATTTGGAACGAACCAAGTTTATGGTTCTAATTTCTGTGATATCCATGTGAAAGTCGATTCAAGGACTGGCAAAGCTACGATTGTTTCTGTTATTGATAATTTAGTCAAAGGGGCAGCGGGGCAAGCCATTCAAAATATGAATATACAGTTTGGTTTTGATGAAACAACGGGTCTTATGCAAGTGCCATTATACATTTAAAAAAGGGAGTGTTTTTATGACAACAACATTTGAAAGTTTAAAAAGAATTTCAAGTAAAAATATCGTTTCACCAAAAGGGTTTACTGCAACAGGTATACATTGTGGCATCAAGCATAAGAAAAAAGATTTAGCGATTTTAGTAAGTGAAGTACCTGCAAATGTAGCTGGTGTTTTTACAACAAACGTTATTAAAGCAGCTCCACTTGTACTGACAAAGCAGGTTGTAAAAGAATACGGCAAAATGCAAGCACTCATCGTCAATTCTGGAAATGCAAATGCATGTACAGGAACTCAAGGCTATAAAGATGCTGAAACAATGCAACAATTAACAGCAGAAAAATTAGGGATTGCGAAAGAACTTGTAGGAGTTTCATCGACAGGCGTAATCGGAGAAATCATGAACATGGAGCCGATTGCAAAAGGAATTGCTGAAATTACCCCAAATGCAACGTTAGAAGGAGCAATTGATTTTGCACAAGCGATACTAACTACTGATACGGTCACTAAAAATACAGCTTATAGCGTAGTTATAGACGATAAAGAAGTTGTCATTGCAGGTGTGGCAAAAGGATCGGGTATGATCGAGCCAAATATGGCGACCATGCTTGCCTATGTCACTACTGATGCGGATATTGATCAACAAGCATTGCAACAACTATTAAAAGAAGTAACAGATGTGACGTTTAATGCGATTACTGTAGATGGAGATACATCAACAAACGATACAGTTTTGGTATTAGCTAACGGATTAGCAGGCAATGCCACATTAACGCCAGCACATCCAGAATGGGAAACTTTTAAATCCGCTTTCCATGCTGTATCTCAAGATCTTTCAAAAATGATTGCAAAAGATGGTGAAGGTGCAACTAAATTAATCGAAGTTAAAGTTGAAGGTGCTGTAACTGATGAAGAGGCACGTAAAATTGCCAAAACAGTTGTAGGATCTCCATTAGTGAAAACGGCGATTTTTGGTTGTGATGCAAACTGGGGACGAATTATTTGTGCAGTAGGATACAGTGGCGCAACAGTCGACCCAACCGATGTGAAAATTCAAATTGGCTCAACTACAGTTGTTGAAAAAGGTGAACCAGTACTATTTTCTGAAGAAGAACTGATTGTCTATTTGAAACAAAATGAAGTGAAAATTGCAGTATCCTTAAATCAAGGTGAAGGATATGGTACTGCTTGGGGATGTGACCTAACATATGACTACGTGCAAATCAACGCAACATACAGATCATAAAACGATCGTTATTAAACTAGGTGGCAGTATGCTAGAAGGTTTAACGACTGACTTTTTCGAAAACTTCAAAAAGATGCAGCAAAAGGGCATAGACATTATTATCGTCCATGGCGGTGGACCTGCTATTAATCAGGCATTAGCCTGCGCTAATGTTGAGACTACTAATAAAAATGGTATTCGTATTACATCAAGTAATGCTATTGAAATTGTACAATCGACATTAATTGGTAAAGTGAATCCAGCACTAACGCATCAATTGAATGGCGCTGGTATTAAAGCAATCGGTTTAAGTGGTTATGATGGAAGTTTATTTAACTGTTCATTTTTAGACAAAGAAGAATATGGCTACGTAGGTAATATTGAAGCAGTTAACACGGCACTTCTAAAAACTCTACTTGCTGAAAAAATCATTCCAGTCGTTTCTTGTTTTGGAGCAACAGCTGATGGTATACCGCTGAATATTAATGGCGATACCGTTGCTAGTAAAGTAGCTTTAGCAATGAATGCTGCTAGTCTGTTACTCGTTACGGACACACCAGGGATAAAAATTGACGCTGAAGTTCAAAACAGTGTAAATCCAAAACAAATCAAAGAATGGATTCATTCTGGTGATATTTATGGTGGTATGATTCCAAAAGTTCAAGCTGCCATCGACTGTTTAAATGAAGGGATACCAACTGTTCAAATCGTTGGTTCAAAATTAGTCGGTACAACGATCCAAAGAAAGGGAGTTTTCGCATGAGTGCATTATTTGGGAACTATAGCAGACGTCCAGTTCATTTAGTAAAAGGGCAAGGGACAAAAGTCTATGATGAAGCGGGAAAAGAGTATTTGGATTTTATTAGTGGCATTGCAGTACTAAGTCTAGGTCATGCAAATCCTATTTTAGTAGAGGCCATTAAAGAGCAAAGTGAAAAATTATGGCATATTTCTAATCTATTTGAAAGTCCTGAACAAGAGCAATTAGCAGCCACTCTTGTGAAAAATACTCATCTGGCTCACGCGTTTTTCTGTAATAGTGGGGCTGAAGCGAATGAAGCAGCAATCAAACTAGCTCGTAAGCATACGGAGAAACATACAATCATAACTTTTGAAAATTCATTCCACGGCAGAACATTCGGTGCGATGTCAGCTACAGGTCAAGAAAAAGTGCAACAAGGCTTTGGACCTTTAGTAGATAAATTCATCCATGTTCCATTTAACGATGTCAAAGCTCTAGAAGCAGTAGTAAATGATGAAGTAGCAGCTATTATGCTAGAAGTCGTGCAAGGTGAAGGCGGAGTAAATTCTGTTTCCGAAGAATTTGGTGAAGCCATTTCTAAAATTTGCAAACAACAAGGCATATTACTCATTATTGATGAAGTACAAACAGGTATCGCTCGTACAGGTACACGTTATGCTTATGAGCAAACTGTATTGAAACCAGATATTTTGACACTTGCTAAAGGACTTGGTGGGGGCTTCCCAATCGGTGCGATGCTTGGTACAGCTGAAATGTATGGCACATTCAGCCCAGGTACACACGGTACAACATTTGGTGGTAACCCACTAGCAGTAGCCGTTGCACAAACAGTTCTTAATCATGTGTTTGAAGAGTCATTTTTAGGGGAAGTACTTAAAAAATCAGCGTATCTCAAAGAGCAATTAGAAAAAATTCTACCAGCAGAGAAGTTTACAGTAAAAGGAATGGGCTTACTGCTAGGTGTAGAATGCGGCAAAGCAGTAGCACCATTGATTACAAAAGCTGAAAATGCGGGCTTACTATTAGTTGGTGCAGGTGAAGAAGTCATTCGTTTACTGCCACCACTTACGGTAACATATGAAGAAATCGATGCAGCCATCGCAATCTTAGCAGATATACTAAACGATTAATATATTTGAATTAATGCGTTCAGAGAAGCGCAATTCATTACTCTATACCTCTTTCAAAAGTGTTTATATAAGCGAATGGGTTCACGGATCTGTTCGCTTATTGTTGAACACGAAACTTCCAGGCATGTAATTCGTCAAAAGTAAAAAGGGGGAATTAACATGTCTAACTTTATACATTTCACAGGCATACTCACTGAACTCCACGAAAAATCATCTCTTTTCACCCTAACTTGCAAAAAACAAGAGGACGATTCTATATTCATTCTTAATCTAACGAAAGAAACGCTTCTTTTTCATAGCACTACATACAAGCCACTTCAAGTTAGTGAACTAAAGCGAGGTCTTTTTATTCACGCCTATGTCCATGAGCTTCAGCCTGCTATGATGATCTTTCCACCGCAATTCTCTCCAACACTCGTGCTTGTGAATGAGGAAGATTTATTCTTTGGCAACAAAGTTGGTACATACAATGCCGAAACATCTTTAGTAGAAGCAGATTTACGGCTTAACATTAGTACCAATACGACAATATTCAATACAGTAGGGGAAAGTATAGCAGCTAATATGCTTGATGGACATGACATAGCAGTATTCTTCAAAATCAGTACACGTAGCATTCCACCACAAACTACACCGCAAAAGATAATATTGTTGGATGATTAAGTGATGGTATATCAAAGAATTCATTTTATTAGAATGGATTCTTTTTTATTTGAATTAAACTACAATGCCGAGCTACATCCCATTTATCATTGTTTTTGAAGTCTCTCTTCATATACTTGAACTTTATTTACTTCAATGATTTTTTAACAAATAATAATTTTGATTAACATTGTTTGACTAATCTGTATATAAGGTGGTATGAATAAAGGTGTGGTAGCTCAGGAGGTTAAGCCTATATTCATAAAACGACAAGTACCAAGTGAAATATATGCACATAAGCGACTCATTAATCGACTCTCCCCAGAACATCAAAAAATCGAAACCATCATTCGCCAACTTGAAAATGTAACAGCTGGTTTTAATGGTGAATGTCGCGTTGATCAAATAGTACAAGAAGTACTGTTTAACAAACATTTTTATTACTTCCCAAACTTCGAATGTAAAATCTCTCCAACACGTATTGCCCAAATAGATTCAGTTTTGCTCACACAAAGTTATATTCTATTAATAGAAATCAAAAATATGCGAGGAACCTTACATTTCCAAGAACATCCATATCAACTCATTCAAGAACTTGAAGGGCAATCCATTGCATATCATTGTCCACAAATGCAATTACTTCGTGCATCAGACACATTTGAGCGCTGGTTAAAAAACATGAAGTTTCAGCAATTACCCATTTATAAAACAATTATTATGCCTAATAGCCGTACATTAATTAAAACTGCACCTACAACTGTACCGCTAATTATGTCGAAAGAAATCGCATTATTTATCCAAAAACTAAATGAACTCCCTGTAGTTATAAACGAAGCTCAATTAGAAGCATTGATTCATTCAATTAAAGTGAATAATAAATCGTACAAACACAGACCTTTATGTGAAAAATACAACATACCAATTGAGCAAATAAAAAAGGGAGTCATTTGTCAATGCGGAACGAGTGGCATCCGTATCTCTGAACGGACATGGTATTGTCCAAAATGTCAAACAGCAATTCCCAATGCAATCGAGCAAACTCTAAACGATTGGTTTAGTATTTGTGCTGAAGAAATCACAATAAACGAATGCATCGATTTTCTTAGCTGTAATAGTAGAACGTTAATCTCAAGAGTATTGAACAACAACAACTATATAGCTTTCGGAAAGACTAGATCTAGGAGATTTAAGTTAAATAATAAAGAGTCTTTTTATCAATAGTTAAAACCTTTAGCCCAGAAACTTCGTATTGTATGAAGTTTCTGGGTTTTTGATTTAGAAAGTAATGAATAGGTTAAAAGAAGAGCCGAGTAGGTTAAAAGAGACCGTGAGTAGAGCAAAAGGAAGCACAAAAGAGCGAATAGGTTAAAAGAGAGCCCGAGTAGGTTAAAAGGAGAGCCGAATAGGTTAAAAGAGAGCTTGAGTAGAGCAAAAGGAAGTTCAAAAAGAGCGAGTGAGTTAAAAGAAATCCCGAGTAGGTTAGAATGAGAGCTGAATAGGATAAAAGAGACCGTGAGTAGAGCAAAAGGAAGCCCAAAAAGAGCGAGTGAGTTAAAAGAAAGCCTGAGTAGATTAAAAGGAGAGCCGAATAGTTTAAAAGCGAGCTCAAGTAGAAAAAATGAAGCTCACTAAGGTCAAATAAACTCACAAGAAAAATTCTCCAATTTTTTCACCACAAAAAAACCGC
Organism: Viridibacillus sp. KH_047; assembly: GCF_057838945.1. Taxonomy (NCBI): domain Bacteria; kingdom Bacillati; phylum Bacillota; class Bacilli; order Caryophanales; family Caryophanaceae; genus Viridibacillus; species Viridibacillus sp. KH_047. The sequence goes on along the minus strand of NZ_CM174479.1, from coordinate 2,272,494 downwards.
AAAAGGAATAACCCTCTTGCGGTCAAAATAGATTAAGCGTGCACTACAGATAATGTAGCAAGTCGTTCAACAGCCTCAGCTATTAATTCTTCTTTTTGAACAAGTGCTAAGCGTACATAACCAGCTCCAGCATCTCCGAAGATGATTCCTGGTACCATAACTACGCCTGTTTCTTTAATTGCGTGATATACGAAGTCGATATCGTTCATTTCTTGATTTGGATATTTAGCCCACACGAACATACCACCCTTTGAAGGTGTTACGTTCCATCCAATTTTAGTTAAACCATCCATTAAAATATGGTGACGTTTTGAGAATGTGGCACGAAGACGATCTGTTATTTCTTCAGCATGGTCTAAAGCAACAATCCCAGCTTCTTGGATTGGCTCAAAAGTTCCGTAATCCAAATTAGATTTTAGTTCTTGGATAATTGAGATCATCTCAGCATTTCCTGCTATGTACGCAATACGTGCACCAGCTAAACTAAAGCTTTTAGAAAGAGAGTTGATTTCCATGCCGACTTCTTTTGCACCTGGTGTAGCAAGGAAGCTTGATGGACGGTCGCCTTCAAAATAGAATTCTGAATAGGCAGCGTCATGTAAAATAATGACATTATATTTACGGCCAAATGCAACTGCTTTTGCGAAAAACTCTTCATTAGGCATTGCAGGAACTGGATTTCCTGGTAAGTTTAGAATCATCAGTTTTGCTTTTTCAGCAACCTCTACAGGAATTGCATCGAAATCTGGTAAGTAATTATTTTCTTCTAATAAAGGCATATAGTAAGGAATAGCTTCTGCAAGATGAATACCGGCATCAAAGGCTACGTAGGCTGGGTTCGTCGTTAGTACATAGTCACCTTTATTACAGAAGGCCATCGGTAAATGAACAAGTCCTTCTTGTGAACCCATTGTTTGAATAATTTCCGTATTTGGATCTAAATCTACATTAGTACGACGTTTGTAATAACGGGCTACCGCTTCGTAGAATCGTTTCGTACCACTTAGTGTATAGCCATAAGAGCTGGCTAATGCACTTCGTTCAGACAATACTTTACGTACTTTTTCGTCTGGTGGAAGATCCGGGCTTCCTAAGCTTAAATCGATTAATTTAACGCCTTCAGCTGCTTTCGCATTGGCCGCCGCTTTTAAATCACCGAATATTGCTTTTGGAAACATAGCCATTTTTTTTGATTTTTCGATTTTCACATGCAAGCACTCCTTAGTTGCAAAAGTAATTTAAGAAATATTTTAACATACTAAAGCTATTATGTAACAGTTAAACTTTAGTAATTTCATATTATTTGATAAAACTTCTCTGAATGTTCAATGTTAATAAGTATTTTATAAATAAAGAAAGAATTTCTAGTTCATATTCCCTGGTGGAATATAGTTATTCAGGTGATATTAAAATCGGCTCATCGCATAAAATAATTTATATATTTCAACTATAAGGTAGTTTTAATTATATAAATATACAAAAATCAATCAATCGAAGTATTGTTTTGAGTTATAGCAAATTAATAATCAGAGCTCTTATAAATGCATTTTGTAACAGTTAATAATACAGATCAAGACTAGATCGAAATATAGTCATAAATAAAGTTCAACATTATTTGAATCTGCCTCTACAGCTTCAAAAAATTTGTAGATATTTATATTAAATTGGTTTTTACTACGTAATGTTGTAAACCTTATTGAATTTTCAAAAATCTATAACTTTCGGCTTATTCTTTGTGTTTTTCTTTCATTGAAATAGGAAAATATTGAAAATAAATATACTCAACTTAGATTTCATCATAAAAGAAGAGTAATGTTCATATATTTTTTAAAGATAAGACCCGGGAAAATACGGGTTAGAATGAACGTAACGCAAATTTTTATCTTCTTTAAAATAAATAATTTATAACAAAAAATGGAACTTGTATTCTAAATCAAGTATTAGAATCAATACATTTGTTATAGGTGTAGTGCAAAATTGATGGTAAAAAAGGAGGTTTGATATGCAAGTGAACATAATAGATAGACCTAGTTTTTATACTAAGTATGGAAAGAGACTATTAGATGTAGTTATTTCTAGTATTCTTTTGCCTATTATTGTACTTATCATGCTAATAATAGCTATTGCATTACTAATTGTATCTGGAAGACCTATTTTTTTTACACAAGAGAGAACTGGATTAAATTACTCAAACTTTCAAATTTGGAAGTTCAGGACTATGCGTAATAATCTGAGTCAGAAGAGTAAAGTGACTGACTGGGAAGGTGGGGTCCCTGAACAGTTTGTTTTTAAGCACTCACAGGATACGAGGATGACTGGAATTGGGAAGTTACTAAGAAAACTGAGCTTAGATGAACTACCACAAATTATTAATGTTTTAAAAGGTGAAATGAGTTTAGTGGGACCAAGACCTGAAGTGCCTGAAATTACAGCTTATTATAATCTAGAACAGGCTAAAAGATTGAATATGAAACCAGGAATTACAGGATTGGCACAAATAAATGGACGTTCTAATATTCCTCATGGAAGAAAAATAAATTATGATATTGATTACGTAGAGAACTGCTCATTTCTACTCGATTTCAAAATATTATTGCGCACTATTCGTGTTGTTTTTAGTCGAGAGGGTGCTTATTGATAAGTACTTCAAGTCATATTTCATCGATGTATGGCCATGTATTGCGGGCAAGTCGAAAAATAATGATGTTTGTTCATTATTATTTTCTTCATTATAGATACAAGATCAAGCGGAAAGACATCAGTAAGCTAAAAATGTGAAGTAATGAAAGATGGAGTAAAAAGAAATAATAGCTTATTTCTATTATACATAATAGAATCTAAAGGTTTTTTAGTATTTGTAACTGTACTATTAACTCCAAATTAAAATCCAGAAAATTCCGACGAAGTATTCGTGTAATTATGAGGATTCGATCATGTAGTTTTCAAAGCAATTAATTTAGGCATATGGTGTTCAGCTACATTAATAATTGACTAGATCAGAGTATATTGGTTAACACAAAGATTTAAGAAAGGTGAGGTAATGAAAATTGTTCAAATAATCACGAAATTAGATACAAATGGCGGAGCACAAACACATGTACTGGCTCTCACAAAACAACTAGCTGTAGATGGACATGAAATAACAATCCTCACTTCAAAAGGGGACCTCATTTATCAGCCGTTAAATGAAAAGAATATAAGCATAATACAACTTCAACATTTAAAATGGGCTATTCACCTTGTAGCTGATATTCGTGCATTTTTTGAAATACGTTCAAATTTACGACGTATCAATCCAGACGTTGTAGCTCTTCATTCATCAAAAGCGGGTGTAGTTGGTAGATTAGCAGCTTTTTCATTAAAGATACCAACTGTCTTTACTGCACATGGTTGGGCATTTACGGAAGGTGTAAAACCAATAAAACGTTGGATTTATCAAAAAATTGAGAGGGCATTTGCCCGAAAAACGACTAAGATTATTACTGTTTCTAATTATGATTACTCACTTGCTATAGAAAAAAAAGTTGGGAATAAAGACAATATGACGACGATTCATAATGGTATTCATAGTAGTGGTAAACAAATCCTTTCTCAAAATAAAATACCAAAAATCATTATGGTAGCAAGATTTGAGCAACCTAAACGTCAAGATTTATTGATTGAGGCACTTTCCACAATTAAAGAGAAAGAGTGGGAGCTAGTATTCATAGGCGATGGAAAAGAGATGAAGGCTGCAAAAGCGTTATCGCTACAACATGATATTGCTCATCGCGTGACATTTCTAGGGTCTCGTGATGATATCGAAACACAATTACAACAGGCTGACTTATTTGTCCTTTTGTCCAATTTTGAAGGACTACCTATCTCTATTTTAGAGGCAATGAGGGCTCAGTTACCAGTTATAGCTTCTAATGTAGGGGGGGTACCAGAAATCATTATCGATGGTGAAACAGGGTATATAGTAAACCATGATATACAAGTTATTAAAGACAGGTTGATTCAATTACTAGAGAATCGCGACTTAAGGCTACAACTAGGTCATGCAGGTTGCCGTTATTTCGAAGATAGATTCTCTTTTCATTCTATGTATGATAAAACAGTGAGTCAGTATTTACAGGCGCACAATGAAAAGAAACAGTTAATTGATGTAACAATACTTGATCATCACTAACTTTTTATAATCGTTTCTCTAGTTTTTTTAATAAGACAAGTATTTAAATGATTTGCAATGAAGGAGGCGATTCTCCAAGAGACATCTCGTAACAGAAGGAAGCATGTAATTAGTAATGCAAAGAAGTTAAGAAATGGAGAGATGCATTGAACATTCTAGTAACTGGTGGAGCAGGATATATTGGATCACATATTTGTATCGAGTTAATACAGGCTGGTCATGATATCATTATTGTAGATAATTTTATTAATAGTAATATGGAAGTGATCAATCGTATGCAAGCGATCACTAACAAAAAAATAACATGTCTCTCCGTAGATATTAGTCATAAAGAAGATTTAGAAAAGGTATTTCAAAACTATTCAATAGATAGTGTCATTCATTTAGCAGGTTCCAAATCTGTTTCAGAATCTCTCCACAACCCAATTAAATACTACTCGCAAAATTTAATAAGCACAATCCAGTTAGTCGAACTAATGAATAAATATAAAGTGCGTCAACTTGTTTTCAGTTCATCAGCAACTGTTTATGGCACCCCAGAACAATGTCCTATCCCTGAAACGGCATCCTTAAATACAACGAATCCTTATGGAACAACAAAGTTAGCTGTTGAAAATTTCTTATATGAATTTGCACAAGCCAATTATTCTTTTTCAATAGTTTCATTACGATATTTTAATCCCATTGGAGCACATGATAGTGGGATGATAGGAGAAGATCCTTTTTCCGTTCCGAATAATTTGATGCCTTATATAACACAAGTGGCCACGGGTAAATTACCTTTTTTAAATATCTATGGAAATGATTATCCGACGCTTGATGGTACCGGTATTCGTGATTATATTCATGTAGTAGACTTAGCAAAAGGTCATGTAAAAGCGTTAGAAAGTTTAAAAGGAAAGTTTGGATGGAGAGTATTTAATTTAGGTACAGGCGAAGGGTATAGCGTCTTACAAGTTGTAAAAACATTCGAATATGTTTCAGGTATTCCAATTAAATACCATATTTGCGATCGGCGTGAAGGTGATGTTGCCATTAGCTATGCAGATGTGACAAAAGCAAAGGAACAACTGGATTGGGTAGCAGAAAAAACATTAGAAGATATGTGTAGAGATGCTTGGAGATGGCAAAGGAATAATCCAAATGGTTATAAGGTAAGGAATTTAGCAGAAAATCAGTTGTTATATATAACTGATTTGTAATTATTGCATAAAAATGGAATATATTTTATACTGTATTAAACATACTGAATTACCCGGATTTAAAATACTTTTCTAAAGCCCTGTAGGAAAACTATGAGGGCTTATTTCCTATCATTAAATTGACAGAAATATTTGCTTATCTGACAATTTAATGATAGGATTAAATTAACTAAATATTCTTATCAAGAGAAGCAGAGGGATAAGGCCCTGTGAAGCTTCAGCAACCTCTGATTCAATCAGAAAGGTGCTAAGTCCTACAAGACAATAGTCTTGGAAGATAAGAAACGAGCGTGTTAAGTTAGCCCTCATTCTTATCCAGAGAATGAGGGCTTTTTATATGCGTCTACATAATAGACAAAAGGGAAAAGGAGAGAAGTAGCTATGCCGATTAATATTCCAAAAAATCTTCCGGCAACGGAATTACTAAAAGAGGAAAAAATCTTCGTAATGGAAGAGGACCGTTCAAAAAGCCAAAATATTCGTCCTTTAAATATATTGATTTTGAATTTGATGCCAGAAAAAGAGAAGACCGAGCTTCAATTATTGCGTCTCCTAGGTAATACACCTCTTCAAGTTAACGTAACGTTCTTAAATACTGCGACTTATGTTTCGAAAAATGTTAGTAAAACACATTTAGAATCATTTTATACGACGTTTGAACATGTTAAGCACCGACGCTTTGATGGAATGATTATAACGGGTGCACCGATTGAATTAATGGAGTTTGAAGATGTTGATTTCTGGGAAGAAATCGTCAGTATTATGGATTGGACTAAAGCAAATGTCACATCTGTTTTACATATCTGTTGGGGTGCACAAGCAGCACTTTATCATCATTATGGTATTGGTAAATTCCCACTTCCGAAGAAATGCTCAGGAATTTATGATCATACAATCACAGATCCAACTGTGAAGCTTGTTCGTGGTTTTAATGACATATTTACTGCACCACATTCACGAAATACATCAGTATCTATCGAAGCAGTTGAAGATCATCCAAAGCTCAAACTATTGTCAGCCTCTGATGATGCTGGAGTATTTATCGTCATGTCAGAAGATGAAAAGCACATCATGATTACCGGGCATTTAGAATACGATGCTCATACATTGGCAGATGAATATTCTCGTGACGTTGCTAAAGGGTTGAATATAGAAGTTCCACAAAATTATTTTCCAAATGATGATCCAGCTAAGCAACCATATAATACTTGGCGTTCACATACTCACTTATTGTTCTCTAACTGGTTGAACTACTATGTTTACCAAGAAACACCATTTGAGTGGGAATGATATAAAGAAATGATCTATTCTATTAGATAAATGGAATAGGACTTTTTCTGTTGAGTGTAGATACTCTTTATAAGTAAAGACCATTTTCTATTAAAATCATAAGGTAAGCACCTTCGAAGCATACTTTATGCTATGATAAATGTAGTTTATCTCGAAGGGAAGACAATTAATGAACTCACCTTTTACATTTATTCATACAGAACCAAAAAATATGGATCCAGCTAAAAAATACCCAGCTATTTTCTTATTACATGGGATGGGGAGTAATGAGCAAGATTTACCTGGATTAGTAGCTGATTTTGAAGATAGTTGCCATATCTTTAGTTTACGTGGTCCTATTACACAAAAACCCGGTTATGCTTTCTTTACAATTCAAGGTACAGGAGAACCAGATCGTCCAGTATTTGATAAAGTAGTTCATTTTATCCGAGAATTTATAGATGAAGCTTCTTTCATTTATAATATTGATGTAGAAAAAGTTGTATTAATGGGCTTTAGCCAAGGAGCTATTTTAGCTCAATCACTAGCCTTTGTTTTAGGGGATAAATTAACAGCTGTTGTCGCTTTAAGTGGTTATATTCCTGATTTTGTGAAAAACGAATATCATAAGCAATCAGTGGAGCATATGCCAATTTTCATCTCACACGGTGAATATGATTATGTTCTTCCTCATCAATGGGGCGTCGAAAGTAAAGACTTCTTAGAGTCGTTAGGTGCAGCTGTCACTTTTAAGAGCTATCCAGACGGTCACGGTGTTACACCAGCTAATCACGTAGATTTAGTTACTTTCTTAAAAGAACAAATTTCTTAACTAAACTATAAAAGATACATGCAAAATGATGCACTGTCCTATAAATATGAGACAAATAAAAACACCTTTCGTTGAAAAAGGGTATCCTACCTTAAATAATCAACGTGGAGGTGTTTTTTTGTTGGTAAGAGTAAGTTAACCATGACGGGCACCCGAGTTAACTGTCAAAAAAATGTCACATCACAAATTTTTTTTTTGCACAAATTATTTTAAAAATAAATAATGTGATGTTATTATACAAGTGTAATTTAATGAAAGTGTTTTCAGGGAGAGTGAAAACATGATTTTTTTTAAATGAAGAGGTCTGACGTCAGACAAATATTATTGGGTGGAAATGCAAGTTAATAATATTCATTAATAAAAAATTCATGAATCACTCATAATTTACAATGTTTTAGGGAAAATAACTTTAAACAAGAAAGAGGTCGAAGGAAATGAGTCAAAAACACCCTGATTTAATTCTAGAAAGTGAAAGAGTTGGACAACCTAAGCAATTGTTTTGGATATGGTTTTCATTAAATATAGGGGTAATGGGACTGGTTTACGGAGGAATTATCGTAAGTTATGGTCTCAACTTCATACAATCCATCGTAGCTGCATTCTTAGGGGCTGCATCGTTTGCACTTATCGGGTATCTTAGTTTACCGGGTAAGATAGGAAAAGCACCGACATTTGTTTTATCCCGAGCGCCTTTTGGAACAAAAGGAAACTTGATTCCAGCTGTATTAGCATGGATTAGTTTGATTGGTTGGCTGAGTGTCGGTAATGTTCCTACTGGTATTTTCTCCATTAATGCAATTGTTACTGCACTTGGATTTGAAGTGACAACAACAACACAAATAATCGGGTTAATCGGTCTTACGATTGCGATTATGGCATTATCTCTTGTCAAACAAGAGACACTTGTTAAAGCTCAAACGATATTTACCTACATTTTTGGCGCATTAACAGTAGTTGTATTGGCTATTTTAATTCCACAAACTGATTGGTCAGCACTTGTGAATATGCCAAATGGAGACTGGGTTGGAGGGGTATTGCCTGCTATTTCTATCATTATTGCTGGATCTGCACTTAGCTGGGCAATGTGTGCGAGTGATTACTCTTGTTATCAAAGTCCTCAATCTTCGAATAAATCGATTTTCTGGACAACAACTTTCGCATCAGCTTCACCACTATTTGTCATCATGTTCTTAGGTATTTTAATGAATGCAACGAATCCTGAACTAGTTAGTTCTGCGGACCCAATTGCTGCATTAGCTTTACAAATGCCTAAATGGATGGTTATTCCTTACTTTATTACAGCACTGGGCGGAATCATTCCACCAGCAGTTATTTCACTTCGTTCCGGACGTAATGCTTTAGAAGCTACAAATATAAAAATTTCAGATCGAACATCTATTATTTTCCACGGTGCAATCATGGTATTGCTTCCGACTTATGTGTTATTCATAAATGGTGACTTCTTAGGTTCATTCCAAATGTTCTTAGGGGTTGTCGGTATTGGCTTGGCAGCTTGGACAGCTGTATTCGTAGCAGATTACGTTATTCTTCGCAAAAAGCAAGGCTATGACCCTGATATCATTTCAGGTGATAAAAATGTTGCTGTAAACAAAGGGAATGTAATTATATGGTTTGTAAGTGTTTTTGTTGGACTTCTGTTCACTTCAAATCCATTATTCCCTGCTATATTTGCAAAAGGAATTTTTGAAGGTAACAGCCTTGGCGTATTACTAACATTTGCAGTAGGTTTAGTTTTAAGTTGGATTTATTCATCAGCACAATTGAAGAATCAAACAGTAAAAAAATAAGAAAAATCAATTTAACATATCAATTATCTGGAGGTAAGAAGTATTATGAGTATTCATTTAAATGCAAAAGAAGGTCAAATTTCTGAAAAGGTATTAATGCCAGGAGATCCACTTCGTGCAAAATATATTGCAGATACTTTTTTAGAGGATGTTGAGTGTCATAATACAGTCCGCGGAATGTATGGTTATACGGGGACATATAAAGGGCATAAGATTTCTATCCAATCTTCAGGAATGGGCGCCCCTTCAATGAGCATTTATGCTACTGAGCTTATTAAAGATTACGGTGTGAAAAATATTATTCGTATTGGTACAATCGGAGCTATGAAGCGTGAAGTGAAAATCCGTGATATTATCATGGCAATGGCGGCTACAAATGATTCAAAAATGCAAAACATCATTTTCCCGCAAATTAATTATGCACCAAACGCAAGTTTTACTCTTCTAGAGAGAGCATATCGTTTATCTAAACAAAATGACGGTTTGAAAGTTCATGTAGGTAATGTGTACACTGGCGATGCATTTTATGAAGACGATGATTCCATGATTCATAAGCTGGCTGATTACGGTGTACTAGGTGTAGATATGGAGACAGCGGCTCTTTATACACTTGGAGCTAAATACGACATCGACGTCTTAAGTATTATGACAGTGAGTGACCATGTAATTACAGGTGAAGAAACAACAGCGGAAGAACGTCAAACAACGTTTAATGACATGATTACTGTAGCGTTAGAGACTCTTATTAATGAATAATCTTCTACGATAGAAATAAACTTGGTTTTTTCGGCACTGAGTGTCGTATTTGAGACACAGTAAGAAAATACCTTATTTTGCAGCCAGTTGACGGTATAATACCGGTGACTGGCTTTTTGATTTCGTTATACACACGTGGATAGCGGAAGTCATTTTTGGATTCGAAATCCCACAATTTATGGATACAGCACGGCTCTTGATTCGATATTCCCTTGGCTAACTATGCGCTTTATGACAGAAAGAAAAAACCAATTTAGAACAAGAGGAAAATGAAATAGAAGATAGATAAACAAAGCCACGAGCAAAAGTCGCTCGTGGCTTTGTTTATTTCTATATTAATTGTAAATAGTAGTAACTTTATAAAAATCATATGACTATATATTGATTAAGTATATACCTCGCTAGTCTATATAATAAAGTTCAAAATCCAGCATCTAAGAGAAAATAAAAACCATAGTAACAAAAATCTAGTACGGTTTGACTACGGCCGGCATTTTTAACCTTAACGTAAGAAGGTAAAAGCCGAAAGTAATGAGCTGTTTCAACATTATTTAAAGAAGGAAATTGCGCCATGGCAGGCAGCAGAAAAAGTGTATTTAGTCGGTGCAGGTCCAGGCGATCCAAGACTAAAACAGTCTATGGATTGGAATGTATTCAAAAAGCAGATGTTATTGCATACGATAGGCTCTTTAATCCTAAATTACTTGAACATGCAAAAAAGGATACTGAATTGATTTTTGTGGAAAGTTACAAGGAAAGCATCACCTAATTCAGGATCAAATTCATGATTTATTAGTTTAAAAGCATTAGCGGGAAAAATGGTTACGAGTTTAAAAGGAAATAAGGGGAAATTTAATGGCGCGTCAAGGTCTATTTTTGCTGTATACTGGAGTTAGTAAAGGTAAAACAACTGCATCACAGGGGATACATTATGAGTAGTAGACAGGGACTAAATGTAAGGTACATGCAATTAATAAAATCTCCAGTACGAGATGCATAGCCCTTCGAAATTTAGGTGTTGAAATGGAACAAATGGGAATTGATTTTACATTGACTATAACGCCCGAGGAACATAGACAAGCGTTTCAATTAGCTTGGACATAAGCAAAAACTTATCCAACTAGCGGATTTAGTTTATAAAATTGAAGCGACTAAGCATTATTACGAAGATGGTATACCTGCAGTAAAAGGTTTAGAATTTTAAGGAAAGAGGGAATGGAATTGACCGCGAAGGCGTTAATGATACAAGGAACAGCATCTGACGTTGGGAAAAGTATGATATGTACTGCTTTCTGTCGTATTTTTTCGGATGAAGGATACAAAGTTGTTCCATTTAAATCACAGAATATGGCGTTGAATTCTTTTGTCACAGTTGATGGCGGAGAAATTGGTCGAGCACAAGGTGTGCAGGCTGAGGCAGCAAGAATCATTGCAACGACAGATATGAACCCAATTTTATTAAAACCAAAGCAAGATATGGAATCTGAAGTTATTGTGCATGGTAAGCACTTCAAAGACATGAAAGCTACTTCATATCGCAATGACTTTGTTCAAGAAGCAATGCCAATCATTGAAAAATCAGTACGTAAGCTTCAAGACGAATACGAAATAATCGTTTTAGAGGGAGCGGGTAGCCCAGCAGAGATTAATCTAAAAGATCGAGATATTGCTAATATGCGGATGGCACATCTTGCAGACGCAGCTGTTATTCTTGTAGCTGATATTGATCGTGGTGGTGTATTTGCATCTATTATTGGCACACTCACATTATTAGATGAAGATGAGCGCAAACGTGTAAAAGGTATTATTATTAATAAATTTAGAGGTATGCGTGAGTTATTAGATGATGGTATTGAATGGTTAGAAAAAGAAACTGGTATTCCAGTGTTAGCAGTGGTCCCTTACATAGAAATTAATATTGAAGCAGAGGATTCATTGGCTTTATCATCCCTAAGGTTTAAAAAACCAAAACTACAAGAGTTTGCTATCGATGTTGCGATGATTTGTTTACCAAGAATTACAAATTTCACTGATGTAGACCCATTTTTTGATGAACCTGAAGTAGGTGTTCGATTAGTCCGTTCATTAAGTGAACTTGGTACACCGGATTTACTTATATTACCGGGCACGAAAAACACTGTCGATGATTTACAATGGATTAGAGATGAAGGTTTTGTGGAAGCAATTCAAAAGCTTCATGTAAAAGGAACACGTATTTTCGGTATTTGTGGTGGATTCCAAATGCTAGGAGATCAATTGTTGGATCCTGAAGCATTAGAAGGTGATGGACGTAACTCTGAAGGATTAGGGTTATTACCAGTCACAACAGTTTTCAATACGTCGAAGAAAACGAAACAAATGACTGGGAGTTTACTGTCTAATGGTCAAGAGCTTACTGGCTTTGAAATACATTTAGGTCAAACTGAAATACACGATGCGAATACAAAAGCCTTTTTAAATCTATCTGATGGGCGTACGGATGGCGCAGTATCATCTGATGGCCGTGTCATCGGCACATATTTCCATGGGATTTTTAATAACCGAGAATATACTCGGGAAATAGTCAATGTCTTAAGAATTGAAAAGGGTTTACCTGCTATTTCAGAAGAAGTTAAAACCGATGCACAACGCCGTGAAGATGCATATCAGTTACTTGCTGAGCATGTGAAAAAGCATACTGATATGGAAAAACTATATGTAATCATGGAACTTTAAAATGGTTCAAATCTACAATCTAAAAAGCAACATCTTCTTATATGAAGATGTTGCTTTTTTTGTAACCTGACAGAATACTACTAGAAAATGTGACTAACAACTAAACGAAAAGTGTGAAGTATAGGGTAATGATTCAATACTTCGACTCGTTTAAGTATGGGTAGTATTTTTGGGTCAAATAGAGCTAGTTGGCATTAAAATTGCATTGGTAAATATGTGAGAGAAATAGTAACTATTACATGAGGAGTGATTTGTTGGATAAAATTAATAGGGTCAGAGGATTATTTGAAGAGTGTGGAATTGATGGATTACTCGTTACGAATGAACCGAATCGTCGCTAATTAACGGATTTTACAGGTAGTGCAGCTGGTTTTAATCACTCAAAAGGCTGCCGTATTTTTAACGGACTTTCGTTATGGCGAGCAGGCAGAGTAAAAAATTACAGGCTACGAAATAAACATCTACGGATCATCTCGGGAGGTAATGGAGAGTATAGCGCATAAAAAGGTATCTACATTCCTGAGATTGGCGGTATTCGAATTGAAGATGACATTTTGGTGAAAGAAAATGAAATTGAGATTTTGACATTATCGCCTAAACAGATGATTCAGTTGTAAAAAATAATGAACAGTTTGTAAAGTTTTATTTACAAATGAAAAAGGATATTCAAATTAAATAGAAATTAGTGAGTTTTGTCCACTTCTTATTCGTTTAGCTGAATAAGAAGTGGATGAATAGTAATTTGTTTGTTTTGACTGAGGTTCATTAGCGAGCAAAATACAAGTTCACATAATTGTGCAACGGGTGCTCAAAATTTGGATGTATTTTATTTTAAGTGGCATAGTTACGTATTGAAATGGTTGTTAAGCGGATGTAGACATGTCAGAAGGAAAATCAAAATTACGAGGTGAGTAGCACTGTCGACATTATTGAAAGTAAATAATCTTAAAACCTATTTTGAAAAAAACAAGCGTACCATTCGAGCGGTTGATGGGATTGATTTTGAGATTAAAAAAGGAGAAACTGTCGCACTTGTTGGTGAATCGGGATGCGGAAAAAGTATGACTTCGCTTTCTATTATGGGACTTGTTCCATCTCCTGGAGGAAAAATTGTAGATGGAGAAATTCTTTTAGATGGCGTTGACCTGGTGGGATTACCTGAAAAGAGTATGTATGGAATTCGTGGGAAAGAGATTTCTATGATTTTTCAGGAGCCGATGACATCTTTAAATCCAGTTCTTACAATTGGGGATCAGTTGACAAGCGTCATCATCCATCATCTAAAGCTCGGAAAGAAAGAGGCTGAAAAAAAAGCGATAGATATGTTAGAGTTGGTTGGTTTTTCTGATCCGAAAAAAATGCTTAAAGACTATCCCCACCGTTTGTCAGGTGGAATGCGACAAAGGGTGATGATTGCGATGGCAATGTCTTGTAATCCTCAGTTGCTCATTGCAGACGAACCAACAACAGCACTAGACGTTACTATTCAGGCGCAAGTATTGGAATTAATGAGAGAAATAAGTAAGAAGTTCTCCACATCCATTCTTTTAATTACACATGATCTAGGGGTCGTCTCTGAACTAGCTGAAAGAGTTATTGTGATGTATGCAGGACAAATTGTTGAGATTGCAGAAATTGATGATTTGTTTGAAGATGCCCTTCATCCATATTCGGTCGGGCTTATTAATTCGGTACCTACAATAGATGGAAAAGTTGAGAGGCTCCATTCTATTAAAGGAAATGTTCCTGCTCCTGGATCGGTAATACAAGGATGTAGATTTGCTGCGCGATGTAGTCGGGTATTTGATCGGTGTACCAAAGAGTTTCCTAGTTTAAAGAAAATAGATGAGACAAGGTCTGTACGCTGTTTTCTATACGATGAGGTGGAGATAGAATGACGAATCGGTTCGAATTATTAGAGACAATAAATCCTGAAAAAACGACTGAGAAGATAGCTCCAGAGACGTTGTTAGAAGTCAGAAATTTGAAAATGTATTTTCCGGTAAAAGCAGGAATTATGCAGCGGACAGTCGGGCATGTAAAAGCCGTCGATGATATTACATTTCAAGTGAAGAAGGGTGAGACGTTAGGGATTGTTGGGGAGTCTGGTTGTGGAAAATCCACAATGGGTAGGTCGATCATAAGATTGTATGAACCGACTGGCGGCAACGTTTTATTTGATGGTGTAGATATTACGAATTTAAAGGAAAAGGAGTTAAGACCGCTTCTTAGAAGAAGGATGCAAATGATATTTCAGGATCCTTATGCGTCATTAAATCCTAGAAAATCATTAGGGAAAATTTTAAATGAACCATTAATAGCCAATGGACTATATAACAGTCAAAAAGAACGGGATGAAAAAATACATGAACTTCTTCAGGTAGTCGGTTTGCATTCATCATCTATTAATTATTATCCTCATGAGTTTTCGGGGGGGCAGCGTCAAAGAATAGGGATTGCTCGGGCACTTGTTTTAAATCCAGAATTGATTATTGCAGATGAAGCTGTTTCTGCTTTGGATGTGTCCATTCAAGCACAGATTATTAACCTACTAGAAGACTTACAGGCACAGTTTAATCTAACCTATATATTTATATCCCATGATTTAAGTGTTGTAAGGCACATTGCGGACAGGGTAGGCGTGATGTACTTGGGGAAACTTGTTGAGTTAGCCGATAAAAGTGACCTATATGACGAACCGCTTCATCCTTACACCCAGGCATTACTTTCTGCAGTACCTACAATTCGAAAAAAAGGCACGCAGAGTAGAGAGAGAATTGTCCTGAAAGGCGATATTCCGAGCCCGATTAATCAACCGTCAGGATGCGTATTCCACAAGAGATGCCCAGCAAAAATGAAAATTTGTGAAATGCAAATACCGGAGTTTAAAGAGGCTCAACCAGGTCATTTTGTTGCCTGTCATTTATATGACAAGAACAATAAATAAGATGGGTGTTATTTGAAAGGAGGTGGTTATTTATAGGTTTGGTTGAACTTTTGAAAAAATAAAAGGGGGTAAGGAAATGTTAAAAAGCCGATACATATTGGCGATTATGTTGGTCATGATGCTCATTGTTTCTGCCTGTTCAGCTGAGGATGGAAGTAAAATAAGTAATCAAAAGGATGGAGATAAAAAGGGAGAGAATACGCGGAATAGTTTGGTTTTGGGGACGACTGCTGCTCCAACTATATTTAACCCTTATTATTCAACGGATACGTCAAGTAGCACAATTGAGGGTTTCATTTACAGTGGGTTAGTTACGATCGATCCAGATTTCAATCCAGAAGGTGATTTGGCGGAAAGCTGGGAGTTTTCAGACGATGGTTTAAAATGGACTTTTCATTTAAGAGAAAATGTGAAATGGCATGATGGGGAACCGTTTACTGCAGACGATGTCGTATTTTCTTACGGTATTCCATTAGATAAGGATTATGCTGGACCGCGTGGACTATCATTTGAAATTATTAAGAAAATCAATAAAGTCGATGATTATACAGTAGAATTTGTTCTTAAAGAACCATATGCTCCATTCCTGACTATTACGGCGACGTATGGGGTACTACCAAAGCATATTCTTGGAGAGGTTCCAGTGGCGGACCTTGGCAAAAATATATTTAATACAAAAGAGCCAATTGGGACAGGTCCTTTCAAATTTAAAGAGTGGAAAGAAGGAGAATATATTAATCTCCTTGCCAACGAAGACTATCACCTTGGAAAACCAAAGTTGGATTCCGTTATATATAAAATTGTTCCTGATACAAATACGTTAATTGCACAATTGCAAGTTGGTGACATTAATTTGACTGGTATTTCTCCGCAGTATATTGAAACTGCAAAAAAATTAGAGGAGCAAAAAAAGATTGTCCTATCTACTGGTCCTTCTAATGCATATGAATATATTTCTTACAATTTGAGAAATGAACTATTTCAGGATAAATCAGTTCGTCATGCATTAACGCATGCAATCGATAAAGATGCAATTGTTCAATCGATATTGGATGGAGCTGGAATTGTTGCAGATGGACCGGGTAGTCCGGCAAACTGGGCTTTTAACGGCGATATGCCAAAGTATGAATACGATCCAGCAAAGGCAAAAGCCTTGTTGAAAGAGGCTGGATGGAAACCGGGGCCAGACGGGATTTTAGTGAAGGATGGCAAGAAATTTGAATTTGTATTGAAAACAACTTCTGCAAACGAAATTCGTCAGCAAATTGCTGAAGTTGCTCAACAACAGTGGGCTGAAATCGGGGTTAAGGTATCCATCGAGTTACTTGAATGGAGCGCATACATTGAACAAATAAGTCCTCCGAATTGGAACTTTGATGCAATGGTGACTGGTATGTCAATTGGGAGTGACCCAGATCCGACTTGGTTCTGGCATACTTCTGAAATTAAGAATGGTCTGAATTACAACGCCTTTTCTAATAAGCGAGTAGATGAATTGCTGTCACAAAATACATTGGTTTCAGATATCGAAAAACGGAAAAAAATAATTGCAGAAGCCGATCGAATTGTTGCTGAGGAGCAACCGAATACATTTTTATATTTTGTGGAGGGGACTTTAGCAAGTGCACCTAATCTTCATGGACCAAAATTCAATGCAGCGAACACGTATTATCGCATTCACGAATGGTATATCAAATGATTTTTGAAAATCTTTACTAACCATTTTTTTGTAGCAAAGATTCTGTTAGTAGAAGCGAACATCTCCATTCTTATATTGGAGATGTTCGCTCATGATAACATTGTTGAAATGGGTGGAATCTTTTCGAATGGTCATTTGAATGTTAACTCTCAATATGCAATTATTTGTGTATCCGGAGAGTAGTCCTAAAAAACTTTGAAAGAAGGGGCGGGCTGGGGATGACTATATATATTGTAAGAAGGACATTAATGGCAATTCCATTACTTTTTATAATAACCATCATTTCATTTACAATGATGAAAATGGCGCCCGGTGATCCAACTGCGTTAATGATGGATCCTATGATAAAACAAGAAAACTTGGCCGCATATAAGGAAGCATATGGGTTAAATGATAATGTTTTTGTGCAATATTTTCGATGGTTAGGAAACATGGTTCAAGGAAATTTCGGAGAATCATTGATTCGGCAAGGAGTACCGGTTAGTGATTTGATTTTGGCTAGACTTCCGAATACCTTAATATTAATGCTTGTATCGTCGATTATTGCTTTTCTGATTTCGATTCCACTTGGAGTCATCTCTGCAACTAAACGAAATTCATTAACAGATTATTCGATTACGTTTGTCTCTTTTTTAGGAATTGCAACACCTAACTTCTGGGTAGGTCTTTTATTGATCATGTTCATGTCTGTGCAAATGGGATGGTTTCCAATTGGTGGGGTAGCTACACTTGGAGAACCGTTTAACATTTGGGACCGTCTACATCATTTAGTACTGCCTGCCTTTGTACTTGCAACTGCGGACATGGCGGGGTTAACGAGGTATTCCCGTTCCAGTATGCTAGATGTGCTCCGTCAAGATTATATTCGTACGGCTAAAGCAAATGGATTTAAAAATAGTACAGTTATTTTTAAACATGGACTTCGGAATGGGTTAATCCCTATTATCACGATTGTCGGATTGATGTTACCATCATTTATCGGTGGCTCGGTCATAGTAGAAAGTATATTTGCTTGGCCGGGGATCGGATTGCTTTTTATGGATGCGGCATTCCAGCGGGATTATCCAGTAATTATGGCGATTATCGTAATAGCTGCAACATTAGTTGTTTTAGGTAACTTGATAGCTGATATACTGTATGCTGTTTTCGATCCGCGAATCGAGTATTAGGAGGGGATTGAAGTGACGCTTCCAAGACAAGATATAATGGCAAATGAAGTATTACTCTTAGAGGGGCAAAATCATGCCCATGAATCTATTTGGAGAATAATGCTGAACAAGTTTATGAAAAACAAACTTGCAGTGCTTGGTGTAGTTATGTTGTTTATTATCATTGGCTGTGCAATATTTGCTCCGTGGTTAGCACCGCAAGATCCGAGCAAACAAGTATTGACGGACAAGCTGAGCCCACCGGGTGAAAAATATATTTTAGGAGCAGATAATTTAGGGCGTGACACATTAAGTCGACTGCTTTATGGTGCAAGGATTTCTCTTCTTGTTGGTTTTGCTTCTGTTGCGGGATCCATTTTCATCGGAACGGTTGTCGGTGCAGTAGCAGGTTACTATGGGGGAAAGCTTGATGCCTTTCTAATGCGGTTTGTAGACGCGGTTATCTCGTTTCCATCCTTATTCTTATTAATCACACTGGTGACTATTTTTGAGCCTAGCGTCATGACATTAATTGCTATATTTGCAATTTTTGGTTGGACAGGAACTGCCCGATTGGTACGAGGGGAGTTTTTGGCACTTCGTTCGGCTGAATTTGTGTTGGCGGCAAGGACGCTGGGCATTAAAAATATAAGAATCATCTTCTCACATATTTTGCCTAATGCGATGGGGCCGATTATTGTGTCTGCTACATTGGGTATCGGTGGCGTTATTTTGGCGGAGGCGGCTTTAAGCTATCTTGGCCTTGGTATCCAACCTCCAATCCCGAGTTGGGGAAATATGTTGCAAAGTGCACAGAACCCTCAGATCATGCTTGGAGCATGGTGGTATCCTCTTTTCCCAGGTTTTATGATACTGATTACGGTCTTGGCATTTAACTTTGTAGGGGATGGATTACGTGATGCATTCGACCCGAAAATAAGTGAATAGCAGAATAAAAAAGAAGACATTTCCTTAGATTGGAATCGTCTTCTTTTTCATATCTTTTGAATAAAAAACTATTTATTTAAATAATTTTAGACAGTTGTACAGAAATGTATACATATCTGTATGTTCTTCGATAATTTTTACAATAGGTTTTCCAAGTCCGTGTCCAGCATCTTTTTCAATTCGTAAAAGAATAGGTGCTTCACCTTCTTGAGCTTCCTGAAGAGTTGCTACATATTTAAAGGAGTGCAGTGGTACAACGCGATCATCTGAATCGGCAGTTGTAACAAGAGTAGCTGGATAGCTTTGCTTGGTAATGTTATGAAGCGGTGAATAAGCATAAATGGATTTGAAGTGCTCCGCATTTTTTTCTGCATTTCCAAATTCAGATGTCCAAAAGCGGCCAACTGTGAAGTGCTGATACCGCAGCATATCTGTTACGGGCACTTGGCAAATGATCGCTGCAAAAAGGTCGGGACGTTGGTTCATACATGCTGAAACCAACAGACCTCCATTACTTCCTCCCATAATGGCAAGCTTCGAAGGATTAGTATAGTTGTGCTGAATAAGCCATTCCCCTGCAGCAATAAAATCATCGAATACTTGCTGTTTCCTATTAAATGTCCCTGCTTGGTGCCATGCTTCACCGTACTCGCCACCACCTCGGATATTTGCTACTGCAAAAATACCACCATCCTCAACAAACATTGCATTCGAAGCAGAATAGGAAGGGGTTATACTAATATTAAAGCCACCGTATCCATGTAAGAGGACAGGATGGTTTCCAGACAATTCAATCCCCTTTTTATGTGTGATAAACATTGGTATTTTGGTACCGTCTGTTGAAGGATAGAAAACTTGTGTCGTTTCAAATAGGGTGCTATCTAGCCCTTTCTGAGAAGCGAAGATTGTATCAAGGTCGCCTGTCTTTAAATCATAGCGTACGATTGTTGTGGGACTTAAATAAGACGTGTAGCTTATAAAGATTTCTTGTTGTTTTTTATTCGTTGAGATGTCCGTAATTGTAATCATATTTGGTAATTCAATCGTTTTGATAAGTGCTCCTTCTAGCGAGAGCAGATTCAAATGATGCCGTGCGTGTCGCATATAAGAAAGAACAAAATAATCGCCGGTCATTTTTGTAATGTACATGACATCTTGATGTTCGGGAACAATCTCTTTCCACTGTTCTTTTTCAGGATTTTCAATGTCGATAGCGATAATTTTTCCATTCGGTGCGTCTTTATTGGTATATACGTAGAAGACGTTATTTACATTTCCAAGGAATGAGTAATAGGCGTCCCCATCAATAGCCAAAGGGATAAATTCAATTTCACTGTCAATCGGGCGGTAGTAGAGGCGACTTATATTTTCTGTTCCTTTCCAAGATTCAAGAATCAGAAAACGGTAGTCATCTGATAATGTAGCGTTAAACGCCAATTCTTTGTCATCGGGTCTCTCGTGCACAAGTTTGTCCTCAGATTGTGGTGTATCTAAGGTATGAAAGTAGAGACGGTTGTAATTGCTTTCATCTTCTGGTGCTACAGAGCCAGGTTCCGGAAAACGACTATAATAAAAGCCGGTCCCATTCTCTAACCAAGCGATAGTGCTGAATTTACACCAACTAATTATTTCAGGGTAATCAATTCCTGTATCCATATTGCGAATTTTGAATTCCTGCCAGTCACTGCCGTTTTCGGAAATGGCATAAGCCATTAAATTTCCATCTTTATTGAAGGTAATGTTTGTAAGGGCAGTGGTGCCTTCGGGGTTCAATTTATTAGGATCGATGACAATTTCTTGAAAAGCTTCAGAAAGTGTTTTATTTCGATAGAAAACAGGTTGGTTTTGCAAGCCTTTATTTTTATGATAGTAATAATAATTCCCTTTTTTTTGTGGAATGAAGTATTTTTCGTAATTCCAGCGATTTGTCAGTCGTTCTTTTAGAGCCTCTCTTTGTGGAATAGCATTTATATACGCTCGTGTCTTTTCTTGTTGTTGCTCCGTCCATTTTTTCGTATCTGGACTATTTGCGTCTTCTAACCATCTAAAAGGATCTTTTACTATTGTGCCGTGGTAATTGTCTACTACGATTTTTTTTCCGGTTTCCATCTTCATTTTGTAAACACTCCCTATTTTAATGATGTAATATGTGTTTGAAAACGCATATTGTCATATATACATGCAAGTTAGATGCCAATTAGTGTTGATTCAATGGAGCGATCATATGTAAGGGGAATATATGTTTAGAGTAATAAAATTATGAGGTCTGTAAATGTACGGGTTTGAATTCAAAATAGATATTTAATGTTGACCAAGGGCATACAATCGCTCTTGGACTTATTTTTTTCTATATAAATATTAGATATCACATTTTAGTTAATTATATTCGGTCATTAACACTATAAATACATACCTCGCTAGTCTATTAGGAAAAATCAAAAGAAAGCCTCTAAGCAACATCGACTATTAAAGGAATATATTTGTTATTAAATGAACAAAATTAAAAATAATTTGTTTATTTCCAAATGGAATTAGCTTGTGTTTAGGGGGGACTAAACATAAAAAAGAGGGGGACTGAAAATAGAACGACTAAATTAAAACAAGCAATATTAATAATTAGTTAGAAGGGACTGACCCCGAAAGTATAGACAAATAAAAAAGCATCTTCGATTGAATTCGGGTTTAGATACCTAAAATTAAATTAGGACGTGTTTTTTTAGGGGAACAAGAGTGAGTTATCCATATGAAGTGAAAATGAAGGCTATTGAGATGCGAATAGCTAGTATACCAGTAATACCAGTCTTAACTACATTAAATATTAGACATCAAACGGAGATGAATCTATACAGTTAGTGGAGGCATTAAAAGAAACGATGTGTGTGAAGGTTATATGCACATACTTAGGGATTGCACGCTTTACCTAGTATCATTGGAAACAGGCATCTACGGATCCAAAATCTCGTCAAGCAATTGGTATACGCATCTTATCGATATTAACAAGCTGTCAAAGGAAAAGGCATTTTCATGAGCATGTCCCGTTAAGATACGCCCGATGATAATGCCCCCATCTCACGTAAATTGATCAGTGATTATTTTTGTATAGTATTGTCAGCTGTAAACTGATCAGGAGCTATATTCTTTTTTATAGTCATTGCAACGATATATACAATAATGGATACAACGAGAGATTGAACTGCTGGAAGTCCCCATGGAGATACATATTGTGTAAGGTAACCAACAAAGATTCCTGCAAGCATTGCAATAGTCGCCATCCAGTTCCAACCGCTGTGATCTTCCCATTCTTGTTTGCGAACAATGAAGAAATCAGCCATCATGACCCCACCAATTGCTGGGTAAAGCAAAGCCGTCAAGTAAAGGAAATCCATAAAGTAATCAAGAATTCCCATTAAAGCGACAACAATTGCCAAGATAGTACCAAGGAAAGTTAGAAGAGCTCGACCTTTTCCAGAATTCACATTGAAGATATTTGCCAGTGCGAGTCCCATACTGTAATTATTGACAAGTTGTGATGTCCATGTGGCAAACCAAAGAATGAGGAAGCCCCAAATTGGAAAACCAAGTCCCATCATAACGTTAACGATATCGGCATCTCCAACACCAACGGCCATTACAGCACCGACTACGAAAAGGGGGAGACCGACGAGTATGATTCCACTAGGAATAATGAAATTATCTTTCCATGTTGGTTTTGCATAACGTGTATAGTCTGAAGCAATGACCCATTGAGAAACATTCGCCCCGATAACTAAACTGATTGCAGCCCAAATTGTCATTGATGGTTCAGGTTGCCAAGAAGTGATAGTTTCCCACCCAATATTCCTTAGTGCATAATAAATCCCACCTCCGATTAGAATAAGACCGGCAGGAACAGCGATGTAATCTGTCCATTTCATAGAGCTATAACCGATAATAGATGGCAGTGCAAAAAGTAATCCGCAGATAGTCGTTACGATTGCCCAGGCAGTCCAGTTATGCTGGTAATCGATACCGAACATAGCGGAAATCGCATTTCCTGCAACCGCGGTTTGCAATGCCCACCATCCGAGTGAAACAATGAAGATGGTAAAACCGACAATAACCTTTGCCTGAACTGCCCCGAAGCTAGAGCGCGAAATGACGGAGGAAGAACGCCCAGTTTTAGCCCCGATATATCCTTGTAGAGTATTTCCAAGCCATTGAAAACCGAACAATGCAATAACTAATATTAAAAGAATTTTAGATAATCCAAAACTCGCAGTCAATGCTGCACCAACCATTAGAACGGGAATGGTGAATTCTAACCCACCAAAAATCATTGTGGGAGTAAGCCAATGCTGGCGTGAAGATTCGGGAATAGAATCTAATGCTCGGTCTTGATCCATGAAGCCTTCAGAACTCTCTTTTGTTATTCTACTTGCCGCATTTGTTTGTACCATCTTTTTCACATCCTTACTGTAGTTTGTAAAATAGAATAGGAAGGTATAATATCTTCCTATTCTATTTCATTCCCTCAAAAAATAATTAGCTGTTTATCAATGCGTATACTAAATCACATGTGCTATTACCTTTATTGATACACCAATGTGCTTCGCCAGCCGGAATATAAGACGCTTCTCCTGTCTTTATTTCGAAAGACTCTCCACCACTTTCACCGGATAAGCCACCCTTTATGATGAAAGAGTATTCGTGTTCTTCATGGAAATTGGTACCTTCCATTGGGAGTCTTGCTCCTGCTGGGATTGAGACGAATCCGAAATTCACTTCTGCTCCAGGAAATGTATCTTGAAAAAGAGATTGCACAATTTCTTTTGTGATTTTAGGCTGTTCGATTTTCATGATGATACCTCCAAATTATTATGATCTTCCTGGCAACTCCATATAATCAAATGTGTTCGGATCTATATCCACTAGGAAGTATTTTTTCGCTTCTTCTATTGTGAAGTAACCGTTTTTGACGTCTTTCACTACTTTTTCTATTGGACGGTCAAGAGGGTTACCGTAACCACCACCTGTTCCGGTCATTAAACGGATTACATCGTTTTTTTGAAGCTGGTATCGTGGATAAACACCATATGGACCGTCAACTTCGCCGTTTGCCTTATGAATATAAAACTCGTTCGGTGATCCCTCGTGGCCTTTGTTCATTCCCCATGGATAAAATTTGTTTCTACCATAAGTGATTGTTGCGGCTTGGTTATCTGACAACGCCCGATAAGAACGGATAACTCCTTTGCCTCCAATGTACTGTCCTGCACCTGCACCGTTTCCATCTTGACGGAGACTGTACTCGTCGAGCAATACACCATAACGAGTCTCAGCGACTTCTATTGGAACGTTATATGTTTCTCCATCGGCAACACAGAACTGCCCCGAAGCTCCATCTTGTCCATCTGCTCCGCCCCAGCCGCCAACAGAAGGTTCTACAATTAAGAATGGTTCTTTTGTGTCTTGATGATTGCCGGATAAGGTTACGGAACAAACTGACAAATGATGTCCAGCACCGAGACGATCAGGCAAGTGTGGTGCCAGGGCTTTCCATACTAAATCTAAGCTACCTAACAGCGTTTCAAAGTAATTAGAAACTGGAACTGGCCGTTCAGCTGACATAATTGATTTTGGGTCTACAAGTATTTGAAGAGGGCGGAACACACCATCGTTTACATCTTGTTCAGGATTTGTCATCGCGAGAAAAATTACTCGTACTGCTGATACAAGTCCAGTATAAGAGCAGTTCATAGGGCCTGGGACTTGTGGGTGACTTCCACGGAAATCACAAATGAAATCATCATCCGTAATGGTTACTTTTACTTTGATTTGGAATGGTCCATTTCCCATTCCATCTGTATCGATATAATCTACTGCTTCAAAAACACCTTTCGGAAGTTTTTTGATTTCCTGACGTGAAATCGTTTCCCCATGATCTAATAGGTAGTCAATCGCAGCCAAAATGGTTTCTTTATGATGTTTTTTACAAAGCTCTTTTAAGCGGCGGTCTCCTGTACGCAACGCGGCAACCTGTGCCCACATATCTCCTAATGATAAGTCTGGAAAACGAACATTTGAGCGGATGATTTCAACGATACCCTCATTTAATTGATTTTCATCATATAATTTAATGCAATTAAATTGAAGGCCCTCTTGGAAAATATCAACAGCATCATTAGTAAATGACCCTGGATCTTTTCCTCCAACTTCAGTCCAGTGGGCCTTGTTTGCGGAGAATGCAATTAGCTCTCCTTCATAGAAAATCGGCATAACAAGTCCAACATCGGAAAGGTGCGAGCCTCCTCCGTTATAGGGATCGTTGATAATGATGACATCGCCTGGTTTTAGCTTGTCGCCTGGATATTTTTTCAGAGTTTCCTTTACCATAAAGGTAAGCATGCCGATAAATCCGGTTACACCATTTCCTTGCGTAAGAAGGTTTCCTTTAGCATCCGTTAAACCGCTAGCATAATCGAGCACCTCATAAATAATTGGGCTCATCGATGTGCGGGCAAGAGCAACGAACATTTCATCGCCGGCAGCTAAGAGAGAATCTTTAACAATTTCTAGTGTGAATTGATCCACTTTTAGAGAGGTTGTCATTTTATTTGGCCTCCATTTCTATAATGATGTTTCCGTACTCATCCAAATGTAATTTTTGGTTTTCATAAATGACCGTGACAGCCGCTTTTTCTTCTATAACGGCGGGACCGTAGATGAATTCGTAAGACGGCAGCTTTTCGCGGTCATAAATCGGTGTATTAATCCATCCCTTGTGCTCATAGTAAATATTCCGATTTTCTTTTTTAGCCTCATCTACAGTACCGAAACGTGTAATTTTACCGATTTTTGGTTTAGGAACTTTTCCGAAAGCTGTTACATGGATATTGACGATTTCAGTTGGTGAATCTTCAAGTTTAAATGTGTAATTCTTTTCATGTAGGTTATGGAAGTCTTTAATAATTGTTTGTTTGTCTTTCTCGGACCATTTGCCATTTGGAACAGGCACTTTCACTGTATGTTCTTGCCCTAAGTAACGCATGTCCGCAAAGCGATTAAATTCAACATTTTTAGCTGACATACCTTCATGTTCATAATGGGTAAGTGCATGATTTTCAATTTTTTCCCATTGCGCATCCATTTCTACAAGGGAAAGCTCATTCAATCGTTTGATATATGTTTGAATGTAGTCGTGTCGTAAGTCGGTCATTAGCATTCCCCATGCTGAGAATACTGGTGAACCGATTGGTACGACGACTTTTTTTACGCCGAGTTCAAGCGCAAGTGCAGGAGCGTGCATGGAACCACCACCGCCAAATGCTAGTAATGTGAAATCTTGAGGATTATGTCCTTTTCGGATTGAAATCAATTTTAATGCATTTAGCATGTTGGAATTAGCGATACGAATAATGCCAAGTGCTGCTTCCTCTGCAGAAATCCCGAAACGATTACCTATCCTTTCCTGAATAGCTTCTTTGACTGCGCTCATATTCACATCGTAATCGAAGTTTTTGGAGGACAAGCGACCTGTTAACAAGTTTGCATCAGTAGTCGTAGGTTCTGTACCCCCTAACCCATACGCGACTGGTCCTGGTTTAGCTCCAGCCGAATGAGGTCCCACTTTTAATGATCCTGCATTGTCAATCCAAGCTATGGAACCGCCACCGTTTCCAATTTCAACGATATCGACAACAGGTGCTTTAATTGGATATCCTGCATTTCGACTATCTCTTTCAATGTAGTAATCGGTGGAAACTTTCACTTCTCCATTTTCGATAAGTGAACATTTTGCTGTCGTTCCACCTATATCAAAAGCTATGATGTTTTTTTCACCAATAAGTTCCCCTAAGACAGCTGCTCCGAAAATACCGGCTACTGGTCCTGATTCCACCATATTAATCGGGGCTGCTTTAGCATTTTCAAACTTCGTTGTGCCCCCGTTCGATTGCATGATATAACGCTGATCGATATCGATTTTTTCACGCAATTCCGTATCCAATTTATCGATGTATGTCGTTGCAGCAGGTTGTACATATGCATTTAGGACAGCTGTATTTGTTCTTTCATACTCCCGCCATTCTTTTGTAATTTCACTTGATGCAGTTACGAGTATTTCTGGCCATAGTTCTTTAATAATCTTTACCGTTGCCTGTTCGTGCGATGGATTGACATAAGAGTGTATATAGGAGACAGCAATTGCTTCAACACCTTCTCTTTTGAAATAATTCACACATTCTTCGATATCTTTACGGCAAAGCGGCGAAAGGATTTCCCCTTTATAATTCAGGCGCTCATCTACCTCACGGCGCAAATGCCTTTCAACAAAAGGTTCAGGTTTTTTATAGAGGACGTTAAACAGGTCTGGTCGATTACCCCTTGCAATTTCCAAAATATCTCGGAACCCTTTAGTTGTAATCAGTCCTGTTTTGGCACCTTTTCGTTCAGTAAGTGCGTTAATAATTACTGTAGTACCGTGAATAAACATGGAAAGCTCATTTGTGTCGATGTGAGCTTTTTCAATAACGTTCAACACACCTTTTTCATAATTGGGCGGAGTCGTATTAGTTTTTGCAATTCCGATTTGACCAGTTTCATCTACATATACGAGGTCCGTAAATGTACCTCCGATATCTGTTGCTACTCTCATTTATGTCACACTCCTTAAAATAGTTAAAAAATTAATGGTGTTGTTACACTTAATATAGTTGTTAATTCAGAAGTTGGATTTTCCCATGTGTGCAATAATTCGGAAGGAAAATGGATAGCATCTCCTTCTACTAAGTGATGTCTGCCTTCATTAAGATGAAATATAACCTCGCCTTCTATTATGTAGTAAAATTCTTCTCCCGCATGGCTATAGCTATGTTCTTCTTTCCAGTGAGGAGGAAGTACTACCTTTAAAGGTTCAAGCTTTCGGTCGTAAAAAGTACCAGCTAAGCGGGTGTAAAGCTGCTCGCCGCCATTCAATTTGAATACTTTCTGATTAGCTTTCCGCATTAAATAACTATGATTTACTTTTTCTTCTTCAAAAAAGTGAATCATCGATACACCAAATGCGTCTGCTAATTTTTTTAATGATGTAATTGATAAAGAAGAAGCCCCCCTTTCAATGTGCGATAGGAAACTAAGTGATAAGCCTGTTTCTTCACTTAGCTCTTTCAGAGTTAAATTATTATCTAACCGTAATGTCTTGATTTTTTTGTGAATTTCCTCCATGATGAAAAACTCCTTGGAAAATTATAGTGTCGCTATAATAACATTTTAAAACGACTTAATTTTCTGCAAAATTTTATAGTCATACTATAATTACTACGAATATAGCATATCTGAATTCTAAATAAAAGGATTAATTTTAATATTCTGATAATTATGAGTCGCTTTTTTCTGTTTCAAGTGTAAAATTGATGGTGAAGTTGCTGTTTAAACGTAATTTGTTTAGTGTTAAAAAGATTTAAAGTGAAAAAATGTAATCGAAGGTGAAATTTAATAAATTCAGTTGCTATCAGTGATTTTACCTGTAGCTCTGAATTTATTCTTTTTTTCCAGAACTAAGTATCTTATTGAAAGGCGCCATTACTGATTGGAAGTTGAATTGGTGGAACTAGAACCATTTTTATAAGCTATAATAACGCAGCTGCTAAAGCAGGTATTATCGGCATGATGAAACTTGGGCAAAGGAACTTGGTTGTAAGGGTATAACGTCAATGCTGTCGGCCCTGGTTTTACATTAAAGGAAATGGTGAAAAAAATGCCGGAAGAAATCATTGAAAAAATGACAGCAACTATACCTTTGCAAAGGATAGGGAAGCCAGAGGATATTGCAAATGCTTATCTATTTCTTGCATCAGAGGAAGCATCTTATGTTCATTGTTATGTACTTCATGTAGATTGAGCGATCATGATGTAAGGTAATAAAAGTTGTGAGTGAAAATAAATTATGAGTGAAATATGAAATAAACACTTATATAGGCTGCTTACAACTGAATCTTCAGATTGTAAGTTAGACTTTTTTTGTAAGGGTTTAAATTCAAAATAGATATTTAATATTGACCAAGGGCATAATATTGCTCTTGGTTTTTTTTTCTATATAAATATTAGATATCACATTTTTATTTATTACATTACCTATCACTGTGATATTTATAAAATAAAGCAAATAGAGAAAAAAGGGGATTATCTTCTTGGTGGCTTGCTAATGTTAATTGTCTATTTGCTATCAAATCCAAATTTTAGAATATTTTTAGATAATGGTGAGGCAATTAATATCGCACATAGCCTAATTTTCATTTCGTTTTGGAGCTATGTTATATTGGGGCATACGCAGTCTATCTCAGTAACAATGAGAGCAAAAGGTACTGTTTTATGGCCGACTATATTTACAATCTCTAGTATTTGGCTTATTGAAGTACCTGTAGCTTTTGGAAAAAGAATGCACTAAAAACTCTATTGCATTAAATTTAAATAATTATCAAATCGATTAAAGGACCAGGGGCAAAAATTCGCTCTTGGTTCTTTAATATTCTATATAAATAATATAAGATTCTTTAACTTAATAGTCATATATAATAATTACTTGGAAGAATATAAACCTCGCTAGTCTATATATAAAAATCAAAAGCTGGCCACTAAGAAAAAACTAAATAAAAAAGTAATAAAATCCAGTAAGCTTTACTGATAAAGATAATACTAACAAGATCTAGTTCCTTAATTATTCATTATCCTTTAAGACATTCGCATGGATTGAATTTAGTATTGAAAATAATAACCAACCACAACTTATATCAAAACATCACTTTCCCTTTCAATTATAATAAATGTAGGAGAGGAGGTTGAACAAGATGATGCAGGAGATGATAGACTGGATTGAGGAACATTTATTTGATGATTATTCATTAAAGAACTTAGGTAAGGATATGGGTTATTCACCTTATTACTGTTCTTTTACGTTTCATCGAATGGCAGGTATTAGTATTAAAAGATATAAGGCACTAAGGAAAATATATCTGGCAGCAATTGAACTTGAAAAAACAGAACAAAAAACAATTGATATTGCATTCAAATATGGGTTTTCATCACAGGAGGCTTTTTCAAGAGCTTTTAAAACTACTTTTGGTATAAGTCCAAATGCCTTTAGAAAAAATCCTACACCACTACAGTCTTATGTGAAACTTAATATGAATGGCAAAAAGGGAGGTTTTATGATGGATATTTCACAGAAGTTAAAGATTGAAAATTTACAGAATAAAATGAATGAGCAATTCGACAAAGATATTTTGAATGTCTTAAATGGGCAGATGATGTATGAAGAGTTTTCTAAACATCAGTTAATGGGGAAAAGTGATTATGTTCCTTTTAATGAAGCCATGTGTTCGAATGATACATGTTATCCAATATTCAGTGATGAATTTAAAAAGTTAAGAGCTTTAGGCCATGAAGTGTCTTTACAAGATTATGAGAATATCACCATTAACTCTTTAAAACCTCTATTTGTAAATCAATACAAATGCATCGTTTTATGGTTTGGTGAGGACATGTTCTGTCAGATGAATTTGCTAACAATGCTGGCATATTTGGACCAAGTGAATTATAGAGGAAAAGTATTCTTCCATATGGTTAATGAATTGACTTACGATGTTGAAGAGATTGAAGTAATGCCAGCAGGTTACAAAGAAATATATCAACAAGTATTGATCCAACATCAACTTCCAAAAGCTCAAATATTACCTGTCACATACCAAGGTATTAAACTATATTTGGATTATTTAAAAGAAGATAATGAAATCACAGTTTACATAAAAAAACATTTAGAAATGTCACAAGGTGAATTATTGAAAAACTTGTTCCATCTGTTTCCTAATTATGGTTTAGGGGATACGCAATATTTAAAAATGATAAAAAAAATAAAAGAAGAAATAAGTTGATTTAAACTTAAACTAGGCTTGGCATGTAATAGCGCCAAGCCTATAATGACTTAGCTGTTTGATACTATTCCCAAAAACAAACTTGCAATATTTTTTTATCTAAATCATAAAACTCAAAAAAGTTGTTTACTCCGTCAATTTGCAACTCACCTACATCCATTCCTTGTTCAATAGCTTCTTATACGTTGCTTTAATATCTTTAGTAAAAAATATAGGATAAGTTCGGTTTTCAAGAGCAGTATTTCCTTCCTCAATCGTTAACGGTACGTCACCTTTCCAACACTTAAGACTCGGGAGCCTTCAGCTTTATAAACTTCTTAAAACCCTAATAATACTTGATACCAATTGCTTGATTTTTCAATATTACTTACTTGTAAACATAAAGTGTCAATTCTATCTATCATTTAAAATATCACTCCTTTTTAAAGCTATAAAATCTATTCTACCTTTTTATTTTTATTCCATTTTTATATAGTGGCTGTGATAATATTTGCGTTGTAAAAGTAAAAAATGAAAATCATGATTATTATCAGTGGATTCCTTTTTTTAAATATCATTTGACATTTCAGAATTCAAAGCTTAATATAATACTTAACAATTTTGTTCGGGATAGGTAGTAGGTTTCGGGAGCGAGACCACCTTTAGAACAGTTGAGATTAGCATAGCAGAGAAATTGAAGAGTAAGAGTAGTAGTATAGGTGAGGTAGTGTAGAGAGTCAGTGGCTGGTGAAAACTGATCTATCTCCTATATGAATGGACTTATGAGAGCTATTAAGAACCGAAGTGACCCTACTTCTTATTATTAATAGACGTCTAACCTACGTTATGGGTAGTATCTTTTTGATACGCTAAGTGGAAGCATATTATATGCTTCAACTTGAGGTGGCAACGCGGTGAATATCGTCCTCTTGAAAGGAATTTTCCTTTTGAGAGGACTTTTTTTATGCAAAATTTTTTCACAATGAGATGAGCAGAGGAGAGAAATAGTTATGAGTAGAGAGAAATTGAGTTATAGAACGACAGTGAAGAAATTAGCAGGAGATACATTAACACCGATATTAATATTCAATCGCTTGAAAGGACAACGGAAATTTTTGTTGGAAAGCTCAGCGAAATCTGAAGAATCAGGACGTTATTCATTTATTGGAGAGAATCCTATAAAATCCTATTTTGGTAGTGGGAAAAAGTTAATTGAACAACAATTCACAACCGGTAAAAGCTACGAGTATACGGGCGATTTATTAACTCAATTAAAACGATTGATGCCTAGAATTACTGAACAATCCGACTTTCCTTTTACTGGTGGTGCTGTGGGTTATATTGGGTACGGTGCAGCAAAGACGGATTCTATTTTAGATGACGAGTTGGATTTACCAGATGTGAATTTTCAAATATATGAAACAATTATCATTTTTGATCATTTTGAAGATGTCGTTACCATTATGCATACTGCTGTGAATCCAGAACAAGAGAAACCAGATTTAGAAGCTATTGCAGTGGAAATATCGACTGGCAACGAATTGATTGATGAAAACTACCATTTAAGTGAATTTAAAAGCAATGTGACAAGAGAAAAATTTGAATGCCAAGTTCAACAAGCGTTACAACATATACAAAATGGTGAGGTCGAGCAAGTAGTACTTTCACGTCAGCTAGCTGCTGATTTGACTGGAAATCCATTTTCAATTTACCGAAAATTGCGTAAACAGAACCCCTCACCTTATATGTACTATATGGAATTTGATCAACATATTTTAATCGGTGCCTCACCGGAAAGTGTAGTTAGTGTTACTGATCACAAGGTGAAAGTAAATCCAATTGCGGGAACTGTTCGTCGCGGTCAAACAATAGATGAAGATGAACATCAAGCAAGAAAGTTATTACATGATCCGAAAGAAATTGCAGAGCATAATATGTTGCTTGACGAGGCTAGACAGGAATTAACCCATATATGTGCACCTGCTACAGTACGTGTGAAAAACTACATGGAAATTGTTCGATTCGAACACGTCATGCACCTAATGTCAAATGTCGAAGGCAAATTATCACCAGTACTTCATGCTCTAGATGCCCTTTCAACAACATTCCCAACAGGAACGGTGACGGGAAAACCAAAGCACTTGGCAATGGCTATTATTGATGAAATTGAAACAACTCATCGAAGCACATATGGTGGAGCCATTGGTTATATCGGTTTTAACGGAAATATAGATTTTGCTATTACGATTCGATCTATGCTTGTAAAAAACAATAAAGCGTATATTCAAGCTGGAGCAGGAATTGTTAAAGATTCAATTCCTTCTAATGAATTTGACGAGACGGAAGCAAAGGCAAAGTCATTAATCTCTTTCCAAGGTGAATGAACTTACATGAGGAGTGTGCATGATGAAACAATTTATAAAAATGGTAGAGAACAATCAACATTTATTATTTGATGAAATGCTCGAAGCATCAACGCAGATGTTTCAAGATGAAGCAGCATTACATGAGATTCAGGCGTTTTTAATCGCATTAGCGAAAAAAGGCGAGACTGCTCATGAGGTAGCAGCACTTGCGACCGTTATGAAATCTTTTGCTCTAGAGGTAGCTGCTCCGACTGCAAGATATATGGATAATTGCGGTACAGGTGGCGATGGTGTGAACAGTTTTAACATCAGTACAACTGCAGCATTTGTGATGGCTGGTGCAGGAGCGAAGATTGCAAAACATGGTAATCGAAAAATCTCCAGTGCTGCAGGAAGCTCTGATGTACTTGAAGCACTAGGTATTCATACGGATTTATCAGTTGATGAAACAGTTGAACTATTAAATACACATGGAATAGCCTTTCTATACGCACCAAATGTCCATCCGAAACTAAAAAGAATTGGTCAAGTGAGACGTCAAATAGGTAAACCAACGATTTTCAACTTAGTAGGGCCATTAACAAACCCAGTCACTTTAGATACGCAGTTTACAGGAATTAATAGACCTGAATTCACAATGGAATATGCAGCTGTCATGAAGATGCTCGGTCGAGATCGCGGAATTGTCGTATGTGGAGCTGGCGGTATGGATGAAGCATCGCTCGCTGGTCAAAATGATTTTGTTTTAGTAGATCATGACGATTTAATACCATTTTCATTAACACCTGAAGATGTTGGTTTAAAATCTGCACCCCTTGAAGCAATTCGTGGAGGAAATGCAGATGAAAATGCGGTCATTATGCGCACATTACTAGGTGGTAAACGGGATGCATATTTTGATACGGTTGTTTTCAATGCAGCTATTGGCTTATTTGCATACGGATTGGTGGATCGCATTAAGGACGGA
Source organism: Viridibacillus sp. KH_047 (assembly GCF_057838945.1). Taxonomy (NCBI): domain Bacteria; kingdom Bacillati; phylum Bacillota; class Bacilli; order Caryophanales; family Caryophanaceae; genus Viridibacillus; species Viridibacillus sp. KH_047. The sequence goes on along the minus strand of NZ_CM174479.1, from coordinate 2,237,781 downwards.
GTTGATCTAGCAATTGACACTATTTTAACAGGCAAAGCTTTAGCAAAGTTAGATGCTGTAGTGGCATATAGTGAAGCTCGTAAAAAACAGGAGGTTATAAAATGACGATTTTAGATCGGATTTTAAAAGAAAAAGAAAAGGAGGTTCTAAAATTACTACAAAACCCTCCAGAAAAAATTAAAGGATCAACTAAAAGAACATCTCTTTTTGATGCACTTTATCAAAATAATCGATTACAAATCATTGCTGAGATGAAACGTGCCTCTCCTTCTAAAGGATTAATAAATGAAGGTGCCAATCCAGTGGAGCAAGCTAGTATTTATGAGCAAGCTGGAGCAGCTTGTATTTCAGTGTTAACTGACACTCCTTTTTTCAAAGGATCATTCGAAGATTTGAAAGCAGTATCTAAAGCTGTTGGAATTCCACTTTTATGTAAAGACTTTATCATTCATGAAGTACAAATTGATCAGGCAAAAGCTTCAGGTGCTTCTGTCATCTTATTAATCGTGGCGGCTTTACAACAAGAGAGATTACAAACTCTCTATGAATATGCAAAAAAAACTCAATTAGAAATTCTTGTAGAAGTACATAATACGGATGAACTTCAACAGGCCCTTAAGTTGGATGCTAGATTGATAGGTGTCAATAATCGTGATTTAAAAACATTCGAAGTAGATTTAGCACGTACTGCTGAGATTGCACCCATTTTCCCCTTCCATGAAAAACGAGTATTGATCAGTGAAAGCGGAATGCAATCATCACAGGATGCAGAAATTGTAGCCAATCATGGTGCGAGTGCCATTTTAGTTGGAGAAACATTAATGCGAAGTGGAGAGGTTGCACAAACGTTAGCATCTTTCAAAGTGGAGAAAGGTGTGGAAATACAGTGACGAAAGTAAAAATTTGTGGTCTACAAGAGCCCAAGCATGTACAAACAGCAGTTTTAGCGGGAGCCGATGCCATTGGCTTTGTATTTGCACCGAGTAAACGCCAAATTTCAATTGACAAAGCTAAAGAGCTTGCCAAATTCGTTCCTGAAGGTGTTCTTAAAATTGGCGTTTTTGTAGATCCAACAATTGAAGAGTTAGAGCGAATTGTAGATGCAGTACCACTTGACTATGTGCAGTTTCATGGACATGAGACACCTGAATATATTGAGACTTGTCAGCATCCTTCTATTAAAGCATTAGCAGTTAAAACGGTTGGTGATGTAGAAAATGGATCTAAGTATAATACAGACTATTTATTATTCGATGCCCCAGGAACTGATTTCAAAGGGGGGAGTGGAATGTCTTTCGATTGGAAGCTCCTACAAGGACATGGCATTTCAGAAAATCGACTCATTTTAGCAGGCGGTCTAAATCCTTCAAATGTAGGTGATGCCATTAATCGCGTTAAACCATATATGGTAGATGTCTCAAGCGGTGTAGAAGTGAATGGACGAAAAAGTAATGAGTTAATCAAGGCATTTATTAAAGCTGTAAAAGATGAGGAGAGATCTTAATGGTAAAAGCAATCGTGCAAGAGCAAAAAGGACGTTATGGTAAATTCGGTGGTCAATACGTTCCCGAAACATTAATGACTGCATTAATAGAATTAGAAGAGGCCTATAAGGAAGCTCAACAAGATCCCGCTTTCTATGAAGAATTAAATTACTATTTAAAAGATTATGTAGGGCGTGAAAATCCACTTTATTTTGCAGAACGCTTAACTAAGAAACTTGGCGGTGCGAAAATCTATTTGAAACGGGAAGACCTTAACCATACAGGTGCTCATAAAATTAATAATGCATTAGGTCAAGCACTACTTGCCATGAGAATGGGGAAAAAGAAAATTGTTGCTGAAACAGGTGCCGGTCAACACGGTGTAGCTACTGCAACTGTATGTGCCCTATTTGACTTAGAGTGTATCATTTTCATGGGGAAAGAAGATGTCAGACGACAAGCATTAAACGTTTTCCGTATGGAATTACTTGGTGCAACAGTAGTTTCTGTCGACCAAGGAGCTGGTACGTTAAAAGATGCAGTAAATGAAGCACTTCGTTACTGGGTAGCAAATGTAGAAGATACCCATTATATTTTAGGTTCTGCTCTTGGACCGCATCCATTCCCACAAATTGTACGTGATTTCCAACGTATTATTGGACTTGAAACACGAAAACAAATTGTTGAAAAAGAAGGTAGATTACCAGATGCTATCGTAGCGTGTATCGGTGGTGGTAGTAATGCAATCGGTATGTTCCATCCATTTGTAGACGATGAAGATGTCAAGCTTTACGGAGTAGAAGCGGCAGGAAGTGGACTCGGAACAGGCTTACACGCAGCTGCTATTGCAGATCAAAAAGAAGGCGTATTGCACGGAGCATACATGTATGTGCTGCAAGATGATAATGGCTTTATTCAAGAAGCACATTCTATATCTGCTGGCTTAGACTATCCAGCTGTTGGACCGGAACATTGTCATTTACATGATATCGGTAGAGTGAAGTACGAGGCTGTAACAGATCAAGAAGCATTAGAAGGTTTACAATTATTATCCCGAACAGAAGGAATTATACCAGCACTTGAAAGTTCACATGCCATTTTCTACGCAGCTAATCTTGCAAAGGAAATGAATAAGGACGAAATTTTAGTCATCTGCTTATCAGGTCGTGGAGACAAAGACGTACAAACTGTTCGAGATGCATTAGGAGGGAATAATAATGGCAATTAAAACATTACAAAAAATAATGGAAGCAAAAGTAGCAGAAGGTGAAAAAGCGTTTGTTGCTTACATTATGGCAGGGGATGGGGGACTAGATTCCCTTCGCGAACAGATATTGTTTTTACAAGATAGTGGTGTAACTGCTATAGAGCTAGGTATTCCATTTACAGATCCGGTTGCAGATGGACCAGTTATCCAAGAGGCAGGACTTCGTGCACTAGAAGCCGGTGCTAACCTACGTAATATATTAAAAACTATTTCTACATTTAAAGAAGAAATTCACACTCCGCTTGTAGTAATGACTTATTTGAACCCAATCATTGCATATGGAATTCAGAATTTCATCAAAGCATGTGAACAAAGTGGAGTAAGTGGCCTAATCATTCCTGATTTACCATTAGAAGAATCTACTATTATCACAAGTGAATTACAAGGTACAGATATTGCACTTATTCAACTCGTATCATTAACAAGTCCGCAACAACGTATTGAAAAAATTGCTAAAGCTGCTGAAGGATTTATCTATGCTGTAACTGTTAATGGTACCACAGGTGTAAGACAAGATTTTACAGAGCACCTTGAACATCATTTAGCTAATTTGAAAAAATTAAGCCACGTACCGGTGCTTGCAGGGTTTGGTATTTCAAATGCACAGCAAGTAAAAGAAATTAGTGCAATGGCAGATGGCGTCATTGTAGGTAGTGCCATTGTTCAAGCTTTCCATGAAGGTAAAATGGAACAAATTACAGAGTTGTTAAATAAACAAACTGTGTAAAATGCAAACCCCCATACAAATTAGAGATATGTATGGGGGTATTTTGTTTTCGAGAAGAATAAAGTTGTTTCTGTACATTAGTTAATTGAAGAACGCTTTAATCGAAATTTGTATTATTCCTGCATTTTCGAAACTTTTCTGTTATTGAGAGGTTGCACAGGTCTGTTGTTATTTGAAATTATAGATTTAAATGCGTCAATTTGATCTTTCGACATTTCAATGGGTTGCTGCATAATTGACCACTTTACACCTTCTGAACAAGGTGGCGTAGTTAAAGAACCACTGTATCGATATACTTTCTTGTTAGTAGGTAATAATTTAGCAAGGTTTATAGTATTGGTTAATGGAATGTCTGCTTCTGTAATATTAGATGGTAATTTCGACCAAACATCAGTTAATAACTTATTTTCATTACCGGCATTGATCAGTATTCCGAGAACAGCCTTCTCTCCTTTGCTATTTTCATGCACAAGATGAGCCTCCATTGCAAAATGTTGGCCATTAATTAGATGCTCGCTCGGTGTATGGAAGTGTATTCTTAAAAAAGTGTATTTTTCACCGTCTATTACTATCGAGTTTTTTCCAGAAACATCAGTAGCTTGTATATTGTGTCCGTCATTCATAAGCTTAAAAAGTGTAGGCTGATAGTTAATTTTAATGTCTCCTAAAGTTTTGTCCACCATTACATCTTCAAGGTCAATGTTTATTGGAGATTGTTCTGTACCTTTACCACACATTGAAAATGAGGAATCTAATCTTGCCCAATTATTTGGAGCGGTATCTCCATCATAAGACCACTCTATTGGTTGCGCTGTTGTTGCAACTTTTTCTTCTTCTAGCTTTTTTTCTGGTGCATAAGTTAGAGAACCATAAACGGCTACCGAGATACAGGCAGATGCTACAAATATTCCGATAAAATTTTTGATTTCCATGAACTTCACTCCTTTTTGCAGAAGCTAATATCCTTTACCAAGTTGCTTCTTACAAATAAGGTAACCATAAATTGTTGTTATTAATTGAAAGATTGATAAAAAGTGAAAATATTTTTAAATACCATTCAAATAAGTGAAATATGTTATCAATTGTGCAGATTTTTGTTTTGATATCGTTTTAAAACAAGCGGCAGAAACGGTGGAATAATTATATAGATATAAAGCATACGGAACACTTGATATATAGTGATTGTAGAGACATCCGCTCCAACTTCGTGCGCGATAATACCCATTTGATCCATACCACCTGGAGCTAGACTTAAAAATCCAGTCATAATGGATGTATTCTCTAAACTTACCATTACAAAAACGCTTAATAAAAAAGTAACAGCAATTAATAATAAGCTGCTTGTAAATGCTAATGTAAACATCCGCTTCTTATGATGTAAATTTTCTAGCTTTAACAATAAACCAATATGTGTTCCTACAAGTAATTGACAAATGCTAAGTACACCATTCGGCAGAGGAGAAGCTTGTAAAAATGTTACATTGCAAAGAAGTGTAACAATTATTGGTCCTAGTATATAGGGAGCAGGAACATGTAGCTTTTTCGATACTTTCATTCCTAGAAAGCAAAGTATGGAAAATAGAGATAATGTAACGTAGTTAATATCACTAACTGTTTCTATAACATAATGATTAGAGGAGTCGGATTGTATCCAGGGTAAATGAAGAACAATTGGCACTAAAAAAACAACCATAATTACACGAATAGTATGAAAGAAAGTAACGGTCGTCATATCTATACCTTCCATCTCTTCTACATAAATAAGAATCTGAGAAAGGCCACCTGGCACACTACTTGTTAAAGCAGTAGGATAATCCATATGAGCAACTTTAGCGACGATAAATGCAAAAACAATGCTAATAATAAAAGTAACAGTCGTAATCCCAAACATCACCGGAATATGTCGTACCATGTCAACTAAAATCTCTGTTGTAAAAGTACTTCCAAGTGAATACGCAATTACTAGTAAACCTGCATTCCGAAAAGTCTTAGGCCACTTAAGTTGCAAGTGAAATATCTTAGTAGCAATTAATACAGATGTCATTGGACCAAGTAAATAGGGAACCGGGGCATGTATAAGTAGAAATAATAGTACGCCTAAAAATGCGATAGCTGCAGTCAGTATAACTTGAATTGTTGTATTGTTCATAATCATAATCCTCTTTCGATTAATATGTGCTCTATTTATTATGACAGATACTATTGATTTATTATTAATCTTTCTATTGAAAACTATGATAGTAACTCAATATTTACTTTTAGTACCAGAAGAATACTAAAATAGGGGAGTAACAGAGACAGTATCATAGATATCATCCTGAAGAGTAAAAGAACTTAATAGGTACAATAAATACGAAATCGTCTATAACGATACATATGGTTGAAGACTTATTAAGATTATGTAAATAACAACAAAAAAACTGCTACTAGCAAGCTAGTAAGCAGTTTTCGTAAGTTGAAAGTCGAAAGATAGATTATTTTATGCCAGTGTTTGCTTTAACTGTAACTTCAGCATATTTACGAGCATCTGATTTAGCACCAACTAATGTACCAATCCAGCCTGCAAGGAAACCAGCAGGAACAGAAATGATTGCCGGGTTAGTTAATGGGAATAGAGCAGTACCAGTAAAGATTGCAGTACCTTCTGGATTCCAAAGGTTAGGGCTTACTACTACAAGTACTAGAGCAGTAACAAGACCAGTGATCATTGCAGCCATTGCACCAGTTGTATTGAACTTTTTGTAGTAGATCGTGTAAATGATAACAGGTAAGTTCGCACTTGCTGCGATACAGAATGCTAAAGATACTAAGAATGCAACGTTCATTGTTTGAGCACCTAGAGCTAAGATAATAGAGAATACTGCTACACCGATAGAAGCAAGGCGAGCTGCTTTCATCTGTTCTTTTTCTGTTACTTTACCTTTTTTGATAATTTGTCCATAAATATCATGAGCGAATGCAGATGCACCAGATAATACTAGTCCTGCTACTACAGCTAAGATTGTTGCAAATGCAACCGCACAGATGAATGACATTAACATGTCGCCGCCAAGTGCTTGAGCTAATAGTGGTGCAGCCATGTTACCAGCAGCATTTGCACTGATAATTTTCTCAGAACCAACAAATGCAGCAGCACCGAATCCTAAGAAAATAGTTAAGATGTAGAAAATACCTACGATCCAAGTTGCGTAAACAACTGAACTACGAGCAGTTTTTGCATCTTTAACAGTGAAGAAACGCATTAGGATATGTGGTAAACCAGCAGTACCAAGAACTAGGGCAATCATCATTGACATAGTATCTACGCCGTTCGAATATTTTGCACCTGCAACTAAGTAACCCTCTCCATGTGGAGTTGCTGTTTTCATAGTATTGAACATTTCAATTATATTGAAGTTGAATTTCATTAGAACCATTACCGAAATAATAACTGTACCAATCATCAATAAAACGGCTTTAATGATTTGAACCCAACTTGTTGCAGCCATCCCGCCCCAAAGAACGTAGATTGTCATCATAACACCAACAAGAAGTACTGCAACCCAATAATCAATACCTAATAATAATTGAATAAGTCCGCCTGCACCAACTAGCTGTGCAATCATGTAGAATAGTACAATTACAATTGTGCTTACTGCAGCAGTTCCACGAACTTTCTTTTGATCAAAGCGAGCAGTGATCATATCTGCTAAAGTGTAGCGACCAAGATTTCGTAATGGCTCAGCTACGATATATAACACAACTAAGTAAGCTACTAAGTAACCAATACTATAAAAGAAACCGTCAAATCCGAATAAAGCAATTGCACCAGCGATACCTAAGAATGATGCAGCTGATAAGTAGTCACCAGCAATCGCGATACCATTTTGCCAACCGGTTAAACCTCCACCCGCAGTATAGAATTCACTAGCTGAGTTTGTTTGCTTTGATGCAAGGTATGTAACAAATAGTGTTAAACCTACGATTGCTACGAAGAAAAAAATACCGATCATACTCATACCCATTAGTAATCACCATCCTTTACTTTCTCAATAATCGATTCTGCTTCTTGGTCAAATTTGTTTGCTTTACTCACATAAGTCATACATAAAATCCATGTCATGATAAATTGTGCTAAAGCAAAAACCCAAACCAATGTAATGTCACCAATCACTTTGACATTTAAGACTGTAGTGAAAGACGTTAAGACTGGTAAAGTGAAGTAGAAGAGTAAGAAGAAGATTGAGACCGGAACGATAAATGAATTCTTCTTTTTCACCAATGACTTAAACTCTGGACTACTAGCAATTGCTACATAACCATCAGCGGTAAGCTCTTTTTTTCGTTTCTTAGAAGATTTTCCAGAAGAGTCTGAATTCTTAGCACCTTCGAGAACGCTTTCAAGTTTGTGATCCATTGAATTTCCCCCTTTATAAAAGTAAGAGTTAGCAGTGATTACCAAAACCCTTGAGATAATCATATTCAAGTTTGTCTAAAATAGCAATCTTTTTCTATGAAAAAATCAAAAAAATTCTATATTTCGTTGTATTTTTTCTGTATAAATCAAAAATATCCTAATTTCTTCTTCAGATTAAGATGAGGAAATTAGGATATTTATTATAAAAACATAAGATATTTATTAATAATGATGTAAAATTATTATATTTTTCTGTAGGATAGAGAAAATGTAATTGGTTTTTAGAAAATATGTGTTTGAACGAGGAAATATATATATTTCACTACGAAATTATGGATTTTTCTCTTGGATTTTCCATTACCTTTTCCGGTAACACATTACGGAAAAGTTTTTTAACTATTAATAGAGCAATTATTGTGAGTCCTTCAGCTAAAGGGAAAGCTAACCAAATATATTGCGTCCCAAAATAGGTAGGTAAAATCCAAAGTAATGGTAAAAATAATACTAGACTTCTCGCCATGATGATAAACATAGATAATCGGATTCGCTTGATAGCTTGATAGTACTCAGCCATGATTAAGTTGAAACTTAAAAACAAATAGCCGATGAAGAAATAGAAAATTCCTTCTTTTGTAAAAGCTATAACCTCTGGGTCCTTTACTCCGAATAACTTAATCATTGGATCTGCAAATATCCAACCAATTAGTAAGACAGCTGCACCAAACCCAACACCTGTTATTAAACCAAGTTTTAAAAATGATTTTAAGCGGCTATACAGCTTGGCGCCAAAATGAAAACTTACGATAGGTTGTAGGGCGGCACCTATTCCAAGGAAAACCATTAAGAAAACAACATGTAAGTAATTGACTACGGCATAAGCAGTTACACCGATTTCACCAACGAAATGGCTAAATGTAATATTATAAGCCACGACTATAATTGCAACAGACCCTTCAACTACAAAACTTGGAGAGCCGATTTTCAGTATTTCTGCCATCGATTTATAATCGACCGAGAATTTAACAAATCGAAGTACACTTTCTTTACGAACAAAGTGATACAGTAAAACAATGACACCAATTACTGTCGATAATATAGTGGCATAAGCGGCTCCAGCTACACCCATATTCATCATGAAGATGAATATGTAGTTGAAAACGATGTTTAAAACTGAAGTGGTAATTAACCCAATCATAGCTAGTTTTGGGTTACCATCATTACGGATGAAAATACTTAGAATATTCTCTAATACATAGACAATACCAAATAGTAAAATGACATGTAAATAATCTTCGACATAAGGAAGTATTTCATCACTAGCACCAAATAAATAAGCAATTTCTTGTTGCTTCCATAAGCTGAATACAACTAAAACGCTGACGATTGAAATAGCTAACACAAATGACTGTGTAAAAATTGAACGAGCTTTAACTATATTTCCTTGACCAATTGAAATGGAATATAATGTAGCTCCTCCCATACCGATCCACAAAGAAATTGACAAGAGAATTGAGAAAATAGGTACAGCAATGTTAACACCCGCAAGTGCTTCTGGACCAATCCCATTACTAACAAATATGCCATCCACTAAAATATTGATAGACATTAAAAGCATCCCTAAAAGAGAAGGGAATAAATAAGATGCAAAAACCTTAGGCACCGAATTATTTTGTAACTGATAAGTTGACTCTGACATTAATATTACTCCTTAACATGGAGAAGCACACATTTCCGTTTATAATGTGGGGTTAAACTATACAGCTTTAACCATAACCTTCTCGTTGTGAACATCTAGTTCACCATTAAATTCAAAACCAAATTTCTTATATAAATGAATTGCTCCAGGATTATCTTCATATACACTTAAATATATTTTTTGACAATTAAATTCATTTGTTAATTTCTCGATTAATGCTTGAAGCATAATCTTTCCTAACCCTTGTCCTTGGAATTTAGCATCTATAAGGAAACGATCTAACCAAACTTGATCTCCATCCTCATTTGGGAAATATCCATACATCGCAAATCCAACTAACTTGCTATTTGCGTATAATCCAACAGGGTGGTAATGTAAATCTTCTTTTGCTTCTTGCAAACATTCTTGAGGTGTTTCAATAAAACCTTTTTGCTCTTTTGCCACACTTAATTTCAATATGGCACTTTCATTTTCTTGTGTTACGTCATGAATCTCTATACTCATGACTATCAGTTCCCTTCAATAGAAAAAAATTCTTTTTACTTACCATTTCACATGGTATATTAGAATGATAAGGTATACGGTAACCGTATAGTCAAGGGGGAAGACTTAAATGAGCGAAAATTTACGTAAATACTTCACAACCGGTGAATTTGCAAAAATCTGTCATGTAAAAAAACAAACGCTTTTTCATTATGATGAAATTGGTTTATTAACACCTGAAATCAAAACAGCAAAAGGCTATCGATATTATTCTTACCAACAATATGAAGTTTTTGCAGTCATAGAGCTATTAAAAGAGCTGAAAATGCCGTTAAAAGAAATAAGAGCTTTTTTACAAAATAAAACGCCAATTGAATCAATTGAATTATTAGAACAACAAGCACAATTGATCGAGAAAAAAATTGGAAATCTTACTCATCTACGAGAAATACTTGATACTAAAATAGCCATAACAAAAAACGCATTACAAACCAACTTTGAAAGTATTTCATTAGAGTATTCTGAAGAAGAGTTGCTATTACGAAGTGACAGCACACTTGACACTACAGATAAGGAATTTCTAAAATCGGTTTCCAACTTTATCAACTATAGTGACTACTATGAGTTATATAGTGGACATCCAATCGGTGCAATCCTACACAAAGATAAAATAATGGAGAGGGATTTTGAGAATTATTCATTTTTATACACTAAAATGAAGAAAGGTTGGCAGGGAGAGAACGTTTGGACGAAACCATCTGGCTTTTATATCGTCGGATATCATATAGGCGATGAAGTCAATATTTTTGAAACTTATGATAGGTTGATTGCGTATAGTATAGAGCATCAGTTACAATTAAAAGGTTATTCATATGAAGAATATATTTTAGATGCAGTATCAGTTAATGGCATTGATAACTACGTTACTAAAATTATGATAGAAGTTGAAAAAAGTTGATATCCATTGGCGTTATGGGGGATACTTCAGATGACTGTACAAATTCAACAACCGTCGGATATACCATTACTATCAGTGTTTTTAGAAATGATGAACAATCAGAAAGAACATCATATAGGTTTTTGTAGTTTAGAGCGACATACTATCCATTCCAAGCTTACTTATTACTTCTCTGATTTGCCATTAAAAGAATCTTTCGTAGTCGCTTATGATCGTGGAGAAATTATAGGGGCACTTGGTTTTGATGTCTACATGAATTTAAACAAAGCAAAAGTTTGTGGACCCTTTGTCAAATATCCAGGCAAATATCCTTCTTTAGCAGAAGATATGTGGCAGGCACTAAATGAGAACATACCAACAGAACTGCAAACATTTGAATTTCTCGTAAATGAAAACAACTTTCGCATTCGTCAGTTACTATTAAAGCTACAGGCAAAAGAAGTGAAACGAATGTTTTTAACAAAGGCATTGCGAGATACTATTGAAGACTATACTAATGAAGAAACATCTGAAATACAATCGAATGTTCATCCTTTTCATTTATCATTTTGTAAGTTCTTACAAATCGAAGAAGATGAATGGCAAAAGTTCACATCTACTTTAAATGAGGACCAAAAACTATTTTTCTACATAGATGAAGTACAAAATATTTCGGGGTATTCATATGTAAGAGTTGAACCGATGCACTATTTAGGAGAAATTCACCATTATACATTTCACAGCTTGCAGAAAGAAAAGCGTACTCAGTTATTAAGGAAATCATTGATGCATATCTTTTCCTATCATCCTTTTACGCAAACTGAGTTATTTATAGAAGTAGATGAAACGATGGATGTTTTTACAGATGCGGGTTTTAAAGTAACTGATGAAATGATTTATTATCAATTTATTAAAACGACTTAATAAGTCAGTTTAAGGTGGGCGGTTTTGTTGTCAAAGAAAATATTCGTATTAACAGGAGCACTATTAATTGTGGTATTAGTAGGATATTATTTTTTAATTGTGCATTCAGATATAACAAGGCATGCAGAGCGAATGATTGAAGCTAAAATTCCTAAGGGAGCTGTACTTGTATCTAAAAGTGATAGACATAAACAGTTCAAAACAAACGGAGAATTTTATGCTGAATACCTTTTGAAGCCAAAACAAGTAAAAAGATTTAAAGAATCAATTGCAGAACAAGACAAGTGGCAACCTTTACCCGCTAGTGAAGAGTTTCAACAATTAGTAGCTAAACAAATTCAACACGCTCTACCAACTGATGAACATACCGGGAATTACTACTTTAATAACAATGAGAATGACGACTCCGTTCAAGATATTATGAAAAGTGAGACGTACAACTTTACAGTAGCCATTTTAAATGAACAGACCGGTAAACTATATATTTTGAAAAAAGTACGGTGAAACGAATAGATATTGATTGGGACATTACTTAAGTACTTTACTCTTCAATAATTTAACTAAGACTGCTTAAATTCTATAGCAGTCTTTTTTGTTTCCAAAAGTATGAAAATTCTATACTATAAACCATATAGTAAATAATTCGAGATAGGGAGTGATAGATTTGATAAATATTAAGAAAAAGTCTCGTTCAGTTTATCCAATCATTGTGCCTACAAGTTATGGGAATGTTGGAACCATTAATAGTTACATATTAAATGACGGAGATTCATTATCTCTAATAGATGCGGGGATTCATACAGAGAAATACAAAGATGCACTCATTACAACATTAGCAGCTAATAGTTATCAAATAAGCGATTTATCTCGTATTCTTTTGACACATCATCATGAAGATCATGTGGGCCTAGTCAATTGGATTCTACAGAAAAAAGATATCCCCGTTTATGCACATCATGAAGCCGTTCCACGTCTAATGGTGGAACAAGAATTTCTCGTAATGAGAAAGAATTTCTTTACGGAACTATACATATCTATGGGTTGCATAGAAGAAGCACAGCCACGCCTTGAAAAATTGCAACAGACAATTGAACATAAAAATGAACACGCTCTACAAACTATCATTCATCCATTAGGGGAAGGGGATAGCATCTTAGGAATGAAAGTATTAGAAACCCCCGGACATTCGGCTGATTCTATTAGTTTTTATGACGAGGAAAGGCAATGGTTATTAGCAGGGGATGTTGTTTTAAAAACGACTTCATCTAATGCAATTGTAGATCCAGATTTAAAAGGGAACCGTCTACATACTGTGAGACAACATAAGGAATCTTTAAAAAGGCTACAGCAGTTAGATGTAGAATACCTTTTTGCTGGACATCAAGAAATTATTGTAGACCATCAAAATGTCATCTCGCAAAAGCTAGATAAAATGCAACATAAAGAGAATCGTTTATATTCCGTTATTAAAGAAGGGATGCACCTTCCGAAAGAAATAGCTCAAGAATTATATCGCCATAAATACAATACAGAGTTTTCTCTCGTCATGTCAGAAGTCATTGGCTACTTAGACTATTTAGAACTAGAAGGACTCTTAGAAAAAACATTGCAAAATGGCATATGGTACTATAAAGCACTGTAATAACAAAACTCACATCATTCATAGCTCATGGTGTGGGTTTTGTTTGGTGTTAGTCCCTCATTTCTCTTAAAGCCTCTTTCAATCTTTCCTCCCTCATTTTGAATGTTAGTATATATCGTTTAAAACCCTTTTATTGACTTGCTAAACGTTTTCTTCTTCCCTCATAACTACTTTTTCGAAAAATTCCTCCACCATATTCACCAACTAAATTTCGATTTATTCTAATTTTTATGTATTATTTAAATATTTATATAAAACAGTTATTTAAGACGATAGGTATTTTTCGAACATTCTAATAATTCAACGTATAAAATTAGTCCCTCTATCGCTTCTTCTCCCTCATTCATCAATAATAATATTCCCGAGTAATTTATATAAATTGTAAATTTAGGTATAAAATTATACTTTTATAGTTTTATGAAAATCAAGTGTTTTTATACCAAATATGTATTCTTAATTATCATTTCCTTATTCAATACATAATGAACAAATATTGTTATAAAAGTTACGTATAACCTAATTATCTTCTCCCTCGGTTGTGAGTTATATTATTTTGAATATTGTGCGATCAGCTGTTTTTTAATCACCAGAACTGCATATTAGTTGTGAAAGTTGCGTATCGATACTCCATAATATCCCAATGTAGATTACAATTATTAACTAATATAAGATAGTTTCTCATATTCAATTTTGATTTATTGCTAAAATAGGGGAGAGAACACGAAAAATAAAAACGATTCGAGACCAGTTATGGTACATAAATAGCATTCTCGAATCGTCTGAGAGCGAATTTGAAGCAACCTAATTTTTGGGAGAAATAAGCCGTTTTATAAGGAAAATTTTGATGAAAAATGTTTTTTAATAAAAGGTTCCCAAATACACATTTGGGAACCTTTTTTATGCTAAAATAGTAGTATAAGAGGTGACGAATTTTGCAAACTACATACCCAAAAATAATGAGAGACTTCCTAGTTTATTTAACAGCAATTAAAGGAAAGTCAAAAAGAACGCGTGAAGAATATGAATATGATTTATTATTATTTTTTAGATTCTTAAAAGCTGTACAACAAGATATGGATATAAAGTTAGTGGATCAAATAGATATATCAGACATAACGATAGATTTTATCCGAGAAATATCATTAGAAGACATGTACTTGTTTTTAGAGTATTGCGAGGAGCAAAGACGAAATAGCGCTCATGCAAGAGCAAGAAAAGGTGCTACATTAAAATCCTTCTTCAACTATTTGAAATCAAAACGACATTTAATAGAAGAAAACCCCGCTAGTGAGTTAGAATCTCCTAAAATAGGGAAGAGACAACCTATTTATATGACGATGGAAGAGGCAAGAATTTTCATAGATGGCATAAAGGAATCTACGCATTATTATCGTAATTATTGTATGATTACCTTCTTTTTAAACTTAGGAATACGTGTAACAGAGCTATGTAAACTGAATTTAACCTCTATACAAGGTAACTATTTAACTGTTACAGGTAAAGGTGATAAGGAAAGAACTGTTTTCCTAAATGAAGCTTGTCAGAATGCTCTTTCACGCTATTTAAAGAAAGAGCGCTATGCTATCAAAGACGCAGATACGAACGAATCCCTGTTTCTATCACAGAAAGGAACACGCTTAACAAGGCAACGTGTTGCTAAAATAGTAAAAGAGATTAACGAGCAATCCGGATTAAATAAAACAAAGCTAACACCGCATAAATTACGACATACTTCTGCAACAATGATGTATAAAAGTGGGGCAGATATTCGTAGTTTACAGCAGATTTTAGGGCACTCTAGCGTATCTACAACGCAGATTTATACGCATGTAGAAGATAAAGAAATCCAACAAGTGATTGAAAACAATCCATTTAATCAATTAATTTAATAAGAACAATGTATTTTTCATACAAATCCGCACTCATATTGAGCTAGCGGATTTTTTAGTTTATATCTATTTACATAGTACTTTATTAATAATATAATTCCTTATTAATACATTACGAATAGGAGGTTTCATATGTTTTCTGTAGAGATTGATGAAAAATTGCAACTGAAGTTATTACAAGAGCATAATGCACAAGAGTTATTTACAGTTATGATGAGCTCAAAAGAGAGTTTAAGAGAATGGTTGCCATTCATAGATTCAACTGAAGTTGTAGGAGATACATTGCAATTTATTCGGTCATCTATAAAGCAATTTTGTGCTAATGATGGCTTCCAAACTGCCATCGTATATGAAGGTAACATAGTTGGAGTTATTGGTTTTCACCATATTAATTGGCCAAACAGGTCTACAAGTATCGGATATTGGTTATCGAAGGACTATGAAGGGTTAGGCATTATGACCAAATCAGTTCATAAGTTTATGGATTATGCCTTTCGTGATTTGAAGCTAAATCGTATAGAAATTCGTGCTGCTATTGAAAATAAGAGAAGTAGAGCGATTCCTGAGCGATTAGGAATGACTTTAGAAGGTTTTAGTCGTCAATCAGAGTGGCTATACGATCATTTTGTAGATCATGCTGTTTATAGCATTCTTCAAGAAGAATGGAAAATTAAGTAGTTGAGACCATCTATGATGGTCTTTTTTTATTAGTTTACATAATATTATTATGTAAACTAATCGAGAAATTCATGTAAAATTTAGGTAAATATCTAATAGTTACTATTACCTAAAGTTTTTGATTTTATATAATTTAAGCTTAAATGAAATAGTGAATTTTAAAATGTTTTTAATAGCAAATAAAAAATAGTAGCTCATTAAATTTCTGTTTCATTTATTCATTCCAGACAATCGAACTAATTGGATTTTTAGCTAATTTCATTTTATTATTTATATATTTGAATTATTTTACAGCTAAAAACCTATATATTGTAGAAAAAATATGTCACAACTACTATAAAAACTATATGAATGATATAAAAATTTGATAATAGGAATCTCTCCCTTTGCCTTGTATTGTTTCATAGCTTTTTCGATTTAGGACTTTTTACCTTTTGTTTTAATTTGAATAATAGCCTTATATTGGTTGTGATAAAATAGTAACAAGAGAGAAATTGCTCGAATAATGCCGGAACTGATTAGGGGTGAGGTTTTATGGACCAAAGTTATAGTCAAACGACGGGTCTTAGCCAACTTAATGATGCGTATTCAGTACAACAATTAATAGATATTCAGCATGCATTGGACCAATCTATTATAGTTGCTATAACAGATAATAGAGGTATCATTACATTTGTAAATAATCATTTTTGTACCATTTCAAAATACAGTAAAGATGAGTTAATGGGGCAAGATCACCGCTTGTTGAACTCTGGTCATCATCCTAAAGCTTTTTTTAAGAAATTATGGCGTACGATTGGTAGCGGGAAAATATGGCGTGGTGATATTTGTAATCGCGCAAAAGATGGTAGTTTATATTGGGTGCAAACAACGATCATACCTTTTTTGAATGATAAAGGAAGACCTTACCAATATGTGTCGATTCGGACAGATGTAACGGAACAAAAAAATATCAAAAAACTAAAATTCTTTGCTTATCATGACGAATTGACGGGCTTGTATAACCGTCGTATGTTGAATATATGTTTAGCAGATCTGTTCAAAAATGCACATAAAGAAGGTTTTTCATTGTCACTCTTAATGATGGATATTGACCGTTTTAAGAGCATTAATGATGGATTAGGTAATTTAACAGGTGATTTATTTCTAATTGAAGTAGCGACTCGCCTGAAAGGATTAGGTATAGATGAAAAGTCACTATTTCGTTATAGTGGTGATAAATTTGCCATCATTATGAAGAATAATGAACATGCCATTTGTAAGGCACATCAAATAATGGTCAATTTTGAAGATATTTTTTTGATTGAACAATATGAATTCTATTCTTCTATTAGTATCGGCATAAGCTCAAGTCTAGCAGATGCAAATACACCAGAGGACTTAATAAAATGTGCGAATGTCGCCTTGATTGAAGCTAAAAAGAATAGAGCTAGCAATTACATACAATATAAAAACACGATGAATAGTACTCATAATCAATTGCTGCTGCTAGAAACTAAACTCCGTCATGCTATTATTCAGGATGAAATTCAACTTTATTATCAACCGAAAATCGATTTAAAAACAAATCAATTAATCGGAATGGAAGCTTTAATTCGTTGGTATGATAAGGATTACGGTTTTATTTCTCCAGATAAGTTTATACCCTTTGCAGAAGAGTGCGGATTGATTAGTTCTATTGGTGAATGGACATTGAAAAGGGCTTGTAAACAAATGAAGAAGTGGCTTGATGAATATGGGTTTGATATTCGTATTTCAGTTAATATTTCGCCTATACATTTGAAAGAAAGAAATTTTGTGCACAATTTACGAGCAGTATTACAAGATACAGGTTTACCAGCTAAAAATTTAGAGTTGGAAATTACTGAAATGAGCTTAATGCATCAAACAGAGGAATTAATTGAAACGTTTAATCAAATAAAAGCACTGGGTGTAATCATCGCGATTGATGACTTTGGAACAGGTTATTCCTCTCTCAGCTATTTAAATCAGTTTCCAATTGATATATTGAAGATCGATCAATCGTTCATCCATGGTTTAAAAACAGGGCTTAGTAATGTCGCAATGGTGGCTGCTATTATCAAATTAGCGCATGCATTGAGTATGCAGGTGGTTGCCGAAGGGGTAGAGACGGAAGATGAATTGTATATCGTCCGTGAAAACCTATGTGACTTTGCACAAGGATATTACTTTAGTAAGCCATTACCGACAGATGAATTTTCCGAAAAATTACATGAATTGTATGTATCGAGAATTTAGGGAAGTGTCTTATATACTTAGAAAGCTATACAAAAAGGTCGCCATATACACTGAGGTGACCTTTTTTATATGATTTTTATTCATATAATTTATTTATGCTACTAATAGTAGACGAAGCTTAACAAGAATATTGTAAAGATTTTAACCGCCTATTGCGAGATTATTGTTATGAGGACCATTTAAGCCAGTTACAGCAAAACATACACTGAGAGGGGCCTAGAGACCCTTACAAAGCCTGTGGATAGCGTTTGGCAATCACATCTTACGCTGTTATTGTAGAATGAAAAGCTATCATAATAGATTATTACAATCATACATTATAAAGAATTTTCTAAATTTTATTGACAATAGATTTCTAAAGTTGTAAATTAAGAATCAACAAAATAACTTTTTTCTTATCCAGAGAGGTGGAGGGACTGGCCCTGTGAAATCTCAGCAACGGACGATGTACCGTGCTAATTCCAGAAGCGTATGCTTGAAGATAAGAAGAGTGCATGGACGTATCGCCAACCTCTTCTTATCAAGAAGAGGTTTTTTTGTTTAAAAAAATGATGAGGTGATGGATATGTCAACAGAATTAATCAATGCACTACAAACGTTAAAAGAAAAGAAATGGATCGATTTAACACATACTTTTGGAGCAGAAACACCACGTTTCAACGCATTTAAAGGGTTGGAAAAAACAACTCTATTTTCACATGATGATGGATTTTTTGCTCAGAATTTTTCGTTTGCTGGACAATATGGAACTCATTTAGATGCACCTATCCACTTTGTTCGTAATGCTCGTTATTTAGAAGAATTAGAGTTAAAAGAGCTTGCACTGCCGCTCGTTGTAATAGATCATTCTAAAGATGCAGCAGAGAATCATGATTTCACAATTTCAGTTGAAGATATTTTGAAATTCGAGGCCGATTACGGTGAAATTGAGGCAGGTACATTTGTTGCTCTTCGTACGGATTGGAGCAAACGCTGGCCTGATGTTGAAGCATTTAATAACTTTGATAAAGAGGGAGATCCACATGCACCAGGATGGTCGGTAGATGCACTAAAATTCTTGTTTGAAGAGCGTCATATTAAAGCAGTTGGGCATGAAACATTTGATACGGACTCTAGCATTTTATATCGTCAAAACAATGCATTACTAGGTGAACTATATGTATTGGAACAAGATACATATCAAGTAGAGTTGCTAACTAATTTAGACCAGCTACCCGCAAAAGGGGCGGTCATCTTTAACATCGTACCTAAACCTGAGAAGGCTTCTGGTTTCCCTGTGCGCTCATTTGCTATTCTACCTTAAATACTCATTGCAAATGAATAATAGAAACTGAGAGGTGAACTCTGTGGATATTAGAATTGATGATTTATCAGGATATGAAATTAAGGCATTATTGGAGGAGCATCTTCAAGGTATGGCACTAAATTCTCCACCTGAAAGTATACATGCGTTAAATATAGAGGAATTGAAAAAGCCAGAGATTACTTTCTGGAGTGCATGGGAAGAAGGTGCATTAGTTGGATGCGGAGCACTTAAAGAACTGGATGCACACCATGGTGAAATAAAATCAATGCGTACTTCATCATTATATTTAAGAAAAGGCGTTGCAAGAAGTATTCTTGAGCATGTTATTGAAGTGGCTAGGCACCGTGGTTATAATCGATTAAGTTTAGAAACAGGTGCAACGGAGGCTTTTGAACCCGCTAAGAGGCTGTATTTGAAAAATGGTTTTCAATATTGTAAGCCATTCTCTAATTACATTGACGATCCGAATAGTGCATTTATGACATTAGAGTTATAAGTATATTGATCATTATTTTATTTACAAAAATTTATAAAACAATAAGAGCAAGTTTTGAATAATCTTCATTCAAAACATGCTCTTTCTCTTTGTACTGCTGTATTTTGTTGGACAATACTTCTTACATGTTAAGTAAGCTTTGCAGAACAGCGAATAGCAGTAGCGATAGTTTTTATTTTTTGCTCTTTAGATATTAATGCTTGTTGAGCTTCTTCTAATGTTACGAGCTCGAACCTGATTTTAGCACCTGTTTGTAACTGTGCAAGACTAGCTAGATCAGCTGTGATGACTTGAACCATTTTCGGATAACCACCAGTTGTTTGGCGATCGGCCATTAAAATGATCGGTTTACCATTTGGTGGGATTTGAACTGTTCCAAACGTCACAGCCTCTGATAATAATTCGAATTTCTCTGTCATTGATAACACTGGCCCTTCAAAGCGGTACCCCATACGATCAGCCTCTGTAGAAAGCGTGTAAGGGTTGTTTGTTAAGCAATGCTGACTTTCAGTGGTAAAACAATCCCACTCTGTACCAGGCATCACACGTATTGTTTGAAGTTGATTTAAAGAAATTAATTCGTTGTAATTTACAGACCACGAAGCAGGACCTACTAATTGTATTGCATATTGATGTATTTCTTTATTTTTTTTAGTATAAGGTCCGATAATCACTTCATCCTGCTTTTGTAATGCTCTACCTTCAAATCCGCCCATTCCCGCCTTTAAATATGTACTTTTACTATTCATTACAGTAGGAACTTGAATACCCCCAGCAAAGCTTACATAAGCACGACAACCTTTGTTGGCTCTTTTAAACTTTAATACGTCTCCTTTTTTCACAATAAATGGACGACAAAGTGGTACGGGTTCATTATTAATTGTTGCTGTTAAATCTCCACCTGTAAGTGCAATAAGGTGGTCATCATTAAATTGTAATACAGTCCCAAATAATGAAACCTCAAGTACGGCTTCACTTTCTAAGTTACCTACAAGAATATTCGCAATTCTTAATGAATAAGCATCCATAGCACCACTAACGATGACTCCATATTTTTGTGACCCGAATCTTCCTAGATCTTGAATGGT
Organism: Viridibacillus sp. KH_047; assembly: GCF_057838945.1. Taxonomy (NCBI): domain Bacteria; kingdom Bacillati; phylum Bacillota; class Bacilli; order Caryophanales; family Caryophanaceae; genus Viridibacillus; species Viridibacillus sp. KH_047. The sequence goes on along the minus strand of NZ_CM174479.1, from coordinate 2,216,509 downwards.
AGTTAATAAACCTGGTTTAACAACTGTAACTGTCATGAACTCGTCTCCTTCAATTGTTTGTATTCTTTTTCAGATATCGGTTTAAAGCGAATACAATCACCTGCTTGCAACAGGGAAGGCGGCGTTTCATTTGGTAAAAATAATTCGAGTGGCGTACGACCGATGATTTGCCAGCCACCAGGTGTTTCAAATGGGTATATTCCTGTTTGTTTGCCTGCAATCCCAACCGAAAGTGCGGGAATGGCAAGTCTAGGTGTTTCTTTTCGAGGTGTTGCTATAGCTTCATTCATGCCTCCCATAAAAGCAAAACCAGGTGCAAAACCAAGCATATAAACAAGACACTCATTCGCACTATGTAATTGAATGACTTCATTAGTCGTTAAGCCATTAATTTCGGCCACATATTCTAAGTCTGGTCCATATTCACCACCATAGACAACGGGTATTTCAACTACTCTTTGGGTGTGTTGTTTAACTGTTGTCATTTGAGTAATCAGTTGTTGCACATACTGACATACAAAGCTATATGATGTTACATTTCCATTAACCTTAAAAAGAGTATAAGGATTATAGTAGATTGTAATATTTGTATATGCTGGAACAGCTTCTATAAACCCTTCAAACGGCTGTTCTTCAAGTAATGATGCTAACTTTTGTAAAATTGTACAGTTTGACGGATCAATTGTATTCCCAATCTGAACCATTACTGCTGAATCTCCCAAAGGTTTAAATTTAACATGTTTAAATTCTTCTCCCATAATGTACAACCCCTCATTTTGCATTAGAAACAATATAATCATATAGATAGATAATGGTAAATGACAAGTAAGTTATTTACAATTGAAAATTCACTATTGTGAGAAAGTTCGAAAATAAATGTTTTCAGAATAATGATTTAGTGATAATATAAATTTTGTTGTTAGAAAAACTAACATTAAATCAATTTTGAATTAGTAAGGGGCTGAGAAAATGTTTCATGTAGACTTGAATTGCGATTTAGGAGAAAGTTTTGGTCATTACAAACTAGGGGAACAAGAAGAAATTTTAAATTATATTACTTCAGCTAATATAGCATGTGGTTTCCATGCAGGAGACCCAACAGTGATGAGGGAAACAGTTAAAATGGCTATTGCTAAAGGTGTGAAAATTGGTGCCCATCCTGGTTTGCCTGATTTAAATGGCTTTGGACGACGCCCAATGCAAATTACTCCTCAAGAAGGCTATGACATGGTCGTCTATCAAATTGGTGCTCTACAAGGGTTTTTATCTACATGTGGAGAGAAAATGCAGCACGTAAAACCTCACGGAGCATTATATAATATGGCTGCGAAAGATCAGGCATTATCTGAGGCTATTGCCCAAGCTGTCTATGATGTCTCACCTGAGCTTGTGTTATTCGGATTAGCTGGAAGTGAGTTAACGAAGGCAGGAGAAAAACTTGGTCTTCAAACAGCTCATGAAGTATTTTCTGATCGTACATATCAAGCGGATGGTTCACTTACTTCACGCACACAATCAGATGCTTTAGTAACAGACGAGGAACAGTCTGTAAATCAAGTCGTAACAATGGTCAAAGAAGGTTATATTGAGTCTCAACAACAAACGAAAGTATTATTGCGAGCAGACACTGTTTGTATCCATGGGGATGGAGTACATGCTCTTGCATTTGCAAAATATATTCGAAACACATTGGAGAAAAATAACATCAACGTTCAAGCATTTCACGTATAAAAAGGGGTTTTCATATGACAAAGGTCAACTTAGATCAAGGGCAAGGCAGAAAGAAAGTAGGACGTAGCGTCTTATTAGGAGCTGCCTTCCTTATGGCAACATCATCGATTGGACCAGGATTTTTAACACAAACGACGGTCTTTACACAACAATTAGGCGCTAGTTTTGCCTTTGTTATTCTAGTTTCACTTATTTTAGATGTCTTCGCTCAAATGAATGTTTGGCGTATCATCGCAGTATCAGGTATGCGTGGTCAAGAAATTGCCAACAAAGTACTTCCTGGTTTAGGTCTTGTTTTAGCCATCATGATTGTTATTGGTGGTCTAGCATTTAATATAGGGAACGTTGCAGGAGCTGGTCTAGGTTTAAATGCCATGCTCGGATTAGATCCGATTATGGGTGCAGTTATTAGTGCAGTATTTGCAATTTTCATTTTCCTTGTAAAAGAAGCAGGTAAAGCGATGGATAAGGTTGCACAAGCAGCTGGCTTTATCATGATTTTACTAATGATGTATGTTGCTTTTACAACATCGCCACCAGTTGGTGATGCATTAGCTAATACATTTACACCAGAAAAAATTGATATTCTTTCAATCGTAACTTTAGTTGGGGGAACAGTTGGTGGATATATTATTTTCGCCGGAGGTCACCGCTTACTAGATGCAGGAGTTAAAGGGGTAGAATCTTTACCTGATGTAACGAAAAGTTCTGTAACAGGTATTGCTGCTACTGGTATTATGCGTGTAGCATTGTTTTTAGCTGTATTGGGTGTAGTACATCAAGGTTTGGCAATTGACCCTGCTAACCCACCGGCTTCTGTCTTTAAATTAGCTGCAGGTGAAATTGGTTACCGTATGTTTGGTGTTATTATGTGGGCTGCTGCAATTACTTCAGTAGTAGGCGCTGCTTATACATCAGTATCATTTATTCGTTCATTCCACCCAATGATTGAAAAGTATCATAACTGGGTAATTATCGCCTTTATTATTGTCTCGACTATTACATTTGCGTTCATAGGTAAACCAGTTAAGATTCTTGTTATTGTAGGGGCAATCAATGCAATAATTTTACCTCTTGCACTTGGAACATTATTAATCGCAGCATATAAAAAAGAGATTGTTGGTAATTATAAGCATCCGATATGGTTAACAATTCCTGGTATCTTTGTTGTTGTCGTTATGGCTGTACTTAGCGTACGTACACTTATTGTCGAATTACCTAAACTATTTAGCTAGTAAAGAAAGTAGGGAATTATGATGACACGATTTGATACATTGGCTCCAGCTGCTATTCGAGAATTAATTCGTAATGGTGAATGGACTGGACCAACAGCGGGAATGGCAAAAGGCTATACACAAGCAAACTTAGTGATTTTAAAGAAAGAATATGCGTATGACTTCTTGTTGTTCTGTCAACGCAATCCAAAATCTTGTCCACTAGTGGATGTAACCGATATTGGGTCATTTACACCTAACTCTATTGCTGCTGGCGCAGATATTCGCAAAGATATACCGAGATATCGAATATATCGTGATGGTGTTTTCACTGAAGAAGTAACCGATGTTACAGATTATTGGGAAGACGATATGGTATGTTTCCTATTAGGGTGTAGCTTTACTTTTGAAACGCCACTTCTTGCAAGTGGAATTCCAGTAAGACATATTGAAGAAGATTGTAATGTACCTATGTATAAAACGAATATCCCATGCGAAAAAGCAGGTATTTTCGAAGGGCCAATGGTTGTTAGTATGCGTCCTATGAAACATGCTGACGCAATACGAGCTGTACAAATTACTTCTCGCTTTCCAGATGTTCATGGTGCACCGGTTCATATTGGCGATCCAAGCCAAATTGGGATTACAGATGTGAATACTCCTGATTTTGGAGATGCTGTAACGATTAAAGAAGACGAGGTTCCAGTATTTTGGGCTTGTGGTGTTACGCCTCAAGCAGTAGCGATGGAAAGTAAACCAGCTATTATGATCACGCACGGACCCGGTTGTATGTTCATTAGTGATTTAAAAGATGATAAATTAAGCATACTTTAAGTTATTAAAGCGCCTCCAAGTTAGAAAGCTAACTTGGAGGCGCTTTTTTATATACCTTTTGCTTATAATACTGTGCCAAAACTGTAATCTAAGTTCAATATTAATTAGGTTCAGAGCTAGAGTTATGAACTACTTATTAGCTTGCTCAGCGCCGAATGGGATGCCACCTCTAACTTGTTCTAGATAATGTTGAATTTCGTCTTGTAGTGACCTTTTTGTTGTTTTTATAGCTATTCATTCTTAAACCTCTCAATCTATTTGAGTAAATAGGCTACTCTTAGATACTTCGGAATCAAATTATTGTAGTTTTTATTCTTATTTATGTTAATTAAATATTTATATACATAATATGTATTTTTCATTAGTTTACATAATAATATTATGTAAACTAAACTCTATACTTTCAATTTTTTTAATGAGAACGTATTATTATAAAAGCAACTTATTTTTAATATGTTGTGATTCGTCATAAAGGAGATTGTTATATGAATGATAAGCGATTTAAAATTGCGCATCGTGAGGCCATCATTGGGGTGATTCTTGTAATCATCAATTTTAGTATTTGGTTTGGCTTTGCTTATGGGATGGGCTCAGGAGATCCGTCTTCTTATACATATGTACTTGGTTTTCCAGAGTGGTTTTTCTATAGCTGTATTGCAGGTACTATTTTTATGGTCATCCTAATAGTTTTCGTTATTAAATTCCTCTTCAAAGATGTGCCATTTGACGATGAGGAGGGTGAACTCAAATGATACAATGGCAAGTGATTATTCCATTAGTGGTTTTTCTAGTACTTATATTTGGAATTGGAATATGGGCAAATCGCCAAGTTATGCAATCAAATTCGTTCTTGCAAGAATATTTCCTTGGCGGACGTGAAATGGGTGGTTTCTTACTTGCGATGACAATGTTGGCGACATACGGTAGCGCGGGGAGTTTTATAGGAGGACCAGGTGTTGCCTATAATACAGGACTCGGTTGGGTTCTTTTGGCTATGGCACAGTTACCAGCAGGTTATTTCGTTTTAATGATTCTCGGTAAAAAATTTGCAATTATTGCACGTAAGTATCAAGCAATAACACTAATTGATTTTTTACGTGAACGATATCAAAGTAAAACAGTTGTCATTGTATCAGCAGTTAGTATTATTTTATTCTTATTTGCATCTATGGCAGCTCAGTGGATTGGCGGGGCGCGATTAATTGAGTCATTAACAGGCTTAAACTATTCTGCTGCATTGTTTATCTTTGCAGGTGCTGTATTAATTTATGTGATTATTGGCGGTTTCCGTGCAGTAGCATTAACGGATGCAGTTCAAGGTTCTGTAATGCTCATTGGAACAATCATTTTACTTGTCGCAACGGTTATTGCTGGTGGTGGAATTTCAAATATAATGAGTGATTTAGTCGCTGAAAATCCGAATCTTGTATCTCCATATGGGGCAGATCGTAGTTTAACGCCATTATACGTATCGACATTTTGGATTTTAATTGGGATAGGTGTAATTGGCTTACCTCAAATTGCCGTTCGTGCAATGTCATATAAAAACTCAAAAGGCATGCATTTAGCCATTATTATTGGCACAATTGCACTTGCTACAATTATGTTTGGCATGCATTTAATCGGTGTACTAGCACGTCCGGTATTACCAGGCGTAGAAATAGGCGATAAAGTGATGCCTTTACTGACGCTAAAAGTATTACCACCTTACTTAGCGGGAATTGTTCTTGCTGCTCCAATGGCAGCCATTATGTCTACCGTTAATGCTTTACTTATTTTAGTAAGTTCTACGGTAGTAAAAGATATTTACTTAAACTATATAAAACCAACTGCATCAGATGCACAGATAAAAAAAGTAAGTTTCTATGTCACTACTATCATTGGTATCGCAGTTGTACTAGTAGCTCTACGCCCACCAGATTTACTTATTTGGCTGAACTTATTTGCTTTTGGTGGATTGGAATCTGTATTCCTATGGCCGGTTGTATTCGGTCTCTATTGGAAAACCGGAAACAAATACGGTGCGATTGCATCAATGATTATCGGGATTTCATCTTATATCTACATTGATCAAATAATGCCAAGTGTATTCGGTATGCATACGGTTACGTTACCGATTATTTTATCCTTAGTAGCATTTGTTGTAGTAAGTCTTGTTACGAAGGACAAAGTTAATACTGGAAAATCGATCATTTAATAGGGAAACACCAAACTTTCAATTATAAAGTTTGGTGTTTTTTTGTGGAAAAATCGGTTAATAATTTTTGTGAAATTAATTGACAGATAACTCTAACTGTTATATATTAATAAAAAATAATTAATTTGTTATATAACAGGAGGGTTTATATGGAAATGTATAGAGAAGGTTATGAAACGTACTGTCTAGCTTGTGAAAATTATGGTATGGAGTCGATGAATTTTTATCTTTACGTGAGAAACTTAACAGTAGAGCAATTAAACGCATTCAATCAACATACGAAGGGAAGCGGTGATTACGAAGTCTGATGCCATAGCAATTTTATAATAACCCTACCCGTTGCTAAAACAGGTAGGGTTTTGTTGATTTTTTATGACTTTAAGCGGAATAAATCTGAATCTTACTAAAATACAAAAAAATAATTTACATTCTAATACTTTTATGAAATACTTTAGATGAATAGACAATTAAATATTTCTTATAAGAGTGCTTATGTTCATCATAAGCTAATAGGGAAATCGGTGTAAATCCGATGCAGCCCCGCTACTGTAAGTGTGGATGAAATTGTTGCGAACCACTGGTGCATGTTAAATGCGCTGGGAAGGGACAAGAGTAAATAGATACACAAGCCAGGAGACCTGCTTTTATAATGTAGTTTCAATCTTCGAGGGGGAGATTTGGAGCATCGAAGGCCTTTTTTGTGTATAATTGTACATTTTTTTGGCATTTCGCCGTCCAAATTCTCTTTACATTGTGTAAAGGGATATTTTTTTGCCCTTTTATATATATGTTTATCCTTTTGAAGTAAAAACTCGAAATAATTCACAAAAAGATATGGGGGATTTCAACATGTACACAAGTAAATGGGTAAGAAAATGGGTAGCACCAATCGGTATGGCAAGTTTATTAGCCTTTTCACAACTACCGGGACAATTGTTGTCGACAGTAAACGCTGCAGAAAATACGTCAGCGACAGTTCAAGTACCAGCGAAAGATGTTAGTTATAAGAACGTTTTAAATTCAACAGCGGCATTTTTACTGCAACAAGTGCCTAACCCATCATTCGGTGATGAAGACTATGTAACAGATTTCGCTCGTTCTAGCATTCCAGTTCCATCTAAATACTATGAAACTTATTACAACAATCTTGTTAACGAGATTAAAAGTAAAGACGGCAAAATCTCTGAAGACGTTGGTAAGTATTCAAAAGTCATTATTGCATTAACAGCTATCAACAAAGATCCACGTAATGTTGGGGGCTATGATCTAGTTAAGTCCATGTATGATACATATTTGGCTACTGAAGAAGCAAAAAAATTAACTAATGGGAATAAATTTCATTTCTTAAACGCTATTGATACGAAAAATTATGATTTATCAAATGAAGCGAAATACGAAGAGATTACAAGAACGAAATTAGTAAATGATTTAGTAAAAGATCAATTTGAAGATGGGTCATTTGCGTGGGCTCTAGCATATGGGTCTGATAAAGATTCAACGTCTATGACGGCTACTACTTTAGCACCTTATACAAATGATGCCAAGGTAAAAGCAGCTGTTGAAAAAGCAAATGATTATTTAGGCAAAGAATTAGGTGAACAAGCTGGATTCTACTCAGAATGGGCAAAAGGTGACAGCCCTGAAACAGTATCTCAATTCATCATCAATTTATCGTCTAATCAAACAAATCCAAAGACGGATCCACGTTTCATTAAAGGTGATGGTAACTGGGCTGTTTCTAACCTAGTAAGTTTTGTAGATAGTGCTACGGGTGGATTAAAGAGCGGTTTATCACTTAAAATTCCAAACCTAATGTCATCGGAGCAAGGTTTACGTGCACTTGCTGCATATGATCGCTTTGAAAATGGAAAAAATCGTATTTATGATATGTCTGATGCTACAGAGTCTATCAAGTTCTACGCAGTAGATATTGCTGCACCTGTAGTGGATTCTATTGGTGATAGCGCAACTGTTGTTAAAGGAAAAGCTACAGCGAATGCGACTGTTTATATTTACAATAACAATAATTTACTGAACAAAGCTAAAGCGGATGCTAAAGGGAATTTCTCCGTAACAATTAAAAAGCAAGCAGCTGGAAGCAATATTATTGCAATTGCAGAAAATGCTGATGGTGTAAGAAGTAACAATGCCTCAATAGTTGTTAAAGATATTACAGCACCAGTAGTTGCAACAGCTAATATAGTTAGTGATCAAACAACAATTGTTAAAGGCAAAGCTGAAGCAGGCGCGGAAGTTACGATTTATAACGGCTCTAAGCTACTAGCTTCAACAACTGCATCTACGAAAGGCACATACTCTTTAACAATCAAAAAGCAAAAAGCTAATTCAACATTGAAAATTTATGTCACAGATGCAGCTAAAAATAAGAGTAAAGCATACACAGTAAAAGTAGCTGATAAAACCGCTCCTAAAGCACCATCAGTAAAAAAAGTAACAATTTCAACTAGTAAAGTTACAGGGACAGCTGAAAAAGGTGCAAAAGTGTATGTATTAAAAGGTAAAACGTCTATCGGTAAAGGCACTGTAAATAGTAAAGGTCAATTTACTGTTAAAATTAAAAATCAAAAGGCTAATACTAAATTGACAGTCTATGCCAAAGACAAAGCCGGAAACAAAAGTAATGCATCAAAAGTAACCGTTAAAACGAAATAATTTGAAAGAAATAGGAAGGGTGTTGGAGTTTTTCTCCAGCACCCTATTCCCATCTATAAGAAGAGGTGCGATAAATGAAAAAATTAATACCATTATGGCTAATGATGATTCTCTCATTGATCATTATTACAGGCTGTAAGATTCAATCTGTTGAAGAATATAATAATCAAACTGAGCAAGAACAAAGTGTTAAGGGAGACAGAGAGACTAAGGTAATTGTTAAAGAAGATAAAGGAGAAGAACCAACAAAGGAACAAAAAGATTCAACAATAGATTCTAAAAAGCCAAAAAACGAAGAAGATGAAAAGTCCGAAACAAAGCAAAAGGAACCAAAAAATGAAGAAGAGGTAACGCCAAAAAAAGAACCAACTAGCACACCTAAAACAGATTCAACATCAACTTCGAAAACAACTAGTAAAGATACTTCGACTAGTTCAAATAAAGAAAAGCCAGATAAGAGTCCAGCACCATCTAAGGATAGAAAACCATCAAAAGATCAAAAGCCTGACAAAGATAAAAAACCCGAAAATAATAACGTCGCACAAAAACCAAGTAAGCCTAATAAAGAAGATGAAAAGAAAAAAGAATATGTGACTATATCTATTAGTGCTGCAACTTTGTTAACACATTGGGATATGTTAAAACCTGCATTACAAAGTGAGAAATACGTACCAAAAAACGGCGTGATTTTAAAGTCTACGAAATATGAAATCTTAGACGAAGACGAAACGGTTTGGTCTATTATTAAGCGGGCTACAAAAGAACATGGTATTCATATGGAATATCAAGGAGCTGGCGACAATCAATATGGCTCTGTCTATATCGAAGGGATTAATCACCTTTATGAATTCGATGCAGGTGAACTAAGTGGTTGGATGTACTCTGTAAACGGGCAGACACCTAATTATGGTGTGAGCGCAGTTACTGTGAAAAATGGAGACAATATTCAATTTCAATATACCGTCGATTTAGGCCGTGATATAGGCAGATAATGATTAAAAGGAGTAATGAGCATCATGAAAGCATTTGAAACGTATCACCCCATTGTCCTTTTCGCATATTTTGCATCTGTCATTGGACTTTCGATGTTCTATATGCATCCAGTTTATTTATTTATTACATGTATTGGAGCTATAACATTAAGTCTATTACTGAATAAAAAATCATTTATAAGTGGTTTAAAGTTTTTCGTACCGATGTTTTTTATCGCTGCAATTATTAATCCACTTATTAGCCATAATGGGGAAATTATTCTATTTTACATAGATTATAATGCTGTAACATTAGAGGCTATTGTTTATGGATTTGCGATGTCGATTATGATCTGTTCAGTCATTTTTTGGTTTGGTTGTTATAACGTTGTAATGACATCAGATAAGTTTCTTTATTTATTCGGTAAGATATCTCCAGCACTTGCGCTGGTCATTTCATTAACATTACGCCTTGTCCCGCGCTTTAAACATCAAATTACTGTAATTTCACATGCACAAAAGACAATTGGCATGGATATTTCAGCCGGCAATCCTTGGCAAAGAGTAAAAAGCGGGATTCGCATCATATCCATTCTTATAACTTGGGCACTTGAAAATGCGATTGAGACGGCTGATTCAATGAAAGCACGTGGTTATGGCTTGAAAAACCGTTCCACATTTTCACTATTCGTTTTTGAAAAAAGAGATGTTTTTTTGCTAGGAATCATATTAACTCTTCTTTTAGCGAATATTCTCGGCAGTTACTTTGGTGTGACGACTTATTATTTTTATCCAACGTTTACTGAATTAACTTTAACTCCAATTAGCATTGGGCTTTATATTTCTTATGCTAGTTTAATAGTAATACCTATTGTAATTGAAATTCGGGAGGCAATTAAATGGCGCTCATTGAAATACAACATGTAAATTTCCAATATCCAGATAAACAAGAGAGAGTATTAGATGATATCAATTTAACAATTGAAGAAGGTGAATTTGCTGTCCTTTGTGGTACTTCTGGCTGTGGTAAAAGTACATTGTTAAAACACTTAAAAAGAGAGATAGCTCCTCATGGAGATAAATCAGGGAATATCCTTTATGCAGGAACAGCATTAGCCGATTTACCTGATCGTGTGGCAGCTTCTGAAATTGGATTTGTTATGCAAAATCCAGAAAATCAAATTGTCACTGATAAAGTGTGGCATGAGTTGTCTTTTGGTCTTGAAAATTTAGGGCTAGATACGATGACAATTCGACGTAGAGTGGCTGAAATGGCGAATTTCTTCGGTATTCAGCAGTGGTTTAGGAAAAGTACAATGGAGTTATCTGGCGGTCAAAAGCAACTGTTAAATCTTGCAGCAATTATGGCCATGCAACCAAGGTTATTGATTTTAGATGAACCGACCTCTCAGCTTGATCCAATTGCGGCTACGGAATTCATCGGTACGTTACAAAAGTTAAATAAAGAACTTGGCTTAACAATTATTCTTGTAGAACATCGCTTAGAAGAGGTTTTTCCTATAGCAGATCGCGTTGTGGTCATGGAGAAAGGTCGCATTATTTGTAATGATTCACCGCAGAACGTTGCACAACAATTAAAAGCATTCGATGCCTCTCATCCAATGATGCTAGGCTTACCTACACCAGTGCGTATTAATAATGCATTACAAATCAATGACGTTGTACCATTAACGATACGAGATGGACGAAATTGGCTAACAAAGCACTTTACTAATGAAGTACGAGCATTAGAAAGAAATTTGAGTTCAGATAATCCAACTAATGACATTGTCTTGGAAGTTAAAGAGGCATGGTTCCGTTATGAAAAGAATGCTCAAGATGTATTAAGAGGATTCTCTATGCAAGTAAGTGCTGGGGAGATTGTTAGTATTTTAGGAGGGAACGGTACAGGGAAAACAACCGCACTAGGTGTAATGTCAGGTTTATTTAAACCATATCGAGGAAAAGTCTTCATTAATGGTAAATCCATTAAAAAGTATTCAAATGGCGAATTGTATCGTAATAATTTAGCTGTATTACCACAGGACCCATTAACTCTACTCGTTGAAAAGAAAGTACAACTTGAATTCGACAACATATTAGACGTCTTAGGCATCTCAAAAGATGAGGCCAATGTACAGTTAAATGATATTATCACAACGCTTAATATCGGACATTTATTAGACAGCCATCCATATGATTTGAGCGGGGGAGAGCAACAAAAAGTTGCTTTAGCCAAAGTCTTGTTACTAAACCCTAAAATAATCCTACTAGACGAGCCTACAAAGGGCATTGATACATATTCTAAGGAAATATTCGCCGAAGTACTACAAGCCCTTAAAAAGCGTCGTGTGGCCGTTGTAATGGTTACACATGATATTGAGTTTTCAGCGCAGTATTCTGATCGTAGTGCCATGTTCTTTGATGGTAATATCGTTTCTGAGGATGAACCAAAACTGTTTTACAGTGGCAATAACTTTTATACAACTGCAGCGCATCGAATGTCGCGTCATTTATATGATTTTGCAGTGACAAGTGAGGACGTGATTTCGTTATGCAAGCACAATCAACAGCTCGAGCAGACAACTACTCCCGTAAACGTCTAATTTTCGCCAGTATCATCATCTTTGTAGTTATCCCAATCGTCATGCTTATTGGAGTGACTATCTTAAATGATCGTAAATACAATCTTATATCTATGATTATCGTATTATTAGCCTGTGTGCCATTCTTTGTTTCCTTTGAAAGAAGAAAGCCACAAGCACGAGAAATTTTAACAATAGCTGTTATGTCGGCTATTTCCGTTGCAGGTCGTGCAGCATTCATTTGGATCCCTGCTTTCAAGCCAGTGACTGCCATTACAGCTATTACTGGATTTGCATTCGGAGCGGAAGCAGGCTTTCTTACAGGCGCTACATCTGCCATAGCATCGAACATCTTTTTCGGACAAGGTCCTTGGACGCCATTTCAAATGTTTACATGGGGAATCCTTGGTTTTATCGCTGGTTTATTAGGACAAAAAGGTTGGATGAAAAGCAAAATAGCACTCATTATTTATGGGGTGTTTGCAGGTATTATGTATTCTTTCTGTATGGACATTTGGACGGTCATTTCTTATGATGGGTTGTTTTCTTGGCAAAGGTATTTAATTGCCATGTCAACAGCTATACCGTTTACAATTGTCTATGTAGTATCAAATGTCGTTTTTTTACTCGTTTTAGCCAAACCGATTGGTGAAAAATTAGAACGAATAAAAGTGAAATATGGGATGTTGAATAACTAGAAAAGAAAAAGAACTGTTTCGAAAGTCGTAAATCAAGACTTTTAAAACAGTTCTTTTTTTATACAGCTTACTTTTAAAGATGCTTTCAATTCAAAGCTCTTTATTCGTCTCCCCAGTCCGTTTCGTTATCTAAGACAGAATCAACGAATAATCGAACCTCAGGACTCTGCGTTCTTTTTTTCTGATAAAAAGGATAATATAAACATTGTTGGAATTATGTTAAAATTGCATTTATTCCAGTAAGGAGGGGTTACACGTTGGATAAAAATAAACATTCATCGGTTCTTTTAGTAGCTTTAACAAACTTATTAATCATCAGTCTAGCTCAATATTTATATGCTTTGGTGTTGATGGATAAAAATGAGGGGACCAATTTTCAACTTTTTTATATACCTTTAATTAGTGTTACTATCAATTTGCTTCTTTGGTCAAGTAGATTCAGAATCAAATTTTATCTACATTGGATTATTGTGTACATAAGTTACTTTTTTTCTATTTTCATTTTCTACATCACTAATTATATTAATGTGGATTCATTAGAGTGGGGAGATTTCCCTCCAGGTGAAGCATCCTGGGATTTGTTTTTATACGTCTTCGTGAATTCAACGTTAGAGTTAACCATTTTATTTTTTCTGAACATTGTTACTTACTTACTTTATAAAATAATCAAAAGAAGAAAAAGTGATATTTACACCTATATAAAATGATTAAGAATTAATCATCTTATATAGGTGTATTTTTTACTTATGAAACATATAAAACATAGAACTAAAAATATATTAGAATTGTGAAAGTCTTTTAAGTAGAATAAAATATACATAATATTAGACTTTATGCTAAAAAAATGAAGAAAGGGGGTCTCATAACAGTGAAGAAGCCTTTATGGAAGAATATAAGTATTTCATGCCTTGCTTTAACAGCTTTATGGACCTTATCTGATAACCATCAATTCGTTTACGCTGAAGAAAATACAATCAATGCGTTGATCTCATATAAAAACGAAGAAGGTAAGCAGAAAGTGTTAGGTGACGCTGAAGATGTCGGTGAAGTACTGGACAATGTGGAAATGGTTGAAGCATCTTTAACTGAACAACAACTGTCTGACCTAAAAAAAGATCCGAACATTGAATTTGTTGATACAAAAGAAGCACCTATGACTTTAGCTAATTTGGATACACCGCTTCAACCGTTACTAGTGCCTACTTGGAATTTAATTTTATTAAATACGCCTATAGCATGGGATAGCGGGATTTTTGGCAATAAAGTTAAAGTAGCGGTTATTGATACAGGGATTAACCTCATTGATGATTTGCCGAATGTTGTAAGAAGAGTATCCTTTGTGAGAGATTTGCCAGAAACAGTTATTAAAGAATCAGACAATGTAGATCGTGGAGGTATTAGAAATAATGGTCATGGTACATCAGTAGCTACAGTCATAGGAGCGAGAGTTGGCGGTTATTTAAAAGACCGAAAAACCACTGATGTTATTGGGGTTGCACCAAATGTCCAATTGTATTCTTTGAAATATGCGGATGGCACAACAAGTGGAACTACAACAGAGATCGTCAAATCAATTGATTGGGCAATTGCAAACAAAATGGACATTATTAATATTTCTTCTGGTTTATATATTGATGTACCAGCACTAAGAAATGCCGTTCAAAAAGCTTACAATGCAGGTATATTAATTGTTGCATCGGCTGGTAATGATGGAAATGATAGAAATGTTACATATCCTGCAAGATATAGTCAAGTGATTGCTGTATCATCTATTAGTGCTAAGCAGAAGATTAGTACGTTTTCTAATACAGGTTCATCTATGAATCTTACTGCTCCAGGGGAAGTTGTACCAACGATTAATAAAGATGGCAAATTGATTTATGCTAGCGGTACTTCATATGCAGCACCGCATGTTACAGGCATTCTCGCACTATTAAAACAGCAATATCCATTTTTATCAGCGAAAGAATTACGTGCAAAATTAGACGAACAGGCAATTGACCTTGGTATAACAGGTGTTGATAATTTATATGGGAATGGTTTAGTACATTACCCAAAAGCCGAAGAACCAGTCATTGAAGATTTGGTCGAACCTCAAATTGAAAAAGTAACGGATCATACAGCGACTGTTAGTTTTTCATTACCAAATGATACAAATGCTAAAAAAGTAGCTATTTTCTTAGATGATAAACTTGTAACATCGACTACTTCAAACAAATATACAATGAAGAAATTACAGGCTTCAAAAGATTATAAGATTACTTTAAAAGTTGTAAGTCGAGATGGAAGATCATCCAATGGCACAGACTTGCAAGTGCATACGTTAAAGGACATCACCCCACCTGCTGAGGTGACAAAATTAATAGCGTCATCAATTCAAATTAATGCAGCAACGATTAAATGGAGAAAGCCATTAACCGAAGACTTTAAACAGTCTAGAATATACGTAAATAATAAAAAAGTTGCTACGACGAAAGAATCTACATATACCATACGTAATCTGAACCCTAGTAAAACGTATAAAATCGAAGTGAAAACAGAAGACGAAGATAAAAATATATCGCAAGGAGTAGCAATTACCATTCAAACACCTGCGAAGAAAGTATTACATTCACCTTCTGTAAAAAAAGTATCTGATCGGAGTACAAATGTGAGCGGTACAGCCGTAGCAAATACGACTTTATTAATTTTTAAAGGCAATAAAAAAATAGCTCAAGCTTTTGTCCAATCAAATGGTAACTATACTGCTGCTATTAAAAAACAAGTGGCCAATAGTCAACTATCCGTCTATATTACAGATAAACAAGGCAATATGAGCAAAGTAAAAAGACTGACAGTTATTGATAAAACGGCACCAGCTAAGCCAAAAGTAAATAAAGTCACAAGTAATTCAACAATCATATCGGGTACTGCTGAACCGTTTGCAATAATCGAAATGTTTAAAGGGAAAAAGATATTGGCTAAAACTAAAGTGAAATCTTCAGGTAAATTCAATTTGAAAATTAAAAAGTTACAGAGAAATTCAACAATCTCGTTTTACGCTATTGATCGAGCACATAATCGGAGTAAAAGTACTTTAATTAATGTCCAATCATAGAAAACTATGCCTCTATATAGGTCTCTTATCCTCTTAAACCGCTTTAATTAAGTGGTTGAAAATGAAAGGGGAGGGGAGTATATATGGGGGTATATTTTTTGTTGAATATATGGACTAACGAGGTTTATAATAAATGTAAATAAAACTATTAAATGGAAGGTGATGTATATGAAAGAAAAAACGTTTCAACAAACAGTCGGCTTTAGCATTAAAGACACTGTGGCACTATATTGGCTTTATAAAACACAACAAACGGAATGTTATTCTGTTGAAATACATAAAACCTTTCAAAATGACTTCCCTGGACGCCCTGTTGGCTATGAATATGTCGCACGTATTGCTAAACAACTAGAAGCAGATGGGGCTTTAAAAGTGAGACAAGAACAAAAACGTCTATTCTATCACGCTACTGATCTAGGTATTGAAAGGTTGCATAGATACGAAAAGCTCTATTTCCAGCAATTCCATGAAATCGTACTCGTATTGGATCGTTTTTATTATGCCTTAACAAAAAACGGGGAAAAACCAGAAGCACCTAACCATCCGCTTCCAGAAGAATTTCGTGCTTATTTCTCAAAACTTATATCAGTAAAGGATATCGTACGCTATTTGGCACTTAAACTAAGTCAAACAAGATCGTCCTTTTATATGGCAGAAGTAGGTCAACAACTTGAAGATGTGTTTGGTTGGACTCCTTCAAACGGCTATTTATATCAAATCGCACGTGAAATGGAAGAAACGGATTTGCTCGTAGGCTATTGGCCTGATGAAAGACGTACTGTTCGGAAATTAAAAGGAACTGACGCTGGAACGGCATTTTACGATATCATTGCTAAATCATTAGAAGAGCGAATAACGACTACAAGGCATTATTTACGTTATATCTTGGCATTTTTCACTGTTAAAACGTAGCACCCAAATCATATTATTTACAAGGAAAGCCTAATTTTCGGGTTACAATGCCGAAAATTAGGCTTTTATTACGTCAAATTATATTGTTGGCGGTTTGGAAAATCTCTAATCGAAAAGGTTTTAGCTTCTTAATGTAAAAAGATCTGGGAGCACTTACTCCCAGATCAAAGTTTAATCAATATATTTGTTCACAAATCCCCAGACTGTATTCCAATACTTCTCTGGATCTACTTTTTCAGCTTCTCCATGACCAGCACCTGGAATAATTAATTTCTCTTTTTCAACATTTGCCGCATTATAAACTTCATCTAGCATTTCATAAGGGACAAATGTATCTTTATCGCCATGGATAAATAGCATGGGTGTTTCACTCTTCGCCACTTGTTTGACGGCAGATGCTTCTGTTAAATCATATCCTGCACGAATTTTCGTTACGGTGTTAGCCGCGTTCATAACAGGGAACTTTGGTAATTTAAACAAGTCATCAAGCTGGTATGTAAATACATCCATAACAGATGAATAACCACAATCTTCAACAATTACTTTGACATTTGAAGGTAATTTCTCGCCAGAGGTCATCATGACAGTGGCTCCTCCCATGGAAATTCCGAATAAGACGATTTCAGCTTTTGGATCTTTATCAGTAATTGTCTTGATCCATAAAAGCATGTCTTTTCGGTCATCCCAACCCATTCCGATGTAATCTCCATCGCTTTCTCCATGTCCACGAAGGTCTGGTGCTAATACATTGTATCCTTTTTCATGAAAATTGCGGATCCATCGAACCATTAGAGTGTTATTCGAGGTATACCCATGATCGACAATGACCCATTTATGATCCGAATTGTCATTTTCATATAAATGGCCTTTTAATGTTAGTTTATCTGAAGAAACAATACTTGTTGTAATAGGTGGATGTTTTTTTGAAAAGGCAACATCCGCTAATTCACTTTTTTTTGCTACTTCTGCTGAAACAGCTTCCGATTTTGCTAAATGCGGATTACCGGTTAAAAATTCTTTTTCCGTATTAGCATTTAAAGCGAAATTGTAAAAATAATTTCCGACTAAGCCGTAAGCAATGATTAACATGACGATAATCACTGAAGAAATAATACTGAATTTTTTCATAAGACACTTCCTTTATACTAAACTATTCATATTTTATAGTTCAAAGTATAGCATATGATTTGAAGTGGTTTTGTAACCATAGAATTTTACAAGATACCTATAAGTTATTTTATTGCCATGAGAATTCTCTCTTAATTAATGATTGAATTTTAAGACACTTCTCTTTATAATAAATGCAAGTAACATTTTCACACAATTGTATATCAGAACTCTTAGATAAGGATTAGTACATAAGGAATGCGCGGTTAGAGAGTCGGGGTTGGTGGAAACCGATACGTAGCAACTGATGGAATGGACCTTTGAGTGACTGCTTGAAAGTTGAGTATGGCAGTTCGATTGGCGAATCGTTATATCGCTTATAGTGGTAGCGTTTTTTGCTGCAATTGAGGTGGTACCGCGGAATTTCCGCCCTCCATAGAGAATAGTCTCTTTGGAGGGCTTTTTGTGTGTTACTTGAGATGAGCTGAGAAAAGGAGTTTGAGCAAATGACAGTTAAGACGAGAGAGTATGAGATGGTAACACTTCAAGGGGATATGATGACACCGATATCCATTTATCAAGCAGTGAGAGGTCGAAAGAAAATGCTTTTTGAATCGTCCGCTAAGCATGAAGAAAGTGGTCGCTATTCATTTATCGCCTTGAATCCAATCGCGGAGTTAAAAAGTACGGAAAACGGTACGGTAATATTCCAAAAAGGGCAGCAGAGTGAATTACTACGTTCTCCAATTGATGTTTTAAAAGAAATGCTGCCATTAAATACGGAGGACTATCCATTCGCCTTTTTTGGTGGAGCAATAGGCTTTATCGGTTATGAAACCGCCTTTTATTTTGAAAAAATCGGTAACTCTTTGCCAGATGAGCTAGACATGCCGAATATGCATATGCTTTTTTACGATACATTTATTATTTATGATCATTTACAACAAACGGTATCAATTGTTGCGATTGATTTGTTTAATAGTGATCGAAGCCCTGAAGACATGAAGGTAAGTATTCAAGAGATTGTGACAAGTCTACAAATGACGACTGTGTCACAGCCTGAAGAGGAAGAAGATACTTTAGAATTTAAATCATCAATGGATGAAGAGTCGTTTTGTGATATGGTCAAAACAGCTCAGGAACATATTAAGCAAGGTGATATCTTCCAAGTTGTGCTATCTCAACGTTTTTCATCACCATTTTCAGGCAATCCATTTTCTTTATATAGAAAATTACGTACATCTAATCCTTCACCGTATATGTTTTATATGGATTTTGAAGACTATATCATTTTAGGTACTTCACCTGAAAGTTTAGTAAAGGTTAAAAACAGACTTGTTACGACGAATCCGATTGCCGGAACGCGTCCTCGTGGTAAAACGGCTAAAGAAGATGCTGCACTTGCCAAAGGTTTACTTGAAGATGAAAAGGAGATTGCCGAACATCGTATGTTAGTCGATCTCGGACGCAATGATATCGGTAAACTATCCAAAATTGGCTCAGTGAAGCTACCAAAGTATATGGATATTGAATACTACAAATATGTCATGCACATCGTTTCTGAGGTGACTGGCGAGTTGAAAGACGATATGCATGTGTTAGATGTACTAGCAACCTGCTTACCCGCTGGCACTGTGTCAGGCGCACCTAAAATTCGTGCAATGCAAATTATCAATGAGTTAGAAACGATGAAACGCGGTGTATATGCCGGAGCAGTCGGCTATATCTCAATTTCTGGTGATATGGATATGGCCTTAGCTATTCGTACAATGGTTGTTCGAAACGGTCAAGCACATGTGCAAGCTGGTGCGGGTATCGTCTATAACTCTATTGCAGAAAGCGAATACGAGGAGACGCTAAATAAAGCAAAAGCGCTTTTGGAGGTGCGAAAATGATCCTACTAATCGATAATTATGACTCATTCACATACAATCTTTATCAACAAGTGAGCGCATTAGGGAAAGAAGTCCAAGTTGTGCGAAATGATGCACTGACGATAGACGAAATCCGTCATATGCAACCAGAGGCTATTATCATTTCTCCAGGACCTGGTAAGCCATCTGAAGCGGGTATTTCTGTACAGATTGTCCAAGAGCTTTATAAAGAGTTGCCTATTCTCGGTATTTGCCTAGGTCACCAATCGATTGCAGAAGCCTTTGGTGCAAATATAGTGCAGGCGCAAAATATCATGCATGGTAAATTATCTTCGGTTGATTACGAGCAAGCAGGCTTATTCTCGGCCATTCAAGGACCGCTCTCTGTTATGAGGTATCATTCACTAGTAATCGAGCCTAAAACGTTACCACAAGCCTTTAAAGTAACTGCGACGGCTGCTGATGATCACGAGATAATGGCTATTCAACACAAAATATATCCAGTCTTTGGCCTGCAATTTCACCCTGAATCCATTGGTACGCCTGAAGGGGATAGCATGATTCAAGCGTTTATTGAATCTTATAGTACCGTTCATAACGAATAACTATCCATAAAATAAGCCCAATACTCTCATTTTTAATACTGAGAGAATTGGGCTTTCATTTTACATTACATAGTACTCTTTGATTCAAAACCTTTAATTTTTATTTCACCAAATGACATGAAAAATTTATAAATCCCTAAAAGTTGGAATAAAGTGATGAGATGGGGGGATTTGATGAAAGGAAATAAGAACGTTTTTGCTATAACTTTAATTTTAATTATTGGATTCGTTTTTTGTTATATCTTCTTTAGTGGGATAGGTAAAGCTACTTTCAAAAATGAATTTTGGGAAGACGTAAATGTTGGAGCGATAAGTCAAATAGAACTTATAAGAGGTTCGGATAGTAAGCAAATCCTCTTTTCTAAAGAACATGAGATTAAAGTATTTGTAGATACTATTTCCGAAGCGAAAATAAAACAAGTAGAAGAAAGTGCTAGCAAAATAGATGAATCTTACTGGATCACGATATGGATAGCTGGGGAAAGAAAATTCGGATTACGAATTGACAATCATCACATCTTGTCTGTTTTTAATTATGAAGGTAGTGAAAATAACGCTAACCTATATGAATTGAAAGATAAATCTATTTATAAATACATTGAAAACCTATTTTAAACAGGCCTAAATACGATGAAAACCGATATAAAAATTAACTTTTCAGTTTTAGTAATCCAATATTCGATGAAAAGTATATAGTAGTTTGTATTTTCTATATTATTGCGTATAATAATTGGAAAAGGAGGGCTGGAGTTGGAAATATCAGATTATATTGAACAAGTTGATGAAAACAGACGTGAAGCGTTTCGAAAATTATTTGAAACGGTTCAAGAAAATTTACCACCAGGCTTTGAAGCAGTAATGCAGTATACAATGCCGAACTTCGTAGTACCGAAGTCAATATATCCGAATGGCTATCACTGCAGTCCAGAGGAGCCGCTACCGTTCATAGGTGTAGCTGCTCAAAAGAATCATCTTTCGTTGTATCATATGGGGATTTATGCAAAACCGGAGTTACTGGAATGGTTTGTTGCTGAATATCCGAAACATATGACTACTAAGCTCAATATGGGCAAAAGTTGCATAAGATTTTCTAATGCCAAAAAGGTACCTTATGCATTAATTGCGGAGCTTGTTAGTAAAATGACAGTAGATGATTGGATTGAATGTTACGAAAAGCAACTTACAAAAGCATAGAGGGGTGTTTTGAATGCAGACACGTATTGAAGAAATTGATGGGCTTGTTGTGAAAGGTTTAAGTATTCATCAAGGTAAAACGTCAGATATTCCCGAGAAATGGGAGGAGCTTGCGAATGTCCTTGAAGGCTATAACGTATCGCAGGATGTATCATATGGTGTTTGTATTCAAATGAATGAGGATGGCTTAGACTATGTCGCAGGTATTGACAATCACCTTCTACCAGATGAAATTACATCAGTAACTGTGAAGATTCCAAAAGGTCGTTACTTAGTCGGTAAAGTTGATGGTGGAATCGGCCAGATTCAAGAGACATTTCGAAAATTATTCAGCAATCAGGATGTTACACATCGACCATCTATGAGTTTTGAAAAATATATCGGACAAGATATACACGATATTGAAGCTTGGGTGCCAATCGTTTAAAAGTCATGCGTAGAGTATTATACTCTACGTTTTTTTATGTGATTTATTGTATCTATCAAAAGCTTTATTTTTAAATTTAATGTACAATAAGCTCGAGGTGAAGAGTTTGTATTATTTAAGGTTAGTTTTACTGTATTTGTTTTTAGCGGTAATTGGATTTGTCCTAGCATGGTTTAATGCTCCTACATGGGTTATAGTAGTCGTCTTTATAGTTGCTGTGGCTGCCGTGATTTATAATAATGTACTGGTTATGTACTTATCTAATGATGCGAAGAAAATTGAAAGAGCGATGCGTAATCAACGTAGAAATCCACTTTTCGCACATGTTCTTGCAGTAAAAGAAGGCACGCTAGAGGATGAAATGAAAGAGATAGATCGTATCATTGCAAAATATAAGCAACCAGATCTTCGAAATAGCTTTGAATTTTTACGTTATTATCGACTAGGGCAGTATGATACTGCGATTAAGTTTGCTAAGGAAATCAAAAGAGAACCTAATAGAAGTTACCATTTAGCACTTGCTGACGTTTTACAAAAAAACTATAAGAAAGCACGCTCTTATAGTTTAGACCAAGCATGGATGACTCATGCTGTAGAAGCGGAAATTGCACTGCAATTGAAGAATCTAGAAAATTATAAAAAGCATATGCAACTAGCGATAGATGAATCAAAAGGTATGCAACTTTTATTAAATCAAGCAACATTTGAAAAAGAGCTTAAAGCATTTAAAGTAGCTGGGAAGAAATAATATTTGTACAATTGAATTTTAAAAAGCAGGGTAGCCACCCTGCTTTTTTTGTTTTTCTTGAATGGATTAATCTATTTATATATTTATAGTTTCAATTTTCTGATAAAATATAAAGAATGATATATAAAGGAGAGAATGAGATGGTTAAACTAGAACAATCAATAGATGTTTCAAAGCATAATGATGTACAACTGGCGAATAGTACAATTGGACTTGGACCAGTTAAGATGAATGTGTTTAGCTTTGCGGTAGACGGCGTATTGATTGATACAGGCGCACAATCTTTGTTTCCTTCATTTCGTCCTTTTTTCGAACAAGCTGATTTTGAGCAAGTAATGCTAACGCATTTCCATGAGGATCATATTGGTTGTGCGGCTTGGTTGAAAGAACAGAGAGATATTCCTTTCTATATTCATAAAGATTCCGTTGAGCGTTGTAGTAAAGAATATATCTATCCAAAATATCGTCAGTACTTTTGGGGGCAAAGCGAGCCATTTCATGCCCAAGCAATCGGAGAGACGTTCCAATCAAGAAATGCTACCTGGGATGTAATTGCTACACCTGGTCATACTAAAGACCATTTAGCTTTCCTAAACAGAGAAACTGGTGCATTATTTACAGGAGATTTGTTTATTCAGGAAAAAACGAAAGTAATTTTAGCAGAAGAGAACATCGTCGATACTCTTAAATCATTAAAGAAAATATTAACTTATGATTTTAAAGATATGTATTGTTGCCACGCAGGTTTTATAGAAGATGGCCATCAGCAACTTAAAAACAAGATTGACCATTTAGAAGCGTTACAGTCGCAAATTATTAATATGCATAAGAATGGTATGTCTGTTGAGGAAATAACTGCTCAACTATTCCCGAGAGTTTATCCTATCGTTGAAACATCTGAAGGTGAATGGTCAGCCATTCATATTGTCCGTGGTTTTGTGGAAGGAAGCAGGTAAAGCTAAGAAAATAAGAAGCACAGAATAATGTGCTTCTTATTTTTAGTTATGCTATTTTTCAGCATTTAGGAGATACACCTTCTTCTTCGGGTGTTAAGCCAGAAGGATAGATCCAGGATCCAGTTTGTTTAATATGATTTTTAGTAATATGATATTTATAAGTTACGAAGCGCTCATTATCAAATATAACATGTAGATAAGCATCTGGTTTTATGCGGTACTCATCTGTATCCGTAATTGCCCAAGACTCTCCTGCATATTTTGCTTTTAAATATATGTTTAGATTCTCAATAGCTTGTTCTGTTTGATGTTGAACAGTAAAGGGTCGCGATACATAAAAACCAATTGTAATTATAAGAATCAAACAAGCTAAACCCCAAGTAAATCTCCTCCACCACGTAGGTAATAAAAGTGCTAACAATCCAATAACTGAAATAATTACAAAGATAAAAGTCAATTCAATAATTGTTACCGGCATCATGTGAATCCACCACCTTTAGCGACTAATACTCTATTAATAATTCAATAGATATAGCTACATTCCCTTAGTTATAATACAAAAAACCACAATTTTCTATTTATATTAGAAAATTGTGGTTTTTATTTTCATAGTAATGAATTAACAACTAATATTTTTACTTTGTTTTCTAGTCAACTTAAATAACAGTTCTTTTACTCAAAAAATGCTTCACTAAATAAATTGATTGAGGGAATGCTAACCCTAATTGCCATATACCTATTCCTTTTAATTTGTAGTCTACTACTAATTGAAGCTTTTGTGCACGAGACCTTGAATCTTCAAACCAAATAATATGTCGAATGCCTAATGCGTCCCAATATTCAAAGTGAGCCTGATGATATTGATTAGAGTATTGAATCGGTACTTGATTGGTCATTGCAGTATTCACCGCATCTCCTACAGCAATCGCACGAGCACTAATGACAGAACCATCCCCAGCCATCGTCCAATCATATCCATAATTCGGAACACCTAAAATAATTTTATTAGCATTCATATGATTTATAGCATATTGAATTGTTTGTCGTACCTCTTTTATTGGTGCCACAGGACCTGGTTCACCACCTGCATGATGAAAATCATAGGCCATCAGAAAAACGAAATCAGCGGCAGCACCAATCCCTTTATAATCATAACCTTTTGTCCAAGGGGTGGTATCATCAGTCTTTGCAGGTAATGCAACAGATGTAGTATAACCTTCTGGACTTAAACGATTTCTCACCATTCGGATAAAAGTCACATAATCTTCGGCATCATAATCCTTCAACAATTCAAAATCAATATTGACGCCCGCAAAATTATTGTTTTTTACTATGTTATAAATATTATTTAATGCTTGATCTCTTATAATCGGATTACTAATAATACTTCTTGCTATAGCGGATTTAAAACCTGTTTCCGTTAAGTTGGATATAACAGCAATTGGCGCTACTTGTTTTTGCCGACTTAATGTATTAATGCTGTGAAGATACAATGGACTCAGTGTACCGTTATTAGAAATATGATATTCAAATACACCATAATAAGAATTGCTATCTGCAAATTGATTAATCAATTCTATATCTCTTGCTAGTGTAGTTGGAGTTAAATAGCTGAAATTGGCTGCCCTATATTTCTTTCTAGGAGGCAGATATAATCGCATACCTATGGACAAATTATTTGAGTGCAAACCATTATATAGCTTTATCGTTTCAACAGGAACTAAAGCCATTTGACCAATTTTAAATAAGGAATCGCCAGGTTGAACAATATAGACATTTGTTGGAATCAGCAAATCTTGCCCAGGTACAATATTTGGTATTTTCAAACCATTTGTAATCCGTATACTATCCATATTTACTTGATACTTTGATGCCACGGAAAATAAAGAATCGCCCGCTTTCACTACATATATAAACAATGATTCACCTCTGTTTATCTGTATTTAACCCTTTATCATATGCGTTCACTTGATATTGTGATATGCCCTCAAAGGTAAATAATATTACAATATGCAGCAATGCAGTTTAACGGATGTGATTGTATTTCGGTACATTTTATAAATGAATACTTGCTAGTTTATTACTTTTAGTACTAAGTATTCGCGATATTGAAAAGAAAGCTTGTGATGTATACCTATTATTTCTATGTAGAAAAGTGGATTCAATCTTTCTAAAAGTTGCAACTTACTTACCTATTTCAGTTTAATGGAAACGAATACTAATTATCGGAATGTATATTAAAACGTTTGCGAGCTATACTATTTACGATTCACTTATAAATCCACCATGACTAGGAGGCGGAACACGATGAGTAGGCCGGAACACTTAGATCCAAAATCTCAACAAATCCACCACAACTGGGCAAGGGATAAGCGTCAAAAATCTCAAGTGAATGGACAAACGGAGGTAACTCCGCATAACAAACTCTTGAGAACTTCAGCGAAATCGCGACAGTCACAGTTATAACGATCATGAAGGTGTAAGTGCAATCAAACCCGGAATTTAATTTCCGGGTTTTTTGCGTTTTACGATGAATTAGTTATTCTTTTTCAGCAGTTTCATTAATGTTCTAACAACTAGGCAACATTCCTTTTCTAATAGGCGAGTGACACACTTTGAGGGCAAAGTACATATCATTTGTATGAAGAGGTGGTGAAGAATGAGAGACGATAAAATGACTAATAACCACAATCCTGTCGAAGTTGAACAACAGGAATGGAAGAAAAGACAATTGAAAGAACGTATGAAGCAGATGCTTACAATCGCTTCACCTATTTTTCTCTTGCTGTTATGGGAGTTCCTATCCCAAACTAATTTACTTGATGCACGTTTTTTCCCACCGCCATCTGAAATTGTAAGTACGTTCTATTCAATGGCAATGAGTGGTGAGCTATTTCACCATATTGGTATTTCTCTTTACCGAATTATTGCGGGTTTCTTACTTGGGGTTATTCCAGGCGTTGTCATCGGATTATTGATGGGGCTGTATTCACCAATTAGGCACTTCATCTCACCTATTGTAATGGCGCTTATGCCAATTCCTACTCTTGCCTTGTTACCCATTATCATTATTCTATTTGGAATCGGTGATTTCTCTAAAGTTGTAACGATTGCTGGTAGCGTCTTTTTCCCAGTCGTCATCAATACAACTGCAGGGGTCATTAATATCGACTCCATCTATTTAGATGTCGCCAAAAATTATGGGGCTAGCTCTAAGGACTTTTTCTTGAAAATTGCATTCCCTGGGGCATTGCCGGTCATGATGGAAGGTATTCAAATGGGGCAGGCAATTGCGCTCTTAACGATCGTGGCAGCTGAAATGATGGGCGCTACATCAGGTATAGGCTATTTAATTTGGACCTCTTATAAAGCCTTTATGTTAAAAGAGATGTTCGTCGGGCTTATACTCATTTCATTTTTCGGCTACTTATTTTCACTTTTGCTAAGGGCACTACAGAATAAGATTTTATCTTGGAGGTGAAGCAGTGGAAAACAACACTAAAATTTCAATTCAAGATATGACGAAAGTATTTTACAAGAAAAATAGTAATGTCACTGCTTTGGATCATATCTCTCTTAATATTTCAGAGGGTGAATTTGTTTGTCTGGTTGGTCCGAGTGGTTGCGGGAAAACAACGTTGCTACGTATTTTAGCTGGACTTGAAACAACGAGTGTAGGTGAATATAAGATTGCTGAGGGGAAAGAGAACAGACCTCTTCAATCAATGGTTTTTCAAGAGAGAGGTGTCATTCCTTGGTTAACCGTAGAAGAGAACGTTGCATTCGGTCTGAAAATGCGACATCTGCCAGCTGAATTGATCAAAAAGCGTACTTCTTACTATTTAGAAAAAGTTGGCCTAGAAAAGTTTTCAACTCTCTATCCAAAAGAACTTTCTGGAGGTATGAAGCAACGTGTAAGCATTGCACGTGCATTTGCCAATGACCCGGAAATCTTACTGATGGATGAACCATTTGCTGCACTTGATGAGCAGAACAAATTCATTTTACAAGAAGAGCTACTGTCTATTTGGGAGGAAACGAAGAAAACGGTGCTTTTTATAACGCATAGTATTGATGAAGCATTGCTATTAAGCGATCGAATTCTATTGATGAGCTCACAACCTGGTAGAATCATAAAAGAGATTAAAAATGATTTGCCAAGGCCAAGAAATATAGAGCAAATTAGAGCGGACCATCGTACAGCAGGACATTTTTTAGACATTTGGAAGCATCTGCAAGAAGAAGTGCAAAAATCTAGAAAGTAATTAGTAAAAGGGGGCATGACATGCGGAAATGGTTTAAGTTAGGTTTATTTATACCATTCCTTATCCTTGCGATGTTCGTTGCAGGGTGTTCGGATAAAGAAACAGGAAATAAGGGAACTACAGGAACGAAAGACAATAATGAAGTAAGTAAAGATAATCCGTCTGGCGATTTGGCTGCTTTAAGTAAAAAAACGAAAGTTGTTATTGCCGAGGACGGAGCGGCATCAGGAGCAGGTTTTTATATCGCTAAAGAGAAAGGTTACTTCAAGGATTATAATATTGAGGTAGAATTTGCTCAATTTGCGAATAGTGATGACATGTTACCTGCACTTGCAGCGGGTGAAGTAGATATTGCAGGAGGAATATCAACAGCCTCTTTCTTTAATGCAATTGCACAGGGAATTGACGTTAAAATTATTGCAGATAAAGGGCATAACGTACCAGGGAAATCCTATTTCTCATTTGTTATTGGTAACCATATGAAAGATAAGATTAATGATTACTCCGATTTTAAAGGTAAAAAGATTGCAGTCTCTGCAAAAAATGCGATTGATGGCTACATCTATCAAAGAATGCTTGAACATGCAGGATTAACGGATAAGGATGTTAAATTAACACTAATGAATGACTTCGGTAGCATGCTTGGAGCCCTCCAAAACGGCTCGATTGATGCTGCGCTTAGTATTGAGCCATTAATTGCTCAAGGTATCGATAAAGGCATTCTAACACGATTTGGAGATACAACGGATTATGCGCCTGATTCACAAATTGCATTAGTATTAGCATCTCCTAAATTTATGACTGAAGAACAAGACGTATCACTTCGCTTTATGTTGGCTTATTTAAAAGGGGTACGTGACTATAATGATGCGTTCATTAAAGGAGAAGGCAAAGATCAAATCATAGACATCATGACAAAACATACAGCTTTAAAAGATCCGAAGCTATGGGAAAAAGTATTCGTAACTGGTCTTGATCCAGATGGCAAAATGCGTATTGATGACATTCATGCACAATACGATATGTACAAAGCAAATGGTGCTACACAAGGGGAATTCGACTTCGATAAAGCAATTGACACTTCACTCACAGAAAAAGCCGTCAAAATCCTTGGCGAATATTGAGTTATTCGTGTTTGATTTGTTTTAATTGAACGATTCCCGCCTATAACATGAATTTAATGTGTTATGGGCGTCTATATAAATCAAAGCGGCCTTCATCGCAACAAGATGAAGGCCGCTTTTTTATCTTTTGGAGTTCTAAATTGATAAAAGCATTTATAAGGAAATTGGTTGTGGTACACAAGGTAAGCGTGATCATCCTGTAATCTAATTCTAAAACGATATAAGTGCAAGTTCCTTATAACGGGCTATTATAGCGGTTTTCTATATACTTTTTACTGATCCGATACAGTTGCTACAACAGTTACTAAATTTTTAGCTAACTTTATGTTTTCTTTAACATAAGGTGGTATTTCTGAGTTATTTAGAATCTCTTCTGTCGACATCCAAAAAACATCGTCTACCTCATCTAAACACTTAGCATATGCTTCTCCAGACTCGTAATCATATTGAAAAACAATATCTATTACGTTTAATCCTGAATCTGTAACAAAAA
The DNA here is from genome assembly GCF_057838945.1 of Viridibacillus sp. KH_047. Lineage (NCBI taxonomy): Bacteria > Bacillati > Bacillota > Bacilli > Caryophanales > Caryophanaceae > Viridibacillus > Viridibacillus sp. KH_047. The sequence continues at coordinate 2,186,804 of NZ_CM174479.1, read as the reverse complement.
AAGAACTATTTACATATCTAAGATTTGAAACCTCAATACCAACTTCTTCAAATATTTCTCTTTTTAGTGTTTCCTCTAATATATCAGATGACGTTTCATCTAATTCGACCTTACCACCTACAAGAGATAGTAAACCCCCAGCATGTTCTTCCTTTTTGCTGCGTCTTATTAAAAGCCATTTTTCATTTTTGTAAATTGCACCCTCAACATTTACGATAAACATAAACTTCCCTCCAAATTAAGCGTTAGAGTAATATTCTTTATCATTCTGTTATTATCCTTTAAGAGTGTACTCAGCTAATTAGAAAACATGTTTCGACTGCTAAATGAAGGGGAAAATCAACAATGGAAAGATTCAATAGAATACAATGATCTAAAAAATGCCCATTTATAGGGGACGGAACAAATGTTCCACTTGTGTAAAAAGGGCATTTTCCGCATTAAAACAATGTAATTTAACCCTATATAGTGTAAAAATACATTATATAGATAATGGTTTATCCATTTTTTTGAATAAAACCCCGTATAGTACTAAGAACATGTATATTGCACATAAGAACATTCGTTTGTATACTAGGGGAAAGGGCACTTTTTATTAAGAATAAGCTAGGAGTTGGTGTTTTTTATGTGGAAATTATCAAATGGGAAATTGATTCAAGCAACAGATATAGCTCGAGTTAAATTTCGCACGAATATAAGTGCTGCGGTTTTGGAAAAACTAAAAGTAATGGCTGATGATTATGATACCCATGTCAATTACTTGTTGGAATCAGGTGTACAAGCAGTATTAAATCAAAATACAATCGTCTATGATAAAACAACTCGTCCAACTGATCGAGTACAGTATAAGACAACATATGATGCAGATCTTTTAGAAGCTTTGAAGGCTTTTGCGAAACAACAGCAAGTATATATAAACGATGTCATTGAATATAGCGTACAATACATAGATCTAAACGATGTAAAAAATGCGAGTTACAAACATAGAGTAGAGTGATGGAAATTCACTTTTACTCTATATCACAGAACGCCCCGAACATAATATACATTATAGGAAGTTACGTTTCATTTCATAAGTATACTTGAAACAGTGAGATATTTTTGAAATTTAAGGTGAAATGGTGTTTTGTTGATGTTCATTAAATTCATACATAGATCCATTTAAACTATCCAGTTATACATTTGACGCATTCGTTTGATTAAGTAACTCATTCACAAGCATTTAACATACTGAGGCATTCTGGATCACTTTAGTTCTATCAGCAAGAATATCCAGGACATTAGATTTCCTATATGCTCCTTTCTAATCTACTTAAGATTTTTCAGAAAGTTTTATCCAACTAATACTTTTAAAATATTCTACAAGTACACCACAAGGTAAAGTTATTTCTAATAAAGATTAGCAACACCTAAACAATAATATTATTTATTTAAAATAGGATAAAACATCTCATTATCTATATCTCTGTACTTTTAAGGCCCGCTAGGACATTCAGAACCATGTTAAATATAAAAACACGGCACTTCCCTACCCTTTTAATTAAATCCCTTTAAAAACGCTCATAAAGTCTTTTTTGGCATTTGATAAATTAATCTGGTCTTTTTGCGAATCAATGGATAGTAAAGTCACTATCCTTTCTCGATTACAATTTTTTTTGTTATTGATGTGGTGTTTCTAAAAAGGCTGTGAATCAGAGCCTTTTGAAAATATATGGCGTTGGATAATTAACCTTTTTGGACCTTCAAATGCAAAGTGTTAGTACTAATATAAACTCAAACACAAATAACCCCCGTCCTAATAAAAATACGGGGGTTATTTTAAACTATTTAATTTTTGAGGTAATTACTTCGCTGCACTTAAATATAATAATAAATTCGTTAAAATTTCATGTCCGTTTGTTTAAAAAAAGAGTCAGGGGTAACAGTGAGAGCAATCAGAAAATCATGCATTAAGAAAAGTTTTTACCTTAGCTAAGTAGACTGGTAAATTATCATCATGGACAAAGTGTCCGGCATCTTCTATCGTCACCAATTCGCAATTCGGGATTAATTTAGAAACTTCGTGCAATTTGTTTTGAGGAATATGGCTGGATCCACCACCTATTATAAGTGTAGGTTGGTTAATATCAGCAAGGCGCGCCCACCATTCGGGGTTTGGTTCATTAAGTTGTTTTAGAATAGAAGGCACAACTAGCCAATCAAACGGTAGGTGCTCAGTTGGGTTAGAGGGAATCTCGATCTGCTTATCCGGAAAAGGAGGAGGAGTATCTTCAACAATCAACTTTTCTATTCTTGATGGGAAATTCTCTGAGAAAAGATAGGATACTGTTCCCCCCATGGAATGACCTAGTAGCGTAAAACGTTCTAAATTCAAAGCATTCGCAAAATGAAGCAAGTCCTCGCACATCAGTTCAAAAGTGTATGTACTCGATCTCGCACTCCCACCGTGCCCACGTTGATCTAAAGCTAAAATGCGGTAATTCTCTCCTAATACTGCAGCAACTTGATCCCAAGATTCTGCACTTTTTCCCATCGCATGAAGTGCTACAAGTGGCGGTGCAGAAGGTTCCCCACTCTCACGATATTGAAAAGTAAGTCCATTTAATTCAATTTGATTCACTTGTATTTCCAATTCATCATCTCCTAGGGTGTGTTTCGTCTGTTGAAAACAGATATATTTATTATCTATATATCTATATTTCAGAGGTTGTTTGAATATTTCCTTTTGGTTTTGTATTTCCAAAAAAAATGTCATCCAGCCGAAACTGATAGGTTTTTCTATTTAGTTAGCAAGTATAAAACGTATTAATCCTAATATTGCATAGCAAAACAGTACTATACCCGCTCCGATGCCGGTTATAGCGCTATTGGCTACTTTAAGCTTTTTAGAGAGAAATATTGAGATGATTGAGATTGCGACGAGGAAAGTTGCTAAGAGATATAAACTAGAGTCTTGGAAAATGCTTTTTAACCAAATAAAATGTATGCCGACGATAAAGGCAACCCAAGGAGCCACATAGTCTTTTCTTTTATATTTAATCAATAAGAAAGCGCCGATCCCTGCTACGAAGAATTCAAGATACACGAAGATTAAATAATTCTTTAATGCAACCGCTTCCGACAATACGCTTGGTCTATGCCAATTTGTCACACTTAAATAAATGCCAAGTAAGCCGACTAAAAGAGAGAATACAGAAGCAATGCCTAGATATTTTCGCCAGCTTTCTCTCGGTTTTTCCTGAGCCCAGCCAAACCAGCTTGATCCAAACACACCGAAAATCGCCATGTACATTGCATAGTCTCTAACAAAATCTATGTGAATTCCCCCTCTTATTTTACATTTTGAGAATCTTTAACGTTTTAATGAAAAATGTGCGTATTAATTTATACAGTTTATTAAATGGTGTTATGACCTTTTTCTAGAGTTACTTATGTATCTTCAGATTTAATTCTTTATAGAATAGAATACAAAAATCCCGTATTCCACAAAGGATACGGGATTTTTGTATATAGGTTCTATTTTAATAAAAGATGACCTTTTAACGTTTGTTTAATTTCACTTAACTCATTTGCATCAGGGTAATAGTACCATACCCCTGCTTCTTTTCCACCATTGCCTTTTTCAAATTGAATTTGCTCTATATTTTTATTCAATGATTTATATTGTTTCTGAATATTTAACATTTCATTTAATGTGAAATTCGTTTTAATATTATCACCCAAATTACCAAGGATATTGTCTATTTTTAATAACGATGATAAGTTTGTTCCTTTATCTAAAACGGCTTGAATGAGTTGCTTTTGTCTAATTTGACGACCAAAGTCACCTCGAGGATCTTCATATCGAATACGAGAGAATATTAGCGCTTCTTTACCATTTAGCTCTATCTCGCCTTTCGGGAAGTGATAGTTTTTGTAAGTTAAATCCATATCATTTACAACTGTGACACCATTTAACGTATCAATTATATCTTTAAAGCCTTCCATGTTTACTTTCACATAATAATCAATTGGCATATCTAAAAAGTTTTCTACTGTTGCAATGGCCATTTCTGCTCCGCCACGAGCATAAGCATGATTAATTTTCTCTACTGTTCCATTCCCTACGATTTCAGTCTTTGTATCACGAGGAATACTTAACATTTTCACTGATTCTTCTTTCGGATTGACTGTCAGCACGATCATTGTATCTGATCTACCTGAATCGTTAGCTCTTTCATCTACGCCTAACAATAATACAGAGAAAGGATCTTGTTTTTTAATAGATATATCATTTTCTCTCTTATCTGTTTTATCTATAGGCTCATGCATATTGTCAAGAGCGGAATTGAAAGAATTATATATACTAAAAGCATAGCCGCCTACCCCTAATACTAAAAACAGTACAATACCAAGTATAATTTGGTATTTTTTCTGTTTATACCACTTTTTTTCTTCCATCTTCATTCTCCTTAATCTTTCTGATATATAGTAACTTCTTTTATAATTGTAATCTTCCTTAAATTTCATAATTTTAGTGAAAATCATGAAATCTAATACATATAACGATAGAATTGATTAAATGGTTGCCATAGAATATTATAAAAATTTTTCTTTAAAGGTCAACAAAAAAGAGCTGCTTCAGCAACTCCATGACAGTAACACTTTTTTTTACTTATTTAATAAATCATTAATTTCTTTAATTGCTTTTGAAGTTTGAGCATGAATTAACCAATCAGCTCTAACCATTTCTTTATTAGACGTAAGTATTTCTACAATTTCCATATCATTAAGTACATGATTAATGGGCTTCTGTTCGCCATTTACCAATGCAGCAGACATACATTTAGCTAATTGTGAATTCAATGTAAATGCGAAATCGATAATCGTTGAGCCTTTAGGTAAAGAAACGACATCCATTCTAGGTGTATACACAGTAATAACCCTTTGTAGCAATTCGAAAGCTATTAAATCATAAAATTCGATTGGCGAATTTGAAATAGATTTTACTGTGTGTATAGCATCCCCTAACAAATCACTACTTAAAGTCGTTATTTCACTACTTGATAAATCATTTTTTAATAATGCAAATACCCCGATATCATTTAGTTTTTTATCATACTCACTCTGAATTATAAAGTTTACTCCGATATTGTCGACAAGTACTTTGGTCTTTAATTGTTTTAAAAATGGACTTTTCGCTATTGCAATATTATCCATTAATTGATTATCTAATGGTGTAAATAGATTATGTATTATTCCAAGCGCAGTATAACAATTCAGAGGGGAATTTGTGATAACTTTTATTGAGAATAAATCAGATATAGCATGTTCTTCTAGTAAAAGGCAATAAGATCTGTATAATGGTTCTTTTCCCCAATCCAAACTTTTTATTAGTGAACCCCCTTCTCTTTGTACTTCAGCAGAGCACATAAAAAAAATATCCGCAAATTTGTCAGAGTATTTGTTTATTAACCTTTGAACTGTATTAGACTTAGGTGGGTTCAAATAACTGAATGATAATGCCTCCAACTCTTCTTGAATTCTGTACAACCCTAGTCGCTCAGCAAGAGGTGCAAAAAAGATGATAGTTTCATTTGCGTAAGGGATTTTCTTTTCAACCTTTTTTATTGAAAGGGTCCTCATGTTATGCAATCGATCTGCAATCTTAATTACAGCAACTCTAATATCAATAATAGAAGCAGTCAGCAATTTTTCTGTATTGACGGCACTGTATTCTTCTTTTTCGAGTAAACCTTTCTCTACTTTTGTTAAGCCCTCTACGATGGTAGAGACTTGTTTACCAAATTTAAGTTGAATTTCATGGATTGTAATATCCGTATCTTCCACTACATCATGAAGTAATGCTGAAATTAAAGAGGTAATATCCGCCTTATATTCTAACAGTATTTCGCAAACTGCTACCGGATGAGTGATATATGGCTCTCCTGTAGCCCTTTTTTGTCCATGATGTGCCTCATCCGCAAAAGTAATAACTTTTTCTAAAAGTTTTATTTCACTTCGCGAAAGATAATCGCTCATCTGAATTAAACGCGCTTTTAAATCATCTATCACGGAATCACCCCTTTTTTAGATAATTATAACATTAAGGGTTAATTTTCCAATGAAAGTAATGTATTAAGTTATATATACTAAACCATTGATGTAGCAAATGAATTAATACCCTCTTGATACACGTCCCCATTAGAAAGAAACTAGCCTACAATTTGATCGTTGTTTATAATGGCTCTTTTTGTATAGATTGTTGCTTCTTAAAAATGCTGATTAGGGTTTAGCATGCTGTATAAAGGAATTTTACTGAAGCAAAGGGACATGTGAATATTTCTATAATCCGTCGGCTATACAACAAAAAAAGTCTGTATAATCAAACTAAACAGCCCATATCATCTATATGAAAGGATGATCATTCTGAAAAGCTTTGTAGAAAATGTAAGATTGTTAGAGAACGTATATGAAATATCTATAGCAATCCTACTCTTATGTTCAATTTTTTCTGTACGGCTTCTAAAAAAATTAAAGCGAGAAAGAAAACTTTCTTCTTTTGAGTTTGCAATGTATATAATAATTCGAATAGCAATTTTATTATGGTTAGTCAGTTTTCTACTTATTGAATATGGAACATATTTGGTTTAATCCCTCTTACCTTACTAAAATAACGATTTAGAGAAAACAACCTTTTTAAAACAATCAATTGCAAAGAACCATATGATTTTAGGGGTTTTTACACAACCTGAATATTGTCCGATTCTTCTATAGGGTGAAAGTAGCCTGTAGCATAAATAAGATCATAAAGAACCTGTTCCCAGCTAGTCCTCTATAAGGAAGTTAACTTAAACAATTGGATTATAAAACATCTATCCGTTAATTTTTAAAATAATTTCATAAAACTAAATCATTGAACCCAAACACACTTTCAATATTGACATAGAATGAACTATTAGACGTATGGGAGGTGTACAGTATGGGCATGGAAAACGAAAGGTTCGAAGAACGTCGCGGTGGCGGCTTCGCATTACTTATTGTTCTGTTTATTCTTTTAATTATTATTGGTGCAAGTTTCATGAACAACGACAGAGGTTGTTACGGTGGCGGAGGCTACGGTGGCGGAGGCTACTGTTAAGGTAGCTATGATTGACACTGTTGGATAAAAATCGTAATCCACCAAAAAAGACAGGTTTTTTTAACCTGTCTTTTTCTGTTGATTTAAAACGGAGCAAGTAGGTTTTTGAATGTACATAAATGACACTAGTTGGGTTGACCAGTTTAAGTCAGATGATTCCGATCGATAAAACCCTTTTTAGTCATTGGTCAAGATCCCTTTATTAACTAAGAACATTCATCTAGAATAATCGATGAGAAAGATGAGATGATAGGCGAAGCCATTCAACATGATGAACAAATGCTTGTTCGAGAGGATTCTTTAGATAGGCGTGAGCGTATTGTCGAGATTGAATCGATACGTCGACTTTATTGATTTTAGTTAAATATCGTATTGAAGAAAAGCGCATGTATTGAGATATTGTCAATACATGCGCTTTATGAATTATTAGGCGAATTAACTATTTAATCGGATTTTCGCATTTTTTAGCATTCCGAAAGCAAGACCCATCATTAAACCAATACCTGTGATAATAAAGAATAATATGCCAATACTTTCTTTTAACACGACCATTTGCAATATAACCCCTATTAGTGCACCTAATGTTAAACCGATGAACATAAATGCTGCGTAATATAGTCCAATTGCTTCCTCAATATTTGGTTCAAGATATTGCATCCATTTCGCATTTCTATCTAGCATGGGATTATCTGGATTTTCAACTGCAAACGAGGCCTTAGCCTTTTCAAACGCATCTGCTTCAGAAATGCCTTCTTCTATCATCAAATCTTGAATATAATCGTCCATATAACTCATTAATTCTTCTTGAGCTTCTTTATTCTTTTGTGAAGACCATTTAAATTTAGCAGCCGTCTTCTTCGCCTCCCCTAATGTTTGATTCGCTTGAATCGCAAGTTCTTCAAAGTATGTAAGCTCGTTACTGTCACTGTCACTTACACTTAGCTTTGTATTCTGCTTCACGAATTGATTGATTTTGTTTTTTGTTTCTTTACTTAATGTCATGTTACTCGACTCCTTCCAAAAATTGATCCATTAACTGTTTCATAAAAAGCCATTCCTTCTTTTTATGACTTAAATACTCTTTTCCTGTATTCGTGAGATGATAGTACTTTCTCCTGGCCGCTGCACTTCCTTCTTGCCAATAACTCGTTACATAGCCATTTTTCTCTAGACGTTTAAATGATAAATACAAAGTTCCTTCTTTTATTTCAAATGAATTCTTACTCTGTTTTTTTACTTCTTTACTTAGATCATAGCCATACATATCATCATGGTAAAGTAAGCTTAATATGATTGTGTCTATGTAACCGCGTAATATCTCCTTATCAATTTCCACGTAATTCGCTCCTTCAACCATACATTGCTTTGTTAGGTATAAAAAGATTATAAAACAGTTATACTCTATAAAGCAATGTATAGATTAAAGTACGGTACAAATAGTTCTTACTTTTATGAATGAATCCATTACCATTAATGGTTTAATAGGCAAAGAAACCGTTTATATAGCATTCATCTACGCTGGATAAACGGTTTTTTATGTGAATTAGAAAATAGATAATTCTTAAAATAAAGGGGTTTTAGCATTTTTCTAGAAGTTTAAAATATACTGGCACTAATGTGAGGAGTGAAGCAATTATCTTTAATCTCAAAAGGAGTTTACCTTATATAGTGGCTGTAATTATTACGATGCTTTATTATTTCGTATTTCTGTTTTTGTATCTTCAAGATGTGATCAGTGGAGTTTCTTTTGTTGTTATTTTATTACTTAGTTTAATCATTTTATCGATTACCCTTATTGTGTATTGGAAAAAACGTGCTATCAAACGGAAAGTAATGTTAATTACATCAATGATGGCCCTACTACTTTGTTACGAATTGCCGCTACTATTTTATGATGCTTACACACACGTTGCATATAGATATACGGATCCTTTAGAAATATACAAAGGTTCAGGAATCTATTTATTAGGAGTAAATAGAGTTGATTTCCAATTCACTGAAAACAAACAAGCTGTTATAGACCTTTTAAATAAACAACAAATGGACTATCTAAATATTACTAAAATCACCCATTCGGATCTATATGGAAGCAAGAACCGGCAATTATTGAACTGGTTCCATCTTGGAAAAAGTGACGTAGATCAAATGAGAGTGAAGCAATTTTTAGGACAGGAATATGGGCGAATTAACGAATTTTTTAAAAACGATACTATTGAGGGAAGTAGTGCTGGGTTAGGTTTAGCGTTGACAGGACTTATAATGAGAGGCGATTTGCAAAATGATTTGAAGATCGCTGTTACTGGTGCAATTAGCGAAACGGGAGACGTATTACCAATAGGGATTTTAAAAGAAAAAATGCAAATTGCTGAGAAAGCAGGCTTTTCATTGATGATCATACCAAGTGCAAATAGAAAAGAAGCTATGGAAATACGAAAGAAACTAAACTTAAACATAAAAATTCTTGATGTCGCACAAATAGATGAAGCGGTTCTACTAATTAATGAATTAAACGATAAAAGTAATTGAACAATATATTTAAGGCATCCTACATGCTGCTTATAAGCAATACAAGATGCTTTATGTGTCTCTACAATATAGGAGCTGAGGTGTAAAATGGAGTTTATCGGGATTATGATTATTTGCGCAGTTTTTGCTGTATTTGAAGCTGTAAGGAGATTAAATAATAATGTTCTAGAGCAAACAGAAGAAATAAAAAAATTACGTGATGAGCTAAAAGAATATAGAAAAAAGACGTAGACCAGATTTAGATTTCTTATTTGCGAAGTTTCCGTCTTTATTTTATTTACTCTGAATACCTAATACTAACTTTAGGGAGTTTCGCTTCTTTTTCATCTTCTTTAATCCTTCCTTTGAATCTGGGATTACTACAGTTTTAAAGAACCAAATTCGAAGATAAAACGATTCAAAAATAATCGGTCCTTTTATACCCCGCTCCTCAAATTCAGAACCATCCTCTAATTCTGTCTCTGTTCTAATAATCTATGTATTACCAATTCCTATTTCAATAAATTTCATTTTTGATCACCGCTTCATTTTTGTTAATCATTTAATGTAAATAGTATTTGTCGTCTTACTATCGGACAAAAATAGATTTGTAAAATCAATGGTAACATATCAAATTTCAAAACTGAATTTACAAAATGACAAATACCTCTATATTCTACCTTAATTTACCTTTATCCGCCCCAAAATGAATGATTTATGCAATAAAAATTCAAGTGAAAAATCCTCTACAAACTCATATTTATCAATGGTTTCCAAGTGTTTATATACTGATTTTAGTTGCTGTGAGCGTTCGCGAAAAATAGATTTGTGTATCTTTGTGTTCTAAAACGCTATAGTGAATTCAATCTTTCTACTACATTCAGTGATTTATTTATAGATTATTTTGAATATATAATATCCTTTTCGCATTACACTATTTTCAGTCGCCTAATTCTACAAAACGTCCGTTCATTTTTGAATTATTAAATTTCTATATTCTCTATCTAATTTAACTAAACTCTAAATGTCTAAGTTTCTACACCTACAAAATAGTAACATTCCATTCTTTCATTTCTTTAAAATGCTGATACCTTCATTAATTATTGACAATTTTTTTCTGTTCTGTTACGATAATTCTCAATAAAAGCATACAAATTCGTTGATGAGAAAGAGTAGCGTTACATCTTATTCCCTAGAGAGCTGACAGATCGGTGCAAGTCAGTGTTTAAGTGTAATGTGAAGATCCTCTCTGAGAAGATAGTCTGAAGATTTAGTAGGTCTATCCGGGTGTCCGCCGTTAAAAGGAACACGTATGATTGTACGTTGCTGAGTGCTATTGAGCGGTTTTCAATAGAATTAGGGTGGTATCGCGGTTAACCCCGTCCCTTACTTGGGACGGGGTTTTTTGTATGTTTTTATATTATTTAGTATTGGAGCGATATCAATGAATTCGAATGAAGGTAAAGAAAATACAGTACAGCGTGAACAACGCATTCGTAACCTGTGGACAGAACAAGATACTTTTCAAGCTTCTGTTGATGCAAGAGAAGGACGCACACCGTTTGTTTTTTATGAAGGTCCACCGACTGCAAACGGGCTACCCCATGTAGGCCATGCATTTGGCAGAACGATTAAAGATGTTGTGGCACGTTATAAAACGATGCAAGGATTCCAAGTAGAGAGAAAAGCAGGCTGGGATACACACGGTCTTCCTGTAGAACTTGGTGTTGAAAAGCAACTAGGTATTTCAGGTAAACAAGAGATTGAACGTTATGGTATTGAGCCATTTATCAACAAATGCAAGGAAAGTGTCTTCACTTACGAGAAGAAATGGCGTTCATTTACCGAAGAATTAGGCTATTGGGTTGATATGGATGATCCCTATATGACATTAAGCAATGACTATATCGAGAGTGTATGGAACATCTTGAGTAAAGTGCATAAAGATAATTTGTTATATAAAGGACATCGTGTATCACCTTACTGCCCTAGCTGCCAAACATCATTAAGTTCTCATGAGGTCGCACAAGGTTATAAAGATGTGAAAGATTTATCTGCTACTGTGAAATTCAAATTAGCTGATAAAGAAAATGAATTCTTCTTAGGATGGACGACAACACCTTGGACTTTACCTGCTAACGTAGCCCTTGCTATGAATTCAGAGCTAATCTATGTAAAAGTTCAAAAAGAATCCGAGATCTTCATTGTTGCTAAATCATTAGTTGAAAAAGTACTAGGTGGAGATGTTGAAGTTCTAAGTGAGCACAAAGGACATGAATTTGAAGGCGTACGTTATTTGCCTCCATTCAATTATGCAACTGTCGAAAAAGGACATATCGTTGTCTTAGCTGAATACGTAACGGAGAGCAGTGGTACCGGTATCGTTCATATCGCACCGGCTTACGGTGAAGATGACTATAAAACTATTCAACAAAATAGCTTATCTTTTGTGAATGTGGTTGACTTGCAAGGTCGTTATACATCAGAGGTAGTTGATCTTGAAGGTAAATTTGTAAAAGACTGTGATGTAGATATTATTAAAATGCTATCTGAAAAAGGTCTGTTATTTAGCAAAGAAAAGTATGAGCATAGCTACCCACACTGCTGGCGTTGTGATTCCCCGCTTCTTTACTATGCGACAGATAGCTGGTTTATCAATATGTCGTCTCTGAAAGAGCAAATGCTTGCAAATAATGAAACGGTCACTTGGTATCCTGAGCACATCAAAAACGGGCGTTTCGGAAACTTCCTTGAAAATCTAGTGGATTGGAATATTAGCCGAAACCGCTATTGGGGCACACCGTTAAATGTATGGATCTGTGATGATTGTGGCTATGAAGTAGCACCAGGCAGCATTGAAGAATTAAAAGAAATCGCTACAACTAATTTGGACGATGGTATAGAGCTTCACAAACCATATATTGATGATGTCCAATGCGCTTGCCCTAAATGTCATGGACAGATGGAAAGAACACCAGAAGTTATTGACGTTTGGTTTGACAGTGGTTCAATGCCATTTGCACAACACCACTATCCATTCGATAACAAAGAGAAGTTTAAAAAACAATTCCCTGCAGATGTCATCATTGAAGGAATTGACCAAACACGTGGCTTCTTCTATAGCCTATTAGCAGTCTCTACCCTATTTACTGGTCAGGCACCATATAAGAACGTTTTATCATTAGGTCATGTATTAGATGAAAACGGCCAGAAAATGTCGAAGAGTAAAGGTAACGCCCTAGATCCAGTTGAATTGATTCAAGAATATGGTGCTGATGCTCTACGTTGGGCATTCTTGATCGATAGTTCGCCTTGGAATCCTAAACGATTCTCGAAAAAGACTGTGCAAGATGCAAAATCAAAGCTAGTTGATACATTAGATAATACGTATAAATTTTATACGATGTATGCGAAAATTGATGGTTTTGAATATGATGCAAATCAAACAGGCAAGAAAACAATCTTAGATCAGTGGATGCTATCTCGTTTGCATAATACAGTCAAAGTTGTAGCAGAGTTTATGGATGAGTTTCAATTTACAGCTGCGACAAGAGAGATTGCAGCATTAGTTGATGAAGTGAGTAATTGGTATGTAAGACGTTCTAGAAATCGATTCTGGGCTTCTGGTCTATCAGAAGACAAAAAAGCAGCATACTCTACCCTATTTGAGACTTTAAGTACAATTAGCCGCTTACTAGCACCTTTTGTACCTTATATCGCAGAGGATATTCATTTAAAACTACAAAACAATAGCGTACACCTACAAGACTATCCAAAAGCGGATGAAGCAGTTATTAATCCGGAGTTAGAAAAAGATATGGCAACCATCTTGAAAATAGTGGAATTCGGAAGAAGTATTCGTAATAGTACTTCATTAAAAACAAAGCAGCCGCTTCAACAAATCATCGTTTGGCAAAATGGAGGCGCTAGGTCATTAAATGCTTATACAAATATCATAAAAGATGAATTAAACGTCAAGACAGTTACATTTGCTAATGATATCTCGAAATATGAATTAGCTAACTTCAAACTGAATTTCAAAACGGCTGGAGCTGCATTTGGTAAAGCAGTCAATTCCGTTAAGCAATATGTAGAAAATATGCCGGAAGAAAAGAAACAAACAATTCTTTCTCAAGGCGAAGTACAGATTAATGTTAATGAAGACAGCTTTACTTTAAAATCCCAGCACATTCTTGTAGAATCTGCTGTAACACCTGGTTTTGAGCTAGCTGGCGATCAGCAATTAAAAGTACTGCTAGATGTACAATTAACGCCTGTATTAATTGAAGAAGGACAGATCAGAGAGCTTATTCGTACAATTCAAGACACAAGAAAGAAATTAGATTTACCAGTCGAGATGTATGTTTCTCTAAACATTGTTGCAAGTACTGAAGTAAAAGAAATGATCCTTCGTTTTGAAGATTTAATGAGAGAAAATTTACTTGTAAATGACATCACATTTAATGTATTAGAAGATAATGAGCAACCTATTGATGTAAAATTAGGTGCAGAACTTGTGAAAGTTGCAATGCGTTACTAATAATGATGTTTTATATATCAATAGTGTAAACACAGCATTAAAAAGGGGCTGTCCAATAAGTCGAAATCGACTTATTGGCGCCCCTTTTAATTTGAAAATAAAGGTTTCTCAATAGCCATATAGAATAATATAACTTGAATACTGAGCGTATATTTCCCTATTAACGGGTTATAAGTTCAAGAAAAAATGCATTCAAAATGGGGGTGTTAGTTTGAAAAATAAAGTAGGGCTATTAGGTATTTTATTCATATTTAGTGCGTTATTATTTGGATGTGCAGAGGATGATAAAACTGAATGGACAGAATCACCAACATTTGCACATGATGAAAAAACGTTATATGGAGTTGAGGGAAAGATAGGCATATCAAGAGAAAATGGAGAGGTAAATGATCCGGACTTCCCTGCAAACCAAGGTAGACTTTACAATATATATTTTTTAGAAGATTCTAGTGACATAATCGGTAAAGAGGCTAAAATGTCCGCTACCCATAAAGAGACAGGAGAAACTGTAGAGATTAACGAATTTATTGTTTGGAGTACAGTTCCAGCAAAATTCGGCTTTGATCTAGAAGGATTATGGGAAATTAACGTTACGATTGATGAAAAGCCTTATACTATTTTCATTATTAATGTAGAAAAACTTAAATAATTTGAGTTGTTGGTATAACAAGAGACTCGTTTAATATTGAATAACGAGTCTTTTTTAGTGTTTATTTTGTTCACTAAACTTCATTGCTCTTAAAAAAAGCAGCTTTTATGCAAATTGAATAAACCAAGATAATCAATGACCAAATCATATTGCCTAAAAAAGGTTGTATGTTTTGAGCGGTCATTAAGGTCATACTTAACAATCCAAAAAGAATAGAGTAAACAATCATTGACCAAAATCCCCATTTTTTCAAATTCGCATACCCATAGACCATTACAAAGGTTGCCAATGCAAGTATCACCCGCACTAATCGCTCAGGCGCATTTGGGATTCCGAACCTATCAGCATTTCCTATACCGTTCGGTTCATGATTATAAAAAATAGAGGTGAGAAGTAAAACAACCGCTCCAAAAATATAGAAAAAACTAATCAATGTAACTCCAATTGGTCTTTCCACGCTTAACTCCTCCTTTTTGAAAGATACTAATTAATATAATGAACCACTTTCAAAAATGCTTATTGTTATCATTTAATTTCTACCAACCTTTACCTGGCCGTACAATATAGGCTTCAGATTTTTCTTTTTACTGTAACTCTTCAATAATATGTACTTAACTATATATTCTTCGCATTCTTCTATATTGACTATGTTTTTGTACTTTTTAATAGTTAAGGAAGATCAATCGCAAACTAACTCTACCATATTCTATGCATTTAACTACTTGAACAAATCAGATTATAAATAAAAGCCATCAACCAGTAAATTCGTTGATGGCTCTTTTTAAGTTTTATTCTTCCTTATTCATAAATATTAATAATCGTAACTTTTTCACGAGTCATTGCCTCTATACTCCGTCTTACACCTTGTGTTCCCATTCCGGAACCTTTGATTCCTATGAATGGGAAGTGGTCAGGTCCACGTTCTGTTCTTCCATTTATCTGTACAGAACCTGCGTCAATTTGAGGTGCTATAGTAAATGCTTTATTTATATCTTTTGTAAATATACTTGCTTGTAAACCAAATTTTGATGCATTGGCTAGTGTAATGGCTTCTTTATCTGATTTCACTCGAATAATAGGAAGTACGGGGCCAAACGGTTCTTCCCAAGCAATTCTCATATCTGTTGTAACATCGTCTAGTAAGGTCGGGTAAATGAGATTCCCTTCACGTTTGTTTCCCACAACTAATGTGGCTTCTTTTGCTAATGCATCATCAATTAAACCTTGTACAAAATCTGCAGATTTATCATCGATTAACGGTACAATAATATTATTTTCTTCAGGAGAACCTACAGTTAAGGCTTCTATTTCTTCTTTTAATAATGATACTAATTCATCAGCAACAGTTTCGTTTACTAGGACACGTTTAATTGCTGTACAACGTTGCCCTGAATATGAAAATGCTCCTGAAATAATTTGTTTCGAAGTAAAAGCTAGATCAGCATCTTCACGTACGATAGCTGGGTCTTTTCCTCCAAGCTCCATTACAAGTGGAATCATGTTTGAAATTTTTGCAATATGTTGTCCTGTTACTGTTCCTCCGGTGAATGAGATCATATCAATATCAGGATGCTCAACAAGGTAGTCACCTATAACAGATCCACGTCCAGTTACAAGGTTAAGAACGCCTTTTGGTAAGCCTGCTTTGTGAAGAGCTTCAATCATTTTGACACCACTAATTGCACCTTGAGTTGCTGGCTTGAAAATAACTACATTTCCAACAATTAGAGAGGGTGCAATTTTTGCAGCTGATAAGTTCACGGGATAGTTAAATGGTGAAATGGCAAGAATGACTCCAAGTGGGACACGATTAGACATCGCAATTTTAGAGCGATTGCCACCCGGAAAATTTTCACCCAACATACTTTCCCCATGCATATGTGTAGCTTCTTCTATTGTGTATTGAATAAAATCTGCAGTACGTTCCACTTCTTTTACCGCATCATTAAATGTTTTCCCTACTTCTTCCATGATAGATTGAGCAATTTCGTTTTTCATTGCAAGTAATTCATCTACCCATCTATATAGATATTCACCACGAGCGCGTACAGAAAGTTGTGCCCATTCTTTTTGGGCTATCTTTGCGCCGTTTATTGCTTCATCTACTTCGACCTGAGAAATAGCTTGAACGCGTCCAATTTCCTCACGTAAATATGGCGACAAAATACTTATACTTTCACTTGATCGACTGTCACGCCATTCTCCATCTATATAAAATTGATAATTTTTAGCCATGATGTCTCCTCCAATAATCCGATGTTTTACTATTATTTACTTGTTTTCATTTGTCATACTTATAATTTCGTCATTTAATCCTTCAATATGCTTTTTTATTGAATAAGTAAAAAAACACCGTACCTTGATATTAGTTAATATCAAGGTACAGTGTTTTCTTCTTAAAATTCATTCATATTTCACTTCAAACCATTCATGCAATATAATAATTTTTGAATTCATAAATTGCATCTATAAATCCAATAAAACCACCAATTGTAAACAAGACAGCTGGAATTACAGATGCACTTGCAGTTATTAAACTATATACCCCAAAAACACATAAAATCAGGCAACTAATTAAACTAATCATTACTCTGACTCTTTTATTGATGAATATCCCCTCCAAATAATCTATACCTTATATGCTTATAATTCTCGAATTATTCATAAATTCCTTTTGATTATTCTAAAATCATTTACATATGCAAGTCCCTATCGAATAAGTGAAGTCATTTTAGAGAAGGACAGCCAGTAGGGATGATCTAAGAAAACTGATGTCTTTGCCTCTAATCCTGTTTACAAAGCTAATGACTGTGAATATAAAGGACGATGACAATTATTATATGCTGGCCTACTACATGTTGATGCGGTTTATTGCCCATACACATTTCTACATTTCGAAGTTAGCCTAGCTTATGTTATCAATACCCATATAGTAATAAATAATAAAAGGTGATACATAGGAGATAAATAAATTATGTACCACCCTTATATTTCTTATACACTAAACACGCTCGTGATTTTGAGAGGAGGTTCTACAATTTACTAGAAGGCGATTGACAACCATAAGAGTATGCGAGACAATAAAAACCACACTTTTCAAGGATTGGCTTACTCATTGGACTGGCATCAACAGTAAGGAAAGGATGCCCTTTTTCATATGCCTTTTTTGCGCGAGCAGCTAGCAGAGTTGTATAGTATCCTTTTCCTCTATACATAGGTAGCGTCGAACCTCCCCATAAGCTTGCAAACGAGGAGTTGGCCTCTATGTACATCCATGCGGCACTTACAAGCTTATCATCTTCATATATCCCATACAGATATAAGGATCCAGGGTTATTCTGTTTATCTCTCCAAAGCCGTTTCCCTAGCTCAGCATGCGGTTCATTCATGATGGCATCTTCTAGATCAACGATATCTTGAATACCTTTTTCATCCGTTATTTCCTTTAAATCAAAATGTTGATTGTTTTTTAGCAAGTGATGCTGATCATCTAGCTTCATCACCATAAGAGCTTCTGCTGCATCTACTCTAAAACCTTCTTGTTCAAGAATATCTTTCAAACTATCAGGCTTATCATAGCTATATACCTTCCACTCAAAATCTTGTCCTAGGTTATTAAAATAGTCTAACTCCTGCTTTATGATTGTTCTTGCATTATCTTCATTTACATCAGATGCGACTATGAACCCTGATTCACCAAACTGTGAAATGTGGCGCACTACATGCTCTGTTTCCTCTCTTAAATAACTTTGTGTTTGAGCTTCTTGTCTAAGTTCTTTGTGGAATAGTGATATTAGTTCATTTTTATCCATGATCGCGCTCCTTTTCTAACTATGTAAGATACTCTTCAGTTAAATGAATATCCAAGTATCTAGCCATACCTGTTTTTAACTTTCTAAAACCACATTTTTTGTAGAATCCCTCATTTCCTGAAGTTGAAATCATATGAATACAGGAAATACTTTTTAATTGAACTAATAGCTCATCTACAATCATTTTCGCAATACCCTGGCCTTGAAAATCTGGGTGAACAATTACATCATAAATAGCTGCATTAAATACACCATCTGAAATCGCTCTTGCAAATCCCACAAGTTCCCCGTTAATAAATGCAAAGACGGTATGATTACTCGATGAATATATTTGTTCAATAACTTTTTCGCTATGCTTTTTCCATCCAACAGATTGATAGATTTCTTTCATTCTAGCAATATTATTCAATTGAAAATCATCGCTAATTGTAACCATCATAGATTGCCCCCTTGTAGACTTGTATGTAACGCATTATGAATATTAAATATTGCATTATAATGATTATAACAAATTTATCCATCTGAATCTAATATTGAGTAATCTTTACAAAGAACTCATTCACTTACGGCTCAGCTCAGTATGATATTAATCTCCTTTAAATTGGGTTAATCCAATTTAAAACAAATCACATAAAACAGAAGCCTAATCAATTCGACTAGGCTTCTGTTTTTCACTGTATTTCTTCAATTGTTTTTACAATCTTCTCTGTATTAGCTGCAAATATATTATTGATAAATAATACTTCTTTTACTCCTTGTTCATTAACTAATTTCGTCAAACTATTATTGTAATATCTAGAATCTACTACATATATTTCGTCATAATGAGGTATTAAGAATGGGACAAAAGCATTTCCATAAGACTCTTTTACAACGACTAGCTTCTTCCCATTATTACTATCATTATTTTGAATTTTAATCATTGGAAAATCTCCATGTAAAAATAGAGAGTAAGCATTTACACCATCTACATAATCAGCATATAACGTTGAAGAAACGGGTGTATCTTCTTTCCCTTTTTCATATCGTAATACATCGTAATCAACTGGAATTTTGTAATAATCAACAACATCTGCATTTTCTTTTAACTTAGTATCCTGAGTTTGTGTATATAGAGTACCTAAGAAATCTTTCTTAGAATATTTTTTGTATTCATTTAATGAGTTAGCTTGAAAGCCTGCTTCTTTTGCAAATTGTTCATAGGCATAATAAGCACCTAATGATGTCCAGTGATGGTCCGTATTAAAATAAATATACTCATTGTTATGCTTTTCTAATGCATTATAAGCATCTACAGTCTTAACTTTACTATCAAGACTATCATAAATTTTATCAATTACAGGTTTTTGCGACTTGGACATATTTTGATATTTTTTCGGCAGTGCAAACTCTACACTCGATGGAACAACCATATTATACACTTCAACTTGATCTCCCAAAGCTTGTTTCGCACTTGATATGGCATTTGCATATCGCTTAGCGTTATCTTCATTTCCATAGAAAATTTCTACTGCTCTATCTCCAAGTGTAATAATGGAACCTGATTTTTCAGCAATTGTATTCTCTGAAACTTCTTCCTGTTTTCCTCCATTTTTAGAACTTACACTTTCTTCTTCCTTTACAGAACTCACACTTTCTTTTTCTATACCTGTAGAAGCACACCCTGCAATTAGTAAGGTCGCCATTGCTGAAACTATCAAATTTCTTTTCATTGTAGTTAACTCTCCTTATATTTACTTCTGTATATTGTATATTTGTATCTCATCTTCTCCTGATCGTATTCCTTTTGCATTACTATAGATGGAATTCAACTCCATAAGCTGCTCACGAAACGGAAAGGCATCATTCACATATAAATCTATTTGTTTGGAATAACTTTTATTTAGAAAGTTTTCCGCTGAAAAAGTAGGAAAGGTTGTTAATTGCCTTTTTTCATTTTCAGAAATGTGGTCTTTTGGTAATAGAATGAATAATGTAAAGCCCACTATTACAATTCCAACCATACAACCGATATGAATTATCTCGGATATATTACCTTTTTTCATTCATTACTCTCCTTAAAATCTAAAATATAGAAATGGATTATAACTTTCGCTAACCAGAACAGATGTACATAGGATTAGAATCATAATATTTCCAATAATTAAGCAACCTTTATACATAGCACCTTTACAAACTTTCTCCCTAATGACTTTAATAAGTGGTGTACATAATAAAATAGCAGTCACTATCCAGAAAATATTATTAGTTATAATAATATTTAACTCAGTACTAGCGAAGCTTTGATTAGCAAAACCAAAGAGAACTTTTAAATAAGCAAAAGCTTCATTCATATTCGTAAAGTAGAAGAAGGTCCAGCCTATAATCACAACCACTAGCAAATAGCAGTGTGAAACAATTCTTGGCAGTTTCTCTAAAATTTTTCCTAGTATTTTTTTCTCTAAGTAAATTAAAATCCCAAAATACAGTCCCCAAACAATAAAATTCCAGCTAGCACCATGCCAAATTCCAGTTAGAAACCATACAATCATCAGATTTAAAAATTCATTCTTTCGGTTTCCGCCAAGTGGGATGTACACATAGTCTCGAAAGAAGCTACCTAAAGATATATGCCATCGTCTCCAAAATTCTGAAGCAGATCGTGAAACATATGGAAAGTTGAAATTCTCTTTATATTCGAAGCCAAATATTTTCCCTAATCCTATAGCCATATCCGAGTATCCAGAAAAATCAAAGTAAATTTGCAGCGTAAACATCAGAATACCAAACCATGCTTCTGTTACGGTTAAGCTTTCTGAAGAACGCTCCATAAACATCGTGGCAAAATTACCGGCTGTATTAGCTAACAATACTTTTTTTCCTAATCCAATTACGAATCGATTCACACCATCACTTATTTGGCTAATATTTGTAGTTCGATTCTCTATCTGTATAGCAATATCCGAATATCTAACGATCGGTCCTGCCACTAGCTGTGGAAATAATGACACATACAAAAGGAAAGTTGAGAACTTTCTTTGTGCCTGTACCTTTCCTCGATACACATCTACTGTATAAGAGATTGTTTGGAAGGTATAAAAAGATATACCAATTGGGAATGTAATATTGGGAATTTGGAATGACGTATTAAAAATAAGATTGACATTTTCATAGATAAAAGCACTATACTTAAATGCAATTAACAAAGAAAGATTTAATATTATCGAAGAAATAACACCGTATTTGGCCCACTTCGTTCCATGAAATCTTTTAATATACAATCCATGACAATAATCAATACTACTACTAAAAAGTAATAGGACAATCCAAACTGGTTCACCCCAAGCATAAAAACATAATGAGGTTATTAACAAAATGATGTTTCTAAACTTTCTATTTTTCACTGAGTAGTACAGTATTATGCTGATTGGTAGAAACAAATAAATGAACAAAAGACTTGAAAAAACCATCGTATCCTCCTTTCGTTTACATAGTAATAATCCTTTGTGACGCCAATGTTACAAGCTAGACGTGCTCATAAAAAAAAGAACCCTAATGATTGATAGGGTTCTTTTGAAAGCAAATATAGAATTGTATGTGGCTTGTTATGATGTGTTCTCCTGGTAAATTTAATCAATGGTACTATAAAAAATTAGATATGTTTAAATCTAAATGACAAACAAACTATTAATTCGAATTACATAGAAATTTATTAAAATACTTAAGCAAATGAAGATTTTAAATACCCAACCCCAAATTAACATAAAGTGGAATGGAAACAATAACTACGAACACAGTTAAAAAGACATAAATACTAAATTCAGGTCTTAAATCATTGTTGTTTTTATTCAATGTGAAAAGTATGTTCATATTTGAGATCACTGTTAAGTAATGTATATCTTAAGTTGAAGCACATATTTAATGTAGTCCATACTTTAGTATTTGGTTTCTAATAACTTCATTTCCAAATGTAAACCATAATAATAGGAGTAAAACTACAATTCCCATTATAAAACTAAACCAAGCAAAGTATCTGTTCTATTTATGTATTAGTGGATATAGAACAATTAACAATACGCCAAAAGCTAGCGTGATCACTACTGAAAGTTGGCCCGTTAAAGCTTCAATCACCAATGATATCCCTCCCTAAGCAAAATAGCTTTTATTCCTCTTCTTTTCTTTTTTTGATTAACTGAATCATCTCATCATTTTGTTCGATAATCCGATCCTTTTGTTTTCTCATTTTAGTAAAGTCATATGAAAAAAAGAGAAGTAAAACAAGTATAAAAAGTCCCTTTTCAACTCTCCTCTATTTGCTAGTGGATGTTAATTTTAAAGCCTTTTCCATATAATTCACTGTATTTCTGACAAGTGCACGGTAAATTTCAATGGATTCACTGTATGGGAACTGCCTTGCAATTAAATTCCCTATTATGAAGTTAGAGTTAGATGTTTTTTTCGATAGGTCAGAATTCCTTTTACATTTTGATTAAAATAAATAATACCCTCCAAAAATATTTTTGGAGAGCATTGTAATTAAATTGTCTTGTTCATAGAAATATAACTTATATCTCGCTGGATGCAACTTCTATCGCAAAAGAATTCATGGAACAAACTACTATTGAATCCCTGAGGAAGAAGAAAGTTTCCATGTGGCACCCCAATATTCATCGTATTGAATATACCATTTTCCGTTTATTTGCACTTCTAACCATGATAACGGCGGTGTAGATAATATCCTAGTTTTATAACCATTCATATCAAATACAATTTGTTGTGCAAGTGCATAAGAATCCGAATCACCTTTACGTTTGTAAAAGAAGTGGTATGCCGAGTATACGTCGTATGCATCATCCCAACTTAACATTGGTTGGTCATTTAAAAAATCTCTAGCTTTACTCTCAACCTCAGCTAGTTTCTCAATCTGAGAGTAAGGTACTTTATTCTTTTTTAAATCTTTTCCCCAACGTTCAGCTAAATCCAAGCCACGATAATAATAATCATGACGATCCCATTCTGGTGGTACTTTTACCCCTTTTTTAAAGTAATCCTCATATGCTTCTTCACCATAATCATAACCAAATACAAATGTAGATTTGTAGTTTTTGAAGTAATTATTAACATAAGCCATTGTTTTATCATACTGGTATTGGTTGTCAGCACCATACGTATGACCTTGATACTTAGTCTTGATACGAGATGGGGTTATTGGTGAAGCCTGAGTGATTTCAATAGTCTTTGCATTTGTTGATATAGAAATTTTTGTGCCTGTAGCTTTGGCCATTAAATCTTGTGGAATCATGAATACATCATTAATTACTTGAGCATTTGTCGATAGCGTTATTTTTTTGCCATTTACAGTAGCCACTTTAGATCCTTGTTTGATTGTAGAAGTGATACGCCCCCTTTTAATAGTTAACACTTTGGTTTTGCTATTAAAAGTGGTCGTTCCGCCTAAGAGTCTAATAATGCGATTTGCAGGTAATAAATAATTAGGGGATATTCTAATAGAGCTTTTATAATAGGATACATCTTTACCATTGATACTCAACTTATACTTAACTAACTTACTCGCAGAAACCATCGTGATGTTGCTATGATTATCGGCAGCTTTGGTTTGTTTCGAATTAAATTCAACTGGATTTGTCAAACCAGCCACTAATAACACTCCGCTAAGTAATACCGAGCTTAATACCTTACTTGAACCATTCATATTGTTTACCCTCCTATTGCATTCCATATAATTCATTATAGTCCACCTTATGAAGAGTATCCATATTTTTCAATACTATCCATTCACTTTTAGATCCTCTACTCATACTAAAAGGTACTCCCCTATTATTTCGGAGAGTACCTTTTCTTACGCGCTATAATCTTCAACTTCTCTAACAATTTTAAATTCATCTCGGATGTAATTGAATAAGTCACGTTTTGCTCCAAGAGTTTTCTGTATATCTGTAGATGTTGATGAAGTTGATAAGTATCCTACAGAACTTAAAAAGTCATCCATTGAAGAACGAGCTGTAAAAATATCATAAATGGTTTTTACGTAATTAACGCTATGTAAGTTACCTAAGCGTATGTCTGTAAAGAGCTGATACATTGCAGCATCATCATCCTTGTTGTAACAGAGTAATTCAATAATACTACATATGTGCGATAGCTCTTCTCCGTCTTCATCTTCAAATATTATCAATTCACGTATCAGAATGTTATTTTGAAGTAGTTCTTTGTTGTAATAAAATTTGATATCGTCATAAGATAACACATTAAATATACCTAGATTTTCAAGTTGCCGAATCTCCACATTTTGTTCCTCCACCTAATTATTATTTAGACTCTATCAGCATTATTACCAATCTCAAAAGATAAAATACATTAGGCTGTATGCTTTAGAACCTTATTATAAGAGGTTTCCTTTAGGTGATTTATTTTTTTATGATGCAAGTAAAAATTCAAACTCGCTGAACACATTTTGAATATTTTTATATACATTGTGCTTTTAACTAGATTTCTATGTTACTTAACTTTGTAAGGCAAAGCCATACTTGGATCAAACTTCACGTTAGTAGCTTTGAACTTTGTATCTATCTGGTGAATATCTGCTGCAGCTCTTTCAGCTTCTGTCATTAAAAGATAGTCTGTTCTTGTTTTTGAACCATCATTAAATGTTGAATCTGTGTGATACCACTTACCACCAACTTTTACAATATTCCATGTGTGTACATCCCCACTTGCTAATCTAGACTCTAGACCGAACCTTTTATGTAATTCAGATACAAAGTCTGTATAGCCAGTACAAGTACTTACACCAGGTCGAGCTGTTACATATGGGTTATCATCTTCTGGCCACTCGCCATACTCAAGAGTATTTATAACGAAGTCGTTAATAGCAAATACAACATCATAATCTGTTGCCAACTTGTAGTTTGCTTTAATGTATTTCTCAGCTCTATCCATGCCTTTTTTCCAAGCTAGCTCTTCATCTTTTTCACGATCGTTAGTAATGTTTAAGGTAGTCTTATAAACACCAGTTGACTCTTTTTCAGTATATATATTTATTTGACGTCCATAAAAACTATAGCCGGCTGCGATCTCACTGAAGTCAGATGTGACACCATAATAGTTAATGAACTTATCAAATAAATCTGTAGCTGTATAAACTGTTACGGGCTTAGGCTCATAAGCAGGATCATTATATAAAGTCTTTGCAATCTTCTTTAAGTCATCAAGAGTCTTGAAGTCCTTACCAACAGTAGTAGAAGTATTTTTCTTAAGCTTCATAATACTATAGATAGAACTTGATAATTGATTAAGCGTTACTTTATTGTTAGGCTGGTAATTTCCTTTACTATTCTTAACTACAACACCATTACTAGCTAGAATGCTTATATCTTTAAAAGCCGAGTGGCTAGACTTAACATCTTTAAAGCTAGAAGCCTTTTTACCCTTTTTTAACTTAAAGGTGCTAACTAGAGTTTTAGCCATTTGAGCTTTAGTCATAGCACTTGTTGGGTTGAATTTTTTAGCATTGTTTGCGTCGAAAATCCCTACTTCATAAGCCCAAATTATTTCTTTTGAATATTTGTTTTTACTAATGTCTTTAAAATTTTTTTTGTAAGTACGAACTTTCTTAAGCTTTTTCTTCTGCAAATTGTATAAAACTTTACTTGCTTCACCGCGAGTTACAACGGTATTACCTTTTAGTTGCTTTCCAGTTTTGTAATCATAAGCATTAAGATTGTTCAGGTGTTTAACTGCCTTAGAGTACGAGGGACTACTTCCTAAATCTGTAAAAGGTTTAGCTGCTGAAGCTGTTGTAGAACTTGCCATAACTCCTGACGCTAAAAATATACTTGCTAGTAAAACTTTTTTCATTGAATTTTTCATATAGTTTTTTTATCCCTCTTTCACTTAATAATCAATACTGTTAAATATTAGCAACAATAAGCTCTATTAACAAGCTTTTTAGTTCTATTGACCTGTTATTACTTAAAACAAAAAGAAGAGCAGAGCCAAATTTAACGGCTCCTGCTCTTTTTTCATTATCTTTTAACAGTTATAAATTTACTAGCACTCACATACTTTTCCGGAATATGCCAAGTCCATACATACAGTTTTGTACCTGCTTTTTGTTTTCCAACACTTGCTTTAAACTTACCATTACTATCAGTTTTAACTTTGGCTAATCTACTATTTGAATTGTAAATAGAAACCCATGTATTTTTCATTGATTTTCCTGTGATGTAATTATTTTTTGACGTAAATGTATTAACTTTTAGTGGTGCTTTTTTAAGATCATTTACAGTAATATACTTTACCGTTTTATTCCCTGCAAAGTCTGTTGCTGTCACTTTGTATCGACCATTTCTATTAATAACAATTGATGAATCCACACCTGTAACCGCTTCTTCTGATGTATATGAAGTGTTATAAGAATTTTGACGAGTAATTGTCTTTATACCGGAACCGTAATCAGTAATTCCAAAATTTAATCGGTAT
This sequence comes from Viridibacillus sp. KH_047, assembly GCF_057838945.1. Taxonomy (NCBI): domain Bacteria; kingdom Bacillati; phylum Bacillota; class Bacilli; order Caryophanales; family Caryophanaceae; genus Viridibacillus; species Viridibacillus sp. KH_047. Next base: position 2,159,697 of record NZ_CM174479.1, on the reverse strand, counting down.
TTACCTGTGCCAAACTCTAAAGTAGGCTTTAGTACTTTAATTTTCGGCTTTGTCATATCTATGTTACGAACTTCAAACAGAATATTAGATCCATAAGCTAAAATTTCTCCATCCAGGTCTGTATCCACAGTTACATAGGAATACCAACCATTCTTAGTTACATCAAGCGTGACTTTATTAGATTCAATAAGCCTTTTCGTCGCAGGATGATAGATATAATGGTTACCATCTTTATATTTAGATGTATCAATCGTAACTTTAATAGGTTTATTCGTTAGTTTTTTTGTACTGAACTTAATAGTTATAGCTGGATCAAGATCATCAAAGTCGGGCTCGTAGCTATTAGCAAAGCTAACATGAGAACCTACGGTAATTGTAACCATGAATACAATCATAGCTAAGACAAATTTCATTGAATTTTTCATATAATTCTTTATCCCTCTTTCATTTTATAATCAACACTGTTAAATAGTAGCAATATTAAACTACTTTAACAAGCTATTTTTAGTTCTATTGTCCTGCCGTTACATAAAACAAAAAGAAGAGCAGAGCCAAATTTACGGCTTCTGCTCTTTTTTATTAAGAAATAGATTCATGACAATAAGGTAATTCTATCTCTCTTATGATTGGTACTTGATCCCTTGCTGTCTTTAAAATGGTTTTAACATAAACAGTTTGAACAGTTTGGAAGATGTCGGTAGAGAACTCAAACTTCTAGGTAAGTCCCTCATCAAAGTATTGTCCGCCTATTTTGATACGTTTCACTTCAGCTTCTGTATTTGTTCCCCAACCTATTGATTGGGGTTCTTCTATTAAGCAATAAAAGATTATTTCATCCTTTTCAAGATAGATGCGAACATGTCTACTTGAAAACAAAGAAGATTCAAATTTATAAACTTCCTTATCGTTAAAGCTGACTGTGAATCGACTACCAAAAGAAGTGACAACTAATTTATTTAATTCTGGAAGAACGTCAACTAGTAATTCACCGTATACTTTTTCAGAGCCTTTCATTATCGCCCCAATATGAAGCATGTTTTTATCGTCAATAGATATAAATAAGAAATTACTATCACTTAAATATTTGGGTATTAACTATCTTTTCTATAGGGGCATTAATCGAGGTAGCGATTCTACTGTTTTCATACTGCTCGTCTGAAACTACAATATATCCAGCTTCTTGGAATAGGATGGCAGCATCTATAGTTTCGTGCTTAATAATTGTTGCTGGTTGTGTAAACATAATTGCACCACCTTAATCTATTTTCTGTTGACAATCTAACCCCTTTCCATAACAATGTCCAAAAGAAAAGGAGAGGATTTTTTCCTCTCCATAGTCTTAATACCAGAGTATATATTTAAAATACGAAGGAGGATTAACTCTCTCTTACTTCGCTATTTTACTTGTAGAATTTAATTGGTCCAAGACCGAAAATACCAGATTTTTTTGCAGTAAAAATCACGGAAGTAGTGTGACCATTATTTGTTATAGTTGCTTCAAGAGTGTTACCTACTTGAACATCTTTTGTGATTTCACCCTTGTCTGGTTTTATAGTTTGACCATTAAATTTCCATTCTACAGTCGAACCCATTTTCCCTGTTACAGATACTAATCCCGATATTGTTTTATAAGAATTTGTTTTATAAGAATAACCAGGTGTTGATAATTCAGAAGCATCTAGAGCTACTTTAACTTTATCTAATCTAGCTTGTAAATTATTTTTTAATACACCATCCGGTATAGCTGCTATTCTAAGTTGTGCAGTCTCTATTGCACCTTGTTTTTTATTGTTAGGTGCTTTTTCTGCATTTTCCACTTCTCTTGTTGCTTTTTCCAAAGTAATGGAAAAACCCTTTTCCGCTATTACCAAATTATCATAATTTGTTACCAGTTTTTGTTGATCTAATGTTAAAGATTTATAAGCTGTTAGAGCTTCACCTATTTTATCTTCAGTTAGGTTATTGTTTAAATCATCTATTAAATCTATTACCTTTTGCGCTTCTTCTTTATCAATTGCTTCTTGTTTTTCATCCTTTAAAGCCTTTTCAGCTGCTTCAAGTTTAGCAAGATTCGTAACTAAATCTTTTTGTACGTCTGTTAAAGTATCATAAGCTATTCGAGCTTGGTTAATTTCTTCCTCTGTAGAGTCCTCGTTTAAAGTTTCAATTTGATTAGATACATTCTCTGCTGCTTCTGCATCTTCTAATGCTTGTTCGGCTGCTTCAAGTTTAGAAATATCTTCTATTAATGCTTTTTGCGTATCTGTTAAACCATCATAAGCTGTTCGAGCAGTGCCTACATCTGCCTTGTATGTTTCTGAATCTTTATCTAAAGCCGCTATTAAGTCTGATACTTCTTGCGCTTTTGCAACATCTTCTTCTGTTTTCTCCGCTTCTGCAATGGCTCTTTCAGCAGCTACAAGACTTCCAATATTCGATACTAAACCTTGTTGTGTTTTGGATAAATCATTATAAGCTGCTCGAGCCGCTTTTACGTCAGCTCTGTAAGTTTCCAACGATTCATCCAAAGCTGTAATTAAATCAGACACTTCTTTTGCTTTTGCTGCATCTATTCCTGCTTGTTTTTCATCTTCTAATACCTTTTCATAACGATAAATTTCAGATTTTTGCGCTTCTAATTTCGAAAAAATCGATCCAAAGTTTCCTTCTACTGCGCCCTTATTGAGAGCTTCTTTTACTGCTTTGTCTGCCTTATCATATTGTGATTTTGCATCATCTAATTTTTTTAGACTATCAATAGAATCAGTGTTTGAGTAACTAAGTGCTCCTAAAGCATTGATAGCTTGGTTAATTGCTATTGAAAGCGGAGATTGATATCCACCACCTGAACCATTACCACTTGAAGGTTTTTCTACACCACCGTCAACTGTAATTGTCTTTCCGTCTGGAGTTGTAATTGTTCCTGATGCAAGAGATGATCCTTTATACCACTTACCATCGTATTGAATTACTCCATCATTAAGAATTGCACCTTTGTATAAATTGCCATTGAACAGTCTAAGGCCCGTATTTAAAACGCCATTGATGTATAGATAACCAGTATTGATTTGTAGCCCCGTAAATAGATTACCGTTTTCGTAGTAATTCCCATTATAAACACCTGTCCCGCTCACACCATTCTTGTAATAAACGCCGCCTTTTAAGCCCGTAAAAACTTTACCTTTAGAATAATATTTACCTTTGTAAGTCCCAGTTGCTTTAGCGCCAGCCTTAAAGTAAATACCAGCTTTTAAGCCCGTAAATAATTTACCTTTTGAGTAGTATTTACCTTTGTAAGTCCCAGTAGCCTTTTTACCATTTTTGTAAAATACCCCTGATTTTAAACCATTTAACAACTTACCATCTTTATAAACTTTACCTTTGTAGGTTTTAGTACCTTTGATGATTTTTCCAGTGTTTTTTGAGATTAATTTTCCTTTACTTACTTTGTAAATTGAAGAACTTGCTGCTTCTGCAGTATCGGTCTGCACTGCCATAGTACTTGTTAATACTGCTACTCCTAGTATTGCTGATGATAATGGTTTTACAAATTTCAAATTATGTTTACCCACTTTATCACGCTCCATTTAGTGTTTTTAAGTCCCTCAAAACCAATTTAACCCAGTTTTGGTTATCGCATTTATATTATCCATTAAATATGTACTATATTCAAGTTTATTTTACATTACTTTATAAAATATTTAGAACTTTTGATTTAATTAAAACTACAACGTAAAAGTAATATGAAAATTTCACATATCAAAAGACCTATAAATGTGACATAGATAGATAGATTAATACAAAAAAAGAGATGGAAAATGGTTTTGAACCCACTATCATCTCTTTTAAACTATAGTAAATTTGCTGAAAATATTTTCGCTTTCTTCCAATCGGTTGATTCAAAAGTAGAATCCTTCAATATGTTTTGGCTCTTCGGAGATAGCAATGCACCGATACCATCTTCAGCATTTACATACTTAATGTGATCGGCAGTTGGTAGGTCCTTCTCTGCTAACACCTTCTTGAAAGGTTCTGAGTACAAGTAAATCTCTATTTCATTCAAGTACTAAGAACCATCAATCAATAAGCCTAATATTGATTAATAACTCCACTAATTTTTCGGAAAAAATTCTTTTATATCATCTGATAAAATACAAGCATCCCATGGGTACCAAAAATATGTATTGCCATCAAATTGCATGTTAAAGTTATAAGCAATGGGACCATCCGTGTAAAAAACCATTGCGTAAGATATCGGATCTCTGCTATTAGTATTTGGGACAAAATCTTTATCTTCCTTACTCGTATTTAAGATTCCAAGAAAATCCTCTATGTCCACGTTATCTACTATTTCAGCTATCCGTTTATTATTTACTTGTGTATAAATTTCTATTTTCTTAACTTCATCTAAAGGCATATGTTTAAAATGCCATTTATACTCTGTACTTTCGGTTGAATAAAAGAGTTGATAACCATTTATAGAATTCTCGTTCTTTACAGCTAATAAATCGTTATCACCTTTAATGGAAAATATTTCTGTTCCTTTTTCATAGAAAGCTGCATCACCATCTTTTGTTTTGTATGAAGGATTTGTGACGTTGTCTGCCACTTTGAAATTAACCGTACCGACTTTTTCGCCTAAATATAGATTATCTGCCAATACACCTGAATCAATGCTATTAAAATCCTTACCGTTCCATTTGATAAAATTCACCCACTCGATGATTGCATGACCGCCACCCATTAATGCTGATTGACAGCCTGCTAATACAATAATTATTAAACTGAGCATCATCCATTTCTTCATTAACTCACTCCTTTCAGTTTTTGAGGGAACTTTTTTTCAAAAATGAATGAAAGATAAGAGCCCATCTACATTTTAATAGTAGAAAGGCTCTTTAAAGTGGATTGAAAACCGATTAACTCCATTCATAAAGTTTCATCAACTTCTTATACATCACTAAATACTAATAGCTATTAGAACGACGAACATAACTGTCATAAATATTATAGCTACCAATGATGCTATTTTTGTGTAGCGAATTACTCCGCTAGTTAGTTCGGGTTCTTCTTTGTACATCCATCTTTTTCCCCATAAAATACTTTCCTCAGGTTCAAAATAACTCCAAATTAATAAACCGTATATAGGAATCATTAGAATAAATGTAATTATAATATCAGCCACTAATAAACCTCCCAGCTTTTTCCTGCTTCTTTTTGAATATAAATCTACTTTATCCTATTCAATTCCACCAACACCTAAATGGGTTATCATTTAAATTATTTCAGATCCCATTTATTGCTTCCTGAAGTTTTTCCATGACATCTGATAAAGCTAATATTGAATTAGTTGTCTCAAATACTCCGATGTCCAAGGAATGATCTGCATTTTGGACAATCTCTATCTTTAAACTCGCATTACTTAATTCTTCAATTTGATCTAAATTGAAACGAGGATCTTTGTCTCCGATAATTAATAAGCCTTGATGTTGGCTTCTTTCAATGGAATCAAAAATCAAATCGAAATTTAACAATGGAGTAAGTAAAATCATTTTTGACTTTAAAAATTCTTCTCTTTTCATAATGTCAATAGCAATTGGAATTGTTCCAAGAGACTTTCCTAAAAAAATCGTTTCCTTGTATTGACCATTTTTTAGAACGTCTAACATTACTGGGTTTATATCAGCCATCATTACTTTAGATAAATCCTCAAGAGTTTTTTTCAATATATGTTCACTATAGGAGTAATGGATATGTACAATATCTATTTTATTTTGAAGCATCATCATAGTTGCATAATAAAATAAGGGCTTATCGTAATTGTATCCTGAACCTGAAAACATAAAGCAAATTGTTTTGGACCCCGTTTCAATATGTGAATAACTTATTGTGTTGTCGTTCGTTTGTATATTCTTTTTATTTACTTTCATCATGATCCCCTCCGAATGTATTTGGTATATGATCAATCATATTTGAATTAGAGCCAAAATATCCTTTGGTTCTAGGAAGGTCTAAGTTGTTAAGCAATCGACTGTATGAAAGCCACTATCTGGAGTCGCTAAAGGATGTTCAAAACATTCGTAGTGGATCATCTATTTTTAGAAATGTTTGAGTTTAATATAATCCTTTTAGATACAGATATGTCAGTTTACGCTCCATTATATACTTAAATTGGAAATAAAGCATGTTAAATTAACAAAAATAAAAAGTTCAAATCAAATGCGATTTGAACCTACAATTAATACTTTAATTAGGTTTGTACTCTTAAACCGAACCCTTTACAAAGAAGAGGCGATTCGGTTGTATTTATAAATAGTGCAGCATGAACAGTACATGTTATTTTCCAATCAATTTTTGTTCTTCAATGTCACTTCAATAGGTAAATTAAGTTCTGCTTTATTTTTAGAGAAAAAGACGTTGACTCCATTTTCTAATTGTATATAATCTTGAACTTTAACTTTATTATTTATTTCGATAGTATCATCCGTTAGTGATACTCCCCAAATAATACTTTCACCATCCTCTAGCTCGTGATATATCCATTCTACTGGATCTCCTTCGTGGTCCTTCCTCTTCCACACTTCGTAGTTCATTTTACCGTTGTAACTAAGTATTCCATCTTCAAAGTAAAAGATTTCAACCGATTTACGGTTTGGATCCGAATAGAAAAAGGTTTTCCCATTTTTGATTGTAAGAGATTCAATTAGCTCATCGCTTTCTATATATGTACCAAGTGCATCTGAAATCTTTTGAGCATAGTAATTATTATCAAAATTAATAGTAGGTTTGATTGAAAAAGTAAATAATATTAAGATAATCATTATAAAAAAAAGTAGAATAATTGTCTTCTTAATCATGAGTATTAATCACCTCTCTACATCTTCTCAGATTGCATAACTTAAAGTATTTAATAAAATGAATGCTATTTTATATTTATCGATAATAGGCGTAACTTATGCATTGTCATTAATAAATTTTCTCTATTAAAACTTATGAATTCAAAAAAAGATGAGCGACTTCTGGCACTCATCTATCTAGCTCCATATAAAATGTTATTAATCCTGTATATTTAATAATGTATAATTTCTTCACAAATTGGTCTATCACACGTTTTTATAATAAGTATCAACTTCTCTATTCAACTGTCCAATTGATAAGTAATCCTGCGTGTGCTAAACCTCCACCGAATCCGTATAATAAGATCTTATCTCCGTTCTTAACTTTTCCTTCACGAACCCCTTGATCTAATGACAGTGGTATTGTTGCTGCTGAAGTATTACCAAAATCAACTAAGCTATATAATGTTTGCTCAATAGGAAAATCGCTCTTCTCACATATCGATTCAATCATTCTTAAATTTGCACTGTGAGGGACGAACCAATCTACATCCTTTAATTCCATTGAAGCATTCTGCAATACCGTTCTCATTCCTTTAGGTACTGTTGTGACAGCCCACTTATAAACAGCTCGCCCATTTTGAACAAATTTTCCATTGTCTACTATTTCTTCACCGTTCATCATGTTTGATAGATTCGAACAATATAAGCTCTTGCCACCTTCACCTTCAGAACCTATATGTGAAGAAATGAAACTTGGTTGTTGTTCATCATATTCTAAGAGCACTGCTCCAGCTCCGTCTCCAAATAGAATACAAGTAGCTCTATCAGTATAATCTGTAATTCTAGATAAAGTCTCTGACCCAACCACCAAGACTTTTTTATTTAATCCTGATGTAATCATCCCATTAGCTACGTATAATCCATACGTAAAACCAGAACATGCTGTATTTAAATCAAAAGCACCTGTATTCTTTATGCCTAACTTCGCCTGCAGTGTAGAAGCGACACTTGGCGTTTTGAAATCAGGAGTCATCGTACAAACGATGATCAAATCCACATCATCGACAGATTTATCGTATCGCTCCATTAGATTTCGAACAGCCTGATAAGCTAAATCACTTGTAAACTCATCTTCTCGCGCCATTCTTCGCTCTTTTATTCCTGTACGTTGCACTATCCAATCATCATTTGTCTCAACAAGTTTTTCTAAATCTGTATTAGTTAATGTTCGTTCAGGTACATACGAACCGATAGCTGTTATTCTCGCTTTTGATAGAAACATAAAAAAACCTCCAAGTTGTTTATCTTAATCATATTAACACTTATTTATAGCACCTGGTACTAAATATTATCAAATAAATATACATTTTATGTTTTAATTTAATAGTTATCCCGTTTTTATTGTTTAATACTACTAAAAGCAGAAGGTTCATTAGTTACGCCCAGTTTCATCGGAATTACAAAAAAAGAATTCGTTCTGTATAAACGAATCCTGTTGATTACGCTATTTGAGGGATGTAGGAATTACTTCTGAACAATCATTAACTCACAAATACATCAGTTTCAATGATCATCTATCGGTAACGTATTTTTAATCACATCACTATACCTCGTACTTATTTCTTTTAAATCTTCTTTTCCTATTTCTAGTACATATCTAATTTTAATCTTGTCGTATTCTGCTTTAGTTTTTGTTTTCTTTAATTTCGTTTTACCGCTATCCCCTTTTTGAAAGGTGAAAACTGTAGCATTCTCTCTATACATCATGTCTGCTGTTTCAACGATTACTTGATTGCTCTCCATTGCCTTACCTTTATAAAAATCAACATTTTCAACATCAAATGATTCATCTGAAATGATCTCTTCTTTTGCTGCTTCATCATTCACACAACCAGTTAATACAAATATAAATAAAAACAAAACTAAATTAGATATTTTCTTGACCATTAATGTCTCCTTTCCTGCAATATGATTATTTAGCAGTCATATTCACAAATTTGAGGTAAGTATTTCTAAATGAAATGTATGCGGTAAAAAACCCTTCAAATTGAAAAACGATTATTGCTGTTATATATATATTGCCCAAATTATACATCTGATAAAAAGGGAATATATAGAAAATTAATATCGAAAAGTTTGTTCCTTTGTTTCAGCCTTAGCTGCTATAAAACTTTGACTTTTAAGATTATCTCCTGAATAATCCCTTTTTAGGCACCCTTCGCATCTAAGCACAAAAAAGAAACACAGTAGGAGTTATCTCCGTTCTGTGTTTCTTCCATTTCAAAATTTACATATCTTAAGTTGAAATTGTTATAAGTTCTCATCAATATAGTTGCAACATTCTTGTTTGGTATGAAAGCACTCATGTACCTCATCATTTTGAATTTCGTAAAATTTGTTTGTACGCTCCACCATGTAACTTTGGATCATAACCTGTTCTCCGACCTGTAACTGTTCTATTTTTTTTAATAATGGATCTTCAGAAAAGCTATTTACGGTAAAAATACTAATTTGTTCGCCCATTTATACACCCCTAAAAATGAAGAATTTACATTACTCAGTTTTTCTTTTGATAGTCATCAATCCAATATACATTTTTTAAAATTGCTTATATAAAACTCTCTATTCATTATATATCCTTTCATGTAAGAAATTCAAAATATTGGGATTATTAAATGAGGTTAGATTTCTAATTGAATAACTACGACCATGTTAAATCTATGGTCCTTTTATTAATTTATAAAATAATTCTTTATCTCCCGTGTCTAAAGCAAAATCAATGAGCCACTCAAAATTTTTCTTTTCAATTTCAGCAATGAGCTTCTCCGTTTCTGGTGTTATTTGAGGTTCATTTAACTTTTGTAATTTCATAACGAAACGACTTGTATATGTTTTAATAACCGCGATAAGATTACTTTTTTCAGCAAGGTCTCGGAGGGTAAGTACTGTATTATTAGTGAACCTATAAATGGAGTTGTCATTTACAATGCGACTTGTATTTATATCAAATTCTATGCATTGTCCATTGGTTGACTCTAAAAAGTACAATTCACCATCGATTTCAATCACAATATCACCTGCTAAAAAGTCCATAATTAGTGTTTTTCTAGAATTTATACGTATTTTACTTGGTTCATAACACAATACTTCCATAAGATCCTCTGCCTCCCCAATCAGATTTTATATATTAATTCACGATGAAGTCCCATCTAATGATTTGAATTTTCAGACTTTATATAATGTATTCCAAAAGAGTGACAACATCTAGTTGATTTTCTTATACGACTTCGGTAAATTTAACAATTTCTAAACGACTCGCAAACATGATCATATGTATTTTGTTTTAGACAATTACACGTTTTTCTAATACCAATAGAACTTCATTGGCTTTTTCAACAGTACCTTTAACGCCATGCAACAATTTTATTTTTAAATCTCAATCATATTTAACGTTCTAATGTCTAATTGCCTTAGAAGCATGATGAACTAGATATTCTATAGCATGCGCATAGTTATCTGTATTTAGTAGTTCACTGAAGCTTCATACCATTGACAAGTGAATTTAGGGAAAAATAAAAGGCCCGAACTTAGTACAACAAGTTCCGACCTTATTAATCGTGAAATATTCTTTTGAACAACATCATTTAATTCGTTTCCATCAACTGTTTCCAATTGTTAAAACAGCATTTTCAATCTATTCTTTCCTTCGAATATTGTAGTAAATTTAAGATGCTATTTATACAGGACTCTTTATAGAATTGATGGAGCTCTTCCTCATTGGATGTTAACCATTGAATTAATGATCCATCAATAAGAGCTCTCATCATTTTTGCATTTGTAAACGTGTCAATCTCCTGGCTAAATACACCTTCTTTTTTGCCTAACTCAATTATTTCTTTCCCAATTCCCCAGCAATTCTCATAAAAGTTCATGTTTATTCTTTTATACTCTGCATTACCATTTGCTTGAGCCAAAAAATCTAAATAAACACTGTAAAACTTTCTATTTTTTTGCGGTGAAATAAAAACTGCGTTTAAGTATGCTCTAAGTTTTGCTAAGGCTGTTTGGTGTTGATCAATCGCTTCTAATTCATATCTATAAATTTGGTTTGTAATTGATTCTAGTAATTCCAATAGGATGTTTTGTTTGCTGTTAAAATAATAGTGAACAACCCCTTTAGATACGCCAGCATTATCCGCAATATGCTGTAGAGTGACGTTGTCATAACCTAATTCCGAAACTACATTATAGGCTGCTTTCATTATTTGTGTTTTTCGTTCTTCTTCTTTCTTTTTCATACGTACCTCCGTAAGACTTAATATACCAATTATACATTAATTTAAACACCTTAAAATTATTTTGACCGGTCAGAATAATTTTGTTATTCTATAGTCGAAGTATAATAAAGGGGTGGTTCTAATGATAGATAGATTTAAAGCATTGGTAGTAAATAAAGAGGATGATTTTACGGTAAAAGTTAATGAGCTAACTCTAAATGATCTACCCGATGGTGATGTGTTAATTAAAGTATCATATTCATCGATCAACTATAAAGATAGTTTGGCGACTATTCCAAACGGCAACATCGTTAATACATATCCATTTGTCCCTGGAATTGATTTAGCTGGTATTGTAGTTTCGTCTAATGATCCTCGCTTTCAAGAAGGTGACGAGGTTCTTGCGACTAGCTATGACATTGGTGTCTCCCATTTCGGTGGTTATAGTGAGTATGCGCGCATTCCAGCTAATTGGATTGTTCCACTTCCAAAAGGTCTTACGTTAAAAGAAGCAATGATTATTGGAACAGCTGGTTTTACTGCGGCATTGTCCGTGTTGAGATTAGAAGAAAATAGTGTATCTCCAGAAAAGGGTAAGGTACTTGTAACAGGTGCAACTGGAGGTGTTGGTAGCTTTGCTGTTTCTATTCTATCAACTCTCGGTTATCAAGTTGAGGCAAGTACAGGTAAAGAATCTGAACAAGAGTTTTTGAGAAGCCTTGGGGCCACCTCAATTGTTTCTCGTGACGAGGTATTTGATGGGAAAATCAGAGCATTAGGCAAACAAAAATGGGCTGCTGCCGTCGATCCAGTTGGTGGTGAACCTCTGGCATCTTTATTAAGCCAAATTCAATACGGCGGTTCAGTTGCGGTAAGTGGATTAACAGCAGGGACAAAACTTCCGACAACCGTCTTTCCATTTATTTTAAGAGGAATAAATTTACTTGGAATTGATTCTGTATATTGTCCTATGGAAACACGTTTGAAAGTATGGGATCGTTTAGCAACAGATTTCAAACCAGAAAACCTAGAAAAATTCATACAACAAGAAGTGACACTACAACAACTTCCGGAAGTTCTCCCTACCCTTCTTAAGGGGCAAGCAAAAGGTAGAACACTTGTGAAATTATAATAAAAATGTGGTAGGGACTGACCTCTGTACTTAAGACAGAAGTCAGTCCCTATACTACCCAATGAATTTTTTGTAATGTATTTAATTGAACTCGAAGGCTTTGTTTGTTGAAAAGAGTTTAAATAACTTATAGTATTACACCTGAGAATTCCCCTTTTAATACTTCTTTTTCGTTTTGATTTTTACATAAAAAGGATGCGATAATAGCTGTTCTATTATTTGCTTGCGCTTCGTATTTTTCAATTTTCACTTCACAAATAATTGTATCCCCCGTAAACACAGGTCTTGAAAATTCGAAATTCATATTGCGAGCCATGACGTTATGATCTCCACCTACTTTTGTAGGCAGAGTTGCCGTTAATAACCCTTGAATAACAAGTCTTCCCTGTTCATCTGGTGTTCTATGATGAATCCCTTCATCACCTGAAATTTCTGTAAATAATTCAACATCCCTTACTGTAAAAGTCCGTTCAAACGTAATGATATCTCCTACTTTTAATGGCATACAAATCTCCCCTTTTAATTAATTGTGAAAACTCTAAAGCCCTAAAGTTTCCATTCTTTCGGTTTAATGTTCTTGTCCATCCATTTCTTTAGTGGTGCTTTGTATGGAGTGGTAGCGATTAAATAATTATTATGCCAGCTCGCTGCTCCGGAACGAATCATTTCATCGATCAGGACTTGGATAAATTCTTCTGGCTGAAGCTGGAAAGAGTAGCGTGCAAAATCTTGGAACCAACCACACTTGAGTAGGTAGTTTCTGATTTCTTCTTTTGCCAAACCGTTTTTAATGATTAATGTGAATGAAAAAATCCTTTTGCAGGCATGCCATGCAATTTTTTCTGGCGTCTTGAGCCACTTTTCAAATCGTTCCCTTGCAGCATCGATAGAAGTCTTAGGATTCTCTATTTCAGATCCATGTCCTGAATATGCATGTTGAATACGGAGGGCGGATAACTGATCCAAACTTTCAAGTGATCGTTGGATAGACGAGACACCCTCTCGAAAAATATTTAACCAACCAATATCATTTTTATGAAAGAGATCCCCACATATTAATATCTCATCTTTAGGTTCATATAAAGAAATATGCCCTAACGTATGTCCTGGTGTGTGTAAGACTTTCAAAATTCTACTTCCTGTATGAATCTCATCATTTTCCGAGAGCTTTGTATCAACTCGATAAGGTTCTACAGGCTGATCTAACCATTCTGCACTACAAGATTCAGGGTCACAAGAATTAATTAAATCGGCGTCCCATTTATGAGCAGCAATCTTAACACCATACTTTTGTTGGAGATGAAAATTGCCTCCTACATGATCACTATGATAGTGCGTATTCACAATAAGGTGTAAATCTTCTGGTGATACGCCTACTTCTTTAATTAATTCCTCTGTCTCCTTCACATCACTCCCAAAACCAGTATCAATTAGGATTGGTAGCTGATCCTTAATAAGAATCATGTTTGCACTCGGAAATTTTCTTTCAAAGAAAATAATACTAGATTGCCCCATTAGTTATTCCTCCTAAATCTTGTGAACTAAAAGAACCTGATTGAGCGTTCATTCATTTGAATTTTATGCAGTACAATAATCCACAAACTTCTAATTTACATCAATATCAAATACCAAATTAGTTTCACAATTTTTCCATCTTTACTACTTCGATATACTTTCAAAAATACCTCTTTAATACAGACATGCAAATCGCTTATTCTACTTGGATCAACGCACTCCTCGTTAGTTTAAGGAGATGAATTATCTAAAATAGATATTCTATAAAGGATTGGTCAATACATTTTTTGGTATGGGCAATGAACTAAATCAATACACATTACATAATATAGATATTGGTATGAAATATTTAAAAAAGGATGATGTATAAAATGACATTGTTGATATTGTGAGTATTTCAGTAATGGGAACTGGAACCCCTTCAGGTGGCGGAGGAATACCTGAAGTCTGGGAAGATGATTATTTGGACATTGATCGCTGGGAGAATGACGGCGGTAGCAGTCTTCGGACAAGAATTGACCGCGGTCGTGATAGGTAAAGTAATATCTGCTTAGGATACTACTTTTAAATTTATACAGAGGGAGGCAACAGTCTCCCTTAAAAAACTCATTTGCAATTTATCATTGCAAATGAGTTTTCTTCACTGACTTACAGCTAGCTCTTTATTTAAATATCACTTATTCTATTTAACTGCTAACGTCGGAGTTGAATCTGCTGCTAATTCTGCTTGAAGATCCGTATATGGTAATCCATGTGCATCAGCTACCGCTTTATATACGATTTTACCATTTACTACGTTAATCCCCTTCGCTAAAACAGGATTATCTAAAGCAGCTTGGCGATAGCCTTTATTAGCTATTTGCAAACCGTATGGAACAGTTACATTTGACAAGCCCATTGTTGAGGTACGCGCGACAGCACCTGGCATATTCGCAACTGCGTAATGCACAACACCGTATACTTCATAAGTCGGATTACTATGAGTAGTAATTCGATCAATTGTTTCAATAGAACCCCCTTGATCTACCGCTACATCAACTACAACAGACCCCTCTTGCATCGTTTGAACCATTTCTTTTGAAACTAATTGTGGTGCACGTGAACCTGGAATTAGCACAGCACCAATTAACAAATCTGCTGTTTTCACTGCTTCAGCGATATTGTAGGCATTTGATGCAAGTGTACGAACACGTCCTTGGAACATATCATCTAATTGACTTAAGCGTGTAATATTAACGTCTAAAATTGTTACGTTTGCACCTAATCCTACTGCCATTTTCGCAGCATTCGTTCCGACAACTCCAGCACCTACAATCACTACATTTCCAGGTCCAACACCAGGAATACCACCTAAGAGAACTCCTTTGCCTCCTTTGGAATTTTCTAAAAACTGTGCACCAATTTGTACAGACATTCGTCCTGCAACTTCACTCATTGGAGTTAACAACGGTAATGCACCTGTATCTAATTGAATTGTTTCATAAGCAATTCCGGTAACTTTACTTTCAAGCAAAGCTTTCGTTAATTCTGGCTCTGGAGCTAAATGTAGGTATGTGTAGAGAATTAGATTCTCTTTAAAATATTTGTATTCCTCCTGAATAGGCTCCTTCACTTTAATCACCATATCAACGTCCCAAGCTTCCTTAGTTGATTTAGTAATTTGAGCGCCTACATCTAAATAATCTTGGTCTGTAAATCCACTACCTACCCCTGCACTCGATTCAATTATTACTTCATGACCACCTTTTTTGTAAGACACAACACCTGCTGGAGTAATTCCTACTCGATTTTCATTATTTTTTATTTCTTTAGGTACACCAATTTTCATTATTTTTCCTCCTACCTATTTTTTCATTAGTTTTGATTTATTACTACAAGTTTCATTTCTGTCATTTCCTCAATTGCATACTTCAGGCCTTCTCTTCCCATACCACTTTCCTTCACGCCACCATATGGTAGATGATCTAAACGGAATGTAGGAATATCATTTATAATGACACCACCTACATGGAGTTTTTGCGTTGCCTGTAAAGCAACATGGATATTATCTGTATAAACACCAGCTTGCAAACCATATCTGGAGTCATTTACTTGATCAAATGCTTCTTGAATAGATGTGAACTTCATAATAGATACGATTGGTGCGAATACCTCCTGACAGGAAACCTTCTGCTCCGATTTTACATTTAATAGTACGGTAGGTTGTAAGATATTCCCTTCAGATTCTCCACCAGTTGCAATAATTGCCCCTTGCCCTTTTGCTTCTTCAATCCAACTTAATGTCCGTTTTACATCTTGTGGACTGATTAAGGCTGAAACATCTGTTGTAGGATCTAGTGGATCACCGAGCTTCAACTCTTTTGTAGCTGCTACAAATTTTTCTAAAAACAAATCGTACATTTTTTCGTGAACATAGATTCGTTGAACTGAAATACATACCTGCCCTTGGAATCCAAATGCTCCGGATACGACACGTGGAATTAATTTATCAATATTAACATTTTCATCGATAATAACGGCCGCATTAGAACCCAATTCAAGCGTTACTTTCTTTAGGCCTGCCTGATTGCGTATGCCAATACCTACAGCGGGGCTACCTGTAAAAGAAATCTTTTTCACGCGATTATCCGTGACTAATTTGTTGCCAACTAAGGAACCTGCACCTGTAACGATATTTAACGCACCCTTCGGTAATCCTGCCTCTGCTAATAATTCACCAATAAAATAGGAGGTTAATGGTGTTTGACTTGCAGGTTTTAATACAACCGTGTTACCAGATGCTATTGCTGGCCCTACTTTATGCGCTACTAAATTCATTGGGAAATTAAAAGGTGTAATAGCTGCCACGACGCCTAATGGTTCACGAACCGTATAGGCAATGCGCCCTTCTCCACCTGGGGCAGCATCCACAGGAATTGTTTCTCCGTGTATTCGCTTTGCTTCTTCAGCAGCAAATTTATACGTTTGAATTGTACGCTGAACTTCAACTTTTGCGGTTGAAATAGGCTTGGCTGCTTCTAGTGCTATTAGCTCTGCTGCTTCTTCAGCACGTGCTTCTAATAAAGAAGATAATTTTTCAAGAATAATCGCACGCTTATACAAAGGCATAATCGCCATCGTTTTACGTGCAGCATCGGCAGCTACTAAAGCTGCTTCTACTTCCTCGACATTTGCCTTCGGTATTTCTGCAATGACTTCGCCACTATATGGAGAGCGTAATTCTGTATACTCTGCTGCCTCCACCCAATCCCCATTGATAAATAAATTTTTCTTCATCATAATTACCTCACATTTCGTATTACAACTTATTTGCCAATACCTGATTCTCTACTTCTTGAATCGCTTTTTCTAGAATATCTAATAAATCTCTTAACTCCTTTTGGCTTATTGATAATGGTGGTGAAAATACAACAATATCTTGAGCATCTAGTACAACAGAACGACATATTAATCCCAGCTTTGCTGCCTCTGTCACTATTTGCGGAGCGAGTAGTCTTCCTTCATTAGAGATTTCTATACCTGCCATTAAACCTAAACCTCTTGCATCTACAATAAATGGATACTTCGCTTGTAATACTTTTAACCCTGCTAATAGCTCTTGACCACGAATCTCTGAATTTGCTACTAAATTATCTTTTTCTATAATTTCAATGTTTCTCAACCCAACTGCACAGGCCATTGGATGACCACTATAAGTGTATCCATGCAATATCGTTCCTTCTGATAACTCAGAAAATTCTTTGTGTATTTTCTCTGAGATCATTACACCACCTAATTGTGCATATCCACTAGTAACACCTTTTGCAAAGCACATGATATCTGGTACCACATTAAAATGTTCCATCGCAAAAAACTTACCTGTTCTACCAAACCCTGTAATAACTTCATCAGTTATCATCAAAATACCGTACTCATTGCAAATTTCACGAATTTCTTTGAAATAATTATCCGGTGCAATATGCACCCCCCCCGCACCTTGTACTGGCTCAGTGATGAAAGCAGCTATTGTTTCGGGACCTTCAGTTTCAATCAAATCACGTAAAGCCTGTATGGAGAAATGATCTACGAATAGAAAATCCGGTGCATTAGAATTTGTAAAATCACGAAATGCTTTTAAACCCGTCGCACTTGTAGCACCAATTGCCACCCCGTGATAAGATTTCGATCTTGAGATAATTTTCTTCCGAGAAGTTACCCCTTTTAATATCCAATAATGACGAGCCAATTTATAGGCGCTATCATTGGATTCGGAACCACCAGACGTAAAAAATGTAGTATTTAAATCACCAGGTGCTAATTCTGCTAACTTTTTTGCTAATAGAATGGCAGGCTCATTACTAAACGTTGCGAAACAAGAACTGAAGGCTAATTTATTCATTTGTTCCTTCGCTACTTCACCAAGTTCTGTTCTACCATGGCCGATATTCACATTCCAAAGTGAAGACATACCATCAATAACTTTTTTACCTGTAATATCATACAGATAGACACCTTCTCCTTCTGTAAAAATAAATGCCGGTCCATTTTCCGTCTTTACTGGTGAAGTAGGGTGTAGAAAATGCTTTTGGTCTAACACTTTAAGTTCTTCAATAGAATAATTTCTTTTCATAAAAATACATCCTCTCTTTTAAATGTTTTAAACAATACACTCAATTAACTAAGCAATAAGCATTCCAACTACTAAAATGTAATTTACTTACATCTCGGAAATTAATCGGTTTAATTTTTAATTAATTTTGATCATTTAAATTATTTCGTTTATTCATTAAACTTGAGTCTTTTCTTTTAATCAGCTACCCAGATGGAAGCATTATGAGCGACACTATATTAGTTTAAAATGGAAATTTTCAAAAATTACGATGATTAACTCTCGCTCCACTTAATAATATAATTTGCCAAAACATTAGTTACTTCTACTACGCTATCTAAATGAACACATTCATCTGGTCCATGCATATTTTCTCCAATTGGCCCAAAGCACAATCCTTGTTTTCCGTAATACTGAGTAAATCGTGCATCATTTCCTGAAGCTCTTCCAACCGTATTTACTTTATGTCCCATGACATCTTCTGCATTTTCGATGAATAATTTTACAAAAGGGTTCTCAGGATCTTGGTGCCATGGTTCCGTTGACCATCCAAACCACTCTATAACAGGCGGATTTTTATCCATCCACTCATCGCCTAAGACCGATTTCATAATCGTGTCTTGTACTAGTTGCTTAATTTCTTCGCGAGTTTCCCCTGGGATAAAACCAATTCTTCCTTCGAGGATCGCTTCCCCAGGAACTGTCGATACCCAGTCCCCAGCTTTTAGTACACCTAAGTTTAAGTGAACGGACTGTCCAGATCCCTTTTCAAATAAATCAAACTTAACATTTTTAGCACGCCATTCACTTAATTCATCCAGCGCACTAAGGATTTTCATCATTTTTGAAATAGCATTTATGCCTTCATGCGCTAAACCAGCATGTGCTGTTCTTCCCTTTACGTACACTCGGAAATACATAATACCCCCATGACTTATTGTCATATTCAAATTATGTGGCTCTGTCGAAATGTACCCATCCGTTACGAAGCCTTCCTCCAAACATGCTAAAGCTCCACCTCCACCACCAGCTTCTTCTTCTATTACTGAATGTAGTTGAACATCTCCAGCAATTGGATAACCTAAATCAATTAATGTTTTCAATGCGAACCAATTTGAAATAAGTCCTGCTTTCATATCGGCAGAACCTCGACCGTATAACTTGTTTCCAATAATATCTCCACTCCATGGTTCTATCGTCCAGTTTGAATTTGGTTCTGGAGAAACAACATCCACATGCCCATGAATAGTTAAAGACTTACCATTTGAGACACCTTTATATATTCCAATAATATTTTTTCGGTCTTCAAACGGAATACCTGAATCAATAAACGCTTCATGAGCTGAAACTTTCTCATATTTTGGTTCAATCTCATGCGTAGTCAAGTTAAGTTCTTCATATTTTTTCTTCATGTATAATTGCATCTCTTGTTCATTGCCAACAACGCTTTTTATACGTACGACGTCTTGAATTATTCTAAATAATTCTTCTTTATTTTCTTCTATATACAGTCGAATTTTTTCTTTCAAAGCAATCACTCCTTTATTTACTTCTTGTTTCACTAAAAAGAGGGAGATTATCTAAGAGATTCTCATCCTCTAAATAGTTATTTCAAAACCTTAACCTACATTAAAAATCTCTTTATCCAATGACTCCAAGTCATCAATAGAGTCCATGCTTCCAAGTTCTTTTTTAAATAATCTTGTTATAAATAGCATATAAATGATTCCGACTATAAGCCAAACGATTCCGCCTATAAATGCATCAGCGTGTAGATGATACCAAAGAACTCCGGTAGCTAATGCTCCTAAAGAAGGCATAATTAAGTACTTAAACGTTTCGCTACCTGATCTTCTTTTCTGACGAATATAGAAATGAACAATAACAGATAGGTTAACGAATGTGAATGCAATTAATGACCCAAAGTTAATGACTGAAGCAATTAATTCTAAATTTGGTCCTACTGCAAATAATGATACGATTCCCGTCAAAACAATCGTAAAAACAGGCGTTCTAAATTTAGGGTGTAAGTATCCGAAAGTTTTTTTAGGAAGTACACCATTTCTGCCCATAACAAACAGTAAACGAGATGCACTTGCATGAGATGCAAGTCCTGAAGCTACAGTAGCTGCGAAAGCTCCTGCAATGAAAAATAGTTGGAAAAACTTCCCTCCCACGTATAAACCAATTTCCGGCAATGTATCATCTACATTTTTGAAAACAGAAACATCCGGGAATAAAGCTTGTGTATAGTAAGAAGCAATAAAGAAAATAGCTCCACCGATTAAAACTGTTAGAAGGATTGCTCTAGGAACTGTTGATGTATCCTTTGCTTCTTCCGTGTACATTGTTATTGCATCAAAACCGATAAACGAGAAAGCTACTACTGTTGCCCCGGTTAAGACGGTTATTAACTTCACATTTTCATGCGATAGTGGATTAATCGTGAATAAAGTACCATCTCCCATACCGTTATAAAGTTGTATAGAAGCAAGTATTATGAAGATACCTATTAAACAAATCGTGAAAACAACGAGTATAAAGTTTAAGCTGGATGTTGATTCCATACTATAAGCATTAATTGCAGTAACTACAATGACATAAGCAAAAACCCAAATCCAAACAGGTACATTCGGAAACAGAGATTCCATATATATCCTAATAATTAAAGCATTAACTAAAGGCAATAATAAATAATCTAATAATGATGTCCATCCGACGAGGAATCCTAGGTGAGGCCCCATTGTTTCCCGGGTGTATGTATATGCTGAACCAGCAACCGGAAATACTTGTACCATCTTTCCGTAACTAATCGCCGTCAATACCATTACTAACAAGGCGACAAGATACGCCATTGGTACTACACCATTTGTTAATTTTGATACAATTCCAAACGTGTCAAAGATCACTGTAGGCGTCATGTATCCTAATCCCAGTGCAACAATTGCCCAAACACCTAATGATCTTTTGAGCGTAGTTTTCTCTGTCATTTATCTATCCCCCTAGGATAATGAGTTGGTTTTCATAATGAAATTCCTTCATGTCTAGGCCTATGAATGCTTTTATTTCTTCTATTAAATCTACCGCAATGATTTTGTTTCCTTTAATTGCAAGAGCAGCTGGCTTT
The DNA here is from genome assembly GCF_057838945.1 of Viridibacillus sp. KH_047. Classification (NCBI taxonomy): domain Bacteria; kingdom Bacillati; phylum Bacillota; class Bacilli; order Caryophanales; family Caryophanaceae; genus Viridibacillus; species Viridibacillus sp. KH_047. Next base: position 2,138,219 of record NZ_CM174479.1, on the reverse strand, counting down.
GCTTCATTTTCTAAACCTGTAAAAACTGCTTCACTCGAAATAACTTTATCGGCGATAACCATTAATAACTCCTCTTTTTACCTAAGATTCACTTCTAATGGAACTCTTATAACAGATGACTGAAAGCGCTTACATTGTTAAAGGAGTTGAATACCCGCAATAAACAATGGGCATCCACTGTTCGCCTATTAGAATAGTCGAACATAACTGACATAAGACTCATACTAATTTTAGCTTGTAATCTGGATTTTTCCATTCCAAAAGTGTCGCATATTCTAATGACTCAACATCCCCAGGTAAATAGCCTGGCATTACTTTATTTAATGCGTATCCGTTTTTCATTTGGAATGTTAATACAGGATCATATATTTTTCCTTTCATTACATCTACTGCATACTCATCTGCACTCATCTGCTCAGCATATTTATAGTAAAAAGGTATACGACCACCTACTAAGATACTTTCTAAGTTAAGTTTTTCACATATTCTTCTTCGACCATCATACAGATGACGCCCCAATTGTAACCCTCTAAAATCTTCGTGTACCCCAACTTCAATACCATATAGATTTCTACCATTAGGGTTATGATTTCGAATAAATCCTAAATCACAGATTTCAAAATATGAGTGACTATCTCCGTAATCTTCAAAATTTACAATTAGACTTAAAGCGGTTCCTACAATTTCACCGTTATATTCTAGACAAATTTGACCTTCAGGAAACAACTCAATCTGACTTTCAAAATGCTCATATTTTAATGACATATCAGGTCCAAAACACCTCATAGAAAGTGCTGCAACTTCAGCAAGATCTTCTTTTAAAATATTGCGGACAACTATTTCTTGTCCATTATTTTTTAAATGTACTTGTGGCATAATAAATTCTCCCCCTTATTTTATTGAAATGAAATTAAATTTTATTACTTTATTAATTGTGTAGACTTAATCCACATCCTTTATAAACTATGTATGGGAGAAAGTCAGTTTTTTGGAGAATGTAGATAAGTCTACTACAATATATTTAGTTACCTAGATTAGTAACAATTTTTTTAAAATTACTTTATATAGATCGATACAAACTTCTTCTCCAAGTACTCCTCAAGGCCGTACCAACCGCCTTCTTTCCCCATTCCACTTTCCTTCATGCCACCAAACGGAGCTTGTACAACCACAGGAGCTGGATCATTAATACCAACAATTCCGAACTCTAAAGCACGCATCATTCGTAAGCCTCGACCAATGTCTTGCGTGTAACAATAAGCTGCAAGACCATATTCAGGATGGTTTGCTCTTTCAACTACTTCTTCTTCCGTCTTAAACGTATAAATTGGTGCAACTGGTCCAAATGTTTCTTCTGTCGTAATCTGCATATTATCACTTGCATATTGAATAACAGTGGGTTCAAAGAAGTAACCGCTACCATTATTTAATGTAAATACATTTCCACCTGCAATTACTTTTCCATCGTGTTTCACAGCGTCCTCTACTTGACTTTTCACTTTTTCGAGAGCTGCTTCATTAATTAATGGACCGACATTTACGCCATCTTCTAATCCATTTCCTACAACTAATTTAGATACTTTTTCAGCTAACTTCCCTGAAAATTCATCAGCTACAGTTTCTGCTACGTAAATCCGATTTGTACTAATGCAGGTTTGACCTGAGTTAATAAACTTAGACAATAATATACCATTAACTGCGGCGTCAATATCTGCATCCTCAAACACAATATAAGGTGCGTGTCCTCCGAGCTCCATTGATATTTTCTTCACTGTATCAGACGAATCACGGATAAGTTTTTTCCCCACCCGAGTTGATCCAGTGAAGGTAATTTTACGAACATCTGGATTACTCGTCATCTCATTCCCAATTTCTTCAGCTAGGCCAATCACCAGGTTTGCAACTCCAGCTGGAAGTCCAGCTTCATGGAAGCATTCGAATACCTTTATCGATGAAAGAGGAGTTAAATCAGCCGGCTTTAAAACAATGGTACAACCTGCAGCAAGTGCAGGTGCGATTTTTCTTGTAATCATAGATAACGGGAAGTTCCATGGTGTAATTGCTGCACATACCCCTACAGGTTCACGAATTACCATTAAATGTTTATTTGAATCAGATGCCGGAATTGTTTCCCCATAAATTCTCTTCGCTTCCTCTGAATACCATTCTAGATACCCGATTGCACCAGCTACTTCACGAGTAGCATCAGCTAAAGGTTTACCATTTTCAAGCGTAATTGTTTCAGCTAATTCTTTTGATTTTTCTTTCATCAATTGAACCACTTTAGACAAGTAGTTGCTACGCTCATTTCCAGTTGTCTTACCCCACAATTCAAATGCTTTCTTCGCACTTTCGATTGCTTCTTTGGTTTCATTTTTTCCACCTGTAGCAACAGTTCCAATTAATTCTCCTGTCGCAGGATTGGTTACATCTAATTTATTTCCTGTATCTCGCCATTCACCGTTTATATAAAGCACTAGAAAACCTCCTATTATTTAATTATATCCCCCACTACTCAACTTACTTTATAGGAATAGTTTAGTTGAGTGTGTTTTTAAAAGCAGTAATCGAATCGTCTATAATTTGAATCATCTTTTCGATTTCTTCTTTGTTAATAATAAGCGGTGGTGCAATTGCTACAATTTGGTTATTGGCTCCAAGCGCTCTTAATATTAATTGACGATCGAAACATGCGTCAACTACCGCATTTGCTGGGAATACAGTTGGATTAAATAGTTTTCCACTTGTTGGATCTTCATATAGTTCAAATGCAGCTAGTAGACCAATTGCTCTGCAATTTGTTACAATGCTATGTTTTTCAGCTAAGTAATCTAATCCTATTTTTAGTTCTTTTTCCATTTCGTTCACGTGGTCAATAATATTATCACGCTCTAGTATTTCAATGTTTTTCAGACCAATCGCACAAGCAGTCGGATGGCCACTATATGTGAAACCATGTGGTATAACAGCATCGAAGTTAGCAATTGTTTCTCTAATTTCATCATTCATCATGACGCCGCCAAGTTGCGAATAACCACTCGTAATCCCTTTAGCAATTGACATCATATCAGGCACAACATTCCAGTTGTCTACACCAAACATTTTCCCCGTACGACCGAATCCACAAATAACTTCGTCTGCCATGAAAAGGATATTGTGCTCGTTACAAATTTTACGAACTGCTTCTAAGTAACCTTCTGGTGGAATATTAACTCCGCCCGCACCTTGTACAGGTTCAATAATAATTCCGGCAATCGTATCTGCACCTTCTCTTTCAATTGTTCCAAGAATTGAATCTGCAAAGTTTGGATCATTCTTATCACCTAACTCACTGTTTAGTAGGTGGGCAGTTGCACGAACAACTCCATCTATATTTGATGATGCGAACTTGTGGTATGCTGCAAGGCCTGTAGCTGTTTGCGCTCCTATTGTTACACCGTGGTAAGCATTCGTTAGCGCAATAATCTTTCTTTTTTCTGATTTTCCTTTAAGCTCCCAGTAGAAACGAGCTAATTTAATTGCTGTATCATTTGATTCTGACCCACCTGAAGTGTAGAATACACTATTTAAATCTCCTGGTGCTAACTCAGCTAATTTTTCAGCAAGAAGAATGGCTGGTTCATTTGAAAATCCTTTAAATGATGATGCATAGGCAAGAGTAGATAATTGACTATTACCCGCATCTGCAAGTTCTTGATTCCCATGTCCTAAGTTTACGTTCCAAAGCATTGACATTCCGTCGATGTAATCCACATCATCCGTACTTGTAACTGTAACTCCCTTACCTTTAGCAAAGATAATAGGCGATCCATTGTCAATTAGAGCCTTCGGATTTGTAGCTGGATGAAGCAAGTGCTTTTTGTCCAGTTCAGCTAACTCTACAGTTTTTGATTGTTGAGTAATTTTAGTTGTCATTGATAAAACCTCCATTTATATTATTATGTTCCTAAAAAATAGAAACTAATGAACTAGTTATTATTTTTTGAGTTTTCCTGTGAAGTAAAAAGTTAAACCGGAAAGCTCCATAGTGCTCAAGTAAAATTATTTTCAATATAGATGACACGCAATAAAATGTCTTTTAGATACTTCTTTTTTTAAGGGTGCTTCACTTTTGCATATATCTTTCATATACGGACATCGAGTATGAAAGACGCATCCCGCTGGGGGATTTAATGGGGAAGGTATATCCCCCTTCAAGATAATCCTATTCTTCTTTATCTGTGGATTTGGAAGCGGAACTGCAGATAACAAGGCTTGGGTATACGGATGAAGAGGTGAAGAAAACAAACTTTCGTTTGGTCCTTCCTCAACAATTTTCCCTAAGTACATCACACCTATTCGATCAGAAATATAACGAACGACACTTATATCATGAGAAATAAACAGGTATGTTAATTTAAATTCTTCTTGCAACTCTTGCAATAAATTAATAATTTGCGATTGGATGGACACATCAAGAGCAGATACAGGTTCATCAGTAATCACTATTTTGGGATTGACAATTAACGCCCTCGCCAAACCAATGCGCTGTCTTTGTCCACCGGAAAACTCATGAGGATACCGATAGTAATGATCTGCTTGCATGCCTACTTTATCTAAAATATCCATCATTTTTTCCGTACGCTCTTTTTTATTTCCAATAGAGTGGATAGCTAATGGTTCTTCTAGTATTTGACCAATACGGTTCCGCGGATTTAATGATGAAAATGGATCTTGAAACACCATTTGAATTTCCTGTCGCATTCTTCTAAGCGCCTTTTTTCCTGACAGCTGAAAGAGGTCTTGATTATTGTATATAGCCTTACCAGCCGTCGGATCAGTCAATCTTAAAATTGTCCTACCTGTAGTACTTTTACCACACCCAGATTCTCCCACTAAACTATAAGTTTCACCTTCAAATAATTGAAACGAAACATCATTAACCGCCTTCAACTCTCCCTTTACTTTACCCAACTTCCCGATTACACCATGTACGGGGAAAAATTTTTTTAAATTCTTTACATCTAACAATGGGGTTTTCTCATCACTAACTTGGAGTGACATAATAATCCACCTTCTCTTCTTGGGCAATTTTCTCTGAGTGCCAACACCTAACTTTTTGATTGTTATGATACTGTACTAAATCTGGTGCGTTTTTTTTACACACATCATCTGCATAGAAACAGCGGGGTGAAAAGCGACATCCAGTAGGTATCTCATCTAATGAGGGTACCTTCCCCTCAATTACATGTAATTTTTGGGATCTATCACTTTCAATGTGAGGGACCGACTTCATCAATCCTTTTGTATAAGGATGAAGTGGATTATTAAATAAGTTTTCAACACTTGCTTCTTCAACTATTTGGCCAAGATACATTACTACAACACGAGTACAAATTTCTGCAACAACTCCTAAATCATGTGTTATAAATATGACACCCATTCCAATATCAGAATTTAGCTGAATAATTAATTCTAATATCTGTGCCTGTATGGTTACATCTAACGCAGTTGTTGGTTCATCAGCAATTAATATTTTAGGTTGGCATGCGAGCCCTATGGCAATCATTGCTCGTTGTTGCATCCCACCTGATAATTGATGTGGATACTCTTTAACTCGTTTTTCGGGTGCTGGAATTCCAGTCAATTTAAGCATTTCTATTGTCTTTGCATAAGCTTCTTTTTTTGTAACATTCTGATGTAACATGATTGCTTCTGAAATTTGATATCCTATTGTGTACACTGGATTCAGTGAGCTCGCTGCATCCTGAAAAATCATAGAAATGTCATTTCCTCTTACTGTTTGCATTCTTGATTCTGAAAACTCCAACAAGTCTTCTCCTTCAAAGATGATTTCCCCTTCATACTTGGCTGTATACTTTTCGTCAAATAGTCGTAGAATCGACTGAGATGTAACACTCTTACCGCATCCCGATTCACCTACAACCCCCAATATCTCCCCTCCATGCAACTGAAAAGAAACACCATCAACTGCTGTAACTCGTCCACGTTCAGTCTGAAAGTGAGTCTTTAACTCTTTCACTTCCAATAGAAGCTTTTGTTGATTTCCCATGGTAATCCTCCTATCATCTGCATAGATTCTTCACTTTTATCACTTATAACTTATTACTCCAATTGTTTTTATGATTATCTTGATGTAATATATTCCTTAGTTTTTTACTTGTTTAACATGTGGATCTATTAAATCACGAAGACCATCCCCAAGTAAATTCAAGCCCAATACAGATAAAACAATTATTATTCCTGGAAAAACTGTCATCCACCAAGCATTAAATAAGACCAACTTTCCGTCATATAAAATGTTTCCCCAACTTGGATTAGGTGCTGGCACACCAGCACCTAAAAAACTTAATGCTGCTTCAGTAATAATTGCATCAGCAAAAATAAATGTACATTGGACGACAAGTGGTGAAATAGTATTAGGCATAATGTGTCGCCAGATAATCCTTGATGTACTAGCACCTTGCGCTTTCATTGCTTCGATATATGTTTGTTCCCTAATTACTAAGGCAGTGGACCGGATGATCCTTGCAACATAGGGGGTAAAAACAATACTTAAAGCAATGATTACATTTTTAGTTGTTGGGCCAATTGCAGCCATTAAAGCAATAGCCAATAAGATTGCTGGTATTGCCATTAAGCCATCACAAATTCTCATCAATACATTATCAAGGACACGATAATAACTCGCGTATAAACCGATAATCATTCCAACTACTGAAGACAATGCTGCAACTGAAAAACCAACCAACAATGTCTCTCTTGAACCGTAAGCAATACGTGATAGTAAATCACGCCCAAAATTGTCTGTACCTAAAAGATGGACTTCATTCGGTCCAATAAGGCGGTTGGTCACTTCCATTTCATATGGATTAAAGGGGGCAATCAATGGTCCTAAGAGGGCAAATATGATTATTAATATTATAATAATGCCCCCTGTAACCATCAGCTTGTTAGATAATAAACGCTTAGTGAATAACTTTCGTTGTTGTTCTTTTAATTCATGTTTTATATTTGATAATTCTGCACTTATTTTGCTAGCCTGCATACTTAACCCTCTTTCTATTTTCTTTCTAAACGGACACGCGGGTCAACAATCCCGTACAGTAAGTCGATTATCAGATTTATGAAAACAAATGAGAAGGTGACGAATAAAACAACGCCCTGTATGACTGAGTAGTCTCTACGTTCTACTGAATTAATAATTAGTTGACCGATACCCGGAATATTAAAAATTGTTTCAGTGACGACTGCTCCCGCTACCAAAGTTCCAAACGTTTGACCAATTACTGTTAATATGGGAAGAAAGGCATTACGTAGGGCATGTTTATACACTACGTTATGTTGTTTTACCCCCTTTGATCGCGCTGCTTTAATATAGTTTTTATCTAGCACTTCTAACATGGAAGAACGCGTCATGCGGACAATAAGGGCTGCTTGTATAGTACCAAGTGCTACAGCTGGCAAAATGAGATATTTTAAATGATTCCACAATCCCGCGCTTAACGGTTGATAACCAGCGACTGGTAGCCACCCTAACGTTACTCCAAATAATAAAACTAAAAGTAGACCAAATAAAAAGCTTGGTACGGACATTCCTAGTAAAGAAAAACCCATAATAGATTGATCTGTAAATGATCCTCGTCGATTAGCCGCAGCAATACCAATTGGAATTGCTATTAATAATGAAACCATCTCTGCTAAAATGGCCAGTGAAAATGTAGGCTTTAGATGTTCAATAATCGATTGTAAAACCGGTTCTCCCATAAAATATGATTCACCTAAATCACCTTTAAGTACACCCGTTATCCAATTTAAATACTGATCAAATAACGGTAGATTTAAACCTAGTTGCTCGCGTAAATCATTGATTTGCTGTTCAGTTGCCTCTGGACCCAAAATTACAGACGCTGAATCACCTGGGGTCAAGTGTATGATCATAAAAATGACTACTGAGACAATAAACAAGACTGGAATGAGTGAGAGAATCCGTTTTATTATGTAAATGTGCATTATTCATTCCCCCTCGATTTTGGATTCTTTAATTGTGCACCCATGATGTAGCTGTACTCTTATAAAACTCATATCTACTTATAAAAGTGGAGCCTAGTTAGGAGAAGAAACAGGCTCCAGATAAATTTGTTATGACTTACTTTTACTAAATCAACTAGTTAGTACATTATTAATGTATAACTTCGCATTTTAACTATTTTTTCAGTTTTACTTAGATAGGGAGCTCATAAGTAATACAACTCAATTCCTTCACCTAATCGTTTTTTTGTATAACAACTAACTTTACTCTAGCTTATTTTACTTAGATGACCGTCCTGAAAATCAGTTACGTGCTTTTCATACTAAACAAAATAACTATTTCATCGGGTATACCCTGCAATTAACTATTAATTATTTCTTATTTGTTGTTCGAAACATTCCAAAGTATGAGTCTACTATTTTTATTTTGCTCTTCAAAGTTCTCAATTGTATTTCTCATGGAGACAACTGCAACATAATCCCCTACCTTTATTACAGGAATGTATTCCCAGTACCATTGCTGCAATTCATCATATACATCTTTCGCATCCTCCAGAGATGCTTGACTCCTAAAATCCTTTGTTATCTTATCCAGATCGGCACTATCCGTCCATCCTGAATAGTTCTTGGACAAATATACATTTGAAGTTGGTTCAGGCACTGGTGTATTTCCCATAACGAAAATATCAAATGCTTTATCGTCTTCACGATGTTTTGATGCAGTTGCCCAATCATAAACTTCTAAGTTAACTTTCATCCCAATCTGACTGAGCTGTTCTTGAACAACAACAGCAGCATTATAATGTGCCTCATAATCTCGGTCTGTTAAAATAGTTATTTCTTCCCCGTTATAACCAATTTCCTTCAACGATTTTTTTGCCTTTTCTTGATTATTTTGGTTATAACGATCCTTACCAGCATCACTAGACCATTGACCTTTTTGATGATTCATCATCATTCCATGATTTTGTGTATAGTATTTATCACTCGTAAAGGCACCTATTAAGATTTTCTCCATATCAAGTGCTGTAGCAATTGCTTGTCTAGCTTTTACATTTGTAAATAGACCTGACCTTTTATTAAAGTAAATATTGAGAGATGCATCAGGATACTGATGATTTTTAATATTTTTATCGTTTTCTAAACGTTCTGCATTGTCTAAAGAAATCTCGTGAGCAATGTCATATTCACCAGATTGAATACCAGCCATCTGAGTAGAAGAGTCAGGTGTAAAGATTATCTGTAAATCCTTGACGAGCGCTTCTTTTTTACCAGCTAAGCCACTAGCAGGTTCACTTAGTGATTTATACTCATCGAAACTGGTAAGATGAACGCTTTGTCCCCTCTTCCACTCAACTAATTTATATGGACCTGTTCCAATATACTCTTTAACACTTACATCATCAGCATCTTCAATGACAGATTTCGGCATAATTGCAGCAAATCCTGTACCACCATAAGATAAGGTAACTAATGCAGTAGATAAACGTTCTGGCATAGTTAACACTACAGTGTAATCACCATCTGCAGTAAAGGTAGCATCTGTAAATTGTCCTCTACTTCCCACACCTTTTTTCCATCTCTCCATTGAAGCAACAACGTCTTCTGCCACCATTTCATCCCCATTGTGAAAAAGGATACCTTTTCTTAACTTAAAAGTAATTATTTTCCCGTCATCACTTTGTTCATAGGACTCCGCTAACATAGGGTGAATATTGAAATCGGAATCAACTGTAATTAAAGTTTCATAGACGTGTAACATAATATCTGTTGTAGCTATTCCGGTACTTACATGAGGATCAAGTACCGATGGTTCAGCAGGGTAAGCAACTTTTATTTCTCCACCTGAGTTTTCTTTCTTTCCTTTACCTTCAGTATCAGGACTACAACCAATTAATGCTAAAATCAATATAGTTATAAATACCATTTTCATTTTGTACATCATAATCCCTCTCTCTCAGTTTAGATAACCGCTGTTCAATTTATATTCTTTGTGTAAGCAGTAATCGTATCGGCTATAATTTGAATCATTTTCCTAACTCAACTTAATTTTTCATCACGATGAATTGGTGGTTCATTATAAATGGATTCTCCATTTATTTTAAATCATGACTTCTAATTTAATAGTTAGTTAAATTGGCTATCATCAAACCTTTCCAATATTTTCCCATTCAAATATGAAATCGTTTTTATACTATTCGATATTGCATTGTAAAAAATATGACTAACTTTGGTATCAACTAACTTCAAACTAAAATTAGTTTTAGTTTGAATTTTCTAACTATTCTTATTTATATGAATAGTATATCTTTACATTTTTATAATGTAAATTATAATATATATATGACTTCCATATATTTTATGAATACTAAAAGAAGGAGTTATCAAAATGAACCTTCATCGTTTACATTGTTTTATTACAGTAGTTGAGGAAGGTAGCATTACAAAAGCTGCTACTGCACTGCAAATGACCCAACCCCCCTTAAGTATTTTAATTAGGAAATTTGAACAGGAATTAAATGTTACTTTGTTTAATCGTTCAGGTAGATCTCTTGAATTAACACCAAGTGGAGTATTTTTATATGAACAAGGAAAAGAGTTACTTGATATATCTGAGAATACGGAGAAGAAATTAGTCGAGTTTCATGAAGGAATTAGAGGTACTGTGAAATTGGGTTGTACTACTTCCGCAAATCTATTTATTTTGCCAAATGTATTAAAAAAAATTCAAAAGGAAACTCCTAACATAGTTACACATGTTCGCGAAGGTAATACATCATATATTTTAGAAGAACTAAGAAGTCATAATATAGATATTGGAATTGTTCGAACTTCAGTGAGAGCGGAGGACATCCATACTTCAACACTCCTAACAGAACCTTTACTTTTAGCTCTTCCACCCAACCATCATCTATGTGAAAAAGATTCTATTGAGATTGCAGACTTGAAAAACGAACGATTTCTTTTACATTCAACATCTTATGGATCAGGCGTTGCTGATGATGTGATCGAGGCATGCCAAAATAGTGGATTTACTCCTAATGTCGTTTACTGGGGGACGGAAACATTACCAACACTTATGATGGTAATGGAAGGAGCAGGAATTTGTTTTGCACCTAGCTGTTTCAAGCTACTTAATTCACCTGATTTACCGGTACTTAGGCCACTAGCAAATCCAGTGTTACAAACAAAACTTAGTATAATTACAATTAGGGATCGTTACATGACATCGATTTCCAAACGATTTCTTGCGATTACCGAAGAGGTCGCAGTGAAAATGACAAGTATCCCCAATGCTTAATATATTTTAGAGGAATGGAGTTCAAGTTGAAATTTTCAGTAGATATTGCAGGATAAATCAAAATAAGCATTCTCACTTCAACATAAGTTAAGGTAAGATTGCTATATAATTTTTAACTTCTATACAAAAATAAAATGAATAGCCTGCATGAGGTAATAACAGGTTAAACTCCTTTAATAAGCCGTTATGTCATTCATTAATCGGGCTACAATACATCGAGAATCTATGCAAATTGATAATGAATTCATGCATTTACAAGAGTGGCTATATTTCTTAACTGTATCAAATCCTAGTGCCCCTATACTGTTTCAAGATTACCGATGAGGCAGTATGAAAAAAGGTTTGAAAATGCATGATAGCTGTTCAAATACATATTAGTAAATACGCGAAAGCGAATTTGATTATTCTTTTTAAACTAACAATTCCCTTACCAAAATAGCAGAAAACTCATTCGCAATTTAATATTGCAAATGAGTTTTCTTCACGGACGGATGCCTATCTCTTTACTTAGATATCACTTATTTTAATTACTCTAATTTAATTATTTTGCTCAAGGAATTGGTATATGGCCATCATCTCTTGTTTATTCAACTCACGAATACGGCTGAAAATCGGAATATGTGCAACTGCCTCAAGATTTAGGCTTTCAGAAACAACATCACTTACTTTGCCAGTTAACCATGTTTGTACGTCTATGCCTTCGATGATTTCTTTACGACCTTCATCATTGATGCCACTTTCATAACAACTAACACATGGTACCGATAATTTATACACGCCATCGTGGAGTCCATCTTCTGAAATTACTTTCTTCCCTTTACAGAAAGGACATTGATGACTTTTTTTAATCTTATTAATTTGAGTGACAATTTTTTTGTATCCAAAAGCTTCATATACATAGGTAAGCTTTTTGTATTTTCCATTGGTGAAATACTTTTCAATGATTGTTTCTCTCGTTTCAGTAATATTGTCAAAATCACAGATAGTGATCTGATTTTTCATACTGATGGATTCGATATTGCCGCTAATACTGCCCCAGAATGGTAGGACATTTTGCAAAACCATTTCATAATGGGCAAAGCTGCCCTGCTCCAGTTCAAACATTTTCAGAGCAACCTGTGCTTCTCTAGGTAATAGGGAAACATCTTCAGTCAAAGTCATATCACCGCCGACAATAGCCTTTAGTTTCTCTAGTATTTGTAACTGACCAACTGTTTCAATCACTTGATCAATAGGCTGCTGAATAATCTCACGAATATCTGTGTCGTTAAATTTTAGCTTTTTATGGTGGTTTAGCACGGTTCCTTGACAGATTGGACAGGTAATCATCTCTTTAGATGCTTTCATTTCCTCTTTAATAATCGATTTCGATACAACTATATAGCGTCCAATGATGAAATTAAAGCCTTCCCAAGTCCTTCTCGCCTTGCCTGCTTTATCATAAAATGACTTTTCCCAATATCCATATAAAAAGGTATGTTTTTCTTCTTCTGTCATGTCATTATAACTTTTACTTAGATCATGACCAAGCTCATTCTTAATTTCATCAAAGAGGAATTGCAATTTTGGATATTGATAGTATTCTAAAACCTTCATTACTTCTGGATGGAATAGACCATCCCAGAATGGCACGGTTTTGTCTTGAATAACAATATCAATATCAAATTTTTCTATCACTTGTCGGCCCGAGCAGGATGGACAATAATTTTCTTGATTATAGAAATCGAAGATACTCGTATTTTTATTGGTAGGATGAGCTGCCACAATATGGTTGATCATGCCACCCATTTCATATAGAAAACTATATTGACTATACAAATGACGTTCTAAATCAATGGCGATGACGGGGGCAATTGTTTCAGATTCGTACTCACCATATATCAAACGTGCCATTGATGATAAGCTTTTTAAGATACCACCCTTATAGACGTTTTCTGCATTTTTAAAATAGGCAATATGATTTTCTGTTAAATAGGTAACGCCATTTTGTTGATTGAGTGTTGAAGAAATTTGTATTGGAGCAACTCCATCTTCACTGTTTTTCCGACGATAATAGTCTTCATGACTGATAACATCCAAATGTCTCACAGGAGCAAGCTGTCTTTCTCCAAAATCAGCTATAAAATCGGAGTTTTCCAGCATATACGAATTATGTTCAATCATTATTATTGAGACGGATTCATCTTGCAAAATGCTTCTGAGACTATCGATGAATTGATTTAAAATATTTTGGGATAAACCTTTTGAAGGCTCGTCAAAAATAAAAAGCGTATGTGGGTTTCTAGAGTTGGTAAACAGCTCAGAAACTAAATGAACACATTGAAATTCACCAGTCGATAAGGACTGTGTTTTTCTTTCTAACGTCAAATAACCAAGACCAAGTTTGATCAATAAACTCAAGCGTTTATGAGCGATATCACCTTCTGGGAGTTCATCAATAATGTCTTCAATCGAGCGCTGAAAAATATCATCAATATCTTCACTATATTTTATGAGACTCCTTTTAATATCAAGAAACGTCGCAACTGTTGAACGACTCGTAATCGATTGGTTTCGTTCCTGCCCAACCATGACAATTTTATCTTTTGGATATCTCTTCAAAAAGTCTTGGGCCATACATTCATTTACAAGAGTCGATTTCCCACATCCTGATTCACCCGTAAAGGTTACAAGTCTGTTTTTGGGAATCTGAATTTCTTCCATTTGAATATTACGACAGTATAGATCTTTGAATTGATAGTATTCTGTTGGCAATGCCTCATTTCGTTCCCAAATGATTGGTTTGGGACGTGGTGATTCTTCAACAATTTTCCCGCCATATTTCCCACTACCTGGACCAAAGAACAATTGCTCATCCGTTGTGTCGAGCACTGTGTCAGAATGATCAATGAGCCATATTTGATTCTTATAGCCCAATTGTTTAATCTGTTCTAAAATTTTCAATAGTGTTTGATGATCAAGGCCTACCGAGATTTCATCAATAATAATAACGGTATTTTCACTTGATGCCATGAATTCTGCCAAGTATAGTCGTGTTAATTCTCCGCCTGACAATGTACCCATAATACGATTTAATGTTAAGTAACCGATATTCATATTGATCATATTATTGAGAATATGTTGTTTACCTTCACTAATATTTAAAACTTCTGCAAGAGATATAATAGATTCAATGCTTAAATCGTTGATATCAGAAATAGTATGTGGTTTACCAAATAATTCAATCATATATTGTTCAACTTCTGGGTTATAGCGCTTCCCCTTACACTTAGGACATTCGACATTTTTAGTAGTTCCGCGACCTTTACAACCTGGACACCAGCCTAACTCATTATTAAATGAAAAAACTTCTGGAGACAAATTGAATTTTTCAGCAAGAGTAACACGAATGTCTTTGAATACGCCTGTATGTGTGCCAATTGTAGAACGTGGATTAGAAGAGATTGATGATTTTCCAAGGAAAAGAACTAAAGGCATTTCTTCCATCTTGATAGCACTGAAATTTGTATCCATAATTGTAGGAAATAAATACTGATATTCAGCTTTTGGCAATAAAGAAACGAGACGCTTCTTGGATTCTTCGCCAATTGTTTGACAAAAAGTCGTTTTACCAGATCCAGACAAACCAGCAATTCCCAACGATTTATCTACTGGTAGTACGGCATCTAATTTGTTAATATTATTCGCAATTAATTGATTGATTTTCATAGTGATGCCCTCTCGATTCTATAAATTTAATATTGCCATAATTGTAAAATTTCAATTGAATTTGTTGCGCTTTTTTCGAATCGACATTCTCATACTTATTGTAGAGAATGATTTCTAAAACCGTTTTGAAGAAACAATTTAATGGTTCAATTCCAGCAATTAGTGATCCTTTTTTCAACGTAATCCATGCCATTAAAATGAGGCTTAACGTGTACCTGAAAAGCACCCGGTTTTAGAAAATCGTTTAAAGAATATTGGACGCACTTAAATTGCTCATTGATTTTAAATTTTGTTTTTCCATAAGGTGAGAAATAAAAAGGGCTTCTTTCTTGCTTCAGAAATGCCTCTTATCATAAAGAAAGAGCACAATTCTAGCTACAGAATTGCGCCCGATTGTTAAAAATTAGTTAATGAGTATAAACGATATATAATTATAATTTCTATTTGATTGATATATTCAAGTACCCAAAAGGTTAGTCCTGAAAATCAGACATACTAGAGAATGAAGAAATCATATTACAGCTCTGCTAATACTTTTCCAAGCTGATCACACATATTTGTCCAAGCATATTTAGCTCCCTCGATAGCTCCTTGGCGTGCTTTTGTTTCTTCACTAAATCCAGATTGATCTAGATGTAGATGGATAATTCCATCTGAACCATTTTTCAAAGTCCATGTAATAGTAGTGCTTTCCCCAGCACTTAACCAAGTGTAAGATAATGTATGAGGCTCGTCCACTTTGAGCACCTCGCAATCTACAATTCCATCCCACCACTCATTTGGCTCAGCTCGGAATTGGAATTTATGTCCCACGATTGGTTTGAAATCATTTTTCCATATCCATTTCGCTAGTGTATCCGAATCTGTTAAAGCATTCCACACCTGCTCGATTGAATTTGTAAATTGAAAATCTAATGATACATCTGGTTTCATTTTTTGTTCCTCCAATATAAGATTTAATTTGATAATTCTTTCTTTCCAGAATCCTTCGTAAAAAGATACCCAATCTTTTATTTCTTTCAACGGAGTGGCATTCAAGCGATACCTCGTCTCTCTACCAACCCTTCGAGCAATTACAAGATCAGCATCTTTAAGAATAGCCAAATGCTTAGAAACTGCTGTACGGCCCATTTGAAAATGAACCGTTATCTCATGTAGGGGTAATTCTTCAACATCTGATAACATTCTTAGTAATTTTCGCCTTGTTGGATCCGCAACAGCGTCATAAACATCCCTTACTTGGCTTTTATCGTTCAAAATCACCCCCACCTTTTCAATATTATTTCCTGTATTGTTGTCGATTAAACTTCATATTAACCTAATAGGACACCTTTTAGTGTCAAATTGATTATAGGACACCAAATGGTGACATGTCAACTTCCCCTGTTATTCCATTATCTGGACCTTTAATAGAGTAAGGGATGATTATCATGAAGACTTATTGCTCCATATGTCTCCATAAATTTACTAGTTGATTACCATTTCAACTCAGAGAAAGTGGTCTTATTAGATTCTTTAAGATTAGATTCAGTCAACAAGTCTAACTTAGATTTATGCTTATTTGTCTTTTTGGATTTAAAACTGCCTTCAATATAAACAATCATATTAGTCTCTATTTTGACTTATGAAATAACTAATAACATTTATAAAACTAACGCTAACAATCGCTATAAATACATAGAAAGTAATCGCATCTCCACCTAAATTGAGTTCGTCCACAATGATTCCATCCATAAATAATAATTGAGTAGACAATAAAACGTTTACGATAGATATACTTACAACTGTAAGTGCATTAATAAAGCGTTTCCGAACTTTTGGTAAGTTGATTGCTATAAAAAGAAGTATTGAGATCAAGAGAATCATTATAAAAAGTGGCCTAAATAGCGTAAAAACTCCGTCAATTTCAAACATTTCATATGTATACATTTATTTCTCTCTCCTTTTATTTTTCCCCTGATAGTACTTAGATAAAACGATGGCGTACCCTGTAATATTCATACAGAATACGCCAATCGTTACTTATATTTTTCAATAAACCCAATGTCGTCAATTGGCCATATCGTTATATCGGCATTTCCTACTATTTTATTCATGGGAACTAAACCAATGATTCGGCTATCAGTACTATTTCTACGGTTATCCCCCATTACAAAGACATAGCCTTCTGGGATAACAGACATTTGCGTGTATTCTTCTAGTGTAAAGTCTTCAGTTAGTGTACCTCCATCCAACAGACTGCTTTTATATTTATTTAAATAAGGCTCATCATGCGGTTGTCCATTAATATATAATTGGTCGCTCTTATACTCGATATGATCTCCTGGTAAGCCTATTACTCGTTTTATATAGTCCTTGTCCTCAGTTGCATGAAACACAATTATATCAAAACGATCAGGTTGACCAATTTTACTGACTATCATTCGTTCCCCACTTTCTAGAGTAGGCATCATTGATTCGCCTTCTACAATAATAGGAGTGAATAGAAAGAAGCGAAATATAAACGCTAGTCCAACTGCAATGAATAGGGCTTTTGTCCATTCCCAAAGAGAATTCTTTTCTGCTTTCACATTTGTCATTTATTTCTCTCCTTTTAGTATCACATATAAGTATGTCTTTTATGGAGGATTTCATTAGTTTCACTCTTTGCCATTTGTTTAATATATGAATACAAAAACACTTCATTCATTTAATCCAAATATATAACGGCTTTATTTGGTAAAATGTTACAAAAATTTCCGGGGTAATATTTCATCCCATGACTTCTTCCTTTTACAAAACAAGTGTAATACATGATAAGATATTAATTGTATATTATCCGTTTTCGATGTGATTAGACTACCTTTTAAATGGTAGAACAGATTTTGTGGAGAGTTACCCTAACAAATAACAGCTTAGAGAGGTTTTTAAAATGAAAAAAACGAACATTCTAATGGCAAGTACGATGAGTCTTTCATTATTATTAAGTGGATTGTCGGCAACTAGCTCATCAATAACACCAGAAACAACGTCTATTACGGCTGGTACTGAAATGCATAGACATATTACCAAGGTTAGTGCACCCGTAAAGAAGATTCAAACTTTGTACATATCAAACGTTCGTGCGAATGCAGGGAGTAAATATAAAGTGATTGCTTCAGTGGAAAAAGGAAAAGTTCTCACTTCATATGCTACAAAAAAAGTAGGTTCTACAACTTGGCATAAGGTAATGGTTAATGGCAAAATAGGTTGGATTTCAAGTACTGTAGTCAAAAGCTATTCGAGTAAAACATTAAAAGTACCTTTTGTAAGTCAATTATCACCTGTGAATGCTCCATTTGGCTGTGAGGGAGCAAGTTTATTGATGGCTTTAAAATACAAAGGCTATTCAAAAGTTGGCTTACGTACATTTTTAGATGATATGCCAAAAGACAAAGGTGGTAATCCGTATAAAGGTTTTGCTGGTGGCAATCCTTATGCTAACCAAAATGGTGTATTCCAATCCATCTTCCCGAAACCATTAACGACTTATGGTAAAGAATATAGCAGTAAAGTAGCAAATATATCTGGCTACACTACTACTCAAATCAAAAAAGAAATAGATAAAGGAAATCCAGTCGCAGTCTACGTAACATTGGATTTTAAAAAGCCAGTTTGGGCCAAGTGGAAAATGGGTAGTGCGGGTACAAAGAATATTGTTGATAACATGCATGTTGTCACAGTCATCGGATACAACAGCAACGGTTCATACTATGTAGCAGATCCTAATAGTAAGAAAGAAAAATATTGGGTTAGCAAAACGAACTTTGAACTAGCATACAACGCTCTTCAATGGGGCGTTGTAGTACGATAATAATAGTTAAAACAAGCACACTACTAAACTTTTTGGTAGTGTGCTTGTTAATTTTAGTTTTCAATTAGTGGTCTTTATTTGAAATAGCAGGGATGTTATTGCAACATATCATGATTAATACAAATTAATACCGGAGGACTAAAGTATTCTCCTACTGCATCCAAAAAAATCATACTGTGCAAAAATCCCCTCTGTTATAATCATTTCATGAGCTTGTATTCCTAATTGTCGAATAGCCCTCTTCCTCTCAGGTTTGCGGAAACAGGTTCCTTTCCTATTTCACGTGCCCATATAGATAACTGACCAATATGGTGGATTTCGTGGACAATGACATGACGTATAATCTCTCCGTGTGTACATTCAATGACTCGGCGCCTTATTGGAGCGTCTCTAGAGCTAATCGGTTCTTCATTGAAATCAGTTTCTGAAAGTTTCCGAGATTCCATTTCTTTTGTCCAAGATGTTACAAATGGCTTCACTTTCTCATGGTATTGAGCTGAAAGGTTTTTCAATTTTTGTAAACTAGTATAATCCTCAAACAATGGCTCCTCAGGTACTGGTTCACCTCGTAAACCTAAGATCCACATATATTCCACATCTACAATGTGAAACAGGGTATGTAGGATACTTTCGAATCCACCGACCCGTTTCTTTAATAGTTCTTCATCCGGTATGTCTTCGCACCATGTAAACCAATCATCACGAACTTGCCAGTTATATTGAAACAGTTTCAACATCACAACAACCTCCATCTTTTATAAAATAGCATTATTATTACAAGCAGCAATCGTTTATACTATGCAATATCAAAGTGAGTCAAAACTAATTCATAAAGATAAAGCAACTAGCAACATGGGTCTCGTTTCTAGTAATGATCAGTAAAATCCATTAGTATATACAAAATTTCAAAAGGATATATAAAGCGATTAAAAAAATGCTTTATATATCCTTTTATATTGCTAATTGATTTTCTACATATTTCACTAGATTCCCTATTCTTTCATCTTTAAGACCTTCTCCAAAACCTAGGAGTACCAATGCAAAACTTAAATTATGTATAAAAGAAATTCAAAATCTAGTCATTATTACCTCCTCTTCATAAATTCATGACTGAATTCATATTAACTTATAGACAGACAATCAGTTAGGCTGAGTGAGGATGATATTGTGAGTTTGATTTATGTTATTGGATATGTTTACACTGTAGCTGGCTTTAGCGTAGGTGGCGTAATTGCGTGGATATTAAAAGGTGTTCAAAAGAAAATTGATATTATTTACGGTATTTGCGCAGGTTTAACTCTCGGTTTGTTAAGCTTTGAGATTGCTCCTGAGGCAATCATTCTTGGCAGTTGGATCACGTTTATCATTGGTTTCTTTGCAGGTGTGATATTGTTTCAGATTGCTCATAAAGTTTTGCATGTTCTTTTTGGAGCAACTAAAAACCATGTGAAAAATGGTGCATTACAAACTGGGATATTGTTAATGCTAAGCATTACATTCCACAACTTACCTATAGGAATTGTACTAGGAGCAAATCAAAACTCAGTAGTCAAGGAATCGTTGTTACACACCATTTTACTGCATAATCTACCTGAAGGGATTATTGTATTTACCCCATTATTTATAGCTGGTCTTGGAGTATGGACTTTGTTCTTCTTAACATTGATCATATCACTTCCAGTTGGCATTGGAGCTTACATAGGTAATTCAATTGGTATTGGAAATCCAATGTTTTGGTCGTTTGCCATTAGTTTAGCCGCGGGCACAATATATATGGTTACTATCAAAGAAGTATTACTTGAGTCTATTAAAGATTCTTCTGGTGTTTTACTAATAGCTATCATTAGTTTTTTTGCAATTGGTGGATTTTTATTTCTAATATAGTTTTTAATCTATCTTAAAAAGTTATTCTAGCTGTCTAACATATCAACTTAATTTTGAAGATGTTTTCATAGATAAAGGATAGATCGAGCTATAAATAGATGCTTGATCTATCCTTTTCTTTTGAGTGCCGATTTTGAGTAATCATAGATTTAATTACATTGGAAAGTTATTTTATTAACACTAAAATTATTACAAATATTATTCCAGAAATAATCGTTAATATCTCCTTTAACATTAATCTGTTCTCCTTCAATTTTTTCCAATCGAAAATCAATGCGTTACAAAATGGGAGTAATAACATTAATACCATATGGTAATAGGTACCACGATTGTTTCCGAAAGCTGGAAAAATAACTATCATGTATACTCGCCGCTCCGTTCTATACTTTCAACTAAGCTCATAGACTAAAGAAAAAATATTGAGGTGTTTTTATACAATGGATTTGCAATCTCTTTGCCAACAAAGTGCGCAAATTTTAAATGGCACGGCAAATATGCAACACGGTGTGTGCTCAATATCAGTTAAAAGGAATCTTCATGTCACAATTCAAGGGCGTCCTTCTCATGGAGCCGTACATGCTGGAGTAACTTTTGAATCACTTGATTATTCAGGAAATGCGTTAAATCTCGGGGAAGTTGTCGTACTTGATAGTGAGTTAACCCCATTTGTAAATATTTTAATTAAAAATGGTTTAATTGTGAGCGCAATTCATAATCACTGGATATTTACCAACCCCAATATTTTATATGTTCATTTCCAATCAGTGGAGCCTCCCTTATCTTTTGCTAGAAAAACTGCAGAAGCTTTCACTGTTTTAAGCCACTAACACATAGCTTTCTATGCTTTTCACCTTTCCTTTAATACTCAATTTATCAACTCTAAATCCCCTTATAACAAATAACTATTGAACTATTTATCCTTAAATTATTTATACTTGATGAAATATTAATGATGCTTATTTGCCTTGATTAATAAAGGTAATTGCCTTTTTCTGTCGAAGTATAGAATTAGAAAAGCTCGTTTTAACCATTTTGTGCAATTAACTAACATGGTAATAGTACTATTTCATATAATGTAGGGAGGATTTATTATGATATTTGATAATCAAAATAAAACAATAACCACTAAAAGGCTAGTACTTAGACTCTTTCAAAAATCTGATGCATTAGATGTTACTAAACTTTGTAATAATTATAATATTTATAAAAACACATTGTACCTACCCTATCCATACTCTAGAGAGGATGCTTTATCGTGGATTGAACGTCATCTTGATAATTTTATTGATAATAAATCCTATGAATTTGCCATAACAGATAAGAATACAGGAGAATTATATGGGGCAATAGCACTCTCTAACAATCATCAGTTTAATAATGGTGAAATAGCCTATTGGATTGGTGAAGAATTTTGGGGAAATGGATATGCTACGGAGGCAGCGCAAGCTATATTACAATTCGCATTTGATGAAAAACAATACCATAAGGTTTTCGCTCGTTACTTCAATTCGAATTCAGCTTCGGGAAGAGTTATCCAAAAATTAGGTATGAAACAAGAAGGTATATTAATTGACCATGTGAGGAAAGAAAATCGATATGAAGATCTAGTATATTATGGAATTATTAACTCAAGAGGATAATAATCGTATATTACAAAAGGTTATGGATATTAAGGAAGAATCAATTACATCGACAGATACTATAAAACACCTACAAATTTGAGGTGTTTTTTTAGTTTACTAATTAGTGCCTTTTCGCCTTCTTAATCAGTTTATTTTAGTAATTCTCCACTCTAAACTCACATCCGAATAGTTTTCTCCAATCTTTCACAGAATAGTTTTAATGTTGATTTTTATTTTAATTAAGGTGAGTATATTGCAAAAATGTTAATTATCGCTGAAATCCTATAAGTAATAAAGGAAATATTCCACCTTACGTCGAAACTGCATTAATAAGAAAAGTTTGAGGAGGTAATATATGCGAAAGAAGATTTGGGTATTATTTGTTTTTGGTTTTATGTTGCTTACAGCTTGTTCAAATACGAATGGTTTTGTAGAACTTCAACATGCAAAAGCTAATACTGATACACCTAAGGAAAATGAAAGCAAAGCAGAAAATTCAACTCAAACAATAAAAAAACTTAAAAAAGAAATTGCTGTTTATAAGATGGAAAAAGAAAACTTCGCAATTATAAGTAACTTATCTAGAGACTTTGTTCAAGCACAAAAAACAGGCAATCAAAAGCAACTACGTGCACTAATGGCAAAGGAATTAACGTTAAAAAGTAAAGCTGATGGGTTATATGTCATCATAGATAATGTAGATTGGCTTTTATATACTCTTGACGGTAAGAACTATTTAGATGATTGGGTCATTCAAGGTTACGATTATAATAAAGATAATCAAACATATAACATTTTTATTAGAGAATTTTATAAAAGTAATAATGTAGAGCTTGTTAGCCCTCCGACATTCCTACATTTAGTGTTTAAAAAGGTGAATGATGAGTGGAAAATCATTAATTTAGAATTCGACGTATAGATTTGAACCTTGATAAGGGCATAGGGCTACCCTGAAAGTTGGTTTTTACCGACTTTTAGGACTTCCCTTTCATTGTTTAGAACACATAAATTCTGTTATTTAAATGTGTTGATTCAAATCTATACCTTTTACAAAACAAAAAATACCCCAGCTTTATATGCTGAGGTATTTTTATTTACTCATTATTTACGATAAGAATTAATTAGATTTTGCTGCCATGATTGAAATTTATCTTTATAATGACTAGACTTTTCTTTAAATCCTTGCCATCTACCAGCTGTTTTTTGCTTCATATGAGCAAATCTTAATTTGAAATTGAGTTTGAATTGAGGTTTCTTAAATAATTTCATCTTACCTGTTTCAAGTTCATCCTCAAGTATTTCAATCGCACGATCTATATTCGCTTCTTTCATTCCTATTCGTGAATCCAAAAGAAGCAAAGGAATCAAACATAGAATCACGAGTACAAGTATAAACAGAATTACCATTTCTTAATTCCCTTCCGTCATAAATTTCTCAATTAACATGTATTTCCCTTTTTTGTATGTCTAAACACATCATTGGAAAGTTCATCATTATTTATTCGTCGAAATTTAGATTATTAGGGCGTTTTAGAGTATGGTTAGTGGATGATGACGATTAACATACAAATCATTAATAAGTAAATAAAGATTTGTATACTTAAATACAACTTATATTTTTGTTGTACCTTTGAATCATGGTGTTCACGAATGAATATCCAATCGAAATAAAATTTGCTCAAAATAGCTAATGTTAGGATCGATAATAGTACTAGGATGTTAATTGGGTGATAATAAAAAGCTAGAAATACAATTGCTAAAAAACAAATAACCGTTATGATCAATTGGATAATACGATTTCGATTTTTTCTTTGTAGTTTTGGAATAATAGGAATATAAGCTTTCTTTAACACTAAATATTCGATTAACCTAATTAATGCGGGAATAATCAATATTAAGGTTATATAAAAGATTTTCATATTATGTTTTAATAGCAATGCACCGATTAATTCCTCATCAAAATTGCCAGACTTTGTTTTGACCTTAAAATAACGATTTGTTTCCACGTCTCTTAAAATTGATGGCTCCCCAGGATTTTTATATATTTTAATATGCCATTCCCGTCCATCACTTGCTTGCAATATTAGATCATTAAAAGGTTCAAGTTCACTCTTATTTATATGCTGAACTTCTTTTAAGTGACCAAAATAATGGCTGAATGTTGAAAGTTGTTGTTGGTCTTCAATAGTATTCATATCCAAGTAAAGTTTTGAAGCTTTTGCTAAAAAGCTGTCGGAATTTACATCTTTTGACCAATCAACATAATATATGCGTTCTAGCTCCACTGTAGAAGTAAAATAGGTTATTGGTTCAGTAGCTGTTTTAGCTGTTTTTTTTAAAGGGCCATTAAGAGTTGTCAGGAGTAAGATGATACAGACAACAACAGTAGATGCAAGTATAACAGGAACTTGCCAATTCACTTTCTTTGTATGTATCCTGTCAATCCGATTCGAAAGTTTTTCGAGTGTGTGTAACTTCTCCTGTTGTGAACGCTTTATTGTATTTAATTTCTGTAATTTGTCATCTAAACGATCCATCATCATGACCCCCTTCTTGTAAAATCTTTTTTAGTGCTGCGATTGCACGAACTGTGTTGTTTTTAACCTTTGCCTCCGTGCATTCAAGGAACTGGGCTGTTTCTTTCACTGATAATCCTTCGATTTTACGTAATACAATCGTTTCTCTATGATTTAATTTCAACTTTCTTAAAGCCCCGTAAAGAATCGCCATTTCCTCACCAGTTTCAAGTACTTCAATCGGCGTTTGTGTATCGTCTTGATAATCCATCTTATGTGTAAGAGGTAAGAACTGAATTAATCGCTTCTTGCGATAATGATCATAGACAAGGTTTCTCGCTATTCGCTTTAGCCAAGTAGTGACTGTGGCTTCGTTTTGGAACGTTTGAAATTGCTTAAATGCTTTAAAAAACGTTTCCTGCGTCAAATCTTCGGCAAGTTCCTTATTATTAACCATGAAAAATATGTATTTATATATGCCATCACTATGTAAAATATAGAGCTGTTTAAACGGTTCCTGCATCGTCAAATCCCCCCTTTCATTAATAGACGAACCGAACGACTTTGCATTCGGAATCATTTAATCTTGAAAATAAGTGTTTTTTGTTTAAAATAATACGTGCCAGAATTCATAGCAAATAAAAAATGAACTCTTATTCTATTTAAGAGTTCATTTATATTTGTTCAATTGCTATTTAATTTTTATACTTTTAAGCTCGGGAATTTACTCAAGTTCATTTTGTATTATTTCAATGTTTTTCTCATGGCATTCTTTAGTGAAAGTTGATTGGTAACTCATTTCTTTCCCTAATTGGTCAATTGATTGACTATCACTATTTTTTACAAATTCAACGAGTCGATTAATATATTCGCGAGCTAACTCTATCCTTCTATTCATTTCATCTCTATTTTCTGTTGAGTGTCCATGTCCAGGTACAAGCACACTAATAAAATGGTTCTTTAAAATTTTTTCAGCCTTCATTAGAGTGTTTATATAGGCGTTAGCACTATCAAACAGATAAGGTAACTCAAAATCAGATAAATAGTCTCCAGTAATCCATATGCCTTGTGGTTCAATTATTGCAAATAATCCATCATGAGTATGACCAGGTGAAAGATAAAAAGTAATTAATGTATTCCCTATTTCAAGTTGTTGTCCATCTTCTTTAATAACTATATCAATAGTTGGAAATTCAATGGGATATGGTCTATCGATGTAATACTCACTATCAAAGTTATTAATTAAATCAAGTTTATATTGCTTATTTGGATGGTCTAACATCCCTATACTTCCTATTACTTTTGCATCTGGAAATGCTCCATATCCAATAATATGGTCAAAATCACCGTGCGTAAATAACAAATATAGTTCTCTTCCATTTCGAATTTGTTCTACATATGCTTTAATTTCATTTATTTCATGTGGTAGCCATGTCGGATCTGTTATTAGTATAAAATCATCAGCTTCAAACACATTACTTATAGTTTTCCATAAGGAACTTTGGTAAACAGTTAAATTATTTTTCTTAAATTGTATCATAATTATCCTCCTACTTTATTTTCTCTTAAAAATAAAAAAAGCCCGGAAAATATCATATTGATATCTCCCGGGCTTTTATCCCTCCGTGTATACAGTAAAGTTCACTGTATGTTTTCTCTCGGACCTGACCAATTAGAAAGTAAATTACGGAACCCTAGAAAACTAATAAAGTATTATTTTGACTTATTATAATTATAAAATAAAATACAGTCAACATAGTACAAAGAAAAATTCACTGAAATAATTCGAGAAAGACATGTTCTTGTGAAATTATTTGATGTGATAAGAAAAGGAGCTACTATATTAATTCATAAGCAATTTCTAATAATGGAAAAAAGGATTCTTTAAAAATACAGTTTAATCATTTCCATAATCGTAGTATACACATTATGCTTTCACAATATGAATTGGTCTCCCTATAATTACCTCAGCTGCTTCCATTGTAATCTCACCTAAAGTTGGGTGAGCATGGATTGTTAATGCGATATCTTCTGCAGTCATCCCTGCTTCAATCGCAAGTGCCATTTCTGCGATCATATCAGATGCACCAGTACCTACGATTTGAGCACCAATTAATAAGTTATCTTCTTTACGTGCAACAAGTTTCACAAAACCTTCAGTTGCGTTTAAAGCTAATGCACGGCCGTTAGCAGCGAATGAGGATTTCGCTGTTTTCATTTCGATACCTGCTGCATTTGCTTGCTCCTCATTATATCCTACAGTTGCAAGTTCTGGATCAGTAAAGCATACGGCTGGGATTGCTAAGTAATCTACGATTGAATTTTCGCCAGCGATTGCTTCTGCAGCCACTTTACCTTCATAAGAAGCTTTATGTGCAAGTTGTGGACCAGATACGATATCACCAATAGCATAAATGTTCGGTACTGAAGTACGACATTGTTTATCTACTTTTAGTAAACCGCGTTCAGCGAATTCGATGCCTGTTGCTTCAAGACCTAATTGATCCGTATTTGGACGACGACCTACAGTTACTAATACATAGTTAGCTTCAACTGTTTTTTCTTTTCCGTCAGCTTCATACGTTACAACTACGCCATTTTCATTTTCTTCTACGCCTTTAGCTGATGCGCCAACGGCAACTTCTACGCCTTTTTTCTTTAAGCTTTTTTTCACAACTTGTGTCATTTGCTTTTCGAAACCAGCTAAGAAGTCTTTACCACCTTCAATGATTGTTACTTGAGAACCTAAGTTAGCATAAGCAGAACCTAGTTCAGTACCGATGTAACCACCACCAATGACAACTAATTTTTCTGGTACTTCTGGTAAAGTAAGGGCATCAGTTGAGTTGATTACGCGTTCAGTGAATTTGAATGTTGGAATTTCAACCGGTCGAGAACCTGTTGCAATGATTGCGTTTTTGAATGTGTAAGTTTGTTCGTTGTCACCATCGATTACACGTACTGTGTTTGTATTTACGAAGTATGCTTCACCGTTCACGATGTCGATTTTGTTGCCTTTTAATAGACCTTTAACGCCGCCTACTAATTTAGAAACTACGCCGTTTTTGAATTCTTGCACTTTTGCCCAGTTAAGTTTTACTTCTTCTGCAACAACACCCATATCACCTGAATGCTTTGCTTGCTCAAAACGATGACCTACTGAAATCAACACTATTGATGGGATACAACCGACATTAGAGCAAACCCCTCCTAAATACTCTCTCTCTACAATCGTTACGTTTTGCCCCTTCTGACTAGCACGAATAGCAGCCACATAGCCTCCTGGACCTGCACCAATTACAAGCGTATCAATATACTTCATCTACTGTATCCCCCTCATTATTTGCTATAAAATGAAAAACGTTATCCCAGAAATATTTATCTTTTACACAATTGTGGTGACCTTTTGTTGCAACTTTAATTACTTGTTTAAAGTTACTATCATTTAATAGGACATCCACATTTGAAATCGGCACTTTTTTATCCTGAACAGAGTGAATTGCAAGAGATGGGGACTGTTGGTTTTTCAATATTTCTTCTAGACACCATTCTCTTCTAGCTTTTAAGAAAGCCCCTCCTCGTAATAAAAACCAACTGACAAATAGCCAACCAAAAGGAATATACGGTAGTGTTACTTTTTCAGCCATTGATTTGCTAATACTTTTTAATGATGTAGGCATTGAATCAGTAATAAGTGCCTGAATTCTCAAATCTGTAGAATTCACAATACTTGCAGCTATGCCACCCATTGAATGCCCTAAAACATAGATTTTTTCACTATTAATATCTGAACTCTCCCATACATAATCAATCGTCGCTGTTATACTTTGGACAAACGATTCAATACTCACTTGTTTTTCTGTTGAATCACTTTGCCCATGACCAAGAACATCCACAATTATTACGTCAAAACCGTTAGCTATTAGGGGATCGACATATCGCAACATGTCTGATTTATTAGAGCTCCATCCATGTATCAATAGAAAGCTACCTCTTGCCCTCTCACTTTTAATAAGCCACCCTCGAATTGTTCCAATACTCAGCTCCATTTCAATTTCTTCATAAGTTGAATTCGGGTATTGTTTATCCGCTTTTACTTTCGGTGTGAAAATATGTTGTATGATATATCTCCTCAAAAATAAAATAAATACTATGAAAGTAATGAATACTATATATTTCATAATACCCCCCTCAAAAAGATACCTTTCAGTCTCTTTTTAGATATAAAAAAGACGGCTTTATTGCCGCTCAGTCGCAATCATTGAAATATATTGCTTCAAATTATTGCTTATGATCTTCGTTAATTGTCCATCATTCTTTAATCGGTCTAATACGAGCCCACCTTCTAGTGTTGAAACAATATATATCGCAGTATCGTATGGCTTTACAGACTCCTTCAACTCCTGATTACTAATACCATCCTCTATAATTTTCACTAACCAATTTATCATTATATCCATTGCTTCATTTATTGATGGCAGTAACGCATTGCCTTCTAAATCATCCATTTCTATGGCTGCATTAAAAATAGGACACCCACCTACTATTGGTTCTCCTTCACTTAATTCTAAAAAGGCCTCCACAAATGCGATTAATCTGTCCGTTGCATTCTCGTGTTGTGAAACACTCGCTTGTAAATGATTTTGCATTATTTCAGTAGAAAAATGAAAAGACTCGACCATAAGTTGCTCTTTATCTTTAAAGTGGCGATATATCCCTCCTTTTTGAATATTCGTTTCCTGAATAATGTCATTCATCGATGTTGTCATGTAACCTTTTTTGTTAAAAATTGTAGCAGATTTTAGAATAATATTACGCCTTGTTAATTCACCTTTTCTCATTATAACCTCCAAAAAAGATACCCTTCAGTCTCTTTTAATATAAAGGAAGAAAGATACAAATTCAAGAAGTTTTTTACAGAAAATAAAATTAAGCTGTATTTAGACCGACAATTCTTCAAATAAAATCTTCATGCATCTATAGATTTCTGAGAGTTGACATCTCCTTTGTCAAAAGTACTATTAACTGCATTAATAACTTTTTCGCTAAATACTTCTTTACCATCTACATACGTAATTAAGGTTATATGTTTAATATTTAAAGAGTCACTCATTTCAACTGAAATGCCACCCCCGTTATGGATAAGATAGATTATTAGTTTAAATGGGCTAATTTCATTAAATATAGAATTTTAGGTAATTTATGTAATTTTAACTCTCCCCCTCCCCAATTCTCCGCACTTGTCTATTAATCTTTATAACTCTCATCATAAGATATCTTAATTGCAATTCATTTTAACAAATACAATAGGAGAGGTTGTAAAAACTTAAATGGATCTAATAAATGAGATTAACCAAAAAATACAACAAATTATTAAAAATCTGAAGCAAGACCAATATAATGACGGTTCGTGGAGATATTGTTTTGAAAGTGGACCAATGACCGATGCAAATATGATTATCATGTTAAGAGTATTAGATTATGATGATGAGAATCTTATAAAGAAACTTGTTGCACGTCTACTTCAACAACAACAAAATAACGGTGCTTGGAAGCTTTATGATGACGAAAAAGGAAATTTATCTGCAACAATTGAAGCATATACAGCTCTTTTATTTTCTGGACATTTGAATAAAGATGATCCGTCGATGAAATTAAGTGAACAATTTATTGTGAAGAATGGAGGACTTGAAAAAAGTCATATTTCTACGAAGTGTTTACTAGCTATTACCAACTTATACCCTTGGCCAAGACTATTTCCTATCCCACTTACTATCTTGAATATGCCAAAGTTTCTAACATTTAATTTTTATAATTTTAGCTCATACGTACAAGCACACTTTCTTCCTATCTTAATATTAGGACACGATAAATTTGTAGTTACTAATAAATGGACGCCTGATTTACAGCATTTATTTTTATCTAAAAAGAAATATAAAGCACTTAAAAAGGAAAAAAGATGGTTTAATTTATTTAAAAAGATATTGCCTACTTATAAAGAATCTACGAGGCTAAAAGCTGAACAACATATATATAATTGCATTGAAAAGGATGGGACATTATATAGTTACTCAAGTTCTACATTTTTTATGATTTATGCACTACTTTCTCTAGGTTATAAAAAATCTTCTCCTATTATTAAAAATGCTATTAGAGGTATTAGATCTTTTTTATACGAAAAAGGAGATGTTTTTCATATTCAAAACTCTCCTTCGACTGTTTGGGACACTGCCCTAATTTCTTATTCCTTACAAGAATCGGGTCTTACCATTAAGGATCCAGCTATCCAATTAGCTTCGAACTTCTTAATGGAATTACAACACAAACACTCTAATAAAGGTTGGGGTTTTTCAGAAAGCAACTCCATTAATCCTGATGTTGATGATACACAAGCGGCATTAAGGGCACTATCTAATTTTACATGTAGTCATTCTGAATTTCGTATGGCCTGGAATTCGGGAGTTAATTGGTTATTAACCATGCAAAACAATGACGGAGGCTGGGGAGCATTTAAAAAAAATAGTCCTTCATACATTAAATGGTTTTTCCCCATACAGAGTTTTGAAGACACTGCTATAGATCCTTCTGCTGCTGACATCACCGGCAGGACATTGGAATTTCTAGGGAATCATTTAAATTTGACTATGCAGCATCCTCGTGTAATGAACAGTGTAAAATGGCTAATAAAGAATCAAACTAATGATGGTTCATGGTACGGACGTTGGGGGATATCTTACATTTATGGTACATGGGCCGCTGTCACAGGCTTAAAGGCAGTTGGAGTTTCATCTGATCATCTAACTATTCAGAAAGCAACAGATTGGTTGTTAAATATAAGACAATCTGACGGAGGCTGGGGTGAATCATGCCAGAGTGATTTTCATAGAGAATATATTCCTTTACCCTATTCTACACTAGTGCAAACTTGTTGGGCGGTTGATGCATTAATTTCTATCTCTGAGTTTCCTACAAAAGAAATCATAGAAGGAGTTAAAAGAATTTTAGAATGGCAAAATACAGAAACTAGTCGGATCACTTATCCTACAGGTGCAGGTTTACCAGGACACTTTTATATACACTATCACAGCTATCAATACGTATGGCCTTTGGTTACATTGAACCATTACTTAAAAAAATACAATTAGTTCATTATTGGAGGTTTTTTGAAAAAAATAGTTTATCTATCTACCTCCTTCCTTTTTCATCTCATATACTATATTGTTCCTATCTTTATTTCTGGAATTTACTTTTATTTGAAAGGAGGTTTTTGTCAATGGCCAATATTGATCCTAATTTAATGGGTGTTTTCCGACAAAGAATTAAAAACCCCCATTGTTTCCGTCGTGTATGTGGACATCTTAGATCATGCAACTATCGTCAGTTAAGAAGTCCCGCAGGTGCATACGGTCTTGTTGATCGTCTATCTGACTGCTGTGGAGTACCTATCACAAAAGCTCAGAGAGATAATGCAGCATGCTGGCTTATGAATTGTGGAGTTGATCCTCTAAACACAGCACATCGAAGAAGGATGTGGGGTATTGTTAGGGGACGTTAGTGGTAAACCGAAACACTTTTAAAACTATTAATCAAAATATTCTTGCAAAAGAATATTTTGGTTAATAATCTTTTTTTCAAGAAAAATTGTTGTGAATTCTCTGTACGAATAACGCAATGAAATGGATTACCCCGCTTTAAATCAATTAAAGAACCCTAAAGAAAATTATCCTATAAAAAAATTAAGAGTGCGAAACCTTATAAAACTATATATCTTAACAAAAAAAAGTCAGGTTCTGGATATGTCGGAGGAGTTACAAGATTTTTCAAACCACAGAAAGACATTAAAAAACATAGTATACGGAACTACGATAAATATTTTCATTCTGATCATACCTTGTGAGTACTATTAGTAGTTTATTTTCCCGTAAATACGTCTCCTGAGTTATAAGCCCATTTTTATCGATAACTACTACAATTAAATAAACCAAAATTAAGCCAGCACTTACTAATCGCTGCCTTTCTTATTGAACTATCCTGCCCAGTTAGCACAATAAGAAAAAAGAGCTGCATATGCAACTCAATGATCTTTAATTAAACCAGCTAATAGGTTGTCAATATCTTTCTGTAAAATGATACTTTTCTTTATGCTATACTGTTTTTGGGTATACTAAATAACCCTCCAAATGTATTTGGAAGGTTTTTCATTTAATGGTCAATTAAATAAATCAAACTAAATCAAGGAAAACTTCTTTCCTTTTTAATAAAGCATATATCCAGTGAAGAAGTTTATTAATACAAGCAACTATTGCAACTTTCGAAGGTTTTCCTTCTGAACGCTTCTTGTCATAAAACTCTTTGAGTTTTTTATTTCTAGAGCTTCTTATTCCACACAAAACAGCTAAATATAAACTGTGCCTTAGCCTACTGGAACCACGTTTAGTAATCCGATTCGTTGTCGCTGTAAATTTTCCAGATGAATAAACACTCGGATCAATTCCGGCATAGGCCACCAATTTCTTAGGGTGATTAAACCGATCGATTTCCCCAATTTCTGAAATAATCGTTGCAGCGATTTTTTCACCGATTCCAGGGATTGATTGGATAATCTTATATTCTTCTATTTCACTTGCCAGGGATATCATTTGGCTCTCTAATTCCGTAAGGTGTCCTTGGTAATTGAATAGGATATCGATATACATATTAAGATTAAATAAATGACTTTGATACATCACCTTCTGAAAAGGATTTTGATTGGCTGAATCTATCAGTTTTCTTGCCTTTTCCCTTGCCCATAGGGCAGAACGATTCGGACAATACCCACGTATACTATTTGCCAGTTCCTCCTCGTTAGATTCTAGAACTTTCTCCGACGTTGGATATTCTTTCAATATCAATAAAGATACTTTAGAAAAAAGGTCTCCATAGACTTTTCTATATTCAGGGAAAATCTGATCTAAAATAGTATGAAATTGCAGCTTAGCTTCGACATACATATTCGTTATAATCTCCTGTTGCCTCGATAGATTACGAAGATTTAGAAGCTGAATCCCCCTCACTTTATAAGGTTCAAATTCCTCTTTGTAATAGAGAACACATAATTGATAGGCGTCGAAGGCGTCAGTCTTTACCTTTCTTAAACTGGATTTCTTTGCTTGATAAGAGATGATTGGATTTAACAAAATATACAGTATTTCATTTTCTTCTAAGCATTGAACTATGGGTGTATGATAATGACCTGTTGATTCTAAAATGACGACGGGCATACTCCCTGTTATCGATTTAATCTCCACTATAACTCTTATAAACTTGTCTAACTCTTCTCGATTATGCTTTATTGAAAAACTTCCTCCATGCGGCTTTCCCTTTTCTAAAAAAGCCTGTACTTCACTTTCATCTTTAGCTACATCAATACCCACTACTGGGTTCATTTTTTCTCCTCCTCTAACGTATTCACCAGTAACCCCTATTACCTTCAAGTAGTATTATAGCTTCGCTTGTTATACGAGATCTTAGTCCCAACCAGCCTCAAACATATTTCTACAAGTAGGGGGTGAACAGTTTAATCGACGGGATCCATGTCCCACGCCCCCGTACGTTCTACCCTGGCTACTGATAGCTTAAATCTAAATAAAAAAAGTTCAACCAGAAAGTTCTGGCTGAACTATATAATACGAACGCACCCGTTAGTTCAATAACATCCGCAGAATTATAGCATTGTAAGAACTATCGTATTACAATAATGGCTGCAATAGAAAGAGCAACCTGTTTTTTAGACAAGTCACTCTTTCAATTATTTATTAATTTATCTTTTTGTTTGTTAAATTAGTTCTCCACTCAATCGTCGGTGTAAGATAACTAATTATTCTTTCATCGATTAAATCCACTAGTTTATTCTCATATGTATTTCTATAAGGTTTAGGAAGTTCTTCTTTTAGCCAACTTTCCTTTGTTCCTTTCCAGATTTCAAAAAGATAACCTCATTTGGATTATCAATATCATCTGAAAGAACGGCACTTACAAAAGCTGGTTCATGTTAGCAGATAACACTCCAAAATGATTATGTGTTTTCCCTCATCGGATATCACCCCAACATTTCACTGCTCTTCCTCTGTGTAAAGTGACTATCTCTAAGTCCCAAAGTTACCAAACAACATCATACAGATAGCGAAAATAGTTATGACTAATAAAGCTAACATACCAAAAGAAGAAATAAGTAAAGTAATTATTTTTAAAAGTCCTTTTACACTAAATAAGGCAGTAAAAAATGAACCGATTAGTAGTGATAATAGTATCAATAGGTCCCCTGAATCAGGTAAGGGATTCAATACTTGTGGGATAATAAAACCTAAAATGATAAAAGTGATTATCAACACCAATGAAATCATACTCAAATATTTTCTCATTGCATCAACCTCCCTTTCAAATAAACCTGCCAAATTATTTATAATACTATTTCAACAAATATTCCCAAATACCTTTTATCCTATAAGGCGCTACTATTACACATCCTATTCCGAATGCGACATAAAAAGCCAACAAATATGTTGACTTTGGAAATTCCTTATTGAATTTAAGCAACCGTTAGCTGACTAACAATAATCAATGAATTTTAGCAATTATTATTTTCCTATACATTCCATTCATCATAACAGGTGAATCTTCTTCTACTTTTAAACTTTTATTATTTTTTGGAATTATTTCTTCAAAACTTCGACCAATATCAGTTCCTAATACGCTAATAATTGGTCTTAAAAGCACTTTTGGTAACGAAAGCTTTTTATTTTTAGGAGCAAATTTATCAAAAATAATTATTTTTCCTTCGTGCTTTAAAACTCTCGAAATTTCTTGAAAACATTTATTAGCATCTGGTACAACTGAAAGTATTAGACTTGCTACTACATAGTCGAAGAATTCGTCTTCAAAAACCATATTTTGAGCATCCATTTCTAAAAATTTAATCGTAGAATCCTTGAACTTTGTTTTTGCTTTTCCAAGCATATCAGGTGAATAATCAATTGCAGTTATATCTAAGTCAGAGTAATTGATTAACTCTAAATCAGCACCCGTTCCTACACCGACAAATAAGATTTTTTGTTCTCCACTAAATGGTATTGATTGGAGTATTTGTTTCCGGGCATATAAGAAGATACCCGAATTAAAAAACTTATCATAAATTGGAGAACCGATTTTATATATAACTTTATTCCAAGAATTATTCAAACCCAACCACTCCAAATTCAATAGTAATTATATTAATCAATCACATACCTCAATTTTTTCTCCCTTAAATATTTTACCATAAATTTCTTGTATACTTATTGAACTATCCTGCTCCGTTAGTTCAATAAGAAAAAGGCTCTACTCCTTATTGAAGTAAAGCACCTGTTCGTATAATAAGGTCAAGGAGTAGCTATAATGATGCATAGGTGTGGATTTAAACGAATGAACTTGATATCGCAGCTGAATAATTTTAAAAGGTCAAGAGCACGTCAAATGAACAAGAACACGATCATCCAAAATATATCAGAATCATTTTTTGAGTATAAATTTTACCTGTCACCATCTTTATAAGGCTAAATTTTAATTTGACGTATCTTTCTTCCAATATAAACCATACTAATTGTCCACTACAATAAAAGGGTGAAAACATGGAATATAAAATAGTCGTTTCCGTTATATTATTCATATTCTTGATAGTTTGTCTTGCATTTGCCTTTTCAATGTCGCCTACCAAAGATATTAGCAACACTGTTATCAATATAAAGCAAAAACCAGTCATACTCATCACTGTAGACTCTCTTATGAGTCAGTCCATCCAAAAAGTCATTCAAGAAAAAAAAGCTCCTGCCTTTTCATTTTTAATAAAAAACGGACAATTCCACCCAGAAATAATTAGCTCTTATCCTACAATGTCCGTTACGATTGACAGCACTATGTTGACTGGTACTTATGCTGATCAACATAAGATTCCAGGTCTTATTTGGTTTAAGAAAGATGAAAATCGCATTATTAGTTATGGAAGTGGGATAAGTGAAATTTGGAGCCTTGGAGTTAAAAATGTTGCCTTCGATGGTATTGTAAATTTAAACAAAGAGCATTTGAGCAAAAATGTTCAGACCATTCATGAAGAGCTCTCAAAGAGTAGCATTCAATCTGCCTCTATTAACGGACTTTTATATCGTGGAAATTTTCACCATCAATTAAATGTCCCAAAACTAATTTCAGCAATGGGACTTCTACCAAATGAAATAGATATCAACGGACCCTCATTATTTTCTTTGGGAACATTGTCTCAATATGATCCCAATAATGATCGTCAAAAGTTTGCGTGGAAAAGTATGGGCGTAAATAATCAATTTACTGTTAACGAGTTAAAATTTTTAATTAAAAATAATAAAATGCCCGCATTTACTCTGGCCTATCTACCAGATGCAGACAAAGATTTACACAAAAAAGGGCCTGAGTATATAGAGCCAATTGAAAAAGCAGATCAATATCTTCAAGAGCTACTCAATTCTTATCCGACTTGGGAGGAAGCGATTGAACAGGTGATTTGGATTGTGCATGGAGATAGTGCCCAATCTAAGATTATTAAAGATAAGAACACTTCGCTAATCGATTTAAATGATGTTTTAAAAAACTATACTTTTTGGGAACGTAAGAAGAAGAATGGCGAAATTGCAATCGCGATTAACGAAAGAATGGCGTACATTAACTTAATTAAAGAAAACATTGAAATTCCAAAAATAATAGAGACATTAAAAAAAGATAACCGAATTGGTATTATTGCATGGAAAGAGGGAGGAACAAACTATGTTATTTCTCCACAATCCGATATGAATTTCACATTTTCACCAAATGGACCCTATAAGGATCTGTATAACCAATCATGGAAGTTAGATGGTGATCATTCCATTTTAAATTTGGAAATTGATAATCAAGGGCTTATCGAATATGGCGATTATCCGGATGCTCTCGCAAGACTTAATGGTGCTCTGCATTCACATGAAGGTCAATTTATTATTGTAGATGCTAAGCCACACTTTGAATTCATAGAAAAACATAGTCACAATCATGCTGGTG
This sequence comes from Viridibacillus sp. KH_047, assembly GCF_057838945.1. Taxonomy (NCBI): domain Bacteria; kingdom Bacillati; phylum Bacillota; class Bacilli; order Caryophanales; family Caryophanaceae; genus Viridibacillus; species Viridibacillus sp. KH_047. The sequence continues at coordinate 2,100,245 of NZ_CM174479.1, read as the reverse complement.
GAGGAGCACATGGTTCTTTACACAAAATCGATTCCGTTGTCCCGCTAATTATCGCTGGTACACATGAAAAACCTGAATACAATAGACTTGTTGACATTAAAAAATGGATTATTAAATTAACAAAGTGACTCCGATCAATGTTTCGAATAGGTATAAGCCGTTTTTGACAGAAATGGACTTAGTTGTTTTTGATTTTAATTGAAATAAAAATTCTGCGTAGCCTGATATACGTCCCCCTCTCTCCCCAACTACTGTTGCAAACCGATCTGGTAGGTTTTATTTATAAAAATCTTCAAGTTCAGGTGATTATATCTTCAAAGATAAGATTAACGAACCCGTTATTTAGAATCGAAGTTCAGAAAAAAGAACCTGAGCAAATGCTCAGGTTCTAATCTTTATTCATTAACTTCAAAATAAAGCTTACAATGAGGATTAATATTATAGAACCAAGTAAAGCCGGGAAAATATAGAAATCACTTAAGGTTGGTCCCCACCTGCCTAATAATTTCCCACCTATCCAAGCTCCTATAATACCTGCAATAATATTGCCTATAATTCCACCTGGAATATCCTTACCTATAATCATGCTTGCTACCCATCCTAGAACACCACCAATAATTAAGAACCAAAGAAAACTAAACATGATTTAACCTCCTTTCTAAACTACACTATTCTGTATAGCTTAAGTAATAAAAGAGGAAATATACGAAAATAACTTATGAAATATTTACCTTTACTAATAGTGTAAATCTTGAGAAAGTCGGACCATATCTATACATTGAATACCATTTTCAAAAATTGGCTCTGCATAATGACGTATAAAGAAGTCTCTATCTACATGTGTAATACGAAATCCACATTTTTGGTAAAGAGCAATTTGTGAAATGCTTGAATTGCCTGTTCCAACTTCTATTGTTTTATATTTTTTTGACTTGGCAGTAGCAATGGAATGCTGAATTAGCATTTTACCTAAACCTTTTCCTTGCTGCTCTTCTTGAATAGAAACATTCACTAACTCCGCAGTTTCAGGGCGTGTAGGGATTAATACATATACACCAACAATGCTATCTTCATCCTCCATCACAAAGCATTCACCTCTTTGTAAATACTCTAATACAATCTCTTCGGAAGGATCGGCTTGTAACAACAAATCCATTGGTATATTGTCTGTTTCTACTAATTTTCTTATTTTCATTTAACTCACCTTCATTTTAAGTTTTATCCGACATTAACCTTTTCATAATAATTGTAGCTTATTTCGAATCGCTGCCCTTAATAAATTTCGGATAAATTTTTTAAGATTTTTTTTAAAAAATTAAACTTGTTGATGAAAATGAACATAAACAAACACCCCAAGAATAACCTCCTTGGGGTGTTTACTATTTAATACAAAATTATGCTTTGACAGGTTCTCCGCTGAATACTTTAAGGTCCATTGGTGCAGCCATAAATGCTTGAGCTTTTTGAACAAATGCAGTGAAATGTTCACTTGTATTATGGATTGTAGTAGCTTCTGCATCTTTCCAAAGTTCAACCATTGTATAATGGCACTCTTCTTCAGTAGATTTCATCAAATCATAGCTAATGTTACCTTCTTCAGCTCTTGAAGCTTTAAGAAGTGTTTTAGTTTCTTCCAAGAATGCTTGTTCTTGGTCCGGTTTTACTTGAAGTTTTGCGTGAATAATAATCATTGTTAGCCATCCTTTTAATTAAATTGATTGAACTAAAATCTTACATTTGATAAGATCCAGTTCATTTGATTTAGTGAATCAAAATTTCAGTATTCACTGATATTATTTTGCATACGATTTAGCATGTCAGATAGGGATTCTAATTCTTCTTGGTTAAAATCAATAAGCATTTGGTTCACAAAATTAATCTTTTCTTTTTTGTAACCGACAATTCGCTTACGCCCTTCCTCTGTAAGTCGAACAAAAATCACTCGATTATCTGTAGGGTTTCTTCGTCTTGTCACCATACCGTTTGCCTCAAGTTGTTTTAGATGACGGGTAATAGCAGCACTGTCAATATTTACAGCTTTTTGTAGGTTAGACTGATTAATTTCTTCTGTTTCATAAAGCTGGTGTAGCAATTCAAAGCGTGTTGAGCTAATGCCTGTACACCGCTCAAATTTAGGGCTAATTTGATTATTAAGTCCTTTAAGCAGATGTAAGATTTGTTCCTGATTTGAAAGTGAACATTGCATCAACTGACCTCCTAAGTACTTTATGAAGTCAACATATAAGAGTGTCAACTATTTTATTGAGCGCTCAATCATTGACTCCTCAATAAAGATAATACAAAATCATCTAACATGCAAACCGGATACTAATTTACCAATACTGGATTGTTATCTATCTAAATGAAACATACCAATTTGTAGCTTCTAGTGAAGTTATTAAATAGAACCACTTTAATACTTTATAATGTTGAACTTACATCTTATTTCCATTTTGTGATTGTATCTACTGGCAAGCGATATGATTGGAAACCATCATTAATGGCTTTACCAATGGAAATCAACATAACCGGAATATAGCGATCTTTATCCAGACCATAAGCTTCAGCAATCTGGTCTTTCTCATAACCACCGATAGCATTCGTGTCATAACCGTAGGCACGGGCTACAAGCATGAGTTGCATTGAAACAAGACCAGCATCGAGCATAATGGTATCTTTCATTTTTTCATAGGACATCTTTTCATAGAGCGGTTTAAAAGCATTCAATTGAAATTCTTTAACTTCCTGAGGCATATATCCAAGTTCAACGGCTTTGCTGTAAATTTCTTCGGCATAATCAATATTATTTAGGTCAGCGAAGACAGCGATTACTGCAGATGAGCTCAAGACTTTATCCTTGTTGAATTTGGAAAGAGGAGCTAGTATTGCTTTCCCTTCTTCACTGTCAATGACGACAAAGCGCCAAGGCTGCATATTAATTGAAGAGGGTGCTTTCATAGCTTGAGTTAAAATTTCACTCATTTCTTCACGGCTAATTTTAACCGTAGGGTCATATTCCTTAATGGAACGACGACCGTATACAATTTCATTGAAATCATTCGTTTTTTGATATTTGTACATGATGTAAGAGCTCCTATTTTTAAATTCATTTTATTTGATACATCAATGTTTGATACCTCAATAATTGATGCATCAAATAATATAATATAAATTCAAGAAATATGCAACACTTAAGATTTAATTACCGCAATTTAACAATAACCAAAAAGTGACTCAACTCAAAAAAAGAGCATTAGTTGAAGATTCCATTCCTAAAATTGCGAATAAAATTTAATAGGTTCTACATTTTAAAAGCCAACTCTGTTTTTCCAATAAAAAAACATCACTTGAAATTCAAGAGATGCTCTGTTACTTATTTATATTTCGGTAATGAAAAACGCCACCGATTGATTCTGTTCTTCTACTTAATTTATCCTCTTGTTATCCTTACTCCGAATAATTATTTCATACGGAACTGCTTCAACCGACAAATCTTCCCTTTTTAGCTTAATAATTTCATTTACATATTCTTCTATTTTTTTCACCTTTTTATCTGAAATTTGATCTCCTTTAGATTTTTGTATGTTTGTTTTAATAATAATTTGCAATGGTTCTGGGTGAAATGAATAGGCAAATCCTCTGTATTCCTCAAATTTTTTATCCGTTTCTTCACTTATAGCTGTGAAAATTGGCTGCCATTTCTGATCTTTTATTTCATCTCCACTTTGTCCTATGAACGTTACTGTAAAATTCAGTTTTGTTTTCGAGAAAATAGCCTTTTTTATCCGTTTTTGAAGTTCATTTTTAGATTTATTGAATTCTTCTTTTGTTTTGTTAATAATCTGGATCTTAATATATGGATTAGGAGATCTCGGGTCGATGGCAGCTGTATAGACATACCCCTTTCCCCTTAATAATTTGGATGTGATTTCTGAAACTCCATTTGTTAAATCGTTTAATTTTTTATCTTCTTCGCTTATGGAAGCGTAAGCATCAAAAATTTCAAATTGAATTTTAATAGCATTTAGCTTTATTTCATTTGCCGCTTCATGAACAATGGTTTTGATTTTCGCTTCATTTTTATCAATAAAGTCTTGATTCTTCACTTGCACGGTAATTAAGCGCTCTTTAGAAGTAAAGGTCATTCCTATATCACTGAAATTCTCCTTCTCTAGTTCTTGACGTACCTTCTTAAATAATTCTTCAATTTTCTGATTTTCTATTTTAGTTTCTTTCATACTTTCAGCTAAAGTCGTTTCATTATTTTTAAGATTAACAAACAGAAAAGAAACTATAATCATACAAGCAAATACGATTCCCAACAAAGAAAGGTGTTTTTTACGCATTTTTCGACCTCCAATTACTCTGGGCGTTATTTCATATGTATGATTGGTTGAAATTTATCAGAACTTCTTAAAATGGACGGATTTATTCACTCTTTCACTTCTATTATTCAGTTTGGAGTTCTACATCAAATGCAGAAAACACCTTTGCTTGAGGTAGATAGTCATTTAGACAGAATCCTTATCATATACCATTATGTATGTTTTTATTTAGCGGGTAATCAAATGAGAGGAGTTTATGAAATGGATAATCCGAACGAAAATATAGAAGAAACTATACCCCAGCCTATCCGAAGTAACGGCGAAGGAGGATATGATACTGGACCCCGAGATATTATGCGGGATCTTGAAAACCCTGATATGTTAGTTCCACCGAAGACAGATGCTGGTTTGCTCCCTAATATGCGTTTTTCATTCTCAGACACCTCTATGAAGTTAAATCATGGTGGGTGGTCAAGAGAGATTACTGTTAGAGAATTACCGATAGCTACTACTCTTGCTGGTGTAAATATGAGCTTGACGGCTGGTGGTGTTCGAGAGTTACATTGGCATCTACAAGCAGAATGGTCTTTTATGATCTCAGGTCATGCACGAATTACAGCCATTGATTCTGAAGGTCGTAACTTCATTGCTGATGTAGGCCCAGGCGACCTTTGGTACTTCCCACCTGGACTACCACATTCAATCCAAGGGTTAGAACACTGTGAATTCCTACTTGTTTTCGATGACGGCGCTTTTTCCGACTTGAATACTTTATCCATCTCAGATTGGTTTGCTCACACGCCAAAAGATGTATTGTCTGCTAATTTTGGCGTACCTATAAGTGCGTTTGACAACATACCTACAAAGCAGGTGTATATTTTTCAAGATAAGGTTCCAGGTCCTCTGCAAAGTGAAAAGGTACAATCCCCTTATGGAACGATTCCTGAAACATTCAAGCACAAGTTATTAGCGCAAAAACCAATACAAATACCTGGTGGCACTGTACGTATAGTAGACTCTTCAAACTTTCCTATCTCAAAAAAAATCGCGGCGGCCCTTGTCAAGATTGAACCAGGTGCTATGAGAGAACTACATTGGCATCCCAATAACGACGAGTGGCAGTATTACCTCTCTGGGCAGGGTCGTATGACAGTATTTGCCGGAAACGGTATAGCTCGAACATTTGATTATCGTGCAGGAGATGTCGGTTATGTGCCATTTGCTAATGGGCACTATATTCAAAATACCGGTACTGAAAGTTTGTGGTTTTTGGAAATGTTCAAGAGTGATCGGTTTGCTGATGTGTCTTTAAACCAATGGATGGCACTTACCCCTTCTGACCTAGTCGCAGACAATTTGCATGTTGGATCAGAATTATTGAATGCCTTACGAAAAGTAAAATATCCTGTTGTTAAGTTCCCTGGATTTTCTTACTATCCTAGATAGCTGTGAATAGCACTTTATTATAAAACAGCATGGTATTAAACAAAGAAGCAAAAAATGATTGATTGAGACTGCTGTCACAACGATGAAAAATAAGCAATTAGTGTAATATTTTTATAGAAAAAAAGCGGGAGACAAAGGGAGGGAGAAAGTATAGAGTTGACTCCAAATCAACGAATCGTATTGCTGGAATTAACTACTAAGTGGGAGACATCGACACAAATTGCTGAACGTCTTCCGAAAGAATGGAGAAGTGTACCCTCCGTTTTTCAGTCGCTTAAAGACTTATTGCGTGAAGGATTAGTGCAAGCAAATCCACTTGTGCCCGGTATGTATCGATTAACCATAGATGGCACGAACCTAAAGGAGTTAGAATTGGGTGAGAACCAATGAAATAGGTGCGTTATTTGAACAAAAGAAGATCGTCTATTGACGGTCTTTTTTATTTGGCCAGAGGGAAAAATATCAAGTATACTAAATTCCTACTTCACCTGAATCTAATTCTTTTAATTTCTCATGAACTTTCTCCATTTTTATAACACCTCTTTATATTTCTATCAATATACTTTCTATTCTTCTAAGTATTTCTTATTAATTATTATCTTTAAATAATTTAAGTATTTGATAACCATCTGATGGGAGTCCTGCATACGGTTTAACCCAGTTTGGAGATAAATAGAGTCGATTTTACTCATTAATTAGCAGAATCAACTCTATTTTTTCTTACCTATAAAAGGGCATTGAGACTTAGCTTGGTCTTATCTCTTAATCATTAATTTCTCTAACTCATTTATTACCGCAGGCAAATCTGCATTCATTTCAAATAATGCAGCTGTACAATAGACTCCCTCAATAAACGAAACATCCATAATCTCAATTTCTTTCTCTGAGAGTTCCGCAACCATTTCAAGATTCATCTTGGCACTACCTAAATCATAAAAAGCAAAAAGTTGATCACATGTGTTTTCTTCAATAGCTTGTTGAACTGTTTCAAAGCTGGTACCAATATCACCATCCACTGTTCCACCGACATATGTGATAGACACATTAGGTGCAACTTGGTGTATTAAATCATATAAACCTTTTGCGATATCTTTACTATGTGACACCATGACTATACCGATATTAGTTGCCATTTAAATCACCTACTTCTAAAAGTGCTTCAAAAAACAGTTTAGAGGAAGCGGCACCTGGATCTACTTCATTAATAGATCTCTCCCCTAAGAAAGATGCCCTGCCTTTTGTTGCCTTTAACGAGGTAACTTTTGTTAGGGTAGTTTCCAATATCTCTGTTGTTAGCTGTTTTTCATCTAAAGATTCAATAGCTGGTTCCCATAAATCGAGCATTGTTTTCTGGCCGACATCTGCTTTTCCTCGTTTTTTTATCCCATCAAATCCGGCTTTAATTACATTTACTAATTCATCATGCTGTAACTCTTCTTTCGTGCCACTGGCTTTTGCCATTTCAAGAAACGCCGTGCCATATAGGGGGCCTGAAGCTCCGCCTACCCCACTAATCCATTTCATCGCAGCTTGCTTGAATACATCTGCTAAATGCACTGGTGGCGTCTCTTGCCATGAAGAGAGTAATTGTTGCGCTCCCCTTGCCATGTTCATGCCATGGTCTCCATCACCAATAATACGATCGTACTCACTTAATTGTTCTTTATCTTGAATCACTTTTTCTGCAAATAAGGTGAACCATTTTTGTGCCAACTCTTTTGTGATGATCATTAGAAACTCCTCCTTACCAAGCAGGCGCTAGTGTACTTTCAGTTAAATATTCAAGCCATTTCGCATCTTCTAATTGTAATAATGTTAAAGAGACACCTGCCATATCAATAGCCGTCATGTAATTCCCGACTTTTTTAAATTGTACTTTGTAGCCTTTTTCTTGCAATATATTTAAACAATCATGCACGAAGATATATTGCTCCATCAGTGGTGTAGCCCCCATACCGTTAATAAGTACAGCAAGAGTTTGATCCGTCGTCCACTTGGTTTCCACTTCAATTTTATGAATTAACTCTTCTGCAATTTCACGAGAAGTTTTGATTTTTTCACGGCTATAACCGGGTTCTCCGTGTATCCCAATACCAAATTCCATTTCATCCTCATCTAACTCAAAACCAGGCTTACCAACCTCAGGAACAATGGCAGGTTTTATAGCAACGCCAACAGTGGCTAGATGTGTTACGACACTTTCTGCTAGCGTTTTAATTTCTTCAAGTGAAGCCCCTTTTTCTGCGGCTGCACCAATAATTTTATGCACTAGTATTGTGCCGGCAACTCCGCGACGCCCCTCTGTATAGCTACTATCGAATACAGCCACATCATCATTGACTATAACGTAGTCGACTGCAATACCTTCTAACTCTGCCAGATCCTTTGCCATTTCAAAATTCATACAATCCCCACTATAATTCTTAATGACAAGGAAAACACCAGAGCCTTGATCTGCAGCTTTTATGGCACTAAATACTTGATTGGGTGTAGGAGAGGTAAAAACATGTCCACATACCGCCGCATCTAGCATCCCTTGACCAACAAAACCCGCATGTGCTGGCTCATGCCCACTTCCACCACCACTAATGATGCCGACTTTATTCGATGTAAATTGAGCGCGTGTAATGACATGTGTATCTTCTAAATACGTCACGTCATCGTGCACTAGCTTGTATCCCGCTAACATATCAACTAGTACTTGTTCAGGTTGATTAATAATCTTCTTCATCCATCTTACCCCCTATGAAAACTACATAATCTCAAATTGTTGTGCAACTAATATCTTTCATTCTACTATTCGTTTGCTAACACTAATCTATGCAGTTAACTAGGAAAATAGGCGAACTCAATTACAATTCGCAGTAATAAATTTGTGAATAAAACCAATTGTCTTCTATACATAGAGATAGATGATTCAAAATTTAAAAAAGAGATTATTATTTTTATAATAATAATCTATACTATAGAAAACGATTTAATAATTGATAGACTAGAAAAATTAGAGAGAAGATGAATACAATCGAAATTTTCCCGGAAATGCATGAACTGATTGATGTATTTGAATCAATACCAGATATATTAGACAAAGACTTGATTTGGTATTACAACGAACTCACATTTGTATTGAGACGAGATAACGAAATACTTGAAGTAATAATTAGTCCTTCGATAGATCGGCTAAGATTAAATTGGAGAGACGAAAAAAGGTTACGAATGGAATTGGATTTAGAAGAAGTAGCAAGTTTAGTCATTACTAAAAATAATGGCGAGGAATCTATTCAAGTATCATTCAATGATTCTATAATGAAAGATTTAATTGTTAATACGAAGCCATATATTTCTGTAGTATGGGGTACACTCCGAGATATATAATGGTTGATAAAAGAGCTTGTTGATTTTACAGAATCACAAGCTTTTTTACTACCATTATAGATACGTTATCATGGAAGTGTTGTATCACCTTGGTGGATATATTATTAATTGAATATCGGTAGGAGAATTTTTATCATTTGAAGTTGAGTTTGAGAAGTGAATTTGGGATTTATAGATAAAATTAGGGGGGATTCCAAAAAAATATTGGATCCCCCATTTAATTAAACTTAAGATCAATATAAAGATCCTTTACGCATTGCAATACTCAATGATTTCATAACCTACATAATCTGTTATGGCTGGATATTTACTTCGATAATAACAATTCCAATAACTGATTACTCTACTTTCAATTGTATTATAATATGTTGCATTTTCTGCAATAAAATCTGTTGTTATTGCCTTATCAATATTATCTAAATTATCTTTTATCACTTGTAAAATTTCGATTACATACTCCCCTGTAAGCTGAATTATATAGGGAATTATCCAATTGTAATCATTACATTGATTAATTATCTTTTTTAAATTTTCTTCTCTAATAAAACCATCATGATGCCTTGTAAATAAACAATTTAATACTACTTGTTGTCTATCTGTTAATGTGTTGTATTGCAATAAGGAAGGTTCATTAATATATATGCGTTTAGGAATATTCAACTTTCTTCCACTAAACTTAACCTCAAAACCATATGAAAAGTCTAGCTTGTTTGAATGGTCAATTATACTTATAACTCTAATCACATCTTCCTTTAATTCAGTTGGAAATGCTTTTAATAATTTATTTATTTTTCTTGACATACTATCACCAACTCTAATTTTTTCGCTTACTGGTCTGCCTTTTTGTGAGTATTGTAGAATTTCAACAGTTCCTAAAATTCAACTAATCGCGGTATTACCATATTAATGAATAATCCGATATTGATTAACCGGTCTACCTACGCCCCCGTATTGAATATCGATGACGACTTTTTGCTGTTTTTCTAAGTAATCAAGATAACGACGTGCTGTGACTCGTGCAAGCCCTACACCATTGGCAACTTCTTCAGCAGAAATGGCTGCTTCTTGTTTTTCAATATAAGAAACAATTTTCTCTAAAGTAGAACCGTTTAAACCTTTTGGTAAGTTGTTCGGTTCTTTTCTAGTATTTTGTTGATGATGTAATAATTCATCTAGTTCACGTTGAGTCAATTCGTTTTTTTTGGATACTTTTTCTTTAAAGTGCATGTAATTTTCAAGAGTGTGTTTAATGCGTTCATATGTAAATGGTTTCATAATGTAATCAAATACTCCGAGTTGTAACACATGTTGAATCGTTTTCATATCGTTAGCGGCTGTTACTGTAATGACATCCACCTTTGTATCACTTTCACGAAGCTTTTGCAGAGTTTTAATGCCGTCTTGTTCTGGCATGAATATATCCATGACGACTAGATCTGGCTTCAACTGTTTAATCTGTTTCATTCCTTCAATACCATTTCCTGCAGTACCGACTATGCGAAACCCTTTGACACGCTCTATAAATTGGCGATTTACTTGACGTACCATTGGGTCATCTTCTACTAATAACACAGAAATGGGAAGCATACTCAAGCCCCTCCTTTACAAATAAAAAGTGATGAAAAAGCTTGTACCTTCACCAGGTGTACTCGATACTTCGATAGTACCGTTTCCTTTTTTCACAATTCCATCAATTAAGTATAACCCGATACCGTGATTTTTTTGAGCTTTTGTTGTAAAACCATTTTGAAAAATTTGCTCCAGTTTATCATTTGGAATACCTGCCCCGTTATCCTCTACTAAAATAGATAAGGTATGTTCATCTTGATCGATACTTATTAAGACATGTTTTTCTTCTCGTTCTACATTTAATAGTGCATCAAATGCATTTTCAATTAGATTGCCTAGCAAGATTACAAAATCATTGAATGCTAGACTTTCTGGTAAATAGGACAGTTGGCTATTCATATCGATTTCAACTTCGATGCCAAGTTCTTTACCGTGATTAATTTTACTTAATAATAGACCGGAGATATTTTGGTTTTTAATCCGCTCATCTAAAAAGTTCGTAATATCATCTTGTTGCTCTTTTACTTTTACTATATAAGCTAGAGCTTGATCATAGTGCCCAAGCTGTAATAGCCCTGCTACAGTATGCATTTTGTTTTTGTGTTCATGATTTTGAATACGAAGTGCTTGTACAAACTCTTGAACCCCTGTTAATTCTTCTGCAAGCTTATTCACTTCGGTACGGTCTTGGAAAATAGCTATAGCCCCGACCGTTTCATTATTCACTTCTATTGGCACTCGGTTACTCATAATACTATGCTGATTAATGAAGAGTTCTTTGTTATAAACAGGTTCATTATAATCAAGAATTTCGGGTAAACGTGTATCAGGTAAAATATGATAGATTTTCTTGCCGATAAAGTCGTCACCTTCTACACCTAGAATTTGACGTGCCTTCTTGTTGAAGATGGTTACTGTGTTTTCTTTATCAATCGCGATAATCCCCTCATGCATCGCATTAAATGTTTCTGTTCGCTCTACATAAAGTCGTGCAATTTCATGAGGCTCTAAGTCAAACATCTGTTTCTTCATATGACGTCCTAATACCCATGCCCCCCATGCTCCAAAAAAGAGACTCAGCATTGTCGCTATAATAATTTCATTTCGAATGCTTTTAATAATCTCAAATACAGTTGGTAGACTATAACCTACGATTACAACGCCTACTTGTTTGTGCTCTTCGCTCATAACAGGAACAAAGGCACGCACTACATTACCAACTTCACCTTTTGCTTTAGAAATATAATAATGTTCAACAAAAGCTGCATTCTCATCAACTGTATTAGATGTCTGTCCTATCATACTTTTGACAGGATGTGATAACCTTCTATGCTCCATATCTAAAACAACAATATAATCAGCCTTATTTATAACACGGATACCTTCTACGGTTTGATTGATAGTAGCTGATTTCTTTTCAAACGAGTTATTTGAATCAAGCTGCTCCCTTATTTCTGGTAGCTTTCCGACCGTCCTAGCTATTAACATTGCTTCGGTACCTAGCTCTTTTTCTTTAGTTTTCATTATATTTCCGAGTACGAAAATACCTGCAACTAATAATGAAAAAACGATGAGGAAAAAGGTGAGCGACATTATCTTGCTATTCATCGAAATTTGCTTTTTTTTCATCGCGCCCCCCTGAATAATTTATAGAATGACTCCATTGTAACATTTGAAACTATGTTAGAATGTAAGAAAAAAGTCAGAATGTTATGGAGTACATAAATGCGTTTATATATTACTACAGCTATCATCACTTTAATAGTACTTATTGGTATCATCGGCTATCAACAACAATTCGGCTTAGACTCGACACTACCAATCGATGAAGAACAAGGAGGGTTAAATGACCAAATCGTTATCAATTTTAGTCATATAGTGGCGGAAAATACACCTAAAGGGCAAACTGCTATAAAGTTTGCTGAATTATTAGAGCAAAAAACTGATGGCCGTATCCGCGTTGAGATCTATCCAAACGGTATGCTATATAACGATAATAATGAATTAAATGCATTAGAAAATGGAGATGTTGAAATGATTGCACCATCGTTTTCCAAAATGACAAACACGTTGCCAACATGGTCAGTGCTTGATTTACCATACCTTTTTCATACGGAAGATGATGTAGAGCGAGTTTTAACAGGGCCTTTCGGAGAGCAATTACTAAATCAACTAGGTCGCTATAATATTAAAGGACTGGCTTTTTGGAATAATGGTTTTAAGCAAATACTGACGTCTGGCAACCCAATACTTACCTCTGAAGATTTTAAGGGACTTAAAGTACGTGCCATGCCTAGTAGGGTTTTACAACAGCAATTCACTTTATTTCAATCAACCCCCATTGCAACTTCATTTGATGAACTATATACAGAGCTAGAAAAAAAAGAACTGAATGCACAAGAAAACACAATTTCAAACATTTATTCAAAGGGCTTTTATAAACTACAAAAGAACTTAACGATTTCAAATCACGGTATACTTGGTTACGCTGTTATGATGAATGAGGATTTTTATAATAGTCTGCCAATCGATTTGCAGGAAAAAGTAATAGAGGCAATTAATGAGGCTACTGCTTGGAATTTTGAACATTCGAAGCAAATGAATGATAAGGATTTAGAAAGTTTACAACAATTGTCTGATGTTCATATCAATACGTTATCGAATGCCGAACAACAAAAATGGCAAAAACTCTTTAAACCGATTTACGATGACTATCGTAGTCAAGTTAGCGGTACCTTTTTACAAGAAATCGAAAAAGAAATTAACAATAAATAATAACAATTACACAACTGTACTAGTACAAAAAGATTTTCTTATTTGTGTATTAAAGTTTTTTTAAGTCTTGGAATTTTCCAAGGCTTTTTCTTATCCCTTGATATGACTGCATTTTGGAGTGAATCTATGTTTCAACACAATTCGAGACCAATATGACCAAAAAGAGTTTTAAAACCATAACATTAAAAACTTTTACAACAGCGTTATGATGGAATCGTTGTAAGCGATACCAAATAAAATTACAAATAAGGCCAGTCATATGAAAATTAACTTTTAAAACTTAACAGTTCAAGTCATCTGCGCAATCATTCTTGGTATTATAGTAGGCGCATTGTTCCCTACTTTCGGGTCTCAATTAAAAGTACTTGCTGATATTTTCATTAAACTAATCAAAATGTTAATTGCTCCAATTATCTTCCTTACTGTTGTAATTGGCATAGGAGGAATGGGCAACCTGAAAAAGGTTGGATCAATCGGTGGTAAAGCATTAATCTATTTTGAAGTCGTGTCATCTATTGCTCTAGCAATAGGTTTAATCGTTGTACATATTATCCAGCCAGGTAAAGGGTTAGATACTTCTTCTGCAACTGCAGGTGATGTTACACAATTTACGAAACAAGCTGCTGAATCTGAACATGGCATCGCAAGTTTTATCATGGGTATTATCCCGGAGAATTTCTTTGGTTCTCTAGCAGCTGGTGAACTACTACCTGTATTATTCTGTGCTGTGTTGTTTGGTGTTGCTACAGCTTCAATCGGTACCCCTGCAAAACCGATTGTTAAATTATTCGAACAAGTAGCAGACATATTCTTTAAAATTATTAGCATGATTATGAATATTATCGGAAACTCTGTTGCAACAGTAGTTGTTGCGAAAATGGAAAATGAATTCGATCCAACAAACGGTTATAAAAAGGAATTGGATTCTGAAAATACTGCACATTAACTATGTATACAAATGTCCTAAATAGCACTCGATCTGCTAGACAAGACTTTCGTATATAGCCACTTGAGTTTATCTCAGGTGGCTTTTTTGTTGAAGAAACAAGATACTGTACTAGTACATAATGTTTTTTATTCTCTGTACTATAAAAATTAAATAATTGCTTTCGATTAAAGATAAAACCCGTAAACCCTTGCCCTATATACATTTGCAAGGTTTTTTTATATTTGAAAAATAAAAAGACCAAAAGGACCGAAAAGAACATTATCACCAAAATATATGAAAACGTTTTCTTTACATTTATGATAATAGCAATGAAAGCGATATCAAAACACATTATAGAAAGAAGGTACACATTTGAGAATCAATTTTAAAAACCTAACTGTACAAGTAATTATCGCCATTTTACTTGGTGTAGTCGTAGGAGCAGTGTTCCCCGAATTTGGCGCTAAGTTAAAAGTTTTAGCAGATATTTTCATCAAAATGATTAAAATGTTAATCGCACCAATTATCTTCCTTACTGTTGTCATCGGCATTGGGAATATGGGTGATTTAAAAAAGGTTGGTAAAATCGGAGGGAAAGCACTACTTTACTTCGAGGTAGTATCAACGATTGCATTAGCTATTGGTTTGCTAGTCGTTCATCTTGTACAACCAGGCAAAGGCTTAGATACTTCTGCAGCAGATGGCAGCGATGTATCCGCATATACA
The DNA here is from genome assembly GCF_057838945.1 of Viridibacillus sp. KH_047. NCBI lineage: Bacteria > Bacillati > Bacillota > Bacilli > Caryophanales > Caryophanaceae > Viridibacillus > Viridibacillus sp. KH_047. The sequence continues at coordinate 2,085,101 of NZ_CM174479.1, read as the reverse complement.
ACTGCAGCTGCTGAAAGTGAAGGCTTAATTGGTTTTATCATGAGTATCATTCCGGATAACTTCTTCGGATCTCTTGCAGCAGGACAGTTACTACCGGTTCTATTCTGTGCTATTTTGTTTGGTGTTGCTTCTGCTTCACTTGGAGAGGCTTCAAAACCAGTCATTAAATTATTTGAACAAACATCAGAAATCTTCTTTAAAATTATCGGTATGGTGATGAAGCTCTCTCCTATCGGTGCATTCGGTGCAATGGCTTATACTATTGGAAACTTCGGTGTTAAAGCACTATTTAATTTAGGACTTCTTATGGTATCTGTTTATATTACAATGTTCTTATTCATAGTCCTAATCTTAGGTGCGATTGCAAAATACTTTGGTTTTAGTATTTTCAAATTTATCGCCTATATTAAAGATGAAATTTTCCTAGTAATAGGTACTTCATCTTCTGAATCAGCATTACCATCAATGATGAAGAAACTAGAAAACTACGGATGTTCGAAGCAAGTAGTTGGATTAGTTGTACCAACTGGCTATTCCTTTAACCTTGATGGTACGTCCATTTACTTATCAATGGCTGCTATGTTTATCGCACAAGCTTATGACGTACCTCTATCAATCTGGCAACAAGTTATGTTACTTGGGGTGTTGATGCTAACGTCTAAAGGAGCTGCAGGTGTAACAGGCTCAGGCTTCATCACTCTAGCTGCAACTTTAGCTGCCTTCCCGATGATTCCAGTAGAAGGTATTGCATTATTAATTGGAGTTGACCGCTTCATGTCTGAAGCTCGTGCTGTAACAAACTTAATCGGTAACGGTGTTGCAACTGTAATCGTAGCAAAATCAGAAAATGAATTCGATCCAACCGGTGCTCAAAATAAAGTAAGTTCAGAGACATCCGTACAAAATGTTCCTGTACTATCAAAATTAAATACTCAATAAACAAAAATGTACATTACTAAGAAATTTAGTAATGTACATTTTTTAATTTGAAATACTTCGGCTAATTGTACTGTAAACTTTATGTACTACAAATAATAGAACATAAATAGAAAACCACCAAAATAATAATATAATTGGAATCATCCATTTATCATGTCAGAATAACTGGATTCGCAATTTATTTATAACATTTCACGCGCTAATAAGCGATATACGTCTAAACGCTTCTCTTGCGAATTCGGAATACTACAAATCATCGCTTCATCAAAACCATACTTAGCTTGTTCTTCTTCCAAAAAGCTTGCAATTTCTTTTACAGAACCGACCTGATGACGTCTTCGATTATCTTGAATTTGCATTTTCTCCATTTCCGTCAACTGATAATTTTGTACTTCTTCTGGCGTCATCATTGGTATAATCTGGCCGCGCATAAAGAATAAGCTAAACAGATCATAGGGTCCTGCTTCAAATTCAGCTTCTTCGCGCGTTTCAGCAGTCGTCACCATATAACAAACATTTATTTCGGATTTTTCCATATAGACAGATGGTTTAAAGCTTTTTCTATATGTATCGAAAATCTCTTTCGACATCATTCCGTTAAAGAATTGCGCAAAGGAATAACCTACACCATAAGAGCCAGCCTTTAAGGCGCTATTACCACTCGAACCTAATAGCCATGCCTCGGGTAATACGATACTTGATGGTGCTGCAATTGTTTGCTTATACAAATCTTCTGTAGGTACTTCATCATTAATTAATTGAAGGGTCGTTTCAAATTTCTCGTACATATTGTGATACATCGGCTGACGACCTTCCGATAAAGCTAATATCGAAAGTTGATCGCCTCCTGGTGCGCGCCCGACGCCAAAATCAATACGTCCAGGTGTTAGTGCACTAAGTGTTTTAAATACTTCAGCCATTTTTAAAGGTGAGTAATGCATCATCATAGTCCCACCTGTACCGACTCTTAGATTCTTAGTTCGCGATGCTATATGACTAATGATAATTTCAGGTGCTGCACTGACGAAAGTCCTTGAGCTATGATGTTCAGCCATCCACATACGATGATATCCTAGTTCATCAGCAAGTACTCCCAGTTCTACCGCCTTTGTAACGGCATCTCTCTCTTCATTTCCCCCAGTAACAGGTGCTTGGTCTAATACGCTTAATTTCATAGTGAGAATTCCCCTTTAATTGTTGGATTCAATTTTTCTTTCAGAACGTAATTTTTCTGGAGTTACATCGTTTCCTAGTGGATCCATTACCTTCATCCCTGAGAAAGTTTCAAGTACTTGTCCTCGAATTTCACGTAAGTAATCTTCTCTTAATACTTGTTGCTCTACCTTTTCAGCAGCTGTCAATTCACTCTCACGTTGCTTTTTAGCTAGTTCATTAATACGCTTTAAACTTGGTATCATGTTTTCATCTCTTTTCTCTTTTTTTAATATTCGACTGACTATATCAATCTTATTAATTTAATGACGAAATGCTCTAATTTCGATAAAACGTTAGTAGGTGAGTTTTTACTTAATAGCCGGGAACTTTGGAACAACAAATTCACCTAACTCCTGAATGACTTCTGCAGCAGGACGCTGACTATATTTCAATCCAAACATAATATGATTAACACCTGCTGCTTCGTATGCAGAAAGATAATCCACGATAAAATTTCGACCTGCTCGGAAGCCGCCTTGAATTGGTTTTGGTGCTTCATTGGGGTTGGCAGATAAATCAATCGTGACTGGCTGGATAAATGGCTTAAACGTGTCAGTAGCATGGCGCCATTTTTGAATTAAGGTGCGCTGACTTGTTACATCTTGTGGATAGAAGAGCCAGCCATCTGTATTCTTTGCTAACCATTCTAATGTCTGTCCTGAATAACCTGTCCCAAATACAGGTATATCCTGTAAAGCAGGCTTAGGTACAACATCGCCATGTGTCAATGCAACGTGTTCAGTTTGAATTTGGGGAAATGTCTCTTTCCACACGGTTTTCATAACGGAAATACTCTCTTGATAAAGGGCTGATCGATTCTTAGACTCTACTTTAAAGGCTGGGAACTCAATCGGACGATCCCCTGTCGCCGTGCCAAACAAGAAACGTTGATTTGACAATTGATCTAATGTTGCCGCTGATTTTGCTAAATGCAGTGGATTTCGCAACGGTGTCACGATGCTTGCCGTTCCAAGTGCAATCGTTTTTGTATTCGCTGCGACATATGTTAAAAACATTAGCGGATCATATAGAAAGCCGACGTCACCAAAGTTCGGATCATATATCGGGGCATCTCGCACAAATAACGCAGCAAATCCGTAATCTTCTGCTTGTTTCGCTAGCTTTATTTGCTCTTCGATATCCATTTGAGGAGTGCTCCCTGTATACGCCTCTAAAGGAAACGCTAAACCGAGTGTTAATCGGTTTTCCTTAAAGGAATGGGAAAATCCTTGATGTGTCTGAAAATGATTCATACTTACTTCCTCCAAAAAGGGTGTCTAGGTCTTATAAAACCATCTTATCTTTCACCCATTGTTGTAACATCTCAACTTCTTTTGCAAAACGTTCGTGTTGTAATTCTTCTGATAACTTCGCAATGGTTTTGTTCTTCAAAACTGACTGCCATGCCGTTTCAGCTTCATCCATGATTTCTGTAATCAAACGACAACTGTCTTTCTTATTTAAATTCAATACATCATCAAGTACATCACTTGATGCAAAGTGCGATTGCTGACCCTCGATAGCAAGGTAAATATCATAGATTCGAATGTCTTCAGGTTTTTTATTTAAACGGAAGCCACCCTTTACACCAGGCACTGACATGATTAAATCTGCGCATACGAGTTTTCTTAGTAACTTCCTAAAATAAGTGACAGAAGTCCCCAACTGTTCACTAATGGCTTCCCCTGGTAACACTGCTTTATCAGGCAATAGATTGAGTATAAGAATAGCCGAGATAGACTGTTCAACTCCTTTTTTCATTTGCATAATATCACCTCTTTTTTCTATTTTTTCAATATAGTCTAACTTGGATAATGTTTGTCGCAATTAGATAATATTAATTGAAGTCTACAATAAAGTAAACTAATTGGCTCTAACTAAGAGTTACCTAATTGTATTTCGTACAATTAAAATACGGTGTTAGATGCTTTATGTATTGCTTCTATCCCTCTCTTCGTGTATGCTAAAGGCAATTCAAAGAAGGAGTGATACCATTTGGCTATTTCAAAAGCAAAACGTCGTAGACAGCATGTATTACGTAATTTAGGCAAAGATGTAACAACACAACGCGGAGAAGTTGCTTTTAGCACACATACAAGAACAACAAAAACGAAAAAAGACAAATTACAAGTTCAATTTCATAAACACAAAAAGCATTTCCAGGGAGAACACTATTCCGATGGAGATGCTTTTTTAGTTGTTTCAATATCAAGTTTTTGAGTTAAGTTATTGTAGTATTGGAATCAGGCTTCCAAACTAGTATGTAATTTTCTTGAAAAGTATCTAAGAATATCCCAATAGTACATTTCCCTTTTATTTAGATAATTGAAGCAATAATTTATTGCACTTGTAGTTGTTTCATGAAGGCTTTACTTTATTTTTTTATCATTACATACTACGTGTTTTAAAATAAGGCTTAATATATTTTTTTATCAATATGATAATGAAGCCACATAATATGGTTATTCCAATAAACCAGAGACCTAAAAAGACAAGTGGGGAACCAGAACCTATAAAAGCGAATACTACATCCCCTTGAAGCACAAGGTCATATTCGTTTAAGATTTCAGGCTTGTAGAATTTTGATTTAATATATTCCCATCCAAAGGTACTGATAAAAAGTATTATATTTATTAACAGTGAACAAAAAATTGCTTGTAGAATTGTCTTCATTACATCACCACTTCTATTCGATTGATTCGTAGGAAGGAACAAGATCTAGCTTGTACTTCCATGGAAAAACTAATTTTTGCTATATCTATCTCTTAATGATTCTTCTACTATAGCTTTGTTAGCATTTTTATTTCCTGTGTATGTTATTAATGCCTTCCATAGTGCCCACCCACTTGGGGAATTGTTCATTTAAACATTCTAAGTTTGTTTGACAATTCTGTTCCTTCCCCTTCAAGTCCTAGTTGTCTTTGCAACTGGTCTGGAAGTATACAAGTGATATTTTTAACGATTTTAATAGTTATCTCTTCTTGATTTGTATAACCTGTAATTTCTTCACCTATCATGGCCAAATTAAATGGTGAATTGGCGTATATGGCTTCTGCTAATTGCGTATATATCTCATCAATATTGTTCAACCATGGGTTTAACTCATATGTAAGAGGATATTTATATGGAAATAGCTTTTCAAATGATGCCTGTGGTATAGCGATGTCTAACCAGTCTGACTCATTCTCTATTCTTGTAACAAAAATAACACAAGGTAATTCAATACCTTTTGAAAGAGATAATGTTCCATAAAATTTACTATTACTTTGATCTTCTATATGTATTGGTAAAGACATTGGTTGTTTTGGGTAATCCCCTTTGTCTTTCCACATACCTTTAATAAATACACTATTACATAATGCGTTGAGAGCTACATTGAGCCTTTTACTATCACCCGAAGGATAATATTCCATCGAGAACTCATAAAAACCACCAATCCAAGTTTCAGGGTTATTGTAGTATTCATAGTCCATTTTATTCTCAACTCCTTTTAGAACTTTTTCCGGAATATATCATGATGCCTTCATCGAGATGGCTACTTATCTTGCAAATCGCTTTTATATGATTGGTAGAAGGTCGTATATAAATCGAAGTTAGAAATAAACTCCCCTTGAAGATTATTAAATTGTCTAGTTAGAGTACTTCTAGAATTATTTCGAGAATTTTGCAAATACCGTATTCTTTCTTCAAGAGCTAAGCAACTTTGTATACTTGCTTTTAGATACTCCTTTGTTTCATGTGAATAAGTTTCTCGAAAAGCTAACTCAAGCAATATCTCTCTTGTTTCTTTTACCTCCATTATGATGGCTTCCAAGTCATTCATATTCAACTTTACAGGCTTTTTACTTATTAACCACTCTTGTTCATACATTTGAAGAATATATTGTGTGCGTTCCGTAGTTAAATTAAATTCAGGACCCATTTCATAGTTTTTTGCAAAATCATTTAATTCTTCCGTGTATGCTTCAATAACAATATTATCAGCATCAAATGAAAGTGTCTTTTGAACACTAAGAAAAGAATAAGGGTAAAACCAATTTACACCTATTAAAAAAAGGATTGCCACACATACCCAAACATTAATTCTTGTTTTTTTCTTCATATAAACCTCTCTTTATAAATTATTTATTATCTTTAACAATAATTTCATAGTTCGATAAATTATTCAATTATAATTTTATAAGAGAGATCTTTTGAAGTAACAGAGTAAACATTAAATTCCCGACTATACGAGTTCTGTTTGTAAATAAAAATGGAAATTAAAGGTTTTCATAACTTAGAAGAGAATATAATTATCAAATGAGGGAGGCAGAAAATTAGTGCTAAAAAAGAGTTTAATTATGATCTTTGTTATATTCACTATCTTAACAATTATTGGTTGTAATAAGAAGGATGTTTGGCAAGAAAGTTCTTTATTTGAATCTGGTGGATATACGATGATTGGTGAAAAAGGAAAACTTGGCTTTATATACGATGATAGTGAAGTAGTTAAGTTTTATCCAGATAAAACTCAAAAGTATATGTGGCATTTTTGGGGTTCGAAGGAAGAGCTAGAACGTCCATTAAAAGTATTAGCTACCCATGAAAATGGTGGTGATCCAATTGTATTAATTGGGGGCAAAAATACTGTAAAACCACATAACGGTGCTGATATGAGTATACCATCTAATATGTCACTACCGGAAAGTGGTATGTGGAAAATGGATGCTTTTTTGATGACAACTTGTTTGGTACTGTATATGTAAAGGTGCACGAAAAGAAATAAATGATTGGCACTACATTACTGAACGTAATTTGAATTAAAAAAGCATTTCAACAGAAATGCTTTTTTTAATACCCTCATTCACACTTATCTTGTTATTCAGTCATTACAGTAGTTCTATTAATAGACAAACCATTCAATTGTTCAACAGGTACACCAGTTTGAGTGTAACTTCTAACATGTTTCCAACCATTGTTCTCAAAGCGGAAAGTTTCAAAAAATAGATTAGCTGGCAGGGGACTTTGACCATCAAGAAGAATCGTTGCGGATAGTATGGCTATGCACTCATCTTTTCCCAAAGGAACTATGCCTATTTCTCTAACATCCCATTTTGCGTCCTTACTTTTCACAAAATTAAACCCCTGAGTCCAACCTTCTAGTGATTCACTATAACCATAATCAACTATCCCATTTTGAGTAATCTCTCGTGCTTGATAGTCTTTGGAAATGAGTGCTTTCATCTCTTTAAATGAACATGTTCTCCAAATCTCTAAATAGCTATCTAAAAACTGTCTAAATGTTTGCGGCAAAGTAATCCTCCTTACAGATTGTAGTCTTCTTCAAAAATTCTATGAAAAAAGAAAAAATCCTTTTAAATATAGAGAATTAATTTTTACTTTTGCTATATTTGCTCCGCTTCAATCTGAACTCCAACACGTCTCATCTGTACCCAATAATAGGTCGTTGTCAATACGCTAATAGCGCCGAATACCAATACCATGAATTGCAGGCCAATAAAATCTAGTAAAGCGCCTGTGGACAATAAGACAATTTGAAACATAATTCGCTCTAGCATATTTCTGAAAGAAAAGAAGCGTCCGTGATATTCTTTTGGCACTTGTTTTTGAAATATTGTCATCACTGTTGGGAAGAAGCAACCTAAGGAGAATCCGAAGAGTGCAAATGTTATTAATGTCATGAACGAACTTCCTGCAAAATACAACAGCATTTCCCCACTTCCAATGACAATGAGACAAACAAATAAGATTTGCTCTATCCTCCATTTGTCCCCAATATATTTGATGGCAAAAGAACCGATCATAAAGGAAATACCCTCAACAGTATAAATCATCCCTTTAATCATCGACGAATCTTGAAATTCACTTATCTTAATGGCTAATAGATTAAATGAACCTAAAAATAAGAGAGGTATAAATGATAAAATAAACGTCATTTTCACACCCAGATTAGCTTGTAGCATTGGAAATACTTCTTTATAACCACTTCCCTTTTTAGTACTCCCTTCAGATTGAGCGGTTTTTTGAGGGTTCTCCTCAGGGATTTTTAACATAAAAGTAAACAAGAGTAATGCAATATACGCGACGAATGAGAGCAAATAAAGTGTACCTATAGCCGAATATACTAATATCAAACCCGCTAAGGCGGTCCCTGCAACACGAGCAACTGTAGAAACATTCATATCCCAACCATTTAATTGCAATAAATCCTTTTCACCAACAATTAATGGTAAAGTAGCTTGAAGTGCCGGAAAATAAAAAGAGGCAGAAATTTATAAAAGTACTAAGAAGACAACCATCCACCAAATAGATCCCGTTGCTAATGCTATAAACATAAAGACAACACTTACAACACGCCCAACACTCGAGTAAATTAACACAGTTTTTTTACGGGATTGATCGATGACACGTCCAGCTAATGGCCCCATCATCACACCAGCTAGTAAACCACTTGATAGAATAAGTGACTTAACAAAGTCAGAAGGTACTTTTTCTTGCATGAACTCTAGATTACCAATTATACTTGCCCATAATCCAAGTCCTGCAATTAGTTCACCGATTAAAACAATCCAAACATTCCGATTTTTCCACATATTCTTCTCCTTAAAAAGAAAGGAGCTACTATGAGCTCCTTTCTTCCTGTAAAGTAACGTATATTATTTTGTAGGCTTCATTTTTACAACTCTTGTAAGTTCACCGTCAGTATCAATATCAACTACAAACGAACCATTTGAGTAACGATCTGCATTACGATAATTATCTTCATGTACTTGCTCTTGAACACCTTTTTCAGTTTCTACAAGTAAAACGTCACCTTTATGAACATAAATGACGGTAAAGACGCGGTGTGGATTCTTTTTCAATTCACGGACGGTTACAACTCCGCGTTTTGGACGACCGCTCACTTCAATTTCAGAGACAGCCATTTTCTTCACTGCGCCACGATGTGTAACAAGCATTAAATCACCATTATCATTTTCCGGGATTATATTTGCCGCTACAATGAAATCTTCTTCTTTTAAGTTAATGGCTTTAACGCCAGCAGTTTTAACACCAGTAACAGGTACATCTTCCATTGGGAATCGAACGGAATAACTGAAATGAGTAGTCAAGATGACTTCATCTGTAATCGACACGAGATCCGCATAAATTACTTCGTCACCTTTTTTCACGTTCATTGTTTTAATTGGTTTTGAATAACGTGAAACGACGTATTCATTCAGTGGTGATCGTTTAATTTGTCCACCTTTAGTGATTGTCATAACAAATACATCCGGGTCAAATGTTTCTACTCCTCGTGCATTGATGATGACTTCGTCCGAATCAATTGGCACAATACTTGAGATGTGCTGACCTAAGTCTTTCCAACGTATATCTGGTAGCTCATGTACAGGTTGATAAATATAATGTCCTTTGCTAGTAAATAGCAATAGATGTTGTTGTGTATTGATTTGGGCTTCGTACAATAAATGATCGGAATCTTTCATTGCAAAGTCTTTGCCATTCGAAGCATTGTAAGAACGCTGACTCGTACGTTTTACATAACCGTCTTTAGTAACGGTCACAACAACTTCTTCACTTGGAATTAAAACTTCTAAATTCAGTTTTATTTCTTCAATTTCAGCTTCAATAATTGAGCGACGTGGTTCAGCAAAACGTTTACGTACATCTTGAAGTTCTTTTCTAATAACACTAATTAGTTTTGCTTCGCTTTCTAAAATGCTTTGTAATTCAGCAATTTTCGCTTTTAGTTCTTCTTCTTCCTCACGTAATTCCGTAATATCGGTATTAGTTAAACGATATAGCTGTAATGAAACAATTGCTTCAGCTTGAATTTCTGTGAATCCGAATTTTAACATCAAGTTGTTTTTAGCATCTCTTTTATCTTTTGACTGACGGATTGTATGAATAACTTCATCTAAAATTGATAATGCCTTCATTAAACCTTCTACGATATGTAAGCGATCTTTCGCTTTTTTCAAGTCAAATTGAGAACGTCTTGTTACTACTTCTTTTTGATGATCGATATATGCATCTAATAATAATGGCAAAGTCATCATCGTTGGACGACGTTTATAAATCGCAATCATATTAAAGTTATACGTAATTTGAAGGTCTGTGTTTTTATATAAATATTGCAGAATTGGTTTCCCTGGAACTTCCTTTTTAAGTTCAATGACCATTCGTAAACCTGTACGATCTGATTCGTCACGTACTTCTGCAATTCCTTCAAGACGTTTATCTAAACGCATTTCATCAATTTTCTTGACTAAATTTGCTTTATTAACGTCATATGGTAATTCAGTGACAACGATTTGCTCCTTGCCACCTTTAAGCTCTTCAATTTCTGCTTTTGCGCGAACAATAATTTTCCCTCTACCTGTTTCATATGCTTTTTTAATACCTTCCACACCTTGGATAATACCGCCGGTTGGAAAATCTGGACCTTTTATAACGGTCATAAGCTCATCAACAGTTGCATTTGGGTTTTTCAAACGCATTAAAACAGCGTCTAATACTTCTTGTAATGCATGTGGAGGAATATCTGTTGCGTAACCCGCGGATATACCAGTAGAGCCGTTAACTAGCAGATTTGGGAATCTAGCAGGCAATACCGTCGGCTCCATGTCTTGGTCATCAAAGTTTGGTACAAGATCTACTGTCTCTTTTTGAATATCACGAAGCATTTCTGCTGCAATAGGAGATAGACGCGCTTCTGTATAACGCATTGCAGCCGCTGAATCACCGTCTACAGAACCGTTATTACCATGCATTTCAATTAGCATATGACGCGCTTTCCAGTCTTGACTCATACGTACCATAGCTTCATAAACAGAACTATCACCATGTGGGTGGTAATTACCGATTACGTTACCTACTGTTTTCGCTGATTTACGGAAGGGTTTATCATGTGTATTACCTCCCATAAACATTGCATATAATATACGGCGTTGTACGGGTTTTAAACCGTCACGAGCATCAGGTAAGGCACGATCTTGAATGATGTACTTACTGTATCGACCAAACCGATCGCCGATGACTTCTTCTAGTGGTAAATCTTGATAACTTTCGGTCTGTGTCATACTTGGTCCTCCTCATTTTGAATGAATTCATTGTCAAGAATATTGGAGTCTTCTTCTAGACCAAAATCAACGTTTGATTCTATCCATTTACGACGTGGCTCTACTTTATCGCCCATTAGCGTTGTAACACGGCGTTCAGCTCGCGCACCATCGTCGATTTTAACACGGATTAATGTTCTTGTTTCTGGATTCATTGTTGTATCCCATAATTGGTCGGCATTCATCTCACCGAGACCTTTATAGCGCTGTATAATATAGCCTTTACCAATTTTATCAATCGCTTGTTGTAAATCTTTTTCAGTCCAAGCATATTCCAATACTTCTTTTTTACCTACCCCTTTTGAAACTTTATAAAGTGGTGGTAGTGCAATATATACTTTACCCGCTTCAATTAACGGTTTCATATAGCGATAGAAGAATGTCAGTAATAGGACTTGGATATGGGCACCATCTGTATCGGCATCGGTCATGATGATGACTTTATCATATGCAGCATCATCAATAGTGAAGTCAGCTCCTACTCCTGCACCAACAGCATGAATAATCGTAGCGATTTCTTCATTTTTTAAGATATCTTGTAGTTTTGCTTTTTCAGTGTTGATGACTTTACCACGCAATGGCAAAATCGCTTGGAATGTACGGTCACGGCCTTGTTTTGCTGAACCGCCCGCAGAATCACCTTCGACAAGATATAATTCGTTTTTAGCAGCGTTACGAGACTGTGCTGGAGTTAGCTTTCCAGATAATAGTGCACTCGATTTTTTGTTTTTCTTACCGTTACGAGCGTCTTCACGTGCTTTACGCGCTGCTTCACGCACTTGTTGCGCACGAATTGCTTTACGTACAAGGGAAGCACTTAGTTCAGCGTTTTCTTCTAACACGTAAAGTAATTTCTCAGACACAACTGAATCGACGACACTTCTCGCTTCACTAGTACCTAGCTTTCCTTTCGTTTGTCCTTCAAACTGTAGTAAGTTTTCAGGGATACGAACGGAAATAATAGCCGCTAAGCCTTCACGAATATCTGAGCCGTCTAAGTTTTTGTCTTTTTCTTTTAGTAAGCCTATTTTACGTGCATATTCATTGAATACACGCGTCATGGCTGCCTTGGCACCGGTTTCATGTGTGCCCCCGTCACGAGTACGAACGTTGTTAACGAAAGATAAAATTGTTTCTGAATAGCCATCGTTGAATTGGAACGCAAATTCGACTGCAATTTCGTCTTGTGATCCTTCAACATACTTGACTGGGTGTAGAACGTCTTTTTCTTCGTTTAAGTATGCAACGAATGCCTCGATACCGTTTTCGTAATGATACGTTTCATGATTGCCTGTTTGTTCTTCAATTAGCTCGATTTTTAAGCCTTTTAATAAAAAGGCAGATTCTCGTAACCGTTCCGCAAGGGTGTCAAAATTATACTTTGTCGCTGAAAATATAGTGTCATCTGGTAGGAAATGTATACATGTTCCCGATTCTTTTGTTGTACCTATTTTCTCTAATGTAGTAGCGGGTTTACCACCATTTTCAAAGCGCATTCTATATTTTGTGCCGTCACGGTGAATAGTGACTTCAAGCCATGAGGATAGTGCATTTACTACGGAAGCACCTACACCGTGCAATCCTCCACTTGTTTTGTAACCACCTTGTCCAAATTTACCACCTGCATGCAGAATGGTAAAAATAACTTCCGGTGTTGGTTTACCTGTTTTATGCGTACCTGTTGGCATGCCTCGACCGTAGTCACGTACACTTATACTTTGATCCTCGTGAATTTTCACAATGATATGTGAACCAAAGCCGGCTAATGCTTCATCGACTGCATTGTCGACAATTTCATAAACAAGATGATGTAATCCTCGGCTATCAGTTGAACCGATATACATACCCGGACGTTTACGAACAGCTTCTAATCCTTCTAGTACTTGTATCGCATCATCATTGTAAGACATGACTGTTTGTTTATCTGTCAAAAAAATTCCCCCTAAATACAAACACCCGTTCCACTTAAAATTATATTACGCACTTTCTCTTTTACTGTCAACAAGCGGTAATTTAATTTCATATAGAGTTTATTGTACCAATACGTTGAATCTAAAGCAAAATAAGAATAAGATATTAATCTAAGAAGATGAGTATATTGTGTACTAATATAGTATTATGATAAACTATTAGTACCAACTACTAAAATAAGAAGGAGTTTTTTTATGAATATGATTCTATTAATCATTTTGACATACTTGATAGGTTCAATTCCTTCAGGTTTATGGATCGGTCAATTATTTTATAAAACCGATATCCGCGAACACGGTAGCGGAAATCTTGGTGCAACGAATACCTTCCGAATTCTTGGTAAAAAAGCAGGTATTGTCGTAACACTTATGGATATCTTAAAAGGAACGATAGCGACGTTATTACCAACACTTGCTTACTTTGCAGATAGTGGCATTCATCCATTGATTGCTGGAGCAGTTGCAGTTATTGGTCATATGTTCCCTGTATTCGCAAAATTCCGTGGCGGTAAAGCGGTAGCCACATCAGCTGGTGTAGTACTAGGTTACCATTGGCCAATTTTCATCATCTTATTTATAGCATTCATACTTTGCTTAAAAGTATCCAAAATGGTCAGCTTTTCTTCTATGTTTGCTTCTGTAGTAGCTTTTGTTTATGCTATTATATATACGTTCTTTGAGCAAGACTATTTTTTATTAATTATCATTACAATATTAGCTGTCTTTATTTTTTACAGACATCGTTCGAACATTGTACGTATTAAAGCAGGCACTGAGCCTAAGGTTAAATGGTTGTAAACTACAAGGAGTGTACATCGCATGAAAATTATCGTATCTGATGAAGCACTAGAATGGTTTGAAAAAGAAATGGATTTAGAAGATGGGGACCAAATTCGTTTTTATGCTCGCTACGGTGGGTCTAGCCCTTTCCATGAAGGTTTTTCACTTGGTATGAATCGTGAACAGTCTACGAATCCTGCAGTTCAAGTTAAAAAGAATAAAACACTTTTCTACATCGAAGAAGATGATTTGTGGTTTTTCGACAATCACGATCTACACATATTGGTGGATGAAACACTTAATGAGATTAAATATGATTATACAAACGAAGCTTAATTAAACAAACGAAAAGCATGGCGCCAAGTGCGCCATGCTTTTGTTATGCATAAAAGCGATTGTACTGCTGTAATTGTCCTTCATCCAATAAAATCCGGCGTTCAAAGTCGCCAAAAAGGTCGAAATGAGGGTAATGCTTATAATCGATCCACTCAGGTTTTAAACCATAGTTTGCTCCCCATTTGATGAGTTTTTCGACGTCAGCACAACCTGCTTTTGTCACAGTTTTACAACCTGGGAAACGCTCGTCCTTCCAATAATGCGTAAGAAAAGCGATTTCACCAGCGGTCACGCGCTTTTTCCATAATTCCAGCTCGGCTCTAGTGACACCTAATGCCATTAAGCTTCTTTTCTTTCAATTTCTTTATATTTTCTATCCCATATAGGGTCTACTTTTCCTAAAGAAACCGGTCTAAAACTTTCTTTTTTCACTAAAATATGTTCTGAAGTTGCTGTTACCGCTACAGTGCCATCTTCATGAAGAACCTCATAGCCATATACTGTACGTAACTTCCCGTGGGATTCAATCCAAGTTCGAACTGTCGCAACTTGACCATATCTCATCGCAGCTTTGTATTGAATGGAAATATCCATCACTGGCGATACATAGCCGTCTGCTTCAAGTTGGGTCACTGAAAATCCTAGATCACGGATTAACTGTGTACGACCTAATTCGAGCCAAATGATATAATTTGAGTGATATACCACACCCATTTGATCTGTTTCCGCATAACGGATTTCTATCTCTTTATTACTAACAAACATTTATTTCACCTCATAACTCTATTATACAGAAGTCTAACTGAAATTACTCATAAAAGCCTTATATACAGCGTAATTCGACATCAAACTATTAAAATTTTATCCCTCTATAACAAAAAGACGAAGCCATTAGCTTCGCCTTTTTGTTATCGTTTACTAGCTTCTTTTGATGCTAACAAACCAATTGATTTGTTTTTCTTCCATACATTATCCCAATGTTTATGGGATACTGGACCTTCACCTGCATATGGTGCAATTTCAACTGTAATACCAGGCTTTTTCTGTGACAAGATAAACCAATCAGCAGAAGATCCACTACCTCGTACATAAAGAGGTGGGATGATTGAATACCCAGTTACACGACTAATTTGACGTGTTAATGCTAAATCACGCTTATAGTTAGCGCTATTTTGGAAGTTAAACCAATATAGAATTTGACCAGATGAGTGATATGAAATATCGGACTTAAATTTATGACGTTCGACAAAAGCTTTTAGTGCTTGCGCTTCAGGTTCTGAGAATACACGGGGACCTTTGTAACCTTTATAGGTTTTTGACGTAAAAGGGACGTATTTCCATTCACCATCGAAATTTCGATTTAAATCGACACCGCGAGCATTAGCTTTCCAACGTTTGTAATTTGAGCTTTTATTGATCTGCTTAATCAGATTCTTATTTGCCATACTATTTATACCGTTTTGTACTAATGTCACACCATCCGGATTAATCATTGGTACAAACCAAATGCTTGTTGTATCAAGGGTTTGACGTACATTATAACCTGCAAAGCTTGTCTTTTTGTTGTAGCTATAAGAGTAGTTATCTATCATTTCCATTACTACATTTGTAGTCATATGTTCACGAGCATGAATGGCTGCATCTACTAAGATTTCTTTCTTACCATTCCCTACTTTTAACGCATAGATTGCTCTTCCCTCGACAGATTCACCAATTTTCTCTAGAGATGTAAATTCAGGATACAATTTAGCGAAAACTTTCACATAGTACGAGTATGCTTTATGCGTGACGTTTTTTGTCGGATTAACAATGTTTTTGTGATAGTAATTAGCTAAATCGACATACCCAGATTGGCCTAAATATTCAATTATACCGTGACCTTTAGATATACCCTTTAAATGTACAGTTTGTCCTTTGTTTAAAGAACCAATTTTGATACCATTTTGATTGTACACAGCTGAGGTTTTTTCTGCATATAAAGTGATTGGATATGTTGCTGATTTCAGCGTGGCTAAAGAACTTGCCTTCTTTGTAGGCATAGTGCCAGCAATTGGAATGGCATATTGTTTGCCACTTTTCTTAATGTAATGGTACTTACTAGTTGTTTTTGTCGGTTTAAAAATAGCACCTTTTGTTAATGTACCGATTTTTTTGAACTTACTATTTGTGACTGTATATAGTGTCACAGATTTGTTAGCAACTTCGACCTTATCTGATGATTTAAATGATAATTCGACATCTTTAAATGCGATATAACCTGTTTGATTTCCTACGTTTACAATGAAGTAATTGTCGACAATATTGATAGTTTTTAACTTCGTTGCTTGTGAGCCTTTCGCTAAAACTGTCGAAGTTGTACTTGGCTTGTTATAAATTTTAAAGGATTTTTTAGTCGTTATACTTACAGTCTTTTTCACTTCAGGTACAACAACTTCTTTGTTTGCTTCACTCAGGTTTTCACGTGCAATCCAATATTTACTTTGCCCAATTGATAATTCATACCAATTTGCGTTATCTGTAGGATTCACATGATAAATGGTTGATGAATCATTTAATTGTAACAAAGCTTTTGTAGTGTTATTTGGTGCGAATAATAAACTGTTTGCATTCACTGTTACATATGTATATATAACCTCTGGTGATTCTACAATCGTTTCTTCTTCATTTGCTTCAGTATTTTCTGGAGTTTCTACAGATGGTTGTTTTTCTTGTATTTCGGATTCGTCTTGATCTAATGTTTCTTCTATTGTAATTACTTCTTGTGGTACAACTGTCTCATCTATTTCAGCTTCCTCATTGTCCTCTTGTTGTTGCTCTGATGGTGCTGCATGAACTGTATTTAAGTATGCAAATGGCACATTAAGAGCAAGAATGAAGGCAAGTGAAGACCCGAAAAGTTGAAGACTTTTCTTTTTCATAAATTCCAATTGGTACACCTCTACTATTTTTTTCTCAATTTGACTCAAAAAATCCTTTATATTCCATATCGAAACAGAAAAATACATGTGTAGCATACTAATAAGATACGCTACACATGTATACAAGAAAGGAAAACTCTTAAAGAATCAAACCAAACTTATTTTGTTAATTTGTTACGAAGTACCATTTGTAGGATACCACCGTTACGGTAGTAGTCTACTTCTACTTCTGAGTCGAAACGTGCAAGAGCTTTGAATTCTTTAACAGAACCGTCTTCAGCTTTAGCAGTAACAGTTAAGATATCTTGAGGTTTAACACCTTCAGCGATATTAACAGAGATTTCTTCTTTACCAGTTAAGCCTAGAGATTCAGCGTTTTGTCCATCAACATATTGTAATGGAAGAACACCCATCATTACTAGATTTGAACGGTGAATACGTTCGTAAGATTCAGCGATAACTGTTTTAACGCCTAAAAGATTAGTACCTTTCGCAGCCCAGTCACGTGAAGAACCCATACCGTAATCTTTTCCAGCAAGTACAGCTAAACCAGTGCCATTTTCAGCGTATTTCATAGCTGCATCGTAAATGTACTCAACTTCGCCTGTTGGCCAGTAAGTAGTGTAACCACCTTCTGTACCTGGAGCAACTTGGTTACGGATACGGATGTTAGCGAAAGTACCGCGCATCATAACTTCGTGGTTACCACGACGAGAACCGTAAGAGTTGAAGTTACGTGGTTCTACACCGTTAGCACGTAAGTATTGACCAGCTGGTGTATCTTTACCGATCGCACCTGCAGGAGAGATGTGGTCAGTTGTGATAGAGTCACCGAACTTCGCAAGTACACGTAAGCCAGAAAGTCCTTTAATGTCTTCTGGTTTTGGTGCAAGGTTTTGGAAGAATGGTGGGTTTTGAATGTAAGTTGATTTTTCATCAAATGTGTATAGAGAATCAGTTGATGTTTCAATTTCATTCCATTTTTCGTTCTCATCGAATACGCGAGCATATTCTTTTTGGAATAGATCACGAGTTACAACTTTGTTAAGAACTTTGTTGATTTCTTCAGTTGAAGGCCAGATATCAGCGAAGAATACATCGTTGCCATCTTTGTCTTTACCGAATGAATCATTTTGAAGATCTACATCTACAGTACCAGCTAATGCATAAGCAACAACAAGTGGTGGTGATGCTAGGTAGTTAGCTTTAACTAGTGGGTGTACACGACCTTCGAAGTTACGGTTACCTGAAAGTACAGAAGTTACGAATAAATCATTTGAAGTAATCGCTTCTTCGATTTCAGGAAGTAATGGACCTGAGTTACCGATACATGTAGTACAGCCGTAACCTACTGTGTTGAAACCGATTTCGTCCAAGTAAGAAGTTAGACCAGAATCGTTTAAGTATCCAGTAACAACTTTTGAACCTGGTGCTAATGAAGTTTTAACCCATTTAGGAACAGTTAAACCTTTTTCAACAGCTTTTTTAGCTACTAAACCAGCAGCGATTAATACGTAAGGGTTAGATGTATTTGTACATGAAGTGATTGCAGCGATTGCTACAGCACCTGCAGGAATTTCTACATCGCCTTCAGCGAATTTAGCAGTTGCAGTTTTTTCGAATTCTTTTTCAGTTAAACCGAAACCTTGTACACCAGAAGGAGCTACAACTACTTCGTGGTAACGTTTTTTCATGTTTGAAAGTGGAATTAAATCTTGCGGACGTTTAGGACCTGATAAGTTAGGCTCGATTTCAGCAAGGTTAATTTCAACAACGTCAGTGTAAACTGGTTCTAATTCAGGGTCAAAGAACATGTTGTTTTCTTTTAAGTATTTTTCAACAACTTGGATGTGCTCTTCGTCACGTCCAGTTAAACGCATATAGTTTAACGATTCTTCGTCAATTGCGAAGTAACCACATGTAGCACCATATTCTGGAGCCATGTTTGAAATTGTTGCACGGTCAGCTAATGGTAATTGAGGGATCCCAGGACCGAAGAACTCAACGAATTTACCTACTACACCTTTAGCACGTAGTACTTGAGTTACTTTTAGAGCTAAGTCAGTAGCTGTAGTTCCGTTTGGAAGTTCGCCTGTTAATTTAACACCGATAACTTCTGGAACTGGGAAGTATGAAGGTTGACCTAACATACCTGCTTCAGCTTCAATACCACCTACACCCCATCCAAGTACGCCGATACCATTGATCATTGTAGTATGTGAGTCAGTACCAACCACTGAATCTGGGAATGTTTCAAAAGTTCCGTCAGCGTTTTCATTCACGTGTACAACAGGAGCTAAATACTCAAGGTTTACTTGGTGAACGATACCAGTTGCTGGAGGTACAGCACGGAAATTGTCATAAGCTGTTTGAGCCCATTTCAAGAAGTTGTAACGCTCAGCATTACGCTCGAATTCAAGGTCCATGTTAGCTTGTAAAGCTGTTGCAGTACCGTATTTGTCAACTTGTACTGAGTGGTCAATTACAAGGTCAACTGGAATTGCAGGGTTAATTTCGTTAGCGTCTCCGCCCATTTCTTTCATAGCAGAACGTAGAGAAGCTAAGTCAACTACTACTGGTACACCAGTGAAATCTTGTAATACTACGCGTGATGGTTTGAAAGGAACTTCAGCATTAGGGTCTACATCTGCGCCCCATTTTGCTAATTGATCAACATGATTCTCTTTGATTACATAGCCGTCATATTGACGTAAAACAGATTCTAATAATACTTTGATTGAATAAGGAAGGCGTGATACTTTTGCGATACCAGCTTCTTCGATAGCAGCTAAACGGTAGAAGTTATACTGTTTACCATTTACATCGAATGAAGCACGGCTGTTATGCAAGTTTTTGATTGCCATAGGTTGGTTCCCCCTCTAATTAACTAATGAAAAGGCTTTTATAATAGTTTCTTTTCTCCACCAACAATAATATACTAATTAGATACATAAGTAAATTACATTAATATTATAGTATGTGATAAGTTATATTTATGACCTTTCCCAAAATACCATAAGCACTCTCGAAAATGTTGTTTTTTCATTTCAATACAGAATACATCAAATTTTATGAAATTAAAAACATGTCTACAAATGTAACTGTAGACATGTTTTTAATTATCGATCTTCTACTATTATATAAGTTGCTTTTATAGGGCCATGCACACCAACCACTAGATTCATCTCAATATCGGCTGAATTACTTGGTCCAGATATGAAATTAATACATGGCGGTACTGTTTCCCCACTTTGCACTTTTTCAGAGATAATTTGTGCTGCTTGCGTCATTCTTGGAACAATTGTGCTTTTTGGAATAATCGCAATATAGGTTTGTGGAAGCAAACTGACTGATCGCCCTTGACCGCCTGTTGAAAATAAAACAACTGTTGCAGACTCGGCAAGTGTTATATCACTAAACGTAATACCTACATTCGCTTTTTCTGCAAGTTTAATATTGTCATCTCCATTTTCTACATTCCATTCATTCACTTCAACACTTGCTTGTGGCCACTCTTCATCCAGTAAATTACGTAGACCGAATGTGTCGAAGCGTTCATCTTTCCATATAGAAACAGGACCACCTCCATATATATCTACACGATTTGCTAACACTTCTTTTAATAGGTCTGCAGTTGTTTCAATATAGTCTGTATGAATATTGCTACACTGTTTCTGAAACACTTCCACTAGCTCATCTTGGGTTAGATCAGTAAGTGTTTTTGATTGCGGATTATACTTCCAGTGTCGTTCAGGTTTTTTTGTTGTATTCATTTCTCGTCCAAGTGCTGTTGCGATATTTTTTATAAAGGGTGCACGTTGTTGGATCATTTCTTGTCTCCTCCTTCACGGTTTTTATACCAGTCGCGGAAACGTTCATTTTTTGGTGCAGGGAATTCGCGAATCATCGTCCATTCTTTTAATGGCCCCGGTCCTTTAGATATAAACTCTTTATCTTTCATAAAGGGCTTCATAACTTTTGTTGCGAGTTTTGTTCCTGTTGTATATATCGGATTAGAGGCTGCCCCAATACCAAATGCCTTCATCATCAAACCTTCAGAAATAGGTGCTTTACCTTCTTTTTCTACTATTATTTGTCGATGCTTGTGAAGTAATTCATGCAACGGAATCTTCACAGGGCATGCTTCCGTACAAGCACCACATAATGTAGAGGCATAAGGTAATTCTTTAAAGTCATCATATCCTGCAAGTAACGGAGTCAATACAGCTCCTATTGGTCCTGGATAGATTGAGTTATATGAATGCCCTCCAATATGTCGATATACAGGACATACATTTATACACGCTGCACAACGAATACATTGTAATACTGATTGGAATTCAGTTCCAAGAATTTTCGAACGCCCATTATCAACAATGACAAGATGGAACTCTTCAGGACCATCAGCATCACCTTCACGGCGTGGACCTGATAATACGGTAATATAACTCGTTAGTTTTTGCCCAACAGCACTTCGAGTCAACAAACTTACGAGTACTTCTAATTCTTCGAACGTAGGTACAATGCGCTCCATACCCATAACAGTAATTTGAGTTTTTGGCACAGTCGTAGCTAGACGAGCATTCCCTTCATTTGTTACTAAACTAATCGAACCTGATTCCGCAATAGCAAAGTTACAACCTGTAATACCAACATCCGCTGTTAAAAACTCGTTACGTAATGTTTCTCGTGCATGCCTTGCCAATTCTGTTGGATCATTAGATTTTTTATACTGCAACTTCTCTTCGAACACTTTACGAATTTGTTCTTTGTTTTTATGTAATGCAGGTGCGACGATATGGGATGGCGGGTCGTGTTCGTCAAGTTGTAAAATGTATTCCCCTAAATCTGTCTCAATCACAGTACATCCAGCCTTTTCTAATACTGCATTTAGGCCGATTTCTTCAGTAACCATTGATTTTGATTTGACGACTTTTTTTGCTTCTTTCTTTTTAACAACTTCTTCAATATAACGATTAGCGTCATCTGCAGTTTGTGCAAAGAAAACGTGACCACCAAGCTTTTGGACATTGTCTGAAAGCTCTTGTAAATAATAATCGAGATTTTCAAGTACATGTTGGCGAATTTCTTCTCCGTGAGAGCGCCATTCTTCCCAGTTTCCAAGTTCCTCTGCGTTTTCTAATCGGCGAGAACGAAGGCGATCCTGTGCACCAGATACAGCACCGCGCATAAAGTCATCTTGTAAATTATCTTTTACTTTGTCTTTAAAATTCCCGTCCGTAATTTTAACAGCCATATGCTCACCCCTTAATGTGAATTTAATACTTCAGCAATATGCATTACTTTCACTGGTACTTGCCTACGTTGCATTCGTCCTGCAATGTTCATAATACATCCGCCGTCAGATGCTACTAAAATTTGCGCGTTTGTAGAGATTGCCGCATCTACTTTTTCATCAACCATTTGTTCCGAAATATTCCCCATTTTCACGGAGAACGTCCCCCCGAAGCCACAGCAATTATACGCATACGGTAATGGTTTCATTTCTAATCCTTCTACATTTGATAAAAGTGTATAGGGTGCATCTTTTATTCCTAATAAGCGTGTCATATGGCATGAAGGATGATAAGTTGCTACTCCAGTTAACTTTGCACCGACATTTTCTACCTTTAATACATTAACGATAAAATCTGTCAGTTCATATGTTTTTTCAGCCAATAACCTTGCACGTGCAGACCAACCTGGTTCATCTTTTAAAATCCCCGGATATTCATGAAACATTGTTGCACACGATCCTGATGGAGTGACAACAACCTCCGCAGCTTCAAACGTTTCTATCATTTTTTTAATAGCTGCTTTCGTATGCTCAACATACCCTGAATTGTAAGACGGTTGACCACAACATACTTGAGCTGTAGGAAAATCAATTTCACAACCAAGCCGCTCCAATAACTCGACAGTTGCTTTCCCCACATTTGTTTCGAACATATCCACAAGACATGTTACAAATAGTGTTACCTTCATGTACA
Source organism: Viridibacillus sp. KH_047 (assembly GCF_057838945.1). Taxonomy (NCBI): domain Bacteria; kingdom Bacillati; phylum Bacillota; class Bacilli; order Caryophanales; family Caryophanaceae; genus Viridibacillus; species Viridibacillus sp. KH_047. Next base: position 2,061,831 of record NZ_CM174479.1, on the reverse strand, counting down.
TACCCTCCTCAAAGATATGGTCATCTGATGACTTGTTTTTTTTAATGATACAGGAATAAACAATGGTTTTCCAATCTTTTTATTGAAAATACGAACTTTTCTGTTAATTTGATTTAGAAGAACGCCCCACAGCTTAGTCATTTTCCTCTTGGATATATTGTGCTAAAACTGACTCTACAAATTGCAAATGCGACTTCATAGCCTTTGAAGCACCTTCCGCATCTTGTGCTTCGATCTGTTTGTAAATCAAATGGTGTTGTTCGTTTAAAAGATTTAATGTTTGTTTTTCATCATATAAACAAATACGGCGTGTTTCACGCATAGACTCAGACATTAAATCAGACACATGTTGCATTAATGTACTAAGTAATATATTATCCGCAGCTTTTGCAATGGCTAGGTGGAAGGCTAAGTCAGCTCGCTCCCCTAAATCTGTGTTTTTTGTATGATTGATCATTTCCTTTAGATGAACTCGCATCACTTCCAAATCTTCTGCTGTTCTTTTTTGCGCCGCGTTTGCGACAATACCTGTCTCTAAAATTTGACGTACTTCTAATAACTCTTGAATATTTTTATTCGTCATAAGCATTGCACTTTGGATAGGATATGCTAGATTATCTGCCGTGAATTTTTTCACGAATGTCCCTTCCCCTTGTCGCATTTCAATAAGTCCCATTGCTCGTAAGGAAGTTAGTGCTTCACGAATTGCTGATCTTCCTACTTGAAAATTGATTGCCAACTCTTGTACAGAGTCTAATTGGTCCCCTGGTTTCAACTGACCATCTTTAATCATTTCAAATAAGATATCAGCCACTTCTTCATAAATCTTTTTGCGGGTAATCTTTTTATAGTTCAATTGTATATCACCTCTATTCTATTATAACCAATGAAAATACTATTTTAAAAACTAATATTAAATAATAATAGTGGATCGTCTGATAATATACATAGTTGGTTTGTCGTCTATGCTTAGGAAAAGAGGAAAATTTCTATTGAAAGTACTCAAAATAGCATTGTTTTCTTTCGAAGTTGTGTTAAGCTTTCTTATTTATTTGGTGGTAGAAGTATGTATGAGTTGATGATAAATTTGAGGAGCAGCGATGTTGTAATAATATAGACTAACGAGGTTTATATATATACCATTATTAGTTGCATAGAATCTAATCAAATAGATATTTAGAAAAAAGGTAGTGGAAATCAAATATTCACCTGCTATATCTCCCTTTTTTGATTCATCATAGCTTGATATATTGACAAAAAAACCGTCTAGACGGTACAATAAAAACATAAAAAGACCGTCTGGACGGTTTCTTTAAAGGGGGCTTCACACATGGAATCAAAAGCAACAATCAAGCGCAAACATATTCTAAAATCTGCTAAAGATTATATTTTGGAAAATGATATAAACTCGCTAACTTTAGATGCAGTGGCAAAGCAAGCTGGGATTAGTAAAGGTGGTTTATTGTATCACTTTCCAAGTAAGGAAGCATTATTATTGGAAGTAACTCAATATATCTTCGAGGATTTCACTTCTCGATTTAATGAGTACGCTATGAATGACTCGATAGAAAAAGGTAAATGGAGCCGCGCTTTAATAGAAATAACAAAAGAGGATTTGAATCACAATGCTGAGTTAAATGTAGGACTACTTGCTGCTTCTATGTTAAATCCAGATTTATTAACAAGCATGTCTCAAAGCTATCAGTATATGCAAAATAAAGTGGAGCAAGATAATATTGATCCGGTTACAGCAACTATTATTCGATTAGCAATAGATGGGCTTTACTACTCAGAACTATTTAATATAGCTCCATTAGATGAAAAATTGCGTGAAAATGTAATTCAAAAATTAATCAACATGACAAAGTAGGAGGTATTCAACTTGAATCCATATATAATTTTGGCAGTAGCCATTGTTAGTGAAGTATTTGGTAGTTCTATGTTAAAAGTTTCAAACGGATTTAAAAAGCTGTTCCCTTCTATTGGCGTAATTATTGGAATGTTTTCAGCTTTTTATTGCTTATCTTTATCACTTAAAACCATTCCACTAGGTACAGCTTATGCAATTTGGTCAGGGGTAGGTACAGCCTTAACTGCATTAGTCGGTGTAATCGTATATAAAGAAAATTTCAATTTAAAAAAAGCTTTAGGATTAGTGCTAATCATAGGTGGAGTTGTTGTATTGAAACTTTCAAGTGGTAGCGTTCATTAATCTTTAGATAAACGGGGGTTATAGTATGAAAGGTTATATAGCTTTAGGTATTTCCATCATTAGCGAAATATTTGGTACAACAATGTTAAAATTATCAGAAGGATTTACAATTGTACTCCCTTCTATTGGTGTAATAATTGGTTTTGGTATAGCATTTTACTGCTTATCACTATGTCTTAAAACCATTCCATTAAGTTTAGCTTACGCTATTTGGGCCGGAATAGGGACAGCTATAACAGCGGTTATTGGTGTATTGTTATGGGATGATCCTTTTAGCATCATGACACTCCTGGGGATAGTATTAATAATTGGAGGAGTAGTTTTATTAAATGCTTCCAATAGTCCTGAAAAAGTAGAAGAACCATCAAGTTAAAAGCTTGATGGTTTTTCTTTACTCTTTTAAAAGTGATACCAAATAAATCGAGTTATGGTAATAATCTTTTGCGTTCATCTACACTTGGTAAGTGGCAACTAGCTGGTACTTTCATTAATTTATGACGATTGCGAGCTACCAGACGATAAACTGGATTTCGTACAAATAAGGGAATTAATTTAAAAATAGTGAACAAATAGAACGGTGCTTTTAAATAAGGTAGTAGAAAAAACACAGCCTCCGATTCAGTCAGTATGCCCGAGGGACTTTTCACTACAACTGAATCGAGGTTCTTTGTAAGATTCTGTGACAAAGTGCTTTTTGCAGTTTCACCCTGTAATGGAGCAAAAAGAATATCGTGATTCCGTTCATGTTTTAAGACGAACTGTACTGCCCACTGACAGAATCCGCAACTACCGTCATAAAACAGAATTGGATTTTGATGATTGGTCATTATGCTCCCCCTCTTTTTCTATGTATTCCTAGTAATTGTACAATGTCTACAGTTATATTAAAACAGAGTCTTTTAGAATTTTAGATAACCCCACAACAATTCTGTTAAGATCTATTCAAAAAACATGATTCGGTGACACCTTGGAGTCTTTAGACTAAGACTATTTAGAGTAATTACTATAGAAACGAGGAACAGTATTTAGACCCTAATATAAAAAGCGAATCGATTTTACCCAACCAATTCGCTTGATATCCTTAAAATATTTTCAGAAAATTCAATTCCATTATATCTGATTTCCCAGGCAATATGGTCAAAATAACTCTCATATTAGTGCACTTACTCCATTAAAAAGCTATCAAATTACCATCTAGAATTTTATTTCCTGTCTCGTTTAGTTTTCTAGTTGGATTTATCATCTAGTAATGAGTAAATATTAGTATCATGTGGTAGACCATCTTGATACATATAATTTCTTAAAACTCCTTCTTTTTCAAAGCCTAATTACTCCAATAACTTATTTGAAGAAGTATTTTCCACAAAAACAACTGCTCCAATACGCTTTATGCCAAGATTTTCGAAACCGTAAGTAATTACTTTCTTAACAACTTCCGTTGCATATCCACTTCCCCAATGTTCAGGAGAAAGCGCGTAGCTTATATCTGCTCTCTTATGTTCATGGGACCATTCTTGGAAGCCAATTGTACCAATAATACCATCCATGCCTTCTCGCTCAATTCCCCATTTGATGCCTGATTTGTTCTCGTAATTCCTAGAAAAATTACCGATAATTTGTTTCACCTGATCTAAACTTGTTAGTGGACTTTGCCCATAAAAACGGAATACATCGACATTTGAGAAGCAATCTAATATAGCTGGTGCATCATCTTCAACTAGTTCTCTTAAAATTAACCGTTCAGTATTTAAAATCGGAAACATTACGTTACACCCCTTTTCAAAAATCAACAAAAAAAACAAACAAATTAAGGTCCTTTTTAATTATAAAAAAACTACCTAATGTCAAATTAGACACTAAGTAGTTTATATACTTATTTAATACGTTTTGCGAGTTGCTTCATATTTCGTAATTTGCTCATCATATTGGAAGGTTAAAGAAATCTCATCCCAGCCATTTAGTAGCATTTGTTTATAGTAAGGGTCAATTTTAAAGTTGTATACTTTACCATTTGCTGTAACAGTTTGAGCTTCTAAATTCACTTCTGTTTCAAGTTGTGAAACTTCGCCTACTGCAAGTAATTCTTCTACTTCAGAAACAGTCAACTTAATCGGTAAAATACCGTTTTTGAAACAGTTATTATGGAAAATATCCGCAAAACTTGGTGCGATCACTACGTTAAATCCGTAATCTAATATCGCCCATGGTGCATGCTCACGTGATGATCCACATCCAAAGTTTTCGTGCGCCACTAAAATTTTAGAGCCTTGATATTGTGGTTGATTTAATACGAAATCTTCAATTGGTTGATCATTTTGATCGAAGCGCCAGTGGTAAAAAACAAATTGACCAAAACCTGTACGTTCGATGCGTTTTAAAAATTCTTTAGAAATAATTTGATCAGTATCAACATTTTTTCGGTTAAGTGGTGTTAGTACGCTATTCACTACATTAATTGGTTCCATCCTCTACGCCTCCATTACACAGGTACATTTAATATTTCGCGAACATCTACGAAATGTCCAGCGATTGCGGCAGCTGCTGCCATTTGCGGACTCACAAGATGCGTACGAGAACCAGCACCTTGGCGACCTTCGAAGTTACGATTAGATGTTGAAGCACATCTTTCTCCAGCTGGAACAACATCCTCGTTCATCGCAAGACACATACTGCATCCTGATTCACGCCATTCAAAGCCCGCATCCAAGAAGATTTTATCTAAACCTTCTTCCTCCGCTTGCTTCTTAACTGTGACTGAACCTGGAACAACAATAGCTGTTACGTTTTCACTTACTTTTTTACCTTCAATAACTGCTGCTGCAGAACGTAAGTCATGTAGTCGTGAATTCGTACATGACCCAATAAACACATGTTGAATAGCAATATCAGTTAAAGGTGTACCCTCTTTTAAATCCATATATTGTAGTGCTTTTTTAAGTGCCTGTTTATCTGATTCATCTTCGAAATCAGCTGCATAAGGTACGTGATTTGAAATACCTGATCCCATTGAAGGATTTGTACCCCAAGTGACAAATGGTTCGATTTCATTTGAATCAATTTCAAGAACACAATCATATGTAGCATCAGAATCCGAAGCTAATGATAGCCAATACTCAGTTGCTTCCTCGAATGCATTGCCTTGTGGAGCATACTCACGACCTTTAATATAATCAACAGTAATCTGATCCGGGCTAATTAAGCCCGCTTTTGCCCCTGCTTCAATTGACATATTACATATCGTCATACGTTCTTCCATCGATAATTGATGAATAGCATCGCCTGTAAATTCAACGATATGACCAGTACCTACATCAATACCAAATTTCGCAATGATCGCTAGAATGATATCTTTTGCTGTTACGCCAAAGCCAAGTTCACCATTGACACGAATTTCCATCGTCTTCGGTTTATTTTGCCATAATGTTTGAGTTGATAATACATGTTCTACTTCACTTGTGCCGATACCAAATGCAATTGCACCGAATGCACCGTGAGTAGATGTATGTGAGTCGCCACAAACGATTGTTTTACCTGGTTGTGTTAAACCAAGTTGCGGACCAATTACGTGAACAATACCTTGATCCGGATGTCCCATATCTGCTAATTGAACGCCAAATTCTGCACAGTTTTCAGCTAATGTGTTAATTTGTTTTTTAGCGATTGGGTCATTAATCGTCGTTAAATTCTTTGTCGGTACATTATGATCCATCGTTGCAAAACATAGGTCAGGACGACGCACTTTACGATTGTTTAAACGAAGCCCTTCAAATGCTTGTGGAGATGTTACTTCATGAATTAAATGCAAGTCGATATAAAGCAAATCCGGTTTCCCGTTCTCTTGATATACGACATGTTGATCCCATACTTTTTCGATTATATTTTTTGCCATATAATATCACCTTTTCTTAGATATATGATGTCATAATGCTATCTGAAACGAAGCTAGTGTCTAGTTCATTGATGACTTTTTCAGTCCACTCAGCAGTTGTTAATACGCGACTTCCTGGAGTTGCAAGATCTCCTGTGAAATAACCATCTTCGAATACTGCCGCTACAGCACGTTCAATTTCAGCAGCTTCTTCATTTAAGCCAAATGAATACTTCAACATCATCGCAACAGATAAAATCGTTGCAGCTGGGTTCGCAATGCCTAGCCCTGCAATTTCAGGAGCTGAACCGTGGACAGGCTCATACAATCCGAAATTATCAGAACGAATACTTGCAGAAGGTAACACACCAAGTGAACCCGTAATTACTGAAGCTTCATCACTTAGAATATCACCAAACATATTTTCCGTTACAACAACGTCATACGCTGCAGGATTCGTTATTAATTTCATTGCTGTAGAATCGACTAAACTATGTTCAACTTCAACATCTGGATAACCAGCTTTCTTTTCATCTACAATTTGGCGCCATAGTCTTGAAGATTCAAGAACGTTTGCTTTATCAACAGACGTTAATTTCCCTCTACGTACACGGGCTAATTGGAAAGCACTATCAACGATACGTTCAATCTCATGTCGTGTGTACACTAATGTATCTAAAGCTGCTTTTTCCGTACGTTGACGTGGTTCGCCAAAATATAAACCACCAGTTAATTCACGAACGATTAGTAAATCAACATCTTTTACAATGTCTTCTTTTAGAGGAGAAGCTTTCAAAAGTGACGGAATTGCTTGCACTGGACGTAAGTTTGAGAATAAATCAAAATGCTTACGAATGCGTAGTAATCCTTTTTCTGGTCGCAATTCTGCTGGGTTTTGATCCCATTTAGGGCCCCCAACTGCTCCAAGTAAGATTGCATCACTTTGTTCGCATAGGGCAATTGTTTCTAGAGGTAACGGATCGTTATGTCGATCGATTGCTGAGCCACCTATTGCACCATAAGCGATGTGGAATGAATGATGATATCTTTTACCGACTGATTGTAGTACTGACACGGCCGAAGCGATCACTTCGGGGCCAATGCCATCACCCGGTAGTACTGTAATTTTCTTTTCCATAAAAACTCCTCCTCTATATGATTAATGAATTAATTCTTTAGCTCTTAAACTTGATTGAATTATCTGTCTATTAATAGCGTTTAAATACGCTTTTGCCGAAGCTTCCAAGACATCTTGCGCTGCATCACGACCAGTAACTTTTTGGTCATTGTACGTTAAGTTAATAACCGCTTCACCTAATGCATCACGACCCTTACCTACAGAAGTTACACGGTAGTCTAAAATCTCAACCTTTGAATTAATCAATAATTCCAAAGTATTGAAGATTGCCTCAACAGAACCCGATCCAGTTGAAGCTACAGTTACTTCTTCACCGTCTGGTTGAATTACTTGCACGGTAGCTGTAGGAATGTTCTCAGTACCGTATTGAACTTGAACGCTTTTTAGCTCATATACTGGTATTTCTTCATGTTGAATTTGTTGATCTGTTAGTAAAGTTAATAAATCTTCTTCAGTAATTTCCTTCTTACGATCAGCTAACTTTTTAAATTCCGTGAATGCCCGATTAATTTTATCGTCACTTAAGTCAAAGCCCATTGTTTCAGCACGGTCTTTGAAGGCGTGTCTTCCGGAGTGTTTACCTAATACGAGAGGAACCGCACTTTCTCCAATTAAAGCAGGTGTAATAATTTCATATGTCTCAGGATTCTTTAACATTCCGTCTTGATGGATACCTGATTCATGAGCGAAGGCATTTTTACCTACGATTGCTTTATTTGGTTGAATAACGACACCTGTAAGTTTACTCACTAGTTGACTAGTACGCTTAATTTCTTGCAAGTTAATGCCAGTTTCGATTCCGTAAATGTCTTTACGAATGTGCATTGCTACAGCTATTTCTTCTAACGCTGCATTACCAGCACGTTCACCGATTCCATTAATTGTACCTTCAACTTGATTGGCGCCATTTTCAATTGCTGCGATTGAGTTTGCAACGGCCATGCCTAAATCATCATGACAGTGAGCGGAGAAGTTTACTTTGTCACTACCTGTGACATTTTCTCTTAAATATTTAAATAGTGCACCATATTCAGCAGGGCTTGCATAACCTACTGTATCTGGAATGTTAATAGTAGTTGCACCAGCTTTAATTACTTCATTAATAATACGTACAAGGAATTCACGGTCAGAACGGAAAGCATCTTCTGCAGACCATTGAACTAGTGGAAATGTATTTTTTGCATATTTGACAGCTTCTACGGCTGCTTCTACAACTTGATCTGGTGTTTTGTTAAGTTTGTATTGCATATGAATCGGACTTGTAGCAAGGAATACATGAATATGTGGTTGTTCAGCTTTTTTAAGGGCTTCCCAAGTAATATCAATATCCTTTTTAATTGCTCTTGCAAGACCTGTAACGATTGAGTTTTTAACTGTACCTGCTATACGTTGTACAGCTTCGAAATCGCCAGGGGATGAAGCAGGAAAACCTGCTTCAATAATAGATGCCCCAAAGCGTTCTAGCTGTTTCGCTATTTCAAGCTTCTCAGCGGTATTTAGGTTAATACCGGCTGATTGCTCTCCATCACGAAGTGTAGTATCAAAAATTTCAATTTTGCGCACTATGAACCACTTCTTTCTCGATCTTTTTACCGTTATTTACGAAAGGCATCATTTCACGAAGTTTATCTCCAACTACTTCGATTTGGTGCTCAGATTCTGCTTTTTTAATAGCATTGTATTTAGGACGGTTTGTTTCGTTTTCGTTGATCCATTCTTTTGCGAATTTACCTTCTTGAATATCTGTTAAAACGTCTTTCATGCGTTCTTTTACAGAAGCATCAATTACACGTGGGCCAGATACGAAATCTCCCCATTCAGCTGTATCTGAGATTGAGTAGCGCATGTTAGCTAGACCACCTTCATACATCAAGTCAACGATAAGTTTTAGTTCATGCATACATTCGAAGTATGCGATTTCTGGTTGGTAACCTGCTTCTACTAAAGTTTCGAAACCAGCTTTTACTAGAGCTGTTGTACCACCGCAAAGAACTGCTTGCTCCCCGAATAGATCCGTTTCTGTTTCTTCTTTGAAAGTAGTTTCGATTACACCAGCACGTGCTGCACCGATACCTTTTGCATAAGCTAGTGCTAAATCTTTTGCGTTACCAGTTGCATCTTGGAAAATACCGAATAATGCTGGTACACCTGCGCCAGCTTCGTATGTGCGGCGTACTAAGTGTCCTGGACCTTTAGGAGCTACTAAGAATACGTCAACATCAGCTGGTGGTACGATTTGGCCAAAGTGAACATTGAAACCATGTGCAAATACTAGTGCATTTCCTGCTTGCAATCCTGGTGCGATTTCTTCTTCATAAACTGCTTTTTGGCGTTCGTCTGGAAGTAAGATCATGATAACGTCTGCTTCTGCAGCTGCTTCTTTTACTGTTTTAACTGTTAGGCCATCTTGCTCAGCTTTATCAAAAGATTTCCCTGGACGGATACCAACTGTAACGTCGAAGCCTGATTCTTTTAGGTTTTGAGCGTGTGCATGACCTTGTGAACCATATCCGATTACTGCGATTTTTTTACCTTGTAAAGTTGCCTCGTTGATATCGTTGTTATAGTACATTTTTGCCATTTTAAATTCCCCCTGATTGGTTTAGTAGTTTTTTTGAAAAGCTTTTTTATTGTAAAATCGAAAGTTGCGCTGTTGGTTTTACTTGTGCATCACGTACAAATGCTGTAACTCCAGTACGTGTTAACTCTTTAATACCATATGGTTGGATCAATTCAATGAAAGCGTCAATTTTTTCTGGGTTACCGACGATTTGATAAGTTACAACATTTTTACCCATATCGATGATGGAACCGCGGAAAGGTTCGACTATTGAATTAATCTCCATGCGCAAATTCGGTGGAGCAACAACTTTAATTAGTGCAAGCTCACGTATAACAATTGATTTGTCAGTGATATCATTTACTTTGATCACATCAATTTGTTTTGAAAGCTGTTTGACCAATTGTTCAATTTTGTTTTCATCTTCTACATGTACGATGAAAGTCATTTTAGAGATACCCGGTTGTTCTGTATGACCAACCGTGATACTTTCGATGTTAAACTGTCTTTTCATGAGTAGACCAGTGACGCGATTTAAGACACCACTTTGGTTGATCACAGTTACTGTAATAACTCTTTTCATCCTTTTTTCACCCCAATCATTTCATCTAATCCTTTACCAGGTGCTACCATTGGATTAACAACTTCAAGTTGTTTTACACGACAATCAATTAGTACTGGTTCATCTGACAACAGTGCTTCAGTCAGAATATCTTCAGCCTCATGGATTGTATTAATGCGGTAACCCTTCACACCATAAGCTTCAGCTAGTTTCACAAAATCTGGCTGAACTGGCATTAAAGAAGATGAATAACGCTCTTCATAGAACGTTTCTTGCCATTGACGAACCATCCCTAAACAGCTGTTATTTAAAATAACAATTTTCACTGGTAAGTTAAATTCTTTCAATAAAGCAAGTTCTTGAGATGTCATTTGGAAGCCTGCATCACCTACAATAGAGATAACTCTTTGATCAGGTTTAGCAAATTGTGCTCCAATTGCAGCTGGGAAACCAAAGCCCATTGTTCCAAGTCCGCCAGACGTTACCCAATTGTGGTCGGTTTTAAATTTGTAATATTGTGCTGTCCACATTTGGTGTTGCCCTACATCTGTTGTGACGATTGCTTCACCATTTGTAATACGGTTAATTAGCTCCACTGCTTGTTGCGGATAAACTGTATCTGACTCTTTTGCGTCATACCATAATGGGTATTCCGCTAAGCATTCAGCCAAATACTCGTGCCACAGTAACGTATCAGGTGTTTCAATCTGTTGTTTCAATAGTGCTTTTAATGCTTCTTTTGCATCTGCAACAATTGGAATATCAGTTGGAACGTTTTTGCCAATTTCGGCTGGGTCAATATCGATATGAATTATTTTCGCTTTTTGAGCGAATTTGCTTAGATCTCCTGTAAGACGGTCATCGAAGCGGGCTCCTATATTGATAAGTAAATCACAGTTACTAATCGCCATATTAGACGTAAATGTACCGTGCATACCTGCCATACCTAGGAAAAGCTCGTGTTCACCGTTAATACTGCCAAGTCCAAGCAAAGTGTTCGTTACCGGAATATTGTGTTTTTCGGCAAATTCAGTTAATTCAACTGATGCATCTGCAGCTAGAATTCCAGCACCTGCTAAGATCAAAGGTTGTTTTGCTTCACCGATTGCTTTCACAGCTTTTTGGATTTGCAAAAAATTTGGATGCAATGTCGGCTGATAACCTGGTAAATTAATTGGTGCATTATCATCCACTTCTAATTCGAAGATGGTATTTGCGATATCTTTTGGAATATCAACTAGTACTGGTCCTTTACGACCAGTTGAAGCAATATGGAATGCTTCCTTTACAATTCTTGGAATATCATTAATGTTCTTCACTTGATAGTTATGCTTTGTAATCGGTTGTGTAATGCCAACAATATCAGCTTCTTGGAAAGCATCTGTTCCAACGACTGTTGTTGCAACCTGGCCTGTAAAGACTACAAGTGGAAGAGAATCCATCATCGCATCTGTAATACCTGTGACAAGGTTTGTTGCACCTGGTCCAGATGTAGCAATAACTACTCCTGGCTTCCCTGATACGCGAGCATAACCTTCTGCAGCGTGAATTGCTCCTTGCTCATGTCGGGCGAGTATATGTTTAATCGGGTCCTTGTATAGTGCGTCATATAATGGTAAAACAGCACCACCTGGATATCCGAAAATAATTTCAACATTTTGTTTCTTTAACGATTCGATGAATAATGCAGCACCATTTTGTTGCTTTTTAATTTCTTGTTTGGCCTCTTCCGGTGCTGATTCTCTACTCTTTAGTGGAACTTGTGTATTCATCATATAACTCCTCCCTAAATTTTTATATAAAAAAAGCCCATTTCTCCGCACGCAAAGAAAACCTTTACGTAGGGATGAAAATAAGCTTTTCATGGTACCACCCTTGTTCATAGTCAAAAGACTACCTCTTGAATAGACGAATCTATTCTTTATCTAACGAGCGCAATTGGTTGCGCCCGGGGTTACCTAATTACTTACGTGTTTAGCAACCCACTCCGAGGGGATGTCGGATATAGTTGTATTACCGGCTCCCAGCACTACCGGCTCTCTGTGAATACTAAAATCTATAACCTTTAACCTCATCAACGATTTCTATATTTGATTGTCAAACTAACTATATTTTCAATACGCCACCAGTAGAAGCGCTCGTTACTAGCTTAGAATATCGTGCTAAGTAACCTTTTTTAATCTTTGGTTCGAAAGGTTTTAAGTTTTGTTTTCTTTCAGCTAAAATTTCAGCGGAAACTTGTAATTCTATCGTACGGTTTGTTAAATCGATAGAGATTGTATCACCATTCTCTACTAATGCAATCGGCCCACCATCAGCAGCTTCTGGAGAGATATGCCCTATTGAGATACCTCGTGAAGCACCTGAGAAACGACCATCTGTAATAAGTGCTACCTCTTTACCTAGACCACGTCCCATAATAGCGGAAGTTGGTGCAAGCATTTCAGGCATTCCTGGTCCGCCTTTAGGTCCTTCATAACGAATGACTACGACATGACCTGATTGAACTGTACCATTATCGATGTTTTCTTGAGCTTCCTCTTGAGAATCAAAGACAATAGCTTCACCTATGAACTCCTTGATAGAAGGATCAACAGCACCTACTTTAATAACAGCGCCTTCAGGAGCAATATTTCCGAATAGTACTGATAAACCACCTACAGGACTATATGGATTATCTTTTGTACGTATGACATCCGTATTTGTAATTTCATACCCTGCTACATCTTCCGCAATTGTTTTACCCGTGATAGTGATTCGATCTTTATGAATGGCCCCATCAATTTTACATAGCTCATTGACGATTGCACTAACACCACCTGCAAGATGAACATCATGCATTGAATAATTTGAAGCTGGCATAATTTTCGATAAATATGGTACTCGTTCAGCTACCTTATTAATGTCTTCTATGTTGTAATCAATTTCTGCCTCATGAGCGATTGCTAATGTATGTAAAACAGTATTAGTTGAACCTCCCATTGCCATATCAAGGGCAAAAGCATCATCGATAGTTTCTTTTGTAATGATATCGCGCGGTTTTAAATCATCCTTGATCATTTGAACCAAATGTTTTGCAGCGTCTTTGATCAATTGATGACGTGCATCAGAAGTTGCTAAAATCGTACCGTTTCCTGGTAAAGCCATCCCTAGCATTTCCATAAGAGAGTTCATAGAGTTAGCCGTAAACATCCCTGAGCATGAACCACAAGTCGGGCACGCGTTATCTTCAATGTCCTTTAATTGCTCTGCAGTCATTTGACCACTTTTATAAGCACCCACGCCTTCAAATACAGAAGTTAATGAAAGTTGCTCTCCAGTAGAAGAAACACCTGCTTCCATCGGACCACCTGATACAAATACAGAAGGAACATTCGTACGAACAGCTGCCATTAACATTCCCGGTGTGATTTTGTCACAGTTTGGAATGTAGAATACACCATCAAACCAGTGTGCATTAATTACTGTTTCTGCAGAATCTGCGATTAGCTCTCGGCTTGGTAATGAATAGCGCATTCCGATATGGCCCATAGCAATCCCATCATCAACACCGATTGTATTAAATTCGAATGGAATCCCGCCCGCTTCTCGAATCGCTTCCTTTACAACTTCAGCAAACTTTTGAAGATGAACATGACCTGGAATAATATCAATATAAGAATTACAAACTCCTATAAATGGTTTATCTAAATCTTTTGTTTTAACACCTGTTGCATATAGTAAACTTCTATGCGGAGCACGATCGACTCCCTTTTTTATCATGTCACTTCTCATTTTAAACGCCCCTCATTACACTACTGTAGTTTTTTCGTCGTAAGCTTGCACGCCATCTTGTTCAACGATTGCACGGAAACCCTCTAAAATGTCATTTGTCACTCTACCAGGTGTACCGTCACCAATGATTCGGCCGTCTACTTTCACTACAGCGATTACTTCAACAGCTGTGCCTGTTAAGAATACTTCATCAGCTACATATACATCATGTCTAGTAAACACACCTTCAATTGCTTCGTATCCTTTATTAGCAGCAACTTCTAATATCGCATTACGTGTAATCCCTTCTAAAGCACCGATATAACCTGGAGGTGTGATCAATTTATTGTCTTTAATGATGAAGATATTATCGCTTGAACCTTCAGCTACATAACCTTCACCATTCATCATTAACGCTTCAGAAACACCTGCTAAGTTAGCTTCTATTTTAACTAAAATATTATTTAAATAGTTTAATGTTTTCGTTTTTGGACTTAATACATCAGAACGGTTACGACGGCTTGAAGCTGAAACAATTTCAATACCTGTTTCGTAAAGCTCTGCTGGGAATAAAGCTAGTGGCTCAGCGATTACAATTACGCTAGCTTGCTTACAACTTCTAGGATCTATTCCTAAGTTACCAACACCACGTGAAACGATTAAACGGATATAAGCACTTTGTAGAGAATTAACTTTAATTGTTTCTTTCACTACTTCAGTCATTTCTTCGATTGTGTATGGAATTTCTAGTAAAATGGATTTTGCTGATTCATAGAGTCTTACTAAGTGTTCTTCTAAACGAAAGATATTTCCGTTATATGAACGAATACCTTCAAACACTCCATCACCATATAAAAAGCCATGGTCATAAACTGATACTTTCGCATCTTCCTTCTTAACAAAATCTCCATCAAGATAAATTAACTGGTTTCCCATACCTATCACTCTTTCTTTAAATAACATAGTCACGTTTTTGAATGTTGTCTCAAACGTTTTTTTAAATTGTTGCTATCATAGTACGTATTTGAACTCACGTCAACCTTATTTTTTGAATTGTTCATTAATTTAAAATATTAAATTATTAATGTATGCGTTTTCATTCCCTTTTAGTTTGGTTTTAGCTCAATTATGAACAATTTTTAAATTTTTAGAAAAATTTTTAAATTGCATTAATTCAGATATAAAAATAACCCCATCCCATTGTTATTTTACAAATGGAATGGAGCTAGGAAAACGTTACATTATTAAACTTTGGCACTCTACTTGTGTAAACAGCGTCTTAAAATAAGCTGTCATGAAAACGTTATTTGGATCATATTTGTCTCGCTGATCTAAAAATTTCGGCAAATTCGGATACAATTCTAGCATTCTATTTGCAGTTAATGAGTTCACTTTTCCGAAATGAGGTCGCCCGTTATACTTTGTCATTAGATGATTTACCCATCTAAAGTAAGGTTTCTCATCCATCCCCTTATACATATGAAATGCTAGAAATGCTGATTCTACTCCTCCTGTTGGACTTAGATATCCCATCTCACCTGCCGCTGTTCTGCATTCAATCGGAAAATGTACACGGAATGGATGTGATAGTAACGTATAGTGTATCTCTTCCATACATGCTTCAAAGTGTTCTAAAGGTATCGCATATTCACTTTCTAAAAACTTAACATGACGGGGTGTTGGGAAAATTTCATAACTAAGTCCAGTTTTAACACCGTTTGGCACACTCGAAGCAGAAATTTTACTGACGAGTGCTGTTCTTTTTGGCTGTTTACGGCAAAGCTCTGACATCAGATAAAATAAACCATTTTCTACAAATTGATTTTTAACGCTTTCAATGACTTTAGATGATTTCGATTGTTCAATTATTGGTATCATGTTCATCATTTTCACTTGTACTTTCTCACTACCTGGGAAGTAAAACCATTCTAAATGGCGATTCTCTCGTATCATTTGTGACCAATCCTGTAATGCCACTGGTAAAATGGATTGTGTTGAAACACATTTCAAGCTATATAATGGCACAGTTTGAAGTGTCACTTGAACAAGAACCCCTAACAATCCTAGTGATAGATGTAAGGAATTCGACAATTCATCATCTGCCCTTTTATGTTCATGATACTCTCCTAGTCCGTCTACAAACCCCCATGCAATCACTTGATTTGAAATGGAACCAAGTGTGATACCTGTACCATGTGTTCCAGTTGAAACGGCTCCTGCTATTGTTTGCTCCTGAATATCCCCCATATTCTGAAGCGCTAGTCCATATTCCTTTAGCATCGGCCCAATTTCATATAAATAGGTCCCAGCCCATAAAGTTACTTCTCCTGATGCCTGATCGACATTGATTAATCCTCGCATATTGTGTAGAGATACAGCTATATCATCAGGCATTGCTACAGGGCTGAAAGAATGTCCAGCACCGGTTACTCGCAGCGTTTGCCCATTTTCACTCACCTTTTTGATTATCTGTGATAAATGTTCAGTAGAAAGTGGCAATAAGGATCTAGTTGGTTTACTGACCACGTTGCCTGACCAATTTGTCCATTCCTTTTGATCAATCCAATCTTTTACAGAAAACATTTCCCGTCCCCCCTATAAGTTGCAAAACTATCAATATATCGATCTTTTCGTTTCGCTTCCAGACTAAGAAAGCGCTCACATAACTCACCTGCCTTAGCATGACGAAAATAGATCTTATCCCCAATATTTATTTGATGACCACTTTGTATATGAAGAGGCGTTTGCACCTCACCTGCACCTTCCAAATCAAAAAAATGATAATTTTGTGCATCATAAGGTACTGGCTGTTTGTCTTTGCCTATTGCACCAGAAGCGATATATCCTCCCCCATGACAAACAACGATATTCGGTGCAGGATTTCTCGTGACACGTAACGCAAAACCTGCTGCTGGCTTTAAATTTAACGTATGATAATGATCAAAAAGTGCTGGTGCAAAAAATGCCGAACCAACAGTTACCTCGGTCACTTCTTCTTGAGCTGCTGTATATTGTAAGCTCCCTGAACCCCCACCATTAACAATTTCTATCGTGGAAAAGCGTGTCTGTAACTCCTCAACAGCTTGTTTACGAAAAACTGCCAACTTTTTCTTCGAGTTATTTTTCAAAAATCGGATCATCGGTGCTTGCCATTTTTGTAATGGTTTATCAATTACTCCTGCAATTTGAGCCTCATAGCCCATCAAGCCCTTTACTTTAACATTTGAAAACGTTGAAACTTGGGATAGAAAATGTGTTAGTAGCGGTAAAGAATGTAACGATGAACGCCTTGTCCCAAAGTAAATAAAGGGGGTTTTCATCGAAAGATTGATATCGATACAGATATGTAAAGATGTGTCGTATTCACTTGCAATGTCTTGCAAAAATTGAATTTGTCTCACATCATCTACCATAAAGGTAATATCTTTTCCATCTTTCACATGTGTAACAAGCTTTCTAATACTCGTAGGTTCTAATATGGGGTAGCCAATAAGAAAATGATCAAACCCCTCATTTATCAAATACAACGTCTCTTCAGCAGTAAACGTCATCCATCCTGAAAAAGTTTGTAATTTTGAAGCAATATAAGTGAGGAGATCTTTTGAGCGAATCGATTTTGTTGCAATTCTAATGTTTTTTCCGTTTGTGTGTTGATTGATAAAATCGATATTTGCATCAAGTGCATCTAAATCAATCCACGCAAATGGACACTCTAAATGTTCAAAGGCACGATCAAATGTTGACATTGTCTCACACCCTATCTATATATTAAAAAACAAAAAATGCCCTTTTAGCGAGAAACCCATCTAATAATGATGTTTTACTTTTCCTGCTAAAAGGACATTTGAATAATCATACTCATTTTCAACTTGACAGCGACTAACGAATCTCCCATAAATCCAGAACAAGATTTAAGAAGAAAATTGTGTGTATAAGCGCAAATAATAATCCTTGCTTATTAAATTTCTTCTTTAAGGATTGATTCATAAGTACTTCCCCCTTCTTTTTCCATATTATAATCACAATCAACTTATTTTGCAAAAATTTCAAACTCATAAGTTTTATATGACAATTTCACCTCTCTATGTAATGATATATGTAAAGACATATTTGGAGGTCATTATAATATGAAGAAAGCTTTACTTGTAATCGATTATACAAATGATTTTGTAGCAGAAAATGGAGCTTTAACTTGTGGAAAAGCTGGTCAAGCAATCGAACAAACCATTGCTTCACTAACAGAACAATTTATAAAAGATGGAGAGTTCATCGTTTTTTCTTGTGATCTACATGAAGATAATGATGAATATCATCCAGAGTCTAAATTGTTCCCTCCTCATAATATTCGAAATACTGAAGGAAGAGAACTCTTTGGTTCATTACAAAAAATTTTCAAAGATCATCAAGTTCAAAGTAACATTCTATGGATGGATAAAACACGATACAGCTCATTTGCTGGTACAAACTTAGATCAACTTTTAGCTGAAAGAGGCATTCGAGAAATTCATCTAGTTGGTGTTTGCACGGACATTTGTGTACTACATACAGCAGTAGATGCATACAACAAAGGTTTCAAAACGTATATCTACGAAAATGGTGTTGCAAGCTTTGACGAAAATGGGCATAAATGGGCGTTAAATCACTTCAAAAATACACTTGGTGCAGAGGTAATTGTATTTAAATCATAAAAAAGGTTTAAATTCACTCCAATAGGGCTATACGAATAATATACATCTAAAGGAGTGATCATAAATGAGTGTTATTTTATATTTAATCGTAGGTGGATTAATCGGCTGGGTAGCTGGATTAATATTAGGTAAAGATATACCCGGCGGAATTATAGGTAATATGGTTGCTGGGATTTTAGGTTCTTGGCTTGGTGGAAAATTACTTGGATCATGGGGTTGGGAAGTTCAAGGCTTCTACGTTTTCCCTTCAATTATCGGTGGCGTGATTTTAGTCTTCGTCGCAAGTTTAATTTTAAGAGGTATGAATAAGTAATGAGCACATGAAAAGGATAGACGAGGTAAATAATTTCGCCTTATCTATCCTTTTTGTATTTATTATCTTCTCTAATTGCAAATGCTTCTACAAGGATATTTTATAGATTGAACTTATTTTTAATTATTGCAGCAACTTTTTCAGCACTCATATTTGTATTATTAATTTTTATGTAATGTTCCTTCTTGATTTCACCAGCTACTGAATTCAACCTGTAATTTCCATTGTTCTTCTTAAATCAGTTTCAGATTCCTCTATATTTCTTTTTGTCGGCTTATTTTGTAGTCTGTAAGGGCTTTTGTTTCGGTCAATTCTTTCTTCTAAATCCGCTTCTAATTCTACGAAGTAAACCATACCACCTTTAGATTCGAAAAGCTGGCAAATTTCCTGTACATAATCCCAGTCAGCTTGAAGATCAAAAGCCCACACGTAGGTGAAAATTAGACCATACAGATTACTTTTAGATACTTCTTCAAATATTTCCTGTCGAAATAATTTTACTAATCTATTCCCTTCTTTAGTTCCGTATTCAAAAAAAGGATTAACCAATTCAATGGTCATATGATTATGAAAAAGCTTTAAGTCAGTCACTTTTTCTAATTCATATCCTACTGTCATTTTGCCAACTGCTTGTGGTCCAAATATCAGAACAAATTTCATAATTCACCTTCCCCTAGTTAATAGTGTGGAAAAAACATCTCCTTGCTACTTTCGCTTTATTAAAAATACAGCTTACTATTCAATCCTTTCTACAATCTCAATACATTCAACATTCACCTAAAAAAACCCTTTTAATTTATTAATCAATCCCAACTTTCCTAAATACCATTAATCTAAACTGACTTACTCATATCTTTTATACAAAAAAAGCACACCACTAAGTAAATAGCGGTGTACTCTTATTAGTTTATTTTTATAGAATAGCTAATGCTACTAGCTCTATTTTTTTGAAGCCTCTAAAGCGATTTTACTATTAAAAACGAGCTCTTTTTTATGTTTATTATAGAGTTTGTAATAGTAGAGTACATTCTCTACGTATTCGTCATCATGATTATAGTGATATACTGCCTTTTCTATCTTGCCATTTGCTGCACCGCTAGCTGCTAAATAATTGGCAGCACTATAAATAGCATCTTCAATATTATATGGATCTGCTAGTCCGTCCCCATTCGCATCTACTCCATAACCACCGTAACTTTTAATGGTTTTGGGGTCAGTCAATTCCTTCTTTTTAATATTGCCTTTTCCAAGGTCTTTACAAGACGGATGCTTCCAGCCAACAAAAGTACATGGCATAAATTGCATATGACCTACCGCTCCTACAGGTGATTCTAGCGTTTTCATTGATGAAAATCGTGTTTCAATGCGATGATGTGCAGCAAGTAACGTCCATGGAATATTGTATTTCTTTGCTGCCTTCTGATAAATCGGAATATATTTATTCGGAATTTCGATATCAAATGCTGGAATATCTTTCATATCTTCAGCACCAAGTTTTTTAATAATCGGCAACTCTTTTAACTGCTGCCACATGATGATTGTCGTTGTATAAAGTGCAATCGATACCGGGATTAGTAAAATGATCAGCCAGAGCTTCAATTTCATATCTAATTGTTGCTTCTTTTTATTTACCATTATCTAAACACCTATCATCACATTATTAAGGAATATTATCGACTATTGGATTGGTTTCTTTTTAGCGATAAAGAACGCTAAAACAAATGCGATAATCGCAAATGCAAAAGAACCAGAATATACGACACGAATACCATTAGCTATTATATCGACCAGTTGGCCAATTTCTTCACTAGAAAATATATTTGTATCGAAATGACCATTTAAATTGATGTCACCTTTACCAAAGCTAGCAAGTTTTTCGCTTGTTGCTAGATTAAACAACATTCCAAAAATTGCTGCCCCAACGGATTGACTAAATGTGTTAATAAAAGAATTCAAGCCTATAGAAGTTCCAAGCTGGTCTCTATTAGCAGAAGTTTGTACAGCAATGATTAACATTGGTGCTATTAAACCCATACCAACACCTAATAACCCTGTTCCAACATAAACAAGTATCTCATTTGAGTCAGCAGATAAAGTGGTTAAGATAAATGTAGCGATTACTAACAACCCTGTTCCGATTTGAATAATCGTCTTAGAAGTAAGGCGCCCTATTAAATTCCCCCCTAATATTGCCCCTACTGTCCACATAACAGATAATGGCGTCAACATTAAACCAGCTTGCGTAGCATTCTTACCAAAGACCGACTGTGCAAAAATAGGCAAGTACGCCGAAATACTAATGACAATTGCCATTACAAAGAGCGTTAAACCATTTACTATATTTAAGCGACGATTTCTGAATAAAGAAAGTGGTACTATTGGTTCTTCTGCCTTTAGCTCTACTCGAACAAATATGAGTAGTGCAATAGCTGCTACTGCATATAAAACAATCGATTTTGTGCCGAACCAAGTTTGTGTATTGCTTCCTTCAATAATCGTATAAAGTAATGCAACCATACCAATTGAGAAAAATAGCGCTCCAGCATAATCGATTTTACGTTTCGCTGTTTGTACTTCTTCCTCGTAATATTTTGCAATCATGAAAATAGATCCTAAACCAAACGGTATATTCAATAAGAAAATATAATGCCAAGTTAATTGGTCAACAATAAAGCCACCAACAAGTGGTCCTATTACACCCGATACGCCCCAGACCATACTAATCCAACCTTGGCCTTTTGCACGTTTTTTTTCAGTATCAAATAATTCTCCGACAATCGTTAATGTAATCGGTAAAATCGAACCTGCACCAATCCCTTGAATTGCACGGAATATAATTAACTGCTCCATCGACTGTGCTAGACCACATAATAATGAGCCTAATAAGAAAATAGAAATCCCGATAATGATCATCTTTTTTCGACCAAATAAGTCAGCTAATTTACCGAAAATAATCGTCGCAATAGCTGATGTTAGTAAATAAGCTGAGTAGATCCAGCTAATTAACTCAACACCTGACAAATCCGTAGTAATGCTTGGAATTGCTGTTGCCACAATCGTACCTTCAATTGCTGCGAGTGCCGTTGCAAGTAATACGGCGATAAATACTTTATTCATATAAAACCTCAATTCTAAAAAAGTTATACAGTCATACTAAACAAAATATTATAACACGAAAACAAATAATTACCTATATGAGTAATTTTTCGCTAGTTTCTGACATAGAGGTTTGATACTATAAAAAAATGGGTATTAGTAGAAATGGACATATTAACCATATTAGATCTCAATTTGTTTACTCAATTATTTAGGAGGTACATATACATGTGGGAAGATTTTAAAAAGTTCGCCTTAAAAGGCAACGTAATAGATTTAGCTGTAGGGGTTGTAATCGGGGGTGCATTCGGTAAAATCGTAACTTCGTTAGTAAATGATATTATTACTCCGATCGTCTCTTTATTACTCGGCACAGTGTCATTCACTGACTTACATTACAAAGATATAAAGTACGGTAACTTTATACAAAGTGCACTTGATTTCTTCATCATCGCTTTCTCAATTTTCATGTTCATTCGAATCATTTCTAAATTGAGCCTCAAGAAGAAAAAAGAAGAAATTGTTATTGAAGCACCACCAGCACCTACTACTGAAGAATTATTAAAAGATATTCGTGATTTATTAAAAGACAAGCAAGCATAATCTAGAAAAAAAACGAGCGACTCTATACGAATCGCTCGTTTTTTTATTTACCATCTTCAATTAATGTTTCCATATCGACAGCAATTGTATCAAAAGGTACATCTTGTGCACCACTATAGTTTTTAACAACAACGCCATTTTGGTCAACTAGGAAAAAGCTTGTACCGTGGATCACTTGGTCATCTGCTGGATTGTCTTTTACTAATGTTTTAAACGATTTTAAAGCAAAATCTGCAATTTCATCTTGTGAATACCCTGTTAAAAACTCCCATTTAGAAGTATCAGGAACTGGGTAGCTGTTCAAGTATTTGTTTAATACTTCTGGCTTATCGACTTTAGGGTCAACACTAAATCCAACAATCTTATAGTCTTCTAACCCTTTGTCCTGGAAGGATTTTTGAATATCCGTCATATTCATCGTCATCGGTGGACATACAGTAGTACATTTTGTGAAAATGAACATACCTAACCAAGGTTTACCTTTTAAAGAATCTAATGAAACTTTTTCATTGTGCTGATTAGTATATTCAAACGGTTCTACTTTCCAATCTGTATCCGCTTTAAATTTCCCGTTGCCACATGCAGATAATACTAAGGCAATAATTAATAATAATGGCAATGTTAAATGTCTTTTTTTCATGGGTGAGTCACTCCTTCATACAAACAATCTTAACGAATTGAATCCAATAAAACAAGAAGGCTGTACTATTCGTTTAAGACGAATTTGTGAAAGATTATGCTTTTAAAGAGACTAGCACATCGTGAATCGATTCCAGTTTAGACTCCACACGGTGCATCAAGTAAAATGATACAACAATTGGAAAGCCCACTTCCTGTATAAACGTCAGCCATTGCTCCATCTCATTCCCCCCTTTACAAATAGAAAAGATTGCCCCATCGGCCATGATGGCGGACGAGACAATCTACTTTTTTTATGCTTGTACTAGATATTCCGTCACTTGGCGATCTACAATTTGTGCCCCTTTAATCACTGCTATAGGCTCGCCGTGTACTAAAAATACTTCACTGTCGATTATAGCAACCATCGCGTCACTAATCTCCTGCTCGGTCAGTGAGTCCTTTGGAGCATCGACGTTAAGCGTATAATTTTTGTCACCTGCAGTTTTAAATTGTAACTGTAATACTTTTGCCATTAATCATCCCTCCCTTTAATAGGTTAGTTAGTTACTTAGTACTTCTTGTATTTCATTAAACTCGATTTTGTTCATAGTATTGCTTGTTAAACCTGCAATTACATTTGACACTGTTTCTAGCGCCTCTGCTTGTACACCTTTTTTAATATTGTTGTACGTTTTCTTCTTTTCTACTGGCTCTCCATTGTCATTTGTACCTACTACGAATGACAAGCGCAGTGTTGCGTTACTAAAATTAAAAGTTGCCATGTTGTTCACCCCCTTTCACTAATTAAATAGATTTTTTTAAAAGAAAAGGAGACAACAGGTGAATTTTTTACAACTTCCTTTTATAATGGTATAAGAGTATAGAAGAGGTGAGAGTTTTTGTTAACTGGCTGGTTTCTGTGGTTTATATTAATTTGGGTAGTTTTATTCATAGGCTTGATGGCAATTGGCGGATTCTTTATGTTCCGTAAGTTCTTAAAAAGGATGCCTAAAGAAGATGGTAAATCTGCTATGGATTGGGAAGAACATTATGTTGGTGAGACAATCCATTTATGGGGTGACGACTCTAAAGCTTTATTAACTGAGCTTGTAAGTCCTGTTCCTGATTTATTTAGACCTGTTGCAAAGCAAAAAATAGCAGGCAAAATTGGAGAATTGGCATTAGAGGAAAAAGCGTCATCTATTACATTTGATCTGATTATTAGAGGTTATATCATCGCCTCCCCTAAACGAGATCATAAATTTTTACGTAAAAAATTATCTCAAATGAAAATCGATACAACACCGTACGAACATCTTCTTGATTAAGTAATACATAAAAAGGTTCTTCTCCATTTCGCATAGAGAAGAACCTTTTTTATTTTGCATTTAATTGTTTTTCAAGCTTTTTATAACGAACTAACATCGCAATTCGCCATGGAACAATCATTGAAAATGCCAAAATCCAGAACATACCGCCAAGTTCACCTAAATGGAATGCACCACTTAGATAAATCTTTGCTACTGTACGGATAATCAATAAACCAGCTAAAATAATAAAAAATGCTTTAGACGGCTTTAAAAAGATGTCATCTTCAACAATATGAAATTTCGATGTCGCGATTAATACAGTTGAAAAGATAATTCCTACTATAATTGCTTCTAACACTTGTGGCCAAGGTACTCTGAAATATTCAAAGCAAAACATTAAAGCACCAGTAGACATCGCAATCGGTGGGATAATGATTTTCTTAGCACTAGCAGGTTTTTTAGCCGATTTGGCTCTCACTGTCATCGCCATAATCCCCATAAAGACAACAGCGACAGTTGAGCCTATGACCATATATTGAGAAGGAATTGAACTCAACATAATAGACCCTCTCCTCACATAACTAATATTCCACTACTTTTACAATCGTAGACATTAAGCGTTGCTGATCAAAAGGTTTCGTAATAAAATCCTTAGCACCTAGCGAGAGCGCCTGTAAAATCATCTTCTGCTGTCCTAATGCACTGATTATTATAATTTTTGCATCAGGAAATTCTTCAATGATCACTTTCGTTGCATCTAAACCCGACATAACCGGCATTGTTACATCCATCGTTACAACATCTGGTAATAATTCACGATACTTTTCAATTGCTTCCATGCCATTAATAGCTTCACCAACGACTTCATAACTAGATTCCGCTAACATCGTTTTTATCGCATGACGCATAAACATCGTGTCATCTACTACTAATACCTTAGTCAAAAACTCAACCCCTAATTTGAAACTAAAAATACTATACTACTAATAAGTGTAGTAAGCCAATTAAAACCCCATGAAATTCCCGAAAATTGGTTGTAATAATCGAATAATAAGTATCATTCCATCAAAGTACAATAATACCCCAACAACTATCATCACATAACCGCCGACTTTAACGATTTTCTGACTGTGATCACGAATCCAAGTTAATTTTGTAATAAAGAATGAAAGAAGGAAAAACGGAATAGAGAAACCAAGACTATAGGTTAATAGATACCAAATACCTGATCCTGGATTTGTACCCGCTAATGACAGAATACCGCCTAAGATAGGTCCAGTACAGGGAGTCCACCCCGCAGCAAAAGCTAAACCAATTAAGAAAGTGCCAATGTAACCAGCTGGTCTATTTTTAAATTGGAATTTGCGATCTTTCATTAAAAAGTCCGGTGTAAAGACGCCTATAATCATTAATCCAAAAATAACAATTAATATCCCACCAAATTGACGAATCAAGTCATCGTATTTGAAGAAGAACCCTGAAAGATAAGATGTTGTAAGCCCTAAAATTAGGAAAATCATTGTAAATCCTAATAAGAAAAACAATGTGTGCAAAATAGCCGTTTTTTGGAGCATTCCTTTGTCATTCTTTAACTTATCAAATGACACGCCTGTTATGTATGATAGAAATGCTGGATAAAGCGGCAACGTACATGGTGAGATAAAACTAAGAATACCTGCACCAAAAGCTAAAAAATAGTTAAAATCAGTATTCATATTTTGTTGTCGCTCCTTAAAGTTTCTGTACCCATCGTACCAAACTTTTCAAGAAATATCTTTTCTTTTGTCTGTGAATATTTCATGACAAAATTATGCATTGAATATGGCGACAGTTGTTTGTTATTTTACTATCAGATAAAACTTGCTTGAAGGGGGGCTTTGGCGCTACTCGGGCTCTCTTTGGCGCTACTCGAGACTCCTTTATCGCTGCTCGGGCTCCTTTTTGCGCTACTCGGGCTCCCTTTGGCGCTACTCGAGACTCCTTTATCGCTGCTCGGGCTCCTTTTTGCGCTACTCGGGCTCCCTTTACCGCTACTCGAGCTTCCTTTACCACTACTCGGGCTCTTTGGCGCTGCTCGAGCTCCCTTTACCGCTCCCCCTAAAATCCCTACCAACAAAAAAATCCCCAAAAAGCCGCTATCCAACAACGACTTCCCGGAGATTCTTCCTTCACTACCCTACTTCTTGAACTAATCCATTTTGTAACTGATACATTTTATGATACAAGCCATTTTTAGCAAGTAACTCTTGATGTGTTCCTCGCTCGACAATTTCACCATGGTGGAGAACTAATATTTGCTCTGCATCTTGTATCGTACTTAGGCGATGCGCGATGGCAATTGTTGTGCGGCCTTTACGCATTTTGTCAAGACTTCCTTGAATGGCTACTTCCGTTTCCGTATCGATTGTTGCAGTTGCTTCATCTAAAACGAGCACTTTCGGGTTCGTTGCAATAGTTCTCGCAAAAGCAATGAGCTGCCGCTGCCCACTTGAGAATGTAGAACCGCGTTCTGATACTTGATGTTTATAGCCATTTGGCATGGATTCTATAAATTGATCTGCTTGCACAAACTCTGCTGCAGCCTTGACATCTTCTTCCGACATATTTTCATTAAAGAGTTTAATATTGCTTTCAATATTTCCGTAAAATAAGAATGGATCCTGTAGGACTAAGCCCATTTGCTGTCTTAGCGTTTGTTTCGGGAAATTTTTGATTGACTGGCCATCTATTAAAATTTCTCCTCTTTCAAACTCGTAGAAGCGCATCAATAGGTTAATAATTGAACTTTTCCCGCTCCCAGTATGACCGACAAGCGCTACCGTCTCACCAGGTTTAACAGTAAATGAAATATCTTTCAACACATCAGTATTGCCATCATATGAAAATGTTACATTTCTGAATTCAATGCGGCCGTCTGACATTTTCACGGAAGAATCATCTAGCTGCTGTGGATCTAATTCCTTGTCGTCCAGTAATGTAAAGACGCGTGATGCAGAAACAATCGCTTGCTGGAAAATTGAAAGTCTTTGCATGACTTGGTTAATAGGTTCAAAAAAGCGATTAATATAGCTGACAAATGCATAAATGACACCGATCTCTACAGGTTCACTTAAGGACGTTATACCAAAAAAGCTCAGCATTAAAATCAGACCAAACGCATAAACCAAGTCAATCACAGGTCTTAACAATAAACCATCTAGCTTAATACTACTCATTACTGCCTTATAGTGCTTTTCATTTATCTCGTCAAACTCATCTCGGAAACGTTTTTCCTGACGAAAAGCTTGCACAATAGACATACCGGATAATGATTCTGCTAATTTTGCATTTAATTGGCTTAGTCGCTCACGCATATCCATATAATAAAAGGCACTATATTTTCTGTAGATATAGACAATACAGAAAAGAATAGGTAGTAAAATAACTGTTGCTAATGCCAATTTCCAGTTTAATATAAACATCGCAATATATACTCCGATGACTAAAAAACCACTTTGCACAAAGCCAATTAACACACTAACGAACATATCCATAATAGCTTCAGTATCATTCGTGACACGAGATACGATGCTGCCCGCTGGTGTTTTGTCAAAATAGCGCATACCTAGCTTATGAACTTTCGTATAGACATCTATTCGTAGCTGCTGTATTACCTTAAGAGCCAGTACATTGAAACGCAGCATCTGTAAATAACTAATGACCGAATTCAATATTTGAATGCCAATGTATGTCGTAGCTAAGATGACTAACGTATTTGTTGGAAAATGACGAGGTGTTAAATAATCATCCATAAATATTTTAATCAACAATGGTCCTACGATATCTCCAAGAACAGTAATTAAGAGTAACATTAATGCAATCCCAATGGACTTTTTATGTGGTTTCAAATATGTAAGGAGTCGTTTTAATACATGCCACTGTTCCTTACCTGTTAGGGTGACTTTTTGTTCTTCATTCATGTTGACTCACCCCCTCTTCAACCTGTTGTTCAAGTTGGTGCAATTGATACATTTCAAAATAACGACCTTTAAGTGCCATTAACTCTTCATGTGTCCCTTTTTCTACAACAGCCCCTTCATGTAAAACAATGATGAGATGCGCATGGACAAGTGCACTTAAACGATGGGACGTAATAATTGTTGTCGCGTCTGTTCTAGCCTCTTTTAATGACTCTAAAATGGCCTCTTCTGTCTTTGCATCAACCGCTGATAAAGAGTCGTCTAAAATGAGCAGCTCAGGTTTCATTAACAACGCTCGCGCAATCGAAATCCGCTGCTTTTGCCCTCCTGAAAGTGATACACCACGTTCACCGACGACAGTATTGTAACCTTCCGTAAAGCGCAATATATCTTCATGCATTTGTGCAATTCTCGCTGCATTTGTCACTTCATCTTCGCCAACATCAGGGTTCGTAAAAGCGATATTTTGATATAACGATGCCGAGAATAAGAAATGCTCTTGCGGCACATAGCCAATTGCTTCGCGTAATTTTATAGCTTGATAATCTCCTATGACATGGTCTCCGTAACGAATCTCCCCATCATAGCCGTCAAATTCACGCATTAATAATTTTAATATCGCAGTTTTACCCGCTCCCGTCTTACCGACAACACCGAGTGTTTCACCACGTTTCAACGTGAACTGTACGTCTTTTAATGCTGGTGTCTCATCACCAGGGAATGTAAATGAATTAATATTAAACTCGATATCCCCCTGTGGTCGAATGGATAAAGCACCTTCTTTATCTTCAACGTCCATTTTCTCAGCTAAAAGATTTTGAATCCGGTCATATGACGCGCTACCTCGCTCCATGATGTTGAAAAGTAAACCAAATGCCAGCATTGGCCACACAAGTAGACCTAAGTACGATGTAAACGACACTAAATCTCCTAGTGTCATATCGCCAGCAACAACGAATTTAGCACCAAATATAATTGTTAAGAAAAATGATATACCTACTACAAGTGAAATTGTTGGATCAAATAGTGAATCCACCTTTGCCACTCGTGTATTTTTCGCAACAACTTCGTCGGATAAGCGTTTAAAATCTGCGATATCCTCTTTATCTTGACCAAATGTCTTCATCACTTTGATACCAGTAATACTCTCTTGCGTTTTATCATTCAAGTCCGAAAACGCGGCTTGCGCATGATGAAAACGTGCATGTAAAAGTTTACCGTAATAATTCGTTGACAGCGCCATAAATGGCATTGGAATTAAAGCGATTAGCGTTAGCTTCCAATCAATCGTAATGGCCATTGCCAAGATTACAAAGCCCCCTGTTGTAATAGAATCTACAAGAGTTAAAACACCATTACCCGCTGTTTGCTGCACAGCTGATACATCATTTGTTGCATGTGCCATTAAATCTCCGATACGGCGCTTTTGATAAAAGGACGGTGCCATTGACGTAAAATGGTGAAATAATTTTGCCCGTAGCCTTTTAGCTAGTGTCATAGACGATCCGAAAATCATAATTCGCCAATAATAGCGAATCACATACATCAAAAGTGCAGAAGCAGCTAATAGACTCAACCATTTAACAAGAGAGCCAACAGTTAAGTTGCCACCACCAATTTCATCAACAACAACGCCGATAATTTTAGGGGGCACTAACTGTAACATTGCCACCATGATTAAGAGCGAAATTCCCACCAAGTATTGCTTCTTACGCTCTTTAAAGAACCAACCTAATTCAAAAAATACCTTCATCTCTATTCACCTTCTTTTCTTCACAAATATCAGTTTATCAAATATTCTGAAATGATTGAAGATAAAAAATAAATTAATTTCGTTCTCCTAAATGTTTTTTATTTTTTGATTTATTTTAAAAATAACCCATAAAAAATAACCCTTTACGATTTATCTAATCATAAAGGGTTTACTTAAAGCTTTTACGTTATTTAGTTATTTCGATTAATAGATAAAGTGCGAACCGCCCCAATAGCTGGGTATCTCCAAAAGACGTTGTCAAATTCATTTTAAAGTACCTGTACTAATAATAGACATTTTAACATGGACATCTACTTTTAACTTAGCAATCGTAGCATCCGTCAGTTTTTTATTCCATTTTCCTTTGTAATACATTCGGAAATTTTCACTTAGACCAATTGGGTCAACTTCCAATTCTTTCAGTTTCTCTAGAAATTTATCTATGTCTTTCTCAAGTTGTTTGTTAATCTCATTTTCTAGCTTTGTTATCCCTTCAGGAGTATCTAATTCTTTTCCTCTTTTTCCTTTATATTCACTAAGCGTACCTTTAAGTCTCAATGAAATTGTAAGCTTCGGTGATTTAATATTTTTATTACTTTTAATTTTCACTCTATTATCAATTAATTCAATCATTACACTTTCTTTGCTCGAATCTTGATTTAAATCTAGTGGCAAAGGTGCTAGGTTTTTCCTTCCTTGTAATGCTTGAATGATAAGCGCTTCATCTGGTGTTATCATTTCAAGCATATTTTTATTTTTAAACAAAGCCACTCCCTCAATCTCTATCTTCCCGTCTTTTTTGTTTATTACAGGAACGATGGGATCAAATACTGGATTAGTTATCGTATATATAAAATCATGGATATTCGTATTCGGATCAAAAGCCGTATTGATACTGGGTTGTAATAAATCATTTAAATAAAAGTTAATATTCGGTTTATCAGAGTATTTTTGTTTTAACAGCTCTTCTGCATTACCTTTAACGACGGCAATTAGCACTTTATTGCCGACTTCAGAATTTCTGTATAAATACTGAATCGTTTTTTGCACGTTTCCTTTTCGAGCATATTCCTCATTGATTAGAATTACTCGTAATTGATTTAATACCAGTTTCTTATCTGAAAGTGTTTCCATTTTCACAATTCCGTGAGAGACGAGTTCAGTAGGAACCGAAAAAAATTGTGTAGCCTGCTTCGAATCAGGAGAGTATTGTGGAACCGCTATCGTTAACTGAGTTGTTTGTTCATCAATATAGTCAAATGACAAAATCCCCACCATTCCAGTATCTTCTAAAGGTACCTTTAATTCTTTTGATGAACATCCTACCAAGAAAATGAAGCAAACAATAGTAGCAAATAGAGCAAGCTTTTTGTTCATGGCTGCACCTGCTTTTTTCGAAATAAATGTACAACACTCAATAATATTGGCCAAACGATGATTACATAAATACCATAATTACTTCCAAGGAATAATTTATTTTGAAATTCTTGAGAAAATGGCATCTTGATGATCATAAAGATGATGATTGTAAGAATATATAAATGAGCCTTCTTTTGTTTAGATAAAAGTGAATCTACTCCTTTCTTCGCACACCATAAATACCCTGCTACTGTAGTCAAAATTAGAAATACCCAAAGTGTCACACCAAAAATATCAATTCTTTCAATAAACGAGAATTCCCCAGCTTTAAACAAATTTAAGACCGTAAACTCTACATGTTTTAACTGCCATTCCGAAAAGTACATAACACTGATTGCGGTTGTTATAAAACAAAAGCCAACACTTATCCAAATTCCTATTAAAGCATGTTTATATGCCTTTTTTTGCTCTACAATATGCGGAAAATAAAACATGATCAACTCATATCCTAAAATTGATAAATATCCTTTTTTTAACGCTTCATAAAATTCCCTACTATTGAAATTAAATAAAGGGAGAAAGTGACTAATATCTCCTTTTTTAATAGCCCAGTTTGTAAAACACAGCACGCCTATAGTTATGAAAAAGGACATTATGCAAAATCTTGCGATGGATTTAATCCCTCCACTAACAATGTACGCCAGTAATAGCAGAAAGAAGAGAACAGGTATAGTAATCGTTTGTTCGGGAAGGGCTGTGCTCTGTATAAGATGCATATAATCACTTATAATGCCTGCTATAAAAAAAGTAAATAGCAGGACAATCAATAAATTAATCCCCTTCCCTAGCCCTTTCCCTAGTAATAGTTCATTGATACGAAATAGGTTTTCATTTGGATATTTACTGTTAATCCAGATCATCGGCCATAACGTTAGACTGGCAATTACCCCAAATAACAGCGGAAAAAATGTTTCACTATAGCCAACAGAGCTAAGTCCTTGAGGTAGTGTAAGTAGTCCCGCACCAATCATTACACTTTGCACTAAAAAGATAACATGATATCGATTCAAAAATTTCTGCTTGTTTGTACTCAACTTTAACTACCTCAACTCCCATAGTAAAACAATCTACTTTTTCTGTGCCCTTGAAATGCCCTTTTTTAATCTTAAAAATGCTGTAGGAAATCTAACAATATTATCTAACAAATCTGCTGCCTTACGAGGTATGAAAGGTGCTATAAATGGTGTTCCCAAAGATTTCAAACCTTGTAAATGAGCCATTAACCAAGCAAAAGCTAACATTTGTCCAAATAATCCAAACAACCCCGCAGATAAAATAAATATATAGCGAATAAATCTACTTGTATTACTCATTAAAAATATAGGTGGAAGAAAAGAAAGTAATGCGGAAGTGGCTACTAACACAACGAGGATATTACTGATTAATCCAGCCTCTACTGCCGCCGTACCTATTACAATACCTCCTACGATACCAATAGTTTGCCCTACTTTCGCAGGCATTCGTGATCCGGCTTCCCTTAGTACTTCTATGATTAGTTCAATAAACAATACTTCAAAAAGTGGTGGAAAAGGCACCTTACTTCTGGATTCTTGTAAATTTAATAACAGTTCGTAAGGAAGAACTTCTGGATGAAACGTCAATGCCGATATATACATAGGTGTTATCATAATTGTCAAGAAAAACCCAAAAAATCGAAGCATTCGAAGTAAAGAAGCCGTCGTCCAACGATTATAATAATCTTCAATCGAAATGAACATTTCAAAAAAAGTGGTAGGACAAACGATGGCTGCTTGAGTATTGTCCATGAATATTATAATTCTTCCGTCAAGTAGATAATGCGCGATACTATCAGGACGCACACTCATATAATATTGTGGGAATGGTGATAACGGATTATCTTCAAGCATTTGCATTAACTCAGAAATATCCAAGAAAATTGGAGAGTGAACTTTCTCAATTCGTTTTTTCAAAGTATCCAAATTTTCTTTATTCACAATATCATCCATATACATAATCACAAGTTCCAAGTTTGACTCTGTCCCTGTTGTAAGAGTTTCATTTTTTAGCATGGGATTTTTTATACGTCTTTTCACTAATGATATATTAGTTTCTAATGATTCTGAAAATGCATCTTGTGGTCCAATTACAGTAGACTCTGTTTCCGTAGTTGTAATAGCACGTGTAGGAGCACTGTATGTATCAATGCTTAACAATTCATTTGTTTCATGAAAATACAACAACGTTTGACCCGAAATTAATTTTGTAGTTACGTCCTTTATATCCGTAACATCAACCACATCAGCTATTTGATGAACTTGATTGATATGATTAGCCAAAGGAAAAAAAATCATCATTTGCATCGTCATTTTCTCTACCAATGCAGATGAGTAAATGACAGTAACCACACCATCACCTGTAGGGATTTTCTTGAATATTACATCACTTATTTGGCTTGTTTTCTGCTTTAAAGTTTCAACCGCTTGCTCGGCTAGATTATCCGTCACATTTTTAGGCTTTTTCTTTAACTGCATACCATTCGACTTACGTACCAATATATATTCCACAAGTACTACACGCCTTTCGTACAGATTAAAATAGTTTGTCCATTCAATAAAAATGTATGCAATGAAAATTAATGGAATTATTGATATACTTACGATAGTAAGGTCTATTGGAGGAAAAGTTGTGAAACCTATTATGAAAAAAAAGCAATTACTAGAAAAAGATGATATATGGAATGCTGTTATTAATGTGTTAAGTGAGGAATTCCCTGAAGATGATGCAACTTATAAGGAAGCTTTTATGGTCTATAACTATTATTCTGAAATGGAGAGTGGTGGTCACGAAAGTGTATTCAATTGGGGATGGGAAGACATACAAGAGCAAGGGATATCCAAATATATTACTGATCTCACTTCTAATCTTGAAAAAATAGGTGCCCATGAGTATGGTCGAATTATGAGCGTGTATGGTGAAGAAATGTGGCGTCTATTTCTCATTTTGGAGCATGAAGAAATGGATGAAGACGAACATACCGAGCTAGAACAAGAATTTTATAAAGTAATTAACAAAGCAGATGATGCGTATCATAACCTCAACAAACAATTAGAAAAATTATTAGAGTCTTATTTCATAAAAATACATACTGATTTGATTGAAGTAGTGGAAAACTAGTAGTTGTTCACATTATATAAATTAAAAAATTGTAAGACTTTCACCAGCAAATACAAAAAGCCAACTTCCCTCTGGAAGTTGGCTTTGCTGGAACATATATGTATGCCCATAACTTATGGAATCGGTTCCCCTCTGTGAACGTTCTTCCAATCTATTTTTTTATAAACATTCTTTAGCTTTTGCAATTTGAATTTTTACTTGCTCAAATCCAGTACCACCTAATGAGTGACGACGTTGTACTGCTGCTTCTGGTGCTAACACATCGTACACATCTGCCTCGATTAATGAGCTTGCTTCTTGCAAGTCTTCAATTGATAAGTCTAACAAGTAAATACCACGTTGGATGCAAAGGAATACAAGTTTCCCTGTAACTTCATGCGCTTCACGGAAAGGCATACCTTTTGTTGCTAAATAATCCGCAAGTTCTGTTGCATTAGAGAAGTCTTGATGCACTGCTTTATGCAACGTTTCTTTTGCAACGGTCATTGTACGAACCATTCCTTCGAAGATTTTCAGTGAGCCGACAATTGTATGCAATGTATCGAACATACCTTCTTTATCTTCTTGCATGTCTTTGTTATAAGCTAATGGAATTCCTTTTAAGACAGTTAGTAAGCCCATCAGATTACCGTATACACGACCTGCTTTACCACGGATTAACTCCGCCATATCAGGATTTTTCTTTTGTGGCATAATACTTGAGCCTGTAGAGAACGCATCGTCTAATTCGATGAATTTGAACTCCTCACTTGACCACAGAATGATTTCTTCAGCAAAGCGTGATAAGTGTGCCATTAAAAGTGAACCATTACTTAAGAACTCGACGATGAAATCACGATCACTTACTGCGTCCATACTGTTTTGATAAACAGCAGAGAAACCTAGTAGCTCAGCACTCATTTCACGATCAATCGGGAAAGTCGTACCAGCAAGAGCACCTGCTCCAAGTGGTGAAATATCAGTACGTTTCAATGAATCTTGGAAACGTTGTTTATCACGTTCTAGCATCCAAAAATAAGTCATCAAATGATGCGCAAATGAGATTGGTTGCGCACGTTGTAAATGCGTGTAACCTGGTGCAAGTGTATCAATGTTATCTTCCGCTTGCGTTACAATTGCTTTTTGGAAAGCTTCTATTAAAGAAATAACCTCTTGCACACGCTTTTTAAGGAACAAGTGCATATCTGTTGCGACTTGGTCATTTCGACTACGGCCAGTATGTAATTTACCGCCAACTGGACCAACTAAATCGATTAGCATTTTTTCAAGATTTAAGTGAATATCTTCATTTGCAATTGAGAACTCAAGAGAGCCCTCAGTTGCTTTTTGTTGTAGTTGATGGAGACCATCTTTTATCGTGTTGACTTCATCTTGTGATAAAATGCCACAAGCACCAAGCATCGTAACATGAGCAATACTGCCTTCAAGATCTTCAGTTACAAGCTGTTGGTCAAACCCGATGGATGCCCCGAATTCATCTACCCATTGCTCTGCAGAATTTTGGAATCGTCCGCCCCATAGTTTACCACTCATGCTTGCACCTTCTTTTCTCCTTTGTTTACCATAGAGTTCACTTTTGTTGGAAGACCCCATAGTTCGATGAAACCTACTGCAGAAGCATGATCGAATTCATCATCTTTTGTATAAGTTGCTAATTTTTCGTCATATAGAGAGTTAGGAGATTTACGTCCTTCAACAATTGCATGACCTTTGAATAGTTTCACACGAACTGTACCATTGACAAATTTTTGTGTTTCTTTTAAGAATGCTTCTAATGCAGTTCTTAATGGAGAGAACCATAGTCCTTCATAGATAAGTTCAGTTAATTTTTTCTCAATTACTGGTTTGTAATGAGCGATTTCTTTTACTAGAGTAATATCTTCTAATTCTTTATGAGCTAAAAGTAAAGTGTGTGCACCAGGGATTTCGTATACTTCACGTGATTTAATACCAACTAAACGGTTTTCAACGTGGTCGATACGGCCAACGCCATGTTTACCAGCTACTTCATTTAATTTTAAGATTAAGTCAGCTAATTTATAAGAAACACCGTCAATTGCTACTGGAACACCTTGTTCGAATTCGATTTCGATAATATCAGCAGTATCTGGAGCATTTTCAAGAGAAACCGTTAATTCGTATGCTTCTTCTGGTGGTGTAGCCCAAGGATCTTCTAAGATACCACATTCGTTAGCACGGCCCCATAAGTTTTGGTCGATTGAGAATGGTGAATCTAAAGAGATAGGAAGTGGAATATTCTTTGATTTTGCGTATTCAATTTCCTCTTCACGGCTCCAAGCCCATTCACGAACTGGTGCAAGAACTTCTAAATCTGGGTTTAATGCTTTAATAGAAACTTCGAAACGAACTTGGTCATTTCCTTTACCAGTACAGCCATGTGCTACAGCAACTGCGCCTGTTTGTTCAGCAACTTCTACTAATTTTTTTGAAATAAGTGGACGAGATAGAGCTGATACTAAAGGATATTTTTGTTCGTACCAAGTGTGAGCTTGAAGAGAGATTAATGCGTACTCTTCAGCGAACTCGTCTTTAGCGTCGATCATGTAAGATTCAATCGCACCAACTTCTAATGCTTTCTTTTTAACGAAGTCTAAATCTTTACCTTCACCTACATCTAAGCAACAAGCTACTACTTCGTAACCTTGATCGATTAACCATTGAATCGCAACTGATGTATCTAAACCGCCTGAATATGCAAGAACTACTTTTTTAGCCATATGACATTCCTCCATGTTATGTATGTTTATACGTGTTTGATTAATATTTATGCACTTATCATAGCATGGAATAAAAATGAATACAAGTGTATTTTCTTGCATTATTAAAAAATTTTTAAAGTTTCTAATAAATTCATATAAAACGAGCATGAACACGTGAAAAACCGTTTACATATAAGAAAAAGAGCTATCCTCAGTAGAATACTCTACTAGAATAGCCCTTTTAACGAATAAACTCGCTTATACACTCTATGCAGTTTTTTCTGCATAAATTATTATCTGAAAAATAATGTCATGAATGATAATTCATACATCAATGTATATTCATAAGTATTTTTACTTCTTATTAAAAAATCGCTTCCCTAATTTTTCAACTAGGGATGGTGCTACCGCATATAGTTTACTTGAAATCGCCATGTACGACGGTAAATTCACTTCTCTAACATGACGTCCAATTGTTTTGACCGTCGCTTCAGCTACTTGCTCTGGTGTTAATAACACATTTTTCATAGCGTCACGATATGTAGCGGTTTGATCTGCATGGTCCAAGAAAGGCGTATCAATTGGACCCGGATGAATCGTTGTCACCTGAACATTAAATGGGGCAAGCTCCATACGAAGTGCATTTGTAAAGCCTATGATTGCATGTTTTGTTGCTGCATAGACTGATGCTTTCGGTGTTGCTACCTTCCCTGCTTGTGAGCCAATGAAAATAAATTGACCTCTTTTACGTTCTATCATATGGTGTGATAACGTCTTTGTCAGAATAATAGGTGCTTGAATATTCACGTGAAGCATTTGTTCTATTTCAGCATCCGTTAAGTCTGTTGCATAAGCAAACGTTCCAACTCCAGCAGAGAATATGGCAATGTCAATTGGGGGCAGTTTTTTTACTAAAGCATGATTTCCCTCTATAGTAGATAGATCAGCTTGAATCGTTTGAATATTGGGAGCAGTAAAAGCCTGCAAAGCTTCTTTCGAGCGTCCAGTTGCAATGATTGTATGCCCCTGAATCGCCAGAATGTCTGTTATACACTTTCCAACTCCACTTGTCGCTCCTGTTACGAGAATGGTTTTATGCTTGCTCATAAAGAAAGACGCCCTTGTCATTCATTTTCTCTTTCACGAACCCTTCATCGATTAAGTAGTCCAACTGACCGATTGTTTCCGATAAAGTTAAACCTAATTCTTTCTCATAAGCATATGGGAACAGTTCAACATTCAGTTCAAACGTAGTTTTCGGATCACCTTCTAACATTCCGTATACTTTCATCGCACGCTTATGCTGTTTTTCAAGTCTTTCCTTTACTAGCTCATGTACATTGCGAATCTCTTCCCCATGACCGCTATAGAGGACATCAATCGGTAAAGTTAATAACTTTTTCAATGAAGCATTTTGCTGTAATAGCGATTTTGAGCGTTTTGCCTTAGGATTAAGTGGTGGCTCAATTAATGGATTAGACGAAACATGTCCAATGAGCAAATCTCCGCCAATCATCGACTTCTTCTCTTCATGCCAAAAAGCTAAATGACTTTGCGCATGACCTAATGTTTCCATCGCAATAAGACCTGGATGCCCTGGTACTTCGTCTCCGTCATGTAAAATGGAGGTTAATGGGCGTGTCCCTACAAAATCGGTTGGCCTTGTCATCTTCTTTACCCAATAAAAATATTCTTCTGGCACGCCTTCTTCTTTTAAACGCTCCGTATAAAAATCGAAATGTGAAGCAAGAAAAACTGGATCTCTGCGTAGCCAAGCATCATTGTATACATGACCTAACACTTTTGCGTTTGGAAATGCATCAACTAACCCCATATGATCTGGATGATGATGCGTTAAAATGACTTGTTCTATATCTTCAAAGCGATAGCCCGCTTCTTTTAAACCCAATTCTAATGCCTCATACGCTTCGGGCGTTTTAGTACCCACATCAAAAATTGATAATGCGTCCCCTTTTAATAAATAGGAATTCACAGTCCCTACTGCAAATGGCGTTGGT
Source organism: Viridibacillus sp. KH_047 (assembly GCF_057838945.1). Taxonomy (NCBI): domain Bacteria; kingdom Bacillati; phylum Bacillota; class Bacilli; order Caryophanales; family Caryophanaceae; genus Viridibacillus; species Viridibacillus sp. KH_047. The sequence goes on along the minus strand of NZ_CM174479.1, from coordinate 2,022,103 downwards.
GTAATAATCTTATGAAACAATTCAAAAACCCCCTACAAAAATGAATAGCTATTCACCTAATTGTACAAGATAAGCTAGAAATCGTCACCTAATAATGTTGACAAAAAATTATTAAGACACTATACTTGCAATCACATACAAAAAAGCGTAGATGAAGAATAGTACAAATATTGATGGTGTAAAGAGAGTGTGACCACCGGCTGCAAGTCACATGACCCGCTCAATATTTAGAACCTACTTCTGAGCTGCTATGAAAACATAGCCGTCCCTTAGCGATAATAAGGAGCGAGAGTTGTGCTAAAGTATTTTAGCAAAACAAGGTGGTACCGCGGAAACATGCGTTTTCGTCCTTTTATAGAAGGATGGGAAGGCTTTTTTTATTTAAAAAAACAGGAGGCGACAATTATGCAAACAATTGTATTTGCTGGTGCAGGTTCAATGGCTGAAGCTATAATTCAAGGTTGGGTAAAAGAAGGTGTCGTATCACCCAAAAGCATTCATATTATGAATAAGTCCGATCGTCAAAAACTGAATCGTATTGCAGATGCGTATGGCGTACAAATTGTTTCTGACAGTCGCGATGTTGTAAAAGTTGCAGATTGCATTATTTTAGCTATGAAACCGAAAGACGTTATAAAAGGAATGGAAGCTTTAGCTCCCCTCCTTCAAGAACATACAGCTGTCTTATCCGTCGTTGCAGGTATTTCCATTGCAACGATTGAAAATAGTTTAGGAAAACGACCTATTGCTCGCGTTATGCCAAACACATCAGCTACAATCGGCATGTCAGCAAGCGGCGTATCATTTAATAAACAAATCGATGCAAGTTTAAAACAAGAATTTATGACAATGTTAGAAGCAATAGGAACCGTAATAGAAGTCGAAGAAGATAAACTACATGCGGTAACAGCTGTCTCAGGCAGTGGTCCAGCATACTTATACTATTTAGTAGAAGCATTTGAACAAGCTGGCATTAAGTACGGACTATCTCGTGAAATCGTACGCTCACTTGCCATTCAAACAATCGCAGGTGCAGCTGAAATGTTAAAACAATCTACAGAAGAACCAACAGAGCTACGTAGAAAAGTAACAAGCCCAGGTGGCACTACTGAAGCTGGCATTAAAGCATTAGAAGAAAACCACTTCAAAGACGCGATCATGGCATGCATCCATGACGCTGAAGCGAAATCACGCGAATTAGCGCAAAGTGAATAATGGCTATAAAGAAACCCTGAAAAAGCATCGATTTATCTTGCTTTTTCAGGGTTTTTTTATCAAAAATCAAATTGACTTATCTTGTTATGATTACAATTCCAACAAATTATTCTTTAGATAGAATACATTTTGCTTCTCTCCGCTTTTTGTTCAGACCTTTAGCAAATTTAATTGCCATCAATTGAGGGATTAAATTCAATACACTTACTACTTCTAAAAAGCGAATTGAGCCAATGGGCTTAAAATATCCATCCCAAGCGTCAATATTTATCATCTTACTGTTGAAATAATACGAAATAATGAACGATCCAATATTCCCTAAAAATACGGCTATTGTGTTATTAGTCAAGCTACCAAAGAATGCGATAATCGTTGTTGCAGTTATCATCAACAAATAGCCCGTCATTGATCTTTCATTAAAGTCTTGAGAAATTGAAAAATAAACATATGGAAAGCTAAATAAACAGATGATAAAACAATAAAGTGCTACTTTTTTCATCATTAAAATCCTCCTAGAGATTGCTTTTAAACTATTAAATAAACGAAAAACACCCTTATAGTGTAATAATACACTATAAGGGTGTTTTATGTAAGTGAATATCAGAAATAAGTTTACAGTCTTTTACTCATGTTATACCAAACTTCCCCACCATGCACTGAGTTAGAAACGCCATCATTGTTATAGCCTTGCTTTTCATAATAACCGATTAATTCTTCTTTACACGTTAATGTAATTGTCTCACGCTTGCTAGTTGCTGCTTCTTTCTCAAGATGCACGAGTAGTGCTGAAGCAATTCCTTGTTTTTGGTATTCTGGGGATACTGCTAAACCTAATATACTTTGATGTCCACCAGTTGTTTGGTTTTGCTTTATTGTACTGAATAAATCATCGGTTATTGCAGGTCGCTCAATCACTGGACCATTTATCAAACCAACAATTGTTCCGTCTACTTCCGCTACATAAAAGCTGTCAGAAATCAATTGAATTCGTTTTTCGAATGCTTCTTCTGTCGCTGCTTCTTCTTTTGTAAAACACAGATTTTCAATTGTCACAAGTTCAGGTAAATCTTCTAATTTCACATTGCGTATTTTCAACATATTACTATCCCCTCCATAGTCCTTAAAAATTTATCAAATAGGTTTAATCCACTTATAATAATAACACTTTCCATTCCAATATGTTACATTAAAAAAAGCACCTAATCCCTTTTGTATCAAGGGATTAGTAGAAAACAAACCTTTGAAAAATGATCTAAGGCAAAAGCATCGCAACATTTATGGCAACTAAAACAACATAACCAACAAGCATTATTAGTTATCCATATAATTGACTAATTTCCATGTCATCCTCTACTAGCAGAAGGCAGCAAATCCTAAACGACTTGCCTCTGTTTTAATACCAATTAATTTTCTTTCGCTTGGAGCTACTCCAAAGTGTTCTATCAATTCATCGTTCTTCTAATTTCGTTTCATAAATCACACTCTAGAATGAATACCAAATTAAGTAAAATCCGTTTATTAAAGGTTGAAAACTATATTTTTCTTTCTACAGCAAGAACCCTGTCACTAAGCCTAATACACGCCATTTAGAGGATATGCAAGAAGTTCAAGATGAAGCTGATCAAAAGAAGGTAAGTATTTGGAGTATATAGGGCTATGTGTAACAAATAAAATTATAATGGTTCCAATTAAAGTGATTTTGCCTTTTTTCATTCTTAAATATATGACTGAGCAAAAAGGTTTAAACCCACTTAAATTATTCAACTATTCTGCCCTGTTAGCTGAATAAAAAAAGAGCTGTCTGAACAGCTCAAAGATCTTCTACTAAAGCACCCCGTTATTTGAACAATTATGTCCAATCCTCCTTATTCCTTTTTCATATACTAAGAAAAAAAGTAGGTGAGAAAATGAGTCGTGATGGACATAACGATTCACGCAGAGATAAAGAAAATATAGATCCAGCACATCAAGCATGCATTGACCGCGCTTATCGTATTCCCATATTTTTAAGTACGACAACGCATTTAAATGACAACCAACAACGGTTTCTAAACCGTCTAATTTTGGAGATTGAGAACGCTTTGCTTTTTCCGCGTACATTGCCTCTAAGCGAAAGTTATCCCGAATCAATTTTAACGGATATTCGTCGGTTAGTTTCATCAAGTTATGGAATGTTGGCAGTCAACCTTCGTCGGTTTAAAGTTGAAACAGTCGATGTCAATACCGGACCCCTCCCACCACCCACTCCGGTCTGGGAAGGTTCCGTTTATTCGCAAGTAGAACCCTCAATGGCATTTCAATTTGGACTACCCTTATTATTAGTCAGGGAAGAGGATACCGATGCAAATAACGGAATTTGGGCAGGAGGAATTGCCCCACTCAATCTATTTATCGTGTGGCATTCTGAAACACAAACTGTTGAACAATTCTTTGAAACGCCCGAATGGAGATCCGCCTTTGCCAATTGGTGTGCGCAAGTAAGAAATGCCTTTTACATTCAGACAGAACCTAAATTTAAATATAGATGTGATTGATCCTTCAGCTTGGCCAGCACTGTTAGTTTTCGCCTTCTGAAGAAACGTTAACTTTATACATCTTTTGAATCGGTATAGCCTCATGTTTCATGAGGCTATTTTTAAGTTGATATAGAAGGATATCTTAAAACAGTAGTTCCTCGGTATTATTCCTCACAATCATCTTTCCACGAACAATCATTTCACCGTACTATTCAACACATGACTCTTTTAAAGAATTAATACCGCTCTTTACATATCTAATATCGAAAAATTCTTCCTTTTTATTATAATACCTAGAAATAGGAATAGATGATACGAATTGCCTCTATCGTATCATCTATTCCTCTCCAAGTAGTTTAACAAGAACAAAGGGTTGCCTAAGCAACCCTTTGTTCTTTAACTAATACATTCGTAAGTTAAAAATAAAAAAATAAATATTTTCGTTTTTGTGCCATTTATCTTCTCCCATAATCCTATAATTATATGATTATCTGCCCAAACCGCTAGAGGAGTATATGTAATTTAATAACATAATCTCTGATATGGTATACCTTTCTCGTAGAAATGCTATTAATTCTTTTCCGCTCGGTAATAACCTCTGCAAAATACTGAGTTCCTCGGTTTAATGACAATTAAAAAAGAATTTATGATATCAGAGGAGGAAATCCATAAGTTTATCCAACTTACAAATAATAAAATTGATTTAATATTCCCTGATACATAGAATGAGACAATGGCAGGCACTACGGATAATCCAATGAGGGGCAGGCTCATAAAGATCCAAAATCTCGTTTTGGATAAGACTGCATTTGTATGTAGCCAAAAAAATGTTCCGCGAAATGTTAAGCTAATATCACCTTTTTTGTTTATCACAACAATGTGAAGGGATTCGTGAATGATGAAGACAAAGATACCTATTAAGATGAGAGCGAATGTATTGATAGAAACGGTCCATGCATCAAAGAAAAGGGACATCAGAAAAATGGTGATCTGGAGGAAATAAACAAACTTCATATAGTGCTTTCGAAACCAATTATTCTTTATGAAAGGAGTCCATTCTACCAAATCCATACTTATTTGCGGTAAATGTCGAAACGATATTATCATAAGCGTCCACTCCCTCTTTTTGCTGATTCCAACGTTTTAAATGATTTCATCCCTACAATTCCCCCTTTTAGAAATAATTCGTTTCTAGTGTACAAAATCCCTTCTCTAAAAATACTTAGCTCCAACTATGCTAGTAATTGTCAATTACTATACTTCTCATTACCACTTATATAGAATCTCACCCTTCAATCCGATCTTTACAACAAAAGTTCATTCCTGCTTATTGAACTAACCTGCTCCGTTAGTTCAATAAAAAAAGACCATCAAAAATGATGGTTCATCTTCAACAAACGCACCAAAAGCGAACTTTTTTCAAGAATCGCGCCATTTTCTTCAATAAATATTTTCGCCATATTCGGTTTGTCCTTACTGTTATTAGGAACAATATATTGGTATGCTATTTTGAATGGAGGAATTTAACATGGGCAAAACAATTTTCATTACTGGTGCAGGCACCGGGCTTGGCAGAGGTGCATCAATTGGTCTTGCCAAAAAAGGCCATCGTGTGATTGCGACTACAGAGCTGACTTCTCAAAAAACAGACCTCCTGCGGGAAGCAAATGACCTGGAACTGGATATAGAGGTGATTAAAGTCGATATTACGAACCCTTTGGATCTGGAACAGATTGAGAAGTATGATTTTGACGTATTTGTTGCAAATGCTGCCATTAATGAACGAGGGCCGCTCGGGGAAGTGCCGATGGAACGGTTTCGGGCACTTTTTGAGGTAAATGTTTTCGCAACGTTGGAAACAGTACAGATAGCTGCACGGAAGATGGTTGAAAAGGGAAGCGGGAAAATCGTCTTTATGAGTTCACAATCTGGAATTATAGTATCTCCAAATGGCGGTCCATATGAAGCTACAAAGCACGCGATTGAAGCAATTGCCCATGCCCTGCAGTTGGAACTTGAAGGATTTGGAGTAAAAGTTGCCACCATTAACCCTGGTTCCTTCAAGACAGGTTTTAATGATTGATCTGCAGAAGAGCTATGGACATGGTACGATGAAGAGAAAAACTTCACGAAGAAAGAGGATATAAAAAAGGCAGAAGAGGGATTAAAGAACCAGTTTGATCCGGAAGATATGATTGCAAAAATGGTAGAAATCATCCCAGCTGACCATCATAAATTCCGAACCGCTTATCCTCAGCAAACGGAAAAACAGATGAAGCAAGAAGAACAAAAATGGTGGGATATGGACATTTAAGAGAGATGCCATCAGAAAACGAGAACTTTAACTTTATTTGAACTGGAGGGTCCTAATGGTCCTTTGAAAGTTACGTTAGATGGCCAACTGTGGCGTAATCCCGTTTCTGAGCTGCCTCAGGCTGGAAGGATACCATATAAATGAATCTAGGAGAAGTAACGACGATAAGAGTTCGGTTTACGTACCAGGATGGCAGTACCTATCCATTCGACCCTAGCCTTGGGCCCGGATATGTATGGCATTGCCATATGCTTGAACATGAGGATAATGAAATGATGAGACCGTTAAAAGTACTGCCGTAGAGATCTATTTATTCTCAATGGAAATATCACGTAGAATACCAAGCTTATTGATATATCAATAAGCTATTTTTCATTTTAGGTAATATTATTTTTAGCTCACATAATAAAAATTCACGGCAGTATTTAGCTTTACTACTCAATAAGAAAAGGCTGCCATGTAAGACAGCCAATACTTAACTAAAGCTCCCCGTTAGTTGAATAAGGAAAGAAACGCTTCTTCAACAATCGGGCCCGTCTCCCTTACTTATACCTACTTAATATTTCTTCTGGAATATGACAATAATCATTTGGACATCTAGCTAACCTATCTTGATGTTCTTCTGCACTTCTCATATAGTTTGTAAGAGGTAATACTTCAACAACTATACGGTCATAATCATTTCTCTCACCAAGAAACGCCTTCGCTTCTTTTAAGTGTTCAGGCTTTTCACTATATACTCCTGTTCTGTATTTCTCGCCAACATCCTGTCCTTGTTTATTCAAACTGTATGGATCAATGATTTCAAATAAATATCCCATTAATTCCCTGATTGTTACAACTGTCGGATCAAATCCTGTTTTTACACATTCGGCGTACCCATCATAATCACCCTCAAGTGTATGACTTGTTCCATTAGCTCTTCCAGCTTCTGTAAACTTAACTCCAGGTAAAGTTTTTATAAAAGCTTGTACTCCCCATAAACATCCACCTGCAAAATATACTACTTCCATATTGACTCTCCTCTTTGTTTAAAAAATCAAAAAAATTCATTCCTAGTAAATAGGAGGATAAAACTGTAGTTACTAAGTCTACTACACAATAAAATAATGACAAATTTTATTATTCCACATTATAGCCCGATTGTAGAATACAAGTTAAACAACATTGTTCAACTAACCTGCCCCGTTAGTTCAATAAGAAAAAGGCTTTACTTCTTATTGAAGTAAAGCACCAGTTAGTTGAACAAACAAGCATCTTCTCTTCTATTGTTCCATTTGTTTACCTACTAAGTGAAGGATTAGTTTATTTTCTTTTGTTTTTATTAATTTTCTCGTTACCACGTTTAAAGTTACCTGTAATTCTAGCTAACAATAACTGGACTTCTGTTATATTATCTTCAACTTCTTTAATTCTTGCTATAAGACGCTCAGCCTCACTATCCTTTATAATTTTAATTTGTTTACCTTTGTAATAAATAACTATCGTTCCTTTTTTCGTTGTTTGATAAGTAAATGGCTCTTCACTTAATCTGTTTCGTTTATCTATTTGGCTCACTACATCGACTCCTAAATTATTTTAGTTAAAACATTATATTCAAAAAACTTAGTTATTTCACTTTTTTCTTTAAATCAAAATTAACATCATATGTCAACATTTACATATATCAGGCATTACGTTTCTTCAACTATCCTGCTGCGTTAGTTGAATAAAAAAAGAGCTGTCTGCAAGAGAAAATTAGAATTATTTGAAAGGAGGGTTCAATTGTAGCCTTCTTTTATGTACCCAAGTTTCTGCTCTTTGTGTACTTAAATAATAGTTTCATAAAAGTCTAATTCCAAACAACATACTGCCATATATTATAGATAGGTTACTCTGTTAGGAGGTGAGTATATGCCACTTTTTTCACCAGTTCCACGAAGATCCTTTCCCCCAAGAAATAGACAAGTATTTGGCCCTCCTTATCAGGGACAACAGTTTGGAGCCCCTTATCAAGGACAACAGTTTGGAGCCCCTTACCAAGGACAACAGTTTGGAGCCCCTTACCAAGGACAACAGTTTGGCCAAACTTACGACAATAGATGGAACCCATCTTCCATGTCCCCTAACAATTCATCTCCAGGTATGTTAGGAAACCTGCCGAAGCATCTCAACACAATTATGGGTCACGCCGGTACCATAAAGAATGGATATAATATGATGAGACAATTAGGATCTTTTATGCGTTTGTTTAGATAGTGAAAAGCCGATGTTCTCTTAAATATGGGACATCGGCTTTTTCTAATAATGCTCCTAACAATACAGCCCCCATCATATCAACTCGTCCAATCCTATTAGAATACTTCTCAAACCCCTGAAATCTTCCTCTTCTGCTAATACATTAACGTTCTTCCTGAAAAAAAGTCTATTTATCAGAAAAATTACACATTATAAACATTTTCCTTATTAAACTAAACTGCCTCGTTCGTATTATAAGGTCAGCTAGAGAAATCTGGTTGACTATTTTTTATTCAATTTATAGATTGATAGTAGCCGGGGTAGAACGGAACTGCCCGTGGGACTTGATCCCGACAACTAAACAGTTCGCCCTCTACTTGTTAACACATGATTAGGCTCGTTGGGACAAAGGGATCCCGTGGAAACCCCTAAGACTTCCCCTTTAGTTGAATTTAAAAAACCTGTTTGAATAGCTCCAAGATCTTCAACTAAAGCCCCCCGTTAATTGATTAAGAAAGTTTTTGTTTTGATTTATTAAGATATGCCTTAAGCTAATATTACAAATTAATTCACGGTAAACCTACCTTCGTTCAAAACGATATTTACAAGGTCCCCTAAATCTGCATCATTATTATCAAGTATCATTCTTTCTGGAAATTTATTTGAATTAAAATCTTTAACAATTTGTCTAATTCTTTCTTCTCCTACATACGCAACTCCACTTCGTTGTCTATCCCTATTAATTAGGATATTTATATCACTTTTAATTACTATTATTTTAATGTTAATATCTAAATTCTTTATTCTATCTATAACAGAAAATATCTGCTCTATAGAAAAAACATAATCAGTAACTACATTCATATTATTGTTTGTAAAGTTTTCAACCAGAGCAACTATATTGTCCCATAAGACATTCAGAAAAAAATTATCGTGATCATCACAAGGATGTACCCATCCTTTCTTTACCAAATTGTATAACAGATCCCCCTCTATATGTACACATAACCCGTCCATACTTTTACATATCTCATCAGCCAATGTACTCTTTCCAGCCCCGGGGGGACCACTTATCAAAAAGACTGTTCTTTTTGTATTCAAAAAATCACTTCCTTTGAAATGAATTATTTATTAAACTATGATATGTTACGAAACTTAATATTTTGCGTTAATTGGGTCTTTATTGAATATTTTAAGGTGATTTTAAAATAGTAATAAATATCTTAATTAATAATCCAGCAAGTCTCCATTATCCTTCTTCCGCTAAGCTGCCCCGTTAGTTGAATAAAAAAAGAGTCGTACGAACAGCTCAATAATCTTCCACTAAACCACTCGATAATGATGAAAAATCTTCAATAACTTCTACCACTTCAATGATTCCGTTAACCAAAAGCTCAGGTAGTTCATTTTTTACATTACCCTTCCAATATTCTATAGCTTGTTCAATTTTCCGAGAAAAAGGGACCCCATCCGCCTTTGGTAAAAGGTTTGCATCTCCCTCAAAAGAATTTCCAATAACTCGAAGTTTAACAATCCGCAAAACCTTCCGATTGTAAAATTCAAATAACGCTTTCCATTTCAAAGCGTCTTCATAGCTTTTCGTAGCGTATAAGCAAGACAACCTTGAAGGATATTCAGGATATTCTTGAAGTCTAACCATTTCTACTATAGCTTCTCTAATAGCTCTGATTGTTTGGTCAACACTATTTAAAGTTACTTGGGCATTTTCTTTACTCAAGTTCAAGCCTTCATTTGTATAATGACCTTGTAGAATTTGAATGAAGTCATCCCCTTTAGAATTCAATTGTTCTCTCTCAAAGAAGAAGCGATATAAGGTGTTCTTTTGGTACTTGTTGAAGTAAATTATCTGTCCTTGACTCATTTTGTTCCTAGTAACGATATGATAAACATACAATTCGTTCTTTTCCATAGTCTACCTACCTTTCCAAAATACCATGTTCTTGAACTAACCTGCCTCGTTATTTCAATAAGAAAAAAGAGCTGCCTATGCAACTCTGATCCCAAATTATTACACCAGTTAATTAAATAAGATGATTTTCGTTCTCTTTATACTTTTTGTTCATTTGTACGTTTTTCCAATATGTATTTGGTCCATTACTTTTTAAAGTTTCATTTTTCGGGACTTGTTTAATTATAAGGAGAAGATTAAGTATATCAACTGACGATGTCATTGAGTTTAGTATTATCAAGAACTTTAATGTCGTTGTTAATAGCCCAAATGCACTTAATATAAGTGGTAAAATTATTGAAATAATAATAAAAGGAGCAATTGTAATGAAGATATATCTTGATTTTGAAATCTCTTCTTCGGTTATCACAAAACCTCCGAACAGCGTAAATCCTACATATGTTTTTTCTGATTTAGTGAAATTCGGAATGAAAAATTATGGGTCAAGACGTTGATATCTTACATTTCTTTCCAAAAGATAATATTCTACTAAAGATTCTGTTATTTTCCCATCTAGATTTTTAATCGCCAACATCGAATTATCCTGAATGATTCCTGTATCTACGAAACCAAATGAAGCGTATAATGTTTTAGCTATGACATTACTTGTTCGATAAAAGAGGGCTACATATTCTGCTTCTCCATCTGGCGTAGTTTCAATATCCATCAACATTTTTTCAAAAGCAAGTTTGCCATATCCTTTCCCCTGGTAACTCTTTTCAATCATAATATGCCAAATAAAATAGCTCTTCTTCCCGTAAAAAACTTCATTTTCAAATGATTCATGATCCAACGTATCATAAATATACATCAAAAAGCCAACCGCAACTTCATCGGCATAAATGGCAAGGGGAGTCGCTGGTATACCGTCTGCGTTCAACATATGAGCGTCTGCAAAGCTTCTGAGGTTAGTAGTTTCTAAAAAGTCTTCCTGGTTTTCTTCAACTTCAAGTGCTATTACTTCATCTATGTTATCCCCGGTTATCTTTCGTAATTCAATCATTTTTTTATCTCCTCTCCTAAGACAAGCCACTTCCACACATGGCCTAAAACATTCCAAATATCATTTCCATAATTCTCAAAATAGGGTACACAAAATATTCACCAATGCTAACTCTTTTTCCCCTGTGATTTCTAATCCTTGTTCCGCAAAATGGCCCGTTTGTTGAATTGTCATAATCCATCTTGTCAATGCAATTGTATCAATCCTTTTTACAAATTATCGGACTTTATAACAAATGATCAATCTTTATTTTAAATCTACAACTTTTGGGTAATTTGCTTAGTATCTTCATTAAATTCACTCCATTTATACCTTAATTTAAGAAAAATGTATAACTACCTAAATAATACCATTTTTACATTTTAAATGTATACCCTTCTTCAACTAACCTGCCTCGTTAGTTGAATAAAAAAGAGTAGCCTAAACAGCTCTACAATCTTCTACTAAAGCACCCGTTACTTGAATAACGAATCATCACTTCACTTTTTTTACGAAATTTAAAATCCGCCTTATAACCCCAATCACCAGAATGAGAACCCCATTAGCTAATGTTATAAGTCCTAAAAATGCTCCACCATAGCCTGCACCTTCCCCTATTCCTCCAGAACTCCAATCATAAAAATGAAGAAGTAAAGCACCACTTGAAAAACCAATCACTGGAGCAAGTACCATCATAATGATACCTGATACCATAAGATTTAATTTTCCTTTTAAAAACAATTTAGAGAAGACAACATTAAGTGATATTAAAATTAAGATATACAATACCAAAATTAAAAATTCCACAATATCCCTCCTTAGTTTTATTTTACCAAAAATACCCATTATCCTTGTTGAACTATTCTGCCCCGTTAGTTCAAGAAAGAAAAAAAGAGCTGCATATGCAACTCAATGATCTTCAAGTAAAGCACCCTATAGTTGAACAAGATAAAGTGTGTTATTCATTATTTGGTTTTATCACCGGTTTCCCATTATTATCTAATAGTGGGGTAATTCCCCCTGCATATCCGCTCCAACTAAATAAATATTGAATTCCTGTTTCTCTATCTACTATTATTCTGTTTCCATTAGCCACGCCATTTTCTGAAAGGATTTCTTCAAATCTCTTCTTTGAGCCTTTATTCTTCTCTGAGTCTTTATTAAACATTTTTTCGCCCCCTATATTACTGAAATTTCAAATAACCCCTCTTTATACTACGATCTTAGCAGGTAATTATTACAAAAGTAGTAAAAAGGCAACGATTTTCTTGGCAACAGCACATTGTATTAACCTGCCCCGTTAGTAAAAAAATACATACAAAATAATAATTACTATTTCAATAAATTCTTGTACAAAGACAAAAAAGTCTAAACTAAAATTTCCTTTTTGGTTTCCACTGACTTACCGATATACATGTGGGTTATAAAAGTATACTTAGCGCAATAAGAAATTCTAACATGCTATTGTTCTATGAGTAGATATTGTTCTATGAATAAAACCGCACTAATTCGGCTAGGTGTATACCATAAATAAGACCGTCTATGACTGCATCTGATTAATGCCATTAGAATTTACCACTTCCGCCATCTCTTGTTCCAGTATTTGACAAAAAATACCGAGATTTTCCAACCACTTCCCGAAAGTCGTTAATAATTTTATATGTGGAAGCAGCCAAACAAGAATAGAAACTTGAAGATGACGATACACCGTCGTCATCCTCGGAAATTGGTGGATTAAATATTTCGTTCCTCACACTCGAAAGGTTCTTCGCACGAGAAAACTTCATGAAAAAATCCCTTATACGGGATATCTTCTTCGAGGCATTTTATGCTATATGACAACTCCTCATCGCACTTCAGCTCTTCACCGTTGTTCCGCATAACCTCGACTGCATCTATAATATTTTCCATGAGGATAATTTGGATAAATAAGGACAAATTATTCAACATCGAATTTTCGATTTTGGTCTCAGATGTATATCCCTCGAGTACTGTTTTGAAATAATCATCCATAAAGTCTTTTCGTTTAACGGCATCTGGTTCGAATTGTATCCAGCCCAATCCGAGCATCCAGACATTCGCCAAGTCATACATATACCAACAGAAACAAGAGTTATCGAAATCAAATACAGTGATTTGTCCGGTATCAAAGTCAATCATATAATTACCATCATTGTAATCGAAATGTACCATACCGAAAGACTCAGAGTTCTTGTCCAATCCTTCTAAGGTTTTAAGAAGCTCTACCATCTTCTCCTTAAGCAATGGTAACGTACCCGGTATCAGATTATCGATATACTCGACATTGTATTTATCAAAGAAACTATACCGGCGATGAACAGGAGCATAGCCTTTCGACAATTGGTGCAGCTTCCCGAGAACTTTACCGCAGTTATAATAGTATTCCGTAATAGGAACTCCTTCGCGATACTGATAATGATTTTCTACAAGCATTTTTCCCCTAGCCTTTTCGAACAGGCAGACAAAAAAGGTGCGATTATTATGAGTGATCTCTTCCAGTAGATTCCCCTTCCGGGAGCTGATCACATTCGAGACACTACCGCCATGCTCGAATAAATATTGGATATATTCAACTTCGCCCAACAAATCCTCTCGGCTCCTGTCATTTAAATAGGCGATTCTGAGTATTTTTGCACTAGCGCCCTCTTTCTCACAGTTATAAACGACATTCCGTCCTCCGGCATGAGCATTAATTAGACCTGTTTCATAGTCTTCCAACTCGTACAACTCTGATACTAGTGGACTTAAATAAGCTTCGTATATTTCAGCAACTTCATTATGATTCATAATATCTCCTCCAACTGACTTCATTTTCACCCAAGGCGGGTGTTTGTCTATATTGCTATATTTCAAGACTCATGTTTAAGAAACTTAACTTATAAACTTACCTTCAGTAATTTCATTTAACCTTTTAACCAATAATTGCTCGGGTACTTTTTTAGTTTACATTACAGATACGGCCATATTAATCGCCTGAATTACTTGACTTTCCGTAGCAGCAGCTGCTTTTTACTATTAAAACTTCTTTGTCCTCATTAATACAAATTGTTGCGGAACCAAACCATTCTTTCATCTTATCCCTCCAACTTCTTGTTCAACAAACCTTCTTGTTAGTTCAATATAAAAGTGCCTGTCCCAGCCGAAAGTAAAGCACCCTTAGAACGCCTTCACTTTTGTTCAAAAGTTTAAATGCTTTAACTTATTCAACACCTTTCCAAAAAAACCTTGTTATTCCACTAAACTACCCCTTTAGTTGAATAAAAGTGGACATTACTTTTTCTAACATGAGTCCATTAGTAGTTTGTCTTGTAAGGTGCCATTTGTTACTCTGATAATTTCTCACTTCTTCAAGTTTGGCAAAATATAAAATGATCATCATGATTCCATACGTGCAGATGATCAGCACGGTATCCACGAAGCCACAATACTCCATTTATTCGTCTAAGATAAAAGCCCTTCGGAAAATCATCGTCTTCAGTTAGTATCTCCGATGCTATTGTGATTGAGCCTGATGGAGCTTGATGCTGTAAAGAATTCCCCGAATAACCTTCAGGCTGATCCAAATACCCCAGTCTTAGGTGAGCTCCTAGCTCAAGCGGACACAATTCCAAACCAAGATTGCTCGCTCTTTTAAAAATCTGAGTCGTATTAGCTCCATTAGGAAAGCCAAGATCGCTAACGGTTAATTCAACGGTCTGCAGGCTGTACTTTGTATCAGAAGTCGTAAATTTATCATCAGCTATCAGCCTCTCCCCATACTCATTTATCAAAATAGAGTGTTGTTGCAATTTCTGAATAAGCTGCGATTTCGTAAGTCCACCAACTTCTACTGATCTGGATACAATTGGACAATTGAGATATATTTTCTCATTTCCGATACGCATTCGTAGTCACTCCTAACAATTTTGGATATAAAAGCTGTAAAACCGATATAATGGACTGTTTTTAATATACTACAATTTCCCATAAGTTCCTTCTTCAACTTACCTGCCTCGTTAGTTCAATAAGAAAAAAAGAGCTGCATATGCAACTCAATGATCTTCAAGTAAAGCACCCGTTTGTTTAAGTACATTTCTTTACAAGCTTTACATTGATTTTAACATAAATATCCAATAAAAAAATCACCTCTAAGAAAAACTCAAGAGGTGATTTTTTTTAATCTTTTTATAAAGTTATTGTAGCTTAGTAATACAGTTTGATTAAATTACAGTTGCACACACTGTGGATTAACAAGTAAAATAATCATAAAAATCACAGAGAAATTATTATTCTTTGTGGTTTTTAAGTTTATTTTTATCTTCTATTAGTCTTCCATAGCCAGTCCTACTTTTTCCAAGTTCCAAGAGATAGATTTAATCGGTTGGTCGCTAAATGCTTTGTGCCAATTGTCAATCATAGCTTCCATCATGATTACACTCGAGGTCACGTCAGTTGACGATTTGATGTAAATATCAATTTTACCGCTTGTCTTACCGAACGTTTTTACAACTACATCGACCGCTTTAGAATTTTGGGCAGTATAAGCGTCTATTCTTTTTAATACCTCTTCTTTTCTTTTACTTATATCTTCCTCACTGTATATACCATTCTTTATCAGTTCATCTCTAGCATCTTCATAATACTTAAGTGCGGAACTTACGTAATCTCGTTGTTTTACACTTAATTTACTGTATACGTCATCATCGTTTACTATATCGTTTAGGTATTCACCGTATTTGTTCAATTTTGTATAGTTCTCTAATTCATCCATACTCGTAATAGACTTTATAGCACTCTCGTATCTATATGATAGGTTTCTACCAGATCTATACATATAATCAATATAATGTAACTCGGCAGGAGTAAATTTCTTTACGACATTACTACGTTTAGCGTCTCCACCAAACAGTTCACTATGCATGAAATTCAATTCTTTTATATAAAAGGTAGTTCGTGAAGTTGCTGTATTCATCCCTTTTATGGATGAACCGGACGAATGTATCATTGATCTTGCAATGTTCAAATGTCGATCTACTTTTGTTCTATTAATTTTTTTCTTCTTTAGTTCCTTCTCAATTATCTTGAATTCATCAGTTACTCGTTTTGTCGGGTATTTCTTATTTTGATCTGCGAATGATTGGTTTCTACTAATAGAACCTACATTATTTACTCTATATAAATATTTCGATTTTTCAAAGCTGTCATACGGTGTAAGTTCGGTGTAATACTTTTCTCCCCTGTTTATATCTACCTTTGGTATTTTACTGAATACTTTTTTATGCAGAGGTTTCAAATCCTTTTGCATACCATAAAATATTTGATATTGAACCTCATTTTCTTTTATACGTTTCTTATATAGATCGATTTTTTTGTTAACAGACGAAATATACGCTTTTTGACTTACTACCTTATTGCTAATAGTACTAGCTGCTTGAACTGTAGATGTAGGACTTTCTACAACTACACTCGATAACAGTATTCCCGTACTTAATACTCCTAACAAAACGCTTTTACTAAATTTCCCCATTGTATCATCTCCTTCTTAATATAAATCAGCTCTCGTTCCGCATTAGTGGTTTTTGGTTGTTTTTATCTCCTCTTTATTCTTCCATATCCATTCCTACTTTTTTCAATAGCGATGACATAGTTTGAATAGGTTCTGTACTCGTTACCTTGTTCCAATGATCGTAAGTATCATTAGCCAGTTGTATGTTAAACGCCATGTCGGTAGCAGCTTTGTTGTATATATCAATCTTACCGCTCTTCTTACCGTTCGTATTTTTTACCTCTTCAGAGGCTTTTGAGTATGCCTCGTAGTATTCTTCGGTTCTTTTTAGCATATCTTCTTTTCTTTTACTTATATCATCTTCACTGTATATACCATTATTCATCAATCCAGTTCTCGTATGTCTATAACAATCAAGTGCGGCAGTTACATTCTCCCTCTGTTTGACAGTTAATTTACTATATACACTTGTATCATATACAAGCCCTTTAAGGTATTTCCCGTATTGATTTAATTTTGTATAGTTCTCTAATTCCTCCGTACGATTTTCAATGGAATTCCTTGTTTCCAAATAGCGAGTATTCAGGGAAGTTAATTCCACACGTTTACTTTCAATAAGCTTAATATAATCTAATTCAGTAGGAGTGAACTTCTTTACTACATTACTTCTTACATCATTTCCACCGTTCATTTCACTGTATAAGAAATTCAGTTCTTTTGTGTCATATTCAACTTTCAATACTAAGTTATACCTATAATTTTCGAATGCACTGCCTGAAAACGATTTTATATGGTTTAGAAGACTATCTACCTTTTTTCTATCTACTTTCTTCTTTTTTAACTCTGACTCTACTTTTTTGATTGCATCAAGTGTCTTTTTAGATGGATATTTAGACCTGTCTTCGTCTATATCGTGAATTTTATCTATATCACCTAATTTAGATATATACTTTGATCGTTCGTAACTTATATAATCTGGAACTAAATAATAATATCTATCTTCAATGTAGTAGTCTTCTAGGGAATATTTAGAATCACCTATTATAGGAGTTGAATTCTTATCCAAAAAATCATACTTTTTATATATAGCGGTACTTTCAGCTAACCTCTTCTTATATACACTTAATTTTTTCTTAGCAGACGAAACATACGCTTTTTGACTTACTACCTTACTATTATTGATAGTACTAGCTGCTTGAACAGTAGATTCATTACCTACTGCAACTGTACTGGACAATAGTAATCCCGTACTTAACATACCTAACATTACACTTTTACTCAATTTTCCCATTTAATCATCTCCTAGTATTTAATATATACAGCAGCTCTTATTATTAAGAGTTAATTCATATAGTTAGATTGTGTTCCTCACAACCGTCTTCTGTTCTTTTCATATACTTATATCGGAATATTCTTCCTTTTTATAATAATACCTAAATATCGGAATAGATGATACATACTTCCTCGGTCATCTACTTTAATAGAATCACTTACTTCGTTGTACTAAGTTCTTTATATGTATCGGATAGGATTATTTGCTCTCGGATTTTTCCGTTTATCGTATAGTTCACTTTGAGTTTACGATTACTGTCTTTGGTTACTTTGCCTAATGTCATTCCTATTACGATTTTCCCCTTACCTTTGATTTTAAGTCCTTCTATATCTTTTAAATCTCCTATATTGTCAAGCGTATATGTTCCTTCCGACTTTTGAGAATCGGCACCATAAAATTGATAAGAAATGCCATCGTCTTCGAATAATACAGGTTTTCCATCTTCTTTAATTAGCTCCAAGGAATTAATGACCGCTGGTTTTTTACCTGTCCACTCAATAGCACTAACCATATAATATGTTTCATCCTCTTTTAATGATTCGGTATACATATTTGTAGTTAGGAATTCACCACTACTGGACTTACTACAAGCGGTTAATAATAAGAGAAATAAGATCAATAATGTTGCTTTTCTTTTCATAAAACAAATCCTCCTTTAACTATTGACAACAAATCCCATTATTATGTAACCAATAGTTATCCAGAGTAATAAGTCCACCTTTTATACCTCCTTTTTTTGTGAATTACTTTCACTCTAATTTTCTTCTTCAACTAACCTGCCCTGTTAGTTCAATAAAGAAAAAAGAGCTGCATATGCAACTTAATGACCTTCAAGTAAATCACCCCGTTAGTTGAAGAAGAAAAGTGAAGCTTATTCAACAATCGCGCTCGTTTGCTGAAAAGGCATTAATGAAATCTAAACCAAGCAAACCATTGCCCCTGTTTGTTTTTAGTAACAAAAATTTGTCTATGTGATGCATCATATGCCGGTAAATATTGTGGAAATAGTACTTCTACAAACCAAGAATTATTAGCTATTTCTTCTCCGCAATATTTTTTAGCCATTGCATAATAATCTTCTAGATGTGGTGACTTTGGAAGATGTGCTATGGTTTCTACTTTCCAACCTTTGTAATTTTGATTTTTATAAACCTCAGAAATAATCGTGTTCAATGCATTTATAAGACCTTTATCTGAACTCACAGGCTCCAAATTTTGCGTGTTAGGACATTTCCCATTGTTAATTAAAAATGGTACTTCCTCATCTGTTTCAGCAAATGATAATTGGGGATATATCAAGATCCCTAATATACACATGTAAATAATAACTCGTAAATGATTCATCTTATTACCTCCTGTACAGTTATCATTCATAAGACCATATGTATATTATTTACCTCTTTTTAAAATGTATAGCTGGACTCTAAAAAAACTTGTTAGCTGCATAAAAAAGGATTTTTTATGCTACTCCTAAATCGATATAATGGCCCGTTTGTTGAATACAAATTAAACAAAACTCTTCAACTAATCTGCCCCTTTAGTTGAACAAGAAAAAAAGAGCTGTATGAACAGCTCAATAATCTTTTGCTAATACTCCCCGATAGCTTAATAAAAAACCTCTCAAGATTATTTTAAATTACTTCGAATTTTAACGAGAACATAATTTTCAGTCCACATTTGAGTAGTAGCAATTAATCTTTCTCCATCTTTTTCAAAGAACAAACCACTACCATCTTTCTGTTTAAATTCCCATCCATTTGATACAACCATTTGTTTTATATTTTCATCAGCAATCGAAATGCCTTTGTTCTCACTACTTGTGATATACCAAATAGAATCGCCTTCTACTGCAATACCAGCTATTTTACTATCCGATTCCTTCAGTTTATCAATCGCTTCTTTTGCAGATATATCATCTATCGGAAGAGAAGGATAATATAATT
This sequence comes from Viridibacillus sp. KH_047, assembly GCF_057838945.1. Classification (NCBI taxonomy): domain Bacteria; kingdom Bacillati; phylum Bacillota; class Bacilli; order Caryophanales; family Caryophanaceae; genus Viridibacillus; species Viridibacillus sp. KH_047. The sequence continues at coordinate 2,002,108 of NZ_CM174479.1, read as the reverse complement.
TATTTATAAATACGAATACTGCAATAATGGCTATAAATAAACCTAAAATAATTCCAACTTTTTTCAATTAATTACCTCCTTTCTAATAAATACGATTATCATTTATTAGAAGTTCCTAAGCATTCAAACTAACCTACCTTTGGATTTGCTTATTGAACTATTCTGCCCCTTTAGTTAAATAAGTTCAACAAAACCGTTAGTTGAACAAAAAATGAAATTTTTATTATGCTAAACAACTATGAGAAATAAAAACACATTCAGGTTAGAATAGCCATCGCTAAAACGGGTATCAATATAAAAAGGAGATGAATGGATGAAAGAACGAATATTCAAGTGGTTGTTGGTTACGGGGTTTTTATTTTGTTTGCATATAACAGATATCATGACTGTTTATGCGAATGAGGGACCCTTGGCAGATGTATCGAGGCAATGGTTGAAAGCGGACTTACGAGATGATCCGGAAGAAGATTTACCTGACCTTAAAGGAGGATCTGAAAATTCCGGGCGGGATCCTCTGCAGCCTGTTGACCTAAGAATTTTACAACAACGGTATCCAGAAATATTTTTCTTACAAGGTCCTACTGATCAAAAACGAGTTGCTTTAACTTTTGATGATGGTCCTGATCCACGTTTTTCAAATGATGTATTAGATGTATTAAAACAGTACAATGTACCAGCAACATTCTTCGTGTTAGGTTCAAAAGCCGTTGCTAACCCTGAAATTGTCAAGCGAATGCAAAACGAGGGTCATGTAATCGGAAACCATACCTACGCCCATCCTAACCTTGTCAAAGAATCCGACCTCGGAACCCTAGAGAGGGAAGTAACTAGAACGGAAGATGCTCTTAACGACATTATTGGTTACCGGACAAAATTATTTAGACCACCATATGGCTTCTTATACAATGAATTAGTCGAGAAGCTTAGGGAAATGAACTATTACGTGATTGCCTGGTCGGTTGATTCGTTGGATTGGCAGGAAGACCCGCCGGAAGTTATTGCTTCGAATGTAGTAGACAACATTCATCCAGGCGCGATTATTCTCATGCACGATGGGGCAGAATCGGGTGGAGATCGAACGAATACGATCGAATCACTTCACCAAATTATCCCAAAACTGCAAGAGCAAGGCTATGAATTTGTCACAGTTCCAGAATTGTTGAATATTCCATTTAAGAAATAGAATGTATCTCTTACATTTACCTTTAATATTTTTACTTGAAGGCTTTTTTTGTATTACTATATGGGGTACCACCAACATGTTTACAAAAAGCACATCTATTGCATTAAAAAAGACAAAGAAGACATATTCCCCGCGCTAAAGGGAATATGTATTTTTTTTTAAGACACTCAAACTCTCATTAATTAATAACCATATTTTCTTCCCCATATCACTACCCCAATCACTGATTACTGACACTCTATATAGTCGCTATTATTATTTTTCTTGTTCTACTAACCTGCCCCGTTAGTTCAATAAAGAAAAAAGAGCTGCATTTGCAACTCAACGTTCTTCAAGTAAAGCACCCCGTTAGTTGAACAAGAAAAGTGAAGCTTATTCAACAATCGCGCCCGTTTGCGGTATAACTTCTATCCCATTTTTAAATCATTCAGCATCGTTACCTTTATCATATAAATCTTTTATGGGTATTACATCGGTTTTATCTTTATATTGTATAGTTACCTTATCTTCATCCGTTAGTTTCTTCTTCTTCCCATTGTACAGTAATAATGTGTTTTCATCTGCAAATGTGAAAGAAATGCCACTCCCATCTTTTAGGAGTTTTGCTGAGGTAGAGAAATCGTTCCTTTTTTCATACACAAATATAGTATCTGTATATCCCTCATCTGTTTTTGCATCTGTTAAAATTATATAATGATTGTCCTTTTTTGCTTTGAATAAGAGCGTAGCCATCGTGCCCTGACTCTGAATGTTTGTTTCAACATTACTGGAACTTGCTTGCCACATATTTACAAACACAAAGTAATAAGCAGTTATCAGAACAAGAAACATTGCTAGTAGTGATGATACGATAACTAAGATCTTTTTTCTATTTTTGGAGCGTACCTTTTTGAAATAATCAATGTTCCTTTTATCTTTTCTTCTCTCATTTTCATCTTCTGAAAATAAATCTCCCTTCATTTCGTTTAAATAATTTCGGCATTCTTCACATTGATCCATATGTTTTTCTATCTGTTCGTTTGTTTCTTCACTTGTTAATTTATCAATATAAGCAGGAGCCAAATCCTTAAATACACTATGTTTCATAACCCTACTCACCCTTTCTGATTTCAAGTTTTGCTCTATAAAAAGTCACTCTTGCCCAGTTTTCTGTCCTTTCAAAAATTGAACCAATTTCTTTGAACGATAAGTCACCCAACAATCTTAAATAAAGTATTTCTCGTTTATCCTCACTGAGTTGATGAGCCTTTTTAAAAAACATAACTTTATCCTCGTTTTTTATATACTCATCTTCCAAGTCGTAAAATGTTGTGCTTTCACTTTTTAGTGAGTCCTTCAATTGTTGGTTTTTATTTTTATGGTTTAATTCTTGCAGCCATACGTTTTTAGCAATTGCACAGAGCCACGTGGAAAACTTGGCTTTACCATTATCGTGAAAGTTATTAATGGATTTAATCGCTTGATAAAATGTTTCTTGAGTTAGCTCCTCTGCTAAATCAAGGTTGTTTGTCAAAGTTAACAAGTATTTAAAAATAAAATCCCCATAATCTTGGTATATATTGTCCTTATCCACTGCCACCCTCCCTTTTCCGTCTGGCCATTTACCTATGTATCACAAAATTATTGATTTCGTTACAACATTTTTTAATAAAAAAACTGCATTTTTATAGTTGAAAAAAAGAGCTGTCTAAACAGCTCAATAATCTTTTGCTAATGCACCTGCTAGTTCAAGAATGTGAACTTTCTTTTGAAGTTTCCAATGAATTGATTACTGACTCCCATGCCGATGAAGATGGATTGATAACCATAAAATGTTCCACTTCTGGAAGTACTATCAAACGAACTTTATCACCCTGTTCAATAGCCCTACGATGATAGTTAACACTCAAATCAACCGGAACATGGCGGTCTAATTCACCATGAATTAAAATTTGCTCGATATTCAAAGGCAATAGTTCTATCGGTGAAGCTAAACTATAACGTTCAGATACTTCTTGAGGTGAGCCGCCAATAAAAGAAGCTACGTGACTATTCATTCCTTTTTCATCATGTATTTCCCACATCTTCCTCAGATCCGAAACCCCTGCCAAACTTATTATACTTTGTATAGGTACAAGTAGAGTATTACCCATTTCGTCCGCTTGATCTTTGTTAACTCGAGAGGCTAACCAGAGAGCCAAGTGTCCTCCTGCTGAATGCCCTAGGATAACAACTCGAGAGAGATCGAGCTGAAAGCGTTCCTCAAGCTGTGTGAGATGATTTACAGCATCTATAACATCAATAAATGTTCCTGTCCAACCTCCACCATCTTCTCCGACTCGACGGTACTCTATATTCCAAGTAGCATAACCACGACTATTCAAATCTTCATTAAGAAGGGTATTTTCTTCAAGGTCGTACTTCGATTGCCAAAAACCACCATGAATCGTTATAACTACTGGACTAAGTCCAGGCAACTCTGGCATACGCAATACACCGAATTGGGATGGATGATCTCCATATTGTATATGAAAAGCTTCTGTCAATATAAAAACCCCTTTCACTATAATAAGTGACTATATTCTTCTAAACCATGCTAATTTAATTCAACAAGGAGAATCACATCTCCTTCTTGTTAAAATAACTTCTCCCTTAGTTGAATATGAAAAAAAAAAGAGCTATCTGAACAGCTCTTAGATCTTCTACTAAAGCACCCGTTCGTTGAAGAAGAAAAGTGAAGCTTATTCAACAATCGCGCCCTTTTCTGGAATAATAGCTAATGATTTACTAATATTCATCACGCTTTATTTTTGTATGCAACTTGAACGATTTGTTGTTCACCATTCTTCTCAAAAAACTTATAAGTTTCCATCCCGATTTTTTCCGCAACTTTTTGTGATGGAATATTTTTTAAGGTCGTATATGAAAATATTTCGGAATAGCCCAGAACATTAAATGCATATTCCTTACAAGCAGACGCTGCTTCTGTGGCATATCCCTTATTCCAATACTCTTTAATAATGTGAAACCCAATTTCAGGTAACCTTACACCATCGATGTTCTGCATTGTTATTCCACAATCACCGATAAATGTATCCCCTTCTTTTAAAACAACTGCCCATAGTCCGTGATTAAATTGCTTATAATTTTTCTCATTCCATTTGATCCAATTTTTAACCTCTTCTTGGTTAAAGGGATGAGGGTAATATTGCATAGACTCTGGGTCGGAAAGCACTTTCGATAATTCGTTATGATCGTCCATTTTTAACTCTCTAAGGTATAATCGTTCCGTCTCGATTATCTTCAAAATGCCCACCCTTTGCTTTTAATTTTTTTTGCCGCAAAATGGCCTATTGCTGAAAAAGGCACAATTCATCTTCAAGAATTGAGCCCGTTTGCGGAAGATTAAGTTTAGTTTAATAACAAAACGTTTGTGTCAAAGAAAGAATGATCTTTTTCAATTCTCATTCTAAAATGGTTCATTATTCTTATCTGTTCTTCAGTTAACTTTTCTTTATTCCAGTACATATGCATTAAGCTATACTCAAAGACTTCTTTTAGTTTTATAAATAAGGGGAGTTTTTCCAACATTTCCTTTGGGAGATCGTTTTCCTCTTGGTATCCCTCGATGATTGCTTTTGTAATACCTCTTCCATATTCAATGATGTTCCCACCACCGACAAATGAATACTCTATCGCACTATATATTGGAACAGCTAAATCAAAGATATAAAAATTCTTCTCACAATCTTGAAAATCAACCATTGACAGTTTTAAATCATGATCTACCAATATATTCTCTAACCATAAGTCACCGTGTAACAATCCATAATTGGAATTGTCTTTTGGGATTTTTTTTATCTTTGTTAAAATTTCTTGTGCAACAGCTCTAATCGTAGTCTCTTCCTCAGGAATATATTTCAAGAAAGCATATTCCTCATTTTGATACCAATCATTGATATATCTAGTCGGATTTATCTCTTCAAATTTTCTAGAGAGGCGATGTAATTTACCAATTTGCCTGCCTAACTCTTTTAAAACATTAGCATTCCATTGATTTCTTGATAAGTGTTTACCAGCAGCAGATTCATAAAGAACAGTTAATACTTCCTTGTTATTAAAGGTTATCTTTTCTACCTCTTTACCATTTATTGAAACTATTGCAGGTGATAAACCTAGTCCTTCTTTATGTAGGTAGTTTGTATATGTAACCTCTTCTAATTGTTCATCATAACCTTTGTAGTTTGTAATTCTTGCAAAGTATTCACCTTGTTTTGCGGTACACCGAAACATTTCATTTGTTACTGCTTCAACTTTAATAAAATCCACTGGATATATTCCGTTGAGCAATTCTAGTATTTTTTGTTCCATAACAGCTATCTCCCGTCTAAATAAGTATATTATTTTTAACCAAGTTTTTTCGTTTTTACTTCGCTAATGGTTTAAGTTAACTAACTAGTTACAGTTAATATGTAAACTATATCACAAATTATCCAATTTATGTTTGAATGCAATATTCCATTAAATGGCCCGATTGTTGAACACAAATTAAACAACGCTATTGAACTAACCTGCCACGTTAGTTGAACAACACAGTTTTATTAAATGGAATTCCAAAATAGCTATACTTTATTATAACCTGATTGATTGCTTTACTATGAAAAACACTAATCCCATAGATTTCATCCTTTTTTGAAGCAGTGCCATCATCTAATTTTTTATAGGTAGCGGCAGGAGAAGTGTCTGCCTTAATTGATAGATCCTCTAGATTCTTAAAACCATATTTTTTTGACTCATTATTATTATAATCATCCGTTATGATGAAACCTTGTAAAGCATTACTAACTTGTACTTTTGTTTTTGATGGCTTTTCATTATTATTTACTGATACTTCTAATATTTTCACTTCACGAAAGCCTTTATTACCAATTCCAATAACAACTGATTTATTACCAACAGCTGTACCAAGCGTACCTATTTCCAAAGGTGGATTAAATAGCACAAATGAATAAACACCACCAAAAGTTAATACTAAAATTAGAACAGTAACCCAATGTTTCTTCTTCAAATTTTCTCATCCTTTACAATTATTTCTCTTCCATTAACCTGCCCCTTTAGTTCAATAAGCGATTGCTCTAATTGAACAATCGCTTACAAAAATTATACTATTTTTTTTGAAAACCCTGTACTTTTCCCAATGTAGCCATTGTTTTTATAAAAGGTATGAGCTGATTGACGTTCTTCTCGATTGCCACTATTCAAAGTAATCAAGCCTGCACCTTGCTCAATTGCCCAATTTTCACAGGCTTTTAAAAGTAGCGTACCTATTCCTGTTTTTCTTATATTTGAACTAACAACAAATGCAAGTAAACGGACATATGTACCGTTAAATTCATAAGCTAAGGCTTTACATAAACCAGCAAATCCAAGTATTTGATTTTCTCTTATAGCTACTAATGCTTGATAATTTGAATCAGCTTGAAGCGTTTCAAAGCGTATCGTTAATTCCTCAATAGTAGTTGGATATCCTAATTCCTCCATTAATCCTACTAAATCATCGTAATCCGTTTGCTGTACTTTTCTAATTTCAATTTCCATATATACACCTCCATATAATCTTCTGACTTTAAGTCTTTCAAGACAGTTAAAGATGAAGCTCTCCAAATATCTAAATAAGTACCTAAACATATGTTTGTAGTTACAATTCTATATAAGAAATAATATTCCTTTATTCAATTAACACTGATCCGTTAGTTCAATAAGAAAAAAGGGCTGTCTAAGTAGCTCAATGTTCTTCAACTAAAGCCCACGTTACTTGAATAACGAATCATCACTTCACTTTTTTTACGAAATTTAAAATCCACCTTATAACCCCAATCACCAGAATGAGAACCCCATTAGCTAATGTTATAAGTCCTAAAAATGCTCCACCATAGCCTGCACCTTCCCCTGTTCCTCCAGAACCCCAATCATAAAAATGAAGAAGTAAAGCACCACTTGAAAAACCGATCTCTGGAGCAAGTACCATCATAATGATACCTGATACCATAAGATTTAATTTTCCTTTTAAAAACAATTTAAAGAAGACAACATTAAGTGATATTAAAATTAAGATATACAATACCAAAATTAAACCTTCCATAATACCTCTCCTTCATTTTATTTTACCATAAATGCCCATTATCCTTGTTGAACTATTCTGCTTCGTTAGTTCAATAAAAAAAGAGCTGCATATGCAACTCAATGATCTTTAATTAACGCACCCCGTTACTTTAAGTAAAATTCTTCACAATCTTCAATTTTTAATTATCCTTATTCGATAATAGATTCTCAAAATTGTGAGTACCAATCCAATGATGAAAACGATCGCCAAAAAGATCATCGCAGCTGGCCAAAGACCGAATGCATCTATTATGGTTGAACTGTTATTTTTTAATGTTGGAACAACAAATAATAACCATCCGATACCCACGACAGGCACCAATTGCGGTATTAAACGCAGACAGAATCTCCAAGCTCGATGCTGTTTACGTTTATCCGTCCATATTTTACTTCTTAGTATGCCTCTGATTCCTAACATCAAGTAAATCAATGTGATCACACCAAGTGATAAATCAATTATTTTAGGTGTTGGAGATTTTAATTCGGGTTCATGTCCCTCAGTTAATTGTATAATTCCAGTGCTAATCTCATATGGATGTTCGAATGTAGTGGTGAAACTATTGAGTAAAACTGCAACTGCATAGCCACTACTTGGAACGATATCTTGTTGAGATTGAAAAGTAGATTTTGAACCGCTATGAGAAATGCGAGCTGGCTTAATATTTGGAGAGCTAAGTGACCAGCCAAGTCCATATTTTTTAATTCCATATTGTGGTGAATATGACTCTTTCAGTAACTCTTGTGATATTAATTGTTCTCCTTTTTCATTTTTTCCCTCGTTAGTATGCATAGATAACCATTTTCCCATATCACTAGCTGTCGTAAAGATACTACCTGAACCACTGAGCATTTGTTCAAGCTCGGTCCATGGCATTGCCGTACCATATAACGAGACATATCCTCGAGGTATTTCTAATTTTTTCGCAATATCCCTAGAGTTAACAACTGAGATGGAGTCGTTCATGCCAAGCGGTGAGAACACATTCTGTGTTAGGTAATCATTAAACTCCATCCCACTATTTTTTTCTACTAAATATGCTAATGTCCAGTAGTTTGCATTACTATATAAATATTTTTCACCCGGACTGGATTGTAGTTTCCAATCATGAAGACGTCCTACACCTTCTTTTAAGGTATTCGATGGGGCTACAATAGTAGGATTTGGTAGTCCGGATGTATGACTCAACAGTTGACGTACAGTCACCTGTTCCCACCTCTCATCATCCAGTTTTAGTTCAGGTAGGTACTTTACAATTGGGTCATCCAGTTTAATCTTTCCTTCCTCAACCAATTGTAAAACAGCAAATGCAGTAAATGGCTTCGTACCAGAAGCAATACCCATAGTAGAATTTGCGCTCAGTGGATTTCCGTCAGAATCATGACCAAATCCTTTTTCATATAGTACCTTCCCATCCTTTACGATTACGATAGCTGCACCTGGCAGTCCGTTTTTTTCGATATAATTCGTAACATACTCATCAACCTTTGTTGTATTAAAAGATTCAGCAGCCCAGGCTGATAAAGGATCATACGACAAACCAAAAGAAATAATAAACATTAAAAGAAATATAAACCTTTTATTTTTGAACAAACTCTTTATCCCTTCTTCATTCAACTATTTAATCCCTCAACTGTCTTCCATTCGCAAAAGATGGATAATTTGCCCCATTAAGCTGACCTATAATTGTCCATTCATTTTTTCCATTAAGGTCTTCACAATCGACAAGCCTAATTCGGTACTTTTACCCGAACGAGATTGATTGGCAGTATAAAATCGGTCAAACATGCGGTGAAAATCTTCTTCCGTTAATGAACGTGCATCACAGTGCTTTTTCCCCATTCTCTCTAGTTTATTCTTTTCTTCTTTTGTTTGTTCAATCTTATGGCCTCTTGGCTTCTTTCAATAATATTATTCTTTAATATAGGGGATAATTCACTCTTAAACTAAACTTCCCCGTTAGTTTAAGTACATTTTTTCACAATCTTTATCGTGATTTACTTACATATCCAAATAAAAATCATCTCATCCCTAAGAAATATATATAGGATAGATGATTTTTATCATACTTTCTTAGTTTTCAAGTCAGCAGAAGGCGTTAATGAAACCACTTCAACACCCGCAACCGTTACGTCAGCTGCTTTAATTTTGCCAAGAGCAACCCCTGTAAGTGTGATTGTAGTTTCGTAAATAACACTTTCAGTGTCATTACAAAAAAACAAAAAGCGTCTAAACCATTGATATACATGAGTTTAGGCACATTGTCTTCAATTAAAAATATTAAGTTAAAATTTTGCTTCGTGACCAACTTGGTCATAATGATATTAAAACGACTTCTCTTTACACAAATATGGCGAATACAGACAGTCAAAAAATATTAACTAATATGGATCAACGTCGTAAAAACGTTGACTTTTAATTATATAATGAAAATTAAAAAACCATCTTGATAAATAACTTATCAAAATGGTTTTTTCTTGTTTCTAAAATATGAATTAGTTTTTGGTAACCTGCTAAAGAATCTTTTTCCTATTAACTTCAACAACATTATTGAACTAACCTGCCTCGTTAGTTCAAAAAAATGCTCCACACCTTATTGAAGTAAAGCACCCCGTTCGTATTATAAGGTCAGCCAGAGAAATCTGGTTGACTATTTTTTATTCAATTTATAGATTGATAGTAGCCGGAGTAGAACGGAAGCACCCGTGGGATTTAATCCCGACAACTAAACAGTTCGCCCTCTACTTGTTAACACATGATTAGGCTGGTTGGGACATAGTGATCCCGTATAACAAGCGAAGATATGAATAACAAGCTAGATAGAGGTTACCGGTCAATACACTACATGAGGAGGAGATAAACTATGAATCCAGTAGTTGGTCTGGATGTCGCCAAAGGTGAAAGTCAGGTTCAAATGTTCTTGGATAAAAAAATGCCCTATAAAAACAGTGTGAAGATTGAACATACGGTGGAAGGACTTGAAGAGTTACACTCTTATTTACTAGATTTAGAGCGTCAAACAGGATTAAAACCACCTGTTGTTTTGGAATCAACTGGCCATTATCATGCCTCAGTTGTACAGTTTTTAGAAACTAGAGAATACATTGTCATTATCGTCAATCCGCTCGTTTCATATCGAGCGAAAAGCTCTAGTTTACGAAAAACTAAAACAGATGCCATTGATGCCTATCACTTAGGTGAACTGTATTACAAAGAGGATTTAGAGCCTCAGAAAAAGCGTGGTATTCAGCTTTTAAACCTTAGGCATCTGACAAGGCAACACGAAAATATGACGGGAATTATGGTTCAAACAAAGCTACAATTCCAAGCTATATTAGATCAAGTTTTCCCTGAGTATAAAGGAGTTTTTGGTGATTTATACGCTGAGATTTCATTAAGGACTTTACAGTCCTTCCCTACATCTGAATCAGTACTAAATACAAGTGTAGAAGAGATTGCACAATTTATTGATAAGCATTGTAAAGCACGTTCGTATAAGTGGGCGTACGAAAGAGCTGAGCGATTAATCGCAGCTGCAGAACGTAACCCATTTCAGTCAACGCTTTATCAAAGCCTTCTTGTCAGTCTGAATATGTATATTGATTTACTTCAAGCGTACCGCCAACAACTTTCTACGTTAGAGCGTGAGATTGATCAATTGGCGGCACAACTCGAAGAATATGAATTAATCCAGTCACTTCCCGGTATAGGTGAAAAAATCGCAGCCACGATACTTTCAGAAATTGGGGAAATTGAGCGGTTTAATCATCCGAAAAAGTTAGTAGCCTTTGCGGGACTAGACCCAAGTGTGTTCGAATCAGGTCGCTTTAAAGGCACGAAAAATCACATTACCAAACGCGGCTCAGCTAGACTTCGCCACATGCTTTACACAGCCGTTCGTTGTTCAATTCGAGATAGCCGTAAAAAGAAAACAACAGATGAAACCATTGCACGAAATAAACGATTACGAGCCTTCTACGATTTAAAACGCGAAGAAGGTAAGCCGTATAAAGTAGCTATTATTGCTTGTGCTAATAAGCTTTTACACTGGATTTATGCGATTTTAAAAACGAAAACACCGTTCCAAGTAACTATTTAGCTACAGTATTTTCAAATAGAACAAAAACCTTCCACATTAATGAGGAGGGTTATTTGTGTTGTGCATTTTTAGTATAACATGAAGTGTTTTTCGATTAAAAATATTTTACTTGACTTTCTATTAGCTGGTTTAGTTTAAGTGTAATTCCTCACAAACTATTAGCAGGTTTCGTATTATAAGATCAGCCAGAGAAACCTAGTTGACTATTTTTTTCTTTTATAGCAGTTTCAATAACAAATCGTTTAAAATCAACCTATCTTAATCCTTACTAAACAAACTTAATAATCTGAAATATTCTGAATTATATTTTGTTGTGGATTTGAAACGTAAAATATCTAGAAACAATCATCTTTCAAAAAGTATACCTTTTGAAGGATGTTCGCATTCTGTTAATTATGTTCTAATCAAGTAAAGCTAAAAAATTTCATCATAATATATTTAAGATAATATTTAACCTCACTCTATAATACAGTAAGCTAGATTCTAAATCCTTATCTAGTTCGACACTGAAACAATGACACCATCTGTAACCTCTACAATATATATTCCGTGACGATGAGTAATATTTTTGCCTTGTAGTTTGTCATCCAGTTTAAGAGTAATTGCATCATCATCATTTTCAGGCATCTTTCCAGCTTCTGATACCTGTCCAACACCATCTTTGACTTGTTTGTCTTTATCTACAAAACGATATAAGACATTAAAACGTACACGATCTTCATAAGGATAAACGACTTCAATTTCATAACGTCCATCATCAAGTTTCCCAAGTTCTCTGTTTAAAGCCTGTTCTTCTTTAGACAAGTCACTGTCATCTACTCTATCATCAAGATCTCCTCCTCCGTACCAATCTTCCTCATTATTGTTTTGACTATTTTTATCGTCTTCGTTCTCTTCTTTTTGAAAGTTATTAGTCTGCCCAGATTCCTTTTTATCATTTACGTCTGTTGATTTATCTAAACACCCTACTAACATACTAGCCATCAATCCTATTAGTACTAACGATATCATTTTTTTCATTACATTTTCCCCTTCCCATTTTTATTAAATAAAATACATTACTTTCTCAATGCTACTGCAGGCTCTGTAGAGATTAACTTGTGGCTTGCTATCATGCTTATTACAATTACAACAATACCTGTGGAAAGTATTGATAGTAAGATTTGTAATGGGGTGATGATCATGGCCAAATTGAAAATCATGACGACTAAATACGTACAGCCAATAAGGGCAGCTTGAGAAACAGCTGACATTGTTGCTAAAAGTAAATTTTCGCTGACAATCATTTTCCGTATTGTTCCTTTGTTATATCCCAAAGCGGACAGCAGCCCTATTTCCTTGTATCTTGAATTTTGCAGTTTGATCAGTAATACGGAACTGATAAACAAACCAATTGCTAAGATTAAAATAGAAACGATCAAGAACAAACGGCTAAGATTGTTAAATGTATTTTGCAAAACTTCTACTTCTTCGGCTGCAGTTTTACTGTCGATTTTTTTGTTAGCAAGCATTTGACTGACTGGCACAATATCTTCAAAGTTCTTTACATCATAACTGATTGAGTAGTTTTTTTTGTTTTTCACATTTTGGTAAAATTCCTGTTCGATATCGGAGCTTACAAAGAAATCATCGTAGTCTGCGTTAAAGATGCCGCTTATCGTAAGCGTGTATTCTTTATCTCCATAATTTAAGGTAACTTCTTTACCAATCAAACTACTAATATCATTTTCAAATTTTTTAGCGAGGCTTGGACTAAATGCTATTTCCTTTTTACCTGTTTTGGGCATAGCACCATATGACATCTTTTCAGTAGCCTTTGCCATTGGATATTTTTCTGCTAAATCTTCAGTTTTATCGCCTATCCTTAAAGTAACATCCGTTATTTTGTATTGGTAATACACATTTTCGATACGCTCATCGGATTTCAACAATTCAATAACTGTTCCAGCATCCTTACCTTTAATATAACCGTTGTTAAAGGCAGTGTTTTTATCTTGAAAATCCGAAATATTCTTGTCCATTATATTCCCTGAAGATAATGACAACATAAATACAAGGATACCGATGGAAATTGCCAAACTGACAGCCATATAGCGTGTAATATTCACTTTGAAGTTCTTAAGCCCTCGCTTGAACGCAGATATTTTGATCACGTTATTTAAACTGAGCGCATGATCACTAGCAATTTCTGTATGGGACTCGATATCTTTTGTAACAATTTTTCCTTTCTCAATATGAATGACTTTATCTGCAAAACCACAAATCTTTTGGTCATGCGTAATCACAATCACCAAACGGTCTTTTGAAATTTCTTTTAAAAGCTCCATAATTTCATTAGAGTTCTTACGGTCTAATGCTCCTGTCGGCTCATCCGCCAAGATGATACGAGGATTACTAATCAACGCCCTTGCAATAGCAACTCGTTGCTTTTGACCGCCCGATAGATTTTCGATTTTTTCATCAGTCTTTTGTGATAATCCCAGTTTATTTAGCAGCTCTTTGGCATTTTCTCTATTTTCCTCTTCACTTGCTGTATTTAACTCACAAGAAAGCAAGATGTTTTCAAGAACGGTATACCCTCTTAAAAGATGGTAGTTTTGAAAGATAAACCCGATATTTTCTCTGCGGTACGCACACAATTCATCGGCATTCATTTTGCTGATAGAAGTACCACAAACCGTAATATCACCGCTGTAACCACTGTCAAAGCCTGCAACCATATTAAGCAGCGTGCTTTTACCGGAACCTGATGCACCTAAAAGGCAAACAAGTCCTTGGCTTGGAAAGTTAAAACTTGTATCTTCCAAAATAACTGAATGATCATATCGTTTTGTAAGGTTGTTTATCTGTATCACTATCTGTCACCTGTCTTCAATGCTGTTGTTGTCTTGGTCATTATAAAGGCAATAGCCGTTGTAACGTAAGCCCCAACGCCTACTAAAGCAATAAATAGCACGCCCGAAATCAACATCTTAGAACTTAAAATACTTGCGCTGAACAAGCCTTTAGTAGCTATATTGATAAGGGGTGATGTAACTAGCATTAACAGAATTGCTGCCATGATTTCTGTTAGCTTTTCCGTCAAGTTAAGCAGACTAAAATGAGCATTATTAAAGCCGCTGACTTTGTAAATTGCAAATTCTCTTTTTCTCATAAAACCTGTGATAAAGGAAATAGCCATAACCATAACGACAGCCAAAATCCCTATGAACATACTTGCTGAGCCTGACTGTTCGGTTGTTTGGTCATTTAATCTAACAATATCCTCAACAAGTTCAAATTGACCAAGAGGTACAATGCCTTGTTCGTTAAGCTCGTCTTTAATGGCAATCATATCAGCTGGTGTCTTCGCTCGAATAAGAAAATCCGTTTCCTTATTTTCAATTCCTGCTTGTCTTCTCAAATCATCAAGTGCAGTTTTGCTGAAGAAGAAAGAGTCACTGATTGTAAATTCTTCCATATTACCTTCAAGTTCCATATAGATAGTATTATCAGCAACACCTACTATTTTTGCTGTAATGGATGCGTCTTTTAAAACAGGCGCACCTGTGTCCCAATTGTAAATTTCGCTGCTAAAATCAATTTCTTTGCCGATTGCTTGCTCGTTTGTTATGCCCAATGTTTTAACAAAACTTTCTGGAACAACAACCTCGTTGTCTTTACCTGTAGGCATATTTCCTGCTATCAACTTATTGATTGACGGAACATTACCTGTTCCTTGTATTGGATATTCTTTCCCGCCAACAGTTACTTTTATATTATCAAACGCTTCTAAAAAAGTGGCAAAATCAACGCGTTCATCGCCTACATATTGATCATATAAACCACCAATATCCTGTGTTACATCTGCATTCGGCTTTTCCTCCTGATTATCGCCTGTGCCTACTGCACTGGTAAAGCTGCCAACTATACTAATATCTTTAAGTGCGTCGCCATAAGTACCAAGCAGTTTGTCAATATCACCTTGACCGCTGCTCGCGATTGTCCCACTTACAGTTGTAAGCAAAAGGATACCTGCAATCATTAGAGAAAGAGCTGATACTAAAAATCGGCCAAATTTACTTTTAACATTCGATTTGGTCATTGCAAAAGCGTTTTTAATCGATAAGCGATGACTTTCATCGTATGTGAGTTTTTCTGTTTTCGTTACATTATTTTGCGGTAATGCTACAAATTCTCCCTCATCTAAATCTATAACATTTGAGTCACTGTCAATTAAGTTGACATCGTGGGTTACAACGATAACTGTCCTGTTTTTAGAAATAGATTTCAAAATATCCATTGTTGTTTCAGAGGTTTTTTCATCCAATGCACTTGTTGGCTCGTCAGCGATAATAACCTCTGGGTTTTTCATGAGCTCTCTTGCAATGGCAACACGCTGTTTTTGACCGCCCGAAAGAGAGTTCACTTTTCGATGTGCAAGGTCAAATATTTTGAGTTCTTTTAAAATCTTATTTGCGTTCTTATGATTTTGTTTATTTTTTAAATACTGTGGTAACAACACATTGTCTAAAACCGATAAATCTTCGAGCAAATTAAAATCCTGCCAAACAAATCCAAAGGTATTGTTGTAAAAATAGCTTTTTTCACTAGAGGTTAATTCTTTAATATTCTTGCCGCAATAGGTAACCTCACCATCGAAATCTTGTTCCATACCGCTTATGATTTTCAAAAGAGTCGTTTTACCACTACCCGAAGCACCAACGATAAAATTCAGTCCTTTTCCCATTGAGAACGAAATATTTTCCAAAGCTGATTCGCCGTTATATTTTTTGGTTACGTTCTTAATTTCAAACATTTTTTTCTCCTATCTACTATATTAGTTTTTATTTATTTAATATTTTTAATTACGCTATTTAGAACATACATTTTTTATACCTCCTAAACTTGTGTCACCATTATATAAAAAACGATGTTAAATCTCTGTTAAGTGGTTTTCTTTGTAGTGAATTAAATGCTTAACAGAGATTTAACACATACTTACTGTACAATAGCAAAAGAGGTGATTCTGGAATGAGAATACTTATTGTAGAAGACGAGCTTGATTTGCAGGAAGCTATTGCTGATGGGCTTAGAATAGATGGTTATGCAGTTGATACCTGTGACAACGGTGAAGATGCTTACGAGCTTTTATATGAAGTAAATTACGATTTGGTTGTACTTGACTTAAACCTCCCAAAAATGGATGGGCTAGAGGTTTTAGAAAAGATACGAGATGAAAAGCCTGAATTAAAGGTACTTATTCTCAGCGCAAGAAGTAGTGTTAATGACAAAGTGAAAGGCTTAGACATAGGAGCAAATGATTATTTGGCGAAGCCATTTGATTTTGCCGAATTAGAGGCAAGAATACGAAATTTGTTAAGGCGAAAGTTTGTTCAAGAAAGTAGTATGCTTTCATTCGAGGAAATTAAGGTGGATTTATCAAAACGTATTGCAGTTGTTAACGAGAGTGAAATAGCACTCACAAAAAAAGAATTTGCATTGTTTGAATATCTTTTGCTTAACAAAGACAGAGTGGTTAGCCAAGAAGAACTGATTGAACATGTTTGGGATCAGCATGCAGATAGCTTTAGTGGTGCTATTCGGGTTCATATTGCAACTCTCAGAAAGAAGCTAAAAGCTGTTTTAAACTATGACCCCATTGGAACGAAAATTGGGGAAGGTTACTTTTTATCAGAAAAGAGTGATAGTGAAAATGCTTAAAAATATGCCAATTCGATTACGACTTACCGTTATGACTGTTGCTCTCTTGACTGTTTGTTGTGTAGGACTTACCTTAATATTAAATTTTTCTGCTATTAAAATGGCTACAATAATTGATGAAAATGCTCTATACCCTGCACTAGAGGGCGACAAAGAAGGATGGATTGATGAAAGCACTCCAGCAACTTCGACCAGCATGGCCTCTTCCGTTTCATCAGAGGCTTCCCAAAAAGCAAAAATTGATTTTAGAATTGAAAGTATTATTTATATGCTTTTAGTTATTGGTAGTGGGGGATTTTTAACCTACTATCTTTCGGGGAAGGCATTAAAGCCTCTTAATACGCTAAATGAACAAGTAAAAAACATAAATGTGCATAATTTATCTGAAACATTATCCGTGCCACCTACAAAAGATGAAATTGCAGAGCTTACTGGTACATTTAATGAAATGACGGATAAGTTGAATGATTCTTTTATGATGCAACGACGATTTTCCGCAAGTGCCGCCCACGAGCTTAGAACACCTCTTGCTGTGTTACAAACAAAAGTTGATGTATTTAAAAAGAAAAAAATACATACAACCGAGGAATATGATGCTCTTATTTACGTTATTGAAAAGCAGACAAAACGCTTGAGAGGACTCGTAGTTAGCCTTTTAGATATGACGAATATGGACGATAATGTTGAGCAAAGCAGCATTTGCGTAAAGGATATTTTTACGGATATTATTTCCGAGCTTTCACACATGGCTAAAGAAAAGAATATTACATTGACCTTAGATTGTGATAATAGCGTTGTTTTTGGAAACATAGACTTATTGTATCGTGCTTTTTACAACCTTGTGGAAAACGGAATTAAGTACAATATTGACGGTGGCACAGTTGAAGTTATTGTAAACAGATTAAGTAAGGAACAGGTTTCGATCAAAATTAAAGATACAGGCATTGGCATTGCGGACGAATACAAAAAGAAAATATTCGAACCTTTTTATCGTGTTGACAAATCACGCTCCCGTCAACTGGGTGGTACCGGCTTAGGTCTTTCCACTGTTGACAGCATTATCAAAAAGCATAACGGTACGATTACCGTGTCCGACAATGAAAGTAACGGAACTTGCTTTAATGTAATCTTAAATATAGGGTATTCACAAAAAAATGTACTTGATTAAGAGCCATCGTCAATCTATTTTTATTACATTCCAACAATATATGTGTAAGCGCAAAATTCAACTCATCATCTAATGAAGTCGTTACTATGTGAAAGCCTTGCTCCAAATAAAACTTCTAAAACCATATAACAAAACGCCCACGGAAAAACACGTGGGCGCTATTTGGCATTTACTTATAAAGTACTAGATATTTCATTTATTTATTTTTCACAAGGAAATAAATTGATTATACAAAATCCATCTAGTATAACCAATTTACTTTGTTACAGCTACTTTTTTATCGCTTCAGATGGCGTTTATGTAATCAAATTCTGTTCTCAAATAACCTTCTTCACTTACTTTAGTTCCTACCTCAGAAAAACAAGTCCATTCTTTGTCGTCAGGATAGGAACCTCTTTCATCTCTGTTTTTAGGGTTATATTTGGTTATCCTCCACGAAAACAATTGATTACCACACCTACTTTTTTATCTACATTATAAGGATATTGAATACGCAATGATATAAATTCTACTTCAACTAACCTGCCCCATTAGTTGAATAGTAACAATCTTTTCAAAAAAATCCATAAAACCTTATACAGTCCCATACAATTCGACTTTACATAACAACAGAGCTGTCACAAAATCTCCTCTTAGCAGAAGTTTACTTTTGTGACAGCTCCAGTTACTATATATTACTTATTGTTTGTTTCTCCTTGCTGGGCCTCTGTTGTGTCAACAGCTTTTGTCAGCTTTCCTTCTTTTTCAAGCTGAGCAATCAGTTCATCTAACGTGACCCCTTTTTCTTTAGCCATTTCTTCTAAGTTGACAGGTTCACTGGATTTTGAGGCTTCCGCTGCTTCGGTACTCGAAGTTGGTTCAACACCTTCTGTTAGCTTTGCTTCTTTTTCATGCTGAACAATTAGTTCATCTTTCGTGACCCCTTTTTCTTTAGCCATTTCTTCTAAGGTAACAGGTTCACTGGATTTAGTAGTTTCCCACATGTCGTTGTTGCTCGCAGCATATGCAGATCCTGCAACAACAGATAACCCTAGCATAAGTGTAGCAATTTTTAATGGTTTCTTCATATTAAATTCCTCCTAGAATATTTTACCCTCTACCATACGATAGATGCCATAATATTACAATTGAATCTAATTGCCTGTATCCTTTCTATTTGATGTTACCAGTATATAACTATCTATGTTAAATCCTTGTTAAGAAATATAGTGAATATTCTATTTATTTATTTAGTTTTCCTTTAATATCATTATTGAACTAAACTGCCCCGTTAGTTTAAGTGTAACATTTCACAATGGATTTCTGAGGTCCACTTGATGTTTTAGATAAAAAAATAGACCATCGTAAAAAATGATGGTCTTGTTTAACTAAGCACCCGTTAGTGAAAAAAAGTTATATTTTCACGGTACAAATTTTCCTGTATAGACACCCATTTGCAAATTGTTATAAATCGTCCAACGAGGAAAATGTTCTTTCATTCATTTATTTTGCCTCAAGTTCTAGGGGCTTACTCACCTACCGTACCGTCCTTATCAGCATCGTGCATATATGGGTATAACCAATGTTATATTTAGGTTAGAAGTCAAAAGAGTTGATAATAAAAGGACCACACATTTTAGATATGTCTAATATGTATGGTCCTTTATTTATTTTCTTATTCAACTAAACCAGCTAATAGGATGTCAATACTTTTCTCTAAAATTCTTATTAACCCTATGTTATACTATTTTCAGCATGCCAAACAGCTCTCCAAAAACCTTTTGGAAGTTTTTCTCTATTTTAATTAAAACCGTTAATTAAGCTATATCAAGGAAAGATTATTTTCTGTTTAATAATGCATAAATCCAATGAAGTAGTTTATTAATACAGGCTACAATCGCTACTTTGGCGGGCTTTCCTTCTGACCTTTTCTTATCATTGAATTCTTTAAGCTTTTTGTTTCTTGAACTTCTTATTCCGCATAATACTGCTAGATATAAGGCATGACGCAATCTGCTTGAACCTCTTTTAGTAATACGATTAGTTGTTGCAGTGAACTTTCCTGATGAGCAAACTCTGGGATCTACTCCTGGATTTGCGTGATTTAGCATTGCCTGACTGAATAATGATAGTTCTGTTCACATCGTCAATATAATTCGGGCTAATCAACAAGCATTCCGTTATACGCAACATGGAATCAATGAGTAAATGTAATAAACAATAGTCACGGAAATTCTTAAAGGATTTATTGGAATGTGATTTCACTACTTTCAACAGATTATCCAATTCACAACGGGTCAAGATATCAATTTCAACGCTGTCTTCTTTGAATCCTTCGAACTTTTTAAATGGATCTTGTTTGATTATTTCTTCTTTCGACAACCAATTTGTAAATGTCTTTAAATATTTAAGTCGACCTTCAATAGTTGAGTCTGACATACCAACCGTTTGAGCGTGTTCTGGTATATAAGCGTGTCCATCATATCGAATTGCTTCATTTTTCATCCAATGAACCCAATCAGATATAAATTCTGTCGTGATATCTGTAAGGTAAAATGGTTTTTCACTTCTCGTTTCGTGAAATATCGTTATGCTTTTGAACAATCCCACATGCTGATTCAATGTGTTAGTTCTTAAATTTTGTTTTTGCTTCGCCTCGAGGAATTTCTCAAATATTACTTTGACTGATTCCTTTTTAATTGCTTTTTCTGCTACCCTCTTTTGCGGTTTCCTTTCAGCAATTTCTGGTTGCTTATCGAAATATTCCACGATAAAAAAACACCTCCACCATTCTGTAATTTAACAGATGCGGAAGTGTTCGTTGTGTGTCGCTCAAGAATTGAGTTGAACACATTTGAAATTTGATAAGTCAAGGAATGGAGCCTACGGGAATTGAACCCGTATTTTTGCACTGCCAGCGATACGTTCTCCCACATATGTCCATTACACTACCCTGCTTATTGCGAGCGACAAGACAATAAAATTTTTCCCGTGCCCCCACCTAATTCGAAGAGTTCGTGAGCGGCCTTAGCGTCGGATAAAGAGAATATCTGCTGTATAACAGGTTGAATAGCTCCTTTATCTAGAAGCTGAAATAAAATGTTCAAATCTTCTTTAAGCCAAACGCGTTTTGACTTTCTAGTGACGGCAATGCTGTAAAAAATGCTTCGCTTGCCATCTGGCACTAATTTATAAGACATCAGTCGCATGAGACTTGATAGAACATAAGGTTTGGATTCCGCATTTTGAAATCCGTATCCGAGCAGCCGTCCGCCTTTACGCAATACTTGGTAGGATCTTTTATAATTGTTGCCGCCTATTGGGTCGAATACAGCATCGATACCTTTCGGAAATCGTAATCGGATTTCCTCTACAAAATCTGTGTTCCTATAGTCGATAGGCGTGGCATGCAGACTGGAAATGAAGGGGTGCCGGGACTGAGATGCCGTACCGAGCATCTCCAAATCGGAGAGTTTGCCGAGCTGCAGTAAAGCTGTTCCAACACCTCCTGCAGCGCCGTGAACCAATACTTTTTCACCCTTCTGCACCTTCGCATACCGATGAAGCATTTGATAGGCTGTCGCATAATTAAGCACGATACAAGCGGCCTCTTCCGGCTTTATGCCTTCAGGCAGCGGAACCAATTCATCGTGCTTGATGCAAATATATTCCGAGTAACCTCCGATGACGATTAATGCAGCTACAAGCTGGTCTGCGCGCACCGAGGTAACACCACTTCCAACTTCTTTTACAACCCCGACGATTTCAAAGCCAGGCGTCACTGGAAGCTTCTGAAAAGGGGGTGCCAGGACACCCTTTCTAATCATAATGTCACCATGAGCAACCCCTGTTACGAGAACCTGGACCAAGACTTCATTGGATTTAGGCGCGGGAATGTCTTCTTTCAGCATATGAAGGACTTCAGGGCCGCCATATCGGTCGAACACGATGCGTCTGTTGCTCAACATCAAGCTTCACTCCTTTGAGATTCTATTGCTTCTATTAGGCTCTTAATAACTTGCAGGGCATCAGGTATACTGGAGCTCAAGCCATAAAATCGCTCTTTGCCTTTGCGGACACAATCGAGAAGATGGGCTTGCCGTAAAATCTTTAAGTGATGGGATATGGCAGGTCGGGAAGTCTCCATTCGTTCGGTGATTTGCGTTACGTTCAAACTTGTCAGTTCAATAAGAAGAGAGATAATTTGTCGGCGGTTCACGTCTCCCAACGCTTGGAATATCATGGTGCTTTGGGTGAACTTATTTCGGATCAGTTTGTTGTCGCAATTATGATGCTTCATGAAACTCGCCTTATGTTTAAATTTTTAAACACGTAATAATAATGATATGTTATTCCACATCTATTTAGAATGCAATAGAAACATTGTTAGCTGTTGTGCTGCGATATTGTCACACTAGCGTCATCAAGTGATCATAAACAGTTATTGAGCATAATTTCATTATGCAAAAAAGCCTTTAAACACTCAGAAGTTCTTGTGCTTAAAGGCTTTTTAAGTTACGGAGCCTAGGGGGATACAACTCGCACATGCTCGTCTTCCCATCTTGGGATGTCCGAATCTTTGAACTAATGGCTGACGAAGCTAACTCAGCGAGGACTTTTTTAGCGGTAGAATCAGACGTCGTGCTTCTCCATTAGAAGTATTTCTCCGAAGCCTTTTCACTTCATTACGTCCGCGCGGACCGAACCCCGTGGTTCGCCCCCTGGGCAATCCACCATAATAAACAGAAAACCACGTCCAATGGACGTGGTTTGAATTTTTTATTTGATGGAGCCTAGGGGGATCGAACCCCTGACCTCATCACTGCCGGCGTGACACTCTCCCAGCTGAGCTAATGCCCCGTATCTTTGATACAATAAGATTTATAGCAATACGATTCGAATTTGTCCTGTCATCTCTTCAATCTCTTTTAAGAATCCAATAAAGCCATGTAATTCCTCTCTGGTATGCTTCACCGAAAAGCTCTTTCCAAACGGTTTTGATTTATCTAAGAATGCCTGAACTTGGCTCTCTCCTTTTGCCACATCCAGGCCAACTACTGGATTCATTTCTATTCCTCCTCTTATTTTTACTAGCCAGTACCCCTAATCCTTCTTGTAGTGTCATAGCTTCCCTTGTTATACGAGATCTAGGTCCCAACCAGCCTCAAACATGTTTCTACAAGTAGGGGGTGGACAGTTTAGCTGACGGGATCAATGTCCACGCACCCGTACGTCCTACCCTAGCTACTGATATATTAAATCCTATAAAAAAAAGGTCAACCAGTAATATAAACTGTACCCATTGTAAAGGACATTTTAAAAAAGGTTATACCACATGTAAAAGATGATTTCTGTATTCAACAGGAAAGCCCCGTTACCAAGCAATGGCTATTAAGTCAGGTTCAACGAATTCTATTACAAATTTAGGTGATGGGCAAAATACATACTGTTGATAGGAATCTTCCGCTGCTAGATGAATAATGTTTTCAATTACTTTGGATAGTGGCATCTTTACCCAAGGTAATGTACTAAAAGGTGGTAGGTCGTTTTGCAAGAAAAGATAAACTGAATTCTCAGTGTATAGTTCTTTATCGTTTAAAAACAAGGCTACCTTATCGCTACTAACATTATGTAAAACGAACTTGTTATTCATTTTCTCTAAGTCTAGACTTACCCATTCAATTATTGGGATGCTCTCTATAAATTCAGTTTTCACTTTCCCCCTCTCCTCATCGTCTAACAGCCTAATACTTTCTTTAGTTGAGAAAGGCTCCAATATCCAACCTAATTGCATCTGTATTTCATCATTTCTTTCTTTCTCTTTTTGTTTTTGTAAGAGAAACTCTAATTTAGTTTTTCGTGCATTCGTGTCCATTGTACACCTTCTTTTCTTTCTTTTTCCTGCAATAATAACTGGCTTTTCCCGTTTTGCTTATTCAACTAAACTGCCCCGTTAGTTCAATAAAGAAAAAAGAGCTGCATATGCAACTCAATGATCTTCAAGTAAACGTTATTTTTGAATTACTTATTTTTTTCAGGATAAATTTTATTAAGAATAAAGTAAATTATCCAAAACGGTATAGGTAAAGCTACTATGAAAGCCCTTTGGTCAGCAGGTAATGCATAAAGTAAAACAAACATTAAAATTACGAAAGGTATTATGAGTGGCCAGTAAATCTTTTTATTTACATTAAACAATTTTAAATTCTCCTTTTTTCCTAGCGCAATAAAGATTAAAACCTTTTTACATAAAAGATGATATAGAAAAAATCAAAGAAAAAGTTAATCCCACGCTCCATACACAACCTAGTATTTTTTGATTATGTATGTCTTTTCCTTGTTTTAGTTTTTCTAATAGTTGGACTAAATTAAGAAACCATAGTATCGAAAACAAGAACGTTGCTAAAAAATATGTAAATTCCATTTTACACCTCTCTTTACACATATCGTCCATAAAAATTAAGATATAAGATAAAATTATACCATTAAATTAATAATAGAAATTACATATTCCCAATCCCTTACTTTACAATAATCTTATTCAACAAACCTGCTTCGTTAGTTTAATAATCCGATAACACTCTAACTTGGTGACCCTGTAGTAAAAAACCACATAGCTAATAAAATTAACATAATTACTGCTATACCTATAATTAAACGTTTCATATTAAATCCCCCTTACATACCCTTCTTCAACTAACCTGCCCCGTTAGTTCAATAAAGAAAAAAGAGCTGCATACGCAACTCAATGATCTTTAATTAAACCAGCTAATAGGTTGTCAATATCTTTCTGTAAAATGATACTTTTCTTTATGCTATACTGTTTTTGGGCATAGCAAATAACCCTCCAAATGTATTATGGAAGGGTTTTCATTTAATGGTCAATTAAATAAATCAAACTAAATCAAGGAAAACTTCTTTCCTTTTTAATAAAGCATATATCCAGTGAAGAAGTTTATTAATACAAGCAACTATTGCAACTTTCGAAGGTTTTCCTTCTGAACGCTTCTTGTCATAAAACTCTTTGAGTTTTTTATTTCTAGAGCTTCTTATTCCACACAAAACAGCTAAATATAAACTGTGCCTTAGCCTACTGGAACCACGTTTAGTGATCCGATTCGTTGTCGCTGTGAATTTTCCAGATGAATAAACACTCGGATCAATTCCGGCATAGGCCACCAATTTCTTAGGGTGATTAAACCGATCGATTTCCCCAATTTCTGAAATAATCGTGGCAGCGATTTTTTCACCGATTCCAGGGATTGATTGGATAATCTTATATTCTTCTATTTCACTTGCCAGGGATATCATTTGGCTCTCTAATTCCGTAAGGTTTCCTTGGTAATTGAATAGGATATCGATATACATATTAAGATTAAATAAATGACTTTGATACATCACCTTCTGAAAAGGATTTTGATTGGCTGAATCTATCAGTTTTCTTGCCTTTTCCCTTGCCCATAGGGCAGAACGATTCGGACAATACCCACGAATACTATTTGCCAGTTCCTCCTCGTTAAATTCTAGAACTCTCTCCGACGTTGGATATTCTTTCAATATCAATAAAGATACTTTAGAAAAAAGGTCTCCAAAGACTTTTCTATATTCAGGGAAAATCTGATCTAAAATAGTATGAAATTGCAGCTTAGCTTCGACATACATATTCGTTATAATCTCCTGTTGCCTCGATAGATTACGAAGATTTAGAAGCTGAATCCCCCTTACTTTATAAGGTTCAAATTCCTCTTTGTAATAGAGAACACATAATTGATAGGCGTCGAAGGCGTCGGTCTTTACCTTTCTTAAACTGGATTTCTTTGCTTGATAAGAGATGATTGGATTTAACAAAATATACAGTATTTCATTTTCTTCTAAGCATTGAATGATGGGTGTATGATAATGACCTGTTGATTCTAAAATGACGACTGGCATACTCCCTGTTATCGATTTAATCTCCACTATAAATCTTATAAACTTGTCTAATTCTTCTCGATTATGCTTTATTGAAAAACTTCCTCCATGCGGCTTTCCTTTCTCTAAAAAAGCCTGTACTTCACTTTCATCTTTAGCTACATCAATACCCACTACTGGGTTCATTTTTTCTCCTCCTCTAACGTATTCACCAGTAACCCCTATTACCTTCAAGTAGTATTATAGCTTCGCTTGTTATACGAGATCTTAGTCTCAACCAGCCTCAAACATATTTCTACAAGTAGGGGGTGAACAGTTTAATCGACGGGATCCATGTCCCACGCCCCCGTACGTTCTACCCTGGCTACTGATAGCTTAAATCTAAATAAAAAAAGTTCAACCAGAAAGTTCTGGCTGAACTATATAATACGAACGCACCCGTTAGTTCAATAACTATAAAATATATCACTTTTCTTTTTGCTCTAATTCCAGCTCTTTTGTATCTTCCGAATATAAACAATTTGACCAATATGATATGCATTATGTGTCGTTACATTACCCAATACTTGCCACCAATTAGCTTCAAAGTCTCCTTGAACATCGCTTTCTAGTTGTTCTTCCGTTAATATTTCTTGCCAATGTAAAAGAACATCTAAAAGTTGTTTTTGAAGTTCATAGAATGATTTATTTTTTGAAATGGTAAATGTACTGTCATTACTTCCTACTGTCGGAACTGCATAAACACTAGCTTCTTTATACCTTGTTTGCCACGTTACATTCCAATAAAGCAAATGCTGTACAATTTCGGCAATACTATTACTTTCTTCACTCACCTTCCAAAAAGCTTCTTCATCTGTCAAATTTTTAACAGATTCTGAAAATGGTACGTACCAACTTGGATCGTTTGCATTAGCTAACAACTGATCAGACAAAACATCTTTTGGGTGAAACATACCTGCCACACTCCTTCTTAAAGTTTATCAAAATTTAATGCCTTTATATATTGTTAATCATTCTCTTTAATATGGTTATTTCCCTCTTTTTATAACTCTTTCTTCAATTAACCTGCCACGGTTGAATGAAAAAAGAGCTGTCTGAACAGCTCAATGATCTTCTACTATAACCCCCTTTTGTAAAAAAATATTGCTTTATTTAAAGACTTTTTATATATTTCGTAACATTCCCCATACAACAACTACCTTGAGGATTATTTACCTCACACCCACATCTGTCTGCTTTTACATTTTTTCGAATGTGTTCTAATGGTTTAGGGGAAAGTTCTTGTTCTTCATATTTCTTAATTTTTTCTTTTGTCCAACTAAAGCAATAGCAAACTGGTACAGTAGGAGAATCATCTTTTTGATGCACAGATACCTTTACTTCTGACTTAAGATACAGTTTTTTCTCTGCATCAAAATAGACAACATCACAATCTTTCTTTGAACAAAAGTAATGATTCAAACTCGGATTCAAAGAATCTAAAATTGATGGTTTAAGCATTGATTTTAACGTTATAATTTTCAACTTTTTCCCTTTGGTATTACAAGATGGACAAAACTCAATATCATTATTTTCAGTAATTCGTTCTTTTGAAGCACAACAATCACTCATACTCTACTCCCTCACTCGCAATAATTTTATGAAAATTATATCACTCCTTCTTAAAGTAAACTGCCCCGTTAGTTTAAGTACATTTTTTCACAATCTTTATCGTGACTTACTTACATATCTAATTTTGCCTAGAGCAACACCTGTAAGTGTGATTGTAGTTTTGTTAATAACACGTTCAGTGTCATTACAAAAATAACAAAAAGCGTCTAAACCCTTGATATACATGAGTTTAGGCGCATTATCATCAATTGAAAATATCAAGTTAATATTCTTCTTCGTGACCAACTTGGTCATAATGATATTAAAACGACTTCTCTTTATACAAATATGGCCAATACAGACAGTCAAAAAATATTAACTAATATGGATCAACGTCGTAAAAACGTTGACTTTTAATTATATAATGAAAATTAAAAAACCATCTTGATAAATAACTTATCAAAATGGTTTTTTCTTGTTTCTAAAATATGAATTAGTTTTTGGTAACCTGCTAAAGAATCTTTTTCCTATTAACTACAACAACATTATTGAGCTAACCTGCCTCGTTAGTTCAAAAAAATGCTCCACTCCTTATTGAAGTAAAGCACCCGTTAGTTGAAGAAGGATTTTTTGAACAATTATATAATTCTTTGTACAACTGCTACTGAAATTTTTAAACTCTACCTGTTTGAATTGCTATTGCCCAATCTATTCTTCCGTTTTTTTCACTTTGTATGATAGCTCCATCTCGATTATAAGGAATATGTATTTGTTCTATCATCCAGTCATCTTCTTTTTTTGTTACAATTGTATAATTTGCATAAGGAGAACCAGACTCCATTTTGTGATAGATTGGTAATTCGTCTTCATAAGCTGGTAGTCCAACGCTACCTGGATTAATAACTATTTTATTATTAGGTAAAAATACAACTCTAGGTATGTGAGTATGTGCACAAAAAATAATGTTCTGCGAAATGCCATTAACCAACTTCAAAATATCTTCTGTCTTCTTAAGCTTAGAACCATTTGGACTTATTTCTTCTAACAAATATCTTTCATCATTAGTGGGAGTACCGTGACAAAAATAAAAATCTTCAGTTTGCAAAGAAAATGGCAAATCAGAAATCCATTCCTTATGCTCTTCTTCCAATAAATCTTGAACATATTGTACTGTTGGATTATCTGTATTGTTATCTAATAAGATTCTATCGCAATTCCCCCTAATATTACGAATGTTCTCTTTTACTAATAATTCATAAGTTTCTATAGGAAATAGTGGTCCATATAAGCTATCACCTAAATTATATATTTCCTTAATACCACGATTTTTAATATCTAATAGCACTACTTGTAACGCATCTATATTTCCATGAATGTCAGATATAATAGCCGTCTTCATTACTAAGATCCTCCTTTATTCTTTACATCTACCTATCTTCTTCACCTAACCAGCTGCGTTAGTTGAAAAAGAAAAAAGAGCTGTCTGGACAGCTCAATGATCTTTTACTAAAGCCCTCGTTAGTTGAATACGGATTTTTATAAAAGCGAATAATACTCTGCAAAATATAAAAACCCCTTCTTCTTCACTAGAAGAGTGTCTAATTCTGCTTCAGTTGCTTTTTCAAATGGTGGTTTTGTTAAGGTATATGAATTTGCATTTAGTTTATTTAAAATTTCATTATCGAATTCATTATCGATTTTAGTATCACTAATATCTGTAGTTAGGGCTTCTTTTGGATACCCCAAAAAAAATATATGATACCTCAATGCCATTTTTGGCGTTGAATGCAACAATATAAAAATAATTCCTAACGTTACTAAAATCCCAATTGTTTTTTTCAAATAACCACCTCATATTTCCCTTATATCTTTTTATTCGCGAACTTACTAAAAAACCCCTTCTTCAACTAACCTGCCCCGTTAGTTCAATAAAGAAAAAAAGAGCTGCATATGCAACTCAATGATCTTCAAGTAAAGCATCCGTTAGTTGAAATAGATGGATAAACAATAATAATTAACTGGGTAAAATAAAGATTATTATTAGTTAAGGTTTAACTTTTCTGAGTAAGTTAGGATTCTTTGCTGCAAAAATTAGACCTGCTCCGCCTACTGCTGCAAACGCTATGTAACCCATCCACTGTTTGAACTCCGTATCTTTTTTAAAAGATTGCTCAACCATTCGTTCGATTCGGTCATTCAAATTTTCTCTTTCTTCTGGAGTTAAATTTGGATTTTTTAATTGGTCTGCAAAACTATCGATTGCTTTATCGATAGTGCTAAATACTTTTTTAGGCGGGGCATATTTTTGTAAGATTTCAAGTTCTTCGGCAGTTAATTTTGTTATATCGTATTGGTTGTTTTGAAGCTTTGTAAATGTATTTTCAATCGCATTGTTTTCGTTCATTACGGAGCCTCCTATTTTAATATTTTTCCTGTTATAACCACAATCCGAAAACAGAAGATATTCATCAAATTATTTATTCTATGGCTGATACGGGAAATCCTCTTCCATTAACCTGCCCCGTTAGTTCAATAAAGAAAAAAGAGCTGCATATGCAACTCAATGATCTTCAAGTAAAGCTCCCCAATAGTTGAAGATGAAAAGTGAAGCTTATTCAACAACTTTCCCTATTGTAGAAATTCCTTTATTATTTCTACTACTTCAATATTGCCATCTATTAAAGTTTCAACTAATGGCTCTTTCCCAAGATTATTAGGTCGATTACTCCAGTAGTAATCTGCATTTCTAACATTTTCTTCATCATTATCAGTTCCGTCAAAGACATTATACGCATCACCATCAAATACCTTGCCGTCTGTTCGCAATTTCACTATTTGATAAACATTTCTACCACTATTTATAAAAGAACTAGCCCACATTTCTGCATCTAATAGAGTTTTGGATGTGTATAAACATTGCATTCTAGAAGGATAGTTGAGATATTTTTCTTTTCTAACCTTTTCTAAAGCTAATTCTCTGTATGTTCTAACAGTCCAATATTCCAAATTTAAATTTATAAATTTAGAAAAATTATCAATTACCTTATTGCCATCTAATATATTTTTACAAGCCATAACTCGATTATAAACACCATTATAATGATTACTATCAAAAATTATTATTTGTCCAAGCTTCATAGGCTTTTCCGTAACTACATGATACACATAAAAATTTGACATTTTGACCTACCTCTCTTTTATTACTAATAAAAAATAAATAAAATTGAAATTTATTGTTTTGCACAACAAATGCTTTAACTCATTCCCCTTTTTGATTGATCAACTAACTGGCCCGATTATTAAAAACAAGTTAAACAACACTGTTCAACTAAACTGCCCCGTTAGTTCAATAAGAAAAAGCGATTTCTCATAATGAAGAATCGCTCTGTTTACTGAATAGCACAGTTAATATTTGTTCTTAAACCTCATCTTCCCAAATGATTAAACCATTTAAAAAAGAATCAAAGTTAGAAGCGAGTTCAATAATCTGTTCATCTTCAATATCAATAAAGATAACAGGTGGTTCTTCTTTTGTATTTCTGTAATCAAAAGCAACCCAGGAATGGCCATCTCCAGAAATCAGTACGATATTGTTAGGCAATCCCCATTCTTCAATTAAATACGCGCTCTCTAAAATACCGTTTTCATCACCGATTCCAAAGATATGATCAATATTTATATGGTCATCTGCCCAAGATGTCGGAACCTCAGTAGGATAAGAGTCAAAATTAATATATCCTCCATTTTGTTCCTTAAGAATATTTATGTATGTTTGAGGCAACTTAATTTTAAGTTTTCCCTCTGCTTCTTTTACCAATTCCTCTGTCAGTGATTCTAACTTATAATACTCATTATTCTCTTGCCAAATACCGTTCTTCATTAAAGCACCTCTTTTTAAAATGGAATTACAACCATTTTTAGTTTAGGGTTTTATTGAGTATTTGTAAATCTTATTGAACTAACCTGCCTCTTTAGTTGAATAAGAAAAAGGAGCCGTCTGAACAGCTCGACCATCTTCCACTAAACCACCCGTTAGCTTAACAAGACGTAACTGGGATATATTTATAATTCTCACAGTAAAATAAGTCATTGTCCCAAAAAACCTCATTCACCTATTTATTCATTTTTATGTTGTTTCAACCTCTCTTTTATATACTAAAAAACTCCCTATATAGAATTGTTAAAATCACCATAACCATTATTTAATGTATTAATAATCATTTTTAATACAAAATATGAAGGAATAAATAATATCTTAGGGAGTGTGTTGATTAATGGGCGTTATGGATAATCCAAAAAAAGATCCTATGCATTATGGTGAAGTAATGGGTTCCTGGTCATTTGTTGCAGCAAACAATGGACTAATAAGTGGATATGAGACATTTGTTAATCATGTTGGAGATAAAGACCTGAAAAAGCTACTCACACAAGTTATAGAAATGATGCAATCACATAATAAAGAGGTTGTGGAACTATTAAAAAACAACGGTATTGTTCCTCCACCTGCATTACCAAGTCGCCCAAAAGCAACGACTGAAGATATTCCTGTTGGTGCAAGATTTGAGGATGTTGAAATAAGTGCAACAGTTGCTGTAAATGTTGGACAAGGTTTAGTGTCATGTAGCCAAGTAATGGGGCAATGTTTACGTGAGGATATTGCTAGGATGTTCGGTAAATTCCATACAGAATGGGCACTATTTGGAGCGAAACTTTTAAAACTAAACAAAGAAAAAGGATGGATTGTTCCACCACCTCTTCACACAGATGTTCCAGAATAATAACGTAAAATAACGTAACTGTATTTTGAATGGTAAAGGGACCAATTAGAAGGTCCCTTTTGTTTTGTTATTCTTGTTTAAGGTTTCAGTATAACTTTAATACATTTAAATCACCCTTAATTAATTTTTTGTATTCTTTTACCCATGTCTATTCGTACTATCCTTATTCAAGTAAACTGCCCCGTTAGTTTAAGTGCATTTTTTCACAATCTTTATCGTGAATTACTTACATATCTAATTTTGCCAAGAGCAACCCCTGTAAGTGTGATTGTAGTTTCGTTAATAACACTTTCTTTATCTATTATAAGTTCAGATTTTGAAAATAAAGAACTTTCACTAAAACAATTATCATAAAGGTGTAATTTCATCATTCCTCACTCTTACTGAGAAAATAATAATATTACAAATAAAAAATCCAGGTGTACCTAAGTCTTTTTAATAAACCAATCCCTACTATTTTGCTATAATATAGGCAACAAGAGAATTGGAGTGAGTTCATTTATGGCAAAATTATTTGAAAATTATAAAATAGGTAATTTAACGCTAAAAAATCGCATTGTAATGTCTCCTATGTGTATGTATGAATGTCATAATAAGGACGGTCTTGTTCAAGACTTCCATAAAATTCACTATGCAACAAGAGCGGTTGGTCAAGTAGGATTGATCATTGTAGAAGCAACTGCTGTTCAGCCAGAAGGTCGTATCTCACCTAAAGACCTTGGCATTTGGAGTGACAAGCATACTGCTGGTCTTACTGAACTGAATCGATTAATGCATGGTGCAGGTTCCAAAACAGGTATCCAATTAGCACATGCAGGACGTAAAGCTGAACTTGAAAGCGATATTTACGCACCTTCTGCTATTGCCTTTAGTGAAAATTACAAAACACCGATTGAAATGACAACCAATGATATAAAAAATACGGTAGATGCATTCAAAAAAGCCGCTATCCGATCAAAAGAAGCTGGCTTTGATGTAATTGAACTGCATGGTGCACATGGTTATTTAATCAATGAATTTTTATCCCCACTGTCAAATAAACGTACAGATGAATACGGAGGCTCAGTAGAAAACCGCTATCGTTTTTTACGTGAAGTAATTGATGCAGTGAAAGAAGTATTTGCCGGTCCTCTATTTGTCCGAATCTCTGCGAAGGATTATGCAGACGGTGGAATGGAACCTGTCGATTATATTACGATGACAAAATGGATGAAAGAGCAAGGTGTCGATTTAGTGGATGTTAGTTCTGGCGCAGTCGTGCATGCAAGAATTCCAGTATTCCCAGGCTATCAAGTACCATTTGCTGAGACGATCAAGCATGAAACACCGATTCCAACAGGAGCAGTTGGTCTCATTACTTCCCCAGTACAGGCTGAAGAAATTCTGCAAAATAACAGAGCAGACCTAGTCTTCATGGCTAGAGAATTACTACGTAATCCATATTGGGCTTATCAAGCTGCAAAAGAATTGGGCGTAGATATTGAAGCTATAAACGATTCATATAAACGTGGTTGGAAATAAGTTCTTACTTGAAAATAAATAAACCTACATGATGATTGAGTGTAACTGGCCCAATCGTCATGTAGGTTTTTTTAATAAAGCTTCTACATTTTTGATCTATTCCTTAAATCTAAATAAATTGTCTCTTACTTAACATGAAATGTAGTGTGACTGTGACCTTCTCGTGATTTTGTTACTTCTAAAATAGCTGGCATTGCTGCTTTTAGCTCTGCAACATGGGAGATAACGCCGATCATACGACCGGACTTCTGAAGATCAATGAGTGTATCGATTGCTTTAGTCAATGATTCCTCATCTAACGTACCGAAACCTTCGTCTATAAACATCGTATCAATTCTGATATTTCCTTGGAAGCTTTGAATTACGTCTGACATACCTAGTGCTAAACATAATGAAGCATTGAACTTTTCTCCGCCGGATAACGTTTTGACATCACGAGTTTGCCCCGTGTATGCGTCATAGACATCTAAACCTAATCCGCTTTGCTTACCTCTTGCTTCTTGACGATCACTACGAATCAAATTGAATTGACCGTTCGATAGTGGTTTAAGACGTTCATTTGCGGCATGAATAATTTGCTCCAAATACTCGATTTGAACATAACGCTCAAATGAGATTTTCATATGATTTTGACCTCGTAGTAAATCATAAAGACCAATAATTCGGCCACAAGAGGCTTCAAGATCAGCAATATTTTTGCTTACTTCCGATAAATCAATAATCAGTTGGTGCGCATTCTGACGATATTTTTTTGAGTTATTCCATTGTTCGAATGCCATTTCATAGGCTTGTTTCAACTGATTTACTTCCTCAGATACTATAGTAAGATTCACTAATTCTTTGCCTGCAACTTGTTCTTTTTCTTCTTCAATTTGTGTCGATAATGCATGTATTGTGTTTTTATATTGCTGACATTCATCTTTTAGTTTTTGACACTGTGATTCGTCTCTTCTCGCTGCTAAGTAATCTTTTCCTTTTTCAAAGCCTGCATTTTCAACAGCTTGTTTAAAGTCTTCTTGCGCTTGTTCAAGCAATTTACGGGATTCCGCTAAATCCGTTATCGCATGTTGTAAATTCGCTTGTGCTGTTGTATTTTGTTCATTAGCTTGTTGCATACGCTTTTGAGCAAGTGTCCAACTTTCCTCTAATAGAGTTCTTTGCTGTGTAGCTTCTTTCGTCAACTGATATAGATGATGTAACGACGTAATGTCTTGCGGAATGGATTTAAGTTTTTCATCATAAATTGCCGTAGCATTATTCAGTGCCTGCAGATGAGTTTGATAAGTCTTTTCCAGTTGTTGAAGTTGTAGCTGGAATTCGGCTACAGCTTGTTTCTGAGACTTAGTTTTTTCTTTTAGTTGGTTCCAAAGTTCTTTTTCTTTCTTCAATTGCTGAACATTAGCGAATAAGTCTTGATATTGATTAGTTAATGTTGGTCCTTCTTCCACTGTAACGCTAAGTTCTTGAAGGTTTTGCTCTAATGCATTAAATGCTTGCATTTCAGCCTGCAGTTGTCCATTAGTCACAAAGTATTGTTGTTCTAAATTTGATGCATATTTGCGAATTTGCTCTAATTGTTGCTCATCAACGACTTCCACTGTTTCTTCATGCTTTGCAACATGTTCCGTGCTACCACATACCGGACACGGTGCACCGTCTACTAGCTGTGATGCTAGAATACTCGCTTGGCTGGCAACCCATTTATCTTGTTCAGCCTTCGCTTTTTGCTGCGCTTCTATATATACTTTTTCTTTTGTAATGACTTGCTCTTTTAAATCCTGCACTTTTTTTTGTTGTGTAGACCATTGGTGAAAAGCTGCTGCTCGGTCTTTTAATTGAGCCAATTTATCAATTTTGTCATCTAGAGGTTGTATCGTCTCCTCTAAAGTTGCTGATTGTTCTTCTATCGCTTGAAGTGCGAGCATTCGCTCTTCATGTTGTTGACTTTGTGCAGTAAATACTGCTTGCAATTGTTGAACCTCTTGCTGCAATTGATTTTTTATCTGATTTTGTTTTTCTAAATCTTTAAATATAGGTTCTAATGATTGTAAATGCATGACCCTTTTTAAACTGTCATTACGCTCAGTTTCTTTTTGTTGTTGGACTACAAATTGAGCAGTTACTTCTTCTAATTGAAGTTTCATTTTTTGTTCTGATTTTTTGGCTTCTTCAAATGTGACTTCCTTTTGTAGTACCTTCTGCTTCGCCACACGGTAATATTGCTCTATTGGAATAATGTGACTAGCCTTTTCAGCAGCAGCTAGCTCACGTTCTTTTTCTAAGAACAGAGGCTCTTGCTGTCTTAAAGTAAGAAGTTTTTGTTCCTTCTCTATATATGCCTCTATTTTTTGATTTAAAGTAACTGCTTCAAATTGTTGACGTTGCTTGTCTTCGAGTTGTTTGCCGACCTCTTTATATTTAGCTTCATCTTCCTTAATTTGCTGATCATAAAAGTCGACTTCTATTTTTAATGCATCTACTAGTTGATACATATTAAACTGGTTTGTTTCTAGTAACTCAAAAAGAGCAGATTCTCTTTTCGGAAGCGTGCTTGCAATTTTACTTGTGTGTAAGTTACGGACTGCTATAGCCTGCTGTAATTGTTTGTCAGCTTCTTCTTTTTTCACTTTAAGTTGATCTGCAATATGTCGATAAGATTCGGTCTTGAAGATTTTACGTAATATCGCTTCTTTGTTTTCTGTTTCAGAAGTTAGTAATTTACGAAACTCCCCTTGAGGCAACATGACAATTTGTTTAAATTGATCCTTTGATAATCCGATAATATCTTCAATTTTTTTATTAATTTCTCCAACTTTTTGTGATTCAACGACTGGCTTTTCTCCTGTAGGTAGAATTTCAACAAGTTCAAATGATTCACCAGTTGCAGTTTTATTGCCATTTTTTCGATGTGCTAACTGACGAAGTACACGATATTGACGATTATGGATTTCAAAAATGAGTTCTGCAGATGTATGGGTATCATCGTCAGCAAAGTCACTACGAATTTCTTTAATATCTGCACGATCTTCACCACTCGCACTACCATACAATGCAAAACTAATACCATCGAAAATAGTTGTTTTCCCAGCTCCCGTAGCACCAGAAATAACAAATAAGCGATGGTCGCCTAATTCACGAAAATCAATTGTTTCTGTCTTTTTATATGGACCAAAAGCGGTCATCTTCAGTTGAATTGGCTTCATTTCACATTACTCCCTACTTCACGTTCTTTTGCTAATCCTTCTTGTAACACTTCTTGGAATAGCTGTTTTGTTGCATCTTCTACTTCTTCCCCTACTATTTCCTTGTAAAACGCCTCAAAGAGCGTCAAATCGTCCATCTTTTGACGAGATGTCGTTAGTTGCTCAGTGCCGTCTATTTTTTGATGAATCATTTTACGCTCCACATGCATGGCATTCGGAAAGACTGTACGAATTTTCTCCATGGGTGAAATAATTGGTGTATCATCAAGTAATTTAACGTAAATATAATCTTCACTTACTTCTGATTTAAGTAAATTATCAATTGTATCCTCAACAGTTCGCATATCTCTCCGCGGTTGCAATAATTTCATCTCGATTGTTACTTGTCCATCTCCTGCTAAATCCACGATTAAATAGCCCTTTTTATGATTCTCTTCAGAAATCGAATATTTTAAAGGTGAACCTGCATAGCGAATTGTTTCATTTAACACGAAATGCGCTTGGTGTAAATGTCCAAGAGCTGTGTAATGAAATGGCTCAAAAAGCGCTGCATCTATACATTCTGTACCACCGATAGCTAACGGTCTCTCAGATTCACTTGTATTCTCCTCTTCTTGACCGTGGGAAGTTACAAATGCATGTCCAACAAAAACATGTCTTTTCTCTGGATCCAACTTCTTCTTCAATTCATCCGTTATACGTTTCATCGCAGATTGGTGTGTTTTAATGGAATCATCATCAAACACATATCTAACTTGAGAAGGGTCGGCATATGGTATTAGGTGAAAATGTACCTCTCCAAACTCATCATTTAGAACGACCGGTGATAGCTTGTCATCAAGGTTCCCTACTATATGTAAACCGCTTTCCTTCATTAACTTACTACCGAAATGTAAACGACCTGGACTGTCATGATTTCCCGCAATGCTGATGAGTGGAATATGTCGTTTTAACACAATCTCTGCGAAAATATCATCTAATAATCGAACGGCTTCTGTCGGAGGTACAGCTCTGTCGTATAAATCACCTGCAACAATGATGACATCTGGTTTCTCTTGGTCAATATCTGCCAAAAATTGTTGTAAAATATAAGCTTGGTCCTCAGTCATGTATACCCCTTGTACAAGCTTCCCTAAATGCCAATCAGCTGTATGAAATATTTTCATGAAAATTCCTCCTTTTAAATCATATTATCTATTTTAACATTCTATTGAAATGGTTGTGATTGAAAAATAGCACACAGAATATACTGTGAATTTATTGTATCACAGAATCAACAAAAAGAACAAATGTTCCTATTTTAATACGAATTAGTAATTTCATCAAAAAAACCTAAGCCAAATTTCCTTGGCTTAGGTTTAGTGATTACGCTTAATATTGCATTATAGAATAGACAAATACGATAGTAATAACGATTGGTACCAACCATGTCATTAAGAATTTCCACGTATTAAAATATATGGGCGATAACTTTCCACCTTGCATAAACTCATCTCTCACAAATGATTTCTTTACTTTATGCATGATGAAAATGGCGATTAGGAAGTTCCCTAATGGTAACATTATATTACTGACTAAATAATCTGTCGCATCAAAAATACTCTTTTCGAAAATTGTAAAGTCACTTAAACTACTTGATGATAAAGCTGCTGGAATAGATGCAATAAATACGACTACACCTAAAGCAAATGCAATATTTCTTCTAGCATTCGGCCACTTCTCTACTAAAGCTGCAACAATAATTTCATATAAACTAAATGACGAAGTAAGTGTCGCGAATAAAAACAACAATAAGAAAATCGCTAAGAATAGTTCACCAAATGGCATTTGACTAAATACTGATGGCAATACCATAAACAATAAGCCAGGTCCTTCTGCTGGTTCAAAACCAAATGCAAAAACGACCGGGAAAATCGCTAGCCCTGCAAGTAATGATACGAAAATATTCATTAGTACGACAGACCCTGCTGAATTAGGTAAACTCTCATCTTTTTTCAAATACGAACTATACGTCACCATACAAGAAAAACCAACCGCTAAAGCAAAGAACGACTGTCCGAGCGCATATAACACGGCCTTACCTGTAATCTTAGAAAAATCTGGCGCTAAGAAGAATTTTACCCCTTCCATTGCTCCTTCAAGTGATAATGCTCGAATAACAAGTATGAAAAAGAATACAAATAATAAAGGCATCATATATTTATTTGCTTTTTCAATACCATTTTGTACACCTAGAGAAATGATAAGCACATTAATCAGTGTGAAAAGCGCTAGTCCAACTAATGTGATCCAAGGTGTTCCTGTTATCATGCCAAACAATTGATCTGGCGCTGTTCCACTTTGAATTACATTTCCGACAACAGCCTTACCACTATATATTAATATCCAGCCCCCTACTACACTATAAAAAGATAGTAATAAGAAGCATCCTGCTACTCCAAGTCGGCCAATCCAAACCCATGTACTTTTTGGTGCTAGTTTTTTATATGCTGAGATCGCTTCTGCACCCGTTCCGCGACCAATGATGAATTCTGAAATTAGCATCGGTAAACCAATAAGTAACGTAAAGATGACAAATAATAAAAAGAAGGCTCCCCCTCCACTTTGTCCTGTTACATATGGCATCTTCCAAATGGCTCCTAGCCCAATTGCCGCTCCAGCCGACGATAATATAAAACCAATTTTCGTCGACCACTGTCCTCTTTTTGAATCCAAAGATATTCCTCCTATACTCTGCTCAGCTCAACAATTCTAACAACTGAAGAGACATAAATATTCACTCCCTATTCTATCATGAAAATACTTAATTTTTAAGATAGTTTATTCTTTGTTAAAACATGTTAGACACTATTCATACTTCTCATGTAGACTAGTATTTGCGTAGTATTTTAGAAGGAGATGTAATATGGAAAAAACAACATTAACTGAGCGCACTATTTCTAAAACGTGGATCGTTCTCATTTTGGGTTCATTAACAGCATTTGGTCCACTCTCAATGGACATGTATTTACCCTCTTTACCAACAGTAGCAACCGATTTAGGTACAACGACTTCATTTGCACAATTAAGTTTAACCGCTTGCTTATTAGGTCTTGCCTTTGGTCAACTGATTTTCGGACCTTTAAGTGATATAAAGGGACGTAGAAAACCATTACTTTTCACATTATTTATTTATTCAATTGCTTCATTACTTTGTGCTTTTAGTAGTAGTATTTGGATGCTAATTGGTCTCCGTTTCGTACAAGGTTTCTCAGGAGCTGCAGGCATTGTTATCGCAAGAGCTTCTGCAAGAGATATGTATGACGGGAAAGATTTAACGAAATTCGTCGCTTTACTTGCTTTAGTTAATGGTGCGGCACCAATTCTGGCTCCAATTTTTGGAGGTATGGTATTAAAATTCGCTCCATGGCCTATCGTCTTTATCGTATTAGCTGTCATCGGGATTTTAATGCTTATAAGCATTATCTTTATCTTACCGGAAACATTGCCAGTGGAACGAAGAGCGACAGGTGGGGTTTTTGCGACTGTCAAAACGTTTGGTGGCTTAGTGAAAGATCGTTCGTTTATAGGTTTTGCACTAACACAAGCATTCATTATGACAGCAATGTTCGCTTACATAGCCGGATCTCCATTTGTATTACAAAAGATTTATGGACTATCACCCCAAGCTTTTTCACTGTTTTTTGCACTTAACGGTATAGGTATTATCATTGCTTCTCAAATGACCGGTAAATTGTCTGAAAAAGTAGCAGAAATTAAATTACTTTTATCGGGAATTTTAATCGCTTTTGCAGGAAGTCTACTATTAGTAGCTGCCATTGCATTTAAATTACCTCTAGTTTACATACTTATAGCATTATTTATCATCGTATCAACAGTAGGTATTGTTTCAACAACCGCCTTCTCTATTAGTATGCAAAAGCAAGGAAATAATGCTGGAAGTGCCTCAGCATTACTTGGATTATTACCATTTATAGGTGGTGCAGTTGTTTCTCCATTAGTGGGAATTGCAGGTGAAATGAACGCTTGGCCGATGGGCATCATCATTTTATCTAGCACACTACTAGCTATCATCGCCTTTATATCAATACCAAAAAATTAATCATAAACCGTCCTATTTGATGAACACCAAATAGGACGGTTTTTTTATCAAGTTATCTATCAATATATTTTCCATTCCAACAAATATTCCTCTATAATCCGTACATTTTATTACAAATTATTAGTATTTTCTTTCAATTACAGACTCTTTGACTACAACAGACATAATCTGTACTATAATAGGAGAATGCATTGATTTAGGGGGATAATAATGAAGGTTATAACGACAAGACTTGAAGCAGAGGATGCAAAAATCGTTTATCAAGAAACAGCTGGTATTGCGATTATTACAATTCACCGCCCACAAGCAAAAAACGCATTGACAGCAAATATGTGGGATCAACTGCGTAAAATTGCACTACAAACATTAGAAAATCCCAAAAATAAAGTACTTATTATTCGTGGTCATGGTGAACAATTCACTGCGGGCTCTGATATAAAAGAATTCAATTCGATTTCTCTTGAAAAAGCAGAGGAAGCATTTATTCATATGGAAAAAACAATCTCTACAATCGAACGCTTACCTATTCCAACAATCGCTGTAATCAATGGACCAGCAATGGGTGCGGGACTCGAATTAGCACTTGCCTGCGATATTCGTATCGGGTCAGATAAGGCTAAACTTGGCATACCTGTTGGCAAATTAGGGATTACACTTAACAACAAATTTGCCCAACGCCTTGTCAATTTAATCGGACCAAGTATGACTAAAGATTTAGTATTTACAGGACGCATGTTAAAAGCTGACGAAGCATTTCGCGTCGGTATGTTAAACTACTTAGTTACTGAAAAGGACTTAGACCGCTACGCAATTCGTATGGGGAAATTAGTGGGTTCTATGTCTCCTGCTTCATTACTTGCTGTTAAGCAATCGGTACAGGAATGCGTTGATTCAGCACCTGTTTTATGGACAGGTTCAACACCATTTGTTGATGCAACTGATTTCCCAGAGGGCGTTCGAGCATTTGTTGAGAAGCGTCCACCCGTTTTTGCACGTAAAATGCAATAAGATCATCTTATTGACGCATTTCTCATAGAAAAACTTGTTGTAACGTATATTTATCTAAATACAAAAAGCCATCGTTTTGAACAAAGGTTGATCAAAACGATGGCTTTTTATTTATTATGTAATTTGATTTTTAATAAGTTTAGGTACAATCCTTTATGTCTCATACTTACAAAAGCTCTTTAAACCGTTTCATTACCGAATGGACGGTTAATCTGTGAAATGTGATAAGTTTTCCATTGAAAATGACTGAAAATATTCCATAAGGTGTTGGGGATAACTCCATTAGTTCTTCTCTGCTTTTTAAATCAATAATTTTGACATCTAACCCCAATTCATTTGCACCCATAATTATATTTTCAGTTGCGACTTCTACGTAAGGACATTGAAAGGAGCGTAGTATAGTAAGGTTTTCGAATTTATTAATTCTTTCATCCCAATTAGTAGGAAACACAGGTAGTAAGGTGCTATTTTCAAACTGATAAACAAGTAATTCAAAATTAAAAGGCGCTCTATCTACCAATTTAAATTGATTCTTTAAAAAGATATCCTTACTTGGTGTCCAAGAAGTTTCAGGATTTGTAACCACTACTACACCATGCTTAGACTGGTTTTCTGCATCTTGAAGACATTTATTAATTAGTTTAGTCCCGTATCCTTTTCCAGTTTGACTTACCCATAGACAATGGATTACCAAATAATTATTAGCGTGGACCACCCTATAGGAAAACTCAGCATCAGTATATTCAATAAAACCTACTTGTTTTTTATTCTCTATTAATTGAATATACTTTAAACCTTTCTCGAAACTTTCGTTAAGCCACTTATTTTTATTTATGTATCCAAGTGATTTCTTTTTACTTCTGAGACAATAACTCCCCATTCCTTCGAGAATTTCGGTATCTAGCTCAACCATTTGCAAATCTTCCAAAGAAATCACCCCTTTTCTCTATATAACTATTTCAATTTGTTTTATTATTTCCTTCTTCCATTAAACTGCTTCTTTAGGTCAATAAGAAAAAAGGAACTATATACTTATTTAAGCCACATACCTTACATAGATTTTTT
This sequence comes from Viridibacillus sp. KH_047, assembly GCF_057838945.1. Lineage (NCBI taxonomy): Bacteria > Bacillati > Bacillota > Bacilli > Caryophanales > Caryophanaceae > Viridibacillus > Viridibacillus sp. KH_047. The sequence continues at coordinate 1,958,659 of NZ_CM174479.1, read as the reverse complement.
TGGTTTAGATATGCCTTTAATGATTAAATAAATTAATACGCCTGTGATTGTAAATGCTATAACTACATTTAAAGTATTCGGTTTCCCTAGTATCATTTCAAGTAATTGGTCATACATTGGTATATTTAACCATTTAAGTATTCCCATCATTATATAATACCCGATTACAATACTAACTATATTATATAGACTGTATTTCTTCATCACACTTTCAACTCCTATAATCTATGTCCGTTACTTAAATGATTCTCATATTTTATATACTTCTACACCCTTCTGAAAATACCTGCTTATTCCATTAACCTGCTTCTTTAGGTCAATAAGAAAAAAGAGTTTCCTTAGCATGCACCAGTTGGCCATCCATATAGTTTAAAAATAAATGCTACACCACAGAAAACAACAGATTATTAAGTTCTTTCATGAGAGTCCAATATTAAAGGTATTATGCGAAAAACATAAAAGGATAGAAGATATAATAGTCATCTACATTATGAATTAAGAAATGCCATAAAGGATAAGATATACCGCATATCACGATCGACGTGATCATTGGCACCACATTATACTTGTGTATTTTATATAACCCAAGATTCACTGCTATTCCAATCAACAAAACAAAAATCGTAGGGAGTAATAAATATAAACCTATTGAAAAAGACCCGAGAAAACTGATGAAATAAAGTAAAAAAGCAAAAATATAAAACCAAATTGCCACCTTCTTCATTGGTTTCACGACCTCCTTTTATATCTCTTTCTAAAAGAGAATAAAAACTAAATTATTGTAGCTAATTATTGATTTAAATACAAATTTAAAATGGGTTATAGTTCACTGACAGTAATTATAATATATTTTCAAAATTGGTTCTAAAACAAAATTAAAGAGCATCATTCTTATATGTGAATGATACCCTCTAAAAACCGTACTTACTAATGATACGGTTCTCCGTAACTTGTATTCTGCAATACCTATTTATATTTCCCTAGTTTCTTCCCTTAGCCATCCGCGCTCTTCTTCATTTAAATAAGGAGCTAGCTTCGTATATACCTCTTGATGATAATTGTTTAACCATTGCTTTTCACTCTCAGTTAACATATCTTTATTGATACCGGCTAAATCAATTGGGCAATACGTAATTGTTTCAAACTTCATAAATTGACCAAACTCTGTTTTCTCGTCTTCATCTACTAACATCATATTTTCAATTCTAATTCCATATTTACCTTCAAGGTATATTCCCGGTTCATTCGTAATAATCATGCCTTTTTCTAATGTAACATTATTATTATTCCTTATGCTTTGTGGTCCTTCATGAACATTCAAGAAAAAACCTACCCCATGTCCTGTCCCGCATTTATAGTCTAAACCATACTGCCATATTGGTTGTCTTGCTAAAACATCTAAGTTAGAGCCTGTAGCTCCGTATAAATATTTTACTGAGCTTAATGCAATAAATCCTTTTAACACCAAAGTAAAATCTCTTTTTTGTTCATCGGTAAGTTTACCTAAAACAATCGTTCGTGTAATATCTGTTGTTCCATCATAATACTGTCCGCCTGAATCAATTAAAAAAAGACCTTCATTCTTAAGAGTAAATTGCGTTTCTTTATTGGCTTTATAATGCATCATCGCAGCATGTTCTCTGTAACCTGCTATCGTATCAAAGCTAGGTCCAACATATCCTTCCTGCGCCCTTCTGAAATCTTCTAATCTTTCTTCTGCATTAATCTCTGTAATTTCTTCTTTGTCTACAACGTTTTTTAGCCATTTTATAAATTTCACCATGGCTAAACCATCTTTTATTTCACACCATTTTACATTTTTTATCTCAACTTCATTTTTAATAGCTTTTAAATTAGTCGTGATGTCAGGACTTTCAATTTTCTTTGTAGTACCGTTAATGGCATTATATAATCTGCTATTTATTTTATTCGTATCTAAAATAATGGTATCTCCTCTTGAAAGATTTCCCAAGAAAGTTTGTATTTCATGATTCGCTTTTAACTCGATTCCTTCAGCCTCCAGTTCTGATTTAACCAAAGGGGAAACCTTGCAAGAATCAATAAATAAATAACATTTATGTTCTGCTACGATTACATTTGCTATTACAACTGGATTGTTAGGCACATCGGCCCCTCTTATATTCAAAAGCCATGCAATGTCATCAAGGGAAGTTAAAATATAATAATTTGCTCCTACATTTTCCATTTCTTTTCTTACTTCATTTAATTTTTCTACTTGTGATTTGCCAGCATATTTTATGTCATGAGTAAAAATTGGTCCTTTAGGAATCTCCGGTCTATCTTCCCACAGATCACCAATTAAATCTCGATTCATTTTTAATTCGATTCTCTTTGCTTTTAGATCTTTTTCCATCTTTTTAACCATATTAATTGAAAAAACATTTCCATCAAAGCCTACAATGCTTCCTTCATTAAGAACATCTGCTAGCCATTCTGAATAAAATGGTACTCCTGGATCCACCATTCTAAATAATCTGATTCCTGAGCCCTCAAGCTGCTTTTCTGCTTGAATATAGTATCTACCATCTGTCCATAACCCAGCATCCTCTAATGTAATAACTACTGTACCTGCAGACCCTGTAAATCCTGATATCCATTGTCTACATTTCCAATGTTCTGCTACATATTCACTCTGATGTGCATCAAAACTGGGAATTATATAAGCATCCATTTGATTTTCTTTCATTAGCTGTCTTAACTTTTCGACCCTATCCCTGATATTCATTACTAATACCTCCATTTTCCTTAAGACTAAATTCTTTATTTTCACGATCATATAGCCATGAAGCTAGTACTATACTAATTATTCCGGCTGAAATGATTGACTATAAATTAAGTGAAGAATGTCTCTACCACGATAATGCTTCATAAATTCTCCCTCAATTTTCATACCAATTTTTTCGGCAACTTTACATGAAGCTAAATTATCAGGCCTAATTTGAGCAATAACTTTTTCTGCCTTTAATTCATTAAAGGCATATTTCATACAAGCCTCCGCACCTTCGATAGCATAGCCCTTGCCCCAAAATTCTTTATCAAGAATATAGGCAATCTCAATATAGGAAACACCTTCAATAGAATCTATCATCGGTCCGATTACACCAATAAACTTCCCAGTTTCTTTTTCAATTGCCGCAAAGTAACTAAAGCCATCTTGATCATATCGAATTAAATTTTTCTCTATCCACTCGTTTACTTCTTCATCTGAAAATGCGTGGTCCCATGCGTACATTACTTCTATATCTTGTAGAAAAACGCATAAATTATTAAGATCATCTTTAGTTATCTTCCTAAATCCAAGTCGATTAGACTGTAAAATCCACTCCATTATATTCACCTCTTAAAATATACATGTTCTCTAATAAGCTGATAATTTCTCTATCACTACCCAACAATCAAGATAATAAATCTTATAGATTAGAATATCACAGTTTTCTAACTATTACCAAAACACAGAATTATTATATAACATCAAAAAAATCTTTAACTAAACTCTTTACACTCTCTAACTATAAAATCTTAAATTGTATTATTTAATTTATTGTCTCACTCAAATTCTTTTTTCAACAAAAAAGAATCCATTTTGAACAACTACATCAAAATAGATTCCTTCTATTTAAATAGTATTTACTAAATTCAACTCACAAAGCTATGAATCAATATATTAAAATACCTTACTCTTTAGCATTACGACATTCATTTACTCAAAGACCTTTTCACACCAGCAATCTATTTATCTAGTGTCAGTAAAAGTTCTCTTATTGTTTTACAAGCCATCGCGGTAGATGCTCCAGATGGATCGTATGGTGGTGATAGTTCTACCACATCCGCAGCCACAATTTGTTTTAGTGATTGAAACTGGTTGATTGCTTCTAATAATTCACGATACGTGATTCCACCTGGTTCTGGAGTGCCTGTTCCAGGGAAAACACCTGGGTCAAGTACGTCTAAGTCAATTGTAATATAGACCGGAACATCTTGTAGTTCAGCTATTTTCTCTTTTAGTGTATCTAGAGAAAAGCGTTCCATATAAGTATGCTCTTTTGCCCATTCAAACTCTTCTTTTAAACCAGAACGAATTCCAAATTGAAAAATTCTACCGTCTCCAAGGAATTCATGACAACGTCTAATTACAGAAGCATGAGACAATTTTTCACCTAAATAATCCTCACGTAAATCAGTGTGAGCATCGATATGGATTAAGTGCAAATCTGGATATTTTTCGTATGCTGCTTTAATAGTAGGTAAACTAACGAGATGCTCTCCCCCTACCATTAAAAACTTCTTGCCATCTTCCATAACTTCTTGGCAGTAGTCAAAAATTTGATCTAACACTTTAGAAGTATTGCCAAAAGGCAAATCCAAATCGCCACCATCAAAAATTGCTGCATCTTCAAGATCTTTATCTAAATAAGGTGAGTAGCTTTCTAATCCAAACGAGTCATTTCTAATCGCTTGCATTGCAAAACGTGTACCTGGTCGAAAACTGGTTGTGCCATCAAATGGGACACCAAACAATACCGTTTCTGCTTCACTATATGATTTCTCACACCCTATAAAAGTGTTCATATTTAAAGCTTTATTCCCCATGCTGTAGAGCCTCCATTACGTAACTCGGTAAACCGAATGCTCCAGCATGTAAATTCGTATTATAGTATTTAGTTTTCAGTCCAAACTTTTCCCAAGCTTCAGCATTCAAGTCTTTCAGTGGATCAAAGGTTTTAGATGCAAAACCAAATAGCCAATGACCTGAAGGATATGTTGGCATATGGTATTGATAAACATGAGTAATTGGGAATATGTCTTTAATTTTTCTATGTGCTTTTTTCATATTAGCAGCATATTCCGCAAAGTAAGGTGATTCATGTTGGTTTATTAAAATACCATCTTCATTTAAAACGCGATAGCATTCTTTATAAAATTCTGTCGTAAATAGTCCTTCACCAACTGAAATCGGATCTGTAGAGTCCACAAGAATTAAGTCAAAGGATTGATCAGGTGCATTTTTCATATATGCCATACCATCATCAAAAAGCAATTTCATACGGCTATCTTCTTCAACACCGTTAGCAGTTACTGGTAAGAATTCTTGACATAAACGGAAAACACGTTCATCGATTTCAACCATCACTACTTCTTCAACTGATGGATAACGCAACACTTCACGCGCTGTTCCGCCATCTCCCCCACCAATAATTAATACTTTTTTAATTGAAGGATTTGTTGCAAATGCAGGGTGTACAATCATATCATGGTATACGAATTCGTCTTTCTCATTAACCATCATTAAGCCATCCAATGTGAAAAATGTACCGAATTCCTCTCCTTGATAAAAATCAATTTGTTGAAATGGGGTTTTTTCACTATATAGTTCTTTATCGTAAGCAATCGAAAATTTACATTCATTGCTCCACTGTTCAGTATACCAAGCCATTATTTCACACCTTCTAATTCTATTTTAACTTTAATTTGATCAATTTCTTGTTCTGCAAATTGACGTATTTTATCAGCCATACCACGTGGAATTTCAAAAGATTCCGTCTTTGTAGCATGCAGTTTTTCTGATAAGTAGTCAGCTGCTTTCCATGGATTTACTGAATCGCCGCAAGTATATACATCTACAGAAGCAAATCCATATTCCGGCCATGTATGAATTGTCAAATGTGACTCTTCAATAATAACCGCTCCTGAAACTCCGTACGGATTAAAGTGATGGAAAACAGATTCAACAATAGTTGCTCCTGAGTAATCCGCCGCCTCATTCATAAATCTTTCAATCATTGCATTATTTTCAATTACCTCACTTGGACAACCGTAAAACTCAATTAAAACATGTCTTCCTAAAGTTGATAATTCTATACCCATTTACGCTTCCTCCTTGATTACAGTTATATGATTTGCTTCTTTTGCTTCTATCAGAACATTCCCTAATGTCTGACAATAATATTGGTATTGCTGGAGAACATCATGAGAAATCAGTTCTCCTGGTATAACAAGGGGAATACCTGGAGGATAGATCATCAACGAGTCTGCACTTATCCTACCTACTGCATCTTCAATGGCGATTGATTCATGTTCTGCATAAAATGCTTCACGTGGACTTAAAACCAGTTCATTCACTTGATTGGCAGTTACATAAGTTGATTGAATCGTCGTATTCTTTCCTATTCTCTTTTCAATGTCCTTCAAAGCTAAAACTAATTTGTCAATTGAATTCTTCGTATCGGCACTCGTAATGACTGCCATCACTACATAACCTTCTGCTAACTCCATTTGAATCCCGTACTTTTCTTTTAAAATTGAATACATCTCAAATCCAGTTAATCCAAGATCATTGACCCGTATTACTAATTTTGTCCAGTCGTACGATTGGTTAAAATGTGCTTGTACATATTGTGCCGTCAACACTTCATAACGTGAGCCCGATTCAATTGTTCTTACTGCGTCATCTATAATTGGCTTTAAATCAGCAAATCGCTCTTCACCGTATAAAGACAACTCTCTTCTAGCCACATCTAGCGAACTCATTAGTAAGTAGTTTGCACTCGTTGTTTGTAGCATGTTCAATACTTTTTGTATGTGCTCTTGTGCAATTTTGTCATTTTGAAGAAGTAGCAAAGAACTTTGTGTCAGTGATCCACCTGTCTTATGCATACTTATAGTAACTGCATCCGCCCCTGCAGCAATTGGGTTTATGATGTCATCAGACATGAAACCTAAATGGGCACCATGCGCGCCATCCACTATAACCGTAACATCACGCTCATGGGCGATACGGCAGATTTCTTGCAAATCACTCATAGAACCAAAGTATGTTGGATAGGTCACCAATAGAGCCTTTGCTTCTGGATGTTCATGCAGTGCTTTTTTCACATTCTCAACAGAAATGCCATGTGTAATCCCAAAATGATGATCGACCTCGGGCTGTATAAATACAGGTTTTGCCCCACTTAAGATAAGTCCATCCATCACCGATCTATGACCATTTCGCGGTACCAACAAAGTATCACCTGGCTTGCATGTTGCCATAATCATTGCCAGTATTCCAATTGTGGTACCGTTAACTAAAAAATAAGAATGATCTGCCCCGAAAGCTTCTGCAGCCAATTGCTGCGCTTTTTTTATAACAGTTTGAGGGTGACCTAATAAATCTAGTTCTTTCATGGAATTAACATCCATACGCATAGTCATTTCCCCAAGTGCTATTTTCAAAGGATTCATTTGTGCACCCATTTTATGACCAGGTACATCAAATGGTGTAACATCTTGCTGAGCATACTGGATTAACGCCTCAAACAAAGGCATCTTATCCTGCTCTTCAAATGTTTTTCTTTCGGTAGCAAGCACTTGCATGTCGTTCATCATTGACCAACTCCAGCGAATTCAAAGCTGGAAACAAGTTGTTTCAGTTCGTTCACTTTATCCGTTCTTTCCCAAGGTATATCTAAGTCACTTCTGCCGAAATGTCCATACGCTGCAACTTGTTTATATTGCGGTTTACGTAAATCCAAAATGTTAATAATGCCCGCTGGGGTTAAATCAAAAGTTTTGCGAATTGCACGAAGTAGCTCCTCTTGTGACACTTTTTCAGTTCCAAATGTTTCAACAGCAATACTAATTGGTTCACTTACACCAATTGCATACGACAATTGAATTTCACATTTTTTTGCTAGCTCAGCAGCAACAATATTTTTTGCTACATACCTTGCAGCATAAGCCGCAGAACGATCGACTTTTGTAGAATCTTTACCAGAAAATGCTCCGCCTCCATGACGAGCAGCTCCACCATATGTGTCTACAATAATTTTACGTCCCGTTAATCCAGCATCACCATGTGGTCCACCAACAACAAAGCGTCCAGTTGGGTTAATTAAAATTCGGAATGTTTGATTTAAACCGAACTCTCTAGCAGTCTCTTTAATTACGTTTTCGATTACGTAATCTTCAAATAATTCTTTATCGAAATCTGCATCATGTTGAATTGACATCAACACCGTATCAATAATTGGTGTACCTGGATTTGTATAATCGATTGTTACTTGTGATTTCATATCTGGACGTGCCCATTTAAAAGCCCCACTTTTTCTTAGCTGAGATGCTTTTTTCACTAAAGTATGTGCCATTTCGATTGGTAATGGCATCAAGTTTTTTGTTTCATCCGTTGCATATCCGAACATAATTCCTTGGTCTCCAGCTCCAATTGCTTGAGTATCACTTGAAGAATCGATACCCATTGCAATATCAGGTGATTGACTGTGAATTAATACTTGTACATCACAAGTATGCCCGTTGATACCAAGGCGTTCATCAATGTAACCAATTTCGATCAATGTATCTCGCGCGATTTTCTCAATGTCTAATTTGGCTGTAGTCGTAATTTCACCGCCTACAATCACTGTGTTTGTAGTGTCAAACACTTCACACGCCACTCTAGAAAATGGATCTTGCTCAAGCGCTGCATCCAATACTGCATCAGATATCTGATCTGCAATTTTATCTGGATGCCCTTCTGATACAGATTCGGAAGTAAATACAATTTTTTCAACCAATATTAACCACTCCTGTAAAATAAAATCATTTTTTAGGCATAAAAAAAGCTCTCCTCCAACCAAAGGAAAGCTTCGATTAATATCAGCTGCTTATCCTCTTATCGTTCACAAAGTTTAACTTTGCGCTCAGGTTGGGCACCCATGATCTGATTCACTCTGAACCAAATTGGTTTGCCACCGTATCTTCGACCCCTCGTCTCAACGGCTATTAATAAGATGACTTTATTTATGATGGTGCTAATGTTAATAGATTTTAATTATCATGTCAATTTATTTTTTTTAGATTTTTTAGTGAAAAAAGAATCTTCTTTAAATACCCCAAAAAAAGTTTTAAGGGATTTCTCAGAATCTCTAAATCCCCTAAAACCTTAAAGAATGCCAATCAATTTACTCAACCGTTTACACGTACATGATCAATTCAATACTTTTTGCAATTCAATTTTGAAGTAAAAAAGTAGCTCAATTCCATAAAACCTAGTAAACCTCTAGGTAAAGATTTATCCTTGAAGTTATACTCATTATTTTCCAACTCAATAAGAAAACTAAAAACAAACATATTATTAGATCGGTTAATCTATTCAAATAAATTAAGCTGTATCAATTTTATATATTTGCTATTAAGCTCTAAAAGTACACGTAATAAGGTTTATTAGCCCAAAAAATAAGCTAGTTACATTTCTTGTGTTTGAATAATACTTTATTCTATAAAATTCTAAATTAACAAAGTTAATCTGATATTTAAATAAATTAAAGCTACAATTTTTGGTAATTATGTAATTCTACAATTTCTATCAATTCTAAATTCCCTTGTTGAGCAATCGGAATTTCTTCTACCATTTCATTACAAATAATTAAACTGGCCAACTATATTCATGAAAAAATTATGGTTTCCAGTATATATACAAACTATATTCCCCATCGACTAAGTACATCTTTTGTTTGTCTTTTTTCTATACTAAGACTTCACTTAAATGGAGAGTACCAATCGACTTAGTAAAAACCAATTTTTAACAAACGCAATTTACCCCCTATAATGGTTACGTCTTTTCAGAAAAAATAAAAACACATTTTAAGACATAATCATCTTAAAATGTGTTTCTTAGATCGTTCCATATTTAATATTCACTTCGGATAACAAGCGTAATAGCAATTGTAATTACTAGTCTTGTTTACGTTTTGACCGCATCATTTCCACTTTAATATAAAGCCATATATAGCAAAGAGCTATCAAGATAATCAAAATTATTTTCAACCATATGCTTATTGGCGCATCTATTACTGCAAATACTAAACTTGCGACTAATAAAGTGCCTATAATACTTAATATTTTGTAGATCATTATTTGTAAACCTCACATTGTATGTATTTAGCTATTTACGATTTCCTTATTAATGAACGTAATAGATTTTTTTCTAGAAAGACATCTAATACGTTAAATAAAAACCTTTCTGATGAAAATCGTTTCCTTCTGTATTTCTAATGCTATCATGATTTGCTCTATACATACAACTTCTACGGGTAAAATGATCATTTCTTAAAATTTCAGTAGCTTTCCTCAGCTATTTCCCAATCTATAAATTCATTCCTTTGTTTTACCTAATTCATGAAAGCGATCTGGATCATTATAATAAGGTGCAGTTGTGACTGATAGACTACCCAATTTATAATGATTCATCAAAAATACTGCAGGACCTATTTGATTACCATTCTTCAATTGAATTCGAACGAGTCCCCCCATTTCTAATCCATCTAAAAATGTATATTCATTATGTAGTCTTTCTTCTTGTTTTTTATCCAATATATTATCTATTTTGTAATAAATCATCAATAATACAACGCTAAAAACAATCTTTAACCATATACTTAGTTCTGAAGTAGAAATAATCGAAAATAAAACAACCGAAATAAATCTACTTAAATTCCCAATAAATTTGTAATTCATCATTTAACTTCCAATCATTTGTATCTGATTAACCGTTATTCGTATTTCTGCTAATTCCAAGTCAAAATGAGTATCAAATTGTTTTGCGATATCTTTTTGCAAAGCCATCATAGCATCTGGTATAGAGTAATCTATCGGACCTTTTAAAGCTACTGTAATATCTACAGATGGCAAAGGTAATTGCTGATAGTGAATTTTGCTGGACTTTTCAATATAAGAATTGAGGTCGCAAGTAATTTTCACCATATCAGTAAACGCTCTTTTTTGAATAGTGATTGTTTCATCATGAAAATCTGGTTGAACTATCGTGGTTTCCCCTATCTTTTCACGCTTTGGTGTAAAAATCTCGACACCCTTTTGAATAAAGCGTTTAAAGAAATTTTGTTCTACCTGTTTCAATGGAATCGGCATAATGTGCTTACCTTCTGTTTTTCGTATAAACTGCGCAAGCTTAATCTCACCTGAAGAACGTAAATCACTTATATAATAAAAATGAGCTATACTCCCACGTTCAAGTCTCTTAGCAATTTGCACTGTCATTTTATCGGAAGTACCAATAAGCAGTAATTTCTGCGGTTGATGTTGATCTATTGCCTCTTGAACGTCTTTTAAATGCTCTTCATCCATGAATATGGCACGTTTCACAGCTTTAAAAGGAGACTTCTCAAATTTCGCAGATATCCCTGCTACCTTTTCACCGTTCACGATAAGTAGTCCATCATCGATAATAGCTTCGATTTGATGTGTATGCGCAAACTCAAGCGCAATCGAGCTTTTCCCCGTTCCACTTGGTCCACTAAGTGAATAAATCTCCATACTAAACCTCCAATGAAATAATCCATTTCTTTTATACAGATCAAATACTTGATTTATATTGGCTCTATTTACAGTTCTTTAAACCACTTATTTTAGCATATCAGCAATTAATACGAGAATTTTCATAACACCTCGTTTTATTCATGACGAATGCTTTTCTTTAAATCAGACACTCAAATCTCTTTCCTCGATATATTTCTCTATAGCTGTTTTATCTTTATCTAACTTAAAATCATTTTTCTTCAGTCTATTGTTCACTTCATTTAGTACAACTAACCCTCTAATCAAAACGCCAATTAATACACCAAAACCAATTATTATAGCTAAATATCCTAACGCTAAAAAGGCGATTAAACTAGCAATAATACCTACCAATATGTATATCGTTAGTTTCATATTATTCTCCTTAAAATACACTTTTTTATTATTATATCAAAATATAATTACTGGCTCTAGTTAAACAAAAAAGCACTCAATTTATTACATTGAGTGCTTATCGTTATTTCAATATAAATTTCTCTATCGCTTTAGCAACACCTTCATTGCTATTTGTATCTGTAATATGCTGAGCTATTTCTTTAACCGCGGGAACTGCATTACCCATTGCAATTGGTAAACCAGCAAATTTTAGCATCGTCAAATCATTCATGGCATCTCCAATAGCCATGACGTTTTCAAATGTCACATTTAACGAATTACTTAACTCCCTTAATGCATTGCCCTTATTAGCAGTACTCGAGTTCACTTCAACATTTTGCAGGAAAGATGTTGTAACGTTATAGCCAAGTTCCTCTAGTTGATCCCACATTGCAGCTCGTTCCTCAACACTTTTAAAAAACAGATTAAATTTGTCGATTGGAAGATTTCGTTCAATTATAAAATCATGAATATTCGGGACAGGAGTACGCGTTTTGATTATAAAATCCGCGAAGTCACCTGCGCCGTATTCTATTGGACGATCATAACAATGTTGACTTATATAGGCTTTACCATCCGCAAATGCTTCTATACGTAAATCTATTGGCTTAAGTAATTGCATAATTCCCAGCGTTTGTTCAAACGTTAATGTATCTTCGTATATTTTTTGTTTCGTAACCAAATTCCATACTGCTGATCCATTCCCGGTGATTGCATATTTGACAAAAGGTAAATCCATAAAGACATCCTGTAATTCATCAAGCGTTCTTCCTGTACAAATAGCAACTTCTACATTGCGGTCAACTGAGTTTCTAATTGCTTCAATCGTTCTTTCTGTTAACTCTAATCTTGGCGTTAAAGTAGTACCATCCATATCTAATGCTATTAATTGAATACTCATTTCTTTTCCCTCGATTCCAATAGTGCTATTAATAATAAATTGATTTAAATAGGTTTTCAATATTAGAACAACCTTCAGTATGATAATATTGAGGCATATGATTGATTAGTTAAAGGAGCTCCAATATATCATGTCTAAAATTGTTCCATATATGTTAAATCCATTTTGTATTACCATTGTCGTCGTACTAATAATTCTATTCGGCAATCAAGCATTGGGTAAATACGCCAATGAATCTTATCCTCTTGCTATTGTATTCTTAATAATCACGATTGCTTGTATCGCTTTTGTCTTATATTTAATAAAGGCATTCAGAATAAAGGCAAAAACTATGAAAGTTGATAATGATTAAAAGCTAGCATATGCTAGCTTTTTAATTTCCGATAATCGTAGAAGAATCTAAATCTTTTAGCCATTTGTCCAATTTTTCTTTTGGATAATATTTTATCCCATCTACTTGTATGTAAGGAAGACCTTTGTAATTACTTCCATCATTACTTGTTAAAGTATATAAAGTTGGTCCATCAATACCCAAGTATTCTATAACTTCCTCTTCTTTTAAAAGTGGACCGTATGTTGATTGTACAAAATCATCATTATCATTCTCTACAATAATTCTTTGCTCACTAGAATTACCTGAAGAATATTCACCAGCCATACATCCTCCAATAACAATGCAAACTCCTAGAAAATACAATGGTTTAATGATCGGATTCACCTTTTTATCATATTCTAAATTTTTCAATTCGTTTGTCTCCTTTTCAAAGGACATTTTAAAAAACCTCACGCCACTGTGCATAATCTTTCAAATAAGTATCTAATTCTGGATATCTTGCACAATACGCAAAACTTTGGGGTGGTGAAAACTTGTACTTCACTTTTAAGGCATACAGGGAAATACCTTCTTTTAATTCATATAAATTTAATATGGGATAAGCATATGTATATTTTGAATTACCCTCATTAAATGATTGATCACCATTACCAATCTCTATTACTTTATCCGGAAAATGAACCGGTGGACCGACTATGGCACAATATTTCAAAGATGAACTAGGTGCAGACTCATAAATCCAGAAATGATTCACTGGTAACTTCGGGATTTTCGATCGAAACTCATTGACCTTTTCCTGTGACTTAATCAGATTGCAATATTGCGGTTTTATGCTAATGAAAATTCCCGTTGACACTTTATTCCCCCTCTTTCTTCCATATTACAGCAAAACCCTCTACATGTTGTAGAGGGTTTTGAAAATTAATATTTAAATTGACTCACCAAAAGCTGGAGTTCTTCTGCCATTTTAGACATCGTCTCAGCTGATGATGTAATTTCTTCCATTGTAGCAAGTTGTTCCTCTGATGCAGAGGCAACAGATTGCGTTGTACTTGATGAATTTTTTGCTATGCTCAAATTATCTTCTACTGATGTATATACATTATTAACGGCATCATACATATTCTTTGCAATTAGATTAACTTCTTCAATTCTCTCTGTTACTTGATCCACCGATTGCAGGATCTTCTCAAAGCCTTGTTTTGTCTCCTCGACTACTAGCATACCAGAAGCTGTTTCCTTAGTTCCAAGTTCAATTGCTTTTACAGCCTTTTCAGTTCCTTTTTGTGTTTGTAAAATTAACTCGGTAATCTGAGATGCCGATACTTTGGACTGTTCGGCTAATTTTCTAACCTCATCTGCAACTACAGCAAAGCCCTTCCCGTGCTCACCCGCTCTAGCCGCTTCAATTGCAGCATTCAAAGCTAATAAATTTGTTTGGTCAGAGATTGCTGTAATAACTGCTACAATATTACCGATTTCATTTGATTGTTTACCCAATTCGTCGATAGATTGACTAGCATTTGAAGTAGCATTATTTATTACACTCATTTGATGAATAACTTTTTGTAATGTATCATTACCATTTAATGCTTCTTGACTTGTTTCTTTCGCTACTTGTGTAACTGTTGTAGATTGGTCCACAACTTTCTGCAGATTAGCACGAACAGTCTCAATTGACTTGAAACTATTATGCGACCCATTTTCTTGCATTTCAGCACCTTCCGCAATATCATGAATCGATTGCGCAATTTGACTCGTCGCTTCAGTTGTTTGTTCAGCATTAGCTGTTAATTCCTCAGAAGCTGCTGCAACATGTACTGAAGAATCGGCCACTTGCTTCATCATTTTACGCAAACTTCCTAGCATTTGATTGAAGGAGTGTGCTAATTCACCTGTCTCATCTTCCGTCTTGACAATCAGTTCTTGTGTAAGATCGCCTTCACCTTCTGCGATTTCTTTTAACTGGCGATTTATTTGTTTAATAGGTCTCACAAGCGCTCGCGTTAATAGAATACTACCAATAATCGCAATTGTTCCTCCAATTAACAATGCTAACACTATTTTCATCACTAAACTCGTCGTGATTTCATTAATTTTTGTAATAGGTTCACCTATAAACCACATACCAATCACTTTACCAGAGGCATCTTTAATCGGTTGGTAAACTGTTACATATTTTTTACCAACTACATCTGCAACCCCAGTATAGGTACTACCTTTCATAAGAACCTGATCAACAACAGTTTCATCTGCTTTTGTACCAATAGATCGCTGACCATCTACTTGTACATTTGTAGCAATACGTGTATCACCATTGAATATCGTAACCGCACCACTTAATGTTTTGCCTATTTCATCGACTAAAGTCGTATCATTCGTAAAATTATGCTCTCCTTTATACAACTCTCCATCTTTAATAGTCCAATCTCCTGTAAATCGGTCATTAACTATCGTCTCTCCTAAAGTAGATGTCTCCATTGCTTGGTCTTCAAACGTTTCCATCAGGGACTTCTCAATCTCCCATTTCGCTACAATCGTGATTAAAATACATAAAAATAAAATAACAAAAACTTGTAACACATTGAATTTCATACCAATTTTAATATGCTTTAGCTTGTTCAAAAAAACCTCTCCTGTCATGTCATATTAATCAATTTTATTTTTTAGAGCTTAATACATGATAAAGGTCTTAATTAATTTCATAAAAATACTAATTATTAGATAATTATATATATTATAGTAAACAGGCACTAAATCATAGTAGGTTTTTCAAATAATTTTGACAATAAAAAAACACCTATCTCTCACACTTTAAGAAAAGAGATAGGTGTTTAATACTGCTGCATTTTTATACTTTAAATCGTTGTGTTAACGTTTGTAATGCCACTGCTTGCTCACTTAGTTCTTGTACAACACTATTTATTTCTTGCAAAGTTGCATTTTGTTCTTCAATAGCACTAGAAATATTGGCAGATTGAGATGCCGCAATTTCTGCGTTATTTGCTATTTCCTCTACAGAGGCTGTTACTTCTTCAGTTCCAGCAGATAATTGCTCAGAAGTTGCTGTAATATCTTCCAGTTGAGTTGTCATTTGAGATACAGAATTCACAATATGACCAAATGACTCACTCGCGTTGTCAATTACGTAAACACCTTGGCTGACATTTTTTAATCCCTCTGCAATTGAAGCTGCAACAACCGTCGTATCATTTTGAATCGTTTTAGTTAAATGAACAATTTGTGAAGCTGATCCTTTTGACCCTTCAGCTAGTTTACGTACTTCTTCAGCCACTACCGCAAATCCTTTACCATGCTCACCTGCACGTGCTGCTTCAATTGCGGCATTCAATGCCAGTAAATTTGTTTGATCTGTAATATCAGTAATTACTTTAGTCATTTTTTGAATCTCAAGCGTTTGTGTCGTCAGTTTTTGTATTAGCTCATTTGTTTCGTTTGTCGAATTTGAAATGACATGCATTTGCTGTTTTGCTACTTCCAAAATCTTTGTTCCATCACTAGCAATTTTAGTAGTATCGACAGCATGATCAAATAATAGTTGCGAAGCTTCAGCAATTCGCCCGACACCAATTGCTGTTTCTTGCATAGCAATTGCGCTTTCCTTCGCTATTTCAACAGAATCGACAGATCCTTTAGAAGTTTGTTCAACGCTATTCGACACACCTTCTGCAGCATGTGAAACTTCAGTCGTACTTGCTGACAGCTCTTCAATCGCCGCACTTAATTGACTCGTATTATCTGAAATACTACTGATCAATTCTTTTAAATAGCGTTTCATTTGATTGAAGGATACCGCTAACTGACCGACTTCATCCTTTGATTTATTTTCAAAATCAGCGTGTGTTAAATCTCCAGTGGCAATTAAATTAGAACCTTTTACAATATCTAATAAAGGATTTACAACTGATTTCTTTATAAATATAATGAAGAAAATTGCTAGAATAATGCTAAGGATAGAAATTAAAGCAGCTAGATACATAGCTTCTTTTGCCATTTTATGAACATTTTCATTTGCTACATCTAATTCTTTTCTCTGATAATCCATAATCTCAATAGTAGATTCTAGAATTTTATCGTTTGTTTCCGTGCCAGCCCCTTTCATTATTTTATAACCAGCTTCTTTATTCCCTTTTTCATATTCTGAAATGACTAAACTTACTGCATCATTAAACTTCCCATTGTATAAATTAATATCAGATATATATGTACGCATTTGTTTAGACATTTCTTTGCCATTTAATTCAGCTATTGCCTGATCGAGCTTTTGTTGATAGCTTTGCAAATTTCCTTTTTCTTTTTCATTACCTTCTATTATATAAGAACGTAAATACAATCCTTGCATACCTAGATTGAATTGAATATCATTCGCTAATTGAATCTTTTCAAAACGGTCCTGTGCTACTTCATCAAAAGCATCTTCAATTGCAGATAACCGATTATAGTTAAATACCATTATCACTATCATCATGACAATCATAGTAATAAAGCCTATACTAATTTTCTTTTGAATAGACATTTGCCTAACCCCTCACATCCCAAAATTAAGTAAAACGTATTAACACTCTTAGCTCTACACTACGCACTGTTAATAACATAACTATAGCATTATGATTAGTCATTTTTACTGATTCAATCGAACTAACAATTAGCAATATGACTTAATTTTTTCTATTCAGGATGAAGAGGTATAAGAATTTAGAATTATTAATATGCTAAATTTTACACAATAAATTGTTTCTATCTAATTTTCTTAGTAATAATCCATTTTCTTATCGATATAACGATACATATTAATTTTATTAATCTCTTCATATATAATAGCTTTTGTTATAGACTACTTTTTCTATTCATCAAAATATCCTTGATTAAATCGTTGTATTAAATAATTTCTCAGAAACTCTCTACAGCTATTTGAAAGTTCACTTTTTGCTGGATGAATTACATCACCATATGGTAACTCTCCTACAAAACGCACCATCCCTGTAAATTCTCTTTTCAATTCATCATCGTAACCAGAGAATTTTACAAAGCACGTTTGAGGTCCATTATGAGCAAAGTCAACGATCATTACTTTATGATTATTCATATTCTCACCACTTTCATTTAATTTCATGTTTAAAAGTAACGGTCCATTGCGTTTAAAATACGCAATGGACCCTTTTTGGTTGTTGCCCTATTTCGTAGTTCCTTCATTATACTTTCTTACATTTTAAATCTATTTGGTGTAAACCCATCGTTCAAGATTACTGCTCGATACAAGAAATCAATTAATTGATGCCCCCTGCTCCTAAAAACACTAACGGTGTATGTAACTTGTACAAATTTATCATCTAAAATATAGAAAATTATATATTAGTTATATTTGAAATCGCACATACTAATTCATCATTTTCATATACAGATCAGTAATAATTAGACTAAAAGTTTTGTATTAACCAAAATAGGTGACGAACTCTTCTTCAATAATAACAAATTAAAAGTTGGAGTTAAATCTTAAAATAATACATTAATACATAAAAGAATACTTTGAATCATATAATTAAAGCGGTAAGTATTTTACGAAAAAAGTATATTAATGTAGAAATAGCGAGAATTAGATAGAATATTCAGTAATTAGATATATGGTTATTTCGAACTATTTTTAATATTCTGAAATTATATATTTTATTATATTGATAACATAACAAATATCCACATTAATAGTTTTCTTTCATATTTATTAAATTACTATTTTTATTATCATAAAAATACCACAAACTCACTTTGACAATTCAACGCACTAAATCTACCAATATTACTATTAAAAAGTTATTACACTAATAAAATATATAAATGGATTTTATTTGTTTCTATGGAATTCTTTTTTTGTTATATTGAAATTAAGCTTTTCACAAGGGCTTATTATTTTAGATAAGGGGGATTTAAATGGCTAAAAAGAAAAAGTACGTACTGTTTACTCTTTTAGCAATCATTTCATTAATCTTAGCTGCATGTAATTTTGGGGGAGAAACAGCTAAAGAAGATGAAGGTAATAAAGGTGATAAAGGTACTGGAAATGAAGTGCAAGAAAAGAAAAAAGCTTTAAATTTGGTTATTTCTTCTGAACCACCTGCAATGAATCCACAGTTGGCTACTGATACAACTTCTGGGAATATTTTATTAAGCCTTTTTGAAGGTTTAACTAGACTTGATAAAGATGCAAAATATGAAAAAGCATTGGCTGAAGATATTCAAATTAGTGATGACCAATTGACTTACACGTTTAAATTACGTGATGCTAAATGGACAAATGGTGATTCTGTTGTTGCAGGCGATTTTGAATACGCTTGGAAATGGGCTTTAGATCCAGCTAATACATCTGAATATGCATCTCAACTTTACCCTATTAAAGGTGCTGAAGAATTTAATACTGGTAAAGGTTCTGCTGATGATATTGCTATTAAAGTTGTAGATGATAAAACATTGGAAGTTACTTTAGCAAATCCTACGCCTTACTTCCTTGAGTTAACAGCATTCCAAACATATATGCCTATTAACAAGAAGGTTGCTGAAGCAAACAAAGAATGGTACGCAGATGCTGGTGAAAACTACGTTACAAATGGTCCATTCAAATTAGCTGAATGGAAACATGATGACTCTTTAAAATTAGAAAAGAATGCTGATTATTGGGACGTTGCCAATGTTAAATTAGACGAAGTAAATATTGGCATGGTTGAAAAAGAACCTACTGCTATAAGTATGTTTAAAGCTGGTGAAATTGATTATTTAGGTTCTCCGTTCCAAAACGTGGCACTAGATTCAATTGATGAGTTCAAAAAGAGCAACCAATTAAATATTCAGCCATTAGCTGGTATTTATTGGTACAAATTAAACACCAAAGGTAAATTCACGAAGAATGCTAATATTCGTAAAGCTTTGACATTAGCTATTAATCGCCAAGAGTTAATTTCAAATGTAACAAAAGGTGAACAAACACCAGCTTTAGGAATGGTTCCTTCTGCTGTTGCTGGTTTTGAAGAAGACCGCGGTTATATTAAAGACAATGATATTGAAGGTGCAAAAGCTGCACTTAAAGCTGGTATGAAAGAACTTGGTATTAAAAAAGCTTCTGACATTAAAATCGGAATTTCTATTAATACAAGTGAAGCACATAACGCTGTTGCTCAATTTATCCAAGAAGGATGGAAGAAAAACTTAGGAATCGAAACTAAAATCGATAACTCTGAGTGGCAAGTTTATTTAGATAAACTTACAAACCTAGATTATGAAGTAGGTCGTATGGGTTGGATCGCTGACTATAGAGATCCTTACACATTCCTAGAAATGTACTCTACTGCTGATAATGGCAACAATGATACTGGATGGGAAAATCCTAAGTACAAAGAGTTGATGAAGAAATCAGTATCTGAAAAAGACCCTGCAAAGCGTCTTGAAATTTTAAAAGAAGCTGAAGGAATTGCAATGGGTGAACTACCAGTTGCACCTATCTATTACTACACTAGCCTTTTTGTTAAAAAGGATTCTGTAACAGGTATGGAACCTGACCCAATCGGTAATATCCAGCTTAAAAGAGCAGATATCACTGAATAGTACGCACGCAGTACACGCTGGATAAACTGTTAGATATTCTATCAACAGCAAAGAGCTGCCTCATAGTCGTTTATTCGGCTAATGAGACAGCTTTTTTTAAACTAAACTCTAAGTAAAAAAGGAGGAGTTTCATGTGATTAAATACATTTTAAAAAGACTTATGTACATTTTGCTTGCTCTTTTTGTCATAATTTCTGCCACATTCTTCTTAATGAGATTGGCCCCAGGAAGTCCATTTGCGAGTGAGCGTAGTTTTCCACCTCAAATAGAGAAACAATTAAATGCAAAGTATGGATTAGATAATCCTTGGTATATCCAATATAAAGATTATCTTATCGATTCAGCTTCATTCGATTTTGGTGAATCTATGAAATATAAGATGCGTTCTACAAATGATATGATTTCAGAAGGATTTCCTATCTCTTTAACGTTGGGTATCGAAGCCATGCTACTTGCTGTGGGACTAGGCATACTTTTAGGTGTCATTTCAGCACTATACCACAATCGTTTTCCCGATTATTTAGCCACTACAATTGCCGTTCTTGGAATATCAATTCCTTCTTTTGTATTGGCTGGTTTATTGCAGTATTTCATAGCTTTTAAACTTGGTTGGTTCCCAATCAGTGGTTGGAAAGGCTTTATCTATAGTATTTTACCTGCTTTCGCCATTGCCTTGACACATATGGGTTTTATCGCCAAACTTACGCGATCCAGTATGCTTGAGCAAAATAATAGTGATTATGTCAAAATGGCCCGAGCAAAAGGAATTGGCAAATGGACAATCGTATTCAGACATACATTACGTAATGCCCTATTACCTGTCGTTACATATATTGGACCTTTAACAGCTGGTGTTGTGACGGGAAGTTTTATTGTAGAACAAATTTTCGCAATTCCGGGACTTGGTAAACACTTCGTTACTAGTATTTCGAATCGTGATTATACAGTTATTATGGGTACTACCGTCTTCTACTCTATCATCCTTTTACTTGCGGTATTTATCGTAGATATTTTATACGGAATTATCGATCCGCGTATTAAGCTGAGAGGGGCGAAAAAATAATGCCACAACAACAATTAGAAAAAATCGAAAAAGAAATGTTTGAAATTGTCGGTGGAAGACATGATGAAACTGAAAAGCTAGCAAAGAAATCTGTGTCTTTTTGGAAAGAGGTTATCATCCGATTTTCTCACAATAAATTAGCTATATTCGGTTTAATAGCACTTGTAACTATTTTATTAATGGCTATTTTTGTACCCGTATTTTCACAATATACTTATAGTGAACAACTAGGAATATACAATAAAGCTCCATCGGCAGCAAATTGGTTTGGTACAGATGATTTAGGAAGAGATGTATTTGTTCGTGTTTGGGAAGGTGCAAGAATTTCTTTGTTCATTGGTATTACTGCTGCTGTTATCGATTTAATTATCGGGGTATTGTGGGGTAGTATTTCAGGCCTAGCTGGAGAACGTGTAGATAATATTATGATGCGTATTGCAGATGTTTTAACAGCAGTCCCCTATTTACTTGTTGTAATCGTTTTATCAGTAGTTTTAGGAAATGGAGATTTTGGGAATGGTTTAATACCTATGATTATCGCACTTTCTGTCACTGGGTGGATTAATATGGCTCGTATAGTTCGTGGTGAAGTACTATCCATCAAAAACCAAGAATATGTCTTAGCTTCCCGTACGCTAGGAGCTAATACGAAACATTTAATTATTAAACATTTAATTCCAAATGCATTAGGTGCTATTTTAGTAACAATGACATTAACTATTCCAACTGCCATTTTCACAGAATCTTTCTTAAGTTATCTTGGCCTTGGTGTATCAGCACCAATAGCAAGCTGGGGTACAATGGCTTCTGAAGGAAACAATGCTATTACAAATGCGCCTTGGAGACTAATTTTCCCTGCGCTAATGATTTCTATAACTATTTTTGCATTTAATGCAGTTGGCGATGGCTTACGCGATGCACTAGATCCAAAACTACGTAAATAAGGAGGTTGAACAGAATGAGTGAACCAATTTTACAAGTAAAAGATTTAAGAATCCATTTTAAAACGTTTGCGGGTGTCGTACAAGCTGTCCGCGGTGTAAATTTTGAATTAACTGCCGGAGAAACACTTGCTATAGTAGGCGAATCTGGCTCGGGTAAAAGTGTTACAAGTAATGCCTTGATGAAGCTGATTCCAGAACCTCCTGGTATTTATGAGTCTGGTGAAATCATCTTTAACGGTCGTGATTTAATCCCCCTATCTGATAAAGAAATGTCTAAAGTAAGAGGCAATGATATCTCGATGATTTTCCAGGACCCTATGACATCATTGAATCCAACTATGCGTGTCGGTAGACAAATTACTGAAGTAATTTTAAAACATAAGGATGTCTCAAAGTCGGATGCAAAAAAACGCGCTATAAAATTATTAGATCAAGTAGGAATCCCAATGCCTGAAAAACGCTATAAACAGTATCCACACGAGTTTTCTGGTGGTATGCGACAACGTGTTGTGATTGCTATTGCTCTAGCAGCTGAGCCTAAACTATTAATTGCTGACGAACCGACAACTGCTCTTGACGTAACAATTCAAGCACAAATTTTAGAACTTATGAAGGAAGTTCAAAAGACGAGTAATACTTCGATTATCTTCATCACACATGATTTAGGCGTTGTTGCAAATGTCGCTGACCGAGTGGCAGTTATGTATGCTGGACAAATTGTTGAATATGGTACAGTAAATGAAATTTTCTATAATCCTAAGCATCCCTACACATGGGGATTACTCGGTTCTATGCCAGATATTGATAGTAATTCAGATGAGTTATTACGAACTATTCCAGGTTCACCACCTGATTTAACCAATCCTCCTAAAGGAGATGCATTTGCAGCTCGCAATGAATTTGCTTTGGCAATTGATTATGAAAAAGAACCACCTATGTTCCAAGTAAGCGAAACGCATTTTGCCAAAACATGGTTATTACATCCTGATGCACCTAAAATTCCAATTCCTGAAGCTGTAGCAAAACGAATTGAAGGATATTTAGGAAAGGAGAATGTGCTAAATGGCGAAAAAACTATTAGAAATTAAAAACTTAACTCAATATTTCGGTTCTTCAAAGGAGCCCGTAAAAGCTGTTGATGGCATTAGTTTCGACATTTATGAAGGTGAAACTCTTGGTCTAGTAGGAGAATCTGGATGTGGTAAATCTACAACTGGCCGCTCTATCATTCGCTTATATGATATAACGGATGGACAAATCATCTTTAATGGCAAAGATGTTCATAGTAGTAAATCAGCAATTGAGATGAAGCAATTTAACCGCCAAATGCAAATGATCTTCCAGGATCCATACGCTTCATTGAATCCTAGAATGAAAGCTGGTGAAATTATTAGTGAAGGCTTTGATATTCACGGTCTTTATAAGAACAAAAAAGAACGCCGCGAAAAAGTAGAATCCTTACTAGAAGCTGTTGGTTTAAATAGAGAACATGCAAACCGCTATGCTCACGAATTTTCTGGCGGACAACGACAACGGATTGGTATTGCTCGTGCACTGAGTTTAAATCCAAGCTTTATCATTGCAGATGAACCGATTTCTGCACTTGATGTATCAATTCAAGCACAAGTTGTAAACTTATTAAAACAGTTACAAAAAGAATTTAATTTAACTTATTTATTCATTGCTCATGATCTTTCTATGGTGAAATATATTAGTGACCGTATAGCAGTTATGTATCGCGGGAAAATCGTTGAAATTGGATTAGCAGATGATATCTATCATTCGCCTGTCCATCCTTACACGAAATCCTTGCTCTCTGCTATTCCATTACCAGATCCATTATCAGAATCAAAACGTACACGAATTTCTTATGTACATGAAGACTTAGATGAAAGCGCTTCATTTTATGAAGTTGCTGATAAACACTTCGTTTATGGTACCGCTGCATCCGTAAAGAAATGGCAAAATGCTTAATAACACGACAAAACCACCGCTCATTATATGAACGGTGGTTTTTCATTATGTTAAGCAATAATATTAGTTTTCTTTCACAGCTGTTCCCTGCTTCACTTTACGCCATTTTGAGCGTAATTCCCAAACAGTGATAAGTAATACGAGCCAAACAAACCCATTGTTGAAGCTAATACCACTTGATGATTCACCACCAAGAAGTTGCATCACTATTATTGTTAAAATGATATAACCTACTAAAAAAGCATGCCACTTAAATTCATCTAATGCATTACTTTTCGATTGTTTAATTGGCAAAAAGCAAATTAATAGAAATATTACAATAAATATTAGAACAGTTTTTCTCAGAATCACTGAAAATATCTCCAACTGTGAGAAATAATCCATTACGAATAGTAAAGTTAATCCACTTAACATTAAAATCTCTCTCGTTTTTAAAAAGGACATGAGGTTAACTCCTAGTTTTCTTCTAGTATATCAAAATCAATCGAATGAGATTCCATTATTTTCGTTTATAAGTGAATTTTTCAATATCTCAAAGTATGAAATTCATTAGATCTATTCGTACTTCATTTGGATCTGTTGACTCTCAGCATCGTTATAGTTCAATGCCATACGTCATTTCTTATTTACTATTTAGATTCAATTACAACATCTTTAGCAACAATAGAAAATTCAGCTAATGGGCTATCAAATAAAACACTTAGTCTAAAACCGTCCTCAACCATTGATATCTCTTCGTACAACCACCAAGAGCCATTTCTGACTGGAGCTGTACTAGTAAATTCACTAACACCAATGAACGTAATCGTTAACATATCCGTTTCATGATACGTATTTTCTAAATTCAATTTGATTGTACATGTTTGGTCCTCATTTCTTTCTATTGAATGAATTATTGCATCATGAAATGAGTCAACAAATAGTTCACTTACGGTTTTGGGAAGTTTCATTTTAGCTGCAATAAAATCTGCTGCACAGCTTTCGAACTTTTCATTGGTCAAAGCATCAAAATGCACCAGCCAGTTTTTTGCCAAGTTACGCAATTGGTTACTTGGAGTTCCTTCGATAATAGAGCCATCTAGAACATATGGATGAAATTCTTTAGGTAAAAGTTTTAACAATTTATCTCGATCTCGTTGTAATTCCATTTTGCGTTCTTGTTCTAAATCTATGCCATACTCTCTATAATAAGCTTTTTCCTCTTCCCAATCGCCCATGGTAACAAGAAAAAATAAATAATTAGATAATTGATTTTCTTCAAACCACTGCTTTGTAAAATATTTCATACATCCAGTCCCTTCCATTTGTACAGCTTTTATAAACTTGTGAAAAAAACATAGATAAAGTGATTGATTACGCTTAGAAAAGATTTGGGTAAATGCTGGGGTTGTTACATAGACTATCGAGGTGTCTATAATTCTATTTTATACTTATATATATTATTATACATCCTATATTTTCCTTGTAAATATAAAATTTAATAAATTATGGTAATAATGTAAAATAACTATTTATAACGTTTATAAATCATTAATATTATCATGAGTAATTTGTAACGAACAAATTCAAATTTCAGGTAATTGTGATATGATTAAAGTAACCTTATAGGGTTTTTCAATCGACTAGATTCTATATGGGTTTAATATCTAGGGGGTTTTTAAATGAGCTTATTTAACATTAAACACACAGAAGGTATTCACAGTATTACAGATGTCAAAAAACATAAGAACAATATTGAATTACATACGATTACGGGAGAAGAATTATATATCGTTGCCTTTTCTGATGAAACATATACGGTGTATGATGATCGCTTCGCGGGTGCTTCAAAGCAAATGAATTCAATCGAAGCTTACGAGATTGATGGAAGCTTCCGAAACTTAGACTTCGATGCGATGCGTAGCCTATTTTCGAATTCATTTGACCGCTTAATGGATGAGCTTTCAACTTATGTAGGGTCAAATAAACTAGTCAATCTGGATGATGTAAAAGAGGAAATTACGAAGGAAATTAAAGGTATTCACTTTAAAATCATTACAGATACAAAAAAATATCAATATTAATTGTGTAAAGCTGCTACTCTTTTGGTGCAGCTTTTTCCTTTTAATTGTAGTTTCGTCTTCACAAATTAAACAATTTCGTATAAAATAAAATTATTCCAATAAGAAAGGTTGGTTTTTAATTTGAGTACCGTTCCTTTTATTCCAAGACCATTAGTTCGTGTAAATCAATGGACTATACTTTTAAGCGTTATTTTAACTTGGATTATAGGTCAGCCTTGGATACTAGCCATTCCTTTAGTGGCAAATTTACTTGGTTTGATTTTTAATTATAATCCCATTATGAAATTTGCTCGTCGCTTTTTGAAAAAAGAACCTTCTGCTTATATGCCTGAAGATGTTGGCCAGCAAAAGTTTAATTCATGTATAGCTATTTCTTGCTTATTTCTTGGCTTAATTGGCTATTTAGCTAATTGGTCAGTACTTGCATATACATTTACGATCATGGTCGCTGTTGCCTCTTTTATAGCTATTTTAGGGTTTTGTATCGGTTGCTTTGTTCTTTTTCAACTCAAACAATTTAAGTATCGAATAAGTAATTCTTAATCTAATGAAAAATGCTTATTTATGATAAATGCTCCATAGAAAGATACCACTTTAAAGCGGTATCTTTCTATGGCTCTATTTCATTCTTTAATTAATGAATTTACTTAGTTTTCCCCATCGAAAAACCTTCAAATAGACGACCACCATAAGGCTCTATTACCATTTCACTTAACTGAATAACTTTACTTTTCTCAGCCGTTTTATAATACGTATCAAATGCATCAACAAATTCCTCTGTAAACTTTTCATCAAAGTTCTTTAATGCTCGAATTATCCATTTTGAGGATCCTATCCACTGATTATTAGTTCTTAACACAAATTCATGAATAAGCTCAGCTAAAGCGTTAGCTATAAAAATTTCTTCTGCACGATTTTTACAACCTATAAAATCATCTAATACATCTGTTATAAAATAACGCTTTGTTGTAATGATTTCTTCTGACCATCTTTCAGGCCCCTTATCTAATATCTCTTTAGCTTCTTGCTTTATTGATTGAATAATCCCTTCATCTTTTAATATAATCCCTTCCCATAACATCCTTTGCATAGAAGGCTTAGCTACTTTGTAGTCGAGTTCGAAAAAATATTTGTAAGACGTTAAATTATGTACAAAAACTTCGATTGGCCAACCAAATTCGATTAACGACTCTCTATAACTTGAATTTAGACTTTTATCAAATACAACTATGTCAAGATCAGAAGTATCTGTTCCCTCTCCTCTGACAACACTTCCAGCCAATACTGCTCCTTGACAATTCGGAAAATACTTATTGATAAATTGATGTGCTGCTACAATTGGACTTAATTTCTTCAAATCTCCCATGATCATCACCTCTGATTGAATAGAATTTACATAAAAGTTGCCTCATTTCACATGAAGGCAGCCTTTAATTTTACGCTATATAAGCTCATTGCACTTGTATCTCCTTTTACTTCAAACATACCGTTTGTTATTAATTCTCTTAAACGAAACTCAATAAATGCATCACCGATATGATTTTCAATATTGCCAGAAGCTTCCCCAACTAACCTAGCTGCCTTCATAAATTCCTCGGGCTCTTCTTCTTTTCTATCCAATATTTCTCTATGTAAGAATTTAGTACATTCAATGATGAAATCATCATAATAATTAGCTTCTGTAGAAATAATTATGTCCTCTTCTAGATAACGCAGAACATTCTTTGTCTTTGAAAGTTGCTGCCACTCGTTAACATAACGTGTTTTTTCTAATTTAGTGACTGGCTCGCAATATGGCATCATTTTAATTAATTGTTCTGAAATCACTTCACCTGTAGTCCTAGGCACAAGCCTTGGTTCTAATGTTTTTAATTGTTTACTAACATTCACTATTTCAATTGGATTTTGTGCATTATTTAATTCATTCATTACAAACCGTAACCCTACTTGTTCATGTGCACTATCAGATATCCAAATACAAACAGATACATCATCTTGTAAGCCTTGTAATTGATCGCTTTGTAAAGGAGTGTACGACTCATCCACTTCTCTAAAGATGTGTTCTTGCATCCACTCTTTACGAGCTTGTGCATCATTTAACGGTCCTATGGAAAAAATATCTCTACGACAATAACCTTTTCTTCATCTGTTTTTTTCATTAAGCGTAGTCCATGTTTTAAACTGCCAGCAGCTGAGTCTCCAAAAACGATATGTATTTTGTTCAAAGTATCACTCCTATTCGTTTTCTATTTTAGCCATTTCACCAGAATATGGATAAAACAAAAAGCGATTTTCTTTATCGACCTCTCGACCAACAATCAAATAGCAATCTGTGTGGAATGCAAAGGTATCAGTGTTGTAAATGATTTTATCACTCTTTTCTGTTATTACTTTTACGCCATATTTGTCAGCGATCTTCACTTCTGCATCAGCAAGTGTATATGATGGCTTAAACAATTCAAAGCTGATAATTAATAAAAGGACGATAATGATAGTGGAAATAGATAAGCGAGAACTAATGCGAGCATATTGATTCTCTCGACGTTGCGATATGTAATAGATGCCCAACCCCATTAATAAGACAATCGGTATTGCTGTAAATCTTCCTAAATAATCTATAAACAAATAAGACCTTGATTCAATGTAAAAATATACTGCTATTATCAATAATATTATTGAAGTTATTGGTAAAACCTTCTCTTTCAATTCTTTCACTCCATTCAAAATAAGTAGGTACAGCATTTTCTTTCACCATTCTAACAATACGCTTTTCATTTTTCTTTATAAGTATGCATGTTTTTCTCACTAATGTTGACACTAAGTCCATTCTTTCTCTTTTTGGAGTGATAAACATTACTATAAATTTAGGTACGATACCTCTCAATAGTGCCATAATGTCTATTTCAATAGGTATCGGATTACTGTTAATAGTTCGATTTATGAAGCATTTAAAGAGATCTAAAATTGGACAGCTAGAAGGTTGGTCAATTGGGTTCGCAATCCCAGGTTTTATTTTAACAATAACCGGAGCACATATGTCTTTAAAATCTCCTTTATCTAAAATAGATTTTCCTTATAATAATATTATCTTTGGCGAATCTTCATTAGCTTTTGGTGTTTTATTGTTAGCAGTAGCCATTCTTCTATGGAGAAAAGCTAATGTTTTCGCGAAAAATAACGTTGATTATATTGATTCAATGACTATTTCTCGAATATTAATGAAAGAGGCACCAATATTGCTAAAACCACTTTCTTACTTTACGTTTGCTTTGGGTTTTGCACTTTTATCTATTGCCATTGCAAGTATCCGTCTTCAATTATTCACTACATTAAATGACGGTCTAATTACTAGTACCTTTACCAAATACCCTTTAGTTGAGAGTCTCTTCATCTCCGGTTTATATGCACTCACAGGAATCGGCGCTATCTTGTTACCTTTTACTTTAAAACAATATGCAAAACCAAGTTTCTTCAAAGTCATGATTACTTGTTGGCAAATAGCAGGGATTGCCTTTATTTTATTTGGCATGATGAATTATTTTACACATATTGATCTAATAGTCCACTCAATGAGCAA
Organism: Viridibacillus sp. KH_047; assembly: GCF_057838945.1. NCBI lineage: Bacteria > Bacillati > Bacillota > Bacilli > Caryophanales > Caryophanaceae > Viridibacillus > Viridibacillus sp. KH_047. The sequence continues at coordinate 1,928,447 of NZ_CM174479.1, read as the reverse complement.
ATAAAAAACGTAGTAGACATTTTATCTACTACGTTTTATTTATGCACCAACAAAAAGAACACATTGACTAATTGCGATGAAAAATGCTGGATTTTGAATTGGCGAATGCTCTTCAATCTCTAGCTCTATCAAGAACTCATCACCTGCTGTTGCCCTCCAACGAGCAATATCTACACCATCAAGTGCAAAGCGGGACCAATCTTCCATTTCCTTATGTATCATCATTTTCATATCTCCATCTGTGATCACAAGGTCTGGAATCAATTCTTTCCAACCGTCGTATGCAAGCATATATTTCTTTTGTTGTTTTAAATCTATTGCTTCATAAAAAACTTTTCCTTTACGATTTACCTTTTTACAAGTAAAAAGTGGCTCGTCCTGCATATCATAAACGTCATATCGTAGAAAATAACGATAATCCATTACTTTATCTAGTATGCGCTTTAAACCATTTGAGTAGTGGCGTTGGAATGTAAATATAGCTTGATCTAACTCATCAGCTACCGTAATTTTTGGTGTAGTATCAATTGAATTTGGGTGTAAATAAGTATATCTTTGCATCATTTGCTCCTTTAAATCTAAACGTTTCATAAGTAAACTATAGCATTTTCAGGGCCGGAACGCACTTACGGAGTTATAACAATATTAAGAAGACAACTTTTTAATAAACTATCAAAAGGTATTTACAACTCAATAAAAGATCATCGAACATGTAAATTAGGAACGTATATGCACGAGTAATGAATTTGCATAAATCAAAGCTGTATCGATCAATGAGTGAAGTTATTATAAAAGCTTTTCGTTTACGCATAAATCCCACTCCATTCCCTCATTTTTCTTATTCTAATCATAGCAAAATCATCACTTTAATGTGCAAAATATTCCCAATACAGTTTCAATATTCAGTGTAAATTTTCCTTTATGTAAACAGTTATTATTAGTTGGGATGTTTTAATATAGGATGAAATGATTCTAGCAATTTAAACTGTCAACTCTCATTTTACTAGAGGTTTCATCCCATAGTTAAGTCAATTTGCAATTACAAAAAAGCTGTTAGTGTTAACACTAACAGCTTTCATCTCTTTAACTATATACATATAAGTCAAATTGAATTTTAAGCCATCAGCTTCTTACTTGCCCATCCCCATATACAAAATACTTACTCGAAGTCATTGCTTGTAAACCCATTGGTCCTCTTGCATGAAGTTTTTGAGTGCTAATACCGATTTCCGCACCATAACCGAATTCAAAGCCGTCTGTGAAGCGCGTAGAGGCATTATGATAAACTGCTGCTGCATCTACGCCATTTAAAAATAGCGCTGCTGCAGACGCATCTTCTGTTAAGATAGCTTCTGAATGATTTGTACCGTATATATTAATATGTTCGATAGCTTCTACCACTTCTGACACGACTTTTACACTAACTGTTAATGCTAAATATTCTGTTGCCCAATCCTCTTCTGTAGCAAGCTTTGCACCTGAAAATGCATTACAAACAGTGTCATCGCCAATAACCTCAACATTATGTGCTGCTAACGCTTCTAATAGAGCAACACCGTGCTCTGCAAACCATTTTTCATGGATTAATACACTTTCTGTTGCATTACATACAGATGGACGATGTGTTTTTCCGTTAATGACAATACTTGTTGCCATCTCAGGTTTTACCGATTCATCTATATAGATATGACAATTTCCTGCTCCCGTTTCTAAAACCGGAACTGTCGCTTCACTTACAACCGTATCGATTAATGCTTTTCCACCGCGAGGAATCAGTACATCTAGATATTCTTTTAGATGAAATAATTCCTTCGCCGTTTCACGATTTGTATCTTCGATTAACTGCACTGCATCTACTGGTAATGTTGTCTGCTCAAGTGCCTTATGTATAGATGCAACTAGTGCGATATTCGAAAATTTCGCAGATGAGCTGCCACGTAAAAGTACAGCATTTCCTGTTTTCAATGATAGTGTCGCTGCATCTACTGTAACATTTGGTCTTGCTTCATAAATCATGCCAATCACACCTAGTGGCACTCGTTTTTTCTCAATATGCAAACCATTTTCTTTCTGAATATCCTCTATTACTTCTCCAACTGGATCATTTAACTTTACTAATAATAGAATCGCATCTGACATATCTTGAATACGTTTTTCATTTAAGAAAATGCGGTCTAAAACAGATTCCGAAAGACCTTTTTCTCTACCCGCTACAATATCCTTGTTGTTTTCTTCAATTATCGTTTCTTTATCTATCAGTAGTTGTTCTGCAATTTTTTGTAATGCCTCATTTTTCTCTTGCGTTGTTTTACTGTTCATATGATAACTTGCTATTTTCGCTAACTTACCTTTTGTTTTTACTTCGCTCATTATGTTACCTCCACTTAGTTATGCTTTTACCCACTTATCACGGTGAATGACTTCAATATTTGATACGAAAAGCTCGTTTGTACGTTTCCCCATCGCTTGTTTTAGTTCTTCTGCGGAATAGAGTACTTCTCCTCTTCCTAGCACGCCATTTTTACCGTAAACTTCAACCACATCGCCTTTTTGGAATTCACCCTCCATTTTATAGACACCTGCAGGAAGTAAACTGCTACCTTTCGAGACAAGTGCTTGCTCCGCACCTTCGTCCACAAAGACTTTACCTGAAATAGCTGAAAATAATGAAATCCATTGCTTATTGTTATTTAATACAGGAAGTTCGTCTTTCTCTATATACGTCCCGTCCCCTGTACCTTCCAATACATGCAATAATTTTCGATCACCTTTACCGTTCCCGATAAATACCTTCACGCCCAGTTCATACGCCGTTTTCGCTGCCATTAATTTTGATTCCATGCCACCCGTTCCTACTTTTGAACCTGCACCACTAGTGAATGACAACATTTCTTCCGTAACTTCAGTTAAGAAATCAATGCGTTTTGCATCTGGATATTTAAATGGATTAGCATCATACAATCCATTGATATCAGTTAAGATAATTAACTGATCAGCATGTACCAATCCGCTTACTAGCGCAGATAGCATGTCATTGTCACCAAAAGTAAGTTCTTTTACTGACACCGTATCGTTTTCGTTGATGATTGGTAATACGGAACGATCCAATAATTCTGACAATGTAGAATAAGCGTTTTTATAGCGATTCTTGCTTGAGAAATCCGTTCTAGTTAATAAAATCTGTGCTGTCACAATACCATGTTTACTTAATTGTTCTGTATATGATTGTACTAATAGGCTTTGACCAACTGCTGCAGCTGCTTGTTTTCCTTTTAACGTAACGGGTCTTGAAGAGTAGCCTAGCTTACGAAAACCACATGCCACAGCCCCAGATGATACTAATACCACTTCATGACCAGCTTGACGTAGTGTTGCAATTGCATTTATATGATCTTGAAACTTTATTTGATCTATCTCACCCTTCGCATTCGTCAAAGAGCTACTACCTATTTTCACAACAATTCTTTTTTTATCCATCTTTACTGCCTCCAATACAACATAAAAAAACCCTTTTCGCCCTCGAATATATCAAGGACGAAAAGGGTTACTTCTCGTGGTACCACCTTAGTTGAATGCATTAAATGCACCCCACTCAACCTCATAACGCTTGAGACTGCGCCTATGTTTGCATAGGAGCTAAGAAGTAGGTTCCGCGTGTTTGCTGTTACGATGCCTTGCAGCCGGTGAACATCGCTCTCTTATACAGTAAGATCACACATACTAGTCTTCTTTTCGCTAAATATTTAATTTAAGCATGCATCAGATTCTTTTAACTGTCAATAATCATTTCGTAAATAAAGAAATAATACTTAATTTCACTTATATTTGTGATACTTCTTACTCTTTTTCACCTTAGAATAATTCATGTAAAAACGACTATCAGTTCGCACAGTGATAGTCGTTTCTTGTTAGGTAGCTGGTAAAATCGTTACATCCTAGACCTGCTCACAGCGTCTTTTATGGAAAATGCAGCTGTAATAACAGAAATCACAATGGTAGCTAAAACAATCATTAAAACAACACTGTCCTCCTGCATATCAATATAATTCAATAAATGCTTTGTAAACTCTGGTTCAATAATATTTGGACGCGTAATGATTATGATAAATACTGCAGTTGAAATGAGCTCATAAAACGTTTGGAAGATAACAATTTTTTTTGTCCATTGACCTTGGATTCGTTTATAGAGAGCTAATGCAATACCTAAGACAGCAATAATCACAATCAGAACCCAAAAATCATTTAAAATGTGTTGATTAAATGTTGGGTATTTAAAAAGGAGATCACCTTCTCTATTCCTATACACTCCAATTAAACGATCCGCATTAAAGTAAATAGAAACCCAAATAGCGGTCCATACTAAACTACCAAAAAGCGCATACTTTGAAATAAATTTATGCTTAGTATTTAGTTGCACTTTGTTTAAATCATCAAGTGTCCATTTTTTAAGACCAGTCAAAAGTTCCTCTTTTGGCTCTTTGGCAAATCTTTCGACTAACGCAAAGCTTAGCGTTAACCAAAAGAATACTTGAATCGCAACTTCAAGCATCATACTAATACCCTTACCAACAAAAGTGAGGACTACCATTAATAAGGATTCATCCCCCTCATAACTAAAAGCAAAATCTATGACAGATGCAATAAGAGTAATAGTCATTGCAATCGGAATGATCAATTTTAAAAGAGATAAATAGGATTGATAATATAAAGGACCAATTAAATACATGGGTTTTTCCTGATATGTTTTTGCAAGAACTGCTGGATCACCCAATTTTACAAGCGCCTCTTTAACGTCTTCTTCCGTAAAATCAGATGGCAACATTTCTTCAATAGTCGCCTTCAATTCAAGAGCAATAGCTGCTCGATCTTTTTGAGACAATCTACGAGTTACTTCATGAATATATTTATCGATTAATTCCATTGGCACCATCCCCTTAGGCCTTATTTTGATGCAATTTGGATCCACATCATTTTACCACTAAATTACATATACTTTGTATTTTATCCAAATGTATTATATGCACCTCCAACTTTTTTAGATACAGTCAAATAAAAAACGACTATCTATTTAAGGAGATAGTCATTTCCTAATCAGATCAATTTGCATTAATCATCTGTTTTATATGTAAAAAATCATTTCTAGAATTGGACAAGGGGCACCCTCAGCATGAGAGTACCCCTTAATTTATAATTAGCTAATTTTAATAAAACTCAAATTTCAACCCGATCATCCGGGGAATATTTACTCAAAAGCCTATAGCTTTCTGTACCGCGGTAAAATTCCACTGGTTAGCTTTCTAACCTAAGCAACGCAAACCCTACCTTCTTTTGCGTCCTTGTGACCCCAAAGTCACTCCAGTGTGAATAAGTATCTACAAAAACATTTAGTAGAATGCCAACATTTATAAACTAGCTAATCAGCATAAATAAAAGTATCTCACGAATAACTTATTTTGTCAATAGAGTTGCTTCTCTACTCTCTATAGCTATATACATCGAAAATTACCTTGAATTATAGTTTTTCTTTTAATTCCTCTATTTGTTCAATATGTCTTTTTTCGTGGTATCCGATAAATGGAACCCACTGATCTAGACTCATTAATCCGAATATTGGCTGCGGATAGGCTTTCTCTTTAAGTTGATCCTTGTCGCTGCTTGAGACAACTTGAAGAAGAGTATTACGTGATTCCTTCAGTTTATCTTTCATCTCTTCTAGTGTGATAAATTTTGCCTCTGGATCTGCAAATGAAGGTGCTTCTATCTTTGTAGAACGGTCAACTGTTAACTCAATTGGCTTGGCTTTAACAGAGTGCTTTTCACCTTTTTTCAAAGTATATTGAATTGCTTTTGCTACACCAGATTCAATTATATGCAGATGATGAAGTACTTGCATAATCGTCCAACGACCTTCTTCAACTTCCTTATTTAATTGCTCGTCCGATAGATTGCTTACACTATTCAATAATTCTTCTCTTATGCTTTTGTTTTGTTCTAAGTACTGTTCCATCTTATTTCCCTCCTATACTATATTATTAATATATTTATGCAAATATTAGATACTAAATAATAGGCTTTTATTCTTAAATGAATGTAAATGTTCTATATTTGTTGAGGTAAGGTTTCTATAAAAATATTCACTATACTCACATTATAGAAACCTTTACAGAAGATCTTTCATTCTCTTTAAAGTATAAATGAAATACTCCCAGTTATTGATTGTTGAAGGTATACTGATATGCTCATCTGGTGTATGTACTAGAAATATATCTGGACCAATGGAAATAGCATCTAAACCCGGAATCTTCTCAATAAATACACCACACTCAATCCCTGCATGTACAGCAATTACTTCCATCTCTTTACCGTATTTTTCTTTATATGTTGCTTCAAATAATTTCTTCGCTTTTGAATCCGGATTATAAGGCCATTCAGGATAATCAGAGTCAATGAGTACTTCACATTCAAGCATTTCTGCAATCGTTCTTACTTGAGTCACCATATAGGATTTTACACTTTTAATTGAACTTCTTATTTCACTTTCGAATGTAATAGTTGAATCGGTTGTCGTCACAACTCCTAAATTCGTCGAGCTTTCCACTAACCCCTCTATAGCCATGCTCATTCCTTGAACACCATGTGGAATTAACAGTAAAGATGTAATGGCTTTATGCTTCGTTTCGTTGGAGAATACATTTGTAGAGCTGATGTCTCTTTTTTCAAAGATAATCGATACGTTCGGATCTGAAAACTGTAGTTCGTTTTTCAAAATATCATTGTATTTATCAATTTTCTCTTTTATCTGCTCAACATCTTCCTGTTGAATGAAGACAGTTGCTTCTGCTTCTCTTGGAATGGCGTTAGGCTTTAAACCGCCATTAATCTGTTGTATTGAATATTGAAATTCAGATGATAGTTCATGTAATACTCTACCTAATAATTTATTAGAATTGCCTCTCTCTTTATTGATAGAGATACCAGAGTGTCCACCTTTTAATCCTTTAATACGAATGCAATAAGCTAATTCTTGGTCCGTAGCATTATCCCATTTAATCGACAGCACTTGCGTAACATGTACGCCCCCGGCACTGCTGACAAGTAATTTACCGTCTTCTTCTGAGTCAATATTAATCAGTATTTCACCTTTGAAATGGGCAGCATCTACAGCAAGCGCTCCATTCATCGTTGTCTCTTCTTCAGTTGTAATGACCACTTCTAGAGAAGGGTGCGGGATATCATTTGCATCTAATAACGCTAACGCATAAGCAACTGCGATTCCGTTGTCTGCTCCTAAAGTAGTATCCGTTGCATAGAGCATGTCCCCTTCTATTCTTAATTGAAGTGGGTCCTTTTCAAAATCATGAATTGTATCTTGATTTTTTTCACAGACCATATCCATATGCCCCTGAATAATGATCGTCGGAACATTTTCATATCCAGTAGTAGCATCTTTTTTAATGATGACATTTAATGCAGAATCCTGTATGACTTCAAGGTTACGCTCTTCTGCAAAGCGAACTAAATAATCACTAATCGCCTTCTCATTTCCTGAACCTCTTGGAATTTTAGATATCTCTGCAAAATAATGAAATACTTTATGACTTGTTAGTTCTTCTAGATTACTATACATACGATTCACCTTCTCTTTTACAATATTTGAAATGTTTAGTGTAATTATAGCTCAACTTTTGAACAAGATGTTGTCGTGACTTTCTATTGTCAGAATATTTATATGTATCTTTTAAACTAGGCTTCATTAAAGGTAAAGTGATTGGAATGATATTCAAATTATTCAACTAACAACTTGCAATTGTATTTAATTCCCACTAATCTTATGTTAAGACGTTTTAGAAATGGGGATGGTTATATTTTATGAAAAAAGCACTCATCACCATCATTATCGGTATTGTATTAGCAGCTGGATCATATGGTATTTTTCAATTCAATAAGTATAAAGAAAAGCCAATAACGGATGTTCTAACGCACTTAAAGGATAGTGAGGTTAGCTCTATAGATGTAACAAAAATGAATAAATTAAAATTTGGAAAAAGCTATACTTTTAGTAATGATAATTCCTCGATTTTACAATCACTTAAGAAAGTAAAGCTACGTCTTACAAAAGATGATTACGATATGTTTAATTGTGACTATATAATGTCTATCACAACAGACTTAGACCGCATTACTATATTTTTGTTTGTTGATGAAAAAGAGATGGTTATCCTTAGCGATACTGAAAGTTGGGGAAAAAGACATTATAAAGTTACTAATAGTGACTTTTTTGATGTTGTAGAAACATTATTAACTAAAGAAAATGAAGATAGAAATAAATAAAAAAGGGGCAATCCAAAAGTCAATTTCTCGACTATCGGATGCCCCTTTTTCAAATTCAATATAAATGAATTATCAATTTTATAAAATGAAACGTGTTTATCTTTTTAGAACTACTACGCTATCTCTTATTTCGCACGTTTTATGAAAAGCGAAACAACTATAGCAAGTAAAACAATGATAAATCCTAAAGTAAATGCAGAATCAAAACCTGCTGTTAAAGCAGATAGAATTTCCGTTGGGTCATTTGGATTTTCTGATTGTGTTAAATAATCCTTTTGTCCAGATGACATTTTACTAATGAATAGTGCCGTTCCAATGGCTCCTGCTACTTGCTGTAACGTACTAAAGATTGCTGTACCATGAGCATACAATTCTTTAGGTAATTGATTTAAGCCATGTGTTTGTGTTGGCATCATGACAAGCGAGATTCCAACTAATAGCATACAATGGATCGTAATAATGTATCCAGTTGTCGTTGTAACATCAATTCCAATAAACATCCACATTGCAACAGCTACTAACACGATCCCTGGAATGATAATAGTACGAGGACCATATTTGTCAAAAAGCTTCCCAGTAATTGGGGCCATAATACCATTTAACACACTACCTGGTAACATGATTAAACCAGATTTAAAAGCTGATACTAAAAGTACACCTTGTAAAAACATTGGTAGTAATGTCATTGTAGAGAACATCGCCATCATGACGATAACAATTAATACGACTGTAATTGAAAACATTGGATACTTAAATGTACGTAAATCAAGTATTGGGTTCTTGATTTTTAATTGTCTTATAATGAACCAGATTAATGAAGCAACTCCGATTATTAAAGTGCCATATACTTCTGGATTGTCCCATCCTAGCTCGCCCGACTTACTAAAGCTATAGACAAATCCGCCAAACCCGATTGTTGATAAAATTATAGATAAGATATCTACAGCTGGTTTAGTTATTTCCGAAACATTCTTTAAATACTTCGCTCCAACAATAATTGATATTAGAGCAAGTGGTATTACGATGTAAAATAACCAGCGCCAATCAAGTGTATCAATAATCACGCCTGAAAGAGTCGGCCCAATAGCTGGTGCGAACATAATAACTAGGCCGATTAAACCCATAGCTCCACCACGTTCTTCCGGTGGGAAGATGATTAAAATGGTATTCATCATAATCGGTAGGATTAAACCCGTTCCGAATGCTTGTATAATACGCCCTACAAGTAAAATGCTAAATGCAGGTGAGAAGGCCGCAATAATTGTCCCTATTAAAAATAAGATCATTGCAGATAAAAACAATTGCCTAGTTGTAAACCATTGTTGTAATAAAGCGGTAACAGGCACTAATACCCCTACGACTAGCATATAGGCTGTAGTTAACCACTGAATAGTAGTAGGTGTTACACTAAATTCACGCATCAATTCTGGCAATGCATTACTTAATAGTGTTTCATTTAAAATAGAAACAAAAGCCCCAATAATCATAGCAATGATAATCGGTCCTTTTTTTATATTCGATAAATCGAATGAATCACTTGGTGATACTTGGTTCGTCGTGTTCAAAATTATTTCCTCATTCCTAAATATTTGCTACACTTGTAGGATAAAGCACAAATGTCTATTAAACAATATACACATTTTATTTTAATATTAAAAGAATCAAATTTAGTTGAGTATCTATATAAACTACAAAACAAGGAGAATGTAGATGAATTTTAATGATAAAAAGGTCGATCTTAGGGTTAGAAGAACATATAAACTATTGTGGGGAGCACTTGAAGAATTGCTTTCACAACCTGGACAAGAGTTTAATTCAATTACAGTCAATCAAATTTGCGAAAAGGCAATGGTTCACCGAACTACTTTTTATAAGCATTTTGAGGATAAATACGACTTGTTATATTTTGGAATCGAACAATTTAACGAAAAATATGTGAAGGTCAGCTTAGAAGAACGTGTTTTAAAACCTTTCCAATCATTTGAGATGGTTCCAAACTTAGAATTATTTGACAACATCATACAATCAAATAAAAATGATGAAATATTCAATAACTACATGAATTATCGTAATAAAGAAACACTGAAGCACGATTTTCTAGAGTTGAATAACCGCGGGGAGAATTTCTCGGTACCAATTGAAATCATTGTAGAATTTTACTCAGGGGCGCTCTCTTCACTAAGTGCATGGTGGGTTCAAAACGGTCGTAAGATTCCAGCAAAACAAATGGATCAATATTTTCATGAAATGATCAATAAAGAATTTTTCACTAGTTCAAAATAGTTGCTTCTAATTGGAGCTTCTCCTATCCTACTTTATTTCAGCAACATTGTTTGAACAGCCCTAATGACCGTTCAAACAATGTAAATTCACTACTTACGTATTGTGGTATCAAGTTGGAATAGGAAGCATTTCATCAATAATAGTAGCATGGTCTGTTTTATTGGATTAATGCTAAATAGCTTGAAATGGTTACATATACATTTTGGGATTAAAACTCAAACACAATCTTACCTTCTACTAGCTTCAACTTTGCACTAAATATCGAACCTTTCTTCGATTTAAAGCCTTTCATTTCCTTTGTCACACCGTATTGACAAAGATCTGACACCTGCTTCGGTGATAGTTTTTTACCTGCCACTGTTTTAGATACAGTAAATTTACAGCCTGCTTTATAATTCGAGCAACCATAAAAACTTTTACGAGATAACATCTGTCCTTTTTTACAAATCGGGCAAAGTCCAAGTGGCTCATTGGAAGCACTACTCTCAGCGGCTGCTTGAATATCCGTTTTCTCTACCAATTTTGGAGTTACTTCTATTAAATGATTTAAAAACTTGCAGACATTTTGGATGAAAGCTTCTTTTGAACCCGTACCATTCCCGATTTTCCGTAAATACGTCTCCCATTTTGCAGTCATGGTAGGACTTGATAGTAGTGACCCTTCAATTGTCTGGCATAATACGCGTCCTTTATCTGTGATTGACACGATATTTTTTGTCACCTCTATATAACCATGGCGTTTTATCGTTTCAATAATGCCTGAACGTGTTGCTTCAGTACCGAGCCCTTCCACTTCCTTCAAAATATCACTAGCGCTTTCATCATCCACGAGCTTTCCACAAGTTTTCATCATTTGTACAAGCTGTCCTTCCGAATAAGGCTTCGGAGGCTGGGTTGTCCCCTCATGAATAGCAACTTTTGACTCTACTACCTCATTCGCATTTACTGGAGGTAATAATGGTTCTTCATCCTTTTTCTTTGTCGGTTCGCTACCACTCCATAGTGTTTTAAATCCTGGATCTAGCTCCACTTTGCCAACTGTTTTAAAATCGATTGCCTTCACATTTGTCATGATTGTCGTTTCTTCATATACATGATCTCTATGGAACATCGCCAGTGCACTCTTCACGATTTCAAAGTAAATATTTCGCTCCATTGGTGATAAGCCTTGTACTTTTGCTGCCGTAGGAATTGTTTTTGTTGGTATGATGGCATAGTGCTCTTCCACTTGTGCATTATCTACATAACGTTTTTGAGGACGTGCGGTTGCAATCTCAAATGATTTATCTACGATTTTCTGATAATCCGCTACTCTGTCAGCCAGATAACTAAATTCGGCTTCGGTTATATACTGACAATCTGATCTTGGATAAGAGACTAGCTTTTTCTCATACAAACCTTGCACAACTTCCAACACTTTTGCTGGACTGTATTTCCATATTTTATTGGCTTTAGCTTGTAATGTAGAAAGTGCATGTAACTTCGGAGGTTTAACATGCTTCCGCGCTTTTTTGACATCTCTAATCACACCTGGCAGGATTTCACCTTCAGTAATACTAGCTTGATGAAGTATTTGCTCGACTTCTTCCCGCTTATCCTTCTTAATAGCCGCTTTCCCTTTATATGGCCCTTTTTCAGCTAAAAATTCAGCTGTTAGTTCATAGAAATTGGTCGGTTTAAAATGCTCGATTTCTTGTTGTCTTTGATAAATCATGTAGACTGTTGGCGATTGCACACGACCAATCGACATCGTTTCATTCAGACCCTTTGCCTTCAACAGCATCGTGTATAAACGGCTCGCATTCATCCCAACGAGCCAATCACTGATTTGACGTGCCTGCGCTTCATGATACAGCAGTAGATCCTTGTCATTATTTCGCAAATTGGCGAACCCCTTGCGAATTTCATCTACTTCTAGTGAATTAATCCAAAGTCGCTGAACTGGCTTCTGACGCACACCCGTTTGACGATAGATGGAATAAAAAATATTAGAGCCTTCTCTGTCCACGTCACATGCGTTGATAAGTACACGTGCTTCTTTAAACAGTCGCTTCACTTCTTGAAACTGATCCCACTTGCCCTTTGCCACTCGGAATTCATAGTTATCCGGGATCATCGGCAATTGTGCCAGCGACCAGCGCTTCCATTCTGGCTTGTAATCTGCCGGTTGTTTTAATTCAACTAGATGCCCTATCCCCCATGTAATCGTCGCTCCATCAGGAAACGTCTGATTCGGGGCAATTTCTATGTAATGTTTTGTTTTCTTTGCTACTTGAAAAGCATCTGCATAGGCTTTCGCCTGCGATGGTTTTTCAGCTAAAATCACTGTAAGTCCCATACTAACACCTCTATTTATATCCTTACTCGTATCATACCGAAAATTTGTTCGGTTGGCTATTGGAGAACGAGAAAAACGCTTCAAAAGTGTGGTGGCTTTTGAAACGTTTAAGTTTAATATATTTCTATTAAGTTAGGCTTTGCATTTTCAGCATGTAATCTGCGGGTTGTTTTTATTCCACCAAATGAAATACAGGGTTATGTTTTATTTTGGCTCTTTTCTCAAAGATTGTTGCTATCTTGACCGAAGTAGGATCTAACGCCTGTATGTAGAACTTTTGCAGGTTAATTTAAATAAATCGTAAACTAATAAATTGAGAAGACGTACTATAATTAATACGTCTTTGGTTATTTACACAAAAATGTCCTTTTCTAATTGCCATTTTAACATATCATCTACTACTCCAATTTTTTTCATCTTTAGCTTTTCTAACACTCTAGTTGATGAGAAATTATCAACCAAGCATTCAGCAATTACTTTATTTACATTCTTAAATGAAAACGCCCATTTTATAATTTCGTTTACTGCCTCTGTTGCGTATCCTTTATTTTGTGCTGAAGGTATAATTCCATATCCTACTTCAACTGTGTTTTCTGAATTTGGTTTACCTTTAAATCCAATATCACCAATAATTGAGTTTGTTTCTTTATTGATAACCAGCCATACACCCCAACCAGAAAGGGTAGAATCTTCTTTTAGTTCCTCTAAATACTGAATGATGTGAGGACCAATTTCGTATTCTTCCCTTGAAAAATTTGATAATGATTGTTCTGTACAAGGAATAATTTTAGGCCGTTGTGTTTGCAAATTCATCTTTGTTCTCCTTTTTATATAATTTTGGCTGTAGCATCAAATATTGATGCTACATAAATCATTTGGGTTAACATAAAATAGCTACGCATCATTATTGATTTGCCAACATCTTCTTTAAGAGACTTTAAGAAAACTAAAAAAACATCCCAAGTAATAAATCACTAAATAAAGCAACCTCTGCATAAAGTAAATAAACTTAATTATAAGAAATGGAGGTAGCTGTATGAACGTTCGTGACGAATTTTCGCCAAACCAACATCCATCCACCAAACCTTGCCCGAACCCATACTGCAATAATCCGAATTGTACTTGTGGAGATCATTGTAACTGTACTCCTGATAAACATTGCGGCGAAAACAAAACACCACCAACAAACATGGCTCTCACTTGTCAGAACCCTCATTGCCAAAATCCGAATTGTTCTTGTGGCGATCAATGTAATTGTACCCCTGATAAACATTGTGCAGAATACAAAACACCACTAACAAACATGGCTCTCACTTGTCAGAACCCTCATTGCCAAAATCCGAATTGTACTTGTGGAGATCATTGTAACTGTACTCCTGATAAACATTGCGGCGAAAACAAAACACCACCAACAAACATGGCTCTCACTTGTCAGAACCCTCATTGCCAAAATCCGAATTGTTCTTGTGGCGATCAATGTAATTGTACCCCTGATAAACATTGTGCAGAATACATAACAAATCCAATAAACATAGTCCTCTCGAAATTCATAGATGAACTTCCCATCCCCCCTGTTTTAAAACCTCGTAGGAAAGATCATTTATACACTTATTATAAGGTGAATATGACGCAATTTAAGCAATCTCTCCATAGTGAGTTACCTGATACAACCGTTTGGGGATATGAAGGTAGCTACCCTGGACCTACATTTGAAGTAGAAAGTGGAGAAAGAGTATATATTAAATGGTCGAACAATCTCCCCCCTACACATCTTTTGCCTATAGATCATACGGTACATGGTGCTCATACGGATGTACCTGATGTAAGAACAGTTGTACATGTACACGGTGCTAGCGTTGAATCAGATAGCGATGGATATCCAGAGGCTTGGTTTACAAAAGGATTTGAGCAGGTGGGTCCATATTTTAGAAAAAAAGTGTATCAATATGATAATAATATGCGAGCTTGTACTCTCTGGTATCATGATCATACGCTAGGCATCACGAGGCTCAATGTGTATGCTGGATTGGCAGGGTTCTATCTTATCAGAGATCAGCGAGAACGATTATTGAATCTACCAAATGGAAAGTATGAGATTCCTCTTATCATACAAGACAAAACTTTTAATAAGGATGGGTCTCTTTATTACCCGACGCAACCAAGAAAACCTGTCCCAGAATTGGAGACTTCAATCGTTCCTGAATTTATAGGGGATACCATCTTGGTGAATGGCAAAGTAAGGCCATACCTAAACGTCGAACCACGTAAATATCGATTTAGGCTACTAAACGGGTCTAACAGCCGTTTCTATAATATCAAACTGGATTCGGGTCAACTTATATATCAAATCGGAACAGATGGCGGATTGATGGCATATCCAATTGGTGTCAGAGAAATTATGTTGTCTCCTGCAGAACGTGCAGATGTAATCATTGATTTTAGCAATCTGGAGGGCAAGAATGTAATTATGATAAATGATGCCCCTACCCCTTTTCCAAGCGGGGTTCCGGTAGATGAAAATACAGGTATAGTGATGCAGTTCCAAGTGACGCTCCCGCTCTCCTGTATTGATACAAGTGTGATTCCTGCTAATCTGGTTCCGCTACCAAAAATAAACGAACAGGCAGCCTCAAAGAAACGATATCTATATTTTAATATGAATACAGATAAATTTGGTCGTCCATTAATGTTATTGGAAAATAAACATTGGGATGACCCGATAACTGAAAATCCCAAATTGGGAGCAACAGAAATATGGTATCTCATTAACGCTTCTCCGGATTCACACCCGATGCATCTTCACTTAATTCATTTTCAAATAATAGACCGAAGAGATTTTGATGTCGAAAAGTTTAACAAGGAAGGAATCATCCAGTATACAGGGCCGTCGATCCCTCCAGAATCACAAGAACGAGGATGGAAAGATACCGTTCGAGCTAATCCTTACCAAGTAACTCGAATAATTATGAAATTTGGTCCTTATACAGGATTGTACGTATGGCACTGTCATGTATTGGAGCACGAGGATTATGAAATGATGAGACCGTATATTGTTATCAAGTAAAAATACTTTAAAACTTATAGTCTGAAATAAAGATTCTTACGTCAAATGTTGGGGTGCTGTAAATCACCATCACCTTATCCTAAATGAATCCCGATATTTTTATATTTCAAATTTAACAAATTTTTTGATTGGAAGTGATCGAAGCGCTTGAAGCCATATGCATTGCGTTTCATCACTTTTGTTTTATGTTCTATAATGCACTTTTCCTGCTAAAAATTAAAGTCTAATATTTGATAGTATTTTAATTTGGTTCATTTAGTTGTACACAGCTTTATTCAATTAATCTGCTCCATTACTTTCAGTACATTTCTTCACAATCTTGCGTGCAATTCTGTTGTCTCATAACAAAAGCCACCAATTTGTCGGCAGCCGTTTTTTGAAACTTCTGTATTTTTCTTTTCCACCAGTATGGTAAACCTAATCAAATCAAAGAACAGCTAAACCTTGCGACCCAAAGTAAGGAAAGTTAGTCCAGGCAGCAACCTGTATTCCTATTAGACTACCATCATCTTGGATATTAAATACTGACACTGTTCCCTGGTTTCCGTTAAGTGTGTAAAAATGTCTTCCATCTTTACTGATTCCAACATCCATAGGAAGACCTTGCGCTGTACCTGGTGGTGTACTGGTATTATGTCTTACCACCGATAATGCTCCATTGTTATCGATTCGATAGGTGGAGATGGTGCCGCTTAAGGTGTTGGTAATGTATGCAAAACGTTCATCCCTCGTTGATACAACCCAACAAGCAGTCCTATATCCGTTTCGTACAGAGCCGCTGATCACTTGAAGGATTCCATCGTTGCTCAATGAATAAGAAGACAACGCATTTGAAACTGCTTCTGTAACTAAGAGGGTTCCAGAGGATAGAAAATAAGCGCCCAATGGTCCTTGGCCGTAAGAATCATTAACAATCGGGCCTGTAACCGTACCATTTTTATTTACATTGAATACACTGAGATGATTTGATGTAAACTCGGACACAACAATTTTACTGCCATCTGGACTAAAGAGAACCTGCGCCGGCTGAGCATTGAAAGTACTTAGAGAATGAGTGGATCCTGGAATAACAGTAAGACGTCCGTTATCATCTATGTGAAAACCAGTGATATTTGATGCAAAATTGTTTTCGGCATGACCTACATTGGAGACATAGAGAAGATTACCAAATATATTTACGCTATTGGGCTGAGCGCCCCCCGATGGCTTCACATCAGCGAGAACAGGTATTCCACTATCAGTTATGATGAAACTACTGACACTATGACTGCCTGCGTTAACTGCAAGTAGGAAACGCCCATCACGGGACAAAGTAAGGGCGCCCTGTGACGTTAAGGGGTCGATGCCATTTCTTACTATTGCATTGGAAACTTCCTTTGTACCGGTACCTCTACCATTAGTTGAGAAGGAACCCGCAAAGGTCAGCATTCCATTCATGTCCATGTAAAAGGCAATGATTTGATTCATTACTTCATTATTGGTCATCATGTACACCATACGCGCACGATTATTATTGTTCATTAACTGCATTTTATGACTCCCCTCCTTCTATAATTTTATATGTTTCTTGTGTCATTTAAATTCCTCCGAGTGGAAGTAAATGAGTCTATAAAGTGTCATTCATTTATCCCAATAACCGGCTTCAAAAAGAAAAAAGAGCTGCCCTAGCAACTCAATGATCTTCAAGTAAGGCACCCCGTTTGTTTAAGTACATTTATTCGCAAACTTATTTGTTGATTAATAAAAAATCCTTGCAATAGAGGAAACACCTTTGATTGGATGATTATATTTCTTGTGTACAACTATTTAAAATCTTTTCTATATAATCTGAAAGAATAAATTGAACCGACTAAAAATAGAATCCCTTAGAAAGCGCCAATTATTATTCAGCTTTTTTCACCATAAAGCAAACGAGCATACATGGTTCACTGCTATTATTAACGCACCAGTGCTCTTCGCCAGCGGGGATTAGTGTTGCATCTCCAGCCTTTTCCACACTGTATTCACCATTACAGTATGTTTCTATTTCTCCATTGAAAATATAAGAATACTCATCTTCATCATGACAGCTCATGCCTACAGTAGGAATTCGTTCGCCAGGTATTAGAGAAATAACACTCATGCTCACTTCTTGAAAATTCCCCTGTTTTGTAAAAAGTTTCTTCATTTCATAAATTGGCATGCCAATGGGCTCGACTTGATTACTATTAATTTTTTCCATTTCATTTTACCACTTATTCTTTTTCGAGTTTTGGATCCAGGAAGTCTCGTAGACCATCCCCTACGAAGTTAGCACCTATAGAAATAGAGAAAATTGCTAACCCTGGGAAGGTAGATACCCACCAATTTTGAATAACCTTTGCCCCATCCGATACCATTGAACCCCACTCAGGTGTAGGTGGCTGTGTTCCTAGTCCAAGGAAGCTTAATCCAGAAAACATCAAGATTGCATTCCCCAGGTCAAGTGTTGCCATAACCAATAATGGACCAAAGCTATTAGGTAAAATTTCTAAAAATAGAACTCGAATATGTGAAGCACCCATCACGCGAGAAGCAGTAACATACTCGCTTTCTTTTAAGGAGATCACCATTGAACGCATTAATCTGGCATAATTTGGCCACCATATAATGGCCATTGCAATTACTGAGTTTATGATACTTGGACCAAGTGCTGCTGCGATTACCATCGCTAAAATTAGTGGTGGAAATGCCATAATAAGCTCTGAGAAACGCATCATTACTTCGTCCACTTTCCCACCTTTATATCCTGCTATTCCCCCAAAGAAAATACCAAAAGAAAAGGCAATTATCACGGTAATAATACCTGCTGATAAAGAAATTCTAGAGCCATACATAACACGTGAGAATACATCACGCCCCAACTCATCGGTACCAAAGAAATGTGAAAAGCTTGGTGGCTGGTATCGAATGGATAAATCTTGTGCAGTTGTACTATGTGTAGCGATTAATGGTGCAAAAATGACAACGATAATCCAAAATGCACAAATGAATAATCCCAGTTTAAAAAGAAATCCTTTTTGAGAGATAAAATAGCTAAATTTCCTCATTATTTATACCTCACCCTCGGATCAATAATCCCATAAAGGATATCAATTAATAGATTAATAACAACATAAATAAAAGCAATTAATAATGAGACGCCGCATATAGCTGGGAAATCGAGTGAAACGGCAGATAGGTAGGCATATTGTCCAATTCCTGGCCAAGCAAAAATATTCTCAACTAGCACCATTCCACCTAGTAAATTACAAAATCCTATTCCAGCTACTGTAATGACTGGTATCATTGCATTGGAAATCGCATGTTTAACGATAATCCCAGATTCCTTCAGACCCTTAGAACGAGCTGTACGTATATAATCCATTGACAACACTTCAAGCAAATTAGATCTTGTTTGACGAGCAATTAATCCCATAGTAAAGAATCCTAACACCGTTGCTGGCAGAATCAAGTGCATAGCCACATCACCGAATGATTGAAAATTCCCACTAATAAGTGAATCTAGTAGAAGTAATCCTGTTCCCCCTTCAGGAGTTGTTGCTCGTGCATCAATTCGTCCAGGTCCAGGCGTAATGCCTAAAACTGAAGAAAAAATATTGAGCATGATTAAAGCAAACCAAAAGCTTGGTATAGATACCCCACTAATAGAAACAGTACGAATGATATGATCAATAGCCTTATTTCTGAATATGGCAGAGATTGTTCCAAATAGAATACCTAATACTAAAGCAATCACCATCGCTACTATCGATAATTCCAATGTTGCTGGGAAGAATTGCATTAAATCATCAAACACAGGTCTACCTGTTCGTATTGATGTACCCAAATCACCAGTCAATAAGTGTTGGAAGTACAGAAGTAATTGACTAAAAAGCGACTGATCTAGTCCCCACTTCTCTTTAAAAGCAGCAACAATTTCAGGATTATTCAATGCACTTTGGCTCAAATTCGCAGCAACCGGATCACTTGGTACTAAATGCGAAAGAATAAAAACGAAAAGTGCCACACCAAATAATAAGAAAAGCAGAAACAATAGACGCCGAGCAATAAATCTAAGCAATTTGGATCACACTCCCAACTAAAATACAACTTCCTAGTAAATCTCAATAAATAGCTAAAGTAGATAGATAGTTACCTACCTACGTATAGCTGCTTGATTGTAAAAAATTATTTTGAAAGCTTTAATTCATTTAATCGTAATTTATAAAGGTCGTTATAAGTAACACCTTCAAGGTTGGCACCTACAGCAAATGATTTAGGGTGTTGTACTAAGAATGCATAAGGACTATTCTCAGCAATTATTTCCTGCATTTTCCCAGAAATTTCTGCGCGTTTTGTATCATCAATTTCCACTTTCGCTTGTTCAGATAAACTTACTAATTCAGCATTAGCTTTAGGTTGCCAGTTCGCACGTTTTCCTACAGTATCGCCTGGAATAAATACTAATTGGTTGCTTAGATCATAGTAGTCAGGTGACCAGTGCATAACTAGGAATGGCGTTTTCCCATTTCTATAGTCTTCGATAACAACCCCAACATCTCCAGTTTGAATTTCCACATTAATATTAATTTTCGCAAGATCTTCTTTTACTTTTTCAGCAATTGTTACCCATGAAAGTCCTTCTGAATCATAATTAGCAGCTGTTAGAGGTACTGTAAAGCCTTTTTCATACCCTGCCTTTTTCATCAAATCCTTTGCCTTTTCTAAGTTTTGATAATTATCTGGTCTAGATTTTGCACCAACAAAACCATCTTGAACAAATGACATTGGTAATAGTGCGCCATCGCCTGCTAATTGCTGGAAGCCTTTATAGTCAAGTGCGTAACGAACAGCTTTCTGAACAAGTGGATCCGCCATTTCTTTTCCTATTTCAGTACTATTATTCATTAGTAAGAATGAAATTGTAGAAGTTGGTGAAGATACAACCTTTGAATTTCCACCCTCTTTGATGTTTTTCACCTGGTCAGGTCCAACGCTTAATGCTACGTCAATTTCACCTTTTTCAAGTGCTTGAATTTGTGTATTTGGATCCGGAATTTCTTTGATGATAATCTTACTCGCATTCACAGTACCCGTATAATACGGATTCTTTTCAAGAACCATCTCTGTATTTGGAGTCCACTTCTTCAATACATAAGGACCGCTGCCTGCTGATGTCCCATCAAGGTGAGTAGTTGCTGCATCAGTTGTACTTGCATCTTCGGCATCTGATCCACCTTGTTCCTTCACAACTTTGCTATCTACAACTGCAAAGGCATTATTTGTAAGTTTCGAAAGAAATGATGCATCTTTTTCCTTAAGTTTGACGACAACAGTCTTGTCATCTGACGCTTCCACGTTGGCAACTCCGTTTGCAAGAGCAGAAGCATTATCTTTTAAATTTATTGTACGATTAAAACTAAATACAACATCCTCTGCAGTTACAGCATTACCACTCGAAAATTTACGACCCTCGTCTAGCTTAAATGTATACACAAGTCCAGATTCATCTACCGTATATTCTTTTGCAAGGGCTGGCTTTGGTGTAAGTTCTGACCCTTCCAACATGTATAAATTCTCATATGTTGCATAGAAATAGAAATTCCCAAACACTTCATAAGCACGAGCAGGATCCAAGGTTTTCCAGTCAGAAGCAACCCCAACAACAATTGTATCCGTGCTAGATGTACCTCCAGATTCTTTTGTTTTTTCTTCGTCATTGCTACAGGCGAAAAGTGATAGAACCAATACCAATAAGATAGACAGTAAAGAAATTTTTTTTATCATCTAAGTTCTCCTTTTATAAAAAATTTTATAGTATTACTTTTTATGCAAATGACATGCTGCAAAGTGCTTACTACCTGTTTGAATAAAGTCAGGCTCCTGTGTTTTGCAAATATCCATTGCTACAGGGCATCTTGTATGGAACCGACATCCGGCAGGCGGATTAGATGGACTTGGAACATCCCCTGTAAGAATAATCTTCTCTCGATGTTCATCGATAATATCTGGAACAGAGGAGAGGAGCGACTTTGTGTACGGATGTTGCGTTTTTTCATATAGTTCATCACGAGTAGTCAATTCAACAATTTTACCTAAATACATAACTGCGACTCGGTCACTAATATGGTGAACCACGCTTAGATCATGTGAGATAAATAGATAAGTAAGGTTCAATTGTTTCTGTAAGTCCTCTAGTAAGTTAATTACCTGTGCTTGAATTGACACATCTAAAGCTGAGACAGGTTCGTCACACACTATAAGATCTGGATCTAGTGCCAATGCTCTAGCAATTCCAACCCTTTGTTTCTGACCTCCTGACATTTCATGAGGAAATCTATCGAGGAAACGACTTGCTAGACCAACCATATCCATTAGTTCTTTAATTTTCGCTTCACCATTTTGTATTCTATGAATTTTGAATGGCTCTAATAAAATTTGCTTAATGGTTCTCCGTGGATTTAAGCAAGCAGATGGATCTTGAAAAATCAGTTGTGCCTTTTTAGCAAAATTTTTCCGTTTTGATTTTGAGAAATTTGTAATATCCTCCCCATTAAATAAAATTTTAGATCCCTGATCAGGTGTATATAGACCAAGTAGCGTCCTACCTAGTGTACTTTTACCACATCCACTTTCACCGACAAGACTAAATGTTTCACCCTTTTTTATCTTAAAAGAAACATCATCTACTGCTCTAAGTAAGCCTTTTTTTCCATCAGGGCTTTTAATTTGAAAGGTCTTTTTTAAGTGTGAAACCTCTAAAATGTTTTCTGTGCCATTGTGGATTGATACCGCAGCAATACTATTTGAATTATTTTGTAGCATTTACATCATCACTCTTTTCAGATCCGTCATAAATATAGCATTTTACTTCACGACCATCTTCTAGCTGAAATAATGGTGGAGCTTCCAATTTGCATTTCACTGTTGCATATTTACAACGAGGATGAAAACTGCACCCACTTGGCATATTCAACGCATCAGGGACAGTGCCTTCAATCGCTTCAAGTCTTTCCACTTTACTAGAGATTTTAGGTATAGCATTAAGTAATCCTCTTGTATACGGATGAAGAGGATCAGCAAATACTAACTCAGTTGGACTTTTTTCAACAATTTGGCCAGTGTACATGACTACTACTTTCTCACACATTTCTTTCACGACACCCAAATCATGGGTGATCATAATAATACTCATATCTCTCTTTTTCTTCAGACTGTTCATTAAATCTAGAATTTGCGCTTGAATAGTAACATCTAATGCAGTTGTAGGCTCATCGGCAATTAATAGTTTGGTATTACAAGCTAAAGCTATGGCAATCATAATTCTTTGTCGCATACCACCAGACATTTGATGTGGATATTCATGAAATCGCTGCTCAGGAGAAGGGATTCCTACCATTCTTAGTAAGTCAATTGCATGATTTTTTGCCTCTTTTTTACTTACATCTTTTTGGTGAATCAAGATTGGTTCCATAATTTGCTTGCCACAAGTATGTAAAGGATTAAGTGAAGTCATCGGCTCTTGAAATATCATTGATATAGAATTCCCTCTAATTTTCCGCATTTCATTAGGTGAAAGTTTTAACAAATCTAAACCTTCAAAATCAATATTTCCAGTGATTTCAGTATTAGCATTTTGTAAAAGTCCCATTATAGTAAGGGAGGTAACACTTTTGCCACTACCACTTTCACCAACGATTCCTAATGAACTACCCTTCGCTAGTTCAAAGTTTAAATTATCTACTGCTTTGACAACACCCTGGCGTGACTTGAATTTAATCGTCAAATCCTCAACTCTTAGAAATGTCATCCGTTTCACCTCTTTCAAAAGTATTGTTAAAAATGATTGCTAAAGAATAGAGATACTACAGAAATAAATAGACTTATAATTCAGAAAACTTAACATACTAATCTATATCACAAAATTTGGCTTGAGGAACATTCAATTAACTATTGCTCGCAATCTTCCTTTAATTTTCGCCAAGTCACTTGGATTGCTAAATGGATCCGTTCTGAAATTCTAACAACCACCGAGGAAATCAAATCTTAAAATCATTGGGTAGATCTTCCTTTTATTTGTTCACGGAAATCTTAAAGCTCTATGTGTTTAATTTATGAAATTTATTTGTTTAGTTAAAAATAACTGGAGTGATTACGGAAAGTAATATAGTTTCTTGATTTATAGGATTTTCCCATATATGAGGAAGACTTGAAGGGAAATGTATTGCTTCTCCTTCACGCAAATAATATTCCTTCTGGTCAACAGTGAATAATACAGCCCCTTTTAGAACGTAATAAAACTCTTCACCCGGATGTTTAAATAGTTCGTTTTCTTTTTGGTGAGGCTTTATTGTTACGAGAAATGGTTCTATTTTTCTATCTGTAAAATTATTGCTTAGCCTAACATAAGTAGAATCAGAACTTTCTATTTTAAAAGGTTTTTGATCTTGCTTTTTCACTGCGTAATTTAGATTTTCTGTCTCTTCGAAGAAATGAATCATCTTCACTCCAAACGCGTCAGCAATTCTTTTTAATGATGTGATAGCTAGTGATGATGTTCCTCTCTCAATTTGGGATAAGAAACTAACAGACAAATCAGTCTTTTCGCTCAATTCCTTTAAAGTCAAACCTTGTTCAAATCTTAATTGCTTTATTTTTTGAAAAATTTCTTCCATAACTTAAATCCTTTCTCTTAACAGTGGAATAATTACTGTATAACTGTAATCTATTATGATTTTACCTAAAATATTCTTAACATTCATAATATAATGTTATTTTAAGATACCTTTGTTATATAGAGTCACTCTTCTTTTAAATTGGTTAATGACAGATTTAAAACGCATCCTAGGATGCGTTTCAGATTGTCATTTTATTGCCTAATACAAGTATCCTACAAGGAGGTGCTGCTCGTATTAAATGCATTGTCCGAATGGATCTTACACTATAAATTTGATAGGTGATGTATAAATATTAGTATTACTGTAAAAGATTCTTTGTTTTAAATAAATAATATGCAATCGGAAGCACCAGGAATGTTTAGTGGCCTCTCCTTTTTTTGACGGCCATATCCTATCAAACTAGAACTAATAATCGGATAGCCAAAAACGGTCAAACTTTTTAAAAATATAATTCAGTGTCAGGAACCCAAGCTATTCCGAATAGTATTGGTTCCTGGTACCTTCACATTGCTAAAAAAGAAGTCAACCAAGATTTGACCTGGCTGACTTCTTTTCTCTGAACAGTGTCTCGCTTCTGTTTCCTAAAGAAACAAATATGGATTTCTTTTTATAATAATAAGCACTTATTTTAAAGCTTAAACTGACGAACTAACTCATTTAGCTCATTTGCTAAGTTGGCTAGTTTCTCTGATCCCACTGCCACTTCGTCCATCGAGCTACTTGATTGTTCGCTTGTTGCAGCAGTTTCTTCGACGCCAGCTGCTGACTCTTCGGAAATTGCTGCAATTTCCACAATCGAACTATTCAACTCTTGGCTGTTTACTGCAATATCTGATAAATTCTCAGCAATTATTTTAATATTCCCCACCATTTCTGTTACTGCATCGGTAATTACATCTAAAGTATCACTTGTCGTTTTAATATGGCGTGTTCCTTGTTCAACTTCAATGTAGCTGCTTTGAAGAGATTCGGATACATCGGATGACTCTCTTTGAATATTGAAAACAATACCTGTGATATCCGTTACTGAAACAGATACTTGTTCCGCGAGTTTTCTTACTTCATCTGCAACAACAGCAAACCCTTTTCCATGTTCTCCAGCTCTTGCAGCTTCAATCGCTGCATTTAATGCTAAGAGGTTCGTTTGCGTTGCGACTTCTTGAATAACAGAAACTAACTTGGAAATTTCTTGCGTCTGATTGTCGAGGTGATCCATCTTTCTAACAGCTTCTTGAACAATTTCTTCGATTTTCTTCATTTGGTTCTCTGAAGACGCCATCATTTGTTGTCCATCATTTGTCAGTCCAAGCACTTCTATAGAGGATGTTTGAATGAGCCCTCCTTTTTCACTCATTTCCTTTGCTTTTGTAGCAAAAACTCCCATCGTATTAGCGAGATTACTAGCATTGTCTGCTTGTTTTTCCGTTCCGGATGTAATTTCTTGCATCGTCCTGGAAATTAGTTCCGATCCTATTTTTACTTCTATTGCTGAATGGGTTAATTCTTCACTTTGTGCTGAAACGCTGGAAGAAGCGTCAGCAACTTGTTGAAGTGTATCATGAAGTGTGTTTTTCATAACTTGCATCGCTTCCGTTAATTGACCAATTTCATCATTGCGGTTACTTTCTCTTATTGCAACTGTTAAATCACCTTTAGAGAGTTCCCTCATCAATCCAGCAATATGTTTAATTGGATTCGAAATTGTTTTACTGAACTTAATAGATATAAACAGCACAGCCAACAAAGTTCCGACTGTAATAAATAGTGCGATCAACACAATTTGTTGCTTCGTTTTCTGAATAACAGATATGTCTTGGTTTATGCCGATGGCGCCAATAATCTCACTTTGCGTCGGATCATACATCGGGATATAGGAATTCAGATATTCATCATTACTTTCGGAGATTGTTTCCCCATTCTCAACAGAAGATAAAATTGAAGCATGATTAATGGACTTCCCAACGTTTTCCTCTTCGGAAGAGACAACAATTGTTCCGCTTCTATCATATAAATCGATTGTCACGCCTTGCAACATCTCGTTCAATTCCTTTAGAAAAGTATCGTCAACACCTGTTTGTAGGGTCCCAATCACTTTATTGTTGTAGATTACCGGTGCAAACGCACGTACGGAAAGACCACTAGCACCAAATTCAAAACCGGAAATCGATTGGCCATCTAACGCAGATTGAATCGCTGAAAGTCCGCTCTTGTCATCTCCATGCTTTTCTGGATTATGCCCACGTAACGACACAATGCCCGAAGTATTTCCAAATTCAAATACATTTAGTCCATGTTCCGCCTGGAGACGAGAGTAGATTTCCTCCACCTCTTGTAGTAGTTCATCACGCTTTTCTGATTGAAAAGCTAAGACAAGTTCTTCATCTGTAGCGTAAATCGATGTAATCTCAAGTAGGGCTTCGGAAGCCTTGTTAAATTGCGTTTGAATTGTATGCTCTATCTCTTCCTGCTGATTCGTAATCAGTTTTGTAAATCCTTGTTCCACTGCATAATAAATCACGAGAACCGTAATTATTAATGGAATAATCGTTAACGATAAAAAGATTACGAGCAACTTTTTGTTTAAGCTGTCTGGATTAAAGGCTGTTTTCATTTCAAAATCCCTTTCATATCTAGGTGCATGACATCTATGTTCAAGGCTTCAAATCAATAGGTGATTCTTCTAGCTTCCCACTTCTTTCTACCTATAATCCTTTCTACCTATAGTCAATAATAATCGTTATATAAGTAAATGTCACTCGAAAGTGTCATTCTTTAACATAAAATTACATTGGATGTGAGCGACTGCCATTTGAAACGATAGTTGGAGACTTTTGGGGAATGGTTGTACACTCGGGTGTTTTCCGTGGACCTTTTGAGAGGGTAGTTGCATAATTTGCTGATTTCGTTTGGTATGTCAACACTAAACTGGACAACTTTTATAAGCTCTGCAGTTTGAATTACACTGGTGTTAAATAGCCCAGTGTTCCGTGAATTCGAATATTGTTAAACCAATGAACGTAACTATTGGAGAACGAGAAAAACGTTTCAAAAGTGGGATGACTTTTGAAACGTTTTTATCAAGCTGTACATTTCATATTTCACTAGCAATGAATATTTTTTAATTTAAGTTGTACAACCTCAAGTAAAACATTGAAAAATTCACTATTTTCCTAATTCAAGTTACAACCAGGATTTAGAATATCATTATTTCGAACATCCGATTCAATTGCTTTCCTTAATAAAACAATTATCTACCCTAACATTTGAACAATACAATCCAGCCACTAGTAATAACCTCAAATTAGAACACTATATGTGCAATTGCTGCCGAAAAAATTAATGACAATACAGTTCTTTGGATCCATATAATTACTAGATCTCTTATTTTAATAGGTATATCTGTAGATAAAAGAGCAGGTATTGATGCTGAGAAAAACAGTATTGCTGTAGTACTAGTAACCGCTACAACAAATTTAGTAATAATAGGCATGTCTACTACTAATAATGTAGGTAAGAACATTTCTACTATCTCAATTGATACAGCTTTTGCTGCAATCATTGGCTCAGGTATTTGTAGTAAGTAAATAAATGGATAGTAAATATAGGCGATAACGTCAAAGACTGGAGTATATTTTGCAATAAGCAGTCCAATTAGCCCAATAGAGAGTATGCTGGCTGTAACTGCTGCACTAAGTTTTATCATATCACCTTTATATCCATCTATAAGATTACTTAATAATGATTTTGAATCACGAGCTGCATCAATACCAGCGTTAGTTGCCCTAACAAAAATATTACCTGACATATCAGTTTTCTCTTCAATAGGTTTATCATAATAAGTATTAGGTTTTTTTGAAATAGGATAAATTCTAGCTGTTATAGCGCTCACTAAAAAGGTAATGATAAAGCATGAAAAAAAGTAAATATTCCAGAATTTCATTAGATCTAAAGTATCAGCTATAACCACTAAAAATGTTATTGAAACTGTCGAGAACCCAGTTGCAACAATAATAGCTTCTTTCAAAGAATATATGCCTCTCTTATATAAATCATTTGTTACAATTACTGCAGCAGCATATCCACCAGTAAAAGAAACCATAGCATCTAATGCAGAAGAACCTGGAGTTTTCCATATTAATTTCATTATTGGTTGGAAAAAAATACTTAAAAATTCTAATATTCCATAATTTAATAATAGTACTAAACTTATTATTGTCACTGGTATCATAAGTAAGATAGGTACTACTATTAAATTCCATAGAAACGGAATCATATCTGGTGCCATTAAGAATTCAGGTCCAATATTAAAAACAGCCATTCCTGCAATAATACACCCTAATAATTTAGCCACAGTAAAAGTAAAATCGAATATTGACTCCTTCCACTTCCCTGAAATAACAGGTACCACCCCTCCTATTAACACCATGATTAATGCATAATATGGAATGAATAGTTTAAAAGTTTCACCTATCCAATCTATAGCATGTTTAAGAAGGATTGCTGACTCCCCATTTATTTCGACAGGAATAAAATATAGAAAAAGCCCTATAAAAGAATATAAATAAAATTTCAAGGCCCCTACTGGTCTACTGGATTTTGCATGACCTTTAACATCGCCTAAATATTCCGCATTATTATCTATCATTTATTTCACTCCCTTGTATTGAACTTCTTTGCTTACTTTATTTAAGGGCTCTTCTCAAGATGAAATAACTAATAAGCAAAGTTATGATTAAGCTTAACTTTTCTTCCTTTTTAAAAATATGAGTCGTAATAGTTTTGAGAAGGATGCTCAATTAACAGAACACTATGGAATAAAAATATTAGGACTCTTATAAGGGTCTTTCGCGACTTCCCTATATCCCACTCTTCGATAATCCTGAACTATTCATAAAAGGAAAATGAAATTTATTTTAAAATTTATGGAGAGTACAGCATTTTTGACTTATTGGTCTTATTACCTTTGTGAGATATAGTCAAACAAATTTTTGCTTCTTTGCATAACAGTAAGTTGAAAATAGAACGGCAATTTAAATGAATATATCAAACTAATCCTTATTTTTCGGTTAATTGATTAGAAAATTAATAATATTCTGATATTTATGGCCAGGAAAAATATTTTTTTCAAATAAACTCTAATGGTAAGCTACTATTTTTTTAAAAAATCCATTAAGTCCTCTTCCGATTTTTTGATATCTATATACTTATTTCTAATGCTAATCTTATCTACTTTATTCCCTATAGTTCCTATACCTACATTTTTAACCTTGTTGGAATACTCCTCTGGGGTAGTAGTAAACTTTCCAAGTGTTTTATATATAGGTGCACTTTCCAAATTGTTAGCGTAAGGGTATTTTACATTGAAATATTTGAGCGCATTAAGATGTTGATCTCTTCCGTATTCTCTTTTAAAGGAAACTAAGTCAAAGTCTAGGGTCTTAGTAAATGTTGTTGGTATGTTTCCGGCCCTATATATGACCTCACCTTCAGGGCCGATTATTGTAGATGTACCACAATTAGTCGCTCCGTTAATATTGTTAGATGTATCTGATGTCCATATATAATATAGTTCATTTTCTAGAGCTCTTGTTCTTGGTATTACTTCTGAAATATAATCAAACTCCATAGGATCAGATGCGGGACATACAATCATCTCTGCACCTTTAAGCGCTAGTGTTCTTGCGATTTCCGGGAAAAATTGGTCATAGCATACAAGTAATCCAATTTTTATGTTTTTCTCAGGAATTTCTATTATGCAATAATCATCATCGGAGCTTGGCATAGATGGCTCTCCTGGCCAGAACGGAACTTTTTTCCTATACGCTGCAATCATCTCTCCAGTAGGTGCAAATACCGGACAAGTATTGTAATATTCTCCCTCTTTCAAAGTATCATTTCTTTCATACATAGTACCTGGAATGAAATATATACCGTATTCCTTAGCGATAGAAGATAGATAATCCGTAATTTTACCCGGTATAGTATCCGCATATGATTTACTAATCCCGTATTCTACACCTATTATTAACTCTGGTTTTAAATACCCTGTCATTAGTTTATCTACAGTTTCTTTTAAATATTTTAGATTTGTGACCGTATCTGGCGATGTCGGCATTTGTATAATAGAGACGTTAAGATATCTACCCATTCAAATTTCCTCCTAATTAGATTAATAAATTCGCGCAATTCTAAGTACACCCAATGACTATTCGATACTTTACCTCATTATTTTTTCACTTTTATCTACATTGTCATAATAGAATTAATCACTAAAAAGTTTCAAAATAAGTGTTCTATATATGCTTATATCCTTTCTCTATTTTATTTTTCGCCACATTTTTGACATGTCAATAATAATATAACAAATACAACAGAATAGCACAATGCACTTTCTGAATTATCAGAATATGAATTGTGTTATTTTTTGTTATACTTAATTAGTGATTAACTTTTAGAAGAAGGTAGTTGAGGAGTCATGATTCAGATTGGCGTTATTGCTGCATCTAATTCAATTGAATTTATTAAAAAAATGGAGCCTTTATTAAATGATAGATGTGAACTGGTTTACTTACCATACAGTAATACTACTGAGATAAAGGATATCTATTTACAAAAATATAAGTTTTTTAAGGGAATTATTTTCGGTGGGTTATTTCCTTTTACATTATTAAAAAAGGAGTTAAAGGATTTTCATATTCCAACCGTTTATTTTGATATAAATGAAAAAGACTTTTATAAATGTTTAAGCAAATTGCTAATTCTTAATCCTAATTTAGATATTTCTAGAATATTAATCGATTTTATCCATAACGAAAATAACTTTCTTGGCCTTAAACAATTACTAGGAAACAAAAAGCTTCCATACTACTACTGTGATAATTTAGAAGACCTAATGACAGTGTCATTATATGATGATTTGTTTATTAGGCATTTAACCCTATGGGAACAAGGTAAAGTTGATTTTACAATTACACGAACTCCTGCATTATCGAACAAACTTAAGCAATACAGTATCAATCATGTAGTAATGTATCCCTCTGAAGAATCCATGCTAGAAAAAATCAATCAATTATTAAAAGAGATTGATTTGCAACATCTAATCGAAAATCGAGTGGCTATTGGAAATATTACAATCAAAAATTTGGAAACAAATGACTCTGTATTTAAAGATATTGAATTTAAGAAAATCATGTTAAATAAATCGCTGTTGGAGTATAGCGAAAAGGAAAATCGTTCGTTTATTATTCAAACGAATCATTTAGGTTTTGAAATTATTACTACCTATCGAGATCTAAAAGAATTTACGAAAGATTTCACATGCTGTTCAATTTTAAATTATTTAAGCAAAGAACTTCCTTTTAAAGTGAATAGTGGATGGGGAATCGGAAATACGATTTATGAGGCACGTAACAATGCGGAAATTGCCAATCGCCAAACAATAGAGAATATCAGCAATGTATCATATATTGTTACTGAAAATGAACAAATCATTGGCCCTTTAGGCGAAGAAATATGGTTGAATTTTTCTAATACGATGGATCCTTATATTGAAAAAATAAGTAAACAGACAGGCGTCTCTTCGTTGCATATTCAAAAAATACTTGCTGTAATATCAAAAGTACATACTAATGAATTATCCGCTGAAGATTTGGCTACCTATTTAGGGGTAACATTAAGAAGTGTATATCGAATTTTAAGTAAACTAGAGATAAATGGATATGCAAAAGTACTATTTTTGCAGCAAAAAAAATTAAGGGGCAGACCTAAAAAAATCTATAAAATAACTTTGAATCAAGTACTTATTAATGATAAACATGGAGACTCAAACTAAAAAACATTTTGGAAAAGTAAAATATATGATATCTCTTAGTTACTACCTACCAATGATAAGGGGTTACTTTCGTATTTCAACACTAAACTGGACAACTTTCATAAGGGCTCCTGTTTGAATTCCACTGGTGTTAAATACCCGAGTGTTCTATGAATTCGAATATTGTAGAACCAATGGACATAATCAGCTAGTTCAAGCGCGGGTTGTTCATGTGAGGAGAATTGTGCTCGGTTAGCGATTTCTGTTTTAAATAGCTAAAACATCGCTTCAGATACGGCGTTCACATAAGGGCACCCCTTCATGCTCAATGACCGCTGAATTTCGAATGTTTCTAGGTCTTCTGAAATGAGCTTTTTATCAAACTCTTTTCCTCGTTCTGTATGAAACATTTTATTGTCATTCAAGTTGCCTTTAATATTTGCCAAAGCTTGATATACCAACTCTGTTGTCTTATTTGAACTAGCACTGTAGCCAATAATCCCACGATTCTAAAGGACGACAAAAATCATATCCCTTATGTATGTCTTAGTTGTATTGAAGTGAAAAAGATTCCTTTTTCCTTTGTTATGGCAAATGAAAATATAACGTAAACCACTTGCTATACATGGGGTTTAATGACTTATTTTATTTCATTCCCTTGTCATCCACATTAGAGAATAACTGATTTCATGATAGTACATCTCTCATTTATGGGATGCAAAGTTCTTTTTTGGTACCCAAAAATGTTGAACCCTCCCTACTTGTTACCTGTAGAAAGGGTTCAACATTTTTAATTATGGTGATGTATTTTATTATCCGATTCCTAAAATCCATTAAAGTTTCTTTGGTCGCATTATATGGTGGAATTTTCTTTTAACACAGTTGGTTTAATAGCTTTTTCCCTATCTTGCTGACGCCAGTACTCTTCAATTTCTTCTAAAGTTTTCCCTTTGGTTTCTGGTGTTTTATAGTGAATAAATACGCAAGCAACTATTGATAATACTGCGTATATTAAAAAGACATTATTTCCAATGACACTTAACAGTGGCGGGAAAGTATACGAAAAAAGAAAATTCAATGTATACTGGAAAAATGTAATGACTCCCATTCCGATCGCTCTTGCTTGCAAAGGTAACACTTCAGGTATTAATAGCCAGAATACAGGACCTAGACCGATTCCAAACGCGAATACATATAAGAACACACAAACCATACTAAATATCGTAAAATCTGAAAATAGTGCTAAACCGATTAGTGGTAGAACCTGCCCTCCAATACTATAGATTAATAATGTTTTTCTTCCCAATTTATCAACAATGAATAACGATATAGCCGTGGAAACAACTAAAGCGGTACCTATCCCGAAGTTGGCTATATTCGATCCGCTCCATCCGTTAATATCCACTCCTTCAAAGATGATTGGAGCAAAGTATACTACTGCATTAATTCCAGTGAAGACCTGAAAAAACGTTAATATGAAGTTCATATTTAGAATCTTTTTATACTGGCCAACTAAATGTTTGAATCCGACATTTTGCTGTTTTAGTGAATAATTAATATCGCTTATTTCATCTTCCACTTCTTTCTTCGATCCTCTTAGTTTCATTAATACTTTTCTTGCACGCTCTTCTTTTCCTGCAGTCATTAGCCAACGTGGACTTTCGGGTGAGATTAGCATCCCAATCGTAAAGATTGCAGCAGGAATAATACCTATTCCTAGCATGATTCTCCAAGAACCACTAGCAGTAAAGGAAGCTCCTACAATGTAAGCACTTAAAATTCCGACATTTACACTTAACTGATATAATGCACCAATTAATCCTCTGATTTTAGGTGGAGCTAATTCAACCAGATATATCAACGAACACATATTGGCTATTCCGCATCCGATTCCAAGGATAAATCGCGATGCTATTAAAACGCTTACATTAGTAGCGAAGGCACAGCCAATAGACCCAACAATGAACGTGATGCCTGCTCCTATTAAGAGCGATTTCCTTCCTAATACTTTAGATAAGGAGGTTGAAAGAACAATAGCAGGCAATGCTCCTAAAAGAAGGAAACTTACAATCAATCCTTGTCCAGCCGGACTTAATCCAAATTCCTCGGTAATAAAGGGAATAGCTGGAGAAATGGCACCAGAATCAAAACCATATAAAAGTCCGGCCAAGCCACCAAAAATTGCATAAACATACATAATATTCGGAATTTTCTTCAAATAAATCACTCCTTTTAGATTAATTAAAGTGCACCTTTTTCAATATAAGATTCGCATACTGTGAACGATCACTTGTAGCGATTATGACATATGCCGCCTTACTTCTTTCGTAAAAATCCGTTCTTTCGAATTTTTCTATTTGGACAGGAAAGTCGATTGTTTTTTATTATATCTTCATAGGTCTGCCAGATTTCAAGGTTTTTTTCATCGCCTTGAACAGGATTCATCAGCATGACTAGAAACGTAACATACGTATCTAGTGGAAAAATCACCGTGCCCCATCTCCATTATAACTTTCATCAATTCTGGAGAAATAATAGGCGGGATTCCTTTAAGCATTAGTCAAAACCTTTTCACTTTCTTGAACAAATTTGTTCGTTAGTGTTCCAAGCTTTTCAATTTCAACAGTGACCACATCTCCTGGCTGAATATAAATACGCTGATCGGCCGGTAAGCCTAATACCACTCCTTCAGGTGTACCTGTTAAAATAAGATCTCCCGGCTCTAACGTCATGTGCTTGGAAATATAACTTACGATTTCTGCGCAAGAAAAGATCATATCGGAAGTATTAGAGTTTTGCCTTATTTCATTATTTACGTACGTTTTCAAATTAAGGTTGTTTGGATCTCCTACTTCATCAGCTGTCACTAAGAAAGGTCCTACTGGACTAAAATCATCACAGGTTTTTCCAAGCAGCCACTGCTGTGTTCTCATTTGCAGATCTCTAGCAGACAAATCATTGACTGTACAATAACCAAAAACATGAGAAAGAGCAGCTTCTTGTGTTACATTTTTTGTCTTTTTGCCAATTACAATTCCGAGTTCAACCTCATAGTCCAGTTCATTCGTTACATTTGGAATAACAATTTCACTTTGATGACCTGTTAACGTATTATCAAATTTGTTAAACAAGATAGGCACTTCAGGATACGGTGCATTGGTTTCATCTGCGTGTCTTCTGTAATTCAATCCGACGCAAATGATTTTATGAGGTTTTGTAACACTAGGACCGTATATAAGCCCTTCCTCTTCAATAGCGACTGCACTTCCCATTGTGACAGCTTCATTAACCTTTATTTCAAAATCTTTTAGTTCGGATTGATTGAATTTAATTACTTGCATCACATCTGTTACTATATTGTTCCATTCATTCTTCTTAGCAGTTTCTTCGATATCTATTAAGCTATTCTCAATCTGAACTGCCAGTTTCTGATTTTCACCCTTTATAAAAGTAGCTAGTTTCATATTTTCATTCTCCTTTTATGCATTTTTCCCAAAAACAACTCCGCCATCAATATATAAAGGCGATCCCATCATGAACGTAGACTCATCTGAAGCTAGAAATAGTGCAGCCTTTGCCACATCACTAGGTCTTCCTAATTCTCCGCTTAACTGTCTTTTCTTGATCGATCCGATTGCGATTTCAGGATCGTCATATGAATTTGTCAAATAATCTTCAACAAATGGAGTTAAGATAGTGCCCGGCAATAAAGCGTTTACTCGAATATTATAAGGGGCATAGTCCACTTGCATGGCTTTAGTCAGAGCAAGTACAGCGCCTTTCGTTGCTGAGTATGCAGCACGTTTAACTAGCCCCATTTCCGCAGCGCATGACGACATATTGATGACTACTCCACTTTTTTGTTCCATCATATAAGGAAGCGTGTATTTAGAGGGTAAATAAACCCCCTTCACATTTACACTCATAATTCGGTCCCATACATCTGGTTCTACTTCGTCCACTCTACCCACATTACTGATTCCTGCATTGTTGAATAGAATATCTATTTTTTTATACGTCTCAATAATCTGTTCTATTGCAGATTGAACCGCTTCAGGATTCGTCACATCTACTTCGTAAAATGCTGCTTTTCCGCCATTTTCTTCTATTTCAGAAACTGTTCCTTGCCCATTTTCAGCATGAATGTCTGTAACGATAACAAATGCGCCTTCTTTTGCGAATAAACGGGCTGATTCCTTGCCGATACCACTTCCACCACCAGTGATAACTGCTATCTTGTTAAGTAGTCTCATAATATTACCTCCTGTTCATGATTCATATAATCTTCAGGCTGCGCCGCTTTAACCGTTAATCCGCCATCTACCTTTAACAGATGCCCATTGATTTGCACGGCTTCCGCTCTCGACAAGTAAGTACTTTCCACTTCAAATGATTTAACTCTCTCCTCTGGAAATAGCAAGAAACATTCTTCAGAACTTCCACCGATAAAGAATCCAGCTACGCCTTCTTGTAAGTTTTTTTCCATCAATTGTTGTTGGGCTTCCGTATTCAATATATCCCCCCATTTATATATCTTCCATTTTTTATTAAATACACTTCTTTACAATTTATAAACACGCTTAGCATTTTCATAAAACAGCTTCTCTCTAAAAACACTACTTCTATTTTTTGTAATCTCATTAAGAACTTCTATCCAAGGAAGTAATTTTGTAGAGGTATTGCATACTGGATAATTACTCGCATAGATTACGCGATCCTCTCCAAACTCATCTAATACAAAATCGATAGCTGGTCTTAATATTTCGGGATTCCAAGCTCCATTAGGATTTAATCCTGATATTTTACAAATAACATTTTTAACAGAAGCTAAATTTCGGATATTTTCATACCAAGCTTCTTTATATTCTTTTTCTATGGAACTTAACGATTCTTTACTTATCAATTCAGCATCTACATTGCCCATATGATTTAATACAATTATAGTATTCGGGCATTTCAGTGCGAGCTGAAATAAATCATTTAACTCTTCTATTCTTAAGCAAGCCTCAAATACCATTTCTCTTCGTCCTAATTCCTGCATATTATATATAAAAGTTGGTTTTAAACATGTACCTTTAGTGGCAGAATCTACATGGAGCACCTGACGCACACCTTTAATGGCTGGATGATCATATTGATCAAGATATTTTAAAAATCCTGCTTCTTCCAGACATCCTGAAATAATCCCACCGACTATGATTGAATTCAGATTTTCATATTCTTTTATAATGAAGGCGTTTTCATATTCTCTGTCAGAGCTTGCTACATCTACTTCTACATAGACCGCTTTCTCTACAGAATATGCTCCTGACATCTGCATATCATTTTCATAATTTACTAGAGTATAGGTCTTTTTCAATATATCTCCTGCATCTTCAAGCCATGGTATATGAAACTCATCAAGGTTCCAAATGTGTAAATGTGTATCAATTATTTTCATATGAACTCCTTTTTCCTATTCTAAAAAATATACTTTCTCCATATCAAGCCATTGTCCATCATTCGTTAAAGGTTCTTGGCAAGGATCAGTTTCTTTCCACCAGCGTTGTGTTTCTGAATCAGCTGCCATCTTAGCCATGTCAGCTTCAAAATCATTACCTGTATATTCAAAATAAGAGAACAGATAACCATTCGAGTAAAAAATTGAATAATTGGAGATGTTACATTTCTTAATCATTTCATTAATTTGTGGCCATGGATTTGCATGTAATTCTTTATAATAATCTAACTTATCTGCCTTTACACGAGTAACACTTCCATATCGTTGGATTTTCACCATGCTACATCATCCTTTTCCATTTTCATTATAATCTACTGGAATTTGACCAATTTCATTGGATTTATAGCAAGCTTCAACAACACACATTGTGTCATATGCATCTTCTACGCTATTCACGTAATGGTAAGTTGGGTCTTCTAATTTTTTCATCAGTCCACCCATAGTGCCAATAAATGCTTCTGGAAACCAGCTGCCCTTTATCTCAAGCTCTCTCCAACCTTTTCCATCTTCTAATGAAATATATTTGAATTTATCAGGAAGACCAACTGGATAATCTAAATACACACCCATTACTATCTTTATTGCCCCTCTTGTTCCTTCGATTTTTAAAAAGCATTCTTGTTCATCCAATCCATATTCATGGTTATGATTTGAAGTGATACCAGCTCGTAGCAAATCACCATAATCAAAAATCATATTAGATTTCACTTGTGCTAGTTCCATCATCTTAGGATGCTTCATAGTTTTACAGTAAACAGCTTCTGGGTTACCTAAAAAGTACCGCATAACATCTACAAAGTGTATAGAATGATAGTTAATTTCCATTCGATCTACTTCAAATAAGAAGTCCCATAGATTCCATGGTGTAAACACACACTCACGAACTTCAAAATCAGTAATTTCTCCAATAACACCTTTATCAATCAGCTGTTTAGCTGCAATTATATAAGGTGCTTGACGCAACTGGAAGTTTAAACCTGCAACTAGATTTTTCCTACGACATAGCTCCAATATCTCAGTTGCCTGTTCTATACTTTCCCCCATCGGCTTCTGTAACAAAACTGGACTTCCATCAGGAATAATATTTAATGTCTCAACAATTGTAGATGCTGGAACAGCAACATCATAAATAGCATTATTTGCAACTGCTAGCTCTACCAATTCATCTAATGTCTCACATACATTCGGTATACAAAATTTATCAGCCATTTCATGTGCTCTTTGAGGCTTTAAATCATATACTCCAATAACATCAAATTGAGCTAATTTGTATGCAGGATAATGGCAGTCTGAAACTACTCCTCCAGCTCCAATTGAAACGATTGGTCTTTTTACTTTAGGAATCTCCGGCACAAAATTCATTTCTTCTAGTTTGTCTATCATTTATGAATCTTCTCCTTCTCTCTAAAGTTGTAATGGATTTTATTTATTACAACTTTCCATTCGTAATACCAATAGTAACTCAAGAGATAATCAAGACTAAGTATTGGTGTTTCCTTTAAATACGTAAAGAAATTAGGAACTTCTATAGATACCCAAACAACTGGCATAACAACCATTGCAACTTTAGAAAATAAACCCAAAATCTTCCCATTAGAATGATTGATACTTTTTCATTCCCCGAAACTTCCTTGAAAAAAAACCAGCAATAGCTTAAACGACAAAACCTGCAAATAACATTTTCATTCCTACTGCATAGTTAATTACATGTATAAATCATTTTTTGGAGTCGTTTATTTGTTCATATATGTGAACTTAACTTTCTATTTGTGAACTTAAGTAAAGTTTAAATACCCTGAGAATTTTTGTCAATATATTTTTTGTTTTTTCAGAATTTTCATTTGACTCATTCAAAATGTTATCAAATATAAGGGGAACTTCCTATATATTTTCTCATACTATAAAAACTAGTTAGAAGAAATCAATATAACTAGTTTTTTACTCGATAAATTTGAAGGAATCTTTTTTTGAATCTTTATAAATTATTATTGACAAATAATACCACATCACGAATAATCATATATGTGAACTTTATATTTTATATGTGAACTTTATTTGGTTGTATTTTAAATATTAAGGAGGGTATTATTAAAAATGAAAAATGTAGTTATTACAAAAATTGAAGTAGAAGACAAACGATTTGTCCTCGAAGAAGGTGCCGGATCAGACGCCGTACATACTGTTCCTAACTATGCTTATGCAGTATGTAAATTAAAAACAGATACAAACATCGAAGGTACTGGAATCACATTTACATTAGGTCACGGAAATGACCTTGTTTGTACAGCTATCCAGTATCTTTCTGAATGCTTAATAGGAAAAGAAATTAACGAATTGATGAGCCGTTTCGGTGAGGTGTATGCAGAAATCACCGATTCTCCTTGCTACAGATGGCTTGGTCCACACAAAGGAGTCGTTCATTTAGCACTTGCTAGTATTACAAATGCATGTTTTGATCTATGGGCAAAATCTAAAGATGTTCCTCTTTGGAAATTACTAACTGAATTAACTCCTGAAGAAATTATTAATTTGTTAGATTTTAGATATGTTGAAGATTTACTTACTCCACAAGAAGCACTTACTATTTTAAACTCTGCAAGAGATAGTAAAGCTAGCAGAATTGGTATTCTATCGAAAGGATATACTGGATATGATACTTCTGTAGGTTGGTTTAACTATTCAGATGAGAAGGTTGTTGAAAACGCGAAGAAAGCGCTCTCAAAAGGCTTCACTGCTATGAAATTAAAAGTTGGTTCAAGAGATCATGAAAGAGATATCCGTCGTGCACTGCTAATTCGTGAAACTGTTGGCAATGATATTACAATTATGCTTGATGCAAATCAACAATGGACACTACCAGATGCAATAAGTATTATTTCTCGTCTTAAAGAAATGAACCCTTATTGGGTCGAAGAACCAACTGATCCAGATGATGTGATAGCACATCAAACGCTAGCTCGTGCGATTTCACCTATCCGATTAGCGCTTGGCGAACACGTTTCAAATAAAGTACTATTTAAAAACTTTTTACAAGCTAATGCAATGTGCTTTAACCAAGTAGACGCATTGAGAGTAGGCGGTATATCAGAATTTATTTTGATTAGCTTAATGTCTAAGAAATGTAATGTGCCTGTTATCCCCCATGTTGGAGATATGGGACAAATCCATCAGCATCTAGTATTATTTAATCATATTAGCATTGGTCATCCAGATTTGTTCCTTGAGCATATTCCCCATCTGGAAAAATACTTTAAAAATCCAGTTTCCATCGTGGATGGAAAATATGTGCTACCACAGTCTGCCGGTAACAGCTGCGACTTTATCTAAACACTAATTTGTAATATAGCATTGTCAATGTTAAATCAAGTCTTCCCGCTTGGTGTAATATTGACAATGCTTTCCTTTTCTATTAAATGCGCCAAACAAAAAATAACAAGCGAGGTTAATTATGACAAAAGTAAAATCAGCAGAAAGAACACTGCGTTTTTTAGAGTTATTAGCTTATAAACGCAATGGAATTTCTTTCACCGATATTCAGTCAGGGCTAGATACTCCCAAAAGCTCTACTCATAGTTTGATACAAGAATTTTTAGATAAAGATTTTTTAATTTATAATAATGATACGAAAAAATACTATGCTGGGCTTGAGTATATTAAACTCTGTACTGTATGTATTCAAAACACAGACTTGCTAGAAGAACTATCTATTTTAACATCGGAGACTGGGCAAGAGTTAGGTCTCACTACACATGCAGGAGTACTGGACAATCGAAATATTTTGTACCTAGCTAAATATGAAAATAATAGTGATCTATCCTTAATGCACAATATTGGACTTAGAATTCCAGCGCATTCTACAGCTATGGGAAAGTTGCTTCTAAGCCAGTTTTCTAATGAGAGAATTATTGAAAATTATACAGATTATCATTTTGAGAAACTCACGGAAAAAACAATCGATAATTTAGATGATTTACTTAGTGACCTAGAAAAGATACGTGAGAAAGGTTATGCTGTCGAAATTTGTGAAGCAAGTAGATATACAGCTTGTATCGCTTTACCACTTGTACAACAAGGAAAAATGGTTGCTGCTTTCAGTACAACTCTCCCTATTCATTTGTTCGAAACATCTAATATAGAAGAAATTGTTTCGTCTATGAAAAAACACAAAAAAATTGCCGAGCAACGACTCTTTGTCCTTTAATGATAAGTACCTCCCATGTCTCAACGGATCATAAAATATGCCCTCTAATTCCTTCGTCATGCCTATCCAAGGGGCGGAGGCCAGTTTTGCTAACCTAATGGGTCAGTGCCCTTTTGTTGAATAACTCTGGTACTCCGTGCATCTTTGAAGTCCTACAAATAAGAAAATATTCGAATAAAGAAAGCTGAAAATCAACCGTTCATTCATTCTTACATCTCTAAATTATTCATTGTAATCTTACCTTGGTCAATCGCACGAATAACTTCTTTCTCAAATTAGTCGTTATCTTCTCCCCAAAGAACTCTATATTTGCACTCAAAATAAAAAGGCAACGATAGCTTGTTAGCCCGTTGCCCTTTTATCAGGAGTAAAATACATCACATGTTACGGCTCAATAGTACTTAAATCAAAAAGCATTTTGACACACGGACGTGTTAAAGTACTAACTGTTTAGTTGAATGATGGATTAGACAATTACTTTATTATACTGTGCTTATTTACCCTTTTTTATACATGATAAGTGAATTATTTTAATTATAAATGCACACTGACTCATTCATTTTTAATATTTCTTTCAAGCCACTTGAATTAAAGCACCTTCTTTCAAATATAACTGATTGTCTTCCATAACTCATTTCCCTATTTTAAACCCAACTACGCGATTGTTATCTTGATTAATCAACACTTCTGGTAAACCAGTAACGATATGTGATTTGTCTTTGAAAGTTACTTTATATACAATTTGCCCAATATCTTTCGGATCAGAAATTTCATCCGAGTCATCGACTAAATAGTCAGTAATACTTGCTGTATCAACTTGTATTGTTTCTGAAGTTCCACAATTATTTTTGATAAGATAATCTTTTGCTACTAGTGTTACATTTACTTTAATATCATTTGATAATTCAAATGTTACATCAATAAGCTCTTCTTTACTTGCACATCCGAATAACATGATTGATAGGCATGAGAAAACAATGATGTTTATCATTTTCCGTATCAATAAGACTCCCCTTTTTTTACACGTATTTTAAAAAGATTATTGAAATTCTGATAATCATTTATCTTAGAATATGCCTTAACAGTTAATATCATTTGTTATTATTATTGGTATATAAAAGAGCAGCGACATAATATCGCTGCTCAATAAGAAACTACAATTTTCCCACCAATATAAGAAGCAGATAAGCATGAGTTTTAACGCTAAAAAATTGAAAGAGCCGTTCCGCAATTGTGGTTCGGCTCTTTCAGTTTATATAAATATTTGCTGCATAAATCCTTTTTAAAATTAGATCTTCAATAAAAATAAACTGATTTATTTAATCAATTATTCCGTTTACACAGTAGTATGGTATGTCACCTTTCACACCTATTCGTTCTTGAACGTTAAGAGGCTTTCATTTGGAAACTTTTTTTGGAAATGCGCAAGTGTAATTAGAGGGAATATATATCGATAACTATGATAATGAAAATAGAGACTGCCTTCCATTCCCTGTCCTTTTGGATAAGATGTTGTCCAGTCATCTTTATCATTATTTTCTAAAATATATTTGATGCCGGATATTATTTCTGGTG
The DNA here is from genome assembly GCF_057838945.1 of Viridibacillus sp. KH_047. Classification (NCBI taxonomy): domain Bacteria; kingdom Bacillati; phylum Bacillota; class Bacilli; order Caryophanales; family Caryophanaceae; genus Viridibacillus; species Viridibacillus sp. KH_047. The sequence continues at coordinate 1,884,667 of NZ_CM174479.1, read as the reverse complement.
TGAGTTCGTCTTCAGCAGCAATCAGCGCATTCAATGCCCAGGCTGTATGAGTTAACGTGCTGGCTCCCAACGGAACGTACGTTTTCATTTTATCACTTTTACACGACTCTCCCCAACCCCCATCCGGATTTTGAATTTCACGAAGCCATTTGACTGATTTTAGAATAGAAGGATGATCTGATGATATTCCTGCTGCAACAAGCCCGGTTATAGCAGCCCAAGCACCATAAATATAACAAATGCCCCATCGACCATACCACGACCCATTCGGTTCTTGATGTTCGAATAACCAATTTACACCTAACTTGATAGAGTCGTGACTCTTTTTTAAGTTAGTGAATTTCCCGAAAAACTCCAATGTTCTGCCTGTTAAATCTGCACTTGATGGATCTGCGAGTAATAATTCAGCATCTTCAATTGGAATCATAGACAAAATGCTATTATCCACGCCTTTTTCGAATGATGACCATCCTCCATCATCATTTTGCATTGAAAATAACCAGTTGATTCCTCTGTCCCAAGATGGATGAACCTCGGGGTTTTTAATGAAAGTATTACAGATGGACCTTAAGGTTGCAGTAGTATCATCAATATCAGGGTTCATCGTATTTACATTTGAGAAGCCCCATCCCCCTGGAAGACTATCTGGATTGTGTATGACCCAGTCCCCATATTTATAATGCTGCCGTGTCAATAAAAATTGGTTTGCTTTTTTTATAACGGATCTAATTCGGAAACGCCTGCTTCTTGCATGGCGTAACTAATTAAAGCTGTATTCCATACAGTTGCTGTGGTGAATTGCATATGAGTCTTCCCATTCACTTGGCATTTCATAGACTTTAAGCCGTTTACCGCATGAATGATTGTGGGATGTTCTTTCTTATACCCAAGGGAAAGCAACGCGAAGATTAACAGAAATGTCGAACTGAAGTAACTGTATAAGGTGCCATCTGGTTCAATTCGTTCTAGCATATACTGTTCTATTTTATCTACCGCAAGTTTCTTAATTTGCTTTGGTAAACCAATTAGGCCATCAATTCTTTTTTGAATGGATAAAAGAAAAGGACTCCATTCATTTGAGAGGACGCTTAATAAATATTCTTCATCCGACCGGTTGTGGTTCAAAATATATAAATCTGAAATGTTTGGACTTTTATTTGTTTTAATTATGTATTTCTTATCAGCAAGAATCATGAGTGGAGCGATATTTGCCCTACCAAAGACAGAAATGTCGAAAAAGTTCAATGGGAATGGGTAAAGATTTTATCCCATAAAAATTGTCCAGTTACTGCCAGCATAGTTTTTGTTAGTAAATTACTTTTGTCTATTCCTCCATTTGATAAAATAAACTGCCTTGCTGCTTGCATTCGTACATCACTGTGAGAACAATAGTCGGAATATAGAAGGGCGTAATAAGCTTCTATCGTGGCACCTACATTACCTTCATTTTCTTCATCATAAAACAGCTTCCAAGCCCCATTTTCTTGTTGTTCGCTTAAAATCCGATCTACTAGTTCCTTTATTAATTCTTCATCATCAATAGTTAATGAACGCAATAAAATAATCATATAGGCACCCGTTGTAATACCTGTTTCAAAAGGATAATCCCAAGTTCCTACCTCAGATTGATCCTTTTTCAAGATGCTTATAATTCGTTTAATTTCATCTAATGGTGCACCATTCACAAAATTCGTCCTTCCTCTAGCAAAATTCGATACATCTAAACATATTCAGTTAGTTTTTAAAAAATGCGAGGAATTGATTAAGCGTCTTTAGTCGAAAAAAAATGCTTATACATTAAACAACCTGAATAACTACTTCTAGTGATACTGAAACAATACCTTCATGGTTCTGTTTCAGTTTTTTGTATAAAAAAATGCACATATTGTACTCCTTATGTCAAATTCATCTACAAAAAATAATTTCAGAATTACTTTGACAGACAGAGTACTTTTTGCTAATATTACTCTATCAGGTAGAACAATAATATCTAAGTAGGTGAATTATGGTTAGAAGCGATATCATTCGTGGTCACTTGGATTCAATTATTTTACGTCTGATTTTAGAGAAAGATCGATATGGTTACGAAATATCTCAGGAAATTAGTTTACGTACAGATAATCGTTTTCAAATTAAAGAAGCCACTTTATACGCCGTGTTTCAACGATTAGAGAAAAAAGAACTGATTGAAGCATATTATGGGGATGTCTCCCACGGAGGAAAAAGAAAGTATTACCGCATTACTTCATTAGGAAAAGCATATCTAAAAGAGCTTGTAAACGAATGGACGGAAGTGAAGGAAATTATCAACTTGTTTATGGAGGGGTTAGAATGAAGAAATTGAAAAATCATATTAATGAGTTATTTAAAGACATTCCTAGTAATAAAGAAACAGAGATGGTTAAACAAGAAATTATAGAAAACCTCGAAGAAAAAGTGTTCTATTTAATGGACCATGGAAAAGAAGAAGAAGATGCCATTAATAAGGCCATAGTTGAATTTGGAGATATTGAAGAATTAAAAAAAGAACTAGGTGTGAAGCAGCCAGTTAAGAAAAACATGGCTAGATTAAATTTAGAGTTTTCCTTTTGGGGAAGTGGCTTAATTATCGCCTTTTTTATTTTTATCAACCTGTACTATACCCCAAATATAATTTGGGCAATCTATCCAATTTTTGCTATTTTATGGTGGCCACTATCAATGTACTTCGTATGGTCACGTAAGAAATGAGGTAAATAGAAAATGAAAAATTACATTAGCTTTGCCGCAGCTGGTAGTATTATGACTATTCTATTTTTAGGAATCACCAATTATATAACATCACCACATGATATCTGGTTTATATATCCTAGTTTACTTCTTATACTATGGCCTATTAGCCTTTACTTCATATCTAAGAAAATGTACAAACAACATTCGATTTTCTGTAGTATAATGTTGGTTTCTTTCCTTATGATCGAAAATTATTTAAATTCACCAAACCATTTATGGTTCTTGTACGCTGTTTATCCAATTTTATGTTGGCCTATTCTTATGTTTTTAGGAGAAAAAACTAGATCTATAAAAATCGCACTTATATTCTGTGCAACCACAATCATCTATTATTTAGTACTAAACATTACACTCTCACCACAATATCCATGGGCTATTTACCCTGCTTTCTTAATAATGTGGTGGCCATTAGCTTTATACCATGCTAAGAAAAGAACGTTCGTAGCATTTTCTATTTACGCAAGCATACTAATTAGTATCTTTTTTATAACAGTAAATGTTGTCTCTTCACCTGGAACAATATGGGCTATTTACCCCATTTTTGTAGTGATGTGGTGGCCACTTAGTATGTACTTTTATGTCTATAAAAAGAGAATATACAAAGGTATTAATGAACATTAATTATTGAGTACCACAATCTGTATGCTAAAAAGGCGCCAATTTACTTGGCGTCTTTTTGTATATACTGTTCATTGTTGTATTTCACCTATAACGGTTTCTTTTTGTACATTGAGGTAATTTGTTTTGCAATGTACTCTGAACTATATTGAATTCCACCCTTTATCCACCAATTAATAATTCCTAAAAGAGATGCAGCAATGATCTCCAAAGCTACAGTATTCTCTGTAGTGGCAATGTTTCTTTCACTGCGTCGCAAGTGTATTACATTTTTCAAAAATTCAAATAAGCTGTTTTTGAACTCGGTGTGCTCTATAAATACAGCGAAAATTTTCCGATATTCATATACATAATCCAAAAATCCCAATAAATATTCCTGCTTATCTAAATTTTTCATTTGGAGTATTGGTTCAGTTTTCAACGACAGTTCGTCGAAGATTTCTTGTACAATTTGACTTAACAGATCGTTAATATCCTCATAATGCAAATAAAACGTGGCACGATTAAGCTCCGCACGACTTGTAATTTTTTGTACAGTTAATTGGGCAACATCCTGATTTTCGGAAAGTAACGAAAATACCGCATCTTTCATCATTTTCTTAGAACGCAATGCACGTGGATCTTGTTTTTTATGTATAGACATTTTACCCCTCTTTATCGATTATTAGATATTTAATCAACAAAAATTACTATTTCGTTGTTTAGTCGACAAATTTATAAATATTGTAAATAGGCAACTTATTTTAATACTGTTATCATTTATTTTATCGACTATGTGTCTATTAAGCAATGAGAAGAGGATTTCATAAATGCTACAAACGGATAAAGAAATCAATAAAGGAATATTATTAACGGTTTTAATTCTTGGCTGTTTTTTATCTACATTGAATCAGACTTTATTAAATATTGCCTTGAGTAGTTTAATGGACATTTTTAATGTTTCGGCCACAACGATACAATGGCTTGCAACTGGCTTTATGCTAGTTAATGGGGTTTTAATACCAACAACTGCTTATTTAATGAAACGATTTACAACTCGTCAATTATTTTTGAGCGCTATGCTACTTTTATTAATTGGTTCCATCATCTGTGCTTTGGCACCAAACTTTGGCGTACTTTTAGCTGGACGTATGATTCAGGCTGCAGGAGCTGGGATAATTATGCCTCTAATGATGGGTGTAGTGCTAGTTATTTTCCCAGTTGAAAAACGTGGCAGTGTCATGGGACTATTAGGATTAGCAATAATTTTCGCGCCTGCCATTGCACCAACGTTATCGGGTTTTGTCATTGAATATTACTCTTGGCGCTGGTTATTTATAGGACTATCTGTGCTTGTAGTTATTGTTATTTTACTTGCTTTGAAATTTTTAATGAATGTATCGGAAACATCTAAGGCTAAGCTTGATGTGTTCAGTGTGATCTTATCAACCATAGGATTTGGTTTGATTTTATATGGTTTTAGTAATGCTGGTAGTAAAGGCTGGAGTGATGTCGTTGTTATTCTTTCATTAGTATTAGGGTTGATTTTTACAGCTATTTTCTGTATGCGACAATTCCATTCAGAAGATCCCCTGTTAAATTTATCTGTCTTTAAATATAAAGTATTTACATCTACTTCTCTTATAAACGTGTTAATTACGATAATAATGTATGCGGATATGATTTTACTGCCAATTTATTTACAAAACGGCCGAGGTTTCACAGCATTTGATGCTGGTCTATTGTTATTACCTGGAGCCCTTGTGAATGCTTTTATGTCACCTGTTACAGGTAAATTATATGACCGATTTGGTGCAAAACCTTTGTTTATTGTTGGTTTAATGTTTATTATCCCTTCCATGTGGGCTGTAACGGATTTAACAGAATCAACAACATATTTGTATTTAATGATACGGACGATTTTCCTTCGCATCGGTTTAAGCTTTATTACAATGCCTTTGAATACTGCAGGGCTTAATGCCTTACCAAAAGAACTTGGAACACATGGCTCAGCGGTCAATAATACCGTTCGCCAATTAGCCGGAGCAATCGGAACTGCGGTAGTAATTACGATTTATACGGCGCAGTCTGCAGACCATGCCCATTCAATTGTGCAGGAGAATTCAGGAGCAAGTTCTGAGATGATTCGAACAGCTGCTTCCATTATAGGCTCAAGTGATGCTTATTATTTCATGACAATTTTAGCTATTATAGCGCTTGTTTTCACCTTAGTTGCGCCCCTAAAAAATAAATTAAATGTTTAAACCACTTCTTATATGTAAGGAAAGATATTGTGATTTGTACATTATTCTATATCAAAAAACACCTTGTTCAATTTTGAACAGGGTGTTTTTTAATTGTAATTAATAAGAATGTCATATAAATTGAAGAGTTTTTGATTAATTATATAAAAAGAACAACATCAAATCTTTTTCTTTTATTTAATTCTCCTTAGTAATAAACCTTCTTGCATAAAATCCAATCTTAATTGTTAATAATAGTACTGCACATCGACTACAACGCAAGGCACAGTAAAGAGATTGGCTAAATCCAATCTATTCTAAATAGTGTGGTGATTTTAATTGGAAAAAGAACCATTATCAAAGATAGAAGCATTAGCATTAAAACGATTATTTATTCACCGTCATAGTGCTATCATCTACCTCTTAAGAGCAATCCTTGCAAGTTTGTTCATTGGCTTTGGTGTTATTGTAGCGTTTAAAACTGGTAATTTCTTTTACCTAGAACATTCTCCATTTGCCTATCCGGTTGCAGCATTGACTTTTGGCGTGGCGATTATCATGATTTACTATGGTGGTGGCGACTTGTTCACTGGAGACACCTTTTACTATACATATGCTGCCTTACGCAAGCAGATGGCCTGGAAGGATGTAGGCAAGCTCTGGGTATATAGTTACGTAGGAAATATCATCGGCGCCATTATATTTGCACTCTTGATATATGCAACGGGACTTTTCCATGATCCTTCAGTAAATAGTTTTTTAGTTAGTGTTGCAAAGGGAAAAACATTAGTGCCAACTTTTGAATTGTTCTTCCGTGGCGTTCTTTGTAACTGGCTTGTTTGCCTTGCCTTTTTCCTCCCTTATTCAGTTAAGGGTGATGGTCCAAAAATAGCCATGATGATATTATTTGTTTTCTGTTTCTTTATTTCTGGATATGAACATAGCATTGCGAATTTAGTTACCTTTTCAATTTCAATTGCAACTCAACATCCAGATGCAGTTACCATAGCTGGAATTGTTCATAATATTATTCCTGTCACAATCGGAAATCTTATCGGAGGAACATTGTTTATGGCCTCCATGTACTATTATGTAAACAAGCCATTTATGGATGATCATGAATAAAAAAAAGCCTCTGTAAGTTACTAACAGAGGCTTTTCATTTTCTTATTCAAATTTTACTACATGTATACTACTACTTACTTGACATAGGAACAAAATAAATTCTACTTTACAGCATTTATTCTTAAATGACTAAATTCTTTAGGTATATAATATTTATTATATAGTAATGGATATTCCTCATGAATAAAAACACTCTCTAACAATAAATCACAGTCTTCTCCACCAACTACTTTATGTTTCTGGGATGAGGAATTAACAGAACTGGAACGCTTTATGTCAGTCGTTGAGCTATTTGCAAGCTCATAAATTCGGGTTTCAAGCATTTCTAATAATTGATCATTATCTTGTAAATCTAAATTTAATTCAGATACGGTCTCAATTGCCATATTCGTAAAGGAATAAGCTACAACTTCCCCTTTGCTCTTATACCAACGCTCAAATGCAACAACTGCTGCAGATTTCCTACATAATACTTGCTGCGTATATTCACTATCCAAATCAATTCTAAAATTCATTTCAACATCATCAATTTGTTTCGTATGAGATTTATATATGGGATTCCCTATTTTCTCTAAGCCAATTTTCGGATTATTCGTTGAACTCTTTGTAATGTAATTCCCTTTACCATGTACCCTTTTCACCAATCCATCATCTTGTAAAAGAGAAAGTGACTGCCTTAATGTCATTCTACTGACCTTGAACATTTTTGCTAATTCTGGCTCGGCTGGCAATTTGCTTTCTGGCAAAAACGTACCATTCATAATTAACTTGTACAATTCATCATACACAGTAATATACAACGGTTTTTTTCTTTCTTGCATGTTTGCGATTTTGAATTCCATCTTCTCACACACCTATACTTTTTTCAAAACATGGACCATCATCTAATTATTTCCTCTAATATGTATTATAACATTTATTTTAATCCTACTAAATATCCGGATTTTCCAAATATATAGAAAAGAATGTGTCACGGTTTTTACTGTGACACATTCAATTGAAAAATTTATATTCATTTTATTTCGCTAATTTATTTAATAACACCCAATACAAACCAAAAGCAGCAACTACAATAATTGAAAGGGTAATTAGGATAGTTGAAATTTGTGTTTTATCAAGCATTGCTGCAGTGTAAGCAATACCGATAGAACCAGATACATTGATTGTTAAGTTGTAGAAACCAATTGCTGTTCCGGATTTTTCTTTAGGAATCGTGCTAAGACAAGTATCAAGTAAAGGTGCATACATTAACGCGAATGAACCTGAGAATACAATCATAGAAAGTACATAGATAACAACAGTGCTTTCAGTAAATAATCCTGGAATGAATAGCGCAACTGCGATACCACATAATGCCATCATCGTTGCTTGTTTACTGCTTAATACCTTACCAATCTTACCAGAAAGGGAGCCAACAATAACTGACGCCACATATCCTGGGATTAGTAACAGTGAAATCATATCTAACTTTAAATCATAAATTTTTTCTAAAATGAATGGGAACACGAAAATATAACCTAATTGTACTGAGTAAATAATAAATACAATTGGTAGCGTACGAATGAAATGTTGGTTTTTAAAGAAAGACGCATCAATTAAAGCTTTTGAGCTTTTATTGATATAAGTTAAGAATAGAACCAACGCAACCGCAAAACCAATTAGGTATAACCAGTTAAAGTCTGAAATATATAACATAACTGTTGTAGCAATTGCTGCGATTAAGAATAAGCCAATTACGTCAACATTAACCTTTCTAGACTCTTCCTTCGGTAACAACTTCAAGATGAATGGAAGGATAATGATTGATAATAAAGCAATTAAGAATAAAGTTGTCCAGTGTAAGTAAGTAGAAATAAATCCACCTGTTAAAGAACCGATTAACATGGACATGGCATAACTAGCTGTACTTAATCCTAAAAACTTCTTTTGTTCCTCTTTAGGTAAGTGTTTTGTAACGTAAATAACATACAATGTTTCAGCAGATGCTAAACCAGCTGTTTGAATAATTCTTCCAAAAAGAATCATTGCAAAATTGTCTTTAAAAAGATATCCAATTATCGATCCGACACAGATAAAAATAATACCTGCACTTAGCAGCGTACGGATATTAATTGAATCTGCTAACGAAGCGTAAACTACTGCCCCAATACCGATTACAAGACCAGCTAATGTTGCTTGCCAACTAACTGTAGTTGCTGAAATTCCAAGGTCTTTTGCGATGTCTACAGATACGAGTTTAAACGAGTTATCAATAATCAATGCAAAAAGGAAGAAAAACAGTATAACCGGTACGGCTTTTTTTGCATTAAAGTTTTGAGTTTCTGGTGCATTATTATTTATTGCTTCCATTTTAGCGCTCTCCTTCTCGAAATTATATTTTTTCAGATTTTCTTTGACGATGAAATAGTCTGTGGGGTGAGGGAAATTAGACAACTTCCTTTCCCACAGACTTTAATTGTTAATACCGTTTATTTATTCAGCAAGTTCCAATGCGATTTCCATCATTTTAGTAAATGCTGTTTGTCTTTCTAATTGCGTAGTTTTTTCATGTTTAAAGATATGGTCACTAATTGTTAAGATACAAAGAGCATTTACACCTGCTTGCGCAGCATTCATGTAAAGTGCAGCAGACTCCATTTCCGCGCATAAAATGCCCATTTTACTCCATCTTTCCATTGCTGTTGGATCAGCATTGTAGAAGACGTCACTAGCAAGAACATTACCAACGCGAACCGGATATCCTTTTTCATCAGCTACCTTCTTAGCTTTCTCAAGTAATTCATATGATGCAGTAATTGAATAATGTCCTGGTAGGTTAAATTGGTGTGCGTAATTTGAATCTGTCGCAGATCCCATTGCAAACACAATATCATATAAGTTTAGGTCATCTTGAATTGAACCCGCTGACCCAATACGAATTAAGTTTTTAACGCCGAAAATATTTATTAACTCCCATGAATAGATACCCATACTAGCAGTTCCCATACCTGTACCCATTACAGAGATTTTTTTTCCTTTAAAAGTACCTGTATATCCAAGCATGCCACGCACTTCATTGAACTGTACTACATCTTCTAAAAAATTATCTGCAATAAATTTAGCTCGTAATGGATCCCCTGGTAATAGGATTGTTTCAGCAATTTCTACTCCATTAGGTTTAATGTGTGGTGTTTCTTTGTGATTTGTACTCATTGATAAGTCTCCTTTTAAATACGTTTTTAAAATAGGTGCTTAATTAAGGTGCTCTATTTCCTCGGAATTATTAATACGTTTTCATTTCAAGGAATTAAATAGACAACTCGTATATAAACCATTTAACTTGTACAATAAGTTGTCTAACTGGTACACAAATAAAATAGCACAGTTTTATTTCTTTTTTCAATTCTATTTTTAAATTTTTTTAATGAAAATGAAAACCTTTTCACAATTTTGTCATAGATAAAATCGAAACCAACTTAGTTATATATGTAGAAAAAAAATCACAAAAAAACACATGCTAAGATATTTTTCAGGTTACACCTGGACAACACTAAAAAAGCATTCACAAAAAGAAATATTTTCGTGAATACTCTACATTTTTCTAACTCATATCAGATTGCATATATAGAACTTATAATGAAAGTGTCTCACTTTGAATTTTATCAACTCTCACCTTTGTTCTATATAAATTCATCGCTCCTAGTGCCACAATGATTCCTACTATATAGAGCGCTAGCTGATAGCTGTTCAATATATTTACAATTAAGCCGAATAAGGATGGTGCAATGACGATAAACAATTGATTTAATGTTAAAGCTGAACTCACTGTTAAGCCGATATAACGGGGATCTGATTGCTCTGTGACACAAGCAATGAATAACGAATACCAACCGATTGCTACAAAGCCTAAAAGAAAACAAAACAGTAACATCACTAACTCTGTATGTATAACTAGTGGCAATATCACTGTTAGAACTACTGTAACAACCATCACAATGAACAACAGTTTTTCTCTTTTTTGCTCAAAGAATTGATCACTCACCCATGCAATGGCTACTCGACCAATCATCCCTCCTATTAATACAAGACTTAAATATTCCCCTGCTTGAGTTAAAGAATAATTACCTTCTTTATGCAAATAACTCATGAAATGAGCGATAATAATCATCTGTAATGACATCATGACAATACCCACGATATATATTGGATACAACCCTTTGTTGTTTTTGATTGTATTCATCTTCTCTTTAAACGACACTGATTTAGATACTGTAGCTACACTTTCTTTTGGCTCATTGTACGCTACTAAGAAAAGTAATCCTCCAGCAATCGCCATGATTCCTTGTACAATATGTACTGCAGACAATTCGTAATGATAATAAGTATACGTTAGTAGGACAGATGCTAAAGCTCCTCCGATTGGTATACCAGTTTGTCTAATCCCTAGAGCTAATCCTCTATGTTTGTCTGGAAACCATTTTACGATAGTCGTGCTTCCACCAGTTTGAGCACTTCCGTACCAGATTCCAACTAGTACTAATAACAGCAACAAAATAATATAATTATTAACGAAAACGAGTGTTAATGCTGATAGCCCTAATAAGATAGAACCCCATCCAATGATTTGTTTTTCCCCTTTCTTATCCATCCAATAACCAAAAATAATCATCGAAAAAACAGGTCCTATATTCACAGCTGAAACGATAAATCCTGTTTGTAGCGCTGATAAATCCCATTCAATTTGATAAAATGCTGCGATTGGTCCCATACCATAGGTCACAAAAGTTGCTGCCGTTTGGGATAGTGTCGCAACTAGTACGATTAACCATTTAGTATAACTATTCATAATAGGTACCTCCAAAATCTTTTTATTACACCAATGTATTTGTTCGGTATAATGAGTTAACTAGAGTTTACGCTGTATACTACTAGTCGTAAAATGGAGGAAATTGATAGGCGCTATCAAAAATTTTAATAGGGTGTGTGACAAATAATATGAACATCGAAGAAATTGCATTGAAAATTGAAATATTAGAACGTCAAAATTTAAGTAAGTCCGCCGAAATCACCAACTATACACAGTCTGCGCTTACTTCTAAAGTAAAAAAAATGGAGTCAGAAATCGGACAGCCTGTTTTTAAACGTACACCCCAAGGACTAAAAATCACCAACGTAGGTATTCAGTATAAAAACTACCTGCAACTCATTACACAAGAATACGAAGGGTTTTTAAACTCCGTTGGTGCTGATCAAGTGAAAACAAAAGTGAACTTTGGCGCATCACATACAACAATTAAGATTTATGGAGCCTCTATCGTTAATGCTTTAAATACAAATAACATTACACTTGATGTAGATTTCACAGTAGAATCTAGTAATTCTATAAATGAAAAAATACACAACTCCGAAATGGACTGTGCACTTACTAGTAATCCGATTAAACACTACCCTGATTTAGCCTATGACATCATTGCTACTGAAACATTCGATGTCATTTCAAATGATTCTCATATTGTTAATTTTGATGATCGTACACCTGTTACACTGCTTGTATTAAGTAAAGGTTGTATGTACACGCGGGCTATGGTGGAATATCTAACGAAAAATCAAATTCCATATAATATAAAAGAAATTAAATCAGTCAGCAGTATTCAAGATTTCCTAAATATTGATCAATCAATCGCTGTGTTAAATACGAAGCTAATTGACTTATATAACTATACAAACATTCATCGCTACAATTTACAGCTAAACAATGAGATTAACACTGTATATATCTATAAAAAGAATGAAAGTACGCAGAAGAGTATTCTACAACTAAAAAATGTCATTAAATCGATTATTGAAGAACCCTTATGATCGTCTATTTCGTCTAATTTTTTACAACCTATTCATTAACTTTTCACGAAAAATTTTACAAAGGAGCAAATACTATGAATTCAAATCGATTTTTACTTTTAATTGCTATTTCCCTTTTATGGTTAGTTGGTTGTTCTGATCAAGATATTAAAGTACATACAACCGAAAAACCTGATGCAGCAGAAATACTAAAGTTAGATTCAAATGCTGATATATTTCAATGGGGCGATTCTATTTATCAAACAGGCATTGATTGGGTAAATGAATTGAAGTTAGTAGAGAAAGAGCATATCGGAGAAATTGAGTTTAAAGCATCTAAACCGGAAGATTACAAAAATGGTGCGGCGAATAAACTACCAATAGGTGCTGAAATTTATTCTGTAAAAAATCACGATGACATACTTATTGTAAAATTTGAGAACGAAGTAAAACGTTATTTAGCGTCTTCAGAAGGCTAATAAAACAAATAAAAAGTGTGTTTTGAAAAAATAATTCAAAACACACTTTTGTTATATTCAATATTAAACTTTTGAGGTAGATAATGAGTATTAGAAAAAAACGTCTACTTGCGCTAATTCTCTCCTGAGTAGCGCTAATTCTCTCCGAGTAGCGCTAATTCTTTCCTGAGTAGCGCTAATTCTTTCCCGAGTAGCGCTAATTCTCTCCCGAGTAGCGCTAATTCTCTTCTGAGTAGCGCTAATCACATCCCCAGTAGCGCTAATCTATAATCCCGCTACGAATACCCCTTAATCATTCCATCATCTATTCATATCTTATGTCCGACGCATATATGCAAGGACCGTAATTGGTGCAAAGATTGCCACAATGAGCGTACCCGAAAATGCGTGTCGAACCTGCGTCAGCTTTCAAAAGAGTCGCCAGCATTCTGAAAGTGGTAGTCTTCCCTCCCCCATTTGGTCCAAGTACCCGTAGATAGTACCGGCACGAACATTCAGATTTACACCATCAACTGTACGATTGTCACCAAAATTTTTGACGATTCCCCGTGCTTCAATAGCCCATTCACTATTTGCAGCTGCTTCCGCTCTATTTTGAATACTCATTGTAATTCCTCCTTCTTAGAGCAGATTTTTGCATGTCATTCCATCAAACCCAAGAAGTTCCCCTGCATTTTTCTTTCACTAAATGTTCATGAACTTCATATGAACTCAAGAAGAACAACGAATATTATCATGTTGTAAAAGATGCGATTATTTGTATAAAAGGATTATGTACGGCGAAAGTATAAGTTCGGATATTTATTTTAAGCCTGCATATCCATCGTCTATCTAGTATAAGTTAAAAGGCGATCATTTATATGATACGGTTCAACTATATAACCCTAGATGTTTGAACGATTTTAGAAGATTTGCTAATCTGTTATTAACGAAGAAGAACAAATTATCGGAAATTCGATTGTATCAATCTTTTACATCCACCCTATATAGAAAGAAGTTGAGAGTAATTATGAAGGTTCGTTTAAAAAATGGAAATGAAGTAATGATAAAAGAAGCTACTAAAAATGATGCTCAGCAAATGATTAAATTCTACAATGTCGTAGGTGGAGAAACTGATTTTCTTTCTTTCGGAAAAAATGAATTTAATAGAGATGTGGAGGAATATAAGAAGTTTATAGATTCTACATCACTGGAACAAAACTCTATAATTTTAATAGCAACTTTAAAGGATGAAATTATAGGCATAGCTTCTATTAATTCTAGCCAAAAAGAAAGAACGAAACATGTAGGAACATTAGGAATTGTCGTGAGCGAACAGTTGATTGGACAAGGCTTAGGTAGAAAATTGATGGAAGAACTGATTAATTGGGCAACTTCAAATGGGGTGACAAAAAAAATTAGACTCGTAACGAGAGAAGATAATACTTTCGCCATTGAATTATACGAAAAACTTGGTTTTGAAAAAGAAGGACTCATAAAAAAAGACAATTTCATTAATGGCGTTTACTATAATACATTAGTGATGGGATTGTTTATTTAGATTTTGCAGAATACCATAAGAGAAATCTTTAATACTAATTAAAAAATATCTAACGTCATATTCTAATACAAAAAACATAGAAAAAAGGGACTGCTTCGCAAGTCGATAAAAACTGACTATTGGAACAGTCCCTTTTCTCATTTTCATAGGGTAACGAACAGGTTTTTAAGCTCTTTTTAAAATTGTAATCACTTAATCTACTTCCTTTTAAGATAGCTGTTTCAAATTAGCTAAAAGGAAGACTACTTAAAATATTTAAATCTAAACCATACATTTCCAACCTGCACCCCAGTGTCTTTTTAAAGATAATAAAGATATTCCAATACATATTCACCATTTTTCAATTGAGTAAAACTAAATTTTATAGCGATAGACCCAAAAGCATCAAATTCTTTTGGTCGGTATTGATAAGTAAACGTAGCAAATCCCTTTCCTTTATAAGTATCATAAACTTCTACCTTGGAAGTTGTGACTTTGTTTAGAGCCTTAGAATAGGTAGATAATATTTTTTTGGAATTGACTTTTCGCATTCCTTTTATTTTTCTACTATAATTGTCCTGACTATATTTGTGACCAAGTAAAAAGTCGTTTTTTCCGTGCACAGCAACATGTTTATTCACATACGAATTGAATGATGTAGTTTTTCCGGTATAAAGGGAATTACCATAGATTTTTATAAGTTTAGCCGCTTCTGGTTTTAATTCACTTGTTACATTTTTCATGCTGAATTTCTTAGGG
The DNA here is from genome assembly GCF_057838945.1 of Viridibacillus sp. KH_047. NCBI lineage: Bacteria > Bacillati > Bacillota > Bacilli > Caryophanales > Caryophanaceae > Viridibacillus > Viridibacillus sp. KH_047. The sequence goes on along the minus strand of NZ_CM174479.1, from coordinate 1,869,356 downwards.
TATTTTAGTACTCCTTTTTTCGAAACCGTCGCAGCTACTTGTGTAACGGCTGCAGATTTAGTTATTTGATGTGTTTTAGTTGTTTCAACTTTAGTTTCTGCTACGACTCCCATCGAACTAGATATAAGGGTACCTGCTACGATCATTGACATGACCATACCTTTTTTTAGTTTCTTACCACTTTTTTTCATCAAATCCTCCACTTCCTTCCTCGTTTTAAACAGATACTCACTTTCAATAAATATCCATATTAAAAAACCTTAACACAATATAACCATTTATTAGCATCTAAAATAATAAAACAGGTTAAAATTCCCATTAATTTGTTGATAGTAGTTAAATTGACTCAGTTCCCTTTTTGTAAAATAAGCTACATTAATCCCAAGCATTCAAAGGTTGACATCCGTCTTAATCCTCTGACTTTTAACAATCGACAATCAGACATATCTCCGTAAGTATAAGTATCTTTGCTTAATACTGAGGGATTTTGTTTTAATTATTTTTTCTAAATTGAACATACTATGTGGGATTATTAAAATTTTTGGAGGATGATATTATTTTGAAAAAAAATATAACCTCAGTTGGCATTATCTTTTGTTTACTCTCTGGTGGAGTTTGGTTACATCATGAATATCCAAATACTAAGATCGCATTTGCACTGGAACCCGAGGTACATTCAGAAAAAATTCTAAATGATAATTTTGGAATTTTAATGCAAAAATTAAGCCCCAAACTAAAAGAACAAAATTTTAAAATAGTATCACTCGGTTTTGATTCCAAAAAATATAAAATATCTATACTAGTAAATGCTAGCCAACAATATATAAACAAAAATGAAAAAAGTATTAAGAAAATCGTACATGAATCATCACAACAAACACTGTTTAAAGATTATTCAATCGATGTTTATAAGCAGATCCTAGATCCATCAGATCCACATAAATTAGCATTAGAAAGAAATGATGTGCTAACTACGCAATTTCAAGAAGACCTTAAAGCTAAGGAATATATTGAAATTGAAAGTATACGTATAAGAGATAAAGATAAGAAGCTACTTGTAGAAATAAACACATCTATACAAAAAACCACTTTATTTAATATCAATCGAGGAAAAGAAATAGAATTAGAAATCAAGAAGTCATTAACAAATTCATTTTATAAAGATGAACTCAAAAGACTAGAGGTTTTTGTCTATAATAATAATCATGTAAAGATAAACTAAAGTAAGGTGACCCACTGTATGAATATCATGGGTCACCCTCTTTATCGATAGGGAGAAGTGGACTATTAAGTCTATTTTTTTATTGATAAGTGTGAACTGGTACATCCTCTTCACTTGTTTTGATCTCTTCAATGTTATTCGAAACTTTTTTAGAATCCTTTCCTAAAAATGCTGCAAGGAAATTTAGAATAAAGGTAGCAACGATGATTCCTATAAATCCTATTGTATAGGCACCCGTCATGTCTTTTATATATCCCATTATATATGGATATACAAATCCACCTACTACAAATCCTATTCCAAGAATAAAACCATTTGCGGTTGCAACAGCCTTAGTGCCTACAGAATCTATTGCTGAGGCTAATGCAACTGGCATTCCAGTATAAACCCCAATACCAACAAGTGGCATCATAAAGGCAACTAGACCATAATTACCAGTTGCTAAAGCAAGTGTGAGGACAACTAATGTTAGTGTCATCCATAAGCCCGCAACTAAGATAAACGGCTTTCTCTTCCCCATCTTATCGGAGATTAATCCAAAAATAATGGAAGGAATGACCCCAACCAAGACATATAAGGATGTTAAAAATCCAGCAAGACCCTCTGACCAACCTGCATCTTCTATTAAAATAGTAGGTACCCAATATGCAATAACTGCATATAAACCCCATTCACCGATGAAAAAGGCGGACGCAACGATTACATTTCGATTACCTATAACCTTCAAATAGTCTTTTAAAGAGAATTTTTCACCCAATTCTTTCGCTGAGTTTTGGCGATCCGTGATATGAGGTGGATTCTTTAAAAAGAAGAAGGCTAAAATCAATACGACAATTAAGAAAATACCTCCAACAGCAGATCCATTTCTCCATCCTATGGCAGTAAGAACATAAGAAAATAAATAAAGAGCAAAAACTGTTCCCACCCCGTCAGAAGAAAACATTACCCCCATGGCAGAACCAACACCATTAGACTTTTCAAACCATTGGGCAGCCATTGTGTAAGGTCCTACAAACAATAAACCAACACCCAAACCGATAAGAGCACGAGACAATACCAATAAAGAATAATCTGGCATATATGAAAATAGAATTTGACCTATAGAACTAATCAATAATCCCCATAAAATTGTGTTTCGAGCTCCCCACTTATCGACCAATACACCCACAAAAGGTAATGTTAAGCCGCCAACTAATGCCGTAACTGAAGCCAACATCCCTGTTTGAGTATAACTGATAGATGTGTCCTCCATTATTTTAGTTATCTGGGTTGAGTACCCAATATAGGGTAGGAAACAACCTATTAAAGCTAAATAAGATAACCAAAGCATTGGCCATTGACCTTTTACTTTTATATTCTCCATAGGTGAAACACCTCCTAAATTAATTAAGAAAATAAATAATTTGATAAAAATGAATTTTCGAATAATTTGAGTTAAATCTATAATACGGATAATAGATTATTAAACTTTCTTTCAACAAATAACTACAAATTATACTTTTTTAGTTTCCTAACTATAGTCGATTGATTAACACCCAAAAGTTTAGCCATTTCCCTAGTATTTCTTGTTTTTGATTTTGCCTCTAATAATATTTGCTGTTCAGCTTTCTCAACAAAATCAACTAAACCTGGCAAATCCCCATTATCACTCACTATCACATCATCTGATAACAATGATGAGGGATAATAATTAATAAAAAAATCTTGATTAGTAATAACAAATCTTTCAATTATATTTTCAAGTTCCCGAACATTCCCTGGCCATGAATATTTTTTTAATCTTTCTAACATCAGTTCATCAATTTCCTTTTTTTTATTATATTTTTCGGTAAAAAATTGAAGATAGTAAAATGCAAGAGCCTGTATATCTTCTTTTCTTTCTCTAAGAGGAGGGATATTAATAGGAACGACATTAAGTCGATAATACAAATCTTCTCTAAATGATTTTTCTTTTACTTTTTTTTCGAGATTTTGATTTGTAGCTGCAATAATACGCATATCTATAGATATATCTTCTACTCCCCCTACTCTTTTTATCTTTTTTTCTTGTAAAACCCTCAAAAGTTTTACTTGAAGATTTACGGGCAGTTCACCAATTTCATCTAAAAATATCGTACCTTTATTAGCCAATTCGAAAAACCCTATTTTCCCTCCCTTTCTAGCACCTGAAAATGAACCATCTTCAAAACCAAATAACTCCGATTCTATCAAGTTCTCAGGTATAGCTCCACAGTTTATTGTGATAAATGGATTTTCATTTCTGTTACTCAAACTATGAATTCTATTAGCAATTATTTCTTTTCCAACGCCAGTTTCACCTAAAATGAGTACTGTGGAGTCAAACGGTGCAATGGATTTAACTAGATTGTCTATATCTTTCATTTTCTTACTTTCGTAAACAAAATTTTTTTTATTTGAATTTTCTTGCTGAATTCTTATTACTTCTTGCTGATAGCTAGAGAGAAGACTTTTAACTTCGTTTAGCGTTACTGTTAACTCATTTATTTCGGTAGACTCTTTAGTAATAGATATAACACGAACAATTTTCCCATCATTATCCTTTACAGGAACAGATTCAATTGTAAAAACTTCCCCAGTCTTTGTATATTGCAATCCTCGCTCTCTTTTCCCTGTATTAAGTACTTTTGCAGTAACAGATGGATAGAATTCTTTTTGTCTTTCTAAATCAAAAACATTTTTCGCTAGATATTGTTGATCATCTTTAGCAGTCGCAAATATGATATTTCCATATCCATCCGTGATAAGTATGTTTTCAAAAAAATTATAAAAAATAGATTCCAGTTCTTTATTTATCCATTTATCTGAAGCAATATGGTCACTTATTTTTTGACCAATTTGCCCATCAATGATACTTTCTATTTTTTGAAATTTATTTTTTAAAATTGATTCGTTATTCTTTTTTAGTGAAATTTCATATTCATTATTAACTACGGGTTTCGTCATAATCTGTTCTAAAGACAGTGATAGAGCATTTTTGAAACCGATATCCTTCACTTTTTTATACAAAGTAGATCTGTTAATATATCCTATAGTTTTTTCATCTTCTTTCAAAATGAGCCATTGACAATCTACCTCTAATGCCTTGAGAAGGATTATTTCAATGGTGGTTGGCCATGGAATACAAACAGCATTGTGTATATGATGTTTTCCAATATCCATACCTATCACCCCTAATTTGATATTATTTGGTATTAACTAAGGAAGCGATTTAATATATGGTTGCGAAAATGTCGCAACCATATATACAACTAATACATTAAGAAGAGAAATCCCAAGTAACAGTTCGAAGATGTGTCATATCTAACATTGTATATCTTCCACCAATACGTCCCCAGCCTGTGCTAGTTCCAGCTGCGCCCCCGAATGGTACATGAGGCTCCCAATAACCGCCATGTTCATTGATAATCGTATTTCCAGTTCGTAAATTATTCATATATTTAAAGGCACGTGCTGAGCTTTTTGTATATACAGCAGACTGTAGTCCCAAATAAGAGTCATTACCAATTCTGATAGCCTCTTCATCACTACTCACAGTAATGATTGGTACAATCGGTCCAAAAGTTTCATGCTGATTGATTAAAGTATCTATTCCTACTTTATCAATAACTGTAGGTTCGAAATAAAGATTCGTTGGATAATTTGTTGCTCTTTTACCTCCTAAAAGAACTTCTGCACCTTTTTCGAGAGCATCTTGTACATGAGATTCCATTTTTGAAGCTACGGCTGCATTGTTCATCGGCCCAACTTTTGTTGACGCATTAAATGGATCTCCTAATGACCATTTTTTTGCCTCTTCAACTACACGTTCTACGAACTCATCGTGAACTTGTTGATGAACAAGAACCCTTGCCGTAGCACAGCAAACTTGACCTCCATTAAAGAATCCTCCATGAACAGCTCCTTTTGCTGCAGCATCAAGATCAGCATCTTCACAAACAATTGTTGGACCATTACCACTTGCTTCAATAATGGATGGTTTTAAGCCCGCTGCGCGGACAATTTTATTAGCAGCAGTATGGGATCCGATAAATCCAATTGCATCAACTTCAGGATGTTCAATCAATTGTTGTCCTACTACTCCGTCACCATAAACCAAGTTAAATACTCCTGGTGGGATGTCCGCTTCGTGCATAATTTCTGTAAACAGACTAATAATGCCTGGTGTATACTCTGAGGGTTTAAGAACAATTGTATTTCCTGCTGCAATTGCAGGAGCTACAAATTCTGCTAGCATAAGCGTTGGGAAGTTCCATGGAATAATGATTCCATAAACACCATTTGCTTTACGGAATGTGAAAATTCTTTTATTTTTATCTAGAGATGGGATAATTGCAGTTTCCATACGTTTAGCATCTTCTGCAGCGATTCTAAATAGTTCTGCTGATTCTTCTATATCTGGAAGTGATTCACCTTCATATGGTTTACCTTGTTCCAGAGTAAGAGCACGGCTTAATTTTTCTTTATTTCGATCAATTGCATCAGCGATTGCGTAACAAACGCGACCACGGTCCCATGCAGTTAAAGGTTCCCAAGATAATTGAGCTTTTCGTGCTGCAGCAACAGCAGCATCAATTTCTTCTTTAGTAGACTCTGGAGCTCGATGTATTATTTCACCAGTAACCGGCGAAACTATTTCACGTACGTTTTCACTAACTGACTCTGACCATTCTCCATTAATAAAATTTTGTAATACTACCGTTTTAGTTTGCATAACAACAACCCCTTTTTTAGTTTTTATACTTAATAAAAAATATTTTGATTAAATAGAAGAGAGTTTTATAACATTACGAAACTAATATCTTATATATTACCTAATTAATAGTATTTTTTACTTTTATTTGTTCGTTCTTAATTTGCTCTTGTTCACAATAAGACGAAAGTAAAGTGATATTCTTTTGGGCTAAATAAGAAACAAACTTCACAGGATCAATACACTGTTCAGCAGGTTTTACACCTTTCCCTTCGATTTCTTTATTTAATAACATTTGGGCTACGATTGATGCAGGCATACTTGTGACATACGCTAACGCATTAATATTCCATTTTTCCTGCCAGCCACATAATAATTCAAATTTAACAGATGCTTTTTTTCCTGCTTTAATTCCTTTTACTTCAACCATTAGTTCATCTGTTCCCCACTGAGGATTTTCAGAAATTGTTTCTTTCAGCAAAGATACCAACTTTTGTCTAGGGGAGAGAGAGTTATTGCTACGAGTATCGTTAAGCATTCCCAATTGTTCAAACACATTAATCTTTTGAATTGTTGACGGATCCCAAGTGTCTTTATAAGTTATTTCTTTCACTTGTGGAAAACTTATTGGCAACGTAGCTAACTCAGAATGAAGAATAGAGTATGTTCTTTGAGCACCAATTTTCTCATTGAAAATTGTATCCTCTTCATCACTCAAAGGTGGTATTTCATATAAATGTCCTTCTTTAACAACCATTGCATTTTTAGTAGCTTCATCTATGATGGTATCAATAGCAAAAGGGAATGTTACTCCTGTAGTTGTAGATCCATAACGAATATGGATTTCTTCAGCAATGTCTAATAATTCTACTCCATATCTACTTAAGACATTGGAGATACCAGGGTCCGATCCCATACCTGGAATTGAAAGAACACCTGCCTCTTTCATAAATTCATCAAGTTTAAGTTGTTCTTTAGTTAAGGTATAGAGCCCACCCAAATCTAGTACATCTACTTTTGCAGCAGCTGCCATTTTCATGACATCAATGTTAAACATGTAATTGGTTGCATTTACACATACCTTAGCTTGTTTCAATAAATCAATCGTATTTTCATAATTTCTAATATCTAAGGAATGCACTTCTAAATTTTTTGCATTTAACTCATTTTTTAGTTGTTGGAGTTTACCAAGGTCCATATCAGCTCCAATTACCTCTACTCCACTTTCAACTAAATCTCTAACAATAACATTTCCAATAGTTCCAGCTGCACCTAATACAATAACTTCTTTCAAGATCCTAATCCTCCTTTCACCTAATTAAGGTGTTTTTACACTCGTTTAAATACATTGCAAAATACGTGCCAAGTTTTAAAACCCCATAGATAGGTAATTATTATCCAGCTAAATCTTACTAAGATGGCATCTTGCATCAAAAATAGGCAATATTGCATCAAAATTTTGAAAAAGTAATTTTATTACACCTATTCTTTGGAATATATTTTATATTAAACTAGTTTATTACTTTTACACTTTCCTTTGAAGATCTAATGACAAATACAATTCAAGATGCCGTAAATAATTAGGTAAAACAAAAAAGCCATTCCTCTAGTCTTTGGCCGGACAGAAAGGAATGACCTTATCGAATTTTGCCTAACAATCACATGTTAATAGTGAACGCAAGTAGTATACGATAACCAATGTGCGGGAACACGATGTAAAGATTAACTAAAATAAGGTGACCCAGTGTTTGAATATCATGGGTCACCTTATTTTCGATTAATTATACTTTAATTCAAAACTATCCTGAACTTATTTTATGTAAAGTATTTGCGAGTAATTCAAGAACGCTCAACGATGGTATTGCTTGCCCTTAAAGTACTTTTCCTTCATTTTGTACTTATATTATAAAATACCAAAAAAAAGATACTTTATAAGTATAATATTCTTTCTAATATGATGTACAATATATTAGGCTTTGTTCAAGATTTTAAACAACTAGACAGGAGTACACATCATGCGATCTTCACTTTTTTCATACCTAGCGCTCTTATTTGCTGTATTTGCGTTATCAACATCAGCTATTTTTGTGAAAATAGCTGATGCCCCACCAGCCATTACTGCATTTTATCGCTTATTTTTTGCGATGCTCATATTATTACCTTTTTTAATCGGGAAAAAGAGTTACCGACAAGAACTTGTTAGCTTAACTAAAAAGCAATGGGGATTAGGGATACTTTCCGGCCTATTTTTAGCCTTTCATTATGTATTATGGTTTGAATCATTAGAATACACATCTGTTGCTAGTTCAACAGTAATCGTAACGTTACAACCTCTATTTTCTATGGTTGGAGGTTATTTTCTATTTAAAGAACGCTTTTCGAAAGGTGCTATTTTTGGCTGCTTTGTAGCGATTTTAGGTAGCCTTATCATTGGCTGGCAGGACTTACAAATAAGCGGCGACGCACTATACGGAGATTTTTTAGCCTTTATCGCAGCAGGCATTATTACTGGCTACTTCTTTATAGGACAATCTGTTCGAAAAGAATTATCACTTATTCCGTACTCAGTTATAGGCTATGGGAGTAGTGCTATCTTTTTGGCCATCTATGCACTTTGCCTGAATGAATCTTTTACTAATTACTCTTCAACTACATGGTGGGCTATAATTGGGCTTGCGTTTATTGCTACTATTTTAGGCCAGACGATCTTCAATTGGCTGCTTAAATGGATCAGCACTTCTATTATCTCAATGAGTATTTTAGGAGAAACGATTGGCACTTGTATTCTTGCTTACTTCATTTTGGGAGAAGTCATTTCCATAGAGCAAGGTGTAGGTATTGTCGTTATTTTAATTGGATTAGCTATATTTCTAATCCAGCAACGAAAAACAAATTAAACGAAATAACAACGGCTATACTTATTATCAAGACCTAAATTAAAAAAAGAAAAATAAATAAAAGGGCGTTACATATTTTATATGACTAATATGTAGCGCTCTTTTATTTTTATTAAACTAAAGCATCCAAGAATTTATCCATAGATTATTTGTGGATTAGCTTCATAAGTTAGCAATTTAAAGGAAACCACACTCTATGTTTCTAACGAGTGATTTTTGCACCAGAACCACTTTTTCCATACCGATCATCACACACTTTTTTTAGAGTAATAGTATCAGTATGTCCAAGATTATAGGTTAAAATTGCAATTGTCTTGAAGTTCTTGCACTAGAACCCAACTTTCTTATATAAACCTTCCACTTGATAGATAGTTATTTTTATTTAACTATGTTGTTTTGATTTTTCTCGAATAGAGTCAATCGTATCTTGTAAGGAAATACGATTAGGATTCGTGATTATTTCGATTACAACTGGACCATCAGCCGAAAGGGAAGACTCGAGTGCCGCCTGAAACTCTTCGTGCGTGGTTGCTCTAAAACTTTGTACACCCAACGATGCGCCTAAACTTTCAAAATTCACGTTGTTCAAATCCGTTCCGATAACCCTCTCTGGATAATGCATTTCCTGATGCATACGAATCGTTCCGTACATGCTATTGTTGAAGACAAGAGCAATCACCGGAATCTTGTACCGAGCTGCCGTCTCTAACTCCTGTACCGTCATCATAAATCCACCGTCACCGGATAACGAAACAACTACCTTTCCAGGTTGCGCTACCTTTACACCGATTGCCGCAGGAAGACCATAACCCATGGCTCCTGAAGTTGGGCCAATATATGTTTTTGACCGATTGAACGAATAGAAGCTATGCAGCCAGCCTGCAAAGTTGCCCGCATCATTTGTAATCACCGCGTCTTCCGGAAGTGTATCCTGAAGAATGCGGATAATTTCTCGGTTATCCACGTTGTGCTGCTCTTCTTTGGCGACATTGTTCCCGGCACTCTCATACGCTTCACGGCGTTCTTTCGCCCACTGTTCCCAAGTATCATTTACATTCATTTTAAGTAAAGCTTTTAACGCTTCCTTTGCGTCTGATACAATCCCTACATTAGGGCTGTATACCTTGCCAAGCGTCTCATATTCAATGTCAATATGGACAAGCTTCATATTTCTACTGAAAATTTCGTAATCTTGCGTCGTTACCTCAGATAATCGAGTCCCTACTGCCAGCACCAAATCCGCTTTTCTCATCGTGTCCAATACTGGCGCAAACGTGCCCAATCCGGAATGCCCGACGTACAATTCGTGATGATTCGGGAATACGTCATGGCGGCGGAAAGACGCCATCACCGGGATCTTGAATTTTTTCGCCAATTGAATAAGGACCTGCTCCCCATCTGCAGCTATCACACCACCACCGGCTAAAATGAGTGGACGCTCCGCTTTTTCCAGCAATCGCTGCACCGCCTGCACTTCCTGTTCACTGGGGCCCGGAGCCGGAACCGGTGCTACAGGTCCGAAACTCATCTCTGCTTCCTCCACGAGAACGTCTTCCGGAAGCGCTATCACAACAGGGCCAGGGCGTCCGCTTTTTGCCACACGAAACGCGCGCTGCACGAGCTCCGGGATGCGTTCAGCATCTTTAATTTCCACGGTCCATTTTGCGATATGGCCAAAGTACTGATCAAGCTCTACTTCCTGGAATCCTTCCCTGCCACGGAATTTACTATGAACTTGTCCTAAAAAGACAACCATCGGTGTAGAATCCTGGTAAGCAGTATGAATCCCGATAGCAAGGTTCGCTCCTCCTACCGCCCTCGTCGCCATTGCTACACCAGGCTTTCTTGTCGCTTTGCCGTACGCCTCAGCCATGAAAGCTGCACCACCTTCATGACGTGTTGAAATTAGTTGGATTGTTTGCGATTCATAAATGCTATCCATTAAAGGTAAATAGCTTTCACCAGGAACACAGAATGCGTGTTCTACACCTTCCAGCTTCATGCATTCTACAATTGCACTTGCTCCGCTCATCACTTTGTTCATTGTTAATTCTCTCCTATCATTTTCAAATAATAAAACATCATTTCAAATATAGATAAAAATTAACCACGGATGGTTACTCGCGTTTTAATCCGCTGAATTGCTTCCTGTAACCGTTCAGTTGGAACAGACAAAGATATTCTAGAACAACCTTCCCCATATTCTCCGAATGCGGTGCCTGGTGTCACAATTACCCCGGCTTCTTCAAGCAACTTGGTCGTGAATTCGCTAGATGTGTATCCATTAGGCACCGATGCCCAGATGAAAAAGTTCCTTTTGGTGTATCGGCTTCAATTCCTTTCTCCCGAAGCGCCGCTAGCATTCCTTCCATCCGCTTCGTACCATCCGATCCATCACCTTCGGATTGAGGCTATGAAATTCACACGCTATGTTTTTAGAAGTAATCCATTTGATTCCTTCATCATCCAGTCCTAACTTATTAACTCCATAGCTTTCTCCCATATCACAGTTTATATCAATACGTTTCATAACCACCCCTACTTATTTCAATTTATAAAAATGGTATTTCTCTTTTTATTTATAATCTAATATTAAACCAAAAAAACTAAGTATTCAAACAATTTGTAAAATAATGTAACATGTTTTTTCTACTTTACATTACTTTCATGACTATCCCCTCCTTCGAGAACTTTCCAAAAAAAATCTGGTTAAGATATATTATGTAATTGTTTTAATACAACGATCCGCAATGATTAAGTATCTTGATAGAATAATTATTTTATTAATTAACAAAACTATTGTAATATAGTTAAATAGAGGGAGGATTTACAGTGTCTAAAATTACAAAAAGGATCATTTTTGGTTTGTTAAGTTTAATAGTCATTTTCATTCTAGTGATGACTTGGTTTTATCCTTATTCGTTTTTCAGTGTTTATAAAAGTTATACTTATACACCTGACTCCTATGTTGTTGATGGATATGTGAAAAGATTGACTAATTTCAAAGATTCTTATGATGAAAATTCGAAAGACAACATAACAGCAGTTCAAACACCATCTGTTTTGCAATTATATGAACAGGATTGGTTAGTAAATAAAGATTCTGTACGTATGACAGAAGATGATATTGATATGATGTTATTCAGAGTAAAAGGTGTCAGGGAGACATTGCTTAATCTTACTATTCAAGAGGGATATACATCTGATCAAAGACCATATTTACTTGATTGTATAAAAAACTCTTTATCGTTTGAAGAATATCTTGTTGAAATGAAAAACGATAAGTTCGTGTCGAGAAGTACACTAAACACTAGCTACAATAATCTCTATGGTGCTTTCGAAGGTAGTCTCATGTTGTTTGTAGTTTTTTATGAGGTTTCACAAACTAAATAAATCTGCTTTCATGCGTTTCAGTTATACCGTAGCAAAAAATTTGGCCTCTTTTAGGAGGTCTTTTATTATTCTCTTCTCATCATAATAGAAAAGGTTTTCTTATTGGATTTCTGACATGTTTAAAAATAATTTGTTTTATCCATTGCAAGTAAATTCTATTGAATAACTGCTAGACTACTTTTCTGTTTATCTTTATATGCCATCATTCCACTAATAAAAAAACAAAGAAGTATTAATAATGTAAAGGTAAAAAAGTTGAAAAAGACTGCGTTGGAATAGATGCTTAGTAAAGGAATTTTCGTTTCTTCACGATATATTGGGTTTACTTCGGCAAGAAGGGATTTTAATTGAATTGCTCTTATAAGAGTAGTGCTTACAATCAAAATCATCCCTAATAAGCTACCAGCTACAATCATTCGAATAGTCCCCTTCTGCAAGTGGCTATACATAAATTTATGCATATAACTGATAGACATAGCGATGAAAACAATAATAAATGGAAATAAAAAAAAGAATGGAAATAAACCGATATTACCATTTCCCCCACCATTATTAGTAGGAGCAATTGCTGTTAAATTGGCAAAAATAAAAGCGCCGATTGTTAAGACTGTACTTAAAATATAGATAATAAAATAAAGGTACCTTGTTAGTTTTTTCACGCATTACAACTCCTTTATAATCTATATTATACATTAATTGGAAATCTAAAAATAGTTTATATCAGCATGTACAACTAAAGATAACTTTATTTTTTCTCCTCATGAACACCCTCTACCGATTTAAATTCAGATCAAACATTTATAAAAATCACGTATCCACAATGTAATTAAATGGATTCAAACGGTAAATACACCTCTTTCATTTCTCTTATTCTTAATCAATAATTTTGACAAATTAACATCTATTTTATATAATGAATGACAGTCAGTCATGAAATGAGGAATACACAATGTCAAAAGAAGAAAAGATTATTCTTGCTGCTATCGATGTTTTCCGTGAAAAGGGTGTTGAAAAAACAAAAGTATCTGATATTGTGAAATCTGCTGGAATAGCTCAAGGTACTTTTTATTTATACTTCCCATCTAAACTATCCGTGATGCCGGCAATTGCAACTATAATGGTAGAGAAAATTATGACGGAAGTGAACCACCGCTTCCAAGTTAATGCGTCGATTGAAGACAAATTAGAGCAAATTGTCGATGCTGTTTTCTATTTAACAAAAGAGTATCGTGACGTCTTTGCACTTGTTTATGCTGGAATCACTCAAACTGAGCATTTGAAAGAATGGGAGACTATTTATGCACCTTTTTATGAATGGATGAACAACTTCTTAAAACAAGCTCAAAATGCCGGAGATATACGCGACTCACTTAATACTGAACGATCCTCTAAGTTGATTATTGGTCTAATTGAATCTGCAGCTGAACAAATTTATTTATATGATGATTTTGATGAAGAAAATGCAGCACTTCAAAAACAAGAATTACTCGATTTTTTACATCATGCATTAGGGCTTCGTAATTAAATTATGAACCTTTTGCGCTCAAAAAATGACTGATAGTCAGTCATTATGTACTGACAAAGAATAAGGTAGCTAATATTGATTACGAAAGGAATTATAAATATGACTAAAGATTGGTTGTATGTTGTTTTAACTTGTTTGTTTGAATTAATTTGGGTCTTCGGTTTTAATACTGCAAGTACTTGGTGGCATTGGGCTATTATATTAGTATTTATTGCGGTAGATTTCCACTTCTTATCTAAAGCTTGTGAGAACTTACCAACCGGCACTGTCTATGCTATTTTCGCAGGAGTCGGTACAGTTGGCACGACATTAATGGATGTATTTTTATTTGGTGGAGAATTTAGCTTAGCAAAAGGGATTTTCATGGTGATTCTTGTTGCGGGCGTTATTGGATTAAAATTAGCTGATAATCATACGAATGATGAAAATGATTTGAAAGGAGTGCATTAACGATGGGTTGGATATTTGTATTTTTAGCTGCAATGTCGGAAATTGTAGGCGTTATCGGTTTAAAGTTATACAGTCAGAATAAAACAATTCAAAATTTGATTCTTTACATTGGTGGTTTCGGCTTATCATATGCTCTCCTCTACACTTCGTTTAACTATTTACAATTAAGTATTGCTTACGCTGTATGGATCGGTATCGGTACTGTCGGCGCTGTTTTGATTAATATGATTCTTTTTGGAGAATCTAAAAGTGTAGCACGTGTTATTAGTATTATTGCGATAGTTATTGGGGTAGCTGGGTTGAAGGCTGTTTCTTAAAATTGTAATGTAATATTATTGTGTAGAAAAAGATCCCGTCATTAATTCGGAAACGAACTGATGACGGGGTCTTTTGTTAATTTCTCATAATAAGTTATCTTACTCATTTAGATAATACTTCTTCCATGGCTTCTAACATGCTTCGCCATGATTTTTCCGTTTGTGGTGCAAAGTGTGACCATTCAGGATGTAATTCGTGAGTTAAAGTGAGTTCACAGCCTGTCTTGGTTGTTACTATGTCAATGTTAACACGCGCTGCATCCGGTGCTTCTTTTGGAATACCCCAAGTAAATACTAGTCGTTTCGGTCGATCAATTTCTAAATACTCTCCCCGATGATCAATCTCCTTGCCTTCTCTTAGATCAACAAATGAGAAAGAGCCTCCCACGCTTCCGTCAATTTCTACACGTTGAATATTCCCTTTTGGAAACATCCATTTCTTCACTTTTTCAGGGTCAATCCATACTTCAAAAACCTTATCTGATGAAATATTAAAGTTATAAACTACAACTGCATTCGTATTTGATTGAGTATTCAACAATATCATCTCCAATTGGTATAATAAGGTTAGTCTGTGCTTTGAATTATTTCGAATAACCAATTACTTTACCTTGTATTTCTTTTAGAGGTAGTAAACCAAAGTCCTTACTGTCAATTCCTCGCCACCATTGGTCAACAAGAACATATACTGTATTTTCTTCTACTATAACAGGTTCTATATTTAAATTGAAATAATCACGAGTAGTTTGTTCATTTTCAATATTTGAAGCATCTACATTTTTGAAATAAGATTTTTCGTCCATTCCACGTATTAACGCTTTGCCATAAAAAGTATCTAGAACTTTATCATCAATACAAACTTGACCATTTTGTATTTCGATTGTTTCACCTGATAAACCAACAACTCTACCTAAATAACTGCGAGGCAATTTAGGGTTTTTAGTTAATTCGGATTCAGGCATATTAAAATAAATGACATCGCCCCTTTGTAACGAGGGGTAATTCGGTTCTATCACCAAAGCGCTATTCTCTGAAGTCTCATATTCGTGTTTTCCTCTATCCATCGTATCCAAGTTCCATTCCACTATAAATTGTTCTTCTTTTCGTGATACCGTCGCAAGTTTTAAAGGTGTAACATCATCAGTTATAAATTCTGGGGTTATCGTATTTGTAGAGTCATTTTTTTGAAAACATCCTACTAACACTATAGTAAAAAGTACGATTAATAATTTTTTCATTACACCCTCCTTATTTTCTAGATATCCCCATAATTATCCCTTAATTCCTTTTTACACTCAATTTAATGACACTTTTATACACTTTTTAAGCACGGCTTAAGATTTCAACAATGAGATTTAACAAAGCAAACCTTATAAGCTTTCATTCATCAATACCCAAAAATGAATATAAACACTCATAAGAATTTATTGTACAATAACAAATATGGTTCACCTATACAGGAGGAATAATATTGTACAAATATTCATATGAAATTCCTGAACAAATGTCGATGCAAAATAGATTACCACTTACTGATGAATTTGGTAACGTTCATTGTTACATAAAAAAGCGAAAACCTAGAATATTGACTCGTATTGTTAATAATTTATTTAGTCTTACGCTTAATTATTGCTTTGAGGCAGTGGATCGACATGAAAAAAACATCTATAGTATTAGTACTTTAAAATTTAAATTAGACTACATGTTAACAACAACGTTTCAAAAAATAGTTCTGAAAAGAATGCGTGAGCAATTAATCGAAAGTAAATATACTTGGCAAGATAATTCAGATACATACGTATTTCTTCAACACTATTCACTAGAAGTACGTTTATTTAAAAATGATGAAAAAATTGCTACAGTGAAGCTTCTAGACTCTAGGAATTCGGATGAGTTAGATATTGTAATCATCACTCTTTTAAAAGAAGATGATGCCAATTTAGCAACATTAATGGCCGTCCTCTATCATAGTTTGTATTACTATAACCGTTATGATAGTACACTTTTAGGTACATCTATTTCCCTTCTTGATGCCATATAGAACATAAACACTTTCTATAAACAGCTTTCAAATGTTCATATTTATTAAAAAACCCGTTCAAATTCTTGAACGGGTTTCTAATTTTTAATAAATAAAAAATCTTAATCAAATATGGGAACTTAAGTTGAATTTTCTATGAATTAATATCATTAAATATCCACTTATATTTCCTTCCATTTCGGTAAATAAGTAAGTATATTACTACTAATTTACTATTTTAAAAATTTGCCAATACATATCTCAGTTTTATAATGTAAAGTTACTTTTCCATCTTGTTGATATTTAAAAAACAAATTTTGAAGTTCTTGAATAAATTGATCATAATTACTATGTAATCTTGATGGTGTATAGGATAACGATAATGCACCACCAATAAAACCTTCCTCCGTTATTGAATGCCAATTATCATAGTATTCTTTCGTATAATCTTGTCCGAAAAAGTTCACCTTTTCCCTATGCGGGTCAAAGTTTGATATTCCAGCTGTAGTTTTAACTTTATACTTATAGACAGTATTTATATATTCTTTAGCAAAATCACTATCTGTTTGCATATCGTTCCACAAAATAACAACGTATCCACCCTCTTTCAAAATACGTTGGAATTCTGCTTTACATAATTGCTTATCAAACCAATGAAATGCCTGTGCAATGGTAATCACATCTACACTATTCTCTTTTATTTGAGTTCTTTCTGCAGGTGCGTTAATATATTCAATGTTTTTATTAGGCGAGCAATACTCCTTGCATTCTGATAGCATCTCAATATTTGGTTCAACAGCCAGCATCCTACAACCTAATCTACCTAATAAATGAGTAAGTAATCCTGTCCCTGCACCAATATCCGCGATTGTAGATTGTTTTCCAATTCCCAATTCTTTCATTATATTTACAACTTCTTCTGGATAAGTTGGTCTACCAATAGCATATTCTTTTGTTTTGTTATCAAATTCATTCTGCATAATAATTCCCCTCTCTCCATTGAAATGAAGTTTAAACGACTAACTTTCTCCTTTAGTACACTACAATTCAACATAAAAAGCGTTAATCCTTCTTGGATCAACGCTCCCATAGGTTAAGTGTATTTATTCAGAAATTTAGTAGGTTTTGCATAAATAAATCTGTTCATGCATTACATGAATGCTGCCCCTTTAGTTGAACAAGACTATGTAGAAACAGGCTAATTCCATAAAAGAATTAGCTTGTTTCTTTTCACCTTATATTTCAAAATCTTTAATATCAGCAATTGGGCGTAGTACTCTTACTGAGTCAAACTCTTTTAAAGGCTCTCCATTTTGGATTTTCTTTACCCAATCGTGATTAGCCAATGCTCCTCTTCCTAGAGTGACA
Organism: Viridibacillus sp. KH_047; assembly: GCF_057838945.1. NCBI lineage: Bacteria > Bacillati > Bacillota > Bacilli > Caryophanales > Caryophanaceae > Viridibacillus > Viridibacillus sp. KH_047. The sequence continues at coordinate 1,851,453 of NZ_CM174479.1, read as the reverse complement.
ATATCAGCATGACCATAATTAATAATTTCAGAAGCTCTTTCTAGTTTCTCTAACTGTCCATTTGCAATAATAGGTAATTGACTATATTCTTTTGCAAGTGCTACAAGAGAATCTTTTCCTGTTTCAAATGCGGGCTTCCACGCTTCAAATTCTGTTACATGTATGTAATCAAGACCAGCTTTTCCTAATGTTCCAAAGATAATTTTCGCATCTTGTTCTTTTGCTGACCACTTATATGTGTAATCATTCACTTTGGATTGTGAAATTCTAATACCAACGGTAAAGTCTTTTCCAACTGCTTTTCTAACATCCTGAATTGTTTCTACTAATAACCTAACTCTATTCTCTGTAGTACCTCCATATTCATCATTACGTTTGTTAGTATTTTCCGTTAGAAAAGCATTTAATAAATAACCATTTGCGCCATGCAATTCTATGCCGTCAAAACCAATAGATTTAGCACGTTTAGCAGCATCGACAAAACTCATTTTAACATCCGCTATTTCTTCTTTTGTTATTTCTCTTGGTAATCTAAAGGGTCCTTCGCCTAAATAAAATTTAAGCTGCTCTCCTTTGGGCTGAACAGAAGAAGGGGCAATTGTTTCAAAAACAAAACGATTACCTTGAGATAATGGTCCAGTATGTTGTAACTGCATAAAGATTTTTGTTCCTACTGAGTGAACAGCATCAACAACTTTTTTCCACTCTTGTGCTTGGTCATCAAAAGCAATGCCTGGTTGATAATGATATGATTGACTATGTTTATCATCAATATAAGTACCTTCAGTAATAATAAGTCCAAACCCACCTGCAGCAAAGGAACTATAGTATTTAACCATTTTATCTGTTACAAATCCATTTTCAGTAGCACTAATACGTGTCATTGGTGCCACACCTACTCGATTTTTTAAAGTAATCCTTCCTATATTAAATGGTTCAAATAGCATTTTTGTATCTGACATGTTAATTACCTCCTGCTTATTAATTTTATTTTATTTTTGGTGATTATTTCAATTAATAACCTCTTCCTTATTCAACTAAACCGCTTCGTTAGTTGAATAAAAAAAGAGCTGTTAAGACAGCTCAAAATCTACTACTAGTGCCCCCGTTATATGAAATCGGCTTGAATAATCGATTTCAGAGTGTTTCTTATTTAGCCTAATTTATGTTCATTAATAAGTGAAATGCTATCATTTTCATGTTCATGGAGTTCAAAAACAATCAGTTCATTTTCACCTTTTTTCAACAGTGGCCCAGGTAAGTATAAGGTCTCCTGCGGACCAACCTCCCAATATCTACCAAGATTAAATCCATTAATAAATACAACCCCTTTTTTCCAGCCAGGCAACTCAACAAATGTATCCCCAATCTCCTCAACATCAAACTTTCCACGGTAGAAGGTCGGGAGACCATTATGCTTAACGGCGTTTTTCTTAAAAATAAGTTGTTCAATATTATCGAGGGGCAATGTATAAATTGTCCAATCGAATAGGAACTGGTAATGGAATCGAACACCACGGGTAATCCCCTTCTTATCATATAACTCCGGTCCATAATTCACTCGCCCCATATTTTCAACGAGAATTTCCAAAGTGGCCCCGTCTTTTGGAATCTCAATATCAAGCGAATTGTTGTCCCACTGATCAATTAAACCGATATATTGTCTATTAACGAATACAAGTGCTCTATCTTTCACATCCTTAATGGTTAATGGAGCTTTTTCATGTGGTCCATTAATAAAAGTCTTATACAATGTAAATCCGTAATTCTGACCCAATTCTTCCATTGTTTCTGGATTTGCACGTTGTATTGGCTGAGAAATATTTTCTAGCGCATCGAATAGACTAATAGATTCTTCCATTTTTACGGAACCATAACTGACTTTCGGTATCGGTGCCGGCAATACAAGTTCACCAATGTCTCGGAGTTTAGTAAGCGCCTCTCTGACAGCATAAAATTTAGGAGTAATCTCTCCAGCCTCACTGATTGGACAGTCGTAGTCATAGCTGGTAACCGTAGGTAAATACTTGTCGTCATAATTAGCACCATTATAGAAACCAAAGTTCGTTCCACCATGGAACATGTAAAAATTAACTGAATTTCCTTGTTCAATCATGTCAAAAAAGGTTTTAGCTGTATCTTGAGGATCCCGTGTATGATGCTCCTCACCCCAATGGTCAAACCATCCGTTCCAATATTCCATAACAATATTTGGGGTATCCGGGAAATGTTCCTGCAATTTTCCAAAAGCCTGTTCTGGCATCGAACCAAAGTTTACGGTTGCCAAAACATTTTCGACTGTTCCACCCTTTAACATTAAATCAGATGGACCATCTGATGTGAACAATAGCACATCCATGCCACGCGAAATCATACCATCTCGCAAATGCTTTAAATATGCCTTGTCATTACCAAAACTTCCATACTCATTTTCTACTTGCATGGCAATTATCGGGCCGCCATTTGTCGATAACAGCGGACGCATTTTTTCTAATAATACATCATAATAACGATCCACTTTTTCTAAAAATGGCTCATAGTATGAACGAACGCGCATATTTCGATCAGCAAGTAGCCAAGCTGGCAAACCGCCAAACTCCCACTCCGCACAAATATAAGGACTTGGGCGGACGATAACATATAAGCCCACTTTTTCAGCAATTTGAATAAATTTTTCAATATCTGCGATTCCTGAAAAGTTAAATTCCCCTTCTTTCGGCTCATGCAGATTCCATGCCACATATGTCTCTACACAATTAAAGCCACATGCTTTCAGCTTTAGCAACCGATCCTCCCAGTATTCTGGAACAATTCGAAAGTAATGTATCGCTCCAGAAATAAGCTGAAATGGCTCTCCGTTCAAATATAAATCTTTTCCTTTTACCGTTAAATTAGACAAATGACTTCTCTCCCTTTTAGTTTGTGTGCATGTACAAGAATAGAGCATTTAATTAAGTCTCTAATTCATTACTTGACCTTACTCCTCCAACCTTCTACATCGTTCATACCAAAAACAACATTTTGATTTGTTAAATTAATATTTACCTTTTCAAAGTTACGAAAATTATCTACAGTTAGACTTTTAAGCTTCATTAGTATCCTCTCTATTTAGTATTTAACATCTTTTTATCTATTTGAAAAAATTTCCCATCACTATTATAATATCAGAAAAATTAAAAAAGTAATAACCTCAAAGTGATTTTTGGAGTTATTACTTCTTTTAATTTAATCGTTTTAAAATCTGGCTTGTATCATGCCAGTTTGCAGTTACTTATGATACGGTTCACCGTAATGTTGCTAAGTGAGGTTTTAATTATCTATAAATAGCTAAAATTTCTAGCTCTATAACATCACTTTCAACTTTAATATTTTCCATACCTTCTACTTCAGTATTACCCATTTGACGTCTTAATCCCCTACTGATGGAAAACAAGTCTTTCATAATATCAAACACGACAATTGGTGCATTATTATACTTTTTCCGACTATTAATTTTAGCTATAAAAGTTAAATCTTCTGCTTCATAATCCTCTAATGTTTCAAAATTTAAAATTAGTTCCGTTGACGATAATTTAGCAAAGCCTAAGTTTTTTTCAAATGATTCACTTTCAATAAATAAAGGAATTTTTGTACTTTCTTTAGCAAAAATACTTTTAAAGATTTCTTCCTCTTGAGGGTTTCCTAATTGCATACTACTTATTAACAGCGGTTTAAATTGTGTAATCAAATCCATCATATCGAATTCATTAGGTATTTTTAGTATACCCTCGAATTTTATAATTGAAGTTTTAGTAATTGTTTCAATATCAAAATTTCCTTCAGTAAAATCAAAAAAATAATCTCTACCATTTTTATCTAATAAATGTTCAAACTCATTACAATCTAATAACAGATTATCTACAAGTTCTCCTTCCATTTCATTACTTCCACCAATACCACCTGATAAGACTGAAATTTGCGCCTCTAAAGATTTCGAAGATGAAATTTTAACATTTTTAATTGCTACGTGCTTTTTTCCTTCTAGTACAGCTTTATACTCCGCTACCTTTTTTGCATCAAAATATAATAGATTCTTAAAAATATAAAACACCTCTCCAAATTAATTATATGTAAAATTATAGCATATTCCATTTGAAACCTATGTAATTAAAATTTAACAAAAAGCCGTCTAAAACGTTTTCAAATTAACGTTTTAGATGGCTTTAATTAATTTATTTTGTAGATAATGGATCAAATAACTTAAGGTATAAAACTGATTGCTAATTATTTTTGAAATAGACTTCAAATTTTCAATCAAATATTCATCTTCAAATAGTTTTCTGAGCTTCATTATATTGATTATGTTCAACCAAGACTTTTAGCCCCAGCCCGTCCGTAGACCATCTATAGAAACTCAACCTTTCAATTGAGCGGAGCAGGGCATAAGTTCATTTTATATTATTTATCAATTGAACAAATAGAAAAAAAAGCCCAACCAAATTAGTAAGACTGTTCATTCCCTAGATAATCAATTCTTTTTAGAACGATTAATTAACGTAAAGTAGAAAACCGCACTTACTTATGATACGGTTCACCGAAACTAATATTAAATTCGTTATAAAATGGAATTCCTTCTTGGACTAACCTGCTCCGTTAGTTTAAGTAAATTTTTTCACAATCTCTTTATTGTGTTTTTAAAGTAAATACTACAAAAATCCCCTCTAAGAAAAATATAGAGGAGATTTTAAGTAATCAATCTTTATTATAAATTATCAACATTATTACAACGTAACTCTTAAATCGGCACAGCTTTCGAATTGAGGATCGTGCCATCCAGCGACGAGATATTACTCAAATCATTATCAGTCCTCCGTCCCCTGACGATACCCTTCACATAAAAATTTTGCAACTCTATTTGAAGAAAACCAATACCAATAGAGCTTCGTCTATGCCTTACATTCATCTTTAATAAATACGACAATCAAATCTAATTTACTTTAAGCTTTTAGAAACAGATCACTTGCTCTCCAAAATGCTCACATAATTATTTTTTTGAGTTAATTTTATTTAACTCAGTTAATTGAAGGATTGCTTTAAGCCTTGATAAATCAGACTTTATCCAACTGAATTTACTGAGTTTAACTAGTTTGATTCAGTACCTTTACCCTTCTTCGTTCAACGTCAATGGCTCTAAATCATTCTAAAACTCAGATCATAAACGTGGATATATTAAGGTTTCGTCACAAGAATACATTTGCTGAAAGAAGTTAAATTGAATCCATTCAACAAATGAAAAATAAAATCATCTCTTTCATGAACCCCATTTCCTACTTTCGAATTAACCCGATCACCTCTGCTACAAAAGCTACCTTCTGATGTTGATTTGAAGTCGTTAACCTTACAGTCACTGCTCCGCTATCTTCTTTCCAAGTTTGTTTTTCAATAACTTCTGCTTCAACTGATAATTCATCACCGGGATAAACTGGCTTCAAAAATTGTACATTATTAACACCTAACCCAGCTATGACATCATTTCCGTAGTAATTTTGCTTCACCCATTGCACCCATGTCATCGCAAGCGTCTGCATACCAGAAGCAATAATCCCTTTAAATGTGCTATTCTCTGCCATTACTTCGTCAATATGCATATATTGCGGATCATATCGATGTGCAAAATCAAGGATTTCTTCTTTAGTTAAAGTAAAGCTACCTAACTGAAATTTCTCGCCAACGATAACTTCTGAAAAACGCATATACCTTCACCTTCTCTCAACCTTAATAAGAGCAGAGCCCTTATTAAATTTTTCTGTCAACATCCTTCCAATAAACATCACGAACACGTCTTCTTAACACCTTTCCAACAGCCGTTACTGGTAATTCTGATACAAAATCAATCGACTTAGGTACTTTATATTTCCCTATTTTCGATTTCGTAAATTCAATCAATTCCGCTTCAGTCACATGTAATCCATCTTTCAATATGACCTCCGCATGCACTGCTTCACCCCATTCCTTATGAGGAATACCAACGACAACGGAAATTTGAACTGCTGGGTGAGCATTAATTATATTTTCTACCTCAGTTGCATAGACATTAAAGCCACCTGTAATAATCATGTCCTTTTTGCGATCTACAATGTAAACGTATCCTTTGTCATCCATATAACCCATATCTCCAGATTTCCAATAACCATTTACAAAATCAGTCGCTGTTTCCTCAGGCATACGATGGTATCCTTTTATTACCACCTTCGCTCTAATCCATATCTCTCCAAGTTCGCCTTCAGATACCTCTTTACCAAACTCGTCCGTAATTTGAATTTCTACTCCAGATAATGGTTTTCCGGCTGATCCTAATCGAACTATATCTTCCTCTTTACGAATTTCATGGTCTTCTTTTCCAAGCATTGTTACAAATGGCCAAGCTTCTGTAGAGCCATATCCTTGAACGAAAATATTTCCAAATTTCCCCTTTAAGTCCATTAACTTCGCTGGACTCATAGGCGATGCTGCATAATAAACCGTTTTCAAACTTCGTAAATCATATTTCTGCTCCAGCCCTAAATCACATAAACGATACAATAACGTCGGTACAACAAATGTCGAAGTTAACTGATACTTCTCTACTACGCTGCATAGTCGGTCTAAATCGGGAATATTCATTGTATATTGCGTTCCACCCTTATATAAAACAGGTAATACAAAAATCACAGTAGCATGCGATAGAGGCGTAACATGAAGTAGCTTCGTTTCACTATCAATTAAATTTTCATTTTGCGAAAGCATTTGATTCATGCCACTGAAAAAAATTTGTGGTACATACATCGCACACTTGCCGCGACCTGTGGTACCGCCAGTAAATCGATATAAACAAACATGCTCATCCATGTCGTATTCAACATTCAACTCTTCATCACTTACTTTTTCAATTAAATCCCAGAAATAATAAACTCCCTCTAACTCTTGTGAAGGACGGTCCATCGATACCACTTCAATACCACGTTGTCTAAACGCAGCGTAATAATCAGGATTTTCAATAATAGCCTTCTCAACAAATAACAATTTTGGATTTAAATAATCAATTTGATATAGATGCTCCTCTAATGAATCACGAAAATTAAACCACATCGCAGTCGGTAAAATTTTAAACATCCAAAAACCAAATAAACTATTATTATCATTTTCTAGCAGATTACCATAAACATCCCCCAGTTTTAGTTGAAAATGGTCAGTAATCAAGTGACAAATGCGATTTGTTAATTTATGAAGTTCCATATACGTAAAACTTCTTTCTCTCTCCACATTAACAAGTGCTACTTTGTCAGAGTATTGCATCGCTACTTGACGTAAATGTCTACTGTAGTTGATTTTCAGAGTAATAGCCCCTTCCCTATTGCTATTTTTAAAAATGTGACACAGAAATTTTCTGTTCACTTTTTTAAAAGCAATTTCCGTGCCAAACTATTTATTCTCTTAAAAATCATCATTTCGGTATTTCAAATGTGTAAACAATCGTAAACAAAAATGCACACTTTACACATTTTTTTGTAAACAAATGATGTGTAAAGTGTGCATTTTTTGCTCATTTTGGTAAAAGAATATTAATCCCTTAATAATGTAATTCATTTTTTTGCTAGCTGATACTCAAATGCTCGTTCAAGATATTATGATTAAACATTTTCCAACCTGTTCTATTCATCATTCTATACAGGAAGCATTACTCTGTTTTTCGCAGGTGCCTTCACAGATTATTTCTGTCAATGACGAAAAGGAGCTTATTTCAGGATTGCTTTAAGCCTTGATAAATCAGACTTAATTGAACTACCTTCACCGAGATTAACTAGTTTGTTTAAGTGACATTATCCATCTTGTATCACCCGATTTAATTGTTTTATATACAATGCTAAATCTATTTTCACTTTTGAATTTTTTCTACTGATACTCCTTCTAGTGTTACATGAAAGGTTATTGTAACAGGACCTTCGGGTGGGTTTAAAGGACCTGTATACGTATCATATTTAACTTTAACAGTAAAATCATATTGAGAATATCCACCATTTAGTCGTTTCACTTCTAATATTTCCGCATTCCAAAGTGCATAACTACGATTTGGATATAGCTTATTAATAGCTTTGTTTGCATAAGGGTTTAATAGCACTAATAGTACGTCATAGAAATCAGAGTGCTGTGCTTCAGCTCTAACTATCTCAGTTTCAGCTGTATCTTTGCCCGCTAACACCACAACTATAGATAATAACGTTAATACCAAAACAAATTTAGCCAAATTAAAGGTATATTGTTTGTTTCTCATATTTTTAATTACCACCTTATTTTATCAGTTAAGGTAGTTTTCCCGATTCATATAAATTATTAGTAATTTGTCGAATTGAATATGAAAAAAAGAGCAGTCTGAACAGCTCAACAACCTTCTATTAAAGTATCAGTTACTTTAAATACATTACTTTAAAATTTCACTTGTCCATTCTCATTGTGAATGTCGTTATGGTGAATAACACTTTTTTCTTAATCGAAATTCCCCTCTTTGTAAAATAATACGATGTCCTATTATTCCCGAATTAAGGTAAAAAAAAAGATGACACCTGCTAAGGCATCATCACTTCGAAAATGAAACTTTTATAAGATAACTTTAACCGAAAAATTTATCCCTGATTTACTGCACTTTCATCCATATAAGCTATTTCCCATATATGACCGTCTAAGTCCTGAAAACCCCATATATACATAAATCCGTGATCTTGCGGCTCACTATAAGGCTTAGCACCAGATGCCAGTGCCTTATTTACCAACTCATCCACTTGATCCCGACTTTCAGCAGATAAGCAGAAAATCGCTTCTGCAGAAGTAGTAGTATCCGTAATTTCCTTCTTGGTAAACTCTTTGAAACGATCTTCAACCATTAGCAATGCGAAGATATTGTCGCTAATGATCATAGAGGCTGTGCTCTCATCACTGAAATGTGGGTTGAAATCAAAACCTAACTCTTGAAAAAACTTGAAGGATTTGTTCATATCTTTCACTGGTATATTGATGAAAATATTTTTAGATTGAAAAGCCATTTAATATCACCTCCAAGTTGAAATTAGCACATTAAATAAAGTTGTGTCCATTTTACGACTAACTTAAACATTTAGTAAAAAAACGTTTCCACATATTGTAGAAACGCCCATTTAAGTCGAATATTCAAATTTAACAACAGATTAAGAAAGTAAAGGCTTTATATTCAATAACCCCTGGTCAACTGATGTCTCTATATAACCAACTATCTGATCAAACGTAAATACATTAAGTTTTTCATTTATCACTTCTTTATCGTACTCCATATCGTCCAATACAAAAGGAATGAATTCATCAACATCTTTGGACTTAACCTCTTGCAAATCAAATATTGAAGGAAAATCACTGAGTATTTTTCTCAATTCGTCTGTAAAACCATAGTACTCTAATAATTTTCCATTTAGTAAACGGAAATCATTATGGTATAAATTAAATATTTCTTCATTAGCTTCCATTCTGTTTTTCAACCAAGGAAGATAAAAACCTTTCAGCCATATATCATCAGCGATTAAATGTGTATAATATCCCAAAATATAATGACTTTCTACTTGCGCATGATATTTATGTATAAACCCTTTATAATCAATGCTCCGTGAATAATCTTGTACTTCACCTTTAAAGAAATGTGATTCTTCTTTAGGTGAAACAGCATCTGGCGCAATGCTTCCCAGTAAAAATGGTGTTCTATCTTCTATTGACAGACACTCTGCAATTCTATTAGCGATAACCAAGTGCATTATTCTTGAACCCATAATTCCCCACACCCTTTGATAAATTCTTTAATTATTCTGCTGCATTAGTAAAAAGTCTCTCTAAAACAGTGGTTAGTAGATGTAGTCTATTATTTTTTGATAAACAAAGGGTAAAGTTGAAGCTGCTATTAAACCTACTACAACCGAAGAAGTTGCAAAAAAGAGAAATTTCCGATGTGATATTTCGTTCCTCTTATACGCAATAATTAATACCTTAGTTATAGAATAAACAGTTATAAATATTATTATCGCTGAAAAGACACTTGTTAAAATTACCTCGATAATAACCCTCCTTTTTTATCGTTCTATCGCCTGTTAAAAGAGTCATCCGTAGAGCTCAACACCCTTCTACTAAGGCCCCTGTTAACTGAACCAAGTCTACATTATCCCTGACGTAATATTTTTTCAAACATTTTTGGTCGATGTTTTTCAAAACCCTTTATCAATTCTTTTCCAAAAACAGTTATGGTTCTTTCCCAAGGGTGGCCTAAATATCCCCACTCAAAATCCTTATGAATAAAGAAGTAATAATCGCCATTTGGGAAAATTGGAACTGTCCATTCATCGAATTCGTTTTTTTGAAATTCTAAATGGGGATTCATCCAATAACATTCATGCTGCCAATCTAACGCATACATATATTCATCTACTGAAGTACTTTCTTGAAAAACAAGTAATGCTTTTTCCTCCAAGTCATCATAGGCATCTAAACCCTCATATTCGCCAAAGTATAGTGAGATATCGTAGGTAATATAAGGGGTTGGTGCTTTAAAAGATGGGAAATTGGACACACTTGGTTCAAACTTCAATTCATGATCTATTTTATTCCAAACTTTTTCTTTTTCTTTACTGGTTAGTTCAAGCCAGTTTCTCATATGAATGAACACCTTCTTTTTTAGCGTCTATTAAAACATTTCTTCCACTAAAGCCTCCATTAGTTTAAGTTCCATACTTTACAAAATTCTAATTAACATCAATATCAAATACAAAATTAGTCATCTTCATTCAATTGAATCACAGTTAAAAAAGTAGCTTTTTTATCCAGTTCAATTTTTATTTCACTATTATTTCAACTATTGACCCGTTCTCAAATTCAAATATAGCTGTCTATGCAAAATTTAGACTCTTAGCGAGCCACGGAAACCCCTTGCAGCATAGTAGGATTCTGCTCCGTTGTGGTACACAAAGACAGTGTCGTAGCGATAATCACAAAAGATGGCCCCACCAAGTTTTCTAATATTAGCAGGTGTTTGCACCCAGCTCGACGTTTTCATATCGAAATTTCCAAGTTTCTGCAGCTCGCGGTATTTTTCTTCCGTTAATAGTTCAATACCCATGGCAGTTGCCATATCAATAGCATTATTTTCTGGTTTGTGGTTTTTCCTTGACTCCAGTGCTTCACGGTCGTAACAAACACTTCTGCGACCTTTAGGACTTTCCGCTGAACAATCATAAAAAATGTATTCGCCCGTCTTGTTATCATGACCAACAACATCTGGTTCACCGCCAGTACCTTCCATTTCATTGAGCGACCACAGTTTTTCAGTAGTAGCTTCAAGCTTAGCTTGAACTTTATCCCATTCAAGACCTTTATGGCGGTTCATATTCTTCTCAAATCGGGCTTTCAAAGTTCTAAGTAGTTCCTCACGTTTTTCAAGTGACAATTCTGGATTTCTCTTTGTCATATTAGTTTCCCCCTTATTGTTTTCCTCATTATGATTTAATTATTAAACTGCTGCGTTAGCACAACAATTAAAAGAGCCGTCTATGCATTCATTGATCTTAAACTAAAGCTCACAATTAGCTTAAAATTATTGTTACTAAATTCAATTATAGCCTTAAATCCCAATCAAACGGTCTTATTTTTTCTAAAAAAAATCTCTGCTTTAGCATAACCTTTTTTATATTCAACTACATAGTTTGCGGGAGGCTAATTAGTTGTATTGGTATCAATAAGTGTTCTATCTTTCCCAAAACTATACTTTATTGAAATATCCAGCTACTTTAGTTGAATAAGTAATACGCGATTGGCCACACTAAGATGAAACACTTGGATACCTTCCGTCGACTGTATTTAAAGAACAGCCTTCATAAAAATTGTCTATTTTGTGTTAACCTTTTTCACCCTATTTACACTAGCTAAAAAATCAATTAATATTCTATTGATTAAATGTTAAGAAGAGCAACATTCTTTTAAGGAAAGCATTCATTAACATTTTGTCTATTAACAACTTAATATTAAGTAACGATTATTTTTTTCATTTAAGGAGGATTTATTGATGCACAAATTACAAGACATTTTAGAAACTAGAGATTTCATTATGAGTAAAACAGATTATCGTCCTACGATTGGACTGATTTTGGGCTCAGGTTTAGGAACTCTTGCTGATGAAATTGAAAAATCTGTCAAAATTCCTTATAGTGAAATTCCTCACTTTGCAAAATCTGAAGCAATTGGCCATGCAAACGAACTAATAATTGGTGAATTAAAAGGAAAGACAGTAGTAGCTATGAAAGGTCGTTTCCATTATTATGAGGGCTTTTCATTAGCTGAAGTAACTTTCCCAGTACGTGTGATGAAGGCGTTAGGTGTAGAGAATTTAATCGTTACTAATGCTGCTGGTGCTATAAATACAAGTTTTAGCCCTGGAGATTTAATGTTAATTACTGATCATATTAATTTAGTAGGTACAAATCCATTAATTGGTCCAAATAATGATGAATTGGGAACTCGTTTCCCTGATACTTCTCAGGTTTATAATCTAGATCTACGTAATATTGCTTCTAAAGTTGCTAAAGAACAAAACTTTAGATTACAAGAAGGTGTTTATGCTTGGTCGAGTGGCCCAGCTTACGAAACTCCTGCTGAAATCCGTATGATGCGTACATTAGGAGCAGATGCTGCTGGTATGTCTACAGTTCCAGAGGCAATTGTAGCTATTCACGGAAACATGAAAGTACTTGGCATTTCCTGCATGACAAATATGGCATGCGGAATTTTAGATCAGCCATTAACTCATGATGAAGTAATTGAAGTGGCGGCTAAAGTTAGAGAACAATTTGTAGGATTAGTTAAGGGTATTTTAGAGGAAATGTAATATTGAGTTAAGAATTAATGTGAACTCCCTCCAATTGTTAGATAAAAACTACCGATTGGGGGTTTTTATCTGGTTCGATTCCCGTAGACTCCATTTCTAATACGTTTAGAAAAAAATATTGTATATTAGTCAGTATTAACTTAAACACCCCTTTCATTCTTAAACCAGAATGAAAGGGGTGTTTTTTTCTATAAGATAAGCCAGTATTGCAAAAATGTTGTTTCTAATTTTTTTATATTCAATGAAATTCAAGATATCAGCAACTATTCATAAATTATTTAACGAATACTCCTCTGACTTTATTCGATTTTTATATGAATTTTCGATTGTAACTGTAAAGGAGTCCCAAGAGACCAGCTAATCCTACTAGCATTATGCCCAATTCGAATTTGCCAGTTGTTTTTTGGCCTACAATTATCAAAGCCAAACAAGTGATGAATATGACAATTCGTAAGGTAATTAGGAAATTACGTTTCATAATAGAAAAACTCCTTATCCGGAAGTGTAACGCACTCTTTATTCTTTTTCATATGCACCCTCTATTCCTTCGATCCGCCAAGAGCCATTCCTTGGGTTAATTTCTTTTGAACCAAAATGTACAAAATTAAGGTTGGCAACATAACGAGAACCATTCCGGCATACATTTGTCCATAATTTGTAGCTGATTTTTGAGCTGCCATTAAGTTCATAAGCCCTACAGGCAACGTTTTATTCGGACCAGGTATCAATGTCAGTGCAATTATATATTCATTCCAAAATGAAAGGAAATTGAATAAGATAACAGCTACAATACTAGGTCTCGCCATCGGAATCATAATTTTGAACATCGTTTTAAAGTATCCGGCACCATCGACCCATGCAGCTTCTTCATATGTTGATGGTAACGTTTGGAAGTAACTAGACAATAAATATATAGTAAAAGGCAATGCCGTTGAAGCGTACACTAAAGCTAAAACAAACAAATTATCTAATAAAAAACCATCACCAAATCTTCCACGTATGACCGTATCCACATCCAGTAACATTAAAAATATTGGCACTACAATATAGTTCACATTAATAAATAATCCTGCTTTAAACAGAGTATTTAAAATTTTACTACCTTTAAATGTATATCTAGCCAATACATAAGCCGCCGGTAAGGCAACAACTAATAAAATTAGAATTGCTAAGGCCGTAACCATGATAGAATTTAACATATACGTGCCCATATTTGCTTTTTCGAAAGCGTCTATAAAGTTTTGAAAATAGAAACCTTTCGGCATGTCCCAAGGGCTCGTGTAAAATTCTGATTTTTCTTTTATCGAGGCTATGAAAACCCAAGCAACAGGAATGATAATCGTAATAGCTAACGTAAGTAACGCTACATAAATAAACAATCGATAAAGTTTCTCTACGCTCATTTTCTTTTGTTTTTTCATCTTTCTTGGTCCTCCTTAGTACTCAAGCACTTCCCTTTTGGTGATTTGGTTAATAATAGCTGATAATGCGAATGAGAATAAGAAGATTACTACTCCAATAGCCATACCATAACCATAAGAGGAATTTGTGTAAGCCTGCTTATACATGTAACTTAAAAATACCTCTGTCGAACCATCTGGCCCGCCGCCAGTCATTGCTTGTACAAGTAGAAAACTTAAATTTATGGTGCTGACAATAAAAAACGTTAATGTTGTACGAATGTTGTTCCAAATCAACGGCAAAGTGATACTAAAAAATTGTGTAATACGTCCCGCGCCTTCTAAAGATGAAGCTTCGTAGAAACTTTCTGGAATATTGGCCATACTAGACATATACATAACCATATAATAGCCGACAGCTTGCCATACGAGTGCTCCACTAATACTGTATATCGCAATTTTTTGGTCTCCAAGCCACATTTTTTGTAAACTTTCAAGGTTAAATACAGAAAGAAAATTATTCAATAAACCTGATGTTGGATCATAAATCGCCGAAAATATTCCGGCAATAACCACAATTGATAATATATTAGGAATATAGAAAATAATCCTAAAGAAATTTCCACCTTTTACATTTTCTCTAGTTAATAATGTTGAAAAAAGTATGGCAAGTACCATCGTAATAAGTGTTACTACTACAATTAATAATATGCTGTTTTGGAGAGAGCGAATGAAATTCATATCATTCCATAATATTTTAAAGTTATTTAAACCAACAAATACTTGATTATTTGAAAATCCTCCCCATTTATACAAAGACATCCGAAATACTTCAATCGTAGGCACAATCATAAATAGTGTTAACAAGAGTAAGGCCGGCGTCGTACAAACAAAAATGAATATCCTTTTTTCTGTTGTCTTTTTCAATGTCTTCACCTCTACAAATTAAATATAACGGTGAGGAAAATCCTTCACCGTTATATCTTAGTAAAATAGTGTTCGTTTATTTTAATGCTGGTCGTAATTGATCGCTTACTTTTTCAACATTTTTTTGCCATTCTTTTACCGTTTTGTCACCTGAAACAATACTGTCGATACTTCTGAATAATGTATCAGCTATACTAACACCTTCAACCGCATCTGTTGCTGCAAAACCACCCATTCCTGCTTTTGCTCCGTTATCATAGATACTATAGAAAAGCTTATTGTCGCCAGTTAGTTTTTCAGAATTCCCTTTAATCGGTTGAACCGCTCCAGCTTCCGCAAAAATAGATGAAGCTTTATCAGAATAAACAAATGTTAAAAAGTCTTTTGCTGCATCTTTATTTTTAGCAGCAGAAGGTATCCACATTTGCTCAAAGAATGTAAACGCATATCGATCGCCTCCTGTTTCAATTGCAGGTAACGCAGTCATGCCCCATTCAAATCCATCAGCTCTAGGTGCATCAGCCATTTCCCCAACAATCCAAGTACCATTTGGCATAAAAAGTGCTTTGTTATCTAAAATTAATTGTTGATTCTTTTTAAAATCTTTATCATTTGCATTAGCAACAGTCGTAGGTTCTGTGTATTTACCTAATTTTCCGATTATTTCAAACATTTTTGTTGCTTCTGGAGTTTCCCAGATACCATCTTCATAACTCATCGCTTTATTATAGAAGTCAGGCCCACCTACCTCTAAAAGTAACGAATAGACGAATGCATCAAAGTATCCAGTAGTTGGATATGTAAACAAAGAGATTCCCTCTGCTTTCGCTTTATCACCTAATGCCCACATTTCATCCCAAGAAGTAGGTACTTCCCAACCTTTTTCTTTTAATAAATTTGCATTATAGAATAATCCAGTAGGACTGTAGAACATCGGCGCTAAATACGTTTTACCGTCATTAAAAGGATTTGTAGCAAGTGTATCTGTAAAGCCTGGAATTAACTTATCTTTAACAGTTACATCTTCCCCATAAACGTTTTTATCAAGTACACCTGTAATGTCTTCTAACGCTTTATCTTTTATTAAGTTTTCTGTAAGAGCTAACTTTCTACCTGTAGCCAATAAAACCACATCTGGATAATTTCCAGCTTTCATATTCGGGCTAATAACATCTTCCAAATTTTTATCTGCAGTCAATTCCACTTTTACATCTGGATTTTCAGTTTGATACGCGTCGACAACTTTAGACCACATATCTTTGCCATAAGCTGATTCTAGCGCTGCCACATGAAGCGTTTGTTTCTCTTTAAGTGTTTCGCCGCCGTTTGAACCGACCTCCGCATTATCTTTGTCTTGACAAGCCATTAAACCAATCGATAATAATGCTATCGTACCTGCTAGCAAAGCTTTCTTTTTCATTTTTTTCTCCCCTTTCCCATTTTCCCTCATATATAAAGTATACGAAAAATAAAAACGCTTTCACAATATACATCTTGTTCAGTTTTTTAGATATCTTGCTTTCTATTGCCAAGTTTTACTAAAAAAACTATAATATTGATAGGTGTTAATACTAGGAGGCGTTTATATGTCAAATGATATATATGAAGTACCACAATCACATAGAGATCATTTCCCAGTAAAGCTTCTTTATGTAACAAAATCGAAATATGATAAAGATTGGCACAGCATTACTCATACCCATCACTTCACAGAAATTTTGTACATACTTAAAGGTAAAGGAACTTTTATCTTTTCGAATAAGGAAGTACATGTAACAGAACATGATTTGATTGTCGTCAATCCACACGTAGAGCATACCGAAAAATCGACAACTGATCTCCCACTTGAATACATTGCACTCGGAATCCAAGGACTCGCATTCACATCTCCAGATGATTCAAACTTACAGGTCACTTTTGACAATTACAAACAAGAACAAGAATCCTATCTCTTTTATCTTCATCAATTGATAGAAGAAGTAGAGAAACAACACGAAGGTTACGAACTAATAGCACATAATATTTTAGAGATTTTATTGCTAAAAATTACGAGAAAAAAAACATTCACTTTAGAAGAAACCTCAACTCAAACCATGAGTAAAAATTTGGTTTTCATTAAGAATTATATAAAGCAACATTTCCGTGAAGCCATAAACCTAGATACGTTAGCAGAAATTATTCATATCAATAAATACTATTTGGCACATTCATTCAAAAAATCAGTAGGTATCTCTCCTATTGAATATTTAATCCAAACTCGCATCAGAGAAAGTAAAATATTGTTAGAAACAACAAACTATTCGATATCTGACATATCAACAATTACAGGCTTTTCATCACAGTCATTTTTTTCTCAATCTTTTAAACGAGTTACGAAATTATCTCCATCACAATATAGGAAAATCAAAAGCTCTAAGAAAAACAGTTCAAATATTATACAATCTATAATAGAAAAGTAGGAGAATATAAAGTAGTAGTAAAAATTAATTGTATTTATTTAGATTAAAAAAATGTAGTTTTAATTTAGAAATCCTAGCCGTTCTATTCTATATACGAATTAATAACTGAAAATTCAAAACACTACCAGTGACCAAAGTTTACACCTGGCCTTTTGGTAGTATTTTTTTGTGTGTATTTACTACAGTTTTTTCAAGATTCTCTCCCTCAGTTTTGAAGAAAGTAAGGCTTCCTACATTTTCTAAAAAAATTCCTTTCAACTTCTGTTATTCATCCTTCAAATCAATTAGAAATGTTTTGATTTCATATTGTTTTATGTGAAATGACATTTTATCGGTAGTTACTTTATCTCCAATAGGTCTTTCCATCAAGTCGCTTTCCTGCCATGATTTGAAATGAAAATCACTTTCTATTTCCACTACGCCTCGTTGTCCCCCCTTTTAAAAGTTGTCTAGTGTAGTTTTACATTTACAATAGCTATAAAATCAATTAAAATTCTATTGGTATAGTATTATGAAAAAATTATTATTTTTACATAAAGCATAAAAACTAACATTTTGTCTATTAGCAAAATTTAACCTTTATGTTTTTGATTTTAGGAGGAATTATTGATGCACAAATTAAAAGATATTTTAGAAGCTAGAGATTTCATTATGAATAAGACAGATTATCGTCCTACGATTGGACTGATTTTAGGATCTGGTTTAGGAACTCTTGCAGATGAAATTGAGAACCCTTTCAAAATTCCTTATAGTGAAATTCCACACTTTGCAAAGTCTGCAGCAATTGGACATGCAAACGAATTAGTAATTGGAGAATTAAAAGGAAAAACAGTAGTCGCTATGAAAGGACGTTTCCATTATTATGAGGGCTTTACTTTAGATGAAGTAACTTTCCCAGTACGTGTAATGAAAGCATTAGGTGTAGAGGAACTAATTATTACTAATGCTTGTGGTGCTGTTAATACAAGCTTTAAACCAGGGGATCTAATGTTAATTACTGATCATATTAACTTGGTAAGTACAAATCCATTAATTGGTCCAAATAATGATGAATTAGGAACTCGTTTCCCTGATGTTTCTGAAGTTTATAATCGTAATTTACGTAGTATTGCTTCTAAAGTAGCTACTGAACAAAACATTACCTTGCAAGAAGGTGTTTATGCTTGGTGGAGTGGACCTGCTTACGAAACTCCAGCTGAAATTCGCATGATACGTACATTAGGAGCAGATGCTGTAGGTATGTCAACCGTTCCAGAAGCTATTGTAGCCATTCATGGAAATATGAAAGTACTTGGCATTTCTTGCTTAACAAATATGGCATGTGGAATTTTAGATCAGCCATTAAATCATGATGAAGTAATTGAAGTGGCGAGTAAAGTTAGAACACAATTCGTTGATTTAATTAAAGGTGTTTTAGAAGAAATGTAATAGAGAACAAGAACTACACCCCAGTTGTTAGACATAAACTAACGATTGGGGTGTTTTTTTATAGGGAAATTAACGGGAAAAGAACAATTACTATGTAATAATGGAAAAACACTTCCAATGACAAATGCTTTTGTATATTATTTATGTAAAATTAAATAGATTAAGTGAGGTAATATTATGACTAAAGAACAATATGGCTGGGGCATTAATTACGCTAATCTGTCACTTTTAGTAGGCGCAGTCGTTATTATTGCCGTGATATTAATTAGTTATATTTTAATTAGAAGAAAAAGAAAACAGTGATAAGTAGTTCAATAATGTTTTTGGTCCAAAGAAAACTACTTTAGCCATCTTCTTGAATTTCTTCTAATGACTTGCCGTTATTACTTCATTGGAAGGTATTTTATCTAAATTACTTTTAGCTTTGAACAGTGAAACACCAAATAAAACGTTTCTCTGTTCAGTTTTTTCTACGTTATTTCAAGAAGTTTAGTTTGTAATATCATTCGTTTTGCGATTAAAAATCTGAAAGTAAAATATTGTGGCAGTTGCTAAACACAGAACACTACTCACTAAACAAATACAGAAAAGAATTTCCCCGCCTAAAGTAGGAGAGTTATAAATATAATAACTAAGAAGAGATAATCCCCCACCTAAAATGAATAGATAATAGACAAACCATTTATACCTTTCCTTGAAGGAATAATATCCAATAAGAATTAGCAAATATAAACTGCTTATTACCATAATAACTGGAAAAGTGGGTTGAAATTTAGCTGCATATATAAAGTAGTCAAGTTGTGATATATCGCTAGCACTATATACTTCCCCATTTAGCAATTGAGAAAATGGTGTTGAATACTTCCATTCCCATGGGTTATCAAGGATTGTACTACCTTCATACCACGCAAAAAAAGTAGAAAAGAAAAGTAATATTAAAACTGTAACAAACTGAATTAAAAGCTTTAGCAAACCTAGATCACCCTCATATGCATATTTATTTGTACTATTTACTTTCATTTGCTACATTGTTATCTCAAATTTCATACATTAACCGCCTTTTAATTTAAACGATTAAAACTAATGTAAGTTCCAAATTTTATTTTATTTTCCATTTGAAATTTACAAAATCCTTCCTGAAATCTATTTTATTTAAGAACTATTAACATAAATCCCCGTAAAAAAATCACCTCTCCCCTATTAAAACAATAAAGGTAGGTGATTTTATCAAACTTTCTTATATATTAACAAACATTTCACTAAGCTATAATTCGCTTAAAATGAATACCCATTAATTCTCTTGAGCTTTTTTATTAGATTTCCATTCAATATTATGAGAAACTCATCCCATACTTACTATTAATAATAGGATATACAGTGTGTTATGTAATACTTTTGGCATTAGAAAGCCTCCTTTAATTCACTCTGAGCCTGACTAAGCCTGTGTGCCATTTGAATGTATATATAGTTGTACATTCCAACCAATACGACGTCAGTTTCATAATCCTAGAATACCAAGTTTTAATACTTTGTGAACTAGGTTTAATTTGGCATATTTAAAGCTAGTCCCCCTTCTTTTGTAGAGAAAAGGACAACACCTTCTACATAATTAACGCTTCCAAGCAATATAATTATTGTGCACAGTTGAATAAATTGGTGATAATTCAAGTCATTTTTATTACAACCTTTAAAAGGAGGTAATGTTATGGAAGAAAAAAATCAAATTATTCAAGACGAAACTAATACTTTAAATGAAGAAGATACAATATTCGATCCGATGGAGTCTGATAATCAAATAATAGGCGCTCCATCTCATAAGCATCCCCATCTACAACAACAGCCAAAAGGAATTCGTGTAATCGGCTATACGCTCATCGGATTTTGTGTTCTGATGGTTGCCATCGCAGTTGTTGGCCTCATTTTGTAAACCTCATCTGTTCTATTATGTAAAAAGGCTTGATTCCTCTGTGGAATCAAGTCGTTTTTTATTACATCTTTTTTTAGTTAAATACTGATTGAAACTGAGATTCAATGATGCAATCGGTCCCTCAGATGATTAAAAATCGGTCTCAAGACGTATAAAAACCACCTTCTCTGGTCTATTATCCTTAAAATTCCAAAGAATTACAATTACATACAGGAGGAACAACACAAAAATTGTGAGAAATCTTTATGTTGAATTAGAGCAATGCAAAAAATGGATGAGCATGAGAAAGGAGATTTTTTAATATGTCTGTGTTTACTAAATGGTCCTTTAAGAATAAGGCGGCCATATCATTAGTTACAATCCTTGTCTTACTACTAGGTGCTGTTAGCTATTTCAAATTACCAATGGAGTTTTTGCCACCAGCTGATCAACCGCAAATAACGATTATTGCACTGGGGCAAGGAGTCGATTCTAATTCAATGGAGGATCAGGTCACAACGCCAATTGAAACCGCAGTGAGTTCTGTCAAAGGAAAGAAAGATTATTTCTCCACAACAGGTGATGGATTTTCACAAATCGATATATTATTTGAATCAAAAACCAATATGAAAGAAGCCAAGCAAGAAGTGCAAGAAGCTCTTGCTACAGTGACATTACCTAAGAATGTTCAGAAACCTTCAATCATTCAGCTTAATACATCCATGATCCCAATCGCAGATGTATCTATTACATTTAAGGATGGATTAACAAAAAGAAATAGCGAATTTGCTAAGAAAAAAATCATTCCAATGTATAAAGATATAAAAGGGGTCGCAGATGTGCAATCCTTTGGTACAGAAAGTTCATATGTTTCTATAAAAATAAATAATACGCTATTAGCAGAAAAACAATTATCACTTGAGAATATTATGACAGTACTCCAAGATCAAAACCTTTCTGCTTCAGTCGGGGAAAAAACTATTGACGACAAAGCAAGTAACATCAAAATCATTGGAAAATTGAATTCTTTGAAAGACATTCAACAACTATCCATTGCTCCAGATGTTACACTGGCGGATGTCGCAAAAGTAAGCATTAAAAAGCCCAATACTACTCTTACTCGTGTAAATGGTAAAGATGCATTGATTATTATTATGACCAAAGAAAGTAATGCTAACGCAGAAAGTACGGGGAAAGAAATTGCTGAAGTATCTAAGAAAATGAACAAACAATATCATAACGTCCAGAGTGATGTTATTATGTCGACAGCAGATATGATTGAGGGTTCCGTAAATACGATGATGAAAGAAGTATTATTAGGCGCACTATTCGCGACCATAGTAATTGTTTTATTTTTAAGAAACCTACGTTCAACATTTATTACGATTGTCTCCATACCGCTTTCTCTAGCTTTTACCCTGTTTTTGCTATGGATGTCAGGCGTGTCGTTAAACATTTTGACATTGGGTGGAGTAGCCGTAGCTGTTGGTAGGCTTGTTGATGATAGTATCGTCGTTATTGAGAATATTTTCCGAAAAATGCAGAAGGAAAAATTCTCAGTTAGTCTTGTTGTAGAAGCGACAAAAGAAGTAGGAACAGCTATATTAGCTTCTACACTAACAACTGTTGCCGTATTCTTACCAATAGGATTAGTTAGTGGCAGTTTACAAGACTTTTTAATGCCATTTGCCTTAACAATCACGTATTCTTTACTCGCTTCATTAATTGTTGCAGTGACCGTCGTACCGTTGATGAGTTCAGCCTTATTAAAAAATAGTAAACTCGCTGTGCATAAGCCAGCAGTTCGTTTTTCTCGCTTATTAACATGGACACTAAATCATAAATGGGTTGTATATTTGCTCTCTTTATTATTATTTGCAGGGTCAATCGGGACTTATTTTGCAATGCCTAAAGGAGAGATTGATAAATCGACAGCTGA
This sequence comes from Viridibacillus sp. KH_047, assembly GCF_057838945.1. Taxonomy (NCBI): domain Bacteria; kingdom Bacillati; phylum Bacillota; class Bacilli; order Caryophanales; family Caryophanaceae; genus Viridibacillus; species Viridibacillus sp. KH_047. The sequence goes on along the minus strand of NZ_CM174479.1, from coordinate 1,828,490 downwards.
TTTCATTCAAGCAACTTTGGAATATCCAAATGATACACCCCTTGAAAAATTAAAAGAAAATACACTTCGCCTTGAAGATTACATTCACTCACAAGACGAAGTTGAATATGAATATACACAGCTTGGTAATACAGAAGATGCTGCAAGATTAGGAGGAGTTAATTCACCAACGCTCGCAACATTCATGATTATGTTAAAGGATAGTAAAGATACAGAAAAAGTGCTTGATAGGCTAGAAAAACAAAAGAAAGAATATGTCGGTGCAGAACTAACAGTAGATACCGCTTCCTTTATGTCAGGATCATCTTCACCAGTTACGATTGATGTTATGGGTGATGATTTAACACAAATTGAAAAAACTGCAACTAATGTAAAAGAGAATATTGAAGAAATAAAAGGAATTGAAAAAGTTACAACCAATCAGGATGCAAAAAAAATGGTCTATTCTTTTAAAGTGAATGCTGCAGAAGGAAGTGCAACGCAAATTTCTCAGCAATTAGGTGTCTTCCTAAATCGAACACCTATAGGATCGGCAACAATTGGGTCACAGCCAATTACAATTATGTTAGAGCCTCTCCTGAACCCAAAAACGAAAGATGAATTAAACAAGATGTTAGTCGTCACACCTACAGGAATGGAGCCTTTATCTAAAGTAGCTAAGCTAAAACAAGAAGAAAAGCCAACAAATATAATTCATAAAGATGGCAATTCATATGTACGTATTACCGCTAGTGTTGATCCTGAGCAGCTATCAAAGGTCAATGAAGAGATAACTAAAACTATCTTTGGTCAGAAAGATGTAAAAGGAATGAAGATTCCATCCGGAGTAAACGTATATATTGGCGGTGCAAGTGCACAACAAGCAGACGATTTCTCTGATTTATTTATCACTATGCTTGTATCAATCGGAATTGTGTTCTTAATTATGGTTGTAACCTTTAAGACATTCCGTGCACCAATTGCAATATTATGTTCACTTCCATTAGCAGCAATTGGCGCGATTCTCGGCCTATTGATTAGTGGAATTACGGTAGATGTTACGGCATTACTTGGTGCCTTAATGTTAATTGGCATTGTAGTTACGAATGCGATTGTCTTGCTAGATCGCGTCAAACAAAATGAAAAAACAATGATCATACGAGATGCGCTTGTAGAAGCAGCTGCTACTAGAATGCGTCCAATCTTAATGACGGCTATGGCGACAGTCTGCGCTATGATACCATTATTATTTAAAAAAGCAGAATCAACAAGCTTAGTATCCAGTAGTCTTGCAATCGTCGTAATTGGCGGTTTAACAATGGCCACATTGCTGACACTTGTGGTGATTCCTGTTATATACGAGACACTTCACTTCCGAAAAGCAAAAAGACAGCAACGAGAAAAAGCAAGCGAAACTACTGAATCTGTTTAAGTAACAAACAAGCCCTTCAATCTGTTGATTGAAGGGCTTGAACCATAAAAGCGAAAAAAAAACCTTGTTTAGTAACTTTATTAAATGTTGAACTGGTAAGTTAAAAAGTTTTTTTCATAAATACTTGTGAAACAGGTGTCTCCTCAAATCCCTTTTTCGTTAATAAGGAAATCACTCGTCCGTTTCCTTTTAAGAAGTTATAAGTAGTACGATTTATTGGCTTATCGTATTCCAAAGCATTAGCAAGTAATGCATTTAGTACATCTTCATCACCATTTTCAGATAATTGAAATAATGTAATACCTTCCGTTTCATTTCCGAACACATATTTTTTCCGAATAAGACATGCCGCCTGTACATCTTCATCCTTTGTAATCATCACAACTTCTCCACCTATTTTAGGTGTGTTACTAGGATCTGTTTGCCAAGGTACTATAGCTGGAAATAAACCTGAACCTATTGCATGTACAGCAGGAATTCTTTGAATTTCATAGCCATCTAAACTTGGTAATTGTTTATCTAATACCCCTTCTGCTGATAAAAAGAGCAAATCGTCAACTACTTTGTAACCACACTTCTCATATAATGATATGGCGGGCCTATTTTCAGAAAGTGCTTCTAATGTAGCTATAGAAACTTCGTTGTCCATTAAGACTTTCTCCGCCTCTTGCATCAAAGAAAATCCCAACTTCTTCCCACGATATTCGGGAACAATACCGGTTCCACCATTCCATGAAACCTTTTGACCATCCACTTCTCTAATCCCTTGCAGTACAAATCCGACAGGCTCAATACCATCATACGCAACGACTGAGAGCGATGGAGATAAACCTTCATTTCCAAACTTACTAATGAATGTTTCAAAAGATAAATTCATCGGTAATAAATATCCTTCAAATCCTCTATTAAATAATTTATGTGCTTCTTGAAAGCTTACTGACGACAATAATTTATAAGAAATGTTCATTGCTTACCTCCGCTTTTCATCATGTTATTCGGACTGTAATTTCTGCAAATATATTAAGCTATTCTTTTTATTATATTGCCATTTAATATTTTATACAATTCTAATATTACTGATTATTCTGTCCCCCGAACGTTAAAAAGCCTTGATTCCAAATTAGAATCAAGGCTACAATTTTTACATTGCTTTTTTATTTGAAAATTGACTGTTATATAGGTCAGCATAAAAACCGTCTTCTTCTAACAGATCTTGATGTGTTCCTTGTTCGATTACTTTACCTTGATCCATCACTAGGATCAAGTCAGCGTCTCTGATAGTAGAAAGACGATGTGCAATAACAAAGCTAGTTCGCCCTTCCATTAAAAGATTCATCGCTTGTTGGATCAGTAATTCTGTACGCGTATCAACACTTGATGTTGCTTCATCCAAAATCATAATCGGAGGATCTGCAAGTACTGCTCGAGCAATAGTTAAGAGCTGCTTTTGTCCTTGTGAAATATTTGATGCTTCTTCATTTAAAACTGTATTATACCCATCTGGAAGTGTACGAATGAAGTGATCTGCTCGAGCTGTTTTTGCAGCTGAGAATATTTCTTCATCTGTAGCATTTTCTTTCCCAAAAGCTAAGTTCTCTTTAATTGTCCCATTAAAGAGCCATGTATCCTGAAGTACCATACCAAATGTTTTACGAAGGTTTTCGCGAGATATGTTGCGCGTATCAATACCATCAATTTTGATTTTCCCGTCATTCAACTCATAGAATCTCATTAACAGGTTGATCAGTGTCGTCTTACCAGCTCCAGTTGGACCTACAATGGCAACTGTTTGACCAGGATGTACTTCAATATTCATATCCTCTATTAATAGATCCTTGCCATATCCAAAACTAACATGCTCGAAAGTAACGGCTCCTTTTGCTTTTGTTAAACTAGATGACGTCACTTCTTTTACTTCCTCTTCTTCATCTAGAAGTTCAAAAACACGTTCCGCTGCGGCAATTGTTGATTGGATTATATTTGCAATGTTCGCTGTTTGTGCAATTGGCTGTGTAAACTGGCGAGTGTACGTAATAAATGCTTGTATATCACCAATTGAAATCGCACGTTGCGTTACTAAAATACCGCCCACAACACTAATGATAACGTAACTTAAATTCCCGATGAATGACATTAAAGGCATGATCATTCCTGAGATAAATTGTGCTTTACGACCTGCTTGATATAATTTTTCATTTACTTCATCGAACTCTGCGACCGCTTTTTTCTCATGACCAAATACTTTAACGACTTGGTGGCCTGTATACATTTCTTCAATATGACCATTTAACTGGCCAAGTGTTTTTTGTTGCTCTGCAAAATGTTTTTGAGACCTTTTCAAAATTGGTTTAATGACGAAAATTGAAAGTGGCAAACTTACAATTGATATTAATGTTAGCAACGGGCTGATTGTTAACATCATAATAATAATCCCAATTATTGTTACAATCGAAGTGATAAACTGAGTCACGCTTTGCTGTAGCGTACTACCAATCGTATCAATGTCATTTGTTACCCTACTTAAAGTTTCTCCATTTGCACGTCCATCATAGTATTTCAATGAAAGCTTCTCTAGCTTTTCATTGATCTCTGTTCTTAAATCATAAACTGTTTTTTGAGCGACGCTAGACATAATATACTGTTGAATATACGAAAACAAACTACTAATAACATAAAGTCCCGCAAGTAACAGTAACAATTGTCCAATAGCATGGAAGTCGATTTCAGCTCCAGGTACTCCTTTGAATTTGCTATATGCCCCTTCAAATAATTCAGTGATTGCATTCCCCATTATCTTTGGCCCTACAACCATGAAAACAGTACTCATAATTGCTGCTAAAAATACGATAATTAATCGATTACGATGTGGTTTTAAAAAGCTAAGCAAACGTCTAAACGTACCTTTAAAATCTTTAGCTTTTTGCCCAGCCATCATCATATGACCACCGCCATGCCCCATTGGACCGCCTTGAGGTTTCGTTTTTTTATGCTTACTCATGCGATTTCCTCCTCTGAGAGCTGTGATTTAACGATTTCACGATAAACTTCATTTTCTTCAAGTAACTCTTTATGTGTACCAATTCCTGCTATTTGGCCACTATCTAAAACGATGATTCGATCAGCATCAACTACTGTACTAACGCGCTGAGCAACAAGTAGCATTGTTGCATCCTTAGTTTCTTCTTTTAAAGCTGCACGTAGACTTGCATCTGTTTTGTAATCAAGCGCTGAAAAACTATCATCGAATATATAAATATCTGGTTTTCTTACTAACGCTCTTGCAATAGAAAGACGTTGTTTTTGACCACCAGATACATTTGAACCACCTTGAGAAATTTCAGATTCATAACCATTTTCCATTTTACTTATAAAATCTTCTGCTTGAGCTATGCGCGCAGCATGTTCTATCTCTTCTTGCGTAGCATCTTCTTTACCAAAGCGAATATTTTCAGCAATCGTACCTGTAAAGAGTAGTGCTTTTTGCGGTACATAACCAATCTTAGAACGTACCTCATCGATTGATGTCTCTTTTAGATCTACACCATTTACTCGAATCGTACCACTAGTAACATCATAAAAACGTGGAATTAGATTCACAAGCGTTGATTTCCCAGCACCGGTTCCCCCAATGATTGCAGTAATTTCACCTGACTTAGCACGGAAACTAATATTAGATAAAACAGCTTCTTCTGCTCCTGGATAAGTAAAAGACACGTTATCAAATTCAAGTGTACCTCGCTCTTGGTCTACTGCTTTAGCCCCTTCATTAAGTATTGTTGGTTTCTTATCTAATACTTCATTAATACGTTTAGCGGACACTGCAGCTCTCGGAATCATAACAAACATCATTGATGCCATTACAAGAGCGAACATAATTTGCATGACGTATTGAATGAAAGCCATCAAGTCCCCGATTTGCATACCACCGTTATCAATACGAATTCCACCAAACCAAATGATGCCAACCACTGTTAAATTCATTACAAGCATCATGACCGGCATTAAAAATGCCATTACTTTATTGACTTTGATAGAAACGTCCATTAAATCTTTATTAGCCTTTTGCAAACGAACTTTTTCTTGCTTTTCACGATTAAAAGCACGGATAACGCGTATTCCCGTTAAATTCTCTCGCAATACTAGATTCAACCGATCTAGACGTGTTTGCACTAATTTGAAGAGCGGTATTCCTTTTGACATTATAAGAAGAACGGCCCCCATTAGTACAGGGATTGTCGCTACGATAATAAGCGATAATTTTGCATCCTTCGATAAAGCCATGATTAATCCACCAACAAACATGATCGGTGCACTTACAACCATTCTTAGTAACATGATTACTACTTGCTGTACTTGTGTTATATCATTTGTTGTTCGTGTAATCAGAGATGCTGTTCCAACTTCATCAAAATCTTGAAGTGAAAATCCCTCAACATGATTAAACACTTTTCGGCGGATATCACGGCCAAAACCCATTGCCGCTTTTGATGAGTAATAACTTGCAACAATCGATGCACACACTCCTAGTGCAGACACTAAAAGCATTAATCCACCGATTTTCAAAATATAATTCTTATCTCCTACTACTACTCCCTTATCAATAATATCTGACATTAGAGTAGGCAAATATAAATCAGCCATGGATTGAACGAATACAAGTCCAACCACCGCTAGAACAATCCACTTATAAACTGTTAGGTTTTTTAGTAGTTTACGCATTTAATCATTCTCCTCTTTCTATAGCCTCTTCTAATAAAGTGATTATTTGGTGCTGTGATGTTAGAAGATCATCGTATTGTTTATCACTGAGTGAATCAGTCGCTGACTCAAAAGCTTGGAGAATGCTACTCTCTTGGCTTTGTATCTTGTTATAAAGTAATTGACCTTTATCACTAAGGGTCAACAACATTTCTCTTCTGTTATCTTCTACAGGATTTCTTTGAATCAATTCAGCCTGCACAAGTCCCTCAACAGCCTGACTTAATGTGCTTTTCGGAAAAAACGTTGCCTTCCCTAACTGTTTTTGAGTCATCTCTTCAAATGGTGCAAGCGTTATTAATAGAGCATATTGAGGAATCGTCAGATCATTTTTTAATGCCGTTCTTTGCACTATTCTCCTAATACAATGATTCACATGCCAAAATGAATGTAATAACTTTTCAGACTTTATAACAGCGTCTTTTTCAAGACTCAAAATCCCCACTCCTTTCAAACAGTTCCATTACGAACAGTTCTATATTAGCACAATTAAATTTACCTTTTTATTGAAGAACAATCAAGAGAAAAGAGTAGTATTTGGCAAACTAATTTCATTATTAAAACTGCAAAAGAAAACCCAGTTAGAGGACCTTATTATACTGTCCTTTAACCGGGGTTTTTTACATATTCAAGTTAACTTTAATGTTTCAAATTCATCGCCGTCTTATAAAATGCTGCACTAGATAATACAATCAACGCTACCAATAAAAAGAGTTGATCTTGGAAATGCACTAACAGCCATCCGCCAATGACCGGTCCGATAAAACTTCCTAAGTTCTTAAATTGAGCAGCCCCTAAAAAGCTTGCTTTTTGTGATTCGGGGGCAATCTCATCAATTAGGACATTCATTGTTGGGAATATGAAAATCTCACCAATGGTAAACAGTACCATCCCAATAACAAATATGAGACTAGTATTTGCCACGCCAAATAAAGCTAATCCCCCAACAAAGAATCCAATACCCAATAATAGTGTGAATTTCGTTGAATATCGCTCCGAATAGATACTAATCGGTAATTGTAAAATAAGAACAACCGCAGCATTAAGTGCTATTAATAATGAGTAAAGTTTTACTCCATTCTCAACAGTTAATTCGACCAATTGAGGTAATGTAGAATCGAACTGAGAGTATCCAAAGTTAATCAATATCGCGCCTGCAACAAACAACTGCATTTTTCGATTCGATAATATAATGCGGAACATATGATGTATTTGAATTTGTGATGCTAGTTTTTGCTGTTTCATTTCATAACGATTCAATACGATCATCAAAAAGATTCCATATAGGCAATACATAGCGCCTGTAAACAAAAAAGGAACGCTTGGACTTGATAAGCTGGCTATATAAACACCAACTAAAGGACCTATTACAGCAGCTATATTAATTGCTGTATATCGTAATGAAAAGAGGCGTTTTCTTCTTTCTTGTGGCGTAAAATCAATCATTAATGCTTGTGTAGCCGGTTCAAAAAAAGAACGACATAAACCATTGATAGCATTTAAGACTATGAAAATAGCAACAATATTTGTCGTAGCAAATCCTATAAACACCGTACTCCATACAAAAACAGTGATTAACAGTATTCGTTTTCTTCCAAACCGGTCAGTCAAATAACCGCCGATAAAGCCTCCTATAGTTGATAATAATGGGGCTATTCCTAGCGTTATACCTATGAGTAAAGGCCCTACTTCTAAATCTTTATGTAGATAAAGCGCCAAAAAGGGCATAGCCATATAACTTGCGATACGTGTAAATACTGTACCGCCTAAAATGATCCATACTAATGGATGGAACTGTTGGAGGAATCTCAATTTTATGCACTTCACTTTCAAATAATTAAGTTTAGAACTTTCCAACAAATATAACACCGTCCATATATGTATGAACAGAGCTAAATTTTCATTACTTTAATTATTCCGACAAATCGAAGTGTATAAGTTAAATAGGTTGTTGTATTTATCATTAAATAAAAACCCCTTATGCTAGAAGAACAAACTGTACCTCATCGCATAAGGGGCATACATTATTTACAAACTAATACTTGTCTAGCAAAAGTACCTTTTCTTGCTTCACAGCGATCGATAATTTCAAAACCAGCTTCTTCAATCATATGGTCCATTGTATCAATCGTTACTATAACAACTTTTTTGGTGAATCGGCGAGCCTGTTTCACGATATCAAGCTGTTCTTCAACAGTAATATGTGTGAATAAATTGTACGGCATATCAATGATTGCAACATCATAATTGTCTTCAATCTCTGAAATTGGTCCAGTAGTTACATTACCTTCTAGACCGAAATGAGCGATATTCTTTCTTGAACCTAGTACTACACGTCGATTAATATCACGTCCTACGATATCAATTCCCATCGATAATGCTTCAACTAACACTGTCCCAATACCGCAACATGGATCGATTGCACGAACTCCGTTAGGATGCGGTACTGCAATATTTGCAACTGCTCTTGCAACACGTGTATTTAGCGCTGTTGAGTACATATGCGGTTTTTGCTGGTGGTGAAGCCAAATAGGTTCACTGACTTCTAATTTACCAAAATACCATTTGTTATCTATCAAAACGACACCAAATACAATTTCAGGTTGCTCTAAATCCGGCTCACCTTGAATACGTAAACCAATGTTACGTTCGATTTCTCGTCGTTTTGAGTGACCAATCTTTTTCATAGAACCAAGCTCAGAGTCATTCAAACAAACCACTTTAAATGTTGCATGATCTAAATCCAGTTGTTCAACTAATTCGGCTATTTGTTCGAAGCTCTCACCTTCATATATTACTTCAAGGCGCTCTTTCATAAATGGACTTCTACTTGGATCTATTTCTATCGTACTTTTCAACACATTTGAAAGGACGTCGAATCCAAAAAATGACCGCATCTCCATACGACACAAATCATATTCATCTCGATGCCCTGAATATGTGTAAATAAATTCTCTGTTACTCAATCATTTCCCATCCTTCACTGTGCTTCCTCAATCTCTTCAATTAATTTGAAGAAGAAGCGATAAATCATGTTATAAATTTCTTCAAACGATTTCGCTTCACTAAAACCTTCTAGATAATCTAAAGGCACATTTACGTCCCACAAACCATCTTCAGCGGAAAACATAACACTGTATTTTGCATTTTCCCCTTGCAAATGTGTATTCAAATAAGTTTTTATAGCCTCGCCGAATTTCTTTTGTAATTTCAGACCAAATAAGGCTGTGTACGTTTCAAAAACATCATCGAATTCTAGCGCTACAGCATCCATGCGGATTATCTCAAAATTACTAGATTCTACATAAACAAATTCATTTGCTTGCTCTTTTAAATATGAAATTGGTTTCTTTAAGAAAGCAGTAGTTTCCGCAGAAATCAATTCTTCCGTCTCTTTATTACAGCGTTCAAGAGCGTCTATGTGAAATACTTTTTCAGCAACAGATACACCACTTGGAAGTAATTGATGTTTTTCTACGAATTCCTTTTCAATATCAAACAATTCAATTTTGTTTTCACTTATATGATTTTCAATATAATTTTCAATTTGTTGTTTTAACAATTTAAGTCAGCTCCTTTACTTGAAAGGAATTGAATTGCATTCCTCTCATACCCTAGTATAGCCTAAATTGTACTGTTAAGCCTTTAATTTATATGTATTCAGTTAAATCATGACATAAGTTTTTTCTATTAGAACATTTATTTGTTGATATTATTAAAAGCTAATATGAAAGAACGATAACAGTGCTAAGACAAGTGAAAAAAACCTATACAAGAAACTTGGAGTAATATCAATGATTGAAATATAATGAAGACTCCATTTTAATGACTTCTGTTGTATTAATAAGGGATATTTATCAAGAAGTCGATGTAATAGATACTTGATGATGAGTTTAGCAGTCTTATATTAGTGAGTGTATAATGTTCAAGTCTTGCTTTTGTTCTGTGTTTCGGTGGAATCAAAAAAACGTTTCAAAAGCCTAATGACTTTTGAAACGTTTAATTTAATCTACAACTTTCCCTTTTCCATCGTAAAATACCACAAAATAACCTTCTGATAAAGCATCATCTAAAATCTCACTTGGTATGGTCCAAAATACGGTTTCTTTAGGTTCTACTTGAAAAAACGTCGAGAATCCTTTGTTTTCTAATTTCACTTTGACTACATTCGATTTATTATTAAAGAAACTACTACTGAAATCTTCATCGTCGAACGTTCTTTGATAGCTAGTTAACGTCACATTGCTACCCCACTTCATTTTTTCATATACATAATGACCATTCTTAAGACCAAATGATGCGAGAATATATTGATCGTCTGCTTTTGCTAGTGCTACTCTCTTATCTAGGTACGAAGCAGCTGTAACCAATTCTAAATTTTTTATATTTTTAATCGGTTCCCCTTTATCTGCATATATATCTAAAGCTTTAGTTATAGATTGCAACATCATCGTTTCATCATCAGCATACAGTTTTACTTCACGATTATTATAAAACCCGATCAATCCTAAAACTAGGAACACCCATGGTAGGAAAAAAACCCAATTTCTTCGTCTCCCACTTATAGTTAGAATAACTGCAGCAACGAACAATAGCACAAATAATATAAATGAACCCAATGTGAGAATAGGAAGGTTCTCCACTTTTTCTGTAAACTTCTGTGGTTTTAACAAATCCGGTGGATAAACTGGTAGATCTACATAATTAGCCAAAGTCTTTTTTAGTTCATTACTATTAGATACGATATCACGGAATGCTTGATTTTCTGAAAAGACCTTGTAAACTTCTGGAATCCCTTCTTCCCCTTTTACAACGTAAGCATTCATATATTGCAGCAATTCAATTAGAGAAGCCCTTTCACTTTTAGATAAATCAGGTGACTCGTAAAATAAGCTTTTTCCAGTTTCAATTGCCCTCTGTAATAACCAATCATTTTGAACGAAAAATATATTTCGTAGCTCATCAATCTTCTCCACTTTTGAATCGTCGGAGGCACGTAATTTTACTAATTCAGTAAATAACGCCACTCTCTCCTCTACAGCTTGTGTCACTGTCTGATCAACTATTGTTGAAGAATTATTGCCACTTACGATAACTTTTTGTTGTTCTGTAGGCAAGTCGATTAATATGAATGTTAACGCTATAAGTGCAACAGAAGTTAAAACCATCGCAATATATGGATATAAATTATGTTTTTTCTTCCTTCTTATTTTTTCAATAGTTTCATGTTTCTTTTGTGTAGAAAAACGCCCTTTTTTATACCCATTTTCCATCGTGTCACGAATCGGATCTAGCATATAATTCTCCCCCTTCTTGCAATATTTTACCTAGTATTTGCCTTCCTCTTTTTATTCTAGTTTTAACTGTATTGACGTTTAAATTAAGTGTGTCACTTACTTCTATTAAAGACATTTCTGCAAAATGATACAGCACAATCACATCTTTGTATTTAGTAGGTAAGTTTTCTATGGAATGTAAGAGCCTTTTTGAAGTATCTCGCTCTATTACAATGGACTCTGTTGTTTGCTTTGTTGCACTCCATTTACCAAAAAAGTCAGTTATGCGTACCTTTTGATATTTCCAGCTTGCTATGTAGTCATGGCTAACATTTACCGCAATTCGATATAAATACGTTTTTAATGCTGCATCTTCTCGAAAATGCTCCATTTTTTTGTAATATCGTATGAATGTTTCTTGTGCAGCATCTTCTGCTGCCCCCCAATCATGTACGTATGTATAACAAAGTTGCACAAGATAATCGCCATAATCATCCATCGCCTGCAACAAGCGATTTTCCTTTTCTATATCATCCATTTCGCTTGCCTCCCTTAATTGTTTGTAGTTAGACTAGGTGATTATTGGAAAAGTTTCATTTCTTCAACAAATATTTCCATAAAAAAAGAACCGACTTGATTCGATTCCTGAAGTATTAATATTGAGATACTTTTCTCTTAGTTTACAGCATTCCTTATACTTATCTACATCCATTTGTTAAAATAAGTAGTACACTAAGAGAAGCAATTAAGTATGGTTTATATTAAATTGAAAAATAAAAAGCATCATTATTTTAAATTAAATGCAGATGATATTTTAGAAATAGTTTGTCACCACTTAGCATATCAAGAAGAGTTAGGTACTTATAATTCTAAATTAACGTTTATTGATGAAGGAAATGATGAATTACGAATTGTTGCTGCATTTGGTGAGTTAGAAGATGAAAGCATTGATGAAATAGACTTATTCAAATTAGATAAAGAAATCGATTATAATGGAGATCATGCGAATATTCCAGAAGGATCTATTTTAGATCCAACTAATCCAGAAACAAGAGAGAAAATGAAAAAGGCACTAGAGGAAATTGAAAAAGAACTTAAACTTAAATTTTAATTAAATCATTGAATTAAAATTTCGAATAATGCCTTCTATCTAGTACATTGATTTTCAATTGAGAATTCGTGTGATTGTAAAGGACTAAGCTATTTGAAATGAATAATTCATAAAGGACAGCATTACTGCACCTCAATTGATAGACTTAAGTCTACAATTGGAGGTGCTTTTCTTATAATTAAATTTAAAACTTCGCTAACGTATTTACAATGATTAATTCTAGAATACTACCAAATCAATTAGATGTCGTTAAAAGATTTCAATAAATTGGATTTGATCAAAACATATTGCTATGATTGAGAAAATCAAAGTCATCGAGGATGTATTCTTATTTTTGGATAGTTTCCATGAAAACAAAAAAATGAGATCTCGAATTCTAATGACTTCTACTGTATTTAAGACGAAGAAAAGTACAGTATATAAAGAGGTGTGAAGATACTATTGAATGAGTAGAGTCATGCAAAAAACTAACGTGGTACTTTAGTGATACAAGAAATTAAAAATGAATATACTTTTAATGGAAAGTTAACACATTACATTGAATTAGAGCCTTTTTAAATTAACCTATTTTAATAACATACTTGTTCTGTTCGTTCACTTTTAAAGCATATTAATTAATTTTTTCAAACTAAATAACATTAAGTTGAGTTATATAAAATCCGAATTCAAATTAAAAGGCCAGTTACTGGTAAAATACCGATAACTGGCCTTTTATATAGGTGTTTATACTCTTTTACCTTTGTTCAATCATTATTTCTATCTCATTTTATGATTAACTCTGTAACTACAGGTTGTGGATTTTCGGCTAGCTTTTTCTTTTCTAATCGTTTATGATACCAAGCTACAATTATTGGAGTTAAAATAGCTGTAATGATTACTGAAGCAGCACACAAAGCTGTAGCGTCTGCTGCCATTATCTCGTATTTACTATTTGCAGCAGCTACTGCTACAGGTACTGTCACAACTGCACCTGCCGAAGAGGCCGCCGCTAACCCTGCAATTCCTGAACCTTTTAAAATGTACTTATCAGCAAGGAATAATGTGAAGCCTGTAACTATTATTACCATCAATCCTAAAAGAATACCTAATAAACCTGCTCTTACTGCATTGACGATATTCATCCCTGCACCTAAAGCAAACGCAAAAAATGGGATTAGAATTGGAACAGCTGGTTTGAAAAACGCCTTCATTTCCTTATCTAAGCTACCAATCGTGACCCCAATAACCAATGGTAATATCGTCCCCACTAAGAACTCCCACGGGAAGCTTGCAATCCCCGCTACTCCAAATGTAACCATTGTTAAAAACGGACCTGATTCAAGCATCATTATAGAACCTGCACCAACTTCTTCCTCTGTTCCATATTGAGACATTAGCGCCATATATAGACCAACATTTGTTTCATTCATAGCTGCTACAATTGCTAATACAGATAACCCTGCAAAAAAGCCACCTGTTATGTACTCAGAAGGCATTATTTGCACAGCAATAAGTCCAACTAAAGCAGCAGTCCCTATCTTAACTACTAAAAATGTGACTCCTTTCTTTACAACAACTGGTGAACCTACAAAACTAATTTGAGTACCGACACAAAAATAAAACACAGCTAAAATTGGTAAAGCCCCAGTTAATAAAGCTCCTGTAAACGACCCTAAAGTAGTTGCTGTAGCAGGAAAAAGTGTGTTAATAATTGCACCTAAAAACAACGGAATAATCATCATACCACCAGGTACTTTTTCAATTGTCTTTTTAATTTGCATCTGGATTCCTCCTAATTTGTTTGGAAAACATTTCTCAATTTACCAAGCCCCTCAATTTCCACTTCTACCACGTCATTTTCTTGAATCCACACACGTTCATTTTCTGGTAAACCTAAAACAACTCCCTCAGGGGTCCCCGTCAGAATAATATCTCCTGGTTTTAGTGTGAAATGCTTTGAAATGTAACTCACGATTTCCTTGCAGTTGAATATCATATCTGACGTATGAGAGTTTTGTTTCAATTCTCCATTCACATAAGTTTTAATAGCTAAATTATTAGGATCTTCAATCTCATCTGATGTTACTAAATAAGGTCCTAACGGGCTGAAGTCATCACACGTTTTCCCTAAAAGCCACTGTGCTGTCCGCATCTGTAAATCTCGGGCTGATAAATCATTTACGTTACAATACCCAAACACATAATCAAGTGCATTGTCTACCTCTACATCCTTCGCCTTTTTGCCCATAACAATGACTAGCTCCGCTTCGTAGTCGACTTCATTAGATACTTTTGGAAGTATAATTTCTTGGTTATGCGCCGCAATTGTATTACCAAATTTATTAAATAAGATCGGATACTCTGGAATTGCTGCATTTGTTTCTTCCGCATGCTTACGGTAATTCAAGCCTACACAAATTATCTTCTCGATATTTTGAGGCACACATGGACCATATTGTATATCTGTTTCATCCACACAAAATGTATCATCTGCCTGATGAATAGCAATATCTACAACCTTTTTTAACTCCTCATAACTTTGCTTATCTGAAATAACCCTAAACAAATCGAATTGAGTGCCATTCCCTAACTTTTGGGATACTTCATTAACATCAATAACCCTGTTATAGTGAGAAACACCTAGCTTAATATCATTATTTTTTTTGAAAGTTAATAGTTTCAATTAGATTCCCTCCACTCTTTAAGCATTTTTTCCAAATACAACACCACCGTCTACATATAGAGGTGAACCCATTACAAACTTAGAATCATCTGATGCCAAAAACAGAGCAGCACTTGCAACATCCACTGGTAATCCTATTTCAGCTGTTAATTGACGCTGACGAATTGTATTCAATGCCTCTTCGGGATCATCATAAGATTTGCTTAAATAATCCTCTACAAATGGCGTCATAACAGTGCCTGGTAATAACGCATTAACACGAATATTGTACTTCGCATAATCGACCTGCATTGACTTTGTAAATGCTAGTACCGCACCTTTTGAAGCAGAATAAACTGTTCTTCGCATTAGACCCATTTCTGCAACACAAGAAGACATATTAATAATAGAACCCGATTGTTGATCCTTCATATGGGGAACTACGCATTTACTCGGAATAAACACGCCTTTCACATTAATACTCATAACTCGGTCCCATGTCTCTACATCTAATTCTTCAACATTTCCAACACCGGAAATACCAGCATTATTAAATAAAATATCAATTTTAGAATGTTCACTCACCACTTGATCCACCAGCAATTTGAAACCGCTTTCACTTGTAACATCAGCAAATATAAACTGGGATGAACCACCTAGAGACCTAATAATTTCAACTGTCTCTTCTCCTGCTTCACGATTAACATCATTAATCACGACATGTGCGCCTTCTTGTGCAAATCTTTCTGCTGTAGCACGCCCTATTCCTGATCCAGCACCTGTAATAATAGCTACCTTTCCTTGTAATCTCATTTTCCCACTCCTTTAGTTTTTTATGAAGAACCGGATTCTTTATGCAGAACTTATTTGTTGCTCTTATTCTATTATCAGGATTGTCAATATATTCCGCAGAGATAATTTTTCGAATTTATAGAAAAGTGAATTATCTTTATTAGGAATTGTAGTATGCTAGTACTAGCAAATTAAAACAATCTAAAAAATACAAGGAGACTTTATATGAGCTACTCTGTTCCAGCACTTGAAAAAGCGCACTTGATTTTTAGTATTCTTTTAAATTCAGAAGTAGAATTAACGATGACGGATATTATTAATAAAACAGAAATTAATAAGAGTACTGTTTATTCCATCCTTCATGTATTAACTGAATTAAGTTATCTTGAAAAAACCAACAAGCAAACATATGTATTAGGTCCACAGTTAGGGATTTTGGGATCCAAATACTTGAGACAGTTTAACATCACCAGTACATTTAATGATTTAGCGCTGCAATCGGTCAATAAAATTGGGGCAACTTGCCAACTTGCCATTTTAAATGGGTTAAATATTATTTATTTATCCAAAGTAGATGCTTCATCACAAATTCACTTAGTCACATCTCCTGGGATGACATTGCCTGCACATGCCACAGCAATGGGGAAAGTGTTACTAAGTCAATATTCAGATACCGAAATAGAGCAATTATATACTGGATATTCTTTTACAAAACTTACAGATAAAACGATCGATTCAATTCCAAAATTATTAGAACAATTACATACCATTCAACAACAAGGTTGGATTCAAGAAATAGGAGAGGCTGTTGAAATATTCACATGTATTTCCGCTCCTATTTTTAATAACCAAAATAAAATTATTGCTGCCACTAGCTTCACCCATCCAATCAATGGCTTCGACCCCAAAAAAAATTTAATCATCAATGAAACGATCAATTTAGCCAAACAAATTTCTAGCAAAGCCGGATATAGTGAAAACCTGTAAGAGCCCATACAAAAACCCCCCTTTTCTTAAGAAATTTTCAAAGTAGAAGGGGGGGTATAATATTTACTTTCTTGCTCTTTTTGATTGATCTGCCTATTCTAAACTGTATTATACTCGAATTAAATTTTTCGTTACTGAATAAGGAACTTTTCTATTAGTTTACAGCATTCCTTATACTTATCTACATCCCTTTATTATAATGAGCAGTACTTTTAAAATTTTGGCTATGTTTAATTTTATTATTGATATCCTTGAAATTCATGAGGTTCATAATGTTTGAGGTCAGATGATTTTATATTAGCTTCATTATTTAAAGAATGATACTCAAATTGAAAAATGTAATTATGTGCAAAATATGTGTATTTAATTGATGGTTCATCTTTAAAGATAACAGTAGTGTAAAAAGGAGGTAGTTTCTTACCCCATACACCTTTAATTTCTTTAATCTCTTCTTTGTTATAGCCTTTCTCCGTAATAAGATATTCCATTACTCGATTTTTATAAATCATCTTATTCGCTTCCACATAAATTGTTGGAATAGCAATGATAAGTAACAAAAGAAGTATTAATATTTTGATTGATATTTTCATAATATCTAGCTTCCTCCATCCGAATATGTAGATTTTAATAATGTCGCGATGAATTGAAAAAAGTTGCGACTTTTGTTAAATGTGACATTGGACAATTCAAAGTACAAGAATTGTATATTTCATATGATACAGGAGGGATTGTTCCTGAGTAAATCAAAAATAAACGGTGCATTTTAGAAGTAAAAACAATCTTTTTTTCAGCTACAATTAGTGCTATTATTGGAATAGTTTCTTATAATAATAATTGGTTGGAATGTATTGATAGATTTTAAGATTTTTATCATGCGAATATCCCGGAAGGATGTAATTTAGATCCAACTAATCCAGAAACTAGAGAGAAAGTAAAAAAGTTAATGGAGAAAATTGAAAATGAACTTAAAGAATTTGATTTGAAATTATGAATAATCCCTTGTATCTAATATTTTGATATAATTATTTGATAAAAAATTTGTAATACTTCCTTCCATCTAGTACATTGATTTTCAATTGAGAATTCGTGTGATTGTAAAGTACTTATCTATTTGAATTGAATTATTCTAAAGGACAAAATTGAACTGCACCTCAATTGTTAGACTTAAGTCTACAATTGGAGGTGCTTTTCTATTGTAACTGTAAACGAATGCTTTCAATACAATTATATTTTGATATAATTATATTTATAACAAATTTGGAAATAGAGGTGATTTTTTGGGTACAATAATTATTTATAGTCCTATTTTATTATTAATATTGAGCTATTATTTTAAAATTTCATTTATAGAACAGCTTCATGAAGGAAATAAACGAGAAGCTAGACAAGCAAAAATATTAACGATTACCTGCTTCACACTAGGTATCATTCCCTTGATTCTCATGTTAATGAATGCAAGCGGCTGGTAAAATGGCTGATATGTAAAAGGCACTTCTACAATATCTTTTATTAAAAGTCTAGAGTTAAAGTAATTTGCTTGTTACATCAGTATTCTTTATGAAATGTGCAACATTATATCGAGTTATTTTCAAGCTGAACTAATGCCAAAACTAGTTCAGCTTTTATTTGTGATTAACATCATATTTACGAATATTTACTAAATGAAATTGCGTATGATGCTTTGGATTCTTGTAGCTCTAAGGATGTAAGATTTATGGGGCACACTTTACAAAGTTAACGTATTATCCATCGTTTAAGGATGTTACAACGCTTCTCGCTTCTTCACTGTCTTTTCCAAAGTAAGGACAATTATCGCTAACAAAATAACAATGGCTGCCAGAAGTAGTGCGTTGCTATAAGAGCTATAAGAAGAGTTATTCAATATATTCCAATGCCCAATTTTTAAATCAAGGAAACGACCGTATAATGAAATCCCGATAGCGGAAGCTAGGAATGTCATTAATGAGAATAAGCCCAGCCCAATTCCAATTTGCTCTGGTGGTAAAATTTGTGATATATAATTGGAAAATGCTGTTTGATTCGCTGTAAAACCTAAAAATACGAAAATGGCCATTAAAGAAATCCAAATTGGAGATAATCCAACAATTGTAGAAAGTCCCAAACAAGCGATAGCCATCAAAACAAAACTACATTGATTGACAAATTGGCTACCTTTTATTTGAATTAAACGGCCAACTTGTGAGCCTAATATAGTCGTGAGAAGCGCACCCGGGAATAAAACAAGCCCAATCCAATCAGTAGATAAACCGTTCGCTTTTGAAAGCATTAGCGGAAGGATGAATAGCGTTCCCATATAGGTGATCGTATTTAAAAAACTCATTAAAAGTACTAAGCTGAACGAGCGGTTTTTAAAAATTTGAATCTCGACAAATGGATCGGCAGTTCGCTTACTTTGCAAGTAGAAAATAAATAAAAGAACAGCTGCCACTAGAAGTAGCCAACTAGAAACGTTGATTCCCATTAAAATTGCCGTAATCGCAAGCATAAAAATAATCGCACCGAGAATATCGAAAGTCCCAGTTTTTGTTTCTTCTTTAGGTACGTATTTAAGGAAAATAGGCAGTCCTAATAAACTTAAGAAATTAATTACGAATAATGCTTTCCAACCAAACCAATCTGTTAAAAAACCACCCAAAATAGGACCAACTGCAGCCCCTAGTGCAACGATTGAAAAGACCATTGCGAGCATTTTACCACGGTATTCTGGCGGATAAAATCGAGGCCCCATAACCATACTTAGTGATGGGAGCGCTGCTGCACCAAATCCTTGGATTATTCGTGCGACGATAACCCATCCAAAGTTAATGCTGAAAAATCCAATCAATGAACCGATCATGAAAATGATAAGACCTATAACAAGTAAACGTCGAATCGGATAGGTGTCAGCCAATTTCCCAAAAATAACGGCTCCGATACCAAACGTCAAACTAAATATTGAAGTAACCCAGCTCACTTCAGTAGGGTTTAAAATAAATTCTTCTGAAAATTTCGGCAATGCAACATTCATCATTGTCGTATTCATAGTAGCGAATATTAGAATAAAACAAATAGAATAATTTAATCGTTTTAATTGATTACTCATGAATTAAACCTCCTCCTGTTCAAATGTTATCTATATTTTTTAAATGTAGAATTAGCTTAGAAAAAATCCCTGATAATTGGGAAATTTCTTCCTCGCTTAAAATAGAAAAGGCTTCCTTATTCCCGGCAATTCTCTTTGGACGTGTAGCTTCTAATGCCTTCTTACCTTTCTCAGTCATAAGGACGCGGGTAATTCTACGATCCTTTGAATCCTTGTATATATCTAAATAGCCTCCTTTTTTTAGTCGATCAACAACACCTGTGATTGCTTGTTTTGTCACTAATGTATTTTGCTGGAGATCCCCCATAGTTAAATTAGGTGTAGCGTTTAATAGTGACAAAATCATGTATTGCTGTACACTGTTTAGATCTGCTTCCTGCGCATACTTGCCACCTAGTCTTTCCAATATGTTAGCTACACGGACAATATCCAATATGGTGTTTGCCAGCTTGGTATCTTTATCTTCCATATTTCCTCCTCCTCTAAGTATGATTACTCAACATGTTGACTTTTTTAAATCGTACCTCCTTTTACCATAATAGTCAACATGTGGACAATCATCCTGTGAAAAAATTTTATGTTTCGGGGAGTATTCATATCAATACATTTATTATCACCTCACAGAATAGAATATTTGTTCTATTTTAACTTTTTTCAGTTTTTTTAAAAATTTTAATAGATTATTAAATCAATAGAAATGAAAGCAAAATAAAAAAATGTACACCACTAAATTGAATTTAGTAATGTACATTTTGAAAATATGTGCAACATTATAAACAAGTTGTGAAGTAATAAACTATTATGTACATTTACTTGTCTTTAATATTACAGAGTATAGAAGTGCTTCATTTTTAAAATAGACGCTTTAAATTAGCCATCTCTATCGCGGCAACTGCTGAATCATAGCCTTTATTGCCTGATTTCGTGCCTGATCGTTCGATTGCTTGTTCAATATTTTCTGTTGTGACTATACCGAAAATGACGGGTACATTTGTATTTAACGAAACATTGGCAATTCCTTTTGCTGCTTCATTGCACACATAATCATAATGTGAAGTGGAGCCACGAATGACCGTCCCCAAACCTATTACGGCATCATAGTCACCTTTCTCTACCATTTGTTTCGCGATAAAGGGCACTTCAAATGCACCAGGAACCCATGCAACATCAATATTGTCTTCTGAAACGCCATGTCGTACTAAGCCGTCCATTGCGCCACCTAGTAATTTACCTGTGATAAACTCATTGAACCGACCTACTACAATACCAATTTTCAAATCTGTTCCAATTAATTGTGCTTCAAATACTTTTCCCATTTTAAGATCCCCTTTACGAAATAAGATGATTCATCTTTTCTTTTTTAGTTTCTAAATAAAACGAATTGCTTGATACAGCATCAATTTCAATCGGCAATCTTTCAACAACTTCAATGCCGTATGCTTCTAGGCTTTGAACTTTATCCGGGTTGTTCGTTAATAAGCGGACTTTTGATATACCTAAATTTCTTAACATTTGAGCTGCTAATGCATAATCACGTGAATCTGCAGGAAAACCCAACTTTACATTGGCTTCAACTGTATCAAAGCCCTGCTCTTGTAACTCATAAGTACGTAGCTTATTAATCAAACCGATACCTCTACCTTCTTGCTGCATATACAACACAACACCTGCCCCTTCAGTCTCGATGACTTTTAAGGCCTGTTCTAATTGAGGGCCGCAATCACATCTTTCCGAATGAAAAATATCACCTGTTAAACAAGATGAGTGAACACGAACAATCGGAGCTTCTACAATGCTTACGTCCCCTTTAACAAGTGCCACATGTTCTAACTTGTCGATGTCGTTTTCATAGCCAATCAAATTGAAATGGCCATAGCTTGTCGGAAGTTGCACATTAGCTGCTCTAGTAACTATCTCTTCATGGTTGTAACGGTATTGAATTAAACTCTCAATCGTAATCATTTTTAATTGATGTTTTTTGGCAAAGTCTATTAGTTCTTGTCCAGTTGACATTTTCCCGCTATCGCCCATTATTTCGCAGATGATGCCTGCTGGAATAGCGCCGCATGCTTTCGCCAAATCAACTGCCGCTTCTGTATGACCAGGTCTTTCTAAAACACCATTTTTTTTAGCAACTAACGGAAATACATGACCCGGTCTTTTAAAATCATCGGCTAATGCATTGGGATTCAATAAATGTTGAATCGTTTGCGAACGCTCAAATGCACTAATGCCCGTTTTTGCATTACAATAATCAATACTTACTGTAAATGCCGTTTGATGGTGATCCGTATTATTGGACACCATTGGATGTAAATTGAGCTCTTTTGCGATTTTTTCTGTGATTGGTGTACAAATTAGACCTCTTGCATGTGTTGCCATAAAGTTAATATTTTCTGGCGTTGCATATTCTGCAAGTGCTACTATATCCCCTTCATTTTCACGATTTTCATCATCAACGACGATGATCATTTTACCTTCTTTTAAATCCTCTAACGCTTCTTCAATTGAGTGAAACATTGCTATACACCTCCCTTATTAATATCCGTTTTGCTGTAAAAAAGCCATTGTAATTGCTGAAGCACCGTCGTTATTCTGTAATTGATGAATAATATATTTGCCTAGCATATCCGTTTCGATATTCACTTGTTGTCCTGTTTCCTTAAGTGCGAAAATCGTTTCTTGATACGTATGTGGAATAAGTGATACAGTCAGTTTTTCAGGCTGTTTATCAAAGATCGTCAAGCTTGTTCCATCAATAGCTATGGAACCCCTTGGTATACAAAAATCACTCAGTTCTCTAGAGATAGCGATGTCAATGTAAACTGCATTTGCTTGCTTTGTTTTTCTAACAATGGTTCCTGTCCCATCAACATGGCCAGAAACGAAGTGACCGCCAAATCGCCCATTTGCTCCCATTGCTCTTTCTAAATTCACCAAGTGCCCTACTTTTAAAGAGTGAATTGTTGTCGCTTTGACCGTTTCTGGCATGACATCTAAACTGAATTTGTGATGGGTAAAATGCGAAATGGTTAGGCATACCCCATTTACTGCTACACTATCGCCAAGTTTCATATCCGACATGATGTCATGAGCTTCAATAGTAACTTTCATACTCTCTGCACCTTTTTTCAGCTCTGTTATTTTTCCTTTTGCCTCAATAATTCCTGTGAACATACGCTATACCCCCACTCCCGAAATCACTTTAATTACATCACCAATTCGATCCACTTGCTGCAGTTTTAGTGGGACAGCCTCAGTCATGCTATTTACGTCTAAATCTTCCAACATTCCAATTCCATCATGGTCACCTACTATTTTTGGTGCTATGTAAGTAATCATTTCATTGACTAGGACCGAATTGATAAAGTTTGTATTTATACGCTGCCCCCCTTCCACATAAAGCGTGACGATATTTCGCATTGCCAGCTCTTGAAGGACATCCTGGATTGCGAGTGTTTTTGTTTTAAGTTGGATTACTTGTACATTGGCTTGTGCAAAGCTTGTGATTTGATCAGAAGTAACTTCACACCCAACGATTATCCATGTCTGTGTTGTTTGATCGGTGACAACCTTAGCATTTATAGGGGTTCTTAAATGCGTATCCAAAATAATTCGAATCGGTTGCTTTTTACTTTCTGCAAATCGATTTGTTAGTAATGGGTCATCTTTTAACACCGTCCCAACACCAACTAAGATCGCATCCGTTCGCGCTCTTTTGCGATGAACATCCTCCTGCACTTCTTTACCTGTGATACTTTCATTTCGACCATGAACTGTCGCAATCTTGCCATCTAATGTAATAGCTTGCTTTAATGTGACAAAAGGCAATCTCTCTTTCATAAAATACAAATAAGCTTTATTTAAATTTACAGCCTCGGCTTCACAAAGACCCACTTCCACCTCAATGCCAGCATCCTTTAGTTTTACTAAACCAGTACCAGCTACTAAGGGATTTGAATCGAGTGTTGCAATCACTACTTTTTTTATACCCGCATTCAAAATGGCCATCGTACACGGCGGTGTTTTACCAAAATGATTACAAGGCTCTAATGTGACATACATCGTGCTGCCAACTGCATTTTCTCCAGCCATGTTGAGTGCATGTACCTCCGCATGCGGAGAACCTGCTCTAAGATGAGCTCCAAAACCGACTACATCACCATCTTTTACAATGACCGCTCCTACTAAAGGGTTCGGCGAAGTTTGCCCCTCACCTACTGCTGCTAATTTCAACGCTAATTCCATAAAATACTCGTCATGCATTGTGATAAACCTCCCTTTTTGAAAAATAAAAAACTCTCTAATTAAATTAGGGAGTTTGGGAGAGTTTTAGATAAACGCATCGCTAAATAAACCTAATGAAATACTATTTTTCAAAAGGAATTGCGTGTAATCTAGTTGTCCTTCTCCCATCCAGACTATACTGTCGGCTTTGGATTCGCACCAAATCCTGCTCTTATCAAGCTCACGGGCTTAGAAGATTCACTTCATCACCGTCGATTGGGAATTTCACCCGACCCCGAAGGACGTACTTATTTAGTTTTTCCATCAAAAAAACTCCATAGATTTCTACGGAGTTTGATAGGAGTTATGTAAAATATCATAAGCAAATAAACCTATTAAAATACTAGATTTTTATAAGACCATGATATTCTCTACATCCTTCTCCCATCCAGACTATACTGTCGGCTTTGGACTCACACCAAATCCTGCTCTTATCAAGCTCACGGGCTTAGAAGCTTTACTTCATCACCGTCGATTGGGAATTTCACCCGACCCCGAAGGATATTTCATATGAAATTGACTACAATACAATTAAGTTTTAGGCATCAAAAAAACCCCATAGAACACTACGGAGTTTGATAGGAGACATAAATTATCAATGCGAAATAATCCTATTAAATCTACATAAATTTAATAAGACCTTGATATTCTCTACATCCTTCTCCCATCCAGACTATACTGTCGGCTTTGGATTCGCACCAAATCCTGCCTAAAAAGGCTCACGGGCTTAAAAGTTTTACTTTATCACCGTCGATTGGGAATTTCACCCGACCCCGAAGGATTATTATATTGTATGTAAATACCATAGCACTTTACTTATTTAAAAACTAGAGGTTTTTTTTATTTCTATAGGATTGACCGAGAACTTACTAAAAAGAAATTTGTCCTAAAAGCTTGATGTACCGGTCTATATTGGCCTGTTACATGTCACGGGAAAATGTCATTTTATTTATTTAACAACACCAATTCACTGTATAGTTAGGGTAATAATACAAAAACCAAGAATAAAAACTATGGATATAAAAGTGATAAAACTCCATTTTTTCATTTCTAATTTCGGCCTAATTATACTGTTTAAATTAATGCAAGCAGGAATATAAATAGCCGTAGCAATGATAGAAATAATTAAAAAGACACCTAATAAACCATCATCAAAAGTAGAGTCTACACTCAACCCGAAAGAATGCGAAGCGTACATTATTGTCATGAACCATAATAGACCTATAAAAAAAGATAAATAGCCGAGAAATAAGTTAACTATTACGGAAATAGAACGGTATCCTATTCTCATTATATCCTCCTTTTTATTATTAAAATTATGCTTTAAAAACCTCATCACATTGTTTTCAGTCGCCGTGCACATACTATTGAAAATAACCTTAAACTATTATATAGATCGTTCTAATATTTTATGTATATGACACAATGATATCGAATAATTACTATCATTTTTCCATGAATAACACTCTCAATTTTACTTTAGCATTCCTCTTTTACTGCAGGAACATCCAATTTCATAACAGTTAAGTTATCTGTTCTCATACTAAAATTTAAACATGCCTAATAAAAAAGCACTACATAATAAAACAACTTAATATCGTTTTATATGTAGCACTCCTCTATTCAAGTTACTTATTCGTTTATTCTTCTAGCATTATTTTTATTATTCGGCTTTTGTTTATCTTCATGATTATGTTGTTTATGTGCTTCATCATTTTGTCCAACTGAATCAAAGTCATCTGGACTCAAATCAAACCCATAACCAAATTCTTCACGACCTAAGTCATTATTCTTTTTCGCTTTATTCTTTTCTTGATTGTTATTCGCCATTTATAATCACCTCCATCCACTATAATTTGTTCAATTTCGTTTGAATTATTCTTAGTATTTATTCAGTAAACCTGACTTGATATAAACTGGTTAAAAGTAATGATTGAAATGGCTCCGTATTCACAATTTAATTCCAAATCGTTATTAAAAATCGACTTTTTAATTATTTCTATATCGTTCCAGTTAGCAGTATAGTTTTCTTAAGAAAAGGAGTGAGCAGAATGAATAGTACTTGGAATGCAACTTTATATGATACGAAGCATCAATTTGTTTCAAAATATGGTGAAGGATTAGTTTCGTTTCTAAATCCAAAAGAAGGAGAGCAGATTTTAGATGTCGGTTGTGGTACTGGTGATTTAGCTGCACAAATTGCTGAATCAGGGGCAAAAGTCATTGGGATTGATCAGTCAGCATCAATGATTGAACAAGCAAGCCAAAAATTTGGGCATATTCCCTTCCACGTCGAAGATGCGCAACACCTTAGTTATTCAAACCAGTTTGATGCCGTTTTTTCTAATGCTGCTTTGCATTGGATGAAATCTCAAGAAAAGGCCGTTGCAAGTATTTATGCAGCGTTAAAAGATGGTGGTCGTTTTGTCGCAGAATTGGGTGGGAAAGGTAATATTCAATCTATTGTGGAAGCAATTCAACAATCATTTCGTGAATTAGGTTATGAATACAAAGCAGAAAAGTTCCCGTGGTATTTTCCAAGCGTGGCAGAGTATGTTGCATTATTAGATGAACATGGCTTTAATGTGCACTATGTAGAATTATATAATCGTCCTACTGAATTATCTGGGGAAGATGGTATTTTAAACTGGTTGAATATGTTTAGTGACAGTCTACTCGAGCATTTGACCAAAATTGAAAAAGAAAAAGTTATTAAACGAACTGAAGCACATTTAAAAACCACTCTGTATCAAGATGGAAAGTGGATTGCGGATTATTATCGTCTTCGTGTATTGGCTACAAAATAAAGAGAGTCGCCCATTTGGAAATTGGTGGAGTGGAGAATACACTACAAGAAGAGTATAGAACGACAGACATCTTTTCTGAGATTCTAAAAGAGCTAATCGACAATAAATAAGAGCCTATTTTCGATATACAAAACAGGGATAGATAAAGCCAGATATACTCGCTTTATCTATCCCTCTATTTTTAAGTTCCATAAATAGATTTGCATAATTCGTAAAGATATT
This sequence comes from Viridibacillus sp. KH_047, assembly GCF_057838945.1. NCBI lineage: Bacteria > Bacillati > Bacillota > Bacilli > Caryophanales > Caryophanaceae > Viridibacillus > Viridibacillus sp. KH_047. The sequence goes on along the minus strand of NZ_CM174479.1, from coordinate 1,801,095 downwards.
CTGTCTCCGCTGAGCTATGTGTTGAGATAAAATACGTTTTAGACGTACAGTTATTAAGTATATTTGTCGCTAATAATGCTAGCCTGTTTTCTTCTAGCTCTTTGCGCACTACACTTTTCGGTAAAAATGCTACACCTATTCCTTCTAGTATCATTTGTTTGATAGCCTCAGTTTGATTCACCTTCATATTAGTTGTATGAGTAAAATGTTGTTGCAACTGACGATTAACCTCATCCCAATAAGGAGCATATTCATGAGTCAATACTTTTTCTTGTCGTATTATTTCTACCATATCCATACTTTCCAAATGTTTTGGACCAACACAAACAATTGGCTCATCAATTAAACATTGAACGCAAAAAGCAGGATTTACAGGCTCAATCTTTGACAAACCTACATGTGATTGTCCTGATTGAATACTGTTTGCAATCTCATTGGATTTAATGATTTCTACACGCACACTTACATGTGGCATTTGTTTCGAAAATTGTTTTAAAATAGATGGCAACAGAGAATTGGCAATTTGAGGTGCCACTGCTATCGTCAGCTCCCTATCAAAACCTTCTACATATTGCTGAAAACGATGGATCCCCGCCTCATAAGTGTTAATAATTTCCTGGGCAATAGGTAAAAACATTTCACCATTTTGATTTAAGCGAATGGATTTATTTTGCCTAACAAACAACTGTATATTTAACGTTTTCTCTAAGCTTTGAATATGCTTAGTCACAGCCGGTTGTGAGATAAATAGTTCTTCAGAAGCAAGACGTAAATTTTCATGTTTTGCAGCTTTAATAAATGATTTTAACCATTGAGTCTCCACGATGTTCTCCTCTTATTTCATTTTATTTTCAGTTTCTTGTTCTATATCTCAGCTTCGGGAGAGCAACTAAATTAGCTGCATCAATTATCCTTCATTCCTCTTTTGGTTTAATAACTTTCCCTATCTCATTCTTTTCTTTATCAAGAATTATAATTTCATAATTTACATCTTGAATCATCATTTTTGTTCTTTCTTCTTGAAGATACTTCTCTAGTGCTATCTCAATTTCCTTTATTATGATCATTGTATTTTCATTTTTTTTAAGTCCTGTTCGTATTTCAATGTATGTTATATCTTTCTTTTCTTTATAACTAATACCTTTCACTTTAAAAGCAGATCTTCCAACTAAAGATTCTTGAATATTACTGACTACTATTGGCCATTTTGGTGTATCGGATGTGATTTTTTTAATGATTGGCTTAACTTGATGAGGAGATTCCTTTACTTGTTTCTTAGAATTTTTATATTTAGTAATGTTTAATTGATAATCGTCAATTCCTTCGTCAGCTAAAAGTTGTTTGATTTCAGGTAAAAGTTTTGCTTTCATGTCATCTAAACTTTCTTGATTTGGTATAAGCGAGATATCAATGCTAAATGGAGTTGCAGAAGTGCCGACATTTTGCCACTGATAGCCCTCTTTTTCTATAACCTTTTGTATTTTTATTGATAATTTCGAGTCAATATCATTTTTGATTTCAATGGGTACTAACTTTGCTATAAATCCAGCCATTGTATGAGAGTAAAATGGAGAGGTTGCAAACAACAGTAGTATTAATAAGGTAGCACTAACAACCCATTTGTTCTTTCTCTTTGGGACATACATCTCTTTTTTAATAGCTTTTACAATTAGGTTTTTTTGTTCTTGGTGATGGTTTGGATGAAGTTTCATATTCTCATCAAAAGATTTTAAAGCATCATCAAATCTCTTAGAATCAGTTGATTTTTTCATATTCAAACCCTCCTTCAAGTAACTGTTTTTTTAGTTCCGCTAAACCCCTTTGTAAATTGGTTTTCACTTTACTTTCCGTCCAGCCTAATACTTCTGCAGTTTCTTTCGTCGAGAACCCTTTAATTTTCCGTAATAACACAACTTGCCGAAATTTTAATTTTAATGATTGTATAGCTTCATATATCATCATTTCATCCTCATTTAACTGAACAAGTTGCTCTGGTAATGGTTGTACGTCTCTATCATTTAAAGTAAGTTCTATAAAATACTTTAAGACATTCTTTTTCCTCATATGATCAATCGTCGTATTTTGAGCAATTGAAAAGATCCACGTTTTCAAACTAGCTTCGTTTTTAAAGGAGTCATAACCTCTATATGCTTTGATAAAAGTTTCTTGTACTATGTCTTCTGCTTGGTGGAAATCTTTAATAGTCATATATACATATGTAAAAATCGAAGTGCCAAAATCATCATACCAACTGGAGACGAGTTGATTTGAATTCATTTAAGACCATCTCCTTTCATCTATTTCTAAATCATTAGACGTAAAAAGAATATATCGGTCGCATTTTATAAAACATTCTTTTACTAAAAGACCAATTATTTAATTATAACTGATAAATTACTTCCCTAGTTTGAGAAAATCGAAAGATAAAAAGGGTACTCACATATAAAATGTAAGCACCCTTTTCAAAAGATTAAATTTGTTCCTTTTTCTCTAACACATTTATCCCTATGCCCATGAAGATGATTGTCATGAACATTAATATACTAAATGGAAATAGTAAATCTGTTATGGAACTACTGTTAACTGTGACGCCATTTAATAAATCCATTCCGTACTTTATTGGTGAAATTTTTGATAATGCTAACATTATTTTCGATGTTACAATTTCAAGTGGCCAGTATGATCCACCAAGCATAGCAAGTGGAACTGCCAGTACCGTCATAAAGGCATTAAATTTACCAGGTGTATTTGCAATTGCAGCTATGAATATGGAAAGTGACACAATACAAAGTACATATGGAATGACAACAATTAAGCTCTTCCAGTAGCCACCATAGAAATCGACGCCGACAGCGAAATAGAATATAGAAAGTACGAGGGTAATTTGCAAGTATCCAAGCAAGAAACTATAAGTTAAATTCGCTAGATAGGCTTTCCATTTTGGAATTGCTGACACCGTTACCCTTTCCCAAATCCTATCTCTACGTTCCATAACGATATGATTGACTCCACTTGCAATCGTATAAATAACCATGAATAGTGTAAAACCAAATAAGCTATGCAGCTTCTGATCAAACTTTAACGCATTTTCATTTCCCAAGTTTTTATAGCCAATTTTAAAACTTGGATCATCTTGAATTTTCTCAATTTTACTTGTTATTTGCTCTTTTTGTTCATCTGGAGATGATTGAATAATCGCATGCTTTAATAATATTTGGCTATAAATCGTATTCAACTCATTCCCCAACATCGGAGCATTCATAAAATCTGGTGCTACGATTAATTTATAACCTTCATCTTTTAAAGAAATTGCCACATCAACTTTGCCATCTTTGACTTGCTTAACTGCCTCATCCTCTTCATACATTGTGAAATCATATTGCGATAGTTTTTTTAACTCTTTCATCATTTCCGAATTCTGTTCGTTATTTAGTGTAGAAAATAAAGCAATAGGCTCCTTCGTTTCTTGACCAAGTCCCATAAAATAAGTAAATATACAAATGATGATAGTTGTTACAATATAAGCAGCTGGTTTTCTTCTAAATAATAAAAATTTCGTTTTTAAAATATTCATCATGATATGCCACCTCTTCTAGGAAAGAGTACAAACGCTATAACTAGGAGACCTATGCCTAACATACTTAAGTTAAAGACTAGATCGTGAATCTCAAGAAACGTCGCATTTTGTTGCAGTTTCAAATAAGCTTCAAGTGCTGCTCCATTCGGTGTCCATTTTCCAAGTGATGATAAAAATGACGATAGCTCACTTACTGGAATGAAACTCCCTCCTACTAAGGCAAGAATAGATATTATTGCAGCTGAAAATATATTTGAAGCTCCCGATGAATTGTTTCTATAATTTATCGCTGACAATAATGCTGCTAAAGCTCCTACAACAACAGCCAGAAGAAATGTAATTAGTACATATAATCCGAACTGTTCAAATTGAATATCAAACATAAAATGTGAAACTGTAAACAAAATAGTCATCTGAATCATCGCTAATAGAATAGTTGATACAATGATGCTACCTAAATAAGTTAATGGATGAATTCTTGCTAAGATAATCCGGTCGAAAATATTCATATTTTTTTCTAAAAATGCCAAACTTGCTATAGTACTAGCCATATATAAGATGAACATGACACTCATACTAAATGTATAATAAATTTTTGATGAGATACTCTTTTGGTTGTCTATTGTTTCAATATCAGACGCTACTACAATTTTAGGAATCGTTACTGCAGTATCTAAGTTACTAGAACTACTCAAATGTGATAGTAAAGAATATTGTTGTTGGAAATAATCGAGCATGCTCTTAGTAATCGATGAAGTAACAGGCTGGTCTTCATCTAAATAGACATTTAATGAAGGTTTACTTCCTGATAAAAAAACGGACGATAAATACTCATCAGTGAAATTCTTTGGAACGTCGATAATTACATCATAGTTACCACTTTTTCTTGCCTTTTTAAGTTCATTCGCATTTAGTTTTTTTACTGTTACAAATTTCTTCATTTCTTCATTTCCCGTTAATTGATCGAGCAACAAAGTTACTGGAAGCATTTGTTTTATATTTCCCTTCAGCTTATCATCAATTGGCATGTTTTCATTTGCCTTTTTTAGAAAGGATTCGAACTGTGCTTCTTCATCATCATGTTGAATAACAGCTATATCCAAATCTAACGTGTCACTATTCCCATCCATTATGGGTCCAAGGGCTACACTTAAAATTGTAATTAATACAACAGGCATTAACAGAAGAACTAGCAACTCTAAAGGGTTTCTACTCAATATTTTTAATTGTTTTACGATAAGCGCAAAGAACATTAGCTCTCCTCCTAATTTCGTAATGCTCTACCTGTTAAGTGTAAAAATACATCTTCAAGACTTGGCTCTTCTATTTGAAAACTATTTAATGCTACGTGATGCTGATCACACAATGTTAAGATCATAGGTAGAAAATTTGTGTCTTTTGCTACTGTTAAAGAAATCTCCGCATCCTTTGCTAATATATTCGATAACATTGGATTCAAAGTTAAATCCTCAACGAGTTGTTTAGAAGGTTTCTCAAGTTTAAGACGCATGGTTTTCTCAGAGGACAGAATAGCTTTTATCTCATCCTTTGTACCAGATGCAATAACCCTTCCCTTATCAATAATGTAAATACGATCACACAAAAATTCGACTTCCTCCATGTAATGACTTGTGTAAATAATTGCTGTATTGGATCGTTCATTTAATTTTTTCACTGTCTCTAAAATGTGATTTCGTGATTGCGGATCAATCCCTACAGTTGGTTCATCCATGATTAAATATTCAGGCTCATGTAATAGCGCCACACCAATATTTAAACGACGTTTCATACCACCTGAGTAATGTTTGACCAGTTTTTTGTTTTCATCTTGTAGGCCAATTTCTTGTAATACAATTTCAATTCTCTCTTTCAGTTTATCTTTTGGCATTTTATGAATACTTCCAAAGAAATGCAGATTTTCTCTAGCCGTTAAATCATTATATAAAGCTATTTCTTGTGGTACGACCCCCAATACCTCACGCAAAGAACTTTGATCTTTTATTATGCTTTTTTGGTGTAGTAATACATCACCCTTTGATGGTCTGATAAGCGTTGATATCATGGCAATAGCGGTCGACTTCCCCGCACCATTTGGACCAAGTAATCCTACAATCTCACCTGGTTCAATATATAAATTCACGTGATCTACCACATTTACTTTTTTATATGTTTTTGTTAAATCCACTACTTCTATCATAAATTACATCCCCTCTCTCCTTAATTACACTATATGTAAAATCATACTGCTTGCCGACTAGCTAACGTCATCAATCGATATGACCTCAGTCACATAAAAAAGCGACGAGATTATCGCCGCTTCTTTCATTACTCATACGAGATCATTTTTCACAGCATAAATTGCTAACTGTGTACGATCCCTTAAATCAAGCTCTTGTAGAATATGTGTCATATAATTCTTAACCGTACCAATTGATAAAAACAATTCTTCCGATATTTCTTTATTTGTCTTACCCTCACCTACAAGTCTCACTACATCAAGCTCTCGCTTAGTTAAAGTATGAACTGGTTGTGATGGCGGCGATTTTTTTAATAATCTGGGCATCAACTTTGCTGCAACATCCTCATGTAATACGAGCCCTCCTTCAAGGACACTATGAATAGCACTAATTAATTTATGAGGTTCTGCTGATTTCAACAAAAATCCATTTGCCCCGTCTTTTAATGTTTCAAACGCATACTCTTCGTCATCAAAAGTCGTCAACACTAAAACTTTAATTTGTGGGAATCGATTACGGATCCTTTTAGTTGCTTCTATCCCATTCATTTCTGGCATTCTGACATCCATTAATATGAGATCAATATGATGCTTTTCAAGTGCAGCCAGTGCTTCAACTCCATTACTTGCTTCCGCAACAATTTCAAAATCTGGCTCTTGCTCTACAATCATTTTCAACCCATTACGCACAATAGCCTGATCTTCAACAATCAAAATATTTATCATTCTCTATTCCCTTTCTTTTATTGGAAATGTACCTTCAACTATAAAATGATCCTCGGTCCGATTGACACGAAGTTCGCCTCCGATTTCTTCTACTCTACCCATCATATTCGTGAGTCCGAATCCGAATTCAAAAGCCTTTAGTTTCAACACTTTATTTTTCACTATAAAATGAACCTGACTTAATGAATTTTGTCTTAAAATTACTTCTACTTCTTTTGAATCACTATATTTCATCGCATTCGTTAAGCTTTCCTGGAGTACGCGATAGAGAACAATACTTTGTCTATTGGAAATCGGTGAAGATAACACACCTTTTTCAAACGTAAAGCGAATTTGTAAGTGACTTTCCATTTCAAGCTTTCGTATTAATTGAATAACAGATTGAATACCGCTTACTTCAGTCGTTTTCAGCTGTCGCACTGCATTTCTCGTTTCATCTAAACTATCTCTAGCCAATTCTTTTATGTCATTGATGCCTTTCAAATTATTCTCGATGGATAGAACCTCTAATTGCATTAACAAAGCTGTTAACTTATGTCCAACTGAATCATGGATATCTCTCGCCATTTTCGTACGTTCTTCTGCTCGAGCTAATTGTTCTTGCTCTACAAAAGAGCGCTTTAACGTTCGATACTCCCCTAGCAAGCCTGTATAAAGATCACCTTTTTCTTTCACATCCCAAAGAAGTTGACTTACAAAGTATGAACTTATACAAATCGAACTAAATAACACTAAACTTAAAAAAGGAATGAAATTTAATAAAGTAATTCCTGTACAAATGAAGACAAGCGAAATTATGTATAGTGTGTGTTCCCGAAGTTTTAATTGAAAAGCACCCTCCATTATAAAAAAAGCATGCATGGGCAATAGATAAACAACATCAATTGAAAGTGACGCTCCTATCGGGATTAATAACACCATGGTGAGATAATTAATGATAGGTATTTTACTAAGTGGGATTGTAAAATATAAGCACAAGGTAACTGTGGCTAAAATAATTGCGTTTGTTATGGACCCACCATTTAAGAAGATATGTATTAAAAATAAGCCAATCGTAAAAAGCAACGCAATATAACGAATAATTAATACTTGCACTCTTGCACCTCACCTTTATTAATATTTCATTCTATTAATTACCTCTATAGTTAAGACTTGAGTGTAGCAATAAAGAATGAAGCATTTTACGGTCCAAACTTGTTAGTCTGTTACATGTAATAATAACAAAATATGGTATCAATAAAAATATCTATTCGTTACCTATGTCTAAAATCAGTTTTTATCGTTTGGTTATGCTAATATATCATCTAAGAGAAGGTGATTTTATTTCAGAACTATTTACTGAGAAGCTAATATTCATTGCACTGTTTATCCTGATTATCCATTGTATCGAAACACTTGCATACGCTGTTCGATTATCGGGTGCAAGGGTTAAACTGCTTGCTTCTGCTTTATCCTTATTCAACTTGATGGTCATGGTTTCAAGGCTTGCTAATATGATGCAGCAACCTTTCACTGGAAGTCTAATTGATAAAGCACCAAAAGAAAACACATTAGAATTTGTCGAAAGTCAATTTAGGATCATTATTGCCTCTTCCACAATAGGTACTATCATTGGGATTCTTTTACTCCCAACTTTTATCGCCATTTTTTCTAGAGCAATTATCCATTTAGCCGAAGAAAGAGGCTCCATTCCGTCGCTGATTAAAAAGGGCTTCACATTTGCATACATAAAGCGCGGACTAAAGCATATCCACTTACCGAAACTTTCTTACGTAAAGGATATACGAATAAAAGATATTCCAGTAAAATTATTTTTCATCAATATGGTCATCACAGCTATCTACACAATTGGCGTATTATCTGCCCTGTACGCAGGGTTGATCTCTCCAGAAAGAAAAGCAACAGCAATTATGGCCTCAGGTCTTATAAACGGGGTCGCTACTATCTTGCTTATCATCTTTATTGACCCAAGAATATCAATTCTTGCAGATGATGTCATAAACCAAAGAGGCAGTTATTCGAATCTTAAAGGTATGTCAATTATGATGATGACTTCCCGCTTGTTCGGGACATTGCTAGCTCAAATCTTTTTCATTCCAGGAGCTCATTATGTAGCTTGGTTTACGAAATTTATTGTTTAAACTTGTAATGACTTAAATTACAAATTTCTAATGAACATAAAATAGAACACCTCTCAGTACGTTTATTAAAAAATCTCCAATAAATCTATGTATATTTCGCTCATAATAAAGAGCGTCCGAGAAAGTTTGAATATTATACGCTAGATGACAGTACACCAACTTCAGAGGAGTTAAAGCATTACGCTTCTTATGAATAAATGAAAATAACCTTAGGTGACGACTATTAATTATTCGCCACTCGAAAAAATAAGCGTATTCGATTTAAAACTCGAATACGCTTATTAATGCAGCTATAGAATAAAGATTGATTAAAAGTTTCCTTCAACCATCATTAACAGCAAAAAACGCCATTTTGAAAAAAGATATTGATCAAAATGGTGTTAATCTTTCTAATTAAGTATGGTATTTTTATTAAAGAATTTGATCATTTTAATGAGCCTTATTGAACTAACGCACTCGCTATTTCTGCCTGCGCTGTATCTCCTGCTTCTCCATATAACTGCGCATCCGTTGCATATATTCTGGGGCGTCCATCGGATTCCCGGCAATCATTTCAATGATACAGAGTTTTTCGGCACGTTCCTTTTCAGCTTGGGTTATAGCCTGATCAAGCTCTCCATAGGTCCGAACCGTAACGGTAAACGCATTGCCACCAAAGGCTTCAGCTAGCTTGGTGTAAGACCATCGAGGGATTTGGTTGTACTTTTGATCATCTGTTTGGACATTCAAATATTTCTCGATCGTATAACCACCATTGTTCAAGACAAAGATTATGGGCTTGCAGCCGTAATAAAGCATGGAACTGATCTCTTGGGCTGTCAGCTGAAGGGAGCCGTCACCCGTAAACAGTAGCACCCGGCGTTGCGGCGCGGCGATACTGGCACCGAAGGCCGATGGTGTGGCATAACCGAGGGACTCCCAGCCTCCTTGTCCAATATATGTTACATTGCTCGGCAGTCTCACCTCCGCCATTCCATTGTAGAACGTCCCGGTCTCGGCGATTACAATATCGCTCTCTTTCAGCATGCGCTGAAAACGGGGATAATAGCCTGCCGCCAGTAGAGGTTCGTCGGGACTAGCTGTGGCATGATCGTAAGGAAATGACAATTTCTCCACCACCCCTTTGCCCTTGTAACCCGCTTTCTGCACTGCTTGCAGCATGTCGGCTGCCAGAACATTCGGATATTCCGCCTCAGCAACCTTGACCATATCCGGTTGAATATTAACAGTCACCAGTGGGTTCAGCTTGGCGGTAAAATTTGCGGTGTTGGTGTCCGCCCATACCATGCCGACAGCAATGATACAGTCCGCATTTTCTACCATGTTTTGGACTTCGGAACTTCCGAAAGAGCCTAGGTACATTCCGATATAATTCTGATGGGTTTCGTCGAATGCTCCCTTCCCGAACATCATCGTCACAACAGGCACGTTCATGGCATCGGCTAGCTGCCGAACTGCTGTCTGAAGGCCGAAACGCATCGTTTTGACGTCCACTAAAATGACCGGCCGGTGGGCACGCTCCAGCAGCTGACGGACATGATCCGCCGCTGCCTGAAGGGTTTTTAAGTTGGACATTGGATTCGGCAGTATCGGCTCTTCACGGGCAGTGATCGGCTTGGTCACTAAATCATCGGCAACAACCAGGTATACCGGCTTTTTCTTTTCCTTCGCAATGCGAATCGCAGTCGGAATTTCAATCTTGGCGTTTTCCGGCGTAAGTACCGCGGTATAAACCGCAATATGCGAATACACTTTGCAGAAGACATCAAAATTTCCATCCATTAGGGTGTGGTGCATCAGCTTGTGCTCCTTTTGATCCTTATCAGGAGGCGCACCCACAATGTGAATTATTGGCACATGCTCGCTGTTGGCTCCCGCTATCGCATTGCAGGCGCTGAGCTCCCCAACCCCGAAGGTCGTAATAAGAGCGGAAATGCCTTTGATTCTTGCGTAGCCATCTGCGGCATAACCCGAGTTTAGTTCATTCCTTCCACTTATAAACCGGATGCCGTTATACCGCTCCAAAGTATCAAGCAGTGTAAAATTATAGTCCCCTGCGACGCCGAAAATTTCAGTAATGCCCTCCAGCTTCAAGCAATCGAACAAATACTGGCCAACCGTTTTTTGAGGCGTTCCGGATTGCGTGCTAGAGCTGCCCACAGTTATCATGTTATCCATCGCTCTCTCACTCCCTATCCATTTCTTAGGCTTGTTCTCACTTTAATAGTACCCTTTTATTGAACAGGCTATTCTGCCAACGGAGCGAGTTTATTAAGCTGGATGTCTTTTTATAAAAAATAAGCGTATTCGAAATATTAAACTTCGAATACGCTTATTACTGGTTTTCGATTAGCGAAAATCAATATTCCTTTACAAATTCAATAACTATTTTAGAATATGGCAAATATTTTACATTGCACTGGTAAGTACCTACTTTAAAAAAATCCCCTCTAAGAGAAAAACTACACAATTCTAAAAGTCATGTTTTATAGTAAATGAAAAGAAAGCAGATTGATCAAAACATTTTCTCTCTTGGTAATTTAGGATACAGTTTTTTAAAAGGTTTGATTATACTCTACTTGTGTAGCTCCACAATTCCTCCCATTTCTTAAATAAATAAGAAGTCGAAAACGATAAAAAAATCGCAATAAATTGTTATCTTAATAAGAACGTCTTCTCATCCATTGCGTCGCAACCCATTTTTCACCTTTGATAACTGATTCACTACCATGTAGAGTGAGCTTATTTAATGATGCATCCTGATAAAAATATTCGAAATATACCGCCATTCCTCTTTTCGGAGATACAGTAAGGTTAAGTTTTGGAAAGAAAGTCTCTCCTCCTTCTTCTACATCATTTAGGTACATAACTAGGGTACTAATACGATTATTATTTGCTGCTTCACTGTTTTCTGCAAAAAAATCATAATGTGCTTTATATTCTTGGCCGACTGTATAATTTAAAATATGTAACCCTTCTCCATGTTCAACAGGAACATTCATGATTGAAGCGATTCGTCTTTCGATTCTAGTAACAGCCTCACATTCTTCTAAAAACGTACCACTACTCGTCCGAATGCTATTTATATTGCGCGAGACACCAATTTTAGAACGTTCCATTTTATTTTTAGACATTTCAATTAACGTTTCACATTCTTCATTACTTAATACATTTGCTAACACGACAATAAGAGGCTCTTCTAATCTTGAAATAATTTGGATTTCTCTATCTTCTGTTACAATTGTGTTGCCAATGTTATTAAAAATTGTTAGTTCCTTATGTTCAACTGTTTGATCTGCCATATTTCTTTTCCCCATTCCCCTTTGGATATTATTAATATATCACACTTTTTTTATATTCAGTATTTTCAAAAAAAAAAAGAGGGTTGTTCCGTTTTATTTAAACATTATCATAAAAAACCTCGATTCAATTTGGAATCGAGGTTCATAAATTCCCTCTCAATCAACCCTGTTATTAAGCTTTATTCTACGAAAGCCCCCATTAGTTCAATAAAGAAAATCGACCAACTCTTAAGAGATGGTCGATTTTTTAGAAGAGAAGATACAATTCCTTTTTGCCTCAGAGTCTTTCGTCCAAGTTGCATTCCACTCCAACTTATGTGTCAAATTCGACTTAAAAAGAATGGAATTTTCATACCGCTTGTTCAACTTACCTGCCCCTTTACGAGCCTTCTATGATTTAAAACGCGACGAAGGTAAGCCGTATAAAGTAGCTATTATTGCTTGTGCTAATAAGCTTTTACACTGGATTTATGCGATTTTAAAAATGAAAACACCGTTCCAAGAAACTCTTTAGCAACAGTATTTTCAAATAAAACAAAAAGTCAGGTTCAAATGTTCTTGGATAAAAAAACACCCTATAAAAGCAGTGTGAAAGTTAATCATACGGTGGAACATTGAAATGCCACTACCAGCACCAATACACTAACAATCAGAATACTGGTTAAGTTAGTCACTACGTCAAAACTCTCTGGCCACAGCAGACCCGATAAGGAAGATATAATCCCACCGAATACAGGATTAAGTAAAGCACCCTTTAGCTAAAGTATATTCCTTCACAATCTTGCTTATAAATTATAAAAAGAACTACCTAAGTATCCCTAAAAAAGTGATAAATAATTTATATTAAATTTCCTAACCATTCGTTACAATAACTTTTTTAAATCAGAAGAATGACTTTTTCTTCTTAAGAGAGTGTATACCAGAAACATCATCGTTCTTGTCTACTTAATAAGCTTACTTTGCGTTTATAAAGTAAACTAGTTGATCAGTCCATTTGTCGTCCTCGTATATGAATCCTTTCCTCGTGCATTCATAAACCATTCCAACACCTTCTGCTAACTTTATAGATGCTATATTATCAAGGTTTATGTGAGCTTCTATTCGATGATAATTTAATTTTACAAACGCTAGATCAATGGCTGCTTTTACAGCCTCTTTACCATACCCTTGTCTCCAAAAGTGGTTATGAATTGTATATCCGAACCTTGCCCATTGATATTCTTCCCTCATAATTGTCGAAAAGTCTATAAAGCCAATATGAGTATTATCTACTTTTCTAAACACTCCAAATACATATACCTTGTCATCCTCAGCCATCTGATGATGTTTAGTAACTAAATCATGAAACCATTCTTTCGTACAGATGCTCATATCTAATTTACCTTCATCGTATTTATGTTGAGAAGGTAAACGATTTTCATATTGAGTACGCCAAGAAGAATAATCTCCCTCTTCTATTAATCGAATAACTAATTTTTCTGTTTCAGTTCTTATCTTATTCAATCGAACACCTCATCTAAAAATACTTCCTATTCTTATATAGTATATTCGATATAAGGAAATTATCTCCTTCTTATTAAACTAAACTGCTGCTTTAGTTCAATAAGAAAAAAGAGCCGTCTAAACAATCCATTCATTAAAATGTTCCCAAATTATTCTTTTCTCGAGGTAATTAGGCCACTATTTTCATAAAAAAATCGAGAATCTTAAAGAAGCTCGATTTAATACATAAATACACTATTCTTTCCAGTTTAGATTTTCCACATGCCAACCGACAATCTGGTTTGGATGGATAGAGTTTTTTTGTTTTGTGACAAACTCCAATCCATATAGAGGACCGTTGGTAACCAGTAATAAGTCTTCTTCATTTTTCATTTGAATTTCATCATTAAATTTTTTTTTATTAAAGCTTGAAATCTTATACGTTTTATTTTGAGAGAAAAGTTCTAACTTGAAGATAAATAGTCTAATTTTTTCACTAATTCCCACTAAGCTTTTAAATTTTAAAGATTTCCTTGCATTGTCCCTATTAAGCCAAAAATGTACTGATATACTCTATCGCTTTTTTATCCTGTACATGGGCATAATGATCACCCTTTAACATCTGAATTTTTACATGATTTGATTTTATTCCTTCCACTTCTTTCTTTACTTTTCGTTGCGCAGCTGCTGGACTATTTTCTCGATTTCCATAAAGAAGCAAACAAGGTATTTGAATTGTTTTTAAGATTTTAGGTGGATTGCTCCTATAAGCCGCTAACAACAAACTAATACCCGATAAATTACTTGATCGTTGGTTTTCAATGGCTTCTCTAATAAAAGGACTATCTTCAAATTTAAACTTTTCAATAACTTTCTTAATTTCTTCCTCTGTTTTAGGCTTCGGTACTTGCTCATCAACTGATTCTTTCCCTAAAAAACCTTGTCCAAATAATTTATGGCATATACTTATGATGGGTAAAAAGTATCCAGTTTTACCGAACATTTTAACAGGGAAACGATTAACCCTATCATATCCGATATCTAAAAGAATCAGTCGATCTACTTTCTTGGGATAATAGAATGCATATGCTAAACCAATAATTCCCCCTAATGAGTGACCGATGATAGCAACTTTATCCAAATGATTCTTTTCGATATAGCCATGAAGCCAGTCAGCCATATTCCTTTCTGTCACTACGCCTTCAATCCCAGTACTCTTCCCGATACCAGGTAGATCAATCATATGTGTAGTAAACTCTTTATGTAATGCATCCGCTATCGGCATCCCCATACTTCCTGACCATCCAGTACCAGGAAGAAAAATAGCAACCTTATTACCTTTTCCACTTACGGTTGAATAATATTGTAGCATTGTGTGCCCTCCCTCTATATATGTCAGATTTTCTTTAACTACGCTTAGATTAAGCGCTTTACCTATTTACTAATCAAATTCTTGACCTCTTTAAAATTTGGACTCAATTCACTCCACACATCAAATTGATTCCCATCTAAATCAGCAAAAACAAAGTTTCTTCCAGCATGACCTCTATTTTCAATATTCCCAACTTGCATTTCTCTTCCCTTAAAGAAGTTATGTAATTCCTCTAAAGCATCGAGCCCATCTACCTCAAATGTCATAGAAAAACGTTCATTGCCGTTACTATCGATGAAATTCGAACTTTGATTTTCTGCTGCCTTCACTAAGAAAAAGCTTTGATCTGCTAGATTAAGAATCACCTTCGCTTCGTCTTGATAGCTCAGTACAGCACCTAAATTATTTACATACCACTTTGCAGAAATGTCTACATTAGTTACTGGAATATAAGTAGTTCCAACCCGTAATAATTTATTGTTCATTATCCAAACTCCCTTCAGTTGTACTCTATATTATTCTATTAACAAAGACATTTTCCTCTTTTGTCCATTTTTTATAAAAATCAACAAAAAAAGCAGAAACAAATTAGTTTCTGCTGAATCTTTAACTTGCTATGTTATTTAGATAAAACGAGCAATATCTTCTAATGGTAAACGTGATGAGCCGAATGCTGGTGCAGCTGCTTTACCAATAGCGATTAATACGATTGGGAATTCATTCGCAGGTAATTCAAATCGCTCTGCAAATTTCACTTTATCAAATCCGCCCATTGTTACTGTATCGAATCCTTTTTCTTTTGCGATCAGCATCAATTGCATTGAAATTAGACCTGCATCAAAAGCTGCGATACCTTGTCTTACTTCTAATGGTGCAGCTGGGTACATACGCATTGTATTGTTGACTGTGATGTTCTTTTGTTCTTCACCCATATGGCCTTCTTCTACATTTTGTGTGTAGATTTTCTCTACGTTTTTGTACATTTCAGCATCACCTAAAACGGCAATAACTGCTGAAGATGTTTCAATTTGTTCTTGATTGTTACCAATTGCACGAAGTTCTTTTTTCGTCTCTTCATCTTGAATAACAAGGAATCTCCATGGTTGTAGGTTACTTGAAGATGGTGCACTAGTTGCTTCTTTAATGATTTCTTCAAGTTGTGCTTGAGTCATTTTAAAAGTAGGATCGTATTTACGAACTGATTTTCTGTCTTCCATAATTGTATATAAGTTTTTTTCTGTTGTAGTTGTCATTATATTTCCTCCTAAACTTACTTAATGTAAGTTGATAAATGAATCTTACCATTAGTAAGTTTATACGTCAATTAAAAAGTTTTATATGTTACAATAGAGGAAAATGCATTCACATGCGGGAGGTTGTTTTATGACTCAACCGAATTGTAAACATAAATGTAGTAGCTACCATCTAGCAATCGAATTTATCGGAAAACGCTGGATGGGAATGATTATTTATTCTCTGTTACCTGGTCCAAAACGTTATCACGAAATTCACACTTTAATCCCAGGAATTTCTGACCGCTTACTAACAGAGCGCTTAAACGAATTAGTAGATGCTGACTTAATCAATAAAAAGCTAATTGACTCTTCCATTAAAAAAGTAGAATATGAGCTAACACCAAACGGTTTGGCATTTAATGACGTCATTTTATCTATTCAGAAATGGATTGATCTATGTGATTTTGAAAAGCAAACGAATGAATCAAAATAGTTATAGCGTAGCTTACTATCTAAAAGTACGAAAAAAGCCATTCATCTAAGTTAATACTAGATGGATGGCTTTTGTTTATTTCATACTAGAAATTTCTATATTGCTGGTTACAAATATTTTTGCTTACTAAACCCTTTTAGAGTGGATTTGTTTTAGTTCGATTTATATATTTTTTAACTTTTTCTCATTTAAATAATCTTTGTAGACTAAAACAGCGACAACAATAAAACTTAGACTAACAACCCGGAAGATCATCTCTAAACTAATCCATTCAGCTAAAATACCTAATACAAATGCGCTAACTCCAACCCCAACATCAAAACTAGAAAAGAAGGTTGCGTTGGCTGAGCCACTTTTTTCTTCACTTACCTTTTGAACCGTCCAAGTTTGTAAACATGGCATAACTGTTCCATAACCTGCTCCAAATAAAATCGCCGCTATAATCAAGCCAATATCATTTGATGCAAAAGACAGCATAACAAGTGATAAAAACCCTAACATAGCTGACACAATGATGATAGACCACGGTCCCTTTTTGTCATACCATTTCCCTGTAAATGGACGTATTAAAGTTGCTACAGTTGCATTGATAAGGAAGAATAGAAAAATATGATCTATCCCCTTTTGCTTTCCAAAAAGAACTAAGAATGTAATAACCGCTCCAAACCCAAGTGTTGTAATAACTGTCAATAACGCTGGAAACCACACTTCTCTTTCAAAAATCATAGCCAAAAATCGAAATGGTTGCTTCTCACGCTTTACAGTCGTAGGAGATACTTTTACAAATTGAAGCGCAATTGCTGCCAATAAACTAAGTACTACGGAGGACCAAATTAAAATATCGAAGGAAAACGACTCATATATAAGGATACCGATACTCGGTGCAATGATAGCCCCGACCGTTGTAGAGATAGAAAAGTACCCCATGCCTTCTCCTAACCGTGTCTTAGGAATTAAATCGACTACCATTGTACTATTGGCTGTAGTTGATACCCCCCACGCTGCACCATGGAAAATTCGTAACAATAGAAAAAGCCATACAAAATTAAGAAAAGGATACAGCATTGTAATAATCATTAAAGCTGCACTGGCACCAATGGCTAGATTTTTCCGTTGATTATCAATTAAATAGTACCCTACAAAAGGTCTGATTAGAACAGCACCTATCGTAAATAATGTTGTCACTAACCCTACTTGAATGGAGGATGCATTCATGCTTATCAAATAGGCTGGCAAAATAGGCAGCAACATTTCAAACCCTATAAAAACTAAAAAGTTGCTAATAAATATGAATATAAATGGTTTATTAAAGATTCTTTGATTTTTCATCTAACTATTCCTCGCTTCTAAATTATTTTCTAAGTTAGAAGCGTTAGGATCACTGAAACGTTTTTCAATTGTCTAAGGTTTTTAGTCAATTGGTTCACCCTCTTTATTTAATAATATTTGGACAAATATAATTTTTAGATTATATCAAACTTTAACAATCTAAACAAATCAAGTGATAATAAAGCAGTTTAATTTTGTATATAGAAACACAATAACCATCTATCAGTCACTTGATAGATGGTTACTAAAGAGGTTTGAAAATATCATTTTTTAATTTCGGAATGCAAATCGCTATTAATAGCCCACTAATAAAAATTAGCTATTCGGAAATGGAACCAGTGAATTCCTACTACACTAGAAGATGAACAAACACCTTCAAACTGTACACGATTATTTTCATATAAAATTGGTCCAATGACATTTATATCATTGCCTATTTGATTGGACAATCGAAGAACTTCAAACACCGATTTTTCTGGTTCCTCAATCATGAGAGAGGTCTCGCAATTTAACTCAAACAATGTATCATCTTTCCAATATGGTTGTAGTGATACCACTTCAAAATCCCCAATTTCTTGCTTTACTCGCTTGATGACCTTTTGAGCTTTTTCTTTCGACGATGCTTTAATAAACATACGCCATTTAATAGTCTTAAACATCTTTGTCTCCAGAACTGTTTTTTTAATAAAGATTGATTATTTTAAATCTCCCTATTCCACTAAAGCACCTGTTAGTTGAATAAGCACCTTTTCTTCTACTGCACATTTTGTTCGCACTGTGGCTTACTGTTTTTTCTTCTGAAATAACTGAAAGTTCTGTATAATAATTATTAGGTGTAAATTCCATTGTGAAAAAAGAAGAAGATTTATGAATATTTTGAGTGGAACAATAGCTTTATCAACATCTTTTATTTTGTTCATCTATTTATATGGTCTAAAAGCTGATTACTCGGTTAAATACAGTTCAGGCTTTTTCTTTTTTCCAATCTTCAACAAACGGTCCATTTTGATGATTACCTTTTTGTAGGTGGCAATAATTAAGAGGGATTTCAAGGACTCTTATTTATTTAGATGCAAGTGCATAAAACTGAAATCCAGAAAATAAAATATGGGAGTGAATCAGATGAATAAAATTATTGGTGTTGATGCCGGCAGTACAAAAATGTTAATGACGGCAGAGTATGAGGGTGAATATATTGATAAGACAGTGCCTACAGGTTCCGATGTAACGCCAGAGTATCTAAAAAGCGAAATTTTTAAATTTATAGATCGTTTACCGTTCGTACCCGAAGGAATGGGTATGGGCGTTGTAGGACTTGTTGAAGATGAAACATTAAAAATGAGTCATCTTAAGAATTTGTGTGGTATGAAAACGGAGTACTTCAGTACTGAAACCTTTAAAGCACATTTTATAAATGATGTAAAAGCCGCTATGGTTTGTGAGGAACAATTTTATAGTCAAAATACAGCTTTTGCATTAATAATGGCAGGCACAGGTTTTGCAATGTCAGTTCGAACACAGGGAGTAAATGTGTTAGGTCAAGATGGTTGGGCCGGAGAAATTGGATCTAGTCCTTATCCTATAAATGGAGAAATTAAAACATTAGATGGTATATCAGGTGGAATGGCAATACTTAATAAAGCAGGCTGCAGTATTGATGAGTTGTTAAAAGCTCTAAACAATAACGAGAAATTTGCTACGGATATTATTAAGCAAGGGGGTTATTACTTCGGCTTGGCATTAAGCAATGTCATACATACATTTAATCCGAAATTCATTGTTGTTGGGGGAGGATGTACTAAATTTAAAGGATATATGGATCAAGCGATCTTAACGGCTAAACAATATACATTAGAAGATATGTTTAATAATTGTAAGATCATTGAACCTTCTGATGCCAAAAGAATTGTTGCTCTAGGAGCTGCTAAATTTGCTGAAATAAAACTAAATCCAGAATATTAAGGGATTGTGTATCCTTAGGTCTCACTTCTAAAATGACACAATTTTCCGCGTGCCAACTCGTTAGGTAATCGTGCACCATAAAATAAATGCCTCTTTTTATTTGCTTCCTTCTATGTAATTATAGGCGTTTGTGTTTTCCTAATAGGGGTATTTAAGACTGCTCCTAAAACATTTTGGTTATGAGTGCTTTTTCCATTCTTTAGGTTCTTCAAGAAAGTAGTAAAATTTAAAAACCAGAAAACGCCTAATAATGGAATGACAAGCAAAAGAATAAATAACATAAATTAGTCCTCTCCTTCCCATTAACAAAGTCTTATTGAACTAACCTGCCCTGTTAGTACAATAAGCGGTCTCGTCAGATTTATGCGGATTTACAACGATAAGACTTCAATTTTTATACACGATTTTATTCATCAAAGAGGATGGTGCAACATTACTTCAAATGCTTCACAACCTTTGCTATGACTGACTTTTAACAAAAGTGCATAAAACAACGTATAAACAATGTTCATAAGAAAATCCACGAACGTTGATTTCACAACATTCGTGGATTTTTGGTGTATTTCCAAACTTTCATTTGGGAACGTTTTTTGTATCGAGATGAATATAAAATATGTAGTTAATTATAAAGCAACTGTACTTTTAAGGTTGATTGTATCCTTTAATAACTTCT
This sequence comes from Viridibacillus sp. KH_047, assembly GCF_057838945.1. NCBI lineage: Bacteria > Bacillati > Bacillota > Bacilli > Caryophanales > Caryophanaceae > Viridibacillus > Viridibacillus sp. KH_047. The sequence continues at coordinate 1,780,567 of NZ_CM174479.1, read as the reverse complement.
GCGTTAGTATTTCTCAATTTTTATTGTTATATCTTCTTTGCTAATTGTTACGTTTTCTGTTTCAGAAACTTTCTTTATAGAATCTTCAGCTATTTGTTGAATCATCGTATCATCAACTTTTACATCCTTTGGGAAACTTACTGATACATCAATAATTCCTTTAACAGGATTACCACCTAACATTATTGCTATTGACTCACTATCAATTTCTGTTTGTTCTGTAATAGATACTATTATTTCATTTTTTAATTCTGATAATAAATTTGATTCTGATTCTGATAATAAATTTGTATCATTTTCCCCGTTTTTCGAATCATCTAATACTTTCACTTCCGGCTCTCCATTACACCCAACTAACAAAATTGAAATTAATACAATTCCTGAAATTATAGCTTTTTTCAACACTTCTACTTCCCCTTTCGAAATAAATTACAAATTCTGCAACAATTCTCAATACATAGGTTTAATGATATATATTGGTAAAAAGTTTCAATTTAAAACATAATATTGTTCAACTAACCTGCCCCTTTAGTTTAAGTACATTTTTTCACAATCTCTTTAAAGTGTTTTTAAAGTAAATACTACAAAAATCCCCTCTAAGAAAAATATAGAGGAGATTTTAAGTAATCAATCTTTATTATAAATTATCAACATTATTACAACGTAACTCTTAAATCGGCACAGCTTTCGAATTGAGGATCGTGCCATTCAGCGACAAGACATTACTCAAATCATTATCATTCCTCCGGCCCCTGACGATACCCTTCACATAGAAATTTTGCAACTCTATTTGAAGAAAACCAATACCAATAGAGCTTCGCTATGCCTTACATTCATCTTTTATAAATACGACAATCAAATCTAATTTACTTAAAGCTTTTAGAAACAGATCACTTGCTCTCCAAAATGCTCACACATTTGCTCACATAATTATTTTTTTGAGTTAATTTTATTTAACTCAGTTAATTTGAGAATTGCTTAAAGCCTTGATAAATCAGACTTAATCGAACTGCATTTACTGAGTTAAACCAGTTTGATTAAGTGACTTTAGCCGTCTTGGATTAACGCTCTCGTTTGTTTTATGACAACCCTTAATTCATTTTAATTATAAATGTTCCTTAGGAGTTAAGAGATTATGCTATTCTATTGGCTTAACCTTGTATCTCAAAACTGTTTTTAATTTTGCAGATTCAACTTTTCTAAAATCTGAAAGATATACTTCCTTATGTTGTAATGAAGTTCTTTCAAGATTATTATTTTTTATAAATTCATTCATTATTTCAAAACTTTGAGGTTCGTTATCATATGGACCAATATGAAGCATTTGTACAGATAAACCATCTTGAAATATATCGAACTTTACATCTTTTAGGAATGGATGTGGTTTCTTTTTTTCTACGTTTTCGAATGCTCTCTCTACTATTTCATTTGTTACAAAATCTGGTTGTCTGATCATAATAGTATATAACAATTCATCTTTATTTAATGTATCTAATTTCCTTCCCTTTTCTGTTAAATCCCAAATGCCTTCTAATGGATATACAGTATATTCAAAATAACCATCTGGAGTGTATCCTTGCTTCGGCATCATTCTGACCGCATAAGCCAAAGAATAAAGAACTCCTATCTTTTCAGCGAATTCAGGCTCATTTGGATTTCCTTTTCCCCTTATCAAAAAAAATTTCTGTTCTGGAATTGTTACAAGTTCAGGTTTTTGTTTTGGGATATATAAATTCTTCTCTTGTTTTCTCCATTCGTATTTCATTTGCTTGTGTCCCTTCTATATATTATTTTCATTATGTTTGAGTACTACCTCAACGTCCTTCTAAATAAACCTTCTTATTCATCTAACCAGCCTAGTTATTTGAATTAAAAAAGAGCTGTCTGAACAGCTCAACAATTCTCCACTAAAGCCCCTATAGTTTAAGTACATCATTTCACAAACTCAAATAAGCTGTCTAAATGAAAGCTAATCTTCTACTATTAGACCCGTTAATCTATTTAGTTATTAGTTCTTTATTGGAAAGATCATCAATCGCTTGAATAGCTAGTTCCAACGCTTTAATTCTTCTTTCTAAAAGCGTTCTTTGGGGACTACCAGCCTTTGACTTAACATAAATATTCTCAATTGATGGAAATAAACCAGAAAGAACATTGCGAGCCTCTGATAAATCTTCCTGGGTGTAATAATGAGGGCTTTGATTCCAAACGTTTTCTAGCATTGCTAAGCCGATGCAAACAGCTTTGAGTCGTTTCTTTACTAAAGTAGTATTTACGCCCTTCTGAGTCATCTGGGACAAGGCATTTTCGAGTTTACTGATTGTCGATTGAAAAGATTTTATTGATTCCAATTTATCTACATTTGATACGTTATCCATAATAGTACTGTCCTTTCTACGTTTCTGAATTATTATGCTTGATATTTGATAAAATAGTTAAGAACTTGATATCACTAGCAATATTTTAACATAAATAACTATCTCTCTTTGAGAGGGATTTTCAACAATCTGGCCCAATTGTTGAACACACGTTAAATAATACTCTTCAACTAAACTTCCCCGTTATTTGAATAAGAAAAAAGAGCCGTCTATACAGCTCAAAGATCTTCTACTAAAGCACCCCATTCGTATTATAAGGTCAGCCAGAGAAATCTGGTTGACTATTTTTTATTCAATTTATAGATTGATAGTAGCCGGGGTAGAACGGAAGCACCCGTGGGATTTAATCCCGACAACTAAACAGTTCGCCCTCTACTTGTTAACACATGATTAGGCTGGTTGGGACAAATAGATCCCGTATAACAAGCGAAGATATGAATAACAAGCTAGATAGAGGTTACCGGTCAATACACTACATGAGGAGGAGATAAACTATGAATCCAGTAGTTGGTCTGGATGTCGCCAAAGGTGAAAGTCAGGTTCAAATGTTCTTGGATAAAAAAATGCCCTATAAAAACAGTGTGAAGATTGAACATACGGTGGAAGGACTTGAAGAGTTACACTCTTATTTACTAGATTTAGAGCGTCAAACAGGATTAAAACCACCTGTTGTTTTGGAATCAACTGGCCATTATCATGCCTCAGTTGTACAGTTTTTAGAAACTAGAGAATACATTGTCATTATCGTCAATCCGCTCGTTTCATATCGAGCGAAAAGCTCTAGTTTACGAAAAACTAAAACAGATGCCATTGATGCCTATCACTTAGGTGAACTGTATTACAAAGAGGATTTAGAGCCTCAGAAAAAGCGTGGTATTCAGCTTTTAAACCTTAGGCATCTGACAAGGCAACACGAAAATATGACGGGAATTATGGTTCAAACAAAGCTACAATTCCAAGCTATATTAGATCAAGTTTTCCCTGAGTATAAAGGAGTTTTTGGTGATTTATACGCTGAGATTTCATTAAGGACTTTACAGTCCTTCCCTACATCTGAATCAGTACTAAATACAAGTGTAGAAGAGATTGCACAATTTATTGATAAGCATTGTAAAGCACGTTCGTATAAGTGGGCGTACGAAAGAGCTGAGCGATTAATCGCAGCTGCAGAACGTAACCCATTTCAGTCAACGCTTTATCAAAGCCTTCTTGTCAGTCTGAATATGTATATTGATTTACTTCAAGCGTACCGCCAACAACTTTCTACGTTAGAGCGTGAGATTGATCAATTGGCGGCACAACTCGAAGAATATGAATTAATCCAGTCACTTCCCGGTATAGGTGAAAAAATCGCAGCCACGATACTTTCAGAAATTGGGGAAATTGAGCGGTTTAATCATCCGAAAAAGTTAGTAGCCTTTGCGGGACTAGACCCAAGTGTGTTCGAATCAGGTCGCTTTAAAGGCACGAAAAATCACATTACCAAACGCGGCTCAGCTAGACTTCGCCACATGCTTTACACAGCCGTTCGTTGTTCAATTCGAGATAGCCGTAAAAAGAAAACAACAGATGAAACCATTGCACGAAATAAACGATTACGAGCCTTCTACGATTTAAAACGCGAAGAAGGTAAGCCGTATAAAGTAGCTATTATTGCTTGTGCTAATAAGCTTTTACACTGGATTTATGCGATTTTAAAAACGAAAACACCGTTCCAAGTAACTATTTAGCTACAGTATTTTCAAATAGAACAAAAACCTTCCACATTAATGAGGAGGGTTATTTGTGTTGTGCATTTTTAGTATAACATGAAGTGTTTTTCGATTAAAAATATTTTACTTGACTTTCTATTAGCTGGTTTAGTTGTAAAAGTGCTATATTTTTTTATTTCGCCCAATTGTATTTTTCTCCATTTTTAACGTTCTCACAAATGCTATAAGTAAATAAAGAAAAACTGTATACACAAGTACACCGCACATTGAGTAGATAGCTTTTAAATCTGTACTTATTGGGGGATAACCACTGTGAGCATTAAAATGATATTCTGCCCCTTCGTATCCAAACCATATACTAAATAACGTAAAGCTTAGTAAAATAAGAGCAAATATTGATTTCTTTTGAAAAACCGTTTCAATTAAACTATCTTTAAAAACTGTTATGAATTTTTTTTGCCTTTGTTCCTGATTTATAAAATTCAATCCACTTTGAAAAGGGACTAAAAAAAAGGCAATGAGTCCACTATAAACTAAAGCATTACTACAATCTCTGAATATCCCATTTAGACCTCCTATTCTTTATTATCTTTACCTTTAAGAATTCTTAAAAAAGAAAAAAGTTGAACTTTATTTTCCACCTACTTAGTTACTCCACTTAAGTTCTTCTTTCGCTTCTTTAGATTTGAGCTCTCTGCCATCATTAGCAAGCGCCATTAAATGTTTCTTGTAATCGTTACTTTTCTTCAAAAGCAGAAAACTTCCTATTTCTTATTTTTTATCGTTTATCCCTCAGAATACGTAATATAATTATTTATTTGGCAAAAGAAAATATTTATTAGATTAATGTCACCTCTCATTTTTATAACTATACATATTATAACTTGTAGAAAGGAGGGATTTTTATGGAATACGGCGGAGAATTTCGCGAACGTAACAATGGTTCAGCATTCGCTCTACTCGTTGTACTATTCATTCTTCTAATTATTGTCGGCACTGCTTTCATGTGTTAACAAAAAGGGTCACTTTTCACCGAGTGACCCTTCTAATAGTTTCTTTCCTCATATACATATATAGTTCACACTTCATTTGCTGCACATTTTCTTTCAGATATTCATTCAATATAGTGATAAAAAATAATTCCACCCTGGTATATCTGTTTTTAATAACCTTCTACCCTTTTTTCTTCAACTAACCTTCCCCGTTAGTTGAACATGTTCCCCTATTGTGGCAACGCCCTTAACCAAGTTTCGCCTTTTTTGAGGTGTGAGTGTAGTAAAGTAGTTCAGTTTATATTTACCCTCACTGGATGCTAACATCAACTCATCATCTAAAACTGATAAGGAAATTGCATAATAGTAGCTGATGAAATCATATCCGCCATTTCCAATGCTTCTGCTTCGATTTTAAAACGATAATCCATAACGAACTAATTCAAAATAATAAACTCGAAGAATAGATTCTAGGACTAACGCATTTTATGTATTTTACTCTTCCTTTATAAAACTTCAAATTCCATTTTCCTCATACGTTCTTTTCTAAATATCGCTTTGGCATCTTTATAATTAACAGGTACAATAGGACGCATTATCGCACTTAACTTAATATTCGATTCTATAACATCAACACCAGTATATTCTAACAATCTATAAAAATATCTATTTTTGTTAATAGTTACAGGTAGTATTTTCCCTAACTTAAAATCGGATATACGCGAATCATTAAACTCACACTGAATACTTACCTCTATTTCATCTCTAGCCCTAGTTTTTTTAAACTCCGTATCATGTGGTATAAATTTATTCTTACTAAGATCTTGAACTATATAAACTATATCTATCATTTTTTCTTGCGTAATCTCAAAACACTCAATACCTATAATCAAATAGTATTTCTCGTCAATTTCACTTACTTCACCAATTTTCTTAGTACTCTCAAAAGGATAAAAACGAACTTTCATTTTTCTTATTATGCCTAAATCTATATCAAGCAATAATTCCACCTCACCTATGATTTTTTATTTATTTATGAAAAGCTTGTTATATTAATTTCAATAACATATGTAAACATTATTTTGACATCAGGTTTTTCTTATGCAGAATTTCGCAATCAAATTTATCACCCTCTCTTCTACTACCTATACCCGTTATCTTCATTCTCGAATCATCTGAGAGCGTTTAGATTCATACAAATTTATAAAATTACTCGGACTTAATTTTATATCGTATTTTATTTATCGATAACCAAAAAAAGTATCTATTCTGATAATTTTATCTAATAAAAGTGGATTAGTATATACATATATTGTAAATATCTAAAAAAAATCATAAACAAGTTCAAGAATGCCAAAATAATTATAGGGATTAGTCTTCTTTCAACTATTCTTCAATTGCAGTCAAATAATAGGCATATAAAATGACTAAGTCAGAAAAAGATGGGAATCCCCCAAAGCTTTTTGTAATTAACTCAGGCACAGCTGAGTTATGCAATCATTATGTTGATAGTTTTCAGGTATTTTTTCCAACAATCTGAGTAAAAGAAAAGCTGAGATAAATGTATATAAAATACTATTATCTCAGCCTCCATCCCCCTATTTAAAACTGATTTTTTCTTTCTTCTGCTTCGGCTTTATCTTGCATTTCCTTTTTCTTGACATATAATTCATTTTTACGACGTTGATTTTTTTCTTGGAGATTTTCAAGTTCTTCTCCACTAGCAAATTCCATACTGATTTCTGCTTCACGAATATTTTTTGCCGTATTTTCAATCTTGCTTTGTACGCTTGCCGCACTATTCGATTTGTTATTGGACTTTGGAAAATGTTGTTCTTCCATTCATAGGCCTCCTCATTCATTTAATTATTACTGTATTAGTTTGTTTTTCTTTGTACACTTTATACTGTAATAAAAAAGGAAAACCAGCCTTTGATAGATTCTATAACAACTCCATACTTGATTATTATTTATAGTATCTATTTTTGGAGCGCTTGCTTGCTCTATTTAATTATTTCAACCTCTTTAATTCATTAATCTTATTTTCTATAATTGTCGCCTCTTGATTAGTCAATAACTTATCTGGAATCACATTGAAAAACAATAAATATTCATATAAACTGCTATTGTTTTCATCCAATTCAATTGCTTTTTTTGCATGGAAAAATGCAGATTGATAAGATCCATCTATGTGACATAATGGCTGAGAAAGTAATACTGAAGCAATATAATGTAATGAGGCTGTTTCATTCTCTTTAATAAGATCTAGCATAAATGAGTAAAGTACTATACTCTGAGTATTAAACCCAATTCCAAGTAACTCCTCTTCAAAGTCTTCAATACTTAAAGTATTTACTATACTTTTCGCATCCGTAAACTTTAGTGTTAGTATTAAATTTTCTAATTTATTTGCCATTTTTCCTCCCAAGTGTATAATCTATTATTTTTCCAGTAACCTCATATTTAAGTTTCTTATTGAGTATATCTTTAATTGTTTGCTCATTTAAGAAAATAATATTTTAGTAAACCATTCTCATCTTTTGGATTTAAGCTTAATAAATTGATTTTGGAGCGAACCTTACAAAGATTGTTGCTATTCAACTAACGAAGCAGTTTAGTTCAATAAAAAATGCTATAATAGCCTTAATTTCAAAACGATTTTAAGGAGTTAAACTCTTATGATTATAAAAATTGACTTTAATGATGATTTTATTCAATACATTTCTTGTTCAACAAAAGTAGGTAGGAAGATGAACAGTATTCAGGAGGACTTTCTAAATTGGATTTTTGACGAAGAAAAGAATACAGAATATTGGGCATTAGAAAACGGAGAAAGAATTCACCCAAATTATGATGCTAATGCAATTATTGACTGGTTAAACAATGTAAGATTTAAAAAAGGAATTGCAAAAGCAAAGTTAATCACCAATCCTCAATTTAAAGTAAAAAAGAAATTATATTATTAAATTGGTTCTTTAATAAAACGATAAGATTGTGAAGGAATGCACTTAAAGTAACGGAGGCTTTACTTCAATAAGGAGTAGAGCCTTTTTCTTATTGAACTAACGAGACAGTTTAGTTTAACAAGAACAACTGATAAAATAGTAATAAATTAATTTGAAAAGGTGCTGTTCTCCTTGGAACAAGTAAAATTGTATAAACTTTCACGACGTTTTATATCAACTCTAATGGGGATGGGAATGATTTTTTTATTTTTATGCTTTGTTGATATAAGAGAAATCACCTCACATATATTCACATTTATTTTCGGGCTATTTTTCTCATTTGTTTTTATAGGTTATGCTATTTATCTTTGGAGAAAAAGAAAAGAAGATAAAGGATATTTTTGGGATGATCAAGGGGTTGTAATTGACTTAGAAGGGAATAAGGTTTATTGGGATGAAATTGAAGAGATAAAACTGGTTAAGAGTAGGGTTGGAAAATCCACAGTGATTTATCCGCATTATACAAATCACGAAAAGATTAGAATCCGAAGGAAGAAAAAGATGCCAACACCTGCACATTCAATCGAATGGTTTCTAATCGAAAAGCCAAAGGAATTTCACAAAAACTTGATGAAATTCTGGGTAGAAAAAAGTAAATTGCAAAAATTGAGATAAACTCTTTCTTCGGATAACGGGTGCTTTAGTTGAAGATTCGGTTTACGAAATATAAAAAACAGAGTTTAATTTCTACGCATTTTTTTAGATTAACTCTGTTTTTTTGTTGTCCCTCAAGATTTAGTTTAGCAACAATCTTTAAGAAAACAGTCTTAATTTTAAAGGTAAATTTGATATTTTGAACCGGATGAAATTACCCCTCTTACACCTAACGTCAATTTTATTCATAAGATAAGATACACACTTTTGGTTAGGAGGAATCCAATTGTATTACAGTCCTTATCCATATGTTCTCTATGCAAATCACTATCCACAGTGGGTTGCGGCAAATCATTCTTCACCTTCTCAAATCCCTAGACAATTAGCAATGCCAACGAACCCAACAAACACCAGCACATTTCCCCCTGTAAATACTCATAAATTTAAGACTTCTGCAAAAGAGATACAGAACCTTATGCAACAAGCTCATCTGCTTGTAGATAAGATTTCAGTTTCAGAGCAATTTGCACATGATTTAATAAACGCCGCACAGCTTTCAAATAATACTGAAGTAGACAGATTAATCGCATCAACAGGAATCACCATTAAATTCGATACTAAATATACACCAGACAGTATTCGAATTAATTTGATTCAAAATGGTTGTTGTGGACTAAATATCTTTTTAAATTGGTGATTTAAGAATTTACAAAGCTAAGACCTCTTTTATTATTATCTTGTAATATCAGCATTTTTTATTCGCTACATGTAAGAACGTATGATATTGAAATCTTTCATCGAATACAACTGTTGGAATTAGTTCACTTTCAACCTCTAGGAGAAGTAGTCCTTTTAATCACATTTCCCCTTTATTTTGCTGAGCATAATCAAGATAGAATCAGTTTTTCTTTAGTGATTCTATGAACAACCAATGTGGCTCTTGCCACATTAGAACTTATGGACAAACTCATCTTATAGAAATGATCTTTATTACAAGTATGTTATTTATCGATTGTTTCTTTAAATGATTTTCTCTGAGTTTTAATTTTATTAATTTCAACTTTGAGCTTTATCGAATCTTCATTTAACTCTACTTTCCCGTTCTTCTGAAGTTTTTTCCAATCCTTTATGTTGTTACGATATAAGTACTCTGATAATCGATAAATGTCTATATCATTTTCCAATCCTTCTTCATAAGTATCTTTCACTTCTTTTTCAACTTCCTTTATTACTTCCTTTCGAATTTCATCAATTGATACTTTATCCTTAAACTCACTAATATTAAAATCCAATTTTATATGAACATTAAACTTCACTTTATCTTTTACAACAATTGGTTTCACTTTTACTTTTACTTTATCTACTACCACTGTAAAGTGTTGTTCTTCGTTTGAACCTACTTTTGACGTAACTTCTCCTCTCTTTGTATCATTGGTCATCCATTGTAATCCACTTGCCTTTTCTGCCGGGATAAAGCCTTTAAAGCTATGAGGAGAGAGTACACCAACTCCCGATAAATCAACCTCTTTTTTGGTTTCTTTTTCTGTTTTCCACTCTGATATAGTAACGAAAGGAATACCTATTTCATAATTAGGTTCATTTAGTCCAATGATCAATGTTCGAAAATTGATTGGTTTAATAAATGATTCTTGTTCATATGAATTCTCTGGATTCCCTAACTTTGACAAACTTATAGATTTATTGAGATTTGGTGTAGTCAACAGTATATCTTTCACTGGATTCTTAGTACCGTAAACCCATATTTGATATCTAGTCTCTCGATATCGAATAAAAGCGTCGATAACCTGATTAGCTCTTCCGTTTTTTAATACTTCTTCAGATAAAATAACATAAGAAAAAAAGCCCCACAGCACCATTTCATCCATTGAATGATATAAATTAAAAACCGCTTCATTAATGGTTTTACCTGAAGCATGCCCTACTTCAGCCTGCGGTACATTAGTAACGGGTTGTTCATTTTTTGCAGTAGTAGTAAAATCAATTATTTGAGCATATACCTCATACTTCCCGTCCTTATAATCCAAGCCCATCCCATTAATATATAACATTCTTTCGGGTGCTTTTACATCCCAACAGCCTGCTATGAGAGTAGTGAGTACAATAACTAATATCAATATTCTCTTATTCATTTTTGGCTTCTTTTGGACGTGATTTATCTTGAGGGACTAACATTGCTGAACGTCTATAATAGAATTTTTTGTTAACCGATATATCATCAATGAAGCTCTTCATTGGTCTTTTTAAATTGAGTGTAAACCAAAGAAAATAAACATCTTCAGACTTCGAAAATGACTGTCTCAAGCTATTAAAATCTGTTGAATCTTTGGCATATTCCATCCCACTCACTACTTTCTGCATTATTATTTTACTTAGATTTAAGAAATATTCATTTTTTGTTAGTTATCACCAATAACAAGAAATATTATAAGTAGGAATTTATAATGTTACTTTTGCTGATTTTATGTAAGTTTTATTAACTACAACTGTATCCTGGTAGTTCAATTAAAAAGCTTCGTAAAATAGAAAAAACCTTCAAGTTGTAAACTTTGAAGGTTTTCTAATTCTATATTAATAATTCTTTCGGTTATGTGTTATCCATAAATAGAAAATAATTAGTAAATGTACATCAATTTTTTCTTCACTTCAATGTTCAGAAATTGATATTCGTATTTCATATCTTTTGTTTTACCAACATGAACATTTCTACTAGTAATACTAGAAGTAGTGAGATACCGAATAGTGGCATAACAATACCCAGCAAAGTCATAATGATTAGAAATCCAATAGAAGTACCTTTTGATGTACTAGGTGGTGCGGAAAACTCACCTTTCTTTTTGCGAGATAGCCAAGTTTTAATACCCCAAAAAATGACGAAAACAAAGGCAAGACATACAATCAAATTGATAATTTTATTTGGCCATCCAAATAAATGCCCTTCATGTAAAGGAATTCCCCATGTAAACCACTTAGCTAAGATACCATAGTCATCATAGCCGACTTTAGCGATCAACTTCCCATTATAATGATCAAAGTATGATGTCATTTCATCATAAGGGCTAACATCTAATCCAGTTACGCCTGTGTTACTACTTTTAGCAACTGTATAAACTCCATCTTCAGTTGAAGGGTAGACAATTGAATATGGTTTAGAAATTTCAGCATCCTCAACTTTTTTCATCAGTTGTTGGACACTTAGCATATTTTCATTTCCGGACATATCCATTCCCGACATATTCATGCCTTTGTGAAGTGCATGTGGATCATCATTAGAAGATGCCGGTGCTGCATTTTTTCGAGTAGCCCACGGTATTTCACTCATATCAGAAGTAGGTGGGTTTACTTGTAATTCTGGATTACCAATAGATGGGTGCTCTTGTGAGGCTATATAAATGAAATTCCCCATAAAAGCCGACCAAGGTAATCCCGTAAGGATAATGACAAGCATCGGAATAGTAATAATTGTCCCTACAAGTGCATGCCATTTCTTATTTTTTTGACGAGTGGAAGCATTTTGTTTTTTCTTCAATACCTTCCCTTTAAAAGTCATGTATACACCTGTAATTAGTAGGAATATAGCCCAACAAGCAGCTAATTCAACTAGATAATTGACAACTGTTCCTCCAACAAATAATGAACTATGAACATTTCGCATGATATTTGCAAATGTATATTTCGCATTTTGGGTTCCTACGATTTGATTATTTTCATCTAAGAAAACATATTTTTCATCGCCTTCTTTATTACCCATCGTCAAACGTGTATTATATGGGTCATCAAGAACAATGATTTTAGATACTGAATACCCTTCGTTTTGCTCTTTAGCTTTAGCTATTCCCTCATCAATCGTTAACTGTTCAGAATATGTACTATCACCAAAGAAGTAATCATCATATACATTATTTTCGACATTCGTATAGAACAAAAAGCCAATTCCACTAAGCGTTAAAGTAAGTAGCAGTGGTGTAATAAATAACGCAGCATAAAAATGCCATCGCCAAAAGCGATTATATAAACCCTTATTCATTTCTTTCCTCCTAGCATCTTTATAGAACAATACTATTCTATAAAAAAAGAGTGAAATTTGAATGAAGTTTTTCAACTTTTTTTATTTATTGTCTCTAGTAATTTATGGATAATATTTCAATAGTCTTGACAAAAATAGTTTGTGAATCAAGGCTAGAAAAATTACTAACTACTCTCTAAGCATCTTTCAGGTTATTTTTCATATACTTGGCTGCTTTTAGTACGTAACTTTAAGTCTGATCGATTTTATGCGTAAAAAATATTATACTAACTATAAGTATGTCCATTTTTGGACGATCGCTCATCTTCATAAACTTATCATCTTAGAGGAGAAAAGTTGGACCGGCCTTTTTTAATCGACCAATTAGCAAACATATTTCAACTCAAAAAATAAAATAATGAATACCTAGCTGTCTAAATGTCACTGATAGAAAGGAAAATAAACGAATAATACAGTAACAGGCAGTGACACACAAATAGCAATACCCTGATAATATTACGGAACTCATGACGGTTCTACAAGTATCATTGGTTAAAAACAAAAAAGCGATCCACTCTCAAATTGAGTAGAACGCCTTTTTGTTCTTATTTTCTCTGAAATCGTATTTTTAATATTACTAACAAATTTGATAAAACAATAAGAATTAGCCTATAGAAAAAACAAAACTAAACTAAACTAAACTAACTTCTCTTTGATAAGTTCTATTTGTTTAAGTTCATAAACGTATTTTTTTAGACCTAATTCATTAACTAGTATATTAAAAAATGACTCTGAATTAGATAAAATCATGTTTAATAATAAATCTGTACTTACGAGTAATTCCTGATTATCAATTGAAATTTTCGTTTTACCATTTGTATTTTTTTCTAAACGAACCTCTATTGGCTGACTTGGATAATAAAAATTAGCTACTTCTTCATCCAAGAATTCTTCTATTGCATTCACATAATAAGCATATAGAGTAGCTAAATCATCAAAAATTGGGATTCCCCCAATTTCTTTATATCCTACTTTAAAAATTATCCCCCCCTCTAGATTTAACATGCCAGCTTCTACATATTTCTTTTTATTTGTTTTAACAACTTCCACCATAAATTCATTGTTAACTCCGCCTATGTAAGATAATGGACTATTTGTTAAATCAACTAAATCAAAAACTTCTTTTTTTAAGAAAAAATTTCTAATCTCCATTTTTCTACCTACCTAACTCCATTATTTTGGATAAAGTTGTTTAACATGTCCTTTAGTAATTCCAAGAACATATTTAACTCCTCCTACACTTCCTTCAACTTGGAATGTAGAATTTGTTCCTTTTTTCGCTAAAGTTTTCGAGTTATCTTTAGCAATCGTCATAGCAATATTTTTAACTTCGGTTACTGATAGATTGGGATTATAAAATGTTTGTGATTTCTTAACAGTCCCATTCCAATACTTTGGATGATGTCTTTCCAACATATGTTTCATATCAGTTTTTGTTAATTTAAATGAGTGACTTCCTGTTTTATACGTTGCAGTTTTAAAAGATGATAAAGCATTAGTCACTTTAGATTTAGGTGCTTTTTTAAATACTTTAGAACCCCATTTAATTACATACTTACCGCCACTAATAACAAGTCTTGCAACAGTTCCCCAAATAAAGGGTTGAACTGTATTATGCTCTGCCAATTCTATAGGAATCGAATCCCAATCAATATCATGAATACCATCAGCATTTTCTACAAATGTAATATTTTCCTGATTAATCTCTTCAAGAGTTGAAAACAATTCAGGATTTTCATCATAAGAAACAGCATTATTTTCTTCTTCAATATCTACCCAAAGAACTTCTTCTTTATTCTCTCCATTTACTACTGGTTTCTCTATTGTTTTTGCTTCCATACCAAATGTTATTGATGGTACAAAAAGCGAAAATAATAAAGAGAATGAAGTAACAATACTAATTAATTTAAGCTTCATTTTATTCACTCCAACTATTATTTATATTAATATATATAACATTTATAATAAAAAAATGAAAATTAAACCATTAATGTATATGATGTTTTAGACGCTATTAATATAATTTCTGATATTAAAGAGTTAGAATTCCATTCATATATTATGCCTCGTCTTGACCATTCCTGGTATTAATTTAATCGACAGTGTTATACGTAAAAGTATCAGCTATTACATGTGAATACGATCCAATTGGAGTAAAAACCATTTTTTAGTACGAAAAAAGCCATTCATCTAAGTTAAGGCTTGATAAATGGCAGTTAATTTTTAAATGCGATTCAATATATCTTATTTCCTAATAAATATTGTTTTTTGGGGATGTCTCATAATTAAGTGAAGCTCAACTAAATCACTTGATATCTTTTAACTCTCAAAGTTTTCTAGAACCGCCCTACACTTTTAATTCATTAAATAGAAAAACTAGACCTTATTTAGATATATATTTTAATGGCCTTATATACTATATAATCACTGATTCACTAGAATATTGTAAGTCTCCTACAGCCTTCACACGTATTAACAATGCGTTTCCAGGTAAGTATGCTAGAGGGATATCTTCAATCGAAATGATTGATATTGTTTTTTCATCTGCACCTGCTTTTATTGCTTCATGAATCGCTAGTTTCTTTGCATCTGTTATTGCTTCTTCACGGTTCATTTTGTCTAAACTATAAATTCTCTCAACATCCCCACTCACTTGACCGAGTGCAGCTCCTATAGCATTTGCAGCACCATAGTGCTCTGGCATAATGACTTCTGAAACCCCTTTTAATGATTTAGAAACGATGATACTTCCTCCACCTGATAAAATAAGTGGTACTTCTTTTGAGCTCGTCTTCATTTGATCAATAGCATCTTCTAACATCTCTGTCATTTGCTCATTTACTTTTTCACAGAATACTGTGGATAGATGTTCTACTTGATCTGCTCTATCTTCAAAGGCATACCCTAAACGCGTCACTATATCTGAAGTGGTTAGTACATCTCCACCAAAAAGTAGTGCCTTTTTCGTAATTTCGTAACCTACGCTCTCTGGTCCAACAATGATTTTTTCGTTATT
This sequence comes from Viridibacillus sp. KH_047, assembly GCF_057838945.1. NCBI lineage: Bacteria > Bacillati > Bacillota > Bacilli > Caryophanales > Caryophanaceae > Viridibacillus > Viridibacillus sp. KH_047. The sequence continues at coordinate 1,764,786 of NZ_CM174479.1, read as the reverse complement.
TTCAAGAATTCGAGTGCCCCCACCTAACCCAATTGATAAAATATCTGGCATTCTGAAATTCGTATTTACTCCACCAATGATAACTGCCAATGAAGATTCTCTAGGAAACCCTTTTGATAATACACCAATGTCACTCGTTGTTCCCCCAACATCCAGTACTATCGCATCATCTAACCCTGTTAAGTGAGCTGAACCTCGAATGGAGTTTGTAGGTCCACATCCCATCGTAAGAATCGGATAGCGTTCTGCATACGCTGCATTCATTAAAGTTCCATCGTTTTGGCTGAAAAACATTTCAGCTTCGATATTTAGACTACTTAATGCTTTAGAGAAGCCATTAATAACAGTTTGACCTGTAGTCATCAATGCTGCATTTAATATCGTCGCATTTTCTCGTTCAAGTAAGCCAATACTGCCAATCGCATGAGATAGAGAAATCGGAATATCTCCAAGCTCTTCTCTTACCCAGGCTGCCACAATTTCTTCTTGTTCCTTATTTACTGGGGCATATACACCTGAGATAGCGATACTTTCTACTTTGCCACTGATTTCTCTACAAAAATTAGTCACTTCTTCTTTATCTAATTCAGCAATCAAACGTCCATCAAATTCATATCCACCTGAAACTATAATGGATGCTACTTCAATTTTTTCTCTTATGTCTTCTGGCCAGTTAGTAAACGGAGGAATGGCTGTTGTAGCTGGCTTTCCAATTCTTATAACCCCTACTTTATCTAAACGTTTACGTTCGACGATGGCATTCGTACAATGGGTAGTTCCAAGCATGGCATATTTTATAGCATTATTATCCACCTTACTCTCTCTCACCACTTTTTCGATCGCGTCGATGATTCCACTTTCCACGTCTTTAGTAGTTGGTACTTTCACCGTATGAAAAACCTTTAAATCTTCATCTATTAATGCTGCATCCGTATTAGTTCCACCAACATCCAATCCTAAGCGATACATTATACTCTCTCCTTTTGTAACTCTTCAACTGGCTGATATTCAAAATCATATCCAAAATAATAAGGTCCTACTGTTTCAATACCCTTTTTTGTTCTCCATTTACTATGACAAGGAAAGGCTACAACCACTACACGGGCTCCGTATTTCATCCGCTCTGTTGTAATCGGAAAACCAGTCTCTGCATCTAATACTGCAATTAAATCTGGTGTCGAACATAATAAATGCTCGCCTTCTTTGGCCACTAGATGCTCATTTTGAAAATCGATGCTAAAAGATTTTCCTTGTTCATTTCGTATGCCTTCAAATATTGCCTTTCCTCTTGTAAAGCCTCCAATTAATCTACGTTCAATGTCTGTAACTTTAGCTTCAAACAATTGATAGCCTTTTAATTCCTCTAACATTTTATTAATACCTTGTCGTTCCTTACCTTTGTTATCAATTAGATACCCTCCAATTGTTTCTGCTAATGTAAGGGTGCCAGGAATAGCACTGCTCTTTACCTCTTTTCCTAATAAACCATAATCACAAACAGAAGCACTTCCTCCCATTTCTATCGTAATGACACGTGCTAGTCTTTCGTGCCAAACTCCATCTCGAGGATATAATACGACTACATTTCCTTTTTCATCAGACATTGTAACAGGTGAAGATTCTAAACCATCTAGATGAAAAGTAACCATTTGGGCTTCAGGGAAGGCACGTCCCATAGCATCTGCATCTAATAACGGTAAACCCTTTTTGGCAGCTGCAATTATAGGGAACAGAGAGTTAATACCCCCTATCTCAATAGGCATCACTACGTCAACCTTTTTTCCTATTACCTCTTCAAACTTATCAAGTGGTGCAGTGAATTCAATTTCTGACGGTATTTTCTCAATCGTTACAGAGGGGGCCCCCATCCCAGATATAGGAACCACTATCTGATTATCTTTTAACTCATCTAATGAGATCAGTGCAACTGGACCATATTTACGTATCGCTTCTTTTGCAATCAGCTTTCCAATATAGGGGTCTCCACCTCCACCAGTACCTAGAACAGCAGCTCCTAATGCAATTTTCTCTATAGCTTCTTCATCAATGTATCTCATTTTGTAAGTCCCCCTTTTCATATTTGCTTATCGATGTTAAGTTGAGGAATTGAATCCTTTTGATTGGATAATTTCCCTAGTATCGTTTGTACAACAAACCCTATTAAAAAGCCGTCTAAAGGAGGAACAGTTGTTAGAGAGAATAACGCTAATCCCGTAGGTTGTGTCGTTGTCAAATAAGTAACCACCATTCCTATAATCCAAGCAATGATGGAACGAACAACAATTGTCTGCTCTTCTAGTTGATTCTTGTAGCGGTTAAATTCAGTTTTTACGATAAAGAATTCAGAAATATAGATTCCACCTATTGGAGCAACAACAACGGCTAAAATATTTAGGAACGAGATAAATTGTTCAAAAATACCGAGAACTGCCAGGCTCGTTGCTATTAATCCTAAAATGATGGTTAACAACTTTTTTGATACCTTCGGAAACACTATTGAAAATCCAAGAGACGAGGAATATAGATTACTAGTATTTGTTGTCCATTGTGCCAGTGTTAGTACTAAAATTCCTGGTATAGCCATTCCCAATATTATAAAAATTCGCATCATATCATCTGTTCCGATATATCTTGTCAACAGAATGGCTATGATGATCATAAAACTATTACCTATGAAAATTCCGAAAAACGTGGAGATAATAGCATCCTTTTTGCTTTTAGCCCATCTGGAAATATCGGGTGAAATAGTTGCACCTACAATAAAAATACTCATAACAAGGGAAACTGCGCTACCAAATGTAAAAGCACCTGTATTTTGAATTTCAACAGGTAAAGAGTAATCTTTTAGAGTTAAAAATAAGGTTAGTAACATAATGCCCAATAAAAGTGGTACTGACCACATACTTAATTTTTCAATCGCACGGAACCCATAAATGGCAGTTGTCATCATCAAAATACCACCTATAAAAGATAGCACTTTCACATTTATTGATACGTCAAACGAATCTAATAAAATTATGTGGGCATTTTCAGCAAAAAATCCTACTTGGACACCAAACCAACCTAATAACGAGATACCAATAACAAGGGAAAATGCCTGCGCTCCATACTTCCCAAATACATACTTTGAAATCATAGAAGTGGACAAATTGGTTGAAGCACCTACGATTGCACAAATAGAACATAAAATAGCTAGAAGAAATGATCCTACACACACCGAAATAATCGCTTGATTCATTGCCATTCCGTTTGCTAATTCAGCGCCTAATAAAACAGAAGCTAAATCGACTCCTATAGCAACTAATACAGAGAACATGGAAAACCATGATCTACGCAAATGTTCCGGTACAGCTTCTCGTTCGAAATCTAATACCTTTTTACCTTCGCCCATTCATGTACCCCCTTGTTTTTTCACTCAGTTATTCTTTACAAATACCATTCCAATAAATGTTCCACGTCTGCTCAAAACGCTTTTTGAATTTTTCTTCTTCGTAATAGTACAATTCCAAAAAAACGCCATCCATTAAACAGAGGAACGAGGCAATTAAGTCATCTACAGGTTGACTTTTGATTACACCTTGTTCTATACCACTGGAAAAAATTTTTAATAGAATATCATAATAGAATTCCTCCTTTTCGTTAAAGACTTTTTTTATATCATCGTTTAACTCATGAGGTAGGAAAAAAGCAAGCCTCATATATGCCGCTGTTTTTTCAGGTTTACTCAAATGATAATCGCTAACATCCTTTACCATTTGATAAAGCAATTGCTTTACAGTCGCATTCTCCAAATTTGCCATCGACAGTTTAATGAATTGAAATTGATCATCCAACAAATCACTATATACAGCCATAAACAAATCTTCTTTCCCCTTATAAAACGCATAAATGGACGGTGTTTTTATACCTACTTCTGTAGCAATACTTGCAAGTGTGGCTCGTTCATACCCTTTTTCAGCTAATTGTTTACAAGCAACATCTTTAATTTTATTTTTCGTCATGTTTTCATCACCTAACTAATTTAGTTAGGTAAATTATAATCAAAGTTCTCTGAATATTCAATATTTTTTTGAAATAGAATTTTCTATAATATTATTTAATATGTTTTATCAAATCGATTATTTGAACCTGCTTTTTAAGGCAATTTAAAAGAATCCATTTTGATATTATTAATCAAAATGGATTTCCTTATTGTAACTGGATATTCACCTCTAATAAAAAAGTGCTGAAGTTTAGCAGAATTTCTTCTGCTCACTTCAGCACTTTCTGTTGCTTTCTTTAAAACACTTTCTTATTTAAAAATAGCAATAATCTTGTCTAGTATTCCAGTTATATCAAGGAATACGATGATAATTACTAATGGAATAATATATCTCATGATAAAGAACCAAATGTTAAATGCAGTTGCACCTAAACTAGAATGTTGTAATATTTCTTCTCGTAATTTACTTTTCTTAATCTTAAGTGGTACGAAAATAGAGATTAAAAACACGCCAAGTGGCATTAAAATATTACTAACTAAATAATCAGCGGAATCAAATATATTCTTCGAAAAGATTAGAATATCATCAAAAACACTATATGATAATGCAGATGGAACTCCGACTACGAATACTAAAACACCAGTAATATATGCATATTTTGTTCTCTTCTCTTCTTTTCCTTTAACTAGAGAAGCTACAATAATTTCTAACATAGAAAATGCCGAAGTTAATGTGGCAAATAAAAATAAGGCTAAAAACCCTAGTAAGAAAGCTTCTCCAAAAATGATTTGATCAAACACAGCAGGTAATACAACAAACAGCAAACCAGGTCCTTCAGCAGGTTCTAGACCTAGTGAAAATACAGCTGGGAAGATTGCTAAACCTGCTAATAAAGCGATGAATAAATTCATTGAAACGATTGAAATAGCCGGTTGAATTAAGCTTTCTTTTTTTGAAAGATACGAACTATAAGTAACCATTACTGATACACCGACACTTAGGGAGAAGAAAGCTTGTCCCATTGCATACAGAATACTTTGAGATGTGATACTTGCGAAATCAGGTGCTAAGAAGAATTTTACACCTTCCATAGCGTTATCAAGTGTAAGTGAACGAATGATAAGAACAAAAAACAGGATAAATAAAGCGGGCATCAAAATTTTGCTTACTTTTTCAATTCCATTTTGAATCCCTTTTGCTACAACTAAAACTGTGAAAGCTAAGAATGCAAATTGAGCTCCAATAACTAACATTGGATTTCCAATCGTATCGTTAAAAACAGATCCATAATCTGCACCTTCACTAATAATTCCACCAATCAAACCTTTTGCAAAATATATAACAATCCAGCCACCAATTACACTATAAAAAGACAATAGTAGGAAACAAGTGAAGACCCCTAACTTGCCGATCCAATGCCAATTAGTATTTGGAGCTAAAGTACGATATGCACTAACTGCTTCCTTTTGTGTGCTTCTACCAATGACAAACTCTGCTAACAACAGCGGAAAACCTATGAATAAAGAAAATAGGATAAACAGTAGGAAGAATGCTCCCCCTCCACTGATACCAGTCACATAGGGTAGCTTCCATATTGCGCCTACTCCTATAGCTGATCCTGCTGCAGATAAAATAAAACCAATCTTAGATGACCATTGCTCTGATGTTTTAATGCTAACCAATCCAATCTATATATATTACGTCTTATCCTCATTAAAAAACGAAGAAAAAGACAAAAAAGCCACGTCTCTATCTTTAATAGATAGGGACGTGGCTGTTCACGCGGTACCACCCTAATTGGAAACAAATCTAGTTTCCCACTTACTTGGTAAAATAACGGTTTAATCCGTTTTTATACTACTATCTCTAAGATGTAGTATAAAAAAAGCTCTAAGAATGAAATTCACCAAAGTCTATGTATCAGTTTCCACCAACCACTGATTCTCTGTCAACAGGGAGACCCGGCTTAATATGTTCTTGTCATCGCTCATTTGCTATTTAGAATATTAAACGAAATTATAGTATGAGAAAATCCTAAGGTCAAGACTTTTTTTCAGACTTTTAATATTATTCAACTTAATTACTTCTATATGCCTCTTTTATATACTCCGGTTCACAGGTATTTTCTAAATTCAGAAACTGTGATTGTAGCACAAATTATAACATAAATTTGCCACCATGATAACAATAGTAAGTTTCAGCTTTAAGATTTTTTATCTTTCTTAAAGACTGTTGTGCATTATCGACATCTAGACAAAAGTTTGGATTAGCAATAATCAATTCCTGTTCTTCATTAACAGCTGCATCACCTGTAATTACGCTTTTCAAACTTGGAAAATATAATGAAATATGTCCTGAAGTATGCCCTGGTGTTGCTACTACTCTACATTTATTATCTAGAATCATATCACCATCATGCACCTTTTCATCAACTGGAATATGCTTCAAATTCTTTAATTGCTGTATAAACCATTTACCAAAATCGACTTCGTTATTCGGCATAGCCTTAAGCATTTCTTCAGCTTGAATCAATCTCTCAGACTTCATTTCACCACTAATGTATTTTGATTCACTTTCACTAGCTATTATGTAAATCCAAGGATACTTTTCTTTAAAGTCATAAAGGGAACCTATATGATCATCATCATAGTGAGTAATAATTATGTTCTTTAAATTTTTCATTTCATACCCATTTTTAAAAATTTCATTTTCAATTAAAGGTAAGAAATTTGTATACCCTGTATCGACCAAAGTTAGTTCATCATTTAATATAATTAAGCTAGGATAAATGTAATTTTTTTGTCCATTAAATTCAAATTCAATTGGTAGCTCTATTATCTGCATTTTCTTCCTCCGTAACTGCATGCTTGTGATATTCGCTAAACGAAATATGCTACACACTTATTATATTTGATATAGAAAACAGACGAGATAATACCTTTCATATCACCCCAAATTCTAAACAACTATTTGATAGTTAAACGCCTTTATTCACCGTAAACATTTTGAAAAAAACCCCATTAAAACATGCTCAAAAATCCCCTTATTCGCTCAATTTGAAATATTGATTATTTTTACATATTTAACGATGAAAAAGCGGTTATCTCGTTTTATCAAATTAGCCGTTTATGTACTATATATTAATAATTTCCCCTTAAATTTAATAAGACGAGATGAAAAAAACCACCTCCTTTTGACGTAAAAAGCAACGACAGCAAGAGGTGGAAATCCAATTTATTTTATAACTTATCTAAATTTATTTTACATCATCTTCATCAAATCTTGCTTTTGAAAATCCTCTTCCAAGTATTTCAGATGCATTTAAGAAAATGACAAAAGAATTGGGTTCTCTATCTAATAATAGCTTCTTGAAATAAACTGCTTCTGATTGTTCCACTACGCATAAAATCATTGTTTTTTCTTGGTTGGAATAACCACCGAGTGTCTTAATTTTCGTCAAGCCTCTATTGATTTCATGCTTAATAATGGATTGGATTTCTTCTTCTTTATCGGTAATAATTAGTATTAATTTGGTTGGTGATGTTTGTAGTTGTACAAAATCGATTACTTTACTTGTTACATAGATGGCTATCATGGCGTAAAGTGCTAATTCAAAATCAAATACTAGAGCTGACGTAATGACTACTAATCCGTCAACAAGTAGCTGTGCAAAGCCACTTGAAATCCCCGTGAATTTCTTCAATATTTGAGCTATTAGAGCTGTACCACCCGTTGATCCATTTCCTCGATAAACAATTCCAAGACCAACACCTAACATAATTCCACCATAAATTGCACTTAACAAAGGATTATCAATAGGCAAATGGATATCAGATGTTAACCAAATTACAAATGGAACAAACGTAGTGCCGACAAGTGTTTTCCAGCTAAAATCTTTCCCCACTACTAGAATCCCTAAGATAAACAAAGGAATATTAATCATCCATTGTACATAAGCGGGATTAAATTGAAACAGTTCGTATAGAATGGTGCTTATCCCTGAGACTCCTCCAGCCGCGAGTCTAGCTGGCAATAGAAACATATTGAATGCAAGACCAACAAGCGCTGCTCCCACCATGATTTGAATATATTCAATGATAACTATCTTCTTCTGATTTCTTTTGATCATATGCCTATACTCCCTCTTCGTTATAAATCTTTACTCATTCTAACAGAAAAGGGCCGTTATAACATAATTCTTTATTCTATTACGTCTTTTAAAATGGGTTTTAAGAACTAAAAAATAACCGCTGACTAGTCATTAGAATCAAGCTACAACTATTATTCAAATAACACCACAGCTGGCTTTTTCCCCAATAATGATATGTACAAATGCAATTGCGCTCGGTGATGATTTAGATGAGCTAAAATCTCTAATAACCATTCAAAATGGCTATAAGTTGTTCCCCAATACGATGTTGTTGTATTAAAAACATCAGAAAGACTTTCATAATAACAAACTAATTCTTCATACCCCTCATCTAATTGCTCCAGCATTTCTTTTTTACTATTGACCGTATTAATTTCATAAAATGCATTCATTTCCTCCATTGATGCTTGGCCAATTATTTGAAGATCTGCCTTGCATATAATGGCTAAATGGTTCACTAACTCCCCTACAGTCCGCTTTCCTTCAATAGGAGCAATTTGAAAATCAGATTCATCAATTATCTCCAATAATGTTTTAATGCTAATAATCGTAAATTGTATTTGATGGAATGTAATTTGTAGGTATGTATTCATTTTATTCACTTCCATGATGAATTCCCCTCAAAATCTTTAGCTGATACAACTCTTCTTTATTATGTTGCTGTAACAATACAACATCAATTTGATTATCTATTTTGTATGAAAACATATTAGTACCCCCTATATTGTAGCAAATGTTCTATTTAAATATAGAGTATTTCAACAATTATATTGTGATTCGAATCCTCTTTAAAGACAAAAACAGCAGAAATTCCATAATTTCTGCTGTTAAACGCTATTAATAAAATACACTTAATTACTTTAACGGAATCCAAATCTCAGAATACAAATCTGGACTAAATGGATCATCATCAGTGTATACTTCTAATTCTGGTGTACCTGCATGCTCATATTTATTTGATGGGAACCATTCTGAGAATATTTGTTTCCATGCTTTTGACATTGCATCAGGCATAGGTCCACGAACTTCGAATACACCCCATTTTGATGCAGGAATTTCTAACTTTGAAAATCCTTCGGGTGAAGTACCATCATATTCTGTCGCTATCCAATAGTCGATTTTTTCTGCTGACTGAGTCTCTCTTTTATCTACGCATACACCTAAGACACCTGTTATTTCTCCGTTGTTCAACTTAAATAGTACCTCATCAGTTCCTTTTGCATTGATTTCATCCCAAAATACAGGTATGCCTTTAAGATTCTCATCATTTTTTAATGAAAATTCACGATTGATTCCTACAACTTGAAAGCTTTCTCGTTCAACAATTTTATATTCCATCGGTGTTGCTCCCTTCAGACTAACCTGGATAGCCAGGCGATTATAAGATTTCAGCTTTCCAATCTTCTTTCGTACATCACTCGGCGTTACACCATGCTGTCTACGAAATGCTTTTGAAAAAGCCTCGGGAGTGTCGTAGCCATATTTGTAGGCGACATCAATTATTTTGCAGTTAGAATTTGCTAACTCATGTGCAGCAAGAGTTAAACGCCTCCCTCGAAGATACTCTCCTATAGACGTATCGGTTAATATCGTAAATGTTCGTTGAAAATGAAATTCCGAAACGTTTGCTTGCCTAGCGATATCTTCAATAGATATATTCTCCGTTAAATGTTCTTCCATATAGTCGATTGCCTTCAGTAATGATTCAACCCACCCCATATCGCTCACTCCTTAATTGAATAATAACAATCTCAAATAACTAAATCCTGTCATTTTATGCTGAGATTAGACCGTATTCTATGTATTGTTTTACTAAACGTAACCTGGCGCCCTCACCCCTGAAACGTAATCCAAGTTGGACACGGCTCATTTGGAAATAGCTCTAAAATTTCTAAAGCATATGGGCTCGTCGTATCAAATTCACCTATTAGAGCTGCATAACCATGCCTCTTTGCATATGTAACTTGTTTGTAGGTTAGTACCTGAAGTAGAGGTAGATGCTCAAGTTGATCAACGCCACTCCAACCAATTTCCAACTCCGTTTCATCCTCTGCTTCGTGTAAAAATGAATACGCAATAATGTTTTGATTTACTGGATTATAAAGGAGGAAACTACCTTCTAAAATGGCATCGTTATATAGTTTCTGCCATTCTTTTAATGACAAATCTGCTACAGGATTTGCAAGATGTGTTTCTTCATAATTACGTTTAACAAGGACTGTTAATTGCTTCAACAGACTTTGATTATCCATTATGTCTTTTAAAGTTTTCAATTCGTAATTGCACTGATCCAATACTTGAAAATGTTGGTCTAAATCAAATTTAGGCATATATGTTTGCCGAATTATTTTCATATCCAATTGTTCGTATATCTCCATTAGCTTCTTAGACGTTTCCCATAACGATGTTTGCAAAGGAAGCTCTAACACTTCATTTTGCTTAACATATTGTATCAATTGAAGTTCCACATTTTGAGAAGAGGATGGGTTACCATATACTCGAAAATACAGGCAATTCGGATGCAATTTGCTTTTCCAAGTAACAATTAACCCCATAAGATCCTCTTCTTCATATGCCATATAAGCAAACTCATATTTGAGTTGTTCTACTATATGTAAAACAAAGGGCTCCTCATAGCTATATTTCATCAAATCTTTCGCTTCGTTTAACTGATCCCCAGTGTACTTTTTCATGTTGAAATTCAAACGAATCCGCTCATTTCAATTTAACGTTTTGAGTAACTATTGCTTTCCACAAGCATAACAACGTTTATCTTTATCTTGTAGACCATACATGCGCAGTTCCTTTTCAATCCCGCAAGCTCGGCATTTCTCAAAATAGATTTGAGGTAGCTTGCCTGCTTCAGCTAATGGGACCCATTCCGTTTCGTACAAGCTTTTTGTCATACCAAAATCAATTAATACGAGATTACCTTCAGCGTTTAAACCAAAGTTACTGCTATCTTTTAAATCAAAACTATCAAATCTTTGATCGAGCTCTCTTAATAGCGCTCTCAATCTTGGGGAAACCCTACTATCTTCAACTACGTTCAACTCATATGTCTGATTGTTCTTTAACTCTAAACTTTCGTAATAACGTTGTATACAAATATCCTCATTGACATATACCATCTCTGCCAATAAATCTGTAACGTTTCGAGCTTTCATACATTCATATAATTCAATCTCGTTCAATGATTGTTTGTACCCTATCGGATGTAAATGTACTTTTATGACAAACTCATCGACGCGGTATACTTTTCTTGTTGAACCGATGCCGATACAGTTTTCTTCTATACAATAGGGTTGCCAATTTGAAATTATCCTGTTTACCATTTAATCAGTCCTCGCTGTTAGTTGAAATTCGAGATAATTAATGTTCAATATATAAGTCTATTATTCGCTATATAACCTTGATAATAAGTTATATTCCGGATTTACTTCCCATGTTTCATACGGGACAAAAGATTTTGCTCTCATAGCATCGAGGGTGCGAGATTTTTGTTGTGGGCGAGTTATATATTGATCAATATTAGATTCGTTTAATTGAATATATTGGGCTTCTTGAATTTCTTCTGGTTGAATTTTTATTTCGCCGCTAACATACTCTGCTTTAAAAACAACAGATAAAACGTGCTTTGTTGCATTAAAATAGACACCTGTTATGCCAACAGGACGTATTTCAATGCCTGTCTCTTCTAAAAATTCTCTATATACTGCCTTATCTAATGGCTCTCCAACCTCAACATTTCCACCTGGCATTTCCCATGTATCCGAACGCCAATGTGTTCTAAGTAATAATACTTCATCTCTTTCGTTCCTAACTAAGGCTGAAACCGAAATAGTCTGTTTTGGTGGTTCATACTCCAATTGAAATCACCTCAATGTATAAATATTCTTAACTCTTTTCTAATCTTCATGATAAATACTAATTCAATAGTTCGTAGTTTTAGCCAATTACTTCTTTCAATTGACCTATAAGCTCTTTATTTTTTGGTAATCACTTTTAAGTATACACAGTTTATTTTAACCTAATATTTAGTTAATTAGATAGATATATGTAAAAATTAAATTATTAATTTTTACAACTTATAAATAGTAGTTACGTAACCACTGTATGGCTGAGCGTGATTATAATTGAATAAACGGGAACTCTAGCTCTCCATCTATAATTCAGCTCGTCACTGATTTTCCACCTTCTTATTTTTCATTAAAAAGTTAGCGTAGGCTACATTACTTCTTTTCTTCCATCCCTAATGTGATGTTTCACCATTTATAAGTGTGATATAATTTAAATACAATAAAAGTAAAATACTCTAAAGTTATACTTAATAATAGGTTCATAATAATTTTATCTATATTGATGTTAGTTTAAAGAACTATTAATTTTTAGATTAAATTTAGAGAGGAACTTACAATGAGAATGAAAAGAAATACACAAAAAAGGGAGAAATCTAAAAAGAAACTATTAAAAGTAGTCAGAATAGTAAGTATAGCTTTATTCTTAGCCATAATTAGTTATGGTGGTTTTATTTTTATAAAAATGAAAGATGCTTATGTTAGTTCAACAGTTAATTTAGAGAGAACTGGAGATAAATCAGATCTGAGAGAAGACGAAGTGACATTTAATGAAAATCCAATTTCAATATTGTTATTAGGAATTGAAGATTATTCTAGTAAAAAAAAGGATGGTCGAGCAGATACTCAAATGGTTATTACGTTAGATCCTAGTACAAATGTTATAAATATGGTTACTATTCCTAGGGATACAAGGGTCAATATTGAAAATGCAAGGGAATTCTCAGGTATTCATAAATTGAATTCAGCTTATACATATGGAGATATTACAGGATACGGAGCAGTTAAACTTCAAATAGAAACTGTTGAAAAGTTCCTTAACATTCCAATAGATAACTTTATTGCAATTAACTTCGAAGGTTTTCGTGACATAGTTGATGCTCTTGGCGGAGTTTCTATAAATATTAAAACGGGGTTTTGGGAAGAAAATATTTATGATGGATCAAAGATAGAATTTAATGAGGGAAAATCTCATTTAACTGGTGAAGAGTCACTTGCATTTGTAAGGATGCGAAAAAGAGCTGAAAATGCTATTTATTCCCGCGAAGAAAGACAAAGACAGTTCTTAAAAGCAACGATTGATCAAGCAATATCAGCAGGAACAATTTTTAAGATTGGTCAATTAACAGATATTCTTGGCGAAAATGTAGAAACAAATTTGTCGTTAAAAGAAATTTATGCACTGCAAAAAAAATATACAAAATCAACCGATTTATCAATAAAAACGATAGCAATTAAAGGTACAGATAGAAGAGTCGACGGAAGCTACTACTATATACCTGAAGAGAAAAGTCTAAAGAAAGTCAGCAAAAAATTACGTAATATACTCAAGTTAAATAATGAGAAAAATTTCATTACTAATGCTGATTTCGTAGAATAAATAGTATCTGATTGTTATCTTTGATTATTATAAAATTAAACAACCTGTCATCGATGTGAAGTCGGTGACAGGTTGTTTTATGTAAGGGAAGGTGTTCTTCAACTTATTTATTTATTTATTCTGGTCATTTGGTTGATGCACTGTTAGTGGTTTTGAAATAATTACGCCATCGAATTCTTTAAGATATTGATACTTTCATCATAAAAATCCTTATGTTTCACTATCCCTCTCCTACTACACCAAGCAATTGATCCAATAGCATCTAATAAGGAATAGAACGGAAGTATTTTGTCTAAATCAAGGATTGGACGGATACTCTCATAACCCTGCATATAAGCATCACGAGTTCCAGGGTGGTTACTCCAAATATCTCTATTTATTTTAGTGAAATCTATTTCCGTAGAACCTGCTCTTGCACTTTCGAAATCAATGATGCCGGCTACTCCTGTGTCGTTGATTAATATATTGCCTGGACGAAAATCTAGATGCACTAAGCAAGGACCATCTGGTTTGGGTAAAGCTTTGAACAGCTCGTTGAATTTATTTTCACTTTTATCAATGAGCGCTGTAGGTAAGAGTTCCCCACATTGAACTAAGTATTGATTAAATAGATTTTTTATATATAATCTCCAGTCATTTTTCTCAAGATATTGAAAGCCATTTTGTTCTTCATACCCATAGCTTTGGAAACTCACTTCATGAAGCTGTGCATGAGTTAGGCCGATTTGATAAGCAAGTCGAGCGTCAACTTTGCTTGTACAAGGAATACCCTTTATCTCTGAAAGTAGCAAAGCCCCACTATCCGCTTCATCCCCCACCCAATAATCTAACACACGAGGAACAGGCAAATCTGATTCTAGCTTTGTTAGAATCGTATATTCACGGAACAGTTTATCTTTTGTATACGGGATTTTAATATACACATTCTCATTGTTCGTCAGACCGAGCTTATACACCTCTGAACTAAAAGACTCCGGGACATTTTCTATGGATTTGATATTTAATTTAAAATGATCCATTACAGTTTGTAGTTGTGTGCTCTGCATAAAATCCTCCTTTTGTATGTAGTACAGTTTTGATATATACAAATTTAAACAATTCATTCTATATACATTATATCTCAATTAGTTGAAGTATTGGAGTGGATCATTTTTGAGTGGTGATATTGCATGGGGGGGATTGGCGCTACTCGGGTTCTTTTTAGCGCTACTCGCGGGCTTTGGCGCTACTCGCGCTCTTTTTAGCGCTGCTCACGGACTCTTTTGCGCTACTCGGGCTTCTTTTAGCGCTGCTCGGGTTCTCTTTAGCGCTACTCGCGGGCTTTGGCGCTACTCGAGCTCTTTTTAGCGCTGCTCACGGACTCTTTTGCGCTACTCGGGCTTCTTTTAGCGCTGCTCGGGTTCTCTTTAGCGCTGCTCGAGCTCTCTTTAGCGCTACTCGCGGGCTTTGGCGCTACTCGAGCTCTTTTTAGCGCTGCTCACGGACTCTTTGGCGCTACTTGGGCTTCTTTTAGCGCTGCTCGGGTTCTCTTTAGCGCTACTCGCGGGCTTTGGCGCTACTCGAGCTCTTTTTAGCGCTGCTCACGGACTCTTTGGCGCTGCTCGGGTTCTCTTTAGCGCTGCTCGAGCTCTTTTTAGCGCTGCTCACGGGCTCTTTGGCGCTGCTCGGGCTTCCTTTAGCGCTACTCGGGTTCTTTTTAGAGTTACTCGCGGGCTTTGGCGCTGCTCGGGCTTCCTTAGCGCTACTCGTGGGCTCTTTGGCGCTACTCGACTGAACTACTCACCAATCAATCTTATAACTATTTCTATTAATATGGAATTTTTTTGTATCTCTAACCTATCTGTTTTACTCTTTATAAAACGGAAAACGAACATTAATAATAGAAATCCCCCAATCGAAAGGTATTCTTGAATATCTGTAGAATCTTAGTAAAAAGATGACAAGCATAATTCATTAATGATTGATGAGGAGGGATTACTTGAAGCCAGGAAAGATTTTGCTATTTATTTTCGCATTTTTCTTATCAGGATGTGGTTTAAATAATGCTACAAAAGATATTATGCCTGAAGAAATGCCAAGTGACTTTGGTTTTTCAGTTAAATTCGGAGTTGGAAAAAAGAATGAAATTAATACTTTTGAAGGCAAGGTTACAAAGGATTTAGTAGCTGATGGAACTACAACAATAAATCTGCCTCTTACAATAGAAGAAAAGGCGAAAATTTATGAAAAAATGAAAAACATCAATATAATAGGCATGAAAGAATTAGTCCCTAAAACAGAGTGTATGACAAAACCCTATAGTGAAGATGCATGGAAAATCACTATTAATGGTGAAACGCTCACACCATATATTTCTGGAGCATATTGTGAAAAAGCCAATGATGAAAATAAACTGATTGATTTACGAAATTACATACGAAATATAGTTGAAAACAAAGATGAATATAAAAAGCTCCCAGAAACTACAGGTGGATATGAATAATTAGTTGTCTAATAAACAAACGAAAACGCATGGAAGACTATCCAAGCGTTTTCACGTGTTAAATATGTTAATTATTTAATATAGAGTTTAGTTCTTCTATATCACTTACAATATAAGTTGGTTCCTCTAATGCCAATTCCTCTTTACTACCGTACCCATAAAGGACACCGATATTGGCTATGCCTTCCTTCTTTGCCCCTATTAGATCATGTTTACGGTCACCAATCATAATGACTTCACTTTTATCTGGAGAAGATAGTTGTAAAAGCACTTCATGAATTACATCCGCCTTTGCAATTCTAGTACCATCTAAATTACTTCCTACTATTACATCAAAATATTGATCCAATTTAAAATGCTGCAATATTTTCTCAGCAAAGACTGTTGGTTTAGATGTGGCAACAGCTAATGTTTTTCCTTTATTCTTTAAAGTTTCTAGTAGTGTTTCGATTCCAGGATAGACCTCATTTTCATATAAGCCGTGCTGTTGAAATCTTTCACGATAATATCCGATTGCTTCATTTACTTCTTGTTCATTTAAACTGTAATAAGCCTGAAAAGATTCTTGTAAAGATGGTCCAATGAATAAATCTAATTTAAAGTAATCCACCACTTCAATATTCATCTTTTCTAATGCGTATGCGACACTTTTAGTAATTCCGACTTTTGGATCCGTTAATGTTCCATCTAAATCAAATAATATATATTGGTAATTCATTCGTTCCACTCCTCTGAATATTAGCTACATCTCTTCAGGTGCTTGAATTCCTAATAAACGCAATCCTTCTTCAAGCACGATAGCAACACTAGCGCATAACGTTAGTTTTACCTGAATTGTAGCATCATCTTCTAGTATTCTTGTGTGGGCATAATACTTATTAAACGCTCTTGATAATTCGATCAAATACTTGGCAATTTGCGAAGGGTCCGCTAGTTCAAAGGCTTTTGCCACCACTTCTGGAAAACCTTTTACCGAAATGACAACAGGCCAAGCCTCATCAGATAATCCCTCAAATTGACTGAATTCAGTATTGTACTGACCTTTTCGTAAAAGTGAGCAAATCCGTGCATACGTATATTGCACATAAGGACCTGTCTCCCCTTCAAAATTCAACATTTCTTCAAGCGAAAACTCAATATCATTCATACGATGATTTTTTAAATCGTGGAAGATCACTGCTCCTGTTCCTACCACTTTCGCTATCTCTTCTTTTTGCTTTAGGTTTGGATTTTTTTCCTCAATATTCTTACTTGCTAATTGGATAGCCTCATTTAATACTTCTTCAAGTAATACAACTTTCCCTTTACGAGTAGACATTTTCTTGCCGTCTTTTAGCATCATGCCAAACGGAATATGCTGTAACTCTTTTGCCCAACCATACCCCATTGTCTCTAATACGTTAAATAGCTGTTTAAAATGTAGCGATTGTTCATTTCCTACGACATAATATGATTTTGCTGAATTATAAGTTTCATTTCTATATAGAGCTGCAGCTAAATCTCGAGTCGCATATAATGTTGTGCCATCCGTTTTCTTAATCAAACATGGCGGCATATTTTCTAAATTAACGACCATCGCCCCGTCCGATTCTTCAAGAAGTCCCTGTTCAGCCAATAACTCTACAACTCTGTCCATTTTGTCATTATAAAATGCTTCTCCCGCATACGAATCGAACCGTATACCTAGTAATGCATAGACCTGTTCAAATTCCTTTAACGATGCTTCTCTAAACCATTGCCATAATTGCAGTGCTTCTTCATCTCCGTGCTCTAACTTTTTAAACGCTGCACGTGCTTGATCATTCAATGAGTCATCTTGTTCTGCCACTTCATGAAATTTGACATAAATCTTCAATAATTCACGCACTGGAGATTGTTCAATCAGTTCTTTATTCCCCCATAAATGATAGGCAACAATCAGCTTGCCAAATTGAGTACCCCAATCTCCTAAATGATTGATACGTACTACTTCATAGCCATTTTTCTCTACAATATTAGCTACTGCATTACCGATAACTGTTGACCGTAAATGCCCCATTGAAAAAGGTTTTGCAATATTAGGAGATGAAAAATCAATCGTAATCGTTTGACCTTCTCCATGTTTTTGTTGTCCGTATGCAGATTGAGAGGAAACAATGCTAGATAATACCCCTTTCGAGATTTCCGATTGCTTAAGAAAAATATTCACATACCCACCAACAGCTTCAACCTTTTCTATAATGTCATTGTTAACCTTATCACTTAATTCTTTGGCTATTATATTTGGTGATTTGCGGAAAATTTTTGCTAATGAAAAGCAAGGAAAAGCATAATCACCTAAATGTGCATACTTCGGCTTTTCGATTGTTTGTTCAATTTCACTCTTTGCTAAATGACCTTCTACTACTTCAAATAATGAATTGACTATCAATTGTTTGTCTTTCATTCTATTTTCCCCCTCAAATAATAAAATACATTGTGCATTCAAAGCTAAGTTCAGTTGATATTCTGCCGTAATGGTACGAAAAAGCAATAAAAAAAGCCCCCGTCTCAAAACAAGAGACGAGAGCATAGATCCCGTGGTACCACTCTAGTTGCCACAAAATGTGACCACTTTCCATTGTTAACGAGGTGACTCCCCGATCTTTTCTACTGCTATTTCAAAAAGTTTCTCCAAAGTGCGCTTCATTCATGATCCATGTATTAGGCTCCCACCATCCCTAACTCGCTTGACATTTCCCCATAAACTACTCTCTTTATCAAAGAATTTTTTTATTAAATTGTTACTATGGTATATTTAATTTGTAAATAAGTCAATGTTTGAGAAAAAAATATAACTATTAATTTATTTTTACATAAAAATTTAGAACCAATTTCTGGTATAAATCAAAATTTTAATAAAAAATCCAACTAATTGTCATAGAATTTTCAATTAGTACTTAGTCATAATACTTTATTACAAAATCACAAAAAACACACTCGAATTCCTCGAATTTATCCTCTTTAATATTCTTTCATTTTAGATGAGTATTTCAAACCAATTTCTTTTCATGTTTGGCAATAGTCAATTCAATTGCATCTATTTGAGAAAACTTTTTGTCTAACACTTTCCTATTTATAAAATCTACAAAGCTCTTATTTATTTCATTCTTTCCTATATAAATAACAAGAATTTGGACGTCAATGCATCAAGTTGATCTGATTATCAACTTGATGCAGATTAAACCTCTCCACCTTTTGCTTTAGAAAAATAACATTCCGCTATTTTTCACATACCTATTAATTTAGTCTCCAGCATATTACCTAGTCATAATACCAACCATTAAAATGCTTGCAGCAAATTCTATTAATTAAATGATGGTCTCGTACAAACTCCTAAAAAATACAAGTCTGTTTTTCTCTAAAACTAAGAAATTCATATTATTGACACAAATATTTTAATCGTATACTATTGAGACGTAAAGTAACTTGAAGTCAAAAAGTTACCATGTTTAAAACGGTGCAGGAGGTAGAACTAGGTATTTACGTTCATGAGTAATAGAGTTTCAAATCAAAGTAAAAATTAATTGATTAAGAAGTACTCAAAACTACATAATCATTTTGAGTCCTTATAAATTTTTTTACGAAGACTATTATGTCATGAAAATATTTAAAGGGTATTTTATTTTTTAATGCTTTCTATAAATCTCATTAATGAGATTTTGGGGAATAGAAAGTAAAATTAGACAAGCTCAAGTATTTTACTGAATAAGCAGTCTGATAAGGTAAGTATATAGGTTAAAAAAACAAGAAAAAGAGGTACAATACGTGAGCACAAATAACAAAAAAATCCACTACGCATGGTGGATATTATTAGGTTTATCTATTATGGTCGGTTTGGCTAAAGGCGGAATCATGACTGCAGGTGGGTTATTCTTAACTCCAGTAACAGAAGATTTAGGTATGGGTATGGGAAGTCTAACACTTTACTTTAGTATTTCTTCTATTGTTACTATGATTTTCTTACCATTTGCTGGTAAGATCATTGCTAAGTATGATATTAGAACAGTTTTAGTAACAGCAGTTATTTTACAAGCGGGTTCGTTCGCAATGTTTGGTTTAATGAATTCTGTTTGGGGTTGGTACTTATTCTGTATCCCAATGTCAATCGGTTCAATTTTTGTAACTCAAATCGCAGGTCCAGTATTAATCAACAACTGGTTTAAAAAACATAACGGTTTAGCAATCGGTATCATGGTTGCATCTGGTGGTATTTTCGGAGCTATCTTACAACCTATGGCTGGTAATTTAATTTCAAGTGAAGGTTGGAGAATGACTTACTTCATCCTTGGCGGAATTGTAATAGCAATCGTTGTGCCAATCGTAATATTAATAATTAGAATGTCTCCTAAACAAAAAGGTTTACAACCATTAGGTTTAGAAGTTGAAATCAATAAAACTGAAGATGCTTCTTCTGTTAAAGTTGAATCTAATACTAACACAGGTATTTCAGCTGCAATTGCTAAAAAATCTGGCGCATTTTATTCTTTATTATTGTTCTTCTTCTTTATTACTTCTGTCGGTAGTTTTGGTCAACACGTTGCTCCTTTTGCAATGGGATTAGGTTATGATGTTAAATTTGCTGGTGGTGCAATGGGCTTCTGGTCAGTGGGAGTAATGATTGGTGCATTAGCATTCGGTATTTTAAGTGATAAAATTGGTGCAAAAAACACTGCTATTTTCGCAATGTTACTAGGTTTAGTTCCAATCGCAATTCTATTAACTGTTCCTGACAATTCTACTATGTTCTCATTAGCTATTGGTATTTTTGGATTTGTTGTTGCATCACTTGGAACATTAGGACCGCTATTAACTTCTGCTATCTTTGGTAACAAAGAATACGGTCAAATTTACGCTTCTGCAGTTATCGGTTTAGCAGTTGCTGGTATTGTAGCATTACCAGCCTACGGATATGTTTTCCAATTAACTGGTAGCTACACTTTAGTACTATATGCAATTGCCTTCATGCTAGTTATTAATGTATTATTAATCGTAATGGCATTTATCGGCAAAAACAAACTAGTAAAAGCAGGCCATTGGAAATAATCACTTTGTATCTCCCTTAACACATAAGTGAATTCTTCCCTTTAAATTAATTTTTCTTGATGAATTGTTTTACTTCACCATTTCATCAATCTTACTAACGAATTTGAAATCAATAACTCACATTCTATTCCCTCCGTTTCAAACACATCTGAAACAAATAGAGAGAATAAATAGACCTTATTGAGCACTTCTAAGTTGAATCATTGGTTATATAAAACCAAGACAACTTGGAAGTGTTTTTTTATGTTACAATTAAGTTTAACTTTTAAATATAGATTTACAGAAAGGGTTTCAAATCAGCTGTTCATACTCTTCTCTCAAAATAGAATACATTTTTAAATCTTGATGGGTACCTTTCACAAATAGCCCTTTTCGAATTAGCCCTTCATAAGACATACCGACTTTCTCCATAACCCGAGCAGAACCTACATTCTCTGTTAAACACTTCGCTTGAATTCGAACTAAATCCATTTTTTCAAAACCAAATGCAATTATTGCTTTGGCTGCTTCAGTAACAATGCCTCTCCCCCAATATGCCTGTGAAATTGCATAACCGATTTCAGCTATTTGTTGTTTTGGCTGCCAAGATACAAAATCTATTGTCCCAATTAATGTACCTGTCTCTTTATCTTCAATGCCCCAAAGAGCATATTGATCTAACTCGTATTTGTTTAATATAAATCGCACAAATTCTTCTGTATCTGCTAAACTTTCATGTTTGTTCCAAGTACAGTATCTTGCAACTTCCTCATTCGAACAATATGTATGCATATCGTAAAGGTCATCAAGTGAGACTTCCCTTAAAATTAATCGATCAGTTTCTAAAATAGGTAGCTTGCCGTAGACATCCTCCATTTTCATCACATCACCTCATTTTAAGTTTTCATACCAACGTAACGCTTTTTGTTCTATATCACTAGCAAAAGTCGATTTCCCTTGTATATATGCCTCCATATTAAATGGATATTGTGATGCATTCGCTTGCTTTATTCGACCATATTTTGTCGCTTCAGCAGGATGACTTCTTAAATAATCCCGGAAGGCAAGATGTCTAGTAATGCCCGCATGTCCTAATTCATAAAAGTGGATATGGTGAGTACGATTGTCACCACCTTTTGTAAAATAACGCCGTCCTGGGAGACCATTCTCACCTTTAGATACATAACCGATTTTCTCCAACTTCTCTTTCAATTGATCAACCTGTTCAATGTGATAAACTACTGGCATTATATCAATTACAGGCTTCGCAGGAAGGTTTTCAACGGATGTACTACCAATATGAAAGATATCATAAATCTCATCACTGAAAATATCCCTTATCATCTTTTGTTCTTTGTTGAATAATGCAACCCATTCTTGATCGTATTCTACCACTACAACCCGTCTCATTTTTCACCTCTATTTTGACATCCCTTTAAATTCAATATATTCAGTCTATTATAATCATAGCATAGTTTTTTTAATTATCTATCAAATTACATTACCTTATAAACACTAGTATAAATGAATAAAATCAAAATCCCCAACACAATAAAAATAAGTGTAATTCCATTCTCCGGAAAAAACTGCATACCCCAACTAAATAAACTCGCTATCATACCTCCAATTACACTCATCAAGCCTTATATAGATAAATGCGCTCCCCTTGTCTCTTCTGGAATCGATTTAGCTACAATGGATTGGAGAGTGGGTAAATACAGTACTGTGACACATGACAGAACCATTAATCATTTAAAGACTAGAATAATATGTAAATATTTAATTGCATTTCAAAAGGAATTTCACAAATTAATAATTGATTCTAAAGAATTGTTAAATCGCATAATACTAGTAATATAATGATTTTAGTTTTACAAAATAACAGATAATTATAATTATTAATGTCTTTTTATACAAAAACAAGTTATCAAAATCATTATATTATTCTGTCATTTAAGTTTATTGCTATTCCATCTTAGGTTTTTTTGTATATAATGGAGAGACACCCACTTTTAGGTGTAAATAAAAAGATAAAGGAAGTGAAGGTTTATGATTACTCTACGCATTCATAAGGAGAATTCAGAATACGTGGTGAAACGTATCAGTAACCAAAATGCCGATCAATATTCTGTGCATTCTGATGAGTCACTCTATGAAAGTTTGTTTCATTTAGGTCGCAAAATGCATATTAGTAACATCCATTTCAACATTCCACATGATTTAAAATCCAAATTAATATCTTTTCTATCCGTCGAATTTCCTGCCGAGCTTTACGATTATCATATTAAGATTATTGACTAAACCGTTACCTCATTGATTATATCCTCTAGAAGTGACAGTCAGTAACCATCTAGGTGCGATTTTAAATCGTTCCTGATGGTTCAATTATACATATTCTTTCATCGCACAAGAAAACCAACATTAGCCCTTTAACGCCATGTTGGTTTTCTTTTTTATAGCTATCATTAACTTTTAAATTGGAGCCCTTTTTCATGAAGTGCTCCCTTTAATACTTCTATCGCTTTAGGGCCCATACCATGAAGCGCCCTTAATGTCTTTTCATCAATTGTAGTTAACTGCTCCAATGTCGTGATTCCTACGCTATTAAGTGCTCTTACTGCTGGCTTTGATACACCTTTAGGCCAAATTTGCATGACTTCACCCCTATTTTTATTTTGAGTTGCAAAAAAATACAATTTACCACTCATTTACTTCGATTTCATTTGTCTTCACTACACGATATCTTTTTTTACACAGTTTGGTTATTAAACCAAAGTAATTATAATAAAGATTAAAGAGAAAATAACGAAACTGCTTAGAATAAATATCAATTGTAATCTCGAAAATATTCTCAAAGTACTTCGGTTTTTAATTTTTCCGATTATCTTTGCAACTTTTATATTCATTGGAATAAAGAATACCGTGAATAGCACACTAATAAGTAATAAGACTAGTATAATTGAAATAAAGGGTGGTATATTTAAATCCCAAAGAAAAATCGATACAACAAATACTGGAACCCCCATCCACCACCCAAAGCTAAAGAATAATAACACGATTGCAATAATCAGTAACATAATATCTTTTTTTAGAAATTCAACATACGCTTTTCCATAAATACTCATAACTGATCCCCTACTTCAATAAAATTATGCACATCTCTTACTTTTATCGTATAGTGATTCAACAACTCATTGAAAACCATCCTGTTTCTTTTGGAAAATCATTTCGAGTAAGCCTTTGCCCAGAAAGCATTTGACGATAAGAAGTAATCGTACCATCGTGTGACACTATATAAATTTTTTCTTTATTTAATTTTTTACAATCACCAATAAACTTTTCTGCAAGGTTGGTGAATTGCTGTTCTGTTAAGGTATTGATACCATTCGTCCAGAGTTCAATTGATGCCTTACTATCTATTTCAAAAGTTGGGTAATCATGTTCAATAGTTTCTAAATCAATTATCTTATCACAAGGCAATGTATTCATACTTGAGTGAATGGGAAAAATCCTTGGTGCTACTAATGGGCTTACAATCTTACGACAATTTTTATTTTCACTCCAAAGGAATACAGTTTCAAGCGTTCTTCTAAGCGGACTAATAATTATTATATCTTCATCTGTTAGCGGAAATTGATTTCTTAATAACAATGCCTGTTCAACCCCTGTAGAAGTTAATGCTGGGTCTTCTATTTGTAGACTTTTAGGTATATCCAAAGTATGTACACCTTGGCCATGACGAATAAATATCAACTCCATTTAACTCCTCCTATTCCATTGATTTCACAACACAGAAAACTTTATTATCCAATTATACCAAAATAATAATAGGGATAGAATAAATCATCTAATTCTCGACTGTATCTCTTTTCTAGCTCTTCCTTAGTGTTATTGAAAGAACTATATAATAATTAAAAAAAGAATCCATTTTAATTTTACAAAATGGATTCTTTTATTCTCTATGGATTGCTTTTATTAAGTCTATCTCTGACCTCTTCATTTAGACGTTATAACGGCTTGTCCTACGTTTTCTACTAAGTCATTGCTGCCTATTAACTCTTTGACATAGCCATAGACAGGGTAATAGCGATCATAATCGATTAACTCTAGACTGTCTTATGCCCCTCAACACAAAGCCATTTAGCATTATTCTGCTCATAAAATTTTATTGAATCGAACCCCGTTTTAATAAACAATTGCTCCAATTCTTCTTTCGTTTTAAAAGTTTTCATATGATAATTTATTTTGTATGGTTCTGCTAGTAAGTTCAATTCCATCCTCCATTATCTCTTCATTTAAGAAAGAATAGTTTCTACAAATCGCCCTTGCTTGTAAATTCACTACACTGATATTCGAGTGATTCCACTTCCAATTTTTAACTCAAAAATATTTTAACATATTTTACCTGATAATAAAAAAAGCAGTGAGATTCCTATTAGAAACCCACTGCTTTTATATTTATTCAAATGTGAAAAAAATCTCTTAGCACTTTACAAACAATGCATCGCTACCTTTGCTTCTTCCCAAGGGACAGAATACCCCTTCCCTTTGGCACAGAAAATTGAAGTAGACGTATATTCTGGATCTGCATTCTTATCATAACCAATTTCTTCAATCACTTGTTCCGTATTATGGCATTGATCATAGCCAGCAAAGTTAAGTGTAAGTGCACCTTTACCGTTTGTGAAAGCAGCAAAGCTTGTGCTGTAGTTCATAAAAGTGGCAACTGGAACGCGTCCTTTTATGACAACATTATCACCTATGTTTTCAGGAGGATTAAAGCGACCGTGAGCCTGTTGAACATCAGACATAACACGTCCAATATGATCCATGTTTACTTTAATTTTAAAGTCATAATACGGTTCAAGTAGAATATTATCCGCTTGCTCCAGACCTTGTCGTAATGCCCTATGCGTGGCTTCTCTGAAATCACCACCAGATGTATGCTCGTTACTTCCACGCCCTGTTAGTAGCGTTATTAACACGTCTGTAACAGCAGAACCCGTTAGTAAGCCGTGATGGTTACGTTCAAGTACATGTTGATGTATTAAATTTTGATTACCGACAGATAAATGATCTGCATGACATTTATTCTCGAATGTAACACCTGAACCTCTTTCAGCTGGTTCGATTTGTAGATGCACCTCTGCATAATGTCGCAGTGGCTCGAAATGTCCATACCCGGTTACTGTTGCCCCAATCGTTTCTTTATACAAAATCTTCGGTTCACCAAATGAAACTTGATATGAAAAACGCTCTCTTACTATCTGTTCTAGCACTTCAAGCTGAATAACACCCATTACATGAACATGAATTTCTTGAAAATGCTCGTCCCAAAAGACATGGAGAGATGGATCTTCTGCATCCAAAATCTTAAAGCAACGAAACATTTCCTTTACATGAATATTAGTGTCGAAAATGACTTTCGATTTTAATGTAGGAATGAGTTCAAAAACTGCCTTTTCTCTCAGCACGCCAAGACCTTCTCCTATTTCTACACCACTTAAACCTGTGACCGCGAAAAGTTCACCAGCTCGAACTTCATTGACTGTTGTGAATTTATTGCCATTGTACAAACGTATTTGTGTGATCTTTTCTGAAGTTTCACCGTATTTCACTTCATCCCTTACTTGCAAAGAACCGCTTAAACATTTCATAAACGTCACTCGTTGATCATTATCATCATGACGTATTTTATAAACCCGTGCAGCAAAATCACTGTCTTTACTATAAGAAGTCACCGTTAATTGATCTAGTTTTAAGAAGAATTCCAACACACCGATATCCTTTAATGCCGAACCACTTGCTGAAGGGAAGATTTCGCCAGATGCAATCAGTTTTTTGAACGCTTCAAGCCATTTCACTTCGTCATAACCTGATTCCATATACTGTTCCAGAAGCTCTTCATCCCGCTCTGCTATAAATTCAATGAGCTCCTCTTTCATTTGTCCATCTTGGAAAGCTGTTGTAATATCACAAACATTTTCTGTTAGATTCGATCGGATTTCATTCAATACTGCTTCCGTATTGACACCCTCTCTATCTGTTTTATTTAAAAAGAAAAAAGTAGGTATATTGTGTTTACGTAATAATTGCCACACCGTTTCCGTATGGCCTTCTACACCATCAATTGCACTGATAATTAAAATGGCGTAATCCATCACTTGAATAGCGCGCTCCATTTCAGGTGAAAAATCGACATGCCCAGGTGTATCAATAATTGTATAAGTATGATCGTTGTATGTAATAATGCCTTGCTCAGCAAAAACAGTAATACCACGCTCTCGTTCAATGGCGTGATTATCTAAAAAGGCATCTTTGTGATCAACCCGCCCCCTCTGGCGGATACTATTCGTATGAAAAAGTAGCTGCTCGGAAAATGTCGTTTTGCCAGCATCAACATGGGCAAGTATCCCAATTGTTTTATACATATAAGTTCCTCATTTCGTGTAGTACAGATGACTATATTATAGCATCGAACGGGGTAGCTTGAACCAGATAAGATAAGCTGAAAGATATCGTTGCTTAAAAAATCGGAACTCCGTTTGAAGAGCCCAACATGCAATATCTCATTTTTATTGTGTCCATGTTGATTAATATGAACAACAAAAAGTACTAGAAGTTTTTCTGTACCTTTCACATTGCATGCTATTTAACATTAAATGCAACTACATATGAAACCCTACCTTCTTTCCAAGTAGCTAAGATTTCATATATCATTTTCCCTTTTTCTTTTACATCGTCAAAACCTTTGTAAGTGGCAATCACGTTATTTTCGTTGTCCCAAACTCGTATTTCGTATTCAATTGGTTCTTTTTCAAAATTTAGTTTTATAGGCTGATTTAGATCTACACCAATAGCATTTTCAACATTAAGTATTTCTGATGGTAGCAAAGAGTCCGCTTCTGTACCTATTGTTTGTCCTGTTTTAGGGTCTAAATAAATCCAACTACAACCCCCGCGGTATGTATTAATAATTTCTTCACCTACAGTAATTGTTAAAACAGGTGGTTTTCTCTCGTTAGAAGTAACTAAATTAGCTCCTTGAGATTTTTCATCACCACTTGAATTCTCATAATGTTCGTTATTATTGGCTTTTGAATTACTACATGCTACTAACGTACTTAGTAAAAATAATGTTATACCTATCAGTGAAATCTTTTTCAAAATTACACCCCCTTATATAAACAAACGCTTTTATCGTACATTGGTTTCTATGTAAATCATTACACATATTCCCCACTCAACATTACAATATTTACCTTTAAACGGTTTTTCTTAGAGATTCAATTGTTGCTAGTGTATGATATATACGGAAATAGATTGAACCATTTTATTTAATTCTGAAAGGTGTAGATTTTTCAATGACATATTTAATAGAACAACAAAATATGAAAGAACTTCGAGTAGAGCTAACTCGTTTTATGCTGGCCTATAAATTTGCATTAGATGAAATCGGGACTAAGGTTCGTATTTTAAGAGAAGAATTCAGGTTAATACATGAATATAATCCAATTGAACATGTCAATACACGTATAAAAACACCAGAAAGTATTATGAAAAAAATGCGTAAAAAGAATATCCCTGCAACATTGGATGATATCCGTGAAAACATGAGGGATATTGCGGGTATTCGAATAACATGCTCTTTTGTTTCTGATATTTACATCATTAATGAAATGATTCAGGCTCAATCAGACATCGAAGTCATCGAAGTAAAGGATTATATTCAACATCCAAAGCCTAATGGCTATCAAAGTCTTCATGTCATTTTGAAAATCCCTGTCTTTATGTCAGATCGTGAAGAGCATGTGTACGTAGAAATGCAAATCCGTACGATTGCAATGGATTTCTGGGCAAGTTTGGAACACAAAATCTATTATAAGTACAATAAACAAGTTCCAGAACGACTAACAAATGAGTTAAGAGAAGCCGCTTTTACTGCAGCTCAACTAGATCGTAAAATGGAACGAATAAACAAAGAGATCAACATCCTAAAAGAAATCGAGCATGATGTTCCAGATAATCTATCCATAGAAGACACAGAGTCAACGAAAACGATGATTCAGATGATGAAAAAGATTGCTATGGATAAGCTGAAATAATAAATTAAACAAAAAAGGTGCTGCCCATAAAAGTCGGTTTTCACTGACTTTGGGACAGCCCCATAAAAGATAAATCATTATTAGATCACTTGGTGTTTTTTTATGTTACTGAAAAAGGTCATGCAAATAGTGAAGATAGAAATCATAACAATTGGACTTCCTAACAATAAATAAGCAAATCCTTCAAATCCTCTTACTACTGTATATCCATATGCAATGAGTACTACTCCTAAAGCCAATGATGAAAACGTGTAAATGTTAATTGTTGTTTTAGAGTACCCTTTTTTCTTCAACATCGATGCTATAACCGTCAGAACTACACCAATGATAATGCCAAGTAATAAAGGTAAAAACATCATATACATTTCCCCCTTCTTGTTAAAAAATACCACTAATTAGAATGTATTTCAATATTTATCTGTTAACTTTTATTTTATGAACGGAGAACATTTGATGTTCACGACTAGGAGATGCATATGCTTCTACTAAGTCATGGATGGTAATCATTTTAAGTAGTTTTTCACTATCTACTTTTACACGAAGTTATGGTGTAGCTTTGGAAAAAAGGTTGATTAATATTACCCAACAAGCCAGCATTTTACGATAAATAAAAAGAATCCAATTTGAAAAAAAGATTTACCAAAATGGATTCTTATATTGTAGTATTAAGGTTGATCTTTATAAAAAAAATGATCATTTTCTGTCTTTGTTGTTAAACAATCGCGCCCTTTAATGGATTAAACAAATATTAACCATAACTCTTTAGTTAAACCTTTAGGTAATCTCCATCCAATAGCCAACTTTATTACAAGAGAATTGTCAAAATAAGAAGCCATTAAGAAGGGGCTTCCTCTGCCTATATCTATCTAATACCAACTCTACAAATTATATCTCTTTTAAAACAACCTCTTACTAAGCTTTAGAAATATCAATAAATCCTTCTCCGAACACATCACGAACATCGTGTATAGCGATGAAAGCACTCGGATCAGTAGATTGAACAATCCGTTTCAACTTTACTACTTCTTGCTTACTAATAACAATATAAAGAATTTCCTTTGGGGTTTTTGTGTAATAACCATGACCTGAGTATACGGTTACCCCTCTGTCCATTGATGTAGTCACCTGTTTGGCAATTTCATTCGGTTTATCAGAAATAATCGTAATGGCCTTCTTCGAATTCAAGCCTTCGATAACAAATTCCATTACTTTCGTTCCAACATATAGCATAATAATTGTCAACATTAGCTTTTCCGCACCAATGATAAAATAAGATGAAAAAGCAACTATTAAATCAAAAAACAATAGACCATAGCTAATGCTCCAGCCTAAATACTTTTGTGTTATTCTTGCTAAGATGGTAGTACCTGCTGTTGTTCCGCCAACCCGAATGATTAGGCCAATCCCGCACCCTACAAATATTCCTCCAAAGATGGCATTTACCATCAATTCATTAGAATCAATATTCCAACTTTCTGTCAGATGAAGAAAAAGCGAGTTAGAAACTACAGCAATAATCGTATAAATCGTTGTTACTTTATTCAAAAATTTATAACCGATTATTAACAAAAATGCATTCAGAATTAAGTTGACTAAACCTGGTGACCACTCAAATAAATAATAGGTAATAATCGTGATACCAGTTACTCCTCCTTCACCAAGCTCATTCGGAATAACAAATAAATTAACACCTAAAGCAAAAATAAATGCACCAATAATGATAAAAATAATGTCTGTGGTTCTTTTTTTCATATACTACCTCACTGCTTATTAAAAGATTTACTAGGAACAAACTCTCACTATTATAACGTGGAACATTTAAATCGAACAGTAGTCTTTTATTTATATTAATACAGGATTTTAATCAAACTTTATTCTAAATCTACACAATAGAAGACTGAGTATCTTTTATATGCAATTCAGCACCTTCATTACTGAAGTCATGATGCCTACAATACAACTTATTAATGTTGCGTGGTGCTTCTTTGTATCGGAAGCGGTATTGCCAGCAACTATGTAAGGTTCAATACCTTCCCTGCCCTCGTCCAACTTACAAATATCCCCTTCCGTGTAGTCCCAAACTAGCTGATGTCATTTTCACTTTATATCCCATCGACTATACTCCATTTTTAATTTAGTTTGCCCAATTATGAAAGTTTTAATCGCTTTCGGCATACTCCTCCCCTACCGGTTTTCATACACTTTTATATCCAGAACAAAATGAATGTGTCCCAGAGTAAAGATAGGAAGAGAGGTAAGGAAAGGTGGAGAGTGATAAAATAGCCCTCAACAATCCTCCACTAAAGCACCCGTTCGTATTATAAGGTCAGCCAGAGAAATCTGGTTGACTATTTTTTATTCAATTTATAGATTGATAGTAGCCGGGGTAGAACGGAAGCACCCGTGGGATTTAATCCCGACAACTAAACAGTTCGCCCTCTACTTGTTAACACATGATTAGGCTGGTTGGGACAAATAGATCCCGTATAACAAGCGAAGATATGAATAACAAGCTAGATAGAGGTTACCGGTCAATACACTACATGAGGAGGAGATAAACTATGAATCCAGTAGTTGGTCTGGATGTCGCCAAAGGTGAAAGTCAGGTTCAAATGTTCTTGGATAAAAAAATGCCCTATAAAAACAGTGTGAAGATTGAACATACGGTGGAAGGACTTGAAGAGTTACACTCTTATTTACTAGATTTAGAGCGTCAAACAGGATTAAAACCACCTGTTGTTTTGGAATCAACTGGCCATTATCATGCCTCAGTTGTACAGTTTTTAGAAACTAGAGAATACATTGTCATTATCGTCAATCCGCTCGTTTCATATCGAGCGAAAAGCTCTAGTTTACGAAAAACTAAAACAGATGCCATTGATGCCTATCACTTAGGTGAACTGTATTACAAAGAGGATTTAGAGCCTCAGAAAAAGCGTGGTATTCAGCTTTTAAACCTTAGGCATCTGACAAGGCAACACGAAAATATGACGGGAATTATGGTTCAAACAAAGCTACAATTCCAAGCTATATTAGATCAAGTTTTCCCTGAGTATAAAGGAGTTTTTGGTGATTTATACGCTGAGATTTCATTAAGGACTTTACAGTCCTTCCCTACATCTGAATCAGTACTAAATACAAGTGTAGAAGAGATTGCACAATTTATTGATAAGCATTGTAAAGCACGTTCGTATAAGTGGGCGTACGAAAGAGCTGAGCGATTAATCGCAGCTGCAGAACGTAACCCATTTCAGTCAACGCTTTATCAAAGCCTTCTTGTCAGTCTGAATATGTATATTGATTTACTTCAAGCGTACCGCCAACAACTTTCTACGTTAGAGCGTGAGATTGATCAATTGGCGGCACAACTCGAAGAATATGAATTAATCCAGTCACTTCCCGGTATAGGTGAAAAAATCGCAGCCACGATACTTTCAGAAATTGGGGAAATTGAGCGGTTTAATCATCCGAAAAAGTTAGTAGCCTTTGCGGGACTAGACCCAAGTGTGTTCGAATCAGGTCGCTTTAAAGGCACGAAAAATCACATTACCAAACGCGGCTCGGCTAGACTTCGCCACATGCTTTACACAGCCGTTCGTTGTTCAATTCGAGATAGCCGTAAAAAGAAAACAACAGATGAAACCATTGCACGAAATAAACGATTACGAGCCTTCTACGATTTAAAACGCGAAGAAGGTAAGCCGTATAAAGTAGCTATTATTGCTTGTGCTAATAAGCTTTTACACTGGATTTATGCGATTTTAAAAACGAAAACACCGTTCCAAGTAACTATTTAGCTACAGTATTTTCAAATAGAACAAAAACCTTCCACATTAATGAGGAGGGTTATTTGTGTTGTGCATTTTTAGTATAACATGAAGTGTTTTTCGATTAAAAATATTTTACTTGACTTTCTATTAGCTGGTTTAGTTGAGTTATGAATTTAATTCAAAGTACTCCGTTACCAATAATCCAACCCTATACTTTTGCCAAAGTATTCTAATGAGTGATTTTTATATTTGTCCTTGAATGCTTCATATATCTTTTACGCCTTGTAGCGACTATTGTCCCAAGTGAATATTGTAAAGTAAGAGTGTATTAATAAAGGTAGGTAGGGTAGATATTATGAATAATCAAAATAAAAAAATCCACGGTTCATTGATAGCAGCAATTGGAACAATTAGCTCTGCTATTGGAAGTACACCAACACAATTAATAAAAAGTGATTTGCAGAGCGATTTAAATTTATGGGGGAATGTCCTCCAAGCAACTGGTAATGCTCTAGGAGCTGATGGATCAGGAGAATTTTCTCTTGGAAAGCTTGGAAGTGAAATACAATCAGTTGGAAATGTTACGGTTATATCTGGGTTAATTAGTAAATTTGAAAAAGAAACCGAACAGAAGTTGATAATTAACGGAAATCTATTACAAGCTTTAGGGGGACTTGTTTCAATTGCAGATGCATTAGAGGATCCTACTGATTCGGCTCAACTATATAGCATTATAGGTAATTTATTACAAACTATAGGGAATTCATTGCAGGCACTAGGAGGAATTAACGAACTTGAAAATAATTATGTTATGCATAAAGGCAATAGAATAAAAGAAAATCCCGAATCATTAGAAGTTAGTGGTAGTTGGATACAAGCTGTTGGTTCTTTAATTTCATTTATTGGACAAATAAAAGCGGAAGATAATGACATCGACTCATCGGAATATTCAAATTAATATATTAAAATAATAGGAGTTTGTATGCCATATTCATCACATTCTAACTTTCTAATTATACAGTACAATGATTAAGTTTTTTATCACAAAGTCATTTTCCCAAGTTCTCTTTCATATACCATAATGAAAGAGAGTCTCTACTCTTGATTAAAATGTAATAACTTATCTAAAGGTATATCTGATTCTATGAAGCCGTATTTCTTAATCATCATTCGTTCTATCGCTTTTTCAGGGTTCTCTTGATAAATCTTAATAATTACTTCACAATTTGACAATGCTAAGTGTTCTGTAAGCATCCGAGCAAATTCCCCGAGTATTTCTCTATGTTCATCTTTAACAGGTTTATCAGAGAAATATGTAGCAGAGACATAGTTTGCACGCTGGTCATATTCTTCATAAATTAAATCTGGAATTTCAAAATCATCTAATGAGGCAAGTCGAAATTCATCTAAAATGGCTAAAACATAATGTTGTCCCCCAATTTGAACATCCCACACTTCAAAGTCCCTTAATCTAATTTTACGTTCAAAATAATCAATCAAACTTAAGTCTCCTCTCAGTTTATTGAACTGTTGATAATCATTCAAAATTATATTTTCTTATTAAACTATTCTGCCCCGTTAGTTCAATAAAGTAAAAAGAGCTGCATATGCAACTCAATGATATCTTCAAGTAAAGTACCCTGTTAGTTGAATATCATCTGCTTTAGTATTTAATTGTACCCCATTCTTTTTCTTGTTCTGGAGAATAAATTTCATATGTTCCGTCTATCATTTCCTTTATTGTCCACCCTTCACAATCGAACTCTATGTATAATAAATTCTTCAACAAAGCTTCCTCCTAATATTTATACCTCCCTAATAATATCATATAATTTTTACCTATTTTTCTCGATTTTATAAAACTTCCCTACTTAAATAACGCTAGAACTTATTAGTCTTAGCTATTTCATCTTTCGTAAATGCGGGTATATTTACTTCGAAATTGTAAAGGATATTACTAAAAACGAAAAATTCATTGGATTAATACTACTCTAATTAACTCCTCCAAATATAAGGGGATATTTTCAAAATCAAACATATCAGCGAGAAGATGCAGTTTTTATGAATTATTATCCCTACTGTTATTAAACTAGTCCATATACTTTTACTTTTACAAAAGCTTATTGAAATACATTTAGGAGGATGATCATTTGGTATTGGTTGATTTGCTCATAAAGAACGCAACAATCTTAACTTTAGATGAAAAAGGAAAGCGCGCAGATTTTCTGTCTTTGAGCATCTTCAAATTCTTCTTTGTTCCAAACTCCTGTAATTTTAATTATAAAGAGTATGATTTAAAAGGAAAAACATTAATTCCGGGATTTATTGATACACATAATCACATATTAGCCTACGCTATAAATAAAGTACAAGTGGATTGTTCACCTAATAAAAACAAAAACATTACAGATATATTGTCTAATTTAAAGGAATATCATGATGAAAATCCTAATGAGGGCTGGATTTTGGGTTTTGGCTATGACGATACAATGTTAGAGGAAAATCGCCATCCTATAAGGGACGATTTAGATAAAGTAAGTAAGGAACGGCCTATTTTAATCAAACATATATCTAATCATTTAGCTGTAGCTAATTCTGCTGCGCTCAAAATTGCAAAGTTAAATGCTACTACTAAAGATCCTGAAGGTGGTCATTTTGGACGAGACGATCAAAATAACTTAAACGGTGTACTATACGAACCCGCTGCAATAAATTTAGTATCTAAACATACACCTGTACCAAATATAAATGATTTAAGTGAATTGTTACGGAAAGCAGCTGAAGATTATGTAGCTCAAGGGATTACAACGAATACTGATGCTACTATCACCTTCTCAAGAGAATTTCCTGATTATGATGCTCATATTGAAGCA
Source organism: Viridibacillus sp. KH_047 (assembly GCF_057838945.1). NCBI lineage: Bacteria > Bacillati > Bacillota > Bacilli > Caryophanales > Caryophanaceae > Viridibacillus > Viridibacillus sp. KH_047. The sequence continues at coordinate 1,728,923 of NZ_CM174479.1, read as the reverse complement.
ATAAAAGAAAAAGCAAATCCAATGCGAATGCGTTTTATGATTATGGCGGGGGTACTTTTAGATGGTGGTATTTTCGGAAATTTCAATGCGACTGAGCTCAACGATAAGATATTAAATGATTCTCATGGAATGGCAAAACTTGATAGTGCGAAGCTATTCCAAGACGGTTCGATTCAAGGTCTAACAAGTGCACTACGTAAACCATATTATTGTGATAAGGACTTAGTCGGAGATTTAATCTTTAATCAAAAAAATTTAAATGATATCGTATTAAATCTTCATAACCGAGGATATAGAATTGCAATACACGGTAATGGTGATCGTGCAATAGGCTCCATAATTGAAGCGTACAAAAATGCAATTGACACCTCACCTCGTCCAAATCATCGTCACCGCATTGAACATGTTCAAACAGCAACTAAAGAAGATTTAATTACAATGAGTGAATATGACTTAGCTGCTTCTTTCTTCATTAATCATGTTTATTATTGGGGAGACCGACATAAAAATATTTTCTTAGGGCCTGAGAGAGCAAATCGCATTAATCCCCTAAAAGAAGCAGATGATTTAGGGATTTTATATACTTTACATTCCGATTGCCCTATCACACCTATATCACCACTATTTTCTGTTTGGGCCGCTGTAAATCGACTTACAGGTGATGGTATCGTACTTGGTCCAGATCAAAGAATTGATGTAGAAACCGCATTAAAATCAATGACAAGCTTTGGAGCTAAACTCAATTTTGAAGAAGATAAATCAGGAACTATTGAAGTCGATAAATATGCAGATTTTGTTGTTTTAGATCAAGACCCAACATCAGTCGAACCAATTCATATTAAAGATATTCAAATTTTAAGTACAATTATTAATGGAGAAGTTGTATATGAAAACAAAGAAGTTGAGTTTGTGCTTAAATAGTTAGTTTAAAAAAACAAGCACTATGCAATCGAAATTGCGTAGTGCTTTTTAATGCTCTTTTATCTTTATAGTGTCTTTCAATTCTACTGGAACTTTTTATATTAATGGAATCATTTCGTAGGTACATCTAAAGTTGGATGCGTATTACTTAAATCGTTGTAATGCCACCATTCTGAATTGATTGTTTTAAAGCCCGATTGAGTCATAATCTTTGTTAAATAGTCCATGTTTTTTTGCGCTGTTCTAGAGTTCCCTTTATAGTAACGCCCTGCTTTAGTAGAAAAAGAGTCGAATTTGGTTGGCATTTTTAGTTCTTTACCTTTTGAATCTACTAATGTCACGTCCACACTGACTCCTTTACTATGGTTGGAATCTAACGCAGGATTTGCAACATAATTATGGTTTTGAATTTTGTTGTACATTTCCCATTGCACAGATAACGGTCTATAAACGTCCCAAATCTTAATCTTATACCCTTTTTTATGCGCTAGTTGATTGGCTTCTTTTAGTTTTGCTGCTGTCGATTTTGCCACCAATGCTTTACTGTCTTTTGGGTATAGTGCATATCCCATGAAGTTTTTCTTCGTTGCATATTTTAAGTCAATGATAAAGCCATCTTTCTCGGATAATTCAACAAGACCGGCTTCCTTATAGTTTGCCGGTGCTGATGTTAAGTATTTACCAGAGACCCATCCTGTTTTACCGTTAGCATTTACTTTGTACCAACCTTTCGAGTACTTACTTGCTGTCACAAATATCCCTTTTTCAACTGTCATGATTTTTTTGTATTTTGTGCCGATCCCTTTTCTCATATTCACAGCTGTTGTTGCTTTTAAAGTTTTATTTAGTGACTTTTTAGCTGTTGAGGCTTGAGCAGATGCTGTTTGTGACACCCCAGCGATACCAAGTGTAAACAGTAAGCCAAGCACTGAGCTAGCTATAAAGATTTTTTTGAGATTCAATTTCAAGTTCAGCTCCTTATGTACCTTGCAGCTTTGCAAAATTCACTATAAATATTAATCTATAACCCTTATTTTAACAAGACATTGATTGATGAATCATTTGTTTGCGCTTGGATATACCAATTTATAGAAAGCATTTGCTCTAGAATATGTTGCTCTTCTTTTGAAAGATTTAAATCCATTATTCCTGAATCACAAAGTTGATAGTCCTCCCCTTCTATTTTATGAAAACGGAATTTCAATAAGCATTTCAGTCCATTGAATGTTAAAAACTTCACTGAATACCCTTGTGTTAATGCACTCTCAAGAGTATTTTTATCATCTTGATATAAAGCTACTAAATCATCTAAGTTAAGCGATGGATCATTTTTTATCCAGTTTTCCGTTTGTTGTTTTTCTAAACCCTCAAGAATTTGTTCATTTGAAATGGCGTTATCTCGTAATTTTTCGATTGTAAAAGCATTCATCATATTAATTGCTACTACTGACATTGTCATACACCCTCTACTAAAATATTTTAAACAGTGAAATCCTCATTAATAATTTTCAGAATATAAAAACAATACCATTTGGAGTGCATTTCTTCAATATGACACATGATAAAAATCTTTTGAAGATGCATTAATATGACTAAGCAAAATCGTCTTCCACCTTAGATAAATTGCTATACTTGCACCTTTACTTCTTCACTTTCGAGCTACAATCTTATAAAAATTTCCAATTATTGAATTATCAGTAATGATATCGAATTTAGCGAATATACATGTATTAATACTAAAAAGGAGATGGATCAATTGGGTGCTAAGTGGATTAAGATTGCTGTCTTATACTTCGCGTTAGGAATTGGATATGGTCTGTTTATGCATTACACTATTCAGTTGAAGTGGGCTGCAACACACGCTCATATTAACCTTGTCGGATGGGTTTCCGCTGCCATTATTGGACTTATTTATTCTGTTTATAAGGATGCAGGCGAGACGACTTTAGCTAAGGCTCAGTTTTGGTTATTTAATATCGGTTTACCGTTCTTATTATTGGGCATGATCTTTATTTATGTCGATGTTCCACGCGGTTTTATGGAATTTTGTGTATCTGGTGGTGGCTCAGCAGTCGCTTTATCTGTTGTCCTCTTTATTGTAAACGTCTACAAAAATGTAAAACCTAAAACTTAACGTCTCCTCAAAACAGATTCCTATCAATATTAGGAGTCTGTTTTTTTGTATTTGTTGAAATTACATGTGGCTAACCACCTCGTCATACCACACCGCATTTGCTAAATCTTGAGTTTGAATACTTCTAGTCAGACGCTTCACCGCTGTATAAATCGCTCCATGTAAATGCTCTATTCTTCCACGTTTAAATGCATGAATAATTGATAGTAAAGCATTTCGGTATAAATCTTCATGTGCTTCAAGTGAAATATTTCTGTCGACTGCTGCTTTTGCTTTGTAAATAGTACCCGTTATGCGGTAAAGTTCCTCCATTTGGAAAAACGGTGCAATGGCTTGTATAGCAGAAGGTAATTTTGTTATTAGTCCGTCTTTTAATGCCATTCTTTCATTTGCTCGATTAGCTATTTCACGTTTTTCTGTATCATATGTATTTTTAGTTTTGCTAGTTTTTATAGGGGTTTCTATGGGCGGACATTGCGGTAGGACATCTGCTTTTGGCGCTTGAATGACAATAGCATTTGACGATTGCCTACGATCTCCATTATGTCGCTTTAATGCGTATTGCTTAATAATGCCTAGTGATTCTAATGTATTACAAGCACGACGCACGGTCCGAATATTCACCTCCAACATATCAGCAATTTTCGATTTCGCTAAATAACAAACACCAATATATTTACACGCAAAACGCGCAAGTAAATCCAAAGTGGCTAGTTCTGATTTAGTAAGCTGATTACTGAAATTCTGACGATACTTCTTTACCGCTTCATTTAATTTGCTGATTGACTTAAATGATTGAAGGTTTGAATATGTTTCTTCAGTGTTTAGTAATGTAGATGTCATAGTTTGTTCCCCTCTCCCTTTATTAGTTATATAGAGGGTTTTAGGTGATAGGGGGACAGGTTGGTGGGGATTTATTTTTTTATAAATATGGAACCACATTCATGCATGTAAAACACCTCCAATAAATGCACTTAACAACTGTGACATTTACGAAGGTGTTCTAACTTTCCCTATTTTTTAGAAGATACTCGACCGATTCTTCTCATTTGGATTTTAATTTAACATCAACGTCTTTTAGTTTACTATCCACTTTTCTGAACTGCTCTCTAGTCTTTAGAATCATATGCACTCAAAGCATTAACACTATGTGCTAGTGCAGATCCTGCTTTCAAAGCTGTGGCAACCATAATTGCTTCTGCCATTTCTTCTTTGGATGCTTTAGCACCCTTAGCTCCTTTTACATGACCATCAATACAATACGGGCATCCTGTAGTATGAGCTACTGCGACGGCGATTAACTCCTTCTCCTTTACACTGAGTAATCCACGTTTCATCGCCAATTTATCAAAAGTGAAGAATGCTCCAAACGTTTCTTGATTCAATTCGAGAAACTCTGACATACGATTAATATAGGATTTTTTATATAATTCTTCCTCTTCTATTTGATCGAACGCATTCAAGGCATTTACTCCATGCGCAAGTGCTGAACCAGCTTTCAAGGCGGTTGCAACCATGATTACTTCAGCCATTTCCTCTTTTGTCATCCCTAGCGTTTTTGCTTTCTTTACATGTGAATCTATACAATACGCACATCCAGTTACATGCGCCACAGCAACCGCAATAAGTTCCTTCAGCTTTGCAGATAGTACCCCTTCTTTTAAAGCATTACTATTAAAAGCGGCAAATGTTTGAAATGCATCTGGAGCCAATCCACCCATCTCAACTAGTCGATTCTTATTCGATTTCTTATACAATGTCAGTGAATCTGTCATTTTCTTTCCTCCAATTTTTAATTGAATATGTCATTCATTTTTAAATTGATTTATTTGCTACTATTGCATTAACCGCTTCTTCTATTTGCTTAACAGCTCTTTCAACTATTGAGCGGGAGCAAGCAAGGTTTATCCTTACAAATCCTTCACCACCTGGACCAAAGACGTAACCTTGATTCAATGCAACTTTCGCTTTAGTTAAAAATAGCCTTTCCAACTCTTCTGGGCTAAGTCCTAATTTCCGACAATCAATCCATGCCAAGTAAGTTGCTTCCAATGGTAGAACTTTCAATACAGGCAGATTGGTATCAAAATACGATGTGATAAAATGCAAATTTTCTTCTACATAGTCCAGAACTTCATCCAACCATTGCCCACCATATTTATAAGCAGCCTCTGTGGCAAGTGCCCCAAATGAATTCGAATTACCAATCGCGTACTTCCCTGTTTCAGTTATAAATTTCTCCCTTAAAGTATCGTTAGGAATAATGATATTTGATGTTTGCAGACCTGCTAAATTGAATGTCTTACTAGGAGCCGTACAAATGATACTATTATTTGCAAACTCCTTTGAAATCGCAGCGAATGGCGTATGTTTAGCAGGCTTGAATAAAAGGTCAGCATGGATTTCATCTGACACAACAAGGATGTTATGTTCCGTACAAATTTTGCCTAGCTGCTCTAGTTCTGATTTTGTCCAAACTCGACCACCAGGATTATGCGGATTACAAATTAAAATCATTTTAACCGAGGAATCAATTTTTGAAATCAAATCTTCAAAATCCATCTCGTATCTCTCATCTTTAAAAATGAGAGGGTTATATACAACCTGTCGATGATGATTTTCAATTACTTTCATAAATGGATAGTAGATTGGTGGCTGTACAATGATTTTGTCATTTGGTTCACTAAAAGCTTGAACAGCTAGACTTAATGCAGACACGACACCTGGAGTATGACAAATCCATTCTTTTTTAACTGTCCAATTATGTCGATTTCTCATCCAATCAATTACTGCTGTATAATAACTATCTTTCTTAATCGTATACCCGAAAACACCGTGCTCAGCTTGAGACTGTATTACTTTCACTACTTCATCTGGCACTCTAAAATCCATATCCGCAACCCAAAGCGGCAGTAAATCTTTCTCACCGAATAATTCCTCCGTTGCATCCCATTTCGCACATGAACTGTTATAACGATCAACTACTTTGTCAAAATTATATTTCATATTTAATGCATCTCCCCGTTTTGGTATTCTAAACCAGTTGAAATGAAAGTGCTTACATTTTTCTTTAGATTAAGATCCTATTCAAACTTTTGAACTCTCTTCTACTATTTCAATACTCTTCTCAGAAGTAATTGCTAACTCTCCGACTACATTTTCAGCTTCTTCAGAACTATTATCTGATTCATTTCCAAAGTCTAAATTTCTGTTAATTCCATACTTAGGATTGTTGCCGATAATATTTACGTAAAATGCGGAAATAACCATGAAGGCAATTGCACCTATGATGATCTTAATTGATAAAGAAGTTATAAGTAGGTACGCTTGAAAAAATAATAAGGCTACCCCAATATATACAATTGTATTTAACACTTTAGGAGGTAGTTTGAATTTAGCCTGCTTATATTGTTCAGGATATTTTTTAGGTAATTTTGTTGCAGCAAATACTGGAATCATATTAGCTAATAGTAAAACTCCTGTACCTAATGCAGAAATTAACCCAAGAGATAAACCAGTAATGATCGGAATAACGCCAATAATGTAAAACAAGGTTAACAACCAATGTGGCGTTCCAAACTTTTCATTCACTTTCCCTAATGATTTAGGTAACCATCCATCTTCACATGCAATCATAATTCCTTTTGTAATCCAAGATAGAGTTGCATTCAACGTAGTAGCTAAAGCAAACATCGCCCCACCCACCATGAAGAAAATGAACAGCGGCGGCGGTAGAATTGTTCTTGCAACATCAGCCAAAGGTTTGTTAGCAACATCTGCAATTGGTAATACTCCTGCAGCAATGGTTGCCATAAAAGCATAGAGCAGACCTACTCCCAATGTTGCTACAATTATAGTCAAAGGTATATCTCTTCCTGGATTTTTCATTTCTCCACCTAGCTCGGCAACAACTTGTGCTCCGCCTGTAGCAAAAGAAAGTAATCCTACAGCCATAAAGAAGCCAACAAAACCACTAGGAAACATATCTACTGAATTGAAAACAGAATAATTAATTTCTGGCATTCCCCAAGCAACAAAAACAATTAGAGCAAGAAGTAGAACTACAACCATAACTTTTTCTACACGTGCAGCAAATTGCACCCCTACTAAATTCGCGATGTAAAATATTGTAATAAGCGCAAAAGCCACAAGTTTGAGTGGTGCCGATGGAACTAATCCTTGAACATATTCTGCAAATGATATGGCAAACATAGCTAATGTTAACTGACCAAGCGTAAATAACGTTAACCAAAAGAAACCTACTTTAGGAGACAAAAGTCGACTTGTGTATCTGTACTGTCCACCTGTAGTAGGGATAGCCGAACCCATAACTGCAATAGGTATAACCATGAATAATGTAAAAAATGATGAAATAATAAATGCTAAAGTTACACCACTTCCGGTCATACCTATTGCAATACCAGTTAGAGCCATTACCCCAGCTCCTATTATTTGCCCCAATCCAATGCTCATAACATCTGATAATCCTAAAACTTTCTTCAATTTAGATTCTTGACTGGCCATGTTCTTAAACCTCTCCTTTTCAGATCTAAATTTTTTTAGCGAAGAATTAGATTAGTTACGTAATAACTTAAATGTTAAACATCTACCATCAGCTAGATTAATAACTTTGAAATCGCATCTCCCCCTTCAGATCTCGTTCAATTTAAAGAGTTAACATGGTGTTAGAAAATTAGTATAGCACCTTAACTAATAGCGGTCAATGAATAATCTGAAAATTTAAATAATTATTTCGAATACTAATATGCTATACTAAAGACATAAGATTTATTGTTTTTTTAAAATAATTATTCAATGATTTTGTCATATATTTAGTCATACTTAAGATAGTACGAGGGGGATTACAATGAATAAAGAAAAATCTTTCCATGAAATGATGGAGACTATATATGAATTATCAAGACATATTAGTTCTTATGAAAGTATTCCAAGAAAATACGGAACCGATGATGATCTTTATATGGTTGAAGCACATACAATCAATCTGATTGGCGATAAAACTCAAACGAATATCTCGGAATTATCTAGATTAACTAACAAAACAAAAGGTGCACTTTCACAAATGGTGGACCGTTTAATAAAAAAAAACATGTTAACAAAAACTAAAAACCCACTTGATAATCGTGAAGTCATTATCCAATTAACGAACAAAGGTAAAGTTGTCTATGATTTTCACAAAGAATTGGATAGAGTAAACTATCGAGAGTTATTAAATGGACTAGAACAATTTAATGAAGAAGATTTTATTAAGTATGAAAAAATTTCAACCACCCTACTAGGACTAATGCAAAGAAATACGAAATAATTTATATTTCAATCATTCTTGTATTGCTGAATAGGACTCGAATTTTATTAATTGTTAGACAATTTTTTTAATGATGCTATCAATTGAACATACATGTTATTACCTACTGCACTAACCCTAAAATTTATTATCGACTTTCAGAGTGTTTACTTATCAGCTTAACTATTTTTCACGGTACTAAAAACTGGTTCTATGATCTTTTTGTTCTTCATTGAAATGCTTGTTTTCAATAAGTATTATCGATTCCCACTAACAAGCATACATGTAAATAAAGACACTTCGCCTTCATCTCCTGCAGCAACTCCCTTTCATCTTCATTATGTCTCAGGTATTATGTGCCTATGGTTACATCCCTCATAAATAAACAAATGAAGTATATTCCTTGTACAGAAATCAATTTCATATAAATCTAAATACCATTTACATAAATGGGAACAATTCAATGCTTCGATTCCTACTTTATTTAAGCGATTGTTGCGCTATCTCGGACGATTGTTGCGCTACCTCCATTGATTGTTGCGCTATCTTAGTTGTTTGTTGCACTAACTCCATCGCTTGTTGCGCTATCTCGGTCCTTTGTTATTTAGCAGAATATTCACGTCCTTTAGACGGTGTTTTTTATCGATTAAGCAACGTAATAGACTTTCCTTTTAAAATAAAATAGCCAGCTAATCGCAGTGTTAAAACGCGATTAGCTGGCTATTGTTTATATAGTAGAAAAAAACTTATGTAGTAATTATTACCCTATTAGCAAAATGGTTATAACTGTATTTATTGAATAACAGCGAAGGTCATTGTTAAGTAGGTGGATAAAGGCATTTTGATGACTGTTCTTGCTAGATGTTCACCGTTTTCTAAATTAAAAGCATTTATTTCACCACGTTCAATAGCATCTTCACTATCATTATTGCGAAGGTCATACATAGTGAAAATGTACGCTTTATTTCCTTTAACGGTTATTTGTTCTGTAAATGTACTTCTTTGTTTTAGAGCTGAACGTTGATCCTGTGGTATTTTGAAAGTAAGTTTTTTCATCTGTTCTTGATCATTCATCACATACGCTTCTGAATAGTCACTTAAAACAACAATTTGATCATCGACAACCGCTAGTGAATCAAGATTAAAACTTTCATCACCTATCGCTATTTTTTTGACGATTTCTAAAGTTTTAGGATCAATTTTTACGAGCTTCCCTGCATTTATAACTGTGTTATCATTATCTGATACAGCCTTCGTTTTATTGACGGTATAATACAGGTATCCTTTGTAAAATGCCAGTGCCGGATTACTTGGCAACCCAGTTCGTGAATACTCCTCATCCTCTAAATCTAATTTTTTTGAGGAAATGACCTTATTGTTTTTTAAGTCGATGTGATGGATATACGTAATCGCATCCGGATCAGCCGTCGTAATGTATGCCTCATCCTTTTCAACATGCATGGAATGAGTAAAACCGTGTGGAATAACGAATGATTTCTTGTCATTCGGTTTATTTTGTCGCCAATATACAAGCTGTTGTTTTCCATTTAAGTTTCCTGCAATGTCATATATGACGTAATCACTATTTGTATACAAAGAATACGATGAGCTACTCGGTTGTTTATTCATATTAATTGACTCAATCTTACCTGTTTTCAAGTCGATTGATGAACGCTGTAGAGAGCGGTTATTAACGACATACGCTTTATCTTGGGCTGTCGTCATACCGATTGGCTCCGATAAATCTTGCTTGACGCTTTGCGATAAAAAACGACCTGCTTCATCGATGACGTAAAAAGCTCCTGTATCGGCATCACTGAGACTTTTTAATTCCGAAAAGGCTAATAAATATTTGCCATTTTTCATCTCTAATGAGTCAGTTGCTTTGGGTAGGTTCTCTACGAGTGGCACCTCTTTCTCCTCTAAATGAGGGGAATACGCAATGTTAAGAAAAAGGCGAGGTAAAAAATAGCCTGCTGCTGCAATCACAATTAAAATACCACCGATAATGTAAAACCATTTATATTTCTTCATCATAATCTCCTATTTAATATTTTTAGTTTTTTAAAATATATTAACCTCTCTATTTAATATATGACTATACTTCATTATAACAATATAATATATTTCCCTTTAAGTATAGAAAGTTGTTTTTAGAGAAATTTCATGTAGCTACTGATAATATAGTCCTCACCTTTTATTTCAGTTTCATCTTTTCTAAAATTTGACGAATCCAATCTTTTATATATACCTCTTTTTGAATTTCTGTAAAATTTATCGGCAGATTAAGTGACTGTAGATTCTTAGGCAATAGATGCATTTTATTTCTTATTTCTTCATTGTCAGTAGATTCAGTATCGATTAAAAATAAGAACTGACCTCTTATCGCTTCTCGATATACAGCTGAACAATCCAATGCTTTATATACGAGTGTAGAATACAGCTTGTCGTTAAGCTTCACCTCGAAATGACCTCGTACATTGTTATCACATCGAATATGTTTACCGGAAAGTTGTGATAACTCATTTTCAAATTGACTAAATCGTTTTTCGTCTATATAAAATTTACGAAAAGTATACTTTCTTTTTATTTGATTACTTAAATTTGAATCGTAGCAATCAAATTCAACTTCTATAAAATCCTCGTTTCTTTTAACATCCTCTGATAAAAAATATTCTTCTATTAGCCGATGAATCGAATTATTATCCAAGTTACAGCCATAACTAAAAAGTGTCAGTTGCTCCCGACTCTTGTTTGCGAATTTAAGCAATGCTTTATAATCATTTAAATCCCACCCATAATTACGGTGATAATGAATATATTCATTCTGATGCATTTTTGCATTTCTCCTTTTTATGTAATCTGCTATTTTACTCTATAAATTTATAGTTCTATTTGTAGATTAGTATTTTTAGGGTAGCTATGTAGTTTGAACTTTCTATATGGTTGAGATTCCCATTTTATCATACAATCAGTAAACTAATTCGAAAGTTTTTTATGTTTTGTGAAATTGGATTGCATGAAGAAGTTGTTTGTTGCGCTATGTCTGCTATTTGTTGCGCTAACTCCATTGTTTGTTGCACTATCTCGGCTGTTTGTTGCACTAACTCCATCGTTTGTTGCGCTAACTCGCTCCTTTGTTATTTAGCAGAATATTCACGTCCTAAACATCACCCATAGTCCCCATCACAATTGAAAAACCTCCACAGAAAAACTCTGTGGAGGCTTATTTTTACATATTCAATTGTTTTTGCTTACATAAAGTTATTACCATACCAGCTACGCCAATTATGCCGAATATTAAAGAGATGATGCTATAACTTAAAGCTTCTATTCCTCTTATATCAATGAAACTAACAAATGTGTAGATGACGCTTACTAATGAAATAAGATAAAATACGTTGAAGATTTTCGAGCTTTTCAAGTATTCAGAAAGTATGAGTATAAAAGCTAGCACGCTGCTGGCTAATATAAAGATCAACTAGACCACCTCTTTACTTTTTTCATCATATGCAATTTTATATAGAATATATTTGCTTTAAATAGCGCCCATTATGAGTCCTTTTCATTGAAAGCACAGCCTAATCTAGGTAGCTGTTGGAGAGCTTAAACTTTCATACTCTCAATATGCTCATTTCGCAAATGAACTTTTTGGATTTTACCAGATGCTGTTTTTGGTAATTCGTCTGTGAATGTTACACTTTTAATCGCTTTAAAATGAGCTAATTTTGAACGGGAGAAGTCGATGATTTCCTGTTCTGTTACTTCTGCATTTTCTCGCAAAACAACATATGCATGTGGTGTTTCTCCCCATTTCTCGTGAGGAATAGCGATAACTGCTGCTTCTAGAATAGCAGGATGATCATAAAGAACGCCTTCTACTTCAATAGAAGAGATATTTTCCCCGCCACTGATAATAATGTCCTTTTTGCGGTCTGTAATTTCAATATAGCCCCTTTCATCAATAGTTCCCACATCACCCGTGTAGAGCCATCCATTTTGAATTGTTTCTAATGTTGCTTTCTCATTTTTCCAATAGCCTTTCATTACGCCATGACTGCGAACAACTATTTCTCCTATTGCTGTACCATCATGAGGCACTTCTTCCCCGAACTCGTCCACTACTTTAACTTCGGCGCCAATCATCTGATATCCTGCTTTTACTTTTATACGTGATTTTTCATCATATGATAAATCACTTAATTGTGGGAGAATTCTAGAAATGAGACTTAGTGGTGTAGACTCGGTCATCCCGTAAACTTGAATAAATTCCCAGTTAAGTTCTTGTTCTACCTTCTTGATAAAGGCATGTGGTGGCGCAGACCCCGCAAGGACAATTCGTACCTTTTGATCAACGACAGGCTTATGCTCATCATAATATTGTAAAAGCGAATTAAGTACAGTTGGTGCCATATGGACAACTGTTACTTTTTGCGCTTTGATTTCACGGAAAATCGCCTCTGGTGTCGCCTTCTTCAAGCAAATATGTGTTGCGCCATTCGCTGTATAATAAAACGGCGCACCCCAGCCATTTACATGGAACATCGGTAATACGTGCAAGTAGATATCCTCATCTGTTACACGCAAATGATGCATCGAACTTAATGCATGTAAATAATTGTTGCGATGTGTCAGCATAACTCCCTTTGGAGCCCCTGTTGTACCACTTGTATAAAGTAAACTGCATACATCATTTTCATCCAATTCAGCACGTTTAAATGGTTCTAAAGAAAATGTCGCTAGCCACTCATCATAACCAATTTCCTCCGTAGCTTCTTCTTTATAATGCACAATAATATGCTCGATTGTTTGTAACTGGTCTTTGATTGGCAAGATTAATTCATATAAATCTTGATCTACTAACAGTACCTTGGATTCACTATGATTTAAGATAAATAAATAGTCTTCTGGTTTTAATCGGATATTTAAAGGTACCATTATCGCACCTAATTGGTATATGCCATAAAAGCCTTCAAGCATTTCTACAGTGTTAGAAGCGAGATATGCTACTCGATCTCCCTTCGCAACACCAATTGATTGTAATCCTCTTGAAAGTTGATTTACACGCCCTTCCAACTGACGGTATGTAAATACTCTCCCTTCGCATTGCACAGCTTCCTTATCACCGTATAGTGTTACTGCACGATCCAGGAACTGTGATAAAACTAGTGGTACATTCATCCCTAAACACCCCTTCTATTTTATGGAATTATTTCCATTTTACATTTGTTAGATAATTCTGTCATCTAATATCTATCAAAATAACATTTTATAAGTTATATTCTCTACTTATAACCTACTAAACAAATGAAATAGAATAGTGATATGCTGTGCTATTACAGGAAATGACTAAAATATCTAGCACTTTGAAACAGCAAAGTATTTAATGATATAATTATTTGAATAAGAGTATATTTTTGGAACTAATACCGATGTGAATACATTAAATGAAACAACGCTATTGAATACCAGAAAGAGAGGTTAATTACGTGGATGATTATAGGGAAAAGCACAACGAGGAAGTTCAGAGTACTAACCAATCACACAATAAATCCGATGAGCATAAAGAAAAAAAGCCTCGCTCAAAATGGCTGCTTTCTGTTTCTCTAGCCACTATTTCTATTCTTGCAATCATAATTGTTTTATTTGTTTTAACGAAAGATACACCGCCACAAAAAGGTGAAACAACTCTCGTCTCATTCTTATCTGATCAACAAATAGATAATCCTGTTATCCCCATCATAGAAAATACAGAAAAGTCGTTGAAAAGCATGTATCTTCGTGGTTCCACTATGGATCGTGGTAGTTATGATTACTCCGTAGCCCCCCTTGTGATGGAACCTGTTTCGAGTAAGGGGGGCCAAATCAAACGAGGGCAAGTCATTTATTATTTAGATAATAATCAAATGGACTCTTTATCTAGAATCATCGGACTTCCTGGGGAAACAGTTGAAATGAAAGATGGAAAAGTATTTATTAACGGTCAAAAATTACAGCCTTTTTATGGCTCTTCTCAAGTACAAGGTGCAAAAACGGAAGAAGAATTAAAGAATCTTTTCTCTTTTAAAAATTCTCCAGAGGAACTTCCAAATGCAATAGAAAAACTGCACTACTCTCTAAAATCGTTTACATTACACGAAAATGAGATATTTGTATTGCCTGACAACAGAGAGTACGCAGAAAAAACAATCTTAAAGATAAATGATATTAATGGTATTGTTTTAGGCTATGAAAATGCTAAAATACAATTCTCTTTAAATAAGAAAGAAAGTGAGATTTACAAAGCTTTCAAAGCAGATTTGAACAAAAAACACTTAAAAGGCTTACAACCTATTAGCATTGCCAAAATGTATATATGGGCAAGCATTGATAATCTCCCAAAACTTGAATATGCATTTTACACTGATTTAGAAGAACACATACAATGGACACTAGAAGAACATATAAAAAATATAAAGGCAATGCAGCCAAAATTATCAAGAAGTGAACGTCAATTACTAGAAGCGTATGCATTTAATAATATTGAAAAAGGAAAATGGCATTTACAAGAAGATGGTATTAGCGGATTCATATCATTCCCTTCTTATGAAAATCCAAATGATGTAAGGGGCTTCCAAATGATTCGAAATAAAGATGGCATTTGGCAAGTCGCATTTATGCCAACACAATAATAATCACAAAAACACCCTATCTCCTATGCTAAAAGCATCATCTGTGAGACAGGGTGTTTTTTATTATGATTAGAGTGCCCTTCAATCATGTTCAAAATAACTCTCTATACCTTTCCTTTTCGATACAATCAAAACCTTATCCCGACAATCATCAAATTGCGTAAAGAAATTTGGTTTTCCTACTTCTTCAAAATATCTGTTCCACTTAAACATCTTCAAGAATATTCCAAATGCTGGTTTGTAATGAGATTGCTCTACTTTCAACTTTTGCAAAATGAACCTTTTAATAATACGATATGTTCTCACCTTATAATTTGTATCTAAGAAAATGATTACTTCAGCCTGTTTGAAACTATTAGCAACCCATTCTTCGTTATGTACGCCTTCTATAATCCAGGAATCAGACTTTATAATTCCATTTAATATACCTTGCCTCTCGTCAACCGTTCTTCTAATTTCACCTGTTTTACTTCTTATCCATACTACATTGTCTAGCTCATGATATGGAATTGCCAATTTAACAGAAAGCTCTTTTGCCAAAGTAGTTTTACCACTACCTACTGAACCTATAATATGTATTTTCTTAGGAAGAGTCTTGTTCAATATGTTCACCCCCTACTACATATTCTATTTTGTAATTCCTTTCCCTTTAAAAAGTTGATGTGAATGATAAAAAATAAGCCAAGAGTAGATCGACTCCTGACTCATTTCATTTATTCTTAAATTAAATAATCATCGCTTCTTCTTCGGATAAGCTAAAATCATTTTTGTGAAAATATATAAAAACAACAAGACCAATGTTAAATGAATCATAGAGTTTGTTTTGTAAAAGAGATTAATCGCCGTATAAAGTAAAACGGGGTATGTACATGCATACATGGCCATTTTCCAAAGCAGCTGATATACGAGCTTCCTCTTTGCAATGGTTCTTATTAGTAATCCTGTCGTTGCAAGTACTGAAATACTTGTAATACCTGTCAAGATGACTAATAGAGGGTATAAAGTAAAGACTAATAGAAAGGTTTTTTCAATGTCGCCTTTTGCTATAAACTCACTTGCTATCTGTATGCCATTAGGTAGCGCAATTACAATGTGCATAAGCAAAATATACAATAAATACTCTTTTGTTTTGATACGATTTATTTGATAAACTGCCTTCTTTTTCGGTAATGATAAACTTACTTTAATAGTAGTAACAATGCTCATTCGACTGATTTAACTCCAATTTGATTAACTAAAAATACTATGCTCTAAAGTGATTAATAGCCATTATTCTCGCTGGTTGATCTGCTTCTAGTAAATCATCTTCATGATAGATAGCTTCAACCGGACATACTGTTTCACATGCACCGCAATCAATACATAGTCTAGGATCTATCGCATACTGATTCCCTACAGGTTTTATACAATCTACCGGACATACATCTAAACAAGATGCTGCTTTTTCATCCTGACACGCCTCTGTTATAACAAAAGCCATTTTGTGTTCCCCCTCGTCTATATGAGCTGATCCTTCAATATTTGCGGACTTTGCTCCCAGTAACCTTCATTGAAGCTTTTCAAAAAGTGATAGAGTAATTGTTTTGACTTCGAATCTAGATGATCCATAATCACATTGCCCTTCATCGCCTTATCCAGCATATTGACTTGCTCTGGAAGGGATTTGTAACCTAATTTGATACGTCTTTCTTCTTTCGAAACTAATACTTCACTAGCTGTACAACCTGCATAATATGCGCCACTACTTGAAGTTTGCATAGCAATCCAGACAATCCAATATGCAAAATAATCTTGCCCCGCATGCTCACGATTTGGTGCAAAACGCACTTTTTTCTCAATCCGACTTCGCCCATGTAATGCTTCCATATCTATAAAAACATCTTCATGCTCTACATCAATAATGACGGGTGTAATATTATTTAAATCAAGTGTTCCTACGCCAAAACCACCATCGCCATTCGTTGAATCACTACTTAAAATGTTGAATTGTATCTTTTTCTTAATTGGCTCCATATCCCTGCCCCTCTCTTATAAACGATTGAAATCATTAAGAGCTACGATTACTTCTTATCATTACTTGATCGATACGTTAAATATAAAGATTCTAAAGTCAACTAGCAATACAATCTAGCAAAGTTCATTCAATAGTCTGAATGTTGGTTTGGAATTAAGTTTGGTTAAAAGTAACTCAAAAAATCACGTTTTACTGTAAATAAAAAGAAAGCCTTATGAACAAAGATTGAACATAATGCTTTCTTTTCTGGTAATTTAATATGTAGGTTGTTTTTTTGTAGCGTCTTTTTCAAAGAAAGAACCATTAATTGAAATTAGAAAATTACGCTTTTATTTGTTTATTTAGAAAGAACAACAACTTCTTTTGTGCTTCTTTACTACGAATTATTTTTCTAACACGTATTGTACTTTGTAAATATCGTCTGACGTGTATATTTACAAAAAACAAACGGTGATATCTTTCATTCTCGTATATATTTTTAAACCAATCATATTTTTTTAACCGTTCAATATTTTGGTCAATTTTTTTCGTATTTAAAGTATCACTATATCCAATACTGCCAAATAATCCAGCAATAAATTCTAACAAAAAACTGATCATACTTACTCTTATCCCCTTTTACTTTTGAGAATTCTGCGATCATTATTACTAACGCTTATTTAAGTATCCTACCTCAAAACAGATATTATCTATGGTTTATATATTTTGTAATAAAATTGGTCAAAAAAAAACACCCTCTTTTCTATCAGGTGTGTGTTTTATATTTAATTAGTATATGTTATCGCAACTTAAAAATCGACAAGTATAAAAATCAGGTCCAACACATTGATAAAAATGTGAACCTGTGGTAAATTTATATAGATATACTCTGAATGTTAAATAAGAGTAGTATATCCCTACTTTAAATTATACAATATATTTTTTCGTTTGTCAAATCCAATTTTTATAAGGAGTGGTTGCTATGGGTTCAGAATTTCTGCAGGAGCAAAAACGTGTGGACAGTGTAATAGAGACAATAACGGAGCGCATCTGCAAATTAGAGGAAGAAACTTCTCGACGTCAAAACGAACTGGTTAATATACGCAAACACTTCTTTGATGAAGTCAAAGTGAATCTTGATACTTTTGACGATTATCTTGAGACCATCATCGGCTTGAGACAAGAGGCTCAAGCTCTAACTGTAAGTCAAAGCACCGATCGACATGTATCTAAGCAATTGTCTACGCTTCGACGTATGAAGGAGGTTCCCTACTTCGGCCGAATCGATTTCATTGAAGAAGGAGAATCTGCTCAGGAACAAATCTATATTGGAATTTCCACACTTACAGATGCAAGTGGCGAAGAATTTCTTATATATGACTGGAGGGCACCTATCTCAAGTATCTACTATGAGTACCAGACTGGACCAGCTAAGTATGCGACACCTGAGGGTGAAATCAAAGGCATTTTGGAGAAAAAGGGGCAATATCTTATCCGTGAAGGTGTTCTTCAATCCATGTTCGATACGAGTATTACCATTGGAGACGAGATTTTACAACAGGTACTGGGCAAAGGCACAGATAAACATATGCACAATATAGTAGCTACGATTCAACAGGAGCAAAATCGAATCATCCGTCATGATCGTGGGAAACTGCTTATTGTACACGGTGCAGCTGGCAGTGGCAAGACATCGGCCGCCCTGCAGCGGATTGCTTTTTTACTCTACAAAAATCGAGATAGTATGAATGCTGATCAAATAATTCTATTTTCACCAAATTCGATGTTTAACAGTTATGTATCTAATGTTCTTCCAGAACTTGGAGAAGAGAATATGCAGCAGGTTACATTTCAGGAATACTTAGACCATCGGCTGAGTAAAGAGTTTCAAGTTGAAAATCCCTACGAGCAATTGGAATATGTTTTAACTGCTACGAACACCCCTTCCTACAAGTCAAGGGTTGCGAGCATTCGATTCAAAGCATCACCTCTTTTTTTCAATGCGATCGAATTATATATGAAATCGTTAGAGTTCTCTGGAATGATATTCAAGGACATGATCTTCAGAGGAGAACCGATTGTTACTGCGGAGCAAATAGCAGAAAGGTTTTATAGTAACGACACTTCACTCCGCTTCCATAATAGACTTGAAAAGTTAAAAGATTGGCTAGTTAAGAAAATCAGCGAAACTCAAAAGGCTGAACTGACTAAGCCGTGGGTACAGGAAAAAATCGAGCTACTTAGTGACGAGGAATACCACAAGGTCCATACCTACTTAGCAAAAAAACGCGGCTTTACAGGAGAATCGATTGCTGATTATGAGGTTGAGCCTGAAGTAATTGCCCGATTGATTGTTCAACAGAAATTGAAGCCGTTACGTAAACGAGTCGGAACATTTGGTTTCATCGACATTAAAGGAATATATAAGCAGCTTTTTGCTGAACCCCTGCAGATCAAACAGTGGATAGATGGAGAAACACCCGCGGAGTGGGCGGAGATTTGTCAAGCAACGCTGAAAATGCTGGATGAAAGCAAACTATCTTATGAAGATGCTACTCCGTTCTTATTTATGAAAGAGATGATTCAAGGCTTCCAGACAAACGGTTCGATAAAGCACATACTTATTGACGAGGCGCAGGATTATTCACCGTTTCAATTCGAGTTTCTAAAGCGTTTATTTCCTTCGGCAAAAATGACTGTGCTAGGTGACTTTAATCAGGCAATATTCGCCCATGCAAGTGAAATGGATGATTTTCACGCACTTATGAGCTTATACGGACCGGATGAAACGGAAGTAATTAACATGACACGCAGCTACCGATCCACAAAACCGATTATCGAATTTACACGCAGACTAGTACCTAACGGCGAAGGGATTATCCCATTCGAACGCGACGGTGAGCTACCCGTGCTGACACAATTGCTCAATCACACTGAACTGCACAACTGCATCGCATCCAAAGTTGCAACTTTGCGAAGTCAACGTTATAACAGTATTGCGATAATATGTAAATCATCTAAGGAAAGTAAGAGTGCATTCGAAGCCTTGTCTCACATCGACGATATTAAGCTCGTGAAAAGCGGCTCGATTGAATATGAACAAGGAGTTGTTGTCATACCGTCGTATTTGGCTAAAGGCATCGAATTCGACGCTGTCATTATTTATGATGCATCAGAGCAAGTATATGGCGATGAAAGCCTTCGCAGAGCATTCTACACCGCCTGTACTAGAGCTATGCATCATTTACAACTTTACAGTGTAGGTGAACCGACCCCATTATTGCGAAACGTCTTGCGGGAAAGTTACATCCAAGCTTGATTTAATCTAAATTTTAAAGATAATCACATGAGGCAATTACCTATTTAAGAATAAAATTAATCGGCCGAAAATATGTAAGTTTTTACTCACCACTTACATATTTTTCGGCTTTTTTAGATTTTGGCTTGTTCTAAAACAAAATTAAAGAGCATCATTCTTATATGTGAATGATACTCCTCTAAAAACCATACTTACTTATGATACGGTTCTCCGTAACGAACCTAAGTGAGTGCTTCAACACGTGTGATAATTTAATAATCTATACTCGATTTAGTTACACAAAATTTTCATTATAATAGATAATTTCCCCATCGATCATAGTTGTTTCTACTTTTATATCTTTAATTTGGGTTGGGCTGATATTTAAAATGCTGTTATTAAGGATAACCAAATCAGCTAACTTCCCAACCTCTATGCTCCCTTTTATATCTTCTTCAAAACTCGCATAAGCACCGTTCCATGTGTATAGTTTAATAGCCTCCATAACGCTTACGGATTGACTGGAACCAATATCCATACCCGATTGGCTTTTTCTATTAACAGCAACATGAATTCCTAATAATGGGTTAATATCAGTAACTGGTGCATCTGATCCACCTGCTGCTATGATCCCCTGATCAATAAAATCACGGACAGCGTACATATGTTGAACGCGATCACCGTAATGCCTAACATAAATCTCTCCGAATTCATACGGAAATGGAGGATTTGGAATCGGTATAATTTCAAGTTTTTTCATTCTTTCTTGTAAATCTGGCGATGAGATTCCCGCATGTTCAATCCGATGTCGATGGTTTTTTCTTGGTGATTCCTCCATCGCCTTTTCTACACAATTTAAATACATTTCAATGGCTTTATCACCTTGTGCATGTACAGTGAGTTGATATCCTTTTTTATGCGCTTCTCCTAAAACTCGGTAAATTTCTTCCTCACTTTTATAAAGAATGCCATAATTGTTTGGGTCACTGTCGTATGGCTCACGGGTCGCAATGGTAGGTCCAGTGCTACTCCCATCTGTAAACATTTTTGCCGGTCCTACTCTAAATCTTTCATCTCCTGTACCAGTTACCACACCAGATTCCACCATTTTTTGAACAAATTCTTGGGAGTTATTTATCTGACATATCATTGCGTATACTCTGACACGAATATCCCTGCTTTTCACAGCCTGTTGCAGTATGCGAAAACTATCAGGACCTTGTCCTCCAGCCTCATGTACACTTGTTATGCCCGAAGCAATGAAATGATCTGATGCAATTTTCACAGCCTGTCTTTGTTCATCTTCTGTATAACTTGCAACCTCGCTCATTTCCATATTTGCTGCTTCAATTAATTTTCCTGTCAATCTTCCTTCCAGATCTCTTTCAATAACCCCCCCAGCAGGATCTGGTGTATTTTCGTTTATTTGCGCTAGTTCAAGTCCTTTACTATTTAAGACACTTATATGGTTACAAGTACGCGATATCATAATAGGGTGTTCTACTGAAATTGCATTCAGCTCAGCGATTGTCGGATATCGCATTTCCTTTACAGCGGTTTCATTAAATCCAACAGCCCGTATCCATTCACCCTTAGGCGTTTCTAAGGATTTCTTCTTCAAATCATCCAATAAAACCTCAATGGAATCGATATGTTCAGCTTTACAATTTATCGCCAGCTGATTCAACCCATAAAACGTAAGGTGAATATGAGAATCTATGAATCCGGGAAGAAGTGTTTTTCCTTGCAAATCAATAACATTCGTTTTTTCCCCTATGAAACTATTAACCTCACGATCTAAACCTACAAAGACAATGCGATTATCTTTAACAGCTACAGCCTCTTTTATAGTATTCTTTTGATCTACTGTGATAACTTCTCCATTTACAAATACAATTTCAGCTTCCACTTTTGTTACCTCCATTGTAAACCTCCAATATTTATTTCAAATCAATTTCAGAGTTTAATATAAAATTCTTTTTTACAAAGACAGGACAATCCCATTCACAGACAAGACCTTTAGCTAAAGAGGCTACCCATCCCTTCGTAAGTTGATATTTTTTTCCGTCAACGGTAATAAATACTTCTCCATCTGTTACATAGAAAACCTCCTGCTCTTCTAGGTGCCACATTCCTTTATCCGTGTCACCTATCCATGGTTCCCACGTATCAACACCTAGTTGTTTAGCTTCTTCATCTGTTAATTCTCTCGCAAAAAACACTATTATCATCTCTCTTTCGTTTGATAGGTTAGCAGAGTGTCTATAAACTTACCTTCTTCATACTCCTTCTTCATACTCATTTCTTTTAAAGATTTGAATTCCTTTTTTATAAAATAAAGGGCGATAAGAACACCAGGAATTTCTGCAGCGGGACCTGAGTACCAGATACCTTCAACACCCCAGAATCTCGGAAAGATAAATAAAAACGGGAACGCAAACAATAGCATTTTACTTACATTGATAAATGTTGCCGTCCAGTTTCTCCCTTGTGCTTCGTAATAGCCGGAGATAAGCATACTAATTGCATTAAATGTAAACATTAAATTAAAAACGATTGTCGTCCAGATGCCTAGTTGTTGTAATTCTGGATCTCCGCCAGAGAAAAATGTCACTATTGGTTCTGCAAAAATGATGAGGATAGCTGTAATAATTACAAAGAATGTTGTCGTAAAAATGAGTCCGAACTTTATTGCCTCTCTAACACGATCATAATTACCAGCACCGTAATTATAACTAATGATTGGTTGAAGTCCTGTCATTCCACCGAGCGCTGCTAAGGCAAGCAGGTTTGTTACATAGCCGTTTTGAATGGTGAAAGCGGCAACATGTAGCCCACCACCGTAGCTTTGAAGTAAATTATTAAAGAAAATTATGGCAAAAAACATCATAAGTTGCCCTGAGAAAGAGGCAAATCCCGTCCAAACCACTTCACCGATATTTTTTAGTTTAATCTTAATATCTTGCATTTTTGGCTTCAGTTTTGTTTTACCAAACCAGAAATAAAATATTAGTAGAGCAGGAATCGATTGCGCAATCGTATTGGCCCATGAGGAACCCATCATTCCCATGTCAAATTTCGTGACCATCACCCATTCTGTAACTCCGGCAACAACAGCAGCCAATAACCAACTGTTCATGGATAATATAGGTTTTTCGTCGATATTAGTTAAAATACTAAGTACAACAGCTAATATCGTTATAGGCAGTGAAATCCATAAAAGACGGCTGTATTGCACCGCATAAGGGAGAGACTCACTGTTTGCCCCAAATAATATCATCAACTCATTTTCAAAGACCAATCCTATTACAGTTATCAAAATAGAAAAGAATAGTGTGAACCACAGGGTTTGACCCATTATTGATCTGGCTTCATCTATCTTTCCTTTACCTAGTCGGAGAGAAATAACTGCTCCTGCTCCTATTCCCAAAAGAACCCCCATCATACGAGTAATAACCATAACTGTGAAACCAATACCGATCCCTTCCATTTCTAAAACCGAAAAATGGCTGACGAAATAGCCATCAATAATGGCTACAACTCCAAGAATCAAGTTAGCCATAATTCCTGCTAAAGCAAACCGTAAATACAGTGAGGGAATACTCTTTGTTCCCAGCATTGAATCATTCTCCAAGTTATTTATTGCATCAGCTTGATTTGTCTTTAACGAGGGACGATTTCCATCAATTTTCACAGGTATATCCTCCTATATATTCAATTTTATTAGCAAGGTAAGCCATTAATTTGCATACCAGCCTACAGGGTTAGCTTTCTGATGAATATTAATCTGCTTCAATTCCATAAAGTGTTCCAGTCCAGCAGTACCCAATGATCTGCCAATTCCACTTTGCTTATACCCTCCCCAAGGGCTATCAATATAAGCTAAGTGATAAGCGTTTATCCAGGTAATTCCTGATCGTAATTTACTAACCACACGTCTTGCGCGATCCATATCTTCAGTAAATACAGCAGCCGCTAATCCATAAATGGAATCATTCGCTTTTCGGATTGCCTCTTCCTCATCTTTAAATTTGTCTACAACAAGAACTGGACCAAAAATCTCCTCCTTAACAATACGCATGTTCGAATTTACATCTGCAAAAATCGTTGGAGCGACAAAAAATCCTTTATCAAGCCCATTTTCTGTTATGCGATTACCACCGCATACTAATCTTGCGCCTTCTTCAATTCCAACTTTAATGTATTGTAAAACCTCATTCATATGGGACTCACTTGTAAGTGCCCCCATTTCAATGGCCTCACTTTCCCCATTGCCAACTACAATTTTGTTTGCACGTTCTGCCAATCTCTCTACAAATCTATCGTAAATAGTCTCATGTACTAGTAAACGTGAGGCGGCTGTACAAACTTGACCCGCATTGTGGAAAATGCCAAACATTGCATTATCGACTGCCGTTTCAAAATCCACATCTTCAAATACTATTAGTGGTGATTTCCCCCCCAGCTCAAGCGTGACATTTTTCATATTGCCAGCAGCAGCTCGCAATATGCTTTGTCCCGCTGTTGTTCCGCCGGTAAGGGTCACCTGGTCAACTTCAAAACTCTCAGCAAGCTCGTTCCCCATTTTGGATCCAGGTCCTAAAATCAAGTTGGCCACACCTGCTGGAAGACCGACCTCTTCGAAAATTTCAAATAATTTGTATGCGCTTACAGGAGTGATTTCAGCAGGCTTAAGTACAACTGTATTTCCTGCGGCAAGGGCCGGAGCAATAGACTGAGCAGCTATCATAAGTGGAAAATTCCATGGGACAATTAAACCACAAACACCTATCGGTTCCTGAGTAATAATCGTTTCCGAAGAATCTTCGCGGTTATAGGATTTCTGTTTAATAAGTTTGATCTGGTCTCCATAATAGCGGAAGATTTGAATAGTAGCGGGAATATCCACATTTGTCGTTGCACGGATAACCTTACCGTTATTTTCCGTTTCCAAGAGTGCTATTTCTGCCGCCTTTTCTTCAAGACGATCTGCTATCTTATAAAGATAATTTGCTCTTTCATCTGCTGATAAATTTGACCAGATGCCGCTATCAAACGCTACACGAGCTGCCTTGATTGCTAATTTTGTATCTTCTACTGTTCCACTAGCAGACGACGCAATCACCTCTCCAGTTGCTGGATTTAAAATGTCTTTTCTTGCACCTGACAACGCTTCTTTCCATTTTCCATCAATAAACATATTAATTTTCATTAGTATCTCTCCTTTACCCAATCATATCTAGCACTTTGAACCCTAAATGCGCAATGTTTACCAACATCGTTTTTTGATTATATAATGGGAATGTTTTTAGACGTTCCTTTTCAAAACGATATCCTCCTGCATCTCCTGTAACAATCCATTGAGCCAATAACTTACCGAACAAAGTGGTAAGCGATGCTCCATGTCCAGAATAACCTGTTGCAAAATAGGCACCTTCTTTTGATCTACCTAACACTGGAAAAGTGTCTCTAGTTACTCCAATAAATCCACCCCATTGGTAATCGATCTTGCTTCCAGCCAATTTCGGCATAGTATTAACCATAGCATCATAAACACTTTGATAGACACTATCTCCTAAGTTTGGTCGGATATCTCCCCCCCCAAAAACCATTCGATTATCAGGTGTACGACGGAAATAGTATAGAAAATTGCTTGTATCGAAAACCATACGATCTTTAGGAATGACGGTATTTAACAGTGCTTCAGGAAGCTGTTCTGTAGCAATAATACGTGCTGAAATAGGGAGTACACCTTTGTTTAACTCATTTATGATTTTTCCGGAGTAGCCATCTGTAGCCACGATAATATTCTTCGCAGTAACAACCCCTTTTTCTGTTACAACTTTCACGTTTGTTTGACCATATTCAATCGATAATGCTTTTGAATGCTCAAAGATTTTCGCGCCAACTGATTTAGCAGCTTCTGCCAAACCAATTGCATAGTTCAGCGGATGGAATGAGTAACTTGAATCGTCAACTAAGCAGCCATGATAAAGTGGAGAATCAATCTCTTGATGTAGCTGACTTTTATCAAGCACACTTGATTCATATCCGAAACTTTCATTTAAGTATACGCTTTCATTTTTCAGTTCTTCAAAATGTTTTGCCTTGTAAGCTGCTACAATATGACCCGTCCTTCTAAAATCACAGTTAATTTGATGCTCTTCAATGATTTCTTTTACTAGTTGAACACTAAGCAATGAAAGATCATTTAGTTGTTTCGCTTCGACAGGTCCATATTTTTTAGAAAGCTCCTGCATCGTTGGTTTATAGCCTGGTAATACCATTCCACCGTTACGACCGCTGGCACCATATCCAATCGTTTCTTGTTCAAGGACAAGAGCACTTCGCCCTAATTTTTGCAAATGATACGCAGAAGAAAGTCCTGTAAATCCTGCACCAATAATGACAACATCTGCCTCTATATTTCCTTCAAGAGACTTTTCTTTTATATAGCTGTTTTCAGTCGCTTTCCACAATGAAAGCGTATCCATTCGATCCATTTTATCCATATAGTATATCTTCTCCTTTATTGACTGATATGTTACAATACTGTGAACACCATTCCGAATATTCAGACTTAATGGAATTATCATAATGTTTGGAGCTAACTCAAAGTCAATAGTCTTTTGTTCATTTTTCAGATTTATTTTCATAAAAAAATGGAGTAACTCCACTTTTTTATTAAGGGGGGACATATATGAAAATCGGTACATTCGCAAAATTTTTCCATGTATCAAATGATACTGTTCGTTATTACATCGAACTTGGTTTGTTACTTCCGGACAAAAAAAACACCCAGTATCAAATGAATCAATCATGCCACGATGATATGACTTTTCTTACTAAGCTAAAAAAATTCCATTTTTCACTTCAGGAAATTCAACAAATACTATCGTATCAGCGTGTTACAAATTTCATGGACCATGAAGATATAGACTACTACAATACCTTGCTAATTGATAAAAAAAACCAGCTAATCCAGAAAAAAAATGAATTGTCAAAGGCAATCCAATTAATTGAAAAATCGGTTCGTCCCAGTTATCCTGCATCCAAAGAGGAAAATTTGACAGGAGTCCCGCTAGCCTTTGTAAATATTCTCTATTGTCCAAAATGCCGCATCCCACTTGAAATGAAAGATGTGTCGATTAAAAATAATTCCATTCAAAAAGGATGCTTAACTTGTACTTGTGGTTACGAAGCAGTTATTGAAGAAGGTATTATCATCACCGCGAACTTGTATGAGACTTCTCCATATCCGTCCTATTTTTACGACATACAAACAATTAAAGAGATGAATCACAGTATGATAAATTTATTTGAAAAAGGTAACTTTTGGTTTCAAAAAGCACTGCAAAGTATAGATTTGAAAAACAAATTAATTGTGGAAACCAACATTGATGCTTTTGTGACACTACCCAAATATATTGGTAATTTTGATATGAGTGCATCCTATGTATTCACCGGCTACTCACTTGCGATGCTCAAGAAGGTTAGAAAAAGGATTGAGGGTATCAATCCTAAGCTTAACGTACTTTATATTTTGAATTCTGATTTAAACCTGCCATTGAAACCCTTTAGCATCGATGTTTTTGTGGACAGTTTCACGACAAATGATTTTTCATTACTCAACCCACAGTTTCCCATACATATTCTAAAAAACTGTTTCCACAGCGATTCAATCATTGTTGGGGGGTACTCTTATTATGACAACTCGTCTAAATCATTGAGAAATATTTCATCCATATATCCAGATTCTCACCAACACATTTTATATCCAAATTACATAAAGGAGAATTTATTAGTTAATGGATTTCAAATTACACAAAGCGAAAATATTGGTTACTGTACAGATCCGGGAACTTATTTTGATTATCATGTTAAGGATGAAAAGTTCCACATGTTTATGTATTTAGCCGGTTCGGTAATGTAGAATAGAAAGACACATCTCGCCCAATTTAGGGCGAGATGATGTCCTTACTTATGCAGATATACTAGCTGATGGATAGTTTGAATAAAGAATAGTATCAACTGCACCTATGACAAAGTGATTTTTGGCATAAAAATAACAAGCTGAAACATTAATATCTGCACATGCAGATGATCAGCACGGTATCCACGAAGCTACAACACTCCGTTTATTCGTCTAAGATAAAAGCCTTTTGGAAAATCATCGTCTTCAGATAGTATCTCCTATGCTATTGTGATGGAGCTTGATGTCGCAGTAAAAGATTCCCCGAATAACCTTTAGGCTGAGCTAGATACCCCATATATTCCGTCACCAAATTGATCTAAAGGGAGTTCAAAAAAGAGCGTTAATCCTTATTTGATTAACGCTCCTGTAAGTGCAGTACCATTCAACATTTTTTTTTAGGTTTGCTTTCATTAATAATGAAATCTGTTGCTCATCTGTATTAGAAATTTGTTCCAATTGATTAACAATTAATTCTTTTCTCTGCAATGAATGGTTTTGACTTAACTTTGCTTTCCCTTCTACTTTGTTAATTTTTATTTTGAATCCTTGAACTCCTTTGTTCATACTAGCGAGAAACTCAGCATTTACATCTTGCAAACTGTATGAACTGTCAGGAGATTCGTACTTCGCTACCATATCATGTAGGGAGTTCATTAACTCTTGTTCATCCTCTAGCAGTTCGACTTCTCCGTAAACATGAACAGTCACATAATTCCATGTTGGTACTGCTTTATTGGTCTCATACCAAGATGGGGAGATATAACAATGCGGACCATGAAAAATAGCTAAGACGGTTTGATTTTTGATGTCTTTCCACTGAGGATTAGGACGAGCAAAATGTCCATATAAGTATGAATTGTCATTGTTCAAAATTAAAGGTAAATGAGTCGCAAAAGGCAATCCATTATGTTGAGAAAAAAGTGTCGCAAAACTATGTTCCTTCATAATGTCGAAGGCAAGTGTCTTGTCTTTAATATTAAAATGTGCAGGAATAAACATGTTTTTTCTCCTCTCAAAATCTGTTCTTATCATTAAATTAATAATTTCTCTAAAGGATAACGCTTTATTAACTACAATTCTCTATATTCATGACAACTTCTTCATTTAGTCCTTCTATTAGCTATATGGAGTTCTTTAGCTATCTCCATTGAACATACAGTTAGTTTTTCTCTGATGCATCTCCTTTTTTGGATACGGGAGCATTTTTACCAATTAAAACAGAAAAGACAACAATCACTGCTGTGACAAGAGTGAACCCAGTGATGGATTCATCTAGAAAAACAGTTGCAAATAGAATCATCAAAAATGGTTGTAAGTATTGAATCTGACTTACTCTTGCTATCCCACCCATAGCCATTCCACTATACCAAGCAACGTATGCTAGAAATTGACTCACTACTGCAAGATAAATAAAACTAACCCAAGCATGCATTGGGGCATGGAGCATTTCAGTTGTAAGCTGTAACCCAACTGGAATAATGAAAAATGGAGCGCCGATCATAATTGCCCAAGCAATTACTTGCCAACTACCTAATTCTTTCGCTAATATCCCACCTTCTGCATAACTAAGTCCAAGTATAATCACTGCTGATAGTAAAGCTAAATCGGCATATTGTAATTGACCGAATCCAAGATGAAGTGCATACATAATGACAGCTAAAGAGCCGATTATACTTGAAATCCAGAATTTTCGAGAAGGACGTTCACCTGCTCTAAATATAGCAAATCCGGCTGTTGCTAACGGTAACAGGGCTACTTCCACAGCTCCATGAGAAACAGGCAAGGATTCCATGGCCCAAGAAGTAAGGAGAGGAAATCCTAAAACTGCACCTACGGCAACAATGAGTAGACTTTTGAATTGGCGAAGGGAAGGGAGTTTTTCTTTTTTCACAATCAATATCACAGCTACTAAAACAGCAGCAACAACGGTTCTTCCTAGACCGACGATCGTAGTCCCAAAATATTCTACTGCAATACTTGTAGCAGGGAGTGTTAGGCTAAAACAAATGACACCTACTAAACCTAACAATAATCCGAATTTCTCTCTACTTTCTCTCTGCATCTTATCCTACCTCCGTTTTTTATTTTGTATCACATCTGTATCATTTTCTACTTTTCCGTAAAAAATGTTCTGGTATAATTAGGATTATAATAGGTACATAAGATGAAAATAAACCATTTCTTTTCCCATCTGACCTGGTACAGATAAAGGAGGATTAATATATGAATTCAAAATATATTAAGATAATGGAAGAAATTAAGCATCAACTAGCAGGTGGATCACTCATTGCAGGTAGTAAACTCCCTTCTGTTCGTCAGTTTTCCGAGTATTTTTCATGTAGTAAAAATACGATTATTAAAGCATACACTGAACTAGAAAAGGAGCATTTAATTTATACGGTTCCTAAAAGCGGCTACTATGTTGTGAATGATTTTCAAAAAGCGGCGGATGAAAATGAGGTGATTGATTTCTTGTCTGCCGGTCCAGACAAAAACGTTATGCCATACGTTGAATTTCAACATTGTATGAATCAAGCAATTGATCAATATAAAGAAGAGCTTTTTACATACTCTGATCAACAAGGGCTTTACTCACTACGAGTACAGTTGGTGAAATATTTTCAAACTTTACAGGTGTTTACTCAACCGGAAAGATTAGTCGTTGTATCTGGCTCGCAACAAGCCCTAAATTTATTAGTTTCTATGCCCTTTCCAAATGGAAAAAACAATATTTTAATCGAACAGCCTAGTTATTTCGGAATAATTGAGTCTATCAATCTGCATCAAGTTACTACTTTTGGGATTGAGTTAACTATGGAAGGCATTGACCTTGACCGTTTGGAATATATTTTTCGCAATAATGATATAAAATTTTTCTATGTTATTCCGAGATTTCATAATCCACTTGGACATAGTTATACGAATAGCGAAAAGAAAAAAATCGTGGAATTAGCTGAAAAATACGATGTATATATAGTCGAAGATGATTTTTTAGGAGACCTTGATACAAATGCAAAATCAGATCCTTTATTTTCTTTTGATCCTTCTGGGAGAGTGATTTATATAAAAAGCTTTTCGAAAATTTTCCTTCCTGGGTTAAGGATTGCTACTATCGTTCTTCCTGCATTAATGATTAACAATTTTTTACGATATAAATTTACTTCAGATTTTAATAGCTCAACACTTTCTCAAGGTGCATTAGAAATCTATTTAAAAAGTGGTATGTTTAATAGTCATCTCAAAAAAATAAAAGAGGTATACTATACTAAAATGCAAATCCTTCAGGAAGCATGTGAATTATTGCTACCAGCAAATACTCATTTTTCTAAACCGACTTCAGGGTTCTATCTATCCATCAGTTTGCCCGAGAATGTAACAGCAAAACAGGTAGTTCATATGTTAAACGAGCAGCATGTCTATGTTGATGATGCCTCTAGGATGTTTTTACCAGAATATAAAAAAGAAAATATCCTTCGATTAAGTATCTCTCAAGTGAACGAGAGTCAAATTAAACTAGGGGTAGAACGATTGGCTCACTGTATTTTTTCAATTGACAGTAGAAAAAAAAATATTACTCCAAATAACTTATTAATCATTTAGTATGGGGAAGTTTATATAGAGGGTTGCATCACAGGATTATACGAATTTCAACCCATAAGTAAATATAGAAAAACGTTTGTTTATAATGACGTAGAATTTGAGCAATCGTTTGAGACATGTTGACACTCCAAATCTACAAACTTTTAAATAAAGTAAAACCCTCTCAAAACGCTGATTTTTGAGGGCTTTAATAAACGCTCCCTTAGGATGCGCAAAACTGAAACCATATTAAGCTTCTCCACTTATTGGACTAAACTGCCCTTTTACTTGAAGAAGACAAAGGCTTCACTCCATATTGCATATATGGCTAAATTAAAAGTTAGGGAAATGAATTTAAGGAGTGGATACGTGAGATGATTCTTCGACACGTGATGTAACAAATTCCTTGTTCAACTAAACTTCCTTTTAGATGAATATTACTTCATGTTAATCAATCATGCCTTGAACCGCTGAGGATAAAATGATTAACGAAATGCACAAATAGAAGATACCCCACACTAAACTCTGAGTTCTTTTATATTCTCGCAATCCTATTATTAGAAACATTACACTCATAAGTATGAACATCATTGGTAGTAAGTTGTAGTTTTCCGTAACCTTACCGTAAATACTAATTAACATTACAAGGATTGCAAAAATTATTTGAAATAACATTAAAATATCAAACTTTTTTTCTTTCATTTTTTATATCTTCCCCTGTCCTTTGTTCAACTAATCGATGATCGAAATACTCTTTCTTTTCGTCTACATCCAAATTATAGCATTTATTATTCAACTTTCCTGCCCCTTTACTTGAATAAGAAAAAGGCTTCACTCCATATTGAAGTAAAGCCCCTGTTACTTGAAGAAAAAACCCATTACTGTTTCTTAATTATTTCCTTCATTGGTTAATAGTGAAAATGATGCAATTGATACAACCATAAGTAAAACTAGAAGAATCTGAATACAGATTCCTATGATACTACAAATCTTACCTGAAATAGCCAATCCTTTCCCTTTTTCACTTGAATGGTCAATCTCTCTCATACTTTTAGATGATAAAATAATTCCAATAATGCCAAGGATTAATCCAACAAAAGGTATAAAGATGGATAATATCCCCAGAGCAAGTGATGCAATAGATTTACTATTTGTTTCCCCCATTTTATCCCCCTATAAATGAAAGTGTTTTATTATTTAACTTATTACAAAAATCATAATCCTATTCTAAACACACGAACTGTCCCGTTACTTATTTACTCTACTTATTTTCAACTACTTCGACGTCCATCCCAACATGCCTGCTTCTTAGTTGAAGAAGCAAAAAGAGCCATTAAGTTACTTCAATGATTATACCTTCTGTAACTAAACTGCTGCGTTAGTACAAAAGCGACTGCTCTATTGAACAATCGCACTCGTTACTTTTGAAGTGAAAAGTTCACAAAACTTAATTTGGTTTACTAAAAACCCAGTTTTTGAACTCGTCACTTTGTTCTTGTAAATTCCAACCTGATTTATAATAATATTCATTGAAATTGGAATCAGTAGGACATAGTGCAACAATAGGTAATTCATTTAACGTATTTAACATCTTTTTTAACAACCCTTGACCACGATAAACGTCGCTTATCGCAAATTGATACAAAGAAATTTTGTTTTGTGTTTTTTTTCGGTAAAACCGAAATGCTCCTACTACTTTACCGTCTACTGTTGCCACTATCATTTGATTTCTTCTTATTGCTGCTTTAATTCCAAGAGGACATAAAAACTCTTCAGAATAAACTGCACTGTTTTTACGATCTAAATTTTTGTTGAAGAAATTTATAACTTCAGATATTTGAGTTGGATTCGCTAAAGCTATTTGTATCTTCATCCCATCCCCCCTTGAAATAACGCTTTTTATGACATAAGTGATTTATATATATCTCCTATAATTCCTTCCATTTGATGAACACCTAATTCTGCATTCGTCATGATGACTGCCCCTTTTTCTATGTGCGAAAATGCTACCATCATACATTGAAAGCCTACTCCCCAACCGAGTGATGTAATTTCTAATTCTCTTTCAGAGCCTTCAAGAAACACACCTAATCCAGTCCAACTCTTACCCTTTTGAGGTGTTATCATTTCTTTTGCTAATCTTTCTGAAATGCCAATTTTACTTTCTCCTTTTAGAGCATTCAGTAGCTCAAGAACTAATCGAGCTAAATCTAAAGAAGTTGTCCATAATCCAGAAGCTGCTGGGTAAGGATTTATAGGATGCTTTCCATCTACCAATTCACCGTTTTTATTATGACCACAAGAGAATTCTTTTTTATCCATCTCTAATATTGTTGTTGTATTTAAATGGCTATTATTCATTCTTAATGGCTTAAATATTAACTCATTCACCACTTGATAAAATGGCTTTTCAGTAACATCTTCAATTAGTTGCTGGACAACACAAAAACCTGCATCTGAATAGTGAAATTCACTCTCTGGTTCACACTGCACTTTAATAGGAACATTACAATAAGGCGTTTCCCCCTCTAATACATCAACCATTGAAGGAACCCTGATTTTTGAATTTAGTTCAGAAAAACTACCTTCAGGGTCTTTAATTCCAGATTGATGACTAAGTAAGTTTCTCAATGTAACACTTTTATTTTTAGTGAATTCATTTTCTGGTACTTTCCACGATACAAGTCTAGTATTTATATCCTCATCTAAATCAAGAAGTCCTTCCTCTATTAGCTTTATAGCAATCATTCCTGTTAAGAACTTGCTAATGGAACACGAACTAAAAATAGAATTTTCATTTACTCTTCTATCGCTTTCTACCTCTAGTAAACCGTAATTTTCTGTTCCGCTAATTTGACCGTTCTCAAGCAATGCAATACTTATACCTGGGACATTATAATGTTTCATTTGTTCTTCGAAGTTGATATTTTTTAATTTCATATTTATCCCCCTACAATAGAGTTATTAACAAAATTGTAACACGAATATATGTTCTGTTGTATGTATTTGGAAAAAATATTTGGTTAACACGCTGCTTTAGTTCAATATATTATTTATCTTTTAAGTGGATGGATAAACTATCTATTTTTCCGGATATTTATCGGTGAAATATTCCACCCCATCTTCATCAACTATAATGCGTTCCCCTATTTTTTGAAACTTTAATGATATACCATCGTCAGCAGTAATATAATACTTATCTTTTTTTGTTTTAATTTTTACATTCTTATATCTTATTTCATTAAACTCTCCCAGAACGGCATTATCTGCTTCAATTTTTTTATCTATAATTGTTTTTCCTTCAGGTTCATGATTAAAAATCACTAGATCTTCACCAATAACTACAATCGTCGGGCTATTATTATATTTAAAGCCTACATCTTCAAAATCACTAGCCTTTGCTTCGTATGAGTATCATCTTCCGAACACGCTGCTAATAAAAAGATAAAACTAATACTTAAAAATAATAGACCCATCTTTTTCAAATCTATTCCTCCTCTTTTTTCACATGTTTATAATCCGTATTTCAGCATCCTTTCTAATATTTACGTTTAGACGGTAAGAACGTTTCAAATATTACCATATATCCAAAAAATATCTAATGTAACCTGTTCCTTTTGTTGAATAAAAAAAGAGCTGTCTGAACAGCTCTACGATCTTCTACTAAATCCCCCGTTAGTTGAAGTAAAAATTACTTAAAAGGAAAATCATATCCTATATAGTTATATACATTTTTGAATCCTATATTTTCTGCAACTGCAATAGACGGCTTGTTTGATTCCATACAATCCCAATACGGAACAATATTATTATTTAGACAATCGTTTACGAAAGATTTAGTTATTTTTTGGGCTAACTTTTTCCCTCGATGTCCTTCTATAGTTTCAATGGTTACAGCATGTACATTTCCAACGACAAAACCTGAAAAACAAATACTTACAATTTCATCTTTGTAAATCATACAATATCCTATACCTTCACTAAAGAACGTTTCAGAAGAAGACCAAAACTCTAAAATTTTGGAGTGTAAAAATTCAATGTTTTTTATTGAGTAATCATTGTTTTCAAAGAGGGTTTCACAAATTTTCACAACCTTATATCCTTGTTCAATGGCAAGTTCATAGTTGCATTTATAATCATCCTTTTTTAACGTATATACCCTCTGATTCCAACTTCCTAATTTACGGCTTTTAAGCACTTTTTTAATAGTTGTATTCCATTTACTGTGATTACCAATACCTTCAAACCAATTTAATCCAACTTTTATCGCTTCTGGTATGATTATCTTATCAATAAAATTGTTTAATTCGTTATTGAACCCTTCATTTTTTTCATCCCCAATAAAGATAAAGCCATCATTATTACCTAACCAAATAAGTCCAGAAGTAGGCAGATCAATATCATCTACAAATACTCGACCTGGATTTACTCCTTCAATTACTGCTTTTGCTTCTAATTGACCTTGCTCATATAACAGTTCTTTACACTTATAGAATTCAAACTTTTTCAACTCTGAAATCATACGCTACCCTCCCCACCTAATACTAATTTTACCATCCCTACAAAGGTTTTCTTCTTTAACTAAACTGCATCTTGGCCAGGCAATATTTTTCCGTTCCATAACTCCAGGAGCGATAACCTCGTTAATAATCATACTTCCATACAGTTTAGTGTTATATAAAGCTTTGTTAGTAAATGAAGTCATAACGTGGAAGATCATTATTATAAGTCTACCTTTTGGTTTTCTTATAATTCCTCTTGCTTTATTTGCTCATTGGTTAGGGAAAAGAGTTATATAATTATAATAAAGGCTTTTAATTGATATTTATGAGAAATCTTCAATAACTTCTACCACTTCAATTATTCCGTTAATTTAAAGCTCAGGTATCTTCTTCTAAAATACATATTAGTAAAATTAATATTTATTCTTATGTACAAAAGACCGTTACATTAATCTTTAAGACGGCAATGAACAACCATAGAAACACTATCTTTATTAAATCTTGTCTTTTTCCATGACCCATAAAGCTCGACTAATTCAAAACCATTTGATTTAAGAAGTCTCTCTAATTCCAAAGGATATGTATAACGTAACAAAATAGAGTCTTTATTTGTACTAATCAAAGTACCATTTTCAATAATTTCACTTGTAGTTGTACAATGCAAAATTTGTGTACTATGGTCATATACTTCAAGATGTTTTTCAATAACGATTTGTTTATCGTTAATTGTATTTCGTTCAACCGTTTCTTCAACAGTGGCTAGTTCTTTCAAAATTGGATTACGAGTGTCAAAGATAAAGGATCCTTCTGATTGTAAGTATGCTTTAACCGAAGTAAACAGATCATCTTGACTCTCATTTGTTAAAAAGTGCTGAAAAGAATTTCCTGTCATATAAATCAGTGGTGAAGTGATAGGTAAATTTAATTTTGTGCAATCCTGCTGCATAAACTGAATGTTTAAATTTTCTATTTCGGCTTTGTTTTTAGCATGATTTAACATACCATCATGAATATCTATTCCATACATTGTATGTCCTTTTTTTGCCATTGGAATCGTCAAACGACCTGTTCCACAAGCCAATTCAATAATCGGTTGATTACTATCTTGGGCACACTCTAGAATGAGTGCTAAATCTTCCTGATAGTGATTATACAATTCATCATATTTTACAGGATCAGTGTATTTTTCTAAATTCCCTTCAAAAATATCTAAAGTCAAATAAATTCCCCCTATTCAATAAACTAATTATACGAACAACACATGCTTCGTCTACCTTTTCAAGAAAGCACTAACCTGCCCCTGCCCTTTGGTACATTTCTTCACAATCTACGTAATAATATTAACATAAATATCCAATATAAAAACCACCTCAACTCTATGAAATCTAAAGACATGCGATGATTTTACTCAAACTTCTTTCAAAATATATCCAATCTCTTTCACAAAGCTACACTACGACACTCAATTAAACACATCCTATCCAATATTTTCACTAGTAAATTATTTTTCCGTAAAGAAATTTATGTTCAAATTATGTCACAAAAACCGAAATTTCGACTTTATATGACATATATCACTTTCAACTTGTTCCTAACCTGTTGTACATTTACGTTAATAGATGGTTTGTTCCACCTTTTCTTGCGAACGTACACGCCATTACATTACATCTAAAGGGGAAAAATATAAACATGACTAAGAAGATTGCTTGGGTTACTGATACAGCTGCACTGCTAAACGAGACATTTATAGAAAAGTATAAAGTTCATGTTTTGCCATTAAACATAGTTTTCTCTGAAGGCGCTTTCAGAGAAACAGTTGATATGACACATGATGAATTTTATGACAAACTCCGTACCGCTAAAGTTCATCCAAAAACATCACAGCCAGCTATCGGGGAAATGGTCGAGCTTTACAAAGAATTAAAGGCTGAAGGCTATGACTGTGCTGTGGCCGTGCATACTTCTAGCGATTTATCTGGAACATACCAAAGCTCTCAAACTGCTGCACAATTGGCGAATTTTAAAGTTTACTCAATTGATTCGAAGATCGGCTCATATCCAATGGGTAAAATGATTAAAGACGGAATTACACTGGTTAATAAGGGGCATGACATAGAGGAAGTTGTTGCTCATATTGAAAAAATGACAGAAAATGCTGAGCTATCTTTCATTCCATCTAGCTTAAATCAACTGCATAAAAGTGGACGTGTATCAGGTACTAAAGCATTCTTAAGTAATTTATTAAATATAAAAGTGGTTATTTCATTTGATAACGGGAAAGTGGTTATGAAAGAAAAGGTTCGAGCTGATAAGCGAGCGAAAAAGTATGTGACATATTTACTTCGGAACGATATGAAGAACGCAGATATCAAAGAAGTCGCCGTCATCAATTGTAACAATGACAAGGATGCTCAAACCTGGAGAGATGAACTATTACAAGAATTTCCCGAGCTTAAAGTGTTAGTCTTACCACTTAGTGCATGTGTTGGCGTACATGCTGGTGAAGGTACGATTGGACTTAGCTGGGTGAAATGCTAAAAATAAATGAATGAGACCTTTGATTAGCATTGCAGTTTAGATGCTAACAAAGGTCTTTTTTTACTTCTTACTAGAAAAATAGTTGATGTCTTAGAATACAAAACATTATTTATTAAAAAACAGGACATGCTCATATGCATGCCCTGCTACCATCTCTGACCTTTAGTTATTTGTTGAATTAAAACTTTTTAACTCTTCTTTACTTCCTACTTCATCAAGTGATTTATCTTTCTCGATTTTATGCATATCAAGAACATGTTGTGTAGGTGGGATTATGAGACTTATGATGACAATTGTAATCCCAGAAATCACTACTCCAGAAAAACCTGGATTGAACCATAGCTCATTCAATAACCCAATAAAACCATCCGAATCAATTTTCGGTCCAGGTACATGAGTAAGTGACGTAACAATATAATATACAAGACCAATAGAAATACTCGCCCATACGGCAGGCGTACTCACACGCTTCCAGAACGGCCCTAAGACAATTGGCCAGAATATCGTTACAAACACAATATCCCAAGCTAAGTATGCTAAACCAACTACTTTTTGTGCACTAACAGCTAATACTAAACCTAATCCCGCACTTACTAGAATCATAATTCTCGAGAAAATTAATAATTTCTTTGGATCTGGATTTTTATTGATGAAATCTAAATAAACGTTTTTCGTAATAATACCTGATGTTGCTACGTAACATGCTGCAACTGTTGACATCCCCATCGCTG
Source organism: Viridibacillus sp. KH_047 (assembly GCF_057838945.1). Classification (NCBI taxonomy): domain Bacteria; kingdom Bacillati; phylum Bacillota; class Bacilli; order Caryophanales; family Caryophanaceae; genus Viridibacillus; species Viridibacillus sp. KH_047. Next base: position 1,689,276 of record NZ_CM174479.1, on the reverse strand, counting down.
CCATTGCAGTTAAGAATATCGCTGATAACAGTGGTGGGAAATAGCCTTGTGCAAATGCTAACATCAGGGTTTCAGGATTAGAGCTGTTTGGATAAATTGTTTTAAACGCTTCTCCTAACATGCCCGGAATCCAACTGATAGCAATAATAACAGAACCTGCAATAATCATACTTAGTTGAGCTACACGTGGACTTTTTGCCGCTGCAACTCGTTGCCCTAAGTCTACTGCTGGAATATCACCAAGTGCTAATATTAAATAGAGAGTCCAGAATTCAACTCCACCTCTATTAAACAATTCATTTACATTCCACCATTCAGGGTTAAATGTAATATCAGGATAGTAGAATATGATAAATACAGCTATTCCTAGAATCCCAGCAATCGCTAATGCGCCCTGAACGATTTCTGTATATGCTACAGCCCATAAACCACCAATTACAGAATATAGAGCTGTTAAAGAAACAAACAATAATGCTGCTGGTAAAAAATCGATTTGTAAGAGGGTTTGAATAATATAAGTACCCCCTACAGTTAGAGCACCAGCATTGAAAACGCCGAATGCTACTGCCATTACTATACCAGTATACGCACCTAATTTTTTACTACCATATCTTAAGCCGTAGTAATCTGCTAATGTCCAACCTCTTAATCTTCTAAGAGGTTTAGTCCAGATTAGAGCTCCTAAAATCATACATGTACCTAGACCACCCATTGTTGCCGATCCTTCAAAGCCACCACTTGTATAGCCTGAACCGACCGCTGCAAAGAAGAATGGTGCTGCCAATAATGCAGCTATTAAACTACCTGTTACAACTGATAATGGCATACTCCAGCTTGCTACAATTAAATCTTCCGCTGTTTTAACACGTTTGTACCCTTTAAAACCAATATAATAAATAAAAATTAAATATAAACAAAATACGACAATATTCATCAATTTCCAAACTCCTCAACTAGTTCATTATCCGTTCATTTCCGTCCATTATCCGTTCATGAGAATGCCGCCATTAGGTCCCAGTATTTGCCCCGTATAAAAATCTGCATTTTCTGAAGCTAAAAATAAGACACTATTGGCGATCTCTTCTGGTTGTGCTAATCTCTTTAACGGATATTTTGCTGCTTCTTCTTCGATATAATTGTCACCGAAGGCTTGTAAAATATCTGTAAGTGTTCCACCTGGAGCTACAGCATTGACGGTAATATTTGGCGCTAGTTCTCTTGCTAAAGATTTTGTGAAAGCACTAATACCGCCTTTTGCAGCTGAATAATGTGAAAATTCTTCACAGCCTAAGCTTGCTAACTCAGAAGAAATGTTAATAATTTTACCTTTAGCTTTTGCCTTCATTCTTGTGGCTGCTTCTCGGCAATTGTAAAAGGTACCGTAAAGGTGTACTTTTATCATCTTATCCCATTGCTCATCTGTCATCTCTGTAATGGGTGCATTTTGCGCAATTCCCGCATTGTTAACAACAATATCAATTTCACCTAGTTGAGTATCCATGTATTTAAACATTTCTCTTACTTGGCTAGAATCTGATACGTCCGCATTGTATTTTAATGCTTTTGCACCGTATTCCGATGCCAGCAAACGAACTGTCTCTGCCGTTTGATCGTCTCCAACATAATTGATTAATACATTGGCACCTTGTTTAGCAAAGGCTAGTACTATTGCTCGCCCTATACCCGTGCTTGATCCTGTAACTAGCACATTTTTTCCAGCAAGTCTTAAGTCCATCATTTTTTATCATCCTCTAATTCAAATTTAGTAATAAGTGCTTGTAATTCCTCAGCTGTTTGCCCTAATGAGGCAGATGCTTCTTGTACTTCCTGCATAGCTAATAATTGATCATTCGTTAACTTGGAAACACTTAATGAAAATTCAGCCGAGTGTTGTGATGATACTTTCAAATTATTGACTGTCGCTGCCACTTCTTCCGACGAAGCAGATATTTGTTGTGACGCAGCAGATATTTCCTGAATTTGTTCTGCTACATGTTTAGCAGAATTGAGTATTTCTTTAAATATCGCTCCTGCTTGTGTCGTATAATCCAATCCAACTTTCACATTTTCTTTTCCTTTTTCCATAACCTTTACGGATGCATTCGAATCTACTTGAATTTCATTAATAATCTTATAAATTTCTCCTGCAAAATGAGACGATTGTTCCGCTAACTTCTTAACCTCACCGGCAACTACCGCAAATCCTTTGCCGTGCTCTCCTGCTCTAGCCGCTTCAATGGCAGCGTTTAATGCCAATAAGTTTGTTTGATCAGCTATATCAGTTATAAAGTTTACGATTCCACTAATTTTAGTTGAGTTACTATTCAAACCTTTAATTGTTTCATCCATTTGATTAACGGATTCATTAATTAAATTCATTTGACCAATTACTTGTTGAATGACTTCATTCCCTTGCTTAGCTGCATTTGAAGTTAGGTTAGAAGATTCAGAAACGGTATAGGCTGATTCTGCAATTCGATGTATTCCTTCAGCCGACTCTTCCATTGCTGTGGCTGTTTCTTCTGTCATTATCAACGATGTTTCAGCATTTCGAGCCATTCGATCCATCTCGTTAGATACATTAGTAGAGTTCTTATAAGATTCTGTCGCATTGGCAGTTAGTTGCGTTGCAGATGATGCAACTTGATTTGACGTATTTTTGATATTCATTATGACATGCTGTAAATTTGAAACCATCGTTTTTATAGACTGTGACAGTTTACCAACTTCGTCATTTGTAGTCTCAAGTTCTACATTTTTTAAGTCACCATTCGCCACTTGATCTGCAACCGTAACTGCTTTATTTAATGGTTTAAGCAGGCGATCGATAGTGAAATAAAGTACAAATAGTAAAATGATAAGTCCGATGATTGCCGTGATTATTTGTTTTGTTACACTTTTAGTAATAATCGTCTGAATATAATCTGCAGAATAATCGATACCTAATACTGCAATCGTCTTTCCATTTCTGTCTTTCAATGGACTAAAAACAGTTCTCCATTTACCAAACTGATCTTCAAAAATTGGCGTTACCTTTATTTGATCATTTTTAAATACAAACTTTGCAGTTTCCAAATGAATTGGAGCAATTTCAGTAAACAACTCACCGGCATTAAACGCTTTTTCTAAATTTTCCGTATATCCGATATTAGTAACACCTTCAGGCCCCATCTTCCATATATAGCTCCAGTAAATAACACCTTGTTTTTCCTTTATGTCCTCCAAAGTGCTTTGAATTTCTTTAAACTGTGGATCATCATTTCCCTTAATGGAAAGTAAGTTTTCCACATCATTAGGAGCAAGGTTTTTTGATGTTAACAAACCGACACTTTTTAGTTCTTGTTCGAGATTTTTATCTAACTGAGTATGTAATTGCGTAATACTTTGTATCGTTAAAACAGTGAAAAGAGTTAAAACAATAATAGAAACTGTTAATAACAACTTATTCTTTAATGAAAAGTTTTTAAAATATCGCATAATAAGTAATTCCCTCCTTTTTTATTTTTATGTAATAACGAAAAAAACTATCCCTGAACGAAATAGGCAAAATAAAAACTAGAACAGAGACTAATCTAGCATTTTTTTAGCAACTTGGTTGTCATAACAACATCACTTTAGACTCATGGCTATTGCAACCCCATTTTTTAGTTGCCTATTATCCTCAAAAAATATATCATGATTTCTAATAGTTGGCAATGAAATATGTTAATAGAATCACAAATTTTTATATTATTTCCACTAAATTAACTAATCATTAGCAATATAAATACGTATATAGTCACACCGTATAAATAGTAGACATATCCATTTAATGTCATAATCAATGCAGCTTGGAGAATGATATTAGTTGGAAAATTAGTATTTTCTTGTTATTCAGAATAATTAATTTATTTATCGGTATTTAGTAAAATAATATTGATAATCGATAAATATTTGTGTATTATGTAAATAACAATAAAGAGTGAGGTGCTTTATGAAAAAAGGAACAAAACTTGGTTTAAAGGTGACTATCTTTATTATTGGGTTAACAATCCTTGCACTATGCGTATTTTTGTTACCTGACTTGGCAAGAAATGCAGCAGAGATGAATCCAGAATTCTCATATCTTAAATTACCTGTTCTTTTAGGTTTGTACATTACTGCTATACCTTTTTTTCTTGCTTTGTATCATGCTTTAAAGCTTTTAAACTACATTGAAAGTGAAAATACTTTCTCACATCTAGCTGTTATTTCTTTAGGAAATATTAAAACTTGTGCATTCACAATAATTGCCTTGTATATAATCGGTTTAATTTTCCTTTTTCCACAAAATGCTTTACACCCAGGAATCGCACTTATAGGATTTGTAATTATTTTTGCAACAATCGTTATTTCACTCTTTACGGCAGTCCTTCAGGAACTTCTTAAAAGTGCAATAGAGATAAAATCAGAGAATGACTTGACAGTTTGAGGTGATTAAATGGCGATCTTAATCAATATAGATGTGTTGTTAGCAAAAAGGAAAATGAGTTTAACTGAGCTTTCGGAGAGAGTTGGCATAACGATGGCAAATCTTTCGGTTCTTAAAAATGGAAAGGCAAAAGCAATCAGATTCTCAACTTTAGAAGGTATTTGTAAAGCTTTGGACTGCCAACCCGGGGATATTTTAGAATATAGAAATGAAGATTAGATTTCAATTTTGATTTTGTGGACAATTAAAAATAGAGCTGCCTCTACTCATTAGTAGAAATAGCTCTATTTTTTTGAATACTCTATACTAATGTTATTGCAAAAGACTTACGAGCGTATTCATTTTCACCATCAATCAAATTGTAAATACTCTAAGACATTCCCAAAAGGATCTCGGAAGCTAATAAATTTACCTGGAGGGCAATCACTTGGCTCATCTACAATGAAATCAACATTATATTCTTTTAAAGTTTTAACTGTTTGATGAATGTCCTCTGTTTTTAAGGCTAAAACAACTCCTGTATTATTGCTTTCAGGACTGTATGTAGACTGTTCTGATTCCTCTAAGACTATCGGTAAATCTCCATGAACGAGAGTTACAATGTTAGGTCCATATTGTTTGTTTACCTCAAACCCTAAAACAGTAGTATAAAAGCTAATTGCTTCTTTAATATTTGGCACATAAATGCTAATCACACAGATTTGGCTCATGATTCTTCCTCCTTTAATTGCGTTAACTATTACTTCTAGATGTTGATGAAAATATCCTTCATGTATAATGGTAATTTATACAATTTCATTCCTTTTAATTAAGCAACTGTATAGAGTATTTTTGTATGATAGATTTAATTTTTCAATTAACTCTAATGAAAACCGGATCTAACTTTCCATATTGCTTGGTAAACTAGCCTGCTTGTGAACTTCAATTTTCCAAGTAATAATAGTTGTACTATCCCTTACATGGTGTTGTTCTATTTCTTTTAACAACTGCCATACACCTGCTTCAATTGATGTACCTTCAAATTGCTTGTTAATCATTAGTGGATCTTGAAAATCTACGCCTGGGCATTCAGTTAATCCATCTGTTGTAAGAAATAGATGATTGACGCCTTGCCTCAGTTCTTTTTTACCCATGCTATAACATGGTACATCTAATTCAAACGTATTCACTTGCCCTATCCATTCATAAAAACTGCGTTGATTTAACTGACTTTCTCCCATTTCAAGAAGTTCTTCACTAAACAAATGTAAGATGCAATCACCAACCGAGAACCACCATAGAAATTTGTCTTTTCGAATAACGATGAGACAGGCTGTTTCTCCTTGTACTTTGCGACAATCTGATAAGAAATTAGGTTGTTGAAATATTTCTAAAATAAGTGCATCCATCTTCTTCAAAGCGATACTAACAGATAAATTTAAGACATTTTGAATTCGTAGCTTTTCTTGCTCGAACTGCTTTATAATTAGCTCTGCGCTCTCCCCTGAATTATGGGCATCCAAAATCATAGCGAATTCCCAATCCATCTTATCACTTATCCAAATTAAGCAACCATCTTCATTTTTATACTGACCTGCAGATGAATTTCCACCGAATCTTCCAACTACAATATCGTTAATCTTTTCAATATTAGGCTCGTCAACATAGTTTTTTCGGCTACCTATCCAGGTTATTTCTGAATTATCATAGTTAATCATAAGGCGTCACCACTAAGTATTCTTTAATACGCAAACAAACTTGAGTTATTTCATTACCTAAACCTTTTGGAGCCTCTGCCCATTCGTTTAACTCCATTGGACTCCAATATTTTCTAGGTGTGTTCGGATAACGCGGAACAATATGCATATGCAGATGTGATACTGAGTTGCCAGAAACCATAGAATAGACATGTTCTGCTCCTTCAACTTTCGTTAAAGCTTTACTAACTCTAGTCATCATTAAACCAAATGCTTTTGCTTCCTCAACAGTCATATCCCCTATTCCAGGCGTATGTCTCTTTAAGTCAATCATAATATGACCAAGATATGTTGGGTTAGATCCTTTATCAATATGCCCTACAAAAATATAATCATCTTCATATATAGTAGTTCCAGCAGTAAGAACCTCTCCTTTATGTTTACTACAGATAAAACAATCTTGACTCATGAAAATCACCCCTATTTAAATTTGGCAAATATCCCATTTTATTTATATCATTCAATAATAATTCATTTCCAAAATTATGTATATATTATGAATTTCAATTTACTTGTGATAAGTTTATAATTCATTGATTAGGAAATAAAAAAGTACCGGATTATGGAGTTACAGATTCCATAATTCAGTACCTTTTTCTATATTTTTTTCGTACCTTTTTCTGCTTGTTCCCAAAGTCTTAGCGAAGGAAACGGATCAAATGCCCATTCATTTCTTCCGTTGTATTTATACATACCATAATGTAAATGCGGAGGGAATTTACCTGAAGTTCCTTTCTTGCCGTATCCAGAACTTCCCACATAACCAACTACTGTTCCAGGCTCAACGATATCTCCCAGTTTTATCCCTTTTTCATAACTAGACAAATGGGCATAATAATGATAAGTGTTATTATTATCGCGTATGCCTATTCGCCAGCCGCCAAATTCATTCCAGCCCATGACCTCAACGAGACCATATGTAGCAGATTTCACTGGAACACCATATGAGGCAAACAAATCTGTACCTTCATGCATCCTACGTCCGCCCCAACCTCTTGAGGCTCCCCAAGTACTGTGATAACTGTAATCATGTTTAATGGAAAGTGGGAAAGCTCGCTTATCTAAATTCAACGTTTTAAATTTCTCATAAATTTTCGCATTCGTAATGATTTGGTTTACTGTATCATCGACCTTATAATATTCCTTTAAAGCATGTTTAAAACCTTTTTCATCTGTACCATGTGCACTTAAATATTCTGCAAGTGCGTACATGACGTCATCATCATTTTGACGATCTGCATCACCATCATTGTTTCCATCAGCACCATTCCCATTAAAGAAACCAATGGATTTTAAGTTTGTATCATCCTTTTTAGGATTCAGTATCCCCGTCCAAAAGTCATCAGCAAACTGAATGGCAAGTACACCTTCTCTTTTCGGTATGTCATTACGTACTTGTTCAATATTCCTTTCAAATTGGTCAACAGCTGCCAAGTAATACCACGGCAATGTGTCATTAGAATATTTTATATAGTATTCCATGCGTTGTTCTAGAATCTGCTCTCTCGTTGGTTCTTCAGCAGCTGAAACATTGGTTGAAATAACAAAGAAAAATGCGCTTAAGAAAAGCATGAATCGAAGCCGTTGACTCAAGCTAAGATACCTCCTTTTTTGGACTTAGGATAGTTTTCCCCATTAAAAATGGATTCATGAATCTAAAATAATTTACTTTAGCGTATTTATCCGCATAAAATTATCAACACAGTAATCTCGAGCATTCAGCTCACTCAAATGAGATATTTTCCAAACAAAAAACGACTGTTTAAATACAGTCGCTTTGTACATATTATTTTATACAGGCATTGATAAATGCCTTCATTATTTCTGCTGATGTTTCATCATTATTTAACAACATACACTCTGGATGCCATTGTACCCCCATGACAAAGTGATGTTTTTTGCTTTCAAAAGCTTCAATAACTCCATCACTAGCTCTCGCTGATACTACAAATTCACCAGGTATCCTTCTATTTGCTTGATGATGGAAACTATTTACTTTAAACTTTTCCTTTTGAGCAATTGACTTTAGCATCGTATTGTCTTCTACGTGTACAAAATGTGACGCATGCCAACGTGGTGCTTGTTGTTGATGTTGTAAAAGATTCTCTTCTGTTTGTGTATAAATGTCCTGAAACATGTCACCACCTACAGCTATATTTAGAATTTGCGCACCTCTACAAATCCCTAAAATCGGTTTATTCTGGAGTAACATTTCCTTGACGATAGCAACTTCAAATGTATCTCGCTCAGGCGTTATAGATCCAAGCTTTTGATGTGGCTCTTCTCCAAAAAGTATTGGATCAATATCTCCTCCACCCGTTAACAGTAAACCATCAATCATTTCTACAATTAAATCGGCTTCAGTTTCCTCATAATTAGGAAGGACAATAGGTAAACCACCAAATTTTGAAATAGCATGAATATTATCAGTTGGAAGTGTAAGTAATTGTTCATTTAGGCTTGAAGAAATACCGATCACTGGTTTCACATTAAACCCCATTTCTCCTTTTTATTAAAAGGAATTTTTTATTATTATATTATGTCTAGTACTAAATTTAATGAAGAATTTGCTTACTACCACTAGAGTAGATATATTAAAATATACTGTTCTATTAATCGAAAAAGTACTATATTGGATTCCATAATCGAATTAATTTGTGGATACTTGTTTTGATAATAAGCTATAATAAGCTCCTTTATTATTTATCAGCTCTTTAGGAGTACCAAACTCAATTATGTCCCCATTATCTAACACTAAAATCTTAGATGCATTTCGTATTGTAGCTAGTCTGTGTGCTACTAGAACGATTGTTTTACCTTTAAATACTTCTTCCATTTGAGATTGTAATAAGGATTCAGTATTTGCATCTAATGCTGATGTCGGTTCATCTAACAGAATGATGGGTGGATCTTTTAATATTGCACTGGCAATAGCTAATCGTTGTTTTTCTCCCCCTGAAATACGAACACCTCGCTCTCCAACTACTGTTTCGTATCCTTCTGGTAAACTATCGATAAATTCTTCTAGTTGTGCTACTTTAATTGCGTGTAATATTTGATCTTCAGTCGCATTAGGAACTCCATAAATTAGATTTTCTTTTATTGTCCTATTCCAAAGAAATGGATCCTGCGTTACTAATCCTATAGCATTTCTAAAATTAATAAGATTATATTTTGAAATATCGACCCCATCAATACATACTGACCCTTCAGTTGGGTCATAAAAACGCATTAATAATTCTAATATTGTTGTTTTACCGCCGCCTGAACCTCCAACTATTCCTATAGTTTCACCAGGTTGTACTTTAAAAGAGACATTTTGTAAACCAGCTCGATTGTTTTCATATGTAAACGACACATTTTGAAACTCTATTTCACCCCTGACATTTTTTAGAGGGATTGCATTTGGGATTTCAATAATGGGTTCCTGTATATCTAAAAATGTATTTAATTGCTTTATGATAGGCCTAACATTAGTAGTTCCCATATAAGCAGTTTATATTTCATTTACTAAAGTGTATAGCTGAGGGACATATACTGTGAAAGCAATAAGCGATCCAATAGATAATTGATTATTACTAATATCCCAAGCACCTACAGCAAATACTATTCCTAATGCCATTGACTTTACCAATTGATTGAATATATCAGCATATGACCTTCGATATATACTCGTATTTAAATGCAGTTCTCTATGTTTTTTCAACAAACTCTTTACGTTTTTTATTTCATTTTGTTGTTGGGAGAAGATTTGGACATTTTTTATGCCACTGATTAGTTCCGTAAAAAAAGTCATTTCATTATTTGTATATTCCATATAACTCTTTGTTTTAGATTCTGATATTCTTCCTAACATATAAGTAGTGATAACTACGAGCGGAATAACTAAAAATGCAATTAATGTTAATTTCCAACTAATGCTGAGCATAAATATAGTCATTCCTATAAACATGAATAGGCTTGTAATACCGTTCAGTAATTCATTCGCTATATATACTTCACCTATTAAACCCGAAGTGCGAGTTACACGATCTACAATATCACCAAGTTTCAAACGATTTAAGTTAATTGATGATAGTGTAAAGGCCTTCTCAAACGCCATCGTTCTTAACTTTTCGGTTACATTCCCTCCGATTTTAATATTTAGTATGGTTCGTACAGTTCTAAAAATTGTTGATAGTATAGGTAAAACGGTTAAAATGACAATAAGCATAAACAATGCTTTGAAATTCTTTTCAGGAATTGCTGAATCAATTATTTGCTTCATAACTAGAGGTGATAATAAATCAATAAAAGTTGCGATGATCATTAACAAAATACCTGTCACGATTAAACGCTTTTTTTCAAACATAAGTGAAACAAAAAAATAAAGATTTCTTGTCTTCTTATCCGCCATTTACATCCCCCCCTTTAGAAATCATAAAACTTACATATATTTATTTAACCGAACTAATATATTTTAGACAAATATTCCAAAATACCTTTATTTTAGTGAAAGTAAATCTCTTCAATTTTTAATATTTGTTGAAGAACATTCACTATTTAGCCAATCCGCGCCCTCCTTTCAAGCAACCACACTATAGACGCCGGTCGGCTCATTTCCGATTCATTATTTTCAAAAATATGAATACGTCTCTATTAAACCATAGAAAAAAACCTCTGATTATTGCATCAGAGGCTTTTCCATAATAATTTTAAGCTCATTCTCAGTCAGTAACGTTTTGTAATTCACTACACAACACGCCATTTTCAACAACAACTCGACCATTTTTAATGACCGTATGTGTATGATTCATGCCATAGAAGTACTGCAGTTGTTGATAATTCGCAACATCAAGGATAAGTACATCTGCTTTTTTATCCTCTTCAATTGAGCCAATTTCTTGCCCTCGATTAATCGCATAAGCAGCGTTGATTGTTGTGGCTGTTAATACTTCCTCCATTGTCATGCCCATATTCATACATGCTAAATTCATGATAAATGGCAGAGAGATTGTTGGCGAAGAACCTGGATTAAAATCAGTTGAAATCGCTACTGGAACGCCTTCATCAATCATTAATCGCCCCCTAGCAGAATCCGCTTTTAAGAAGAATGCAGTCCCAGGTAATAATACCGCAACCGTTCCTGCTTCAGCCATATCACGAATACCTTTATCAGATGCCACTAATAAATGCTCTGCTGAAATAGCTCCCACTTCAGCAGCAAGCTCAGCACCTTCATATGGCTCGATTTCATCAGCGTGGATTTTAGGGATCAAACCATGTTCTTTCCCGGCTAATAAAATCTTGCGTGACTGCTCCGGCGTGAACACACCTTTTTCACAAAAGACATCATTAAACTCAGCAAGATTTCCTTCCGCTACTTTCGGAATCATGTCATTTATTATGATGTCTACAAATGCATCCGGATCGTTTTTGTATTCAGCAGGAACTGCATGTGCACCCATGAAGGTACTTACTACATCTACTACATGATTTTCTTGCAGCTTTTTCGCGACTTGGAGTTGCTTTTCCTCAGTAGTCCAATCTAAGCCATAGCCACTTTTCGATTCAACAGTTGTAATGCCATGTTTTAAAAAAGCATTGAGATGTTCATATGTTTTTTCATAAAGATGTTCAAATGATGCTTCTCGTGTTTTTTTCGTTGTAGCATGAATTCCACCACCGGCATTCATAATGTCCATATAGGTTGCACCGTTTAGACGCATTTGAAATTCATTTTCTCGAGTACCACCAAAGACTAGATGTGTATGTGCATCCACTAAGCCGGGCATAACCACTTTACCAGAAGCATCAATTATTTTCGCTTGTGATACCAATTCTGGATAATGTGCTCTCAATGATGCTTTTGTACCCGTTGCTACAATACGATCTCCACTTATTAATACACTACCATTTTCAATGATTTGTATATTGCTCATTTCTTCTTTTGTGCGAGCTTTTTTCTTGGTTCCTTGTAAAGTAATTAATTGATTTGCATTTTCAATGAGTATAATCATGTGTGATCACCCTTCTGTTTTTAACATTGGCATATGCACATTCTTCTCTTGTGCTGTTTTGATAGCGATATCATAACCCGCATCCGCATGACGAACAATGCCCATTCCAGGGTCTGATATTAATACACGATTAATTTTATCTGATGCCATTTCTGTTCCGTCTGCGACAAGCACTTGCCCTGCATGTTGTGAATAACCCATGCCTACTCCGCCGCCGTGGTGAACACTTACCCAACTCGCTCCACCTGCAGTATTGACTAAAGCATTTAAGATTGGCCAATCAGATACTGCATCCGAACCGTCTTTCATACCCTCAGTTTCACGATTAGGAGATGCCACTGAACCTGAATCTAAATGATCACGACCGAATACGATTGGCGCCTTTAACTCACCAGATGCCACCATTTCATTTACTTTTAAAGCAAAACGGTGACGGTCTCCATAACCTAACCAACAAATACGTGCAGGTAAACCTTGCCACTTGACCATTTTCTGAGCCATATCAATCCAGTTCACAAGACCTTCATCATCTGCAAACATTTCTTTTGCAAGGGCATCTGTTTTGTAAATATCTTCAGGATCACCTGAAAGTGCAGCCCATCGGAATGGTCCTTTTCCTTCACAGAATAGTGGTCGAATGTATGCTGGAACAAAGCCTGGGAAATCAAAGGCATTTTCGATACCCATTTCTTGAGCGTATTTGCGAATATTATTACCGTAGTCAAATACTTCTGCTCCTGCAGTTTGGAAATCGAGCATGGCTTGCACATGATCAGCCATCGCTTGTTTTGCCTTTTGCTCATAAAGTTTCGGATCACTCTTGCGCAGCTGAAGTGCTTCATCAAGTGTCATATGATTCGGAATGTAACCATTTAATGGGTCATGCGCACTTGTTTGATCCGTTACAAAATCAGGAACAATCCCACGGTCAAAAATTTCACGATAGACATCCGCACAGTTACCGACAAGCCCGATGGAAGCAGGTTCATTTTTGTCTTGAAGCTGTTTAGCCAATTTCAGTGCTTCATCTAAATCTTCTGCTAAATAATCACAATACCCTTCCTTGATTTTACGTTCGATACGTCTCTTATCGACTTCGACAACTAATATAACAGCTCCAGCCATTTTACCAGCTAGCGGTTGAGCGCCACTCATACCACCCATGCCGCCAGTTAAGATTAATTTCCCCTTTAAATCCGCTGATCCAAATACTTTTTTACCCGCTTCCACAAAGCTTAAATATGTGCCTTGCAAAATACCCTGTGCACCAATATAGATCCAACTTCCAGCTGTCATTTGTCCATACATCATTAAATCTTTATCTTCTAATTCATAAAAGTGCTCCCAATTTGCCCACGCTGGAACTAAGTTTGAATTTGCGATTAATACACGTGGTGAATGCTCATAAGTGCGGAATACTGCGACAGGTTTCCCTGATTGCACAAGTAAAGTTTCATCATTTTCTAGCTTTTTCAACGACTCGATAATTTGGGCATAGCTTTCCCAATTACGAGCAGCTTTCCCTATTCCCCCGTAAACAACAAGTTCATCAGGATTTTCAGCTACTTCTGGATCCAAATTATTCATTAACATACGCATAGCCGCTTCTTGCGTCCAGCCTTTACAAGTTAATTCACTGCCAGTTGGTGCTTTAATATTTTGCATAACATTTTCCATCATGACACACTCCCTTTAAAATAGTAAAAATGCGATTGGTGTTACTAGAATTAGTGTTAAAACAACACGTTGGAACCAAATGATAATTAGTTGACGTATCGTTAAAGGAATATCAGTTGAAATGATTACAGGAATTACTGCTGAGAAAAATAAAATAGCGGAAATAGACACAACGGCTACTATAAATTTCGTCACGACCGTTGCTTTCACGACTAATAATGCCGGTAAGAAAATCTCGGCAATAGAAACCGCTAAAGCTTTAGCAGTCAACATAGGCTCAGGTAATTGCAAAATCCATGTGAATGGTACAAAAATATAGGCAACCCAATCAAATATAGGTGTATACATTGCTAATAAAAGACCTAGTAATCCAATTGAAAGAATGGATGGTAAGACACTCATTGTCATCAACAAACCTTCTTTTAAATGCTGTAGAAGGTTCTTTAACAATGGTGGATTATGCTTCACTGCTTGCATTGCTTCAGACCACGCAGTTAATAGTCTTTTTTCAGTTACAATCACTTCTGGATCACCTTGTTCTACAATATACTCATCTTTTAACTTTCCAAGTGGCCATATTCTAGCTGTAATTGCCGTGACCATAAAAGTAACGATGAGTGATACCCAGAAAAACGAAGTCCAATAGGCCATTAAATCTAGTGTATTCGCTACAACAACCATGAATGTTACCGAAACAGTTGAGAAACCGGTTGCAATAATGGCCGCTTCACGAATCGTATATTTCCCTTGTTTGAATACACGATTGGTTAGTAATAAACCAACAGAATAACTACCAACAAAAGAGGCTACTGCATCAACTGCAGAACGACCAGGTGTTCTAAAAATCGGGCGCATAATAGGTTGCATGAATACCCCAATAAATTCAAGCAAACCATAACTGACTAACAATGCTAAGAAGATAGCTCCAATCGGAATAAGTACCCCTACAGGTTTTATCAACTTCTCCATTAAAAAAGGCCCTACACTTGGGTCAAACAGCCAATCTGGCCCTATCCCAGATATAAGTAATAAACCAATGCCTAAACCAATTACCTTAAAAACTGACATCACAATATTAACGATATCCTTATTCCATGTTTTTGTGATAAATGGATATGCAGCTCCACAAACTAGCATTATTATGATATAGACAGTTACAAAAGTTGCTGCATTTGTCGATATCCAGCTAACAATATGATCTAGTAAAATAGAAGATTTTTCGTTGTATGTAAAAGTAACAAAGAAGCTAAATATACCGATCAAGCTGCAGATTACAAATTTAAAAACTGACATAAAATCTGTTTTTGAATTCTTTACAGTCAACTCATTTTCTCGAATGTCCTCCATTTCAACCACTCCCCCTTTTTATAATTTTAAAATTCTGACCATTAAAAATATATGTAAAAAAGTTTTAAAAAAGAGGAATTATTTTGGATTGCATGGAATTATATTAGATTAGATAGGGAATTATTTTATATTTATTATTAAAAGTGCATTTACCATAAAAAATAGATGAGTAGCAACCTAGATGAAACTGGCAAATAAAAAAGAGTATACCAATCTCCAGTTTTCTGAAAGTGGGATACTCTTACCAATTCAATATTCAAAATTTAAAACGTACTAATTAGCATGGATAATATAACTGTTGAACCGAGTGTAAATGTGTAAAATCTCATTAAAAAACTTTCTAGCTTCTCATTACTTCTTGTTAGTTAGCGAAACAGACTGGATTAAATCATTATGAAACCATTTTATAAATTTCTATCCACGAAATCGACCTTAAAGTATTCCAATCACATCAAATAGCATAATAAAAAGAGCTGAATGACCTCCTAGAATTCAAACTAATTTAATCGTCATTCCTGCTTTATAGACTTTAAAGTTTAATGAATCATCCGTGTTTTTATCCCCATTTGCAGAAAATATCCTTAACTCAATTTGATCTGTCGTCAAAATTGCCCCCGTGTTAAACCGGTTACTTTTCAGATCTTGTTTAACTCCAACTCTCGGAGTGCTAGACATTATCGCCGTACCATTGGCCAGGTATTTTTTTTGTGTGGCGTTCCATATACTCACCTGTATAAAATCTACTTTGGTATAGGAATATGATACTTCTAATGACATTGTAAAATCATAATAATGGTTTGGAACTAGTGGTCCAATCGGTATGACTAGCCCCCTCCCAGCCCAAGGAGTTGAAACATGGAGATAGTCTGTCGTATTTTCAATAATAACTGACGCCTTGTCGTTTACCCTTGCTTTGGCTGTATTAATCGGTTTGATGATGTTTACAACAACTTTAATTGCTTTCATACCCTTGTGAGTTTGAATTCTAAGGAAAGAAGAATTTTCTACCCCTCCCACCTTCGCATCAGCTAGTTCATAGCAAGCTAGACCTTTATGCGTCATTACCTGAAGTGATTTATCCAGGATAGAAGTATCTTTCATTGAGTACAAAGGAATTTCAAATGTCCCTTTAGCTGTTTGGATGCGTTGATAGGCAATAGGTGTGCCCATCTACAGATCACCCCTAATCCACATTTTACCAATCGAAGGATTTACAGGGTCTGCTGATAATACTTCGATGTTTGCAGGACCACCACCATTACCACTCAATTTCCATGGAGTCCAGTCAGTTAAACCGAACTTTGATCTAATATAGAAATTCTCAGTTCCTTGATGTGGAACATAAAATTGCGCTACGTTGTCTCCCGTTGTGAAAACAGTCATAATTCCATATTCATAAGCTCCTACAGGCTGATGAAGAGCTGCTGTTAATCCTGATGGCTCAATGATTCGATACGTTCCCATCTTCTGGACCGTATTCCAGTCACGCCCCACCAATTCACCTTCTGCGGTCAATCCACCAACACCGACTCTGTTTGAGTTCTCACCATTGTTGACGTAACGTTCCTCAGGAAAGAACATCATATTTATGTTGTTCATGGAACTCGTAGAGGTAAATTCTGCAATAGGTCCTGTATGTTGAATCAACTGTGTATCCCATAGAACGCCGGTGAACGAATTACCCATACCTGAAATTTTTAGAATTTGTTTAGTGGAAGTGCCTGGTTGAATTTGCAGGTCTGAAAATATGTTCCCTGAACATTCAAATGGAACAGAAGTATTTGATTCAATCACAATCATTTGATTACACTCTGAAAATGTGATTTTGTCGAATCGGTTTGCATTGATCCACGTTTGGCCCTTAGTTGGTTCAGTTGCTTTTAATTTAATGCCGATGTCAAAATTCCATATCACAAGTCGTTCAATGTTTAGAAATTGAATTTGATGAGTGTCTCCACCCGAGAATAAAGATAAACCTATCCCGCTAGTCGTTGACGTCCAGTTCCACATGACTAAATCACGTATAACTGTTTTGGCACTAGTACTATCATACCTATATTTTCCGTCTAAATAGACAACTTCCTTCGCGTAATTATTAATTCCTATACTGATCGTACCACCACAAAAAGAAGCACCTTGTTCCAACTCAAAACCTCTCAAATTTGCATCTAATGAGTAATGAGTTGCACGTTCTCCGCGTAACTCTACCCCTTCACGGATCTTGATTGTTGCGTTTAGTTGGTATTTACGTTCTTCTGCAATGACGACTTTTTGCTTATTTGCAAACGCAAAATCTAACGCAGCTTGAATTTTGATGGCATCCGTCGCCCCTGTAAAATCACTGACAAACACCTGTGTTTTGGATTCACTCATTCGAAACCTCCACTAATTTAAATTTTAAACCTCATAATAATTTACCTTACCTATATCAAAATCAAGTGGTAAAATGTCCCTCACCAAATAAACGAATCTTAGTAATTGGTTCGTTTATTTAGGTTTCCTACTTTTACAAAGTTACACCTCATAGTATCCTCAAATTCATTCAATGACTTCAACTCAATTTCCAGAAATATGGTGGCTTAGGTCCACAGAAATTTAAAAGTCTTTTTCCATCTCACTAATTTCCATTTAGCCGCCTCCAGAAATCATTGTTCCAAAACATCATATGCTAATACAGTTTATCCCACGAATTCATTTGCAGTTGTTTAAATAATTGTCTTTAGATCATTTAAACCATTTCAATAAACTGTTGACGATTTAGGCATTATCCGGGCAGCTTTAAAATAGGTGATAATGCAAAAAGAGGAATTATTTTAGATTGTATAGAATTATATTAGATTACATAGGTACTTTTTTTAGATTTTATATCAACAACGTATTAATCATAAAAATTGGAGTGGTGGTGAGCAGGATGAAACTATTAATAATCGATAGAGATCAAACCGAAAGAACGGGCATTCAATGGTTTATAAAACACTATCAGTTGGATATTACAACTGTATACGAGGCAGGAACCGTCGAAGATGCTATAAATTGTCTTGAAATGGAGAATCCAGAAATTGTTTTGCTAGAACTTGAAATATTAATGCAAGATAAAACAAATGGATTAAAGAGGGCTTTATCGATTCAACCTCATCATTTAATCACAATAACTGCTGAACCCTTATTTAAAAATGCACAAGAAGCTCTTTCTTTACGAGCTTTAACTTTGCTAGTAAAACCAATCGATTTGAATTTGTTGAAACAGTATTTAACACATGCATCTCGTCAAGTTTCGAATCCTTTTAGAGATACACTTTCTTATGTACAAGAGAACTCAATATATCCAGCATTATTTATAGATGATTCTCCAACTCCAATAGAAGACAATGTTTTTTGCTTTATGATAGAAACTGAGTTTTCAGAGCAAAATGAGTTACTCTTTCATTGGATACAATCTCTACCATTCTCACAGCACTTTACCTTTTATCCATTATCAAAAAGAATTATGTGCTTTTCAAATGATAAAAACCTAGAAGAGTTAATTAAAAAGGTAAAATCAATTATGCGAGAGTGGACTAAGTCTCATAATGCCCATTTAAATATCGCCATTTATGATACACCAAATCAATCCATGAAAACTATGTATAATGCATTAAAACAGGCATTGAGTTTGCGTTTCCAAAATGGGTTCTCTCAAATTTTTTATATTAGCCAAATGCCTGTCTACAAAAAATTCGATCACTTTTTAACAATTGAACAGCAACGCCTTTGGATCAATAGCTTAGAGCAAAATGATGTCCAAGCTATTAAGATATTTTTGTATAACATTTCTAATTTGGAGATTTACTATCAACCCGATGCCATCCGCATTCATCTTACAAGCATATTAGCTCAAGTAAGACGCTTTATGCTGAAATATCAAATGGATAAAATGATTGAATTGGAAAAGAAATACGACCTATTATTTGAGATGGTTTTGAATCATCCTGTTCTCTACACTATCATCCAAGAGTTCGTCCTCTTTTGCCAAAATGTAATGAATCAAGCAGTACACCAAAAGGAAAACGGCCAGTTTGATTATGTAAATGGAGCACTAGATTATATTGATATTTATTACTCCGATAGCAAGTTGAACCTTAAAACACTGGCTGACTTCTTAGGTATTAGCACAAGCTACTTAAGCATGTTATTTTCAACAACTAAAGGAGTTACTTTTAAACAATACTTAAATGAAAAGCGTCTTACACATGCTATACAACTTCTTAAAGAAACTAGTTTGCCAATTAGTGACATCGCCACAACGACAGGATTTAATGATGCAAATTATTTTTCAAAAGTATTTAAATCGAAATTTACTACTAGCCCTATATCGTATCGCCAGCAAATGAAAACGGTAATTAATTGAGCCGTAGGCTAGTGCACCTTATTAAAAGGTAATCTTTCTAAGATTTCAGTATCTAAGTAAATTAGAGAGATTGAAATGGCATCATAAATTTTGAAAAACTCATAAACATGTTCTTATTATTGGTAAACAAAGAAGAATCCATTTTGAAAAATGCCTGTTCAAAATGGATTCCCTTCATTTCAATATAAATTCAAAAGTATTTTTTTCTAGACAAAATGTTTCATCAGAACTTTTGATAATAATATCAAAATGCTGACTGTATGGATGCATAAACACTTCGTACTGAATTCGACGTTCATCATGAGACTGCCTTAAATAATTGATATCAGTTCCCCTTTCAACAATATCACGGCTCGATCTTCTCATTAATTCCGTTTCACTATCTGTATAGAAGTAAATTTTCAAATCAAATAAATCTGGATTAATAAATGCGACACTCATTCCTTCTACAATCGTTACTTTGTTTTTTGAAGAAATTAATTCGCTTTTCATATAATGTGAATCTATCGTATATAAATCTAAACCATCTCTAACCATCTGAACATCTCTTTCTAATGAAGGCAAATGATGCGCTGATGGATGGCAAGCAGTCATTTTAAAACGATGACTCTCGTTTTGATATGTATAGTCGATAATTGCATGTTTTCGTATGTTCGAACTAACAATATAAGGATCTGTATTAATATAATTCACTTCGTCTTGATCTAGTAGCTTTAATAACTTATTGGCAAATGTTGTTTTTCCAGCAGCACCATGTCCTGAAATGCCAATAACAATCTGTTTATCAGTCATTCTGACCCAATTGATAACATCTTGTAAAATCATATCCATCATTCTTCCCCCTGTACTATTAAACTGCACTTATTAAAGGTATATAACCCATGCATGTCCTTCAGGAAATTGTTGAATTAATGATTCCTTAAGCCATTCTTTTTCTTTTGCTGTCAGTATAGGGAGAATGGTTTGAAAATCATCAACATCTTTTTCCCGGACTTTCGAAGAACCTGCCCTATAGAGTAGTAGGACTTCTGGTTTCAAATAAGGTATCCCTTCGGTTGTCATTAAAAACAGTTCTTCCATTGCTCTTGTTATTGAGTTTTCTCTTCGATAAAACCAATTACTTTCTTCAGTATCAAATATCATAATTTGAAATGCCCAGGGTGAATCATTGTACTTACTAACCCATATATCTTTTGTTGAGTTTAAATACTCACCATCTTCCCACGGTATGAGCTTACCATTCTCCGCCTTATATAAAAGCCAATTTTTCATTAATAATTGTTGAACAATTTGTTGGTCCTGTCGATTGATTGTTACATCGATATCACTATGTTCCCTACTCTTATTTCCTAAATGTAAATCAATTGCCCAACCACCTGCGATATACCACCCTATTGGAATTTCAGAAAACACTTCACATATTTCCGAAACAGTTATTGGCATCCAATTATCAATATCTGTCCTCAAACTATTCACTCCTCTATATCCCTACAAGTCTTCAGTCAAAAACAAAAGGTTTGAATCCTGTTCAGTACAGAGTCCAAACCTTTTATGGTGCTATGCCATTTGGTACATTTCATTGTGCCAATTTCTTAGATTTCATAATTTATCATTTCAATATTCATTGATTTATCTAATAACATTTTTAACTCATTTTTCACCAACACTTTCTACTATTTTTGCAGTTGATTTGCCTGATAATAATCGGCTAGCTCCAATTCTAATCTGTCATACAAATGTTCTTTCAGATAGTTAGAGACGAAATGCTCTTTCTCCTTTTCGATTTCAGAAGAATAGAACAGTTTTTTGAATAGCCCAAATTTATTTTGGCTTTCAAACTGACTTAATGCTTCGGCACGTAATTCAGAAACGACCACGTTTTCAATATGGCGTTCTCTTAACTTCACAGCAATATCCTTCACTTTATGAGAAGTAATGTCTTGAATTTGATCTTTTAACATCTCATTATCCTTTATTAACTTCTCTGTTTGTGCTTTTATCTCTTCTATCTGTTCATTCGATTCATTTGGAGGTGCAACCAATCTTTGTTTGAAGAAATCTTCATTCACTACTATTTGAGTTTCAGAAGTATCCTGTTTGTTGAATTTAAATAACCCTGTTTGAAGCATTTGATTAAGAACGTTACTAAGGATATCTACTTTCTCACCTAAATGATCAGGAACTGTGACTGCTGTTTCTTCGGCAAAATGAGGTCGTGGATTTACACGCCCCACATCATCTATGCCCAATAGTTGTTTTAAACCTTTGACTCGGTACTCATCTTTTAACAACATAATCATTCTCAGTTTTAATATTGCTAAGAAAGATAGACGTATAACTGTTGTCGTAGAGGGGGTCACTTCTTGGTCGAGAAAAATATATTCCTTAAATGGTTTGATATAGTATCGTAGCTTCGCATCCGATATGCCAAACCACACAGCGACATCCGTAATTGAATAGAACTTATTTTCAATTATTTCTGCTAAATAAGAATCGCTGTATAATTTCGCTTCCATAGGTGTTTCACGTACGACCGTAAATAATGGATCATGAATTAATACTGCTTGTATTCTTAGCTTCATTTCTTCCGTTACTTTCAATTCGCTCACCTCTGTCCTATACAGTCCAAATTGATATTTATCTTCTATATTCAAGAAAAAACTATGCTTTTTTAACACATTTTTTCTACTCTCTAACTCTATTCTATTAATTTCTATTCTTTTCCTTCTAAATTCAAAAAATCACTGACAAAAAAACACCATTCGCTAATGGAATGGTGTAAAAAAAGTGATTCTAATCTACCTGAAGAGACCTTTTGCAGTGTTGATTACTTTCCACCAACATCCTTAGCACCTCTTATAGCTTTAGCTTAAATATGTATTAATTCTTTTTCTTATTAAGCCCTATAACAAAAGTAGGTATTAACAGTAATGATAATTGTCTAGCACTTGATGTTACATAAACAGCGACTGAAGCTACTGGCATTAGATTTTCCCCTTTACCACGGAAAGGAAATGTTTTTCCTTCATCTGCAGTATATCCGTAACCGATGTCTAATGCCTGTAATTCACTAGTTGTATAATCTCTTGTCACACCTTGTCCATTTGTCCGACAATCTAGTATCCAATCATGGAAGATCACAAAATTATGATCTTTCGTAGGTTGCACATTAATCTCCACCAGGTCTGCTCCAGCTTTAATTGCAGCCTAAAAAGGAATTGTATTTTCAATAAAGAAATTTGAACATCATTTTTTCCCAAGTCTAAATCCGAAAACAAATACAACTAACATACAAATAAAAGTAATAATAATAATTGTTGAACCATCTATCATGGATAATAGTGCTGCTAATTTGCTCGCTAACCAAACAAATGGAAGAATATAGTACTGTGGAATAGCAGCGATGTTTCCAAGTCTGCCTACTTCGTCTGTTAGGACAAATTGCCAGATGAATAATACTAACGAAATCAGCCATACACTATTCCCCAAAATCAAACCTTTCATAGAGCTCTTACTAAATCGCCCGATTATGTAACCTACCCATAACCAATATACTAAAAAAACAATTTGAGCGATCAGAGGGTAAAATGGGATCATTGATTGATGAGCTAAGTATCCATAGATTCCTGGAAACACGATCAAAAATAAGCCTAGTATATATTTCATCCTGTTCATCTCCTTCTAGATAAAGTTTCAAATTTACCCAACTTGTCTACTGCCTCTTTCCATTAATATTCGAAAAATTTCTAGATATTACTAATTGATATAGAAAAACTCAACAACTATGACCTTTTTTTATTTCTAAAATTAATGGTAGATTATAAACAAACAAAAAAAGAACTGCTGCTTCACCTTTGAAGTAGTAGTTCTTTTTTAATGATATTTAACTTTTCATAACTACTATATTTTTTCTAACCAATAAATTTCTTCTTATTATAATGATGCCGAATTGACAACGAGACAGCTAAAATGATGATGAAAAATACAGCACTCATACAGATAATAAAACGAACAGAATAATTTGCATCATGCTCCACTAAATTATCCATCATATTTATATAAATCGGGAAAAATAAAACGGTTCCAAAAACAGTTTGATACGGAATGATTCTACTAGTCTCATCAGTAAACACAATTCCATCTACTATAAATAAGATTAAAAATACTATACTAATAATAACTGCTATCATGACAAATTCACTTTCCATTTTAAAGCTGCCCATATCTATAACATACGCTAAATAAAATAAGACGAATCCTATAAACGCCGAACTCATAATTTGCTTTACGAAATTCATCTTTTCATCCTTTCCAGAAAATTTATTACTATTACGGCGCCTTTACAAAAATTGAGCATACATCATCTTCTTTGAAACTGTACTTTACCTCTTTCTAATGCCTTATATATAACAGTGTAAAAAACGGCTAATGCAGAACTATTCCTTTCACAAAGGACCAATATTACTTTAATTACTTAGTTGATATTAGAATTGTGAAAAAATGCTGCTAATCCGATTTTTAGTATGTAACATTGTCAATTCATACTCGCTTTCTACACCGTACACTAGTCTATGCCTGAGTAGCTTTTTTGTGCCAATTGAGCCATTTACTCTTTAATCACGCTTTGTAAAATGTTTTTATAAAAAAAAGAACTCCACGTGACTGGAAGTTCCTTTTACATTCACTATTATTTAGTTAATTATTTCATTAACGGCATCGATTAGTTTTCTTTTTGTCTCCATTAAATTAATATCTTCTTCTATATAATTATCCTCACCTGTATAAAAAGTGGCGAATGACTGATCTTTGTATCTAGGTACAACGTGCATATGATAATGAGTTAATTCATTGAAAATACCACCGTTTTGGCAAATGGTAATACCATCAGGGTTAAACAGTCTTTTTATTACTTTAGATAAAAGCATAGATGCCTTCATTATTGCATTAGCAGTATCTTCATCAAGTTCTTCAACATCATAAATATGCTTTTTAGGCAATATTAAAACGTGGCCTTCGCTGTATGGGTCATGGTCCAAGAAACAACATACGTAATCATCCTCGAAAACAACATGAACTTGATCATTTTTATTAGCTAAACTACATCCTAAACAGTCCATTTTAATCTGCCTCCATTAGTACATTAAATTTGAGTAGTATTTGACATTTAAACTATCTACTATTTTTTATTTCAAATATTCTTCTCTTAACACAGCATAGTAGTATTCATCCCACCATGTATCTCCATGAGGTATACATTTTTTGAAGTAACCTTCTCTTCTCATACCTATTTTCTCCATAACTCGATAGGATGGAATATTCTCGGGCTGACAAGTGGCAATTATTCTATGTAACTTTAAATCTATAAATCCATAGTCTACAAATGCTTTGGCCGCTTCAGTAGCAAAACCATTATTACGATAGTTCGGATTAAACACCCAACCTATTTCATAAGTATGTTCACCAAAGTATTTAAAAAATTCAATATGACCTATCAGGAGATTTTCTTCTTTTAGTATAATTGCAAATTTCTCAGCTTTATCGTGCAAATTATTATTCACTAACTGTTTTGCTTCATCTTCATTTAACACACCAGATGGCATATACTCCATTACGTTTGGGTTAGATGTATATGCATATAAATTTAACCAATCATCTTCTTTAAAATTTCTGATTAGTAGTCTTTCAGTATTTATCAACACTTCCAATGTCATCAACCTCCAATTTTAAATTACTTCAAATATCCTCCCCAACCACACCACTAACTCCCTTAATTATACAACATAACTCTAATTTGGAATTACCAGTTGTTTAATTCATTTTTAAATTGACCGTTTAATAAAATATGGGCACCCTATTAGTCAGCTCGACTAAGTGATAGGGCACCCCTTATAATTTACATTTTTTTCAATTGGTTTTTTCGAGAATCCAACCATTAACGCTGTTACAATAGAACCAATTAGAAGTAAAACTAAATTCCACCGTGAGGAGCTTGTGATTCACAGTCAAAGTATAATGCTAATCAACCAGCTAGTGCCGAACCGGCTACAGAACTAACATTTAATTTCTTTATTATGCGTTGATTCTCAAAATAAAAACGTTAAAAATTTTCACTTAGATTTATAAAAAAAATTAACTCTTCTTCAATAGTAAAAAACCCCTCAGATTTTCTTTTTATGTACTCATAGATGTTGCACTGAAAATTACAATTGTATTTCTAAAAATAAATAACTCGATTTTGAACATACTATAGAAAAATTATTAACAGTTTTGCGATGATAGTTAATCTCTTCATTACAAATGATTTACATATCTCTTACATGGCGATAACACTTCCATAAAACTGTTCATGTATATTTTAGATATACCAAAGTTTAGGAGGAATTATATTGATGAACAAGAATTTTAAGAAGAAATTACTTGCGTTTGCTGCTGTATCTACTCTGGCGATTAGTAGCCTAGGAGTACCTTTTTCTGAGGCGCAAGCAAAATCCGCAGCACCAAAAGAACCCGAAATTAAAAATATTATCTTCCTTATCGGAGATGGCATGGGTGTTTCTTACACTTCAGCCTATCGCTACTTAAAAAACAGCCCGAACTCAAAATTTGTCAGTCCTACAGTGTTTGATAAATATCTAGTTGGGCAACAAATGACGTATCCAGAAGACACAAAAGAAAACGTAACAGACTCTGCATCTGCTGCAACTGCAATGTCAGCAGGTATTAAAACATACAACAACGCTATTGCAGTAGATAATGATGAATCAGAAGTGAAGACGGTCTTAGAATCTGCAAAAGAAATGGGCAAAGCAACTGGACTTGTAGCAACTTCAGAAATTACTCATGCAACACCAGCAGCATTCGGAGCTCATGATCCAAGTCGAAAAAACATGAACGGCATTGCAGATGAC
This sequence comes from Viridibacillus sp. KH_047, assembly GCF_057838945.1. Taxonomy (NCBI): domain Bacteria; kingdom Bacillati; phylum Bacillota; class Bacilli; order Caryophanales; family Caryophanaceae; genus Viridibacillus; species Viridibacillus sp. KH_047. Next base: position 1,662,772 of record NZ_CM174479.1, on the reverse strand, counting down.
TATTACGATGAACTCATTAACGGCAAGCACAAAGTCGATGTTCTGTTAGGTGGCGGATCATCACTATTTATCCGCGAGGACCGTGACCTTGTGAAAGAATTTAAAAAAGATGGCTTTAACTATGTGACAACGAAAAAAGATTTACAAAAGAATAAAAATAAACAGGTTCTTGGCTTATTCGCAACTGGCGGAATGGATAAAATGATTGACCGCAAAGCTGAGACACCTTCCCTAGCAGATATGACGAACTCTGCCATCTCTAGTTTAAAGCAAAACAAAAAAGGGTTCTTCTTAATGGTTGAAGGTAGCCAAGTCGATTGGGCAGGTCATGATAACGACATCGTTGGAGCAATGAGTGAAATGGAAGATTTCGAAAAAGCATTCAAAGCAGCCATCGACTTTGCTAAAAAAGACAAGCATACATTAGTCATTGCAACAGCTGACCACTCAACTGGTGGCTTCACAATTGGTGCCAATGGTGATTACAACTGGTTCGCCGCTCCAATTAAAGCTGCAAAACGCACTCCAGACTTCATGGCAAACAAAATTGCCAATGGTGCTGATGTTGAACAAACTTTAAAAGAATATATTAAGCTTGATTTGACAGCTGAAGAAATTCAATCGGTAAAAGATGCAACAGCTAAAAAAGAAATTGATATCGACAATGCCATTGAGAAAATCTTCGATACGCGTTCAAACACTGGTTGGACAACTGGTGGTCATACAGGTGAAGATGTTCCTGTCTACGCATATGGTCCATCATCAAGCAAATTTGCAGGACAAATTGACAATACAGACAACGCTAAAATTATCTTCAAAATTTTGGAGCAAGATAAAAAGAAAAACAAAACAGTCATCAAAGATAAATAACACAATTTTGAGAAAGGGCTGACACTCCTACCGTTAGCCCTTTCTTCTATTAATTGGAGGTTAAAAAATGAAAAAATCACTTGGCTTTTTACTTATATCATCCTTATTATTTGGCTGCTCTGATAAAGATTTCAGTACTAGCTCCCCTGCTTTGGCTCAAGAAATAGAAACCAATTACTTAGATGGGTATGGAGCAAATCCACAAGTACCTGATGACCGTACATTACTCACTGTCGGACAATCCATCAAAGATGCAAAAGGTGAAGCAACATTACAAAAAATCAACTTAGAAGAACAAACAATCACTGTCGGAGATATCAAATTAACAGTGAAAGACACAAAGCTAATTCACCTATTCCCAGATTATAGTCTTACCGACTATTTCCACGGCCTCACCCATGATGAGGAATTTGAATTTGTAAAGCTTTTTGTAGAGATAAATAACAATTCAAACGATAAAGTAAACTTCGCACCAATCGCTATGATTGAAACAAATACTGGTCAAAAAGTCACTTGGGATCAAGACATTTACTTAGAAGACTTAAATGAAGAAATTGAAGGTAATGCATCTAAGAAAGGCAATTTGGGATTCATCGTTGATACAAAAACAAACCTAGAATGGATTGAAATTACAACAAGTGATGTATTTGATGAAAATGAAGCAAAGGTTGCTGATGCTAAAAAGTTTAGAATAAAGTTTTGATAAAAAAAGATATTTAAACCATTTAAAATATCCAGACCAAAATTTAATAAGTATAAATAAAAGGGCATTACATATTTTATCTGACTAAATATGTAATACCCTTTCCTTTTTATTTAACTAATGCCTCCGATACTTGAATAGGCTATGTACAGTTACTATTTATTATTGACGCGGTGCTAATAACATTACAGCTACACCAACTAAGCATATTCCTGCACCTACCCAATCGTACAAATCAGGTGCTTTTTTATCAATTCCCCATCCCCACAGGACGGAAAGAACTATAAATACTCCTCCATAGGCAGCATAAACTCTACCGAATGATGGAAACGATTGAAATGTTGCAATAACACCATATAAGGCTAAGGCTATTCCTCCACCTATTCCCCAATAATAAGGTTTACCTTCTCTTAACCATATCCAAATCAAATAACCTCCGCCAATTTCAGCTATACCTGCAAGTATGAATAAAGCAATTGCATAAAGAATTTTGACCACTTCCTAAAACAGTATTATATATAACAAATTATAACTTATACTTATTGAATTGCCCGCAATATTAGCAACTGAATGTCTCTTTTTGTTAGTGCTAATTGTAATTTTTTGAAATCAAGTAAGTTTCTTCTGTTGGTTTAGAATAAAGTTTGATTATAAATCGCATTAAATCCTTGATTTTACTGTATATAAAAGCTATCGCTTTGAATAAAGATTGATCAAAACGATAGCTTTTATTTTATAGGCCTATTTTAATGTTAGTTATAATATTTTTTGCATAATAAAAAATGATGTTTTTCATGTAAACCTAGTAGGTTAATACATTGTATTAAATTTGGATAATGAGCTATTGGATCGGGGTAACGTATATGTCCAGCAACTTCATCGCTAATATTAGTAAGCATTTTTTCTAAATGCCTAGTTTCGCTATCTAACTCGTTTGCTAACCATTCAAATGTAATTTTCTCTTTAATATCTTTTGGTGGCACTAAAAGATAAGGTGCTTTCATAGGTTTGTTGTGTTTTTCATTATATTCACTGAATATATTTTCACTTTGAAATTGGTATGACTTTGCTCTTCTTATTGTAGCAATGGGTTTAGAAATCGGTAATACATTTTGTTTAACTGTCTAAATAGTCTAACCATTAAGAATAAATGATAATATGTTTCTCCAAAAGACCACTTGTCTTCTTGAGGACGTTCCCATTCCTTATTTTTAAAATTTTTTAGCTCATTAGCAAATTCTTCTCGTTGCTCATAGATGATGGTGAAATGATTTTTCATGTATCTACTTTCCATAACGTCACCTCTGAATAAAATCTAAAGTTTATTTATCATATCTTATTTAGTGTATAGTACAGTGAAATTCCATTATTTAACTATCTATTATACAAATTATTAAACTGCACCGTTAGTGAAATAAGAAATCCTATTAACTTTAAGGCTAACAGGATATCTTATCAAACTTTATTTTAAAACCACATCTTCATAATTTTTTTAATTCTTCCTAACACTGAAAAGTAACTGGTAATATCCCAATTGTATTAACTCTCATCATTTAATCTTTCTAATAATATCCTCCATCCTTTTCAAATAATGTTCTGCCCAAACAGAAAATGACATATTTACATCCCAAGTAACTGCACCGATAGCCTTTGCGCAGCCCCAATCTAATGTTCTTTGCATAAGCATATGTACTTTTAAACGTTGTATGATTTGCTCTATTCCATCAGTTTCAGCAAAATATATCTTCAAGAAATACTTTGCCTCATCTAATTCGTCATAATCTATGTACATTGTAATAATTTTTATCAAATCAGCTAAAGGGTCACCAAAATAGGCATTAGTAAAATCGAATACTCCACTTATTTTCCAATCCCCTTCTTCATCGTGAATCAAAAAATTACCGGGCTTAAAATCACCCATGACAAATGTTGGTGTATTAAATTGATCAAAAGCATTAAGAGCTTGTTGTAAAACATTTTCAACCCATTTCATATCATCTAGTGTTATTTCGGAATACTTTTTGGCATCTTCTATCCAATAACTAATTCTATCGTATAGCCACCTTGAATAACCCTCTTCAAATTCTATTAAGCTATTAGTATTAGGATCAAACTCTCCGCATACATCTACTCTCCAACTATGAAATTGCATTAGCGTGTTCGCCATACTTTCTGCAATCTGTTTTTTATCTTCACTCATCAACGTATCAGCTACTTCTATATCGTTCAAATGCTTCCCTTTTAGTCGTGGCATAATAGCATAACTCCACCCAAAAAACGAATTAGTTGTACCTATGAAATACGGTATGGGAACAGGTACATCAATACATTTCGATATATTATTCACAAAAAATTGTTCCTCTTCAAATTGCCCAGGAAATAGTGGATTGCCTTTCAAAACAAACTCACCTTTAGAGGAATGAACAAACATTGTCTGACCCATAGCACCATTATCAGTTTTTATCGCAGAAATAAGTTCACCTAAATTGTGTTGATTAAGCATTTGTTGTAATTGTTCATTTGTAATATCACCTAGTTTATTTGAAGCGAAAAGTATTTTTGTTGTCATAAATTAGCCCCCATAGCATTTGAATAATGAAAGTAAAGATACTTTATCGAAATAATGATTTAATCTCTATACCACGCTTCTTCAAATTCAACTTTTACAGCCTTACCAAATAGTGTTCCCCACTTAATAAAGCCAGAACCCAAGGCTGTTATTACATTGCCATCTTGAACGACTAGATCTTCTACATAGTTCGCATCATGAAATAACCCGCATTGCTCTCTATGTTCTTCCAGTAATCCAACTGTATATTTTTTCCCTTTTAATAACCCTGCTTTTGCGAGTAACATCGGGGAACTTGAAATGCTGGCAATAATAAAGTTTTCTTGGTTAGCAATCTTTTGAACAAACTCTATATATTTTTCATTTTCAACTACACTTGCAATATCCATACACCCAGTAAGTAGTAAACTATCAAATTCTTGATAGTTAACTTGATCTATTGTTTCATCAGCAACACAAGTAAGACCTGCCTCCCCTTTTACGCCTTCCTTTGTTAGTGCAATTACAGAAATTGATTTGCCACCTTGCATAAGAATGGATAAAGTCGCCGTCAATTCATACTCGCTAAATTGTGGATATAATAAAACCGCCGTTTTTTTCATAGAAAATTCACCTCTCTTTTCGTTTCTCTAAAAGTTCTTAATTCTTATGATAGTCTAGTGATTTTTCATTATATAAAATCACTAACATAAAAGGAGAATAATAGACCTATCACTTAATATTTTATATAATTTTACCATATTATAAAATTTATAAATTTTTATACTATATTTTACATACCCTGTGACATTTCATATATACTCAATAAATATAGACCTTATAAGAATTTAATTTATTTCAAATGGAGGCGAAAGAAGAATGGAAATGCCAACTCATATTGTTGCTGTAGGTGGAATTGTTGAAGATGAACATGGCAATATTCTTTTAGTGAAGACTATTCATGGTGGGTGGGTTTTTCCTGGTGGTCAAGTGGAAGTTGGGGAGAATCTTATGGATGCATTAATTAGAGAAGTAAAAGAAGAAAGTGGAATTGACATTACTGTATCAAACTTAATCGGTGTTTATTCAAATACAAGCACTCATAAATGGTACGACGGTATCACTGACGTTCCTACAAAATTAATGCTAGATTATAGGTGCAAACCAGTTGGTGGGGAGTTAGCTATTTCAGAAGAAACATCAGAAAGCTGCTGGGTTGCTAAGGATAGAGTGCTGGAGTATTTTACAAAAACCGCTTTTCGAGTTCGTTATGAAGCCTATTTAAATTTCGATGGAAATATAAATTATATGGAATATGTCACAGATCCTGAGTTTGAAATCAAATTGAACAGAACTGTATAGAGAAGTTTACTGAATAGAAAGCAGTCATATCCGCTGATTAGCATGACCGCTTTTTATTCTATTTTAGATGTAGTTGCTCTTTTCAATATTTCTTTTACTATTTAAACTTACTATAATACTTCGGTTAATCCTAAAATAGTTTTAATACGATCATTTTGTTCGTTCTTATCCATGTATTCAAAGAAACCAAGTCTATTACCCCAAGGGTCTTTAAAAGTCCCCCATTTCGCATTTACTTCATTGCGAGAGTATATTTCAAAGTGTTTTACATTCAATTCTTTCATTATTCTTTTTTGTTCTACTTCAATATCTTTTACTGCCAATCGTAAAGGGCCGCTATCTTCAGAAGGTATTCCTTCAGCAACTTGCAACCAACAGCCAGGAATAATCTCCCATTCTACAAATCCTTCATGCGGAATAATATCTGGCTTCTTTTTTAGTAAGGTCTCGTACCACTTATGCCCTTCATTAATATTAGTGACACGTATTTGTATTGTCATTTCAAAAAACAAATAATCCCCTCCAATATTAGGTTTATAATGTATTTCGACAGAAGCAATATTTTTTCCTTTTACAAAAAACCGGTCATAGCTTTTCTGCTACAACCGGTGTCTTTTACATTTCAAGTGCTTTTTCAGTTACTTCTTTTGGAACTGTAATTGGTTTAACCTTATTGAAGTTGCTTAATTTTAAGTCAGTGTCTGTTTTCATCTTCACTTCATTACCTTCGACTTTCATCGACATATTCATAATTGTTTTCATTTGCTCGATATTGTAGTCATCTTTGTTAATGTAAATTATATACTCAACATCATCAAATTTCATGTCATCAATTGCTGTTTTTTCAGCACCTTGTGCCATTTGCTCAAATTGTGCTTCCACTTCAGTTTTGATGAACTTTGTAAATTTCTCACCTTCAGCCTTTAAAGTTAACACATATTTGTCGCCTTCCGTATCCACTTTAAAGTCCTCTACAAATTCACTAAGCTTTTTCAGTTGCTCTGAAGGATCAGATTGCTCTTTTTTAGAACCTAAAACTACATCATATTGTTCTTTTGACATCTTCATCCATTGATTCATTGTAGATTCTTTCATATAGAAGCCTTTATCTGTCAAATAGCCTTCCACATTCATATCCGTTGCTTCTTTCTCACTTTCGTTTTTCATCTTGGTTGTCATAGTAAAGTATGAATTTAGCGGATCGGCAATGATATCCATTTTCATTTCGCTATCAATGTCCATCGACATTTCTTCATCTTTGTTTTTGACCACCATATTTTGTTTAATAACACCTGTTGTAGAATAGCTTTTTAATGTTTCTTGTTGCTTTAACGTCTTCTCGTAAAGCTCTTTAGCTGTTACATTTGAATCTCCAACTTTTTCATTTGAATTACATGCGCCAAGTACTGCCACTGCAAGTAGCATTACGAATGGCAAAAACCATTTTTTCATTCCAAATTCCCACCTTTTTTACTTTTAAATAGATACTTACCTTAATTATTATAGTAAAATTTGTTAAATTTGTCTATTAATAGTATATTACGAATTTGTGAACAAATAGTTTCATAGTTTCTTTTTTTACTATTTTATATGTATAAGTATTTTTTTTTTATAATGAGTCCGCTCCTTTTGATATTTTCTTCATGACAAAATCTATACAAAAGAAGACTGTTACACATAACAATGTAATCATTAATCCTGTTTGACTGTACCCTTCGGGTGAACCACCTGTGATGAAAGTATAGACTGCGAAAATCATTAAACATATTACTCCACTTACAATATGAAGCATGAAACTTATGATTTTCTTTAGATGATATTTGTGACAAAAATTTTCGATAAGCATTGAGGTAAGTAATCCAAATAAGAAAATGAATGGAATTGTTACTGAACTAACAACAAATCCAATGATGAAATAGTCATTAGCATTTTCTTCAATAAAAAATAACGGAAGAATAAAAAAAGTGAACATGGCAGTTAAAGTTGCTACGAATAGCTTTTGTGACAACATCATGATCAATTCCTTTCAGACATACGTTCAAATGTCTCAATACAATGTCTAAGACAATGGGGCTTAGAATAATTTTTTCTTAGCCATTCTTTTACATTTGTTAGATTAAGCTTACCATATACTGAAAGCATTTCTTCTGAAATTTGAGTATTGATTTGCGTAACTTCAATTATTGTCACAAAAGAGTGTATATACAAAAAGGTATTATATTCATATCGCATCGATCATCTATAAAAAACACATTTTGCATTGTATGTGAATTAGTTAAAAAATGTTCGTTTCAAATTCATCAATACCATTTGATAATCACCTTTATTCACTTAAAAATTTAAAAGTGCTCCTTTTTGAAAATAACCATTTTTATTTTCTTCTTTAACTTCTCTTATCAAAGTCTCTTTAATCATTTCATTCTATTCCACTTGCCCTCCAGGTAATTCCCATCCTCTTTTAGGGTCTTTTTTTAATACTATTTTATTTTCACTATTGATTACTACCGCTCCTGAAGTCAAAGTAAATTTAGTTGTCATTAGGTCCCCTTTTTAAATTTCTATTTTTAATTTTGGCCACACTTTGCACCAATTCTTTGTTTGAATTCTTTTCACATAAATATTATGCATAGGCATTCCTTTCTTGAATTCTGGAGTTGGTTTTACTACACAAGATAACAAATCCTCTACTCCGTATGGTGCGCACAACTCAACTTTGTCATTATTTAAGCGTACACCAATAGCAGTTGGAATTTCTGTAAAGTTGGCCATTCCATCTTCAGAAGATATATAAGGTGCAACTCCATTTTTTATATGCATTCTTGCTTGATTTTTCACCGACCAAGGCACCTCAGGTTTCATACTTAACAATTGCTGTTCGAGGCTCTTTTCTATTTGTACATTCACCTCTGCAGCATTGAAGTAAATGACGTCAATATCTGCTAAAGGGGTTCTTTCTTTATAGTCATGAAGCAGATCCCAGGCTTTACTCCGAACAAAGCCTGCACAAACCCAACAGTCTGGCAAACTCAACTGTTCGACAGTTTGTAAAATCTCCATCATCCATGTATCCTTTTTTATAGCTTCTATAAGATCAAGTTCATTTTGTAAAATCAATGAGATTACACTTCCTCTCTATATTTTAATAATCGCCAATATCCTATTCTAATGAATGCATTATTTAATGAGTTAATTGAATGTTTTATCGATTAGACATTTGCATTTACCTAAGTCCGAAACTTTTCATAAAAAAGACCATATCATTTGAAGGTTCTGTATCAAACTGCTTTTTGTATGCTACTACCCCCTCTTCTAAACTTGAGCATTTATCAGCAATAGAATAACTAATATTTAATTGTTCCCAATAGGATACTATTTCTTCTCTGCTGCAAACTGACTCATGTGAACAGACGTAGTATTCAGCGTCATACTCTTCAATTATTTGTATCATCGGAAATAGTTTATCATCGAAATGGTTATTTCCCTTTAGTGATCGTCCATAAATGCAATCACCTAAAAATACTGTCTTCTCTTCAGGAATATATAAAATTGTTGAATCATCTGTATGCGGACTTATAATTTGGCGTATCTCACATGTAACCCCACCTAAGTCAATTTTCATTTCACCCTCAAAAGATAGATTTACATTTTTAAGTGAAAAATTCTCTCTTTCCGTAATCTCTGCCTTTATACATTTTATTGAAAAATCATTAAAAACACCTTTAGATTTTGCTAATTCGAATGATTTATCATCGTATTTAATCTCTCGATACATATTCAAATAATTACTTGTTTTGTTATTTGCAATGGAAATCAAATCCCATTCGTTTAAACCAAAAGTATGATCCCAATGATGATGTGTTAAAACTAAAAATTTCACAGGTGGTAAACCCATTTTATCTATTTCAATTTTAAATTCTTTTGCATGTTTTGGTGAATTTCCTGCATCAACGATTAAACAAAAATCATCACCTATCACAAGGCCTAACACTGGTCTATCCGTTTCATCACTATTTTTCATATAGTAAATTCTATCAGTAATTTTTTCTAACATTAATATCACTACTCCTCACTCGTTTTTGAAGTCTTTAAGTAACAATTTCAGTCGAAATATAATGAGATTTTTCCTATATAAATAACCATCTCTCAGTTTTGAAACTCTGTATTTAACAAACTATATAACCACATATCTTTACATTCTCCAGTAACACTATGGCATTCAAACTTCCTTAAATAACCTTCTTCTTTGAAGTTGAATTTTTTTAATAATACCTTTGAAGCTATATTTTCATCACTAACAAATGCCTGGATTCTTTCTAAGCCTAAATGGTTAAATCCTATTGCTAAAATCTCATGTACTGCTTCGGACATTATTCCACGACGCCAATATTGTTCTGATAATTCATAGCCAATTTCAGCCCTTTTCCCTTCAAATTCACTTAAAAATATCGTTCCAATAATTTCATCTGTGACTTTGTCTGCGATTGCAAAACGAATAATCCAGCCTGCATCATAGCCTTTGTTCCATAGTTTGATAACTTCATAACTTCTTTCTAATGTTTCTGGTCCATTCCAATCAAGATTCCGATATACATTTTCATTTGAATAATATTTTAATAACTCTGGAGCATCTTCCAATCTTAATTTTCTTAAACGAATTTTTTGAGTTTCTATTACTGGAAACTCTTTTAATATTTTTGCAAAACCCATTTTTCTTCCCCCATAAAATGCTTAATTGGTTAAAACTTTGTGCTATATGTTCGAATAGGTTAAATGTTTCTTCGAGTAGGTAAAATCAACCTCTAAATGAGTTAAATCAAGCGCTGAGTAGGTCAAATCATTGCTCCAGTAGGTTAAATACTTCTTCGAGTAGGTTAAATCATCCTCTGAATGAGTTAAATCAAGCGCTGAGTAGGTCAAATCAGAAAGTTTTTGATCAAAGTAGGCTCTCCTATTTTTCAAAAAACTTTGCTATATCATGTATGTGATAAAATTGGGAACATTAACTTGTTATTTTTAAATAGTTCTTCTTTATCCCCCATTACCATAAGTGTTGAATCCTCTTCTTTAAAAAGAGTTACTTCATAATTTTCACTGTTGGTTGGCATAAATTTGAGTATTGCATTCTTTGTCAGTTCTGTTGCCAAGGCATTTAGGACATCTTCAATTTCTATTTTTTCTGTTGACAAAATATCATATAAAATCAGTGTGTCTTCTTCGTAATCTGCTACAGCAATTGCATTTAAGTCTTGTATATAGAAAAGGTTATCCTTAAAACTGAACAATTCAAAGTAGTTACAATAGAACATAACTAGCCCAGCGTTATTCTGCATTGAAAGTGCAAATTGTGCTTCAGCATTCTTTGCTGTTTCATAAAGCAGATTAAGATCGCAAACATTATCTATGTCCATTTTCCGGACAGAATAAGGACTTTCGATTTTCGAGATTTTTGTAGAAGCTTGATATTCATCAACAGGTTCAAATCCAAACTTAGGGTAAAAATCAAGAACACTATCATTAGCGAAAAGATAGAACATGTCACATTTATCGTTCCACTCCTCTAAAACCGTTTCCATTAGTACTCGGCTTAGCCCTTGGTTGCGATATTGTTCATCTGTCATTACTGTACCAAACTGAACAAGTCGTTTTTTCTCCCCTAAGACGATAAAATCAATGACACTAACTGTAATATGAGAAACCATTTTATCTTTGTCTAACAGTGAATACAAAATACAATTCTCTTTCCAAAAGCCACTTTTATACCACTTTTCAAAATCGAAAGTATAAGTTTGTTGTGTTAGCAAATTAAAACTGTTTCGTAGTTCATTATCATCCTGGTAGCGGGAAATCAGTTTATATTTTTTACCGTTAATCATTACGTTTTTCATTTACATTTCCTCCTGATCTCTATCTAAATAAAGTATAACTTAACTACATAACTGGAAAATACCTCATCCTTTTTTCATAAAAGAAAATAAGCCAATGTAGTTTATAACCACATTGACTTATTATTTGCTTTCTTTTCTTTTAGTATGATTCTTTGGATACTTTTGGATGATAAATAATATTTTTCCGCTAAGGTAGTTGTATCTATTCCCGATAAGAAATCGTTGTAAATATTAGAATTCCTTAAATCCAATTCTCTCCTTGTAGCAGTACCTGATCCCCAAGACTTTTTATTATCTTCTCTTTTTGGGATATAAATATATTCACCATCGACATATGTCTGTATTAACTCTACCAACTCTGCAGGCAGAAGATTATTTGCTTTTTTATAGCTCATTTTTGCACTCCTAAATTTTAATAGTTCTTTTAGGAATAGCAAAGGCTATTATTTTGTTTATAATATTTTGCAATAGCCTTTACTATGCAAAATTAATAGTACCTCTTCTCATAAAATGCAGCCCTCCTTATATTGACCATTTCAATCATATGTCATATTATACCACATTTTACAGTAAAAAACTGAACACGTTTGCGCATCAACACCAAAAATAATCGTTAATAAGATAATACCGACTTAATTAAAAAACTTTTAAGATACCAATAAAATCTGGGGCAAGAATGAGCTCTATATAATCGTCACCTTTTTTGTAAATAACATTATGCCCATAAATTTCCTTTTGTTTCCACCCGTTCTTTTTTATCATTAACCGGTAACTAAGTGGGACCTCAGTACCTGTTGATGGTTCCCATATATAATTTTTAGCTTTCTCATTTTCACTTTCCAATATAGCACTTTTAGGAACAGGGAAATCATAGAATTCCTGTAATTCATAATAATTCTTATCTACATTCGCATAATAAAAAACACCTATTCCTACTAAAAGAGCAAAAACAACTATTAATGGTACTAATCGTTTCATAATATCCTCCCCTCTATTTAAACTGCCCTATTCTTCATTAAGAGCAACTTGCTTTATCTATATGATAGATTTTATTCTACAAACATCCCCAAATACCTTGTTATGTAGGACATTAAGTGCATTCGTATAGAAAAATGACTCAAAAGCAATACTGAATAAGAAATCAAAACAGCCAATATTGCATCTCATTGAGAAAAAGAATAGTCGAGTAGGAGGACATAACATTGACTCTAAGTAATAAAACATTATCTATTTTCGCCTTAGGTGGTATCAATGAAATAGGAAAAAATATGTATGTTATACAATACGCAGATGATATTGTAATCGTCGATTGTGGCGCTAAATTTCCGGATGAAAGCTTATTAGGAATTGATCTTATCGTCCCTGATGTTGATTATTTACAAGAAAACAAGGAAAAAATCAGGGCTTTAGTGGTAACACATGGGCATGAGGACCACATTGGGGGAATTCCATTCTTCTTGCAAAAACTAAATGTTCCTATTTATGCTACTCGTTTTACACTAGGATTAATTGAACTAAAATTAAAGGAACATAAACTATTTAGGACTACAGAATTGGTACAAATCAACTCAGATTCAAAGTTAGAGTTTGGTGACATTGCAGTAAGCTTTTTTAGAACAAGCCATAGTATTCCTGATTGTTTAGGCATTGTCTTTGACACACCTGAAGGAAAGGTTGTTCATACCGGGGACTTTAAATTCGATTTAACACCAATGAATGATCAATATTCAGATATTCATAAAATGAGTGAGATTGGTACGCAGGGGGTATTACTCCTCATATCCGAGAGTACAAATGCTGAACGCCCTGGCTCTACACCTTCTGAACAATTGGTAGGTGAGCATATTGAAGCCGCCTTTATGAAAGCTAAGCGTAAGATTATTATTTCGACCTTTGCTTCAAATGTTAATCGTATTCAGCAAATAGTCCATGCAACCTTAAAAACCAATCGAAAGCTTGCACTGCTTGGTCGTAGTATGGTGAATGTCGTATCCGTTGCTGTAGAACGCGGATATTTAGATTTACCAGATGGCTTGCTCATTGAGGCACGAGACGTAAAGTATTTACCACCTGAAGATGTAGTGATTTTATGTACAGGGAGTCAAGGAGAGCCACTTGCGGTCCTTTCTCGTTTATCCACTTCGAATCACCGGGAAGTAAAAGTGTTACCTGATGATACGGTTATTTTTGCAGCATCCCCTATTCCGGGTAATGAAAAAGATGTATCGCGGATAGTTGATAGCTTCTTTCAAATGGGAGCCAAAGTTATTTATGGATCAGCTAGTAAAACGGGAATGCACGTATCGGGACACGGTTATCAAGAGGACCTAAAACTTATGTTAACATTAATGAAACCTAAATATTTTATTCCCATTCACGGTGAATATAGAATGTTATACCTACACCGCTTGTTAGCTGAATCCGTTGGCATAGAAAAAGACAATACCTTCATCATTAAAAACGGAGATGTCGTCGATATTGAAAACTCACTAGCTCGTCAAACTAGAAAAGTCCCTGCTGGAGATACTTACGTAGATGGTATTGGCATTGGCGAAGTAGAGGACATCGTTTTGCGAGATCGAAAACAGCTATCTGAAGACGGCATGCTCGTCATAGTTGTTACGTTAATTAAAACAGAAAGCAAACTCGTTTCTGAACCTAACACCATTTCCCGCGGATTCGTTTACGCAAAAGATTCCGAAGAGCTTATAAGAAATGTAAATGACATTGTTAAAACAACAGTTAATGAATCTTTAGATGGTAGTATTAATAAAATGAAGAAAAAGATTAAAAAATCAGTAGGCCAGTATATAAATGCTGAGACAAAAAGAAAGCCGATGATTTTGCCAGTTATTATTGAGGTTTAGGTATTTTTTAGACAACATTTGATGGAGAGATTTGCAGTAAAACATAAAAATAAAGGCGACATGGCTAGAATTGAACGCCATGTCGCCTTTTTGTATGAAATTTTAGTTGCGTTAGTTTTTCATTGTACTAAGCGTCTAGTTGGTTTTAAATAAATAAATGTATTATTTATTTAAGCTTGACCATTTTTGTTCAAGCCATGTTTTGAATTCTTTACCTTTATGACCTTCGTATGCATCGTATACATCTAAACGCATACGTTCAAGTTTTCCAGCGAAGTCTTCAAATGAGTGATCAGCTGGTAAACTTTTCTTCACACGGATTAGGATTTTATCAGTACCTTTGATAATATCAAATTTTTGTACTTTAGGTGGCTCTACATTTTCTCCAAATGCAATTAGAGCTTTGTAAGCCGCCTCTTGTACTTTGTATACTGTATCATTTTCCATACGGTTTTTAAGAAGGTCGATTACTTTAGGGTGTTTACAAGTGCTTAGCTCAATTACTGCTGATAGACGATCTCTCCAGCTAGAAGTGTAATTCGCTTCTTTTTTTAGTTCTGCATAGTCTTCTGGTAATTCTGTTTCAAACTTTTTACTCAAGTTATGTCAAACTCCTTTAAAATTATAATTGAGATGATTCAAGCTTTCTTCGACAATTGGTCTGTGGAATATCAATTCTTCTCTATCTTACCATTATATACGAAATTGACGGCTAGCTCTTACTTATTAGAACTTTAATTTTAAAAATAGTTATTTTATCACTAAATAAGAATACAATCACTTCCTGAGGGAGTCAAATATGGATATGAATTGATCAGATTAAGTTCCTATTTGGTTCGAATAGGTTAAATGTTCCCTCGAGTAGGTTAAATCACTCTCTGAGTGCATCAAATGAAGAGATGAATAGGTCAAATCTTGTTCCTATAACTTCGAATAGGTTAAATCATCCACTAATAAAAAAAATAACTACTTTCAAGAAATTACTACTTTTCTTGAAGGTAGCTATTTAATCATTATGTCTCTATTACAAACATTCCATCACACAATTCCCAAAACAACGAACGTCCTTCAAGTAATCATATCCAACTGGTGAACCGAAGTTATTAAAAGCACGTACCGCAACTATCTCATGCTCTGGAATGACTAACAAAGTAACATTTGTATAGCCGAGAATTTGATAAGCATCATTAGATACCGCTGCACCTATTTCTGTTCGATCACATGAGGCTCCTTGGACAAACCAAAAGAAACCATTCCTTGGATAGTCCAAAGGTAAAGTATTTGGGCTTTGAACAGCTGTACAGTAATCAAAAATTTCAAGAGGTATCAATTGTTTACCGTCCACTTTTCCTTTAGATAAATGTAGTGCTCCCCATCTAGCTAAATCTCTAACAGAAGCATACATATTCATTTTGCTGCCATCTATATTGTTACTTGTATACCAATGTGGATTGTTTTCATTTCGAATCACTTCAACGTGCCTAGAATTCATTTCACCATACCAACCAATCTCTGTTAGACCACATGGAGCTAACACTTCAGTTTCAACAATATTAGCAATCGTTCTACCTGAAGCTTTCTTAATGATTTCAGACAATAAATCTACGCCAATATTACGATAAGCCCAGCTTGCCCCTGCTTGAAACTCCTTTTTAAGTTCGCCATTTACTAGTCTTAATCCATGCGTATGAGTGATTAAATGGCGAATGGTAACTCCCACTAATATTCCACTATCCATTTCAGGGAAAAACGATGTAATCTCTTGCTCAAGTGATTGAATTACCCCCTCTTGGAGTAAGTAAGCTGCAGCAAAACCGATAAATGTTTTTCGAACTGAAGCTAGATGAAATAATGTGTCCTCTTGCATAGCCCTTGCTCCAAAGGCTTTACTTTGAAAACCAGTGTATGACTCTGCAACAACTTGTCCTTCTTTCATAACCATTAAGGCAGCACCTGAAGCATCTACTTGCTGAAAAGTGTTCAAAACATTCTCCCAAACTGGTATAAATTGATTCATTCATGACCCCTCGCTTTTTGATAGTTACAGACTCTCTTTATTTGGTTGTTAAAAAACAACAAATTTGATTTATCTATTCTATTTGCTTTATATTTTCCCCGCCTAAATATGTAAGTTAAATTTTTTCAAATCTATTCTATAAAATTATAGATGTATTAAATCCGCAAATAACACCATTAATTTCAACATACACCTATTTTTAACTCAACTTTCTAATTATTATATAAATACGTACCCACGCAAAGTCAATCTATATAAAACACTTCTATTGTGACAAAAATGTAAGTTACAGGAACTACTTGTTTGGGAAATCGATGGAGAAACCTCAGATTTCAACGTATTGTTAAAGTACAAACTAACTCTTGAAAGGAGTTTTAATATGGATACAATTTTAAAAGGAAATTCGATACATAAAGTTTTTGGCGCAAAAAACAACATATATACTGCTCTACATCAAGTAGATGTAACGATTAACAAAGGGGAATTCGTTGGTATTATGGGACCATCCGGAGCTGGAAAAACTACACTGCTGAATATCCTTTCAACAATTGATAAACCAACGTCAGGTAGTATTGTCATTGGGGGTGAATCAGTAGACTCAATGAATGAAAAGGATTTAGCTAAATTCCGAAGAAAGCATCTGGGCTTTATCTTTCAAGACTATAACTTGCTAGATTCTTTAACGATACAAGAAAATATTCTACTACCACTTTCACTAGCTAATTGGCCAGCTCAGAAGATGGAAGTTAAAGTGCTAGAAATTGCTAACATACTCGGAATTGAAACTATCTTAAACTCTTACCCTTACCAAGTTTCTGGGGGACAAAAACAACGAGCAGCCGTTGCAAGAGCAATTATTACAAATCCTAGTCTAGTTTTAGCAGACGAGCCTACTGGAGCTTTAGACTCTAAATCATCAACAGATCTTCTTAATACATTCGGTGTATTGAACAAAAATTACGGTTCGACTATCTTAATGGTCACACATGATGCTTTTGCGGCTAGTTATTGTAATCGAGTACTATTTATGAAAGATGGACGCCTTTTCACAGAAATTGTACGAGGAGACAAAGACAGAAAAGAATTCCTTAACCTATTATTAAATACGCTTTCTACTATAGGGGGTGGGACCTATGAACATGTTTAATATTGTAAAGAAGAATATTAAGCACAATTTCTATCAATACTTTCTTTATCTTGCATCTATGACACTAAGTATTACGATTTACTTTACTTTTTTATCACTACAATACAATAACCAAATTATCCTGGCTCTAACAGATACAGATAAACTTCAATCGGCTTTTGGGGCTTCTTCTATTCTTTTACTACTATTTGTATCCATCTTCATCTGGTATTCGAATAATTTCTTTGTTAAAAGACGTAAGAAAGCTATTGGTTTATATTCATTACTAGGCGTCGAGAAAAAACAAATTGGCAGGATGCTATTTTATGAGAACTTTATAATGGGTATACTTGCACTTTTAATTGGGCTGGCAATCGGGGAATTATTCTCTGTTTTCTTCAGTATGATTTTAGTGAAATTAATGGGTTTTTCTATTGCTATTACATTTACTATTAATTCAAAAGCAATCATACAAACTTTACTTGTTTTCAGTGTAATAATTTTTCTTACGTCATTACAAGGTTACTTTATTATTTATCGTTTTAAACTAATCGAACTATTTCATGCAACTAAAAAAGAAGAGAAAATAAATAAGCCTTCTTTCTTGTTAGCCTTGCTTGCCATTGCAATGATTGGAGGTAGCTACTGGTTATTACTACAGTCTCCAGAATCAAGTAATTGGGATCAGCACTTTGATCGTGCTATTATCATCTTAATTATTTCTATGATTATTGGTTCGTTTTTGTTATTCCACTCTTTAAGTGCCTTTATCTTCGTACTATTACAGAAGAATAAGTCATTTTATTTTAAGTGGTCTAATCTATTAAATTTTACACAGTTAACTAATCGATTAAAGAGCAATGCCTTTATGTTCACTATTATATCTATACTGAATGCTGGCACACTTATCGCTTTTGGATTTGCTTATAGTATTTATTACAATACACTTGATACAATGAAGAATTTTGTTCCATATAGTTATCAATATGAAAGTACAACTTCTGATATAGATGCAAAAATCCGTGAATTGATTAACAAAGAAGATGACCATTCCTTGATCTTTGAGTATGACTTGGAGTATACAATGGTAAAAGGCGAAGTTTCAGAGCTCTCAAAAGTTCCTGGAGGTTATTTCTACTTTGATGAATCATTTGCTGTTATTTCAAACGAAACTTACATTCAGCTAGCCGAGAAATTAGACTTAGATACAATTGCACCTCTAAAGAAAACGGAAGCTCTAACAATTATCAACAATTTCATTGGTTCACAAGACCAACAGGAAAACGTAAACAAATCGATTTCTTTGCAGTCATCAACAGATGATTCAAGAATAAAGATTGTTGATAACAAATCGATATCGTTGTTAAATGACCCTGTTCAGCCTTTCTTTATCGTTGTTAATGACTCAGTATACAGTCAATTTAAAGGTGAGAATCCGCCTACTACTGTACATACTTTGAAAGTAACAAACGAAGTTAAATCTGCTGCACTGACAAAGAAAATCTTGAAAGTTCTTCCTAGTGAAGTACAATTCTTCAGTTTTTCAGATAGCTATCAAGAAGCACAATCTGTCTACGGATTACTAATCTTTATTAGTGGATTTTTGGGATTAGTGTTCCTTGCAGCTTCGGGTAGTATGATTTATTTTAAAATGCTAACAGAAGTAACTGACGATAAAGTAAGATATACAACATTAAAGAAGCTTGGCGTTCAAAAAAGCGAAATAATGCGCGTTATTGCTAAACAATATTCGGTTGTCTTTCTCCTACCTTTAATCGTAGGTATTACTCATAGTTGTATGATTTTAACTGCTATCTCAAATTTAATGGATATCAATTTCATGATACCTGTAATCATTTGCATCGTATCCTATACAATTCTTTATATTTCTTACTATGTATTAACTGTTATTTCTTGTAACAAAATAGTAAATGTATAAAAAGGACCCCAATAGCGTTTCTATCTCTTAGACTGTAGACAAAATGCGAAGAAATTCGTTTTTCTCAACAGTCTTTTTTCTATCGTCTATATTAAATGCTAATCTGCTATGGTGGACGCTTTCCTCGGGCGAGCGCCAAGTCGCTTCGTCGCTACGCTCCTGCAGGGCCTTGGACTGTCTCGCTTTCCCGCAGGAGTCGCCACCTTCACTCCAATCATCTACACATGTAATTCTTTAGAGATGATGGAAAATGAGTACGAGAAAGATTGAGGTCGTGGTGTACATCCTTAAAAACCTTAAAAACGCGTCGATTCATGCGATGTTCGCTATTGTAGCTATGAATTAAATAAACTCGTCAATTAGACTCGGCAAAGTACAAAAATAGCATAGATGTTAATATTTGTAGAGATCTTAAATAACAAAATGAGCGGCAGGTACAAATTAGGTGGCTGCCGCTCATTTTGAATTATGTTATTACATAGTAATCATGCAGTTTTGGAAAATGTATAGTAACAACTGTAAAGTGGTTCTTTTCTGAAGTGATAGTGATTGAATGTCCTAATTTATTCGCCAATCTCTTAGCTAGATATAGCCCCATGCCCGTTGAGTTCCCGTGACTTCTTCCATTCATCCCCGTGAAGCCTTTATCAAAAACTCTCTGGATGTCGGACTGATCTATTCCTATCCCATTGTCCTCAATGATTAACCTTCTTTCTATATCATCTTCTTCTGTAGAAATATTCACCTCACCCTGAGGCGAAGTATACTTCAAAGCATTAAATAGAATTTGTGCCAAAATATAGACTAGCCATTTTTGGTCCGTTAGTACCTCTGTAGACTCTACTTCCAACGTAAGTTTTATCTTTTTTTGAATAAATATCTTGGCATTCTGTTTAATAATTGATCGAACTACCACATCTAAATCTACAGGAACAATAAAATAATCTTGATTGAAATCATCCGCTCGAATGAAATAGAGTGCCTGTTCAACGTATCCTTCTATCTTATCTACTTCTTCCTCAATACTATTCAAAACTGGATTTTTCTTCTCATTCTCAATAATTAACCGGCTAACCGAGATCGGGGTTTTAATTTCATGGAACCATGATGTCATATAATCCATCGTTTCTTTTTTATCGTTTAAAATACTTGTGACTTTTTGCTGATGCTGTTGATCAACTTGTTTTAATATTTGTTGAAACAACTTTTGCTCCAATGTTTTAGGAGTCAATAGCTCTTCTTGAATTATAAAACCATCTCTACAGCTACTCTGCAATGCATTAAAGTGCTTTTTGATAAAGTAATATTCTATAAATATGTACAAGAAAAAGAAACAAGTTGAGATAAGGTAAAGGTAGAATAAATTATTCATTGGCATAGAGAGTTTTGGATTGATATAAATCATTACTGTTATAAACGACATAATCATAATGTAGGTTATGATTAACCGGCTTTGAAATAATAAATGCTGCCAAACACTCATATTAGCATATACCCTTGCCCTTTCTTCGTTTGGATATAATCTTCCACTCCCATTTCCGTTAGCTTACGACGCAAACGATTTATATTAACTGTTAAAGTATTGTCATCAATAAAACTCTCATCTTCCCATAAAGCACGCATTAGCGTATCACGGCTAATTATTTCTTGTTTATTTTCAAATAAAACAGTCAATATTTTAAATTCATTTTTTGTAAGCTCACTTTCCTTCTCACCAAACATAACCGTTGAATTCTTCAAATTTAATGTCAATTCATTATGTTTGAGCACATCTAAACTAGGAGAAAGATATGTATACGTTCTACGGACTATCGCATTAATCTTCGTCACAAGTATGTCCATTGAGAATGGCTTCTGAATAAAATCATCCCCGCCCATATTAATTGCCATCATAATATCCATCTTCTCATTTCGAGAAGACACAAATACAATGGGTACATTAGAATACTTCCTAATTTTCTCGCACCAATAAAAACCATCATAATAAGGTAAATTAATATCTAACAACACTAAATGAGGTTTCACTGACAAGTATCCTTCTTCTACTTTTTGAAAATCTTTTACCGAAAATACATCATATCCCCATTTGATTAAGTTTTCTTCAATCATTTGAGCAATCTTCTGTTCATCTTCGACAATCATAATGTTAAATTTGTCATCCATCTTTCATTACCCCTACCAATTAATTGATTTTTATCCACTCTATGCAATAATTATAACCATTCCTCTGGAAGATTTGAACAACATTAAAGTTGTTAAGTATTATCTTCCAGGATTATTGTTCTAACAACCATACCTTTCTTGTTCTGAGATAAAGGACTCGCTACAGAAATTTCATTTAATTAATAAATTGATTTTTTCAAGTGTATTCATGTTCATGAATAACAACTCGGAGCATATGTTAATATACTGTCCATAAGGGATTATCCATTTAAACCGTATATAATGAAAAATTCATTTGCTTTTCAATACAATAAATAGGAAAATATTATTATAAAAGAGCGCATTTGGATATTAAAAGATTATCAAACTTTTTAAGGAGGAGTTGAAGGTGAAACGCTTTTCACGTTATTTCATTTCGTTAATAATAGTCGGGGTTATGATTTACCTTGGACTTAGTTATAAATTGCATTTAGAAAAGGAAGCCTCCACAAATTATATTATTCTTCCCTTGCTAAGGTTTTCTTTCGCATTCCCTATACTTATTGGCATATTACTTCGTTTACCTAAATTGATTATTGAAATTAAAGAAAAGAAACAATGGACTTTTGATTGGATAAAGATTGTGGTCATTGCTATACCAGCATTATTTATTGCTGTGTCCCCCTTCTTGACTTACACATTTATAGGTGAATATTTTTACTTTGCGAATGAATTAATTGTTTCACAAAGTACATTATTGATAACAATTGGCGGACTTATTTTCGGCTACGTATTAATAGATAGTTTAATAAAAGACCGTGAAGTAAATACTGATTCGTTAGTGAATAAAGAAAAGACCATTCATTAAAGAATGGTCTTTTTTTCCTCTTGTTACTACTACTCACGGAATGTTAGGAGGATACCTTCACCTAATTCTAATCGTAATATAATGATTTCGTTGTTTTTTATGTTGAGAACTTTTAATCTTTTGGTACTTGATTGGGGAAGTTCAAATTCTATCCCTTCTGTATCTTTCATGAAAAAGAAAGAATGTCCATTGGCGTATTGTTGTTCATTTAATAACTCCCAAATATCATCAGTGTATGAACTAGCACTTACATCGTATAGTATAAAATAATTATTCTGAGCTTGTAGATGTAAATGAGATAGAATCTTTCTTATAGGTAAATTGGGTGTTATTATCAAAATTTTATATTCTTGAGATAATAATTTTTCAATCTCGCCTCTACAATTAAGCTCATAAAATTCACTAATTTGAAAAGGGATTATCTCTGTTAAAATCGGTAATGAAAATTCATTTTCATATGTATCATCCATTTTTTCTATCATTGATTTTGAATATAAACTCATGATGTTCCTCCCTCGTGTCAATAGTACTTAATCTTAACTTCTGAATCGTTTTCTTTTAGATAATGCAATAGTATATTAATGATAGACTAGCTCCAACAAGTTTTTTTATATGATATATACTTTTATATAATCTAGCAATGTTGGCTCTGCTCAAAAAAAAGTTATTAAATCTTGAAAAACATACGTCAATAATCAGTGGTGTTCGATCGATTATCCGATTTATACGGCATACCTACATAGATTTCTTGTTCTACTTACCTGTATACAATTGATGCTCGGTTACCAAATAACATAAAGGAGCGACCTTAAACTATAGTCGCTCCTTCATGTTATCTTCTTCTGTTTTTTGCCTTAGCAGCTTTCCTAATTCGCTTTGTTTCTCGCAAATTATCAAGCCTATCTTTTAGTCTTTCTTTTTCCCGACTCTCGGCTTTCAACTCAGCATGTTTTGCTTCTCTTTCAAGCTTTTGATAGCTTTGTAATCTTTTATTTGAAAGCTCTCCATTTGTAATGGCCTGCTGTACGGCACAGCCTGGTTCACTCTTATGCTGGCAATCTTTAAATTTACACTGCTTCGTTAACGCAACAATATCTGAAAATGATTTTGATAAATCAACACTTTGCACCCCCAACTCTCGCATACCAGGGGTATCGATGACAACACCAAGATCCTCAATCATAAAAAGTTCGCGTCTTGTTGTCGTATGCTTTCCTTTATCATCATTTCTAAGACCTCTTGTTTCAATAAGCTCTTGACCAAGTAACGCATTTATTAATGTTGATTTTCCAACACCAGATGATCCAATAAAAGCTACCGTCTGTCCACTAGATAAGTAGTTCTTAACCGGTCCATAGCCCTCATTATCGACGCTTGAAGTCACGATAACATCAACGCCTATAGAAATATTAGACACTTCCTCTAGCATTGCTTCAACATTTTCACACAAATCTGCCTTAGTTAACACGATAACTGGTACCGCTCCACTATCCCATGCAATCGATAGATAGCGTTCCATTCGTCTTATGTTAAAATCATTATTTAACGACATACATATAAAAATTTTATCAATGTTAGCGGCAATAAGCTGAGTTTCTTGAGTCATTCCGGCTTCTTTGCGTACAAGTAAACTTTTTCGAGATAGCACATGGTGAATTATGCTATTCCCATCAGCTCGTTTAATCATAACAAAGTCTCCAACGGTCGGATAATCTCTGGCTCCTGTAGCTTTGAAACGAAACTTTCCAGATACTTCCGCTTTCAGCTCACCTTGATCAGTGATTAACTTATAAATCCCTTTTGATAATGAAGACACTCTTCCAACATGAAAACCTTCAAAATGTTTTGCCTCTTTTAAGAAAAAGTCATTTAAACCTAAATCTTTCATTTCAATATTCAACGTACCATCCTCCTAAAGTTTAAGTACAACTTTTGGAAGGCCTAATGTATGGGGTTAGTTAACACGTACCTCCCTCAAAGTTACAATTCCAGCCACATATGTATTAGTCATAAAACACCCACTTCTCTCATGTATTGTTACAGTTAATATACCACTAATTACAACAATATCCTATTTATACCTGATTAAAACTGTAACAGCCGACAATCCTTTTCAAACATTTTATTGTTTCAGCATTAAGATTTTTTACATAAAAAAGTTAATACCATATTTCTATTTTCATCAGAATCGTCCAATATACTATTCATTATTAAACCTTTTCTTCACTATCTCTAATAAGTGATAACCATCAAAAGTTAATTGATAAATATCGGGTTTTTCGGTCGATTTCCAGAAATCATATCCAAGAGAAGGTTCGAAATAATTTAATATAGATGTCATGATATTACCGTGAGTTCCAATAGCTACATTTTCAAAGTCCGGATTTCCTAAAATTTTAAATATAATAGGTAATGATCTATTTTGAACTTCTCTGATTGACTCTCCACCTTCTAAACAAAAGTCTATATTCTCGAATGACTTTCTAAGTGCTAAATCTATTTCATTTTGAAATAATTTATATTGCCCTTTGATCGCTCGTTCTCTTAAACCTTCTTCAATGATTATCTTAGAAGGTTCGAATAGTCCATCCAACGTCTGTATTGCTCGTTTATAGGGGCTAGAAAACACCGCATTAAACTCTATTTTTTTCAATGAACTAACAAGTTTCTCAGCAGATTCTCTTCCTTTTTCAGAAAGAGGACGTTCACGTTCTTGACCAAAGATAAATGGAGATTCTGCATGTCTAATAAAGTAAATAGTAGTTTTCAATTTTTCACCTCATATAATTATTTAGTGTTAATGGACTGATCCTAGCTTGAGTAATAAACTTAATTAGCCAATTGTAAAAGATGTCTTAAAATTAAAAAGTGACTGTAATTTCTTCATATAGTTCTCCTAATAAGATAGGATTTTTTTACAAGATGAGTAAATAACATATTTTGAATTTCAGTTACTCTCATATTCATTTTAGTATGAATTCGATAGGAATTGAAAGATTTAGCTTCAATAATTAATCAAAAAGTATTCATCTTCATCCCATTTACCATTGTATAAACATCCACCTTTTAGGTATACAATTTCTCCATTACTATTTTGCCCCACCTTATATCTCTCTCTTTTACACGAATTAATGGAATAAGTATAGTGAAAAATTTCAACATCATTTAATTGATTGTCCACATAATTATACTCTTCCATATATAATTCTTTAGACGTACCAAGTTGACTTCTCTCATATCTTATTAATTTCCCGTCTTTATATTCACATCTTGAAATGAAAGATATAGAATTGTTTCTTTGTACAGTTATACCGATTTCAATATTCCTGTCATGAATAATGAACTCTTGAAATTGTCCATCTTGAAATTGTTCAAACTCATCATTATTCTGAACATATATTAATTTCCCTAGCTTATTAAAGCCATATTTAAATGAATATTTTTTTGAAAAGCGTTTTAGTATGTTACCCCTGTTTGTTCCCCCAACTATATAAGTAAAAACAAGACTTGGACAATAATACCCTCGATGAAACATTGTTTCCCCGCCTTTTGTATAAATAACAGAATCAATATCTTTAGAAATTGTGTTCTCTAAAGATGCTATTTCTTCTCTATAAAAATGAGCGAGTTCCTTATGGTTTGCTATAATATCCTCGTATCGCTTAAATTCTATTGAATATACATTTTCATTTCTTTTCTTAAACAATTCATCAAAGTTAACTGGTTCCAACATAATAGTAACTCCTTAATTTTTAATATTATTTCACTGTTTGATGCTACTTAAAAAATTTATACCGCTATTCAAGGTACTAAGATTCATACTTACCACGAAATGTTTTTTCCCTATAATTAAAGAATATAACAATTGCTCAAACATTGCTTATGGATTCACCTTTTTTTTACTTAATTAAGTAATTTTATAAACCTAAAAATAAACATATAAACTTAAATAATCCATTTTGTAGTATAATTTTTCACATAGAGTAATTAGGATAAATTAGTAAGTAATAATTGTTTTAAAATATATAATATCGAGAAAGGAGCTACAAAAGATGTTAAATACTATATTTACCATTATTTTTATCTTTGGTATTTATTATTTAATTCGATATCGTATTAATTTGAGAAAAGCTGTTCAGCTCTCTAAAGACGCTCTCTATCCTAATGAGGAAAAAGATTTAAAAAGCATTCTCATCCCAACTGAGTGGCGGGAAATGGAGTGTCTCAGTAAAAACACGAAGTCTTATCAGTATGTTAAATGGGGAACCGTAGTCGCAATTATGCTATTGGTCATTTTATTAGTGGTTGTTCTTGTTACCGACGTGCTAGGATCTTCTTCATTTAGTATGGTTTCTTTATTTTTTGTGATTATTTCCTCCATTAAACATCGTGGTAATTTGTTCATATTAGCAAATGGAATAATCTTTAATAGCAAGTACTATTCTTTCAGTAATATTAAAGGTTATAAAGCAGAAAAAATAAGTCGTTGGCATGAGCTCTATGGACTTGACTCTAAAGTAAATAATGGTTATAAATTTATTTTGAACATAAAAAACAAGCCTTTCTTACCTAATTTCATTGTAGTAAGAGATCATGGAAGCCTTGAAAAAATTGTAGATTTATTTGAAAAAGAGGGTATTTCGGGGATTATAAATGAAGAGAATCCTTATTCTTCTGTAAACACATCTACTAATAAATTTTGAGATATTAGATTTTCATGTATGTCCACGATTCACAAAATAGAAAGATCATGATCCAACTTATTGTAAAACAGATTTCTTTATCAATAAAAAAAGAGCATGTTTTGATTAATCATTCAAAACATGCTTCATATTATTTTCAGTAGATTTTTAATGTACGAATCCCCTATATACCATTGTGATAGATGTACCTGATATACCGTATTCTTGAAACCCGAGTTTATGATATATATGTACTGCTTCACTATTATCTGGATCTACACTTAATGAAATGGACTTATACCCCTCTGCCATAGCAAGCTGCATGATTTTATTCATAAGTAAAGTTCCAATTCCCTTTCCTCTACCATTCTCTACAACAGCTAATCCTAATTCAGGCGTGTTGTCATCGACATATCCATAACCTTGATTATTTCCTTCAAAAAATCTGTACCAGACCGCTCCTACTTTTTGGTTTTCTTCATCGATAGCAATTAGTGCTCTATCCCCCGCTCTTCCCCAACCTTCATGATATTTTCTAATGTGCGGGAGGTTTAACAGCACTTCTCTAGACGGTTTATTCTCAGGAATATGGATTGACTCATACAACATATCCAATAAAAACTCGTAGTCATTTTCTTTAAGATCTCTTATAAATACCAATGTATATTCATCTCCTTTTCCTTTGGTGAACCTGTTTATCAATTACTATTTTATATAATATAAGATGTAGTTATTCTCAATTATGTATGTCCAGTAACTATAAATACGTGCTTTGCTCTCTTAAAATCACTTTTCGTCAAACAATTGAAGATCTTTCACTGTTTTTGTGAATGGCAAATATTCAACACGGCATTCATACACATCATTGTAGTAACCTGTTTTATTATAAGTTAGATTCTTTCCATTCACTGTAATTCTTGTATCACCGCCACCTCGACGACTATATTGTCTTGTCAGTTCGCAAGTTCCCTGTTCAACTTTCTCATTATTCATGGCGATAGCCACGATATCAAGCCACGTAAATAAGGCAACGCCTAGTCCTAACAGCATGAAACTGATTGAAACAAAAATATGTAGTTGCCAATCAATATTCTCACGTCTTTTCTTAATAATGTGAACTGTAAATATCAGCCCTACAATGAACATGGCTGTAAAAAATAATGATGCTAAAATAAATCTAAACAATTTAATTCTCCTTAAACAAATTAATAAGCTCTATACAGTTGATATCCTCTTACTATTAAAACAGGCCATGGGCTATATAATCGTAAAGTGCCATAAAAGGACTAAAATTAAGTGTTTCTTGTTTGGAAATCATGGGCGCACCACCTCTAATAATTTCCTCCTATTATACAAAATGTTTGAAGAGAAAGAAAAAGCGATTGCATAAACGAAAAACCGTTTATGCAATCGCTTTAGTGACTTATTGGACTTTTTCAGTGCCCTCCTACTTTAGCGAAGTCATTTTTTACTCAATTATTTTATAATTTGTTCTAACTACTACTTTTATTCATTTCATTTCAATAGCTGTATATCATTCTATTTCTCAGCTTGAATAATAGCCGATACGATATATTCATCCACTTGATGTTCTGGTGCCCATTCTTTGATAAATTCTTTCGATTCTTCTTTTGGAGTGATTTGAATATTTTTAAACCCTGCTTCTTGCAAGTAAGTCGTCATTTCTTCTATTGGTGAGGCGCCTGCGATGCAGCCTGAATATAGCGCCATATTTTGTTTCATATCAACTGGTAAAGTTGTTGTTAAAATTACATCTGAAATGGCTAAACGACCACCTTCTTTTAGAACACGGTATGCTTCTTCAAAAACACGCAATTTATTTGGTGATAAATTGATGACACAGTTTGACATGATGACATCAACAGATTGATCTGCAATTGGTAAATTTTCAATCTCACCTAGGCGAAATTCTACATGCTTAAATTGAGGTTTTTCTCCGTTTTTTCGGGCTTTTGAAATCATTTCTGGTGTCATATCTACACCAATGACTTTCCCATTCGAGCCCACTTTAGGCGCAGCTAAAAAGCAGTCAAATCCACCACCAGAGCCTAAATCTAATACAGTTTCACCTTCTTTTAAAGCCGCAATTGCTTGTGGGTTCCCACATCCTAATCCCATATTGGCACCGTTTGGAATGCTTGTGAGTTCTTCAGTTGTGTACCCCATTTTTTGCGAAATCTCTTTTACAGAGATATTTTGATTTTCATCTGGTGTGCAACAGCTCGGTGCACAGCAACTATTTGTATCAATGTTTTTTAACGCTACTTGTTTATAATTATCACGCACACCTTGGCGTATTTGATCGTTTTTCATTTCTGTCATTTTTATATCCTCCGTCTACATCAATACATAAGCGTTCACTTATATAATGAATTAAAATAAAACCTAGGCAATGCTAGGCGTAAATCTTGTGATTCAATACTTACAATTCAACTTTAAAATATTTCTTTTTCCATCTAAGCGCTACTCCTACTAGAGCTATTAACACCGGTACTTCTACAAGTGGACCAATAACCGCAGCAAACGCGGCACCACTATGAATACCAAACACACCAACAGCTACTGCTATTGCTAATTCAAAGTTATTGCTGGCAGCAGTAAACGAAAGTGCTGCTGTAACTGGATAATTTGCTCCTGCCTTTCTTGAAGCAAAGAACGACACGACAAACATGATCAAGAAATAGATTAATAGAGGAATGGCTATACGAATTACATCCAATGGTAATTCAATAATCTTATCCCCTTTTAAGGAAAACATCATGACGATTGTGAACAATAAAGCAATCAATGTTAATGGTGAAATCTTAGGAATAAATTGATTTTCATACCACTCGATTCCTTTCACTTTAATACCAATAACGCGCGTTAATATACCTGCAACAAATGGGATACCTAAATAAATCAACACACTCTTTGTAATTTCCCACATCGAAATAGATATATTTAGATTTTCTAATCCAAACCAGCCCGGCATAATATTTAGAAAGAAATAGGCAAATACAGAATAGAATAAGATTTGGAATACAGAGTTAAAGGCAACTAGTCCTGCCACATACTCATTGTCACCTCGCGCCAAATCATTCCAAACAATGACCATTGCAATACATCTCGCTAGACCAATCATAATCAGTCCCGCCATATAATCTGGGTAATCATGTAGGAAGATGATGGCTAGGAAAAACATTAAAAATGGACCTAATAACCAGTTTTGTAAAAGTGATAGCAAAAGAACTTTCCAATCTTTAAATACACGCCACATCTCTTCATATTTCACCTTAGCAAGAGGTGCATAGAGCATGACAATTAATCCAATCGCAATTGGAATAGACGTAGTACCTACCGATAAAG
Organism: Viridibacillus sp. KH_047; assembly: GCF_057838945.1. Classification (NCBI taxonomy): domain Bacteria; kingdom Bacillati; phylum Bacillota; class Bacilli; order Caryophanales; family Caryophanaceae; genus Viridibacillus; species Viridibacillus sp. KH_047. Next base: position 1,632,394 of record NZ_CM174479.1, on the reverse strand, counting down.
CATCTAATGCATCTTTAAAATTTGGTGCAATGACGCTTATAAGAACACCTAACCCCATTGCAATGAAAATCCACAGTGTTAAATACCGATCTAAAAAAGATAGCTGTTTTGTTAACGATTTTTCCACCCTCAATCATCCCCTTCTTGGGAAGAACAATGTGGTCCACAATGCTTATATGAGATTGGCTCTAATTCATCAATAATTGCTTGGATGTATGGAGATTGTTCTTCATGTAATCGATAATGCTTCCAAGTCCCTTTTTTTCTTTCTAATATGATGCCAGCCTCTTTTAATTTACGTAATTGTTGGCTAACTGCTGGCTGTGAAACCTGCAGGACATCAACTAAATCACATACACAGACCTCGCCTTTCTTTAAACAGGCTAACAACTTTAAACGGTTAATATCACTTACGGCCTTTAACTGTTTTTCCATTGCTATTAAAGTATCCACAATCCCACCTCTTTTATATAATCATTTACTTATATAAGAGTACTCTTATATTTCAAAGTATGCAAGTATATAAAACTCAGTTAACCTTTCATTAATAAAATCTAATCTACATGAGGCACTTTCATTTCTTATCTCCTATTTAAAATAACTTGCGCAAGATCGATTTATTTTTTCTTAATCTTGTACTTAAAACTAAATCCCCTTCATATAATTCATTACAAATGTTACAAATTTTTAACTTTTTTTCACATTTCTATTGAATAGTAAAATATCCATCTCTATTGTCTGAATATTAGTTTAATAACGAATCACATGTTACTGATACGATCAGGCATGGTGGTAAACAGAGCAGTTGTAAAAAACTACTTGTTGCCTCCATGCCTTTTTTACGCTTTTCTATTGGGCCAGCGTATTTATAATACTTAACAAAGGAGTTTTTTCATGTTTTCAAATTTATTTAAAAAACGTAGTTTAGAAGTTTTGGCTCCAATAAATGGAGAAATTATTCCATTAGGTGACGTTCCAGATCCAGTTTTCAGTCAAAAAATGATGGGAGAAGGTGTCGCTATTATTCCTACAAATGGGAGTGTTCATGCCCCTGTAGAAGGAGAAATAGTACTCGTTTCCGATACAAAACATGCCATTGGAATACGCTCTACCGATGGTTCAGAAATTCTCATTCACATTGGTCTGGAAACGGTCTTATTAGAAGGAAATGGATTTACAGTACTAGTAAGTGCAGGTGATAAAGTTTCTGCTGGGCAAGTTCTTATCGAAGTGGATTGGGAATATATTCGAGAAAACGCAAAAAGCATTGTTACACCTATCATCATTACTAATAGCGCTGACAAAAACATTCAATGCCATTATTCAAAAACAGGTATTCAAGATAAAACCGTATTAATGACCATTTCTGCTAAGTAATGCATCTTTACATTATCGTAAGTAAGGGGGAAATCTCATTAGATGAAAATAACGAAGATTCTCAATAATAATGCCGTAGTCGTACTAGATAACGAGCGTGAGAAGATTGCTATAGGATCCGGAGTTGCTTTTAATAAGAAACGAAACGATATCGTTAATTTAGACAGAATAGAAAAAATATTTGTTATGAGAGAAAATGACAAACTTCAACAATTATTAAGTCGAATTCCAGAAGAACATTTTACAATCTCCGAAGAAATTATTTCATATGCAGAGGAATACATTGGTGGTAAGTTAAACGAACATATTCATATTGTTCTTACTGACCATGTGTCATTTGCAATTGAAAGGATAAAAGATGGTATTCAACTCAATAACAAGCTCTTACATGAGATAAAAATCTTATATAGGAGAGAATTTGAGATTGGCCTTTGGGCAATACAACATATAAAAGAAAGATGCCAAGTTGAAATGCCGGAAGATGAAGCTGCTTATATCGCTCTTCATATCCATACGATGAAATTACAAGGAGGCGATTTACATCAAACGTTAAGGCAAACAACGATTATTCGGGATATGGTTCAAATTATTCAAAAGAAATTAAACATACATCTTGAGGAAAATGACCTTTCCTATCATCGTCTAATCACTCATTTACGTTTTGCTTTAACAAGGATGAATCATTATGAGCTTCATACAATGGATGAAGAAATGCTTGTCATGATTAAAAAGAAATTTCCTTTTTCGTACTATTGCGCCGTCGAAATGACCAAAGAGTTAAAGAAATTGCACGATATTGACCTACCTAATCATGAGTTAGGTTACATCGCAGTCCATATTGAAAGATTACGAAAGCAATAAAAAATTGAAATTATTTTATTTTTTTATCCGAGTAATCTAAATATTCTGTATTGGAGTGAGTTATTATATGATGAAATACTTACAACGGCTTGGTCGTTCTTTAATGTTACCAGTAGCTGTTTTACCAGCAGCAGCAATTATGATGGGGATTGGATACTGGATTGACCATGATGGCTGGGGTTCAGGAAATGTGCTAGCTGCTTTCCTAATAAAAGGTGGAGCTTCGATTATAGACAATATCCCAATTTTATTTGCAGTTGGGGTTGCGCTAGGAATGTCTAAAGCTAAAGATGGTTCTGCAGCATTAAGTGGATTGGTTGCATTTTTAGTAGTCACGACCTTGTTATCATCAGGTTCAGTAGCCATGTATCAAGGGATAGATGTAGCAAATGTTGACCCAGCTTTCGCTAAAATCGGGAATGCGTTTATCGGAATAATTTCAGGGATTGTAGCATCCATTATGTACAATCGATTTAGTCAGACGAAACTACCGGATTTCTTAGCATTTTTTAGCGGAAAACGACTCGTTCCAATTATGTCCGCTGTTTCTATGCTTGTAGTTTCAGGTGTGTTATTCATCATATGGCCTATTTTCTTTGGTTGGTTAGTTTCTTTTGGAGAAGCAATAAGTGGGTTAGGTTCGGTTGGAGCTGGTTTGTACGGATTCTTTAACCGCTTGCTAATTCCAACTGGTTTGCACCATGCTTTAAATAACATATTCTGGTTTGACACCATAGGGATTAATGATATCGGAAAGTTTTTGGATGGATCTGGTGTCAAAGGAGTCACTGGTATGTATCAGGCTGGTTTCTTTCCAATCATGATGTTTGGATTACCAGCGGCTGCTCTTGCAATGTATCATACTGCTAAAACAAATAGAAAAAAACAAATTGCAGCATTAATGTTAGCCGCTGGATTTGCTTCGTTTTTTACAGGTGTGACAGAACCTATTGAATTTGTATTTATGTTCTTAGCGCCAGCTCTTTATGTAGTGCATGCCGTATTAACCGGTCTATCTTTGTTCATTGCCGCAACGTTTCAATGGACTGCTGGATTTGGTTTTAGTGCAGGGTTTATAGACTTTTCCTTAAGCTTAGCAAATCCACTCGCGAACCAACCTTATATGTTACTCGTACAAGGTTTAGTATTTGGAGTCATTTACTACTTCTTATTTAAATACTTAATCGTGAAATTCGATTTGAAAACACCTGGTAGAGGTGACGATGAAGATGTAGAAATAGATGAAGCTGGAGACACTACATCAGGTAATAAATTCTCAGGCATGGCATCTAAAATTTATGATGGATTAGGCGGAGACCAAAATGTAACTTCTGTAGACCACTGTGCAACTCGTCTACGTGTAGAAGTGAAAAACATGGATGTTGTTGATCAAAAGAAAATTAAGGCTACTGGTGTTCCTGGTATTAATGTAGTCGGTCCAAAAAGTATTCAAATAATCGTTGGAACAAACGTTCAGTTTGTTGCAGATGAGATTGAAAAAATGCGAAAATAATAGTAATTTACTAGACTGAGTTGTATAATGCTCAGTCTTTTTTCTATAAAAATATCTAAATATATTAGCTTTCACACCTAATAACAATTTGAAGGGAGATCGTTCATTACGGTAAGCCGTACAAATTGGTAGTTGGGGGCGGGGTTAAAACAATTGCCTTTTCTACAAAATTGTTATTTTCACAGTTCTTGTGGCTATTTTTTTGGCGGATTAAGTGTGTGAACCTCTCAATCGCATTGGGCATAAGCTGATAATATATGTCGATTTGAAAGGATGTCTTGTACATGTTTCCTTATCTCCAAAAAATTCAACAATTCCCCTATTCCGATTATAGGTTTATGCCCGGCGGGTATTATCACTCCCCTTATTCTGAAGGATGTTGGCTCTGCAATAGTAACCTCGATTCGGATGAAAGATACCATTTACCCGCTCAGCAACGGCTTACCTTCGTGCTAGTACATGGTTCTTGGGCTGATGCTCACTTCTGGGACGGCGTAGCAGCGGTGCTGCGTAGTCGAGGGCATGCCGTTTATACGCCGGAATACACAGGTCACGGTAAAGATCCGAACAAAAATGTCACACATGCGATGATCACGAAGTCTGTCGTTGATTTTATAACGAAACTGAACCTACGCAACTTTGTTCTGGTCGGGCACAGCTTCGGTGGAACTATCATCCAAAAGGTTGCAGAACAGGTACCGGATCGCATAAAGCGCCTTGTTTTCTGGGACGCGTTCGTACTGAAAGACGGCGAATCGGTTGTCGACGAGTTCCCGGCTCAAATGAGGCAAAGTTTCGAGCAACTCAGAGCCAGCTCAATGGACGATACGATCATGCTTCCATTTCAACTGTTTCGAGATTTTTTCGTCAATACGGCCACTTTGGAGGAAGCAAAACGGATGTATGCAAGCGTCACTCCGGAACCGGCTAAGCCGCTTTTCGAGAAGCTGGATCTTAAAACTTTCTACACGTTGCCTACGCCCAAAAGCTATCTCTATTTCTACCAAGACAACGCATTGCCACAAGGAGAGGGCTTCGGTTGGCATCCGCATATGTCCATACGGCTTGGCCAGTCCCGTCTAATCGTCGGAGACGGCGACCACTTTACGGATTCGCGTACAAGACCGGCTATGCTGGCGCAGAAGATTTACGAGGCGGGCAGGGACTAACTATAGAATTATATGAAGAAAGAATTTATTTTGATCAAACTTTATTATTAAGTTACAGAGTTAAAAGGACCGCACGATATATGCGTGCGGTCTTTTTTCATTTTTCTTCTAACGAAACTGGAGAGAAAACATAATGCCCTTTTTCTACAGGAGCAGAAATCGAAATAGGAACACGCTCAGAGAAAATAGGTCCATCAACTACAATTGTGTGAAATTCCCCGTTCTCGCCACACGCATCAATGCCTGCTGCTTCTAGTTCCTCCACTAATTCTTTTGTTAATCTTTTCCCAACATAAGAAGCAGGCATCATAGTTGTATTCACTACAATAATCCACGACTCAAAACCAGCTTCTAACAGTTCCTCTACCACTGACTTTCGCGACATTTTCCATAATGGATGGACTGCTATAATATCCGATTTCGCACATGTTGTCTGGACCCACTCTAAATGACCTTCCAAATCAATATCACCAAACACGCCGTGTGTAATACCTTCAGCCCGACATGCATCCATCGCAGCTATAAATTGTGCCTCATATGAGCTCCAACTTGCAGGTTTAGTTAAAAGGGGTACCCCTAACTTATCCACTTGTGCTTGTACAACTTCTAAAGGAACTGCATGAGACTTAGAAATCTCCCCATCATCCTCAAACATCGTTAATATTTTCTTCGGAATCATCCCTAATTGCAGTGCTCGATAATATGCTAGCGCCGAATCTTTCCCACCACTCCAAGAAGCAACGAAATGTACGTTCTTCATAGTAGAATCACTCCTTTTTATTGAACTTAAAACTTAGAGCTCCATCCCAAATAGGTATCTTAAAAGGTACTCATTATACGAATTTACAAGTTTTATATCTCCATAGTTTACTACATTGACAACATATATGTATTATTAGACCCTTTTAATTCAGGTTCCATAATAAATAAAAAAACACCCCTTATGATGGACTGTAAATCGTCAACCATAAGGGGTACAGTTTATAATATTGTAATTAATTCCTTTAAATCATCTATGACCTTATCTGCTTTTTCTAGTTCTGTAGCCTGGGCGAAATCGAAATTGACACCAATAGAGAGTAACTCATTGTCTTTTGCGGCAAGAATGTCTGATAAACGATCTCCGACAACTATCCCCTTCTCAATTTTATTTTCTAGTAAAATTTTCTTTACCAAATCCGATTTATGTCCAGAAGGTATGGTCTGAATACTGTATACTTTCTTAAAAAATTTATGTAGCTCGTAAGTATCAACAATCGATTGTAAGTAAGCAGCTTGTCCATTACTCGCTATATATAAATCGTATTTTAAGCTAAGCGTTTCAAGTACAAGTTCCGCATGAGGATATAAGTCACCTTGTTTATCTTTAATCAGATTAATTGTTTTTTCGTGAAAAATTTCATTATTCTTTTCACGCATTTCTGGAGAATGTTGTGGACATAACTTTTCCCAAACAACCGGTAAAGGCACTCCCATAATCTCTCGGTATTTATTGATTGGCGTATCCTCATTCCATGATCCATTGGCTCTTAAGATATCAAATGTTGCTGCCAATGCAGGCTCTAAAATCAAATTAGTCTGAAATAATGTACCATCCATATCAAAAATAATAGCTTGTTTCATTAATAAGCCACCTCTCAATCTTAATTACTAATTTACAATTCTGCTATCATCTTCAATTGTACAAGAGTTCATCATAATTTATCAGCTTCTTTTATATAACTATTAGTAAAACACTAACATGATTCCGAATAAAAGTGATCCAATTACTATCGCAACATAAAAACCATAAGTGTCCATGATGAAATCAACTGATAAAAAAATAAAAGCTTTGAAAAAAGACCTATTTTCTGTCTTATTATCTTTATATACAATAATAACCCCTGCTACTAGATTCACTACAAAAAATAAAATTAATCCTAGCCCAATTAATTGCTCCATTTTTCATTCCCTACTTTCGTACCTACCAAAAAATTAATGCCGTTTATCCAAATACCTGAATACCCCTTCCTTTTATACTACTAGAAGAAGTATATAGTATTATATTTTTATTAAATATAGAATTTACTCATTATAATATTTGAAAAATAATACATTTAACGAACATATAAACCTATAAAATTAGTATTAATTACGTTTTCTGAATTTGACTTCTTCAATATTTAAATGTATTCATTAGTATATTTACTAGACAATATCCCTATATCCAAGACTCTGCGATACTACTAACATATTATCAGTGATCAAATTTGTAATATATTGGTTTAAAAGGTTATTATATATGTATGGAGGTGGTTTAAGAATGAAGTTTGAGTTAAATCAGCGAGTAATACATGAAGGACAAAAAGCTATTATTTGGGACTACAGTGTTAGAAAGAATACGTACTCCATTAAGCCTTTTGAAGATGGGGATATGTTGCTTTTCGACATTCCTGAAGACGCCATTAAACCTATTGATCAATCTGGTATGGCGGAATCTGCGAAAAGACTAGCAAGCTCACTTAGTAGTGCAGTAAATTCACAAAATGGAGACGGTGAATCTCGAGATTTGGAGAACTGTATGGTAGATCTTTATAATAAGGGGCTACTAATGGACAATGCTTTTTTTGATTATTTCATTAAAGAAATTAAAAACAAAGAAGAAACTTTGAAAATATAATAATTGAGATGACATGTTACAACAATTGAGCAGAACCAAATAAAACGGCCTGCTCTTCTTTTTTATAACATATCGAAGTAAAATTTATGAAGAATTGATTCTATTAATTTAACTATATATTAATCCAAATAAAAAAGACCCCAGAAAACACTGGAGTCAGCTATTAAGTTGTGAAAATACGTCTCTTCTACTGTCTGTAAGTAAATACATACATCTAAACCAGATTAAAAGTAATCACTATTTAACGTAATACTTTGTAACATCTCCGCCAGCAACTATTAAATATTTGCTGTCTTTTGTGAAGTTCATATTATGTTTATCAATCATTTTAATCTCATATAATAATTTATAGGAACTGTCATACATTTTAACTCCTCGCATATCTAGAAGAGCAATTCTTTTTCCATCTGGACTGATTTTAACCTCACCAATAACGCCATAAGGTCCACCGAATTTGTTAAGAACGGCATTTGAATCTGTATCATACACGTAAACCATAAAATCTTCTTCCTCAACGTTTGTAACGCGTAATAATAATTTATTATTGTCTTTCGTAAACGTAATACCTCTTACTTCCTTATTATCAATTTTAAATTCTTTTATAACATTACCTGTTTTCGTATCGTTTAAAACAACACGAGTGTCATCATAGGATGTAGCTAATATTGAACCATCTTCAGAAAGTGCTGCTGCATTTCTTCCTGTTTCAAGATCATCTATTTCCACTACATCTAATTTTGAATTTACAACTTTCCCCTTACTCTTGTTATGACTAGCATAAGATACGCCATTTTTCACATCAAAAAAGTAGTCATTGTTAGGATTAACCAATTTAAATTTATTATATGAATTTAATTTGAAATTGTAGTAATCAAAAATGCTACCATCATAATGAACTAATCCTTTTTTCCAAAAGAAAATAGAATTACTCTTACTGCTATTCTTAGCAAAAGATTTTACTAAATGCCCATTTTTCAAGTCATAAAGAGATGAGCCCACTGAAACATATTTATTGCCAAAAGATGTATCTACTTTTCTTCCTTTATATTTCCCCTCAACGCTCCATACTTTCCTAGAAACAGTGACAGGCAATTTAACTTTTTCACCATATGCTTTTACGTATACATAGGCTTTACCGACGTTTTTGGATTTCACTACACCTTTACTAGAAACAGTCACAATTTTCTTATTAGAGGAACTAAAAGACACTTTCGGTTTCTTTACGATCTTCCCGTTTTTCTTAACACTATAGTTAACTTTTGCAGAACCGTTGTACTTAAGCGTACTTTTACTAAGCTTTGCAGAAACCGTAATCTTACTTGCTGCATCAGCAACTGGTGTTACAAAAGAAAATAACAATACAACCAAAACCAAGTAACGGATAATTTTTTTCATTTACACCTCTCCTTTATTTCTTTATTGAAAAAATTTTCGTTAATAATTATATCATATTTAGGGTTTTAATAATCTGAAATTTTAGACTTCTATGTGACTAATGCATCGGCTATTTATTTTAACTATTAGGTTCTTGACGTGAAAAAAGTAATGGAAATTCCATTACTTTTGTTTTATGCTCTGAAAATCGTTTTATCAGGTTCGTTCCTCAAGGAAAACACTTTTTACTCATCCATCTATATCCCCTTTTCACCACCAATATCCTCCCTTTTGTCTAGAATATATTGTCATATTATCTACTCACCTATAATATGAATAACAATATTCTAATATAAGGAGGCCTTTATCATGATTAATACCGAAACATTATTACAGACTTTGCCAACAACAGCGGTTTCTGATGCACTTGCAGGAACAACGAATTTAAATGCGGCGATTAAGCCTTTAAAAGATCAGTATCAAATAGCTGGACGTGCAGTTACAGTTCGGTTACCGATTGGTGAAAATGGCACTTTACTAGAAGCTATTCGTATTGCACAGCCAGGAGATATTTTGGTGGTTGATGCTAAAGGGGATACAAATCGTGCTGTTGCTGGAGATTTCATCGTTTCTATGATGAAAGGGGTCGGGATTCAGGGACTAGTAGTTGATGGCGTAATTAGAGATATCCAAGCAGTACGCGACTTGGACTTTCCTGTTTTTAGCCTAGGAACAACCGTTGCTGCAGGCAATAAATTTGGAGGCGGTGTAATTCAAGTTCCTATCGCAATAGGTGGTTTTAGTGTACAACCGGGTGATTTCATTATTGGAGATGCTGATGGTGTTGTCGTCATTCCACAAGGTCAAGAAAAAGAAGTCGCTCAAAAAGCACAAGAGAAATTAGAAAAAGATGAAGTGCGAGCTTTATCCATTAAAGGTGGAAAAGAAGAGATCGTTGCATACTTAGATAAGGTATTAGGGGTTCAGTAGGATAGGAGTTTATTTCGAAGAGTAAACTTTTATATGTTTATTAGACAAAGGGATTCGTACGCAATTTCTATAAGAATCCCTTGCTTTACTTTCAATTTTTTATACTTCTGTCTCCTATCATTTTTCAAAAATATTATTTATTTACACGATTCGCTACTCAAATTATTACTATTCAGGACAGTAATGATTTATTATCTCCAGAAGACGTTCAGTTTTTTCCGATGATACATTTTCAGATAACCTTGCCCCTGCAATGATTGGAGCCCATTGAAAAATACTGTCTTTTGATAGTCCACTTTTCTCACAATAAAGTCGCAAATACATATCGGCTAATTCCGCTGAAAATTGTGAATACAAAAGAAAAGTCCGATATATGTCGGCACGTATATCTCCTGCACTGGCACCCACCCAATCTATAATTGTAACTTTATTATCTGACATGATTAAGTTATATAGATGATAATCTCCATGACATAGCCTATTCTCAAAAGTCATCGAATCCAATTTTCGTACTAATTCAGCCTTTTGTCTTTTATCCAAATTGTGGGCTGCTTCAATTTGGCGCCGTAGTTTCTCAGACATTGGTTCAAGTGATTTCGTAGTAATCGTATGAATTTTTTGTTGTATATCAATGGAAATATTCATGTAATATTCTGCTTGATCCATATTTTCAGATAAAAGCTCTCCTAATGTCCTTCCCTTAATATACTCCATTATTATAGCTTGTTTCCCATCTATTTTCGTGACATCCAATACTTTAGGAACAGATAATCCACACGAATAGGCATATTTTTGCTTATTTGCTTCATATGATGATTCCGTATCCGGCAAATAGTCATTAAATATTTTAACGATCTTGTTTTCGTAAAGATAGATTTTTGCTGTGTTTCCTGATGCTATCGGATGCCCTAAATTCAATTTTTTCACTCCTTAAATATTTTCTAAAAAAAGCGTAAGTACAAGATGCCACATATGATAAAACCGAAAAATCCCACTATACGCTTTATTTTTCACATATAATGAAATGAATTTTTATAGTCTAATTTAGTTCCCTTGCTTTAGTTCTCTTCAGCCCATACCTAATACCAAGGATCATAATAAGTATAGCGAAGATTGATACATTTACTATTCCTTTTTGCAACAAACTCATTGGTTGCTCTGTTGCTTTTTGTACATAATCCGCTTGTATAAAATGTCCTTTTTCATTTTCTACTGCAATAGCATCTGCCATAGAAACTCCACTTATTTCATAATACTTTGCACCAATTGCAAACGTATTTGATGCATTACCATAATAATTTCCTGATGCGTCATTTGGCTTTGTATTGACTTTCCCTATGAAATTGCCGATTTTTTCATCTAGCAAAACTACTTTGGAAACCTCATATACTTTTCCATCCCAAACGACAAATGAGTAAGGCATAATTTGGGCATGAACAGTTGAAGAACTGAGTAAGGAAAAGAATAAGAGTATAGTAAATATTAAACATCTATTACCTTTCATTCTGTATCTCCTTCTTTCTTTTTAGAGGATTAAGATACATTTTATGCAATAGGTTCATGTAACATCAGTAATTACTATGGCTCTTTTTTTTCAACACTTCATCCTGTACTAATAAGCAATCACTCATAAAAACGTATACCTGCTTCTGCATCTATTTCCGTTGGAATCATAAGAAATAAAAAGCTAGTGTGATACTTTTTCTAATTTAGCGCTTTCTTTATCCATAAGTGGAAGACTCCTTTATTTTCATAATAAGTATCGGAGTAATGATTTTAATGAGTGCCGAGTCCCTTACCTATAAAGTTTGCTGATACAGGCTTCTTCCCAATTTCTCTAGCCCAAACGGACAATTGGCCGATGTGATGAATTTCATGAGCAATAATATGTCGCATCACTTCACCCCAAGTGTCTATTGAATGACTGCCATCTGATTGTAGATCGTAAAATTTATTACTTTCCATGCTGTCATCCCAGTTGTTTACAAACTCCTCTACTTCCTTATGAAATCTAGCGTCTAATTCTCGGACTTTGCTTATGCTCTTATAATCATCAAAATTCTCTTGAAAATCCTCTTTACCTTGGATTAGACGTATCCAGCTCCACTCCACATCAACTATATGAAAGAGTGTTTGTAATATACTGCCTACCCCTCCAGTTCGATTCTTTAGAAGTTCTTCTTCTGTTAAACCCTCACACCAGCTGTACCATTCTTCTCTTACTAACCAGTTATAATGGAATAATAATTGCATTGAAATCTCTCCCTCTTTTAACAAATAAATATATGTTTACAAATTCCCACTACATTCTTTTTCAGTAGCTCCAATCATTGTTATTCAGAGAAAAAGTTAAAGATCCCCATCTTCCTCTTCATCGATTTTTTCTTCAGAAATTGGCTTTCTAATCTTTTCTCCTACTAATTGTCCAGTCTTTTTCGTATTTTTCTTTTGAATCTCAAAGTATTTATCCACAGCTTGACGTGCAATGATATTGTTAATGGACTTGTCTATAGATGAGTTTGTTGTCACCCATGGTACAACTACTGCATAGGAAATTTCCGGGTTATCATATGGCGCAAAACCAATATGAGCTAATGTTAAAGTATCTGTCTTTTTTCCATCTCCATAATAAACCACTTGTGCTGTACCTGTTTTACCTGCTGCATCGAAGTCCGCATCACGGAAGTTACTAGCTGCTGAACCTTGGCTCCCAAAGTAAACGCGATGCATACCATTCTTCACATGATCAATTTCTTCTTGCGTATTATCTATTGTGTTTAATACAGTTGGTTGAATATTATTTACAATGGGTCCTAATATTTTTCCATCTTCAGATGCTTCACGTATTTCTTTCACGACATGGGGTTTAATACGCTTTCCATCATTTGCTATTGTCGACACATATTGCGCTAACTGTAGAGGTGTAAAAGTATCATACTGACCTATTACTAAATCAAGTAGTTTACCAGATAGCGTTTCAGTTCCTTTCACTCCTTCAAATTCACCAGGTAAATCAATTCCGGTTTGAACACCTAAACCAAATTGCGCAAAGGAGTTACGAATCTTTGTAAAATCCTTTTGTTGTACTGCTAATCCTGCTCCAGGCACATAATTTACACCAGCAATTTTCATCGCCACTCTAAACATATAAACATTAGACGAGCGTTCCAGTGCTGTTAAATCATCGAGCACAATTGAACCTGAAGGATTAAAGATAGATTGCTTGATTGTATCTCCTATCTTAATAGGCGTATCGATTAATCTGTCACCTATGTTAATTGCATCTAATGAATAACCGGTCAAAATTGTAGCCGGTTTAACAACTGATCCTACTTCATATGCAGTGGTAAATGTCCCAATGGCATAATCATTTACTACGGTTTTACCTTCTTCATCTGTCTCTATTTTTTTACCAACCATTGATAATACTTCACCTGTATTTGGGTTCATCATAACTAGAAAGGCACGATCGAGCAATGAAGATCCACTTTGTGCTTTAGCAGCTAGTAATTGTTTTTCAACAATTCTATTCAAACTAGCATGTAATTCACTATCAATTGTTAATATTAGTTCATCACCTGGAGAGCCCTCTGATATTGTCTTGGTCTCAACAATTTGCCCCTTTCCGTTTGTCTCATTTTTTACAATGACTTTCTTGCCCTGTAATTGCTCTTCATATTGAGCTTCAATATAACTTTTCCCAACACGGTCATTACGTGAATAATCACGAGCTATATAATATTTCAGCTTATCCTTTGGAATACCCTCTGCTGGTGTAGTTGTGGACCCTAAAATACTTAACGTCGAGTTTTTCACACGTGACCAATCCGTTGTTGTGTTAACGCCTGGTAAGTCTGTCAAACGTTCAGATACAACAGCAAATTCTTTATCTGATACATTATCACTTTTAATAATTTGTGGAGACAAGTAGTAGCCCGAAGCCATCAATCTGAAAATCGCCAATACTTGTAAATCTGATTTAGAAAATGATTCTAACTCTTTATTCTTTATGCGCTTACGTATTAAACTATCTATTTTAGCTTGTTGTTCTGCAGTCGAAAGTTCTGTATCCGTATGTATTTCAAGCATTTCCTTTTTACTTACTTTGGCATTCGCTTCTTCATTATGAAGCATGATCCAATAATCCTTCTTATCCCGCTCAGTTATTGATTTTGTATCCATTTTTATAAGCCTAGTTAGTTTTTTTGCTGTTTTTAACATTTCTTTAGTTGTCGTTGTTTGCGTTTTCGTATAAGTAATCGCATTTTTTGGTTCATTATCAACTAAAACACGACCAAGCCTATCGTAAATACGCCCTCTAGGAACACTAGTATTAACCGTTACTTCTTCAGGTTGTGCCAAGACTTTAACATACTCTTCTCCTTTTACAATTTGCATATAACCTAAACGTAAAATAAGTGAAGAAAATAAAACAAAGATTGCGAAGAAAAGTATATTCATACGAAGTGAAAGATTGGCACGTTGTTTCGGTTTTACATTATTTACTCGTTTCTTATTAGTTGGTTTTTTTGACGGTTGCATAGTGTCCCTCTTTCTGCTTTATCTATTATTAGGAGTATATTTGTTTGAGTGACTGGAAGAGATTTTTTCCACATTTCTAATTCCCCTTTTTTAGTAACTATTATTTTAGAAATGATATGGAGTTGTATACTACTCCAATTAGACCTTACTAAATATTCGGTTCTTTTCTATGTTTAGTCGCTTGTTCAAAGGCATAAGCCAGTTTGATCAATGTTCCTTCGTTAAATGACGTGCCCGCAAAAGTAATGCCGAATGGTCTTCCTGATTCCATATAACCTGCTGGTACTGCAATCGTTGGATAACCTGCTTTTGCTGAAACAGTAGAGCCTAAATATGATGGAAATAGAACAGCATCTAAATTGTATTTTTTTAATGCAAAGCCAATTCCTTGTTGTTCAGAAAAATAGATATCCTCTAATCGCGCAGTTAAATATTCTGGATTACGCAATGTGTTTGGTAGATGTTCACGCTGCTCTAATCTGTCTTGCCCATTTTTTAACGCTCGATCTGCATGGTCTTTATTGAACTGAATTAGTTCAATAAAAGAATGTACAGGTTGTTGTGGTGGAAGTTTCGATAAATAGTTGTCGAGGCTGTGCTTCAGTTCATATAAGAGAACAGCACCATTACGTTGTCTATGAAACGCTGGGATTTCAATATCTTTCACCACTGTTGCACCTTGATCATGTAATGATTGAACTGCATTTTCAAATAATACTCCGTCATATTCATCTGAGTTATAAAACCCGTCAGAACCATGTGTAAAGACTCCAATCCTAGCTCCTTTTAGTCCATCAGTATGTAAATAACTCGTATAATCCTCGATTTCTCTTTCTTTCAACTTATGTGTAGCCGGATCTTGCTCGTCAACACCGACCATGGCTCCAAGCAAAATCGCTGCATCTCTTACAGTTCTTGCAAAGGAGCCTGCTGTGTCTTGCGAATATGTAAATGGAATAATTCCTTTTCGACTGATTAGACCAACAGTTGGTTTGATACCTACGACTGAGTTCAGGGTAGCTGGACTAAGAATAGATGCATCTGTTTCAGTTCCTATAGCTAAAACCGAAAAGTTTGCTGCTACAGCTACTGCCGATCCTGAGCTTGAACCACCTACAAATAGATTGGGGTCACCGTATGGATTCAATACTTGACCTCCTCTAGCACTATAGCCAGTCCACATTGTCGTCGACATTGCATTTGCTAGTTCCGTCATATTGGCCTTGCCTAAAATAACAGCTCCAGCTTTTCGCAATTTATCTACTAGAAAAGCATCTGTTGAACTACAGTAATTTTCGAGTGCTAGTGTCCCTGCACTCGTATGCATATGATCATTCGTTTCAATATTGTCTTTTAAGACAACTGGAATTCCGTGCAAAGGTCCTCTAGCCCCTTTGATCGTTCTTTCATGATCTAATGCTTCTGCTATGAAAATTGCTTCAGGATTTATTTCAAGCATCGAATTAATCTTAGGTCCACCTTGATCATATTTTGCTATTCGATCAAGGTAGTACATCGTTAACTCTTTAGCAGTCACTTCCCCCTTTGCCATTGCATCTTGTATATCGTCTATTGTTAATTCTTCTCGGTAGAAATCTTTGAACATCATACTCATCTACACACTCCTCGAACCTATTTTCCAATCTTACTTTAATTTTACTATAAATGTTAATGATGAACTATTAATAAAACCCCAATCTAAAAAAGAAGAAAATAAGATTTACTTATTCTTTCTTTGAAAGATTGAGGTTACTTTTGTAAAAGAAAAATATAGAAAAAAGTTTTTTTCCCTGCTATTATTCAGCCTGTGATCGTAGACATGGTTGTAAAATACACTTCATAAACAGACCATTATTTTTGCTGTAAATTTAATCAAAAACGTTCCGTAGTAAGATCAATATTTACAGAGAATGCAGCTTTACTGCCATCTGCAGCAGCAAACATTAAAGAAGAGGGTCCTGATTTTTCGCTTTCACCAGCAATGTACACATTTTTTTGAGATGTGCGACCTGATCCATCTGTCTCTACTATTCCATTTTCATGTACTTTACATCTTAGTTGCTCAACAAATTGATTTGGTCGATAAAACGAAGGTACAACAAACCCACCGGACCTTGATATCGTTTCTCCTGATACAAATTCAATTTTTTGAAGATAACCGTCATCGCCTATTAATTTTTTAATCGGCTCTGTTTTTACTTTAATATTGCGCTTTTGTAATACACTAGCCCCATCTTTAGACAGTTCTACTCCGTTAGTTAAGACTACTAAATCATTTGACCAGTTATAGACTAGTTTAGCCAAATGCATTATATGCGCCTCGTTATCTGCCATGACAACTAATGGCTTATCTCGTAGCTCCCACCCATCGCAGTATGGACAACTAAAGAGGCTTTTCCCATAATACTCGCGTACACTCTGAAAGGAAAATACTTCTTGAATCCCAGCTGCTAAAATCACTTTTTCTGCAACAAATTCCTGGCCATCTTCTGTTTTTGCGATAAATTGTTCATTACTAGAATCTTTGATAATTTCTGTGACTGTTTTTTGGAAATAAGATACGGATGGATAACTTTTCAATTCGTTTAATCCTATTTCTTTAAACTCTTGTGGCTTAATGCCATCTCGAGTGATAAATCCATGTGACTCCTGTGTCACTCTATTTCTATTTGTACCGTTATCAAATATTGCGATGTTCCTTCTAGCTCTTCCTAATGTTAAACTGGCACTTAATCCAGCTGGGCCTGCTCCAATAATAATACAATCAAAAATAGTCATTTTCTTCATCCTGTTCTTTTTTTGTATTTTTTAATTACGGATATTAATACTCTCTAATAACTATGATTAGTGTAAAAAAACAGGGCTTAATGAGCCTCTGTCATTTGTTTAGCTATGTCTACAATTTTTTGATTTCTTAATTCATCTAACATCTTTTCTTCTGCTGAAACAATAACTTTTTGAATCAAGCAATTCGGATCATGATGTAAACAATAGTCAAATAAGGATGTAGGACCTTCAATAGCCTGAATAATATCTAAAAAAGATATGTCTTCCCAATTAGGTTTTAATTTATATCCACCATTGGCACCAGAAACTGATTCAACCATCCCCGCCTTAGCAAGCTTAGTCAATATTTTTGACAAATATGTAGTTGAAACATCTTGATGTGTTGCAAGTTGCTGAACACCTACATGTTTCTCTGAAGTAACATTGACTAAATATAACATGGTATGAAGAGCGTAATTCGTTGCTTTTGAATATTTCACCTTATAATTCACTCCTAATCATAGATATCATTTGTCTACCATATCTATTTTCTGTTTTTTAGTCAAGTTAGTTGTCTTTTTGCTACTAACAATTCACCTGCCGCTTTAGAAAAAACGCTACCGTTACAATATAAGAAATAATCGCATAACAAGGCTTATCGGAAAATTTGTAGAATATTAATCTATAATGCATTAAAAAAAATAGCCACTATTAAGAAATGGGCAGAATGTGAGGGGAATATGAGTCTAAAAGAAACACCCGAAGAAAAAAGAGAACGCTTAAGACAAAGTGAATTGAAAAATAATCCCTCTGGTTCTATACACGATGCATTAAATAGAGGAAGTAGTGGAAATTTAACTGATTTAACAGGCGGTATGGGTTGGAAAGGTACAGGCATATTAATTTTAGTATTATTTTTTGGTTACATTCTATATAAACTTATATTCTAAGGGCTATTTTGGATTGTTCACCCTACGAAAAATTAAGCATATTCGACTTAAAATCGAATATGCTTAAAAGCAACAATTTAATAAAACGGAGCCTTTTGTAATAAGTCTTCTTAGCTTGAAAACTGAAATGGCTCTACTCTCGTTTCACCTGTCTCCATATTTTTCACCGTTATTTGATTAAGCTCTACTTCATTCTCTCCTACTATAATTACATTTCGAATGCCTTCACTATTCGCACGGTCTAACGCTTTGCCAATTTTCTTATTACTCATATCTAGTTCCACCTTGTATCCCTTCTGTCTCAATCGTGTTGCAACTAATAAGGATTCCATTAATGTGTTCATTGGTATGATGTAATAATCGAGTAATGAAGCCTCTAATGCAGTTGAATCGTTCAATGAAATAGCTGTATAAATGACATCTAATCCAAAAGATATGCCGACAGTTGAAAAAGACTGATCCGAACCAAGTAACCCTGCAATAGCATTATCATATCTCCCTCCACTACCAATGCTTGATTTAATTGTCTTGTCGACTAAAAATAGTTCATAAATTGTACCCGTATAGATTTCCAAACCTCTTGCTAAAAATGGGTTGAAAATACATTGCTCCGAAATATTCAAATATGTTAAGAATGATTCTAATGCTTTTAATTCATTTACGCCCTGCTCAATATTGTTATTCACTTTAGAAAATGGCACAAAATAATTGATCGTCTTATTCTTCTCATCAGTTAAAAAACGCTCGATGGAATCTACTACTGTTAATGGTAAACCTAATTCACTGAGTTCCTTCTTTACCGCTGGAACCCCCACTTTCTCTAATTTATCCAACACTAATATTACTGCACTCATTTGGTCAGTAGGAACTTCAATCATTTCTAACATTCCTGATAATAACTTTCGGTTGTTATATTGTATGGCGATTTTCAAATCTAACTTGTTAAAGGCTGAAAGGGCCATTTCCATCAGCTCTGCTTCAGCAATTTGAGATTCTACCCCTACGATATCTACATCACATTGTGTAAATTCACGGAATCGTCCTGTCTTTATTGGCCCATCTCTAAAAACTTTACCAATTTCATATCGCTTAAAAGGCATTCTAATCGCGGGATTCATCGCGAAAACTTTTGCGAAAGGAATCGTTAAATCATAGCGAAGAGCTAAATCTCTCTCTCCCCGATCAGTTAATGTGTACATTTCCTCTAATATTTCTGCACCACCACCGTACTTTGAAGCCATTAGCTCCGTATAATTCAATATTGGTGTTTCAAGTGGTTTACAGCCGTATTGTATAAATGTGTCTTCAAGCGTTCTTCTAATTTTCCTTCTAATCACTTCAGCTTCAGGTAAATAATCTTGTGTACCTTTAACATTTTGATAATCCATTTTTCTCATTTGATATTCCCCCTAATTTTTTGAAAATAAAAAAACTGCACCTGATAAAGTGATTCCCTTTATCGATGCAGTTCAATATAAATAGTCTTCCTATGCGCGATTTTTTAAAATCGGATAGCAAGACTAGATGTGATGATGGAATTGTGATGTGTTACTTAAAATTTTTGTTCGTAACATATAATTCACCTCATATTTGTTTATTAACTTAACATAATAATTAGAATATTCCAATGATTTCTGTTGTGAAAATTGAATTGAAACTTTTAATAAATAGGATAGGCTTATCTGATTTTTTAAATTAACTTTTTGATTCATTTAATTCAAAATCTTGCTTTAGCAGTGAATACATATATAAGTCATCAAATTTACCACAAGTAAACTCATAATTTCTTAGCAATCCTTCTCTTATAAAGCCTTGCTTTTCAGCTAATTTTTGTGATGCGATATTTTCAGGTTCAATTAACGCTTCAATCCTTTGAAGTTTAAAATTTTCAAACCCGTATCTAATTACCGCTTCAAAAGCCTCGCTAGCAATACCTTGTCCCCAATAATCTTTGCTTAATTCAATACCGATTTCTGTACGAAAATGCTTAGGAACCCTGTTAAGAAAACCACAGCTTCCAATTACTTCATTATTTTCTTTCAAAGTAATTCCCCATCTAATTCCTGTTCCCTGTTCAAATATTGTTTGATACCAAGTGATTTCATCCATTGCATCCACAACTGTGTTAAAAGGTTCTAATCCAATATGCTTTACTACTTCATTATCAGACATATATTTTAAAACACTACTTGCATCATCTTCTGTAACTTTTCTTAATATTAATCTATCAGTTTCTATTATTGGAAATGTGCTGTTTTCTATTTGCATAATAAATACCTCCAAAAAGCTAATCTACATTCATCGTAATGACTCTATCCACAAACTCTAACTTCGCATTAGCATAAGCATTTTCATTGTTTGGATGTTCGTTAGACAGCTTTATTTTTAACTGTTCATATTCCTTTGCCAGTTCTGGTTGCTCTGTTAAGCGATCACGGAATAGTATATGCTTTTGCCACCATTCTCCTTCATACTCTACAACGTGAGCAACATGCGTTTTGATAAGGGGCTCCAAACTTTCAAACTTTGCAATGACTTGCTTGCCTTCAATGTTAACTTTCGCTAAATGATAATAACCGTTCTTTATTAGCTTTTGAAAATCAAACGTTTTAAAATCTTCTAATCTTCTCAAACCAATAAGAATATCTATCAGTGGCTTAGCTTTAATTCCTGGAATAGCTGTACTACCAATATGCTGAATATCTATTATTAAATCCCCTAAAACTCTTTGCAAAATATCCTTCTCATTTTTGAATGATTGCACCCAGTTATCATCAGGTTCTACTAAATATACTTCACCTTTTTGTAATCCAGCCATTTCCATTCCCCCTTGTTCTTTAATGCTACCTTATATTACTTACCAAAAACAGGCTAAAATTATATGTAAATTTTTGTTATAACCTATGAAGCAAATGAGCAAAGGTCACTGCTTAACATTCATTCGAAACAATCGTTGCAATACCTAAAAGGATCGCTAGATAAATTGGGTAACAAATTCGACTTCTGAACATGCCGCTAACTTGATTAATTTGGGCACTTCTCAAGCACTTCGTAAAGCGACAGAAGCGCTAAATCCGTATCTTGGTAATTATGTACCCATTCCTTCTTCAATCTCCTTGTTATGTTTTAAATGCAGAAATTTTCATTAAGAATAAAACATTCTAATACTGTGCACCTTACACTCTAGGAGGTGAAGATCCATGTCTAAGAACAACAACAAAACGAAAAATTTAAGAAATCATAACAAGACTATAGACAACAGTAATAGTAGCTACAACAGTAATAATAATGACCCCAATAACAACGAAGAATTTGCTGCTGAATTTGCTCCTAAATCAAATAACAAAAGTAAAAAATCAAATAAAAGTAAAAAATAGCTATACATGAAAAATTGAACTGAACCTCGAATTGGGTCACTTTTTAAGTGTCTACTAATCGGGATTCAGTTCAAAATTAATCAGAATCACTTCGTAGTTTAAATTTGTTTTTTCCAATTGCTTTAGGATAACCACCTTCTGTTATTAGCTCCTCTCCCCCTTCATCCTCCATTCTTGATTCTACTAAAAAAGATTTTCCTTTTTCTATTTATTTAATTACACAAGATATTTCTCCCGCAATTGATTGTTACTTCACTAAAACAAAAATAGTTATGAAAAAGATTTTAATTACATAAAACTTTTTGCAAGAAACCCACGTCTTAGCACCGTATACAAATTTGATGCGTATCAAGGGAGTAATATTATGTTCAAAAAAAGGAAATTAGAGAAAGCTTATATTTCGTTTGTAACTGAAAATCATACAAACCTATATCGCTTTTCTTATAGTTATATGAAAAATCAACAAGATGCTTTAGATGTTGTCCAGGAATCTATTCGAAAAGGACTAAGTTCACTTCATACGCTAGAAGATGAGTCAGTAATGAAAAGTTGGATGTATCGAATAGTAATCAATACTGCAATTGATAGCATTAGAAAGCGAAAAAAAGTAATTATGATGGAATCAGAAGACATTGAATTCCATTTACCTAATGCCACGGATTCATATACCAATATAGATTTGAAAAAAGCAATTGAATCGCTACCAAATTCTTATCGCTCCATTATTATGCTTCGCTTTTTTGAAGATATGAAGATTGAAGAAATCGCCAATACATTGGAAGAAAACGTTAATACTATAAAAACAAGGTTATATAAAGCATTAAAGCTATTGAAAATTGAATTAGAAGAGTGAATCCAGGAGGTTCAAAAGAATGAAAAGAATGAAACAATTGATAAAAGAATATCAAGAAATTGAAATACCAGAAGACATACAAACAGTTGTGAAAGATGCATTACATCAAAAGAAGAAAAGCAAACTAAAAAAAATGTATATAGGAGTTGCAGTTGCAGTAGCTTTATTTATTACGAGTGTCAATACAAGTTCAACTATTGCATATGCTTTTTCTGATATTCCGATTTTAGATAAAGTTGTAAACATAATTACGTTTAGAGAGTTTAAAGTTGATGAAGGTACTTACAATGCAGACTATAAAGTTCCAGCACTAACTAACTTAGACAACAAAGAATTAGAAAACAGTCTAAACGAAAAATATTTAAAAGAGAGTGAACAATTATATCAAGCATTTTTAGCTGATATGAAAGAGCTGAAGAAAAATGGAGGCGGTCATTTAGGTGCAAATAGTGGTTATGAAATTAAAACAGACACCAAAAAACTTCTTTCAATCGCTAGATATTATGTAAATACCGTTGGTTCTTCATCTACGACTTTAAAATTTGATACAATTGACAAAGAGAAGGAAATTTTCATAACACTGCCAAGCTTATTTAAGAATGAAAATTATATAGATGTTATTAGTAAAAATATACAAGAGCAAATGCGAGCACAAATGAAAGAGGATCCTGAATTGACATATTGGGTAAGTGGATCTGGTGAAGAGTTAGTATTTGATCCATTTGAAAAGATAGTTAAGGATCAAAATTTCTATATAAATAACAAAGGTAAATTAGTAATTTCATTTGATAAATATGAAGTTTCTCCTGGTTATATGGGTGTAGTCGAGTTTATTATTCCAACTGACGTCATCCAAAATGAACTAGTGAGTAATGAATATATAAAATAGAATTTTTTTCCATTTGATTGCTCTTGATAACATAAAATTTTTCAACAAACCAATAAAGTTGTTTAACTTTAATACACTATACACACATAACACCTTTCAGAAATGGAACAGTGTTATGTGTGTTTTTTTCTCCATACAGTATTCATTTTTCTCGAAACAACTAAAATAACATTAAATATAATAAAGGATTCTCAACAATTACATCTCATTCTGAAAGAACAGATTACATTTATCTTCATTAAAATGCAGGAGGTGTAACTGAAAATAATACAACTGCATTTTCAACAAAATTATTTTCCCATTTATGTTTCAAGTTTGCTGGTATCTTCACACTATCACCAGCTTCTAATAGATATTCATCTTCATCCAAATACAACTTAATTTTCCCTTCCAAAATATATGCCACTTCCTCTCCCCTATGTTCTAAAGGATTTTCTGATGAAGAAGTATTCGAAGGTACTTTCATAATCGCTGTTGCCAAATTCCCTGTGAAATCAGGTGACAATAACTCATAGGTCAAATTATCAATGATTATTTTCTTACGTTTACTGGATCTAACGATTAAATCCTCCGTAATTATTTCTTCAAGTAAAAAACTAAAAGTTGGAACATTTAGAGCTTTAGCTAAGACCTTTAGGGTTTGAATAGACGGATTAGCTAAACCTCGTTCAATCTGGCTTAACATTGAAGGTGTAATTTCTGCTAATTTTGCTAATTCCCTACTACTTAAACCTTTAGCTTTTCTAAATTTCTCTACTTTCTTACCAATATCTATATTCTCCATAATCGATACTCCTTAAAATACATTAAATTTAATTTAAACAAAGTAAATTTAAATTAACATGACAGTAAGTGTGTGTTAAACTGTATTTAAATTTATTTAATTATAATTTATAGAACGGCTTGCTACAAGAAAATGAGGAGGTTCAGACAAATGAAAGAAATTGAAAGCAAAGAAATACAAACATTGAAGGAACAATATCCTTTACTAAATAAGCTCATTTCTTTGGAAGAAGTATTTTGGGTGAATCCAAATATCGAAAAATTTGAAACGGGAATAAAAAAATCCCCTCTTACTAAAGAAGAGGTAAGTGATGCAGAGGAAAGATTGAAACGTTTCGCTCCATATATTGCCAAGGTTTTCCCTGAAACAAAAGAAACGAATGGTATCATAGAATCTCCTTTAGTCAAAATTCCTGACATGAAACGTTCCTTAGAACAAGGATATCAACAACCAATATTAGGTGAATTATTACTAAAATGTGATAGCCAGCTTCCTATCTCAGGATCTATTAAAGCACGAGGTGGCATTTATGAAATTCTCAAACATGCAGAAGACTTAGCATTTCAACATAAAATGTTAACACTTCAAGATGATTATTCGATTTTAGATAGTGATACATTCCGAAATTTCTTTTCACAATATTCAATCGCTGTAGGCTCGACTGGAAATTTAGGACTAAGTATTGGTATCATCAGTGCAAAATTAGGGTTTAATGTTACTGTTCATATGTCAGCTGATGCAAAACAGTGGAAAAAAGACTTGCTTAGAAGTAAAAATGTCACAGTTATTGAATATGAAGCTGATTATAGTAAAGCAGTAGAGGAAGGCCGAATCCAAGCAGATAGTGACCCAACATGTTATTTTGTGGATGATGAAAATTCACACGACCTATTTTTAGGATATGCAGTGGCTGCAAGTCGATTGAAGAAACAATTAGAAGAACTAGAAGTAACAATAGACGAGAATCATCCTTTATTTGTTTATCTTCCATGTGGAGTAGGTGGTGGTCCTGGAGGCGTAGCTTTTGGGTTAAAATTATTGTTTCAAGATCATGTTCACTGTTTCTTTGCAGAACCTACCCACTCACCATGTATGTTACTCGGTTTAATGACTGGCCTTCATGATAAAGTTTCTGTACAAGATTTTGGTATAGATAATGTCACAGATGCAGATGGACTTGCTGTAGGAAAGCCATCTGGGTTTGTCGGTAAAACTATGGAGCCTTTTTTAAGTGGTAATTATACGGTTAGCGATGAACAGTTGTATATGTTGCTAAAAGAACTAGTCGATACTGAGGGGATCCATTTAGAACCTTCTGCATTAGCAGGCATGATAGGACCAAGTAAATTATGTAAAGATGGCACCGATTATTTACAGAAGCATAATTTAAAAGAAAAGATGAGTAATGGTACACATATTATTTGGGGAACTGGTGGAAGCATGGTTCCTGAAGAAATGATGAGTCAATACTATCAAACAGGGTTAAAATTATCGTCAGAGAAAAAGAAGTAATTTAAACCTTGTATTATTTTTAGATTCCTTTTCTTATTACTCTCAAGTTTATGGACTCCCTCTCCTGCTGGGACTTCTGAAAATCAAATTTTTGAAAATCAGCTATTGCCTTAAACTGGTTAGAAAATCCGTATGTTGCTTTGCTTTAATTTCTGAAATTGCTGGGCTAGCAATATGCTTGAATAGAAGAAGAAATAAAAAACATTCATATTGCTCCGCCAAAAACTTCATGGTAAAATTATAAGATGTCTAAAAATAGTGAGTGATAATTATGATACAAACTACAAATTCACAAAACTATATATTTCAAAAAACAAAAACCCTCGACTAAAACCAGTCGGGGGTTTTTGTTGCTCTTGGGAAAGAATTTTATAGGAGGTGCAAACTTATGAATCAAGGCACAAATTCAAATGGTTCATTACTTGCCGGGTGGATTAGTTTAATAAGTAACATCATTTTAACAATCCTAAAAATTGTTGTAGGTACCCTCTTCAATAGCCCGGTTCTTCTTGCAGATGGTTATCATAACGCTGGTGATGTTATTGCAAGTGGTGCTGCTTTAACTTCAATGCGTATTTCAAAACGTCCAGCAGATGAAGACCATCCTTATGGCCACGGTAAAGCTGAAGTGATCAGCTCTGCCATTGTCGGTATAATTTTATTACTAGCAGCAATTTATATTGCTTTTGAATCTTTTTCAGCATTTTTTCATGAACCTGAAAAAGCAAGTGTAATAGCTTTTATTACTGCAATTATTTCACTCGTATGGAAGCAAGTTTTATACGTCTATACGATTAGAATTGGCAAAAGAACGAATAGTAAAGGCTTAATTGCAACTGCCTATGATCATCTGGCAGATGTGTATGCTTCATTGGCAGCCGTATTGGGAATTGGCCTTGCACTTGTTGGAGAGATTTATCATATTCAACTACTTACTTACGGAGATCCAATTGCGGGTATCATTGTAACCATCTTAGTTTTCAAACTTGCATATGGCATGATAATAGAAGCAATAGACACTCTTATGGAAAAAAGTGTTAGTAAAGAAAGATTGGATAACTTTACGACTTTAATACTTACTATTCCAGAAGTAAAACGCATTGATCGACTACGCGCAAGAGAACACGGTCATTATGTATTGATAGATCTTCGAGTGGGTGTAGCTGGTGAATTAACCATTCAAGAAGGTCACGATATTATTCGCAAAATCAAGAAAACTATAATGGAAAATCAACCTGATGTCGACGAAGTTCTTATTCACCTAAATCCTTGGTACGAAATTGACAAAGCTTAAAAACTTCTACCGACTCATTTGAATGTTTTATTCACATTTATTTTGCCCAACGAAATATTTTACAAAAAATAGATGTTAAATGATAGACTTTTCTGTTAATTAAGTATATAGTTAAGGAGAAATCTTCCTTTTATAGCCCTTATTTTTAGTTTCGCTCACTCATTGAGAGTGAGCGTTTTTTTACGGAGTTTATTAATAATTACTTAAAAATTAAGCATAAGAAATATTGATCGATTATTATAATATAAATAACATTTACTTATCACTGATTTAGGTTCACAATTATCTTAACGTTAATAAGAATTGGAGGTCTTTTTATGACGATTGATTTTCATAGTCAGGATAACCGTTCTACTTATGCCAAACGACAAGCAGATGATACATGGGTGAATATGATCCAGTCAATTTGTGAGATTGAAGGTAAAAACGTTTTAGATATTGGATGTGGTGGAGGTATTTACACAAAAGCATTTGCAGAAATGGGCGCTTCTTTTGTTACGGGATTAGATTTTTCTAAGGAAATTTTGTCTTCTGCCAAAGAGAACTGTAAAAGTTATACCAACGTCAATTTCCATTTAGGTAATGCCTTAAATACTCAACTAAAAAAAGAACACTATGACATTATTTTAGAAAGAGCACTCATCCATCATATTAATGATTTGGAGAGTTGTTTTAAAGAAGCTTTTCAATTGTTAAAACCAGGTGGTATTTTCATCATTCAAGATAGAACACCTGAAGATTGCATCCTTGAAGGAAGTTCTACCCACATTAGAGGTTATTTTTTCTCTAAATATCCATCCTTAGTGAGTAAAGAAACTGAAAGAAGACATTCAAGTGAAAAAGTCATTCAAACATTACTAGCAGCAGGTTTCAAAGATACGCAAGAGTTTTCGTTTTGGGAAACAAGAAAGACCTATAAAGTGCTAGCTGATTTAGAAACAGATTTATTAAATAGAACAGGTCGATCCATTCTACATGACTTAAGTGACAAGCAACTTGAAGAACTCGTATTGTATATTAAAGAACAGTTGGCTTCAAACGATAATAAGAACTTTATCGAAAAAGATAGATGGACTATTTGGAAAGCTAAAAAGATTAATAAATGCCAGCCACTTAGGTTATTAAAAACTTTTTTGGGTATAATATTTTTGAATTCAAAGTATTCACTTAAAAAGTTATACTCACACAAGGAGTTGGTATTGAAATGAAAGTTGTCAAAACACTCGTTACTGGATTATTAGCAAGTGGTATTGTTCTAACAGGCGTTTCAGCACCTAATGGCGAAATTGATATAGTACATGCAGAGACATCAATCATTCCGCTATCACCTAAGCCACTTATTACGACTTATGACTATTACACAGCAGAAGGTCAAGCCAAAGTGTATAAAATAGTCACCGAGAAAACGAAAATAAATGGGAAATTGGAAACAATAACGAAACTTGTTGCGTTTAAAGTTGATGAATTTGGCTCAGCTTTTAAAGTATCCCAAACACCTGGCTTACCATCAACAGTGCAAGCTTATATTGGGAAGCGAATAGAATACAAAAAAATAGTTGCCTACAAAGATTTAAGCGATGCTGAAATAGGAACAACTTATTATCTTAAAACAAAACAAGATGGTGTTTACGAAACCACAAAGGATAAGTGGAACAGTTGGTTTTCGTCAGTAAAATAGATATGTGATAGGGCTATCAGTTATTGGATAGCCCTTTATTCTTTGTATCAATTATTTAAAAATATTCTTTTTATAAATCCTAGCAATACCATTTAACATGCATTCTGGAATCTTCTTTGGAAAATAGCGTTTTTCATAATAACAGTAAAACGCCTTTTTCAAATCGAGCCATTGTCTGCAGTCTTTCGTTTGTCGAAATCTAGCCACGTCTATAATCTTTACTTGTTGATCTGATGTAATTAAGATGTTTCTTAAATGAACATCAGATGGATTTAATCCTTCTTGCTTAGCTAATTGCAAAGCGACATCAATATCTTTGACGACAGCTTGAGAGATTGGAATACCATTTGTTAGACAGTCAAAAAGCGTAGTTCCTTCTATATAATCAATAACTAAATAATTTGACCCTGCATCATAAAGAGTTGGATAATAAGTGATTCCCTGAATTACTTTATAGATTTCTGCTTCTTCCTCAGCAATATACATATAATCAGGAAAAAATACTTTCATCGCTTTTCCTGTTTGTTTTATTCTAAATACATAGGCACTTCTCCCCTGACCAATTAATGATAATGATTTGTCATAGTCGAGTAGCGTATGTTGATTGTCAGATCCAATTTTCACACTTGCAGCAAGCTCGTGGAATTTAAGAATAATAACAACTCCATTCTGTAGTATTCATTATTTTAAACTAGAAAAGGCGTATAACCGATTTGTCGGTTATACGCCTTTTCATAAAAAAGACCTTACCAAAAAATCGGTAAGGTCTCGCAAACAACTATCAAAAGTTGCCAATAAAACCGAGGATATTCATCCTGTATTGACGATTTTATTGTATAGCTACTCCCCTTAAACGGAGGATTATTATATTCAATTTTCTTATTATTTTCATTATAGATGTTCAATAGCCAAACGTCAATTATTGCACTTTTAATGGCTTTTCACTTAAAGAACTCCGCAGATTTATTAATAAAAAAATATACATTTCATCCATTTAGCCCATACAAAAAATTTAGATCCGGGCAGTAGGCAACATATTTATAACCCTTCATATTCTATAATCAGACCTATTAGAGGGGGAAAAGTATGGTTATAGAATTTACAGCTCTCCATTGGATTTATGTTGTCTTTATTGTTTTGATTATTGGGTTTATGGTGAAGCGTCGAGATACTACCCTCATTTGTATTATTGGCATTTTCATGCTAGCAATTTTCGCAACAGGGAGTTTAACTGCCTCCATAAGTGGCGTTTTTAATAGTTTTATCTATGCAATTACTGAATTAATGTCGACCATTTTAATCATATCTATTATTGTCGCTATGAGCTCTGTGTTATCAAAGTCTGGCATTAATGAAGTCATGATTGCGCCTTTTACAAAGTTCTTCAAAAACCCGACTCTTGCCTTCTGGATTATTGGTATTTTAATGATGATCATTTCATGGTTCTTCTGGCCGTCTCCAGCGGTTGCGTTACTTGGCGCAGTACTACTTCCAGCCGCATTACGAGCTGGGTTACCTGCTCTCGGTGTACCGAACGACTACAAAAGAACCTTTAAAATCTGCAATTAATAAATTTATTTAATACAAGAGCTTGCCTACATAATTAGAAAACTAAGTGTATAAAAATAAGCAAACTTTTAGAGTAGTAATAAATCTCCTTTTTAATAGGAAGAAACTCAATATAGACTATTGTTACGATATGATTGAACCTTTAATTGTGAAATATACGGAGAAATATGGTGAAGGTGCAGGGGAACTATTACGTTTAAAATGGATAAGCGATTTTATTTTATTTTTACGAAGTATCAATTGGATGTTGGATTACCTTTAGACACGTTTGTCAGAAATACGTATCGCTTTTATTTTAAGCAGATTTTAAAAAAGGCTGGTTATTAGAATAGTTTTAGTATATACCAATCGATGCTGTTCGTTCGGATAAAAATTACAGGTGCCTCATGTTCCATCCGTTTGTACCCAAGTGACTAACTTCCCTTAAAAAATAAAACTCATACGAAGGAAAATCTTCGTATGAGTTTTACTCTTATTTTTATTTTTGTTTTTGCATACGGTCGTATGCTCCTTGAGCAGTCTCAAGATACGATTGTAATCCCATCTTATCAAGCGTTTTCTTATAGTCTTCCCACTTGCCAAAGTCTTGTTTCCCTGTAATGAAAGCAGCAGTCATTTCATCAACATATGTTTGAACATCTGTCATAATTGCACTTACCTTGTCGTTTTCGTCCAGTGTATAGTTGAGCCCTGGAATAATGTCTTCATCTTTCATAAAGTAAGGTTTTGCTTTCGCAGAATTTGCAACGGTACTTTCTGATGCTGGGAAGTATTTTTCTTTAACAATCCCCGGATAATAGCCCCCAGGCCAAGTTAGGTATTCACTAATAGCTTGATCTTGATTTAAGCCTTTCTGATTATCCGTGATTTCAGGTAAATACTTTACGTTTCCTTCCGCATCTTCTTCATACGTGACTCCCTCGAAGCCCATGAAGAACATTTTACTACCTTCATCCCCATAGAAATGATCCATCCAGCGGACCATTGCTTCAGGGTTCTTTGCTTTATCCGTCAAAACGAACATCCCAAGATTACCGAGTCCATTGGACATATCGTTAATAACACGTTCCCCCGTAGGACCTTCAAGAACCGGTGCACCAACATAGCCGTCGATTTTTTGCGTTTCTTTTGGGTTAACACCACTTATCATACCAAAATTCCCTTTCGATTCTTCGGCAGCGAATACATGTGGTTCGGTTGAGAACACATCTTTATTAATAAGCCCTTCTTTATATAGCTTGTGCAAGAATGTTATTAATTCCTTATATTCATCTGTAGCTGGAATAAAACGAAACTCTTCGGTACCTTCTTTAAAGTCTAAGTTTTTATTCATACCCCCTTGTTTGTTCAAGCCATAGGTTCCACGCAAATAGCTTATCAATGTGTCAATACCATAGCCGGTTCCCCATCCAAGCTCATCCGCTTTGCCATTACCATTCGGATCTTGTTCTTTAAACGCTTTCAACACTTTGTATAATTCATCTGGCGTTTCAGGCTCCTTTAGATCTAATTTATCGAGCCAATCCTTCCTAATCCACGGTGTATCGGCACGTAAAACATCGTACTCTGGATCATAAATTGCAGGGAAACCATAGATATGACCATCCGCCATCGTAACACCTTGTTTCACTGAAGGATACTCCTCAAGTATTGCTTTGAAATTCGGTGCGTATTTATCGATATAGTCATTTAATGGCAAGAATACACCCTGTTCTCCGTATTTAATCAAATCTGTTTTCGGTACGGCTGAAGCGAAGAAAAACTCAGGATAATCGCCCGATGCAAGCATCAAGTTGCGTTTCTCTACCAATCCTTCTGTTTGTACAGTGTTCCAATCTACTTCAATGTTCGATATTTTCTCATACTCTTCCCAAAGCATAAGTTTGTTCCAGTCTTGTGAAGCAAAGAATTTTGCCGCAAATCCATCGACTTGAATCTTTTCGTCCACAATTGGCATCCCTGTTGCATTTACCTTATCGGCATTAGCACTTTTTTCAGCAGTCCCTTCCTCTTTCGAACAAGCCCCCAAAATACCCGCTGTTAACAACAATGTTGCTGCTACACTTGAAATATATCTTCTCTTCAAATCATTCTCCCCTTTTAGCCTTTTAGTGAACCTATCATAACGTCTTTCACGAAGTGCCTTTGTAAAAATGGATAGAGCATCGGTAAGTTGGCAACTATGCCAATTCTTACTTTCTTCATTTCTCCACCCCATCAACTTCTAAGTTTTTTCTACTGTCGCCTCTGCCTATTTGTATAAAACAACAAATAGGGTGGCGCTACCTCAATCAGAATAATTACCTTTTTTCGAATAATAAATCGAATATAGAGACTGAAAAATGTGTTAAAAATTACGTAACACTAGTGATGTGTCTCATATCAATGTATCAGTCTACTTCCTCTATCTTTTATGCCGTTTTCTTTAATATTGCTCATCGGCATTTTTGAGAATGAAAGCGATGGATTATAATTTTCTTCATACTCATTATTTACTATGTTGACATTTTGACAGCCAATTAATTCGAATGTTTTTAGATGTTTCTCTTCTTTTATTTCCTCACCAATAATTGTTTCGGGCAGTAATGGATTTACTTCAGGTCGATAGGAATATATATTGTTATTTGTAAAGGATAGCCCATCAACACTTTTTGCTACAAGAACCGATTCCTCTTCAATATAAAAATTATTGTCTTTAATCTTAATATTTTTGTGTATCGCATTTGTATATGGGGGGATATTATTTCCCATTGTAATTGGATCTATTCGTATCGCGGCATTTCTCCACTTTGCATTCCCAACTTTAGCAACATAAAATGTATTCGATTGTATTGTAAGATCGGTAATCGGACCAGACTCATACCAAAATTCCGAATCGTTCGATAAATATATCGAGTCCATAGCCATATGCTTAAATGTGTTATGTTCAATAACAACCTTTTTCCTTGTTGTACATAGAATTCCTCTAGTTGAAATTGTTTCAAAGTGATTATTTTTAATGTGTACCGATGGTGTGAAGGTAATATTTTCAGCAACAAACAACGGTTCATTATTACTTTTCTCTAATAATTCATCGGGAATTGGTTTATCAAACGTAACAGTCATAGAACGCAAGTCATTTCCATGTTGTCCCGGATGTGTAACGGCGACAACTTCATATTTTTCTCCCTCATCAGATCCAGTTGTCAATGTGTCTCTACGATAAAATACAACATGATTTCCAACATAATACTGAGGGAATCCCGCCGTCATACTTTGTATATAAGCTAACCGCAGTGTATTATCATCAATTTTCTCCACAACTCGAGTAAAGGTTCCGTGAACATTGATTGGATCATCGTGTGCGTGATTAAACGTACAACCTTCGATATGAATATGCCCGCTAGCGCCAGATACATGGATTAAATCGGCATAACTAGATGTAAAACGTTCACTCTCTTTCCTTGTTTTAAATGTACAATCTATAAAAGTAACATTATGTGACATTTGAGTTAACCAACCAAATGCGTGCATATAGTGTACATTCACTTTAGAAATAGAGGTGTCTATGCTTTCCCAGATAAATGCTCCTGCTGTCTCCCTTCTTGGGGTTGAGCAAAACTCAAAAACAAGACCTTGTCTATGTAAGAATGGTCTTTTATCGCCATAAAAAATACGAATTATCGTATCACTCTGCTTAATAACCTTTGTTCGTTCTTCTGAAAAAGGACCTAAATTCAGAGAATAACGTCTTGTTAAGTTTCTATCAGGATGATACGCGACGAGTGTCCATGCATCTTTATGATTCTTATCTGTCCAATAGTACTCCCCATTGCTAGGGTTAATCGCACTGTACCATGTTACATCTTTCTCATTTTTATCTACTGAAAATGTAAAACAAGCAGGAACATAAAAATCAGTGTATTCCTCACCATTAATTTCTCCAATCTCATTAACAGTCATTTCAATAGTTGTAGGATCAGCAAAATCCCATGAAAAGTTATGCAGATATATATTTTTAGAACGTACAACCGCAAGTGCCATACAGTCTCCATGAATCATGAAAAGAGACTTGTTTCCATTGATGATAACCTGATTTTGCTCCTCCAATAATAGCGCTATATACTTTAATGGGTATTTGACACTCGTGTTTGATGTATGGAATTCTCTTCTTTGTGCCGTTGCTTTTTGAAGTTGATAGGTTCCATAGGGGAAATTAATCACAACTTGACCTGTCATATTTTTCGCCGATTCAAATGCATGCCAAATGGCCTCTGTGCTATCTAGTACGCCTGTGGGATCAGCCCCGAAATCTGTTACATCAATTATTTGCTCACATGTCCTTATAACTTCTTCAATGTCATTTTCTCGCATATTATCAATCCTCTCTATCTTATTGAGGGCTTATGGAAACGGCTGAAAAATGACGTTATTAATAACGTCATTTTTCTAAGTATTCAAAAATTATACTCACGATGCTCAAACTACCATTCTGCTATAGTTCCATCCTGATGCCTCCAAACCGGATTTCTCCAGTTATGACCAACTTCAGCTTTTTGACGGACATAATCCTCATCTATTTCAATACCAAGCCCAGGGCCATTTAGATTATCTACATAACCATTCTTATACTCAAAAACTGAAGAATCCCGAAGATAATCCATTAAATCACTACCCTGATTATAGTGAATCCCCAGACTTTGTTCTTGAATAACAACATTATGAGCCGTTGCATCAACTTGCAGGCATGCTGAAAGCGCTATTGGGCCTAGTGGACAATGTGGTGCAACAGCAACATCATATGCTTCAGCCATAGCAAAAATCTTTTTGCACTCTGTTATACCGCCTGCATGAGAGAGGTCGGGCTGAATAATATCAACATAGCCATCAGATAATATCTTCTTAAAATCCCAACGCGAATACATACGCTCACCTGTTGCAATTGGTATTGTAGTAGCATGCGCAATTTCACGTAATGCCTCGTTATTCTCCGGAAGTACAGGTTCCTCAATAAACATTGGCCGAAATACTTCTAGTTCCTTTATGATAGACTTAGCTAATGGTTTATGAATGCGACCATGAAAATCAATTGCAATCCCAAAATCATTTCCAACTGCTTCACGCACAGATGAAACTCTTTCGATAAGAGCATCAATTTTTTTGTGGGAATCTAGATACTGTAGTTCTTCTGTCCCATTCATTTTAATCGCAGTAAACCCAGCATCCTTCTTTTCCTTGGCTTGAATCCCTACATCAGCTGGTCGATCTCCACCTATCCAGGAATATACACGGACAGACTCTCTACAGGCACCGCCTAACAATTGATGAATTGGCGCATTGAAATATTTCCCTTTAATATCCCATAATGCTTGATCAATCCCTGCAATCGCACTCATAAAAATAGGTCCACCACGATAAAAACCAGATCGATACAACATTTGCCAATGATCTTCTATTCTCATTGGGTCTTTTCCTATAAGATATTCACTTAACTCTTCTACGGCCGCTTTCACTGTCCTAGCTCTTCCTTCGACCACTGGTTCACCCCAACCAACTATACCTGAGTCAGTTTCAATTTTTAGGAATAACCAACGAGGAGGCACTACAAAGCATTCCATTTTGGTGATTTTCACTTTTTCATCCACCTTTCTTTTATAAAGCTTTAGTTACCCCTTGTTTGCCTCAATGAGCAATCGTTTTGCTTTTTTAGTTAGTTGCGTTAAATATTCTTCAGTAATTTTTTCATCAGCATTAACAAGGGATGCCCCGATTCCACAGCCAATCGCGCCAGCTTTAATAAATTGATTAATGTTAGTTTCATCTATACCACCGGTCGGTAATAATGGTATTTGCGGAAGAGGTGCAAGAATATTTTTAATATAACTAGGGCCTAAAGATGCCGGGAAAACTTTAATTATATCGCCTCCCGCTTCATAAGCCTTTAGGATTTCTGTTGGTGTGAATGCCCCAGGGATACTGATAGCACCATATCTTTTGGTCATTTTAATAGTTTCTTCATCTACCGTTGGGGACACAATAAACTTTGCACCTGCTAAAATTGCAGCACGAGCAGACTCCGAGTCAAGTACTGTACCTGCACCAACTATAACTTTGTCCCCGAATTGGGCTGTTACTTCACTAATCATTGATAGTGCATTTGGTGAGTTTAATGTTATTTCTATAACATTTATTCCACCTTCACTCAATGCGCTTACAACTTTTAATATGTCACTAGGTGGAACATTTCGAATAATAGTTACGATCTTTTGTTCTTGAATTGATGATAAAATATTCATAATGTATTCTCCTTAATCTTTTCCTCGTCTGCTAATCAACGTAAAACTTCATCTGATATAAAAGATTGAGTAAATTTTGCTAAACCCTCTCGATCTAGTAAACCTTCAATATCGCCATTTACAGTGGTTACAACCGCTCCAATTATACAAGCCCTAGCAACTGCCTCACTTATTGGCAACTCATCAAGAAGCCCAGAAATAAACCCTGCCGCAAATCCATCCCCTGCACCAACGGGATCCACTACTTTTTTAATATGGAATGCGGGTACATAATCACTTTCGCTACCAGTAGAATAATAAGCACCTTTTTCTCCAAGCTTAATAACAACCTTCTCGGCACCCAGCTCATGAAAGGACTGGGCAATTTTTTGAGGGCTACTTTCATTAAATAAGAATTTACCCTCTTGTAGGCCTGGTAAAATGATATTAGAATTCTCCGCAATTGCTAACAGTGTTTTTTTTGCTATAACCTCATCCCACAGCTTTGTACGCAAGTTTGGATCAAATATGACTGGCACATTATGTTGCTTTGCGATATTAATCGAATAAAAGATGGCCTCTTTGCATGACTCGCTCAAGGCTGGTGTAATACCAGTAATATAAAGATATTTTGATTTAGCAATATATTCTTCGCTTATATCATTTGGAGTTAATTTACTTGCAGCTGAATAATTTCGGTAATAATGAACTTGTATATGATCTTCATTTAAATATTCTTTAAAGAGCAAACCTGTTGGTGAATTTAGGGATATATTAACTTGTGAAGTATCTACACCCTCTCCACGAATAGACGAAAGGATAGAAAATCCAAATTCATCATTTCCAACGCTACTTATCCAGCCTGTCTGATGTCCTAGCTTTGCTAAACCAATCAGTGTGTTAGTCTCCGCACCTGCAACTCTTTTTGTAAATTGTTTAGCATATCTCATTTGTCCATTTGTATTCGGCGTAAACGATACCATCGTTTCTCCTATACTAACAACATCCATTTTCCCACCTCATCTAGGTTTACTGACTGCCATAATGATTTGCTGGCAACCCTTTTACACTAGTCTTCACTTTAAATAGCCCTCCTGATTGAGGATAGGCAGCAAGATCATCCTCATTAAGACCATCCCTTGCAGTCGTTATAAATAATTCATCCAAATTTTCACCACCAAATGTACAGGAAGTTACATTCTTAGCAGCTATTTGTATCGTATCTAAAAGCTTACTACTATAGGGATCCCAGCGAGAAACCATCGCCCCTCCCCAATGTGCTACCCAAATCATTCCCTCCGCATCTATCGTCATTCCATCAGGACTGCCCATTTCCACAGGAATTTCCGCACCAGTTCCATGATATGAAATATTCCCCGTAGTTTCTTCATATTTATAGGTAGATACTTTATTAGTAGGAGTATCAATAAAGTACATAAATTTTTTATCTGGGCTCCATGCGATACCGTTAGAAATACTAACTGGTGATAAAACCTTTGTGATCCTCCCGTCTGTATCAAATCGATATAACGAACCACAATCCTTTTTACCATCCAAATCCATTGTCCCAGCCCAAAAGCGTCCCTTTGAATCACATTTCCCATCATTAAAGCGATTACTTATTTTATCTTCTTCGGGATCACATATTTTAGTTAGCCGATTCAAAGCAATGTTATACCTATATAGCCCATGTTGCATGGCCAATATTAACTGCTCAGGTTGCTCTGGGACTACCGCGCCAATAAATTGATCAAATTGAATTGTATGATTATCATTTTTTTTCGGGTCATGGATATGTAATTTTTTTTCTATAATATCTACCCAATATAATATATTTTTTTGGTGATCCCAATGAGGTCCTTCCCCAAGTGTCGATTGAGAATCTAAAACCAACATCGCTTTATTTTCCATTCACTTGCCTCCTCACATTTAAAAGCTTTTTTATATTAGATAACCATTGGATTATTACAATTCAAAATCAACATGATTTGTTTACTTAAGAATTATACAATCTCGAGGTTACTCCCCCGTCTATTACAAGATCAGAACCTGTTACCATTTCAGCTTCATCTGAAGCAAGATAAACAGCCAATCTCCCAATATCATAAGGAGTAGAGATTCTTGGTGTTGCATGAAGCGAAAGTACGTTCTCATTAACCTCTATCGGGTCCTCTTGGTTACTTAGCCACTTTTGATGATGTGGTGTATCAGTAAAACCAGGACATATCGTATTAACTCGAATTCCGTATTTCCCTAAACTTAAAGACATACTCCTACTCATTCCGTTTACCCCCGCTTTAGCCGCAGCATAAACTTCAGTATCAGGTAAAGTTGCAATTGAATGGTTAGAGGAAATATTTATTATTGATCCTCTATTTTTTTGCATCATGTATTTTGAAACATATTTACAACAAAGAAAAGTTCCTTTCAAGTCAATATTTATTACAGTATCCCAATCTTCTGTAGTGATTTCTTGCAATGGTTTAAATAACGTAATCCCCGCATTATTTACTAATGTGTCTATCTTTCCGTAGCGATCAATTACTTCATTTACCATATTTTCAATATTCTCTTCATCAGCTACATCTGTTTTAATGAAATGTGCCTTCCCACCTTCATTATTAATTGAAGCTTCAACTGCCTTACCATTTGCAACATTTAGTTCAGCAATCACAACAGTTGCCCCTTCTTTTGCAAACTCTTGTGCAATTCCTTGGCCCATACCTTGACCGGCACCCGTTACAATCACTACGTAATCTTCTAATCTCAAAGTTTCTCCTACTTTCATATAAGTATTATTTCACTGTACCTGTAGTCATTCTCTCTACAACAACAAACCGTGAAAATTAAGTTACGGAAAAATCAGACTATTCCGCTATTAATATATACTTTACTAAGTTCACTTTATAAAGTCAATAATAATTGCATTTATCCAATTATATTTATTTGTAGTATCATAGAGTTAATATTACTGTATAGTCATAAGTAGCTACTTCCTTATAAAACGTGCGCTCAAATAAAAAAGTTGATGGAAAGTCAACTACAGAATTGATTCGCTAGTCTTAATCTACTTAATTGTATCAAGGCTTATTTACTGATTTCGCTATTCGAAAATTGAAAATTGAATTATAAAATATAAATTAGGAAAGTGTGATTCTATTGTCAAAAAATCAAAAATTTGATAGAGATATGATGCGTCAAACGAACTCTTCATTGGTCCTTAGGATGCTAAAAGAAAAAGAGGTATTATCTAAAACAGAGTTATCCAAAATCACCAAGCTAACAGTTCCATCAATTACAAGTATCCTTTCAGAACTTGAAAGTTATGACCTAATAAATACGCTTGGCCAAACACCTATAAAACGAGGTCGCTTTCCCGTTATGTACCAACTAAACTATAACGCTTTCTACATAATTGGTATTACAATTCATTCTGAATCCATTAAAATAGTCATTATAAACTTGAATGGACAAGTAAAAAATAGTCTCACAAAACCATTCGATAATAATATCGATTCCGACCATGTACTTGAAGAAGTAAGACTTTTAGTCGAAGACGTCATAAAAAAGTCAAAAATCAAAAAAAATAAAATAATCGGGGTCGGGGTTGGAATGCACGGGATTGTCGACCCATTTAACGGGGTTGCGATCTATCCCCCTCACCTCGGGTGGCGTGACGTCCCTATTTCCGAAATCTTAGAAAAAAAATTAAACTTACCTGTTCTTGTAGATAGTGACTGCAATGTTCTCGCTCTTGCTGAACGTTGGTTTGGAAAAGGGGTCGATCAAAATTCCTTTATTGTTATGAATGTAGATTATGGGATTGGAGCCGGGATTATGATCTCCGGTAATCTCTTTCACGGTGCAGACTATGGGGGTGGACAAATTGGTCATATAACTGTAATTGGGGACGGACTAGAATGTTCTTGTGGAAACTACGGCTGTCTCGAAACCCTAGCAAACGAGTCAGCAATATTAAATGGGGTACGAAAAAAGATTAACCAGGGATTTGATAGCGTACTATTAGAATTAACAAATAATCAACCTGATTCAATAACCTTAGAACATATTTTTAGGGCAGCAACTATTGGCGATGATTTGTCTAAACAGGTACTGAAAGAAGCAGGACACTACCTAGGGATTGGAATTTCTACATTAGTAAATCTTTTTAACCCGCAGCAAATTATCTTAACAGGAGAAGTCTCCATTGGGAGCGAATTTATTATTCAATCCTTAGAAGATGCAGTTAAACAAAAATCACTATATACAAATACCCGGAATCTTGAAATTACAACTTCAAACCTCGGAAGTTTTTCGGGTGCCATTGGTGCCTCCACTTTGTGGATAGATGCATTATTTAATGGGAAGTTAAAAATGGACGAACTTCTTCAAAAGAGGGATATGAAGAAACGAGTATAGATATCGAACAAGAATTGGATAAAGAAATAACTAAAATGCTTTCAGCACTTTCAAAAGAACAACAAAAGGATTGTATGTAATATTGTTACCTTATATTAAGGAATAACTTATAGTTTTAATTGATTTTTGTTGTTGGCTGTTTTCTCAATAATTGTTGCTTTTACTGTCTTATGATAGAAAACAGCGATAATTCTACAATTAATTGTGGAATCATCGCTGTTTTGATTTAAGTATATCGTGAATCGAATATTAAACTAAAGTACTCCGTTAGTTTAATAAACTCATTTTTTGCTCCTTAAAACCTTTGCGGCTCAAAGGTGCGTATTTATGTAATTGAATCACGCTTACAAAATAACAACAAAAAATAGTTACAGTTTTTCAGCAAACCAGTCCGTTGTTATCGTTAACAGTTCCTCTGCAATGGATTGATCCGAATTTATTTTGCCATCTGTTCCTAAAATTTTAAAACCATGATCAGCACCCTCAATAATACGCAAAGTTGCATCACTGCTCCCGGCATGCTTCACTAATTCCCGAGCCAATAACGGTGAAACGAGAGGATCTTCTGAACCTCCAATTGCGAGCAATGGGCCTTTATACTTGGCAACCTCATCAAGAGCACGAGAATTTTCCATCGCTGTGAAAAATTTCTCACCGTATTCTAATTTAGTACCCCAAGGCATCGTCACCACAACCGAGCCTTTCGCACGTGCTTCTTCGGCATGTTCGAATATTCCCTCAAAGGATTTTGCACCG
Source organism: Viridibacillus sp. KH_047 (assembly GCF_057838945.1). Lineage (NCBI taxonomy): Bacteria > Bacillati > Bacillota > Bacilli > Caryophanales > Caryophanaceae > Viridibacillus > Viridibacillus sp. KH_047. The sequence continues at coordinate 1,590,808 of NZ_CM174479.1, read as the reverse complement.
TTTGTCGACGCAGATGACCAGGTTGCAAGTGCCTTTACTTCTGGTACGCGGGCTGCTACTACTTGCCCTATTCGTCCTCCTTGACTGTAACCTAATACACCGATCCGGTTATTATCTATTCCTGAATAATTAGCGAGGAATTCAACCGATTTCATAGCGTCCGCGACTGAATCATCGAAATTATTCTCAACATAGGGTTGGGAACTATCCCCGCCTCCTGCAAAGTCAATCCGCAAAGATGCATATCCTTTTGATGCCAATTGATCAGCAAGCCGTTTGTATATATCGCCAAGTTCATTTTTATTTCCACCCGTACCATGTAATAACAATACCACAGGAGCTGGTTTATCCTTTGTTGCTCCTGACGGCATTACCAATATACCTGGAACATCGTGGCTTCCATTAGGGATCGAAACGGACTCTTCCTTTATCGGTTGACCGCTCTCCTTTTTGCTTGTACTTGCACATCCTGTACTGATGATTGATATCACAAGAACTGAAATCACAAGCATGAACATGGGCATTAATTTTTTCATTTTTCTATTCCTCCTAAAAGTGTTGAACTTGGCTTTGTAGATAATAGTTAAATCGCACTTAACCTACCTTGTATATAAACTTAAAGTTTACATTCACATATTGAACTAACCCCGTTAGTTCAACAACAAAACACATCTCATCGTACCATGATTCCCCAAATCTGAAAAGTTAAAAAAAACACCTCCTATTAGGTGTTGATACTACACGTTATGGTCCTACTGCAAAATAAAAAAGCCAACAAATAGTATGTTGACTTCAGTAATCCTTATTAAACAAAAGTACCCCGTTAGTTGAAGAAAATTTAAAGATTATTCGATAAACTATTTATTTTAACCAACGCTTCACTTACTTCTTTTCTCAGTTGTTGTTCCGATATTTCAAAGGCAGTTTCTTGTCCAGGAAGACATTCATTCCAATAACTATCAACTGCTTCAAAAACTCCGTTTAAGATTTCGAAAAACGTTTCCATTCTTTCTGTCTCATTTTTAAATGTATTTAGATAGTCACGTTCAAAATCCTCAACAGGAATTACTTCATTAACAAAATCCTCAATTAACCTTTTATATTTATAAACAAACATTGCTTCACCTCTTTTATGGGTTTTCATTCAATCCATTCTAACGATATTCCTTCTTCAACTAACCAGCCCCGTTAGTTGAATAGCAACTCTGTTTTATAACTAAAGTCCTCGTTATTTATATATCTTTATTTCTCCCATATCAATATGGAGTCTTCTAATAATCGCTCCCAAGTACTGCTTTTTGTTGTCAACACGTCCATATCAACCGTTGTATAATAAACAGCTCCTAACTTATGAACTTCTTCAGGTTGAGCTACTTTCGTTATAAAGTCTGCTTCCTTACGTGGTACCGTTTTACGGAAGAGGTCTCCTGATGGTGAATTTGCTATGGTCTTTGTATATTGTATAAAGCTAATAGTTTGTAGTACACCGTCAATCTCCATTTCAATCGGTCTTGCTTGATTGAAGCTGTAATAACTTTTTCCATAATAATGGGACATAATCTCTTGCTGCTGTAATTCAATTTTAACTAACTCTTTGTCGTACGGAATCACCGTATCATAATGGAATACAAAAGAGAATACGCCAAATAATAATGCTGCTGTTACAACATAAAAACAGAGTTAATCTACAAAATGTGTAGATTCTACTCTGTTTTTGTTTTGATATTTATAAATCGAATATTTAACTAAAGTACACAATAGTTGAATAATGAAATTAAAGCCTTTTCCCTGGTGATCCGTTCTCAAATTCAAATATAGCTGTCTATGCAAAATTTAGACTCCTAGCGAGCCACGGAAGCCCCTTGCAGCACAGCATAGTAGGATTCTGCTCCGTTGTGGTACACAAAGACAGTGTCATAGCGATTGATTTATGATAACTGGATATAAGGGTAGTACGTAACTGTTTTGATGTATAAACCATTAAAAACAAGGTACTAATAAAATAATTGAATCATATAGTTTATAAAAATAAACAGACTTGATCCGTAATGGATACAAGTCTGTTTTTAAATGTATTCTATTGTATTCCACAAATCTTTTCACATCCATTTTGTTTAATATTTTGTGATATGATCCTGTGATTTATTATAAGTAATAGCTCTTTTAAAGTATGTAATGTATTTATTTTATTAATTCTTAGCTATGAATTCTAATTTTTAAAAAGCCTTTAATCATTATATACTCTTGTGCTTGGGTCAAATCAGATTTCTTAGAAGTTGTATCTTTTTTGATTGACTTTGCTCTTGTTCTTGTTCCAATTTTCTTATCGCTGCTGGTACAAGATATTTATTCACCGCGGCTGCAAGCTTTTCCGCTGGTACTACAATCTTCATATTTATCCCCCGTTCCTCTAGATCTATTATATTTATTTATGCAAATGCTTGAAAAATGGTTCGTGTTGATGTTCTAATGAACCAAAAATAAATTTAAAATATAATAGCCTCAAGATCAGATTATTCGAATACCACTCAATAAAAATTTTTGGAGGTGCATTTTATATAAATGCAAATCAAATACGAATTGTAGTTTATATCCGTGTTTCTACTGAGGAACAAGCTAAAGAAGGATATAGTTTAGCCTCTCAGCAAGAAAAGGCAATAAAATTTATTGAATCTCAAGAAAATTGGAATTTAGTTTACACATATGTCGATGATGGGAAAAGTGCTAAAGATTTAAATCGTCCAGAAATGAAACGATTAATTAATGATGCTAAGATGGGGAAATTTGATGTTATTGTCTTCTATAAACTTGATCGACTAGTTAGGTCAGTTAGTGATTTACATACACTCTTACAATTATTTGAAGAAAACAATGTGAAGATAAGAAGTATAACCGAAGTTTTTGATACAACGTCAGCCTTAGGGAGATTCTTCTTGACTCTTGTAGCAGCAATGGCTGAATGGGAACGTGAAACAATATCTGAACGTGTTTTAATAAATATGGGAAAAAAAGCAGAAGACGGGGAAAGAAACGGAGCAAAGGCACCCTTCGGTTATAGGAATGTGAATTCAAAATTAGAAATTTTTGAGGAAGAAGCTGCTATAGTAAAAGAAATTTTCCGACTGTATATAGACGGTAATGGTTTACTTACAATCACAAAATATTTACATCAACTTAATATAAATAAGGGGACTCGAACTATTTCAAGAATGCTTGATAATCCTGTATATTGTGGCAAAGTTCGATGGGGATATAATTCAGATAGAATCGATACAATCATAGTAGAAAGTGATCATATACCAGCTATTATTAGTGAAGAAACATTTGAAGAAGCGCAAAAACGAAGAAACACAAATAGAAAAGAAGGAAAAAAAGCAACCTCCCCTTACCCCTTCAGTGGTGTACTAAGTTGTGCTAGATGTGGTTCAGCTTTATCAGGACAATATAAAATTGAAAGAGGTACAAAACATTACATTTGTATCTCAAGAAAAAACAACGGGATATGTGATTTACCCATGTTTACTGAAAAAGCACTTACTACTGAATTCATGAATAATTTATCTGTCGATAATCCTGAAAGTTTTATTAATTCAATAGAACCAAATATGCAAGAAATAAAATTAGATCAAAATAATGGATTATTAATTGCTAAAATTGAAAAAGAATTGAATAACATCAAAAATAGAAAGAAAAATTGGATGTTTGCTTTAGGTGATGGGACAATGTCCAATACAGACTATTCTGAAATGATGTCAGAGGCACTTAGAGAAGAAATACTATTAAATGAACAACTGAAAAATCTATCACCTAAAAAAATTATATTCGATCCTTCACAAATTATTGAACTTTTAAAAAACATTCCTGCTCTATGGGATACAGTTAGCGCTAACGAAAAGAAAGGTTTCATTAATGAACTATTTGAAAAAATTGTAGTTGATGTTCCAAGTGATTATAAACGTGGACGTGGTAACTCCCCTACTGTTGAAATTAAAGAGTTTAAAATACGGTAGTACTAAACAAAAGAACCATATAAAGAGTTAAGTACTCTTTATATGGTTCTTTTAATAGCTCTCGGTGTAGCGATGGCAATGAACTTATTTGGTCATGGTATTGCTTTATCAAGTGATTTTGTCATTCAAGGTGCCCCAAAACTTACTGCAGATGCAGCCGGGTTACCAGTCGGAGATGTTATATCCGCTAGTATTCCACTCGTCATTGTAATGGGTCTTGTTACGACTATTACTGCGTTTATACTATTAAAACGTGATATGAAGCGCGGTACAATCGAATTAACTGGAACAAACGAGTCAAATGAGGAGCAAGAAAAAGATGAAAATTTGCTCACTCTTAAACAAAAACAGTTCTTTGCAATTATCATTCCAATAGCTTTCTTAGCAGATGTCGTAGCAATGTCCATTTTAAAATTGCAAGGTGGAGACGCGACAGCATTAATCGGCGGTACTGCCGTCTTTATATTACTCATTCTCTCCGTTGTAGCCCACAAAAAACAAGGGCTAGAAAAGACTACAAGTTATCTAATACACGGCTTCCAATTTGGTTTTAAAGTATTTGGACCAGTTATTCCTATTGCTGCCTTCTTCTATTTAGGGGATTCTGGTTTCACACAAATCATCGGTGACTTTTTACCGAAAGCATCTCACGGTATTGTTAATGATTTAGGTGTTGGATTAGCTTCGGTAGTTCCTTTAACGAAGGAAATTGCAGCAGTTACTTTATCAGTCGTTGGCGCAATTACTGGATTAGATGGTTCAGGATTCTCAGGTATTTCATTAGCTGGTTCTGTCGGAAGCTTGTTTGGCAATGCAATCGGAGGTGGCACGGATACTTTAACTGCGCTCGGACAGATTACAGCAATCTGGGTAGGTGGCGGTGCACTTATCCCTTGGGCACTTATCCCAGCTGCAGCTATTTGTAATGTCAGTCCATTCGAACTTGCTCGTAGAAATTTAGTGCCTGTTATTACTGGATTAGTCGTCACAACCATTGTGGCAATGTTCTTGATTTAACTCTGTTGAACCGATGCCAGCCATTCATATTATTTACGCGATCGTAAGTAATATAGATGGCTGGTATTTTAATTTTGAGTGGCTATATTAATTTCCTTATTATCACTACCATAAATAACAATGTTGTATGGTTCTTGATTGATAGAGCTTGCATCTCCATGAGTTGTTATAAACATTCTAATAGACTTCTCAATTTTTTGAGCTTCTTCTATAGCAGTCACATCTGTAGGATTTATGGACGTATTTATAAGAAAAGATGATGGTGGTTCAAATAAAGAATAACGAATATCTTTTATTTTCATTTCGTCTTTTCCAATGAATTCAGTATTTATTTTATTTATTATAGCTTGCCATTTCAGGGCTATTTCTTCTTCTTGAGCATCTATTGAATAGGTTTTAATCAAATATGGATCAAAATTATTTTCCTTTACAATGCTTTGCACTATTTTTTGCATTACACCAGTTCTTGTTTCCTTATCTGATGCAACCAATACAATCATATTCTGAACATCATTATTATTAACAGATACCGATATTAGCTTATAATCTTGTAACCTTGCGTCATTCTTTATATTATTCTGTAATTGTTTTGCCATCAAATTGGTTTCTTGATAAATCATTGAATTTAGAGATACATTTTGAAGATCTTGAACAATTTCTAATTTGTAATCTGTAAGATCAAATGAGCTTAGCAGTGAATTAACTTCCTTTTCTATCGCTTTTTCCACTTTTAAAGGATTTTGTTCTGATTTATCTATATTAATTACAATGTTTTTCTTAGGCGCAACTATCGAAACATTTTCGAATGGATAATTTTTGGAAATCAATCTTTCTGTTATTATTTTGACTATATCTTTATTTAAAAGTGTAGGTTCATATATTAAATTTAAGAAAGGTGTCTTGGCAAAAACATTATTTATAGTTGGTGAAATAGATGCTGAACCAAATAGCAATACACCGGCTAGAACTGTTCCGCTTATGTAAAATTTCATGGACTTTCTATTTTTCTTTCCATTGGTTGTGAACTCAATTTTCAACTTATTTTCATTCTTACGTTGGATAAAAACGGCCTCCTTCTTTAATAAAGTAGTGAATTGCTTAGATACTTCTAATTCTATTCTAACTAGCAAAAATGAGTACGAGCTTTTGTAATATACAGTAGTTTATGTATGAGTGCCTGTCCTTATCATACAAATCCATAGCTAAATGATGATTTCCACCTTCAATCAAAGTGTATATAGGAAATGATGGAAATTTTATAAAATGAGAACTATCTATATAAAATAAATACGACTGCTCATTATATTTCAAATGAACAGTCGTATTTATTTTATTAGTATTATCTTTTCTTACGCTCTTGCCAACATCCGTTCCAGCGCTTTGATTGCGTCTTTCGTCGTTTCTTCATCGACTTGAATAACGTTGATATCTTCACTATTAATAATGCTCTCCCCTCTAAATGTTAGACTTATTACTATATGAATTCGTTCAATCAATACCAATTATTATAATTCATGTTAAAGAATAAATGATGGAAACTAATACTATCCATCTCACTTTGAACTGATTTACATTATATTCAAATCATGCGTTATTTTTTTCTGTATGAATACAAATAACTTCATCCAAAATTGCAAATTTAGTATTATAATGGGAATAGGTTTGTAGAAAAAGGAGGGGTTTTTTTGTTCGAGGAAAATCTATCTAAGAAGAAACTTGGGCTTTTTTCTATTTTCATTGTCTTATGCTGTTTAATAGCTGGAATTCTAGCTTACTCTTTTAATATTTATCCCGGGGGTTACTCAGTAAAGGAAAATTCAGAAGAAGTAACTGTTTTAAAAAAGAATTTTTTCGAAAAAGAGAAACTTACTTTTGAGATTACGGAAGAAAACGAACTAAAAATTGCCTTATTAAAATATGAGGTAAATCAATTAATTTCTATGTGGTTAGTAAGCCTTTTAGGTGTATCTTCATTGTTAATTATTTTTGTAAATAACCTAAACAGAAAAAGAATTTTCGGATTTCTTCTTCCTTCGATACTCTTAGTACTCCTAATACCATTAGTTATTTATGTTTATATCAGAAATTCGGATCAAATAGAACAGTTAATTAGAACTTTATTAATATAAAAAAGAGACTTGTCTGAGTTCAAGTCTCTTTAAATTAACAATCTCCGGTGTATGTATAACTGTTTCTACTGGCCTTTTATTAACGTAATTATTAACCTCTTAGTGTCCCTACACTCCTATAAAATTCAATGAAGAAATAGACACTAAAGCCAATTAGAATTACCCCCGCAAGAACAGAAGCCCATTGAATATACCTAGTGTTTAATACCTTCCTCGTACCAGCAATTATTGTCATTAAACCAATATCATGTATCAATATCCCGATTAATATGCCCGCTCCTATTACTAAAAAGTTAATCGTGTTTGATGCATCAAATGAATTAATCAAAATCGGCCCAAAAATACTAACCCAAAATACCAAGTTCCCTGGTGAAACCGCTACAAGTAAGCCATTAAAATACGATGATTTAAGAGATTTCGTCGATTTTTCTCCTGAAAGCGAAATACCATGACCTGCGTTTTTTATACTATCGTAGCCTACATACAATAAGAATAATGCACCGAGCAACCACAAGAAAGTTTGAATAATAGGTACAGCTAGTACTGAAGCTAATCCAAAATATAATAATAAAATAAGTACTAAATCTACTGTCATTCCACCTAGTCCAACAACCCAACCATGCATAAAGCCGTTTTTAAGTCCCTGCTTCGTCATCTCTATAGTAATTGTTCCAACTGGTAGTGCAATGGAAAGCCCTAGTAATATATTCGTTAAAAATAGCGTAACCAACTTATAACCCCCTTCATTATGCATTTATTTATATTTATATTAATATATAATGAATTATTATGCAATAATGTGAGTATTTAAAGAAATGGAAGTTAAATATTCTACACTCCTCTTAAAGCTGAAAAATTGTGGCTGTCCAAAATTACACATAAATATAATAACTTTCCTTCATTAGTTATTGTATTTAAACTTCTCTTTTACTATCCTTGCTTTTTTCCGTCCTTTTCAAATAACGTATTAACGTCATCTCGCTGTTGATTTCTACTTCTAATCCAGTCTTACTGTAACCTAGTTTTTCATAAAAATAGCAATTCCGCTTCTCTTGTTTTATCGTATCAAGTTCCCATTGTCGTGTTTTATTGTATTTATGTTCTATTTGTTTAAAAACTTCTTGAGCGATTCCTTTACCTTGAAAAACCGGATGAATATATATAGGACTTATTCTTGCTCGATTATTTTCTCTTGTAACAACCCTAATCCCTCCAGCCATATTTTGACCATAGCAAATTACATAATAATCTGAATACGTTTCAGCTATTCTATTTGCTAACTTTTCGATTGGTTCATTCGCCGGGTTTGTTTCTAAATCATTGTATTTTATTAATAGAGGCATAAAAGCGGCTACTTGGATTTTATGTAATGCTGCAAGATCTTTATTCGTCGCAATTCTTAATGTTATTGGCTTAGGCATTTACAACACCCCTTATTTTGGTAATAATGTTATATCTATTCTCCCATACATGGTTGAAAATTTAAATTAATTATAAGATTTTTATAAATTTTCAAATACATTATAATCAGTTACAAAAATTGTTAATACTAGTGAAATTATATGCAGATTAGCTATACTATATTTATAGCCACAGATAAAGTATAGCGTAATAGTTATTCATGTAGGTGTATTGTCGTTCAGTAAATTTAGCAAGTACAGGGCCAAACTAAATAGCAAAAATTGCTGTGGATTGGTTAATAAACGTTCGAGGTGATTTATGAAAATACATATTTCTCAGTTGCAACCTGATAAACTATCAGACTCTCAACTCACAGATTTTCTGTTCAAAAATCTAGAAGATGATGATGAGAAGGGAGATGTTATTTTTGTTCCGGGTAGTAGTAAAGCTGTAATATATCGCTTACCAAAAGCCATACAACTATATAACGAAGGTAGAGCAAAGAAAATATTATTTTCTGGTGGAGTTATTTGGGAAGGCACAAACTTAACTGAGGCACAATTATTAAAACAAAGGGCTATCCAACTGGGAATCCCTGAGGAGGATATTCTAACAGAAGACCTATCACTTCATACGAAAGAAAATGTCCTTTCTTCACTACTTATACTAGATCGGGCATTTGAATTACATAACATTAAGAGAATAATAGTTGTTACTACTAGATATCACATGAGACGGACGCATTTAAATCTCAAAACCTTTATGCCTAATTGGATCCACTATTCATTATGTGCTGTAGATGACAATACTACTAAGGCTAATAACTGGTTTGAAAATCCTTATGGTAGAAAAAGAGTAGAAATGGAAGCCAAAAAAATTGTTAAATATGTTAAACAAGGAAGTATTATGGATGAAATTATAGACATATCCGAATGATGATGATTTTAGACACTATGTTTATGTCATGACTGTCAAGTTAGGCAGTCATTTTTATTGAATGTTTTTCAAAAAATTCAGCTTATCACCATTTCTTTATGATATCATTTATTATAAATATTTCCATTATTAGCAAACACCCCTCTGCTAATTTGAACTCGATTATCACATTCAACAAAGAAATTCTAAAACCAGTTAAGGAGTGAACCCAATGTAGACAACAACTTTCTCTTGAACAATTAAATAAGAGGGGTTGTTTGTGTTGAAAAATAAATCATTTCGTGCATTGCTGGCTGGAGAGTCTTTAGCTAATGCAGGAGATACATTTTACATTGTGGCTCTCATCACAACTGTTTTTAGTGTGACAGATTCTTTGTTTTATGTTTCTTTAGTTCCCGTCATTAATTTATCTGGTGGATTTTTGGGTGGATTGGTCGCCCCACTTCTAATTGATCGATATAAATTAAGGTCAATCTTATTAAATTCTCAATTGTTGAAGACCTGTCTATTACTTGTATTATCACTTTATATATCACTATTCCTATCAATTGATACGTTTGTGATCATTTATTTACTTATTTTTTGTACTAATTTTTTGGATGGCTTCGCCCATCCCACTAGTAGTGCGATTATTCCTGAGCTTATTGAAGAGACTTACTTGTTAAAAGCGAATAGTCTCATGTCGTCTGTTTATCAGTTCATTAATATGGGCGGATGGGCAGTAGGTGGCATTTTGGCAGTGCTTTTGCATTCAAATGGATTGTTAATTTTAACGTTTATCTTGTATGCATCGTCCACTTTCTTATTGTCATTTATTAAAATCGAAGAGAAGAAACATGCTATACCATCGACTAAAAAAGAAAGTAATCTGCATTCCTTTTTAGAGGGATGGAAATTAATATTGGTAGATAATAAGTTGCGTATTCTTCAAATCACTCTGTTTTTAGGCTCCATTGCAGGCCCTGTTTGGGTATCTTCTATCATTTACCCATTTATAGAGTTACGACTGCATGAAGGTACCGAATGGTGGGGTTACATTAATGCCTCTTTCTTTCTAGGTTTATTTTTTGGTGGTTTGATTGGGTATACGAAATCTGATTTAGTTGACCGAAATATTCATTTTGTCATTTTGATATGTAGCTTTGTTGTTTTTTTAATGACTTTTCTATTTGGGATCAATAGTTCCCCATTACTCGCTCTTTTGGTGAGTTGTATTTATGGATTATTCTACGAATTAAGTATGATCGCCATTAATACACTCATTCAAGGTAGGGTCAAAGAAAAACTTCTAGCTAAAGTATATGCTGCTCAAGGTTCTATAACTATGGCTACTTTTGGTATCTCCACTCTGATTATGGGTATCATTGGAGAACGTATTAATATCGTTGCTGTATATATGGTTTCTTCAATTGTTTTATTGTTGTCATTTCTCATTCTGTTGATAAAGAAAAAGCACTTATCTTTATCAGTAGTTGATACGAATCAAAGCGTCGAAAATGAATAACTTAGGATTCAGTATGTAAGCATTATAAAAAACGTCCATTCAAGTTCAATTATGAACTGAGTGGACGTTTTGTTTTCATCGCATTCTTTTATCTATTGTAATACTTCCTGTTAATCAATTCATGAAACTAGATTATTCAGGTGTACAAATCTATCATTTCCATTAAGAACTATCAACGGACGTCCTAGAACTATCGAATCAAAAGTTAAAGTAGATGAAGAAGGCTACAATTACGATTAAAATGATTGTTTCAAGAAAATTATAATCCTGGTCTTTTTTATTGCGGATTTGTTCTCGATAAAGCCGTTGAATTTGTTTTTTATTCGCAAACTTCATCAATACTCCCCCAACTAATTATAATGTGTATTCAGATATTACTGTAATAACAACCAACCGGACTTATTATATATTTATTACTTATAATACCATTTCTTTTATTTTTATCTATAATTTTTTTAGAACTTCTTTTATTATTATATGCTCGGATATGATTTCTTCTAAAGGTATAGGCCCAAGTACATTTTTTCGCTAATCTCTTTCAAGCAGTTTTCAATTTCACATAACGTTTTATTAGCAAAATGATTAATCAATTAATAGTAACAGCCACCTATAATCTGCTGTCTTTTATACGATAATTATTTAGATGTTAATGGTAAAAATAAAATTACTCGAGTACTTTATTAACTTAAAACTTTTCTTAACCTATACTCTTCAGGTCCATTCCGACTCTTTACCTTTCAAAAATTCTATAATCAATTCGCAAAAATGGAATACCAAAAATCTTCATCTTATGAAGTGCTGTTAGATGGCCATTCTGCGTTTCTACAATTATAAAATGCTCGGATAATGGAAGCTTGAACAGAAATTTCCCAACCGCTAAATAAATCCCTTCATCCCCATTACCTTCACTCGTTAATATTAGTTGCTCATCTATTTCCTCAAGTTGTAAAATACCGACCATAGAGGAATGCGGTAAGGGCAATGCAATATTCATGTATGTTTTGCCTGCTGTATTATGCTGCGAATAGAGGGCCACAAAAGCGGTTTGCTCCCCCACTTTACGAATCCAAGCACGTGGTTTAACTCTACCATCCACTCTGTTTTCAATTCTCTTTATTTCTCCCGTCATTTCAGTTTCTTTACTTGAAAGCGGTAAGTTTAGTTGTTGCATTTGTTTGCTAATTAACTTATATATTACAGCAAACGGTTTAAACCAAGATGCCCATTTAATAGATGCAACTAGTAGATATTGATCGGTTTGCTCATAAAATTCTATAATTGTTTTTGGCAATGCTTTTGTATCAACAAAAGCACTCAAATCATCTACAAGGCCAGGATGTGAATCACCAGTTACTAGCAATTTCCCCCGAACTTGGCTTATTGGAAAATCCCATGAAAGCTGTTTCGTTTTTGGTGGAAACATCGCCCATCCAACTACACCGAGTAGCCCAAAGATAATGCAGTTAAAAAAGCCGTGAAAAGCAAGCATAAAGTCAATACGAATTATCCATACACCAAATACATTTCCTATAGCATAAAGGAATGAAAAAATAATCGTCACAGCTAGAGCGCTAAAAGAAAGACGGATACATACAGCTTGAATACGCGTTGCAAAGTGGGTTTGAAATACCAATACAACAAGACTATAAATAGCGAATATATACATTAAAACCGAAATCACTTCGAGTATCGGCCAAAATGTAATACCTATTGCAACAAGCATAGGTCCTGCCAAAATCATAGGTACAATCCATTTATACAACTTTGAATCATGCAATCTGCCAAATAAGCCAAGAGAAATACACAATAAAAACGCTGAATAATGAAAATGAATTCCCGTCAACCAAGTTATCATTGGACTAAACCCCGTATTTACTCCTGCTATATAGGAAAAGAACCAAATCCCCCCGACAAATAGATACATCATGCCAATATCAATGGAAATTTCTGCCCAGTTCACAAAGCCCCGTCGTAAGAATCGCTCCGCTCCTAGTACTGCCACAAATAAAGTAAATGCGACGTAAATTAATGCAAGTATTATTGACCAGGTGCTAGATGAAATAATATGTAAAATAAAGATAGAAACCATCCCTGTGAAAATAATAAAGCGATGTAACCTTTTTATTTCTATGATTAGTTGAAGTATTACAGGCACAAATACTAACTGTGCTGCTGTTAACATTAAAAAAATAGGCTGTTGCTTTGTGAACAGACTGCATGCGATAAAAAGAATGAAACCTATTATCGTTATTGAACTAAAAAGTATGTTCCTTGAATTCACCTGCGTAAGCCATCACCTTTCCTATAATTGGATTATAAATAAACACATGAATCGAAAATAATTCACGTACTTCATCATAACCTTCCTCCACTATTACACGCCCTTCTAATACTCGTGGAATTGGCACTTCTAACTTCCCTATAACTACGCGCTGAAAACCTGATCGAATAAGTAATCGACCTTCTTTTGTCACATCAAATTTTAAATCTGAATATAAAAGACTTGGATCTCCTAAATAATCCTTTACAACTTTGCGCTTAGTATCAATGGACATAAATGCATTAAAACATCTTGTCTTCTCTTCAAAATAGAAGGTACGTTCCCAATATACTTCCACTTCACCATTCGGTAATAATTTACATGTATTTTTAATCGTAAATGGCACGTCTTGACCATTTTCAGGGAACAAAAATTTCCACTTACTCGCAAAGTTTAAGAATGGAGTTAACCATCTAGCGCCCGTTTCTATTTTTGACATCTTACCTATCGCGAAAAATGGTACATCTATTGGTAGTGCATAGCGTGCTTGTAATTTAGGATGGAGTTTGTGGAATTCTTCCCCCAAAAGGTATTGATAAATTGTCATTCTAACCCCTCTCTCTTTTACGAATACAACTTGACGCAGTTGGCAAATCTTTTGACATGTAGAATCCTATAATTGATAGAACCCATAGGCTCATATTAAATGTAACCGGATTGAATGGATGTGTTGCGATTGCTGGATCTGCAAGTAAAGCACAAATTGTTAGCATAGGGAACACTATTATTTGAAATGCAAATAATCGCATTTTGTTGCGATATAGTAGCCAGACAAGTCCAAATAAAATCTCAAGTATACCGATTATGCTTACTGCTTTTATAGCAGCTGTTCCATCTATTGCAGTTAAACTTGATAACATAGCCACCTCCTCAGGATGCTTAGCAACCAGTTTCGGTATAAGCCCTTGATACAGCCAAACAAAAATAAACAAAAGTGTTATAACATAGCTTCCAAAAAAACGTAAATATTGTGTTCTTGGGACTTCTCCCTTTTCAACCCAACGCTTCAGAACATCAAAACTAAGAGCTGTTGCCCAGCCCATAACCGGACGGAAAAATAGATCTAGTAGCCCTCCTAGCATTCCATAACGTACTTTATAGTCATATTGCGTTAAAAATGTCAGTCCCTTTTCTGTCGGTACATATTGCCAATAGCCTTTACCTTCACTAATTGGTGAGATCTTCTGGTCAGTCCCAAAATGAAGTGAGGAGGTTCTAGTGCCATCATTCTTGTTATGTATACCATTACTTTTACCCCAACCCGCTACCTTTAAGCCGAGCCCGATTTTCGTTTCATATAGAAAAGGTTGCGGATCTTCTTCTTTTACTTTCGGTAAATATGTAATGGAAGAAAAGCGTAAATCCCATTGTTCATGGAGTTCAGGTTTTTGTGTAAACTCCCAGACATCATCAATATCTGCTCGAATAGGTATTTCTACATAAATTGGTTTATTCTTCATTCTACAACACCTCTACTTTAATACTTTGGCCGTGTTGAACAAGCTGCTATAAACATCAGCCAAAAGCAAATGCAACACAACCCTAATATAACTGCCCAATCATACTTCGGAGCTATCTTAAATACCGAAATCATATATAGTAATGCAACAGAAAAACTAGCCCACAAAATACCTTTTTGGCTTATCGTTGCTTGAAGACAAAAAAAATACCATAGTAATAATTACACGTAAATAAAAATTCATAATTTACCTACATTTTTAGTGATTAGGTTAATGTTAACAAAAAAGGAATGTAATAAATAGGTATAAAAAAATAGCCTATACTTTTAAAAAGTATAGGCTATTGAAATCAACTCAATCTGTTTTCAATTTAGAATATAAATTAAGGTCGATAAATTTTCCATTAGATTTTTCGGATTGTCTTAGTGTTCCTTCGAATACAAAGTTTAACTTTTGCAAAACCTTTATGGAATTTATATTTTCAGGTTCTACTTTTGCTTCGATTCTATTTAACTCTAAAGACCTAAATGCATAATCTAACAAAGCACTGATTGCTTCAGTGGCATATCCCTTACCCCAAAACGATTTAGCGAGGTCATAACCGATTTCCACTTTGGCATTTTCAAAATCTATGGAGTTAAAACCACATGAACCGATAATTTTATTAGATTCTAACTCAATGATCGCGTAACGTACAGCTTTGTCTTCTTGAGCCAATTCATCTAATAGTTCTATCATATCTTTTGCTTGGTTTTCATCAGTAAAGCTGCTGATATTCATGAATTTAGTAACATCTGGGTCAGACCAAATCCTAAATAAACTAGGAGAATCCGATACCTTCATTTTCCTTAATAATAATCTTTTTGTGTGTAGTTCTGTAATCAATACTTTTCCCTCCATTATGTTTTAGTACTTAGGTTAAAGTTATTGATATCTGCGCATAGTCCAGTCCCTTCAGTGTAAGATCTAATTTTATTATATAAAGTTTAGTTGGCTTATACAAATAGAAGTATACAGTAATATATTTTTAAGATAAAAGGTAAGAGCCTTGCTACTCTTTTCATGTAGCAAGGCTCTTACAGGTTACTTAATTTTGGGTTATTAAAACTCTAGCTTTTCAAAAATGCGATGTTAAAACCTTTGAGCCTAAAGGTGAATATATGATACAGCTCTCTGCTATAGATTTCCTTGCAATAAACACTCTCTATGTACATTACTTAATTTTATATATTTAAACGTATCATTCTGTAACTCTTCATAGATTGTATTAAAAGTAGAGAATGCTAAATCATATTGTTCTTTTGTAATCCAACCTTCATCTAATGCTTCTTCAATTTCTTCTAAATCTTTTTTTATTATTTCCCCTGTAGGTAAGACAATTAAATCTAAAAACAGGTCTTCCATATAAGGCACACCATTCTCGATACCATTATGAGTTGTAATATCTATATACCATTGTATAATTTCATTCGATTCATTAAACATTGTAGTAATTGCAAAATGTTCATTCTCAGGAAGTTGTTGAAGCCAAGAATATCCATTGTCGACAATACATATTTTCTTGTTACAATGGTATGTCCATAAGGGTTCTTTTACTTTGTTTAAAGTTAATAAAGCAATATTTCCTGAAAAACTTGTATCAGAAATATATAATTGTTTGAATTCACGCTCTAAGATTCTTGTCCAATCTTCTCTAGTTACAAATCGTTTTTTTAACAATGGTAGCTCACTCTTTTCTGCCCTATTATTAAATAATCGAACTCTGTAATATCAGCTAAATCATTTTCATTTGCGTATCGAATAAAAGCCACTACAGCCACCCCTTACACTTCATTTAATCCTAAGATCGATTCCTTGAATGGCATAATATATCCTCTATATTCATCAGGTAAAGTATCAGGTAATTGGTCGATTTTAAAATATTGTAAATCGACGGTTTCTACTAGGTCTTTGTTCATTTCAACTGTAATATTTCTCGTTATATAAACTGCGGTTACTGAATATACTTCATCACTATTTGCTACTTTACTATCATAACTTTCACCAGAAAATACACCCAACAATTGTAAATCATCAATAATAAAACCTGTCTCCTCTAACACTTCTCTTTTCGCTGTTTCTTCTAAACTCTCACCTTGCTCCATTAAACCACCGGGCAATTCCCAGACACCGTCCGATCTGTGTTGCAATAATAGCTCATTATTTTCATTCACTATAAGTACAACAGACCCTGGTAAGATTAATGGATGATTTTCAACTACTTTTCTGATTTCACTTACATAGCTCACATAATCCACTTCCTCTCATTTAATATAGCTTTGATAATTAAAGTTTATTTTTTCTTTGTTGGAAAGAACACGTAAGAGATGCTAATCAGCCCGTCTATTACTAAGACAACCGACCATAATTTCCAAACTTGATAAAGTGCTATTGTCTGCTCGTCTTTCCCTAGTATTAGCAGCATACCCCATAAAATTAAAGACCCTATGACATAGGCAATAATATGTTTTACAAACCCTAACGCCTCACGCTTTCCTTTTTCTTTCCCATATAATTTTTTAGGTCTTTCTCCTGTTTTTAATATAAACCTTTTAAATTGTTGATCTGCCCAATCGATCATTTGCTTTCCATAGGCAATGGATACACCTATATAAATAGCTGATAGTCCGTGAAAAGTATTTGCGGTTGCTCCATTTTTTAAATCTAACGCCGTCAGTACTATCAGTACGAGATCGATTAAGGGTGTTGCTGCAAATACCCAAATGCTTAAACGCTTTAATTTCAAAATATAGCGTAAAACTAAACCAGCTACAATTAATAGCCAAAAAGCAATTTCTGCTCCAATAATAAAATAAATAATCATTTCCTTACCCACTTCCTTGCAATAAATAAATGCATTAACTCAATTCTTTTCCAATTGCATAAGCAAATCGAAAACTTCTTCTAGTTTATCAATAATATGCTCGGATTTATACGACTCTATCAATTGATCTCTCTTCCAAATGCCTATCATTCCCACATCAATGGCTGCTTCTACATCGTTTGTTGGGTTATCACCAATAAAAACCGCCTCATTCGGAGACACCTGTAATTTAGCTAATGCATATTCAAAAATGTTCTTATCTGGCTTTTTCATTCCCACTTCTTCAGACACTACAATGACATCAAATAGATTTTCAATTCCGAGACCTCTAATATTCACGCGTTGAAAGCCAATTTTCCCATTCGTGACCATACCTAGCAGATACCCTTGTCTTTTTAATTCCTCTAAAACTTCTTTATATTTTGAAAAGCCTATTACAAAATATCGGAATCGCTCAGTATAATCGTTTAATAATTCTTCAGCAGATATATCCAACTTATTTTCTTCAATTAACCGAGCGTATACTTTATCTTTCCAAACATATCCTCTAGCATCTAGCTCTACAATTCTCTGAATCAATTGACCCTTATCAATATGCCCCCATACTAATTGGAACTTTTCATATTGGTCGTCCAAAAACGCAAGCAACGATGCATCTCGATTTAGAATCGTATCATCTAGGTCAAAAAGTATAGCTTTCATATACCCCTCCTGGAAGTTGTAGTTGATAATAGAGTTCTCCTTTGCCTATCTTTCTACTTACCACGTTTAAATAAATCGATAGCATGTGAAAATGCATAAGCAGATACTAAAAAGCTACAGATGATCCCTGACCAAAAGACCGGACTACTTAACTCAGGTATGAGTTTTTCTCCAAGCGGTCCCGTCCTTGGCTGATAGATATACCAAAATCGCCAAACGATTGTCAGGAATACTAATATTGAAAAAACCATTAAAAAGTATTTTTTCATTCCATTCACCTTTCAGTAACAATACTAGTTGTACTTATTGTAAATCGCCTTTGTATACACTAAATCCATCGCACTTTTCACCATATTAGCATGACTGATACTTTCGAACTTTGCTTCACTTGTCATATATATAGCCCCTTGTTTTAAGGCATACTGTGCTCTTGCTTTAATGAGCGCTTTTTGAATTCCTTGACCACGATATTCCGGCAGTGTAGTTGCAGCTGCTAATGTAGCGATATCATCCTGTATATATAGCACTGCAATTCCAACCATTTTGTCAGCTTTGACGGCTTTAAAGAATTGCCAGGCTTCAATCTCATACAAAATCTCATTATTTTGTTTCACGCCATCCGCGATGAATTCAGGTAACCCATAACCTTTAACATAGACTTCTGCAAAATCATTAAAGTCCTCTTTCTTTAACAACTGAATTTCGCAATTTATATGGTCCGAACTATTTGCTATTTCCTTAACATTTCCAATGAAAGATGCATGAAAACCCGTTTGAACAAATTCATGTTTACGTAATTCCTGAAACAACTCTTTACTCGCATTTTGCGGTGCCACCTCAATTTGAAAATCCATGTTTTGTTGTTTATACCAATCTACAATTTCAGATAAGTAGATATAGTCCTCCTCATTTATATTTCTTACAGTATTAAAGGCTGTCCCAGTTATACGTCGTACTTGAAAAGCAAGAGTCGAGCCAAATTGTTTCATTTGAGATCCCAATTCATTATTATTTTTGGACTTAAACGCATTTAATCGAGAAATTAAAGTATTATTTTCACTTAGCATGACAATGTCTGAAAGTTGTCTCATTAATTTCACCCTTTACATATGTATATTAAATTCTTTTACATGATTTAATTTACTTAAATGTGAATATTATGTATATTCATTATAACAGAATATACCATTAACTATTAAGATTGGACGGTGAAAATATGATCGTTTCAGAAAAAATCAGTCGTAATTTTACTAACTTTGCTGAAAAGGAATGTGTTGGGTCTAGCCGTTTATATGAATGTTTATCTTATGAAGTTGCTAAGGATGACGCTATATTAGAATTGTCTAGCCATATCCCACAAGATCAACCGAAACCGAATTTACTTTTTGCTAGTGTACAATATTTACTAAATAATTCAAGTTCAGCAATGTTACGCTCTTATTATCCAAACTTTGTATCGAATGCAAAAAATCCAGAAGAAGCCTTTCCCCATTTCAAAGCTTTTTGCCTAGAACATTGGGAGTCATTAATATCTTTGTTTCAAACAAAACTAGTACAAACCAATGAAGTTAGACGATGCGCTTACCTTTATCCTATTTTCACTGAAATTTATGCTAAGCACAAAACACCCTTAACACTGATTGAAATAGGTACAAGTGCAGGACTTCAACTTGGATTAGATCAATATGCTTATCAATATAATGAAGGTAACATTTATGGGGAAATCGATTCTAACGTACTTATAGATTCTACTAATAAAGGGGAAGCTTTACCAGAATCCATTAAAACACCTCCAGTTATCGGTAAAAGAATTGGTATCGATTTACACACAAATAACGTGAAAAATGAAGACGATGTGGAATGGTTAAACGCTCTAATTTGGCCCGAACATACAGAGCGCCGCAAATTATTTAACGCAGCGACAGATGTTATTCAAAATTTAGAAATCGAACTAATAGACGGCAATGCCGTGGAATTATTAGAAGACATTGTAAAGCAAGTAGATGAAGATTCTATCATTTGCGTGTTCCACACCCATGTTGCAAATCAAATACCTTTAGTGCAAAAAGAGCAACTGGTGAAAAATCTGAAGACTATTAGTCAAGAAAGAGAAATATATCATATATACAACAATCTATTTGATGCAGATTTGCACCGCGATTATTTTTATAAAGAAATCTGTGAAGAACATATATTTGAGCGTCCTGATGGTCATACACGTTGGTTTACATGGAGCTAAATACAAGACAAAGAGGAACTGTATGATTAGACAGTTCCTCTTTGTCCGTAAATTTCAGTTTTAATTTATAATTAATCCATAATAATGCGTTATAGAATGCTTATTTGCTCTTTATAGAGAATAATAAATAATCAATTATTTCTTGTTTTACAAATCATCACAGACTATCTCATATAAAAACTCGCCAAAGTTATCTGCAATCGCATCATATTCTAGACCCATTCCTATAGCTGGCATATAAGAAACAATCTCAGGTTCACCAGCTTTTATTTGATTGAAATCCAAACAGAACAGTTCGCCATTCCCCGGATTATAAATAACTAAGAGATTACTAGGTAAGCCAATTTCTTTTCTCAATGTTAATGTATAATTAATACCATTTAACATGGAAGGAATCTCGAAATCATCACTAGAAATACCCAAAATTTTAACACCTGCAAAGATTCCTGCACCAAATGTTTCTAAGAAATTTCTATACGATCCTATTATTTCTAATCCTAAAACTTTCTCTATTTTCTCAAGTAAATTACTTGGTTGAGGTCCTACAAAACTAGCTATTTCTTCTCCAGTTAATATTAACTCTTTAGCAGCTTCATACGATGATAATCTCATTTTCTATCATCCCCCACCAATTTATAGTCTCTCATTAATTTTATATTTAATATATTCTATGCAGCATTTAGTATATTCACTACTTGTTTTAAAGAAAATTTTTCACTGTATAGAAATTCACTTATTGATAAAGTTTTTTCTTATTTATTTATTTTTCTTCAAAGTGGTTTAAGTAACCAGTAAACAAACAGAGCTAATTAATATTATGAATGTAAACCCAATAAGCTCCACTTTTTTGATAACCTTAATACCCAATTATTGAATCCTCAATAAAAAACAGGTGACTTCTCAGTTGAAACTAAACAAACTGGAAATTGACCTATGAATGTTTATCTTTATTTTACTAATAGCAATGCCTGCACTTGCTGTACCTGTAATGGAAGTTACAACACTTAGTCCCGTAGTTTCTACACTAAATACCATTATTAATCTATCTCCTGCACTCACTGGGACATTAATATTTGAAAGAACAGCATTTAATGTATGGACTTTTTTACCTACCATCCTAATTATGTTGAATCAATGAATTCCCTATATTCCCCCTACATCATTAGATCTAAATCAATAGTATTTGACACTGCAAATCATCTAATTTATTATTAGTTAGAATTCTAATTAATTGGAGTGATTAGTTATTAAAGACGTAACATTTCAACATCAATTCCGTACAATTGGTCATAGAATGAAAACAATTGGGGATAAAAAACTAGAAACTTATAATTTAACTATAGAGCAGGCTCGTTTCATCGATTATCTATTCCAGCATGAAGATGAGGGTATCTCACAAAAGGATATGGAACGTGCTTTCCAACGAAAAGGCTCATCCATTAGTAGCATTGTACATAATTTAGAGAAAAAGGGTTTTATCGAAAGAAAAGTAGATATGAAGGATGAACGTAGAAGAATCATTCATGTACTGCCTAAAGGTAAAAATCTGGTTGAAGATTTCAATGATTTTTTCAAAGAAATGGAAAATACTATGGTAAACGGTCTTGATGATAAGGAAAAAGATGCTTTATCCACCATGTTAGATAAAGTTATCCATAACCTTGATTATAAAAGCTGATTAATGTCAGCTTTTATAATTATTTAGTTAGATACCTAACTAAATGAATTCAAACGTTATACTAATTTTGAACAAGGTGATTATAGATGGTCAAGGAAAACCTGCATTTATCGTGGCTTCTATACAGGGATTAATCCTTATCCTAATTCTATTTTTAGCTAACAATTATGCAGAATTCCACGGGGTTATTTGGTCATTATTCATAGCCGACTTCATTAGTTGTATTTGGGGGATCTCGTGTTATTTCTTCTTAGAAATAAGTTAACTTTTTCACTAGATGAGATATCTAAAAATCAATGCGTGAGTGAAGGAAGCATGCTCTTATGACTAATAAAATATCCTATTACCTCGTAATCTTAAAAAGCACATAATTAAACAGTATGTATCAATGCCATTCATTCAAGGAAAAAACATGATTTTTCTCAAAATCAGTAATGATTTCGGGTGCTAATAACAACTTCGCTTGCTCTTTTGTTGACCAATGATAAGCAATATGTTTTTTGGACAAAACTATTTTTTCTTCTACAGCTCTACATAAGTAAGCTAAAATAACTACTTGCCTTGTTGCAATAGTTTTAAAAGTAGTGGCATATAAAATATTCAAGACAGTGGCATCTATACCTACTTCCTCTTTTATTTCTCGCACTAATGCCGCTTCTAAATCTTCTCCGAACTTTACTTCTCCCCCAACACATTCCCAAGTACCCCCACCAACTTCATCATCATGATTTCGTTGGACAATCAATAATTTCCCTTCTTTTAAAACAATACCTTTAACAGCTACTATAATTTCATTTTCGTTTGTCATTTTTATCACCCTTCTTAGCTAATAAATAAAAGGATATTCTATTCAGAATATCCTTTTATCTGCTCAGTATTATTTATACTGATTAAAAAACTTTGAACATAGTAAATTTATTAAACCACCGACTTCATAAAAGAAATAAGCTGATCTTCTTGAGTCGTATTTATTGCTACTTTATTTTTACCTACCTTACCACATTGTACACATTCATGAATCAGTTGGTACCCTTTCTTACTCGAGTATTCCATACCGATAGGAGCCATTAATCCCCTACATACACTTGCACGGTCACCTGGCTTTTCATCCATATGCTTTGAATATAAGCAGTACGGACAATGATTGCGAAAGCTCCCGTTTGTTAATGGTTCAATTTGTGCGCCACATTGCCCACATTGAAATGCTGTATTTTCTGTTTTTCTGCTCACGTGCCATTCCTCCAAGATGTTATTTTCATCTATGGAGAAAGGGTTCCGTTCGTTTTTACTACAAATTGTAGCTTCAGGCTTTTGTAAGAAATGGACCCATTCACCGCCTCGATTTACGAAGCGATTACTTCTAGTTCCTGCTTCACTTGAGCTTTTTTCATCTCAAGATCCGGACCTCGATTGACTTTATGTATTTGTATCAACCACTGTAGGACAGGCAACGCCACCCTCCACTAGTAGGTGTTCTCTTACAATCACTGACTAAGGCATCGTCCCCTAAACAGCACGTTCACTTTTAATAATGGTTTTCAAAATACCACTCCAACTCTCACTATGTTCAAAGTATTCAATTTAATTATAACAGATTCATGTAATTTTTTACCCGCACCAATTACAATAACTTTATATTTCCACAAGATCTTACCAATTAAAAAGGAACCAAATTTGGTCCCTTAGCTGCTCAAAATAGATTTTTTATTTTCGTTTATTTTTATAGCTACACCCTAAGTTATTAAACAATTATGTAAATATCGCACTCAAATTGTACTGCTGCTCAAGTATGTGTGAGATTTTTTGTAAAAAAACTTGTAGTCATCCCTACAACAAGTATCGTGATGATAGAAAGGAAAAAAGTATCATAAGAAAGTAATAGCCCCCCCATTAAAATAACAAATGAATCAATGATGAATATTAGAATCCCAACATTTACTCCTGTTTTATCACTTAAAAACTGCGCTATTAAATCTGTACCACCTGCACTTGTCTTAAACCTTAACATTAAACCAATACCAAGACCTATAAAAACTCCCCCTATTATCGAACTGTAAAGGGGATCAATATGTACAAGATAATCAAAGGGCTCTAAAATATCTATAAAAAAGGAGGAAACAAGCAGACCATGTAAACTATTATAGAAGTAATCTCTATAGTAAATCCATGCAATAATAAATATAGGAATACTTAGAAGTATTATGATAAAACCAGTCTGTAGTCCCCATAAATAATTTGATATTAAACCGATTCCAATAATTCCTCCATCTAATACCTCATACGGAGCTAAGAATAGATTAATTCCTAAGGATACTAAAATACTCCCAATAACTATAACAATACTTTTTTTTATAAAATACATATAATTCCCCCAAGAGTTGAACATGTAAATACTTTATGCAAAAAATTAATTAAAAATGTAAATCTAGAGGCTTAGTTAATTTATTGTAAACATGATTATGACAATGATTAGGGTATATTACATTTGCAGTATTTGATAATTTAAATATTAGGTTTTAAGTTTTCATATTAAATTAAATGGCTACTTTTTTATTTTTTTCTTTGTTCAAATATTCGGCTGCAAACAAAAGAATCCATTTCGGCATAAACTAGTGGCCAAAATGGATTCTTTTTTCTTGATATTGCATTCAGTTATTTATATGATATTGATTGTTTTCTTCTTGAACATAAAATTCTAAGAGCTGGATCAGTAATTACTAATTCTTGGTTTTACGAGGAAGTAACTTCACTCAGTAATTTTAGAGATACTTGCAAAATCTGATGGTTATCGCTTTTTGCGATTTTCCATTGTTGATTTTCTCGATAAATTGGTACTTGCTTACCGTCTGCTTGCAACATTTCTGCTTGTATCCACCCACCGATTGTATCAACATTATACGTATTTTCAAATGTGATATTAAATCGTTCCTCTAATTCATCTAATAGGACACGACCATTAATCAGATATTCATTTCCTCCATTATCAATAATATCTGGAATTTCATCATCATCAAATTCATCGCGGATTTCACCAACGATTTCCTCTAGAATATCTTCCATTGAAATGATACCCGAAGTGCCGCCAAACTCATCAATAACTATTACGATATGAATTTGATCCTTCTTCATTTTCAAAAGTACATCTTGTAAGCGTGCTGTTTCAAGAATAAACGGTATTTTATGAATATGCTCTTCTAATGTTGTTTCCTTACCAAGTGCATATTTCGTTACCATTTCTTTTGTATTTACTACACCAATAATTTTATCTTTATTCCCATTTTCTGTTATAGGATATCTTGTAAAGTGATGCTCATCAATTATTTGTAGAATTTCTTCTTTTTCCATTACACTATCTAAAACAACCATCTGAGTACGTGGAATCATGATATCTTTTGCTACGCGCTCATCAAATGCAAAAATATTCTGCATGTATGTTAGTTCAGTTTGATTGATCTCTCCACTTTGGAAGCTCTGCGTCATAATAATCTGCAGCTCTTCTTCGGAATGGGCCTGTTCATGACTTGCAGGTTTAACACCGACTAATCGAAGTAAGGCACGAGAAGTTCCATTCATGAACCAGATGAGCGGGAAGAATATTTTACCAAAGGCAACTAATGATGGGGCAAGTAGTAACGTCAGACGTTCAGCATACTGAATCGCCAATGTTTTCGGTGCAAGCTCCCCTAATACAACATGAAGCAATGTCATGATCATTAGCGCAAGAGCGTAAGAAGCTACAGTTGACATAGCTGCTGGTATCCCGAAGTAATCAAAGACAGGATGCAGCAGTTTCTCTACTGTAGGCTCTCCGAGAGTACCTAACCCTAAAGCCGTTACAGTTATACCAAGCTGACAAGCCGATAAATAATAATCTAAATCTGAAACAATTTTTTTAGCAGCGACCGCTCTTTTATTTCCTTCTTCAATTAGCTGATCAATTCGTGACATTCGTACTTTAATAACAGCAAACTCTGATGCTACAAAGAAAGCCGTTAGTATGATTAAGATGGTAATAAATATTAAATTCGTAATGATTGTTATGTCCAATTATTTCCCTTTAAAAAGGGATTCACCTCCGTGATGATATATGACTAAGATAATTTTGAACAATGGACACTAACTAATAGTTAATACTGAGCAAAACTACATTTCTAATTTTGAATTGCCCTTTCAAGTATTAAGTCTACTTTACGCTTTTTTATATCACTTATTCGTTATATTATTGAGTATTGTTTTTTACTTAATAGTTTACATGTTTTTAAATGTATACTTAGAATATAGACAATATAAAGAAAGCGAGCGTCGTAATCCATCGTATTCAATATTTGTTTATTTAGTTTAGCAACGTGGAAAATTTTAAATATCGCCTTCCCAATAGTCTCACCTCTTTCAAAGTATGATTTATTCTATCACATTGGAGAATTATCTAACTATTAATATGCCTTTATTTTATAAAATACTGTTAAATATTTTGCAATAGATTGTAACATTTTTAGTTTTGTATAAATCTACAGCATAAAAAAAGAACCTTTTGTAGTTTGAATACAAAGGGTTCTTTTCTTAAATAAGAGGGCTACGGTTGGTTTAGAATAAAGTTTGATTATAAATCACTCTAATCCTTTGATTTCACAGCATATAAAAGCTATCGTTTTGAATAAAGATTGATCAAAACAATAGCTTTCTTTTATTTTTAAGAACTGTTTTTTATAAAAAAGATTGATTATTTTAAATCTCCTTATTCCACTGAAGCCCCCGTTAGTTGAATAAGAAAAAGAGATGCTTATCTAACAATCTCGCCCTTTTATGGAACATCGGTTTCCATTACATGTCTTTAAAGATATTGCAGAATCGTCTCGGTTAGTTCAATCATAAGGGCACAGAAATCGAAAAATTTAACGGTTCTCTCTTCATGGGGTGGCAGCAAATCAGAGTTGCAATACGGTTATAGGCTCGTTGTCGCAGATTTCGCCGTTGTCACGGAAGCCAAAGCTTTCATAAAGCTTTTTAGCTGTGAAGTTATCGGTTCCATATGGGATCCAGCAGTAACGTGCTGGCCCGGCTGGAAAGGTGCGTATAAATTCCAAGATTTTTTTCATGGCTTCCCGACCGTAGCCCCGGTTCTGGTATTGCTTGTCAATCATTAGTCGCAAGATGCAATAGCTGTTATCTACGATTGATGGGAGTTCGTATCCGGTGTTTCCATAAGTCAGCATAACAAAACCGACCGGCTGCTCATCCGCGTAAATGGCAAAAGGAAATGGATGTCCCCCATTGGTTGCAAGGACATAACACGAAGCCACGCTTGACAGATTGGACGCAACGAAGCGGCGTTGTTCTTCTGAAACCTCCAGGTTAAATATGGCACGGCGGTTTTCCAACGTAATTTTTCTAAGCTCAATCATGCACGGCTTCTCCCTTCATTATCAAAATTAGTATCTCAATCAATGATATTCATTTATTCCATTTCAACTTAGTAATTCAACATTAAAAATGTAAAATCCTTCTTGAGCTAACCTGCTCCTTTAGTTGAATAAGAAAAAAGAGCTATCTTAACAACTCCAATATCTTCCACTAAAGCACCCGTTACTTTAAGTAAAATTCTTCACAATCTTCAATTTTTAATTATCCTTATTCGATAATAGATTCTCAAAATTGTGAGTACCAATCCAATGATGAAAACGATCGCCAAAAAGATCATCGCAGCTGGCCAAAGACCGAATGCATCTATTATGGTTGAACTGTTATTTTTTAATGTTGGAACAACAAATAATAACCATCCGATACCCACGACAGGCACCAATTGCGGTATTAAACGCAGACAGAATCTCCAAGCTCGATGCTGTTTACGTTTATCCGTCC
Source organism: Viridibacillus sp. KH_047 (assembly GCF_057838945.1). NCBI lineage: Bacteria > Bacillati > Bacillota > Bacilli > Caryophanales > Caryophanaceae > Viridibacillus > Viridibacillus sp. KH_047. The sequence goes on along the minus strand of NZ_CM174479.1, from coordinate 1,562,690 downwards.
ATATTTTACTTCTTAGTATGCCTCTGATTCCTAACATCAAGTAAATCAATGTGATCACACCAAGTGATAAATCAATTATTTTAGGTGTTGGAGATTTTAATTCGGGTTCATGTCCCTCAGTTAATTGTATAATTCCAGTGCTAATCTCATATGGATGTTCGAATGTAGTGGTGAAGCTATTGAGTAAAACTGCAACTGCATAGCCACTACTTGGAACGATATCTTGTTGAGATTGAAAAGTAGATTTTGAACCGCTATGAGAAATGCGAGCTGGCTTAATATTTGGAGAGCTAAGTGACCAGCCAAGTCCATATTTTTTAATTCCATATTGTGGTGAATATGACTCTTTCAGTAACTCTTGTGATATTAATTGTTCTCCTTTTTCATTTTTTCCCTCGTTAGTATGCATAGATAACCATTTTCCCATATCACTAGCTGTCGTAAAGATACTACCTGAACCACTGAGCATTTGTTCAAGCTCGGTCCATGGCATTGCCGTACCATATAACGAGACATATCCTCGAGGTATTTCTAATTTTTTCGCAATATCCCTAGAGTTAACAACTGAGATGGAGTCGTTCATGCCAAGCGGTGAGAACACATTCTGTGTTAGGTAATCATTAAACTCCATCCCACTATTTTTTTCTACTAAATATGCTAATGTCCAGTAGTTTGCATTACTATATAAATATTTTTCACCAGGACTGGATTGTAGTTTCCAATCATGAAGACGTCCTACACTTTCTTTTAAGGTATTCGATGGGGCTACAATAGTAGGATTTGGTAGTCCGGATGTATGACTCAACAGTTGACGTACAGTCACCTGTTCCCACCTCTCATCATCCAGTTTTAGTTCAGGAAGGTACTTTACAATAGGGTCATCCAGTTTAATCTTTCCTTCCTCAACCAATTGTAAAACAGCAAATGCAGTAAATGGCTTCGTACCAGAAGCAATACCCATAGTAGAATTTGCGCTCAGTGGATTTCCGTCAGAATCATGACCAAATCCTTTTTCATATAGTACCTTCCCATCCTTTACGATTACGATAGCTGCACCTGGCAGTCCGTTTTTTTCGATATAATTCGTAACATACTCATCAACCTTTGTTGTATTAAAAGATTCAGCAGCCCAGGCTGATAAAGGATCATACGACAAACCAAAAGAAATAATAAACATTAAAAGAAATATAAACCTTTTATTTTTGAACAAATTCTTTATCCCTTCTTCATTCAACTATTTAATCCCTCAACTGTCTTCCATTCGCAAAAGATGGATAATTTGCCCCATTAAGCTGACCTATAATTGTCCATTCATTTTTTCCATTAAGGTCTTCACAATCGACAAGCCTAATTCGGTACTTTTACCCGAACGAGATTGATTGGCAGTATAAAATCGGTCAAACATGCGGTGAAAATCTTCTTCCGTTAATGAACGTGCATCACAGTGCTTTTTGCCCATTCTCTCTAGTTTATTCTTTTCTTCTTTTGTTTGTTCGATCTTATGGCCTCTTGGCTTCTTTCAATAATATTATTCTTTAATATAGGGGATAATTCACTCTTAAACTAAACTGCCCAGTTAGTTCAATTAAGAAAAAAGAGCTGCATATGCAACTCAGTGATCTTCAAGTAAAGCACCCCGTTCGTATTATAAGGTCAGCCAGAGAAATCTGGTTGACTATTTTTTATTCAATTTATAGATTGATAGTAGCCGGGGTAGAACGGAAGCACCCGTGGGATTTAATCCCGACAACTAAACAGTTCGCCCTCTACTTGTTAACACATGATTAGGCTGGTTGGGACATAGTGATCCCGTATAACAAGCGAAGATATGAATAACAAGCTAGATAGAGGTTACCGGTCAATACAATACATGCGGAGGAGATAAACTATGAATCCAGTAGTTGGTCTGGATATCGCCAAAGGTGAAAGTCAGGTTCAAATGTTCTTGGATAAAAAAATACCCTATAAAAACAGTGTGAAGATTGAACATACGGTGGAAGGACTTGAAGAGTTACACTCTTATTTACTAGATTTAGAGCGTCAAACAGGATTAAAACCACCTGTTGTTTTGGAATCAACTGGTCATTATCATGCCCCAGTTGTACAGTTTTTAGAAGCTAGAGAATACATCGTCATTATCGTCAATCCACTCGTTTCATATCGAGCAAAAAGCTCTAACTTACGAAAAACTAAAACAGATGTAATTGATGCCTATCACTTAGGTGAATTGTATTACAAAGAGGATTTAGAGCCTCAGAAAAAGCGTGGTATTCAGCTTTTAAACCTTCGGCATCTGACAAGGCAACACGAAAATATGACGGGAATTATAGTTCAAACAAAGCTACAATTTCAAGCTGTATTAGATCAAGTATTCCCCGAGTATAAAGGAGTTTTTGGCGATTTATACGCTGAGATTTCATTAAGGACTTTACAGTCCTTCCCTACATCTGAATCAGTACTAGACGCAGGTGTAGAAGAGATTGCACAATTTATTAATAAGCATTGTAAAGCACGTTCGTTGAATTGGGCGTACGAAAGAGCTGAGCGATTAATCGAAGCTGCAGAACGTAACCCATTTCAGTCAACGCTTTATCAAAGCCTTCTTGTCAGTCTGAATATGTATATTGATTTACTTCAAGCGTACCGCCAACAACTTTCTACGTTAGAGCGCGAGATTGATCAATTGGCGGCACAACTCGAAGAATATGAATTAATCCAGTCACTTCCCGGTATAGGTGAAAAAATCGCGGCCACGATACTTTCAGAAATTGGGGAAATTGAGCGGTTTAATCATCCGAAAAAGTTAGTAGCCTTTGCGGGACTAGACCCCAGTGTGTTTGAATCAGGTCGCTTTAAAGGCACGAAAAATCACATTACTAAACGCGGCTCAGCTAGACTTCGCCATATGCTTTATACAGCTGTTCGCTGTTCGATTCGAGATAGTCGTAAAAAGAAAACAACAGATGAAACTATTGCACGAAATAAAAGATTACGAGCTTTCTACGATTTAAAACGCGAAGAAGGTAAGCCATATAAAGTAGCCATTATAGCTTGTGCTAATAAGCTTTTACACTGGATTTATGCGATTTAAAAAACGAAAACACCGTTCCAAGAAACTATTTAGCAACAGCATTTTCAAATAAAACAAAAACCTTCCACATTGAATGAGGAGGGTTATTTGTGTTGAACATTTTTAGTATAACATGAAGTGTTTTTCGATTTAAAATGATTTACTTGACATTCTATTAGCTGGTTTAGTTGAACAAGATAAAGTGTGTTATTCATTATTTGGTTTTATAACCGGTTTTCCATCCTTATCCAATAGCGGGGTAATTCCCCCTGCATATCCGCTCCAACTAAATAAATAGTGAATTCCTGTTTCTCTATCTACTATTATTCTGTTTCCATTAGCCACGCCATTTTCTGTAAAGATTTCTTCAAATCTCTTCTTTGAGCCTTTATTCTTCTCTGAGTCTTTATTAAACATTTTTTCGCCCCCATATTACTGAAATTTCAAATAACCCCTTTTTATATTACGATCTTAGCAGGTAATTATTACAAAAGTAGTAAAAAGGCAACGATTTTCTTGGAAACAGCACATTGTATTAACCTGCCCCGTTAGTTGAACAACACAGTTTTATTAAATGGAATTCCAAAATAGCTATACTTTATTATAACCTGATTGATTGCTTTACTATGAAAAACACTAATCCCATAGATTTCATCCTTTTTTGAAGCAGTGCCATCATCTAATTTTTTATAGGTAGCGGCAGGAGAAGTGTCTGCCTTAATTGATACATCCTCTAGATTCTTAAAACCATATTTTTTTGACTCATTATTATTATAATCATCCGTTATGATGAAACCTTGTAAAGCATTACTAACTTGTACTTTTGTTTTTGATGGCTTTTCATTATTATTTACTGATACTTCTAATATTTTCACTTCACGAAAGCCTTTATTACCAATTCCAATAACAACTGATTTATTACCAACAGCTGTACCAAGCGTACCTATTTCCAAAGGTGGATTAAATAGCACAAATGAATAAACACCACCAAAAGTTAATACTAAAATTAGAACAGTAACCCAATGTTTCTTCTTCAAATTTTCTCATCCTTTACAATTATTTCTCTTCCATTAACCTGCCCCATTAGTTGAAGAAGAAAAAAGATCTGCCTGAATAGCTCAACGATCTTCTACCAAAGCCACCGTTAGATGTTGAATATATAGACCTTTATGCGTGAAGTTCTTTTTTGTCATTACCACGCAGATAGCCTTGTTCTTGTATCGTTTTCATCGGTAATATATTTAACATCTTCAAATCCACATTCTGCTGCATTCTTGTATAGTAATTCGATTGTTTCCTTATTTTTGCAGTAGATGGTGACATAACCGCTATCGACCACTAATAGAACAAGCTCACATTGGCTTTCAATAAATTCTTCATAGGTCTCAATATCAGAAAATTCGCCTTCTGGATATGCTTGTAAGTCAGCGAAAATAATATAATACATATTGTTTTCTAATATGTTTTTGAGTTCTTCACCTTCAATTTCTTTTTTATCTTCTGAGTAAAGCTCTTTATCTAATTCATCATCAAGTACTATATATGACTCACCGTTACCAATTCGCCAACTGAAAACAGTTGTGTCAATTGGCTTTAGCACTTCTCCAAGTAAGTTTCCATATTCATTTGGAATTTCAAAGCTAATTCCTCTCTTCATAAAAACAACTCCCCCTGATTATTGTAAAACTAATCAGTTTGTTTAAATTTCATTATTCTTAGACTTTTATACGTTTCAATGGTTGAAAATAATGAACCTTCTACAATCACATCTAAGAAGTGAAACCAGCTCAAATAATTATCGAGGCATTTTGTAGCCACGCCATTAAATCTTTGTATCCAACCTTTTAATCGGCTGTGATAGTTATTAATATAACCTTATGTTTAAAAACTTTATAATTTTAACTCGAGCCAATAAAGTTTACAATAGCTTCTTGAACTAACCTGCCTCGTTAGTTCTATAAGAAAAAGGCTTAACTCCATATTGAAGTCAGCCTCATTAACTTGAAGAGAAAACATTTTAGTTTCTTAATTATTCCCTGAATTCGTTAATAGTGAAACTGATGCAATTGATAAAACTGTAAGTAAAATTAAAAGAATTTGAACACAGATTCCTATGATACTACAAACCTTACCTGAAATAGCCAAACCTTTTCCTTTTTCGCTTGTAAGGTCAATCTCCTTCATACTTTTAGATGACAAAATAATCCCGATAACACCTAGGATTAATCCAATAAAAGGTAAAGGTAAAAATATGGATAATATACCTAACACGAGCGATACAATAGATTTACTATTTGTTTCTCCCATTTTATCCTCCTATAAATAAAAGTGTTCTATTATTTAATTTATTACAAAAATCATAAACCTATTCCAAACACACGAACTGTTCCGTTACATAACTCTACTTATTTCTAACTACGTCGTCGTGTATCCCAAAATCCCTGCATATTCAACTAAACTGCCCCGTTAGCACAAGAAGCGACTGCTCTAATTGAACAATCGCCTCCATTCGTTTAAGTAGGATTATTCACAAACCAATAGCTGATTTTGTCACATTTTTTTAATATTTTTCTTACTCCTCCTAATTGAAATTTTTTTTGGATAATGCTATTTTATAAGAAAGTTATTTTTGACTTTACTAAGTTGCAAATCTGTGATTTTCGTCTTAAGTAATTGAGCAAGAATAGAAATAAAGAGCGGATTACGCAACGGAGGTTTTTTCTCATGGAAAAAGGTACAGTAAAATGGTTTAACTCAGAAAAAGGTTTTGGATTTATCGAACGTGAAGGTGGCGAAGATGTATTCGTACATTTCTCAGCTATCCAAAGCGAAGGATTCAAATCTTTAGAAGAAGGTCAACCAGTAACGTTTGAAGTTGAAGCAGGACAACGCGGTCCTCAAGCAACTAACGTTCAAAAAGGATAAGTAACTTTTTCCTAGAAAGAGGATGTAATTCTGTAATTTACAGAGTTGCATCCTTTTCTCTTTTTGCGAAAGAACTTTTAAAAAAACTCATTTATTCAACTAACCTGCCTCTTTAGTTGAATAAGAAAAAAGAGCTGTCTGAACAGCTCAAAGATCTTCCACTAAAGCACCCCGTTCGTATTATAAGGTCAGCCAGAGAAATCTGGTTGACTATTTTTTATTCAATTTATAGATTGATAGTAGCCGGGGTAGAACGGAAGCACCCGTGGGATTTAATCCCGACAACTAAACAGTTCGCCCTCTACTTGTTAACACATGATTAGGCTGGTTGGGACAAATAGATCCCGTATAACAAGCGAAGATATGAATAACAAGCTAGATAGAGGTTACCGGTCAATACACTACATGAGGAGGAGATGAACTATGAATCCAGTAGTTGGTCTGGATGTCGCCAAAGGTGAAAGTCAGGTTCAAATGTTCTTGGATAAAAAAATGCCCTATAAAAACAGTGTGAAGATTGAACATACGGTGGAAGGACTTGAAGAGTTACACTCTTATTTACTAGATTTAGAGCGTCAAACAGGATTAAAACCACCTGTTGTTTTGGAATCAACTGGCCATTATCATGCCTCAGTTGTACAGTTTTTAGAAACTAGAGAATACATTGTCATTATCGTCAATCCGCTCGTTTCATATCGAGCGAAAAGCTCTAGTTTACGAAAAACTAAAACAGATGCCATTGATGCCTACCACTTAGGTGAACTGTATTACAAAGAGGATTTAGAGCCTCAGAAAAAGCGTGGTATTCAGCTTTTAAACCTTAGGCATCTGACAAGGCAACACGAAAATATGACGGGAATTATGGTTCAAACAAAGCTACAATTCCAAGCTATATTAGATCAAGTTTCCCCTGAGTATAAAGGAGTTTTTGGTGATTTATACGCTGAGATTTCATTAAGGACTTTACAGTCCTTCCCTACATCTGAATCAGTACTAAATACAAGTGTAGAAGAGATTGCACAATTTATTGATAAGCATTGTAAAGCACGTTCGTATAAGTGGGCGTACGAAAGAGCTGAGCGATTAATCGCAGCTGCAGAACGTAACCCATTTCAGTCAACGCTTTATCAAAGCCTTCTTGTCAGTCTGAATATGTATATTGATTTACTTCAAGCGTACCGCCAACAACTTTCTACGTTAGAGCGTGAGATTGATCAATTGGCGGCACAACTCGAAGAATATGAATTAATCCAGTCACTTCCCGGTATAGGTGAAAAAATCGCAGCCACGATACTTTCAGAAATTGGGGAAATTGAGCGGTTTAATCATCCGAAAAAGTTAGTAGCCTTTGCGGGACTAGACCCAAGTGTGTTCGAATCAGGTCGCTTTAAAGGCACGAAAAATCACATTACCAAACGCGGCTCAGCTAGACTTCGCCACATGCTTTACACAGCCGTTCGTTGTTCAATTCGAGATAGCCGTAAAAAGAAAACAACAGATGAAACCATTGCACGAAATAAACGATTACGAGCCTTCTACGATTTAAAACGCGAAGAAGGTAAGCCGTATAAAGTAGCTATTATTGCTTGTGCTAATAAGCTTTTACACTGGATTTATGCGATTTTAAAAACGAAAACACCGTTCCAAGTAACTATTTAGCTACAGTATTTTCAAATAGAACAAAAACCTTCCACATTAATGAGGAGGGTTATTTGTGTTGTGCATTTTTAGTATAACATGAAGTGTTTTTCGATTAAAAATATTTTACTTGACTTTCTATTAGCTGGTTTAGTTGAATAAGAACAGAGACGCTTATTCAACAATCGCACCCGATTGTTGAATAACAGATTCAAATTTATTGCATTTTATCGTCGTTTTCGTATTCACACAATATCTTTTTTCTTCATTTGAAGAAAAACTCGTATATAATTACGGTCATCCTTTGTGGTTTGTATTCATTTCACACTGAATGAGCTCTACTGCTTCTTCAAACATCTCTCTATTATTTCTTTTTAGGCCTTCTAATAATAGTGCCACGTTATCAGCTGTCAGGAAAAAAGAGAGCTTTTCGTACTTTTGTTGAACGTTTTCTTCCTCTCTCAGTTCCATCACTTTTTTAGCAAATGTTTCTCCACACTCTTCCAACAAATATAAATATTCATAATCAGGGTCCCCAATCTTCATGTCACCAAAATCGATGATTCCAGTTATTTCTTGCCTCTTTAGATTAAATAATAAATGGTCCATCGATAAATCAGCATGAAGGAGCTTAGGTGAATATCTGAAATGGTTTTTATCTTCTAGGTATGTTTCGAATCGAAAAGCAATATATGTTTGCATATCTTGATTGATTTTAGTAAAGACTTTTTCCTTCACCTCATTGAAAGTCTCTAAGTAATATTGATAGAAATTCGTTTCAGGTATATTTAAGTTTTTCGCCTGTTCAACACAGAATGAACTGATCTGATCCATAAACTCGGCAATTTGATGGGCGATTTTGTTCTTTGTTTCTGATGATAATGACCAAAATAGTTGTTCATCCATAGGCTCTCCTGGCAATAATCTGTAGCCGACAAAGGGATAACCATTATCTTGTTTCCCACAATAAATAAATTCCGGTATTTTTAGAGAAATATGTTTTTTTAGGCTTGGTAACGCCTTTATTTCTTTTTCTGTATCAATAGCTCCGTCTTTTTCCTTTGGAAATCGAAATACTATCTCATGATTGATCAGATAGGCACGACTCATCCAGCCCTCACCAAGTTGCATTATATGATTAATTTTCAAGTTCTTAAAATTACTCATAATCATTTTCTTAACCCACTCAAACTCAGCATACTCGATACTGCTATCCATCTTAATTAGCCTCCTTTACTAGTATGGGCACTTCTACCTTCAATAAAACCCAACCTTTAATTCATCAAAATAAAATCCATGAAACAATGATTTTTTATCTCTTAATATCTTGAAAAAAGTATTTCGCTCCACTCCAAAAACTATTCCACACATCCAAATTCTAAACTTTTACTCAACATCCAGCTTCTTAGCTTTATAACATCTTTATAATGATTTATTCAACAATCTGGCCCGATTGTTGAACAAAAGTTAAACAACGCTCTTCAACTAATCTGCCCCGTTAGTTCAATAAGAAAAAAGCTTCACTCATTCTTGAAGTAAAGCCCCCCGTTAGTTCAATAAGAATTAATGACTTCACCAAATGCTTGATATCAAGCGAATTATCATTCTTGGTATAAAAATTATAATGTTCCAGACCACTTCAAATATTATAGAACCACCAATCTCACCTAAAATTTCTTTAAAAAACCCATCCTGCTTTTCTGCTTTTCTTTTTTTCTTTGCCATCATACATCTCCGAATCCCTTAATTTATACCCTCTGTAACTAAACTGCTTCGTTAGTTTAAGTGTAACATTTCACAATGGATCGCCGAAATATACTTGATGTATTGGACGTAAAAAAAAGACCATCGAAAGATGGTCATTTTAGCTAAAGCACCCGTTCGTATTATAAGGTCAGTCAGAGAAATCTGGTTGACTATTTTTTATTCAATTTATAGATTGATAGTAGCCGGGGTAGAACGGAAGCACCCGTGGGATTTAATCCCGACAACTAAACAGTTCGCCCTCTACTTGTTAACACATGATTAGGCTGGTTGGGACATAGTGATCCCGTATAACAAGCGAAGATATGAATAACAAGCTAGATAGAGGTTACCGGTCAATACAATACATGCGGAGGAGATAAACTATGAATCCAGTAGTTGGTCTGGATATCGCCAAAGGTGAAAGTCAGGTTCAAATGTTCTTGGATAAAAAAATACCCTATAAAAACAGTGTGAAGATTGAACATACGGTGGAAGGACTTGAAGAGTTACACTCTTATTTACTAGATTTAGAGCGTCAAACAGGATTAAAACCACCTGTTGTTTTGGAATCAACTGGTCATTATCATGCCCCAGTTGTACAGTTTTTAGAAGCTAGAGAATACATCGTCATTATCGTCAATCCACTCGTTTCATATCGAGCAAAAAGCTCTAACTTACGAAAAACTAAAACAGATGTCATTGATGCCTATCACTTAGGTGAATTGTATTACAAAGAGGATTTAGAGCCTCAGAAAAAGCGTGGTATTCAGCTTTTAAACCTTCGGCATCTGACAAGGCAACACGAAAATATGACGGGAATTATAGTTCAAACAAAGCTACAATTTCAAGCTGTATTAGATCAAGTATTCCCCGAGTATAAAGGAGTTTTTGGCGATTTATACGCTGAGATTTCATTAAGGACTTTACAGTCCTTCCCTACATCTGAATCAGTACTAGACGCAGGTGTAGAAGAGATTGCACAATTTATTAATAAGCATTGTAAAGCACGTTCGTTGAATTGGGCGTACGAAAGAGCTGAGCGATTAATCGAAGCTGCAGAACGTAACCCATTTCAGTCAACGCTTTATCAAAGCCTTCTTGTCAGTCTGAATATGTATATTGATTTACTTCAAGCGTACCGCCAACAACTTTCTACGTTAGAGCGCGAGATTGATCAATTGGCGGCACAACTCGAAGAATATGAATTAATCCAGTCACTTCCCGGTATAGGTGAAAAAATCGCGGCCACGATACTTTCAGAAATTGGGGAAATTGAGCGGTTTAATCATCCGAAAAAGTTAGTAGCCTTTGCGGGACTAGACCCCAGTGTGTTTGAATCAGGTCGCTTTAAAGGCACGAAAAATCACATTACTAAACGCGGCTCAGCTAGACTTCGCCATATGCTTTATACAGCTGTTCGCTGTTCGATTCGAGATAGTCGTAAAAAGAAAACAACAGATGAAACTATTGCACGAAATAAAAGATTACGAGCTTTCTACGATTTAAAACGCGAAGAAGGTAAGCCATATAAAGTAGCCATTATAGCTTGTGCTAATAAGCTTTTACACTGGATTTATGCGATTTAAAAAACGAAAACACCGTTCCAAGAAACTATTTAGCAACAGCATTTTCAAATAAAACAAAAACCTTCCACATTGAATGAGGAGGGTTATTTGTGTTGAACATTTTTAGTATAACATGAAGTGTTTTTCGATTTAAAATGATTTACTTGACATTCTATTAGCTGGTTTAGTTGAAGAAGGATTTTTTGAACAACTATATAATTCTTTGTACAACTGCTACTGAAATTTTTAAATTCTACCTGTTTGAAGTGCTATTGCCCAATCTATTCTTCCGTTTTTTTCACTTTGTATGATAGCTCCATCTCGATTATAAGGAATATGTATTTGTTCTATCATCCAGTCATCTTCTTTTTTTGTTACAATTGTATAATTTGCATAAGGAGAACCAGACTCCATTTTGTGATAGATTGGTAATTCGTCTTCATAAGCTGGTAGTCCAACGCTACCTGGATTAATAACTATTTTATTATTAGGTAAATATACAACTCTAGGTATGTGAGTATGTGCACAAAAAATAATGTTCTGCGAAATTCCATTAACCAACTTCAAAATATCTTCTGTCTTCTTAAGCTTAGAACCATTTGGACTTATTTCTTCTAACAAATATCTTTCATCATTAGTGGGAGTACCGTGACAAAAATAAAAATCTTCAGTTTGCAAAGAAAATGGCAAATCAGAAATCCATTCCTTATGCTCTTCTTCCAATAAATCTTGAACATATTGTACTGTTGGATTATCTGTATTGTTATCTAATAAAATTCTATCGCAATTACCCCTAATATTTCGAATGTTCTCTTTTACTAATAATTCATAAGTTTCCAGAGGAAATAGTGGTCCATATAAGCTATCACCTAAATTATATATATCCTTTATACCACGATTTTTAATATCTAATAGTACTGCTTGTAACGCATCTATATTTCCATGAATGTCAGATATAATAGCCGTCTTCATTACTAAGATCCTCCTTTATTCTTTACATCTACCTATCTTCTTCAACTAACCTGCCCCGTTAGTTCAATAAGAAAAAGCGATTTCTCATAATGAAGAATCGCTCTGTTTACTGAATAGCACAGTTAATATTTGTTCTTAAACCTCATCTTCCCAAATGATTAAACCATTTAAAAAAGAATCAAAGTTAGAAGCGAGTTCAATAATCTGTTCATCTTCAATATCAATAAAGATAACAGGTGGTTCTTCTTTTGTATTTCTGTAATCAAAAGCAACCCAGGAATGGCCATCTCCAGAAATCAGTACGATTTTGTTAGGCAATCCCCATTCTTCAATTAAATACGCGCTCTCTAAAATACCGTTTTCATCACCGATTCCAAAGATATGATCAATATTTATATGGTCATCTGCCCAAGATGTCGGAACCTCAGTAGGATAAGAGTCAAAATTAATATATCCTCCATTTTGTTCCTTAAGAACATTTATGTATGTTTGAGGCAACTTAATTTTAAGTTTTCCCTCTGCTTCTTTTACCAATTCCTCTGTCAGTGGTTCTAACTTATAATACTCATTATTCTCTTGCCAAATACCGTTCTTCATTAAAAGCACCTCTTTTTAAAATGGAATTACAACCATTTTTAGTTTAGGGTTTTATTGAGTATTTGTAAATCTTATTGAACTATCCTGCCCCGTTAGTTGAATAAGAGAAATCACACATATTGGGATTCATAGACTCTTCGTAAAACCGTATTAGTTAGTTTTAAATTCTAATAACTCCCTGTTGTTGCTTTGTAATAAAGATTGATTAAAATGATGTCGCTAATCCCTATTTAACAGCAAATACAAATACTTCATTTTGAATAAGGACTAAACAAAATGGAGCTAATTTGTTTCAAAACGGTATGACTTTCTTATAAACAGTACAACTTTGTTTCAAATCGACAAAAATTCCCGAAATGTTGGCGAGACCCAAAAAGACAACAGGCTATACCCTGTTGTCTTTTGATTAGGAGAAATATTTTGTTTAATAAATATTAGAATCGCACTGACGACTTACTCAATTTTGAACACGTATTCATAGCCTATTTTTCATCAAAAATATAGGCTAAAACTTTAAATGCTTGGTTAACCGTTCCGACAGTTACGTTTGCTTTATTGGAAAGCTCTTTTAATGGATGGTGAAGATTTTCTGGGCGAATGATAATTAAAGGCTTGCCAAGGGTAATGGCTGCACTTGCATCCATCGCTGTATTCCACTGTTTATATTTTTCTCCAAATAAGGCAATAACGATATCAGATTTTTGCATTAAGATCTGTGTTCTAAAATTATTAATTCTAGAAGCGGCTTCATCGCGAAAAATGGCGTTTGGCTGCTCTCCAAGTATTTCTTCCCCGATAAAATCAGACCGATCATGATTTTCCATGGGTCCAACGAAATGAAGAGGAAGCTTAAGAGATTTCGCTTTTTCTTTAAGCTCTTCCCGCCAGTTTGAGTGAATTTCCCCTGCTAAATAGACTGTTAATTCCATTTACAAACCTCCTAATGACATGATGGATTTATCTTACATATAAAACTGCGGAATAGCTAGGAAATTAACGATATAATATGAAAATAAAGATGCACTGTTTTAAAAAAAGTAATACTGTTTGTAAAAAAGTTGCACCGTATTACTCAACTAATTCTACAGTAAGAGTAGTAATACCAATTGGTGCTGTTTCTCGTATTGTACCATCGTAACCGACTTTCACCTTATCACCAACCTGAAATGTTTCGTCAGGATTCTTTGCAAGATTTACAGCAATTATTCCATAAACTGCATTCTCTTCATCTTCAGATACATAAACTACGGCACTCTGTCCATTAATCTCTTCAATCACTCCTGTAAAAGTTGCTTTTATTTCACTCTCCGACCATACAAATAATAAACTGCCGCATAGTAGAAATGTAAATATCAAAATAAATTTCTTTTTCAAAATACAGTCATCCTTCAAAACAATATTTTTTTTCACTCTTCACTGATTAATTCTACAAATAGAATAAAAAATCTTTCGTACATTAATTTATATTCATTTTTATCTGTTTCATCACAATCTCCATAGTGATATTATCATAAATTTCCAACAAAAAAACCCACCTCTAAAAATCTATAGAGGTGAGATATTTATAATCAAACTTTAGTACAAATTTTTATTAGGCTACAGCTACCTCTCATTTTTTGTGGGAAATTAATATCACTACTTACAACAAACCGGCTTTTTCTAAAAATTCACGTGCTACTTCGGATGCTTTTCTTCCTTCTACATTTACTTGATAATTCATTTGACGCATTTCATCTTCAGATATTTGATTGGCTAGTTTACTTAATGCTTTTTCAATTTCAGGATGTTTTTTTATTGTTTCTTTTCTTAATAATGGTGCACCTTGGTAAGGAGGAAACAGATTCTTGTCGTCTTCTAAAACGACTAAATTGTATTGTCTAATATCACTGTCGGTTGAATAGGCATCTAGTAAATCAATATCTCCAGATTTTACAGCCTGGTATCTCAGCTTTGGCTCCATTGTAGTAATATTAGAAAGAGAAAGATTATATAACTTTTGAATACCTCGATAACCATCTTCTCGATCATTAAACTCCATTGTAAACCCTGCTTTTATATTTTCTTGAGCAGCCTTTACATCTGAAATGTTCTTCAAATCGTATGTTTTTGCTGCCTCTTTTGAAACAGCCAATGCATACGTATTGTTGTACTTCATAGGACTAAGCATTACCATATCAAACTTCTTCAACAATCCTTCTTGTGCTTGTTTATAAACATCATCTTGGTTGTTGTTTATAGCTTTCTCTTTTAAAAATTCTGAAATAGCCGTACCTGTAAATTCGGGATAAATGTCAACACTTCCAGATTTCAATGCATTAAACACAAAAGAAGTCTTACCTAAACCTGGCTTTAATTGAACATTCAAATCGGTCTCGTCTTCAATAAGTAATTTATACATATTGATAAGAATTTCAGGCTCAGATCCGAGTTTCCCCGCAATGATTATCTCTTCTCTTTCATTGATATTCATTAGAGGAAGAAGGATCATTAATAATGCCGTAATACTAATAGTGCTCAATGCTATTACTGTCTTTTTAAATGAAAGTGATTCAAGTTGTTTAAGTAAAAAGTCAAATGCTAACGCTAATAGTGCAGCTGGTGCGGCCCCTAAGATGATTAATGCAGTATTATTCCGGTCAATGCCTAGTAAAATAATATCACCTAGACCCCCTGCACCAATTAATGCCGCCAATGTAGCTGTACCTACTATTAAGACCATTGCTGTCCTGATTCCTGCCATAATAACTGGCATAGCGAGAGGAAGCTCCACTTTTACTAATCTCTTTCGAGTGTTCATCCCCATTGCCATTGCTGCTTCCTTTAACGATGCATCTACCTCATTTATGCCAGTGTATGTATTTCGCAAAATTGGTAAAAGTGCATAAACAACTAATGCTATTATTGCTGGTATCTTACCTATACCAAACAGCGGAATTAACAAGCCTAGTAATGCCAATGAAGGAATCGTTTGCAAAACAGCACTTAAGCCAATGATACTTTCTGCTATTTTCTTCTTATTAGTTAAGTAAATGCCTAAAGGTATAGCAATTACAACCGCAAAAAAGAGAGCAATAAAAGATATTTGAATATGTTCAAGTAAAGAGGCCAAAAGCTGTCCTTTACGTTCATTAAAAACTTCTACTAAATTCGTCATTCGCTTAACCTCTTCCTGAAGAATCCATTGCTAAATACCTTATAATCGATTCTCTCGTTATTATACCTATAATTTCACCATCCTGATCTACCGATAAGGCTTCATGATCTACCAAATTATTAAGGATTACTTGAAGTGAATCCTTCACAGAAACTTTGTGTAATACTTGCAAATAGACATTTTCTTTTGATATGGGTTGGATAATACTTTCTATATTGAATGTATCTTTAAAATCTTGATTAAGGCCAATAAATTCTCTAACAAAATCATTGGCTGGATTTTGCATAATTTCTTGGGGTGTACCGAGCTGTACAATTTCTCCATCCTTCATCACACATATTCTGTCTCCTAGTTTTAGTGCCTCTTGCATATCGTGGGAAACAAAGACAATTGTTTTCTGAATTGTTCGTTGTAGATCGAGCAAATCATCTTGTAACTTAGTACGGCTAATCGGATCCAATGCACTAAATGGCTCATCCATAAGAATGATTTCAGGATCTGCTGCTAATGCGCGAACAACACCTACTCTTTGTTGTTCTCCGCCTGAAAGCTCCGCCGGTTTTCGCAGACTATACTTATCAGCTTCAAGTCCGACCATGTTTAATAACTCACGAACTCGCTGCTGAATTTGTTCCTTACTCCATTTTTTCAATTCTGGAACGATAGCGATATTCTCTTCAATCGTCATATGTGGAAAAAGTGCAATTTGTTGGAGAACATACCCGATATTCCAACGTAACTCATTAATGTCATAATCACTTATTCTTTTTCCTTCAATTTTTATAGTTCCTTCAGTCAAACGAATTAATCGATTGATCATTTTTAGTAAAGTCGTTTTCCCACAGCCACTTGGACCTATAATGACAAAGAATTCGCCTTTCTTTATTTCCAAATTGAGATAGTTAACTGCTGGTTGATTGTCATCATACCTTTTAGATACATTCTCAAATACAATCATTTCAGTACCTCCTTATAGTCCGTAGTGCTCTTTTACTCGGACTCATCGATTCAAACTATTTTATGCCTTCCACAATCCATATTATTTAGGTTAGATGTAACTCACATTGAATGTAAACCCAAGATTAAAGTACTTTAAGTATACTAATATATTTTGAAACTTATATCCTTAACTAATACTGCAAATACGGAGTTATATGCATATATGAATACCTCTTTTGTATCTTTTTTAAACCTTTAAAAAAACTCCCATATAATCAATTCTCCATCAAATATTGATAACCTCTTATTTTATTTGATATTTTCCTTGCATTTTTCATTTAATAGCGTATAATCTATATTTAGGTGCCAAACCTACGTAATGATCGTTTTCGAACTTTCATTACAAACTAAGATTCCATAACGACTCGGATTGTCGGGAATCTTTTTCTTTTTTCTAGCAGGCAGATGAGCGCCTGCTTTTTTTATGTCTTTTTTTAAATGAATACTCTCTTCTTATTCTTATTTCAAATTAATATACAGTTATAAAACCTTATAAAAAACTAAAGTCCACACTACTTATTTATAGTGTGGACTTTTTAGTTCTTTATCGTCTCATTAACCTCTCTATTCAATACTAGTTTGTGCGTTAAATAATTTATACTGTTCACACGCAATCTGTATGAAATCTTCTAAATAAGAGAAGTTATATTTATCCTTATGCCACGCAAGCTCAGTAAATACTGGTTCCATTGAAATAGTTGTTTCTAGTTCTTTTAGTAGTCCATTTTCTAACTCTTTTTCAACTGTCATTTTCGGCAACAACGTCATACCTAATCCAGCAATCACACACTTCTTGATTGCTTCAATACTAGAAAATTCTATTATTTGTTCTGGGTAGATACCTTCTATATGACATTGATATTCAAATTGATTTCGATAAGAGCAGCCTTCCGCCGTTAATAATATCGTTTCTTGGGCTACGTTCTGTATGGCTAAAATTTCATTTTGAGTTAAATGGTGTGTTGGTGCTACTACAAATACTAAATCTTCTTCGATTAATTCCTTTTTACAAAGCATTGGTGTGTCCTTATGTGTATCTGTAATAAAAGCCAAATCGAGATTACCCGATTGCAATAAATCCTTGGCAACATCGATTGTATGAACTGGCTTAAAAACTATTTTCACCTGCGGATGTCGACTTCTAAATAATTGTAAAATTCCTGGTAAACGATAAGTACATTGACTTTCTTGTGCCCCGATTGTTAAAGTCACATTCAACTCATCTTGATTAGATAATGCTTCTCTCATGGTTTCATCAAGATCTACCATCTTTTGTGCATATTGTTTTAATTGCATACCAGCATCTGTTAAATAAATTCGTTTACCTAAACGCTCAAATAAAGGAACCCCTAATTCACCTTCTAAAGACTTGATTTGAGCTGTAATACTAGATTGTGCGTAATCCAATATTTCCGCTGTTTGCGTAAAATTTAATGTTTTAGCAGCAGTTAAAAATGTATGTAAGTGCTTAATATCCATACTTCACACTCCTAAATCGGTTTTACCGATTAATTTAATCGAATTATTCATCTTTATTAATAATGAATTTAAGTTTAAGCTTTTTATAGAAGAAAGTATAGAGAGGATTGACATATATGAAGATTACAACATTTATAGGTAGTTCTAGAGAAGAAAGTAACAGTGAGATACTGGCCGATTTGGTAACGAAAGATTTAACTCATACTAAGATTGACTTAAAAAACTTATCAATTCAACCTATTCATGATTTACGTCATACGGATGGCGGTTTTCAATTAGTAGACGATGATTATGACAAAATCATAAATGCTTTCTTAGAAAGTGACCTGATCATTTTTTCAACTCCAATTTATTGGTATACAATGTCAGGAATTATGAAAAACATGATTGATCGATTAAGCCACGCTATACGAGATGAACGTTTCCCACAATTTAAAGAAAAAATAAAATCTGTAGAAGCAATCGTAGTAGCAGTCGGTGGTGATGAACCGAAAGTAAAAGGTCTACCCCTTATTCAGCAATTTCAATACACTTTTGATTTCTTAAATATGCGGTTTTCATCTTATATTATAGGTGAAGGAAATAAACCGGGTGACATTTTACAAGATCAACAAGCAGTTGCTCAAGCTAATCTATTAAATGAACAGTTAAAAGAATTATAAAAACCATCCGGAAGATCGTTCATTTTTGAACGACCTTTTTTAACCTAATGACTCATTGTATGTGTTTATTTTCATCCCTTCACTTCATTAGAATATCGTATTCCATTCCTTGATTATGCCGTTTCAAGTAATCCAGTACCGTTTACAAAACCGTAGATTTAACTAATAAATTATTTCCTGGAAAATAAAAACGTTTATTAGGATATCCTAATAAACGTTTTTGCATGTCATTTTATTTAGAGAATACTTCTTCAATTTGGTCTAGCATTAGGTTAGCAGCTAATACGCCACCTGCTGTATTCCAAATTACATCGTCCACTTTATAAGCGTTACCATCTTTAACCGCAGATAGTTTTTTCCATAGAGGGTCTTCAGTCCATTCAGTTTCAGTTGCTAATGCAGTGTCATCGCCTGTTGGCATATATGTGAAGTAGAATAGTACGTCTCCATCCATTTCAGGAATTGCTTCTTTACCTACTTCTATTGCTAAATTACCTAATTTATTGTCTGCTGTAAATAATTTTTCTTGTTCCTTTACACGTTTAAAGCCTAATTCATTGAAGATTACACCTGAGAATGAGTCAGTGTAGTAAATACGTGCTTTACCAGTCATGAAACGTACAAATGATACTTCTTGATTTGTTTTGTCGCCTAAAGTTGTTTTTAGCGTAGCAACTTTTTCTTCATATTTATTTAAAATATCTTTACCTTCAGCTTCTTTATTCAAAGCTTTTGCGTATAACGCAAAGTTGTCTTTCCAATCCCCTCGTAATGTTTCAGAGAAAACTGTTGGAGCGATTTTTGTTAGTTTATCGTAGACTTTTTCTTGTCTTAGCTTATTACCAATGATTAAATCTGGTTTAAGTGCAGCGATTTTCTCGATATTAACTTCATGTTCAACACCGACAACTTCTGCATCTCCCATATCGTCTTTAATATGTTCATACCAAGGATTTCCTACCCATGATTGTACTGCGCCTACTGGTTGAATATCTAAAGCAAGTAATGCTTCAGTTCCTTCATTCGTTAATACAACAATACGTTTTGGTGTGCCTTTAATTTCAGTAGTACCCATTGCATGCTCAACAGAATATGTTGTTTCTTTTTCTTTTGATGCATCTTTTTGTTTATCATCTTCTTTTGTATTACCGCAAGCTGCTAATGCAAATACAGCGATAACTGCAAATAATGCGACGATTTTACGTAAAGTATTTTTCATCTCTTTAAATCCTCCTATGTATGTGATAAAATATGAAAGCGATAATGATAATCATTTTCATTTATTGCAAGGTTAATAGTATTCCACAGTAAAAGAGAAGTCAATATATTTTTAATTTACATTAAGCGTAATTTTATTCTATTTTAGAAAAGAGTTTTGAATGCCACATGTTATTTAATAATAATCTTACAAAAATTCTTGCACTAATAAGCAGTATCATTCTATTACTCGTATGTATGGTCATTAGTATCGTTTACGGTTATGCAGATACATCCTTTCAGACTGCTTATCAAGCATTTAATCAGTTTAATGACTCGAATGAACATTTAATCATTCAAAACGTAAGACTTCCTCGTGCATTAATCGCTGCAAGCGTCGGAGCTTCATTAGCTATTGCTGGCGTTTTAATGCAAACGTTAACACAAAACCCATTAGCTTCACCAGGTATTTTAGGGATTAATGCTGGAGCTGGATTTGCTGTTGTGTTTGCCATGGTCTTCTTCCAATCTGCTAGTTTGCAATCATTCGCATGGATTGCATTTGTAGGTGCAACAGTTGCAACCGCAGCAGTTTATGGGATTAGTTCTACAGGTCGAGATGCTATGTCTCCTATTAAAATTACTTTAGCTGGAGCAGCCATGAGCGCCCTCTTCTCTTCTTTCACTCAAGGATTATTAGCCACTAATGAGGCTGAATTAGATCAAGTGCTATTTTGGTTGGCTGGTTCTGTAGAAGGCCGTAAATTGGAATTATTAATTGCTGTTCTTCCTTATCTTATTATAGGTTGGATTGGCGCATTTCTAATTGCACCGAAGATCAATGTTCTAGCACTAGGTGATGATGTCGCAAAAGGGTTAGGTTTACCAGTTGGCTTGATTCAATTAGCTGTTGGATTTATCGTTATTATGCTTGCAGGTGGATCTGTAGCTGTGGCTGGTCCAATCGGTTTTATCGGCATAGTTATTCCCCATTTAGCTCGCAAATGCATCGGGAATGACCATAGGTGGTTAATTCCTATGTCAGCATTACTAGGTGGTATCCTACTACTATTAGCAGACGTTAGTGCTCGTTATATTATCATGCCTCAGGAAGTTCCTGTTGGTGTCATGACAGCGTTTATCGGAACACCATTCTTTATTTATATTGCTAGAAAGGGGTTCAGAAAAGCGTGAAGCAGTACAGAACCATTAGACTATTACAACAAAAAATTTCGTTTTTACTTGATATTAAAGCAGCTAGGAAAATCTCATTATTATTTTGTTTAGTAATGGCCACATTTATACTAAGCGCAGCTGTAGGCGATTCTTTTATTAATCCATTAAAAGTTTTCCAAATTCTATTTGGTGGTGGTAATGATTTTGATCGCCTTGTCGTAATTGATTTTAGATTACCTCGTATACTAATTGCAGCTTTTGCTGGTATGGCTTTAGCCGTTGCTGGTGCTATTTTACAAGGTATGATTAAAAACCCCCTTGCTTCACCAGATATTATTGGGATTTCTGCTGGTGGCGGTGCTGCAGTTGTTACATTCTTAGCCATCTTTAGTGATCAAAATCACTCATTAACGGTTAGTATTCAGTGGCTACCTATTGCAGGGTTTATAGGGGCTACGGTTATAGGCTTTGTCGTATACTTTTTAGCTTGGAAAGATGGTATTACACCGATTCGCCTTGTCCTCATTGGGATTGGGGTTTCAGCATTTATGCAGGCAATGACAACGATGCTCATGTTACTAGGTCCGATATATAGAGCAAGTGAAGCGAATATTTGGATTACAGGTAGCGTTAGCGGGGCAAGTTGGGAACAGGTGAAAATGGTCGTACCATGGACTATTCTTTTGCTTGTGATTTCCTTCTTCATCACACGACATTTAAATGTACAAGAATTAGGTGATGATACGGCTTCAAATTTAGGACAACCTGTTCAGAAAATGCGTTTTCTTTTATTATTACTTAGTACTTGTCTAGTTGCTGGCGCTATTGCTTTTGCTGGTGCTATTGGTTTTGTCGGTTTAATGGCACCACATATCGCACGGCGCTTAGTTGGTTCGTCTTTTGGCGTGTTAATCCCAACTGCTGCAAGTATAGGCGCATTACTAGTTATGGCAGCGGATGTCATTGGTAGAACAGCATTTAGTCCACTAGAAGTACCTGCTGGTGTTTTTACAGCAGCCATTGGTGCCCCTTATTTTATTTATTTATTATTTAGAAATCCGAAGAACTAAAGGAGTCGAAACCTTTGACAGAAACAATTGAAACGAAATCACTTACATTAGGTTATGGAGATTCCGTTATTATAAAAGATTTAAATATCACAATTCCAAAGGGTGAAATCACCGTGTTAATCGGTGGAAATGGTTGTGGTAAATCCACTCTTTTGCGCTCTATTGCAAGATTATTAAAACCAACGCATGGCACTGTATTATTAGAAGCAGAGGATGTCTTTAAACTATCAACTAAGCAAGTGGCTAAAAAACTCTCAATTTTACCTCAATCTCCTACCGCACCAGAGGGGTTAACTGTGCTGCAACTTGTTAAGCAAGGTCGTTATCCTTACCAAAGCTGGCGTAAGCAATGGACAAAAGAAGATGAAGAGCTCGTCATGAATGCACTAAAGGCTACAGGTGTTGCAGAATTGAAAGACAAACCTGTTGATGAACTATCAGGTGGACAACGACAACGTGCCTGGATTGCTATGACATTGGCGCAAGATACTGATATTATATTATTAGATGAACCGACTACTTATTTAGATTTAACGCATCAAATCGAAATTCTCGATCTACTATATGAGTTGAATATTCAAGAAAACCGGACAATCATCATGGTCTTACACGACATTAATTTAGCTTGCCGTTATGCTCATCATATTATTACCGTAGCTAACAAAACCGTTTATAAAAAAGGCAAGCCTGAGGACATTATAAACGAAACCCTTATCAAAGAGGTCTTTGATCTAGATTGTGAAATAACAGCTGACCCTATTTTCGGTACGCCAATGTGTATTCCTTTTGGGCAAGGGCGAAAAGTAACTCAATTTTAAAATTTGAAAAGGACGACAGCATATTTTCTGCTCCCGTCCTTTTTATTTGTCTTATCCCTAACGTGCTCTATACTCCACTAACCAGCAATCTCTTAATTCACCTTCATGCATCTCTTGCTTTGGTAAATATCGTACTTTCTTAAAACCACATTTTTCATAGCAATGAATGGCTCTTTCATTCCAAGCTTGCGGATCCATAACAAGGATATCAGCCTTTTTCTCGTTGACTAAGTAATCCTTCATCGCTAAAATAAGCTTGGTGCCTATACCTTTATTCCAATAACTAGATTCACCAATAAATTGATCTAACCCATAAATAACTTCAGCATCGTTATTGTATTCATAAGCGACCCTATCCTCATGCTCTATAGGATAAAACTGAATATAACCGATACTCACGCCACCGTATTCAATAATACATCTAGTTTCTTCTTCGTTAACATCGTAAAATTTTTCATGTACTTTTTCTATATCAAATGGATTATCTTTGCCTTCGTAATACGTTAAAATATTTGCGTCTGAAAGCCATTTCGCAAGATAAATATCATCATTTCTTTCTAATTTCCGAACTACTAATTGTTCATTTTGTAATATCATATATATTCTCCATTCTCTGTTAAGATAATTCGTACAAGATTTTCAAGAAAATAATAGAATAGGTTCACCATCAACCCATATTATTCATATTTATTTGATATATTAGTATGATTTCGGTCAATATGCGCATAAAAATACCATTTTTACAACCAATTATGTTTCATTTAGGTTACAATTATATATTAGTTCTGTAACACTTGTAACAGTTTTATAACAAATCCATTGATTTGTCCCTATACCAATGATTTTCATGATTTAATTGAAAGAGTTAATGTAATTTGACACGGGAAATGTGCACTAGTTTCATATTCCTTACTCAGAATTGATATAAAAAAGCTTATACTGTATTAGCTTTGAAACATAAAAAGGAGATTATCATGGCTATATCTACACAAAATGAAAATAAGGACGTTATCACTCAAATTGCCGAAAACATTTTAGCGAAAAAAGAAGCTGTCCCTAGCAAATCTAACTATATTGATTTTGCCAAACAACTGAAACGTGATAATAAAGTTGCTCAAGCAAAAAAATTATTAGAAGAAGGTTCAAAAATATATCCACTGAATCTATCTGTTCATACTGAATTGATGAAAATCTATGTTCGTAAAAAAAATTGGAGCGATGTGGCAAAGCATTTACCTAGAATTTTAGTAAATATTCCACGAAAAACAAATTCTACTCTTACTTATAAACTATATAAATATTTGATTAATAACAGACACTATTCAGAAGCAGGTGAAATACTTGAGTTGCTAGTAAAGGAGAACCCTGCGGATGAAACACTTCAATATAAATACGTCGAATTAGCATTTGCCTCAAAAGATTGGCCTATAGCTATTCAAAGAGTTGAAGAACTCGTGCAATTTTTAGGTGAAAAGGTACCTGCTTCGGTGCTCGTTGACTTAAGTATTGCCTATCAAATTGTAGGCGAACATGAAAAAGCTAGGTCATTATTCGCTGAATGTTTGACAAAGTATGTTGATGAGCTGCCAGAACTTTTTGAAGACGGCTATCGAAAAGTCACACTATTTGATAATGGTGAGAGTAGAATTGAGTTCTATAAATTCATCGAACCAACAAACACTGTGTTCGCAACGTTTGACTCCATTGATAAAACATGGGAAAGAACACCTTTCGCTTTCAACTTATTAAAGAAAAAAAGAGTGGATTTAATCTCATTAAGACGCAGAACTACGAAAAACTATCACCAAGATATCTCACGTGAAGAGTATTATGAAACTGTTGCAAAATTGGCTGATGGTTATGAAAAAAAATTCGCGTATGGTACTAGCCTAGGTGGCTATAGTGCATTGTATTTTGGTTCAACAATTGATTGTAATATTCTAGCACTCAGTCCTAGAAACTCTGCACATCCTAACCATGGTACTAAAATGCGAGTTGAAACGGTTTTCCAACACGAGTTACAGCATCCTTATAATCCTAGGATTACTCCGACGATTATTTACGACCCAAAAGATGCTATTGATAGTAAATACATGAAAAAGGTAATCAAAAAAGCTTATCCAAATGCAAAGTACATTTACTACCCATATGCTGGACACCGTATTTCAATTTATCTATCTCAAATAGGTATATTAAAGGATATTGTAAAAAGATTCATGGCCGAGGAACCTATTCCTAATTATGAACGAACACTTCGATCAAAATCAACTGAGTATCATCGTATTTTAGCAATTCATTGCTCTAAGACAAACAAAAAAAATTGGGCACTTCAATTAGCAGAAGAATCTATCCGATTATCACCAACTTATGACAGACCACGCGTATTGAAGGTTGAGCTTTTACGTGATTTAGGTCGAATGGACGAAGCTTTTGAAGCTGCTTATGAGGGACTTGAACTGTTCCCTAAATACACAAGATTACATTTACTGCTAATCAGTCTATTCGAACAACAAAATCAGTTGAAAGAAGCACTGAAAGCAGTCAATAAAGCACTCAAAGTAAGCAAATCTCCAAAGTTGAAAGAAAAAAGAGAAGAATTATTAGCAAAACTTGAAATGCTTGCTACTGAATAAACCTATATACAAAAAACATCGTAGTACATTTGACTACGATGTTTTTTATTTACAAAATAATTTTATTGGAGATTCTATCTATCTATTTTTCTTTAAAAACATACTTAATATTAATACAACCAAAGCTAAAGTAGTCGTTACAAGAAATGCATCTTGCATACCTAACACACTTGCTGTACTAATCGCTTCACCTTTCGATAATTCACCTGATAATTCAGGTAGGTATTCCCTTGATTTAGTTGACATTATCGTCGTCAACAATGCTGTCCCAATCGATCCAGCAATCATACGAGCTGTATTAGCAGCGGCTGCTCCATGACTACCTAAAGATTTTGGTAACTGATTTAAACCGAAAGTTAAAACAGTCATCATCGTCAAAGCAATTCCCATCATATAAACAGCATATAATGCAGATACATAAAACAAACTAGCATCTAAACTTAAGTTTGAATATAACCAAGAAGTAATGACAATTAAAGTCATACCGATAAACGTTAATACTCGTATGCCGTAGCGATCTAAAATAATGCCTGCTATCGGTGACATAACACCCATTAATATTGCACCTGGCAATAACATAATACCCGTTTGCATAGTGGAAAGACCTAACATACTTTGGATATAAATTGGCGTTAACAATTCCACACTAAACATCGCAAATGCCACAAATGCAGCAATGACAACCGCAAGAGAAAATTGTTTATTTTTAAAAACAACTAAATTGAGCATCGGTTGTTTTGCCACAGACTCGCGCCAAATAAATAAAACAATAAAAAGAACTCCTACGAACATCGTGATTAATACTTGATTTGCACTCCATCCAACACTTCCCGCCATTGAAAAACTGTACAATAATGAGCCTAACCCTATAGATGATGTAACAACGCCAAGTAGATCAAATCTTGGATTACTTGTCTTATTTACATTTTGTAAAAAGAACATAGCGAAGATTAAGTTTAGAATACCTAGAGGTATCACAATATAAAACAAAGCTCTCCAAGAGTAATGTTGTAGCATCCATCCAGATAATGAAGGGCCTATTGCAGGCGCGAAGGTCATGGCAATACCAACCATCCCCATGGCCTTCCCTCTCTTTTCAGGTGGAAATAAGCTAAATATCACTGTTTGTACAAGAGGCATGATCACTCCAGCTCCAGCTGCTTGTAATAATCGCCCTACTAATAAAGCCGCAAAGCTAGGCGCCAATGCACTGACAATACTTCCGATTGTAAAAAGTCCAATTGAACTAATAAATAATTGTCTAGTAGTAAATTTCCCGACGAAATATGCCGTTATCGGAATTACAATCCCGTTGACCATTATAAATCCTGTATTCAACCACTGGATACTACTAATTTCTAGATTAAAAACTATACTTAACTCTGGAATAGCTACATTTAATAAAGTTTGATTTAAAACCGTCATAAATGAGCCAAGTACTAAAACAGATAAAATCCAAACTTTTTCCTTATTAGCCATCTCCATAGGATTTACTTGATTATTTATTTTCCCCATGATTAACATCTCCTTCTTCAAATAACACATTTTAAAACCATGTAATTGCTTGTGCAACTAAATATAAAGCGTTAATACTTATTTTTTTATATGTTTTATATAAATTAGTTGTGTATGCAACTAATAATAAGATATACTGTTTTATAAATCAAGTATCTTGATCTTGTTTCTTATTGGGGATTATATTTATTTTTTGTATAATGATCTTACAAAGAATTTCATCTTAAAAGGGGTATCATAATGAAAATTGATAAAGAAGAGTCCATTGGTCGTTGGGTTTCCATGCTACATCGATATGGCAATATATATATGAACGCACAACTAAAGGAATATAATCTAGGCGCTGGTCAATATCAATTTCTAGCTGCTTTATATCAACAAGAAGGTTTATCACAAGATGAAATAGCCCATTTATTAAAAATGGATAAAGGAACTGCTGCCAGAGCAATTGCAAAGCTAGAACAAGAAGGTTATGTAGTAAGAAAAGTTTTTAATGTAGATAAAAGAATAAAAAAACTGTATTTGACTGAAAAAGCACATGCTTTAGAACCGACACTTATAGCAATTTTATCAGGTTGGAAAAATGTGATTACAGACGGTTTATCAGAAGAGGAACAGGAAGCTACATTGAAGTTACTTAAACATTTGTCATTAAATGCAGAAGACTTTCTTGATAAAATGAAATAAGTAGCGCTTTAAAAACTACTCCTATTAATAAAAACATTAGTTGGTAATATTGATTATGCTATGTTTTAGAATTACCATTCTTTTTTAAGCATAAAATAAAAATAATGTATATACATCTCAAAACCTGATTTATCAGCATTTTGAAAAAGCAACATATACCTAGGTAACTTTCATTTCCTCTTCTCTATTGTTTCTTTTCCCCATACTTCCCTCTTCTACACTTTAAGGAATACAATAACAATCTTTCATCCCTGGTTGTTAATATCAAACACTATCCAACACTAACAGTCTGTACTATACTGATAGAATATGTTAGGAGAGTGTAAGAATGAAATATGGATTTATCGGCCTTGGTAGTATGGCCTCTGCCATTATTAAAGGCATGTACAATAGTAAACAATTTTCATCTACAGACATTTATGGTTATAACCGAACAGTTACTAAAACAAATCATCTTGCGGACAACTATGGACTGATTGCAAGTGATTCTATTAAAGATATCCTGACAAATGCTGATGTCATTGTATTAGCAGTCCAACCTCAAGTATTACCTGAAGTATTATTAGGGGTTCAAAAATATATCCAAGAAAATCATCTTATTATTTCAGTCGCAGCAGGAAAATCTATTGACTATATACAACAAAACATACAAGTAGATACACCGATTATCCGCGTTATGCCCAATATTAATGCCATCGTAGGTGCTTCTACAACTTGCTACTCCATTTCATCAACTGTTAATGAACAGCATAAAGAAATCGTAGAATCTTTGTTTGGAACTATTGGCTCTATTATAGAATTACCAGAAAATCTATTTACAATTTTCTCGGCAATTGGTGGTGCATCCCCTGCCTTTACGTATTTATATATTGATTCATTAGCAAGAGCTGCTGTGCGCGAGGGAATGGATAAGAAAATGGCATTAGAAATTGCCGCCAGCTCCGTCCTAGGCAGTGCTAAGATGATTTTAGAATCTGACGAACACCCATGGGAACTTGTTGATCAAGTTTGTTCACCTGGAGGTACTACAATCCAAGGTGTCACTTCCCTGCAAAATGACCATTTCGCTAGTACCATTTATGATGCAGTAACGGCCGTTATTAAAAAGGATTCAGCTTTATCATAAAATCTTCGCAGACAGAATTTTTCGCTACATAGCGTTACATTCTGTCTGCTTTTTTCTTAACTAAAAACAAATACCTACCTTTCTTATAGGAATAGTGTATAATCGAATTAATATTTGAACTTGAAAGGATGATTTGATGAATGATTTAATGTTAAACCTAACAAATACATCTAAACAATATATCGCTGACGCCAAAAAATCACCCAAATACTATACTCAACAACCAGCGGAGGTTCGGGCAGCAAGAGCACAATACCCAAAACCATTGATTGACTTACCTTTACTAAAACAAATAATAGATCGTAAAATACCTGTTCGAGATGGTAGTGAAATTAATGTTCGCATATACACGCCAAACGGTAAAGGCCCCTTCCCTATTATTATTTACTATCATGGGGGGGGATGGGTTTTCGGTAATTTAGAAACGGCAGATGCAGGTTGTCACTTATTAGCAGCTGAAGCAAATGCAATCGTTGTTTCTGTCGATTACCGCCTTGCACCAGAATATAAATTCCCAACTCCTTTATATGACGCCTTTGATACCCTTTTATGGGTCTATGAGTTTGCAGCTGAATTAAATGGAGATTCTACTAAGATTGTCGTTGCAGGAGATAGTGCAGGTGGTAACCTAGCAACAGTTGTTACACATATGGCAAAAGAGCAAAACGGTCCACTCATCACTGCACAAGCACTAATCTATCCAGTGACGAATATGGATATGACCACTGCTTCTTATGAAAACTATGCTCATGACCTTGGATTAGATCGTGATGGTATGAACTGGTTTGGAGAGCATTATGTTAATAATGAAGTAGATTATCGAAACAGTGCCGTTTCCCCTCTCCTACAAGATGATTTAAGCTATTTACCAAGAGCCATTATTATTGCAGCTGAATATGATGTTCTTTTTGACGAAGGCGTTTCCTATGCAAACCGTTTAAAAGAAGCAGGTGTTTCAACACATCATGTGATTATGCCCGGATTAATCCATAGTTACTTTAGTAAGATGGAATTTTTTGAAGAAGAAACTAGAAAGACCGTTCAGCTAATCACTGATTTTATAAAAAAATAGAAAAAACGCTTGGATAATCTATCTTCCAAGCGTTTTCTCTATTAAATATTATGCTTCATTTTGATGTAAACGACCCTTAAAAATATAAGTTAAAGTAATAAAAATATAGATTGCTAGTGTAATACTAGTAACGATAATTGATGTTGTGAAAATAATACCAATCAGAATTGCACTTAAAGCAATGATGGCAAACCAAGTTGTATAAGGGAACCATTTAACGGCATAAGCACTCGTTTGCTCCGGTTGTTTTTTACGCGATTTCACATGAGCAATTGCAATGATTAACCAAATACATAATACCGTATATCCTAGGGAACCCATTAGAAAATCAAAAGTCTTGCTCCCTGCAAATAATGAAATTAACACACCAATATATAAGACAGATGTACATAATAGTATTGAATATACCGGTACTTTCTTTTTCGATAATTTTGAAAAGACTTTCGGAATACGTCCGTCCATAGCTTGAGTATATAGAACACGTGATGAGCCATATAATCCAGAATTCATCGATGAAATAATCGCAAGTAACACAACCGCATTCATAATATGGTCTGCCCCTGGGATACCGATCATTTTGAATACCAACACAAACGGACTTTCTGGTACTCCGTTAACTTCATACCAAGGAATCAAGCTGACGATAATTAAGAATGGTACTAGATAGAAAGCAATGATTCGTACTAATGTACTGCGAACTGCTTTTGGTACCACTTTTTCAGGATTTTTCGTTTCAGCTAATGTGACACCAATAATTTCTGTTCCTCCGTAAGAATAAATAACTACAAGCATTGCAGTAATTAAACCTGTTGAGCCGTTCGGAAAGAAACCACCATGACTCGTTAGATTAGAAAACCCAACAGCTGTATGATCACCAAAAGTTACGAGTAATAATATGAATCCAGCTATGATAAACACTATGATTACGGTAATTTTTATTAACGCAAGCCAGTATTCCGTTTCAGCAAAAGCTTTAACTGATAGTAAGTTGATAACTGTAACTAACACTGATACTGATAAAGCA
This sequence comes from Viridibacillus sp. KH_047, assembly GCF_057838945.1. Classification (NCBI taxonomy): domain Bacteria; kingdom Bacillati; phylum Bacillota; class Bacilli; order Caryophanales; family Caryophanaceae; genus Viridibacillus; species Viridibacillus sp. KH_047. The sequence goes on along the minus strand of NZ_CM174479.1, from coordinate 1,531,565 downwards.
AGTATCCAAATTGGGTAATCTGGTAGCCAATATTGAATGAAGATTGCAGCAACAATAGACTCTGCTGTGATGTTTAATACCCACATCTTCCAATAAATCCAGTCTAAAAAATAAGCTGGGTACTTCCCTAAAATCGATTGAACTAAATCTCTAAATGTCCTTGCATTGCTATTACGGACTGCCATTTCAGCTAATCCTTGCATTACGAACAATAGAATGATACCACCAATTAAGTACGCTAGTATTACGGATGGTCCTGCCATATCAATGGCTGCACTACTCCCTTTAAATAATCCTGCACCAATTGCTCCACCTAATGCCATCATCGTAATATGTCGTGAAGTCATTGTTCTTTGTAAATTTTGTTTGTCACTTTCCATATCCTTACCTCCAATAATCAAAAAAAGCATATCGTCTCTTCCTTCATCATCAAATGAAAGAAGAGACGATATGCCTTAAGCAAACCGCGGTACCACTCTTATTGGTTCTTATTCATGAACCCAACTTTAAAAACCTGGTAACGAAGGTTAAACGTTAAAATAAAAAGAATAGTCTGTCTATTTTTTCCACTTTACCACTCCTAGGCAAGTTCAAAGTATTATTGGACTGCGTTGCACCAACCCGCAGCTCTCTAGACCAAATAATAAGCTTTTACTACTCCTAATCATTGCGTTTTGAAACATTATTTCAGAAAATTTTAAATCAATATCCCATACTATACGGTCTTGTTTCATTTTTGTCAACATTTTATTTTAGAATAATTATTAAGTTTTAAAACTGGCATGCGATTTGGCCTAGAACAATCAAACTGGTTGGCTAAAATACGATACAAAAGTCTATATGCTAAGTATACCTAATATTTTAGACTGTAAAGAGTCTTCGCACGAACATAGTCTACTGCTGTATTTCGAGGAATCTCTAAAAAATATTTTAGTTGCCATTCTTGTGTTTTTTTAGCTTGCCTGCTTGTGGGCTTATCCCAAGGTGGATAAACGCGAATTGCACGTTTACCCCCTTTTCCTTTATTGGATATTATATCCTACTTGCATAAAACAGCTTTTGGAAATACAAACTGACCAAATTGATTACCATTTTCGGCACTAATAACAAAGAATTCGACTGACTCCGATACGTCATAAGGTTGAATTGGTCCATCCCCAACCCTCTCCCATAGCGTCACAAATTGTCCAATTTTAGTAGGTGTTATTTTAGCGACGCGAAATCTAATCGAAAGATCATTTAACCTAAATATATAGGCTCCATATGCCTCATTTTGTGGTTCAAATTGAGGTTGAGAAAATATTAATCCACATGGTTTATAAACTAGTTCCCTCGTTGCAATAAGGTTATCATGAATAGTAACAGAGTCAGTCCAGGAATTTTGACAATTAGGTTCAGTAGCTGGTAATTGTCGATTTTTTTTATTCATCTGGTCACTCTCCTGGTATTGATCAAAATTATTAGTCATGAATTGACCGATAGATAAATCTTAATACTACCGTCTTTACAATAATGTTCAAAATCTGTTTTATAAGCTCTGTTGATATCACTTTTCCAGATTTTCTCCCAGGCCTTGAAAACACCTTTTGGATCCTCATGATCTACTTCTATGATAAGGTAGTTATCTGCTGGAATTATGATACTAACAACATTTGTAATTTGCTCTTCTGTACCAATATGTAGGTCATAATCGTCTGTAAAATCACTTGCATAATTACTATAAACTGCATAGATTTCACCCGATAAATTTAAACGAAGAAACTCCTCCCACAGTCTGACTATTGCGTCTGTATTTTGATTATTTGTTCTAACACTTTTTCCATAAATCCGTTTTTCACTAATTGCTGTATGCATTGCAATTCCTCCTTCTCGTTTATACAAGAAGAATAGCATTCATAATATGACAACTGTCTGTCAGCTTTTATAAATAAATTCTATTTCATTCATATATTCATCTTTCAGCCATTTTGGAGAAAGGATTTTTACTCGTCTACCAAACATCATGATAAATGGCAGTATATTTTTGTTAACGTCGTATTGAAAGGCGACCTTAATACGTCCATCCTCAAGTATCGATATTTCATCTTCAGTAAAAAAATCATACAATTTCCCTAGTTCACTTTTTGAAAACAGTAATGTAATCTGCTCCACATTCATAGAGCTATGCACTAAATAACCATTGCTATGATTATAAACGGATCTAGCCTTGTCCTTTATGACTTCCATATTTCTTATTCTAGTTAACTTGAATAATCTCAAAGCCTTTTTATCTTCACAAAAAGCCTCTAAATACCAGCTACCATTCATAAAATTTAGTTTTATTGGCTGAACAATGCGATTAGATAAATTCGCGGTTTGTGACACATATGAGATGCAAATTTTACGTCCATCTTCAATTACAGAAAGTATGCTTTTTACCTTTACTTTTGTTTCTTCTTCTATTGTTTCTCGATGTAATGTGGATGATAACACCGTAATTGGCGGATGATAGTCTTCATTTTTTTCTTGCAATAGCTCTATTTTCCTTTGTAATATTGATAATTGATGACTATCAAATAGTTCATTTTTCAATGATAGCCCTTCCAATAAGAATTTCTTTTCTTCTTCATTGAAGGTGAATTTATCTAATTGATAAGTATCAATTAAGGTAAATCCTCCATTCTTTCCTAAATACGAAATAATAGGAATGCCGATTGATGATAATGCATCCATATCCCGATATATCGTTCTTTTACTTACTTCAAATTTAATCGCTAATTCTTCAGCAGATACTTTCTTTTTCTGCAATAAATAAATCAATATCGAGAGCATTCTCTCTGTTTTCATGGTCTATTGTCTCCTCCAAATAGGTATTAATCTAACTTTAATATTATTCAAGGAGATTTCCAAATAGATTATACGAATTAATTTTTATAAAGTTTAATCTGACATAAATATGTGATTCTCTATTAAACGTAGAATTATATCGTTTCAATATTCCAATAAAAATGATACGGCTTCAAACAATGCATATTGTGAAGAATTTATTACTTTTTTTGTGTCTAAAAAGTACTATCTACGTAGAATTATGCTCTGATTTACTGGAAGTTTTGCAGTTTTTAAGAGATACTATAATATAGAGCTTAAAATGTATTATTATTTATGATTAATAGGAAAGAGGTTTACAATGCAAAGTGATGTAAAAGTTGATCAGAGTGTAGAATCATCGTCGGAAACGATGCCGAAGCAACCTCTATCAAAAATATTAGCCCAAACGGTTAAGACTGGAATTATCAAATCAAATTTGATCCCTATGATTGCAGGATTAACATTAGCTTTATATAAAAATCAAATAAGCCCGTTTGACAAAACTCTAGAGATTATATGCGCGCTATTTGGTTCTGCATTAGTAATTGGTGCAGCCGGTGCATTTAATAATTTATATGACCGTGATATCGATGCTGTCATGCAAAGAACAAAAAACAGACCAACTGTAACTGGTGCGATTAATGCTAAAACGGTCCTTATTTTAGCTATTGCGATGACGATTATCGGCTTAGGTGCTCTTGCTTACGCAACACCAATGGCTGCACTTATGGGATTCATAGGTTTATTTTTTTATGTGGTTCCTTATACAATGTGGAGCAAACGTAGAACTATATATAATACAGAAATCGGCAGTATTTCCGGAGCAATGCCTCCTCTAATTGGTTGGGCAGCAATATCTCAAGATATTACGCATCCTGCTATTATCGGGTTATTTGTATTAACTGTGTTATGGCAAATGCCTCACTTCTATGCAATCGCCATTCGTAAGCATGACGATTATAAAGCAGCAAACGTACCAATGCTTCCTGTCGTAAAAGGCATGCGCCGTACGTATATTCAAACAAATATCTATTTAGTTTTATTAATAGGGGTTAGCCTTTCACTTGGTACTTTAAGTATTGGCCTTATGTTAGTAGCGCTTATTCTTAGTATTTGGTGGCTTCTAATCAGCATTTCAGGGACTAAAAAAGAGAATCCAGAGAAATGGGCAAAATCAATGTTTATTTTTTCTCTATACCATATGACTATTTTATTCTCGACTATTATCATATACTCTCTAATCGGGATTTTCTTTAATCTATAAAGTCTACACAACAAAACCAGCTAATGAGAAATTATTCTCAAAGCTGGTTTTTATTTATTACTCTTCTTCTTTTTCAATCATTTTAAATTCCCCATCCGTATTTATGACGCTATATTCTATCAAACCTTTAACCTCACCTACTTTTGCATTCTCTTTTAATGTAAGCACCTCTCCGTCTTTAAATTGAAATTCATAATATGAAGCTTCTGGATCCATTTCTCTCATTCTATAATAATTGACCTTGCTTACTTCATTCCATTCATATTTACTTTCCTCTTTTGCAAAAACTCCTCGATAAGTAATAGAATCATCAGTTATCATGACAAAAGACTTTGCTGCACCGTAAAAAAGAGCACCGCTACCAATCAAACAAACGAAGGCAACCACGATTGAGGTTTTATTTATTTTTAATAAAAATAATATGGATAAGCCCAAAATGATTAAAAACCATCCCGCTCCATAGACCCAATAATTGATAGACGGTGCATACACAACATGAACACCATATTGATAATAGATTGTTTCTGCAACCCCAAATGGTACAAGCAATACAAATAAAGGCGAAATTAATAAAGTACAAATGGCTAGTACCATGAAAATATGACGTGTTTCATAACTTTGATAGTGCATTTTAGATACCCCTCTCAATTCTATTTAATTATATAATCATCGATTGTAGGATACACACCCTCTTCCCTCTTTCTTACTATTAGTGTTTCATACTCGAAACAATCTATAAGTGGTACAACTTTGAAATGCAATGTGACTCTATTATTAACTTCTATTCGGCTTCGTACATCTCCTTTAAATACCAGCAAAGTATAAGCATTTTTATGCGTATTAAATATCACTGTAGATAAATTCGGAGATGTCTTCTGCTTCTTGCTTATTGTTCGTATAATACAATGCGAAATGATAGACATCGTGGTACTTCTCATCATATAGCTCTTCTATATTAACTTGTAAGTTGCTCAACACATCACCTCTTTTCGTTCCTTACTAATAAGTCGTTTGAAATTGACATTTGTTTCAAATTATTAGTAATTATTTTTAAAGTAATCGTTTATTAAATAATTCTCACCTCCCTACAAATCAGGTACTAACAATGTTAAAGTGGTAAATGGAGGTTTTTATATGAAAAAAACAAGTATATTTATAGTTTTATTAATTGCTATTGGATTAATTTTTGAGCTTACTGACTCAAATGATTCAAACAAATCAACAGACCAGCCTTTTACAGGTAAAGCATCCGATGTCTTAGTACATATAATCGACATTGGCCAAGGGGATTCTATTTTAATACAATCAAAAAATGAAAATGTCTTAATTGATGCTGGTAATAAAGGGGCCGGTGATGAAGTCGTTGCTTACTTACAAAAGAACAATGTGACAACATTAGATGCTGTTGTATCTACTCACCCGGATGCTGACCACGTTGGCGGCCTTGCTGAAGTCATAGATTCTATAAAAGTTAAGAAAGTGTACGCACCAAAAGTAAGTCATACAACAATTGCTTATAAGAATTTCTTAACTGCTGTGAAGAACCAAGGTTTGAAAATTACACAAGCTAAAACCGGGGTGGAAATACCTATGACAGAAGAAAATTTATCGCTAAAATTCATTGCACCGGTTACTACATATAGTCAAAGTGATTTAAATGACTGGAGTGCTGTTTTACTTTTACAGAATGGTAATAATAAATTTCTATTCACTGGTGATGCTGAATTTCCTGCTGAAGATGACATGCTAGCAAGTAATCTAATACCACAAGTAGACGTTCTAAAAGTAAGTCATCACGGAGCTGAGGAAGCAACATCTGAAGCATTTTTGGCAAAAGCGAAACCAACTTATGCTGCCATTAGTGTAAGTGCTACAAATGGTTATGGACATCCTACTGCCGTTACATTAAATCGACTAAAAAAAGTGGGCGCAAAAGTATATAGAACCGATAAACAGGGCAATATAGTATTCAAGTCAACCGGTTCAGAAATATCTGTAAAGGACAATCAATAATGAAAACTGGGATAATTGATCGTTTCGAAAGTCAAATAGCCGTCATAGAGTTTGAAGATGGCATGCAAGATATCGCCATTTCTGAATTACCAAATGGTGCCCAACCTGGTGATGTCTTAATCTTCCACCAAGGAAAAGTTACAATTGACCCTTCAGCTAGACATACACGAGATAAGGAAATCCAGGAATTAATGGATGATTTATTTGAAGATTAATACCGGTTAGCCAGGTGCTCTTAATACGCCTGGTTTTTTTATTAGTAATTTACATAAATTCCTATAAGATTTAGCTAATAATCAATTATAATGAACATTAATGTCAAAATAATTCGAGGTCGTATATGCATTTATATAAACATTTACATGAGATTGAATATCAATACACTTTAGATAAAATCGAATCGATTGAACAAATGCATCAGGGTCAAACATCCCTGACTATTAAAATTAACACTCTTTCTGATTGTTTTATTTTGCGTTCTCTGAAGAGCATTTCAGACGCGGACTTTGAATTTTTATTGCATCAGCATTTGAATACAAATTGTTCTAGAGAAATAGTTCCTGTAATTCATCCTACCTATGAAGGTAATTCGTATATTCAAATCGAAGAACAGGTTTTCCATTTGCAATCATACATTGCTTCTACTACATGTGATGTACAGATGGAAGAATGGATTAACGTGTTCTTTGAACTGCGAAACGCAATGCGCTCCTTTGAGAGTAATCATGAGAGAGCTGATCGCTTTAACACTTTAATTACTTGGGAAGTTATTAAAGAAAGTTGGAGTCTAGATAAACGCTTCCCTCCAGTATCAGAAATGGAGAAGAAAATAACGGAATTAGTGAATAGAACTTCTATTGAAAAGCAATGGATTCATGCCGATTTAGGTATTTGGAATACTCTTTTTAACAAAGAATTATTTATTATCGATTTTGGTGAGGCTAGAATTGGGCATCCTTATTTTGATTTAGCTGCAATCCTTACATCAAATGCACCAGCACACTATAATGCTAATGAGATTAAACACTATATCAATCGTTTTATCTCATATTATTCTAAAATTGAATCTATTAATCTCTCTTTATTAAAAGACTTTATATCATTATGGTTTATTCGTGGCGCGCTCACTGCTTATAAGCAAAAATCTTTTGATGCAGCACTTTACTTCCTCAATATGTTTAATAAATATAATCTCTCTTTTACTTAAATATAGAAAGCTGCTGATGGAGCTAGTCAATTCTAAACTCCAGTAGCAGCTTTCTTATAATTTATAGTGTAGCCTTAACAAATTCAGCAAACTTCTCCTCTTCCTCAACGAATGGATAATGGTTGCTTTCATCGAACGTAAACAGCTGCGCATTTGGTATTAGCTCCGCCATTTCTCGTGAAAAATCATAAGGGCATTGTGTATCATATAATCCGCAGTATATGTATGTCGGAACAGTGATTTCTGGTAGCTGTGTTCTCAAATCATAGTTCTTTAATTCAACGTACGAATAGTAGTTTAGACGATCACTTACTACTTTTCCGCTATTTGGACGGTTAAAGTATTCATCATAGCGGTCTTTATAATAGATAGACATCTCAGTCCACTCGCGATTTAACTTTCGACGCTCTTCCAATGGCTTTTGTGGATCATTTAATTGTTGCATAATATCTCTAATACGTTCATTATTTTCATTGTCTTTGCAGTAAATGCTACCTTTATGTCGCATATATTCGTTAGATGCTGCTGCTCCTCCTGCGATGACTTTTGTTAAAGATTGCTCTGCTAAAATAGCATATACTAGCGCTAACATGCCTCCTGTTGAATGCCCTGCAAAAGCCCATTTTTCATGTTGTAGCGCCTCTCGAATGGCTTCTAAATCCATCACTGATTCACTCATGTTTAAATCATGCTCTGTAAGAGATGGTGCAGATTGTCCTGCTCCTCTTAGATTCACTAAATATACAGTATGATGCTCTGTAAAAGGATTCGCTACTGTGTTGCCATTACTGTTAAATTCACTATATAAATGTGTTACACAAAGTGGCGAGCCACTTCCCTTTACAAAAATTTCAAACGTTCCACGAGATGTTTCGATTAATTGTTGTTCCCACATAGTAATGCCCCCTGTTATTTGTAAATTCACTTCATGAATACAAGTTCATGTACAATGTTGAATCCAGCTGATTGGTATAAATGAATTGCACCTCTCTCATTCTTTTTAACAGTTAAAGAGATTTTCGCAATCGAATCATATGTAAATAAAAATTCTAATCCATGTAATAGCAATTTTCTTCCTATACCTTGCTTACGAAACCGATCATCAACGGCAATAAACTCAATCGTACCTTCTCCGTTCTCGGCATCTGCTTCTACATAGACATATCCCTTTACTCCTTCGTTATCACAATAACAAAATACAACTTGATGCTCATTCAGACGTGACAAAATCGTTTGTGCATTATAATACGCATTAGGGAATGCTAAGTCGTGTAAGTTTTGAAAAGCTTCGGCATTGGTGGAATCCAATTGAAGTATTTCTTCCGTACTTTCAAACTTATGGTTTTGACGTTCTTTATGTAATATATAATGATGTCCTTTCATTTTTGCACCAACGTTTTTTGTAAAATCTTTCGCGACTTCATTTTTAATATTGATGAAAAATTGAGGGTGTTCCAAAGGCATGGGCAGCTGAAAACATAACTTCATCCACATTTCAGGTAACAGTACTTCTGTTACTTCATTTTGAACAAATGGTCCCCATACTTCTGCAGATTGATCATCCTCATCGAAATCAAGTCCAATGGCTGCAACAATCTGTTCATTTTCAACTGCAATGATCATAGAATTTTCAAAGGGTAAGTCTGAAAATCCTTGTCGTAAAGTAGACCTTATTTCTTGCTCATCTTGACCACAGTAACCAATATGTCGCCTTGAAGTTGCATTGCAGCTGGATAAAAAGTGAGCAAGCTGATCAATGTCTAGTTCTGTAGCCATTCTAATCATTATTTCTTCCCCCCATAGTAAATATTTTTTTCTTTATTTCGAATAAAAAAAGTATAGTATTCCATACTTAAACAGTAATTTATTTGAATTGGAAAAGTCAATATAATATTACAATATTAAACAATTACCTATCATTTGAAAGCGCTTTCGTATATACTGAAATTAGGAGGGGATCGTTATGAATATGGTTTCTGTTACTTCATCAAAATTAGTAAATGTGGGCTTCGACCCTAGTGCAATGATTTTAAGAATTGAGTTTAAAGATGGTGTTTATGAATATTTCGGCGTTCCTGAGAGAATTTATAATGAATTGATGGAAGCAGACTCAAAAGGTATCTACTTTAAACGTTATATAAAAGATCGATATAGATTTGTCCGTGTTTAATATAAAAACAATATATTTTCCAAACATAAAAGCACATTCAAGGTGATTTTTCATTAGCCCATTGAATGTGCTTTTCCTGTTTATTTGATAAATCATTAAAGTAGAGAAGTTGATGATCTATCCCCCTCTAAACATCCCTTCCCTCATTCCAAATACGAAAAAACCTGATGAGTACTTTTCTACTCAACAGGTTTACCAACCATTAATAATTCCCTAGCCGTTCGAGATGCTTTTTAGCTAATTCATCTCCCGCACTGATGGCACGTTCATACCAAACAATCGCACAATTTATATCCATCGGGACACCCATAGCAAATTCGTACATTTCTCCAATGCGCACCTTGGCGCTTGCATCACCTTGCATTGCTGCACACTTATACCATATTAGTGCTAAATCGTAGTCTACGGTTGTTCCAATTCCATTTTGAAACATATAACCAACATTATATTCAGCATCTACATTGCCTTCTTCTGCGGCTTTTTTATACCACTGAAAAGCTAGCTCCTTATTTTCCTTTACCCCAATGCCTTGATCATACATATTCCCTAGTCGGTATTGCGCTTCTGTATAACCATTTTCTGCTGAAGTTTTATATAACATCAATGCTTGCCCCATATTCTCTTTTACACTTAGACCTTGTTCATACATAATGCCTAGAGTAAATTGAGCTTCTTTTACACCTGCATTCGATGCTATTGTAAACCATTTATACGCTTCATCCATGTTTTCTTTAACATATTCACCATTAAAGTACATATCCGCTAGATTATTGGCAGCGTCTGCATGACCTTGCAATGCTGCTCGTTCATAAAGTTGAAAGGCTTTCTCTATATCTTCCTGAACGCCAATCCCTTCATAATAGTAATTAGCTAAACAGAACTGCCCTTCTGCGACATTTAATTCAGTAGCTAATTTATACCATTGGACCGCCTTGTCATAATCTTTTATATTATCGTAATAATAGCCAATCCCCGTCGTAGCTGTTGCAAAATCACCCAACAACCCTTCCTGCATATACGCTGCTATTTGAGTGGATACATTAAAATCAACATTTTGTATATCCTCATTTAATACAGCCATTAACGCGATCATCCTCTTTGCCAATTGCTTTTCTATGTGAAACACCTCATCTACTTTGAAAATCGTTTATATCCTTTACACACATATTTGCCAAATAACGTAATATGTATAACTAAAAACCATCTTCTATTCATATTTGATAGTAGATAGCTTTATCTATTATATATTTTATTTTTTCGTTAACAAAGTATGATGTCTTACTTATCAAAATTACCACTTTTCTCTATTACATACACCAAGTTGAATATTTAGTTTACATCAATAAATCCAGCGTTTCTCTATCTTTTTATTATTGATTAATCCATTGCTATCATAAGGTTTTGCACAGGACAACACGTCGTTTACATATACAAATTCTCCTTCTAATTTTGAATAGCATTACAAAATTACCCAAAACCATAAAAAGCCACTAGCGTTACTTACTTCGCTAGTGGCTTTACTTTTAATAATTCACTTTTAATACGATACTTTCAGAAATACTAGGTTTCTTAACGGTAATATATAATTTACCGCCTTTGCTACTTAATGTTTTTAGTTTCATTGTAGCTTTATCAGAAGTATTTACTACTGAAGCTACAAGTTTTTTCTTGCTAGCATCTGCATAAACTTTTACAGTTGATCCAGCTTTTAAGTTAGAAACGAGTACTTTATCGTTTTTAGTACCTTTTTTATTGATCACTTTTACAGCTGAACTTTTAAGCTTTGTTGATTTTACTGATGTTTTTAACGTGTATGATACACTGTCATACATTGAATCCATCATATCTGCACTTACTTTTACATAATAAGTACCCTTTGGTAAATATACAGAACCAGTATATTTTCGTTTATCCTTTGTTACTTTGAAGCCTTTAACCGTTTTCTTTTTATCATCTAACACTTTCATTCTAAACTTCGTACTATGCTTTTGATCTGCATAAACTTTTAAGAAACCTGCTTGTGGAACAGTTACTTTGTAATAATCATCTTCATCAATTAGGTTAAATGATGCATTGTATGTTTTGTTTAAATTGATTGGTGTTGCTTTTGAAGCTGAATTGTTTGATTCTTTTTCATAGTTGCTACCTGCTTTAAAAGATAATTTAGTACTGTAGCTTTTACTTTTTCCAAAGTCTAATTTATATGCTACAAGATAATATGTACCTTTCTTCAAACCAACAGAAATGGAATGCATTGATGGATCATACCAAGTAAGTTCTGAATTAATAGCATAGCCGAATACTTCTACATCATTAAATGTACTTTCTAACTTTTCTAGTGCTGATAGATCAAAATCTTCAATATCTTCTAATTGACTAGTATCAAATTCATTTAGCAGTAGAAGAGCTATTTCACGTTCTTTAGGATCATTTAGTTTCATCGTAAGTAAGCCGTCAGCTGGTACAGTTACTTTTATAATATCCGTGCCCATACTACTGAATTTTCTATCAAGCGTTTTTGATTTGTCTTTTGTTAAAGTAATCGTATCTACCTGAGTTGTTGTTGCAGCTTCCGTCTTATTTGTTGATGCGCCAAATGCAAACGCGAAAGCTACTACTAGTGCTAACATCATTTTAAAGAAATTTAATTGATTTTTTTTCATAATTATCCTCCAAATTTATCAATCTACTAAAATTATATACATAAATTTTTGACAGGTATATGGTTATTTAGGTGTATAATTAACATTTTAGACGGTCATTCATACTGAATCATATGAAATATGTATTTTCTTGAAATATCCAATTGATAAAAAAATAAGCTATCTATTAACTAGATAGCTTTAGTATTTTAGATTTAGACTGTCTTTAAAATCATTTCTTTGAATTGTTTACATGCACCTAAAATACAGCACTATAGGGAAATATACTTCCACCTAATGTAAATCCATCGTGCCTTTCACTCTTGCCAAATATTCTGCGTACTTTACTAAGAAAAAACTAATGAGGAAATACATACAACCTAAGACAAATTCCTGTACCAAAAGTGACATTAAATCTCCATAGTAGTCATCGTTAACAATAGCTTTCGTTAATTGCACACCTCTTGCTAGTGGTATAAATTGTCCTAGTTTCAAGAATAAATCGGGCATATTTACTAATGGATAATTGGCTCCGCTAAGTAACAACAGTGTGCTTGCCAGTAAGTTAGCAATTAAATGCATGGATGGAGTCCATAAGCATCCAACGATTAAACCCAGTCCACATGCTGAAAATATCGAAGTGATCCAGACTAAAAAAAGAGGAAATATCGCATCCATAGGAATTGGGATTTGGAATATAAGCACACCAAATAGTAACCCGAGTAAAGCTGTGAAAATACCATTGAATACATGTGCAATGGATCTCGCTAAAAACAAGCTAGCTTTGTTGACTGGTGATGCCATGACTAGCTGTAAGGTTCCCATATATCGATCAGATGTAATAACAGACATAATGCCAAATACTGAATTCATCAAGCGACTGAGTGGACTTAAAACAAATGTAATCCGTTATCTTAAAATCGGTAGTTTTATTTTGTTAAACTTTTTATATCTTTAACCAATTCTTTTATTTGTCTTTCTTGATAAGCAACTTTTTTAATTTTTTTCATTTGTTGAAGCAAATTCTCAAGTTCTACATCTATTATATTATTTAGCTTTTGTAATCTATTAGGTGATATCTCTACATTTGATAATGTCTTAACATAATCTTCTGTTGAATATTTCCAATAGTGGATGTTTGTTGGGTATCTTTGTTTTAAAGCATATGCCATCAATACTCCTTCTGGATCGAAATCTCCAGAATAATAGATTGTACAATCTTCTTTGGCTAACAATTTTATGATTTGGATCGCAGCAAGTTTGAATTGCCCGTGTGTACAGATAATTGAAATAGAGCCATCTTCTAATTCATCTATAATACTTGAAAATACACCGGAATTCTCTACGACAAAAACTGGTCCATCCTTTTTTATTGGATACACTCTATCCAATTTTGCAATTTCTCTTAAAGGTTCATTCCGTACAGACTTTTCGAGAAAAGATTCTTCCCAAGAACGCAGAACGTTTCCATTTCGCTCTCCTATTAGACCAAATATTGTTACATCATTGGTGATATCATCTTTTAATATTCCAAATTCAAACAACAATTGATTTATATATTCTGCATTAGGATTATTTTGAATAGCTACTCCTGATTGTTTTTCACTTATAATTTGCAAAGCACTAATGAATTTACCTTCATTATCAAATGCGTGTGGATTCCCAGTTACCTTTTCTGCAAAGAGCGGTAATCTAATGGGTTTCTCTAATGGTAAAACAGAAATGGCTTTGTAAACTTTTTCTAGTTCATTTAGGGCCCCTTTATTATAAGTTGTAATAAATCCAACGTGTAAAGGATGTTTTTCAAGAATAGCGGTAGTTAATAGATTGGTAGCTTCTGACGTATAAGTTTTTTCTAATTCTTTAAAAAAATGTTTTTTTAGTCTTTCATTTTCATCCTTTTCTTCTTTTTTATACACTAGTTTTCGGCCAAGTACCTCTTCAACCACCTCGAATAAAGAAGCCCCCTCGAATCGAGTTCCTTCGAATTTTTCTTCAAATTTTTTCAAAGAGATTTTGGCATTTTTCTGAGAGGAATAATCTTTTTGAAACCAATTTCGCAAAAGAACTTGTTCTTCTTGGGTTAATTTTGTTAACACAACGTGGCCGCCGGCAGAACCCAAACTTTCAATCCTATTTGCAAATTCAAGAAAGAGACGTGAAACACCCGCTCTTTCTCTAAAATATTTTATCGCCTCTTCTTTTGGTGACATTTATAGTATCCCCTTTCTATTTCCTGACTAAATCAAATAGGTGTAATTGCTCTAAATCCGGTTCTATAACATCTTCCAGTTCCTTTTTTGAAACTTCTTCTTTTACCGGAATAATCTCTTTCCCATCCCATTTAAAACGAACAACTGTTACATCTTTTGAATTTTTCGGTCTTATGATTTCCGCGATAGATAAACTGTCCACCGTATCATAATCCCCCCATAAAGATTGGGAATTTAGTATATAATTTAAATCAAGATTGCCGATTAATTCGAACATATCTCGAATGTTTGTATCATCTACACCTGCAAAGGCTTCATCCATTGAAATGACATATGGAGCCTCTTCTGATGCTGAACTGTATTTTGAAAATAAGGCTGATAATAACGGAATATACATAGACATTGCACGTTCCCCTCCACTCAAGGCGTTGAAACGATTCTTCGTAAGTTCTTTTTTATTGTCTTCGCCTTTTTTAAAATAAATCTTAAACTCGAACCATTTACGATAGTCTAGTACATCCCTTATTACATAATCTAAAGACTTTTCCTTATTCTCTTCATCTTGCTCATAGATGTCTTTGGCATAATGTATTTTAGATGTAAAATGTTTAGTCAATTTATTATAATCACTATCTTTTAATGTATCAGGATCCCGTTGTAGCAAGTTAATTAGTTCTGATGTTTTTAATTCGTCAAGTTCTTTCGCTTCTTTTGGTTTCCATTCAATGGACAGTTGCAAGCCACTGGACGTTTGCCGTTCACTCATTAGTTTATTGATTTCCATTTTCCACTTGTTAGCTTTGCTAATCAGTTCTCTGATTCGTTCCCCGATTTTATCCATAATGATTTCCTTATACATTTTTTCATCTTCAGCTTTTAAAGCCAATTGCATAACTTCAATTTGAGATTCTAATTCCTTTTGTACACTCATTGGTGAGAACGATTTTCCTTCGTACATTAGCGAAATAATGGTTCTTTGATTAGTAAGCTCCATTTCTTCTATTTCTTTAGCAAATATTTCAAAACCTCCATCACTCATTTCAGGTAGAACTATAGAGTCTTTGTTAATACTTGGATGGAAATCTTCCAAACCTTTTAAGCTAATATCTCGTAACTCAACATTTAGATCATCCTGTTTGTCGTGAACTTCTTGATACGTTGTTTCTCCTAATTCTTCTACTACAATTTTTGTTAACAAATCAATATTTTCCTCATTTGACAGAGTTTCACGGTCGAATGATTCAATGAACTTCTTATTGATTTCATTAACGAAAATACCCCCTTTTATTTTTTTCAGCTTGCTGTAAAATACAATATAAGATTCCTTGATTCCAACATTTTTAGTTAATTGAGGAACCCGATTGTTTAATTCTCCCTTGGTCTCGGCTTTTTCTTGTAAGATCCCTGGAATTAGGGCTTTTCGTTCTTCTGCTTCTCTGATTTCTTTTTCGATGTCAGAAGTACCTTCTTTTTCTAAATACTCTTGTAATTCCTTAATAGAGTTTTGTACTTCTTTTTTCACTTGGTCTGTTTGATTACAAGAATACCTCATATCATCAATATCCACTTCGGCATCTTCAATTTGATTTTTCAAAGAAAGAATGATGTTTTGCGAATTATAATAAGATTTTCCGTTGAAACGTAAATCATCTAATAACCGGTCGTATTTATCACATTCCTCAATAGCAGCTTCATAGGCTTCAACCAAAGGTTTTAATGTCCTATTCTCTGACTTTTTGATACGCTCACTTCTAGTGTCGTTGTAATCAATACGAATATTCCTAATCCCTTTTTCAATACGTTCTTTTTGCTCCTCGATAGATTTAATTGTTGTTTCCAAGTTTTTAATATTGTCATTTTGTTCATTTAATTCGCGACTAGATGGGAAACGTTCTTTTTCATTTAATATTTGTTTTGATGAATTTGCGATCTTTTCCAAAATAATCAACAAATCATTGTGTTCCCCGTTCAATTCTGAAAGTTCCTCTTCTAAATCTGTTATCAATTTTTCTCTGTATTGCTTTCTTGCCTCTTTTCCAATAAAGGTGGCTTTTTCTCTAAATGGTGCATAACCTTTTACGATTCCGTGTTGATAAGAACCAAATGGCGTAACATAGGAACCGTCTATGACTTCTTCGATAGCAATGCTTTTTAAAATAGCCTCTACTTCTGACTGCAACATTTGAAATTCTTCTGGTAAGCGTACTTCCAGGTACTCATCTAGTGTATCAACTTTATATTTTACAGTTTGTGGAAGTAAAATTACATCAGATTCTACTACTAAATTGATATAATCTTTGCTTACAATCAATCCATCCAAAACTCCCATTTCCATTAATGAAGATTCAAGTCTTTCACTCTCATCAGGTGTTATACCTTTGAATTCTACCGCTTCATAAAACGGGATAAAAGGAACTCTTTCTTTTTGCAATTTTTTACGGACCTTTATTGTTTGTTCATTTCTTTCCGGTTCAGGATCCTTTTTATTACGAGCCTTTTCCAGCTCTTCATTTTTTACTTTGATTTCATCTCTCAGAATACCAAGAGCCGCTTCAGCTTTAGCTTTCTTTAGGATTAGCACATCACGTAATTTTGAATAAAACTTATGAACTAATTCGTCTATTTCAGATAAGGTGGTTTCTTCAAATAAGCTATTCAAGACTGTCACAAATTGGTTTAATTCTTCTTTTTGTAACTTGAATTCAGTATTGGTATCATTCCAATCAGTAATATCGCGATTGAAGGATTCTATTTTTTCCTCCAATTGAAGCTGAAGTTTAGAAATAGCCTTCTCTACGTCTTTTAGTTTTTCTTCAAGTTCACTAATTTCTTGATTCCGTTCATCCAATTTGGCCTTTAAATCATTTTCTCTATATAACAATTTCGCAATATCATTGATTTCTTTCATATGACAATCTAGAGTTGCACGCCACTGATCTGCTACAATTGTAGGGTCTTGTACTTCAAATTTGGATACGAAATTATCACGATTCAAAGAATGACTTTCAAAATCAAAATAATTCGCCTTTTCGTCAAGTTCTTCCAAATACAATTGATTTTTCTTTCCATATCCGAAAAGTTCATCTTCCTTTTCTTTTACTTTATTTTCTAACGATTTTTGAGCATCTATTTTGTTTTGCAGCTTCGTTATTTGTGATTTATATTCACTTTTTTTCTTTTCTAACTGAGGATTTAATTCGTTTAGCCGCCTTTGAGCTTTTCTAATATCATTATCTTCAAAAGCCCTTAACTTTTCATTCAATTGTTTCTCTTCTAATTTTAATTCCTCTATTTCGTCTAGCAGTATATTCAATTTTCTTGTAGTATCGGCCAATTCTTTTTGTGCTTTTTTGTGATCATTTTCAACTGATTTTTGTTTTAATACTGTTTTATTGAAATCAGTTGCTTTAAAGGAAAGAACCTTTTTGTTATACTCCTGGTATTTGTTCGCTAATTTTTTTAGTAATTTGTAGTCTTCTTTAGCTTTGCCTTGCCTTTGATTGTGTAAATCGATATTTTGAATAGTTTCTGTTAGAGAGCGTAAATCATTAAATGAAAGTTCCGGTAATGAACGCTCTAAAATCTGATAAATGACATTCGGACCTAAATCATTGGATAATTTGGGAGTACGAATGCGAACAACCAAGTTTACCATATCCAGATAATCTTCCAATGATTCGAACTTAAAAATGTAATTATTCACTAGTTCCGCATAGTCTTTTTGTTTTTCTTTGACATAACCGCATTTCTCTCTATCTACGTAATTTTTCAATTCCTTTTGACTTAGTGGCACCATAACTTTTTCGCCGTTTTCATCCAATTGATATTTGAAGAGGTCAAAGTCTTTTCCGACCCGTTTGTTCTTAATCAAAAAATGCCAGCTATCCACCTTATCATTGTCGAAATTAGCTTCAAAACCAATACCGGTAGTAATGTATTCTTCTGTATATTTTCTTTTGTATTCTAAGAAAATATAGCTTGTTTTTTGGGATACATCGGGATTCTCCCCAAAAATGTAATCAATCATTTTTCTTGAGCGAGAACCAAACGGATCTAATCGACTAGGCTGTTTGTTCCCGTCTAAAAGTAAAGGCAAAAAACTTTGTGTAGTAACAGATTTTCCGCTGCCATTCGAACCTCTGATAATGAGATGCCCGTTTTCAAAAGGAAACTCTTCATACTTGTAATACCAATAATTTAACACTCCTGCTAAGTTCATTACCCACTTATTATGTTGTGATAGAACATTTTCCATTTTTATTTTGCTCCTTTTAATGCACGTATTATTTTCGCATCATTCAATTCTATAAATTGTTCATTTTTATTTACGACATATTTATCAATGGCATCTTGTGCGTTTTTCAATCTTAATGGTGAATCGCTATTAGAGGTGTTATATTCTTTGATTATTTCTTCAAAAATAGTTGTAGGCAAAGAATAATCCCAATCATCGACCGAGATATCCTTCATTTTTTTAATAAAATATCGTTCAAATTTAAATTCTCTTGGAAATTCCCCTCCAACTCGGACTAAAGGCGGATACAATACGACAGAATGTGTTTGAACATCATTAAAAACAAATTTCCAGTCCTCTAAATACTCTAATACTCTTTCAGCAACATCTTCAGAATATGACTCCCTGAATTCTTTGCTCCATCCATGACCAAATTCTTCTTGCAATTCTTCAAACCATTTATCAAACTCTCTTCGCCCTACAATGTATTCGAACTCGGGAAACTCATTATCCGAAAGTGCTTTTAATTTTTCTTTAAAAAAGGCTGAAAATTGTAATACGATATCTGAAATTGTTTTTTGATTTGGATGTTGTTGGCCCGTTACATTCCTTTCTTTCGAAATCAATAATATTTCATTCCGATAAATTTCCATTTCAAAATGTGTAAATTCAGGAATATTATCCACCATACGAAACGATTGATGATTCAGGTACTTTTTTTCTTCATCAGTCAATTCATTTTTATAAACCACAGGCGAAAAGAATAGTCTTCGATTTAATGATTGTAAATTCGTTCTTGGTGTTGATTCTTCGCCGGGAACTTTCCATCTATCGGTAATAATTTCATCAATATTCCGAAAATATTGAATAGGCTTAGAGAAAAACCTCATATAATACTTTGAAATCATAGTTGGCCGATACAGAATTTCTTCCTTTTCATCCGTTTTGTATTTTTCAATTTCCCCTTCTAGAGATTCTATCAAATCCATTGATTGGGCATATTTCACCGCTCTATAGAAAGATAACCGATGTTGATAGATTTCCCATTTAACCTTAAGATCTTTATCGAAGAAATTCTTCACATAATCCGCTAGAGTACTTACCAAAAACAGGTCATCTTTCGCTTTATCTTCTAAATATGCCAATATAGCAACAAAAATAGAATAGTCGATTGGCTCTTTAAAATCTTGAATCCCCATCCAAGATTCAGCTTGATAAGGAATTTTCTCTAATTTAAATAAATCTATACCTGAAAACAGCTGGTATCCAAAGTTCTCAAAAAAATATTTTTGTATCAATTTTTTATGTTTTTTGATAAGCGTATAATCATTTTGTTTATTTTTTTTTTGTATCCAAAAGTTTTCCATCAATGCGGTTATTCCAATACGAATTTGCTCCTTATCTTCCAATGTTACTCTCCTTTCCAAACTCAAATACGATATCCGGCATCTCCATCACTCCATCATTGCATCGAAGTTTTACTTTCTCGTTACTAGCTACATAGAATCTGAACATTTCACCGAAATCAGTTTTCCCCGTACGAGATTTAGTTTGAACACCGCGAGCAATCCACGTTAAGATGGATTTTCTCACGAATGAATCAACCGCTCCCAAATTTTTTAATACAATTTTGTTATCTACAATTAACGATTCGATGATCTCACGCTGCATTTCCCGATTCTTTATATATTCTTCTATTTGCTTTTGCTTTTCATCTACAGAAGCTTTTACATAGGATTTTATCCTCTTCGTTCGTTGAAATTCTTTATTTCTAGGTGTCGTAGTAAAGGTTGATTGGTTCTGTTCCCAGACTTCTTCATTATGTGTGTCAGTTAACTTTTCCTCCCCATAAATATGCTTTGTATAAGCTACTCCAAAACACGCAGCAGAAAGTTTGTGAGCCTCTATCAAGTTCCCACACGCATAAAACATTGAAGCGAGTGTTTGGTAATCCTTTTTTCTGTTTTGGTTATTTCCTTGTATTTCTGATAATCTTAATGCGTAACGACTAATCGTTTGAATACTAATTTCTGTTTCTCTTAATAAAATTTCAACATCGCAATCATTGTCATTGCTTTTCACAAACCAATTTTTCAGTTCAATCCATTTTTCTGTTTGGATCCTTTTACTTCTTTCTCTATCAAATTCTTTCCCATCTAAAGTTGGAATGGAAGAGAAATAATCTACCAATTGTTCAATATATTGGTTTACGAATTCCTGGCCAATGTTATTGATCGATTTTGCAATTTTATGCTTATTTCGGTTCATCGTTAAAATGAATTTAGTTAGATAATCCACGAATTTCTCTTTATAAAGCAAGAATTCTTCCGTTTCAAAAAGCTGTTCCGCTTTTTCACTTTTTAGATGGGACAAATAATTGACTGAATTTCGCTTCAAGTTTTCCAAACGCTTCAGAAGTGTGTTCCATTTTTCATGTAGAATCACATTATCTGTTTCTTTCAGTTTGACTTCAGATAGCTGAATCACGTCTTTTAATATTCGTTCAAATTCTCTACTTTCAAGAGCACCTGTTAATTCATCCTCTAAATCGTCCAGCTTCTTTAAGGTGTTTTCAATTTCATATACAGGTTGAGTAATTTGAAACTTCAATCGTTTATTTTTAAATTCTTCGATGGTGAAGTAGACCAACTCTTTGTCCTGACGAGAAACTACACATTCCCACACTTCTAGTTGTTTTAAGTCGTCATATAAATCCCTCTCTTTATACCACTCTTCTACTACATTATTTTCTCGTAAGAATTTCAATATTTCTTCTGGCTTACTATAATATTTGAACCTTTCGTATTGTTCATATAAAAACCGAATGATGGGTCTATATCTGTATGCATTTTCTGTTGTGGCATATTTTAATAGGTTTACAGTATCTAATTGATACTTCAAAAGAATCCTCCCCTTTTATTATTTTCACTTATATATACCTATTTCATTTTAATTATATCGAACTTTTGTTTTTTACACTATATTCCAACTCTATATTAAATTGTTTATTTAATCGACTTTTGAAAGGAGTTGTCCATAATTAGAAAAGATTTGAATTGTTATGAAAAACCTATATAAAAGTACTAATAAACTTATTAAATAAAAAAATGACCTATGCCAATTCATACATCATTTCTTATGTGATATTTTAAAATTAGCTGTGAGATACACTCCCCTTAACAAGGAAAAAAGAACGAATTCCACCAATCGGAATTCGTTCTTTTAAAATAATATCAAGACTGAGCTAATCTTCTCATTTCAAACTCTGTATATTTTTTCAGATTTTGATCAGAGTAATCATAAAAGTCTTGTAAATGGTCGGTCCATTGTTCATTTTCAATAGAGATTATTTTCTCTTTCAAAACTTGATCATTCCATATAGTCACTCGCAATGTTTCAGCTAATTCCAAAGCATCCTTTGTTATAGCTGAAGTGGTTATTAAAATAGATGATTCGCAATCATAATAAACCTTTTCAACTGCAATTTTATGTACTTCATCCATCTTGACTAAATTGACATTATTTATGCAACGGAACGCCACTTTACCATTTGGACCGTCAGCAAATATATCCACTTTAAAGTCACTATCATCTCTAGCTAAACGCACATTTTCAAAATCAAGTTTTTGCAATTGTTTCGCCATATATAATTTGAAATCATATGGGCTCATTTGATGAATTTTTCGTTGATTAAAGAAGTTACTATCATATTTCTTTTTAACATTCCTCACAAATTCATTCACTTGATTGATCTTAGTTGGTGTTTGGAATTTCTCATGGACTTCATTTTCATTTGCAAAAGGTTTCAATAAAATAGCTTCCTCTTTTTTTATCTCTTTTAGACTTTTAATAGCAGCTATCCAGAAATACCCGCCAAGAGCAATAAAACCAAGAGCAATAAGTTGAACAATAGGTTGGAATAGGAACTGACTATACAGTTCTTTTACTCCAGAGATATATTCGGATAAACTTTTGGGCGAATGCGTAAACACAGTGATAAAAATAGGTAAACATTCTAAGTAAAATGCTAACGCAAGACTCTTCCACAGCTCTTTCATTGCAACGTGGCGTCTCGTTCTTATATCTGCTAATTCCTCAGATTTTAATATTTTCTCTTCTTGTAAGACAATTTTATGTATATTAGCTTCAGCACATTTTGGACAGTATACAACAATTTTTTCGTCTACTAACACCTCGGCAGCCTTCACTTTATGTATGTAACAACGATTTTCAGACATGCTAAAACAACTCACCAACCTAAATAAGTAAATATATAGTCCTATTATTTTAATAATAATCGTAACCATTACTTATTATATAATAAGTAAATGATTATTCAATGATATGAAAACACTACATTATTGGTATATTTTATACAAAAATACTATACGATACACACATTTTTGGTAATTTTATTACTTAATTTTCAATCGTCATTAGTTGCATCTCTAAAGTAATTTCAAATCAAAATGAATTAAAGCGTTCAGCATATGCAATCATGCATCGCCAAACGCTTTAGTAACTCTTGAGTAAGCTTTCACTTTTTGATTTATCAAATTCACTTTGGCGTTTTTTATGTCAATTATTAGCTGTTGAAGTCCATTATTTACTTACTTTCCCATTTACACTGGCAATAAGCTCAGATACTGTAACAAATTTATACCCTTGCTTTTGAAGCTCAGGTATTATTTTCTCGAGAGCCTTTAACGTTTGAGTCCGATTTCCTCCACCATCGTGAAATAGTATCACATCACCTGGTCTCGAACCTTTCAGTACTTTATTTACAATCTTTTGGGACCAAATTCCTTTCCAATCTTCCGTATCTTGATGCCATGACCATATGACAACTTTATATCCGTTATTTGTGGCAATATCGATCATTTTTTCATCATATTGTCCTCCAACAGGACGAAATAACACTGGAGCAAAGCCAGTAATACTGTGAATTATTTCATTTGTCTTTTTTAATTCTTCTTCAAATTCTTTTGGCGACGTCTTATACGGATGTGTATATGTGTGATTAGCTAATTCATGACCTTCGTTATATTCCCTTAAAACCAACTCAGGATGTTTTTCTGCCATTTCGCCAATAACAAAGAAAGTAGCTTTAGCCTTATATTTAGCAAGTATATCTAAAACTTGTCCTGTATATCTTGGATGTGGTCCATCGTCAAATGTAATAGCGATAATCTTTTCTTCAGTATTTATATCCCAAAGCATTTGCCCAGATTCTTCGTAATATTTCCGTCCCTTGTCAGCAGCAATACTAAAACCAGCATAAAATACTGAGATGATTAAAGCGCAAACAGTTAGAATTAATATATTCTTACGAGTCAATACATCACCTACCAAGCTTAATAATTATTACAAAAACGCCGTTGTATTAATATTTACCGAATGCGATAAATTATACTGTGTGAAAGGCTCGACTTCCGGTCATGAAATTGTAAAAACTAATTGCTCAGGCACTTAACTTTAGCAGTGAAATTACTTTGCTCCTTTAATGTAAGCTCGATAATTTTTTGGGGTATAATTATGTTATGCGGAGGAAAAATTAACTTTTATATACAATGAAATGTTTTAAAAAGGCGATTTCAGAATGACAATGCATAGAAGCTTGCTTATATTATTCCCTTTACGCTCAGAGTTATTATTTTTTACTTTTTTCGATTTACCATAAAATTCTAGTCTAATAAAATTAATAAAACAATCACCACTATCATCTTACAATCTCATAATTCAAATAAAACAAACCACAATAAACTATTGTTAATTTACGTGGAATATTGCTGTATTTTATATCTTAGATTATTAAATCAGAGGCATAGGAGGAATGACGATGAACATCTCAATCGAATGGGTTTACAAAACACCAAGAGGAACCGAAACAATATTCCACTCAGAGGAGATGCCTGCAGAAAGAGGACTGTTAATAGCAGAGGATCTTGAGCGGACAGGACGCGCCAAAAGTATAACCTTTACTGACTCGTTTGACAGCACTTGGACAATCAAGGAATTGAAACGCTACATTAAAGAAATTGAAACTGAACCTCATAATATTACAGTGTATTTTGATGGTGGCTTTGATCGTACGACTAGCACTGCTGGTTTAGGCTGCGTTATTTATTTTGAACAGAGTGAAAAATCGTATAGGGTGAGAAAGAATGCCCCTTCCGAAGTGCTGAAATCAAATAACGAGGCTGAATATGCCGCACTTCATTTGAGTCTTTTGGAGCTGGAGCGATTAAATGTTCATCATCTACCTGTCGTTTTCATTGGAGACTCACAAGTTGTCATCAACCAAATGAGCGGAGAATGGGCATTATTAGAAAAAGACTTATCAATCTGGGCAGATCGAATTGACGAGAAATTAAAAAAGCTTGGTATTCGTCCTAAATACGAGCTCGTACCAAGAAAATCGAATGCTGAGGCAGACCGTCTTGCCACACAAGCGCTAAATGGTATCGATATCACTGCGCAACTTGAACTGACTGTTGATAATGATTGATATGAGCTAAGTGATATACCTCACAAACATAGGGTATATGATGTCAGAATGAAAGGAATTTTTGAATGAAAAATATAATAGTAGCTATAACAGTATTTTTAGCCCTTTTTATAATTCTTCCATTCTTCGGCATAAACTTACACTTTCTTCTAACTAATACAGTCGAATGGGCTACAAAGTTCGTTCTACCATGGATTATGCTATATTGGATTATTAGACTCGTAAAAAATTCAGAAAAAAATCCGTAAAATAATCGTCTATTTTGGTTAAGGAGAAATTGAAAATATGGTCAATTTTTTTTATAATAGACGTGTATTTCGACAACTAGTAAATCCGATAGCTTTTCTAACACAATTATGGTAGCATTAACTACTATATAATAATGAGGACGTGAATTTTTTTGATCAAAATTGAAATGCCAAAACCAGACGTAGTAATTCGTCAACGCGAACAAAAAATTAAAGAAGGGGACGCGATTATCCCTTCAATTTATGGATTTATTGATTTCCATGAAATCCCTCGTGATAAAGGCGGCTTTTTCATGTTCTTTAACAAAGAAAATGAGCTTTTATTCGTAGGTAAAGCACGTAAAATCCGTCAACGTGTGAAAAAACACTTTGAAGATAACGTTTCACCTATTAAAGATCACCGTAACGAAGTTCATAAAATTGAAGTTTTCGTTGTTGAAGATCAAATGGAACGTGAAATTTATGAAACATTTGCTATCAACCATTTCCGTGCGAAATACAATACTGAAAAAGTATTCTTCTAAAAACAAAAAGCGTTCAGCCTGTGCAATAGCACTTGTTGAACGCTTTTTTTATGCTCTTAAAATATGTATAGTATGCGATATTAGGAAACTATCTTGCCTTATGCACCGAATTTAATAACTTGAAAGTACGATTTTTAAAACTCCATTTCAATAGTTTTTCTTAATAATTCACAAAAAACATTACCAACCATTAGCATCAGGTGTTAATATGAAGAGGTATCAATTTATGATCATGGAGGAAAACATATTGTTAGACACACAAAAGATAAAAGAAATCATTAAACATCGATACCCTTTTCTATTGGTAGATCGAGTGCTCGAATTAGAAGAAGGTAAAAAAGCAGTGGCTATAAAAAATGTAAGTGTAAATGAAGAGTTTTTTAATGGGCATTTCCCAGGCTATCCCATTATGCCCGGTGTATTAATTGTAGAAGCATTAGCTCAAGTTAGCGCTATTGTTATGCTTACAAAAGAAGGTAATGAAGGCCGATTAGGGCTTTTAGCTGGAATAGATAAATGCCGATTTAAACGCCAAGTGATACCTGGAGATCAGCTACGCCTTGAAGTTGAAATAACTAGAGTAATAGGTGCTATTGGTAAAGGCAAAGGAATCGCCACTGTAGATGGCGAGATAGTTTGCGAGACAGAATTAATATTCGCCTTTGGTGATTAATCCGATTTCCAATTGACTATTAGAAGTAAAGATAAAAAGCAGCCGATTATACAAATCGGCTGCTAAATTTTTGGCCAACCATACGTGAGTAATTCTAATTGTTCACCGCCAATTTGAATTGGATTTGAGTCGATAAACTTTGCACCCATCGCTTCATAAAAGCGACAAGATGAATTGTCTGCTAATACTTTCACAATTGACGAACTGTAATTGAGTCTTTTAAACTCTGCAAATAGTTGTTTTATCATAGCTTTGCCAATTCCTTTTCCTTGCTCACGCTCAAATAGGTAGATAGCTGTAAGATCCGCATCATATGTTGGATATTCACCTTCTTGAGTTTTAGAGCCACATGTATAACCTATGATTTGTTCTTCTTCATTTACAGCTACAAGAATGGTATCCCCTTCACTTCCTCTTTCGATATTACGCTTCCATAATGCTTCTCTGTTGCTATATGTTAGATTATCTAAGAATTCTTGTCTTATAATACCTTTGTAAGTTGTGCGCCAACTATCTACATGTACTTTTGCAATACCTGCTACATCATCGATTGTTGCATATCGAATAGAATAAGTCATAGTCTTAACCTCACTTTTTACTTAGTGTCACTGTATACATCATCGCATCTTCTAAAGCTACTTGCTTATAGAAAATCCCACTATCATAGTCCATTTTGCCACCTGTTAGGATCTCTTCAATATCCCCATGTGAAATCAGTCCCTCTTTTATAATCCCTTTATTGTAACATATTGGAATTATCTCTACAAAAAAAGATACTTACCCCCGTTACTGGGGTAAGTATCTTTACTTAATCGCTAATACCACTATAAATAGGCGGTTCTTCAATTTCTGATTTCATATCATCAATTGTCAATTGAAGTGGCTGTAAATGATATTTTTCATATAATCTTGATTGCATTTTTGAGATTTCATCATTTTGTTCATCGATATGTGTACTTGCAATTAACGTTTCATGTGATAATTTAATACTTTTAATCTTTACTAAAGTTTCACTCAATGACAATCTTTCCTTTTTTGTAACAACTAGATCCTTCTGTTCAATGAGCTGCTCCACAAATGTTTCGACAAAGCCTTTTGCCTCCAAAATGTTATTAAAGCCATTCAGCTGTCTAATTGCGGTTATTAATTGTTGTTTCTTTTTCTTTCGCTCAGTGCCAATCAGACTAACTCGCTTAATAATTCGCTCTATTTGATCGGTAGCGATGTCATTTAAATTCTTCAATACTGCTGGATATTCGTTAAATAATTGCGTTTCTAACACGAGAACCTTCTGGTATTGATGCTCTAGTGTTGTTTGTAAATCTTGAGAGGGCTCGTTTGGTTTACTAGACTTATCATTTTGTTGCTCGTTTACGAACATTGTTTTTAAGAGGCCCTTCCCCGTTGAATGACGCTGTTTTTCATCGCTTCTCTTAGTCTCGTTTTTGTAGGATTGACGCATTGTTCGATATTCCCTTACAGCCTTCAAATAATCGTTTGCATACTCAACAAAGACCATGACATCATAGGTTTTGAAATGCTTGTTATTTGAAATTACTTGTAGCAATTGATACAAGGTTTGCACATCTTTAAAAACTACACTTGCCTTACGATATTCCTTTTCATATGTGATGAGCTTTTGATTTTCAATTTCTGTTCTTTCAGATGTTTTTTGTTTCCCTATTTGATACTGGACTAATAGATTATAAGCTGATATATAAGGCTCTCTTTGAGGTATTAGTTCCACCTCAGTTTGGAACCTCTTAAGCCATTTGATAAAGCGTTCCATGATGAGGTATACACGGTCTGATTGGTTAGCATGGGAATTCTCAATTTCCTCTAATAACAATTCAAACTTACTTTGGTTCCATTTATCCTCATCATCGGTTGCCACAGCTACTTCGGCATCCCTTACAGATATCCCCATTATTTTACGGAAATAGGGCGAAAGCAATTTATTTTGTTCAGCTATGAATTGTTCATACGCCGTTTCATGAATATCAATAGCGTTAATAATTGCTAATGGTTTTACATTCCGTTCGTGAAATTTTCTGAGCAGCTTCAACTCACCTTGCGTTGGTTTTGAATTACAGTTGAAAATCCAATACAGATCATCCGCGCGGTTTAATATCGATTCCTTTACATACGCTGATTCATCACCACCCGGCTCTAGCGGTGTTGTATCGATAAGTGTAACCTGCTTTAGCAATTCATTATTGACATAGACTTCAATATAGTCCAAGCTTTCACGTAAGATTTCAGCACTAAATGTGTCCGATGTTGTGAATAGTTTCACTTTATCAAGATCAAAACTCGCTACTTGTCCATCAAGGAAATAAGCCTTCACTTCTTCTGTTTGACCGTATCGAATAATGGTATTTATCGCTGTTGCTTTCGCCATTTCCGTTGATAGAACGGTTCTTTTAAGCAGTGCATTCACTAAACTTGTTTTCCCTGCACCTGTCATGCCTATAAGTAAAATCATTGTCTGATTTTGAGCGTCTTCAATAATTCGTGTCAGTACTTTATTTGTACCTTTAACATATGTATTTGTTGAAAGAATCATATTCAAACTTTTTAGCTTAGTAACGAATTGTTGTAAAAACTCATTAGGTTCATTTTTGTTCCAACGAATAAGCGGTGTATCTTCTAGATGATGTATTTTTTTTAGGTCCTTATCCATATTAACCAAACCCCATTTCTAATAGTTCTAATTATACAGCAAAACTATATTCAAATAATTAAAGAAAGCAAAACCAATGAAAAAATAGGGCAAAACATCGTCCACACACTGCTATAACCAAGACTATTGAACAAAGAAATATAACCTATATTAATATATATTTTAGTTAAACATTGTATTCAGATAAAATTTTATCAAAAATACCCAAACCTACATTAATGTTGTATCAAATAAAAAAGATGATAGGTAATAATAACTACCATCCTTTTTTCAATTTAAGATGATGTTGGTAAAATATCCTTTGTAATTCAGAATAAAATCCTTGTTGCTCTATGAGTTCTTTATGATTGCCACGTTCTATTATTTCTCCGTTTCTAATAACAAGTATTTTATCGGCATTTTCTATCGTTTTTAAACGGTGTGCTATGACAAAACTAGTTCGACCAGTCATTAAATGCTCAGGCCTTTTTGGATCTGTACCTCAATACGTGTATCAACACTAGAACAGCTTGCATAGTGTTCCTCCAATTTCGCAAATTGGATAATTATTATATTTAATTCGATGCACCCTCATTCAACAGTTGATTTTTTATTCGAAATATACTTGCCTTTTCATCAATAGTGTTTTATACTTCTTTTCAACATATAGAAATACGCGTTGATGAGGAAAAGTAAAATAAATTAAGTTGTCTAGAGAGCTTCTGTCGGTGGAAATGAAGTGAACTTAACTATTTGAAAATGACCTCTGAGCTTCGTACCGAACGATTTATTTAGTAGGCTACGACGAGAAAGGCACTCGTTATAACAGCAACAGTATCCCTAATTGGCGTACTGATGAAGGCAAATGGTGTAAGCTGTTTGCAAACGAAGGTGGTAACACGGGTATATAATCTCGTCCTGATCAATTAATTTGATTAGGGCGAGTTTTTTTATTTTAGGAGGGATTTTTGAATGAGTATTGTTATTGGCGGAGCTTGGCCTTATGCGAACGGATCATTACATTTAGGGCATATTGCGGCATTATTACCAGGAGATATTTTAGCTAGATATTATCGATTAAAGAAAGAAAACGTTCTTTATGTATCCGGTAGCGACTGTAACGGAACGCCTATTTCTATCAGAGCAAATCAAGAAGGTGTTACTGTAAAGGAAATTGCAGATCGATTTCATGAAGAATTTATAGCCTGCTTTAACAAACTAGGTTTTACTTACGATTTATATACGCGTACCGATGCCGAACACCACCATCAAGCCGTTAAAAATATCTTTTTGGAGCTACTAGATAAAGGCTTTTTATATAAAAAAACAATTGAACAAACGTATTGTGAACATGACAAGCAGTTTTTGCCGGACCGTTTTGTCGAAGGAATATGTCCAGTATGCGGTAGTAAGGCACGCGGGGATCAGTGTGATCATTGCTCAACAATATTAGATCCACTCGATTTAATCGATAGACGATGTAAAATATGTGGCAATCAACCCATCGTGAAAGAAACCGAGCATTTTTACTTTGCATTCAGTAAGATGCAAAGCGCATTAGAACACTATGTACAAAATGCAAAGGAACAAAAAGCATGGCGCCAAAATGCAATCGACTTGTCCGAACGATACTTAGCAGAAGGTGTACCTGATAGAGCCGTTACGAGAGATTTGCCAAACGGAATCGATGTACCAATAGACGGTTTTGACGGTAAGAAGATATATGTTTGGATTGAAGCCGTGTCAGGATATTACACTGCTACTTTAGAATGGGCAAAACAGCATCAGATAAACGTTCAAGATTTCTGGAATAGCGACACAATCTCTTATTACGTTCATGGGAAAGATAATATCCCTTTCCATACAATCATTTGGCCTGCAATTTTAATGGGATTAAATAGCCCTGCCCTCCCAACACATATTGTTTCAAATGAATACTTAACACTAGAGAAACGGAAACTCTCTACTAGCCTAAACTGGGCCGTATGGGTACCATATATTATTGAAAAATACGATGCAGATACAATTCGATATTTCTTGACGATTAATGCACCAGAAAATCGCGACACAGACTTTTCTTGGCGTGAGTTTATTTATAGTCATAATAGCGAGCTCCTAGGTGCATACGGAAATTTCGTTAACAGGACATTAAAATTTATTGAAAAATCATTCGATAAACAAATCCCTAAAGGCATACTGAATACTTCAATCAAGCTTCAAACGCAAAAACTCTATGATGAAGTAGCTATCGCGATTGAACAAGGGCATTTTAAAGCACCACTTGAAGAAATCTTCTCTTACATCCGCTCGGCCAATAAATACTTTGACGAACAACAACCATGGTTACAAGTAAAAGATGATGAAGCTGGTTGTGGCAATACACTTGCAACATGCGTCTATATCATTGCGAATTTGTCGCAATTACTAGAACCCTTTATTCCGTTCTCGACAAAAAAAATTCGCGACATGCTTGGAATTACTAATATCTCGTGGCATGAATTAGCGGAATTACCAACATCCATTCAATATGTAGAGCCGTTGTTTGAGCGATTGGACATCGCGATAATCGATGAAGAATATCAACATCTCATCAGTCAAAGTAACGCTGTAAAATAAACAAAAAAGCTTTCGGCAAATGGCTAATCCATTCGTCGAAAGCTTTTCACACTGAAAATCATTTAGACTCTTCTTTTTGTACCTTACCATACTTACCTCCACCACCAACTTCTATTAACAACTCCCCTTTACGGGATTGGTCAATATAACGAACTAATTTTTCCGGCACTGCTGCTGCTAACTCTTTATAAGTTGCTTTATGCAAAATATTCATTTCTGTCCCAACTGCAAGAAGTAAGCGTTCTAGTGATTTCGGTCCGAGTCCTGGTATGAAATCTAGCGGGACTTGATGAATATATGGCGGTCTTGGTCGCTCGCTCTCTTCACTTTCAGATAGCTCTTTAATTCTAGTGGCTACACCCTTAATGATATTATACTGGTGACATATTGGGCATTCAGATAAACCCTCATCCACTTTCGCAGCACACCCACCACAAACTGTTTGATGGTATTTGCCAAGCAAAGGATTTAAACCATAATTAGCGACTATGGCTCGTCCATCTTTTTCTTGAAGCGCTTTTTGTAATTCAGTAAAGCTTGCATGATCAAGTCTCATTTTTTGATATTCTCTTGCAATTTTACCGACAGAATGGGCATCTGAATTCGTTAAGAAGGTATATTGCTCTAACTCTTTTATCCCTCTCACCATATACGTATCGGAGCTTAAGCCAAGCTCAATGCCGTCTATCATAGATGGATCAAACACCTCACTTAAACTAGTTAACACACCTTTACCGTATAAGCTTTTAAAAGGAGTAAACACATGAGCAGGAATAAATAAACCTCCAAGTGAATGCACTTTCTTTTGAAGTGTAATACCATCACAATAAACTCGTTGAGAACTTAAATTGATATTCTTCACATAGCCACTCATCCACATCGAAAAAGTTTTCATAATTTCAATAGTTGGAAAATAAGCAAGGACATGAATTGGCCCGTGGCAGTGCTCATCGTAAATCTCAATTTCAGATCCAAGTATCAAGGTAGATTGTCCGAACTGTAACCCTCCATCAGCAATCTCCACCATCTCTCCATCTTCTATCATTTCTTCAATTTCTTCAATGACCTCAGGAGAATGACAATCTATAATACCTATTAGATCAATACCCTTCCGTTCACTCGACGCTTCTAAAATACGTCGTAAAGTTAACCTTTTGCTACCAGTAATTTTTACAGGTCTACCACTTTTGGTACGACCAATATGAATATGTAAATCTGCGTAAAATTCCTTCACTTTTTTCAACACCTTCATATTTAAGTTTTTTTCAATTTGAAGTTGAAATAGTTCAATTGCAGAAGTTAAAAAATATGATGGATCACTATATTGCGCTAATCATATGTTTCACTTTTCCCCAAAGTATTATACCTAAACGTATTGAAGCAATTTGACAACCTCTAATCATCGCAATATCAGTTTATGTGCTATCTAGTAAATGCACCATTGTTCGCCACACTATGGAAAATAAAAAAGACAATAAAAAAACCGACTCTCAAAAGAGAGTCGGTTTTTTTTACAGCTAGTTCAAATTAAGCTTTTTGAACGTTAGCAGCTTGAGCGCCACGTGCGCCTTGCTCAACGTCAAAAGTAACTTTTTGGCCTTCGTCTAAAGATTTGAATCCTTCACTTTGGATTGCTGAGAAGTGTACGAATACGTCATCTCCGTTTTCGCGTTCGATAAATCCAAATCCTTTTTCTGCGTTAAACCATTTTACTGTACCTTGTTCCATTATTGTTGCCTCCTAGTGTGATATCCACACATTGTATTACTATCCTTGTCCAAAGTGATGGTCCAGACGACAAGTCAAACTTATACTGCCCTTTGCACCGAACAAAAATAACTAACTTCATAATACCATGCACTTACGAAATATGCAAGTGTTGTAACGAATAAAAAACAAAAGAACAGAATTCCACATTACACTTTTTCTTTCAAATAGCTCAAAAACCTTATCAAATAGGGCTTTTCATTCGATTTCAAAATATGATAATATTTTGAAAATAATTTAAATAGTGTCTTTATTATAAATATTTTCACAATATTTCATTTATTTGAAATGAAGATCTTGCCCTTCTATTTAATGACGCCTAATTTGAAAACTTCCGCGAATAAATTTGGATCATCTTAAGTTCTTTCAATATTAGTATATCCATTTTTTATTTATTAAACCTCTTTCAATATTTTTTCAATATTAATAATGCGCTCATTCATTTCTGTTAGCATTTTTTGTTGAACTTGTAGATTTTCACCTTCTATTTGCAACCGCTCATCCGCACGTCAATGTACTTTTTCATTGTATAGATGTCGAACATCATTACAATAATCGCTAATAGTACTGCCATGAAGACCAATAGAAAATTAAATAGAAATAATAAAACCCCAAAAAGGAAACCTTTCACCCTTTTTGAGGTTTTACTATTATAATTTACGTTTTTCTTCTATTAGTCGTTGAAATTCACTTTCAAGTTCCTTTGTAGGTTCTATACTAAGACGCCCTAAAACTTCAGAAATCTTTAAATTTAAGATTAATAATTCATTTTCCTTGTTATCGGGTGCTTTCGTTTTCTTTGTTTGCACTCTTTCTTTTAAGGGCCCTTCAAATAATTGAAGTTTTCCCTTTTCAATTTTTAACTGTCTTGTTGAAATGTTTTCTACAAAACGTCGATCATGAGATACGAAAATGATTGTTCCTTCGTATTCTTTTAAGAGTGATTCAAATGATTCGACTGCATCAATATCAAGGAAATTCGTCGGTTCATCCAATATTAACGTATTTACATCGCTAACGAAAATTTTAGCAAGAGCTACTTTCACACGCTCACCGCCACTGAGTACCCCTACTTTTTTATATACATCACCTCTATAAAAATGTAGTCTTGCGAGCACTGTTCTAATAAATGTCTCATCTTGTATAGATAGTTCGCTGACATTTTCTAAAATAGATTTTTCAACATTTAACATGTTCAAGTTTTGACTAAAATAACCGACTTTCACTGCAGGTGAAATGGTAATACCTTTTTCTTGTTCAACGATTTTCTTTAGCAAAGTCGTTTTTCCACTACCATTATTCCCGGTAATAGCAACCTTATCTCCTCCGCGTATTTGAAAACTACTTTTTTGCCAAAGTAATCTCTCCCCTACATGACCTTCTATATCTTCTACTCGTATTATGATTTTACCCTTCACCGTTTCAGCGTTTGGTAAATCCATTTTAATCGCAACAGGATTTTTTACTTTCTCCACTTTTTCTAATTGATCTAATCTCGTTTCAATTGCTTTCGCTGTTTTTTGTAATTTCTTTTGTTTTTTCGCAAAATACGGTTTTGATTTGGATGCTTCCAATTTACTCACTGATTTAGGTACTTTCGCTGCTCTTACCGCTTTCTTTTCTTTTAAAACTAAGGCTTCCTCTAACTGTTTTTTCTTAGTTGTATATTTTTCGTAGGATGCTTCTTGCTGTTTTTTCTCAATTTTCTTTTGCTCAGTATAGTCGGAATAATTCCCTTTATATTCTTTTAATCCGCCATCTTCGAGCTCCCAGATTTTCGTGCAAACTGCATCTAAAAATGCACGGTCATGGGATACGATTAGTAACGAGCCACCTCTTTTTAATAATTCTCCTTCAAGCCATTCCACATGGTGCGTGTCTAAATGAGTAGTTGGTTCATCAGTTATTAATAGACGGGCACTCTTTGTTAGTGCACTTTGTATATATGCCTTTGTGACTTCCCCACCACTCTTTGCAGATGTCGATTCCTTTAACTGTGGTACAAGTTCTAGCGGACTGTAAGTTTTCACATATCCACTCTCTGGTTCTTTCAATCCAGCTAAAACTTCAAGCAATGTCGTTTTTCCAGAGCCATTTTTACCGATTAAACCAATGCGGTCATGGTCATTTATTTGTAACTTTTCTATATTAAAAACTTCTCTATCCTTAATTGAATACTGCAATTCATGTGCTTCTAATAACATCATAAAAAATCTCTCCCCTCATGTATCGGGACAAAAAAATGCCCCCTATTACAATCAGAATAGGAGGCATGGGTGCACAGCAAAAAGAGGCTTCTCTTTAATGTCCAACACATGAATAACAATCCTATTCTGAAAACACTGGAATGAAGGCATTTTGAAAAAACAGAGTATTTCATCTGATTTTAAATACGATTCATTCTTAGCTTTCGAAAAAATAGGATTAGTACTTCATGTAATTGGGTCACCCTTTCGTTTTTAGTTATATTTACTATACAAAATTCAGCTTATATTGTCTATTCTAAGTTACTAGAAATAATCGATAAAACTTGGTACCGCATTTGGTAAAATCGCTTCAAGTAAGGCAACAGATGCAGTATCACCTTGTAATCTTTCTATACTATGCAAATACGTTGGACGCTTATACCCTAAGAACATTGTGACAAACGTTTGAATCGTCATTTGTACAGTATTTGACTCAAGCTCATTACTTACCTTTTCAATTGTTACTTCTCCTGATTGAGCAGTAATTTCAAAGGTTCCATGATTCCATTCTAGGAGGGTATCCGTTAAAGCTAAACGAATGTGGAAGTTCGATCTTGCAAAAGGAAAACGCTCAAGGAACTTTTGGACATCAATAATTCTTGCCATGAAGTATGGAGAGACATTTTGCTTGATTTCACTATCTTCCATTAAGAAAGCTATCGCATCATTGCCAGAAGTTTTGCCATACACATGGTAAATCATCGAACGATGGGCGTGTACAAAATTCCATAGTGCTTTACGAGCAACTTCCTTCAAATATACAAGCTCATCAATATAAAAATCCTCTTCCATAATGCGATAGAACATATACCCAAGCGCTAAACCGTCATCATCATAATACACGGCAGCTTGTAGTTTCGTATCGCTACCTTCAAATTTCTCTTCCCAATACGATTCTTGAAATTTCTCATTCCAAGCTATTGCATTTCGTTTCATCGCACCATGCGTATTCCTAGCATACCTGTTGTATACATCACGTAGATCCGAAAAGTCATCCTTCATACGTCTTACTTGTCCGGGAATATTTCTATAAAAGGGTAGTTGCGTATCTTTCACTTGATATTCTAGAATGTCGCTCATAATTTCAAATCCCTTTTTACGATAATAAGGAATTGAATAAGGGAATAGATAGGCTATATAGCGCCCTTCTTTACGCATTCTTTTCATACTCTCAACCATTAGTGTATGCATCAAACCATGGCTTGAATACTCCGGATAAGTACCAACTGCTGTCATGCCACTCATATCATAAATCGTTCCATGAATATTCACTTGAAACGGTAAATTTAATACTTGTGCGACAAGTTGCTCCCGGTCAAACCAACCAAGTGCTAGTCCCTCATCAAATTGTTTACTCTTTGCATTTACAAATAATCGGTCCTTATTGATAGATAAGGAAATTTGAAACACATAGTTTAATAATTCAATCGACTGACCAATTTCAGATTGTGGAATTTCCCGCATTACTAATTCTTTGGATCTTCCCATTTTAAAGCCCCCTTATCTCTTTAATTCTAATTAAAATATAACTAAGTTTTCTTCAATTTGTATTAATTTTCATATAATATTATATTATATTATATTATGTTAAACTAGGAAAAACCCTTGAAGGAGGGATTTTTTGAAATGCAAACAGATTATTACTTTCTTGGTTTTCATTTGTTTTATGACCTTACCTAATCATTCTTCTGCTACTAAATGGGTATATTCACTCGTTACTTGGGATGGCTACGTTTATGAAGTAACGGATGCACTTGTCACTGAAATAGACAAAGAAATTGGTCATGTCACGAGTTATTCAGATATGGAACCGCTTGGTGGG
This sequence comes from Viridibacillus sp. KH_047, assembly GCF_057838945.1. Classification (NCBI taxonomy): domain Bacteria; kingdom Bacillati; phylum Bacillota; class Bacilli; order Caryophanales; family Caryophanaceae; genus Viridibacillus; species Viridibacillus sp. KH_047. Next base: position 1,493,909 of record NZ_CM174479.1, on the reverse strand, counting down.
AACTTTTCGAATACTTATAAAAAAGGAACAAAGTACTACTCTATTAAAGGTATCAGTACAGAGCAAGCAATTGCTGTTCAAGTAAAGGATGAACAGTTTTTGAAGGCCGTCATGAGGCATGAACAACAGTCCCCTGTACTTAACACGATACAGAACAAGCTCTTTTTCCCTATCTCAGCTGGCATTATTGTTTTGATATTGATGACCATCGTTATTATAAAACGCTTCAAATAAAAATGCCAAGAGCTACAAATTGTAGTCTTGGCATTTCATTTATTTGGTTAAAGATCCTAAAGGAAATGAAGAATATGTTTTTCCCTTGTTCTTTACTCGTTTCCACAGGAAAATTGAATATACTAATAATACGAAAAAGATGATATATGCTGATGTGATCGAGCTCTCGACATTTCCCATAAAGTTGAAAAAGTTATTAAAGCCGTGGAACAATATCGTAATGATAATCGACTGTCCATCTATTATTAGCAATGCTAGTACTAACCCTACAACAAGTGCATACAAAATTTGAATAATCGTATCTTCAACAGATTGACCACCTAATAACTGTAATGAGTGTGTCACACCGAAAAGAATGCTCGAAATCCAAACCGCTATAAAAGTACCCTTTGCAGAAATAATTCGCAACATCATTCCTCTAAAAACCGTTTCTTCGATAAAAGCGACGATTAATAACTGCATAATGAACATAGCAATCAGGTTAGGAACAGATTCAAAATTTAAACCATTTGTGCTAAATAGAATAATACACAATACGAGAATAAGTGGCACATACAGTAGTAGACTTTCTTTATTAAATTGAACTTTCACAAAAAAGTATTGACGCCATTGCTTTTTGAAAGCTATATATAGGAAAAGAATGATTGCTAATGGAATCAGCATAACAAATTGTAAGTATGGACTAGTGGGTTCTGTAATCGTTACAAAGGCGCCATTTACCGTATAGAAGAACATTAAAAGTAATTCCAAACCAACAATTTTAAAGACGATTTTTTTATTCATATCGCTATTTCCCTTCTCGGCTAAATTTCCTAAATCCGTTCATCTTAAGATGGTTGGTTGCGAGAGTATACGTTTCAAAGACGAACCTTCTAGATTTTCTTATTTCAACATTTACTAAATATTTTTTTCATTTCTTATACATTTAGTAATCGACTATTCTCTTTTTAAATCTACTCTATTCAATAATAAATACGTACATGCCCATAAGATGATAGAAACAATCAATAACCAGCCAAAAGAAGCAAGAGCTTGCTCGCTATATACTTTTTGGAAGAAATCAAACAAGTTGCTGCGAATAAAAGGTAAAGAGTTTGCTAAAATCAACACCACTATGACACTAATAGGCCCTACTAATCCCCATTTGTAATACAATGCACCACTCAACATTGCTGCACTACTAACTAAAATACCGACACAGAAATCGATCCACATATTAGTAACAATTAATGAGTGATCCGTAAAAATGCTACTCCAACTAAAGATATTAAAGAGTTCGATGCTAAAAGAAGTTAATATTTGATTTACAGCTAATAAAATGATGATGTTAATAAGTACCATTACAATGACATTTTGAACACGACTCAAAATACTTGCTGTGATAAACTCGCCCCTTGTTAAACCAAAATGGATACAATAATTAAAATTTTTACTTATTAATACATAGCTAGAGATTGCCATAAAAATGTAAATTGCTACACTGTTTGTAAATTGCGTTGTAAAATCATTGACTGTTGCTGTGAGAATTAGACTAAGTGTAAGAAATAATAATAAGAATCCCCAGAAGATACTTTGTGTTTTTATGTTTCTTACTTCCAATATCTTTTTAGCTGAAAGTATCCGATTCATAGTATTTGTTCCCCTTTCTCAGTTACGTGCACAATAATATCCTGCATATTCAACGCATTTTTCTTACAGTTTTCTGGCATTTCATGTTGTTTTTGCGCTTGATCGAAGACAATGATTTCTCCATTCCCCATAAAATGTTTTTCTTCCAATATCGTGAATTCATTTTTTATTTCCTCGATCTCTTTTGTCGGACCTGTAATCGCATAAACTTTCTTTTTCAACTCATCCGTTTGGATATCTAAGAGTAATCTTCCTCTATTAATAACGTATACTTTTTGAAATAAGGAACTTACTTCGTCAATTAAGTGCGTTGAGAAAATAATCGAGCGCGGAACCTCTATATAATCATTAAGAAGATATTTATAAAATTTCTTTCGTGCATTCGCATCCATACCGATGTAAGGCTCATCGAAAATAGTTATTTCACATCGACTTGAAATACCTACCATTACCCCAACTGCGGATTCCATCCCTTTTGACAGTTCCTTAATTTTCTTCGTACGATCTAAATCGAATAGCTCTAGAAGAGATTCAGCCACTTCAAAATTCCAGTTCGGATAGAAATTTCGGCAAAGCTTAAGTAACTCAGAAATTTTCAAATCAACGGGAAAGTTATTACCTTCTTGAATAAAACAAACCTTAGCTAATACCTTTTGGTTATTAAATGGTTTTTGATCATTTACATATACTTGCCCTGAAGTCGACGACCACTCACCTGCGATAATTTTCATCAGTGATGTTTTGCCAGAGCCGTTTTTACCTAGAAATCCAACAATTTGATTTTCTTCAAATTCAAAATTTAAATTATCTAAAATCATGTGATTTTTTATTTTCTTCGAGACATTTTTCATTTGAACAACAGTCATGTTCATTCCCCCTGGTTATCAATAAGTTTTTTTATCTCATCAACCGATATCCCTAGACGTCTCGCTTCTTCTAATAATGGCTTTAAAAAAACATGGGTAAATTCATTTTTTCGTTGTTGTAAAATTTTGCCGGTAGCTCCTTCTTTTACAAACATGCCTATTCCCCTTCGTTTATATAAAATCTCATCCTCAACTAGTATATTTAAACCTTTCCTCGCAGTCGCTGGGTTTATCTGATAAAATTCCGCAATTTCATTTGTGGAAGGCACTTGCTGCCCTTCTAATATATTGTTATTCAATATTTCATTAGAAATGATTTCTGCCACTTGTTGGAAAATTGGTACTTCACTGTTTACATCTAATTTCAAAGTATCTCCCCCTCTTGTGAGTTGAATTTAGTTAGTCGGTTAGTTACTTGTGTAACTAACTATATAACGATATGTAATTAATGTCAATAAATAAATTTAATGTAAATAAATAATTTAAAATCGACTAACAACAAAGTCAATTACACAATTAGTAAGCTCAATAAAATGGTTGAACTGAGGTAGAGAAACGATGTGCTTTATGCTTCAACTCGATTAGCACCTGATTATGATCAGCTCGAGCAGCCAGACAAGCTGTGTACACAGCTCACGTGTTTAGTCTTGCGATTCACATATCAACTTACCCAGTAAAGTCAGTCGCATTTACCACGAACTTTGACACTATAGCCATAGCTAACGAACGAAATTGGCAATATCAACACTTTTTAGACTTTTAGATAAAACAGTTTAGGTTATGTATAATGTAAAGTTAACTATAAATAAAACAAAGTCCGAAGAGAAATTGCCTGTTCTCTTCGGACTTTTAATTTGTCTTATTCGAATTTATCAAATTAACCATATCTCTCATATGCATGCTTTGGAAATTATATTTTCCTTTTAAATATTCTACATGCTCTAATATTTCTTCAAGAAACTGAAGATTTTCTTCGGTGTTCTTTCCAAAATTATGTGGATGCCACCATAAATGATAGTACTCATTGTTTTTAGCAGCTTCAGTTAAGCTATTTTTAATGCGTTGTAAACGAAGTCTCTCTAATATTCTCAATTTATTGCTATATGGTCTTAAAAAACGGCTAGATGGTACATTGATCATCGGATGAGTACTTACTTTCTCCAACTTATAGCAATGATGACCTGTAATATTTATATAATTATCAGCTAATCGGAGCATTCGTTTTATAGTTGTATTCATTTCTTTGATGTATGGGCCATATATCCAGCTATTTTCATTCCCTCGATACGCAGTTATGCCATATCCATCACATAGCTTTAAATACTCTAAATTAACTTGATTTCGCGGAAATACTAACGATGAAATTCCTTCATTCAAATTAACCACTGCCTGCAAATCATTTTCAAAATGTTCGATTTGCTGCCCCTCTTCTAGACAGTAGTAATGTGTGAATGTATGTGAACCAATCTCTTGGTTTGGTATTTCTTTGATCATCTTAATAAGTGAATTTCCATAATGATATAAATCCGCTTGTTCATCTTCACCGACATTCGGTAGGTTATGTTTTGCTGATAAAGCTTCATTTTCATATGGAACTTCTATACTATCCAAGCAAGTTAAGAGTTCCTTTTTATTTTCGCAATGCAGCATTCCAACTATAGCCCACGTAGCATGAATATCATACTTCTGAAATAACTGTAGTATTTTAGGAATTGCTATGCGAGCACCTAAAATATTTTCCCCATAATTTTCAATAGTAAAAACATCATGTACTCCCCAATTCAACTCAAAATCTAATGAAATAATAAGAGCCCCCAGTTCTTCATCCTTTCCTCATTTTTTTTGCACGTAACCAAAGTATTAACTGACCCAATTTTGAATTTGCTTCATAGCCGGAATAAACATGAGCTATTTCCCCACCGAATTCCATCTTGAAACTCCTGATATTTGGATTTGTTGTAAGTCCACCCATATCAAAAATTGTATGGTTTCTAGATTTGAAATATAAAATATTTCTCCAAATCAAAAATCTATTCGCTTCACTTAGTAATCTTTTTTCTTCAGTTTTTTCTTTCAAACGAAAATGTGATGCAGAATATAAACAAAAGGCTATGTTCTCGTCAGAAATATATACTCGATAACAAAGTACTTCATTTTCTTCATTCAAAACTTTTGTGATTACAAGTGCATTCTTATCTTTTAACATATTCATCGTCTTTACATGAAAAGAGTTACAAGAGTACGTATTTGCAAAAGTCGCAAAATGATTATAAAACTCTTGAAATGCTCGAATATCTGCAATTGAAGGTTTTTCAAGAACTTCTATCTTTAAATGATGGCCTGCTGCTTTTTTAATTTGCTTTCTATTAGTACGATGTAAATCTTGAAATAATTCATTTTCTCTTTTCGTTAGATCGATATAAAGTGTTTCAAACTGCTGTAGTTGCTTTTTAGGAACTAGAGAATGAGAAAAGCCTGCAATATCTGTTAATTTTTCACTTGAAACAATCTCTTTCAAAAAATAATAACTATTCATTTTTATATTTAGAAACTTTCTCTCTAAAAGAATAATAAAAGGCACCTTCTCTTTTAAATTTCTACTTCTTTTTTCACTTTTTTCTTCCCTAATACTCTTGAGTAAGAAAGCTTTTCAGTGATTTCAAAATCATTTGATTCGAGTGATTGAATATTCTTTTTATCATGCTTATTTACATGTACGAAAATGTATTTTGGTCGATATTTGTCCTGAACAAAAGACAGTATTTGCTTTAGGTCTTCATTCTCCCAATCTCTAATATAAATGGTCTTTTTCTTTAAGTTTTCTACTACTTCAATGTCGTCCAGCCGAATGACATTTTCATTTACCCAAAATGTTTTATTCTCGTCAGTAGTATAATAACCTTTATATCCGTTATATATTTTCTGAAGTGTTTCTTTTCTTTCATCTTTCATTGATAGAACCATTTCAGGTGTTATTTGTTCAAAATGACTATTCAATTTTATTTCACTAACCGTCAACTTAGCGATTAAATATTGTTTACGCTCATATACAAATGGTTGCAGCCTATTCTTCCAAATATCTTTCCAAAAATGAAACTTATCCTTATTTCGAAGATAATATTTCAACTTTCCAATTGTGTTTCTTCGAAAAATAACAATAGAATAATATTTTCTAACTCTTGAAATAAGTTTTTCTTTTAACCAAAGGAAATATCGATATATTCTTGCTCTAAACGTATTTGTAGAAAAAATTGTTTTTCTCGTATAATCAAAGTCTGTATTCCATTCTAGCTTATATGGTTCATATCCTATGCTCATATCCAGTTTATGAAATCCATCGTCAATGTTTCTTTTAATCTTCTCTTTAACTAAAACCCTACCTGGACCATAGACATCAAAATCGGAATCATGCCCTAATACATATCCCAAATACCTTCCTCTACATGCAAAACCATACGTAAATGCAATCATTTCATTTCGTAATTTTAATGTAGATAAGCGAACACGTAGTTTTCCATCACTCTGTTCAGCTAAGTATTTAAAAAAAGCTTGCTTTCGATCACTAGAAAATCCACTTGTATCATTTTTCTTTTTCCACCGTTTTTGGTGCAGTTTAAATACTTGATCTATCTCTGTTGCTGGGGAAATTTGCAGTTGAACATTTCCAAGTAGCCTCAACCTTTTTTCCCTACGATCTAATCCATGCAACTTATGCCGAGGCTTCATGTAATCTTCGTAGGTTATATTTTTCAAATCAATATAAGGAGTGACAATACGAGAATAGCGTTCCTTCATATTTCTAGCTTTCAAATAATTCGAAAGTTTACTATGTGTTTCTACACTTTCTAATAATCCGTGTAAATAAAAAACTACTCGCTTCTTCTCTTTTATTAACGTATCAAATACAAACATGATAATTCGGTCCATGTCTCTTTTCCTTGCAATTAAATCCATATAATTTGCATCTCCAAGAGCTAAAAAATGCAAAATATATCCATACCAAGTTTTTTCTAATTGGAATGGACAGAATGCAATCATACGATCTTTTTCTTTTACAGCATATATTTCTACTTTTTCATCTTTCCCTAAGAATCTCCACCAATTATAAACAAATTCATACTCAATAAATGGATTTGTATTATCATTTTCTTCTAAAATAGCTGACCATTCTTTCTCATATCTTCCTAAGTCATTATACGTAGTAATTCGAATGAGCTCCAAATTATCCTCCATTCTTGTTAGGTTTGTTTTGGACGAATCTTATCTAGCAAGAAATTTACTAGTACTTTTGATTCTTTCACCTTCAATAGTGTAATTAAGAGGAAGTAGATACTACTCCCTATCAGGATAACTACAATCATTTTTAAAAATATGCTCCAGTCTGTTAATACATATTCGTTTAAAATATATACGACTCCCCCCATTACACTTGATGCTAAAGTTACTTTCATTAAGGTGATAAAATTCCCTTTCAAACCAAATGCTCCTATTTTTTTCCGAAGCTTAATAACTAAGAGCGTCGAGCAGAAAAGTGCAGAAATACTCGTGGCCAGAGCAATTCCACTGATTCCCATATATGAAGATAGTATAAAACTTAATAGAATATTCAAGATAACTGCAAAAGAAGCATTATACATAGGGGTTTTAGTATCCTGAATGGAATAAAAAGTCCTATTTAAAATCTCGCGGATGCCATAACCTATCATCCCTATAGAATAGAAGAAGAGTGCATGAGATGTCATATCTATTGCATGTTCGTCAAAATGTCCATGTCCAAAGAGTAATCTAATGATAGGCTCTGCTAAAATCATTATTCCGATACTAGCAGGAACTACGATTAATATGACAACCGAAATCACTTCACTAATTGATCTTTTAAAGTCTTCCTTATTTTTTTGAACAGCCAAATTAGAGATGAGAGGAAACATTACCGTAACGAATGAAAGAACAAAAATACCTTGTACGAAATCATTTAACCTACTGGCATACGTCAATGCAGAAACTCCACCTTCTACTAAAGTAGAAGCAAGAGTTTTATCAACCATCAAGTTGATTTGGTCAATAGATATTCCAATCATAATTGGAAAAACGACAACTGCCATTTTCTTTATATGCTTGTCGGTAAACTGCACAATCGGAACATAACGATAATTTGTTTTTTTTAGTGATGGGATTAAAAAGAGCAATTGAATGAACGCTGCTGTAACACTTCCAATTGCTAATGTAATGATATTTGTTTGAGTGCTAACAATAATAGAGATGATAATAACAAAATTGAACGGCAGTCCAACCATAGCGGGTACTGTGAATTTCCCATACAATTGTAGATAACTGATGAAAAGCTGAGTAACACTAGTGAAATATATACCTACTAATCCGATTCGTGTAAAAAGAACAGCGATTCTTAATGTTTCTCCATCAAATCCTAAAGCGAATAATTTTACTAGCACATTAGAAAAAAGAAGACCAATTAATATGACTGAAGTTGTAACTATCAAAACAATGTTAATGAGATTATTCGTAAAATATGTGGCAGATTGCTGTCCTTCACTATGTTCAATTTGTTTAAACATTGGAATATATGCCGTAGATATCCCGGAAATGATAAGACTAAACAATACAGATGTAATGGTAATGGAAATAATATAGGCATCACTCGTAGAAGAAGCACCATAAAAATAGGATAGTGTAATATCCCGTAGAAATCCGGAAACTTTTGATAGAATTGTTATGACCATCAAAAGAACAGCTGTTTTTTTTATAGTTTCAATGATCTTTCCTTCTTTTCTTTTTATTTATGTTGCAATTCTATACTTATGATTATCCATTCTCGGTCTTCATCAAATCGGTCTCCAAAGTATCAAATTCCATAAGATTTTTTATTGCAAAAAGTAGTAAAAGGAAAAAACTTTCATTAGACATCGCATTTAGTGACAAGTAACTTATCCCTATACAAATTATAGGTAACCAACTAATAAAATCGTTTTTCACATTCTTTCTGTAAGCATTGCTATATTTTAACAACGTTGTTACAAACATTATAAAAACTAGGAATCCTACTAATCCCCATACTACAAGAATTTCTAAAATAATATTATGTGCTTCAAGTTGAATACCTGATCTAAGGTGATAATCTTGAATTCCTATTCCAAAAAGCATATCTTTTGTATCAGACATTAATAATTGAATATATTGTTCGGCAAGTACATTTCTATTACTAGTAAGAGCAGAAGGATCATCCATGAAATCTGTAAATCTAGAAAGTAGTAAATTTAAAATAGAAGTAAATTCCGATATAAAGAAAATAGAGAACACAACAAGGAATCCAATTACCGACATAATAAAAAACATTATTTTTTTATTTTTTTTCAATCTAAAAATAACCTTAATAAGTAATACTACTAACAACAGTGAAATAACTAATAAAAACATTCTTGATAAGCTGAGTACACCGAAAGCAACAAAAAAAATGAATAACAATGGATACAAGAATTTAAGAAGTTTATTTGTCTCACGATTTACGAGATATAAAAGTAGAAACAATGAAATCATTACATACATTGAAAAATAATTTGGATCTCCTGCTCCACCTTTAAATCTAATAGTCGCATTATTTGACATCAGAGTGCCGTAACTCTCAAAAAAATCTAAGGTACCATAGCATATTGAAATAAAAACACCGGTAAGAGAATATATAATCACGGTTTTATGATTATATGATTTCCGAGAATAAAAGAAATATAAAGAAACGTATAAAATAGCTATACTCCAACTAAATAGTAAAATAATCGACTTTATATCATAGGAAAAAATATGACTCCATTCATAAGCAATAAACAATCCAATAATAAAAAGATAACTCTTATTAATGGGCTTCTTAAAATTTGAAATCAATACTTTAAAAAGAGCAATACCAATTAAGACATTTATTATTGGCACAGACAAACCTGGTATTGGGATAAACATTACTGCTAAGTTTGGTATTAACGAAATTAAAACTGCAAATGCATAGTCTGGTGATATGAATAATATACGGAAAGCCAAATAAATACCTAAGCAATAAACCAGTAAATTAATATTTAATAACTTATCACTTAGAATACAAAATCCGATGATATATAAGTCTAAATATCCTAAACTCCGACGGAAGAATGGACCAGTTTTTTTTAAGGTATGGGGTAAATTTCCTTTTTGAAGTTCAAAGGACACTACTATACACCTTCTGCAATTGATTCTTATAGTCTTCCATATTAAACATTTCTTCCGCTTTTTTAGAAGCTCTTAAAGACATCTCTGCATATTCATTCTCTGAAAGTGAAAGTGAAATTATCGCATTGATAAATTCCTGATCGTCTTTACAAATAACACCACAATTATTATTAACAATACTCTGCATTTCTTCCAGATTAGGTACTATTATAGGTTTGCCCATTGATAACGCTTCAATCGCAACCATCGGTAACCCTTCAGATTTAGATGTCATAACTAGAAGTTTTGAATTTTGCAAAACTGGGTAAGGATTATCTATAAATCCTATTAAATCAATATTCTTCTCTAATTCTAATTCTTTAATTAAATCTTTACATTGTGCTTCTAAACTTCCTTCCCCCATCATCACTATTGAGATAGTTGGAATCTCATTAACTAATTGTGAGATAATTTTAATAAATCGTAGTGGATCTTTAACATCTTCCAATCGTCCTACGAATGCTACGTCATATCTTTTCTCAGTTGGTACTGAAGCCCTTTCAGCTATCCATTTAACATCTACAATATTTTTAATTACGATTGTTTTTTCTTTGAATATTCTAGATAAAAATGTAGATTCTTTGATTGCTGGTGTAACTACGATTATTTTTTTTATTTTAATACATGCTAAAAAAAATATAATTGAGAATTTATTTATACTTTTCAACCATCTTGGGTATTGATGAATATGTGATACTAAAGGGATATTAAAGCTTGCAGATAAACTTTTAAGAGTCGCAGTAAAATCATGTGCATGAATTATATCAGGCTTCCATATTTTAATTACTTTTCTAATTTGTTTAATCGTTAGTTTTTTCATCGGAATATAAGTAATATCTCTACTAATCAGTATTTTTTCAATACTTCCCATTGGTGATGAATAGGCCGATTCGGAGAGTTCAGATAAATTATTAATAATACACATAGCTACATTTTCTGCACCTGCTACTCCATCAGTGCTAAGAATATGTAAGACTTTTCTTTTCATCATGTTCTCCTTCCACTCAACAATATGAAAAAACTTATTCATATCTAGCCATATAGATTATAATTAGCAAACTATATATTAGCGCCAAATACGCGTGCCCTTATTGAAAAATGCATTCAATTATTTGCTTACTGCACTAATATTTTTAATTTTACTTATATATAATCTTTACATTATTGACTGATTATATATATATATCAATCTAGCTGCAATTTACATATCTTCCCCATAATACTGATAATAATAGTGCCCCTTCTCAAGTTTAAAATTGTTCAAGATTATCCCGAGAATGTTTGCTTTGGAAGCTTGAAGTATTTCTTTAGCCTTTACAGCATATATTTTTTCAGTTGCCCCTGAACTAATAACTAGAATTGTCCCATCACACTTTTCTGATAAAATTTGCGCATCTGCTACTGAAAGAACTGGTGGGGCATCGAAAATTACAATGTCATATTTATCTATTGCCTCTCTGATAAATACGTCCATAGAAGTGGAACCAAGGAGTTCTGCTGGATTTGAAGGTATCGGTCCGCAAGTAATTAAATCTAATCCTTTAATACCAGATTCTTTAACTACATCACTGATTTTCCATTGGATCATTAGCAAGTTTGTAAACCCTGGAGAGAGAAGTATATTAAACGTATGATGCATAGTAGGTTTTCTTAAATCTGCATCTACGAGAAGTACCTTCTTACCTTCTTGTGCAAATGCAATAGCAGTATTAGCTGCTACTGTTGACTTGCCCTCACCTTTTGAAGCTGAAGTAAAAAGCAATGTATTTAGTTGCTTGTCCTTCATGGAGAATTTGATATTAGCTCGTACCATTCGAAATTGCTCTGAAACAATTGATTTTGGGTCAGTACTCGTCACAAGCTTTCTTCGATGTTCCTTCCGCCTTTTCTTAAACATCCTATTCCCCTCTTTTCTTTTTATTTTTTTTTTCTTTTTAGATTTTTTTTGCGAAATTGGACTAATGAGACCAAGAATCTGTAACTCTAATAATTCACTAACGTCCTGCTCTGTTTTTATAGTTTTATCTAAGTATTCAATAAGAAATGCTATTCCTACCCCAATCATTAAACCAATTAGGGCTGCAATAGCCATATTAAGAATAGGATTAGGCCTAACTGGTTTACTATTTTGGGTTTCGATTGCAGGTGAAAGTATCTTAACGTTATCAACGTTCATTAGTTTAGGAATTTCTTCTTGAAATACCTTTGCAGTTGTATTAGCTATATCCACAGCTTCTTTCAAACTTGTATCCTGAACACTTACATTAATAACTTGTGAATTTTGCTCACTGCTAACATTAAGATTTTTATTGAGAGATTCTAAAGTAGTTTCTAGGTTTAGTTGATCAACTACCCTAGATAAAATAATAGGGCTTTTAATAATTACGCTATATGTGTTGACCAGCTGCAGATTTGCTTGTACGTCCTGTGCGATAAATTGCTTATTCTCAACTTCCTTTTGACTAATCAGAATTTGTGTAGACGCTTCATAAACCGGTGTTAACAAGAAGTAACTAACTCCCCCTGCAATAGAAACTGCTAATATAAGTGTACTAATGATGAGTAAGAGCCTTTTCTTTATTGTTTTGAATATGTCATGTAGGCTAATTGTTTCTTCCATAAGAGTTGTCCCCTCCTTTTTTTTCGTTTTTTGTAAGATATTCAGTATATTAATCTCACCCTTTTTTGAAACTGATTGGACGTATAGGCTGAAACACCGTGCCATTTATAACGTGTTTTGCATTTTCACTATAATAAAAAACATGTCCCTCGGAGAATTTTTCTCGTACGTATTGATATGCCTCTTTCAATAAAAAAGGCCGCTTTAGATGATGATGTGCATCTGAAGAGATAAAATGGACTATATTATGTTTAATCAAAACTTTTATATATTTTTTTATGGCTCTACCATTTACACCAATCAAACTGGAAGCAGTTACTTGTACGAGAGAGCCTTTATTTACTAGGTCATATAGCTTCTGCTTGTCTTTTCTAAATACCATATTTCTTTCAGGGTGAACGATGATAGGAATATAACCTTTTAACTGTATTTGGAAAAGGTAATCAACAGTAAAGGTAGGAATATGATTTATCGGTAATTCTATTAAAATATATTTACCACTATTAGCTAGTGTTAATAAGTCCTTATTTAAACCAGAAATCAAACTATTGTACATATGTATTTCTTGCCCTGGTAGAATTTTCAATGGAATTGATCTCTCATCCAGTTCCTTATTGAAATTGACCACAGCCTCTTCAACTACAGTGGATGAGTTCATGTACTTTCCATCATGATGATGAGGGGTAGCAATAATATGCGTTATCCCATTTGATACTGCATTTGTGGCAAGTAACACAGCCTCTTCAATTGACTTTGGGCCATCATCAAGTCCAGGTAAAATATGGTTATGAATATCTACTAGCAATCGCTCCGCTCCTCCAATATGATTATGATGCCTAAAATGATGTAGTTAATTATTTATTTAAAACAACCAACTATAGAATTTAAAACGTATTATTAATTGAATCTCTTTAATTGGCATTTCTCACATTCATCAAAAATAGTTCTAGATAATTACTATTTTTCGTCTAAAATTTTGATAAAACGCCTATTTCCTTGAATCTTAATAAATATCAACTTGTAAAGAGTTTATTCAACTTTTAGAGTAAAAAGAACTAAACGAATTTAACTTTTGAAAAGTATATAAATAGAAAAAAGCTGCCCTTTAGTTCTGGACAGCTATTGAAATTATTATTATTTAGCTTAGTTGAAACAACTTGACATATTTATTTACTAAAACCATTTCTTTCTCTTTCTTGAATATCTTGAAACTCATCTGCCATTACTAATTGACTGTAAAGCGAGTGATTGTCTTTTAAGTCATTGTGTTTACCACATGTAATGGTTCCATCAGTGTCCACGACAAGAATTTGATCCACTCGTGAAGCAAAAGATAGTCGATGGCTGACAATGATTTTAGTTAAAACCAATTCTTTACTCCAAATCAACTCCGTTATTTCGGCGCTTAGTATAGGGTCTAATGCAGATGTTACCTCATCAAATATAAGAATAGCCGGATTTCTCAACAATGCACGTGCTAGTGCAATCCGCTGCCGTTCCCCACCCGAGGCTTGAGCAGCGTTTGGGCCAAGAACCTCTTCTAATCCATCAGGTAATTTTTTCACAAATGACTCTAATCGAGTGATTCTAATTACTTCATCAATTCGTTCGGAAGATATTTGATCCGCATTTGATATGCCATACAAGAGATTTTCTCTTAAAGTACGGTTCCAAATGACAACGTTTTGGGGTACGATTCCAATTTGTTTTCGTAATTCGTCTTTGTTCCAATCAACAGTAGGTATACCTGCAATGCTTACTTCACCTTTGTTTGGATAGTACAAACAAGTGAGTAAATCTATTATTGTACTTTTCCCTACCCCACTTGGGCCAACAATCAAGGTAGTCGAATTTTGCTTTGCGGTAAAATTAATATCTATTAACCCTTCTTGACGGTCAGGATAATGAAAATTCACGTTATTAAACTCGATTTCTAAAGCTTTATCTTCCAAAGTCTTTCCTTTTTTTTTAGGATGCTCTGACTGCGAATCAAGTAAAGTATAAATTTGATTGAGTACAATTTTCACCTTTTTTGTGCCGAGCTGTGCTCTTTGTAAACTTGACACAGATTGAAAGACCATAGGGACATACGCTATAAAAGCAACGATACTGCCGAGGCTTAGCAAATCATTTTGAACTCTTATGTATCCATAAATAATGACAATACTTAAACAGAGCGATTGAATAAAAATTAATATTCCATTTACATTTAAATCTGAAATTAGTCGTCTTTTCATCCAGAAACCACGATCTATTTCCAACCACTTCTTCCAATTTGTAATTTCTCTATCTCTATTAGTAAAAAGACGAACTGTTCGAACGTTAGCCAGCACTTCTTGAAGAAAATCAGCACTACCTATTCTTGCTCCTCTATATTTACTTTCAACCTCCTTAACCTTCGTTCCTGTCATCGCTGTTAAGAAAACTGTTAGTAATGAAAATGCTAATATAATTAGGCTAATAGGTACATCAAGCAACAGCATGGATCCAAATGTTAAGAGTAACGTAAAAACAGATAAAATGGCTGGGATTAGCTCGTAATCAATATAGCCATCGCCGACCATTAAAGAATCTTGTACATTTTGATACATACTGCCAGCTGAATTTTTGTCCAAATACTCTGTTGGTTGATTTAACATACTTTGAAATGTATCCTCACGGAGTTTTTGCGAAATTTTTTGACCAATGCCAGATAGGAAATACGTTTGAATATAGGAGATTATAGTAGCTAAAATAGGAATTGAAATAAGTAGAGTAACATTCCTAATGAAAGAAGTCGTTTGTCCACCAGTAAGTGTATTAATAAGATTCTTCATGACGAGTGGCTGTGAAACCATAAGTAGTGTCGATACCAAAGATAAAGCTAATCCTATTACAATGGGTATCCATAATGGTAATACATAATTAACGAAAAGACGTTTCAATGCGTTTCCCCCTATTATAAATACAGTTTTTATTAGAGATTGATTAGTTACCTTTGGCATTTACTAGAGTAAGAATATACAATAAAAAAAATCCAAGTAGATTAAATCACTTGGATGCACTTTAGAATAAGCATATTTCCTTTGAACTCTCAATAATAAAGTGATTATTGAGATAATTTAACTTAGAATTAAGTAAATACTAAGTAGACGAATTTATTTCACTTCTCTTTAAAAGAATTACCACCCAACAGGGTATCTCAAGATGTTAAATTGTACCATAAATAGCGTTAAATATAAATAAAAATTAAATGATACTAATTTTGACTTTGGGCAACTGCTGCTCCTATGGCGTAGGATACCATGTGACCTACATAAATCGCTGTAATTAAGAAAAAGGCCAGTAATGAATCAAAGACAAAAAGTGCTAAAAACCATACAATGACAATAATTCCTGTTGACGCAAACCATGCATATGAACGACCTAAATGATGGATACGGTTATACCGCTCATCAACGATTTTCTTCTTTTTCAAGTACATATGGTTTCCTACAGTTGTTAATAATAGAATTGCTACAACAAAGATAAAAATTCCAATTCCCATCCACATTCTTTCCATTCTTATTCCTCCTCATAAATAAAAACATCTTCAATTGAACAGTTGAATAGTCGAGAAATTTTAAAGGCTAAAGTAATTGAAGGATTGTATCGTTCCTTCTCCAATGAAATAATTGTCTGTCTAGATACTTCTAGCTTTTCCGCAAGATCATCTTGCGTGTAATGATGTTTTACTCGAAATGCTTTAATGTTATTTTTCATTTTATCTCCTTCTTATTAGTAAAGTTAACTTTACATTTATTTTAATTTACAATTTATTGAAAGTCAAGTTTACTTTACATTATATACAAATTAAAAGAGAATACCAACAAAGAACGTATGTCCATCTACCTTTCCTTTAAAACTGTTCGGATACAGCAAATTAGCTAAAAGACTTTGCTCTAATAGTTGATATAAGAACTAAAAAGTAAAAAAATAACCATTCTTACACCTTAGTGATCTTCTTTTGCTTACATTCAATAGAAAAAGGCAGGATATATTTTCTTATCCTGCATTCATGACTTCTTCTACATTAAAATGTCCACCCAGATTTTTATTGCAGTTGCACCAATGATCAAAGCTAGCATCATCTGTAATAATTTTGTATTCATTGCTTTAGCGACCTTGGCTCCAATTGGCGCTGCAATCAAACTTGCCACTACTAACACTAACACTGGCCCCCATTCTACTTGTCCAGTTGTAATTTTCCCAATTGATCCACCGATGGAAGAAATAAACGTAATTGCTAAACTAGAAGCGATTGTTATACGGGTTGGGATTTTTAAAATGACAAGCATGATAGGTACTAATATGAAACCACCTCCTGCTCCGACAATACCGGAACCTATGCCAACGATAAACGCTAAGCCAACTGCAAGAGATTTATTAAACTGCACTTGATGCACTTGCACATCAGGAATTTGTTTACGAGGAATAAACATCAAAATTGCTGCAAGTATTGCAAACACTCCGTACACTATGTTAATACTTTCTGCCGATAGCCCATTCGACCCAAAGCTACCAAGTAAGCTACCTGCTAATACTGCTATACCCATTGTAAAGATCAATGATTTATTTAAATATCCGCCTTTACGATACGCCCAAACACCTGCAATCGATGTCACAAGTATTTCAACTGCACTAATACCAGCAACTTCGTGTGAAGTAAAACTTGTTAAACTAAGTAATGCCGGAATATATAACAGCATCGGGAATTTGATAATAGCGCCACCAATACCAAGCATTCCGGAAATAAATGAACCAACAAAACCAATGAGAAATAAGACAGTTATTAATGAAAAACTCATTTTTCCTCCTTCTTCCTTACTAAAAAAGCGAGCATCGATTGCTCGAGTACCCGCCCATTTATTCTTTTATGCTTTTTCTATGAAGAAGCTTAATACACCTGCATCTTCTTTCTGCTCTACGATATTGTGACCTCCAGCTTTTGCCCAAGCTGTAAAATCATTTAACGCGCCTTTATCTGTTACCAATACTTCTAGTACTTCGCCAGAAGCAATTGTATCGATTGCTTTTTTAGTTTTTACTATTGGCATCGGACAGGCTAGCCCTTTTACGTCTAAAGTTTTTATGATATTCATGTTTATTTCCCCTTTTTAATTCGTTTTATTTTTTATGTTGGAAAAGATCCTCGCTTTTCCTTATTAAACTTGCATATGAATAATATGCAATCGTACACATGACATTTCTACCATCTGTCTCCAAGTTCAAAAAATCATCTTACAGCACAACGGTTTGGACCAATCTCCATCTCTGTTTGCGCTTTATTATCTGGTGTAATTTCACCCATGTTCACTCGTCGAATTTCTTGGTATGCGTTTGGCTGTGGTGGTAAATTCTCGGTAACAAGCGTACGAAATTCCTCTTCGTCTTCTATATTCAACCCGTGGTTTTCTACAAATAAATCACCTAAGCGTTTTGCGACTGTACCATCTTCGTTTAATTCATTAATTTTCATAAAGTGCGAAGGATGAACGATTAAGTCCTCTGCTAATTCGCGGTAACGTCTATAAAGCGTTTCACGTAAGTCACCTACCCAGTCCTCTGCAAGGCCAGCTAAGTCAGGACGGCCAATTGAATCGATAAATAAAATGTCACCAGTAAATAAATATTGACCATCGATTACTAAAGAAGTTGATCCAATTGTATGACCTGGTGTATATAGCACACCAATATCAATTTTTGAGCTACCAAGTTGTACTGTTAAACCATCTGCAAGTTCTGTATATTCGAAAACAACTTCTGTAGCATCGGCTTTTGGTAAGTAGTACTTTGCACCAGTCGCAGTTGCTATAGCACGACCACCTGAAATGTGATCGGCGTGTAAATGTGTATCAAATACATGTTTTATTTCAACACCTTTTTCATGAGCAAAGTTTGTAAATACTTCCGTAAAACGTACCGCATCAATTAATGCCGCTTCGCCTTCAGAAATCACCATGTATGAAAGACACCCCTTACCCAGACGTACAAATTGATATAATTCACCGCCGTTCGGAAGTTCGCCTACTTTTATTGGCTCTAAGTACATACTCCAAGATTTCATACCTCCTGCAAGATAACAAACGTCAAGTCCTTCGTCTGAAAGCATTTCAGCGATCATAATTGATGAACCTTCTTTTGCACAAACGATTAATACATCTTTATCTGTTGGAATTTTTGGAAGGATTTCTTCCACACCATCAAGTAGCTCGAAATAAGGTATATTTAAGTATTCAAATTTCTGACCTTCAATTTTCCAATCTTCAAATGCATCTGTATTTCGTACATCTAAAATGAATAATTCCTTCTTCTCGATAACTTTCCGTGCAACGTCTGCTGCGGTACATGTATTTACTGTCATATCTACTTTACCCCCATAGGTATTATTTTTCCAATTTTTTATGCAGTAGAAAATACTCCTACTGCACGGATGAAAAGTTGTATTTAATACATATTATATATTTTTTGTTAATTCACCTGTCCAGGCTGTCATCCCTGGTAGTACGTTGTATACCTTATTAAATCCAGCGTTTGCTAACTTATGTGCCGCCATATCACTACGTTTACCTGTTCGGCAAATCACATAAATTTCCGTATCCATATCTAATTCTTTTATCCGTGCATCAAGCTCGCCCATTGGAATGGATATTGCACCTTCTATATGACCGAATGCGTATTCAACTTCTTCACGAACGTCTAGGATCACTCCAGGACGACCTGTGATTTCTTCAATTGAAATGGTATATTCAAATGTTTCTTCCACATTTATGTCTTTTGAACATTTACGAATATAGTGAAATAGGATTTCATTCTCTTCAATAGTACCAATATACTGATGTCCAATATTGCCTGCCCATGCAGCTAAATCTGCCTTTGATCCTTTATCTGTTGCTTGTACCTCAAGAATTTCACCATCTACTAAGCCTTCCATTGCTTTTTTCGTTTTGACGATTGGCATTGGGCAAGCAAGCCCCTTAGTATCTAATTGTATATCTGCCTTTAACATCTCTTAAACCTCCATACCTATAGGGGTATTATTTATAATAAAAAAATATATTTTATCCTACAGTGCCTTTCCACTCCAGCATATTACCAACCATGTTCGTTACATCATCACTCGGTTTTCTAAAAGTGTCGCTGTTTGACCATTACTACGATTTGAAAACGACAAACCAAAATTTAAGGTGTATTTTTATTTACCATATGCATTTTAAGTTCTTACAACTCGAGTGGAAAATTTATAACGCCAAGAAAATGACCAGCTTGTAATTCTGCTCTTTCAACATGTATTAAATCAATTACTGCTCACAGCCTGATTGTTTTATATACTAAATCAATATGAAAACGCTCACTTCAATCAATTTTGCTATTCCCATAAAATTCTCTTTAGATGAATAAGTTAACATTGCCGTCTTCAGCATCTGCTAGGTACGCTGCAACGCCTGCATAATGTACTCCGTCTATTAATTCATCTTGTTGAAGTCCGAGTAGATCCATTGTCATCGTACAGGATACTAATTTAATATCTTGTTCCTGTGCCATATTAATCAATTGCGTTAATGTTAAGGCATTATGTTTGTTCATAACGTGCTTAATCATTTTTGGGCCCATACCCATCATTTGCATTTTTGATAAACCGAGTTGTTCTGCACCACGTGGCATCATTTTGCCAAACATTTTTTCAAGGAAACCTTTCTTCGCTTTTACATCTTCTTGTTTACGAAGTGCATTAATTCCCCAAAAAGTGTGGAAAATTGTTACTTCATGATCATATGCGGCTGCCCCATTTGCAATAATGTAAGCTGCCATCGCCTTATCATAATCACCGCTAAATAATACGATTGTTGTTCTTTTCTTCTCCATTCCAAACTCCTCTATACCACCAGGGGTATTATTTCTTTTAAAAATAAATAGTCGTAAGCCTTAGTGACTTTTCCCGACTACATTTACTGTTTCTTTAAACACTTTTTTGAGTTGTCTTCATCTGCTCTTTAAATACATTTCAGTAGACTGTATTTGTCTGTAACTATTACACAAATTTTCACTAGAAACTAGAATGTACTGCACTACGCTGTACGATGACCTACTTGTAACTCTTTCCTTCGTCCAACCTTCGAAGAAATGCTAGCACTGGAACTTTACTTCAATAAGTTATAACCAATTACTCACTTTTGTATTATCGTTCATATTCATACACTCATACTTTCGCAAATCGTTGACAACTTACTTACAAACACCATATTATACCCCAAGGGGTAAATAGTCAACTAAAATATTTTGAAAGAGTCTAGCTCGATAATAGTTGCACTTAGCTATACATATCAGATGTTTTGACAATACTGCCCCGAATATTCCTAACCTGAAAATAATAATAAATAGCTAAGGATCTACAGTATTGGCATATATCTAGGCATCTTCTTGGGGGATAATTTCATAGCCGTAGTTAACAATTTTAGAAAGTTTATCAATTCCTGGTTTTAGTTTATCTTTTAGATATAAAGCATAACTGATGATTTTCAAATAGCTCTAGACCGATAGTCACCCATTTGTACCTCCTTTAATAAAGTAATTAAGTATAGAAGGAGGCGTCTGAAGTGAAAGGTCTTTTAGAAAAACACTGGATAGATGTACATTTTGAAACACTTCCATTATGGCAACAATCAGCTTATACATCCTTCTCTTCCATGATTGCAGATGAAGACAATACGTATCCGTGTTTCCCAGCAAGACATGGATTTTTATCGAATTACCTTAGATTTAGTTTTGTAGGAGATCCTCGGGAACTAAGTTCAATAAATGATCTTGCAAACTGCTTAATGACCTATGGAAAATGTTCACGCGATGCAGGGAAAAATACCGCTTTAGCTATTTTCTTGGAAACACCAGAGGATATTATTGAAGACTATGACTGGGAGGATTATCGCAAATTATTTTGGTCCATATTAAATAAGCTGACAACATTTGATGAAAAAGATTGGCCAACAGATATGCCAATAGATCCCTCTCATCATAAATGGGAATTTTGTTTTGATGGAGAATCTTATTTTGTTTTCTGTGCCACACCTGCTCATACATTACGAAAGAGTCGTCATTTCCCATCTCTTCTCATAGTATTTCAGCCACGTTGGGTGTTCGATGAAATTAACAACTCTACTGATCATGGACTCAAAATGAGAAAGTTGATACGTAAACGCCTTGTTGCATATGATGGCATTTCAGTTCATCCTGATCTAAAAAGGTATGGAAAAGAAGACAATCTTGAATGGAAGCAATATTTTTTAAGCTTTGATGATAATAGCGAATCCAAATGTCCTTTTATGAGGTTAAAAGGCAAATTGTGAATTCGCCTTAAATAAGTACCTTTTATCAACCACTCTTTTTACTCCCCCATTTTTTCGCCATTATTAATGTACAAATTCCTATAATGACTATGAAGAGCAGACTCACATATAATCCGAGTCTGCTTGTTTTTTCACCTAACGTACCTGATATCGTTATAATGATCAACAGCATTCCTATAATTGATTTCACTCGTTCCCATAGCGACACTTTCATTAGCTTCGTATAAGTCACTAAAATGAATAACCAATTATACAAGAGCATCAAACCAGCAGCTGTTATCAAGTATTCAAAAATCTTATCTGGCAGCAAGAAGCCAATGATAATGGTTATGAGCAAGCCACCAACTAAAAAAAGAAATGCAGGTATCGGCACTTTCATTTTCCCTTTTTTCGCCAAGGAAGCAGGTGCATCATGATCTTCTGCAAGCGAAGTTAATATTGTCAGTACTCCGTACAATGAGGCAACCATCGTCGAAAAACCAGCTATTATCAGAATTCCATTGAAGACGTCCATCACATATGGGAGCTGAAAATTTTCAAGAGCTGTAATAAATGGACTTTCTTCTACTTTGAATTTTCCCCAAGAAATGAGCATCAACGCAAGAGCAATGGACAAAACATAGATGATGGTCAGTACAATTATCATAACTTTCCCGGCTTTAGGTGCTTCTTTGGGATCTTTTAAATCAATAGCTAAAAGGCCCATTACTTCAATTCCTCCGTAAGCATAAAATGCATAGAGCAGCGCGAGCCAAATCCCTCTATACCCCTCTGAAAAGAAGTTCTTATAGGTATCTAGCAATGAATTGACGTCACCTGGTTGACCATTCATCCCCCTGCTCAATAGGATCACAGCCACTATGATAAACATGACTATAGCTGACATTTTCATCAATCCAAAAATATTTTGAAATTTTTCAAACCCTTTCATGCCTGTAAGAATAACAAGTAAACCTAGTACAGCGTAAATGGATGTTCCTATCCAAAGAGACAAAGATGGAAACCAAAACTGCGTAAATATCCCTAATGCTATGAGTTGACTTCCCATAATGAGCATTTCAGAAAACAAATATACCCACCCATTGCTAAAGCCAGCCCACCTTCCAAAAGCTTTCTTAGCATATGAACGGAAAGATCCTTTATCAAGATGCTCTACAGACATTTTTGACAGTGCATCGTATACGATATATGTTCCGATTGCAGCTAAAATAAAGGGGATTAATACAGCAGGTCCACTTTTCTCAATGGCTATACTTGAACCAAGAAAAAAACCTGTTCCTATCGTACATCCCACTCCAAGAAGAGATAATTGCCACCACGTCATAAGGCCTTTCTTCGTTTTTGACCCCATCAGGATCACTCCTATACTTTTATTGCAAAGTGTCTTATTTTAATGATTTCCTTCTAAGAGGCAGTGTCATACAGCGAATGCCTCCTCCACCCTTCTCTAACTCTGTTACTTCAATTTCAATAATATTCTTCTTTTGCATTTTAGGATGATTTTTGATCATCTGCTTATGTGCTTGTTTACTTATTAATAATGTTTCTGGATCTATGTTAAAAAAGTTAATATCAGGAATGGTGTTATATTCATCCAGCCAGTTTACTTCAAATCCATGGCGTTTTAAAAACTGCTCTGGCATTTCAAATCGAGACGCGTTCTCTGTCAAAACATTTATAGGTAAATAGCGCACGAAGCTCTTTGCTATGAGTAAATCCTCGTTTGCTACATTACAATTCATATCCAAATGAAGTGTATCCGGCCTACGTGGTAAATCAATTATTCCTATTTCAGAAAAACCAGCATGAAAAATCTTCTCTTTCACTTTCTCCACACTTTCTTTACTTGTCCGCATTCCAATATTTATTAACACAGCATCTCTATTAAGAATTAGAACATCGCCAAATTCTAGTGCTCTCACATTATCATTTTCATGTAATAAAAAGGTTTTTGGAAACCATTTTTCCATGAGCGAATGTGCTTGAACATACTCCGGTCGTCTCATCGAAACCCCAGCTTCCCCTGGTAAAATGATGTCTCCAAACACACATGCAAGATCCCGTACAAAATAACGATTAAGCAGCTGATCACTTAAATTTCGTTCATGTGGCGTTAGCTCCTCTGAATAATCAATGACCTTAATTCCTCTATTCTCCAAAGTAAATCTGAATTCCATGAAATTTTGTTGTGCTTTTGCATGATTAACAGAAGAGCTCCACCCGACATACTCAGCAGTCTTTAATTTTGGCACCTCTAGCTTAGATGGTGCACAAAGCAAAACAACCTCAAGCTCTTCATGCTCTGACCAACAATTAGGTTGAAATGATAACATGATGGATCCGCTCCCTTTTGTACATATCTTCCTTATTGTTAGCACTCTGAATGAGATTATGCATTTGGAGTGGCGCAATCTTCTATAAGTAATTAAGAACATGCCACATCTAATAATTATTGTTAATTGTTTAGGGAAACGAATTAGTACATTCTATTAAAATAATCAGCGTGCCCTCAATGTGATACTAAATATTCAATAGATACGAAAATCGATTTGCTCTCTTTGACACTGACAAATATAGAAATACGGAATTACCCCTGCCTAAGTAATACAATCTATCTTATTATTAAAAAGGGCAATCCAAAAGATTCAAATCATCCAAAAAGAAGTAAATAAAAAAACAGGAATGCTGATAAATCAACATTCCTAATTTTAAAAATGGGGTATCTATGAGTCAAAATCGGACTTAATTGAGATTCCCTTTCTATTTCAGCTTTATATCTCAAATGATTTTTCTCATATTCACGTTTTGAATTGCCAATTTGCAAACTTGCTTATAAGGAATTGGCACGGAAAGTTATTGATTTACTACTTCCTATTGTATTTATACATCATTTAGTCTGTTATCTACCAAGTATATACAGGAATCAGAATAGTATTAATAAGATATTAATAGTTGTAGCCACTTTGATTAATCAGGAAATTTTAATTCTCTGTAGTGGCATTATAATTACCTGTGTGAAATATTTGCCTTCCCATGACAACATGACTTACTCCTATCGATTTGAGAAGTTCTAGTTTATTTAAATTTATAGCTCCATCAGCCCAAAGATTTACTTTTCGGTTGAAAATCCTAACCATACTAATCTTATCCACCATTTCAGGAATGAATATTTGTTCCTTTCCATCGGGCTCTGCAGTCATGATTAACACAGCATCTACTTGATTTAGTAAATATTTATACGGTTCCACCGGTGTTGCTGGATTAAAGGCTAAGCCACATTTAATTCCCTGATCTTTTACTCTATGAATAAACTCACTGATGTAATCAATTGATTCAACATGTACAAACACAATGCTTGGATTTAGCTCAAAAATATCCTTTAAATAACTGTCAGGGTTTTTAACCATTAAATGAAATGAAAAAGGTACGTTTGTTATCGACCTTAATGCCTTAATCGTCTTCAGCCCAAAGGTTATATTTGGAATAAAGTTACCATCCTCTATGTCGATGTGAAGATCCTCGTATGAATTATGAATTCGTCTTACTTCCTTCTCTAAACACAGCTGGTTTGCAGATGCAATTGAAGGTGAAATAATCATCAATTATTCCCTTAGTCCTAAGCTTTCTCTAAAAGCTTTTACTTCAATCATGAATTCTCTTACCCTCGCTTGATCTACGTGATTTTCGAATTTCCCTTCATATTTAAAAGTAGTACCAACCACAGCTCCATCAGCAACCGAAAGTTGTTCTTTCAAATTATGAAGGCGAACTCCCGTATTTGCTAAAACTACTGTATTAGGAACAACCTCCTTTACTCGTTGCAACAGCTGTGAATTTGTTTCTGTCCCTGCAGTTAACCCTGATACACAAAGAGCATCAGGACGGTTATTAAAGACGGTTGATTTCGCAATACTCTCAATTTCTCTTTCTGCTAAATACTGTGCTCCCTCAGGTACAATGTTAAATATGAGTTTTACATTTTGAGCACCTAGGTGTGCTTGATGGCGAACGGTTTCACCAACATTTGTATTCCAAAGTCCAAAGTCACTAGAATATACACCTGTGAAAATTTCCCGAACAAAAACAGCTCCGGTTGCCGCTGCTAAATCAAGCGATTTTTTTGCATCCCATAATACGTTAACGCCAAAAGGAACTTTAATTAGATGCTTTAACTCCCCTATTACTCTTGCCATTGCTGCAACAGTTTCAGTTTTTACATTTGTTAAATAAGGTAGACTGAATTCGTTGGAAAACATGACTGAATCGACGCCACCTTCTTGAAGAGCCAATAAATCTTTTCGAGCCATTTCAACAACATAATCCATACCTTTTTCCGGTTCATAATGAGGGTCACCTGGAAGCGGGAGTAGATGACACATTCCAATAATTGCTTTTTCCGTACCTATTACTTCTTTTAACCAAGTCATCATTTCACCTCTAATCATTATTTTCTGTTTCTGAAATTTCACTTCTATTTTTACGGAAGAAATACAATACTCCTCCAACCAATACAGCGATTATTAGAACACCAATGACCTTTAGCTTTGCTAACATTGCAATCAGATAAGCAATCCAGTTACCGGCTGAAAGAGCAGTAATTTTCGTAGCCTCCTCTGGAAATTGGAACCCTGTATTTATGGCTGTTTCTGTAATTATCGGTGCAAAAAAACTCGCTACTGCTAAAATAATCGCCATCATAACTGTCCCACTAATTAATGTTCTGAAAAAGTCACCCCTGTGAATTGGAGTAGCCATTGCAATAAAGAAACTTGTAGCAGCCAAGTCTCCAAATGGTAATGTTGTATTGAAAGGGAGGATCATTGCAAGCAGAAGTGCTATTGGTATTAATAAAATTCCAACTGTGATTGTATTGGAATGACCAAGAAGGATAGCTGAATCCAAACCGATGTAAAATTCAGTTCCTTTAAATCGCTTTTGTAAGAATGATTTTGCTCCATCTGAAATGGGAATAAGCCCTTCCATAATAACTTTAACCATTCTAGGTAAAAGCAACATTAGCGCTGCCATAGCAATCCCGAGTTCAACTGTATTTTTTCCGTCGTAGCCTACAACTAAACCTAGGATAATTCCTAGGACTAGGCCAATCATTAATGGTTCTCCCATAATTCCTAATTTCTTATTGATAGCTTCACTATCAATTCGGCGGTTTTTCAAACCTGGTATTCTATCATAGATTTTATCTAGCAAGATGAATATTGGGACGGTTGTAATGGCGAATCCTTGAGGAATGGAAACGCCAGGAATCCCCAGTTCGTTTTGAACTCTTTTTGCAGATAAATCTGCAATTTTCAAAGCAATGATAGCGTGAGCAGCAGCACCAAACAATCCGTACCAAAAATTACCAGTAACAGTCATAATGACGCCACCTGTAAAAGCATAATGCCAATAGTTCCAAATATCTATATTTACGGTTTTCGTTTGTCTAGTAAATAACAAGAGGATGTTGACTAAAATTATAAAAGGAATGATGACGACTCCGACCCTAGTAGCAAAAGCTAATCCCGCTGCAGCTGGCCACCCAGCATCTACTACAGAAAGATTTAGGTTAAACTTATCGATTAAAATTGTGGTGACTGGCCCTACATAATCCCATATCAAATTTAATACTAGATTTAAGCCAATAAAACCAATGCCAACCATAACCCCGGCACGAATGGATTTCATGATACCTAACCGAAAGAATAATCCTACAATAGCAATCATGACTGGAACCATAACAATTGAACCAAGATTACTAATGTAATCAAAAGTATCAATTATGAGATTCATACATTCACTCCTTATCATATTGGAAATGCTTGCAAATCATGTTCTTAAACAATTTATAATTGAAATTTCCGCTTCTTCTTGCCCAATTCCAGTAATAAATGAAATTCCAGAAATTGAAGGTATTTCAAAGGTTTTATTCAATTTCATCGAGGTCACTATGAGATCAGCATATCTCGAATAACTGTCAATTTCCCCTAAATTACATTGAATGATTTTTGCTTTAATATCATGTTTGCTAAGTAAATTATTCAGCCGGTCGACAATAATAGTTGACGTAGCTACTCCTGCACCACAGGCAACAACAATCGTTTTCATGAAGTTACATCTCCTTTTCTTATTTAATAATTTGACTTCTACCAAAACTCGTAGACTTTTCAAGCTGAATAATAAATGAGATCAAAAGGGATACTGTATTTTCAACATCTAGGAGACTAATTGTTTCAATGGGAGTATGAGTGTATCGAGCAGGGATTGAGAGGCTGGCGGTTGCGATTCCTTTTTCCTCAAATGAAATAAAAGCATTTTCTGTTATAACACCTAATGCCACTTCACGTTGAATCCTTATCTTATTTTTCTCTGCTATATCAAATAAGGTTTTTAAAAGCTTAGAATCGGGAAGGACTCCGGCTAATGTTCCACGGCCATGAAAGTTCATACATGTAATAGCGGGTCCGTTATTTATAATAACGTCTGAGTAACCTACCATATCTGGAGTATCAAATGAAGGAGTGATATCAATCCCAATAGATACATCAGGAGAGATACTTCGCACTGCTGGTAAAACACCTCTAATGTTAAATTCTTCTTGGACACAAGCAATAAGATAGATATCCCATTTAAGACTTGGAACCCATTGGTATATTTGTTCTGCGAGTTTTAACAAAACAGCACAAGCTGCTCGATTATCCATTGCTTTATTTGTAAGTAGATTATCTGGTAGCTCTGTAAAATCTGAGTGATAAGTAATCATACAGCCAACTTGAATTCCTAACTTGTGTGCATGATCTTTAGATGTGGCTCCTATATCGATATAAAGATCCTCTGTTGTCGGAACTTTACCTTTTTCATGTGCCTTTGTGAAATGGTGGGAAGTCGTTCCTATAAAACCCGGGAGTACTCCCTTTATTCCTTGAACATCTACCTTTAATCCAGGTAACACATTAATATGAACCCCACCAATTCTTTCGACTCGAAGAAATCCATTTTGTTCAACTTTTCTAACAATAAAGCCTATCTCATCCATATGGGCAAATATTAATAGTCTTTTGGTATTTGGAATTCCGGTATGAAAAGAGCAAATTAGATTCCCTAAAGTGTCGACTCTAACTTTTTGACCATATTTTTCAAAAATAGGAGCCATATAAGAAATAATGTCATCCTCTTGGGAGCTAACACCTCTTAGTTCCGTTAATTCTTGTATATAGGTTTTTAAGTCTTTCACTTTAGCACCTACCAATCAAATAATTTCGCAATTCGTCTGGGGTGGCGCACGAGACTATTTTTTTTAATAATTCTTCATTTTGAAGCACTTCTATTAATTCTTTTAGTACATTTAAATGACTAAAAGATTCTCGTAGTGCCAACATGAATACAAGCTCTGTTTTTATTTTTTTTTCAGGATCTTCCATACTACTAAAAAGTACAGGGTCTGCTAGAACTCCGATAGCTATTACACTTTTATTCACATGTTCGATGTCAGTGTGTGGGATTGCAACCCCAATTGTTTTTGTTATCAAGCCAGTTGGAGTAAGTTGCTCTCTTTCTAAGACTGCTTGTTTAAACGTATTTTTAACTATATTTGCATTTTCCAAATGGCTAGCTAGGGTTAAAAGCACTTCTCCATCTGTAACCGCTTTCAAATTAATGAAAATAAATTCAGTACTTATAAGTTCACTTAAATAGCTCAACATAACCAGCTCCTAATCCACAATATTAATCAGTATCTAATTGCTATTACCTCTTATTAAATCACTTCCATCTAATTCGAGAAATAATTGCTAATTAGTTAAAGCTTATTCTTTCATTACACGTTACTGTTCGAAATTCGTTTCCTACGCACCACTTTGGGATCTCTATACGATAAAATGATAGTTCTGTCTTTTTTCTACCTTCATAAATCTGTTATATAGTAGGCTTTGAAATTTGGCGCAAATCTATTAAATTTTCGATATACAAGCCTTGTTCATAAATATAATTAAAGCTTTTCCAACATTTCTGTTTTTAAGCACCACCTCCACTCATTCTTCTAATGCAATAATATGTTACGAAATTTTAAAAAATGAATTGGGATAAAAAAACTGACCTATCATCATATTAAATGTTAAGAGAGTTTTGTTTTTTTGAAATAGCTATCTTTTTTCAATAAAAGGGTTTGGTTAAATAATTCAAATCTATTATTCAATTTGGGATTATTTCACTATTTTTTGTGATTATATACATTCTTTTCATTCTCTCCAATTGAATAAAGTAGATAAAACTTAATTTCTTTAGCCTGAATCATCTCGTTGATTTAATAAATCAGTTACAATCATTCGAACCTTGTGTTTTATTGCGGAAATGGGGTTTTTATAGTTCTAAATATACAATTCATTCGCACAATATCCTTTGACACTGACAGATAAAAAAACGAAAATGAATCCTGTCTCAGTTATATAATCTATTTCATTATTAAAAACCTTATCTACATACGATAAGGTTTTTCGCTGTATGACTAAGTAAGAACTTCTACTTGGAACTGCATGATTTTCCCATACAGGATGATCTTAAGTTGTAACCCAACTTGGATAACCTGCGTTTACTCTGTTGTATGTCTACTAAATGTACCTGCATAAGAAGATACAGTAGCCGAATATCCTTTATTTGTTATATAACTATTTATACCTGATACCATATTGCTTAAACTAGAAAATCCTTTACTATCAGTTTTAAACTTGGTAGCAAGAGTATTAATTAGAGAAGCTGTTGAAGATGGATTTAGTTTCAGATATCTATTATTTCCCCAATAAGTAAATATATTCACCCCTGATGTTGGTGCACAACAATGAGATTAAGAGCGCAAAAGTGACTTTCATTTTAAAATACTTTTTTGTAATTTTTATATGTGACATTTGTATAGGTTTACCAATCAGCCCCTTTGTTAACTCGCTCATATAATAATAGTAAGCATGAGGAGAGGGGGGATTATATGGAAAAGCATTGTTGTTCTATTTGTTGCTGTCATGATAACAAAGACCATTCATGCAAATGCAGTTGTTCTCATAAATGTTGTGATACTTGTCATCGTTGTTGTCGATGTCGAAAAGATTTGTGTAGTGATAACTTTAGAGTTCGATTAGCCGGATTACAGGACGGACTTAGTTCCCGTCTACAGCAAATGATTTGTTGCTTAGTTGAGATGGATTTAGAAAGTGGGATAAAAATTAAGGGAACGATTATCTTTGTTGGATCGAATTTCGTTGAAATGGTTGTAAATAGTACTCATCTAATAGATTGTGAAAATGGAGAAGAAGTGCAAAACGATTTTGATGAAGTCTCTAACGAAAGAGAACATCAAAAGGGACAGACGTGGATTTTTTCCATCGATAAGATTTCACATGTAATATTAATTAGTCCTTGTCATAAAGAAAATCCATGCGCATAATCAGCTATAAAAAAAATCAGCCCTTATAGTATTCAAGGACTGATTTTTTTATGTTTTGTAAATTTTTAAGATCACTTGAAACCCTAGAATTCATACATAAATATCACTGCACCTTTTGTGTTTAAGGGCGTTTCACAAATTTTTTATGATTTTTCATTCGACTTCATATGACCGCCTACTTTTAATGTAATCATAAAAATTTTATCTATCGGAATATCACTTTTTACTTCATCCATTTTTAACACAATTGACTCTTTATTCACCTTCGTAAGAATTCCCTCTACCTGTGTATCTTCTAACTTTACCTTAATCCGTTTATCTACGAAAATAAGTAGATAAATAGCTAAAGGGATTCTAAAAAAAAGTTGAATTAGCTCTGGGGATGAGGAGACAACTTCTCCAAAATGAAATGTTAAATTCCTACGAAGACAAGGATCAATATCTAGTAGTTCAGGATCAGGAAACGGCTCTGCAAACCGTCCAGCAGGTTTAATAAATTCAATTTGCCCATGTGGAATGAGGATCTCGACTTCTTCATAGCGAAGGGCAACAAAATCAAACCCAGATAAGATTACTCTCCCTTCAATCAATTCATCTAATTGATTTGTCACGTCCACTGGTAAACCGATTAATCCATCGAAAACCTTTTGGTACGTTTCTTGTACGGACCGGTCATCATCTAATGCAAGATTCAACAATAATTCATTTGCGTCTACAATCTTCTCATTAAGTTTCGCTAATTCATCGGGCGGAAGACAATCTTCCGGCGAGGGGAATTCAGGAGAGGATAAACGATCAGGACAACATTTTTTTGGAATAAAAAAGTCAACGTTTTCCTCTTGTTTTGGTATCTCTTCTTCCTTTCCCATTGGTACACAACCTTTCTTTACTTATTGCTCTAATGGAGGGAGGTGATTCTTTTTCTTATCTAGCACCCTCATGATTCCCCACAAACCTTGCTCTAAATCCCATCTAATATTTCCTGCACGGTACATGAAATCTCCATGAAAACCATTGTAAGCACCTGCTCCACCTAACAATTCCAAATTCCGTGTTGCACCAGCCACATTAAAACCTGCGAATGACTCTGTACGCGAATTTATATCTCTTGTATCAAAGCGCCACAGATGACCATGCAAATGGAATGTATGGGATCTTCGTCTCTCAGCTGGTGTAATTAATCGTATCGTTACCGGATCTCCTACATAACATTCGAATAGTGGGGTTGCCGGGTCATCAAAAACTTTTGAACTGAACAAATCATGAAGAAATGGATGCTGCTGATACCGGTTTATCAATCGTTCGCTTCTATAGTTAAAACCCCGTGACCCTTGATCATACGTGTCGATTAAATCTTCACTAACTTCCGGAGGAGCTAGTAAAATACCATCTATTGGATCAAAAATAACCTGATCATGTGTATCTAATAGTCTCAATCCATCATGCATGATTAAAACGAATTCCCTTATATCTGGTAGTAAGGGATTACGTAATATTACGTTTGCTCCGGTTTTGACCGGTTCCAGTGAATACGGATCCAAATATTTTGTTCCTCTGGGCTCTGCAATAAAAGCACCGAAAGCTCCTTGAGATTTGTGGTTGCGGATATCTGCCATATCCCACAGGCCACATGCCCCAACTTGAGAATCGACAAACCAACGATACGTCCGAGATTCACCTGGACCGACAGTTTGATCCCCATTGAACCCGACCGTTTCACCTGCAGAAGTTTTCACATCATAATCAATCAATTGAGGGTGTAGGGAAATGCGAAGAGACGGTGGGTAAAAAGCTTGTTCTTTGACAATTGGGTACGGATAAATTCCATCTTGAAAAGGGAATAAT
Organism: Viridibacillus sp. KH_047; assembly: GCF_057838945.1. Classification (NCBI taxonomy): domain Bacteria; kingdom Bacillati; phylum Bacillota; class Bacilli; order Caryophanales; family Caryophanaceae; genus Viridibacillus; species Viridibacillus sp. KH_047. The sequence continues at coordinate 1,460,675 of NZ_CM174479.1, read as the reverse complement.
TCTTGCTTCAATAAACTCGTTAATGTCACTTCTACTGTATCTCCCATGTTAGCCCGAAGGATTAGAGGTTCTGGTTTTTTCTTTCCTTCTTTTATTGCTTTCATATCTTCCCATAGTGCAAAAATGATTGCACTTGGATCATGATCCCCGAATGAATTGTATTCGATGGGCGTCTGAAAAGCGACTACATTAAAACGACGGATTGGCCCTTTTATTGGAATAGATGTCGGATCTTCAGCTGGTGGTGGCTTCTTCCCTGTACATTCCGGCAAAGGTTTAGATCGTTTTAATGGTTGTGGGCGATCAGGTAATGGGATAAGGTCTGGTACCTTCTCATCAAAAGCTCGTATTAACCCCCATAACCCGTTCCACAAATCTTCTTCAGTTTCAAATGTCCATAAGTAATCTCCAGATCGTGGAATAAAGGTATCCATTGTAAATGACTCAGATATACCAATATGTTGCTGATTCTCTAACCCGGAATTCAGATCTCCACGTTCTTTTAACCACCTCAGTCCATGAACATTAAAGCTATGAGACTCTTCTTGTGCGCCTTGCAGAAGACGAATCCGGATTGTATCTCCTTCATACGCCTTCAATATTGGTGTAATAGGATCTCCTTTTACATAAGAACTGAAACTATATGCTGGATCATTGTCCTTACCTAAGCGAAATTGTAACGGCTCGTTTTTATAATTAACTCCGAATAACCCTGGGTCGTCTAATGAACCTGGAAAAGGTGGAGGACTTAGTGGTTCCCCATCTTTATTAAATAAATGGGTGAAGTCTTGCGCAAATAATACAAAATCACGATAATCAGGAGTTAATGGGTTAGTTGTCGTAATTTGCGTACCATGTTTAACTCCCTCTCCAGTTGATGGATCGAGGGTTTTAGAAAAACGTGGGTGGATAACCCCTGATCCAAAGACACCATGTTGTTGATGAGAACCCGGGAATAAATGATCATGGAAAAACCAAGCTTTTAGTTCCACATCAGCGTAATAAGAATACTGAATCGTTTGGCCAGGTAAAATTGAAGAATCATAGTTCCATCCAACATTAGCGCCATCATTTACTAGCACATCAAATTTTACAAAGTGTATATGCATACCTACTTCGTATGTCCTGGTGACGAGCTGGAATGCATCGCCGTCGAGAATATGCGGCAATCGATTCGTAAAATTAATGTGGAAACAAGTATGCGCAGTTGCATGGATGACAAGCGGTTCCGGCTCTTTTTCACCTGAACAAATATCTTTTATATCTTCGTCCAACACAAAAATCCGTCCAGTAGGATCATGCCAACCTTGCTTATTGTAAATGAGAGGTAACTCAATTAATGAAATATTAAATTCCTTGACCGGTGTATCTTTAGGACAAGGATCTGTAAATACCGCTCCTGGTCTAGGTTTCTTAATTGCTGCATTTTTTTCTAATTCAGTTAGACCCCTTCCTCCAACAATTCCAAGAGGTGGTCGCGGCGCTTTAAGTCCAACTTTTCCAGGAATGAAATTTGGGAACCCTGGTTTTTCCTTTGTCGGTTTTGATGGTGGCTCTCTATCGGGCAAGGGCATCAATGCTTTTATAGGTACACCATTCGGATAGCATTGACTTCCATCTTGTAGCGTATTGAATATCCTATTCATCCCCCACATTCCAGCGACAAAATGGGGATAAAGGTGGCAGTGAATAACCACATCTCCAAAAGAGCCTTGTAAACTACCTAAACCGTAAAGTGGCTGAATTGTGTAATGTGATTGCGGACTTATAGCTTGTGAGTCAAAAATTTCAGAAGACAAATCATTTGGATCACTAAACCATTGATGAACATGATAATGAAATACATGTGTTTCTTTTACTCCGCCGTGGAAAATTCTTATTTTTGCTGGATCTCCAACATATCCCCGTAATATCGGTGTTGATGGATCTCCAAACACCCAGGAATCATGATGAACTTCTTCTCCTTCGCAATTTGGGCAAACAACTCCTTCGGAAATCAACTGCTGACGTCTGTTTTCTGGTTCATACCGATAATTGGCCCCGTGGAACGATTCCTCTTCCTGATTGGAGAAATGATTGAGTGGGCGATTGCCGGTTAAATCATTCACTTCCATCTCATCGTGAAACATCCATACATATTCGCGAAATGAAGGTAATAATGGATGATGAATATCTGCAAACTTACCGCTGTTTAATACTTTTCCGTTCTCTGGATCTGTCCACCAGGAAAAGCGATTTTCCACACATAATGCTCCAATCAGACCATTTGAATTCGAGCCTTCTTCTCCGCTTGAGGGATTTCCTAAATCGGAAAAGAGATAGTTTCCTTCTTTCAAAACATGTAATTGGTACACGATACTTTTGAAGGGAGCTACAGTGCTATCTTTGTTTATTCCAACGTTTGCTCCATCAGATTGGCATACGTCATACTCAGCTTCTTGAAAATGGATACCTGTATTAAATGGTAATTTGTTTTCAAATAGAATTTCCACTACATCTCCTTCATTAGCACGAATTACTAATGGTTGAACGAGATCAACAGGAGAGAAAGGATTTTTTTTGACCAACTCTTTTACTTTCTGTTCATTCTCCTTTAACACGTACATCATTCCATTTGGATTATGATCACCGAAAGAGTTCAGGACTATTCTAATTGGAATCGCTACTACGTGATAACTTCTTTTCATCTGCATCATCTCTTTTCTTCTAATCTTTCAAATTAGGAATCTTGGCCCCTGTCCCTTTTTCAATATAGAACACCTCAATAGAGTCGATATGCAAAATCCAATTCTTTCCTTCCAATGCGGGAACGGACGTTGTTTGGACAAATAATTCAACCATATCGTCAACTACATTTAATATTTCTCCAATATACATATACGGAAATGATTCCGTTAAAATAAACACTCTTTTCCCTTTGTTTCTTTTAAAGTAATTAATAAGCGCTTGCTCTCGAATATCATTAATCGGCGGCTGAGATTCATCATGATGAGACATTTAGTCACCCATTTCTGTTAAGTTAATGGAAATACTAAGTCACTAGGTATTTCTGTAGAAAATGACACAATTTGCTCGAGTGGGATGCTTAAAGGGAATGGAAATTGATAAAATGGAGCATTTACCATCTTTATGATGACCGGTGATAATGTCAGGTGTCCTTCTTGTACATCTGACACCGTCCCACTGAAAATAGGGCGAAATACTTGCCCTAATAAGTTAAGCTGAACAGCTCTCGTAATGACGAGTATTTCTTGACCTAATAAACTTTTATAATCTTGAAAAGAACTTTCTTCTTTCATACTCAACTTTTCTACCTCCTCTAATTTTTGAATATAAGACGGAAAACTTGATAGACAATATTTTTCTCCACAAGGAAAATAAGCGAAAAGTAGATACAAATCGTATGTCATCTAGGGGGACGGACACCTCTGTTTTGAATCTTTGGAGTAATAATTCTTTTTTTGTTGTTTTTAATATTTTTCCGAAAACCGATTGTTCAGTTGTCACTACTTCAACCCATGTTCCATTCCAAGAATGCAAGTTTGTTCTGAGAGATTCTTCAAAAAACTGTTGAACTAATACATCTCGTTTAGTCACCGTTTCACCAAAATGGAGCATGAGCTTTTTCTGCAGTTGATTGTCATATATATGAAACTGATGTGAGTTCGAATAGGTGGGGTAACCAAAGGGGATATTTGCAGCATCAATTACGGCGTATGGGATCCAAATTCTTTTTTGTAAATTCGTAAGCATGACAAAATCTCTACCAATTGCCGTTACTTTTCCCTCCGTCGTTAGAGTTACGTTCTTCTCTGTAACCGAAGAAATTACAACTTGATGGTTTCTCTTCATCTTAAAAAACATTTTTAAGGTAAGTGTTTTACGGTGGGGTTCATATAAATTGACCATTTTAAACATATTTTTCTGTTCGTTATATTCTGCAAGTATTCTTGTTTCTTCCTCGGATACGGCGCTTGTTGGTGATGAAAACGAAGGAGCCTTATTCGATAGCTCCGGAGCTTTCTTTTCCAGTTCAATATTCTTATACTCTTCCTTCATAAAGATTTCCTCCAAATAATATTTCAAAAAAAGACGATTATGAAAAACGGCATGTTATTTATTTGAGTAGTTCTTGGAAATGATCTGCAATTTTTTTGATTTCTACTTGCTTTCCTCCTACTGCCATATCGTGATGGGCTCGTATATTATCATTTGAATCCAATACATACATAGATGTGGAATGAGTAAGAAATCCATCTTCATTTTTCTTGTAGGAAAAATTGAAATACTTAGTAAATTCGTATGTCTCCTTTTCTGTACCTCTTAAAAACAACCAATTTGGGCTATTAATATCAAAGGCTTCCCTATACTTAATAATTGTATCTTTCGTATCATATTCAGGATCCACCGTAACAGATATGATAAAGTACTCATTTTGGGATATTCCTCTTTTCTCCATTTCCTTCTGTAAATCTTTTAGATCCCACATCGTAGTAGGGCAAACATCGGGGCAGTTGGTAAAGAAAAAAGTGATGAGTTTCGGTTTATCTTGGATGAGTATTTCTTTCCCACTCACTTCAGAAAGTGGCCACTCCTCCACAGCTCCAATATAAGGTAATTCAATTGCACGAGGCCATAGAAGGTAAATAGCTATAAAAAAAATGATTAGCATTAGTAAAGTACTGATTTTTTTCAATAAATCCCTCCTTTTTTATAGCGCGTAACAAAATGAATATGATTTAGTTTCACTTTGATAGCTGATTTCCAAGCATACGGAGTACAATGGTTAGTATTGAAACTGATACTTATCTATTTGAGGTAAAAACCTTCCTACACTTTTATCGAATAACGTATGAAAAAACTAACGACTCCGTGTAATGAAGTAACAAGAAATGCAATAACATACATATTTGTCGCAATCAATGCTTCTGACTCCATTGGGATATTACATAGTGCGGGATTTTGCAATACAGCTCCTAACATCATTCCCATTATTCCGCCCATCGTTCCGTTATAAATACCGTTTAGGGTTGCAGGTGCTTTAATAATAGAACCGAACCTCCAACCGATAAATATCCCTGCTAAGATAGGGATAAGAAAAGTAACCTTCTGATTTTCAGGTAACAATAATTCAAGATAAAGTGATAGGGTAAATGAAGAAATTGTCGTTATCGCCATACACATCGTCTTCGTAAACCGATCATCAAATAACAAGCTCTTCTTCCTGAATATACGATAAATAAAAATCATTTCGCCCAAATTCCATATGAGCAGTATCATGATGAGTAGCAAGATTACTTCACGACCTTTTAATCGAAATTGAAATCGTACATAAACTGATTGCAAAAAAAATGTGAATACACCAGACAAACATGGATGGCATTTCGATTACTGTTCCGATCATCGGTGCCATAAGTCCAACAACTATTCCATTTGTTAAGCCTGTCACAAAAGTTTGGTAATCGAATAGTAGTCCAAATATTGCTCCCACTACTAATCCTGCTAATGTTGAAATCACAGTAATTAACGTAAAATGAAACGGAAATTGAAGAATGAGTACTACACCTGAAAGTAAAGCAATCATCCCGCCCATCACCATGCTAATGTTCATTCCCAAATGAAAACCGATAATTTTCTTGACTCTCCGTAAATACATATAAAAACCAAAAAATATGCATATGTCCAAATATACTAGAAGTAAGATTGTAGTCTTATCCATGGTTCCACCTCAATATAAGTTATGGAATACTCAGTGCAATGGCAACTTGTCTAAGGTATATATCCAATCTTACGCCATTCATGCCCAATCTCTTAAAATCAATTGTACATATATTATTATCAGGTTTATTTTGAGGAGGTATTTCATGAAGGTTGGACCGATTAATGCGTTTGATGGTTTTCCTGTTTGGTATAAAGATGAAAATGGTGTGCGTCTTCAATTAAATGTTGACCCAAATGACCCATTTTCTGGAATAGCTCCAACAGACTTACCTAATCCAACACAGCCCATATCTTTTCCCGACAATTATCCGGAAGAAGCTTTTTATATGCAGGCAGAGGCGGAAATGACGACAGGGACAGGCGAGAGGGCTCGACTTGTTTTAGCATTGGAGGCTGCATTTGTAAATGGTGTGCCGAAAGACAATGAACAAATTGTATTTGGAAGAGTGCGCATTCGAGTTGCTGGACTGCAACCGAAGGCAGAATATACTGTAACACACCCGTATGGAGTCGATACATTCATTGCGGAGCCGGATGGGGATGGCTCTGCAGAAATCAATTTCACAGAGGATATCGGAGGGTTAAATGGTGGAGACTTTGATCTTGCACTGAATAGTCGTGTGCACCCATTCTTAATATGGGATCCAACTGTAGCACCAGCTGTACCAGAAGGGTATATCGGTAACCCCACTGTATTACATCCAATTGTGGGAAGTTTGTTCACGGATCGATTTGGGCAATCTCAAAACTATTTTAGAATTGAAGGTCCTGGAATCGGAATCGGTTCGCCGGATCGTTCTACTACACCTGGAATTAACGGAGATAACTGTATTGAAACGAGAAGCTTTACCCTATTGGGCAAAATTTCAACAATTTCCGGAGTCGATGTACAAAGGGCGACCTACACAAGAACTGAAAGTGGTAGTGGATTAATTGATGTATTCGCTACTTCGGATGATACTCCACAAACTATTAATATAACGGGTTCTGGAATAGATGCTACAACATTACAAGGTATCAATGGAAAGTACTTTGCTCGTGTTCGATTTATTGGTGAATTACCTACTCCAGTTACAATAACGAATTTGAGCGACATTCCTCCAAGCATTAAAGAAGCAGTACCCGTTGACTTCATTACCGCATCCGTTAACTACGACACGGATACATCAAGCATTACAATTCAAGCTACATCGAGTGATACATTTGGCACCCCTACTTTATCAGTGGAAGATTTTGGGGTTGGCGATCTACTAATCCCACCAGATGGGATACTCACTTCGAGCTTACCATTCGCACCCGCCAATGTTACTATCCTTTCTACTGCCGGAGGAACAAGTACGATACCAGTAACCGTTTCAGGTTCTCCAGATACACCTGTATCTGTTATCGCCAATGCAGGTGAGGATAAAACTGTAATTTTCAATACTACGGTCACACTTAACGGCACGAATTCAACAGGTCCTATTACAACTTTTAGCTGGATTCAAATTTCTGGCATACCCGTTACTCTAAGCGACAGTAATAGTGCAACACCATTTTTCACAGCACCAAATATAACAACAACCCTTATTTTCCAATTAACAGTTGACGGTGAAGGAGGACCATCTACTGATACGGTGAACTTCACGGTTATCGAGTCTGCGCAAGCACCAGTTGCAAATGCCGGACCTAATCAAGTTGTTTCACAAGGAAGTATTGTAACATTGGCAGGTAGTGCTACAGGTGACGTCACTAGTTATCAATGGGAACAAATCACGGGACTACCAGTTCAAATAAACAATTCGAATGCAGCTATGGCCACGTTTACATTCCCTACACAGCCCACAACTCTTACTTTTCGATTAACTGTTCGTGGACCTGGAGGAACTTCGTCTGATGAAATCACAGTAGCATCTATCCCTCAAAATTTGACGGTCACCCTATCGCAATTCAGAATACGAGATGCTGAATGGCGGATTCAAGGAACATCAGATGTACTTGGACCTGGTGTTATAATTTCTATTTTTATAGGGAATCAGTTAGGTAGCAACTTACTCGCCCAAGTTCCCGTAGATGAACTTGGTGAATGGAAGTACCGCATAGAAAATTCTTCAAAACAACCAGATGCAACGAGAGTTATTTCCATCCAATCCAGTTCAGGAGGATCACTTCTGAATATACCAATTAGTATTCGTAACTAATAAGAGTAGATGAACAAGGCCTTTCAAAATCGGAATTTTTTGAGATAAGGAGGTGATATCATGAATCGCTGTTCAAAGTGTAATGAATTTATTTGTAATTGCGAGCATGAGTGCCCAAGAAATAGAGGACCTCGTGGCTATCAAGGACCTACAGGACAACAAGGTGAACCTGGGCCATGCGGCGACCGAGGGCCAATAGGACCAAGAGGTTATCAAGGTCTTCCTGGAGTACCAGGTGAACCTGGACCAAAAGGAGACCAAGGTCTTCCTGGAGTACCAGGTGAACCTGGAACATTAAATGTAGCCTACGGATTTGCATATACTGATCTAGAAGAATCGGTATCAGGAAATGTAATTTTTAATAAACCAGGCCCTTTGCAAGATGTTAGTATCATTCGTCAAGGGTTACAGATAGAAAAAACAGGGATTTATCAAATTAACTATGCGGTCAATTTAATTGCAAAAGCATTCACCTGTACCCCATCAAGATTTTGGATTGAAATCAACAATACCATTAAATTAGATTCATCTTACAGAGAATCCATTACATCTAATGCACTAACTTCAACCAACTTGTTTTCATTAGTGGAAGGTGATGTTGTTCAGCTATTTGCTGAATTACAAGAACAATTCAGTTACAAATTAGCATCATTACAAGTTATCCAGATCGGACAATAAAACCAAATAATAAAAGCCTCTACATATATTCGGTAAACGGATGAGAGGCTTTTTCTATGTTGTAAAAAAACATATTTTTAGTTTGAAGCTTGGACTAACTGTAAAACTTTCATTAATTAACCTCTTATCGCATATAATAAGTGATTAAGGAATTGAATACAGGAAAGCTAAGACCATTACCCGAAATCATTATTAAAGAAAATGGATTTTACCTGAAGATAATGGCGGACCATTCAAAGTTTATAGGTCATTTGTTAGATCCGTCCGAAAGAAAACTAGTCGAACAAGCAAGAGAATTCAGTAATGATTTGATCAGCTTCTTTTCCAAGCACAAGATTTGGATCATATGCTCCCTCAATCATAAACTTTGCCATTATTGGACCTGTTTCTTGATCAAAACCGCGTATCAGTTATATCACTACGTGAATTCAAGAAGCTTGTAAAATCAATAGTAATATCCCGGCACTTCTTGCGGATCACGTATTTCGTGAAGCCGATCATTTTCTTCATATTTTTGATGCGTTTGATGAACACCTTACTGCACAACAAAAATAAACTAGTAGTAACAATTAATGAACTAATTTGGTGACTTTACCGTTTGGAATAAAAGTTTAATATTAAGGAGATATTAGTAGATGTATAATGTTCATTTTTATGAAAACAATACTTTAGTATTAAATCAGTGTTTAAGAATCATTCCCTCAGTCGACGAGAACATTAAAATTAAAGGCCGTAAAGGAAAAGTTGTTGATGTGATAACAATGGATAAAAACAAAATCCATGTCCATGTGATTTTTGAAAAAGTTAAGAAAAATCAACCTTTAACAAAAGATAATGGGAAGAAAAGAAAATAATCTTTCTCCACTAAGAGTCTTCTTTTTTGTTCACGATTTAAAAAATACTAATGCACTCTACTATCCTTTAATTATGTATGGGTTGGAGTAGAAATTGTTCGTATGCTTAGTACCACCGTCACCGACACAAATGATATTCCGTATCTCCACAATCGTCCCATTAGTTCAAGAAGAAAATAAAGGAATTGGGTTTAACGAAAGATGAATACCATGAGAAGATGAGTTTCGAAACGCAAGTGTTAACTTTTAATGCACAAGGAAATTTATTGTTTTTGGGAGCAAACCTTTTCTCTACACTTTTGTATAATTGGAAGCAACGAAAGAATTGAACATTCAATTCGAAATTTAGAGCTTAATAAAATGGGTTAGCTTTTCTTAACTTTCCTATCCTTCTATCTTCACTCAAAAAAGTACATTACTTCAAATTCTTAGTAATGTACTTTCATTTATATTACTTGCGGTTTTAAACGCAGTTTTCACATCAACTCTTAGCATGGTACTAAAAGTCATCAGCATAATCATTTCAAATAAAACAATCCACCATTAATTACTTCGATTTTAATTCTAGGGTCATATTGTTCCTCTAGTGCTTGCTTCTCCATCTCGTAACTTTCCGGCTTATCCTCAACCCCATCATAAAAGTACTCTAATACTTGTTGTGCCTTTTGCCATCTTTTGTTCGCTTCTTCAGCCCAAGTATGGTCATCTTGTTGAACGATATTTTCTATTGCTACATTTAAGCGTTCTAAAGCTCTAATCGGTTTTATAATATAAGGCAGCTCAAATGCATTTTCCGGCATAGCTGTTACTAATTCCACTTCACTTAATGATTCTTGGAAACCATCTAAAAGTTGGCCTGTCATTAGATTTAAGCCAAAAGAATATAGCATTTCTTTTGTTTGATCGCTGTAATATGACACTTTATAATTTACAGCAAGCCATGGGGTTAAAATGGTTTTTGTTTCAAGATAATTTACATTCTCAAACATTTGTACAAATGCCCCTAACTCTTTGGTTGCTTGAAACAATTGATTGAGTCGAGGAGAACCAAAATGTACAATTTCTCCTTTAATATTGCCATCAAGCTTCGTTTGATCTGTAATTAAAGTTAATTGTGCCGGACATGGTACACCGTTCGTGCTTTCTAAATATCTCCAATAGAAAGGACGGTTCATAATCCGTTTATCCATATCAATCGTTAATTGCACAGTAATGAAATGGTCACTTTCATTTACAATATGACAATCGTTCTCTAGAAAAAAACTTCGCAAGTAACCATGAACTTGTTGTGGGAACATGTAAACCCTCCTCTGTATACACCTGACGCTTCGTTTTTGGGCGAAAAACATTTACCACTGTTACTTTTTATCTTAAATGGACTTTTTTAAAGCTGATAAAATGTCATCTAATTCTCCGACTACTTTTTCAAAGACATCAATTTTAACGTAGAGCATGTCCAATATATCTTTTTCAATGGTGTTATCTGTCACTAAATTATAAATTTGAACGTCATGTTCTTGTCCTAAACGATGGACACGGCCAATTCGTTGCTCTAACTTCATCGGGTTCCAAGGTAAATCATAGTTTATGACATGATGACAGAATTGCAGGTTTATACCTTCCCCTCCTGCTTCTGTTGCAATTAGGACTTGTGCATGTTCCTTGAATAAGTGCTTCATGTAATCACGTTTATTTTTCTTGAATTTCCCATTAAAAAGAACGCTTGTAATACCTTTTGAATTTAAATACCACTGCAAATAAGCTTGACTTGCTCGGTATTCAGTAAAGATAATGACTTTGTCAGTTGTCTTAGAAATAATCTCATACGTCTTCTCCGCTTTCGAGTTTACTTCCAATGCCATAAGCTTTTGAATGACTCCTTCAACGTAATCTTCCTCTTCTTGGTCACCACAATTTTGACGCATATTATTTAAGGTTAAGTAAGTAGCTTCCTTGCTACTACACATTTCCTTCTGCAAAGTAATCATTGAAAAAGCGCCCGAAAAAGCAGAAGAAACATCTTTTAAATCCAAAATCAAATTGTAAACTTCTCTTTCTTCATCTGTAAATTGAATCGGGATTATCTGCACTTGTCGATTTGTCCATTCAATCCCTGTATCCTGTCTTCTATTTCTAACCATCACTTGATTAACTAATTCTCTTAAATACTCATCATGTTCTAAATTGTGTTTGCTTGCTGAAAAAGAGGACTGAAACATTTCGTAATTACCTAGATGCCCAGGTTTTAATAAAGAAATGAGATAAAACAATTCAAATACATCATTTTGAATTGGCGTAGCAGTTAATAATAAACAAAACTTTTTCTTTAAACTTTGGACAAACTCGTAGATTTTTGTTTTATGATTTTTTAATTTGTGTGCCTCATCAATAATAATCATGTCATAATCTTGAGCATATATTGCTTCTCGATGTGGACTCTTTTTAGCCGTATCCATACTCATGACTACTATATCGTATTGATCTAACTGAATATTTTTTCTATATGCAATTACAGGAATATAAAATTTATAATTTAATTCTTCTACCCATTGATTGATAAGAGAAGCTGGAGCCAATATTAATGCTTTTTTTACAAGCCCTCTTATTAGATATTCTTTCAGTATGAGACCTGCTTCTATCGTTTTACCAAGACCCACTTCGTCTGCAAGAATCGCTTTTCCATTCATCCTCTCGATAACTGTTTCAGCTGCTTCTAATTGATGAGTAAGGGGTGTTAAGTTAGGTAAGTATTTTGGAGATTGGAGACCAGAAAATTCTGTAATAAGGTTTGTTTTCACTACGTCGTAACTCATATTGTAGAGTTTCCAACTATCCCATTCACCATCACTCTCTAGCTTGTTTATGAAGTCTTCTTCCCACTTAGACGACCTTTCAATAATCATGATCATCACCTCTTGAGATTTTTTCTTACATTATGTTGTCCCAAAAAGAAATACCTATGATTATTTATTTAAAAATAAACTCTTTTTAGCTTATTGAAATGAAAAAAGAAGATAACCAGCTTGAATCTTCATAATCGAAATCGAGTGTTTTTCCGTATATTTCATGGTATTAGCGATTTACAAAACACGAAAAAGATAAAAATTTCAAAAGAAGTTTTTATAGTATAATATTCTTATCTATTCAACGAAGGAGGAACTATGAGCTTAATTTTGATGTATATATTAAATATGATTGGCTATATGCTTGTCGCATTACCTGTAATTGTTATTATTCGACTAATACTTATCAAGAAAACTAGAAAACGTACCAACTTAGTTTATGAAGCACTTCTAATATTTTTTTTTATGTATGTAATTGGTTTAGCTTCTCAAACAATTATTCCCCAATGGGATATGGGGATTATAACTGACACAGGAAAATTCTATTTTGATCTGTATCTATCTAATTCTATCGCAACTATAAATATTATCCCTTTCCATACATTATCTCAGTACTTTTTTGAAAGTAATGCAAACGTAGATTCTTGGGACAGTGTTTCTTTACTGAATGTTACTGCTAATATGTTCTTGTTTTCACCACTTGGATTTTTTATCCCTTTACTTTGGAAGCGGTGGAGTTCTTTAATGAAAATATTCTTTTTTGGAGTTAGCACTACTTGTATTATCGAGTTCATTCAATATTTCATCGGACGTAGTACAGATATTGATGATGTTATCTTAAATACAATAGGTGTTCTGATTGGATATTTGATCTATCTATTATGCAAGAAAATTTTTATACATAAGAAATCCAAACGATTGATACATATAAAACCTTGAATCAATCCCTTCTTCAGAGAGAATTGGTTCAAAATATATCTCAAGTCTTCTCTTTCAACAGGATTATTTATCTTTTTTCAACTCTTGTTACTTTTTTGTATGAGATTCTTCATTTTGTAAAGAATAGTAATAATCTTTTTTTAACTGGAGTGAATACTAATGATAAGACTACAATCTCCTATTGAAGGTAGAAAAACTCATTTTGGATATATTCGAGATATTTTCGAGGAATATGGTTGTGACTTTTCCTCGAATTTTGAGTATGATCAAGGGCAATTTGATAGCATTTTATGGCGAGACGCTGGAGAGACGATATATTTAAGACTTCCCTTTATAGTTTTAGAGGGAGAATTAGACCACTACGAAGCTTTAATAGCATTCGGTTCCCCTTATGTCATTAAACATATTGTGAACATTGGTTTAGACCGTGATGAAAATGCATTAACTACAGTAGCTGGGATTAGTCAATTTCAAAAGCCATTGGACAAAGATGGTCATATCGAAGATAAAAGTAGGTGGGTCCAAGCCAGCGAAAATAAAATAGAGAAATTATTGTATTCTCTCGAAGAGCCTTTAAGTTCCTGATAAAATTTGCAAACTGATAGAACTACTTGAATCCAATTAATTATTCAAGTGGTTCTATTTTTTCGCACTATATTCCTTATAAACTTCCCCATAATTGGCAAAACTAATAGATACCAATAGATGTTAGAGGGTGTAATGTGAAAAACATCGGTACAATTAGTGTATTGCACGTCATATTCCTATCGATGACCGTCATCGGTTTAAAAAATCATGTAACTATTATTCCGTCGTTATTAAAAGTTGCTGGGAGAGATGGATGGGCTTCTATCATTTTAGCGACAGTAGCACTATTTCCATGGCTATTTCTCTTAGTTTATATTCATAAAAAATCCAAACAAGAGCCGATTAAAGATTGGTTAAAAAGTAAGTTAGGCAAAGTTGGCTCAACTATAGTGCTATATATTATTGCCATTTACCTCATTATTATGGCTGCTTTTACGATGAGAGAAACTTTGCAATGGATTACAACTACCTTTTTACCTAATACACCTATGTTAATTATGTTGATCATTTATACAATTCTTTGTATCTTACTTGTCACATCAAACTTACAGACCATTGCGATGATAAATGTAATGGTACTTTTCGGAGTAGTTATTTTTGGCTTTTTTGTAGCATTTACGAACATCCAAGTTAAAGAGCCTGAGTTATTGCGTCCTTTTTTTGAACACGGTTTACAACCAGTTTTCAAAGGAATGGTATATCCAGCTTCCGGTTTTATAGAGCTCGTGTTGTTCTTATTTCTTCAACATCAAATTAAAGGCAAAATTCGGTGGTACCATTTCACGATTATGCTTTTTATTTTAATGGGATTGACATTAGGGCCACTCGTTGGAGCAATCATTGAATTTGGACCAACTGAAGCTGCCAAACAAACCTATCCTGCTTTTGAAGAGTGGGGACTCATTTCAATAGGTCGTTTTATTGAACATCTTGATTTTCTTTCAATTTATCAATGGCTTACGGGTGCATTTATAAGAGTTGGATTACTACTTTATGTCGTTGTAGATATTTTCAATATGAACGGGAAGAAAAAGCGTATTTGGTTAACGTTATCTCCTGCTTTCTTCTTTATATCTTTATCATTATTCCTAATGAGTGACAGTAAGTTTCTTGAAATTAAGGGGCATTATTTATTGACTGTAACTTTTCTTTTCTTTTTAATACTATCCCTTTTCCTTGGTATTATAGCTTTCTTTTCAGGAAGAGCAGCTAAAAAGGCCCAAATAAAATAATTTTCCAGAAAGTAGTGAAGGATGATGACATCAGCTAAAAAGCCAATAGATCTTAATACCTTGAGGCAGTTATTTCAAAAGTCTGCGGATGTTCATTTTCAATCGTATACATTCAATCAACATAAAGTACACTTTATTACTTGTGATGCAATGATAGATCAACAGCTATTAAATGAAGTTATTGTCCAAAGAGTTCAAGAATTTCTATCTAACAACATCGATCAAACTTTGGATGAAGCCGTAAATACTCAATTAATAATTCCTGATTTAAAAAAAGTTGAAGATAAAGAAGATGCAATCTCACTCGTATTTACTGGATACTTACTTCTTTTCTTTGAGGACGAGCTTCTTCTATATTCAAGTAATATTGCTAAAAAACCTAATCGAAGTCCGGAAGAAACTCGAATGGAAATGGTTATTAAAGGCCCAAGAGATGACTTCATTGAAGATATTTCAGTTAATATTGCCTTAATTAGAAAGCGATTACCTACAAATTCATTATGTGTAGAAAAATTAGAATTAGGTGAACGTTCAAAAACTTCCGTAGCCATTCTCTACTTTGATGATATTGCCAATAAAGAAATATTGAGTGAGATCAAAAAAGAGTTAAATGCAGTCGATACAGATATTGTTTTTAGTGGAGACCTATTAATGGAACGCATTATTAAAAGCGGGATGCTCTTTCCACGGACCGATTATACAGGAAGGCCAGATCATGCGATTCAATCTCTGGTAAGAGGTCGTTTTATTATAATGGTGGATGGAGTAGCTTATGCTGTCATCACACCAGTGAATTTATTTTTACTCTTAAAATCTGGTGAGGATAATGAAAATACGATCATTTTCAGTTCATTTGAGCGGGTACTACGAGTGTTTAGTATATTAATCGGTTTGCTCCTGCCTGCATTTTGGCTCGCTTTAACTACTTTTCATCAAGATCAATTGCCACTACAATTACTAGCGACGGTTGTACAATTGAATACAGGACTTCCACTCCCTTCTGCTATTGAAATGCTCCTTATGCTCCTCATGTTTGAATTATTCAGAGAAGCGGGCTTACGCCTTCCCACTGCCATTGGAGGAACGATTAGCGTTGTTGGCGGATTAATTATTGGGGATGCAGCTATTCGAGCTGGTGTTACGAGTCCTGCGATGATTGTCATTATAGCGATTTCAACCATTGCAACATTTACTCTAATCAACCAATCACTTGTTACTGCAGTAAGTGTTTTACGTATTTGCTTTATAGTAGTTACCGCATTTTTGGGGTTGTTTGGTTTTTTTATGTCACTTTTCTTTACACTTTTTTACTTATCAAATATTCGAACATTTGGAGTACCATATATGAATATCTCCGCAGATTTAAGTTGGTCAACGATTAAAAAATCAATATTTAGACTTCCTCCGAAAAACTATAAAGAACGTCCAAATATGTTAGATTCTCTAGATAAAACACGGACAAAAGAGGATAAAAATGAATAAGAGAATATTGATAATTGCACTTCTCACAGCCTTACTTTCAGGTTGTTGGGATGTAGCTGAACCTGAAAGGATGCTTTATATTCATGGTGTCGGTGTGGATTTCAAAGATGGTGAATACGAAGTATATGCTCAAATTATTGATTTTTCTAATACTGCAAAAACCGAACAACCTGTTACTAATCCCATACAATCAGAAGTAGGTCATGCTAAAGGTAAAACAATTGATGAAGCAATTTTCAATCTATATCATTCCATCGATCAAAAAGTTTTTTGGGGATTCTTTTCGTTTATCATTTTCTCGGAGGAAGCATTAAAAGATGGGAGAGCAAATCCTATTATAGATAATTTTCTTCGTTATAGAGAAACCCGATATCAAATCTGGATGTACGGTACTAATGATTCTATTAAGGATATACTGTTAGCCACGCCTATTATTAATAAATCTCTTATATTATCAAAGTTGGGTGACCCAGAAAATTCATATGAACAAGAATCATTTATTAAACCCATCAATTTACGTGAGCTAATAATTGGATTAAATGAACCTAATCATGAAATTGCGATTCCATTTATATCTGTAAACAAACAATGGGCGACTGAAAAAGAAAAAACAAATACTACTGCTTTATCAGGAGTTGGACTACTCTCTCCAAAAGAATTTAAAGGGTACTTGCCTGCAGACAAAATACGTGGATTACAATGGATGACGAAAGATACAAAGCGTGGGGAAGTCACAGTCAAGATTGATTCCAATGACTCAGTAGAATTCACGGTAGTTGTAGATAAATTAAAAGTGAAAGTAAAACCAGTTGTTAGAAAGAGTGATGTAAAATTTGATATTGATTTAAAAATGAATGTCACTATTAGTGAATTTCATGGAGACGTATCGTCTGAGGAAATTCGAAAAGGGGTAATTAAAGAAGTAGAAAAAGAAATTAAAGACACATACAAAGAAGCATTAAATCAAAATACTGATATTTATCGATTATCTGAGTACTTATACCGTAATAACTTCAAAGCGTGGAAAAAATTCAAAAAAGATGGAAAATTGGAGCTCACTGAGGATTCCATACAAAATATTAACGTAAAAATTAAAAAGTTGAAATCACAGAGAAAATCATTTTCTGAGACGATTGATAAATAATAAAGTCTAATACAGCTGAAATGCCTCTATATCCATCGTTACAAATACTTAGATTTGTTAAATGTGATTAATAGGGAGACTTTCTCTTAGTGTTGTTGCTTAGCAATTAAATCTTAAAAATAATGGTTTCCCTTTTTTAAAGCAATCATGTGAGATGTTTTACGTTTTAAGCTATTGTATTATTTTCAAATTCTCATTTTTGAAGAGGATATTAAAAAAAGTTACTGGACTTCTCCAGTAACTTTTTTTTATAGATTTTTTAACATTAAAACTCAAATACTATTAATTAAGAAACTTAACCTATCTAATGCACAATTAATAGATGCTTTTATAGAATATTTCTTTTATAAAATACATTACCTACACTCATCCACAGTTGAACCTTTTACTAGCTCAACTATCGTATTTTCAATTTCTTTTTGTATACCTTCAACAATAGAGAAATCAACTGCTTCGTGATATATCGCTTCTAACTTGTCATGTGATTTTTTTGCTTCAGCTAAACTTGCTGTTCCCTCGTTCATTTTATTTCGATATCTTTTGGAAATCCCCGAAATTTGCTCTTCATAAATTTCGTCCGTTCTTGGGAAAACGGCAACATGATATAAATCAATTATTTCATCGCCTTCACGAGATGGAAAATATTCATGAGGTGCGGTACTGTCGAAAATCGCAATTCCAAGTTCTCGGAGGATGACCATATCCAAGCTATTCGGATCGAACCCGCAGTGATAGATCTCTACATCTAAGCCTCTTTCTTCAGCAGTAGAAGCTAATTTCTTCAGAAGGGTTGATTTTCCTGAACCAGGTCGGCCTTTCAAAAAGTAACGCTTCCGAATGTTTTCAGTTAGATTTGGCACATAGTCTACTGCACCTATCGGCGTAGCTGCACCTAAAAATCGATGCCGGACATCTGCTTTCTTATTTAAATGAATTTCTCCAAAAAAAGTTGCCTTTATTTCCTCAGTCAACACATTTAACTTTTCAAAATCCATATTGGCAATATAGATTTCTTCCCATTCATCATGAACTGCTAACGCTTCTGCATAAGTATGATAAGCTTGCGCATACGCTTCCTCTTTTTCATTCATCAATTGAATAATGTCATCTTTTTTGGTGCTAAGTTGTTGTGAATTCCATGCATTTCCTAGATTCACATACTCCTCAATAGCACCAGGTGCCTTAGGTTCTATGACATGCGGCTCGGTCCCATCAACTATTCCTATTTTTAATGCAGGAAAAATAACACCATCAACAGAATCTGAATCGGAAGCACAATGGATGAATTCTACATCATACCCTTTTTCCTGCCAGTCATTCGCAATATTCTTCATCAAAGTCGATTTCCCAGTCCCTGGACCACCTTTTAAAATGAAGACCTTCTCTAATCCAACAAAATTAGAATCATATAGGCTAAAGAAACCTCTTGCCGTATTTCCTCCAAAAAAATAATGTAATGCTTTTCCGCTCACCAAAAAAAATCTCCTCTCTAACTAGAAGTTTTTCTATAGATGTAAGGTATGCGAAAGAAGAGATATAGGTGAATGCCTAGTAAAGAATACTGGGGAAATTGAATTGAATAGCATATATAACCTACTTTTCAGTTACCATGTAGATTTGGTGTTGAGTTTTAAAATAAATAAACAACTGCACATTATTCCACCACAAACAAGGAGGCACTATTTTGAAAATAAGATTGTTCAAAATAGAGTCTTCTTCATTCTTGTTAAATAATTTTTATAACTCTAAAGCATTTTTTATATGAGCTAAGTGATGATTACCATGCCACGCATAAATACCAATGTTTTTCTCGAGCGATACAATACCAGAATCAGGATGGATAAATGTCCTTTTTAGTTGTTCATCAGTAAAATTTTTAATTAAATAAACCCAACGCTCATGTAAGGATTCAATGATTTTCAAAGAAGTGTCAATGGGTAATTTCGAATCTGACAACTCCGCCCATTTCTCTTCAGAATACGGTTTAATTGTTGGACTTTCTTCTGTTAATGCTAATTTAAAACGGATATAAGCATTCATATGACTATCTGCAATGTGGTGGATAATTTGTCTTATAGTCCAACTACCTTCTCTATATGTATACTCTAGTTCTACGTCACTTAAATGATCGACTACTTCCATTAATCTCATTGGTAACGTACGAATTTCATTTACCCAAGCCCTTATTTCTTCTGTTGAAATATGTTCTGTACAAAAGAATTCTCCTATAGGAAATCTTTCATTCATCATCTAGTTACTCCACCTTTTTCTCTATTTTCAAAAACTGTGTTAAATCCAATATTTGTTATATATTTTACATTTTTTACTGTACAATTAATATATCAATATTCAAGAAAAGTGATGATTCCCTTGAATTTTTAAGATTGGAGTTATGTTTATGAATAGATTAGTAATTATGACTGTTGGTAAAACTCATAGCGGTAAAACTACATTTGCAAAAGCTTTAGAAAATCAGATGTTTAACACTGTTGTCATTGATCAAGATAAGCATGCTGAATTCCTTCAAATGAATTACCAAACACTATTACCGAAACAAGGAAAGAATACAATTAAATACGCTCTGACACAAACCATTGTTAATTATGCTACTACTGAAACGAATTACCATCTTATTTTATGCAACTCAAATCGTAATCAAAAAGGACGTTTGAAGCTACTCGAACAATTCCATAGCAAAGGATTTACGAGTATTCTTGTGAGTTTTGATATTCCTGAACATGTTCTTAAAGATCGTGTTGCGAAAAGTAAGCGTGATACTTCCATACTAAGAACCGCATCAACTTTTGCTGAAGTGCTTACTCGACAGCACAATGAAACGAATCAAGATGATGTGGTCGCACCGATTGAAGGTGAGGCAGACCATTTATTTGTCATTAAAGACTCCACTGAAGTTGAAACGGTTATCCGAAAAATTGTTGATCTTGCTCAAATTTGATACAACACTTTCTTATGTCAACTATCGAAAGCGAAAATTAAGAATTTGCCAATGTTCTTTTTAGTTGTGCATCAGTAGATGTCTAAATTTATTCTGCTCTATTTATTAATTCCATGTTATCTTCAAGACAATTCCAATAGCATAAGGTTTAGTTCTTTAAATATCTTTACGTGTAGGTTCTTCATATGCTACCGTTATTGTAGCGTTCAATAATAGGTCTTAATAACGCGATCTATATCAAGGTAAGTTTCTATGTTGCGCTATTACAATAAAAAGAACAACATAAAAAGGAGAACCAGTAAATATGAGTGAACTTCATGAATTTGATTTAACATCAATTAAAGAGAATTTTAAAATAATAGACAGCTTTGTTATTGATGATGACTTTATATATTACGTTAATGATAAATTAGGTCAATCTAATAATAAAATGTATAGAGTTCCTTCGATTATTCCCTTTGAAGAAACCGAAAATACAGAAGAACCCAACGGTATAGGATTTGCCCTTACTGGGACAAGTGCATTTACTTTTCATTCTTCCGATTTACTCGTTGAAACCTTTGAACAGTGGAAAACTATTGCTGAAAAAATACCTGAAGAAATATATCATTACGATGAAGTTACCATATTTAATCGAAGCGATATTTTAATGAATCTAAATAAAGCTATAGAACTATCAAAAAAATTAAAACACAAGGAATATCACCTATACCATTATGGTATTTAAGTTACCTTTTTGATATAATGTATAAAAAACCCTTTTAAATGGTATATGATAGTAATTGCTAAATCATTTATTTTGTATCAAATTTATAGTTATTTTTTTCTACGTCTTCTGATGATTATTACAGTCAATAAAAGTACTAACATTATTAAAACACTATATAATTGTTTAATATTTGTTTCGCTTTCAGAAGGTGTTTTTTCTTGCCCCTTAATGTTTTCTAAATCTAATGTTACTTGTTCAGTAGGCTTCTGACCTTTTCCTAAAGCTTGAATATCCTCTTTCGCTCCCGATAAAGGCGCAGTTCTTGAACAAGCGTTAACTCTTAATTCTCCATTGTCCTCATTTGCATATACTAAATATTGTTCATTTAAAGAGAATTCAAAACCACAACTGACTGAACTCCTTTCTGTATAAACAATGACTTGTGTTTGGTTTACTCCTTTCCATGATTTATCTACATCAAACAGAATAGCAATGGGATCTGCAGAAGATTGTATTACATTATTTTTGTTCGTATCAACAGTTTCAATAACTTTACCAGAGAAAACTGCCGAACTACTCTTTAAAGCTTCTTTTGGAGGATCTGGCTGAGCACATGAACAAGCATAACTTTTATCAATTGGATAAATCAAAACACTAAAAAACAACATAGCTAACAAAATCACGATACGTATTTTGTTTCTTTTCACAGCCGGTTTATTCAAATTGATTCCTCTTTCTATATTTATATTACGTGAATTCTTATTTTTTCATATCAATTCCTTCTATATATGTATCTACACAGTTTTTACAAATACATTGCTTTCCCCTACTCTCTTGAGGGACTAAATCAAAAATTCCTTTAGGAAATTTCTCTATATAACACCAACATGCATTTCGACCTTCTTCGCCTGCCATGCATTTGTTTTCCTCACCACATAAAGGACATTGTTTTTCAGTCAATTTTATCACCCCCTGACTACTTCATTTAAGTACTTCTTTTAAGTAGCTACATTACTAGATTACTCAATTTTACATATTGCATATCAATATGTAATATATAAACAATATGGTTGAATATATCTTTTAAGTACTTAATTCGCTATTATTTTAAACGATTTTAGTATAAAAAACAGGATTTATATTTGCATATAAATCCTGTTTTTCTAGTTTTTTATTCAATTTCTTAACAACCTGGGAATCCCGGAGGTGCGAACCTACACCATGGCGGTCTTGGTGGCCTTGGGGGTCTCGAAGGATTTGACGGTTGAGACGGAAACGGAGGTTGCGTATTTTGGCATAGCTGACCGGCTTGAGTAATCGTTTGTATATCTCTTGAATGTAGGGGTAGTTGTTGTGGAATGCCATTAACAAATCTTGTAATCTGTACTCCACCAAAATTAGGATTAGTCATTGCATTTCCCCAATCACTAACAGAATCCAATCGAACATTACAATAAAGTTGTCCGTTGTTCATCTGGATATCCACCATAAAACCTACATATCTTGTAAGTTGAACTGGGTTCAAAAAGGTATTTATTACCACTTTATTGCCATATGGATCATAATAGAACATCTTGCCATCCCTCCTTTCTTCGTTCAATATTGTAAAATATTCTTATATACATAATTAGGAAGTTGTCCTAATTCAATTGATTAATGCACCTAATGTGGTTACTTTTTATGGGCAATTACCTTTTCGTTCTAAAAACCATGAAAGATATATATGATGCTGTGTAATGGGCATAAAATGAGTGATTAGTATTTCTGTATTTATTCCTCTTTTAAATTCACAATAGTATAATTTAATAGATAATAGAATTTTATGTATGAGGGGACTGATGAGCATGGTTCATGAATCAAAGGGTTCGCATTATGCAGTTATTTTTTCGAGCCAACGAACTGAAGGTGATAATGGTTATGGAATTATGGCAGAAAAAATGGATCAACTAGCTAGCCAACAGCCTGGTTTCTTAGGAGTAGAAAGTGTTAGGGATTCTTCAGGTTACGGCATTACCATTTCCTATTGGGATAGCTTAGAGGCAATCAGCAATTGGAAAAAGAACCAAGCACATCAAGTTGCCCAACAAAAAGGGATGAACGATTGGTATCAAAATTACAGCGTAAAGATTTGCAAAGTTGAGCGCGAGTATACTAAGTAATTTACTAGCCTTTGTATTAATTGAATTATAGAGAATTATTTAGAGTAAAGATTGATTTTATTCTAAAAGGTGATCAAAGATATATCAGCTCTACTCAAATTAAATGAAATAACTTCTCCTCGCATATAAAAAAGCGCTGAATTTCAGCGCTTTTTTATATTTAAACAAGGAGGAATTCTACTAATATATTTTTACTTTTCTGACAAAAGTACTGTAATATTTACATCATTAAAGATGATTATGATTTTATTTGAAAGGTCGTAGTATTTTAAGGCATCTGTATATGTTGGTTCTTTTTTAGTAAATCGTCCTTTTGATAGTTGGATTTTCATGTTTCGAAGTTCATTAAAAGTTGTCAATATTTCTCCATCTATTAGGTTATATTCTTTTAATAGGCGAATGTCTTTATGTGAATATGTTACTTCATCATTTAACTGATTGATACCAAGTCGGTGTACTGTAGTTTGTAGTTCGTTTTCTACCATGCCCCAAATCATTGAAATCGACTCGCCTGGTGATTCTTTTGCAATTTTGAGAATTTCACCATCCTTACTATCTAGTTCAAGAGGTTTATTCTCTATTAGGTTAGAATTATTTAATTTCTTTTCTAGATCTTCTAGTTTTTTTCCAAAATCCAACTCTATATTGTTAAATGAAAATTTGGTGAGATTCATTAATATAAAGCCTATTTGCTTTCTAAATAATAAGATAGCCAGTAGTATGACAATTGGCCAAATCATATCATCAATTAAACCAGCAACAGATTCTGTTACATTCATAGTACCCCTCCCATCTATAAATGATGCTTCGATTATTAGAGGTATTATTATTTTAGAAGTTCTATTTCCTCCTCAGTTTAATGTATTAAATAAATCATATTGTGTGTGGTCAACTTGTACCGATTTTTTTCAGGATTATTATTTTTCATCACATTTTACTTTTGTATATCGGAGAGCTTGCTTACTATCACTTATCCCGCTCGTTGTCGGATCAATAACAGAATTATAAACAGCAACGATCACCGTAAATAGAACAAAAGGATTTGAAACAGCTTGAAGTAGGACATCATACAATTTTGGCCAAGTACTGACATCCTTCCCAGTTATACCGAGATATCCCCCTACAGACGAAGTAACTGCCAAAAACATATGAAACCAAAATTGCGGGTTTTTGAATCGAATTTTCCAGTTTATCCTCATTTCCATCCCCCTTTAGATAGTTATACATATGTTCCGGTTGATGCTTTCTTGCTTGGAAGTATGATAATTGTGAAGTGTTTGCTTGGCTTTTTGGTTTGGTTGCTCGTAGTGGCTTTGGCGCTACTCGGGCTCTCTTTGGCGCTACTCGAGCTCCTTTTGGCGCTACTCGGGCTCCCTTTGGCGCTACTCGCTCTCCCTTTGGCGCTACTCGCTCTCCTTTTGGCGCTACTCGGGCTCCCTTTGGCGCTACTCGCTCTCTTTGGCGCTACTCGGGCTCCCTTTGGCGCTACTCGGGCTTCCTTTGGCTCTACTCGCTCTCCTTTTGGCGCTACTCGCTCCCTTTGGCGCTACTCGGGCTCTCTTTGGCGCTACTCGGGCTTCCTTTGGCGCTACTCGGGCTCCCTTTGGCGCTACTCGAGCTCGCTTATCCCCCCTCAGCCCTCAAACGATTTTACAATTTATTCTATATCCAAAATACTTTTACTAATTTATACTGTTATTAAGGTTTTTGGTCTTTTTTTCTACATATGGGGGTGTTTTGGTGAATCGAAGACATGCTGGGATGATTATTGGGGGAATATTGTTTTTAGTGGTGGCGATGGGGATTAGCCGCTTTGCACTTACGCCGATTTTGCCATTTATGAGACAAGATGTTGGATTGTCTGTAGAAACTGCGGGGATGCTAGCTTCTGCAAATTATGTAGGTTATTTCATTGGGGCACTTTGGGCTGGTTTTATAACCCGCCATCCGAAGGGGATTCTTGGATGGTGTGCAATCATCAATGTACTTTCTGTTTTTGGTATGGGGATGCTTGACGGTCTGTGGATTTGGTTGATTTTACGTTTGATTGCAGGGATTACAGGCGGCTTGATGTTTGTATTAACTTCTAGTATGTTGATGGATTATCTTGCTGGTCATTTGTTAACGAAATGGTCTGGCTATATTTTTAGTGGTATTGGTTTAGGAATTGCGCTTTCGGGCATTTTCGTACCTATTTTGGAATCGGCATTTTCATGGCAAGGGGCTTGGATTGGACTTGGTGTGTTATCCGTTTTGTTCGTATTGACGACGATGTTCTTGTGGCGTAAGTTGACAGCTCATGAACAGGATAAGAAGATCGTTGTCTCTGAGAAGGTATGGAAAGGATTTATGCCTTGGATAGCACTTGCTTACGGACTAGAAGGTCTTGGTTATATTGTGACTGGTACGTTTTTAGTTGATATTATTCATGAAATTCCTAATTTAAGAGAGTATGCATCATATAGCTGGGTTGTTGTCGGTATCGGCGCCATTCCATCTGCTCCACTTTGGATTATGTTGATGTCAAAATATTCACCTGTTCGTATCATTTCGATTGCGTATATTTTACAAGTCATTGGTATTTTACTGCCAATCGTATCTCCAACTATTTTCGGTATCATGACATCGGCATTTTTATTTGGTATGACGTTTGTAGGAATCGTGACGATGACCACGTCTTATGCAAGACAACTATTTCCAACAAAGAGTGCAAGTGTTGTATCTACTCTAACGACCCTTTATGCGCTTGGGCAAATTATTGGACCATTAATTGCTGGCAAGTTGGCAGCTTTTTATAAAAGTTACAATGTTGCGCTCATTTTTGCTGGAAGTGTTGTAGCAATTGCACTTTGTCTTATGTTGTTCGGAAAATGGAGGACGATGGAAAAAGAAGAAGAAAGTTATATGGCTTTAAAAAATATAGCTAAGTAATTACTCCATGTGAATTTTTTGATAAACAATATGAGCATATTTTGAAAGAAATTTTTCAAAATATGCTTTTTTCTATACGTAAGATGGTCTGTCATTTAATAAAAGAAGGTTATTTGAAACTTAAATAGAATTACATCTATAAGGCTTTAAAAAATAGTGTAATTTAAAGGGGATTGGAGAATGAATCGTTTAAATTTAGTTACTTTGGGTGTTAAAGATATGTTAAAGTCATTACGTTTTTATCGAGATGGACTTGGATTTGAAGTATTTGTATACGGGAACGACGCCGATCCAGATGTAATTTTCTTTAATAATGGTGGAACAAAAATTTCTCTATTTCCAATTGATCGCTTAGTACAAGATATTGATGAAGATAATCCTCCTGCAATTAGCAATGGTTTTTGCGGATTTACCCTTGCTTATAATGGAAAGTCAAAAGAAGAAGTTGATGAAATATTTGTATTAGCAAAAAAAGCTGGTGCGAAAATTGTGAAAGAACCTGAAACAGTGTTCTGGGGTGGTTATAGTGGCTATTTCCAAGACCCAAACGGCTATTACTGGGAAGTTGCTTACGGGGAAAACTGGGAGTTCGATGAGAATGATATGTTAATTATTACTGAAGGTTAACTTGAGCCTTTGATAAAGCTGTGTTTGACTCAGACAGCTTTGTTGTTACTCTATTTTCATTGCAAAAAAGCTATCCAAAATTTTATGGATAGCTTTTTCTTATTTCTATTGCTGACTAAAAGGAGCTAGTTTTTCTTGATGCCACTCATATTCCTCAAAATCTGCAACTATATAGGCGTTTTCAAACACTTCATGTACTTCTTGTAACATGCTTTTTATATCTTGTGGGAAAAATCTTGCGCTTAAATGATTTAGCAATAAATTTTTTGCTCCTGCTTTAATAGCTATGTTTGCTGCATCCATATTTGTGGAGTGACCGTAATTAGCAGCCAGCGCTTCCGTTGCATGATCGAATGTTGATTCATGCACGACAATATCCGCGTTTTTACTCAATAAAACAGCATTTTCACATGAGCGTGTGTCTCCTAAAATCGTAACGATAAAGCCGTCTTTAGGTGGATCTGTTACGTCACTACTTTTCACTATTCGACCATCTTCTAAAGTAATGTCAGAACCATTTTTCAATTGACCCAATAGTGGGCCCTTAGGAACACCCAAAGCTATTGCTTTTTCAATTTGCAATGTCCCTCGTAGCGGCTTTTGTTCAATTCGGTAGCCATAACAAGGTACGACATGCTGTAAAGGTTTTGCTGTAACCACAAATCCATCATCTTCAAACACTACACCTTCAGTAACCTCAACAAATTCAATAGGATAATTAAGATGGGTTTGAGATAGCTGTAATGTTACTTCGATCCAAGTCTTTAATCCTGCTGGCCCATATATGGTAAGCAATTCTTCTCCACCTTGGAAAGAACGAGAGCTAAGTAAGCCAGGGAGCCCAAATATATGATCTCCGTGTAAATGAGTGATAAATATTTTCTCTAATTTTCTTGGCTTTAGTGTTGTATGTAAAATTTGATGTTGCGTCGCTTCACCACAATCAAACAGCCAAAATGTACCGCGTTCTTCTAATAATTTAACGGCTAGTGCACTTGTATTCCGTGTTTTTGACGGCATTCCAGCACCTGTACCTAAGAATTGTATATGCAAATGAAGTCCTCCTTACGGTATAAACAATGATCAACATATGAAGAATCCTCATAATGATTCCTTGCTATTTATGCTTTTGTATTGCTAACGTCTTATAACTAGTATAACAAAAAAGATGCGTATCAATCACCATATGGACATTGATACACATCTCATCTATGAATTACTTACATTTAAGATTATATTACAAAAGAAGTTATTTCTTTTATCTTTGAGGTTCTTCCGACACCGGTGAAATTATAGATATCACAGAAAGCATAGCTTTTCTTATTTTCTAAAACTAAGGTGCCATTGATTGAACCAGTGCTTCCATGCGTTATGATGTTATTAATATGTAACTCTGTTGCTCTGTCTTTTTCCGTTTGTGACAGCATTTCAGCAACATGATTTTTGCCTTGGATGTGCTTATCACCAACAATAACCCAACTTACATTATCCTTCAAATGCTCAAGAATGAAACTTTGATCCTTTTTTGCAAAAGCAATAGCAAGTTCTTGAAGTAATTTTTTCTTAGGTGCATTTCCGCAGTCGTCAGTGCAGACTACTTTTAAACTTCCATACTCTTCATTTGTCTTATCCATAATGCTCCCCCCCTAAAGATTTTTTCATTAATCCTTATGATCTTCTAAAAAGTCTTTGCTAAAACTCGTTTGTGATTCATAACTAGGTTTTTTCTTTTCTTTCATACCTTTAGAAATGATTTCTTTACCGTATTTCTTTTGGAGCTGCTCGACTACTTGGATAATTGGCTCCTCTTTAGCGTGTTGTTCATAGTTAAAAATGGATAACTGCTCTGCTGTTTCTTTGCGATCAATCACATTACTCACTGTCACGCCGAGTAATCGAACCGGTTCACCATGCCAATGTTTTTTTGTTAAATCAATCGCTATTTCAAGAATATCTGATTTTTTATAAATGGCATTGGAAAATGTTTTACTACGACTTGAGTTATGCCAATCAGCATCTCGAATTTGAATGGATACCGTATGGCCAGCTAAATTTTTAGCTGAAAGACGTTTTGCAACTCTCTCACAAAGACCATCAATTGTTTTACGGATTTCATCCCATTCAACTAAATCGATTGGCAAAGTTGTGGAATTACCTACGCTTTTCGTATCATAAATCGAATTTGGATCGACTTCCCTGTTATCAATGCCATTTGCTCTGTCTTTTAACCTTGCACCATTTTTACCTAAGTTACTTTTTAAAAAGGCTTCAGAAGCTTGTGCTAAATCACCGATTGTGTTGATTTTTAGTTCGTTAAGTTTTTTTGCTGTGCTCTCACCAACGCCATGCATTTCTATAACTGGTAATGACCATAAAATATTTGGCAATTCACGTTTTCTTAAAACGGTAATACCCATTGGCTTTTTCATGTCAGAAGCTGTTTTAGCCAAAAATTTATTCGGTGCAATCCCAATCGATGATGGTAAATCCAGCTCATTTAAAATCCTTTTTTGAATGCTTTCTGCGAGTTCAATCGCTTCACGTCCATTTACAAGTTCCGTAACATCAATATAACCTTCATCTATGGATACAGGCTCTACGAGTTCGGTATATGTTCGAAGTATGTCAAATATCGCTTTTGAAGCAATACGATAGCGTTCAAAATTCGGTGGCAACAAAATGAGATCCGGACATTTTCGCTTTGCTTCCCAAACAGCCATCGTCGTGTAAACCCCTTTGGCACGCGCTTCATACGAACAAGTGACGAGAATGCCACGTCGCTCCTTCGGGTTACCCGCAATGGCGATTGCTTTACCTTTAAGTGTTGGATCATGTGATTGCTCTACAGAGGCATAGAAACAGTTCATATCGATATGAAAAATTATTCGCCCTTTTTGTTTCCGCTCCGCCATCACACATCTCTCCTGCTTCTTTTATTATGAACATTATAGCAAAAACAACGAACAGATGTTGGTATTTCTATCTTTATAAGATCTAGTGCTTTAAAATCCACGAAAAAGCAAATAGAAATAAAAAGAGCATCCTCAGTCATTGACTAAGAATGCTCTATCTCAAGACGAACTAAGCTTTTGCTGCTCTTTCGTCTTCTTTTAATTTTTGCATATAGGCTTTGAGTTCTTTTATTCCTTCAAGCGAGTCAACTAGTACTGAAGGCGAAACGATTGTAATCATCCGTTCTTCTAGATTGGCAACTGCAGTGAAATATTTTGTTTTGGAATAATTAACCAGACCTATTTGTTGCAAATGTTCAGCTGGAATATCGAGAATTTCTTTTGCTTCGACAACGAGTAGACCAAATAGGAAATCGTCTATTTGTAGGACTACTATTCGTACTTGCTCTCCCACTGCCTGACCTCTGTATAAGATTTGCTCGAAATCTAATATCGGCATTAGTTCTCCGCGCATTCTCATTAAACCTGTTACATAGCTTGGTAAGTGTGGTATGGGATTAACATGTTCCATTTTCTCGATCGATACGACGTGATCGATGGTAACAGCATATTCTTCTTGACCACAACGGAAAACGACTACTTTACTATTAGACATTGGCTTCTACCTCTTCTTGTAATATGTGTTATTTAATTTCAGCCGCGCATTTTACAATTTCCACTAATAAGTCCGCAAGTTTTTCTAATTCTTCAACTGGGATACGTTCTTTTGTTGTGTGGATGTCTTCATAACCGACAGCAAGGTTGACTGTAGGGATGCCAAATCCAGCGATTACATTTGCATCACTACCCCCACCACTTGTCAAAATTTCTGGTGTACGACCAATTTTGCGAACGGCCTCTTGAGCGACTTTCACGACTAAATCGTCTTCAGTGAAACGGAAACCCGGGTACATGCGCTTAATAGTTATTTCGGCTTTACCACCCATTTTTTCAGCAGTTTGTTCGAAAACTTCTTTCATATGGGCAGTTTGTGCCTCTAATTTCGCTTCATTAATTGAACGAGCTTCAGCTAAAATATGCACTTCATCACAAACGATATTCGTTGCTTGTCCACCTTCAAAGCGACCAATGTTTGCTGTTGTTTCAGCATCTAAACGACCTAATTTCATCGCTGCAATTGATTTTGCTGCAACAGTAATAGCTGAAATTCCTTTTTCAGGTGCAACACCAGCATGAGCTGTTTTACCATAAATAACAGCTGCCACTTTCGCTTGGTAAGGTGCTGCCGTTACGATGCCTCCCACTTTACAGTCACTATCAACTGCAAAGCCATATTTAGCAAAGATTTTCGACGGGTCTAGCTCTTTCGCTCCTGCTAAACCGCTTTCTTCACCAGTAGTTATAATGTACTGGATATCACCATGCGCGATATTTTGTTCTTTTAAGCGTTTTGGTAATTCAAGAAGTGCTGCTATTCCCGCTTTATCATCCGCACCTAAAATTGTTGTACCATCAGAATGGATATAGCCATCTTCTTTGATAATTGGTTTAATTCCTTTACCAGGTACTACAGTATCCATATGCGATGTAAAGTAAATCGGTTGTGCTTCTACAGTCCCACGTAGTGTACAGATTAAGTTACCCGAAGCATGACCATTACGGCTTGCAGCATCATCTTCTTCGACTTCAAATCCTAATGCTTCTAATTTAGTTTTTAATACAGGTGAAATTTTCTCTTCATGGAATGTTTCAGAATCAATTTGTACGAGTTCCAAAAATTCTTCTACGATACGACTTGTCATTATGAAAGAACCCCTTTATATACTAAATTTTACTACCTTTTTATTCCCTTATTTTAGCACAAAATTTAAGTGAACTCCTGTAATTTACTTAGGCATTCTCTAATTTAGTTTGATAGATTAAATGGATTGTATTTGTATTAATATTGGCTCCTACATTTATTTTAGCTGTGTGCGCAGTGATATTCATTGTATATTCAAACTATTAAATTGAAGGATTTTTGTTGATTTGAGGGGAATTAATTTAAAGTCAGAATGGATAATTTAATTTTTCAACTTCTGTTAAATAAAACTTTTCTATTTGAAAGGAGCACTTATGAATATTAGATTGTTAGAATCATCAGATGCAAAAAGTTATTGGGATTTGAGATTGGAAGCATTAAAGAATAACCCTGAAGCATTTTCTTCAAGCTATGAAGAAGCTATTAAAAGAGAATTCCCTGTTGAGGCCGTTTTAAAAAATTTATCGAGCGAAGGAACTTTCATATTTGGGGCGTTTAATGATAAAGAACTTATTGGTGTTGTAACTTTAATTCAAGAATCTACTTCAAAACTTCAACATAGAGCCAGTATTTTTGCCATGTTTGTAACTTCTAAATTTCGTGGGTTGGGCGTAGGTAAAGCACTCATTTCTGCGGCAATCGATCATGCAAAGTCAATTAAGTCAATAGAAAAAATTAATTTAGAAGTAATAACAACAAATGATACTGCAAGGAATCTTTATATTAAAATGGGTTTCCAAACATATGGAATGGAAGAACGTGCACTTAAAATCAATAATAATTATTATGATTCAGAGTATATGGTGCTATTCCTTAAAAAATAATGTTTAACTACTACTGATTACTTATGAAATTTATGTCTGGTCAAAAAAGACACCTCCAACTGTTAGTTTACCTAACGATTGGAGGTGCTTTTCATAAATGTTGGTCTTGACTGTTTTTCTATGCTGGTCTTGTATTAATACGCGCTTTGGGCTAACAGGATGTTAGTCATGCAACCGTTGCGACAGGACGTCGCGCACTTAGGTTGCCTTCCTAAAGGGAGATATCCTGCTTCAAGCACTAGACTCTCGGGTCGTTTCGGTCTCTCGGCACAAGATAAAAAAGCATCTTGTGTTCGAGCCCTCCAACGCCTGTCGAGTCTGAACGAGCGCTTTCCGCATTTAGTCAGATATCCTGCTTCAGCGGCCAGCCCCTCGAGGTAACTTGGGCCAACAGGATGTTGGTCATTCAACCGTTGCGGCAGGACGTCGTGCACTTAGGTTGCCTTCCTTGATTCTCGGTCAAAGGCAAAAAGCGCCTTTGATTCAGGCCTTCCAGTACTTGTCGGGGCTATACGGGCCACTTCAGCATTTAGTCAAATATCCAGCTTCGAACGCCAGCTGCTTGTGTCACTTCGGTCTCTCGGACAAAAGCTGAAGGGATGCTTTTGTTTCGATTCCTCCAGTGCCTGTCGCGGGCCCACACGATGTGGGTCAGATAGCCGTTGCCACAGGATGTGGCGTTCTTTGGCTATCTTCCTCTAGACGGGCGTCCTCAGCATTAAAGTGGAATATTCCCATGTTTCTTAGCTGGTCTTGTTTCTTTTTTCGTTTTCATCATATCAAGTGCTTGGATCAGTTTGATACGTGTTTCGCGTGGGTCGATTACATCGTCTACTAAGCCATGAGATGCTGCTACGTATGGATTTGCGAATTTTTCACGATATTCTTCAATTTTCGCAGCACGTGTTGCCTCTGGATCATCGCTGTTATCAATTTCACGAGCGAAGATGATGTTCGCTGCTCCATTTGGCCCCATAACGGCAATTTCAGCGTTTGGCCAAGCGTATACCATATCAGCACCGATTGCTTTAGAGTTAAGTGCTACGTATGCACCACCGTATGCTTTACGAAGGATAACTGTAATTTTCGGTACTGTTGCTTCTGAGTATGCATAAAGGATTTTCGCGCCGTGACGGATGATACCACCATGTTCTTGTTTAATGCCTGGGAAGAAGCCAGTAACGTCTTCAAATGTGATGATTGGAATATTGAATGAGTCACAGAAACGGATGAAACGAGATGCTTTATCTGATGAGTCAATATCAAGTCCGCCAGCCATTACTTTTGGTTGGTTACATACTAGACCCACAACGTCCCCTTTAATACGGGCAAGTCCTACCACGACATTTTTCGCAAATTCTTTATGTACTTCCATAAACGAACTTGGATCAACGATTTCTTCAATAACTTTGCGAATATCGTATGGACGAGTCGCTTCTACTGGAACTAATTCAATAATATTTTCTAAATAATCGTCATTATCTTGTGGTTCAATACTTGGTGGTTTTTGTTCATTATTTTGAGGTAGGTAAGCAAGTAAATCACGTACTTGTTGTAATACCTCTTCTTCAGATGGTCCGCGGAAGTGTGCAGCTCCACTGATTGAGTTATGAACTTTTGAGCCACCTAAATCTTCAGAAGAAATCTTCTCCCCTGTTACTGTTTCGATTACTTTTGGTCCTGTGATGAACATTTGGCTTGTCTTATCTACCATGAATACGAAGTCGGTAATTGCTGGTGAATATACTGCTCCTCCAGCACAAGGCCCCATAATAACTGAGATTTGTGGAATCACACCAGAATAGATTGAGTTGCGGTAAAATATATGACCATATCCATCAAGAGATACAACACCCTCTTGGATACGAGCACCACCAGAATCGTTTAAGCCAACGAAAGGCGTACCGTTTTTAGCTGCTAAATCCATAACATTCGCAATTTTCATTGCATGCATTTCCCCAAGTGCACCGCCGAAAACTGTAAAGTCTTGTGAGAACAGGTAGATTGGACGACCGTTTACTTTACCATAGCCTGTAACAACGCCATCTCCAGGTCCTTCTTTTGTATCCATACCAAAGTCTGTAGTTCGATGTTTTACGAAAGGATTGATTTCAACGAAAGTACCTTCGTCAACTAGTAAGTTAATACGTTCACGTGCAGTTAATTTACCTTTTTCATGTTGTTTTACGATGCGGTCATCACCGCCACCTAATTCAATTTCACGTTTTCTATCATATAACTCATTGATTTTATCGAACATATCCATAGATGATTACTCCCCCGACTCACTTTTATCGTATAACTCGTAAAGCACTCCATTAGATGACTTTGGATGAATAAAGGCCATTTTTGAGCCACCAGCGCCTGGACGTGGTTCATCTGATAGTAGTCGAACGCCTTGTTCACGAAGATCTGCCATCTTCCCTTCGATACCTTTTACCCCTAGAGCAACGTGATGAATACCTTCGCCTCTTTTTTCAATAAACTTAAAGATAGCGCTTTCTTCACTCATCGGTTCAAGCAATTCAATATGTGTATTCCCCGCATCAATAAATGCTACACGAACTTGCTCGGTCACTACTTCTTCTATTTTTAACAAAGGTAAGCCCAACACATCTGTGTAATATGTAATTTGTTCATCAAGATTACGTACTGCAATACCGATGTGGTCAACGTTCTCCACTTCTCCCCAACTCCTTCTTTGTTGTATAACACAATTGTACATAATTTATAATAAAAACTCTAGCACTTGTGTAATTTTTCAAATTTGATAGAATATTTGTAGGAAAAGAAGGAGCGAACGAGAAATGAGTAATAAGAAATTTCAAAAAATCGTTATTTATGCAATGATTGCTATTATGGTTATTTCTACATTAGCTTTCGGCTTAGCAATGTTATAATCCACTTTGCGCGTCTGAAATTGGCTATTGTAATCTAAACCATACAAACTAAAAAACAGCGTTATACCAGGATTAAACACCGGTTTACGCTGTTTTTTTATATACAAACCTTTAAAATCTCGCTTTTTAGCAAGATAGAGGTCCATTTCTTCAATAAATAGTGCCAGTAAATCAATGTAACTCATCCCGAACTATTTTGTTAAAAATATACCTTTCATATCTGTACTACTTTATCAATATAATTCATTGTCCATTCTTTTGCTGTCACGAACCACATAAATTCCACAGATAATCAAGTTATTACTATTTCAGGTTCTTTAGACGATCCACATAGCCTTCCACTTTGCATAGTACTACCGGCGACTTCGAATTGTTCATTCTGCTAACTCGGCTAGTTTAATCTCTTCATCATTATCTAGCCATACTTGTTTAGCCGCATCTCTGAGAGGTTCTCTAGGTCAATTCAATTGAAACTCACTTATTTTATAAAATAGTGTGTATTTAATAAAAATTGTTTAATCTTCAAAGAACGAATATTTTAAAATTACGATCACTTTCACAATGACACACAATTTCTAAAAAAAGATTATTTTAATGGCAAATTTTCATAATCTTTTCTGAGTATAGCCATGATAATTTCATCCGAGTATGTACCGTTATAGTATAAGGATTCACGTAAAACACCCTCTTTTACAAATCCAACTTTTTCATATACTCTTATTCCTCGCAGATTATGGCTGAATACCTCTAGTTGCAAACGATTCAATTTTAATTCTTCAAAAACAAAGCGCAATACAATTATTATTGCTTCAGTCCCATATCCTTTCCCCGTTAATTCAATAGAATTCATTGATATTCTAAAACCTGCTTTTTTATCTTCTTCATCAATTTCAGAAATAGATAATTCGCCGATCATTAGGTCATTATCTTTTAAACAGATAGCAAAATCATAACGTGTTGAATCATTATTTAGATTATTTATTTGAGCTTTAATTTGGTTTAACGTAAAGTTAGATTTTGTACCTGTCATATAACGTATTTCTTCATCTTTCGTATTTTCTAGCATTATTAGTGCATCTGATTCCTGAAGAGTTCTTAAATAAATTCTTTCATTTTCTAATTGCATCTTACCTTCCTCCTAATAACTGCCCTTTTCTTAACTATACAAATATTGAAATATTGTTGTGTTTATTATACTTAAAAATCGAAAAGTATGGTTAAAAATGAAATTCATACCATTTTTAAAACAACTATTTTATTTTTATTTGATATATTTCACTCTAAACAAACGAACGCCATCCAATAAGGGGTTTTGGTCGAATAGGCATTCGGTTGTGTCAGAGCAAAAAAAGCCACACCGGTTAGATGTGACTTTGTTACTTATTAACATTCTCCGAGTATTCTATCCGCCCAGTTATCCATGTATATCGCCCCTTTTAGATAAATAAAAAAGGAACACCATATAAACGCAGTTAATGCATAAATTCAGTGCTCCTAGTTGTTCTCGTAAGAGGTGATTCATCTGAAATGGTCTTAAAAGCATATGCTCATGCTTCTGATGAAAACAAAAATATATCACATTTGAAGTATTTAAAAATGCACTTCAAATGTGATATATTTTCATTTTTCATTTTTCATTAAAAACGGGAGACTTTTTGGGGGACTAGTCAGTTTTCAGCATTTGATTTCTTTATAAAATGCTTACGTGACGGGCTTAGTCCCTTAAAATCTTTCTTTTTAGCAAGGTAAAGGTCCATTTCCTCTAAGAATTGATATAAAGAAGCCATAGCAAGGAAAGTTTCATGTGTTGTTGGTAAAGGTAATTTTGCAAAATCTGCTTTCACTACTTCTAGCTTTTCTCTATATTTGTTAGCGGTATTCCCTGCTGAATTGATATTTTGTGACATATCCGCAAGAAAATCCGCTACAAGCTCGGCTTGCTCTACGATTACTGGAAGATCTGTGATTTTAGGTAGCACGCGTTCAATTATTTCAAATTGTTGTTCACGGATATCAAAATACATATAGTATAAATTTTCTCGTCTAGTTAAGTGATTTTCAACATCCTGAAAGGCTAAAGATTTTGCTCGGTTTAACACTTCAACAGCTTCTACTAGTTCTTTACCATCCCAACTGGTGTCACCATTGCGTAAATACTTCTCAATCTCCACAAATATTGCAGTATAAAGTTCTTCAATGCGTATGCGATATTGTTCTAATCTATGTTT
Organism: Viridibacillus sp. KH_047; assembly: GCF_057838945.1. NCBI lineage: Bacteria > Bacillati > Bacillota > Bacilli > Caryophanales > Caryophanaceae > Viridibacillus > Viridibacillus sp. KH_047. The sequence goes on along the minus strand of NZ_CM174479.1, from coordinate 1,422,967 downwards.
TATATCTGGCATGTAAATATTCAATGCTAAACCTGTTCCGAATCCAATTAGCATTAAATATATTTCATTCATTAAAAGTCCAGTTGTAAAATTCCCGGTATGAAAAATGTGTAATACAATAACAACGCTGGAGACGAACGTGGGTGTTATCTTCAACATTACTAAAACCGGTAAGTATAGAAGTATCATACAGCCTAGTACAATTGGATGATACGCGACTCCTTCAAAAAATAAAAATGCCATTATCATCCCTATACTGCTTGCTAATACACGTGTATAAACTTCATGGAGTGACTTTCTTTTCGTCGTTTGAATACTTAAAATCGTTAAAATGCCTGCAGAGGTAAAAAAATCTAAGCCGAAGTATTCTGCTAATCCAATTGAAATCGCTGCACCAATTGCCGTTTTTAGCGTACGATAGCCTATTGAAAATCCCTTCACTGAATATCCTCCCTGTCATTTAAAGCGTTAAAAAGGCCATCTCTAGTCAAATATGACATTAGAGACAGCCTATTTCTATTACACTTCTTCGCAGTATTCTTCAAATAAAGCTTGAATACTAGTAATAACTGACATTGGATCATGTCCTTCAATTTCGTGACGTCCAATTTCAGCTACAGCTTGGCCATCTTTTAGTAAAACAAATGATGGAGATGATGGTAAATGATCTTCTCCAAAGTGCATACGTGCTTGGGCAGTTGCTTCTTTATCTTGTCCAGCGAAAACAGTTACTAAATGTGTTGGTCGTTTATCATAATGTACAGCATGTGCTGCTGCTGGGCGTGCGATACCGCCTGCACAACCACACACTGAGTTTACCATTACTAATGTTGTACCCGGGCGTTTAAATGCTTCATCTACTGCCTCAGCTGTAGTCAACTCTTCATAGCCACTTGCGACCATTTCTCCACGCGCTTGGCGTAGCATATCTGTCATAAACAAATCATAATCCATATTCATGTTGTAACGCTCCCTTCAAATTCTATTTAACTATAACAGGTGAATACATGCATTTCAAAGTACTTGTTCAAAAACAAGGTGATTTCCGATACTATTATAAGTTTTGATAGTATTCCGGGTCTACATACAAATTATTCGTTGGCCAAATTAAAGTACCATCCTTCATATCGTCTTTATAGATATATATTTCGCTAATACTCGCCCAATCCCCTTTATCTTCAACAAATGTTTTACCAGTTAGAAATCAAAAGGACCATCGATTTACGCAGATGGTCCTTCCTTTTTATATAAGTTGATGATATTTATTCTTTATTAAATAATTGATCGACGCCTTGAGTGACAGTTAATCGACCTTGTAATATCTGCTCTTCTAAGCTTTTAACTTGTTGCTTGCGTTCTGACACTCCGTAAAAAGAATCGATTAAATGATCTGTAATCATTGAACGGAACCATTCAGTCGTTTGTTCATTGCGTCTAGTGGACCAATAATCCGTTTCCTCACCGATTTTTTTAAACTGTAAAATCGTATCCCAAACTTTTTCTAAACCTTTATTTTCATACGATGAAACTGCCATAGATTGCGTCGTCCAGCCTGGCGTCGCTTGTTGTAGGAAATGAATAAATTGTTTATATTCAGCTACTGTTTTTTTAGCTGACCGGACATTATCACCATCAGCTTTATGAACAACAATTGTGTCAGCAAGCTCCATAATGCCCTTCTTCATGCCTTGTAGTTCATCTCCAGCCCCTGTTAATACGAGTAAAAGGAAGAAGTCTACCATGCCACGGACGATCGTTTCACTTTGTCCAACACCAACTGTTTCAATCAAAATAATATCATAACCTGCTGCCTCACATAATAGCATTGTTTCTCGTGATTTTTTGTGCACTCCACCGAGAGTACCTGCTGATGGAGAAGGCCTGATAAAAGCACGTGGATTTCGCGTTAGCTCTTCCATTCTTGTTTTATCTCCGAGAATGCTCCCACCAGTTAAGCTAGAACTAGGATCGATGGCGAGTACAGCTACTTTATGTCCCATATTACATAATTTGCCGCCAAACGCTTCGATAAAAGTACTTTTACCTGCACCAGGCACCCCTGTAATACCAATACGAATACTGTTTCCAGTATGGGGTAATAGTTCTTGCAATAATTCTTGGCCCTTCTCTTTATGGTACTTATTCGTACTTTCTAAAAGAGTGATGGCTTTTGATAAATGGAGTCTAGAACCAGCCAGAACTTGCTTCGCAAGCTCTGAGATATTAATATCGTCATTATTCTTTTTACGGAATTTTTTTCGACCTGAGGGCACCATTCCATCATGAGATGCGGCGATACCATCCATTACAAATAATGCACCATCGTCCATCCCTTTGTTGTGGTCCATTACTCTACCACTTCCTCGTAGCCTAATTTTCTATAGATTTCTTCAATCACTTTTTGTGCACTAACAGGAATTACTGTACCTGGTCCGAAAATAGCACAAGCACCATTGTCGTATAGGAATTGGTAATCTTGTGCCGGGATTACCCCACCAACAACAATTAATATGTCTTCTCGCCCAATTTTCTTCAACTCTTCGCGCAGTTCAGGAACTAAAGTTCTATGACCAGCTGCCAGTGAACTTACACCAACAACATGAACATCATTTTCAACAGCCATAGCTGCAGTTTCTGCTGGTGTTTGGAATAATGGACTGATATCAACATCAAAACCAAGGTCAGCAAATGCTGTTGCAATTACTTTCGCTCCGCGGTCATGACCATCTTGTCCCATCTTCGCAATTAAGATACGTGGACGACGGCCTTCGTTTTCTAAAAAGCCTTCAGCCATATCTTGTACTTCTTGAATCTCTTCTTCATTTGAAAAGTTTGCACTATAAACACCACTAATTGAGCGAATAATTGCCTTATGACGACCCGAAACAACCTCAATCGCATCCGAAATTTCACCTAGTGTTGCGCGAGCACGTGCTGCATCTACTGCACAAGCTAATAAGTTTTCCCCACCTGTTTCAGTCGCATTTGTAATACGAGCAAGTAAGCGTTGTACTTCTTTATCATCACGTTTGTCACGCATCGCCATAATTCGGTCAATTTGTTTTTGACGCACGAGTGTATTATCAATATTCAAAATGTCGATTGGTTCTTCCTCTGTAAGACGGAATTTGTTAACACCGACAATTGTTTCAGCTTTAGAGTCAATTTTCGCTTGTCGTTTTGCAGCTGCTTCTTCAATTTTCATTTTCGGAAGACCTGTTTCAATCGCTTTCGCCATGCCGCCAAGTTCTTCGATTTCTTCGATATGTTCCCATGCTTTTTTCATCAGTTCATCTGTTAATTTCTCAACGTAGAATGAACCGCCCCATGGATCGATTACTTTCGTCATTAATGTTTCTTCTTGTAAGAATAGTTGCGTATTACGTGCAATTCGTGCTGAGAAATCAGTTGGTAGTGCAATAGCTTCATCTAGTGCGTTTGTGTGCAATGATTGCGTATGCCCCATTGAAGAAGCATTTGCTTCGATTAAAGTACGAGTTACATTATTAAAAGGATCCTGTTCTGTTAAAGACCATCCAGAAGTTTGTGAGTGTGTACGTAATGCTAATGTTTTTGGGTTCTTAGGATTGAATGTGCTCATCATTTGAGCCCAAATACGACGTCCAGCACGCATTTTAGCCACTTCCATATAGTAATTCATACCGATTGCCCAAAAGAACGACAGGCGCGGTGCAAATGAATCGATATCGATTCCTGCTTTTAACCCTGTACGTACATATTCAAGACCATCTACTAAAGTGTAGCCAAGCTCAATATCTGCTGTTGCACCTGCTTCTTGTAAGTGGTAACCAGAAATAGAGATTGAATTAAATTTAGGCATGAAGTTTGAAGTATATTCGAAAATATCTGCAATAATTTTCATCGAAACAGCTGGTGGGTAAATATATGTATTACGCACCATGTACTCTTTTAAAATATCATTTTGTATTGTACCAGCAAGTTTATCAGGTGTTACACCTTGTTCTTCAGCCGCTACAATATAGAAAGCTAGAATTGGTAATACAGCACCATTCATTGTCATTGAAACTGACATTTGATCTAGTGGAATACCATCAAATAAAATTTTCATATCTTCAATAGAGTCAATGGCAACGCCTGCTTTACCGATATCCCCTGTTACACGAGGGTGATCTGAGTCATAACCACGGTGAGTGGCTAAGTCGAATGCTACTGACAGACCTTTTTGTCCCATCGCTAAGTTACGACGGTAGAAAGCATTACTTTCTTCAGCAGTAGAAAAACCTGCATATTGGCGAACTGTCCATGGACGACCTACATACATCGTTGGATATGGTCCACGTGTATTAGGCGCAATACCTGGCCAGTCTTTTAAGTGTTTTAAGTTATCCAAATCTTGCTCAGTATAAGTTGACTTGATCTCGATGCCTTCATTTGTCATGAAATTCTTGTCTTCTTTTACTACTTGATTAGCAGTTAATATGGCATCGATATTTATCTCTTTGAAATTTGGCTTACTCATCGTTGGACCTCCTTCACATTTGCTGTTAAGCTCGTCAATTTTTCGATGATATTTTGACCTGCGAAGATGAAGCCATTTAAGCCTGCTTCAATCCATTCATCTTGCTCTTCTTTGAACTTACCTGCTACATCAAGTGAGATATGTGCCGGCTTAACTTCTAATAGTGCTGGGATATATTCTTTCATCGCTTCATCTTGCCCACAAACTACGACAAATTTCGCATCTGTTGCGGATAACCAATCCTTCGCTTCATCCATTGATTGAATTTCAGGGCTTTTTTCTGGCACAATACCAGCTGTTGCAAAGAAACCAGAAACGAAATCTGCACGTGGTTTGAATTGTTTTAATTGACCAATTGTTAGTAGTGCTACTTTAGGTTGGTTTTTAGCATAGTTCAAGCAAAGCTCTTCAAATGGTTTTGCTAAGCGATTGTAATCAACAAATAACGGATTATTGCGCTCATCAATTTCATCTGCTGGGTTAGCGTAGATATTCGTACCGATTAACGATTTTTTACGTGTTTCTACTTCTTTCAAACGTTGATCCATTGTTTCTTTTAATAAAGCATCTAATTGTCCAGTTGCTTTTACAGCATTGTATCCGCCTGCTTCTTGTAACTCATTAAATAATGCCCATGCGTCTTTAACTAATTCGGCAGTTAAAGTTTCGATGAAATATGAACCACCAGCTGGATCAATGATATGTTCTACATGTGTTTCCTCTTTAACAACTAATTGTACATTGCGTGCGATACGAATAGATTTGTCATCTGGAGCAGATAAAACATCATGTGGATGTACTGTACATACGTCAGCACCGCCAAGGATAGCTGAAAACGCTTCATTGCCTGCACGTAAAAGGTTAACGTACACATCTAATTTAGAGAAACTACGTAAAGAAGTTTCAGTAGCAATTACTACTGGTAAGTCTTTATCATTACCATAAGCAGATGTAAACGCTTTCCAAAGTACTCTGAAAGCACGGATTTTAGCGATTTCAACGAAGAACTGAGTATCCACTGCAAATGTAACAAAGAACTTTTTCGCAAATGATTCGATATCTTCTTCTGTTTCCATGTAATGAGCAACTTGAAGTAATGCGATTGCCAATTCCTGTACTGTATGCGCACCTTCATAGTGAGCTTCTAGTACATTAGCATTGCGTGTACGTACATTATGGAAACCTTTTAAACTGATAGTATCTGTACTAGATATGAAGCCTTGAACAGCTTCTTTTTGGTCTTCTTTGATATAGTTAAATACTTGTAATAAAGCATCTTGATTGTTTTGTATATTCAGTTTGAATGAATTTTCAGTAAAAAGTACTGACAATTCTTTCAAAGTTTGTTCATCCCATGCAAAATTCACACGACTATCAATATTAATAATATCGTTACCTTTTGCCAAAGATTCTTTAACGCCTTGAAGTAAAGCTTCCGGTGAATCTGCAAATGTTTGTTGTGCTGATAGGCATTCTTCACCTGTTTTTAATGAACGAATAGTCGAAACTTGTTCTGCTAATTTTCCATCTAATTTCTCAACTAGTTGGTCTTGTGTATAAATTGGCTCAAACAAAATACCCTCGATTGTTTTTGTGATTAAAGATTCGAATGGTTTGCCCTTTAAAGCCTTAACAGCAGATTCTTGCCATTGATCGTAATTAGCTTGTGAGAATTCAATTTCTTTCATATTGTTCTTCATGTGGACGCTAACTAGCTTCCCCCCTTCGGTAATTCTATTCCTATTTTACACAAGTATATCAAATCGCAAAAGTATAAAAAAATCTGAAAATCGCAATATTGCGATTTTCAGATTGCTGTTAATAAATAGAAGTGTTGTCTTTCGATGTATTTTCGAGAATTTCTTTGACTCTAGCAAGAAATTTCCCGCAAATCAATCCATCTAAAACTCTATGATCTAAAGATAAACATAAATTTACTATATCTCTTGCAGCAAACATTCCACCTTTCATAATTACTGGACGTTTAACAATCGACTCAACTTGAATAATCGCTGCTTGTGGGTAATTAATAATTCCCATAGACTGCACCGAGCCAAATGATCCCGTATTATTTACAGTAAACGTTCCACCTTGCATGTCTTCAGATTTCAATTTACCAGCACGAACTTTTCCTGCAAGATTATTAATTTCTCTAGCGATGCCTTTTATTGACTTTTCATCGGCGTGTTTAATCACTGGAACAAAAAGAGCATCTTCTGTTGCAACAGCAATAGAGATATGAATATCTTTTTTCTGAATAATTTTATCGCCTGCCCACATAGAATTCATCATCGGGAATTCCTTTAGGGCCTGTGCAATCGCTTTTACGAAAAAGGCAAAGTACGTAATGTTATAACCCTCAGATTGTTTGAATTCCGTTTTAATGGAGTCACGATAATTAACCAAGTTCGTAACGTCTGCTTCAACCATCATCCAAGCATGCGGTACTTCGTGTTTACTACGTAACATATTATTCGCGATCGCTTTACGAATATTAGTTACAGGAATTTCAATATCTCCTGTTGCTGTTTGCACTGCTGGAACAGGCTGTGACCTTTGTGGTTCAGGTGCCTGCGTTACTTGTTCAGTAATTGCCTCTAGTGGTTGTTGCACTGTTGGACTACTCGTTGGAATGTTTCCACTGTCTACAAGTTTTTGAATGTCTTTTCGTGTTATTCGTCCCTCAGCACCTGTACCTTCGACTAATTGAAGTTCTATATTATGTTCTTGAGCTAGCTTTAAAACAGCTGGTGAATAGCGAGCCTTACTCGCGCCACGATTTACTACTGGCGCATTTACCGTTTGTTGAGAGGCTGGTACTGATGCTGGCTGTGTGTTTTGCTCTGCTTGTTGTGAAGTAGGTTTTTGCTCAATAACCTCTTCTGTTTCAATAGTACAGACGCTTTCCCCAACGGCTAATGTATTGCCTTCACCAACGATTAATTCCTTAATGACGCCCGAGAAAGATGACGGCAAATCTGCTGTGACTTTATCCGTATTCACTTCCGCCAAAGAATCGTATTTCTGTACAGTATCACCAGGTTTTACTAACCATTTCTCAATTGTACCTTCCGTAACACTTTCCCCAAGCTGAGGCATCTTAATTGTTTGAATTGCCATGAATTTCTCCCCCTTTGCATCAGAACGCCGCTAATTCGCGCATTGCCTTTTCAACTTTTTCTGGATTAATCATGAAATATTTCTCCATCGTCGGTGCATATGGCATTGCTGGTACGTCTGGTCCAGCAAGTCTTTTTATTGGTGCATCTAAATCGAATAAGCAGTTTTCTGCAATGATTGCTGCCACTTCGCTAATAATACTACCTTCTTTGTTGTCTTCAGTGACAAGTAGCACTTTCCCTGTTTTAGATGCCGCTTCAATAATTGCCTCTTTATCTAATGGGTAGATCGTGCGCAAATCTAAAATGTGAGCGGAAATACCGTCTTGTGCCATACGTTCAGCTGCTTGTAATGCGAAGTGTACTGCAAGACCATAAGTAATTACAGTAATGTCTTCCCCTTCACGTTTCACATCCGCCTTGCCAATTTCGATCGTATAATCCTCTTCCGGTACCGCACCTTTAATAAGACGATACGCTCGTTTGTGTTCAAAAAATAACACCGGATCCTCATCACGAATTGCTGCTTTTAACAAACCTTTCGCATCGTAAGGAGTAGATGGAATAACTATTTTCAAACCAGGCTGATTTGCAAATACAGCCTCTACTGATTGCGAATGATAAAGAGCACCGTGAATTCCGCCTCCGAATGGTGCGCGAATTACTATCGGACAAGTCCAATCATTATTTGAACGGTAACGAATACGTGATGCCTCTGAAATAATTTGATTGACTGCTGGCATGATAAAGTCCGCAAATTGCATTTCAGCGATTGGTCTTAAACCATACATTGCAGCACCGATTCCGACACCCGCAATCGCGGATTCTGCAAGTGGTGTATCTAACACTCGGTCTTCGCCAAACTGATCGTATAATCCTTGAGTTGCTTTAAAAACGCCACCTTTTCGGCCAACGTCTTCACCTAATATAAAAACACGCTCATCGCGTTCCATTTCTTCCTTCATCGCAAGAGTAATTGCATCAATATAGGATAATACTGCCATTAGATACTCCCTCCATCTTCAGCATAGACGAATTTCAGCGCATCTTCTGGAGCAGCATATGGGGCTTGCTCTGCATAATCCGTCGCTTCGTTTACTTCTGTCATAATGCGTTCGTTGATTTCTGTTTCAAGAGCATCAGTTAGAATCCCTTGCTCATGCAAGTATTTTGCAAATGTAATAATTGGATCTGTAGCACGGCCTTCTGCTAAGTCTTCTGCCGTACGATATTGACGATCATCATCATCAGAAGAGTGGGCAGTTAACCGGTAAGTTACCGTTTCTATTAAGCTAGGCCCTTCCCCGTTACGAGCACGGTCAGCCGCTTCTTTAACCACTTTGTATACTTCAATTGGATCTTTACCATCTACAGTCACACCTGGCATCCCGTATCCAATTGCACGGTCTGAAACATTTTTACACGCTAATTGTTTTTCAACCGGTACTGAAATCGCATATTTATTGTTTTCAACCATAATAATTACTGGTAATTTGTGTACACCTGCAAAGTTTGCTCCTTCATGAAAATCTCCTTGGTTAGAAGATCCTTCTCCTAGAGTAACAAAAGTGATGAAATCTTTCTTTTGCATTTTACCCGCAAGTGCAACTCCAACAGCATGAGGGACTTGTGTTGTAACAGGTGATGATCCTGTTAAAATACGATTTTTCTTTTGGCCGAAGTGCCCCGGCATTTGACGTCCACCTGAATTTGGATCTTCCGCCTTTGCAAAGGCCGATAGCATTAATTCTTTTGTCGTCATACCAAAGTGAAGAACAACCCCCATATCACGATAATAAGGTGCAATATAATCTTTCTTATTATCAAGTGCAAAGGCCGCACCTACTTGCGCTGCTTCTTGCCCTTGACAGGAAATCACAAACGGGATTTTACCAGCACGGTTTAATAGCCACATACGTTCATCGATTCTACGTGCAAGTAACATTGTTTTGTACATTTTCAGTACATCCTCGTTTGTTAAACCGATTGCTTCATGACGATTTTCAAGCTTTTTAACCATTTCTCCCAGCTCCTTCTTACATATGAATTGCATTACCATCAACTGCTAATGCTGCTTCTCCAAGTACCTCACTTAATGTCGGATGTGGATGAACACTATGCGCAATTTCCCAAGGCGTTGCATCTAACACCATTGCAAGGCCCGCTTCAGCAATCATATCTGTCACATGTGGCCCAATCATGTGCACTCCCACAAGATCGTTAGTCTCACTGTTCGCTATCATCTTCACAAAGCCTTCTGACTCTCCGTAAACAAGCGCTTTGCCAATTGCTTTAAAAGGAAACTTACCTACTTTAATAGGAATTCCCTCTTTCTTCGCCTGTTCTTCAGTTAAACCAACACTAGCTGCCTCAGGACTTGAGTAAATACAACGAGAAATCCATTTGTCATCTACTTTTTCAGTTGCGATTCCTGCAATATGCTCTACTGCATGCATACCTTCATGTGAAGCAACATGAGCAAGCTGCAAACCACCTATGACATCACCAATGGCATATATGTGCGATTCCTTCGTTTGAAAGTGTTTAGTTGTTTGGATAAAGCCATTTTCTACAACAATCTCTGTATTCTCTAACCCTATTCCTTCTACATTTGCCTGTCTGCCAACCGAAACAAGTATTTTATCTGCATTATAATTTTGATTTTCGCCCAATACTTCTACATCTATTGATACTTTATTATTTGCAATTGACAGCGTTTCTGCTAATACTTTTGCAGAAGTTACAAATTTAATCCCTTTATTCTCTAATAATTTTTTCATTTCTTTTGAAATATCTTGATCTTCAGTTGGTAGAATGCGGTCTGCATATTCAATAACAGTTACTTCAACCCCAAAATCATTTAACATTGATGCCCACTCAACCCCGATGACACCACCACCAACAATTAGAATGGATGATGGAAGCTCTTTTAACCCAAGCGCTTCATCAGAAGTAATGACGAATTCACCGTCAATTGTTAACCCCGGTAACGTACGTGGTCTAGAACCTGTAGCCACAATAACATTTTGAGGAATAAGCATTTCATTTTCCTCACCGCTTGCCAGTTCAACCGAAATTGTCCCAGGCATTGGTGAGAAGATAGAAGGCCCAAGAATTCGACCAGTTCCTTCATAAACGTCGATCTTGCCTTTCTTCATCAATGCTTGCACACCTTGATGTAATTGTGCCACAATGGAATCTTTTCTTTCCTGTACTCTACTAAAATCAAGCGTTACTTCTCCCGTATTCACTCCAAATGAAGAAGCGTGATTCTTTGTTGTCGCGAAGACTTCCGCACTTCTAAGTAATGCTTTACTTGGAATACAACCTTTATGTAAACATGTACCCCCTAGCTTCCCTTTTTCAACAACGGCTGTTTTTAATCCAAGTTTTGCTGCTCGAATTGCTGCTACGTAGCCACCTGTACCGCCACCTAAAATAACCACATCATAGTCCTTAGCCATTTGAACACTTCCTTTCATCCCACCATGTAAAACAAGCTTTTTTCCAAAATAACATTTCCGTAGTTGACATTCCCCAATGCCAGCCTATTAAACTCACAAACTAATTTGCAGTTCGTAAACTTTTCTCCCATTATAAATCCGTTCAGAAATGAAGTACCCCTACCTTATTTCTGAACGGCCCTTTTATTAACGATTAGATAAAATGTGCTTTCCATTTTGCAAAAATGTGCTACGTGATTTTGCCATACGCTCAATTCGTTCCTCTGCTAAACGATTAGCAGCTAAATAAGTTGGAATCCCATCACGTTTTGCTATATCTATTACTTTCGCTATATTATCGTAAATTCCTTCTACTCGCTTCATCGCACGGTCACGGTTGTAGCCATACAATTCATCCGCGACATTGATTACGCCACCTGCATTAATAACATAATCCGGTGCATAAATGATACCCTCATTATGAATAATATCTCCGTGAATTGAATCTTTTAACTGGTTGTTTGCTGATCCTGCAATGACTTTTGCTTTTAATTGTGGAATAGTCTCATCATTAATAATTGCACCTAGTGCACATGGTGCAAAAACATCAACATCTTGAGCATAGATATCTGTTGGGTCAACCGCAGTTGCACCAAAGTCCTCAACCACTCTTTTTACTGCGTTTTCATTTATATCTGTGACGATTAATTGCGCGCCTTCTTCGTGTAAATATTTGCACAGTGTGTACGCTACATTTCCTAAGCCCTGTACTGCAATCTTCTTACCTTCTAAGTGCTCGCTACCAAACGCCTCTTTAGCAGCTGCTTTCATGCCTACAAATACACCATATGCAGTTACTGGTGATGGGTTACCCGATGAACCAAATGCAGGAGAAATACCTGTTACATAATTTGTTTCTTCATGAATTAAATCCATATCTGCTACTGTTGTACCAACATCTTCTGCTGTAATATATCTACCATTCAGACCTTGTACGAATCTTCCAAGCGCACGGAACATTTCTTCATTTTTATCTTTTAAAGGATCTCCGATGATTACTGTTTTTCCCCCACCAAGATTTAACCCCGCAGCTGCATTTTTATAAGTCATGCCACGTGCTAGGCGCAAAGCATCTTCAATTGCATCTTCCTCTGAAGCATATGTCCACATACGAGTGCCACCAAGTGCCGGTCCTAAAGTTGTGTCATGTATAGCTACTATAGCTTTTAGTCCTGAAGTTTTATCCTGACAAAACACTAATTGTTCGTAATCATATTTCTCCATGTATTTGAAAATTTCCATTGAAATGCCCCCTTTGATATGTTGACCAACCTTTTTAAAAAAACGAACTTAGTCATCTTTTACCCTAGTTTTCTAGGTCACTAATTATTAGCAAAAAGCGTGCCAATAAATAAAAAGACAAAATGCTTTATTTGACAACATTTCGTCTTTTTTAAACATGCAATATTTTGCACGGTATGCAGTTTTTTGCATGCAATATCATGCAAGGTTGTATTTCTCTAATTTATAATACAAGCTACGGATAGATATCCCTAACTTTTTTGCAGCTTGCATTTTGTTATTTTGGCTATCGATTAATACTTGTTGCAATATTTGTTTCTCCGTTTGTTCGAGCTGCTCCGCAAGTGTTCCTTCATAATAAGACTTTTCAACGTAACTTTCTTGATGTTCGGTATGGAAAAGTGTTTTTGGTAGATGTCTCTCATCTAAAATAGTCTCGGTTGATTGCATGAAAATCATCGCTCTACTTAAGACGTTTTCAAGCTCTCGGACATTCCCTGGCCAATCATGCCCTATTAATAGCATTAAAGCGTTTGAAGTTACTTTATGAATATTACGTCCGTATTCCTGATTCAACTTAACAAGAAGTCGATCTACTAAAGGCGGTATATCTTCTTTTCGTTGACGTAGCGGTGGTATATGAATGGGCATTCGATTTAATCGATAATATAAATCCTCTCGGAAAGTACCTTCTGACAATGCTTTTTCCATATTTACATTCGTAGCTGCTATAATTCGTACATTAATTGAAATCGGCTTTGTTCCACCAACTCTGACAATTTCGCCCTCTTGAAAAATCCGCAATAGTTTGGCTTGAGTATTTAAAGACATTTCTCCAATTTCATCAAGAAAAATACTTCCATTATCAGCTTCTTCAAATAACCCGCGCTTTCCACCTCGTTTTGCTCCCGTAAAGGCTCCTTCTTCATAACCAAATAGTTCACTTTCTAGTAAATGCTCAGCAATCGCCGCACAGTTTACCCTGATAAACTTATTGTATATACGATCACTTGCAGAATGTATAGCATGCGCAAACAATTCTTTACCTGTCCCTGACTCTCCGCGCAAAAATACTGTAACTGGTGTTTTTGCAGCTAATTTCGCTTGTTCAATGGAAATGCGCATTTCTTCTGAATCGCCAATAATATCTTCAAATGTATATTTAGATTCAAGCTTTCGTATTATCGTGCGCGCTTGATCCAATTCTTTCGTTAAGGACCGCATTTCTGTCATATCATGTATAACACCTACACTACCTTTTAAGCTATCATTCACAACAACTGGCGCTACATTCACAATGACTTCTCGTTTGTTAGGTCCTAGTCGCATATTCACACCACGAATAGGCTTTTTCGTTTGTAAAACTTTTAAATGCATACTCTCACCTTCAGAAATATCAATCGTAGCAGGTTTCCCTAAAATTTCTTCCGGTTTTAAGCCTGTAATTCTAGTATACGCAGGGTTAACTAGTATCCCCCTACCTTTCTCATCAACTACGGAAATGGCATCATCACTTGATTGGATGATTGCTTCTAACATCATTTGAATTTCTTTTAAATTTGTTATTTCTTCCGCTAAATTGACGACCTCTGATATATCTTTAAATACAGCAAATGCACCAATTCGATTCCTACTACCATCAATCATCGGAAAACGAGACGTGACAATTTTCTTATCATTGGACAATTTCAGTTCTTGATTAATTTCTGCTATACCAGATTCAAACACATGTGGTAGAGCACTATTTATTATAATATCGTTAATATGTTTCCCTATTGCTTCTTTGACAGTAACCTCAGTCATTCGTGCAGCACTTCTATTAAAGAAGATAATTTGACCTTGTGGGTCGATACCAATCATACCTTCTTCTATTGAATCAAAGATGATTTGCTGTTTATACGCCGCATGTTGGGTTTTATTTATGTAAAAATCTTTTTCATTCAACAATTGAACTATTAAGTAAGCAATTGCCCCTGGGATCAGTACCGTACGTTTCGGCAATACCTGCAACAGTTCTTCAAATACAGCAGGTTCTCCTGTGACATCAACCACCATATCAATCTCATCTGTTAAAACAACTCGCCAATCTTGCTCCGTAGCAATGCCAGCTATTCTAGCTAGCTCTAGCCCAGGTGCATCCTCACGTATATCTACAATCGCTACCGTGCTAAGTTGCTCAGATTTGGATAATAGTTGTAATATAGCTGTGCCTCCAGCACCTGCACCTATAATTAGTATGTTTTGCAAGGAACTTCACTTCCTTTCACAATATTGTGCAATTTTTTGCATAATTCAATGTAGGTTCATCATATCTGAACTTTCTTTCCTTGACAACGCTTCTCCAACAGGTAAAAATGAATATAGATTAGAGGAGTGAAAGTATATGGCACGTTTTGCAGCATTTATCGTATTACTTATACCTGGTTTAATGGCTGCAGGTGGAATTAAATTAATGCGCGACACTTTATTCGCTAAGCTTGTGGATCCAATACCATTTCTTTGGTTACAATTCATTATTGGTATTGCACTTTTTGTCATTGGATTTGGCTTTTTTGCAGGTTTTTTATTGCATCGCGATCGCAAAAAAGGAAAAGTTTCAGCTAAATTTGCAAATCAAAAGAACGCTGACCGTTAATGGTCAGCGTTCTTTTTTTGTACCCCTAGCACTCTTTCAGGAAAATCTGTAATCCAACCGACTACAGCTGTGTGTGGATTTTTGAGATATTCTTCATCACCAATAATGTTATAGAAACGACACTTCTTTTTAGCTATTAAACAAGCATCCAAATATTCAGATTTATAATACCATGTTTTATTAGCATGAATGGCATCGATATAAGGGAGGTTTTTGAGCTGATGCCAATTTAACTTTCTTGTGGCAATAAGCGCTGTTTCAATACGTTTGTTTATTTTCTTGGCATGTTCCAAAACTTCCAAGAAAAAAGATGAAAAATGTACATTCGGTAAGTGGGCGCATTTTTTTATAACAATTTCTAATACAAAAGGATTGTCGATAAAGGATTCCTTTAATTCGATGTTCAACGCTATAGGATTTTCCTCTACCCAAGCTATCAGCTCATCCAGTGTCAGCATTTCTTGACCCAAGTATCTACGAGTAAACGGTTTACCTACTCGCATTCTTTTTATTTCCGCTAACGAAACATTTGTTACTAACCTACGTTTTCCCGTAACGCGACGTAAATCTAAATCATGTGTCACAACAGGAACATCATCCCTAGTAATTTGCAAATCTAACTCAATACCATCCGCATTCAATTCAACTGCCTTTTTGAATGCATTGAGTGTATTTTCCATCTCATAAGCAGAGGCGCCTCGATGTGCAAACACTAGGGGTCTAGGCATTGATTTCGCCTTGCTCTAATTTAAAATTACCACAAGTCTGCGTGTTTAATGTCGTTGACTTTTTACCAAGTTGAATATATGTTCCAGGATACGCTTCCTTCGTAATTTGTATCTTTTCAGTTCCCATACTTTTTAATGATTGTAAAATAGTTTGCACCTCTTTATCAATCTTCATTAATTCATTTTCTTTTTCTTGTAACAATACTTTTGAATCCTCGAACGCTTTTCGCTGCGCACTATTCATCTTATCCACGAAATCCAATAATGGCGTAATGCGAGCTTTTACATTCGAAATATCCGCTTCTAAAGATTTCATCTCTTCAGCCTTTTCTTTCACAATTTGCATGCTTTCTTTTCGATCCGGCATTGTAATAACTAATTCCGTTTTACGCTCTAAGCGATTTCCGGAAATCGCAGTTGTAATAGTACTAGTTGCTTCTGCACGTCCACCGATAATTTTTCCTTTGTACTCATTAACTAGTATACTACTCGCTTTTAAATTGGATCCAAGTGCGTATGACCCTATTTGAATGTCGCCTTTTGCAATTAACGTACTTTCATTTGTATGTTTAACGAAGATATTCCCACCTGCGCGTACCACCGACTCACCGTTACCAAATATACCGCCACGAATATAAACATCACCATTTATAGATTCGATTAATTTCGGACTAGTAACACCTTCAGGACCATCAATCGAAATATCACCTGTTGCTACTACTGAATAACCCGCTAGTACCGTACCTCTAATACTAATAGATCCATCGAAATTTAGATTTCCTGTTCCGACTCCAACATCATTTGGAACTGGAAGATGTTTTTGAACTGACAAGAATCCATTTGAATCATCCAAAACTCCACCCTCAGTTGCATAGATAGTTACTTTTCCGTCTTCATCAACTTTTTCATACACAGTTTTCTGATCATATTTCATCGGTGCGTCTTTACCTGGTAATGCAGGAATGCTTTCACCTAATACATTCTTCCCTTGTTCTCCTGAATCTGCTGGAATTTTCTCTCCTAACCATGCATGGGCCTCTATTTCAGAGATAAAATTCATATCAAAATAATCCGCTTTACCATCATCACGGATCAATGGTTTTCTCTCAGGCTGTTCTATATATGTAATTTTTGCGTTTTCCCCTGGTTTAGCTGGCGTTCCTATTGCTACTACAGTCGATTTTCCTGCTAATACGGTATCTAGAGTCAAATCTACAAAACCATGTACTATTCCTATATTATTTGCAAATTCTTTGATTTGTTCCTGCATTTTAGTACCATCTTTAAACACAGTTTTCGGATCTTCGTGGACATACATGGTTGCAGTCATACGATCTCGAGAAGTCACAATTTCTATAGGCGGCAACCAAATACCAATTTCCTCAAATTGTTCTGTCACTGTAGCAGTCACTTTTCTTAATATAGCAAAGCTCGACAGTTTAATTCGCGGATATTTTTTCAAAATACTGTCGAATTCCTTAAGTGGAAATCCTTCCCCCACAGTCTTTAAAAATACCTTTTCATTTTCTTCTTTTAAAACAATATAATCATTTTCAAAAATTAGCACATTTTCTCCCCATCCTTCAAATCGATAATAAATATCTATACTTAATATCGTTTTCAAATTGTTTTTTTACAGAAAAGCGCTAATAAAACGCCTTCAAAACCAATTTCGATAGCATTTTAATCATTTAATAGGTATACGTTCGTTAGATTCGTTTTAAAATACTAGATAAATAGACCCTACCCTTCTATTTATTATATCAAGAAAATATATAGTCCCTCTATACATTTTTACTATATCCAAAAGAAAGTTGCGAAGGTTGATCAGAAGATATTTAGGTACTTTAGGGAAATAGATCTATATAGTGTTATAGTACCATTTTTTTAAATATTCGTATATCGATTTACAAAATAATACTATGTATACAATTACTATTGTTTTCAAGAAAATTCCCGACAGCTAATTTGGATCGGTAGCGGGTTTTGTATTTGTTATATTCATTTTAGAATACCAGCACTTTCAACTAGATTAAACGGTAAATTAAAAGCGTTTTGAAATTATTTTATGATGAGGAACATATTTCATTATAAGTAAAGTTAAAAAAAAGTTTATTACACTATATAAAAAGTATTATAACACTCACTATTTTTATAGTATAATATGTTTATTGTTTAGGGAAATAAAGAGAACTTTACAAGGAGAAATGTCACGATGGAAACTGGTAGTTAGAGCTGCAATATTCCCTTTTTCTTTTGATACTTGACCTTTTTCAAGGGCAAAATCTATATATTGTTCTAATGTAGATATCGAATTTTGAAGACTTCTTACAGTAGTCGCCTTTAATGACTTTAAAGCTTCTTCGAATTGAGTATTATCGAATTCACAAACGTCTTTATTGTAATTATTTTCACTATTCCTTATTTTTTCGAATAAGATTCTAACTACCCTTTTTGTTTCATCAGAGTAGGGCTTAATACCTTCACTCTTACCGACTATTCTATGCTCTTTTATGAATCTCTCCTTGAATTCTGATATATTCATTTTCCCTTTTCTTTCCTCCATTTGCTTCTAAAGCTCAATTTACACTTTAGCACAAGATTACTTTCGTATGGCTACATCATAAAATTTATAACTTATTATTAGTTGATTTTGAATTTGTTTTCACGGGATTTTCAATAATTTCTTGTTCCATTTTCAAAAAGTTGAAAAATACCTTCATATTCCTTGTGTAATTGGTTATTGTGACATCGCTCATTGGCTTTTGATAATCTTCTCGCCTATTTGGATAGTTAATGCCTATAGACCTATCTGAAGCCGTTACAGTGTTTCATAGCTCTTCAATGTCTTTGACGATAAATGTTTAGCATCACAATGCAGCATGAAACTATCCAACTGTTTATCGAATTCTGTAATCTGCCACTCTTTTGAACGCAAAAAAACACACCTCCAACTTAATCGAATTTTTTTGTAAACTCAATAAATGAAAGTGCGCTAGTATTTACACGCTTATATTCAGTTAATTATAGGTTCAATTAGGTAGTTTATCGGTGAATAATTTTACTATCTGACAACTGACAACTGACAACTACCTTAAACCCAGATTTATGAATGTCCTAACCCTTTCAGCTAGCAACCGTTTCAATACGAATTTTATCGGCAATCATGGCGATGAATTCGCTATTTGTTGGTTTGCTCTTTAAGTGATGGACAGTATAACCGAACATTTTCGAGATAGATTCATAGTTTCCTCGGTTCCAAGCGACTTCAATGGCATGGCGAATCGCACGTTCAACACGTGATGACGTTGTATCGAATTTTTTCGCTATATCTGGATATAAAATCTTCGTAATCGAACCAAGTAATTCAACATCCATATATACCATTTGGATAGCTTCACGTAAGTATGCGTACCCTTTAATATGAGCTGGCACACCGATTTCTTTTATAATACCTGTAATCGTTGCGTCAAGTTGACGTTGATCCATTTGTTGTGGCTGTGAGCCTTGCAAAACACTTACACGTTTTGTTTTTTCTGTTTTATGGCCCGCACATTGTAAAACTTTTGAAACAAGACGATCAAATTCAAAAGGTTTTAACATGAAATACGATGCACCTAAGTCCACTGCTTGTTTCATTACATCTTCTTGGCCAAATGCCGTTAGCATAATCACTTGAACATCATTATAAATTTCGTTTTCATGCATAACTTCCAAAACCGCTAAACCATCCAGGTGAGGCATGATAATATCTAATAATAGAACATCTGGTACTTGTTCCTCTAACATTTTCAAACAAAGTTTGCCGTTAGGGGCCGTTCCGATGACTTCAATTTCTGGGCTATTTTGTAGATACATCTCTAAAGTACGAACTAGTTCCCGATTATCATCTGCTATTGCAACTTTTACTTTTCGCATTATTATTTCCTCCTTTGTGCTTGCGCTTCCGTTAAACACGATCAAAACCGACAAGATGAATTAAAGTAAACTCGTTTTTGATACAAAGTGGATAATTCGACTTTTTTGCAAGAATACCTTTTATTCTTAAAAAAATAAGTATGTAGACATAGAGATACTATGTATTTCGACAGTATTCATTGATTCCAAACAATTTGTCGATTATTTGTCACTTTTATTGTACCAAAAGTAACAGAGAAAAAGAATGCTTTTTATCACATATTCTTTCCAATACGAACATTTAAAAAAAAAGCCGCACCAGCTTCCTTGGTGCAGCTTAAGTTTAATGGATATATAAAAGCACATTCCGTTAAGCTGGTTGCTTTTTCAACATCTCTGTTAGAGGAATAGCTGCTCCCTTTTCGGGACTTTCGATATACATATGTGTGACAGCTCCTACAAATCGGCCGTTTTGTATAATCGGGCTTCCGCTCATACCTTGTAAAATGCCTCCGGTTTTCTGTTTCAACTGCGCATCTGTCACTTCAAATTGCAATGTTTTGTCATCTACTTTGGTAATTTTGACATCAAATGCCTCTACTTTTTTCCCTTCAATAGTCGTAAGCAACTGTGCCTTACCGACTTTTATTTCAGAAGGTTGCATGATTTCCATAGGTTTAGGTAAACCTTGTTCTAAAGTATTCGACCATTTTCCAAATATACCGTACACATTATTTTCGGCAATACTTCCTAACTGTCCAGCATTATGTTCAATTGATGAAATTTTATAACCTGGTTCTCCAGGTACACTCTTTTTTATTTGTTCGATGGATGCATAGAAAATGGATCCGGACGAAAAATTAGGCGGTGCTGAAACAACCGAGTCGATAATTTGATGACCTAATGCTCCATATTCCTTTGTATCTGGGTCAATAAAGGTTAGTGTACCAATACCGTCAGTCTGATCTCTAAAGAAAGATAACATCGGTTCGAGCTCTTCCTTCATGATTTTAATATGTTGTGTTTTTTGCTGACGTCTTAGCTTCACATCCATTAATTTACCTGAAGAACTGACAAATAGGGATTTAACTTCTTCAAGCGTTTTAACTTGTTGAGAATTGATGGCCTGAATAGTATCTCCTGCTTTCAGCCAAGTGCCGTTCTTAAGGAGCACATCATTTGTTAAATAGACATTTTGAAGCTGAAGTTCTACACCTATTGAATGTCCCATCGGAATTAAGCTTTTGGCAGAAACACCAAATGGTAGTAGCAAAATGGCAAATAATAATGCGACAAACTGCATGACATAACGCATTTGATTTTTCATTTTTCACCTCCTCATCGTCCTTTTACTATGGCTTTGTTTTAGCATGTTATGTACGGTAAATATTTGAGTTGAAATGGATGATTGGAGAAGGTGGAAGGTTTTACATTGAAGTTTTAAAAAAAACAATACATACGTAAAAAACTGCCCGCCCAATTGGTTGGGACAGACAGTTTCCTAATTAAATGGTCATTGCTTTTTTACGACCGTTAGCTATTTCTACCAATTCTTTTGCATGTTGGAATGTTAACTCCGTCACTTCCGCGCCAGACATCATTCGGCTAATTTCATCAATTCGCGCATTATCGAATATTTCAGTGAGTGATGTCACTGTTCGATGCGCTTCTTCTTGTTTCTTAATATAATAATGATGATCAGCCATCGCTGCAACTTGTGGTAAGTGTGAAATACATAGTACTTGTGAATGCATTGAAATAGCTGAAATTTTTTCAGCAATTGCCTGAGCAACACGTCCGCTGACGCCTGTATCTACTTCATCAAAAATAATTGATGTAATACCATTTGTTGAAGAGAAAATGGTTTTTAAGGCTAGCATCATACGAGATAATTCCCCACCAGAGGCAATTTTTGTTAAAGGCTTCGGTGGTTCACCAACATTTGTTGCAATATAGAATACAATACGATCTAACCCATTATGATCGAATTGATCTGCAGCAATAGGTTCAAAATGCACACTAAAGTCTGCTTTTTCCATATATAACGCTCTTAGTTGTTGCATAATGGCATCGCTTAGTTTACGACCGGCTTTTTTCCGAACTTCGGTTAATTTCTCTGCTGTTTGCAGTAATTTTTCTTTCAAGTCATTTAATTGTTGTTCGTTTTTTTGCATATTTTCATCGCGATTGATTAGAGATTCCAGTTCTTCTCCAATTTTTTCACGATAAGTTAGTATGTCCTCAAGTGTAGCACCGTATTTACGCTTCATCGATTGGATTAAAGCTAAACGTTGCTCTACTTCGTTCAAACGCTCCGGGTTGAATTCAAGGTCATCTAATATGTTTTTTATTTGAAATGCTGCTTCTTGTAAAGAATAGAAGGCTGCTGATACATTATCTGAATGCTCTCTAAAATCTTGATCCAATGTAGCAACCTCTTCAAGATCGGTCATAGCTTGCCCAATCCAATCAAGTCCTCTAGATTCACCCAGAATGGCTTCGTGTGCCGTATTGGATCGTTCATAGATCTTGTTGAAGTTCATCAACCTACGACGTTCTTCAGCTAGTTCTTCTTCTTCTCCTGCTCGAAATTGGCAAGCGTCAATTTCTTTAATTTGAAATGAAAAAAGATCAATTTTTTGGGCTACTTGCTGTTCACCAAGTGAAATTGCAGCAAGTTCCTTTTTCAATTCACGATAAGCTGAGTATTCCTCACTATAACGTTCTTTCAATGGATTAATGTCTGCACCTGCAAACTGATCCAACAAGGAGATATGTCTCTTATCATCCATTAACTCTTGGCTTTCATGCTGGCCGTGAACATCGATTAATGTTGCGCCTATTTCACGCAAAAGAGAAAGTGGAACAAGTTTCCCATTAACACGACAAACACTTTTCCCATTGTCATTTAAATCACGGCGTAAAATAACCATTCCCTCTTCAATTTCAATCCCAGCTTCTGCACATTTTTGGTAAGCAGAGTGGTTTTCAGAAGAAATCGCAAAGAGTCCTTCAAGCTCGGCTTTTTTAGCACCGTGGCGGATGAATTCCTGAGAACCTCGACCACCAGCTAATAGCTGTACCGCATCAATTATAATTGATTTTCCGGCACCTGTTTCACCTGTTAAAACCGTTAATCCTTCAACAAAACCTACTGTTAAGTCTTCAATAATTGCAAAATTTTTAATCGATAGTTCTCGTAACAAGACAACTCACCTCGGATTACAACATTTCAAGTAAGCGATTTTTTACTGATTCGCGTTGAGATTCTTCACGACATAAAATCATAATCGTGTCGTCTCCACAAATAGTACCTAATATTTCAGTCCAATCTAAATGGTCCAATAATGATCCAATTGCATGTGCATTTCCTGGTAAAGTTTTCATCACTAAGAAGTGACTAGCGCCATCAATGCTTACAAACGCATCTGCTAACGCACGATGTAGCTTTTGAATTGGATTGAAGCGTTGATCTGCTGGCAAACTGTACTTATAACGACCATCTTGAAGAGGTACTTTGATTAAATGTAATTCTTTAATATCTCTAGAGATTGTCGCTTGCGTTACATGATATCCTGCTTCTTTTAGTAAATCGACCAAATCATCCTGTGTTTCAATATCATTATTAGCGATCATGTCGCGGATTCGAATATGACGTTGGCTTTTATTCAATTTTTTCACCTCTATGAATAATTATGCTCTTCTTTTTATAACCGTAACATCGATTATGTTAAATCACAAGAAAAAAAACACGACCCAAAAGAATGGGCCGCGTCATTTAAGTTGTTGATGTGCCTCACTCACCAAGGTATTGAAGTCTGTAAATGATTGCAGCTCTTCTCCTTGGTGTGGGTTGTACAGATGGAATAGAAACTCAATATTCCCTTCTCCGCCTGTAATTGGAGAAAAGGAAGCATCTTTTACCACAAATCCAACTGATTCAGCGAATGTTGCAATAGATTCTAATACTTCTAAATGTATTTTCGGTTCACGAACGACACCTTTTTTACCAACTTTGTCTTTCCCTGCTTCAAACTGAGGTTTCACTAGTGCAATAACATCTCCACCTGGTACTAACAACGTTTTTAACACAGGTAAAATCAGTTTTAGAGAGATGAAGGATACATCAATTGTTGCGAATTCAGGTAAACCTTCTCCCAAGTCAGGTGCTGTGACATAACGGAAATTTGTACGTTCCATTACAGTTACACGTTCGTCTTGACGGATTTTCCATGCAAGCTGATTGTAGCCTACATCAAGTGCGTAGCAATGCTTCGCACCATTTTGTAGGGCACAGTCAGTAAAACCACCAGTAGATGAACCGATATCTAACATTAATTTATCTTGTACAGCAACATCAAAAATATCTAATGCTTTTTCTAGTTTTAATCCTCCACGACTTACATAGCGTAGCTGTGACCCTTTAATAGTAAGCTCAGAGTCAACAGGAATTTTCTCACCCGGTTTATCTAGTCTTACTTCATTTGAGTACACTTGCCCTGCCATGATCGTACGTTTTGCTTTTTCACGTGTTTCACAAAGTCCTCTTTCAACAAGAAGGATATCGACACGCTCTTTTTGTATTTTTGTTGTCATTATGCTTTTAAACCCGCTTGCTCTTTATTGTCTTCATTTACTAGTTGTTGAATGCGTAATACAGTTTCTTCAGCAGTTAAGTTAATTTCTTGAAGTAACAAATCAACACTACCATGTTCAATGAACATATCTGGAATACCGATACGATCAATTTGTGTTGTTGAATAATGATTGTCATTCGCAAATTCTAACACTGCACTACCAAATCCGCCTTGCAATACGCCTTCTTCAATCGTAAGGATTGGCTTTTTACTTTGCATTAAGCCATGCAACATTACCTCATCCATTGGTTTGATAAAGCGAGCATTGACGATTTCAACCTGTATACCTTGATCTGCTAATACTTCAGCTGCTTCTTGTGCCATTGGTATAGTCGTACCGAATGTTAATATGGTTGCATCTTTACCTTCACGAAGTACTTCCCAACTACCTATTGGTAGGGCGTTAAGCTCTGTGTCCATAGGTACTCCTAAGCCATTACCACGTGGGTAACGAAGAGCGATTGGGCCTTCATTGTAGTCAATAGCTGTTTTCACCATATGTTGGCCTTCATTTTCGTCTTTTGGCATCATAATTACCATGTTCGGCATATGACGTAAAAAGGCAATATCAAAGACACCTTGATGAGTTTCGCCATCAGCACCTACTAAACCAGCACGGTCAATTCCGATAAACACATTCAAGTTTTGACGACAAATATCATGTAATACTTGGTCATAAGCGCGTTGAAGGAATGTCGAGTAAATCGCTAAAAACGGCTTTGTACCATCTGCTGCCATACCTGCTGCCATAGTAGCTGCATGTTGCTCAGCGATACCAACATCAAACATACGATTTGGGAATTCACTAGCAAAGCCTTCTAATTTTGAACCAACTGGCATAGCAGGTGTGATTGCTACGATTCGTTCATCGACGCGAGCCAATTTACGAACAGTTTCTGCAATTAAGCTAGACCATCCTGGAGCAGTTGTTTTTGGTTTTACAAGATCGCCTGTTTCCATTTTATAAGGGCCAGTTCCATGCCAAGTTCCAACTGTATCGTTTTCAGCTGGCAAGTAGCCTTTCCCTTTTTTCGTAATAACATGGATTAAAACAGGTCCTTGCATTCTCTTCGCGTTTTGTAATGTTTCTTCTAAAGTCTCAAAATTATGACCATCAATTGGGCCAAGGTAAGTGAAACCTAGTTCCTCGAAGAATACACCTGACACGAGTAAATATTTTAAGCTATCTTTTACTCGTTCTGCTGTCGATGCTAATTTACCACCAACTGCAGGGATTTTTTTCAATAGCTGTTCTAACTCATCTTTTGCTTTGTTGTAATTATTCGCTGTACGTAAGCGTCCTAAAACATTATGCAATGCACCTACATTTGGGGCAATTGACATTTCATTATCATTTAAAATAACGATCATGTTTGTTTTTTCATGACCAATATGGTTTAGAGCCTCTAAAGCCATACCGCCCGTTAAAGCACCGTCCCCAATAATAGGTACAACAAAGTTTTTATCGCCTTTAATATCTCGTGCTGCTGCCATCCCCATTGCTGCTGAAAGAGATGTTGAGCTATGTCCTGTTTCCCATACATCATGTTCACTTTCAATGCGTTTTGGGAAACCACACAACCCTTTATATTGACGTAGCGTATCGAATTGATCGGCACGGCCTGTTAAAATCTTGTGGACATATGCTTGATGTCCTACATCCCAAATAAACTTATCTTGTGGACTATTAAAAGCTCGATGCAAAGCAATAGTTAACTCAACTACACCAAGATTCGGTCCAATATGACCACCTGTTACAGATAGCTTTTGGATTAAAAATTTTCGAACATCTTCACTTAAATCTTGAAGTTGTTTCGTATTCAGTTCTTTCAAAAAGGATGGACTAGATATTTTGTTTAAATCCATCGCCATCACACACCTTTTCATTTAAATATTCATCGCACAATGTTTCACCTATTATAACAGTGTTAATCAATTGTACAAACTAAAACGGCCATTACTTGTTACGACGAACAATATAATCAGCTAAGTCTTTTAGTAGACTGCTTTCCGAAGGCAGTTTTTCAAGCGCTTGTATAGCAAGGTTGTAATGATCTTGCAACTTTTCTTTAGCGCCTACTAATGTAAGGAGTGCGGGGTATGTGCTTTTATCGCTTGCAACGTCTTTACCAGCTGTTTTCCCTAATTGTTCTGTTGTACCTTCAATGTCTAAAATATCGTCTTGAATTTGGAAAGCAAGTCCGATATGATGCGCATATTCCACTAAGATTGCACGTTCTGCTTCTGAGGCATTCGCAATTATGGCACCTGACTCAATACTAAAACGAAGAAGGGCTCCTGTTTTGTTGACATGAACTTTTTCTAATTCTGCCAATGTTAATTGTTTTGTTTCGCCTTCGATATCTAGGATTTGTCCTCCAACCATACCTTCAGCTCCGGCTGCTTCACTTAATTTATCTACTAATAATAAACGTGATACCGGTGGAATTTGTTGCATTCGAGCAAGGATACCAAATGCTAGTGTATTAAGTGCATCTCCTGCAAGCGTGGCAAATGCATCTCCATACACTTTATGGTTTGTTAATTTGCCTCTGCGGTAATCATCATTGTCCATGCTTGGTAGATCGTCATGAATCAGTGAATACGTATGAATCATTTCAATAACAGCAGCTACCGTAAATCCATCATCATTGCGAACATTGAAATGGTCCATAACTGCAAGCACAAAAAGTGGTCGTACTCTTTTACCGCCTGCGTTTAATGAATACAACATAGATTCTTTTAAAACTGCTGGCGCTTCAATATTCTCAACAAGCTCTTGCATACGTTTTTCGACTGTTGGAATATTGTGTGCCATAAATTCTTTTAGAAGCTCAGTCATTTACTTTGTCCCTCTTCCCCTGTTGGATTAAAAGGCTTTTCGTTGCCATTGTCATCCATAATCGAGATCAGTTGCTGCTCTGCATTTTGTAATTGATCGTGACAAAACTGGGATAATTTCATCCCTTTTTTATATAAATCTATTGCATCTTCTAAAGGTACTTCACCTTGTTCTAGTTGATGAACGATTTCTTCTAGCTCTTCGATTGATTTTGCAAAAGATTGTTTCTTTTCAGCCATTATTCTTCTCCCCTCGCTTTCATTGTTATGGACGTAATTTCAGCATTCGCCTGACCATCTGGAAAATGAATAGTCAAATTTTGTTTCTCTTCTAATTGTTGTACTGATTTTACTACTTTTCCGTCTTGATAAACGATGCTATATCCACGGTTCATGATTGTTAAAGGATTTAATGCTTCTAAAGTACGAATGATAGATTTGAACGCATCTTGTTGCTTATTGATTGATTGCACAATACTTTTATCAAGCTGTGTGCCCAATCTCGCTACATGTTGCTGTTTATATCTCACTTCTTGAAGAGGTGTATTCATTTGTACACGATTTGCTAATTGTTGCAATACCGCCTGCTTGTCTTTGATATAATTAGTCATTTGAGCTTGTAACTGTTCATCTGTACGACTTAACTTCTCGACAAACGGACGAAATAGACGGTCTGGATAAGCGATCGGATAGGATTTCTGTAACCGCTCTAATTGACTTCGTTCATGCCGAATGCGCGATTGTGTTAGTTGAAACAGTTGCGATCTACGCGTCAACAAGTGCTTCATTAAATCTTCGCTATTCGGTACAGCTTTTTTCGCTGCGGCTGTAGGCGTCGCTGCCCGCCAGTCCGACACATGGTCTGCTATCGTAGTATCTGTCTCATGTCCGACACCACTAATAACAGGTATGTCACTTTCAAAAATAGCTCTAGCAACAATTTCTTCATTGAACGCCCAAAGGTCCTCAATTGAACCTCCACCACGTCCTACAATTAAAACATCGATTTCGTCCATAAGGTTCGCTTGCTGTATTGCTTTCACAATACTAGGAGCTGCTTGTTCTCCTTGCACGAGTGCAGGGAAAATCACAACATCTGCTAGAGCGTAATGTTGTGTAATCGTTGTACAGATATCTCGTATGGCTGCTCCAGTTGGTGCTGTTACAACACCAATTTTGCGTGGGAATGTTGGTATCGCTTTTTTATATCTCTCATCAAACAAGCCTTCTTTTAGAAGTTTTGCTTGTAATTGTTCAAAGGCGATATGTAAACTGCCTACACCGTCCGGCTCCATTGAAACTGCATATAGCTGGTAACGGCCACTACCTTCATAGACATTAACATCTCCACGTATAAAAACCTTCATGCCATTTTCCGGAACAAATTTCAATCGATTTGCACTCTTCGCAAACATTACTGCTGCAATTTGTGTTTTTTCATCTTTCAATGTGAAATAGATATGACCAGAACCTGTATGTTTTTTAACATTTGATAGCTCTCCTTTTACAAATACATCACGTAAATGAGGATCAGCATCAAATTTCTTTTTTATATATTTTGTTAGTGCTTGGACAGATAAATAAGGTGTACTTGTCAAAAGCCTCAGACTCCTTATCCGAACGTTTTAGCAGAAATTTAATTTAATAAAAAAAGCTGTCTTTCATCAGAAAAACAGCTTCTGCGTTACTATTTTAACTGTTTTGAGCTCATTTGTCTTGAGTAAGCTTTCTTTTTCGCTGATTGCAATGTATTAAATAGCAACATTGTAATCGTCATTGGGCCAACACCTTTAGGTACAGGTGTGATTGCTGATACTTTATCAATAACTGAATCAAAATCAACATCGCCGCAAAGCTTATTGTTTTCGTCGCGGTTAATACCTACATCAATTACAACAGCACCTTCTTTTACATGCTCAGCACCGATCATTTTTGCACGGCCTGTTGCTACTACTAAAATATCTGCTTGTGTTGTCATGGCAGCTAAATTAGGAGTTTTAGAGTGACAATAAGTCACTGTTGCGTCTTTTTGTAATAATAGTTGTCCCATTGGAACACCTACAATATGGCTACGTCCAATGATGACAGCGTGTTTACCTGCTACATCAATATTCGCATATTCTAATAACTTCATCACACCAAAAGGCGTACAAGGTAAATATGTTGGTTGACCCAGCATCATTTTCCCTACGCTTTCTGGATGGAAACCATCTACATCCTTCTCAGGAGAAATAGCCGCGATAACGTTTTGTTCATCTATGTGTTTTGGAAGTGGTAATTGTACTAAAATGCCATCAATTGCAGAATCAGCATTTAGTTTGTCAATTTCGCTTAATAATGTTTCTTCTGAAATATCTTCTGATAACTCGATAAGTTCTGAGTAAATACCCATTTGTTCGCATGATTTCTGTTTGTTTGAAACATATGTTTTAGAAGCAGGATTATCTCCTACTAATATAACTGCTAGTCCTGGTGTAATACCTTGTTCTTTTAAATCATTCACTTCTTGTTGAATAGATTGTCGAATCAAATCTCCAATTTCTTTACCATTAATTAGCTTACCTGACATTATTAATAACACTCCCAAATTTAACTTAGAATTTATTATTTAGCGTATTTTGATAATACGCCATTTACGAAGCGGCTAGATTTCTCATCACCATATGTTTTACTTAACTCAATTGCTTCGTTTAATACGACATTCTTCGGTGTTTCTGGTGTATATAAAATTTCATAAACCGCTAAACGCAAAATTGTACGTTCAATTTTCGCTAAGCGAGGTAATGACCAATTTTCTAATTTTTCAACTAATGATTTATCGATTTCTTCCATGTGTAAAACAGTACCTTGTACTATTTGTTCGAAGAATGGTGAACTTTCTTCACCTACGATGTGTTCAATGGCTTCTGAAACTGTTAATTCTGTATTTTCTAGTTGAAAAAGTACTTGTATCGCTTTTTCACGCGCTTCTCGTCGCTTCATTTATTTAGTTCTCCTTTATACTACTACATTGGGGATTTTCTGACATATTACCTATATAAAACAGGATAAAATGTACAAAACAAACCCGAAATGTGAAGTGTTTCATTAAATATGCATTTAGCATTATCTTATCACATTTTTCGATTCAATTCATCGATTCCTTTAACTTTTAAATAGTCAGAAAAAGCACCACTTCATAGAAGTGATGCTTTTTTAATGTTGTATATCAAATTCATATATAGAAATATTAAATATTTTCATTACTTTTTAATCTCGTCCCTATTTTAACAACTGATCAATCCACTCTTGCACTTTTAAACCTTCTTCAAACGATACAATAAGGGAATCCTTCCCGATTATCGAATTATGACACGCGTCCATAAGGCTTTCAGGCTGAATTTCTGGATTAAATAACACTTCTTCCTGATCTGTTTCACTCATCCATAGTTCTGACCAATTGCGGAGCGTTAGCACTTTTTTTGTTCCAAAAACCTTAAATTCTAGACGTTCTTCTTGCCCAATCCCTGACAGGCTATTCAAAATAATTGGTATGCCACTTTCTGTTTTAGCTAAGGCAGTTACACCTGTTTCGCATAAATTCTCATTTTCTGGATATGTCGTTTCGTGAGAAGTAATTTTAAAATCACCGAATAGATAATTCGCAAGTTGAAAATAATGTGGAAATATCTCTCTTATGAAGCCTCCTTGTTCTCTTGAGGCAATCCACGGATTTTGTTGCCATTTCCTTGGCCAATGTGGGAAGTATGTATGCAATTCAATACGAACAATATCGCCAAGTGAAGCTGTATTTATCGCTTCTTTAAGACAATGTATAGCCGGACTGTACATTAAAGGAAAATGCATTGCTGTTTTGACATTTGCTTCAGCTGCTGCTTTTACCATTCTCACACTATCTTGTGCATCGTGAGCAAGAGGCTTTTCGGAAAGAATATTCAAACCATGTTTAGCTATTTGTTCTGCCAGAGGAGCATGACTTACTGGAGGCGTTCCGATATAAACCCAGTTTGGATTTGATTGAAAAAGCTCGTCTAATGTTTCTGCAACTGGAAGTTGATATTTTGTTGAAACTTCTTCTAGTCTTGTTTTATTTTCATCGAATACAGACACGATTTCGCAATTAGGATGAGCCAAAATTTGATTAATGATTCGCTCCCCTACAACTCCAGTACCAATTAATGCAAAAGTAGTTTTTGACATAACGCACTCTCCTTCTTAGGTATTCGTATAATTTTTTCTTCCTATTAAAGTCATTCTTTTCCGAATGAAAATAATGACTATATAAATAGTTAATCATATTGATAGTATAATGAATAGTCATTGGAACAATTTTATAGAATTGGATATGTAAAACATCTCTGCCCAAATCACTTTTCATTCTCTCCACTTCTAATTCAACACAAAATTCCTCGATATGAGTAATGTTTCACTAACGGGAAAGACTACTCTACAAAGGAGTGAAGAAAAGTGGCGAAAAAGAAAATATTAGTTCCAGACGCTCGCGAAGAATTAGATAATTTAAAATCTCGAGTTATGAAAGACATGGGTTATGTTGTAGATAGCAACAATCCTAATAATGTAAAATACGAAATTGCAGATGAGTTAAATATCCCTCTGAATAAGGGGTATAACGGAAAACTGACTTCTGAAGAGGCAGGAAAAATAGGTGGACCGATTGGCGGCAATATGGTTAAAGAATTGGTAAGATTGGCACAAGAACAACTACAAAAAAAATGAAATATCTGCTGATCCTTCTTTAATAGTTGAGACAAACATCAGCCACTGGTAAACCACTTAAACAAAGAACCAATGATGTTATCTAATATGCCTCTAAAAGAAAAGTTCCAAAGAAAATGTATAGTTTTTCTTTGGAACTTTTTAATTTGCTCTGTTTATAAGAGTTTGATCATTATAATGGGCCTTATTATGGTTTCGGAACTAATACCACATGGTAGAAAAATATGCCCGTCAGTATTCTATAATAAATTATAGCCTAACCTTAACCTCAGTACCGTCCTTAGCTTTGACATCTACTAGCACGATCCCCTTATAATTTTTCAGTTCTTTGACGATAGGCTTTAGCGTTTTTTTGTCTATTATTGGAAAGGTGAATTCCAGTTTTTTTCTTTCGAAGTGCTTTTTTGTCCATTTGTTTGCATTTTGCTGAAAAAATTTTGAAGACAAAATTGAAATAACAATGTTTAAACAAGCATATGGAATGGGGATGGTAAACCGAACGTCTTTTGCTTTCACTTTTACAAGCATCATAAGCAAATCACTAATCAATGATGACCGAAACGGTATCCCCGTTTGCCGATTTAATATCAACAATTTGGCCATCTAATTCGTTTTCGATTGCTTCAATAATAAGGCTTATGTCTAAATCTTTAACGTATTTTTCCGATTGAGGAATACTCGCTGCGATGCTGTGTCCAGCCATTAATACTACCTTGACAAGTTTTATTGGCAAATTGACTATGACATTATCATTTTCGGCTGATACAACACGAATTTTCAATGTTTTATCTAAATATTTAGTTGGTTTTTCAAAAAGCTTATTACTTGTTTCTTCTTTCTCTTTTAATACTTGAATCAGTTCTGATCCCTTTTCTGCATCAATCTTTCCTTCTTGAACCATTGTTAACACTCTTGCAATTTCCTCTTTCATGATAAATTCCTCCCTAATCTTTTAAGAGCTTGATGGCTTCTTCTGGTGTGATTTCGCCATTTTCCAACATCGTGACAACTTTTTTCTCGTCTACTTCATTTTTCTTCTTCTGCACATATCCAAGGGATGAAATGATGTCTGTTAGCTTTCCTCGAACCGTTGGATACGAAATCCCCAGTTCCTTTTCAACTTCTTTGATATTCCCTCTGCATGTTAAAAATACTTCCACAAAATGAAGCTGATCCTTTGATAAGGATGCCAGCTTAGATAACTCAAACTCATTTTCAATCGTAGTGTTACAATGAGAGCACTGTAGCTTTGTAATTTTCAATGTTTTACTGCAGACAGGACAATTTGTGATTACTTTATAAGCCATAATGAAATTCATTCCTTTCGGTTGATTCGATTATACAACAAGGAATTAAAAAAATAAATAATAAACTTTAAATTTTTTAACGCGAAAATCAATAATATTAATTATCTGTTTAACTATATTAATTTTCTGTTTAACTATATTAATTTTCGGTTTTCGTTATTCATTCAAGTATTATATTTACCATAATGGTTGAAACTGTAGACATTGCACTTGGTGAAAATACCTAGTTACATAATGAGCAAAAAGGAAACACCCGCTAACTCCCGTTGCATTGTTGATTCTGGTAATCCTTTAACCTCAATTTAATAAGAAAGTGTTTTTCTCACAAAAATATTTTATGGTATGATGTTTAGGTCATTTATCAACTATATGACAAATTTACATCCATCTAAGAGAAGAGGTCCTTATGCACTCCACAAAATTATCTAAGCGACATTGGTTGCTTATCTTCACACTTTCTTTATTAACATTTGTTCTCGGGACAAGTGAATTTGTTATTGTCGGAATCTTAACCGATATTTCCTCGAGCCTTCAAATTACAAATGCAAAAGCAGGCACACTCGTTTCTGCGTTTGCCATTACGTTTGCCATCGCCACACCACTAGTGATGTCAGCAACAAGTCATTTTCCAAAGCGTAAATGGATGTTGTTTTTGATAGGAACTTTCATCGTCTTGAATGCTTTGTGTGTAATCTCGACGAGCTACATCATGTTCCTTACACTTCGAATTATGACAGCGATTGTAACAGGAGTATTAATCTCTCTAGCCATGATAGTTGCAAGTGAAACCATGCCGATTAAAAAACGCGGACTTGCTATATCATTCGTATTCGGTGGTTTCACACTTGCAAATGTCGTTGGAGTACCAACAGGTATTGTCATCGCCGAATCGTACGGCTGGAATGCCACTTTCATGTTAACTACTTTCCTAGGAGTATTGGCGTTTTTTGCATCCTTTTTTGTCTTGCCTAATAAACTCAGCCAAATACGCAGTTCGATACGAGATCAATTTTCTTTAATTACCAATCCAAGAATTTTGATGGCTTTTTTCATTCCTGCTCTCGGATTTGGCGCAACTTATACCGTCTTTACGTACCTTGTTCCTATCTTGCAGGGAATGGAAGTACCAAATCATTCAATTAGTTTAGTCTTATTTGGGTACGGATTTATCTCGATTTTCAGCAACATCCTTGCCGGTAAAATTGCTAGCCACAATGCTATCGGTCGCCTTCGGTTTGTTTTTCTCGTGCAGGCAGTTGTTCTGACAAGTTTATTTTGGGCTACAAATCATTTCGTCTTAGGACTGGTAAACATTGGATTGATGTCGTTAATGGCTATCCTCTTAACAACATCTACTCAACTTTATTTAATAGATCTCGCCGAAATTTATCAGCCAAAAGCAACTGGACTAGCTGCTTCACTTATGCCAGTGGCAAGTAACGTAGGTATCGCTTTTGGTTCTGCATTAGGCGGAATTGTATACCATCAAGGGAATTTAATGAATGTTACATGGGTCGGTGGGATAGTTGCAGTCTGTGCAAGTCTGCTAACTTTCTATAGTTATCGTTTAGATCAAAAACAAAAGAAATCAGTATAAAAGGGAAAAAGAAGTATCAAGGACGTTTAGTTGTTCTTGATACTTCTTTATTAATTACTGCTTCCTATGATTCGGTTTCGCTTTTATATTAACAGTAATCATCATAGTTTTTAAATATTTAAAATGTAATTATTTACTTCCCCAGAAGTGGGAGTTTAAATAAAACAATCAAATTAAAAAACCTCATTTACTTATGATACGACTTGCTGTAACTAATCTAAATGAGGTTTTTTTGTATTCGTTTGTTTAACTGAATTGATGAGATTTCTCATAGGTGAATTGGCAATTGTTTCGTGAGATAAACAAAGCTCACATTCTTAGGTACACCATCTATTTCAATAGACATTGGATGTGTGGAAAAACCCCCGTATAAATAGCATATCAATTTACATCGACTTTCAGAGATGTTGAAGAAAAATAATAATGTATCTACTTAGCAAATTCTTCTTAAACTTCACTCCAAAAAAATAACCCTCGTAAGTATTGTTAACTTACGGGGTTATTGTCTTATAATGCTACTCTTTTACAATTTCGTCAGCTTCGACTAATTTCTGTCTTATCAGCTCTATCTGATCTTTATTTTGTTCCACTGTATCCATATGCTCATGACGTTGTTCTGCATTTAAGAGTGCATTTTCTGCATGGGATATTGAATTGAAAGCATGCTCAACCGCTATCTCCTCTGGGTGTGACATTGCTTGCTTAACGGCACGATCCGCCTTTTGAACAGAGTTGCTTAACAAAGTACTTGGATGATCCTTTTTCCAACTTGTATCCGAATGCTTAGCCATTGTTCCACATTCCTTTCCATACATATTGTGATCCAATGCTTAGTATTGTAATATGTTCAGAAAATATGCACTGAGTAAATCTAATGAATACCGATGTAATTTAAATTAAGTTCTTGTCATAGCTTTACTGCAGGTAAGTAATACTAACTTCGACCATTGATACATCATCAGAATAAATATTTAAATGAAATAAAAATGCCAAAATGGTTATATAACAACAATTTGGCATTAATAAATTCAAAATAATTACTTTAGAAAAAACTTGTTAAACAAATTAGAACTTCATTTACTTATGATACGGTTCTGATCTTCTGACTTCTTAATTGGCATGGAACAACTTTGGCATTTTTTATATTCTTTCATCATAATTCCTCCACATTTTATTCATTCAGCCCAAGTACTTTATAAATTTTTTTAATTCTTTTTAATTGTGGTGCTGTAAGTTCATTTTCTCTTCGCTTTAACACATTTAAAAATGCTTCTTTATTATCATTATTAGCAGCTATAAGAGTACTCTCAGCGTGTTGGGGTAGTTCTTTAAATCTGCAAGTTTCTAAATGATGCAGCAGGAAAGGAAAAATTCGTTCATTGTTTCCCTTGCTTGCGGATGCTAACTTTGCTAAAGTTAATACCCCTTTATCAACAGTAATAACGGAGCCAGTTTTCATAGTTGAAAAAATCGTTTCAAGATGCTCCATCATAATCGTAGATGACACTGTTGAAATGGTAGATAATGCTGTCATTGCACCCCAAACTAAACGGTTATTTCTACTTTTCAGTAAATTTATAAAGGTTAAAGTGAATTCACTTATAAGCTCTGGTTTAACTTCCCCAATTTCATATGCTACTTTAATACAATCTTGTTGAATTCCTTTATCCTTATTAGATAAGTTTTGTATAACTTCTTTTATACCTTCAAGATTATGATCGTTAACTAATTCATGTGCTAGTTCAATATTTGGTTCTTCATCACGACGTTGTAACTTCGAAGCCAGCTTAGGTACTATCGTCATATTATCCCTCTTTTATGTTGATATCATTCTATTCACATACTATCATATTAATCAGACAATATTATGTATTAAGTTTCACATTAAACATTGGGACAATGATTTACATAATAAAGCAGAAATAAACGATTTCCATTTAAGAAAGTCGTTTAATCTAGTCTTTTTATCATATTACATAAATTAATTTTATAGATTATTACAAAAAACGTCTTTTACACTCCCATTTATAAACCCTCATTTACTTATGATATGGTTCTCGTTAATGGAGCTAAGTGAGGTTTTATCATTTCACCTAAAAAAATAAGACTCGATTCTAGATTAGAATCGAGTCTTATCATGGAGGAATAATGGATCATCTTAACCTTTTCTAGATAAAGATAAAACTTAATACATATCTTTACTTATCTTTTTAATAAGTGTTTTGCTAGCTGGCGGTATTCTTTATCTTTTGTAGTAGTTGCGATGTTTTTAACAATATCCTGTATAGTAGGTTGTTGCGAGATCGATGGAGACCATCCTTCTAGTACACTTAGTGCATGGTATTGTAAACTCACATTATCTGATTTAAGAGCAGCTTGAATCAATGGCAGTCCTACTCCTTCATGCTCATGTAAATCTTGAACAATAAATTGCAGACAATCTTGTTCATCATTTGATAGACTCGATAACGATAAATGAGTTGCTGCAAATGCGCAGAGGTCTTTAATATGCTGACGATTATTTGTATCCATGACCGCATAGTATAATTCACTGTTTGTGGGATATTTCTCTAGCAAATCAAACAAATTCGGAGTGACGTCTACTTGATAGAAGCGAGCTATTTCAAGTGCTTTAAAATTATTATCTTGTTGTAATGCATCCATTGCAAGCTGAGGCCATTTAGGATCATTTATAAATGGTTGAATCGCTTGTTGAATAGAAGTACACTCATGTTGTTTCCATTGGTCATTAAACCGCTCTTCCCAAACTTCTTTATCAGCATTTAAAAATTCACTTATTTTCATAAGTGGATAAAAATCTTCAAGTGTTTTACAGTGTATACGCGCATGGTAAACGAAGCGCGAAAGAACGTCGCTTGCATACGGATAATCTTCGATACTCTCGGGAGCACGCTCATTAAGTAACGCTTGGATGATAAGACTTGCTCCATCATATAACTCTTTTGAAACCGTATCTTCGTATAGTGCTACGTCAAGCTCTCCATTTATGGCACACTGATAGGCTAAATATTCATTCATAATGAGATTTTCACAGCCCTTTGTCAGTAGCCATTGTTTTATTTCTGGCGTCGTTGCTTCCAGTTGTTCAACAGCCCTAATTTTGCCCCAACCATGGACGGACTGAGCGAGTTGCCAAATTTGGTTGTTTGCTTGCATTGTGCCATTTTTCAATGCAAATATGACATATGGTGTGAATTCTTCATGCATACCTAAGGTGAATAATAGCTCTTTATATTTTTCACAATTCGTACAACCAAGTACGATGATTGAAAATTTCACAACCTCTCTATGTGCTGCATGGTCAAGAAGCCATAATGCCTCTTGTTGTACAAGTGATTCGTCCAATTGAGCTTGCTGGAATCGTTCAATAAATTCATCACCGTAGCTAGCGATATTGTCAAAAATGATTTTTTCGTATGTTACTTTTCGTGTTTTCGTAGTAGGTTGATTTAGTTGTTCTTCAAAAAGCTTTAGTAGCTTTTTTACATAAAATGGAGTAGGCGTGTCATCTACAAAATTATCGTATAAACCCGCAGCCAATCGCGGATGATTTTCATCATACAAGTATTCGTCATCTGGTAAATAATCTTCTACTATTTTGTTGTGAGTCTGAACTTGTTTTTGAATAAAGGGTACAATTTTCTCTTTATTATCCCATGGGAGAAAGTCTAACTTCAGTGAATCATCTAAAATTGTTTCATTGTCAATTTTAACAATACATTTAAGGCGTATATAACCACCGAGTTTAACGGAAACCATGTGCTTTGTTCCATCTTGCAGCTCAAGTATCCCTGATAATTTCGAATACGGAATAATATGCGAAAAAAAATATTTTCGTTTATTCATATCGACTGTTTTACCATCAATGATAAGTAGCTCTTCTTTTATCTCGTTTATGATTTCAATACAATGCCCTTGATAATCAATCTTCCATGTTTTATGTACTTCTTTTTCTACATCTTTCATTACATTATGCATTTCACGTTTAAATTCATCTTTAAAACCCATTAAGTCCTCCTAAAAATATGGATGGAATACAGAATTTTTTACATTTATAATAGTTTTCTGATTCCTTCTATTTTTTTACTTTATATTTTCAATATAATGATATAACATCTATCAAGGAAATACCCACTATTGAAAAAAGTATGTGAAAGAAGAAATTTCACATACTCTTTGTTCATTATTTAGAAAAATAAAATTTTGAAATATGTTTTTTTTAAAACTGCTTTTATTCTTTTATTTCCCATTAATACTGACAATCTACTCAAATTGTATTTCTTTACAATCCCTTATAACATATTGTTGGATTGTCGCATCCTCTATTTTCGTACTACTGGATCAGGGTATTCAAAGCCTTTCGTATCCACTTCGACCTTTTTCATTTGCTGATCTTCTAAAGGCTTATCTACACCATCTGTTTCAACGGCAACGATAGCATCTACTGTTTCCATGCCCTCAATTACTTTCCCAAAAGCAGCATAATCTCCATCAAGATCTACCGTTGCTTCTACCATAATAAAAAATTGCGATCCCGCAGAATTTGGATCACTCGTTCGTGCCATTGAAATGACACCGCGTTCATGTTTCAAATCATTTTCAAAACCATTATTAGAAAATTCACCTTCAATAGAATATCCTGGACCTCCTGATCCATTACCTGAAGGATCTCCTCCTTGGATCATAAAACCAGGAATAACTCGATGGAAAATAAGACCATCATAAAAACCTTCTTTAACTAAAGAAACAAAATTAGCTACGGTATTGGGCGCTATAGAAGGCTCTAGTTCAATAACGATTTTTTCATCATTGTTCATAGTAATCGTCACAATTGGATTTTCTTTCACAGCTGATGAATAATCCGATTTTTTGTCCGATTCCTTTTCCATCTTATCCTCTGACTGTCCACTTTCTGTTGATGATCCACACCCCGTCAAAACAAAAGCTATCGCCATCAGGCTAAAGAAAAAATAAAATACTTTATATCGCGTGAACATATTCTTTGCAACTCCTCTATGTAATCAGTTATTAATTATATAATTATAAGCTAGCTCAAGACAACTTTTTAAAATGTGTATTGTATGAAAACTTTATCTTCTCGTTCAATGGCAACGATAGCGTCCTCTGTCTCCATGCCCTCAATTATATTCCAAAAAGCTACGTATTCTCCGTCAAGTCCCATTGAGAATCGAAGCAGATGAAAGCTTAGCAATTGATAAGTCATGGCTTTGATATTCAAATAATTATTGAGGATGATTTACTTTAGCTTATCTCTATACAAAAAGAATAGCCCCACTATTTATTGAAGTACCAGTACTGATAAGTAATATTTATTTTATAATACTAGAATAATTATTGACATAAAATTAATTCTATATAATAATAGGTTTTGTATTAGAATCATTTTAATTAAGGAATAATGATTATTTTCAATAACAATTTTTATTTCCCTTATAAAATTATGGCTTTATACTCAAACTAACTAAGAACCAAACATATTAGGAGGAAAATTTATTATGTCACTTATCGGAAAAGAAATTCTACCATTTAAAGCCTCTGCTTACAATGCTGGTAGCGGTGAATTTATTGAGGTCACTGAACAAAGCATGAAAGGACAATGGAGTGTCGTTTGCTTTTATCCTGCAGACTTTACATTCGTTTGCCCTACTGAGCTTGAGGACTTACAAAACCAATACGCTGAGCTAAAAGAACTTGGAGTTGAAGTTTTCTCTGTTTCAACAGATACACACTTTACTCATAAAGCATGGCATGATCACTCAGAAGCTATTAGCAAAATCAAATATGTAATGATTGGGGACCCTTCACAAAAAATTACTCGTATCTTCGATGTATTGGACGAAGAAGAAGGTCTTGCAGATCGCGGTACTTTCATTATCGATCCAGATGGTGTTGTACAAGCACTTGAAATCAACGCTGGCGGTATCGGCCGTGATGCAAGTATTCTTGTTAACAAAATTAAGGCAGCTCAATATGTGCGTAACAATCCAGGCGAAGTTTGCCCGGCAAAATGGCAAGAAGGTTCTTCTACACTTAAGCCAAGCCTAGATCTTGTAGGTAAAATCTAAGGAGTACAACCAATGATACTTGATGCAGATATTAAAGAACAATTAGCCCAATACCTTCAAATGATGGAGGGTGATGTGCTACTTAAAGTTAGTGCAGCATCCGACGATGTTTCTCGTGACATGTTGGCTTTAGTAGATGAATTAGCCACTATGTCATCTAGAATTAAAGTAGAAAAAACAGAATTACAGAGAACACCGAGCTTTAGCGTAAATCGTATCGGCGAAGAAACTGGAGTAACTTTTGCGGGTATTCCTCTTGGACACGAATTTACTTCATTAGTATTGGCTTTACTTCAGGTAAGCGGAAGAGCTCCAAAGGTCGATCAGAAAATCATTGATCAAGTGAAAAGAATTGAAGGCGAATATCACTTTGAGTCATACATTAGTTTAAGTTGTCATAACTGTCCTGATGTTGTACAAGCTCTAAACGTTATGAGCGTTCTAAACCCTAATATTTCACATACGATGATTGATGGTGGTGCATTTAAGGAAGAAGTAGAAGCCAAAAACATTATGGCAGTACCAACAGTTTTCCTTAATGGCGAATCATTCGGCAGCGGCCGTATGTCACTAGAAGAAATCCTTGCTAAAATGGGAAATACTTCAGATGCGTCCGAGTTTGCTAATAAGGATTCATTCGATGTCCTTGTTGTTGGAGGCGGACCCGCGGGAGCGAGTGCTGCCATCTATGCAGCACGTAAAGGCATTCGTACAGGAATTGTCGCTGAACGCTTTGGCGGTCAGATTATGGACACTTTGAGCATTGAAAACTTTATTAGCGTAAAGTCTACTGAAGGTCCTAAGCTCGCAGCAAACCTTGAAGAGCATGTGAAAGAGTATGACATTGATGTCATGAATTTACAGCGTGCTAAACGTTTAGAAAAGAAAGACCTTATTGAAATTGAACTAGAAAACGGTGCTGTTCTAAAGAGCAAAACTGTCATCCTTTCAACAGGTGCTCGCTGGCGCAATGTTGGTGTACCTGGTGAGACTGAGTTTAAAAATAAAGGGGTAGCTTACTGCCCACACTGTGATGGTCCATTGTTTGCTGGCAAAGACGTAGCCGTTATTGGTGGCGGAAATTCCGGCGTTGAGGCAGCCATCGACCTTGCGGGAATTGTGAAGCACGTAACCGTTCTTGAATTTAATCCAGAGCTAAAAGCAGATTCTGTATTGCAAGACCGTCTACACAGTTTGCCGAATGTAACGGTTCTAACAAATGTTCAAACTCAAGAAATTACTGGAACTGACAAAGTTAACGGTGTTACTTATGTTGAGCGTGATACAGGAGAAGCTAAGCACATTGAACTTGCCGGAATATTCGTTCAAATCGGTCTTGTACCTAATACTGACTGGTTAAGTGATACCGTTGAACGTACTAAATTTGGTGAGATCATTGTAGATAATCACGGGGCAACGAATATCCCTGGTGTATTTGCTGCAGGAGACTGTACGAACAGCCCGTATAAGCAAATCATTATTTCAATGGGATCAGGAGCTACTGCATCTTTAGGTGCATTTGATTATCTAATCCGAAATTAAATATTTACCTAATA
Organism: Viridibacillus sp. KH_047; assembly: GCF_057838945.1. Taxonomy (NCBI): domain Bacteria; kingdom Bacillati; phylum Bacillota; class Bacilli; order Caryophanales; family Caryophanaceae; genus Viridibacillus; species Viridibacillus sp. KH_047. The sequence continues at coordinate 1,380,560 of NZ_CM174479.1, read as the reverse complement.
AAGGACTGTTGTAAATTAATTTACAACAGTCCTTTTTCTTTATAATTTTCCATCAAAACGCATTATATGCTTAATTATTTTAGCTCCATATAAGATACGCTTCGTCCATTTCAAAAAATAAAAATTCTCATTTATTACTACTTCACAAAAAATACGATAATCCCGATAACAATACACAGAATCCCACTCAAAAATTGCCCTAATCCTGAAGCCTCTCCCATTAGAAGTAAATTGAATATGTTTTTACTTTTTCTGTTTTTTCCAAATAATCCATCATCTGTTTTCATACGATAAATACCCCAAACGACTAAAACTATCCCAAAAATAAATAATATAAAATGCATTTTCATACCTCCGTTATTTGTTTAATATGTGTATCTTAATGAAATGCATTATTTGTCATCCTCATCGAAAATAAAAGTTGCCTCGATTGATAAAAATCCACCGAAATCAATAGACTTATAAAAGTACGCTCCTTAAGTGTTGTGTTGCCATTTTCTTATCATGAAGCAATTTAAGAAGATTCCGATCCAGTACATTTAGATACAATTTCCCTCTATTCCTTCAATATCATATTGTATTTCATATAATCTTTTTACCAATTGCATATCTTGGCGAATAGATGATTATATACACACCCTATCCGCTAGCAATTTACTATTTCTGGTTTTTTGTATGATTATCTTTATAGTTCTTTCTTACATTTTACAATTATAAATTTTACAGGCGGTTTATTTTTCATGTTCTTATTTGGCTCGTCAATTTCTGAAAACTCTACTAGTCCATATTTTTCAAATTCTTGTTTTATGGAGTCAGAATCATAAAAAAACATTTTGACGCCTTCCATTATCTCAAAATAGTCTTTATCCAATTGTTTGCGCTTTCCAAACATTGGGGCTTTTTTTGAAACAGTTGTAAAAATCATATATCCATTTGGCTTTAACTGATCATAGCAATCTTTAATAAACTTTTCTCTCTCACGATTATTCAATAAGTGAATAAGTGCATAGCAAAATATACCGTCATAGAGTTTTTTATCAAAAGGCATGTCAGTTACTGAACCATGAAAAATACTAATATCAAGCCCGTTTTGCCTCGCCAAATCAATCGCTGTTTTTGAAATCTCAATACCTGTTACATTTTTTCCATTGTCAATAAAAACCTTTGCATTTCTACCATATCCAATACCTGGTACCAGTATGTCCTTAACATTTCTTTCAAGGAAAAAGTCCTTTGTCACGATTGCAGAATCTGTAGGTTCAAATCCCCACATCGTTTGTTTTTCTATAAAACTTGATTCCCAAAATTCAGTCAGATCTTTATCTCCTACATGTTTTATTTTAGTTGGGTTGCTATCTTGCTTAACACTAATGTTAAATTCAAATAATGTTTATATGCCTAAACTCCAATATATTAAGATTCACCAACCCGGTTCTTCTTTATTACATTTTAGTGACTAATACATAATCTTATTATTTCAAATAAGTATATTACAGACTCTTTATATCTGCAATTAATATAAATCGGTAACAATTTATTTAAAGAATTATTTCTCCATTACAACAAATTAGGCCATGGCTAGCTATATTTTTTTACATGAGAGATCGATTTTAACGCTCCTGGCTCTATCTCATTCAAAAATCCCACCATAAACGTTGATATAGCAATGTTTACGGACCTTTTCATCAAATAACATCTTTCTGCTATTATAGGATTTGCTCACATATTGCTCACAGAAGGATTTATCGCGTCATCGAAGGTTTCTGCTACTTCATTGTAATAATGAGAATTATAAAACTTAATTTTTTCATAAATACCTCTATTTTCTTTTTTATATAATCATTTCCAAAAGACGTTATATAATAAATTCTAGTTCCAAATATCGAATTTGGAAGTGTTTTTTTATTACTAACATTGTAAATCCGCATAAATCTGACGAGACTCCTTATTAAACTAATCTGCCTCGTTAGTTCAATAAAGAAAAAAAGAGCTGCTTACGCAACTCAATGATCTTTAATTAACGCACCTTTTACTTTAAGTGAACATGCTAAAAACATTATAATTGTTTTTCAGCGCACTGTTTCAAAGCCTTCATTTGTTTCTCTAAACCTTTTTTCATAAATACACGAAACAGTATACTTAATATCTTTCCTGAAACAGTCTTAGCTGTTACTTCTTCTGTAATATAAAGAATACTTGAATACGGACTAATTTCTTGAAGGTTATATGAAACATTGATTAAGAAAGATGGATGATTCATTTGAATACTTATTCTATTATTTTTATTGTATTCAGTAACTTGTCCTTCATACTCTTGAATACGGTTTCCTTCTCTTAACCTTTGTTTAAACTTAACACCAACCGGATTACTAATATCAAACTTCGTTAAATACTCAGTTCCTTCTAATCCTGTCATCCATTCTTTTTGTTTATCATTATCTTCTAAGTAAGAGAATACTACCTCAATAGGGGCTTGAATCTCCGTTTGACTTGTTATTAACACTGTTTTGTACCTCCAATTATCAGCAGTGGTTATTATTATTTCTTAACTTTTATTGGAACATATATTTCTGTATGGTTTAATTGATAATTTGGTGGATTAACGCCCTCTATAATTGTATATTGTCCGTGATGAGAGGTTATTGTTTAACATCTTACATGTTTGCGTTTGAAACCTATCTTTCCTCTATCTACTTCCTTTTGAATACTTTCAAAAGCGTGTACTAAACTACTTTTTTTATTGTCCCTTTTGACTTCTACTGGACCTACTGCCTTTGCAGTTTCAACCGCCTTTTCATGGAGCGGCAAATACGAGACCCCTACTGTGTATAGGAAATTATTCATAGCCGATTTCGTTCGTTCTGGCGAAACGTGAATTGTATTTTTCACACTTTCCAGCATATAAGCAATCTTGCTTTCAGAAAATTCAACGTCTAAGCGATTCCCTAAAAGCCAACAGTAGCAACTCCAGCCCGCTGACATCCTTAGCTCTTCACCGCTTGCAATCCATTTATCAGCAACGTCTTGTGCAATATCTGCTTCTGCTAAAGTTACTGCTACCACATAATCGGACAGCATATAAAAATATGCCTCATCCATCCAACGGTCAAAATCCGACTCGGTCATTGCTTTTGGATCTGCAATAATACCTGCAAAATACATTGCGTCATAGTTCCCTGTGGCATAGAGTTCTTCAGCTAAAGGTTGATTTATTTTTATTTTCTTGGCGATTGGCTTCATTGCCCCTGTAGCCACGCCAAATAGTGGTTCGTGCGCACCATTGGATATGTACATTTTTTTTGTTCGTTCCTTGCCGAGGGCTTCAAGCTCCTGCATAACAGTTTGTAGATTCACCTTTTAGCACTTCCTTCTTTTTGGAGATTTATCCCCTTAATATTCAAGCAAATACAATTAGCCTATAACAAACCTGACTATTTGTCAGCAAAACCATCGCCTTAAAATGTGAGGAGTGTGTGCGGTAATATTGGTGTGTTGATAGTGGAAAATTAATGAACTAACTTACCTCTTAGTTAAAGAAGTAAAAAGAGCCGTCTGAACAGCTCAAAAATCTTCTACTAAAGCAGCCTTTAGCTTAATAAGAGATTTAGCTTTCTATTTCTTACTCCTTCGGCATCTTGCTCATATCCATATACAACACATTCCAGCGGTGACCATCCAAATCAGCAAAACCGCAGCCGTACATCCAACCCTGGTTCTCTGAGGGCTCACCAAAAATTGTACCTCCAGCCTCTACTGCGCTCTTTGCTATTTCATCTACTTCTTCTTTGCTCTCTGCATCAATGGAAAATAATACTTCAGTAGCTTGTTTTGTATCGACTATTTCATGTTTGGTGAAATTTTCAAAAGTGGAAACAGGAAAAAGCATTACGGTAGCATTATTATCTCCGATGACTAATTGCACTTGATCGCTATTGCCAAGTGGTGTATTAGTCGAAAATCCAAGTTTGCTATAAAACTCTTTTGATTTATTTGTATCTTTAACTGGCAAGTTGATCCAAAATTGTTTTGTCATAGTTATTTCTCCTTTTTTAATTTAATTCTACTCTCGCATATATTCTTCAGTAAGGTAAAAAACACCTTCTTCAACTAACCTACCCCGTTAGCACAATAAGAATATTATTATTTTATTCTTAAATCCCTTTTGAGCTCCCCAAATGGAGTAGCATAGGGGTCTTTAAACTTCTTAATATGATTTGTTAGAATAGACCAATTTTTATCAAGAAATGGATGTATTTCAGTGGTATCAGCAATACCATATAGTTTAATTAAAAAATAAAGGGTTTCCCATATCAAAAAGTCATCATCTAACTTCAATAAGACTTCAACGACAATCGGAATATAGTTAAATGCTTCGTCAGAAGACATTTCCTTTGTAAATGATTCAAAAGAATTACTAAAATACCACTCATCCTTGTCTAATTTTTCTTCCCAATCCACATATATCTCCAATAACCTTTTATCCGATTTAATCACGTCCCAATGTTCAATTTGCTATACATATATTATCAGTTATTCTTCAACTATTTTGCCCGCTAGTCCAACAAATTCAATAAAATAAAGCGCTAATCCTTTACTATTTTCCCTCTCACAGAACTAGGAACATTGTAAACAGTTATTTCACCATCCGCTTATTTTAATTAACACTATTCACTTTAATATTATTATCAATTAAAATAGTCGAAGAAGCTTCTTTAAAATTAGCACCGATTACAGATAAATAGCCCTGATGAGGTGAATAAGCATGCTAAAATTAGTAAGTTATTTACTTTTTGTTAACGCTATTATATTTTTACTACTAGATTTTGATGTTTTGGAAATAAAATTTATTGATAACTCAATTGCGACTAATTGGAAATCAACAATCTGTTTAATTAGTCTTGTTTTTGGAGTCACACTATTTAAAATTGCTCAAATAAAAAAAACATCCAAAGACTATTAGATGTCTATAAGGATACTCATAAAACAGTGTCTTTTATCTTTCCCAAACAATATCCAAAATGTATTAAATATCAAACTCTTATTTTCTTTACATACCAATCCCAATATTTAATTATTTATTATCAGTTAGGCTTGAATCAGATAACGTAGCATGAATCTCAGTAATATGTAATGTATCATTTATTTCCTATAATTGAGAATAATCAATCCGAAGCACAAAAAAGAAAATCAGCCTAAAAAACAAAAATAACTAATTTTCTTTTCTATAAATTCGTTCACCTGTTTCTGCATTATAATATACCCTTATTTTTTCACCCGTAACAGGGTCAAGATTCACTTCATTCGTTACCTCAAAACCTTTAGGAACTTCTTTTCCACTATTGCGTTTATATCGTTTGTCATATATAAAGTATCCAAGTAAGATACAAACGAGGACAATACTAATTTGAAATATCAAATATATACCTATTCCAAAAAATGTCGTCATTATAGCTTTTCCACAACAACTGCCGTTCCGTATGCAACAATTTCACTCATGTTTTTACCCATTTCACCAGAATCATATCGCATCATGATAATAGCATTCGCTCCCATTTGGTTGGCATTTAAAATCATACGGTCTATAGCTTCTTTTCTAGAATCTTCAAGCATTGCAGTATATTGCTTGATTTCTCCTCCTACTAATCCTTTTAAGCCCGCCATAATATCCCCGCCAAGCCCTCTACTTCTTACAATTAGACCAAATACTGAGCCTTTTACTTCTACAACCTTATACCCTTCAATGTGTTCTGTTGTAACTACAAGCACATTCATCATCTCCAATGTTCAATTTATTATGTTAGATTTCGAAATAGTATCACGGAAATTTTTAAAAGTAACAATCATATTATACCAATTTTCTTATTCAATTAACCTGCCGCTTAGTTGATAAAAAATAAGAGCTGTCTAAACAGCTCATTTATCTTCAAGTAAAATGCTCGATTGCTGAAGAATGTTCTAGAATTTTAATATGAAATTACTTCTTGAATCTGGTCATGAATATTTTCCTTACTTAACCCACCGTGGTAGCAAACCACTGATTCAATATCGAAGTCTAAGTATTTCTTCAAAGAGAGTCTGACTTCTTTTATATCCAGGACTGTCGGGGCATGAATCCCTTTAATTATTCCGTTTTCACTGTCTCGCTTGCACAAATAGAAGCCAATAACGCATAAAACGAAAATCAAATATGAATCTTGGAATATTGCTAAGTTAGTATATCCTTAATCAAAAAAAAGCGCTAGCACCTATCAAAAAGGCCTACGCTAAATGTAATATCAATCTTCTATTTCTCTATAATTATTTTATTGAAATGTTTTTATCCCAAGTAACTCTTTAGCAATGATCAATCTTCTAACTTCGGATGTGCCAGCACCAATCTCATAAAGTTTCGCATCCCGTAAATATCGATTGACAGGATAATCAAGCATATAGCCGTATCCACCGTGAATTTGTACAGCCTCCAAAGCTACTTTTGTTGCCGTTTCTGCAGTAAATAAAATCGCGGATGCTGCTTTCATCGTAATCTTTTTGCCCTTTGCAGCTTCCTCAGCAGCATCATAAGTCATTAATCTTGCGGCATGAAGGTTAGTGTACATATCCGCTAATTTAGCCTGGATTAGCTGAAATTGACTTATTTCTTTGCCAAATTGTTTTCGTTCTTGCGAGTATTTTAAAGCCTCTCTAAAAGCGCCTTCACCGATTCCTAATGACAATGCAGAAATGATGACCCTTTCGATGTCTAAACCAGACATAACTACTTTTATTCCCTTATTTTCCTGACCTAATACATTCTCAACAGGGACCTTGCAATTATCGAATATTAACTCACCCGTGTCAGATCCACGATTCCCCATTTTTTCTAAACGATTTGATACAGAAAAGCCTGGAAAATCCTTTTCCACGATAAATGCTGTTATGCCATGTGCTCCTTTTTCCTTATCTGTTTTGGCATAGACAATCATCACATCAGCAATCGGCCCATTGGTAATAAAAGTCTTACTTCCATTTAAAATATAATATTCACCTTCACGTCTTGCCGTTGTACTTAGTCCGATTGCATCTGATCCTGCACCTGGCTCTGTTAAACCAAGGGCACCGATTGTCTTTCCAGCGCAAAGATTTGGTAAATATTTCATTCGCTGTTCTTCGTTGGCGTTATGATAAATGTTATGTGTGCATAAATTCGAGTGTGCAGCATAAGATACTGCAATTGCAGCACTATATTTAGCTATTTCCTCAGTTACAATAGCTTGTTCGACAGGCCCAAGACCTGTACCACCATACTCCTCAGGAACTGTTATCCCAAGAACCCCCAACTCGCCCAGCTTACTCCACATGCCAGCTGGAAATTTATCCGTTCTGTCCATTTCCTCAGCTATTGGCGCTATTTCACTTTTCACAAAACTGCTAACTGTCTTTCTCAACATTTCTATTTCATCAGTAAATCCCATATTTACCACCTTCCTTTTCATCCAAATTCCTCTTCGTCGAAAAACGCAAGATTAGCTCCACTTTATCAGCTTCATTCTTAACTAATTGTTTTGTGATTTTAAAAACTTAAGCAGTACCATTAGCAAGCTGCTCCGCGATACTCATTACTCGCTGTTCCAATATTAGCAACATGCGATTCAGCAAGCCTAAGTTAAGTGCATCATTAGATAAAATTGGTGCTCCATTATACATTAATTCCAATACTCAGATTTACCAACACTGTCGGTAATATATAAGGAGCTCCCTTATCTGCTATTAAACCGATATTTAGAAAATAATGGATTGAATCTTTAAGAAGGAATGTTCTCCGAATAAATTGTTTCATAGTTTCTTCTTAAAATATGCTTTTGAATTTTCCCTGTTGAAGTTGTTGGGAATTCCTCAACAATAATGACTCTCTTAGGCACTTTAAACCCGCTTAATCTCGCTTTGCAGATCTTGATAATTTCTTCTTCGGTGATTACTTCCCCATGCTTGGGAATTATAAATGCTGTAAGTGCTTCACTCCAGTGATTATGTGGTAAACCCACAACAGCGACATTCTGAACACGCGGATCATGAAAAATTGTTTTTTCCACTTCAAGAGAAGCAACATTTACTCCTCCGGTTTTCACAATATCTTTCTTTCGGTCGACGAACCACAACATCCTATCTTGATCAAAATATCCATAATCACCACTATGAAACCACCCATATTTATATGCTTCTTCATTCCCACTATCATCATTTAGATAACATTCCATTATCTGAGGGCTCCTATATACTATTTCACCAATTTCATCTGTAGGTAGCATATTACCTGCCTCATCCATGATTGCAACATCTACATTTACTCCTGCTGTTCCCGCAGCCCCAGCTTTTATCAATTGATGTTCTGGGCGGAACACTGCAGAAACAGGAGCCATTTCGGTTTGCCCAAAAAGAAGGGCAAAGTCACACTGAAGTGTGGCTATCGCTCTCTTTAAATCATGTTCTGGCATTGGGGCCATCGCATAGACCGCTAATCTTAAAGTCGATAAGTTGTATTTCTCTCGATCAGGATGATCCAACAAAGTCCGATACATCATTGGCAATCCAAATATTAGTGTTGCCCGCTCTTTTTCTATCCATTCCATTAACTTTACTGGTTCGAAACTCTTCATTATTACTGTCGTTCCACCAGCGAGGATTGCAGGAGTTGTAAGGGCGTTTATTTGTGCTACATGATATAAGGGCATCATCGCAATCGATACATCTTGATCAGAAAATTTCAAATCAAATGCTGTCCCTAACGTATTCATATACACAGCTAAGTGACTGCTCAGTACTCCTTTTGGCTTAGAGGTTGTACCGCTCGTATATAAGCATTGCATAATGTCCCGGTCATGCACTTCACAAAAAATTTCTGAATTACTTTGATTAGCTAGAAGAAGATTCCATTCAGAATAAGAGCTAGTCTCAACTCTCTCTCTGTCTGTTGTTTTGACTTCAACAATATGCTGAATAGAGCTTTCCGAAAGATCCTGTATTTTTTCAAGGTAATCGCTTTCTACAAAAATTACTTTCGAATCGGAATCTTTCACAATATATTTTATTTCATGCTTAAGCAAGGTTAGATTAATAGGGACAATTACAATCCCAGTCTTTGCACAAGCAAAATAGATTTGTAAGAATTCAATTGAATTACTGACTAAGACAGAGACTCTATCACCTCTTGTTAGACCTAGCGATAATAATCCTCGGGCACCTTGATTTACAAGCTGATTCAGCTCTTGATAACTATACCTTTTCTTCCCCTCAATAACAGCCAGTTTATGAGGATACCTACTTGCATTTCTTCGCAAAATATCACCAACATTAACACGATGAATTAAATTGTACTCAACAGACATTTCTATTCCCCCGAACTTATAATAGTTTTATTTTTATAAATACTCAGTAAATTATAGAGGCTAAGTGTTCTTTATTGCAGTTCCTAATAATATTGATGACATTTAATGAAATTTTTAACTGTAATAGATAAATTTAGACCTCAATTAACTCTACTTTGATATCTTTCTCAATCAAATCCCGATTGACCAAACTAGAGAATAAACCCAACAGTTGTCTTGGCCTTTGCATACGACCAAGTCCTCCACCGCCAAATGCCGGTCCATTTAATGCCAAGGGCGGGAGTAAACGACCTAGTTTTTCAGCTTCAGTTCTATCTTTTGTACGGATAGCCATCCTGAGATATATCTCACTGTAATGATCCGAATCCATCTCTTCAACTAATGGACCGTGTAAAGAATTATAACCTAGATAACTAGCATGAATTTCTTCGGCTGCAATCCCTTGCTGTTTAATCTGTTCACGAATGATTTGTTCTGCCTTCCGAGCTTTTTCCAATGCATGCGGCCAAGAATAACCCATTATTCCTTCCCCGGACCAGCCGTTTTCATAGCCCATTGATATCTTTAGAGTCTCTGGTGCAGGCTTGCCTTTAATGTTGGAAACACGAACCATGTCTGGCCCAATTTCTTCAAGTACAGCAGTTGTGAAGTCAACGATAACATCGGGTGTAATATAGCTAGTTGGATCATGAATTTCATATAGAAACTGTTCTTTCACTGTATCTAAAGTGACTCTACCACCTGTACCTTCTGCTTTTGTCAAAATGAACGAACCATCTTCGGATACTTCTCCAATTGGATAGCCGATGTTGGCCATACCTTCAATTTCCCACCAATTCCCACTATAATTACCTCCTGTGATCTGGCCAGAACATTCAAGAAGATGACCTAATAATACACCTGATGCTATCCGATCCCAATCATCCATCGCCCAACCGAATTCATAAATTAATGGCGCGGCAAATTGTGCCGAATCTGTCGTTCTCCCAGTGATAACAATATCGGCTCCTTGTCTCAGTGCTTCAACGATTGGCTGCGCTCCTAAATAGACTGACGCAAACAATAATCGTTCCCGGTATTGCTCAAACAACTCATCACTATCCATACTTGTATAGGAAGTTCCTTGTTCCTCTAATATTTCTAGTCGATCAAAAATATCATCACCAGTCACAACTCCGATTTTAAGGTCGTGATAGCCTAGTTCATTAGCAATTCTTCGTACCTCTTCCGCAGCGCCTTTCGGGTTAATCCCACCAGCATTGCTAATCAGTTTAATCCCACGAGGGTGACATTCAGGCAATAGCGTCTTCATTACATTTGTAATGTCTCTTGTGTAGCCCAAGGTCGGATCTTTTTTTCGATCTTTCTCTAAAATGGACATCGTTAATTCAGCCAGATGATCAAAACAGATATATTGCACATTTCCTTTACGAGCAACATCTATCGCCGCTAAGATTGAATCTCCGTAAAATCCCATTCCGGCTCCAACTCGAACTTTTTTCACTACCATTCACCCCTATTCTTTTAATCGGATCCATTTATTAACATCAAATCAACTTTTTCTTAACGACCAGTCCAATGAGGTTTTCTATTTTCCAGAAATGCGGTCGCCCCTTCCTTTACATCGTCACTAAGAAAGCTAATAACGCGTAGTGTATTTGCATAGTCTAGCTTTTTATTCCACTCCATATCTCTTGTGTTAACAAAGCAGTCCATACCAATCTTTAGTGCCAGTGGACTTGCTTCAGCGAGTTGTCTAGCAAAACTTTTTGCTTCGATCAATACTTGATCCGGAGGAACTATCTTATTGACTAGACCTAAATCTAGTGCTTTTTCTGCCGAGAAAATTTCTCCCGTAAAACTAATTTCTAATGCCTTTTTTGACCCTACGGCCTCAATAACTAAAGGGAGAATAACTAATGGAAATAGCCCCAACTTAATTTCTGTTGTTCCAAATTTAGCCTCTGAAGAAGCGATAGAATAGTGGCATGCTGATACCATTCCCAGTCCCCCACCTAGTGCATGCCCATTAATTGCCCCAATCAAAGGTTTTCTAAGATTGGACAATGTTTTAAACAATTCAGTCGTTGCTTCTCCATCTTGGTGAACTTCACTTGGCTGTTTTTCTTGATATTTAGTAAACTCCTTCATATCTCCTCCCGCACAAAAGGTCGTTCCTACTGCTGTTAGCAAGATAACATGAACATCCGTATTACTTTCGGCTGATTTCAAATGTTCTATTAACACCCAACACATATCCATTGATAAAGGATTTCTTCGCTCGGGATCATTCAGTGCAATAATCGCTATATTATCTTCCACACGATACGATACTATTGGCTCCATTATATATCCCCATTCTCTCCCTATATTTTAATACCTATATATAAATCCATATTCATAATTAATTACATCGATATTTGGCTTCTTTTCACTCACAACCAGCCAATTTATCACTTGGACATTTCAAATTGCTTAGGTGGTGATTTAACATCGATTTTCCTGATGATATCATCAGGAACTTCTACTTCCATCCGAAACAAGGCCGCACTTAACGACTTTCCTAAATTGTCAATACGAATTGACATGGGAGCTCCTCCTCCCAACGCCTCATGTAGGACAAATTTTAAAGCTAATACATTCGGTACTTCAAATCGTTCTACTTCCCCCTTACAAAGACTGGAAAAATGTTCCTTTACCTTTTCCGCTGTAATTTCTTTCTTAAAAAGTTCATACAGTTCTTCATTTTTTGCGAACAGGGATATATCCGCGTTATTTCCTTTATCGCCAGATCTTGCTTGAGCTACATCACATAACTTTACTTTCATCGTTTTATTCCCCCCCTTTTTTGAAAACAGACTAAATTAGTTTTCGGCAAGATGAAAAGTTACACAACCAACACATTATTCTTCCATCTAATTGTCCTTCTTCGGAGATGATCCTTCTCCCTCGGCTAATGGAACATGGATTCCTTTCGATTTATGCCGAATTTTTAATATGGAACGAACGAAATTCCACGCCCAAGGGAGTTCCCTCCATCTATGACAACAAATTCACCTGTGATATATTCAGCCGCTGGACTTGATAAATACGTAACGAGCCAGCCTAGTTCTTCCAGTTTCCCAGTTCGCTTTAGTGGTATATCTTGAGTGACGTCTTTAATAAAATCAGCCCCCGCAAAACTTGCCATCTCTTCTTCCATTCCTTCAGTTATAAATAATCCAGGACCAATCGAGTTGATTCGAATATTATGTTTTGCCCACTCCAAAGCCAATGTCTTCATCATTCCATAGATACCATTTCTTGCCGCTACAGAGTGGGCGATTCCCGGAGCACCACGGTGGAGAAAATTAACCAGAATATTCGTAATTACCCCTCCCGTACCTTGCTTAATAAACTGCTTGGAAACCGCTTGCGTCACATAGAAGGTTCCGTTTAAGTTACTATTAATAACAGCATTCCATCCATTTGGTGATAATTCTTCCGTCTTTTTTGGAAATTGTCCTCCGGCATTATTCACTAAAATATCAATCTTCCCATATTTTTCAACAGTATAGTCTACCAAATTCTGCACCTGATCCGGTTCTCTTATATCTGTAGAGATTGTAATTGCTTCGATTCCTAAATCATGAAATTCTTTTGCCGTCTCTTTTAATACTTCTTCTCTGCGACCGGTCAATACAAGCTTAGCTCCTGTATTTCCTAGTTCCTTTGCAATTTGCTTGCCAATTCCTGTACCGCCACCAGTTATAATTGCAACTTTGCCCTTTAACAAAGACTCAGAAAATATTTGCATGTTTTCTACGACTCCTTTTATACCGGATGAACTGGACATTTTTTCTCTCCAAACTTTATATCTTTGGACTCGTAATAATCGAATCGATCAATTACTTCATCACGGAGTCGATCAAAAGGAATGATTTCATCAATAATCATTTCCGAACCAAGTGCATAAATATTAATATCCTTGGAATATTCTTCTCTTTTCTCTTCGATATAAGCCGCTCTTTCTTCTTCTGGCAACTCTTGAATTTTGTTGTAATATACTGCATTAATCGCTGCCTCCGGACCCATAACTGCAATCGATGCCGAAGGAAGTGCGATGACAGATTCTGGGTCATAAGCAGGTCCACACATTGCATATAGTCCAGCTCCGTAACATTTTCGAACAATGACTGTCATTTTAGGAACAGTAGCCTCAGATACAGCTGTCAACATCTTCGCACCATGTCGAATAATTCCTTTGCGCTCAACAGCAGAGCCTACCATATAACCCGGGATATCAGCCAAGAAAAGGAGCGGAATATTATAGGCATTACAAAGCGTTACAAAGTGGGCTCCTTTATCGGCCGAATCAATGAATAAGGTACCCCCCTTCACTTTTGACTGATTCGCTACAATTCCAACTACTTTGCCATCCATCCTTGCAAAACCGACGACTAGTTCCTGAGCAAATAGCTGTTGGATTTCAAACCAGCTTTCTTCATCAACAATCCTTTCAATTAGTTGGATAATATCAAACGGTCGATTCATATCTTGCGGGATAATCTCCTTTAAAGAAGGACCCGATTTCGGTAAGCGCTTTTCGGTATCTGCCGGCTTATCTTTATAACTTTGTGGCATATAAGAAAGATACTGTTTCGTCATCTCAATCGCTTCTTTTTCATCTTTAGCCAAAATATCGCCTAAACCACTTGTTGAGCAATGCATCCGCGCCCCGCCCATCTGTTCCATTGTGACTTTCTCGCCAATAACCATTTCTACCATCCGGGTAGACCCTAAGTAAGCGCTAGCATTTTTGTCTACCATGATGACAAGATCCGCGAATGCGGGAATATAAGCGGCTCCTGCAGGGGATGGACCGAAATTAATGCAAATCTGTGGAACCATTCCAGACATCTTAACCATGTTAAAAAAGATCTTTCCAGCATGCCGATAACCCGGGAAAACATGAATTTGATCGGTAATCCTTCCTCCTGCAGAGTCGACCATGTAGAGCATCGGGATTTTTAACTTCATTGCCAGTTCTTGGACCCGTATCATCTTCTCTATAGACTTCTCACCCCACGAGCCGGCTTTGACAGTCGGATCAGCAGCCATAAAAGCAATTTTACGACCGTTAATCTTTGCCAGACCAGTAATAATCGCATCTGCCGCTAAATCTGGATCTTCACATCTAGCAAAAATCCACTCTTCACGAAGTGAATCGGAATCAAATAAAAGCTTCAAGCGCTCACGTACTAACATTTTATTTTGAGTCCGGAGTCGCTCTCGATACTTTTCTGCTCCTCCCTGTTTAATCCGCTCTTTTACAGCAAGCATAGCTACTTCTTTTTCTTCGTTTGTCAACAAACTCATCCCCTTCTTTAGTTCTCCAAAGTAATCAAACTTTCATCTTCTTGAACAAAGTCACCCTCATTCTTACTGATCTCTTTTACAACTCCTGAAAACTCTGCAACAATCGGAATTTCCATCTTCATCGATTCTAGAATAGCCACATCTTGACCTGCCTCTACTTCATCTCCTACTTTGACCAATATCTTCCATACACTTCCACCCATCGGCGCTTTAATACTCATACTAAATTCTCTCCATTTCTGAATATGTTTTATTTTCAATACTTAGATCTGTCCTCCAACGTTGATGCACAACTGGCTTAATTAGGTACTTCACTACGCATGTTTTGAACTAATTGAGTCGAATATTTGCCACTTCGAAAATCTTTAGATTCAAGGACTTCACACAACATCGAATGATTCGATTTAATCCCTTCAATCTTAGTGTTTAATAAGGCGGCCTCCATCTTCTCAATTGCCCTCCCACGATTTTCACCATGCACGATAATTTTTGCAATCATCGGATCGTAGTAAGGGGTTATAATTGATCCCTCTTCAATAGCCGTATCAATACGAACATTTTCCGCTGGCCAAACGAGCTTTGTAATCTTTCCAGGCGATGGAAAGAAACGGATTGGATCTTCTGCATATACTCTGCATTCGATTGCATGCCCCGTGCTTTTGATTTCAGCTTGGGAACATGGCAACTGTTCTCCATTAGCGATCCGAATTTGCCACTCTACTAAATCTAGATTGGTGATAGCCTCCGTAACTGGATGCTCTACTTGTAACCGGGTATTCATCTCCAAAAAATAGAAGTCTCCACTTTCAGCAAAGATAAATTCCATCGTTCCCAAGTTTTGATAACCTATCGCCTTTGCCCCCTGAATGGCTGTGTTCAATAACTTAGTTCTCTGTACTTCTGTCAAATCAGGGGATGGACTCTCTTCAACTACTTTTTGATGTCGTCTCTGGACCGAACATTCTCGCTCAAATAGATGAACGAAATTTCCATGCTGATCAGCTGCAACCTGAACTTCAATATGTCTCGGATTTGACAAATACTTCTCTAAATACACAGTTGCATCACCAAAGTAGTTTTGGGAGCGGGTACGAATTGAATCAAACAACTTTTCCAATTCTGAAGCAGATGAAACCAAACTCATTCCAATCCCCCCGCCACCAGCGCTCGCTTTTAGCATCACGGGATAGCCAATTTCTTCCGCAATCTTTAATGCTTCTTGCAACGATTGAATCTCTTCATGCCAGCCCGGAACAACCGGAACACCCGCTTCTTGCATACGGCGTCTCGCTTCAATTTTATTTCCCATAGCAGCAATCACATCACTAGTTGGACCTATAAAACAAATTCCTTCCTGCTCACAGTGATTAGCAAACTCAACATTTTCCGACAAAAATCCATAACCCGGGTGTATCCCATCGACACCTAGTTCCTTAGCTACAGAAAGTATTACTTCCAAATTCAAATAACTCTCAGCAACGGGAGGAGCCCCTATTAGCATAGATTCATCGGCTTCACGGACATAAGCCATCTCCTCATCCGCTTCCGAATAAACTGCAACGGTTTGGATGCCCATTCTTTTACAAGTACGTATAATACGGCTCGCAATTTCACCACGATTAGCGACGAGAATTTTTTGAAATGTCATTCCTATTCCTCCTAAACGATAATGGGGTTTCAGCTATTCCTAATAAATGTTAATCACGAAACGTTTATCAAGTATTCATCTACCAATCCCACACTATAGTTATAGCAATTTTCATGCCAAAGTTTTTATTTTGTTAAATCACCGTACCTATGCAAGTCTTGGAAGCTTTATTTTATCGGTTCAAATCAAGGTGTTCTTTTTATGTACAGTCGTGTTCAAATTATGGTCACTTGAATATCATCAAGCCTTCTAATTCAATGATGCCCGATTTTAAGTGAATGAAATTCAGAATTACTTTATCAAACACGCCTCGGTGTATTTGCGGCTAGATTTTGAATTGAGTTTTCTCTATTTAAAATCTAAGGTATCCATCCGAGGCTTTAACTTTATTTAGCCAGAGTTTGATCCCCTACCGAATTTATAGATTCAGTTCGCATTCATCTTCCCACTTATAGAAAGGAGAGATTTCTACTCCTGTCGCTTCACTTTCATCGCAAGGATACACTTGCTGAAAGAAGTTAAACTTGCCGTAACATGATCTCTAAAACCAAATAAAAGTCCCCGTATAAGGAAAAGGATGTGCTACCCTTTTGCTTATACGGGGACTTTAAACTAATTAACTAATTCACATCAACAGATTTTTATTGGAGTGAACGAAAACGAACTTCTTTATGAATTTCATACTTGCGTAACTTCTGATATAGACCTGAACGACTAATGCCTAGTATTCGCGCTGTTTCCGAGCGATTATTTTCTGTCTTTTCTAGTACTTCAAGAATTATTTGTTTTTCTACCGACTCTAATGATGAAGACCGAGCTTGATTCAAATTGTTTTCAATCGGTATCGTACTTCCAAATTCTTTTGTTTCACTTTTTGTAATTTGCTCAGGCAGATGATAAGATTCAATCCATTGATTCACTCCCATATTCATCGCCCTTTCTAAAACATTTTCCAACTGCCTTACATTTCCCGGCCATTCAAATTCCTGTATTATCGAAAGCGTTTGTGGGGTAATTCCAATAATATTTTTTTTTAGCTTCTTATTCAATTTCTTAATCAGATAATCGCACAAGAAAGGAAGATCTTCTATCCGTTTTCTAAGCGGAGGAATTGGTAAATGAATGACATCTATTCGATAATATAAATCCTCACGAAAGGTTCCCTCTTTCACCATTTCTTTTAAGTCTTTGTTGGTCGCAGTAATAATGCGGACATCGACTTTACGTGTTTTTATATCGCCTACTCTTTCGAATGTTTGATCCTGCAACACACGAAGCAATTTGGCTTGCAAAGATAAAGACATATCCCCAATTTCATCTAGAAATAAAGTTCCTTTATCAGCCATTTCAAATTTCCCTTGTTTTCCACCTTTACGAGCCCCTGTAAAGGCCCCCTCGACGTAACCAAAAAATTCAGATTCCAGCAATTCACCTGGAATTGCTGCACAATTCACCTTAACATAGTTACCAGATCGTTTTGATTCGTGATGAACTGCCTCCGCAAATAGCTCTTTACCAGTACCACTTTCCCCTGTTATGAGAACAGTTGATGTACTCTGTGCAGCTAACAAAGCTTGATTTTTGAGTTTTTCCATCTGGGGATCCACGCTAACAATAAGATCGAATGCATTTTCCTGCCCATTAACCCTCTGCAGCTCGTTGCGATAATAGTTCAGCTCGCTTTCAAGTTGCTCTATCCGAGCGAACACATCCCTCCACTCATCTAGTTGCCGGAAGATAATTTTAGTAATTGCACCAAGGTTTTTCTTCGAGCGAACAATTGATTCTTGGACAACAAAGCACGCTTTTCCCTGAATCGTCCGAACATCTCTTTCAACAGGTTTGCCTCCCAAAACAGCTCCCATATTTAACTCTGGCACGACATCGCTCCAATGCTTTCCGGTTACAGTTTCAGTTTCACTTCCTATTTCGAATAGTTCAAGAAATGCTTTATTAATATCCGTTATATAACCTTTCGAATCCACAATAATAATCGCATCGTAGGATAATGCAAGAGCGTGTTGGATTTTATGTTGTAGGTTCTTTGTTGACTCTAACTCTTGTGCTACAGCTTCCAAAGTTGTTATATCTTGAAGGATCGTCATCGCTCCATTAATATTATCTTTTTGTGAAATAGGAATAAAGTTTGCGATAACCGTATTTTCACCTACTTGGATTCGATTGAGACTGGTTAAACCTTTTTGCATAAAAGCTGTAGTCAGGCCTTCCGATAGCTCAGGAAACCATTTGGTTATGGGTTCGTCAATAACTAGACTTTTCGTAAAGCCGAATATTTTTTCAGCAGCCTGGTTAAAAGTTACAATCTTACCCGCTTCGTTAATCGAAACTACCGCATCTTGAAGATGCTCAATAAGATTGCTTAGCTGAGAGCTAAGTATTTCACTTTCCCGAAAAAAACCATGGATAATGTTCGCTTTGCTTATCACTCCGTAAACAGCACCTGTCTCATCGAGAACAACGCCGTGAGCAACTTTATTTTCCAGCATAATATCTCTTGCCTTTTCAAAAGAGTCATCAGAAGATATGGTAACAACTTGTGGACGTATCAAAGATTCAATCGAGCTATTAAGTCCAGCCCCTCCTAATAAAGATTGGAATAAAGCATTCTTACTAACTATTCCTATTAATTGATTTGATTCATCGGCAACACAAGCAATGTCGAGCTGATTTTCCAAAAAGGCCTTTAACACATCAACAATTACATCGGAAGAACGCAATCTCACGGTATCTCGGGTACAGAAATCAATGATTTTAAGCATATTTCATCACACCCTGTTCAAAGTGACTGGAAGAAGGTATGACTTCCCCCCTTTCAAGTATTTTCCCATAACGTGTATCAAAACTGCACAAGTGTTTTTTAAGTATAGCACACTTATATAAATAGTATTTTTTATAATCCGAATATTCAATTAATTTATTGACCAGATGAAATCAAATGGCACAAGGTGGAAGTCTGCATCCTTTGTAAGACTTCTCTTTAGGCTGGTTGGACAAAGGTATCCCGTATAACAAGCGAAGATATGAATAACAAGCTAGATAGAGGTTACCGGTCAATACAATATATGAGGAGGAGATAAACTATGAATCCAGTAGTTGGTCTGGATGTCGCAAAAGGTGAAAGTCAGGTTCAAATATTCTTGGATAAAAAAATACCCTATAAAAACAGTGTGAAAGTTGAACATACGGTGGAAGGATTAGAAGAGTTACACTCGACTTTATGGATTTTACATAATTAATCTTTTTCTTTTCAGGAATGCTAAACCGTATTTTAAGTACATTTATTCAAAACATTTACATACATATCCAATAAAAAAATCACCTCTAAGAAAACTAAAGAGGTGATTTTATCAATCTTTTTTACAAAGCTACAACAATATAGTCTTATGTAGGCTATAATAATATCTATTGTAGCCTACCTGACTAGCATGAACCCTGCTACACGCTAGCCCTTTATCCTTTTCTACTTAAAATAGCATATATTCCGTCAGTCGTGCCTTAAGTCCCCGTTCAAAGACAACGTTGCCGTTCATATAAGTTTTCAATATTTTAGCATCTAGTAATTCCTTTGGCGTCAGTTCGAACAAATTATCATCTAAAACAATAAAATCGGCTTTCTTTCCGACTTCGATAGATCCAATTTTCTCTTCCATCCCCAGCTGATAAGCGCCATTTATCGTATAGCCTTTAATTAACGTTTCAAGCGAAATCTTCTCGTCTACCGGAGCTAGTACGTCCTTATTTTCGCTCCAAACATCTTGTCTCGTTAAACCAACCGCCATATTATTGAACGGATTAGCTCCGATAAAGAATGAACTAGCTGGAAAATCACTACCGAAGCTTAGTCGGACGCCCGCACGATCAACACTGTTCATAAGCAATGTTTTCTCATATCGCTCTTTGCCCAATGTTTTAAGCGTGCTCTCGCTCGGAGTCGCCCAGATCGGTGTTGTTTGTACCACGACATCTTTCAAATCGGATAATCTTTCGATCGCCTTATCCGAATAAACTTGCACATGTCCAATAGATTTTCTTGTTGGCGTATTACCTTTCGTCGATTGTATATACTCGAAGGCCTCGAGCGCATTGTTCAGCGCCTTATCGCCAATAGCATGTACATGGGTGTTGAAGCCGGCTTCGTCAATTTGAGTTACAAATGATTTTAACTCATCAACTGGGAATAGAACATGGCCATTCGATCCATCACTGTATGGTTGCTCCATTGCAGCAGTTTTGCCCTCAATTGTCCCATCATAATGAATCTTCATCGTACTTGCATCGATCAATTCCGAGTCGTACTTCTCATGAAGTTTCTTTAATGATTCTACAGCGGTAGGGACAACGGCAGGTGATTGTACCATATAACTGCCCGAGACACGAATCGGAAGTAGTCCATCCTTTTCAAGCTGGCTAAGCCCCTCGAACCCTTCATTTTCAAATCCCATCATACCCGCATCATAGACTGTTGTAATCCCAAGTTGAGAGAATACAGGAAACAAACTTTCTCCTCCGCTAACTACGGTATCCTTCGTGACTACCGACAGTTTTTTCAGGAGAGGGTTAAACGTCTGCGATTCCATAAGCAACCCTGTCGGATTTCCGTTATTATCTCTTACAAAATAGTGGGCGCCTGGAATAGGGTCCGGTGTATCTTTATTAATGCCACCGACTTCCATTGCTTTGCTATTGACCCAAGCTGTATGACCGCCCTCATCGAGAATCACAATCGGTCGTTCACGATCAATTTTATCTAAATCAGCAGCAGTAGGCACATCTTTTCCGAAAAATGATAAATCGAATCCCATCGCCGTGATCACCGACAAATCTTTATTTTTATCCGCATGTTGTTTGATTATCTCCAAAACTTCTGCCTTCTTCATGCCTAAATCCAACTGTAAGATGTCCGATAGAGCAGCGGCCACAGTAGGGTGTGCGTGAGAATCAACAAATCCAGGCAAAATCATTTTACCCTTTAAGTTATGTACTTTCGTATCTTTATCAATATATTCCTCTGCTCCGTTTGAGCTTCCTACGTAAATGATGTTATCTCCTTCAATCACCATCGCTTCCGCCCATGATTGCTTGGAATCTACAGTATAAATTTTGGCGTTGATAAAAGCTTCTTTCTCATGTTGTGCTGGCACCTTAAAATATGAATAGGCAAGATATCCTGCCACCGCAAGCAGTAACAAAAGCGCGACAAGCGATACCTTTGTCATGGTCTTCATTGTTTTCATTACATTAAACTCCTTCTCAAACACATATTAGTAATTAAAAACAATGTGTTTATTTGTTATTTTCTGATGCAATACCGTTCATAATCGTATCAATTAATGATTGGATGCCCTCATCTGTAGTAATGTGATTGGCAAGTAAAAATCGATGGTCTAAAAGTTCACGCAATAAAACCGTCATCATTTTGATCAAAAGCGTTACATTGATCGGACGGATACTTCCGTTTTCTATCCCTTCTTCCAAGACCTGCTTAACATAATTCCATTCGTCATCAAGAAACCCTGTTATTTTCTTCCATTCATTTGGGTGAAATCGTTTCAATTCTTCTAAGAATCTCGGGTCAACAACAATACTTTTTTGAGGCATAATCGCTAATATAGCTTTTAATTTATCAATTGTACCTAATGTCGCATCTTGATAAATTTGCTCTTCTTTTACTGCTATCTCTTCCAAAATTCGACTGACGATTATATCGACAATTTCCTCCTTTGAAGAAAAATGTTCATATAGTGTTCGTTTACTCACCCCTAATCTGCTGGCCAAATCACTCATTGTAAATTTTAAGCCTTTCAAATTTATTTCTTCAATTGCTTCTTCTAGAATTCTTTCGTACATCCGACACCCCGTTCCCTTGGTACCTGAAAAGTTTTTCTGGTACCAACAAATCGAAGTATACTATTCGATGTATACAGTGTCAACGATTAAGGGAGCGAAATTTCGGTTCATCTTTTTTATACACGGTTAAACTTTATTCAAGTAATAGGACGTTCTTAAAAGCAGAAGAACTTATTTTTAAATCCTCACTAAGCACAGTAATGTTATGCATGAATCCACTTGATGCATGTTTGCACACTAGTATTAATCATTTATAATCCCAATGAACTTTCCAATTGTAATGAAAGTGAAACTCCATAAAAAAGAACCAATCGCAGAAAATGTAATAAACGTTTTTAATTCCATTTTACTGATTCCTGCAAAACAACAGATTACCTGCCTAAAACCAGGAATGAAGTATCCGAAAATAAGTGAATACGCCCCGTATTTCTTCATCCAGCTTTCTACTTTTATCACTCTCTTTTCTTTCAGCCCTATCCATTTTCCATACTTAACTATTAAAGGACGACCAGCTTTTTTCCCAATTATATAACTAATCGTCACCCCTATAAAGGCTCCTGCAAAACTAATAAAAATAGCCAGTTCATAATTCAGCATATGAATATTTGTAAAATAACCAACAATCATCAATAGAACTTCATCGGGTATCGGAATACCAAAGATTCCAAGAACTAATACAAAAAAAATTGCTAGATACCCATAAGATGCTATTAAATCCTGAATTATTCCCATCCTCTTGCCTCTGGATTTTCAACCGTAAGTTTTTTAAAATGTGGAAACTTAACTTTGCTCACCATCAAATATGAAAGCCCACATGTTGCTAAAGCTAATACGATTGAGTTATTGCTACTCATGAAACTTAATATAACAAGAAAGATTCCTGCGAGTGGAATCGGCATTCCAATGAATGTTGGAGAATCACTTTGATGAATATTAAATCTAGATAGGCGAATCATTCCACAAATGCCAAATGCCAGCGTACACAAAATCCCAATATACGAAATACTATGCAATGCTACATTGTAAGCGAGCATAGAAGGAGCCACACCAAACGTGATTAAATCAGCAAAAGAATCAAGTTCCTTCCCAATTTCCGAAACGGCATTTAGCTTACGTGCGACCATGCCATCGAAAAAGTCGAGAAACATACCAACAAAAATGAAGAATGCTGCTGCATAGATATCATGAAATAACAAAGAGCGAATTGCAAGAAGTCCGCAAATAAAGTTTCCGATTGTAATCGTACAGGGTATAATCTTCACAGTATAATAAACCTCCTAATTCAAATCAACACAATGGATAAATAACAGTCTTACAGTTCCACCTTAAAAAAAGAGACGTGGTCACGTTTCATTTCTCGACTTCTCAACAAACTGCTAATTATATTGTGAAAGGTATTTAAGTAAACGGTAATATTAGGTACAACTCTTAACTCTTCATATATCAACATCTCTTTCTATTTCTATAATAATCATTGATGTGAAATACCTCTCCAAAATACTGTCCAAGAGGCTTCTAAATTTTCACATAGAATAGATTCCAAATTAATTTGTGTTTTGTACAAATAAACGTTTCAATTTTCCACGGAAACGAATACCTAACATAATAGCTGCAATTACAATAATTCCAAAAACAATCTTCCCGATGTGTTGTCCCATCATATTAAAGACATAATGCAATTTTCCACCTAACAAGTGACCACCAATTAAGAAGAAAGATACCCAAAACAAAGCACCTGAATAAATTATTATTGCAAAACGGCGAAATGATAAATTGATTATTCCTACAAAGTATCCAGTAAAATGACGTACACCTGGAATAAAGAATCCTATAAAAAGCAGGAAGTATCCATATTTATCAAACCACATTTTCGTTAAATCGATTTTTCTCTGTGTTAAAAACACATACTTTCCATACTTTTGTACAAACGGCATTCCAAGTTTATTACCTAGAAAGTACTGAATCGTCATCCCAACACTTGTCCCAATAAACGATAGTAAAATTAATATTAGTAGGTTTAAGTCGCCCATATGTGCTAAATACCCTGCATAAACTAATGTTGGCTCCCCTGGAAATGGAAGAGCAATATATTCTAACAACAATCCAATTAATACAACATAATATCCATACTGTTGAAATAATTCATAAATCCATTCCATGTTATCTCTCCAAAGCTTATTTTTTCATCATAGATCTTCCAATTTCTTAGCAATCATATTTATCGTTGCCCACTCATCACGATCGAAATCTTTTACAAATTTTAATTCCATCTGTAATTACTCCATGGCTTCTTTTGTTAGTACTTTTAGTATTTTTTCAAATTGTTCTATTTCCTCTTTAGTACATCTTTTTTCCAAATTTGTTATTATACTATTAATATAATTACTATTAATACAGTAATACTCCAGAAATTTATCTGTTACTTGAAGATAATATACACGTTTATCTTTTTCGTCATTAAATTTTGTAAGATAGCCTTTTTTAATCAATTTGTTGATTCTATAGGTTGCGTTCGGCTGTGATATATTAAAAAACTCTGAAAGCTCGCTATAGGTAGGTTTTTTTAAGAAATATACAACTTCAAGGGTTGCCATTTCTACAGCACTTATATTTTCAATTTCTACTGTTTTACCGTGAGCCGTCTTTTTATAAAAATTCATAGCAAGTTTCATATACAAATCTTCAAAGAGTTCATTCAACAAATTTTTTTCTCCTTTCTGCAATAAACTTAAAATATTTTAATTAAAATATTTTAAGTTTATACTAAAACAAATAACTTTCACTGTCAAATAGTATAGAAAAATAATTAAATACTGTATAAAGATTATTTTCTTATAAATAGAGAGTTCCATTTTCAGTCCAAAGTCAAATTTCCATCTTCATCAATCTCACCATATTTATGAATGCTCTAGAGGCTTTTTTTATTGCTCATGGGCTTTTAAGTTTTTCAGGCACCAAATTCCAATATTCTGCAAAATTTTATACCTGTTGAAGCTGGTGATCGAACTGAACATTACCAAACGCGGCCCATCTGTTCAATTAGATATAGACGTAAAAAGAAAACATCAGATGAAGCCATTCCACGAAATAAACGATTACGATCCTTCGCCGATTTAAAACTTGAGGAAGGTAAACCGTATAAAGTAGCCATTATTGCTTGTGCTAAGCTCTTATGGATTTATGCGATTTTAAAAACGAAAAAACCGTTCTAAAAAACTATTTAGCAACAGCATTTTCAAATAAAACAAAAACCTTCCACATTTCGTGTTTTTCTTGACATTCTATTAGTTGGATTAACTAAATTAATTCTCTTCTATAAGCATTTGAATCTGACAACTATAGTATTCTGTATTAAAGAAATCATTAAATAACTCTATTTCAATACAGCTTTTAACATTTATATTATTTACTTTTATATAATGAAGTATTTTGTTTATATACTCCTTCTCCTCATCCTTATTATAAACTAAGGTTAAATACTTACCCTTAGGTAATAGCATTATACTATCGTCAACTTCTATATTATAATTTTGCTTTAGTCCATTAAATACATATATCGGTTCTGCATCTCCATTACTATTAAAATTATATATTATCCCTCTCTCCATAGATCTTTCAAGATTATTATCTGTTATGACTTTATCTAAATCAGAATAATAAATTAACTCCTTTAAACTACCTATTTCTTTACATGGAGCAAAAATTATATAACGCTGTTCTAAAACTTCGATTTTTATTTCATTATTATTTAATATATCCTTAGAATGCTCTACAAAAGTATTAATATCATCAATATTTTTAATTACTTCGTTCATCTTGTTTATATTTTCTTGTGCTTCATATTTTTTTATTTTTAGAAACTCTAATAGCTCATCAGTATTACATTTCTTAAAAATTTCTTGAAGTTCCTCTATACTAACCCCTATAACTCTACACCCTTTTATAATATCTATAGAAATAAATTGATCTATGGAATAATATCTATAACCAGTTGTATCATCGATATACCTAGGTATAAGAATTCCTACCTTATGATAATATCGTAAAGCTTTTATTGTAATTCCTTTGATTTTAGCAACTTCTCCAATAGAAAATAATTTATTAATCGAAATCACTTCCTTATATTACCTTATATTAATTTGTATACTCTACCCTTAGGGGATACTTTATTATATCTATAGGCTGTTTACAATAACATACTAAATTAAAATTTAATTATATGAAAGGGTAGTGTATAAACATGGCTAACGTAACGTATAGAGAGTTAACTAAAAAAGATTATGAACGTGTTAAAGAATTGATTTGTGAAGCATTTGGGTTTGATGAATTTATTGAGGATAAGAAATTTTTAGATTCAATATTAAATATATATCTCCATGGTTGTATCTTAGATAGTTCCTTTAGTAAAGTTGCTGAAAAAGATAACAAGGTTATCGGTGTTATCTTAGGTAGTGCAAAAAAGGATAAGAATCGTCTATCTAAGTCTCGTAGTATTTTAGTCACTGTCTCTGCATTTTTCAAGTTAATGATATCTAACAAAGAGAATAAAAAGTTATTTAAAGAATTTTTAAAAATTCAAGATATTTATAAAGAAATTATCCAAGGAAAACAAGATTATTTTCAAGGTTGTGTACAATTATTTATTGTCTCCGAAGAATCTAGAGGGCTTGGTGTTGGTAAAACTTTGATTAATTATTTATCTAATTATATGCAAAGTATGGAGGTAGAGTCTATTTATCTATATACAGATACTAGATGTAACTATGGGTTTTATGATAGCCAAAACTTTAAACGCTTAAATGAAAAGGAAATTTATTTGGATTCAACCAAAGAAAAACTTAATATATTTTTATATGGCTATGACTTTAATTAATTTTAAATACAGTAATCTAACATTTGGCCATTATCAATAAAGAAGAAACTAAAAAGAATCACTGGTGGCGTTACTAATCGCGTTTACATTGAAGATGGACGCTTACAGGGCATGAAAATCGCAAATAAAATTGCCTATCGCCTGTCCTATATCCAAAGTAATTTATGATATTAAAACTCTACAAATTACGATTAACGTAATTTGTAGAGTTTTTTCATTAGGTTTCCTAACTCGATATTCTTCGTATGCTACAACAGAGCTGTTTCAAAAGCTCTCCTTAGCAGAAGTTTACTTTTGTGACAGCTTCATTTACTATAGATTACTTATTGTTTGTTTCTACTTGCTTGGCCTCTGTTAATTCAGCAGCTTTTGTCAGCTTTCCTTCTTTTTCAAGCTGTGCAATCAGTTCATCTAACGTGACCCCTTTTTCTTTAGCCATTTCTTCTAAGTTGACAGGTTCACTGGATTTTGAATCTTCCGCTGTTTCGGTACTCGAAGTTGGTTCAACACCTTCTGTTAGCTTTGCTTCTTTTTCAAGCTGAACAATTAGTTCATCTTTCGTGACCCCTTTTTCTTTAGCCATTTCTTCTAAGGTAACAGGTTCACTGGATTTAGTAGTTTCCCACATGTCGTTGTTGCTCGCAGCATATGCAGATCCTGCAACAACAGATAACCCTAGCATAAGTGTAGCAATTTTTAATGGTTTCTTCATATTAAAGTCCTCCTAGAATATTTTTACCCTCTACCATACGATGGTTGCCATAATATAACAATTGAATCTGATTGCCTGTATCCTTTCTATTTGATGTTACCAGTATATAACTATCTACGTTAAATCCTTGTTAAGGTATATAGTGAATATTCTCTTTATTTAGATTTCCTTTAATATCAATATTGAACTAAACTGCCCGTTAGTGGAATAAAAAAAGAGGTCTAAGTTCTAAGTTCGGGAAATTCCCATTCATAAAGTCGTTTAAAAGCTTTTTGCACCTCTTCTATTTCTATCATCATACTATTTCTTATTGAAATAACTTGCTCCTTTAGCCATAAGAAAAAGGCTTTACTTCAATATGAAGTAAACCAGCTAATAGGTTGTCAATATCTTTCTGTAAAATGATACTTTTCTTTATGCTATACTGTTTTTGGGCATAGCAAATAACCCTCCAAATGTATTATGGAAGGGTTTTCATTTAATGGTCAATTAAATAAATCAAACTAAATCAAGGAAAACTTCTTTCCTTTTTAATAAAGCATATATCCAGTGAAGAAGTTTATTAATACAAGCAACTATTGCAACTTTCGAAGGTTTTCCTTCTGAACGCTTCTTGTCATAAAACTCTTTGAGTTTTTTATTTCTAGAGCTTCTTATTCCACACAAAACAGCTAAATATAAACTGTGCCTTAGCCTACTGGAACCACGTTTAGTGATCCGATTCGTTGTCGCTGTGAATTTTCCAGATGAATAAACACTCGGATCAATTCCGGCATAGGCCACCAATTTCTTAGGGTGATTAAACCGATCGATTTCCCCAATTTCTGAAATAATCGTGGCAGCGATTTTTTCACCGATTCCAGGGATTGATTGGATAATCTTATATTCTTCTATTTCACTTGCCAGGGATATCATTTGGCTCTCTAATTCCGTAAGGTGTCCTTGGTAATTGAATAGGATATCGATATACATATTAAGATTAAATAAATGACTTTGATACATCACCTTCTGAAAAGGATTTTGATTGGCTGAATCTATCAGTTTTCTTGCCTTTTCCCTTGCCCATAGGGCAGAACGATTCGGACAATACCCACGAATACTATTTGCCAGTTCCTCCTCGTTAAATTCTAGAACTCTCTCCGACGTTGGATATTCTTTCAATATCAATAAAGATACTTTAGAAAAAAGGTCTCCAAAGACTTTTCTATATTCAGGGAAAATCTGATCTAAAATAGTATGAAATTGCAGCTTAGCTTCGACATACATATTCGTTATAATCTCCTGTTGCCTCGATAGATTACGAAGATTTAGAAGCTGAATCCCCCTTACTTTATAAGGTTCAAATTCCTCTTTGTAATAGAGAACACATAATTGATAGGCGTCGAAGGCGTCGGTCTTTACCTTTCTTAAACTGGATTTCTTTGCTTGATAAGAGATGATTGGATTTAACAAAATATACAGTATTTCATTTTCTTCTAAGCATTGAATGATGGGTGTATGATAATGACCTGTTGATTCTAAAATGACGACTGGCATACTCCCTGTTATCGATTTAATCTCCACTATAAATCTTATAAACTTGTCTAATTCTTCTCGATTATGCTTTATTGAAAAACTTCCTCCATGCGGCTTTCCTTTCTCTAAAAAAGCCTGTACTTCACTTTCATCTTTAGCTACATTAATACCCACTACTGGGTTCATTTTTTCTCCTCCTCTAACGTATTCACCAGTAACCCCTATTACCTTCAAGTAGTATTATAGCTTCGCTTGTTATACGAGATCTTAGTCCCAACCAGCCTCAAACATATTTCTACAAGTAGGGGGTGAACAGTTTAATCGACGGGATCCATGTCCCACGCCCCCGTACGTTCTACCCTGGCTACTGATAGCTTAAATCTAAATAAAAAAAGTTCAACCAGAAAGTTCTGGCTGAACTATATAATACGAAAGCCCCCGTTAGCTTAATAAGGAACGAAAATTACGAACTAGGTTTAATGTATTCTCCTGTTGAAGCATTAAAGCCCGCTGCTTTCATTTTTGTCTGGTCACTATTTCAACCTATCACTAATATTAGGTTTATATTTCTCTCTGTATCTTTTCTAAGCATAAAATTATAACCTTTGGCCCAATCTTTACCAGGATAAATACTCCCCATTTTCAGTGCTTTGTTAAGCAACTCTGGTGAATCATATTTAATAGCTTTCATTTGTATAAACTCTTTTTTGGGGTAAGGAGAATCATCTTTTGCCGTTACTTCCAATTGACTTCCCAGGCTTATCTAAATCTATATTTATCGCCTGTAATAATTGAGCATTTTTATTCCATTTCAATGCAGGCGGATATGCTAATTCAATCCCTTGCTTTATTGATAATTCTTGGTGTTCATCGACATCAAATGTATCTTCAGTTGATTGTAATGAACGAGCAGATAATTTTTCAGCAGCACCAACTGAAATTAACAAAAGTAAGACAACAAAAACTATTTTTTTCATTTTCTCCAATCCTTTTTAGGGATATAATTTCCAAACCTTGTTCAATTATTCTGCCCCTTTAGTTAATAAAAAAAGAGCTGTCTGAACAGCTCAAAGATCTTCTACTAAAGCACTCCGTTAGTTGAATAGCATTATTCTAATTGTTCCTCACCATAATTTTTTCGATCGCATCCAAAATATCCCTCTTCATAATCGGGTATTCAGTAATTGTCCATAACGTAAACAATTTAGTAATTATCTCAACTTCACTAATTTGACCTAAAACAAATATCGCAGCAATTTTTTCATCGTCTTCTTCAGAATCCAATGCTTTTAATGCTGCTTCATTTGCAAATCTATCATTTAAATTAAATAGATGAATAATAGCCCAGCCTCTTTTAATATTATTTTTATCTATACTTATTTCACGAATTTTTGAAATATCTAAAGTGGGATCGAATAGGTTGGAAATACTCTTGAAATTATTTAATGGTCTATATTCAAAAGTTGGAATTTCACCTTTTAATTTTTGAATTGTAAAGTCACTAAAAATAATATCGATATAGCCTCCACAAGCAATTTGCATTCTTAAATGATAATTCGAATTGTCGCTTTCTTTATTGAAAAGTTCTAACTTAGCACTATTCTTAAATCTCCCATTTATATATTCAATTGGGAAATCATTTATCTCCATGTTTAAATAAATACAATTCTTAAAATAAACATTATAATGGAAAACTTCGTTTACATAATGATCTATCCAATTACCTTTACAAGACTGCTCTCCCCACTCTCTTTCGCAGGAGAATTTCATCCTTACAGAATTTTCACCAATCCAATCTATGGATAGAATGAATCCATCATGAAAGTAGTCATTACCAAAAAAATCATCTAATTGTTTATTTTTTATTTGTTTAATTTCATTTTCAAAGTTATACATCTACATACCCCAATTATTATTTATTCGATTTATGATTCAAATAGCCTTTCCTTCTTCAACTAACCTGCCTCTCTAGTTAAATAAAAAAAGAGTCGTCTGAACAGCTCAATGATCTTCTACTAAAACACTTCATTACTTGAAGAGAAGGGATTCTATTTTTCAAAAAACTGATTTACTTTATTTTCATCTTCCAAATATTTTTGTGTGAGTTTTGTTAGGTCTTCTTCACTCATATATTCACTTAATTCTTTTCCGTACCAACTTTCTAATTCTTGTTTTGTTATTTTGTACTCTTGGTCATCAAAATTAAATGTAATCCACTTAGCATTTTTGACTAACGTAAATATAAATGTAGCATTGTATATTGCCGTTTCTTTGTAGTTTTTTTCTATTTCTTCTGCACCTATACCTTTATAATTTAAAAGTATTCCATAAGGCTCTTCTTTGGTTTTAAGTTCAAACCCATTGAAATATTCACTATTAGGCAATAGTTTTACAATATTCCCCAATGCACTGTTATCGCCTACATATGAATCTTTAAATTGAAATATATCCTCATTTACTTCTCTTGAATTACATCCGTTTAAGAAAAGTAATATCAACATTGAAAAAAGGAAAAATCCAGTTATTCTTTTCACTTATTATCCTCCTTAAATTCAATATGTAACATTCTAATTTTACTATAAGAAAACAAATCCTTTATTAAATTATCCTGCCCCATTAGTTCAATAAGAACATAATAATGATTTTTATCACCACTCAATATTCATATAAATTTCTGAAAGAAGTCTTCCTTCGATTGTTCCATTTTCAAAAAGAGCCTCATAATATTCACCTGGATTTTGGCTTATCCAATATTCTTCATTTAGATATGTAAATGAGTATTCTTCCCCAATTGCTATACCTTCTTGGAAGTCAATAAACTCTTTTAAAGTCATCTTCCCACCGCCTATGAACTTTTATAAAATTTTACCTTTTCTTAAACTAACCTGCCTCGTTAGTTGAATAAAAAAATGAACATGTATCCTTCAAATTTTTTTCTATCTTTTTGAAGTTCGACTAATCTATACATCTCCTTCTTCAATTTTTTTATTTAATAGGACATAATCATCTTTTTCAAAGGTTACTGCAACTCTATCTAATCTATTTCCTCCTGGATAATAAAATAATTGTTGATTGAATTTTACACCAAAATGTACGACTGTTTGAAGAATAAAATTTAAAATTTTAAAGCTTTCTAAATCAACTCCTTCTTTCAATTGATTTTTAACGTGAATAACTACTAGATCTTCGATATTCTCAAATCTAACTCTTCTAGGGGAAATATTATTACGCTTACAAGTTCTTTTTAATAGATTCTGATAATAATCAGTTTTTATCATGATAAATCGCCTCACATTCTATTCAACTTATACGCACCTAAGAACAACCATTTTGAACTCTTTATTTTGTCATAAAAATGGAATTCCTTTCTCAACTAAACTGCCCCGTTAGTTCAATATCTTTATAAGTTCTTTTCTTCTATTGTCATTCTTGATTTTGTACCATCCGGAATCGCCTTGTCTAACAAACTGTGTATACGGTCCTGATTTCTTCCACACACCCAATACCTCTTTGCGATTATCTTTATAAAATATAGTAACTTCGTAATCTGGATGATAAGCAATTTCATAGTTAGTATCTCTTTCTTGATTAGCCCTATTAAGAATTCGCGTAAATGTTTTTATTGTAGACTTGCCCTCAATATTTTTTTCTTTTTCTATTTTCTTACCATCTCGGGTGTACTTTTGTACTGCAACTTTCTCAATATCTGAAAAGCCATTCGATAAAATTCTGTAACTGAAAAAAATTATAATACCAAGTATCGGTAAAATGATAAACCATTTTTTCATTTTAACCACCCTTTTCTTTAGAAATAACTTACCCTAATTAACCAAAATTCCCCTTGAACAATCGTACCCGTTAGTTAAAGTATGATTCTTCACAAATTCTTGGTTATTCGTAATATGTAGTGGATTACCTTATTTATTAATTCCCTCATATCCTTCAGTATTAACATATCTTTTATGTATAGGGAGATTCAGGATAACCTTTCAAATAATACTTTGTATAAGCTGTTCCTAAACCAGCACACGTGTCTTTTATCCATTCTTCTTTCGCTTCTTTGAGCCATCATTAGCAAGCGCTATTTAATGTTTCTTGTAATCCTTCCTTTTCTGTCTTTTCTTCAAAAGCAGAAAACCTCCTATTACGCATTTTATCGTTTATCCCTCAAAATACGTAATATGATTATTTATTTTGCAAAAGAAAATATTTATTAGATAAATGTCACCCCTCATTTTTATTACTATACATATTATAAGTAAAGAAAGGAGGGGTTTTTATGGAAAACTGCGGAGAATTTCGCGGAGAATTTCGCGAGGAGCGTCGCGAACGTAACCCATTCGCGTTAATCGTTGTACTGTTCATTCTTCTAATTATTGTCGGTGCTAGTTTCATGCATAGATCGTATTAACAAAAACATCTGTTGCAAGCTATGATGGTCAATAAGTACTAATAGCTAGGCACCTCCATTCTTATTTTTTTGTTTAGGGTCACTTTCCGCGGAGTGGCCCTTTTTATAGTTTCTTTCATCTTATACATATTTAGTTCACACCTCACTTACCGCACATTTTTTATCAGATATTCATTCAACATATTAAATTTATAATTCCACTTTGTTATATCTGTTTAAAGCAACCTTCTACTCCTTCTTTTTAGACGATCCTGCCTCTTTAGTTGAAGAAGAAATATGAGCCATCTGAACAGCTCAACAATCTTCCACTATAGCAGCCGTTAGTTGAAGCAGTAGAAGGAATAGGTTTATGTATTTTAAACCAAACTAGAAAAAAACGGTGTGCCAAGGCTAATACGTAAAATAATGTCTAACGACTAAATCTTTCCCCAACAATTGAAACCGATATGACTAACAATAGGTATATTAAGAATTTTTCTTTCATAAATTTCATCCCTTTTTAATCCTAAAGCACCCTTCTCTCTATTACGTTCACAACGGAAGCGATCTTCCTAATCATATATATTTCTTTACTCTGATAAAACACTTTTTTTATATTTGACAATTTTTTGTCTATAAAAATAAACCATGTCACTTTTTGTCGTTTTTCGTCGTTTATTACGTAATATGAAAATGATTTACGAAAGAATCCTACAATATATTCATGAAAAACTAAAAGTTCTATTCATGTCTATTATTTATAAAATGTCTATTTGTAAATCGATCGGCAAAGGATGTAAACAAGGTTTACATATCAAAAACTTATCGTAATAAAATGACCATTCGTAATTGGAGGAAACTGATATGTTCTGGTTGCAATTTTTGATTTTGTTAATCTGTATCTTTATAGGTGCTAGGATAGGTGGACTTGGTCTCGGAGTAATGGGTGGTGTTGGATTAGCAATCTTTGTATTTCTTTTCGGTCTAGAACCTACTTCCGCACCTATTGATGTTATGCTGATGATTTTATCCGTAATTACTGCTGCAGGAGCTCTTCAAGCAGCCGGAGGTATGGAATATCTCGTTCATATTGCGGAGAAAGCATTAAGAAAAAACCCTAAATGGATTACATTCATCGCTCCTATCGTAACTTACGTTTTTACTTTTTGTGCAGGAACTGGACACGTTGCATACTCCGTTTTACCAGTTATTGCCGAAGTATCTCGAGAATCAGGTGTCCGTCCTGAAAGACCCATGTCAATCGCAGTAATAGCATCACAGCAAGCAATTACAGCCAGTCCTATTTCAGCAGCGACTGTAGCATTATTAGCTTTATTAGCTGATTTCCAAATTACTTTACTAGATATTTTAATGATCACTATACCTTCTACTATTATCGGTTGTATGATAGGTGCTTTTGTTGTTAGTAGAAAAGGTAACGAGCTGCCAGAAGATCCAATTTATTTGAAACGCTTAGAAGAAGGATTAGCTCCAATTAAACAAGATAAAAAAGCATTCCATCCAACTAGTGCTTCAAAACTTTCCGTTGTATTATTCTTACTTGCCGCAGTATTAATCGTTGCTCTAGGTTCATTTGAAAAATTACGTCCAGGTTGGGATATTGACGGCGTATTTACACCTATGTCTATGCCTGTTACCATTGAAATCGTTATGCTGACAATTGCTGCTTTAATCATTATTTGTTGTAAAGCAAATGTTGACGAAATTGTTTCTGGTAGTGTGTTTAAAGCCGGAGCTTCAGCAGTTGTAGCTATTTTCGGTATCGCGTGGATGGGAGACACATTCTTCAAAGGTAATGCTGAACTAATTAACAGTTCGATTTCTGGACTAGTTACTGCAGCTCCATGGTTATTTGCTGTTGCATTATTTGTACTTTCTATTTTACTATACAGCCAAGCAGCAACCGTTCGAACACTAATGCCTCTTGGTGTAACGCTTGGTATTAATCCAGCATTATTAATTGCCATGTTCCCAGCTGTTAATGGTTACTTCTTCATTCCAAACTATCCGACGGTTGTGGCAGCCATTAACTTTGACCGTACCGGAACAACTCGAATCGGAAAATATATTCTAAACCATAGCTTTATGCTCCCTGGTTTAGTTTCAACAATCTCTGCAGTTGTAATTGGTATATTACTAAGTTCTGTTTTACTCTAGATACTTTATTTAAAATGTAGCTTTTTATTCTTTGAGCGATTCAAGAAGGATTATTTCATTTTCCTTTTAAGTAAATGTGCTAATGAATTACTCGGAGTTACATCAACTTCCGAGTAATTCTTAATATAAGTTTAACCAAGACCTCTACTAAATTGAGTAGTTGGTCTTCCATGAATATCTCTCTGCTAATCTAAATACATTAGAGCTGTCTATTAAGTTCCCGAACCTCGCTTGGGGAGCTATTTTGAAAAACTAAAGAGCAAACAAAAGACCACTCCATTAAGCTCTCGGAGTGGTCTTTCATTAATTAGATAACTTCAATTGATTTTTTATAAGTACATTTTTTATAAAAGCTGCTCCTGCCGCCACCATTATTGTAACGATAAGTATACCAAATCCCATTACCGCAATTACTGGTGGTAACGCATTTGCATAATCAAGTACAAAGATTCCTAAGACATACAAAACAATAATGACAAATGCACAATATTTTATATAATTTAATCCTTGAACAATGCAACTTGAAAAGATAGATTTACGCTCAATGACTTGAATCATTTTCACTGTTTCATAAATCGCATAAAAAAATGGCATCGCTGTCGCATACATTCCTAATAAAATCGGATATCTTAGATAAGCAACTTCTGGGTGTATTAGTACGGTTTCCTGTGCTTCCCTCGGTAAAACAAACACACACAATAACAAAACGATAGTACCTATTAAAACAATGACTAAACTTAAAATAGTGGAATTGATTTTTTGCATATTATTCCCCCTTTTTTTTATGGTTATAAATATAACGACAGAAAATTCAGAAGGTTACTAAAATTACCGTAAATATCTGTTAGTAAAAAAAACATCCAAATGATTATACATCCCCTTTAGTTGAATAAGAAAAAAGAGCTGTCTGAACAGCTCAAAGATCTTTTACTAAAGCACCTCATTAATTTAAGTACAATTCTTCATAAACTATGGTTATAACAATCTATTTTCAATATGGTTTTACCGTTACGCCTAGTACAGCTGCCCGAATAATATCCATATCATTTAATTCAGCTAATTCTTTCGGTGTTCCTGTTACCACAGCACCTATTATCTCAATATTTTCAGCAGCAAGTTGTGCAGAATCACCTTTTAAATTGTTATATATACGATTGAATTCCCCAAAGTATTTTCCAGCTTCATCATTTAAGCCCGTTTGTACATCATCAATAAAACGCTTCTCACTCATAAAGGAATCGGTAGGGTGTTCACTAAACCCGTAAATTTCAGTAGCTAATTCAGGGAATTTAGGTTTGTATTTGTATTTTTGTGTGTTTAATGATTCAATGTCATCTTCTGAATAAGTATCTACCCAGTACCATTTAAGTGTTATATTCTCTGGAATTAATTCACGAACTTCTTCCGGTGTATACTTTTGGTTAAATGAAATCCCTAATTCGACCAAAGTATCATCTGTATAATTATTTAAGATATTTAGATCATTACGAATTTGGCTGTACAATACCTCCGGATGATAAAAAGTCATCATTCTTTGCTTTGTCTCACGGTCATAATACCTTTCAAGTCCATCTTCTTTATCTTCAATCTGTATCAATGAATAAGTACCTGTGAAATGACTCATCCCACCAAACAGACTATACCTAACAACATAATTACTCCAGTCTACTGGAATTCCTTCAATCTCTTTGTATCGATTAAACGTTAAAATCCCTTCAAATACACCATTTGATTCGTTTTGACTCTCTAATAACTCAATATTGGGATTAGTGATTCTGCTAAATAATTCGATATCACGCATCGCCTTTTCTTGACTTCCCCTTATAAAAAAAAGCCAAGACAAACTTAAAGTAATTAACAATAAAACTATAACAAATAAAGAGATACCCATATTTCGAAGAATCGTTTTTCTCTTTGCTTTTTTTACAACCTTTGAAATAGCACTTGTTGACTTTCCATCAAAAAAATCATTTAATTCCTGTTCTTTTTTATTTTCTGTCATATTTTTCGTTCTCCTTTCGATATATGTCTTTAAAGGATTTTCTTGCACGGAATAAATAGGTTTTCAATGTTCCTAAATTTAAATCCAACATCTCAGAAATCTCTTCGTAACTTAATCCAAGTACATATTTCAATAAGATTAATTGCTTATGTAAGGGAGTGAGTTGATTCAGTATGTCTTCAATTTCTTTTTTCATCTCAATTTGTTGAACATAGTCTTCTGGTAAAAGTGAATCGTCTACAAGCTCAAAGTGGTCAAAAGATATGTTCACTTCCCTGTTTTGTTTGCGGCACAAATCATAATAATGATTAATTGCTACACGAAATAGCCAACTATACGCTTTGTTTGGATCAACTGATTCAATATTTAAAATAAATTTATAGATGGATTCTTGGATAATATCTTCAGCATCTCGAGGATTTGCACCATTTTTTATTAAATACTTAAAAATAGTTGCTGTTTTTTCTTGCAAAACTATGTACAGTTCATCATGCCCACTCATTACTCCCCTCCTTTTCAGTTATAAGACCTTTAACAACGAAAAAAGTTAACACTTAAAATGAAATTTTTCTTAAAAATTCACAAAATAAAAAGCATGATCCATTAGAATCATACTAGAATATGATAATTCGCAGTTTAACTTAATGTCATTTTTTATTAAACCGACAAGAACTTGTATACTTTAATTTTTTATTGAAACACAAAAACCCGGAGAACAGCCACTCTTTTTCAGAAGTGTCTAGCTTCCGGGTTACAGTTCAATATGGCTCCTCCGTTAGAGCTTATAAACCAATAAATTGTGTCATAAGCTGGTTAAACTTATCACGTTCTTCCCAGAAAGGGCCATGGCCACTGTATTGAAAAGGGACAAGCTGTGAGTTTCTAATTTTTTGATTTAGTTCCTGAGCCTGTGTAAATGGAATCACTTTGTCATGAATGCCATGAACAATTAAAGTAGGGGCTGATATTTTTTGAAGATCAGTATCTAGCTTCTCATCTCTAAGTAGAACTATGATTGCCGCTGTTGACCAACCGGCTGCCTGTAATCCCATTTGAAAAAACCAGTCAGAGAATGGGCCTGTTATATACTGAAAGAAAAAGTTGTCTGTTACTTCCTGTATCATCTTAGGGCGGTCATTTAACGTTTCATTAAGAAATTTATTAGCAGTCTCTGTTGTAAAACCTATAGGAGCTGCAGCGTCTATAAGGACAAGTTTAGATACTCCGTAACCATTGAATCGGGACATATACCGAATCGCGATCGCTCCACCCGTGGAGTGACCAACAAGTGTAAAGTCGTTTAATTCAAGTACATCAACTACAGTGCGGATATCATCCGCCAATCGATTATAATTGTAGCCACCCATTGGCTTATCCGAATTACCGAAACCTCTCCAGTCAATCCCTATACAGCGGTATCCCTTAGCAGGGAGAAAATCAAACTGATACTCAAACTGTTTATGGCTTAACGGCCAACCATGTATAAAAACTATGGTCTTGCTGCCCTCGGGATTTATATCTTCCACATATAAATTTACTCCTGGTTCTACATTAACAAAGTATCCCATGTCTTTTCCTCCGTAAAGTGGATTTAACAATAAGATATTCGCGTAAAAAAAATAGGTTACTGCCTATACACTATTTTGCCTGATGTTGGCTAAACTGAGCGGTGTATACTGAACTCTTCTGCCCCTTTAGTTGAAGAAAAAAAGAGCCGTCTAAACAGCTCAAAGATCTTCTACTAAAGCATCCGTTCGTATTATAAGGTCAGCCAGAGAAATCTGGTTGACTATTTTTTATTCAATTTATAGATTGATAGTAGCCGGGGTAGAACGGAAGCACCCGTGGGATTTAATCCCGACAACTAAACAGTTCGCCCTCTACTTGTTAACACATGATTAGGCTGGTTGGGACAAATAGATCCCGTATAACAAGCGAAGATATGAATAACAAGCTAGATAGAGGTTACCGGTCAATACACTACATGAGGAGGAGATAAACTATGAATCCAGTAGTTGGTCTGGATGTCGCCAAAGGTGAAAGTCAGGTTCAAATGTTCTTGGATAAAAAAATGCCCTATAAAAACAGTGTGAAGATTGAACATACGGTGGAAGGACTTGAAGAGTTACACTCTTATTTACTAGATTTAGAGCGTCAAACAGGATTAAAACCACCTGTTGTTTTGGAATCAACTGGCCATTATCATGCCTCAGTTGTACAGTTTTTAGAAACTAGAGAATACATTGTCATTATCGTCAATCCGCTCGTTTCATATCGAGCGAAAAGCTCTAGTTTACGAAAAACTAAAACAGATGCCATTGATGCCTATCACTTAGGTGAACTGTATTACAAAGAGGATTTAGAGCCTCAGAAAAAGCGTGGTATTCAGCTTTTAAACCTTAGGCATCTGACAAGGCAACACGAAAATATGACGGGAATTATGGTTCAAACAAAGCTACAATTCCAAGCTATATTAGATCAAGTTTTCCCTGAGTATAAAGGAGTTTTTGGTGATTTATACGCTGAGATTTCATTAAGGACTTTACAGTCCTTCCCTACATCTGAATCAGTACTAAATACAAGTGTAGAAGAGATTGCACAATTTATTGATAAGCATTGTAAAGCACGTTCGTATAAGTGGGCGTACGAAAGAGCTGAGCGATTAATCGCAGCTGCAGAACGTAACCCATTTCAGTCAACGCTTTATCAAAGCCTTCTTGTCAGTCTGAATATGTATATTGATTTACTTCAAGCGTACCGCCAACAACTTTCTACGTTAGAGCGTGAGATTGATCAATTGGCGGCACAACTCGAAGAATATGAATTAATCCAGTCACTTCCCGGTATAGGTGAAAAAATCGCAGCCACGATACTTTCAGAAATTGGGGAAATTGAGCGGTTTAATCATCCGAAAAAGTTAGTAGCCTTTGCGGGACTAGACCCAAGTGTGTTCGAATCAGGTCGCTTTAAAGGCACGAAAAATCACATTACCAAACGCGGCTCGGCTAGACTTCGCCACATGCTTTA
The DNA here is from genome assembly GCF_057838945.1 of Viridibacillus sp. KH_047. NCBI lineage: Bacteria > Bacillati > Bacillota > Bacilli > Caryophanales > Caryophanaceae > Viridibacillus > Viridibacillus sp. KH_047. Next base: position 1,339,627 of record NZ_CM174479.1, on the reverse strand, counting down.
CACAGCCGTTCGTTGTTCAATTCGAGATAGCCGTAAAAAGAAAACAACAGATGAAACCATTGCACGAAATAAACGATTACGAGCCTTCTACGATTTAAAACGCGAAGAAGGTAAGCCGTATAAAGTAGCTATTATTGCTTGTGCTAATAAGCTTTTACACTGGATTTATGCGATTTTAAAAACGAAAACACCGTTCCAAGTAACTATTTAGCTACAGTATTTTCAAATAGAACAAAAACCTTCCACATTAATGAGGAGGGTTATTTGTGTTGTGCATTTTTAGTATAACATGAAGTGTTTTTCGATTAAAAATATTTTACTTGACTTTCTATTAGCTGGTTTAGTTGAAGAAAGTTTAAAGTATTACGCCTGTAACATCACCTTGCATTACTTCTTTTTCATTCTGATTTTTACATAAAAAGGATGCAACAAAAGTTGTTCTATTGTTTTCTTGCTTTTCGTGTTTTTCAATTTTAACTTCACAAATTATTTTATCTCCCGTAAACACAGGTCTTAAAAATTCAAAATGCGTACTACGCGCAAGTACATTATTATCTCCTGCTATTTTTGTTGGCAGAGTTGCTGTTAATAATCCTTGAATCACAAGTCTTCCTTGTTCATCTGGGGTTATATGATGGATCCCTTCATCACCTGAAATCTCAGTAAATAATTCAACATCCCTTTCTGTAAAAGTTCGTTCAAACGTTATTATATCTCCTGCTTTTAATGACATTCTAATCGCCCCCTGAATGTTTTATGCTGTCTGGTTAATAACATTATGAATATTACAACAACAACAGACATTTAAAGGTAATATATTCTACCTGAATTCAAAAAATCCTTCTTCCACTTTCCTGTCCTGAGAATGAGTGTCGCCCGAATGAGATATATCATCAAGCGAATCTCAAATCGTGCAAGAATTAATAAAGAGATACATCCACATCAACTCAGACATAGTTACGCCCCTCATTTATTAAACAATGGTGCACCTATTGAAGTCATTCAAAGTCTAAAGGGACATGAGAAAAGCGAAACCACTCATCCCCATCCCCATTAGAGTTGATATAAAACGGCATGAAAGTTTATACAATTTTACTTGTTCCAAGGAGAACAGCACCTTTTTAAATTAATTTATTACTATTTTATCAGTTGTTCTTATTAAACTAAACTGCCTCTTTAGTTGAAGAGGCAAAGTGAAGATTATTCAACAATCGCGCCCGTTTAAGGCAAAACAAAAGATTATAATAAGACATACTGTTGGTTGCTTCAAATAGTAATTGAGAATAAATCAAAGCATTGTTCATCTTATGAAAGAGGATAGTAATTAGGCTTAGAGATACTTTCTTCAACTAACGATGCACATCGTTTCATTTTGTTTTTCAATGTTTAAAGTTTTAAATGATGGTCAAGGTGCTTGTATATTCCTATACCCCATTGCTCAGAAGTAAGTTTCCCAAAAAAAGGATGAGGGTGAGTTGTGCACTTCTCTGGTCCGTTATTTTGGAATGTGATAATTTTTTGTTTAAGCTTTTCTTTTTCTGTGTCAAATTCTCTATCATCGGCAATCAAAATGGTTGGAATAGTAGACATATTATGGGGCAATGTCTTGTCATTGTACATGATTTGTTTTGCAAACCTCCCTACTATTATTCCTAACCAACTCCTTGGTGGAAAAGAATTTCCCATTGCAATGTCTTGGAAAGATGAACAATGCGCTAGCATTTGGGCAACATCCATTTTTCCCCATTGCGGTTGTGAATTTGGACTCAATTTGTCAATACGCTTTAAAATTTCTGATGTATCCATAAGATTGAAAATATTTTTCATTGGTGCATATCCCCTTTAATTATAATTAGTTAGTTTTAAATTCTAATATCTCCCTGTAATTAAGATACATAAGAAAAGACTTGACCAAAGTAAACCAAATAAAATATTAATATTCTTTTAAACCGAATTGAGGATAAACTAAAAACTAAATTAACTACTACCAAGATTAAATCTGTCACACCGTAAGAAGATAACATTTCAATATCTTTATTTTTTGTGTAGATTGCACAATACATTAATACAAATCCAATCAATATCATCAATGAAATCATTATTATTGCAGTCAAGTTTTTCAGTCCATTCCTTATTAATTACATAAACAATAATAACAGAAAGTCATATTCAACTATCCTGCCTTATTAGTTCAACAAGAACATAATAATGATTTTTATCACCACTCAATATTCATATAAATTTCTGAAAGAAGTCTTCCTTCGATTGTTCCATTTTTAAAAAGAGCCTCAATAGTTTCAAACTCTTGAGTATAGGAACCTCTGACTCGTGTAAGATAATATACACCTGGATTTTGGCTTATCCAATATTCTTCATTTAGATAGGTAAATGAGTATTCTTCTCCAATTGCTATACCTTCTTGGAACTCAATAAACTCTTTTAAAGTCATCTTCCCACCGCCTTTGAGCTTTTATAAAATTTTACCTCTTCTTAAACTAACCTGCTTCGTTAGTTCATTAAAAAAAGGGCAACTCAATGATCTTCAATTAAATCCTCCATTAGTTGAAGCTGCTAAACTCAATACTTTTCTTTTTTCCAACTTTTATATTCTACAAACTCTAAAAGGCCGTAAGTTGTTATCATTGATAAAATAGGAACAACATAATACTTCGGAGGTCCAAATATAAAGACAACAATAATAAAACCTGCAATAAAAAGTGTAGTATTTAAAAGATATGATTTTTTTCGATATTTTAAATAGAGTTTCACCTTATCCATTCACTTTTCCTTTCACCCTAAACATATTCACTTAAAATTTTTGTTATCTTTCTTGAACTATTCTACATCGTTAACTAAAGAAGCGATTGCTCAAATTGAACAATCGCCTCCGAATGTTGAATATTTATATGTTAACATTACTAACTTTTCTAAAAGCCAAATAAGAATGTAGCACTGCTATACATACTACTATGAGCAATAAAATAACACTTAATATTGCTATATGTTGAGGGATGATAAATGACAATAATAAAATAACAAATCCAGATATCATCAGTAATATACCACTAAATTTATTTGACTTTCTCCAAACACTTTCATCTTTTAACGTCCAAGGAGTTCTTAAGCCATACAATGCGTTTGGTCGTGTCTTTTGCATTGGATTAGCCAAAATAATCAATACAACACCAAGTAATACTCCCTTAAAGAAGTTTTCATTTACATTTAGATTTAAACCTAGTGCAAGAATAAACAAATGTATAGATAACATCAACACAAGAGTAATACTGTGTAATTTAACAATTGTTTTTTGTGTATTTAAATACCCTTGTTTTTTAGGTGTAACAATAATTACTATCAGCGACAACATCATTAAGACTGGTATAGTCAGTATAGCAAAAAACTTATTTACAAAAAGATCTGCCTTAGTTACATTCCAATGAATAGCTACTTCTTGATTTAGATTTGGAAATGCGATAATACCCACTATTATTGAAAGTAAAATTACACTAATTGAAAATAAAAATCTTCTCATTTTGTCATCTCCTTAACTCTACTTAAAGTTTAAAATCCAATGAAGAACATCCTGTAATATTGTTGTGTTCAGCGAATAGTGTAAATGTTGTCCTTGACGTTCTTGAACGATTAAATCTGCATTTTTTAAAATGTTTAAATGATGTGAAATACTTGGTTTACTAACATTAAAATGGTCACCAATTTCTCCAGCTGTTAAATCTTTCTCTTGAAGAAGCTCAAGTATTTTTCTTCTTGTTGGGTCAGCTAATGCCTTAAATACATCATTCATACTTTGTCATTACACCACCATTTAGGTATTTAGATAAACGTCTAAATATATTGCAAAAAAATAGTAAGGAAATATCAAGTTAAATTCTTCAAGTTACCTTCTTACTGCACCCTTAGTTGAATAAGGAAAAGAGCTGTCTGAACAGCTCTAAGATCTTCTACTAAAGTACCCGTTTCTTAAGTCGTTAATCATATTTGAAAATTCAATATTAGTTATAACACAGTGCATCCAACTACAAGAAATGATAATATGTATGATGAATAAAGGATTTTGCAATAGATAAATATTGTTTTTATATGTTGCAAAAGGAGGATATAAAATGAATAACGAACATAATTTTTGGCTTGATTTACCGAAGCCATTTTTTATATTAGCACCAATGGAAAATGTCACAGACGTTGTGTTTCGCCACGTCATTAGTGAAGCAGCAAAACCCGACGTATTTTTCACGGAGTTTACAAATACGGAAAGTTATTGCGATCCTGACGCTGACGGAAGAGATAGTGTACGTGGGCGTTTAACGTTCACGGAAGATGAACAACCTATTGTCGCTCATATTTGGGGCGATAAACCTGAGTTTTTTAAACAGATGAGTATCGATATGAAAAAACTTGGTTTTCGTGGGATTGATTTAAATATGGGCTGCCCCGCACCAAACGTTTCATCAAAAGGTAGAGGTGCTGGATTAATAAAACGTCCTGAAGTGGCAGCAGAAATTATTCAAGCAGCAAAAGCTGGCGGATTGCCAGTCAGCGTTAAAACAAGATTAGGTTATCTCGACATTAACGAATGGCGCGATTGGTTAGGACATGTATTGAAACAAGATATCGCGAACCTTTCTATTCACCTTCGTTCAAAAAAAGAAATGAGTAAGGTAGATGCACACTGGGAACTAATCCCCGAAATAAAAAAACTTCGTGATGAAATTGCTCCAAATACGTTATTAACAATTAACGGAGATATCCCTGACCGAGCAACAGGTTTAAAATTAGTAGAACAATACGGCATTGATGGCGTAATGATTGGCCGCGGTGTTTTCACGAATCCATTTGCTTTTGAAAAAGAACCTAAAGAACATAGTATGATAGAGTTTCTCAATTTATTACTATTTCAATTAGATCTTCACGATAAATATTCAAAAGAAATCGAACCTCGTCCATTTAAACCACTTCTTCGCTTTTTCAAAATCTATACTCGGGGATTTGAAGGTGCAAGTGAACTAAGAACCCAATTAATGGATACAAAATCAACGGATGAGGTCCGTCGATTAGTACAACAATTTTTAGAATTAGACTAAGTCAAGCACGAGACACGGAGATAGGTTCCGCTTCCCACAAAAAAATTTATAATAACTAACAATCTAGTAGATGCGTCATGGAATAAATATTGGATTAATGTTTTAGGATGTTCACAATACCTGAACCCAAGAACCATTAGATTCAAAAGAGTATCTCAAAAAAAACTGTAAACGGTAGAAATAAGCGCCCTCTGAAAGACAGGGGGCGCTTTTTGACGCTTTTCTTTATTAATTGAAAAAACTTATTCTCATGATAGTTCAATAAAAATATCTTTAATATATTCAGCACAATACATCGAAATACCTTCGAATTGAAAATGGTATGCAAAACAACAATGTTCACATACCTTTCTACATATTCTATTCAGAAAAAACCTCACTTACTTCTGGTACGGTTAACCGTGGTGGATCTAAACGGTTTTTATTCATTTAACGTATAAATAACATATCAATAGCGTATTAAAATTTCAAAATAACATATCGAAGAGGAAATGATTGTGTATTATAGGGATAATTTGTTTAGAGTTAGGAAACAAACCAGCATTATATTTAGCCTTCTAACGGGGAATAACCGAGCCTACTTAATGCTAATGCCATTTGATAATACCCCTCACTATTAGGATGAACCCCCCCTTTTTTTGATAATAAAGCTTTTTCATTCCCCTTAAATACGCTATAGAGGTCCGCTACTTTAACATTCATTTCCCGACCAAAACCGTCAATCGATGAATTAAACGCTTTAATACCCTCATCTGCTATAGGAATCTCGGGAAATGGATTGTATAAATTCGTTAACCGTATAATGTATTGATCTTGTTTGTCTAGATGGTGAATTCTTTCTAATATTTTTGAGTAGTTTTTCCTTGATTGTTTAATAGCCTGAGATATAATTTTTTCATTTTTATTTCTTATAAATCCTTTTGCAGCGTTTATTAAGTCATCTCCTCCAGCCGTTATCGTAATGATATTTGCACAATTTACAGCTTCCGTAACAATCGGGGAATTAAGCATTGTTAAAACATCCTCTGTCGTTGCTCCTGACCTTGCGTATTTTTGATAAAAAATACGCCTTTTTAAGATTTGCTGACTTCGGTCTCTGTAATATTCAACAAATCCTGGGTCCAAAAAAAGAACACCGATACCAACAGTAAGTGAATCACCGATCGCCAGATAACGTAAAGGATTGAAATCCATATTTCACCTCAAATGATTAGTTGTACTCTTATAGTATTCAAATCAGTTACGATTCGAAACTATAAGTTTGTCATTCAGCCAGGCATGATGGACAACTCCCCTTTGATGGAAGGTACATATACATATATGAAGGTCTTAATATTGAAATGGAAAGAATGAAAATGAACACCAAACGGTATGCAGTAGGTTGAGATAGGGTTACCGATCAATAAGATTTTGGGGTACCCCTACCACCTAAATCAAAACCATCTATTCCAATAAAATTCTTTCAAAAGTACTTGACTGGAGGTAAGAAAAGAGCTGTCTGAACAGCTCAACACTTTTACACTTAAGCACCCTTTAGCTTAAGTGTAAATGATTACAACCCGCTATTTCTCCCAAAGCTCGATTAGTCGACCTTCAGGATCTTTAATCCAAATAAACTTTCCAAATTCACTAATCTCTTTTTTCTTTACAAGAGGTACACCAATATGCTCAAGATGCTCAATAGTCTCGTTTATATTATTTACTTGGAAATTTAACATCACTTGTTGTTCTGTTGGAAAATAACTGTCATTCTCGGTAAAGAAAGAAAAGATAGTCTCATTTCCTAATTGTGGTTTAATCACAGTCCCATTCCAATTTTCTATTTCAATCTTCAACACTTCACTGTACCATTTTTTTATAACATCAAGATCCTTAGTTCTCCAAAATATTCCTCCAAAACCTTTTATCATCGTATCTAAACTCCTGTCTGTCTTTAAATTTTTGTTTTTCGATTATTGTTAAGTTCCATCTTCAACTAAACTGCTGCTTTAGTAATAACACCTCTAATGTCTATAATTCTATTAAGTTGGCAATAATCCCTTTAATAATACTATTTTAGGGGGAATGGAATTGTTGGATACACATCAACTAAAGGAATAACTTGCTATATCGGGCAAGCATTTAAAACAAGTCAGTCTTGCACATCGTATCCGCCATACAAGAATTCACTCTGGAAATTCTTGGCGTAATGCTTCCAAGAATATCTCGGCTATTCCATTAGGGTTTCCATTTTTCGTTGCTTCTTCTGAAAACCAGGAATATTCCAAATCATGAATAATTATGGGTATTTCTCTTTTAAAAGTATTAATAATAACTTTATTGTCGTGTAATCTTTTTGCTACATTTGAAACTATATGTAATAACTCATAATATCCGTTTGGTCCTTTTCCTATATAATTATAATCCTCATCATACATCAATGTTTCGTCTTCGTACCCAATATCTTTTATGTCATTTTCCTTAAACCATTGTATTAAAATGTTTGTTGATTCATCATCGCCAATAATTTCATTTTCATCTTGTCTCCAAAAGGCGTAATTCCACCTCTGCTCACTGAGCTGTGAACTATACTCACAATCTTCCTCGGTATTATAACTGATTACAAAAATAGGGATATTATCTGAAGATTCATTTGTATATACAAAAAAAGATAATGCATATATTCCTTCCTCATTCCAACTTTCAATAATCGGTTTTATCTTTTTGTACAGATATTCTGTTAAGTTCACCATAGTAGTCCTCCTACGAAATTAGTTAATCTATAATCCATAGCTTATTAAATATTCGTTCATTTTTCTTATTCTTTACTTTTTTACTATTCTGCCAAGTAAGTTGAATAAAAAAAGATCTATCTGAAAAGCTCAAAGTTCTTCTACTACAGCACTCGTTAGTGAAAAATATAAATTACTTTATTTAAAGACTTTTTGTAAATAATAAAACATTCCCCATACAGCAACTACCTTGAGGATTATTCACCTCACACCCACATCTGTTAGCTTTTACATTTTCTTTAATGTGTTCTAAAGGTTTAGGAAAAAGTTCTTGTTTTTCATATTCCCGAATTTTCTCTTTTGTCCAACCAAAACAATAGCAAATTGGGACTGTGGAAGAATCATCTTTTTGATGTACAGATACCTTTACATCTGACGTATGGTAAGATTTTTCCTCTGTATCAAAATAGACAACATCACAATCTTTCGTTGAACAAAAGTAATGAGTCAAATTTGGATTCAAAGAATCTAAAACAGATGGTTCTAGCATCGATTTCAATGTAATAATTTTCAACTTTTTCCCTTTATTCTTACAAGAAGGGCATAAATCAGAACCTTTACTTTCACTAATTTGTTCTTTTGTAGCACAACAATCAGTCATTTCTATTCCTCTCCCTTTTAGTTTTCTAATACTAATAATAACATCTACTCTTCCACTAAACTGCCCCGTTAGCACAAAAAGCGATCGCTCTAATTGAACAGTCGCACCCGTTAGTATAATAGAGGGCAACACAATGAAGCTCAACAAATCAATCGTGTTGAATAAAATCTCGTAAATGAACTCTTGTGTTGTGTCGACATCATGAATTCATAAAAAAGAGTTAAAATAGATTTTCAAATAAAAAAAGACCCCTTTACAGTTGTCTATTTTAAAAAATTATTTTATTTTTGATACTCAGCATGATTGTGCCGAGCACATCCAAAAAGATAACATTCTTTACGAAGATTTGTATTAAACTCCATAGCAGGGACTGCACCTGACGCTATTTTTTCAAACATTCCTTCATATTCTTTTTTCTTACTAAGTAATTCATTAATGTATATCGCCTCATCTCTTTCAGACCAATATTCACTATACTCTTCGTCATGTCCCTCTTTTATTTCTACATTTTTTTCTTCAATAGCAGTATCCAGCACCTCAGTAACACGAGTCAAATTACCAAGTTTTGATAGTGAATAAACATATCTACTAATCCAACTAGGTTGCTTATAATAAGCATTCCATCCCTTTTCGAACCAATCCGCAGCTTCTTTAAATAATCCCAATTCTACATATAAATCCGCTACATCAACTTCACCAACAAAATCTTCTGCATCTGCTGAAAAAACATCCAGTTTCACTTTCGCTTCTTTCACTTCACCCAACTCGATTAAACACTTTACATGACCGAACATCTCGTAGTCAGAGCCTTCTGAAGCAAGAAGAAAACATTCCGAAGCCTCTTTTATATTTCCTAGATGATAATTAGCAAAAGCCAAACTATTGTACGCAGTTTTAACAGGCTCTATCGCAATTCCTATCTCCAACATTTCTTTCGTTTTATCCCACTTCTCTAAGTGTGCATAAACCTCTCCTAATAAAATATATGGAAAATGCGAAGTAGGATTTAATTTTATAGCTTCTTCCAACAATTTAGCAGCTTCTTCGAATTTATCCTCTTCATAACAATACATCCAAGCAAGGTTATTTAAAGACTGCACATCTCTTGATTTTTTTACAGCTTTTTTGAATAATCTCATGGCATAGTCGTACTCATTCTTCTCAAACATTTCAATCGCTTTTTTATTTATGCTCAATCATTGCCCTCTTTTCTTTCTCATTTACATATGTATTTTAGAGCTACCTACTTCTAATGTTATCACGATATAGTAAACGTATCCTATCATTTATTTTACTTTTAAATTAATGAAATGAATCAACTGCTTGCAATTTAGTAAAGACCAACGTCTACTATAAAGTGCGTGTATTCTCCCCATCAATTATTTTAAAATGAATATTAAACGATGTACCTCCTTCAATATGTTTCGGAACATCTGATAAATCGAGTAATTCCTTCAAGTTAATAGACTTTTTACGATTTGCTTCTATCTTAATACTATATGGACCCGCTAAATTCATAAGTGATTCCATTCGCACATCATCTTCCACGAAAAAGGAATCTAAAAATTCCAACTCAAATGACACAGCTTCATTGCTTCGATTATGTAATACAAGGTTACATTCCCCATTTAATAAGTCTTCTCCCACATTTTCAAAATCGCACTTGCCATTCCCATCGTATGAAATTGCCATAATGCCACTTGCTAATGTTTCTTGGTACATCGTAATGAAAAGCTTCGGTAAAATTGCATATATTATTACAACTATTACTAATGTTCGAAAGTGATATTTCTTCATGCCAAAGACAAGTGAAATCATGGAAATTAAAAACAAAACGGAACCAATTATACCAAGAAAAATATATCCATCTTGATCGCGGATTGGAAAAGACATGAATGTAGAACGTACTTCTAACATTACATTATTAGGAAACGGGAAATATAGATACATACATATACCTAAAATAACAATTGAACTAATGAGTGCCACTTTATTTCTTACCATCTTATCCTTCATCTCCATCCCAAAATCTTGTTTCTTCAACTAGCCTGCTACTTAATGTTGGTACATTTATTCACTATCTTCATAAAAATATTAACATAAATATTCAACAAAAAATTATCTCATCTTTAAACCTTTATATGGTGTGTAATCCCCATTACATATGTATTATCATCTTTATCTACAATATTGAAAACAGAAAGTGCCTTAGATTCTTCGTCCATTTGAACGGACATTACTATAGGATCTTCTATATTGGTATGAGGCCATGCTGTCGCTTTAAGATAAATTTTGATTAAAAACCATCCGAAAACCTTGTTTTTTCTCTATATAAATATCCATCGTTTAAAATAAAGTTTAATCAAAATATTCGCTGCACCTGATAATGTTTTAACAGTACAGGTTGATAATGATCTTTAATACATGTAAAGAGAGTCATAAAAAAAAGTTGCACCCGTTAGTTTAAGACTTTATTTCACAAATAGGCGAAAATAGATTATACTGGACTAACTATCATATTCCAAAAGGAGGGATTTCAAATGACCGAGAATAATCAATCTGAAGCACCAAAAAAGAAAATCAGCCTAAAAGAGGCTGTGCAGCAACAGCTTGAAAACAAAAAGAACCAGTCTTCTCCTAATAAAGGAAAAAAGAATGCCGACCTTTCAACAAAAAAAATGAAAAGTCAGCAAGCGAAAAAAACAAGTAATACCCGTAGAAAAATGGGTGTCTAATGTCTGAAGAATCAGGCATCCATCGCATGGCGTCAAAGTCTCGCTAACAGATGGACAGATTGGACCTCTATAGGAAATCCACGCTAAATAATAGTAGTGAAAAAGCATTCAAGGGACAGTTCAGTTTCCTGAATGCTTTTTTTTGATTTTCTACTAAAGTAACAGTTAGTACAATAAAAGCCCTGTATTTTTCTAACAGTGTAATATATCGCCAAGAAACACCAAGTTGAAAAAATGAACCACATAAACAAAGCCACCCTCACCCAGTCTTCACTTTTATCAAATATCTCACCAATCTCTTTTAAAACTGAGATGAATGGATGTTCTTAATAAAAATATTTCACGATGGACTTATTTAACAAATGTAATTCTTGATGTATAGAAATGTGTGTAATGCGAATGACTTAAAACATAAAGTTTATAGTTTTAAGTAAAGCATCTCATGGGAATTTTTCTTTTGCTATTGAAATCTACTAATATTCCCACTATAAAATAAAAAAGTGCCAATTTCCCTTTAAAAGAAATTGGCACTTCATTTATTTGCTATACGTTATCGTGCCTCTTTTGGCGGTTGGCACACGTCACATTTACGTTGGTTATTATTTTTAAATTTCTTAAATGTTTTTTCAAAGTTGCTATCACATGCACATTTAAATAGTAACTTTTGAGAAAAACCGTGATATTCCGTAGTTAACAACTTACTATCTGAATTTTTCTCAACAAATTCTTTAATTTTACCAATTGTCCATTGTTTATTCATTCTCTTACACCTCCATATTTTATCGCTATGCGGAGGCTATTCTTGGCATCCGTTCAATTATAAGTAACATTAGTAATTACCTTAAGCTACTCATTATAACATGAGCTGCCACTCAATTAAACAGATGGAAGATATATTATTGAACTAAACTGGCCAGTAGTCCAACTAATTCAATAAAATAAAGTGCTAATCCTTCTTGGGTCAATGCCCTCGTTTAGTTTTGTACAGCAAATAAAACATACAATGCTAATAAAAATGATCGAATCCTTTAAGGAATCAATCTTTTACTTTAAATGTTCGTTTCTAATACAATCAATAAAAAATTATCCAAATAGATTAATACTTTAATGTAGATATACTAGAAGTACTATATATAGCTAAACCAGATTTTTTATAACCACTATTTTGAAATTCATTATAGGTAGCTTTATTGGCAAAAATTAATAAACGATGATAAACTTCCCCATTTGTTTTTATTTCACTTTCTCTATAATATACTTGACCTGCACTTAAAGAAGGCATTTGTTTAAAAAATCCTGTAGCAAGATTAAATCCAATTAATCCAGTTGCAATTGCTGTTCCTTTTTTAACTACGGTTTGAATAGTAGCAGACTTACCTTTAACAATTATCATGACAGTTAAACCTGGAAGATAGTCCGTTACTATTTTTCCTCCCACAGCCTCTGTTTTAGTTACAACATGACTAGACCTTTTAAGTCCTCTTACAGAACTTGGAACATTGTAAACAGTTCCTATTTTTTTTAATACTGATTGACCCGAAGCACCCCATTTAGCATATACAGATTGTGTACCTAAATAGTTTGGGGATGGTACAGGTAAAATTGCAGTATAAGTACCTTTTTTCGAATTCACAGGAACAAAAACTGAATTTATCTTTATAGCACTATGCATTTTATAAGTAAATCCTAATGATTGCTTAACGTTATAACCTAAATTAGTTTTGAAATCTTTTTTTAAAGTATAATTAATATAAATTTTACCATCCGCTTTTTTACTAATACTATTCACTTTAATATCATTATCAATTAAAATAGTTGAAGAAGCTTCTGTAGAATTAACACCGACCACAGATATTAAAGATAATATTATTAATAAAGATAAGAAAATTTTCAACTTTTTCAAACCTATCAACACTCCTCTCTTTTTTAAAATTAACACTTTTTAACAATAAATTAAATAGTCCTAAAGAGGTGTAAATAAATGTTAAAATCTGTGAGTTTTTTACTTTTTGTAAACGCCGTTATATTTTTACTATTAGATTTCGATATTTTGGAAATAGAATTTATTAATAACTCAATTGCGACTAATTGGAAATCTACAATCTGTTTAATTAGTCTTGTTTTAGGAGTCACACTTTTTAAAATTGCTCAAATAAAAAAAACTTCCAAAGTTTAAAAGTTTATTAGATGTCTAATAAGGACACTCATAAAACAGTGTCTTTTATCTTACCAATACAATATACAAAATGTTAATGATATCCTCTATCAAAAATTTCAATAACTGCACTCCTTGAAATAACTGTATAAAATTTCAATCCCTTATATTCTTCACATACAAATCCCTATTTCCTATGATCGGGAATAATCAATTCTAAGCAAAAAAAGAAAATCAGTCTAAAAGAACAAAATAACTAATTTTCTTTTCTATAAAATCGTTCACCTGTTTCTGCATTATAATATACTCTTATTTTTTCACCCGTAACTGGGTCAAGATTAACCTCATTCGTTACCTCAAAACCTTTAGGAATTTCTTTTCCATAGTTTTTATTATTTTTCGCTATCAAATCACTGGTATAAAACACTCAATACTAAAATTTTTTTTTTTATTTCATCTCTTAATTCAATAGGTTGAACTACTTTTGCATTCTTTCCCATTTGTATAAAGTAATCAGCCAAAAAGTCAATTTCTGTTTCACTTATTGAACCCTTAATAACTCCATGACCTTTACTGTCTATTGATATGCGATGATATGGTGAAACATTAGATTTATATTTTTCTACTCCTTCTGGCGTTAATTCCACAAAAAGCTCATACTCTTTTTTTGTTGATAAAAGGTTAATAATATCATTTAAGTTGGTTTCATTTAGATTCATCTTGTCATTTCTAGCACTTAATCCAATCTCTGATATTCGATCGCAACGAAAAAGTCTAAATTCCTTCCTAAGATAACAATACGAAGGGCAATACCATCTTCCGTATTGAGAAAATAATCCAATTGGTTGAATCTCTCTTTTAATCCCTAAGTAAGAAATCCAAAGAGGCTCATTTCCTATTGCCGCCATAAATAGCTCTTTTAGAAGGGGGCTTTCTTTAGTCTGATTATCTATTTTGAAATCGATCTTATCTTTGATCAAATCAATTTCATCTTTCATCTTTCCGTTTAAGTTCAGGTAGAATTTTTTTATAATTGAATTATACTCCGACTCAAAAGGTAGGCTATTAAAATGTTTTAAAGATAAAAGAGCAAAAAAGATAGAGAAGGTTTCCTCTTTTGTAAAAGACACAGCAAGTAGATTTTTTTCTTCCAAAACTTGATATCCGCCATTAGGCCCTACCTCTGAAATTAATGGAACCCCTAAAATACTTAGTTCTTCTAAATCTCTAAGAATCGTTCTTCTTGAAACATTAAATTCTTTTGCTAAATCATCTACCTTAAACTTTTTGACTCGATTAATATACAATCTTAATTCATTTAATCTAGCTGCCTTACTCAAAATTTACTCCTTTTACTAATTGTGTCATCAGTTGTCACTATTACATTATATACTGAAGACAGTTTCAAATTGATAGAATTTTCGTGATTTAATTAGGAGGGATTTAGAATGAATCAAACTGAGAAAAAAGAAATACTAATTGTAGTGTTGGAGGAATTCGCTGATTGGGAAATATCTTATGTAGCAGCCTTTTTAAATAATACAGACAACTACATCACTAAAATAGTTAGTGTAAGTGAGGGCGTTATAAAGTCAATCGGTGGAATAAGTGTTCTTCCAGATTATACTTTTAGAAATATACCTGAAATCTTTTATGGTTTAATACTAATTGGTGGAAACTCCTGGCGTAAGCCGCTAACCAATAAAGTAATTCCCATAATGGAGAAGGCACTTACTATGGATATTCCAGTAGGGGCAATATGTGATGCAACAGTTTTTATGGGCGCCAATGGATGGTTAAATGACATAAAGCATACAAGTAATGATCTTAATGATTTAAAAGCTTATGCAAAAGATAGCTACCGAAATGAAAAAAATTATGTACTTGAGCAAGCAGTTTCAGATGGGAAAATTGTGACCGCAAATGGAACAGCTTCATTAGAATTTACAAAAGAAATTCTTAAATTATTAGAAGCTTATCCTAACGAGCATATTAATCAGCTTTATAACTTTCATAAACTAGGTTATTATGAGGCAGAAAAAGCAAATACTTAAATA
Source organism: Viridibacillus sp. KH_047 (assembly GCF_057838945.1). Taxonomy (NCBI): domain Bacteria; kingdom Bacillati; phylum Bacillota; class Bacilli; order Caryophanales; family Caryophanaceae; genus Viridibacillus; species Viridibacillus sp. KH_047. The sequence continues at coordinate 1,324,209 of NZ_CM174479.1, read as the reverse complement.
CCTCATATTTAATGCACATAATCCTAAAGCTAGGAATTTATGTGCATTTTCTTTAAAAGACATACTCTCAAGTGCCTTTCTAAAAAAAATAATTCATTTCTCTATTGAATTGTGAATTGTGTTACATTATTTTATCTTACTTCTACTGAAAAGGCGTAGTTCCCATCCCCTCGCTTCCAGTTTGATACGATATGATAGACGTATACACCTTTCTCTTTGGGAATAGTAATGGTATCGTTTTTCACTATCATTTTTTCAATATGGTCTTCATCTATCCATTGCTCTACTGTCATTGTTCCATCGATGGGTTCTTTTTTAAATTTGATTTTTATGGTTTCCTTCGGTGATACAACTACTGGTTTGTGCTGTTTTGTCATATCTAGAGGACTTGTATAAACCTTATCGACACATCGACCAAAAACGAGCCCATTCCAACAATATGATCCTACTGTAATAGGGACTTCTGAGTTGCCTGCTATTACAGTTGGTGTCGGGGGTGTTGAACGAAACTGTTCAAAAACAACTAATCCTATCCCTATAAAAACCAATGCAATAATCATCGCAAAAAACTTTTTAATGGTGATCGACCCCTTTTTTAAAAATAGCAGTTTTATTTATCTTATCTGCTCAGTTAATTAAATAACAGCGATTAGTCAATTTCGCTACTTCTTTTTTACCAACTGGTATTGATTTAGATTAAAGATTGATTAAAAGTGGCCCCTTAGATTAAGCTTTTAATCTAAGGGGCCATATGTACGTGGAACTTCCCTTTATAAGCATCTAAAACTATTGTGAGGATGCTCCCTTTATAGTTAACTGTATTTAATATGCCATTGTTGCTGATTTGTTAATTTATTTGCTTAACTTTTCTTGTCCATGATATTGATTTAGATCCAATCTTATTAATAAATTTGCAAATAAAGATGCTCGTTCAGCTAGTTTGTCAATTTGAATATGTTCATATTCTGCATGAATGCCTTTACCACAAGCACCTAAACCGTCTAGAGTAGGAATACCTATAGCTGCAGTGAAATTCGCATCACTTCCTCCTCCAACAGAAGCTTCTTCTAAATCTATACCTAGTTCACCAGCTATGGTTTGATCGCATTCAAACAGTTCTTTTGTTTGTTCAGTTCTCACCATTGGAGGTCTTTTGATGCCACCGGATACTTCCAATTTGATACCTTTTAAAATGGGGTTTAAATTTAAAATAATATCCGTCACCCGTTCTGCTTCTTCTTTTGTGGTAACACGTAAATCAATTTTAGCTTCCGCGTACTCTGGAACTACGTTCGTCCCACTTCCTCCAGTAAAGGTTCCTACATTAACAGTTGTTCCTTTTTCGTAATTAGTCAATTCTTGAAATACAATTACTTGTCTAGCTAATTCTTCAATAGCGTTTATGCCATCTTCATGATGACTACCTGCATGAGCGGCACGTCCCCGTATTTTTAATGTAAAAGCCCCTACTCCTTTACGAGCAGTCTTTAAAGCACCTGAATAACCCTCAGCTGGCTCAGCTACGAGTACAACTTTACTTTTTTTCGCTTCTTCCTCGATATACTCTTTAGAAGTAATTGAACCAATTTCTTCGTCTGAATTGCAAAGAAATACAATCTTTTTATTTAGAGGAATCTTTAGTTCTTGGATGGCTTTAATTGCCCACAGAGATTGAATAATGCCACTTTTCATATCTAAGACACCAGGGCCGTATAGGGGAAATTTTGTAGAGGATTATAAATCAATACTACACGCTCTTTGGATTTGTAAAAAGCAAGATACAAGTGCAGGGAGAGGGGCTATACAAGAAATGCTTCCTTACTTTTTATCCGATTCACAATTACGACATCGTTTATCAATATTAGCGAACACTAATTGCATTAAAGTTGGCATTAAAAAACAGGGAACGGAGATTACAGAATTCGGTGTAGAGATACTCAATCGGTTAGAATTGTAATTACTATAGAATGCGATTTTAATACAGAACCATAATTATAAGTAAAAAAGTGAGAGCCTTGCAGAAATTGAGTAAGGCTCTTTACTGTTACTGATGCTTTTATACTTAGCTTGTTTCCCTTAAATAATATAGGAATGATACACTGTTGGCACGAACTTAAACAATCTTAAAAGTCCCTACTATTGGCTTAAACATCACCAAATAGGCCTTACGAAAGATGATAATTTACCTTCATTTTCTTCGGAAATTAATTTTGATAAATCTTCTTTGAGCATTTGCATCCGTTCATTACCTATATTTTCACTCCAGCGTCCCTCAATCTCAGTTAGTATCTTCTCTTTTGCTTTCACTACTAACCAACCTCGTTCAGTCAAAACAATAATTTTCCCTCTTTTATCAGTGGGATGACTTTGACGCATAACATAACCATTTTTCTCAAGATAATCTACCATTTTACTTACAGCCTGCTTGGTAATTCCTAAATACTCAGATAGTTCTACACCTGTAGCTCCATTAGGAATAATACATTTAAACATAAAGCCATGTACAGGTCTGAAATCTCCAAATCCTAATTCACTTAATCTTTCATGTAGTTCATTAATCGATGCACTATAGGATAATGATAAAAGTGACGTAAGATCCAATTCACTAAATTCACTATGATTCATACATAAACCTCCTTATAAAAAGTCAAACTTGTTGACTATATTCAAATTCCATTGTACTATTAGAAATCTAGTCAATCAAGTTGACTACATTTTAGTATAAAAGAAATAAGATTCACCGAAACAAAATAAAGAAATTATGGGGGTTTCTCATGGCTAACATCGTTAAAATTAGAGGGAGTGTATTTGCTCCATATGCTTGGTTGGAACCTATTAAAGAAACTTCAACTGGAAGAGTATTGGAATACGCTGGTGATGCACGCGAATTTACACCATACGCTGTAAACACAATGCGGTCAAGATTAGAGCAAGAAGTGATTATTGATTTTTTAAAAAAGGAAATTTCAACATATGCAAATGCTTGTATCGTTACTGTCAAAGTTACTAATCCGGATGGTTCAGTTGATTATAAAAAAGGAAAAACAAGTACAGAAAACATAGTATGTACTAATGTTGTGTGGGGCGCTGATGATGTTTCTTTTGAAATGAGAGCTAGTGCCAGTAATCCATTAAATACAGAAGCACCTGCGGCTGACTATTTATTGACTGTACGTGTTAACAAAAATGGTGTGGCGTATATTGAAGGTTCCCATGATGGGTTCCCCTGCTATGAGTTTTATAAACAAACAGATTTCGGTCCATTTGAATTAATATATACACATGATTTTAGAGAAACTGGTGACACTCCAGCTGCACTAGCTGGGGAAATGGAATACAGTTTTAAAACGACAATCTAGATATATATACTAAGTAGAAGTTTACAAGCAGAAAATAATAAAAGAACAGCATTATTTATACGAAAGAAATTGCGATCTGTTTTGTTAATGGATCAATATGATCATCCTAAATAAAAATTGAAAATTATAGAGGTGTATCTCATGAATACTATCGTTAAATTTAGAGCAAGTGCATTTATTCCAATGGCCTGGACTGAACCTAAGAAAGATACTCAAACAGGGGATGTAATTCAATTCGAAGGTGATTCACGAGAATTTACACCATATGCTGTCAACGCTATGCGTTCTAGAATTGAACAAGAAGTAGTTGTTGATTTTTATAAAAAAGAGATTTTCACATATGCAAATACTGGCATAACAACAGAAAGAATCACAACTCCTAATGGTTCTGTTAATAAAAGAACAGGACAAGCTAGTACGGAACTTATTTTGTGCTCGGATATTGTATGGGGAGAGGATGACGTCACATTTCGTATGAGTGCTAGTGCTAGCAACCCACTAAATGTATATGCACCTCCCGCTGATTATCTATTAACGGTACATGTTAAAAAAGATGGTACTGCCGATATTCACGGTAAACATGACGGATTCCCTTGTTATGAAATTTATAAGCAAGTAAATTTTGGTCCATTTGAAGAAATTCATACACACGACTTTAGAGAAACTGGTGATACACCTGAAGCCATGGCTGGTGACATGGAGTATAGTTTTAAAAAGATATTGTAAAGAAAAATAATACGCTAATCATAACTTAAGAGAAGCAACAGGAGGAAAAAAGAATGACAACAATTTTATTCGTAAAAGCAAACAATCGTCCAGCAAATCAAGCTGTTAGTGTGAAATTATATGAGGCTTTTTTAGCGAGCTATAAAGAATCTCATCCAAATGAGACAGTGGTAGAACTTGATTTATACAATGAAGAATTGCCATATGTAGGAGTAGATTTGATTAACGGCACATTTAAGGCTGGAAGAGGACTAGAATTAACAGAAAAGGAAGCAACAGCAGTATCTGTTGCTGATAAATATTTAGACCAATTCCTTGCAGCTGATAAAGTTGTATTTGGTTTCCCATTATGGAACTTAACAATTCCAGCTGTACTACACACATATATTGATTACTTAAATCGCGCAGGCAAAACATTTAAATATACGCCAGAAGGACCAGTAGGGCTTCTTAGTAATAAGAAAATTGCATTATTAAATGCAAGTGGCGGTGTGTATTCTAATGGTGCAGCAGCAGAACTAGAAATGGCTGTTAAATATGTAACAAATATGATGGGCTTTTTCGGTGTAAACGATATAGAGAAAATAGTGATTGAAGGTCACAACCAATTCCCAGATAAAGCTGAAGAAATTATTGCTGCAGGGCTTGAAAAAGCTGTTAAAGTAGCAAGTACGTTCTAATAACTAAACACTTATCGTTAAATATAGCAGTACCACCACTTTTATAGCGGTGGTACTGTTTTTTTATTTGCTTATCTTGCTATTTTTGGGATGTAACAGCCCTATTGAGATGTTTACTTTACATCAAACGATAGAAAGAATGATTACATTGCAATGAAACGAAGATGGACAAAAACTATATAAATTTGATTTCCTTCTTCAACTCTTCTCCCCCGCAAGTTGAATATGAGATACTGATTACTTATACTTTCCAATGAAAAGAACACTTGGTCTATCCATTTGAATCCAACAGAGTAATTTAATATAGCTTAAATAAAGAAATAGGGCTGCCCTTAAAAGTCGATTTTCTTCGACTTTTAGGACAGCCCTTTTCACTGTGTTATATTACCAAATCGTCACAATAGACAAGATGAAATATCACCTTTATTTTCTAGTGAAATTTCCCAATTGAAAATGTTATACCTAATTATTATTAATAACATAGATTAAGTATACAGGATTGTCTTCTACTTTATATGTTAATGTCAGCATGTAGATTCCTTTATCCTCTTTTGAAATATCTATCATTAGCTTATCAGGATTTTGCTCCCACTCACTGACATCAATCTCTGTCTCTTTAAAGGTTTTAGTGTTTCTAACCCCTGCTAAATGCGGTTTTACTTTCTTTCCATCTATTCCTGTAACAAGATTATCTACTTCAATTACTGATCCTTTTAATTCTCCTACTTCAACATATTGCGGATCAGCTATTAAGTTTTCTAATTTAGTTAAACCTTTTAATGGAGAGAAATCTGTTATTTCATTTCCTTCAATATTTAGCGTTACTAAGTTTTTAGCATGTTCTAAACCTTCAAGAGATCTTGCTCTTCTCGATTCACTTGTTAATGTTGTCAGTTTATACATATCAGCAAGAGTTATATCACTAGATAACCCTAATGTTTTCTTGATAGAATCACTCAAATATTTATCTTTTATAGTAATCACTTGAGTTAAATCTATTTTAACTAAACCTTCTTTAGCTGCTTTTAATGAAGCTATTGCTTCATCTACTTCTTGTTGAGTTGCTTTTTTATTTGCTAGAACCTCTTTTGCTTTAGTTAACGCAATATTTAGAAGTTCCATACTTTCAGAGGTATAATCCTCTTTATCAATTTCTTTTGCCTTTTCAATCGCTTTTTCTAGGTCTTTCGTGAATAATCTTTCTGCATTTGCGAAATGTAATTTGGCATCTCCCCATGTAGCATGGTCAGATCCATTACCATTTCCACCGTCAGTAACAACTAATTTTAATTCTTTAGCGCCGCTAACATTCACTTCAATGAACTTTTGAGGATCTCTAGAATTCATCAAGCCACTGTCGAATTGTTTTTCACCATCTACAAATACTTGGAAAACAACAGAACCGACAGAATCATACATTTGACGGTCTACACCTACAAATGAAGTGAAGTAATCAGCATCTTTATCCGTTAAATCATAGACGATTGTTGAATTAGAATGTGCGCCAATACCTTTCTCGTAGGTTTTCACACTACCATCTTCTCCAGTTAATCGTAACGTATTGTTACTTATCGAAATATTTTTCTTTGGAGCTGTGTAGCTGTTTTGAGTAGATTTCCAATCGAAATCAGATAGATAGTTGTAATCATCCATATTTACTACAGAAATCGTTCTCTTCGCAGTTGATTCATTACCATCGCTATCTGTTACTGTATAAGTAATATCATACTTACCGGCTCTATCAAAGTTAACAAGGTCTGTTCCTGTAATCTTTACTTTATTTGTTATATCTCCATCCTCACGATCAATTGCTGAATACGCTGAGTTAATATTGATAGATTCTCCAACTTTAGTTGCCATAGATTTAGGAATCGTTAGTGTCGGTTTACTAGAATTTTGCGTGAATTTCGCATCAGCCCATACTGTATGATCTGCTGTATTCCCGTTATTTGCATCAGTTGTAATTAGTTTTACTTCTTTTGCTCCGGTTACAGGAACTTTGACAAATACATGTTCCGTATCGGCTTTGAATACATCACTCTCGATTTTCTTCTCGCCATCAACCCATACTTCAAATGTTGCAGATGAAGACTCACCTTTCATCGCTTGGTCAATTCCGATATAACTTTCAAAAAAGTCAAAGTCTTTACCTTCAATATCATAGACCACTTCGGAATTAGCGTGTACACCAATACCTTTCGCATAAGGTGCATCAAGACCTTGTCTAATTAATGTTATCGTTCCACCAGAAACTGATTTATCTTTTTGTAATGATCCCCAACCAACATTTACGGATTTAGCAGTTAGATCAGAGATATATGCATAATCACTAGTTACCGTAACATTTGTTGTTTTTGTTTCTACTGAATCTGCATTTGTTATTTCATATACGACTTTATAGTTACCTTTTTTAGTTACATCTACAGTATTTGATTTAATCGTTACGTCTTGTGTTATATCTTCACCTTTATAACTAGAAGCTTTCACATAGTCCATAGGATCAAATTTACTATGCAATTTTAAAGTTACATGTTTTTCTACAGACAATAATGGTGTAAATGCATTAATTTTCACTGGTTTTGCTGTGTTTAGTTCCTTATCATATGCAACAATTTCATAAGAATAGTTAATCCCTGGAGCTGCATTCTTATCTACAAATGCATTAGTAGAAGTAAATCCAATTGTTTCACCATTTCTTATGATTTCGTAGCCTAAAGTGTTCTTTACATTTTCTTTATCCATTTCAAAATTCAAAGTCACTTGATTAGAATTTGCGTTTAACGTAGCTGAATAATTTACATCCTCAGTAAATTTCCCACCATTATCTAAGTATATTTTATCGTTGATATACCATATTTTTTTAGAAGGTTTAGGGTATTTAGAAGTGTATTCCTTAACTTCATCACCCGCACGTAAACCATGTCTTGCAAAATGCTCATATAAATCTAATTTTAATACATCAGATGAAACTTTTACCCATTCTTGGTGTATTTGCTCGATGTTACCTCCACCAAATGAGCTACTTCTAAATTCTTGCTCAAATTTCGGATAGAAATTTTCATCATATAATTGCAACTGCCATAGAGGTGCTATATGAGACAATAAACTAACATCATTTTTTGGATAATGTACATTCTGCGAATAATCTTCTAGAGCAACCTTAGGAAGAATATTCTTTTCCCAAAGGTTTTGTTCCGTTATTTTCGTAGCAGTCCCACTTATTTTTTGGAAATGTAATGGGAGTATATTATTTGTTGTTTCTACAATTCGTCTATTTGTTGTGTCAAAGTTATGACCCATTTCATGAGCCAATCCCCAACCCATGTTAACATCCAATGCTCCACCTTGTTCACCAGGTCTAATTCCAGTGATACCATTATTAGCATTCATAAACGCTCCGCCAGTTAGATGCTTAACCATTGTTACGTATCTATATTTAAAATCAGAGTTTTTCTCTGTAGAATTATCAAATCCCCAGAATTTCATCGTTTCTCTAAGTGCTTCATCAGATTTATTAGCAGTTTCACTCGGTAATTTATTATTTTCTTTAAACCATTTTAGAGCATATGTTGCTTCTACATTGACTAAAGCCTTATCACTAAATACTTCAAATGCATTTGGTAATGTAGAATCTACTTTTAATAACTCAACATATTCTTTTAGTTCTTTTAAAACTTCTTCATCATTATCTACACCTTTAATGAAATGTGGATATGAAAATGCGCCTTCTATACGTATTTTAGGTTTTCTACCTTGTTCTTCAGATGTATATGGATTAACTGTATACAATACGCCTGCTTTTGCAACTCCAGGTTTTACTTCGTTATCAGGTCGTTCAGGAACTATAATTTTATTCATGCCCGGCTCTAGTTGTATATCCATTGTTCCATTATGTTGGCTTTCCATTTGTTTGAATACCAATTTCGGTGTAGGTTTGCCTGCTTCAACATCAACAAAAACGTTTATTTCTTGACCAGACTTAACTGCTAAACCAGTAGGTTGCCAATCTTGGAAGTTCCAAACTCGCCTTTTTTGGGATTCTTGTATTGAATCTCCTCTACTTTCTAATGACCACACACTATTCTTTAGTTCCTCTGGGTTTGCTAGTATGTTTTTAGCTACCTCTAATTTTTCTTTTATTATAGTATACAATGGGTGGTTTTTAGCTTTTGCATCTAATTCATTAATTGCTTGTATATTATTATATTCTGGGACGATTTCAGTCATTGTTCCATCAGTGAATATATTGTTTATCTGATCAGCAAATGTATCTTCTTTATAAAATGCTAATTCAGATAAAGTTGCCCAATTTTGATTTGATTTCTTGAATTTAAATTTAACTCGCTTAAATGTAGTTGGTTCAAATTTTGCTTCGACTAATCCAGATACCATATCTTGTTTTCCTGTCGCGACAAGTTCATATGTATCTCCTTTAGAAGTTTTAGAAGCATATATTTCAAACTCTTCTGCAAATCCTTTAAGGTCAGATGGTCTTGCTCCATACATGATTCGATTAAGTTTAGCTGCTTCTTTAAACTCTACTTCAACTTCATTTGTGAACTCGTTTGAATTAGATCTATTAGTTTCCCAATAAGTATTAAGGTCCTCATCAACAGCATTTTCTATTACGGCACTACTATAATGACCTGCATTATTACGAATGCTCTTGATATTTTCATAGTCCATTCTAAATAAATTAGAATATTCCTCATTAGAATAATGAGGGAATGATTTTGTTATGGCTGAAGTTGCTTTTATATCTTCTTGCTCTATTAATGCTTTTGCATCTTTTATATCTTCTTTAAATACTTCATATAAAGGGTGTGTTTGAACACTTTTCTCTAATGCTTCTAACTTTTCTACTGTATTGAACTCATCAGATACTATATTGTGGTTTTCATCAGTAAATAGTTTTTTCATACTATCTTTTACTTGGTCTTCTTTATAAAAGCTAAATTCTGCTGCACTTGCCCAATCTTGATTGGCTTTTTTGAACACAAATTTAATTCTTTTGAATTCAGTTGGTTTAAATTGCATTTCAACAACATCACCGGTTGAACCTTTATATTCTCCAGGAGACACTAAAGTAAAATCATCACCTTCATCTGAGATAGATCTATAAATTTCAAACTCTTCCGCGAATCCTTTACCTTTTGCACTGCTTTGTCTAGCCGCATAAACGATTCTATTTAATTCAGTCAATTCATTTAGACTGAATACTACCTCGTTAGTAAACTGCGTATTATTCGCTCTTCCAGTCTCCCAGTGTGTATTCATATCTCCATCTATTGCTTTATTAATAGGAGAGCCCGAATAATTCCCACCGTTATTTGTTATCGATTTAATGTTTGAATTATCCATTTTGAATACTTCATTATACGCACTTAAATTATTCTTTCCGTATAAATCGAATTTACTAACTGTAGCATTTTTGGCCTCATTGATCTTGCTTTCTAATGCCATTTTATTATGATTCGTAATCGGTGCTGCCAAAACATTCACGGCACTCCCCGAATAACTTGCTAACAACGCTGTTGATGTTGCAATCGCAATTAATTTGGACATTTTCTTCGACATATGCTTTCTCCTCCAGATGAATAAAACCCTAAGAAGTTCATTAAAAAAGCTACTCTATAAGAGAGTAGCTAACTTTTGATCACGTCTAAATAAAAATAATTAAGACATTTTTATTAAACTCAAAATAACAAAAAGTATAATGCACTCTTTGGCAACTGGCTGGCATAGTTATTCAACCTTAGCCCCTCTAGCTTTGCGTCCCTAAATTTCTCTAGGTTTGCCTATTCAGTTTTTATAATTCTAAAGTACCATGATAACTTGCACAACATCATGAATCATATGTAATGTTTTACATTAAATAAGTTCCAATTTATTTTTCTTATACTAGTTAGTATAGCCCAACACTTATCACCTATTTATTGAGTTTTTTAAAAAAACCTCATTTTTTACATCGTAAAAGTCGTATAACTAAAGCTTTACTGGAATAGAATTTTGTCTTATTTAGTAAAAATGTATTACACTAAATGTTTAATCTTTAATTTTTTTAACTATTCTACTATATATTCATTACCGTATAAGAAAAAGCTCCTAAACGATTCATTATCATCTAGTAGTTATGAGCATTAAACTTAATCCATATAAATTACTAGCTATAGTAATATTCTTTTAATAATTGGGGCATGTATTCATTAATAATCGATTAATTTTATTGATGAGTTAGATTTTCAATACAATAAAAAACACCACTTCAAAAGAAGTGGTGTTTTTTGATTTTATTCAGTTTTTGCATCGTTCACTTGATCAAATTGAATGCCGGTAATATGTACATTTACCTCTTGCGTTGAAAGAGATGTCATATTAAAGATAGCTTCACGAATCTGGGTTTGAACTTGTTGAGCTACTTTCGCAACAGATGCACCATATTGTACGAAACAATATACATCTACGATTAAGCCCGTCTCAGTCCATTCGGTTTTAATACCTTTCCCATGAACTTTTTTACCGAATTTTTCTACTACGCCTGTAGCGAAGTTTCCTCTTGTACCAGAAACGCCTTCCACTTCTGTAGTAGCAATTCCTGCAATAACTTCAATAACTTCAGGCGCTACCTCAATCTTACCTAGCTCTTCCTTACCAACAGGAGTGCTTTGAGGTAATGATTGTATAACTTTTTCAGCCATAGAATTCGCCCCTTTCTTATGAATTCATGACGTCATTTTCTTCAAGGAATTTCGTATTGAAATCACCTTTTTTGAATACTTCATGATCCATTAATTTAGCGTGGAAAGGAATTGTTGTTTGAATGCCTGGTCCTTCAACAATGAATTCACCTAATGCGCGTTTCATCTTAGCAATTGCTTCTTCACGTGTATCTGCATGTACAATCAATTTTGCAACCATTGAATCGTAGAACGGAGGAATACTATATCCTGGATACATAGCAGAGTCGATACGGACACCGTAACCACCTGGTGCTATATAATCTTCTACTTTACCCGGTGAAGGCATAAAGTTTTTAGATGGATTTTCTGCATTGATACGACATTCCATCGCCCAACCATTCACTTTCACATCTTCTTGTTTATACACTAATTTCTCGCCAGAAGCAATCTTAAGCTGTTGTTGAACAAGATCAATACCTGTAATCATTTCAGTTACTGGATGCTCTACTTGAATACGTGTATTCATTTCCATGAAGTAAAACTTGTCTTCATGGTAGTCAAAGATGAATTCTACCGTACCAGCACCGCGGTATCCACAAGCTAACGCAGCTTTAACTGCAGCCTCACCCATCTCAGCACGACGTTCCTCAGAAAGTGCAGGAGACGGAGCTTCTTCAACAAGTTTTTGCATACGACGTTGAACTGTACAATCACGTTCACCTAGGTGAATTGTATTGCCATAGTTGTCCGCTAGTATTTGGATTTCACAGTGGCGGAAATCCTCGATGAATTTTTCTAAGTAAACGCCAGGGTTACCGAATGCTGCAGCAGCTTCTTTTTGAGTGATTTGAACGCCTTTAATCAATTCTTCCTCAGTGCGTGCTACACGGATCCCTTTACCACCACCGCCGGCAGTTGCTTTAATGATTACTGGGTAACCAATACCTTTCGCAACTTCGGCTGCTTCAGCTGCATCAGCAACGATACCAGCTGAACCTGGAACTGTTGGTACACCCGCTTTAATCATTGAGTCTTTTGCTATATCTTTAATACCCATCATTTTGATGGCATCTGAAGTTGGTCCAATGAAAGTAATACCAGCATCCTCACATGCTTCTGCAAAACTAGCATTCTCTGCTAAGAAGCCATATCCTGGGTGAATCCCATCACAGCCAGTTTTTTGAGCAACACTTAGTATACTACTAATTTTCAAATAACTATCACTTGAAAGTTTTGGTCCGATGCAATATGCTTCGTCAGCTAATTGAACGTGAAGTGCATCACGATCTGCTTCTGAATACACAGCTACAGACTGAATATCTAATTCTTTACATGCACGAATAATACGTACCGCGATTTCTCCACGGTTTGCAATTAATACTTTTTTCATTTAAATAGGCCTCCCTTAGTTCTCTTTTACTAGGAACAGAGGTTGACCGTATTCAACTAAATCGCCGTCTTTAACAAGAATTTCAACGATTTCGCCACTAACTTCTGCTTCGATTTCATTAAATAATTTCATTGCTTCAACGATACATACTACTGCTTCTTCGCCTACTTTATCTCCAACTTTTACGAAAGCTGGTGATTCAGGGTTAGGAGCTTGATAGAAAGTTCCTACCATTGGTGAAGTGATTTTATATAATGATGCATCAACTGCTGGCGCTGCTTGTACTGCTTCAGCTACTGCAGGTGCTGCTACTGGTGCCGCTGGAGCCGCAACTGGTGCTGGCGCTGCAACTGGAGCTACTTTAACTACTGGCGCTTCAGTTACAACTGCCACACCACTATGTTTTTTAAGTTTAACTTTTGTATCTGCTACCTCATAAACGAACTCGTCAATTGAAGATGAGTCTACTAATTTAATAATTTCTCGAATTTCCTGAATTTTCAACATAAATTACTCCCCTTAATGTGTGAAATATAATACACTACTTATTCTATCGTGTTTTGGGGTTTTTTTAAATAGATAATTGAAAATAGGAATTATTCAAGACAATATCGTTATTTTTTCGTTAAAAAGACTCAGATTTAAAATCTACTACAATATCGCCAGCTGTAGGTACCTCTTTTTTAACGGTGTATACGATTTCATTTGCTTTTGATTTTGATAATTCAGCAGACTGTACTGTAACACGAATTCGATCATCTTCAGCTCGTACAAATGCATCTGAATAGCCTAAAGTTTTAATGAGCATTTCTAACATCGCTTCATTAGATTCCTTCTTAACAATAACATCCATGTCGTTATATGCTTCATTCTTTTCTTCAGCAGTATACTTTTCCGAAGCTATTTTTTGCGTTAGAGTTGCTTTCAATTGACTACGTTCATTTAGTAGCTCCATACGCATTTCTTCAAATAAGTCACTTTGTGCTGTAACAGGTGTTTTATCATTGCCTGTTAGTTTAGCAATATCATCAACTGCGGTATTATTTAATGTGCCATCTGAGAAGATTTTAAGACCATTAAATGGTTGTGTTGGATTCATAAGATAGTACACTGAAATGACTGCTGTTAAACTCAATAATGTTAAAAACCAAACCGCTCTCTTTTTTACTCTCATTTTATTTCCCCTCTCTTTTCCATAGGCATTACAACAATTCTGTGTGCCGGAATTTCCAGCACTTTTGTCAGCGTAGTTACTAATTCATTCTTTACCGCGATGTCATCCGCTCCTTCCGCAACAACTAATACTCCAGTTACTTGCCCACTTTCTTGTCCACTTGTATTAGACCAGCTGAAATAATTCTCTAAGGATGAAGATTCTTTTTTTACATCTTGTGCCGTTTGTCCACCTGCATAAAAATAGAGCTCAACTTTCCCAACTTTGTCAATCCTAGATAAAATGACTGCTAGTTGTTCCGCTTCATTAGTAGATACAATTTCTCCTTTAGACGATGTTTTCATAGGATTTTCATTATTGTATGAAAACATGGCTACAATAATGATGACAATTGCCATCAATATTCCTACATAGTAAATTGACGTTTTTTTCATATTCTGCACCGCCCGAGCTAGTCATCCCCCTCTTCACATCTTTCCTGTTATCTACATCATTGTATGAAGCATAACTCTAATCTATGAGATACTAATGCCAAAAATTAAAAACAAACTTTAAAATCCATATTGCAACGATTATTTTCAATAGAATAACCCACTCTTCCGGGTCCTCAAGTAGTAAACTTACAATCTTACCAGTGAATATAATGACGACTAAACCAAGTAAAAATGCTTCCACAACCCCAATCCTATCCATCTTGTATTTGTAGTTTCAGAAGTATAACTGCTAATATCGCTGTAAAAAAGAAAGCGAATGCGATAATAAAAGATACTGCACACAAAACAAATAGTGTTTTGCCTATATCATCTAAAAAACTCGCAATATCTTTATCAGAAAAAGGTTCCATTAATGCGGCCAGGAAACGAAAACTTAATCCTGTCATTAAAATTTTCAATGTCGGGATAATAGCAGCAGTAAATATACCTATCATTAAGCCTGTACTCGTTACCGTTGCAGTAGTTGATGAATATTTTCTAAATGTACTTAAACTCTCAGTTATAAAAGAACCTATAAACGGAATGTTTTGCTGGATCATCTTTTTCAATGGTCCAAGTGCAGCTCCTGTAAAAGATACTGAAACTACACTATTCATTACTAGAAACATCGAATAACACATGACCGTTGCAGAAACGACGCTTAATACAAGTACTCGTATAAAGTCAGCCATTCGTGCAAAAGATATTTCTGGCATGAAACGAGATAGGAAATCAAAAATCAAAGATGCCGTCAACAAAGGGATTAGCCATCTCCCCGTTAAAAAT
Source organism: Viridibacillus sp. KH_047 (assembly GCF_057838945.1). Classification (NCBI taxonomy): domain Bacteria; kingdom Bacillati; phylum Bacillota; class Bacilli; order Caryophanales; family Caryophanaceae; genus Viridibacillus; species Viridibacillus sp. KH_047. The sequence goes on along the minus strand of NZ_CM174479.1, from coordinate 1,308,941 downwards.
ACAGCAAATTGAATGAGTAGTAATAGCATAGGATGCCATGCCATTAACGACATAGCTCCTGCTGAGATGGCCATTGCAGACATTAATATTGGATAAAGGGCACTAAAGAATGCAATCATATTCTCAGATAATGCCTGCATCATAGTAAATGATTGATAAACTGGCTTTAATGTCGTAGTAAGTATAGCGATAAAAAAGAATACCCTTGTCCACTCTTTAAATTGAGGCATTATAAAGTTTAATATTAAAAAGAGTAGTGCGTAAAAAAGTAGTGAAACGAGAGTAAATAACGTGTCCTTGAAGGGGGCGACCAAAATCTCCTGTAACCAGTCCAATCTTGCCCTCCTATCTTTTTTTGACGTTTACCCAAAAATTTCTTCTATTAAATTGAGTTTGTCCATTAAAATGACAACCATCATCTACTATGGTTCTATCAAACGTTGCCAAATTGAAAATAATTCAATTATCTCTTTTAGCCAAAGAGATAAAATAACAAGCTTTACCGCTGTATGTGATAAAAAGGCAAGTGCTTCATAACCCTGGTCGTTTAAATGTTGTGACACGGCTGTTGAAACGAAATATATAAATGCACTGCCCAGAATGAGCGATAAATATGGGATTTCAATTGGAAATGCATGCAATAACCTTTGAAGAAACGGGATGAATAAACGCATAATTAAAAAGCTCATTAATAAGAAAAAAAACACCGTATAAAAGACACGATGCAGAGCAGGAATTGCCATTTGAATGAACATTAAAAGAATAAGCATAATCACAGCGTAAAATAATATCGTCATAAGCTCAGGTAGCCGTTAACCATTGAAAGAAGGTGAGAATTTCATCAAAGAACAAACGTAAAAAATGAAGTAATTCCGCTGCGATATACATATAGGCTAGAAAATAAAGAAAAAAAGAAAACTCCTTTTTGCCGGTTTGTTCAAAAAAGATATGTAAAAGCGCAATCACAAGTCCAATACCGGCGATGCGTAGAATGTCCTGAAGTTCCGTAGCTGCCCCTCCTCTTGTATAATCTAATCTATGCAAAGTTGGAGGGAGATATGATAACAATCATATAAACATCGGATTGAACAAAAAAAATCGACCCCTATAGCATCTGCTATAAGGGTCGATTATTAAGAATAAGTTAATTATCCACGAGATACGTAAGTGCTTTCTTCAGTGTTAATAACTAATTTGTCACCAACATTAACAAAGAATGGTACTTGTACAACTAATCCAGTTTGAACTGTTGCTGGTTTAGAGCCACCTGAAGCAGTATCACCTTTAATACCTGGTTCAGTATCAATTACTTCTAGAACAACTGTATTTGGAAGATCAACACCAAGGATTTCTCCTTCGTGAGACATAATTGAAACTTCCATATTCTCTAATAAGAATTTCAATTCGTCTTTAAGTTGGCTTTCATTTATTTCAATTTGGTCATAAGTTTCAGTGTTCATGAACACATGATTATCACCTGAAGCATATAGATATTGCATTTTGTTATTGTCAATTTGAGCTTTTTCTACTTTTTCACCTGCACGGAAAGTTTTTTCCATTACTGAACCGTTACGTAGGTTACGAAGTTTTGATCGTACAAAAGCTGCCCCTTTACCTGGTTTTACGTGTTGGAAATCAAGTACACGGAAAAGTCCACCGTCTACTACGATTGTTAGGCCTGTACGAAAATCGTTTACTGAAATCATGAATGTTCCTCCAATATTACTTTATAAAATGATTAGTTCTTTTGTGGAATGAGTTAGTTTTTCATTACCTGTCTCTGTGATTAATGTATCGTCCTCAATACGGACACCACCGATACCTGGTAGATAAATACCCGGTTCACATGTCACGACCATACCTGGTTCTAATACAGTAGGTGAACGGAACGATAATCCAGGACCTTCATGTACTTCTAAACCAATTCCATGACCTGTTGAATGGCCAAATGCCTCACCATATCCATGTGCTTTAATATAATCACGTGTTACTGCATCAGCTTCAATACCTGTCATACCTGGTTTAAACTGCTCTAATCCAAGTAATTCAGCATTTAATACAATGTTGTAAATTTCCTTCAATTGATCTGAAGGCTCTCCAACTGCAACTGTACGTGTTGTATCAGAGATATAGCCATTATAGAGCGCACCAAAATCTAAAGTGACAAAATCACCATTTTCTATTATTTTATCAGTTGCAACGCCATGTGGCAATGCCGAGCGTACACCTGATGCAACAATTGTATCAAAAGAAGATGAAGTTGCTCCTTGTTTTCGCATGAAGAATTCCAATTCATTTGATACTTCTAATTCTGTTTTGCCAGCTTTAATAAATGTTAGTATATGCTCGAATGCTGCATCCGCTATTTCACAAGCGACCTTTATAATATTAATCTCTTGCTCCGTCTTAATCAAGCGGATTTTTTCTACTAAACCTGAAACTCCTACTAAATCAGTTTTTAGATGTTTCGAATATAATTCAAATGTGCTATAACTAACGTCTTCTTTCTCAAATGCTAATGTTTTGATACCCATCTCTTGTACTTGTTTAGCAATTTCTTCAATGATTGTAGCTTGGTGTTGTACAATTCTATAATCTTGTACTTGTTTAGTAGCTTGTTCAGTGTAACGGAAATCTGTAATAAAGACTGCATCATTTTGTGAAACAATTGCTACCCCAGATGTTCCAGTAAAATCAGTCATATAACGACGATTATAATCATTTGTAATAAGTATTGCATCAAGACCTTGTTCTTGTAATGCTGCTCTTAATTTTTTTAGTTTTTCCATAATGATCAATTCCCCCTGTTATTGTTCTAAAAACATGCGTAATGCAAGTTGGTACCCCTTAGTCCCCAATCCAGAAATTTGTCCCACACACTCTGGTGCTAAATAAGAGTGGTGACGGAATTCTTCACGTTTATGTATATTCGAGATATGCACCTCTATGACAGGTACATTTACAGAAGCAATAGCATCGCGTATCGCAACACTTGTATGTGTATATGCACCTGGATTAAAGACAATGCCAGCAATTTCATTGTCTTCAGCGTCATGAATCCAGTCAATCAACTGGCCTTCATGATTAGACTGCTTTAACTCAATTGTGGCACCAAACTCACCTGCTAGTTTTTGAAGGGCTTTATCTATATCTTGAAGAGTTTCCGAGCCATATATTCCTGGCTCTCTCTTACCTAATCGATTTAAATTAGGCCCATTTAAACATAAGTACTTCATATCTCTCCCCCTCCCATTTTGATGAATTTATTTTACCACATCAGTATTATAAGGTATTTTACTTCGGGTGTCTAAACTTTCTGCTTTTTTATGGAACATTGCCGTTTCTACTATAAAACGTAAATGCATAGCGATTAAGGCGAAGATAGGAATCGATACTTTTTTTAACTCTACCGTACCGAACATCCACCACTGTAATCCAAAAAGCAGAATAATACTCAATCCCATCGCCGCTATATCCGCGCGAATAGCAATACAAAGTTCACTTAGAAAGTAAATCACTATAGCTAAAACGAACAACATGACCGCTAATGTCGTCCATTTAAATAATGGCATATGCCCACTAAACAAATGCCAGCGCTTAGACCAACCGATTGGACTCCAATGAATGATTGAAAATAGTTGTAGTAATCGTAGACAAACAGTGAATGACACTGCACTTACAATGGTTGTCCAAAACAAGACATGAATTTTCAAAACACAACACTCCTTTTTACAAGCATTGCCTCATTTTCAAAAGCTATTCTTTTCCTAGAGCTTTTTTATAATTTTTAGTACAATAAGAACAGTTGAATATACAAAAAGAGAGCGGTGTGGCAAGTGAAGGATCAACCTCAGACTCCAATTTACGGAGGACAAGCATTGATTGAAGGCGTAATGATGGGCGGTAAAGAACATACTGTATCCGCTATTCGCCGTAATGATGACTCAATAGAGTATTTCTATGTTAAAAAAGAAAAAAAGCCAGCACTTCAAAGGTTGAAGAAGATTCCATTTATTAGAGGGATAGTTGCAATTATTGAATCTGCTGCAAACGGCTCAAAGCATTTGCAATTTGCAGGTGATCGCTATGATGTCAATCCAGGCGAAGAAGTTGAAGAATCTGCTGAAGAAGGCTCAAAGCTCCAAATGATTTTAGGCGTAGCTGCAATTGGCGTACTTTCATTCCTTTTCGGTAAATTTATTTTCACATTGATTCCTGTATTCTTGGCACAGCTTTTCCATACATGGTTTCCTGGAAAAGCCGCACAAATTTTGTTAGAGAGTGGTTTCAAACTAGTATTGCTAATCAGTTATATTTATTTTGTATCACTGACTCCACTTATTAAACGTGTTTTCCAGTATCACGGCTCTGAACATAAGGTTATAAATTGTTATGAAAACGGTCTCCCTTTAACGGTAGAAAATGTACAAGCGCAATCACGTTTACACTACAGATGTGGTAGTAGTTTTATGTTATTTACAGTTATCGTAGGTATGTTCATCTACTTCCTAGTACCGACTGATCCATTCTGGCTACGTATTGTAGATCGTATATTACTAATCCCAGTCGTACTTGGAGTGGCTTTTGAAGTACTGCAATGGACTAACGCTTGTCGGAATATACCAGTACTGCGCTATTTAGGTTATCCAGGTTTATGGCTTCAATTACTTACAACTAAAGAACCCAAAGACGATCAAGTAGAAGTTGCTATTGCTTCATTTAATAAATTATTAGAAATCGAGAAAGACCCTAAAAATATAACAGTAAACTAACAGAAACGTAGAAGAGCTCAGCAAGCTCTTCTGCGTTTTTCTTTTTGTTGATAAAATGACATTTTACACAAATGGATTTAATTGGTATATTTTAATAAAGGAGGTTCTTTCTATTGAAGAAAAGACTTTTCGTTTTTTCTGTTGTTTTTATATTAATTAGTAGTCTATTGTTTTTATATATTTATATTATTAAAAATGGTAATCCTTATACGAGGCTTTTAGTTCAATATCAAATGAAAAAACACATGGAAAGAAATGACATTACAACTGATATGTTAGTTCCGGATAAATCTGGTTACATAGAACCTAAACAGGTAGTACATAAGGATTATTATCAAGGCTTATTTCAATTACAATTTAAAGATGAAACGCAAATTACTTATTATTACGGACTACATAAAGAAAATAAAGAAATCATTCAATTTTGTAAAGAGAATCCGTTAGTTAAACGCTCCTTTAAAAAGGCGAAACATAGTGAAGAAATTTGTGCAAATGCCTATAATAACTAAAAAAAATCTGTGCAGAATTTGCACAGATTTTTATTTATTTGTTTTTAATAGCGCGAAGCTTCTGAATTCCTTTTACTCCAAAATAACCAATTACCCAAAAGACAAGAAAATATAAGCCATATCCCCATGCAGAGCTGTTTAATACCGTAAAGAGGATAATGATAAAAGCAATATAAGAAACTGCTAATGCAATCCAAGGATTAATATTATTTAAAGCACATGAAATTCCCTGCACTAAAAAAGTTAAAGGAAAAATAAGGACTAAGCTAAGTAGGAAATAGGATTTGTTTGCTTCGTCATTTCCAAAAGCTCCTGTCAAAGTCATCGCGATAACACCTAGCATCGCAAATGCCGGGAAGAAAATACCCGCAATTTTATTACCCACATGATCACTCCTAACAAATTCTCTTCATTTTATCATGAATGTTCACATAGGTGGGAAATTAAAAAAACGTTTATCTGTTTAATTTTACTACATCAAAAAAATCATCATAATCATTTATTTGAAAGTCTGCCGCTTCACAATTTCCCCCATACATACAACTCATCATCCCTATTTTCTTCGCAGGGATTAAATCGAGTTCCCTATCTCCAATCGCTATATCTAAATTATATTTTTCATGTAAATATTGATATGAAGTTGGATCAGGCTTACGTGGATATCCATTATCAACAGTGACAATTTCAATGAAGTATTTTTCAAAACTATAGTATTGAAGAATATCCAAAACCGGTTTTCGCTCCTTATGTGTCATAATTACATTTTTGTTTGCAAATCGTAAAATCTTCTCAACATTAGGAAACGGCTTTATACTACTTGGTGCTATCTCTAGATTAAGCTGTTTAACTTCTTTTATTTGTTCATCTGATAATTTAAAATGCTTAAATGCATGCGTTGCTGAAATCTTCAATTCGCGATAAATATCTTCTCGAGCAACTGTACCATTCAATATTTTATATAAATTTTCTGTGTACGCTGGATATGTATCAAATAAAGTACCATCAAAATCCCATAGTATATTCATATAACCCCTCCTGATTTCTTCAAACAAAGTATTTATTTTAATTACTTATTTAATAGGACCTCATAAAAGTTGTTGTAATCGCCTTTATTTTACCCCGGAAATATTCATGCTTAAACCGTCCAGGTAATATAGCAATATTGTTTACATCTTTCTCTTATTTAAACATAATATACCCAATTTTCATCTTCCATGAACTTCTTTCATCTGCATTATTATCAGATTCATATTAAAAATTTCAGCTGCTTTTGACATGGTTTTACTAGATCTATTCATAAAACTGAATTTCAATTAAAAAAGACTCCCTCTTCATCTATTAATGAATGGGAGTCCTTAATGGTTGTTATGATTTTAAGTGTTATCTAAAATAACCGTTTTTGCGCTCGTTAGTAGCAAATTCAGTAACTTAAAGACCACATTTAAGTTGCGCACCACAGTTAGTGCATGTGTTACAGCCGCCTAGTTCTTCAACTGTTCCTTTGCGACATACTGGGCATGTGTTACCGACTTCAGAGCCGATTGTTACGTTTGTTGAACGTAAGTCTTGAATTGTATCGATTAAAACAACTGGACGTTTTTCAGTCACTTGTTCTTCTTGTAGAGTGTCCTCGTCCATAACGTTTTCTTCTGCTTTTAGAGTTAATACCTGTGAATCACGGCTACCATCAACATAAACTGTACCGCCTTTAGCGCCACCGTTGTATAAGCGTTCGTACACTTTCTGTACTTGCTCTACAGTGTAACCGCGTGGTGCGTTTACTGTTTTAGAGATTGAGCTATCAATCCAGCGTTGGATAATGCATTGTACATCTGCGTGTGCTTCTGGAGCTAATTCCATAGCAGTTACAAACCATTCAGGAAGGTTTGCTTCATCTGCATCTGGGTTAGCAGCTAAATATTCTTGTACAATATCAGCTTTTACTTCAATGAATTTACCAAGACGACCACTACGGTAGTAAGTAAATGAGAAGTATGGTTCTAATCCAGTTGAAACCCCAACCATTGTTCCTGTTGAACCTGTAGGAGCTACAGTTAGTAGGTGCGAGTTACGAATACCGCCTTCAAGTACTGCTTCACGGATATGCTCAGGCATTTTTTGCATGAAGCCAGTTTCTGTAAAGCGTTTGCGAAGTGCTAATGTTTCAGCTTCTGTTTCGCCTGTTAAGAATGGGAAACTACCTCGTTCTTTTGCAAGTTCAGTAGAAGCTTCATAAGCTGTTGTCGCAATCGTCTTAAAGATTTCATCAACAAGGATGTTACCTTCTTCAGAACCGTATTCTTTTTCACAGTAGATAAGTAAATCAGCCATCCCCATAACACCTAGTCCAACACGGCGTTCGCCTAATGCTTGTACTTTGTTGTCTTCAAGGAAATAAGGTGTAGCATCGATTACGTTATCTTGCATACGTACTCCGACACGAACTGTTTCTTTCAACGCTTCAAAGTCCACTGTTTTCGTATCTTTTTGAGCAAATTGCGCTAAGTTTACAGCTGCTAAGTTACAAACTGAATATGGCGCAAGTGGTTGCTCTCCACATGGGTTTGTTGCTACAACTTTTTGACCGTATGCTTTTGCGTTTGTCATGTCGTTTGCGTTATCGATGAAGAAAATACCTGGTTCTGCTGAGTAAGTTGCACAGATGTTGATTAAGTTCCAAAGTTCACGTGCTTTTACTTTACGGTACGTGCGTACAGCATGTCCCATTTCAGCCCATTCACGAACATCGCCAACTTCATGCCATGTATCGTTATAAATTTTCATTTCTTCAGCATCATATGATTCAACCGCTGGGAATCGTAAGTCAAATTCAGCATCAGCTTCTACAGCTTCCATGAATTCATTTGTGATTGTAACAGAAATATTCGCACCAGTTAGGAATTCAGCGTTATGTACGCTGTATGTTCCGCCATCACGTAATTTCGTCTCAGCATCACGAATAATCGCTTCATTAAAACCGCCGACACCAGGGATAGTTTTATAATTAATAATACCTTGATACATCGCTTCTTCTTGCTGCGTTAAAGGTTTGAATTTTAGTTTTTCTTTCGCTAGACGTTGGATTGTTTCATCCGTTGTATTTTCGATTAAGAAACGTAAAATACGAGGATTTTGCATTTTTGAAATAATAAATTCAATAATGTCCGGATGCCAATCTGCTAACATTATCATTTGTGCACCACGACGTGATCCGCCTTGTTCAACGAGATGAGTCAGCTTAGCAATATCATCTAACCATGAAACAGATCCTGATGATTTACCGTTTACACCGCGAGCCAGCGTGTTTCGTGGACGTAATGTAGAACCATTAGTACCTACACCGCCACCGCGACTCATAATTTCCATTACTTGTTTACGGTGATCACTAATGCCTTCACGAGAGTCTGCTACAAATGGCATTACATAACAGTTAAAGTAAGTAACATCTGTTCCTGCGCCTGCTCCGTAAATAACACGTCCCGCTGGAATAAAGTTTAACTTCACTAATTGCTCGTAGAATTTTTCATACCATTCTTGGCGTTTTTCCTCTGTTTTTTCAACGGCTGCTAAGCCAGTTGCATTACGTTTTGCAATTTGTTCGTAAAAGACTTCAAGAGGCTTCTCAATAACGTCTAAAGAACGTGTGACAATTCCTGATTGTTGTTCAGAATCATCATCAATAGCACTTCTATAATCTGCTTCAATCAGCACGTCAGCTGTTTTCTTTTCTGCATTAATTGAAACGATATAACCAAGACCACGTGCTGGGAATTTAGGGTCAGCTTTGACCGTTAAAACAACAAAATCCCCTGCTTTTAGCGTTTTCTTTTCTGTATCTTTAAAAGAATAACGGTCGATCATGACTAATCGAGACACACCTTTATGTGTTATATGCATGTCCTCTGTGATGGCATGAACTTGTGGAAATTGTTGAATATCATTATTTAATTGTTGTACATTAATCGTCTGATTATGATGCTGTGAAGCAAGTACCATTATCATTCGCCTCCCTATTTAGATCGTGCTTTAAATACTATATATAGTGTTTGCTCAAGACATTACGATACTATATATTGATAAGAAAAGCAAATACGGTGATTTTGAGCAAAATGTTGATTTAACAACATTGGAAGCGATTTTTCGGTTTTTACAAAACTAAAATAAGTCAAAAAGACTACTATTTTCTAAAATTCCATTCATCACTTTCATAGCGAGTTTTTGCTAAATTATTAACAAAATCCATTTGTTCCTGCGTTAACGTATACGGTACAAGTTCTATGTCTAATCCGTCCTCAAATCCTTTGCGGAAAGCAGATATACATGTTTGAACATCGATAGGATTTTGCGCTAACTGATTAATAGCTACCGCTTTTTGTGGTAAATGTTTGCGCATACGCTCCTTTGAAGCTTCCGATGGAAATTTAAAAAGAGAGATCAATTTTTCATCATCGAGATCGATTAATATCGCTCCATGTTGTAAAATGACACCTTCTTGTCGCGTTTGTGCACTACCTGCTACCTTCTTACCTTCTACTACTAATTCATACCAACTTGGCGCATCAAAACAAACTGCGCTCTTCGGAGTTTTCAAATCTGCTCGTTTTTCATCTGAATCAGGGACCGAAAAATACGCATCTAACCCTAAGTTTCGGAATCCTAGTAATAAGCCTTCACTTAATACTCTATAAGCTTCAGTCACCGTTTTAGGCATGTCTGGGTAGTCTTCATTAACGATGATGCTATATGTTAGTTCATGTTCATGTAAGACTGCACGTCCGCCTGTCGGACGGCGTACAAATCCTACATTTAATTTATGTAATTGTTCAAAATCAATATCTTTTTCTGCACGTTGAAAATAACCAATAGAAAGTGTTGCTGGATTCCATTCGTAAAATCGAATAACTGGTGGAATTAAACCTTTACTATGCCAATGTAGGAGCGCTTCATCTAATGCCATATTGAATGCAGGGCTACAAGGACCTGAATTAATAAAATACCATGTTGTTTTCATTTGGTCTCCTCCTTATAATCAACTTATCTATTTTAACAAACTCATTGGACTATCGCTACATGTTCTTTTATAATATTACTGTAGATAGAAAGGGGTAAGACGATTTGAGTTGGTTATATACATTAGCAATTGTTTTATTTGTGGTGATTGTATACGCTTTGGTGAACGCTCTTCGTTTCAAAAAAGCAGTTACAACATTAACACAAGAAGAATTTATTGAAGGTTATCGTAAAGCGCAATTAATAGATGTGCGTGAGCCAAAAGAATTTGACGGTGGTCATATTCTAGGTGCTCGTAACGTTCCAACCTCACAACTTCGTCAACGCTATAAAGAAATTCGCCCAGACAAACCTGTTTACTTGTATTGCCAAAATGCAGGACGCAGTGCACGTGCTGCTATGTTATTAAAGAAAAAAGGCTATGATCAAGTATACCAATTACAAGGTGGATACAAAAATTGGACAGGCAAAATCAAAGTGAAGTAATTTGATTGCGTTGCAAATAAAAAAGAGTCATTTCTATTTTCAACAGAAATGGCTCTCTTTTTTCTTATTTATATATGTTTATAGCTATTAGCTAATAACGTCCATAAAGGAGGATATAATGCCAAAATTCTTATATACTTTTCACGAAAATCTGCGACAAGACATCCCTAACTACGCAGATGTATCTGCCGTCTTTGAGCGCATCTCAAAAAAACTAAATGAAATACACCCTGCTGATTTTCGTGGCGTAACTGTAGAACTAAATAATTCACAATTTCATCATCATTTACTAGAAATGATGGAAAAGGAATTAATCCGCTATGAAAATTTGAGTTATATATATGCGTCATTACCTAGCATTGTCTTAAATTCTGTCTCAGAAGATCAATTAGATAATCAGTTAAAATCAATCAAGACATTTAGTAATTCTTTGATCTACTTCCCTGATTATGAAGTAGCTATTACACAGATCCCTGTATTCCGCTCCGATTCAGAATGGCCAGAGTTTTTCTATTTTACAACTAGTGCGGAGAAAATGATGAATTTTATCGAAGCTATTCAAGAACAGTTACGTCAAATGTTGATGGAAACTGTCACATACTTAGTTGATGTTCATGATGGTATTAAACGACGGAGTTACGGCTCAGGTAAGCAAATTACACGAGATGATGTTTTCTTAGAACCTTCACTTAAGCAAGAGATTTTCCGTTCAATTGATGAGTTTTTCAATGACGGTGGCAATTTCTTTAAACATTACGGCCTTCCTTATAAAAGAGGGATCTTATTATATGGCTCACCTGGAAACGGAAAGACTACGCTTGTAAGGTCCATTACAGGCTCTGTAACAGCTCCTGTTGTGTATTGGCAAATTACTGAGCATACCTCAAGTGAATCCATTGAAGAGGTCTTCCGTATGGTAACAAGTTTGGCTCCTGCAATACTTGTTATTGAAGATATTGACTCTATGCCCGAATATACACGTTCTTTATTTTTAAATACACTCGACGGCGCACAATCACGTGAAGGTATTTTTTTAATTGGTACGACCAATTATCCTGACCGCATCGATCCTGCTTTAATCAACCGTGCAGGAAGATTTGATAGAGCTTATGAGATTATGAATCCTACAACTGAAATACGTGCTACATATTTACGCAAATTGGATATTCAGCATATATTCACAGAAGATGAGCTAATGGATGCTGCTAAACTTTCAAAAGAACTTTCTATGTCTCAACTCAATGAATTATATATGTCAGTCGCTCTAAATTGGCATTATGATAAAAAACTCGATTACGAGAAATGTATCAAAGATTTACAAAAACAACGTAAAAAGGCCTTCCGTAATGAATGGGAAAGAAATGAAGTAAATATAGGATTCTAGGAAAACACCCCCTAGAGAAAGAATTAATCAATCTCTAGGGGGTGTTTTTTTCGAATAGGGTTAAATAACGGGTTTGCTCACTGAACTTACTGTTTTAATCTTTAATAGTTTTTTGCTTATTGATTTCTTGTAAAATTTGTAGATTCGTTAAACCATGTTTATGTAGCAAATCATAAATGATTTTCTTTTCGTATTCCATTAGCGCCTTTGTATGCGCATCTGGAGTGAAATAGATTAACGTACTTTGTTCTTTTTGTTGCTTTATGTACAATTCAGAAATTAATTCGTCAACCGTATATTCTTGATAATCCTCTTTTAAGGATTTTAGCAAGTCATTTTGATCATTAGTTGTATCATTTATACCTTTAAAGTAAGCCATGAAAACTCCCCTTTTTTCACACATTGATTCATACTGCATCTATGTTAGCATAGCAATTTTAAAGTCATCTGTCTATGTCCAAGCGATTTTTTCCATAACTAACATGATCTTTTCATTAAGCCATTTTATATACAAATCATGAGAAAACCCCTAGCAAAGTGCTAGAGGTTTTCAATATACGAATATATTATACTTCTACTGTTTCTCTTTCGTATCGTAACACTGGGTTACGAGCTGCTCTTGTTTCATCAAGACGGCCAATAACAGTTGTATGTGGTGCATTTTGCACTACTTCTGGTGTTTCTTCTACTTCTTTAGCAATTTGAATCATTGCGTCACAGAAAGCGTCTAGTGTTTCTTTTGATTCTGTTTCAGTTGGTTCAATCATTAAACCTTCTTCCACATTTAACGGGAAGTAAGTTGTTGGTGGATGGTAGCCAAAGTCTAACAGTCGTTTTGCCATATCAAGTGTACGAGCGCCAAGTTTCTTCTGGCGGCTTCCACTTAATACAAACTCATGCTTACAATGACGGTTGTAAGGTAGATCAAAGTATGGCTCTAATCTTCTCATCATATAGTTTGCATTAATTACTGCATTTTCAGTTACTGCTTTAAGACCATCTGGACCCATTGAACGGATATAAGTATATGCACGAACATTAATACCAAAGTTACCATAGAATGGCTTCACGCAACCAATTGATTGTGGACGGTCATAATCGAAATGATAGCCTTCTTCTGTTTTCACTAATACTGGTTTTGGAAGGTATGGAATCAAGTCTGCTTTTACGCCAACTGGACCTGAACCAGGACCACCACCACCGTGAGGACCAGTGAAAGTTTTGTGTAAGTTTAAGTGAACGCAGTCAAAGCCCATATCACCAGGACGTGCTTTAGACATAACCGCATTTAAGTTTGCACCATCATAATATACTTTACCGCCAACCGAGTGAACGATTTCAGCGATATCTAGAATATGTTCTTCAAAAAGACCTAATGTATTTGGGTTAGTCAACATAAGTGCTGCTGTATCATCCCCAACTAGGCGACGTAAGTCTTCTAAATCTACAAGACCGTTTTCATCAGACTTCACAGTTACTGTATCAAAACCTGCAACTGTTGCTGATGCTGGGTTTGTACCGTGAGCAGAGTCTGGCACAAGTACTTTCGTACGTTGGAAGTCACCGTTTGCTTCGTGGAAAGCACGAATCATCATTAATGCAGTCCATTCACCGTGTGCACCAGCAGCTGGTTGAAGTGTTACTTCATCCATACCAGTGATCTCGATTAAATGCTCTTGTAAATCATACATTAACTCAAGTGCACCTTGTACAGTAGACTCATCTTGTAATGGGTGAATATTAGCAAATCCTGCAAAACGTGCAACTGATTCGTTAATTTTCGGGTTATATTTCATTGTACATGAACCAAGTGGGTAGAAACCTGAATCTACACCGTGGTTACGGCGAGATAGCGCAGTATAATGACGCATAATATCAAGTTCTGATACTTCAGGAAGTTCCGCTTCTTCTGTACGAATAAATTCGCTTGGTAAGATAGCAGCTAAATCTACTGCTGGTACATCAAGCTCTGATAAACTATAGCCTACGCGACCTTCTGTTGAAAGTTCAAAAATAAGTGGTTGATTGTCGTTATGCATGGAGAGCCCCCATTTCTTGCACAAGTGCATCGATTTCTTCTTTTGTACGTTGTTCAGTAACAGCGATTAGTGCATGGTTTTCAAGTGCTGCATCTACTTTACCTAAATCAAAGCCACCAATAATGCCTTTTTCAAAAAGTCCCTTATTAATAGTAGAAACAGATGTATTACACTTCACAACGATCTCGTTGAAATGTGCGCCTTTATAAGCAACAGTGAAACCTGCTTTTTCAAAAGCTTCTTTAGCATAGTGTGTTTTTAAAATATTTTGAGTAGCAATTTCTTGCACACCTTTTTTACCTAGTGCTGTCATTGCAACTGAAGCTGCAAGTGCATTTAACGCTTGGTTTGAACAAATATTAGAAGTCGCTTTTTCACGACGAATATGTTGCTCACGTGCTTGTAAAGTTAATACATAACCGCGACGACCTTCATCATCAATTGTTTCACCAATTAAACGGCCAGGTACTTTACGCATTAATTTTTTTGTAACAGCGAAGTAACCACAGTGTGGCCCGCCAAAGCTTTCTGGAATACCGAATGGTTGAGCATCCCCGACAGTAATATCCGCACCCATTTTACCTGGAGGTGTTAGAATACCAAGTGATAATGGGTTAGAAGATACGACACATAAGCCTTTTGCATCGTGGATTAAGTCTGCAATTGCTTGTACGTTCTCTACTTGACCGTAGAAGTTAGGATATTGAACCATCACAGCAGCTGTATCTGCATCGATTAATTCTTTTAACGCATCAAGATCAGTGACACCATCTTTTAATGGAACATTTACTACTTCAATCGATTGACCAAGAGCATATGTTTTAACTACGTCATGTGAAACTGGATGAACCGCACCAGAAACTAATAGCTTTTTGCGACGAGTATGTGCCGCTGCAAGCATACCAGCTTCAGCAAGAGCTGTCCCACCGTCATACATAGATGAGTTTGCTAAATCCATGCCTGTTAATTCAGCAATCATAGTTTGGAATTCGAAAATAGCTTGTAATTCACCTTGTGAAATTTCAGGTTGGTAAGGTGTGTAAGCTGTATAGAATTCTGAACGTGAAATAACGTGGTCAACAATTACTGGTTTATAGTGATCATAGACTCCTGCACCTAAGAATGATGCATATTCATCGCTATTTGCATTCTGTTTAGAAAGTTGTGCTAACTCTTTTAACAATGCTGATTCAGATTTTGCAGGTTTAATGTTGTAGTTTCCTTTAAAACGAACTTTTTCTGGGATGTCTGAGAATAATTCATCAACATTAGAGACGCCAATTACATTTAGCATATCTTTTTGATCTTGCTCAGTCATAGGTAAGTACCGATGCTTCATTCGAAAAAACCCTCTCTTCATGAAAATTATTTTTGGCGTTTATAAAATGGTGTTGCAGTAGTAACCACTTTTAAGCGACGGTTACGGATTTCAATCTCAAGCTCTTGCCCAAGCTCCGCATACTCACTATCGATTAATGCTAAACCGATATTACGTTTTGTTAATGGTGATTGTGTACCAGTTGTTACTTCACCGATTTGAGTATCACCTTTAAACACTGGGTAACCGTGACGTGGAATACCTTTATCAATCATTTCGATACCAATACTCTTACGTGGTACGCCATTTTCTTTTTGAGCTTGTAATGCCGATTTCCCAACGAAATCTACTTCTTTATTTAATTTCACAACGAAATTAATACCCGCTTCAAGTGGTGAAATATCTTTTGATAATTCTTGGCCGTATAGCGGTAAGCAAGATTCAAAACGTAATGTATCACGTGAACCTAAACCACATGGTACTACACCATCAGCTTCTCCTACTGTTAAGATTTTGCCCCATAAAGCAATGATTGCTTCAGGTGCTGCATAAATTTCAAAGCCGTCTTCGCCTGTGTAACCCGTACGAGAAATAAGCGTGTCATAACCCGCAATCGATACATTTTGTTCTAAACGGAATGGTCTAATGTCTTGTAATGGTGTTTCAGTTAATGTTTGTAATACTTTTTCTGCAAGTGGACCTTGTAATGCTAATTGACCGTATTCATCTGATGCATTTGTTAACTTCACATCACCTGACACTAACGTCTTCATCCACTCAAAGTCTTTTTCAATATTCGACGCATTTACGATTAATAAATAACGATCTTCTGCTAATTTATAAATGAGTAAGTCATCTACAACGCCACCATTTTCATAGCACATCGCAGTATACTGTGTTTGGTTAATGGCAATTTTCGATACATCATTAGTAACAAGCTTTTGCAAGTAAGCTAAACTTTCTGAACCTTCAACGAAGATTTCACCCATATGAGATACATCAAATAGTCCAGCTTTTGTGCGAACTGCTTCATGCTCGGCTTTAATAGAAGAAAATTGAACAGGCAATTCCCAACCACCAAAATCAATTGTTTTCCCACCATACTTCGAATACTCTTCGAATAAAGGCGTTCTTTTTAATTCATTAGTCACTAATCTTCCTCCTCATTTGTTTAGAACAAAAAAAAATGGACAGAGAAATCCTATAATTAGGATTCTCTGTCCATGCACCTGAAAGTTTTACCATTACGGCTGTCCTCTTTGGTGGCTGTAATCAATACAGCTCTCTCCAGAGTTGCGTCCCGTACGAGTCTTTTTGCCTGAGAGATTCATAACTTTTGTTATTTGCTCCTTCGGCGACGTCTCCAGACGTTCTCTCCCCGTACAATCATCCGCCCAAGATGGAATCTTGGTAGTATTTCCATGTCATTGTTCTATAACAATACGTCTCGTCTATATCCTAACATTGAATAGGGGTATCATGCAATAACTTTTGTAAAATAGTTTATAAACGAACATTATCTGGCGTTACTTCATATTTCATTCGCCTTTTAGACGTTTTATTTGAAAAGCTGTATATTCAACAATCTGTTTTAGTGAACGATTTTCTGTCCGAATTGTGATATGTGTAGCTTCTCTATAAAATTTTCGGCGTTTATAAAATAAATCTTCTAATTCTTGCTTTGTAGAACGTTGGACGATTGGACGGTTTTTATCTTTATGGATTCTCTTCCAAATATCTGAAAATGTCGCATCTAAAAAAAGGACTAGTCCCGTTTGACGCATTATTCTACGATTTTGAGGATTCATCGCTACACCACCACCTGTTGAAATGATGCAAAACTCATCTCGGAAATTCCGTAAAAAATCCGTCTCCAGTTGACGAAAGTGCTCTTCTCCGTATTTTTCAAATATTTCAGGAATCGTCATTTTCTCTCTTCTAACAATTTCTTGGTCCATATCATAGTAGGGCATTTTCAAATAGTAGCTTAAACGTCTACCAATTGCGCTTTTACCACAACCCATAAACCCTACTAAATATACTTTTCTCATTTTTTCACCTTCTCATCAACGACGACTGTTACTCTGTGCTATTTTCAATTTCTTGTATTTTATTTATAGTAGCACGAACATACGCTGATTCCAATGAATTATACGTTCGAAAATGAGATTCATAAGACATCACAGTGCTCAAAAGGTAACTCGTACAAAAAAATAATAGAATCATCGCTACTGGAAGAAGCATGCCTTTTTCACTCTTTAACATACGTAATAACAAAATCTTTCTCCTTCCTTAAGCCATTCGTAAACAATACTTTTGTAGTTAAAGTTGTACGATCTGCATCAATAAAAAACTGTATTTCATAAACATTCATCAGCATTGGCTCGTTTCCTTGCCCTTCCTTTTGCATACGTACTACAGCACTCGATCTATTGATAGAGAAACTTCGATTATCCTTTCCAATGTGTAAATTAGCATTTGCGCCTATGCCAATCGTTTTTATATCTAACAAATAGGATTGCAAATCATACGTAAATAGCTCCCATTCAATTTCCTGTCGTTGATGAAAAGTTCTATTTGACTCTTCATACCAAGGATAGAAGAACATAAATAACTGTGAAAACAGCATAAGGACCATCAGTTGCAAAAGGGCATCCGCTAACGTATAACCAGAACGATTTTCTATTAGACGTTTTATGGCCGAATACATTTTTGCTGTTGTCCTTTTAAGTTTTCATAAAATACGCATACTTCATTATTCGTGAAATACCATTGATAGTTAACACTTTCTATAGTTCGACTACCTTGAAGTTGCTCCCCCTGCTCGACTCGTTGAGAAGCTTGGTAAGCTGTTTCAGCGGCGTACATCGCCATTTTCTTATCACTTAAAGTACCTTTCATCATTTGCAATGCTGGTAAAAGAGTTCCGAATATCGTCAAAATAATAACTAGAGTTAATAATGTTTCTGGTAATGCGTTCCCTTTGTCATTCCACAATTTTCATCCTTCCTTTAACAATATTAATAATAAGTGATTTATTCCCAGTTGGCGTTACAAAAACCAAAGTACCAAAACTCGAGAATGTACCTTTAGAATCAATTTTAATCTGACGTAATGGACTGCTGTAACTATACGTAACCCCCTCTGGTAGTTCGCGTGTAAAATAATAACGTCTTGTATTAATTGGCGAATTACCTTCCCCGTCCAATGTATATGCTCTGTATTTCTTTCCATCGTCGATAAATTCTAGATATGAAAAAACCTCGCTACCAATTGACTCACTTTGCACCTGCTCGATATCTAGCATTAATTGATATAAAAACCGATTAACCATTCGTTCATCCAACTTTGCTTTTCCTAATGCCATGCTTAAAGAGCAAATTATCATTGTAACCGTTAGTACTAATAACAATTCGACGAATGTAAAACCAGCTTCTTTATTACTCATCTATTGTAGAAACTTCTCCATCCGAAATTTGAATCTTTTTTCCTGCACAAGCATTTGTATCTTGCTTTAAATACTTTGTGTCCTCCAACATTTCAATCGATGTTGGATACTTTTTTTCGTCAATACGATATGCTTCAACTTGTCCTTGTACCATATTGACATATGCTCTACACCCTTTATCATCTACTGTGCTAAAGTGCTTTGTTACATTTGGTATTGCAATCAAAATCAACACTGTAATAATAAACAAAACAATGAGCATTTCGATTAAAGTAAAGCCCTTCTGTTGTTTTAATAATTGCATGTCGGTTCTCCTCTCTTAAACCATTTCCATCATTTCGTACATTGGCAATAAAATAGCTAAATAAGCTCCAAGAATACAAACTGCGATAATACAAAAAAGTAATGGTTGAATAATAGCTAGCACTCTAGTCATATTCGCTTCGGTTTTATCCGTCAAAAAATCACTATAGATTTGAAGTTCTCTACCTAGATTGCCACCTTCTTCGCCATGTTGTATATGTGCATTAAATCCTTTTTGAAAAATCTTCATATGATTTACCGCAGTAGAAAGTGAATCACCAAAAATAACTCGTTCACGTATTTCACCTGCTATTTTCGCCATGAATGGTTGTAACTCTTGTTGCTGTAAAATAATTAAACTTTCTTGCATTGAAAGACCACTTTCTAAAAGCCCACCCAACTCATAAGCAAATTGGCGTGTTAATTGCAGACGAAACCATCGACTGAGAACTGGAATTTTCAAATACAATATCATTTGGTGACCAATCTCTTTCTTGCTTATTTTCTTCCAAGCCATAAACGCAAATAAGATACTTCCACAGGCTGCAATAATCAAGGCATCTGGAATATGCAAGAAGAAAGTGGATAGTGTTAATTTAGATACACTTGCATCACCATCTCTAGAAAGCATCATTGAAGACATATTGGGTAAAAAATAGGTCCGAAATCCAAAAAAGAGCAGAACTAAAAAGCCAAACAAAATCGCAGGATAGGCCATTAGCTTTTGTAGTCTTTTTTGGGTTTCTTCCTTCGTGATCATTTGACTTGCTATAGAATCAAGGGCTCTTACAACTCTTCCTTGTTGCTCCGCCACATGAATGGTCATTAAATAGCTTTTCTGAAAGCCGAGCAATTGCAGAATTTCACTCATATTAGAACCGCTTCGAAATTTTTCTTCTACCAAAGATTCCACTTCTGATAATTCTTCAACATGATGAGGTAATAACATAGATAAAGCATCTCGAAATGTATAGCCTTCCTCTAGCAATACGCTCATCTTTTTCAAAAAGTTCGCCCTATCTTTCATCTTAGGTAAAGTTTTACTCTTTTTACTAAATCGGTGAAGGTTGAGCTGTAATTGCACCCAAACTCACCCCTTTTTTCATCTGTCCTTCTAAAGAGAGTTCTAGTGGCAGTATGAATTTTTTATCGCTCTTCACGTGTTCTATGGCTTCCGCTAGAGTTCCATCTGCTAATATCTCATAAATGGCCGATAATCTTTCTTCATCTTGAGAATTTGCTTTCTTTACTAATCGCTGTGCAACCACTCCAATTACTGTTTGCCTTAACTCTTCTAAAGAGATGCCCAAATCTAGTAAACGGAATAAACAGCCGATTGTATCCATTGAATGAATCGTAGTTAAAACAAGATGCCCTGTTAATGCAGCTTCTATTGCAATCTTAGCCGATTCTTGATCACGTATTTCGCCAATCATAATAATATCGGGGGAATGTCTTAAAATTGCTTTTAGTCCGGCTGCGTATGTAACACCGGCTCTTTCATTCACTTGAATTTGCAATAAATTGGATTGACTATTTTCCACTGGATCTTCTAAGGATATGACGTGCTTTTTTAGTTCATTAGAGCAATAATGTATAAGGGAATATAATGATGTAGATTTACCGCATCCAGTTGGACCGGTGAAAAATAAGATGCCTTGTCTCTTTTTCACTAATTGCGATAAATGCTTTGCCGATTCAGCGAATAAACATAGGGAAGAAATTGGAATTGCGTGGTCCTGCAACATTATACGAATGACCAAGCTTTCCCGCATGAAAATGGATGGTAATGTGGATACGCGAAAAGCAGTTGGCTGTTCATTTAAAACTTGCTGAAACGAACCACTTTGAGGTCTACGCTTATCACTAATATCTAAAGAGGAGAGGAATTTAAAGTAGGAAATCATCCGATCACCCAATTCTAGGGGAAGTTGTCCAGCAGACACGAGCTGCCCATATTTTCGAAAGTATAGTAAATAGTCGTTTTCACTAGGCATTAAATGTAAGTCGGATGCGCCAAAATGTATTGCCTTCAACAATAGATGCTCACTTTTTTGCTCCACAACTGTCTCAGTAAATGACATATTGCCCCCTTTCTACCACGACGAATAACGACCGCTCCTTATCCGTTAGCGAAATTATACACCGCAAAAACAAGAAAATATATACAATCATGCAAATTAATATTATGCGTTGTTGAAAAAGCATAATATATAATTTTAAAGCTTTTCTATTATCTCAAAATAGATTTTCAACGAAAAAAGGCTAGTAATCTTTCACTTTTTTACATTATTCTACTTATTTTTTTGAATATATCAGTTTTATACTGATAGATATTTTATATTGTTTTATAATAAAGATAAATATACAGGAGGTGGAACCTTTTCATGTTACATCCATTAAAAATCACAAGTACACTAGCAGATGAAACAAGATTTTCAATTTATCAATATATGTTACAAGAAAAAGATTCTTTCTCAGTCCAAAACATCGCTGATAAATTCCAAATTCACCCAAACGTTGCGCGACTTCATTTAACTAAATTAAACGAAATTGATGTAATTAAGTCTGAATATGAAAAGACAGGAAAAGGCGGCCGGCCTGGAAGAAAATATAAAGCTGTTGCTAACGGCATTGCTCTAACCTTCCCTCAACGAAATTATGAGGAATTATTAAGTTGGGTTCTAGAAATCATTATAGAACTTGGTGAAGATGCCAATACTATCGGTAAAAAGATTTGCTACAAAAAAGGTGTCGAACAAATTCAATCAATCTTATCTAATCGTCAAAGGGATAAATCGTTCATTTCATTTGATGAACGTGTAGAGATCATTACAGAAGCTGCCTCATTTATTGGTTATGTTCCTGTAATTCTCGATAAGCCCGAAGGAAAAACAATCCGCTTTGCTGTTTATAATTGTCCTTTCCATAGTCAAATCGAGAAACACGCATCACTCGTTTGTGACTTGCATGAATCATTCTTAAAAGGCCAATTTGAATACTTATTTGATGTACAAGAATTTGCGCAAATTGATAGCATGATTGAAAGCTGTAAATACTGCACTTATCGAATTGATATTTAATTTTTTACACTGCTTTGTCACAAAGTAAACCTAAGTAGCGGTTTACATGTTGGTTTCAAATCATTTATAATGGATAAGAGATTATTGTGTCGTCGCAAAAGGAGGGAATCATATATGGATAATATGTATAAAGTAATGGGCTTCTGGACAGGGATTTTCGCAGTTATGTTTTATTTAGGTGATATGAAAGAAGTTTCGCTATTATTCTTAGCTAATACAGGGTTTTTCCTTCTATTAGGATACTTAAACCTAACGGAACGTATGTATATGTACATCTTCGGTGCTTACTTAACAGTTTTCTTCGCAGGCTTCACGTACTATACTACATTCATTCACGTTGCAGGCGCAGGAAATTAATAGTAAATAAAAAAGACAGTACAAAGCTGTCTTTTTTATTTTGTGCATTTTCCACTATTGACACCTTATTAATGCTTGTTATAATTGTAATTGTAGCTTAACTTTAACCCTCTCCATTCTATATGGTGAGAAACATCCCCTAGATGAAGAAGATTTATATCTTCTATTTAAGAGGCCTTCAAAGCCTCTTTTTTTTTGCGTTTAAATTTGTTTGTTGCGCTAACTTAGATGTTTATTGCATTAACCGAGTTGTTTGTTGCACTAACTCAAATGTTTGTTGCACTAACTCCGCTCTTTGTTGCGCTAACTCTCCCCTTTGTTATTTAGCAGAATATTCACGTCTTTATATTCGATATTTCCCTCGATCGTTTAAAAAGTATCCTAGAATGTGAAAGCAAGTAGTTTATTATTCAGGACTTTTCTCCATTATTTATTGTTTTCATCCAACTCTCTTATTAACTTCCATGCCTTATAATTTTTATCGATAATTCGTAAAAACCACACCTAGGTCATTATTCTTCAGTCGAATAACCCTCCCCTCCTTTCAAACTTTTTTTTCGTTCTTTTAACAAAACTAAAACTGTTTTCCTACTTACATACCTATTTCCAATAATTTAAATACTAATAAGCTATCTCTACATAACCTCAAACAAAAATGGTTGTAATTACCATTTTGTTTATCTATAATTAAACATATCTTACTTTTGTTTGAATATTAATAATAAATATTATCTGTTCAATTTATTATGATATCAAAAAATATTTGAATTCCATCTTATCAAAGAGGAGTCATGCAACTGACTGGAGGAATAGTAAATGCTAGAAATTGAATGCACGAGATATCGAGTTCAACAAGGAAAAACAGAAAAAGTTACGGAATGGTTAAAGTTTTTAAATGATAACATGAAGGATGTTCTTGTTACATTAGAAGGAGAAAAAATGTACGTTGAAACAATCTTCCGTGAAGTTTGGAATAATGAGGAGTATTTGTATTGGTACGCTGTACAAGGAAAAGGTGGAAATGCTGTAGAGGACTCTACACATTGGATTGATGAAAAGCATTTAAACTATTGGGATGAATGCATTGACCCAACCTTTAAACCAGTTAATCTATCAACCGAAGTTGTTATGATTCCAGAAAAAATAAAAAGAAACA
The DNA here is from genome assembly GCF_057838945.1 of Viridibacillus sp. KH_047. Lineage (NCBI taxonomy): Bacteria > Bacillati > Bacillota > Bacilli > Caryophanales > Caryophanaceae > Viridibacillus > Viridibacillus sp. KH_047. The sequence continues at coordinate 1,285,076 of NZ_CM174479.1, read as the reverse complement.
TGACCTAAGTTAATGTGTTCTCTATCAAATTACATAAAAAAACCGCCTAGTAAGGTTTCACTCACTAATCGGTTTTTTCTTCATTTTAACCCTAAATTTTATAAAAACCCATTCAAAAACGGATTTTGCTCCATTTCATTTCCAATAGTAGTTGTATCTCCATGACCTGGATAAACGATTAGATTCTCACCTAACGATAAGAGCTTATCATGGATGGATTTTAATAATAGTTTTTCATTACCACCTACTAAATCTGTGCGTCCCACACTACCTTGGAATAGAGTATCTCCAACTATCGCAAATCCTTCATCTTTGAATATAAATGAAATACTACCCGGAGAATGACCTGGAGTGTGTACAATCTCAAATTCAAAAGGTCCTATAGTTAATTCTTGTGGTTGATCAATTACATGATCTGCTGGCCGTGTTGTTATATTTGGTAATTCCGCATATCGACCAGAACCATTTTTCATTGGATCAATCAACCAATCTGTTTCCGCCTTATGTAAATAAACAGGTACTTTAAAAGCATCTCTCACTGCATCTACTGCTCCAATATGATCAAAATGAGCATGTGTTAACAAAATAGCTAACGGACGCAAATTTAATGCTCTTAATTGCTGTACAAGTCTCTCACCTTCACTACCCGGATCAATCACAAGACATTCTTTCTTTTTATTTGAAATAATATAGCAATTTGTTTGAACTGGTCCTAATGTATATGTTCGAATATTTAACATTCTATTCACCTCCACTATATTATACAGATTCCGTCATGAAATGGTACATATATGATAACATCCTTCGTTCAAATATCCGTCACTTTTTAATCTCGACAAAAGTACTAATTAGCTTTACAATAGAAGAGGAATATTGTTTGCGGCATTCATTTTCGGATGTCGAAAGGAGTGTCTATATTGAACTTATTAATGGTTATTTTTGGCTTAGTCGCAATTCTAGGTCTAGTTGGCACTGTACAGTCTCTTAAAGAAAAAAGCGTTCTAGGAATTGCTTTTAACTTTGCTACATTTGCAGTGTTCGGATGGTTCGTATTTATGACTATCTTAAATCAAGGGTTCCCACCATCTCTTCACTAATACAAAGTGGGACAACAAAAGCTGTGGTTTTTATACCACAGCTTTTTTTTGTCTTCTATTCAAGGGTTAACCATTTTTTCTTTTTGTAAGGTTCAAACGACATAACTTGCTCTAAATCATTGCCATATAAACAAAGTGAACCTTTTGGAGAGCAAGTAATCATTGTATACTCATCAAGCGTTACTAACTCTTCTACTTTTTCTTCTGAAATTTTCATCAACTTAAATTCACCTGAATAATCATCCAACAAACCACCTTCAGTTGGTAATATAGCCATCACTGATTGATCCTCTAACCAAACTAAATCCGGAACAAACCATTGAGAATAATTACTTAATGCAGGTGCTTGCCAAGTGATTTCCTTATTTTTGTTCTTTAATAAATAAGAAAACTGTTCTGTTTCGAAATCAATTTGAACTGTTAATCTAGCATCCTTCTCTGTATCCAAATAGACAACTTTTTTTAAATCAGTTTGTTGTTCCTGACCAGTCTTCCAATTTAATTCTACTATTTTACCACCATTAAGCTGACGAGCTGTCCAACGGTTATATAGTAAAATATCATCGGATTGCCAAACTAAAAATGGATTACTAGGATCAATCTTATGCAACTTTTCCTGTTCACCATCAAAGACATAACATTGGTACGAAAAATCCCCCTGGAATGCTGTGAAGGCGACTAATTGAGGGTTGTTAGGATTCCACATAATTGATAACTCAGAGGATTGAATATCGACACTATGTAGGATTTCCCCTTTTAACGAAATCATCTTTACCGTTGCAGATGAGGAGTTTGTGGAAGATTGAACGATAATTTGCTTTTTAGAAGAATGGATCATCACTTGAATAATTTGGTCCTTTTCTGAATAAATCTTCTCTTTTTCACCTGTAATTAAATTATAAGTTACTAGGTGGAAACTGTCTGATTCATAAGCAACATACAAAATTGTTGTTTCAGATAGAAACCCAACAATACTATGTAAATCTTCTGTCTTCATAGAATAATCAAGAACTTCTGTTGCAACCCTTTTTTGTTCAACCGCTTCCGGGTTATTTGAATCCGCATCTAAATTTGGTTGTGAAGCTTCTTTATTACACCCAACTAGGAAAATGGCACAAGCGAGGACTAGATACATCATAAATTTTTTCATATTGTGCCCCCTCTTCACACACATCTATTATACGATTATAAACTAAAAAGGTTTCGTTATAAGTAGAAAATTATGGATTTTCATAAAAAAACCTACATGAATAGATTCATGTAGGTTTTCAAAAGGATTTATTTAGTTTCTTCTGAACTTGATTTTAAAGCTCCAGTTTTTTCATCATAAAAGCGGAGTAAATCACCATTAATAATACGATCAGAGTATTCTAGTTTTTTATTTGCTCTTTCAATAAACGGCTCGCATTTTGCTTTATCCGTTTTTTCACCTGTTTCTTTATCGTAACAAACTTCTCCAGCATAAACTAGTTTATCAGTTACGAAACGACCATCACGGAATGTAACGAAGTCTTCTTTGTCTTTAGAGAATAAGTCTGTACCTAATTGTACGTCATTAGATGTATCAACACCTAATAAGTGTAATAATGTTGGGCGAACATCCATTTGACCCGACACTTCATGCATTACTTTACCTTCACCTGAGTTAGGAATATGCACGAAGAATGGTACTTGTTGTAGCTGAGCTGTTTCAAATGGTGTAATCTCTTTACCCAAATATTGTTCCATTGCTCTATTATGGTTTTCAGAAATACCATAATGGTCACCATACATTACAATGATTGAATTATCATATAAGCCTTTTTCTTTTAAATCAGCAAACAGCTTTTTAATAGCTTCGTCTGTATAACGCATAGTTTGGAAATAACGATCCACTGTGCCATCTCCAGATGTGTAAGGCTCAATGAATTGATCCTCTTCATCAGAAGTGAATGGGTAGTGATTTGTTAAAGATAACATACGTGTATAGAAAGGTTGTGGCATTGTTTTCATAATATCCACTGATTGTTCCATAAACGGAATATCTTTTAGTCCCCAGTTAACAGAATTATCATCATTTACATCAAATGAATCAATATCATAGAACTTCTTAATACCAAATGCATTATACATCATATCACGGTTCCAGAAACTCTTATTATTTGAGTGTAGGACTGAAGTATAGTAACCTTCACCATTTAAACGTTCAGCCATCGAGTTGAATGTATTCCCACTATTAGTGAAGAAAACAGCTCCTCGACCTGTCCCGAACAATGAGTTTTCAACAATAAATTCAGCATCCGATGTTTTTCCAAGACCAGTTTGGTGATAGAAATTATCGAAGTAGAATGTGTCTTTATCTTTTGTTAAAGAGTTTAAGAATGGTGTAATTTCTTGGCCATTCATTTCATTATTAATGACAAAGTCTTGAGTTGATTCAAGCGAGATAACAATAACGTTGCGGTCTTTTGCAATACCGAACATTTTATCGTCAGCTTTTGCTTGATTAGATTTTACGTAGTTTGTAACTTCTGTTAACTCACTACCATCAGCTAATGCACGTTGAGCATGTGATTTTGATTGAATGTAAATATCATATAGATGGTAATTGTAAGTACCAATATTCTTCACTAAAATTTCACGGTCAAAGCTACGTGTTAGTAACTGTGGACGTTCCATTTCAGCTAAACCAAGGTTTAAGAATAACATTGCACATGATAAAACAAAATACGTACGACGCATTTTCGGTTTAACTACGAAAATTTCTTTTGCTACAGGTAAAAACTTAACTGCTAGTATTAACAAAACAACGTCTGTAAAGTAGAAAACATCTGTAAAGTACATAGAAGATAATGCAGAGTTTCCTAGGTCACCGAAGTTACTTGTTTGGAACAACATCGGTAATGTTATAAAGTCATCGAAGAAGCGGTAAACAGCAACGTTAGCATATAAAACAATTGCTAGAATACTACTTGTGATAATTATATAGCGATTACGTGCTTTTGCAGTTTTAAAGAATAACGATAACCCATAAATAAATAGCAAAAAGCTAATTGGGTTAATAAACAGAATCAGTTGCTGCATTGTATTTTCAATTTTCATATCAAAAGCTGTTTGATATGTTATATATGTTTTGATCCAAGTGGCTATTATTGCTAAAGCCAAAATTGAATGTTTAGGTGCTTTTTTAAAATTCATTCCTAACATCCCCCTACTTTCTTTCGTTCTTTACAATTTTAGTTTCATATATGAAAGAAACAAAATATATCATAATCCTTTTTTTACAACAACGCAACAAAAATGTTACATCACATATTATATAATCAATTCTCCGTTTTTATTACAGACTCTTTATTAGACGGATGAGTCATGTAAAAGTTTCATTAATCTTAAAAAAAGTAGTAGAAAATAAATTCTACCACCCCTTACAATTATTGTCTATTCCTTTTCTCTTTCGAAATTTCTTGGCGTAGAATCATCAAAGCCATTTGGTAATCCTGTATGTCTATTAAATGTGAAGAATAGAGTTCTCGTATCTCATCCTCCATCAGTTCTAAATCCGCAACGCGATCTTTTGTATAAATAAATGTACCAAAGCGTTTCAAAAATTGCATCACATCATATACTGTTTTCATCGACTGATTGTGACTCCTTTCGATATTCAAGACAATTAATAACGCTTGTCTCTGTAATTATTTTATGAACCGGTAAATCATATTGATCTGTCGGTACTTTATGTATGAGCTGTACTCCAAAAGCTAAGCTGATTCGCTCTCCGTTATAGCTGGCTAAATACCGATCATAGTAGCCACCGCCAAAGCCTACGCGATAACCAAACCGATCAAATACAACACCTGGAACAATCAAACAATTGATTTCTTCCTTTGGCACTTCTTTTGTTAAAGCAGGAATAGGTTCTTTCAGTTGCATATAGACCGTTTCTAATTGATCGAATGATGTAATTTCATAGAATATCATAGCACGTGTTTTAGGCTCGCATTTAGGAACCGCTACTCGTTTGCCTTGTGACCAGAGTTTTTCAATTAATGGCATTGTATTCACTTCTGGAAAGGCTGATATGGTTAAACCAATTACATTCGCTTTTTTAATAGAAGATTCTCTTAATAGTTTTTCGTGAATTTGCAATGAGTATGCATCATATTGCGCTTTTGACATTTGAGCAAGCTGCGCTCTCATATCTCGACGTAGTGTTTTTTTATCCAAGGGGTTCACTCCTTTTAGTCCAAAGAACGGAAAAAGCCAAAACCACTCGTGGTTTTGGCAACAGTTATTACTTCGTTTCACGGTGAAGAGTGTTCTTCTTATCACGAGAGCAATATTTTTTCAATTCAAGACGTTCTGGATTGTTACGCTTGTTTTTCTTAGAAATGTAGTTACGTTCGCCACATTCAGTGCAAGCTAATGTAATATTAACGCGCATCTTTACCCCTCCCACTCTATATCAAGAATAAAATGTCTTTAGTGAGCATGATTTATACGACTAACTTATTATATCATAACTTCGGAAAAAATCTACTGTCATTTCTTCTGGAAATTTCGTCTAATACGTGGCTAAACGTGGGATACTGTTTGAAGAGCAGGAGTATTATGTCCTACTTTATGATAAAATGGTATCACAACTATTTAAACCTATTGAGGTGAAAGATTTTGGAATTATCATCTATATTAATGATTGTCGGGATTATCGTAATAATTGCTTCGTTTTTCATCAAAGATCATTCGACACAAATCGAGGGAGATGTTGAAGAACTTTCTCTTAATTTTTATCAGGAAACGCATCAACTTAAGCGTCGCTTAAAAGTAATCGAGGAAGAATTATTATTAGAGCCCAAGTTGAAAGGAACAACTAAAAAAGTAGCATCTCCGGTAGCTGCATCCACTAAAGGTATTCACCAAATCATTGTCAGTCAAGTGCAAACGCTACATAAGCAGGGCTATACTATCCCTGAAATAAGTAAGCGATCTTCTCTATCAGTGGAACAGGTGCAAGAAGTCCTTCAAAGTGGAGGCAGCCGCGTATGAGAAAATCATCCATCCGAGCATTTGGCATCGCCCTTTTTATAGCGGGTGCTAGCTTCACCATCACGGATTTTATAACAAGTGATGCTGACACTGAAGCAGCGAATATAAATGTGCCTAAAGGGACGGTCCTTATCAAAAAGAACGAACTAGAAGCAATCAACGCTGAAGCTGCTGAAGCAAAAGAGCAGCTTGCTAAAATACAAACAGATTACAGCGCACTAAAAAATAATACAGTAGCTGTAAATGCCTCAGTTAAAAAAACGGCAAAGTCGTATACACTTGTTATTAAAAAGGGAATGGGTACTTCAGAAGTAAGTTCAGCTCTTGAGAAAGCCGGTATAATTAAAGACGCTGGTGACTTCGAACTTTACATCATCAAAAATGACAAAGCATCTAGTCTTCAAATAGGGACTTACGATTTAAACGTCAAAATGACTACCGCTGAAATTGTTAAGAAAATTACACGTAGTAAATAATTGAAATGCAATCAGGTCATTAAGTTCTGAAAAACTTCAACGTCCATTGAGTATTCAACGTACTCAATGGACGTTTTTCTATTAAAACTCTGCTAAGTTGAAAGTACATCACCAGTATTAACTCGGTCAACAACAAAAAGCAAGCTGGCAAATTAGTCAGCTTGCTTGCTTTTATGAATCGGCTATTGATTCAACTCATAATGCTTACCCTTCACTAGGTAAAATAACAGCTCAGCTAAATTTGTGGCATGATCTGCCGAACGCTCTAAATAGCGACAAACAAAAGATAATTGCGCGACTTGGCCAATATCTTTCATATTTTCGGTCGGCGTATTTAAAATCTCAACGATTGCTTCTCCATATAAAGCATCAATTTGATCATCTAAGAGCGCAATTTCTTTAGCTTTGTTCATATCTTCTTCAATAAATGCCTGTACCATATTTTTTAACATAGCGATTGCTTGATCACGCATTTGTGCAATTTTCTCCGTAGGATAGACCACTTTCGTTTCACCAAGACGAATCGTCTCTTTTGCGATATTTACAGCGTAATCCCCAATTCTCTCCATATCTGAGGCAGCTTTAATCATTACGATTAAGCGACGTAAGTCAGTCGCAACAGGTTGTTGTTTGGCAATCAATAAAATGACTTCATCATTTAAATGTTCTTCTAACCTGTTGATAAAACGATCTTGATCTATTAATAATAGTGCCGCATCAATATCTTGGTCAAAAAGAGCCTCAACTGATTTTTCTAATGCTTGAATAGACATATGACATAAATCTAACATTAGCCCTTGCACTCGCTTTAAATCATTTTCAAATTTTTCACGAACCGTCATCTTTCTATTCCTCCTTAACCGAATCGACCGGAAATATAATCTTCTGTTCTTTTATCCGTTGGTGTAGAGAAAATATGATTCGTAGCCGCATACTCTATCACTTCTCCATTTAGGAAGAATGCCGTTTTATCCGAAATACGCGCTGCTTGTTGCATATTATGTGTCACAATAATAATCGAGTAGTTTTCTTTTAATTCTTGGACTAACTCTTCAACTTTTAAAGTAGAAATCGGATCTAATGCTGAAGTTGGCTCATCCATTAAAATGACATCTGGTTCAATGGCAAGACATCTAGCGATACAAATACGTTGTTGCTGTCCACCTGATAAACCATATGCATTTTGGTTTAGACGATCTTTAACTTCATCCCATATCGCTGCTCCGCGTAAACTTTTTTCAACAATTTCATCGAGGATTTTCTTATTTTTAATACCATGTATACGTGGACCATAAGCGATGTTATCGTAAATAGATTTTGGGAATGGGTTTGGTTTTTGAAATACCATACCGACTTTAGTACGCAATTCTTCAACTTGGTATTTGTTATCTAGAATATTACGCTCACGGTATAAAATTTCACCTTCTGTACGAACAGATGGGATTAGCTCGACCATTCGATTTAACGTTTTAATATACGTCGATTTACCACAACCAGATGGACCAATAATAGCCGTTACTTCATTTTCTTTCATTTCAAGATTTATATCTTTTAAGGCATGATGTTCTCCGTACCATAAATTCAAGTCTTTAGAATGATACACTGTTCGTTTGTCTTCGTTTGAAATTACTTTAAAGTTTTGTCCTTTTGTTTCATATACTTCATTTACTGGAAGTTTAACCATCATTGAAGCCCCCTAGTTTTTAATAACGACGTTGAAATTTATTTCGAATTAAGACGGCAATAGAGTTTAAGATAACCAAGAATGTCATCAATACTAGAATACCGGCCGCTGCAACATATTGAAATTCCTCTTGCGGGCGTTTTGCCCAGTCAAAGATTTGCATCGGTAAAGCTGTGAATTCGCTCAAAATGCCATCTGGTAAGAAATGAACAATTACTGGAATTCCTAACACAACAAGCGGTGCAGTCTCACCTATAGCTCGCGACAGTGCTAAAATACTTCCTGTTAAAATTCCAGGTACCGCTGATGGTAAGACAACTTTTAAAATAGTTTGCCATTTTGTTGCTCCCATACCGTATGATGCTTCCCTTAATTCTTTTGGTACAGAACGAATTGCTTCTTGTGCAGCCACTATAATAACAGGTAAGATCAGCAAACTCATTGTAAGTCCCGCTGCTAGTACACTTTTCCCTAATGCTAACGAACGAACGAATATCGTTAAACCAAGTAACCCAAATACTATAGAAGGAACACCAGCTAAATTCGAGATATTCATGCGGATGAAGGCGTTTATTTTATTTTGCTTCGCATACTCTTCTAAATAAATTGCCGTTCCTACCCCAAGAAATAGGGAAACTGGTGCCACAACTAACATTAAAAAAATTGAACCAACGAGTGCAGCTTTAATCCCTGCTTTTTCTGGGAACCTAGATGCAAAGTTTGAAATAAAGTCTACCGATAAATAACCCCAACCTTGATCAAACATGCGGTAAACTAATATACCAAGCATTGCTAAGGCGAAAAGTATTGCTAATAAGAAAACTGTTTTCAACAGCTTATTTACAACTAGTCGCCCATTCATGCGCTTCACAACTTGCGTATGATCAACATATTTCACCATCAATATTCCTCCCTAAAGCGTTTTGAAATGAAATGTGCGAGTAAATTCATCAGCAATGTGAAGATGAATAGTGTAAATCCAACTGAGTAAATTGAGTAGTAAATGGTTGTTCCATACCCTGCATCACCTGTTGAAACTTGTACAATATATGCCGTCATCGTTTGGATTGAATCCGTCACGCTAAAGTCAAATGTTGGTGTCGCTCCTCCAGCAAGAGATACGATCATTGTTTCACCAATTGCACGAGACACCGCAAGTACTACCGAAGCTAATATCCCTGACAATGCCGCTGGTAACACAATTTTGATTGCTACTTCCAGTTTTGTTGAACCCAGTGCCAAAGCTCCTTCTCGCATTGCATTTGGTACAGAAGTCATTGCATCTTCAGAAAGCGAGGCAATCATCGGTAATATCATGATTCCTACGACAATTCCTGGACTCAATGCATTAAATATTTTCAAACCTGGAATCAATTCTTGTAACATAGGAGTGACAAATGTCAGTGCAAAGAATCCATAAACAATTGTCGGAATACCTGCTAATACTTCTAGAACCGGTTTGATCATACGTCGTGTACGATCACTTGCATATTCACTAAGGTAAATTGCTGCTGCAATACCGAGTGGCACTGCTACTAAAACTGCAATAACTGTTACCTTTAACGTTCCTAAGATTAGCGGTAAAATTCCGTACATCGGCTCCTTGCTTGAGAATGGGAGCCATTCCGTACCAAATAAGAAATCAATGATAGGTACTTCCTTAAAGAATTCAAATGTTTCAAAAATAAGTGTGAAGACTATTCCAAACGTTGTTAATACCGATATTAAAGCAGTGGTAAACAATAAGATTGGCATTACTTTTTCTACTATCTTTTTAGATCCTTTACCACGTGATTGTGCAATTAAATCCTGAACAGACAGTTTATCCGTCGATTCTTTTACAGCCAAGTTGAAGTCCCCCTTCAGTAAAAGGGGAGCAGGTAGCGTTTTGCTACTCGCTCCCCTAGCCAGTGATTATTTCAAGCCTTCTAAAGCATCTAAGTCTTTTTTGTAATCTTCATCCGGTGTTCTAACATAGCCTACAGCTTCTGCCATATCACCAGCATTTTCAAGAGCGTATTTCATAAAGTTATAGAATGCTGCATTTTCTTTTACTTCGCTATTCTTCACGTAGATGAATAGTGGTCTAGAGAGCGGTGAATATTCACCTGATTTAATTGTTTCATTTGTTGGCTCAATTCCGCCAACTTTAACAATTTTAAGATTATCTTTATTTGCTAAGTAGTAGGCGTAACCGAAGAATCCGATAGCATTTTTATCGCCTTCAACACCTTGTACTAGTACGTTATCATCTTCTGATAGAGTTGCTTTTTTCGCTAAATCTTTACCGTCTAAAATAACTTCATCGAAATAGTCATATGTTCCTGAGTCAGTACCAGGAGAGTAGTAGACAATTTTTTCTTTTGGCCAAGATGGATCGATATCAGACCATTTCTTTTCTTTACCATCTTCAGTCCAAATTTGTTTTAATTGATCTACTGTTAAATCTTCTATCCAATCATTCTCTTTATTTACTACGATAGATAAACCATCATAACCAATTTTCATTTCTGTATAGTCAATGCCTGCTTCTTTTAACTTAGCAGCCTCTTCTTCTTTAATTTCACGAGATGCGTTAGAAAACGCCGTCTCACCTGCTATGAATTTCTCAAAACCTCCACCAGTTCCAGAGACACCTACTGAAACTTGTACTTTAGGTTGAACAGCTGTATATTCCTCTACGATTGCTTCCATGATTGGCGCTACAGTTGAAGAACCGTCTCCTGCGATTTTTCCTTCTAGTTGCTCACTTGCACCTGCATTTGTTTCTTGGCTAGTTGCACCGCTGTTTGACGTTTTGTTACCTTCTTCTGTGTCACTGCCACATGCTCCTAACAAAAGTGCCGAGCCTACGATTGATGTCATCATGAAGTACTTCCAGTTTTTCATCTGTTTGTTCCCCCTAAGGTTTTTATGTTTGTTTACTACACTGTTAACTATAAAGTAGACATGTTGAGGACATATAAATGTAATGTAAGGATATATATAGGTATTGTAAATGCTTTGTAAATCGCTGTCGTTTTTTGTAATAATGTAAACAAAAAACGCCTCACATTGTATTTTGTACAATGTGAGGCGTTTAACTATTTTAATAGAAGAAAGTCATTTTATTGAGCATTCATTTTTTGAGCATCTTCTTCATCAATCTGCTCTTTTGTAATAGGCTTTTGAATTTTTTCTCCTACTTTTTGTTTTGCTTTTTCTGTATTTTTCTTTTGGATTTCAAAGTATTTATCTACAGCTTTGCGAGCAATGATGTTATTGATAGCTGGATAAGTTTCTTGATTCGTAGTAACCCATGGCACTACTACAGCATAAGCAATTTCAGGATTTTCATATGGCGCAAAGCCGATATGTGTAATAGAAAGAGTGTTTGTACCGTAAGCACTTTTCTTTGGTCCGTAATAAATTGCTTGAGCAGTACCTGTCTTACCTGCGGCAGTAAATTCCGCGTCACGGAAGTATCTAGCACCTGAACCTTGGCTACCAAAGTATACCCGTCTCATACCTTCTTTTACCTGATCAATTTCCTCTTTCGAATTGTCAATTGTATTTAATACTTTTGGAGCGAATTCTTCTACAATTGGTCCTAATGTTTTGCCATCCACTGATGGTTCTCGGATTTCTTTTGCTAAGTGAGGCTGTATACGTGTCCCACCATTTGCAATAGTGGATACATATTGTGCTAACTGCATTGGTGTAAATGTATCATACTGACCTATTACTAAATCAAGTAGTTTACCCGATAATGTTTCTGTCCCTTTCACACCTTCAAATTCGCCTGGTAAGTCAATACCCGTTTGTACTCCTAAACCAAATTGTGCATAAGAATTACGAATTTTAGTAAAGTCTTCTTGTTTTACAGCTAAACCAGCTCCTGGTACATAGTTAACTCCCGCAATACGGAAAGCCGTTCTAAACATATAAACATTGGATGATCGTTCTAATGCAGTCAAATCATTCAACATAATTGCACCACTTCGATTGAAAACAGATGATTTTATTGTACCTGCGATATTAATAGGTGTATCAAGTAGTGTTTCGCCTACCTTGATAGCATTTAGAGAATACCCTGTTAATAGAGTTGCTGGTTTTACAACAGATCCTACTTCATAAGCCGATGTAAATGTACCAATGGCATAATCATTTACAGTCATTTTACCATTATCATCTGTATCAATTTTCTTACCAACCATTGATAAAACTTCACCTGTGTTTGGATTCATCATAACAAGGAAAGCACGATCAAGTAATGAAGATCCACCTTGTGATTTCGCATATAATAATTGTTCTTCAACAATTTTATCAACGCTTTCTTGTAATTCGCTATCGATAGTAAGCATTAATTCTTTACCCGGTGATCCTTCAGACGTTGTTATTGTATCTACAACTTGCCCTTTGCCGTTTGTCGCATTTTTGACAACGGCTTTTTGGCCTTGTAATATCTCTTCATACTGTTGTTCAATATAGCTTTTACCGACACGATCATTTCGAGAATAATCACGTGCCAAATAATAGTCCACCAAATTTTTTGGAATACCTTCCCTTGGTGTTGTTGTTGACCCTAAAATACTTAATGCAGATTTTTTCACACGAGCCCAATCTGTTGTAGTATTCACACCGGGTAGCTCTGATAAATTCTCTGATACAATTGCAAATTCTTTATTCGTTACATTATCACTTTTAATAATTTGTGGTGATAAATAATAGCCGGCAGTCATTAATCGATAAATAGCTAGCACTTGTAAATCATTTTTTGTAAATTCTCTTAATTCATCGTTAGTAATTCGTTTACGCACTAATTCATCTAACTTTGCCTGCTTTTCTTTCGGTTCTAGTTCTGGATCATTGTTAATGTCTTGCTGTTCTTTTTTGCTTACTTTTGCATAAGCTTTTTCTTTGTTAAGCGTTATCCAAAAGTCTCTTTTATCTCGATCCGTGATAGTTTTCGTATCCATTTTAATGAGTTTTGCGAGTTTATTTGCAACATCTAACATCTCTTTCGTTGTTGTCGATTGCATTTTTGTATAAGTAATCGCATTCTTTGGTTCATTATCCACTAAAACACGGCCCTGTCTATCATATATTCGGCCTCGAGGAACGCTAGAATTTACCGTTACTTCGTCAGTTCGCGCTAATTCTCTCACATAATCTTCACCTTTAACGATTTGCATATATCCTAAACGTAATATTAAAAGAGAAAACAAAAGGAAAATTGAAAAGAAAAGTATATTCATTCGAAACGAAAGATTTGCACGCTGTTTTGCTTTGACACTAGCTGCACGTTTCTTTTTAGATGGATTTTTTTTGCGCATGCAATGCCCCCCTTCCGCTTAATTCACAATTAGTAGTATATCATTTTCAGCACAAAAACACACCGTAGTCATGTCGAAAAACAGGCTAATTGCTTTTGTTTTTACAGGAAAATAATGAAGTGCTCTATTTTTGGAAAAAGACAATAAAAGTACAACTTACATACTTTCCGGGTCACCTTATGTATTCTTTTACCATAAAAAAAGCACGCACCTTTTTGACGTCAAAGGTACGTGCTTTGTTGCATTTAAAATAGATTATTTTGCAGCTGCGAAACGTTCTGCGATTTTATCCCAGTTTACTACATTCCAGAAAGCGCCGATGTAGTCAGGACGACGGTTTTGATAGTTTAAGTAGTAAGCGTGCTCCCAAACATCAAGACCTAATAATGGAGTTTTACCTTCCATGATTGGTGAATCTTGGTTTGGAGTTGAAGAGATTTCTAATTCGCCGTTAGCAACTGATAACCAAGCCCAGCCTGAACCGAAACGAGTTTTAGCAGCATTATCGAATTGTTCTTTGAAAGCGTCAAAGCTACCGAATTTAGCATCAATTGCAGCTGCTAATTCGCCAGTTGGAGCTCCACCTGCATTTGCAGCTAAAGATTCCCAGAATAATGAGTGGTTAGAGTGACCACCACCGTGGTTGCGTACAGCAGTACGAATTTCTTCAGGAACAGCATCTAAATTAGCAATAATTTCTTCTACTGATTTCCCTTCGAATTCTGATTTACCTTCTAGTGCAGCGTTAATGCCTTGAACATAAGTATTGTGATGTTTAGTGTGGTGAATTTCCATTGTAGTTGCGTCGATATGTGGTTCTAATGCGTCATATGCATAAGGTAAGTTTGGTAATTCAAAAGCCATGATTAATTTTCCTCCTCAGGATTAATAAGTATTAATTACATTATTAGATTATCAAAATAACAGCTTTCATACAAACATTATTCACTAAAACACTGGATTTCAGCCTTTTGACTGAAAATCTATTAATTTATCAAACAATTTATATCACAATAACAAATATAACAATCATTATTATTTGGATGATCCCTTTTGTAATAATAGAGGTTAAGAACCCGACGAGTGAACCGATTCCAGTTCGAACGGCTTGTTTTACACTACTTCTATTAAAGATTAACTCTGCTAGCACTGCTCCCAAAAAAGGCCCTAGCAATATGCCTGCAATAGGAATAACAAAAGGTCCGATTAATAGGCCAATCGTGCTCCCCCACATTCCCGCGTTTGAACCACCAAATTTTTTCACGCCAAAAGCATTTGCTAACGTATCTGCTCCAAATAATAAAGCAACAAACAGAATTTGGATTACCCAAAACCACCAAGGTAAATCTCCAAAGCTATAAAATACTCCATATAGGATAAACCCTAGCAATATAAATAGTACTGACGGAATAATCGGATATATAAGCCCTACAAACGCAACAATAAAACTTAAAGTAATAAGTATCCAAGCGATTATATCCATAAAACCCCTCCTTAATGTTTTTGTAAAATAGCTTCCGCGATATTAACAGCGTGATCCCCTATACGTTCTAAGTTACTAACGATATCAGTAAAGACGATACCCGAATGTGCCGAGCATTGGCCAAGATTTAATCGATGAATATGTTTTTTCCTAAAAGTTCGCTCCATTTGATCAATGAGCTCTTCTTTTTTTGTCACTTCAATCGCCAATCCATGGTTAGTTGTATCCAACGCAAGAATAGCCTTTTGAACTGTTTCAATCGTTAATGTAAACATTTCACTTAAATCGGTTAAAGCAGGATCACTCAACTGTACCCCATTCACCTCTTTGTAGTCTATTAACTCCACGATATTCTCAAAATGATCTCCAATTCTCTCAATATCACGGACATTTTCTAGTAAAATATGATGTCTAGTAGAATCTGTATCTGACAATGGTTGTGCAGAAACTTTCACTAAATAATCAGTGATTTTCTGATCTAAACTATTAATTGCTTCTTCATATTGTAAAACGTTTGTAGCATTCTTTTTATCATTTGTTTTCAAATATTCGAATGTCTCTTCTAGACCCCGAATACTATATTCACCCATACGTAAAACTTCTTCCTTCGCTTGTCCAATAGCAATAGCAGGTGATGCTTCAATAAAATGCAGATCTAAACTTCTTGGTTTATATTCAATAAGAGAATCCTCACCAGGTATGAGCTTAGTCACAACATACGCCCACACACCAATTAATGGTAATTGAATCATTGTATTTACTACATTAAAAGATCCGTGTGCAAATGCAATCTGCATTTTAGGTTCTAATCCTGCGACGCCTGCTAACCATTCTATATAAAGTGTAAATTGCGGTAATAATAACAGGAAAATAATTGTTCCAATAACATTGAATAATACATGCATCGCTGCTACTCGACGGGCGGCAACTGATGCACCAATTGATGCTAATACAGCCGTTAATGTCGTTCCGATATTATCACCAAATAAAATCGGTAACGCACCTTGAAGCGGCATTAATCCTTCCCCGTACAATCCTTGTAAAATACCAATTGTGGCACTAGAGCTCTGAATGATGAATGTTACCAATGCACCTAAAATAACTCCGAGTAAAGAATTTTCGCTAATACGTAATGCCATATCGATAAATGTTGGTAGCTCCTGCAAAGGTTTCATACCATTACTCATAAGTTCCAGGCCAACAAATAATCCTCCAAGACCAAATACTATTTGTCCGATATTTTGGATACTATTTTTCTTAAAGAAAAATAATAGAAAAGCACCAATAGCTAAGACTAGATACGCAAATTGTCCAATATCAAAGCCAATGACAAATGCAGTAAATGTTGTCCCTATATTGGCACCCATAATAACACCTATTGCTTGACGTAGCGTCATAAAACCTGCGCTAACAAGTCCAACTGTAATGACCGTTGTACCAGAGCTCGATTGAATAAGTACCGTTACTAAAATGCCGACTAATACGCCCATCATTGGATTTGTTGTATAGCGATCTAATATATCACGAAGGCGATCTCCTGCTGATTTTTGTAAGCCGTCACCCATATATTTAATGGAAAATAAAAATAGTCCTAATCCCCCAAAGAACTGGAAAATCATTTCTTGCCAATTCAGACTCACCTGCTGTCAACTCCCTGCATTACTATTAAGCTCAGCTTTATTATGAAGAACATGTAATCAAATTGTAAGTTATTCTTTAAAAAATTTACAATCGTTTAATATAGTCACTTCAATACATCGTAATTGTTCACATTGCCGACAATTACTAAGTGTTACTAACTCATGGTAATATAACATAGAAGGAGAATATCATATTATGAAAATTAAACATTATCAATTATTTCTAGACAGTATATTACATCCAAAAAAACTAGCTGCATACCGAATGCTACCCATTGGTAAATTGATTCAATACGTCTTTATATTAATCACTTTTATCACTGTGGTTTCTTTTATCCAATTCCTAACGGGTGTGGGCTCAAGCGTTGACACGTCGCAACTTGAAGGTCTAAAAGAGTACTTAGATGATATAAAATGGCTAATTTATCCGTTTGCTTTCGTCTTATTATTCACCATTGCTACTTTTTTAACTTTTCTACGAATAAGTATTTATGGCTTTATAGGATCTATATTATTAAAGATGATGGGACATCGAGGTGAATATCGCCATATTTGGCGTACAACTGCACTCGCTACAACTCTTTCTACTATTCTAACAACTTTACTATCTTTCACCTCTTTAAATGGCGCAGTTATGACCATCATTTCTATGATGATTACTGTAGCCTATATCGCTAGTGCGATAACGAAATACCCAAAAATAAAAAAATAATAGAATTGCTACGAATGAATCTCTCTCTTGTTCATATATTGAACGAAGGGGGAGATTTTTTTGAAGATATTCTTTTCTGCAGTTGGCATTCTATTTATTGCTTTTATCCTGAAAATCGATCTTCTAGAGGGTACAATCCCGCTAGCAGCTTTTTATAAAGAGCCAGTTGTTGAAGAAACATGTGTTGATGTTCCAGATATTAAGACAATCACGGTTCGTACAATACCCGGTGATAACCTACAATCATTATTTGCGCTCTACCCATCTGAAAGTTCGATGAGCTTCTCAGAACGCTTAGAGCTTTTTTATGAACTAAATCCTCATTTACTCAAACAATCATTTAAGCCTGGTGAGTCGATTCAACTACCATTCAGTACAAAAAATGCTCATTCATGTACAAATTAAACAATTAATGTTTCTTCCTTGTCATTTTCTTTGGAACACTGCTAAAATAGTGTACAGTGAAGGCTCTATTTTTGAGCCTATGAAGGAGAGAGTTTTCATGAATGAAATCGTTCACCGTACGAAAACGCGTAAAGTTCGCGTAGGTGACTTAACAATTGGCGGAAGCAATGAAGTAATTATACAAAGTATGACAACGACTAAAACACATGATGTGGAAGCAACTGTGGCAGAAATTCTTCGCTTAGAAGAAGCGGGCTGTCAAATCGTTCGTGTCGCTTGCCCAGATGAACGAGCAGCTGATGCATTAGCTGAAATCAAGAAACGTATCCATATCCCACTAGTAGCGGATATTCACTTTGACTACAAATTAGCATTAAAAGCAATCGACGCTGGTGTTGATAAAATTCGTATTAACCCTGGTAACATTGGACGTAAAGAAAAAGTAGAAGCTGTTGTGAATGCAGCTAAAGCAAAAGGTGTACCAATTCGCATCGGTGTAAACGCTGGTTCATTAGAACGTAAAATCCTTGAAAAATATGGATACCCTACTGCTGATGGTATGGTTGAAAGTGCCTTACACCATATTAAAATCTTAGAAGACTTAGATTTCCATGATATTATCGTTTCTATGAAAGCATCTGATGTAAACCTAGCAATTGAAGCATATGAAAAAGCATCTCGTGCATTTGACTATCCACTTCACTTAGGTATTACTGAATCAGGTACATTATTCTCTGGTACGATTAAATCAGCAGCTGGTTTAGGCGCAATATTAAGCATGGGTATCGGTAATACTATGCGTATTTCATTAAGCGCTGACCCAGTTGAAGAAATAAAAGTAGCACGTGAACTATTAAAAACATTCGGTTTAGCTTCTGACATTCCAACACTTATTTCATGCCCAACTTGTGGTCGTATTGAAATTGACTTAATTTCAATTGCTAACGAAGTAGAAGAATATCTTCAAACAATTAAAGCACCACTTAAAGTTTCTGTTCTAGGTTGCGCAGTAAATGGTCCTGGTGAAGCTCGTGAAGCGGATATCGGTATCGCTGGTGCTCGCGGTGAAGGTTTACTATTTATGAAGGGTAAAACTGTTCGTAAAGTACCTGAAGAAACGATGGTTGAAGAGCTGAAAATCGAAATCGACAAACTAGCTGAAGAATATTATAAAAAAAGAGATGCTGAAAAAGCTGAGAACGCAAAAGCATAGTATACAGGGGGCAATGAAATGAAAAAAAACTACCGTTTTGGTATCGATATTGACGGTACTGTTACGACTCCAGAATCACTTCTGCCTCATATCAACAAAGCCTTTAATGTCAATTTAGCATTATCTGATATTACGCAATATGACTTAACTGCTGCGTTCCCTGTTGATAGTGATGAATTTTTCAAGTGGTTTAGAGAAAATGAGCCAGAAATTTATATGGCTTCACCTATTCAACAGGATGCACAAGCAATTTTATCTGCTTGGCAAAAAGATGTTGAGCTTTATTACATTACAGCTCGCGAGGACAATTCAACAGATGTTACTTATGAATGGTTTAAACAATTCAATGTACCATATGATAAAATTGATATCGTTGGACCTGTCAATAAAGCAATTAAAGCTCGTGAATACGATGTACATGCCTTTTTCGAGGACAAGCATGCAAATGCAGTTCAACTCCACGAGGAATTAGATATCCCAGTGTTATTATTCGATGCTCCTTATAACCGCGAACCCATTCCAAATGGCGTGATTCGTGTAAGTAACTGGCAAGAAGCAAATCACTGGATCAAAAAAGAATTCGGTATTTAAAGACTAAAAGCTAGTACGTAAATTGCGTACTAGCTTTTTTATTTCACACTTAAAATCGAATATCGAATAATTCCCTCACCTCTTCATAAAGAGCCGTATCCTGCTGTACTGATATGTACGTCATTTCGGTTTTCACAGGATCTTGAAAGAATACCTTGCCATCTTTCATAAAATACATTCTGTACGTTTTTCCATTGATATCTTTTGATTTAGATAACGCAATAATATAATTTCCCTGATTATCCAACTCTTACATCTTTTTTGCTTCCTCTTCTGATTTCGATTTAATCACTTCCAATAAATTCACTTTTTAAAAGTCACATTCATTAATATTAGTTTATATGTTTGAAAGCTATTTTAAGGATACAAGACAGTTTTACTAATGTACTCATCATTTTAGTTGTAATTATATTTACATAAATAAAAAATTTTGGAACCTTCTTATTCAATAACCGTTACTATTTACATATCGAATGGGTTAGGAGAAGTACAAATGAAAATTCAAATGGATCGACAAATTAATATATATATCTCATTGCTCGCATTGATTAGCTGCTTATTTATATACTCAAGTAGTACTAATTTCGGACAATATGGTGATGCATTTATAGTAAAGCAAATTACTTTTTATTGTATTGGCTTTGTAATTATGTACGCTGTTTCACGATTAGATTTTGAACAATTGAAGAAAGTATCTTGGCCCTTTTATGGCGTGATTGTCTTCCTATTAATCGCACTTATTTTTGCTCCTGAAAGTATTGCGAGACCGATCAATGAGGCAAAATCTTGGTATCATATAAAATTTATAGGCACTTTCCAGCCTTCCGAGTTTTTTAAGTTCGCACTTTTACTTGTCGTCGCAAAGCTCATTGAAAGTCATAATAAAAAAGAACAAGTTCAAACATACTTTACGGATTTATGGTTATTAACGAAAATTGCTATTATTAGCATTCCACCGATGCTCATCGTGTACAAACAGCCAGATACAGGTATGCTTATGCTTTATATGGCGATGCTTATACCGATGATTTATTTTTCCGGTATAAAAAAACAACTGCTGGCAGTCATTACGATTATCCCAACAGTTTTAATCAGTTCAATCATCATTATTTATTTTTTGTTCAATCAATTTTTCACTGACAAAATTCTAACTAGTTTGGCTCCGCACCAAATATCTCGTATTAACGGTTGGCTCCATCCTTTTGAATTTAGTGATTCAGCCTACCAAACAAAGCAAGGACTATTAGCTATTGGCTCCGGTTTACTTAGCGGAAAAGGTTATTTACAAAATAATGTGTATGTACCTGAAAAACATACGGATTTCATATTTTCTACGATTGCTGAGGAAACCGGATTTATCGGTGCTTCTATTGTTATTGTTTTATTTTTCTTATTAATATACCGTATAGTTTTCCATGCCCTTCATGCTAAAAAACAATTTACTTTCCTAATTGCGGCGGGCATTATCGGCTTATTAGCCTTCCAAATTTTCCAAAACATTGGCATGACGATTGGGTTATTACCCGTTACGGGTGTCACCTTACCATTCCTAAGTTATGGAGGTAGTTCTCTATTATCGAATATGATGCTTATTGGCCTGATTCATGCGATTAAAATGTCGTATAGCGGCTATATGTTCAAAAATACAAATGAAGTGGAAGTGCAATCTGGTGCAAAATCCTACAAATGAAAGGATACTCGTGTTAGTTAGTTTAGCAAGTTTCTTTTTAATACTTCTAATTATTCGATTAGCGTACATAATGATTTTCTAACATAAAAAAACGGCATTTATAAAAATTTTGACGAATAGCGCACTGAATATTTCCCGGAAAATAAAAAGCATTTCCACTGAGATATCGATCTCTCCGGAAATGCTTTTTGTAATTTTTTTCTTTTACCCATTAGATAGAACGCGCTTAGCATCTTCGCGAATAGCTTCTAGACGTTTTTTATCTTCTACACGCTGAACTGCTTGTTCTTGTTTAACTGCTTTATATTCGTCAATACCTGTAACAATGGTATCCCACATGTTCTCAATCGTTTCCATTTTGATGCTTGAGCTACCAGAACGGCGAGCAATATCTACGCTTTGTTGCATGATGTCACTTGTTACATCTTGTAGCATTTGGTTTGCACGATCTTCAAATGCATTTAAAGAGTCTGCATGTAACTTTTGACGGCGTGCATTAACTGCATTGATAATACCCATTTTAAAAACTGGGATTGTTGTTACAAAAGCACTGTTAATCTTAGCAATTAGGTCATTATTTCCGCGTTGCATTGTTTTGATTTGTGGTGCAGCGATAACCGCTACCATACGCGCTTTTTCAAGATCATCTACTTTGCGTTCTAATAATTCCTGTACTGTTCTTAAGTTTTCAAGCTCAATACGCGCCATTTGGTTTCCACCGCTAACACGTGCTTCACATTCAGGAATTAACGACGTTTTTACTTCATCTAGCTTCATTTCTGCTGCTACAATATACTTCTCTAACTCGAAGTAATATTCTATATCCTCTTGATATAGCCCTTCTAAATCACGGTTATTACTTTTCAATTCTTCTTCAATAATCATAAACTGCGCATGGATTTTTTCAATTTCTTTACCAAGCGTATTGTACTTACTAAAAAGAGCTTCTACTTTTTGCTTAGCACGTTTGAAAATTTTATCTAACATGCCTGGCTCTTTTGTTAACTCATTTTTGTCGAATTTATTCATTAACTTTTCTAGTTGGTTCAACAATTCACTTGATTGATCTAGTTTTGATACGGTCATTGTATCTAGAATTCGGTCAGAAAAACGTGACAGTTTGATTGCTGGTTCTTTACCTAATGATAGTAAATCGATTTGATTTCTAATGTCTATCATCTTCACGATTTTTTGGACTTCAGGTTCTTGACGTAATTGTAATTTCATTTCATTTGCTGTTCGTTCGTTTAATCCATCTTTTTCCATAGCAACTAAATCAGACATTTGGACACTCCCTACTCATAAGCTATAAAAACTTATGGATGAATTTTTTTATTATTGAATTTGGTTTTGCTTTTGGCTCTTGATAAGGTTGGTCAAAAACCATATGTTCAAGTAAGTGAACGTCAAATATATCTTTTTCCATATACAATTCTATATCTAATTTACCGGTCGGATTATATAGAATGACGTCTACACCAAATCGGTTTAAAAAGACTAGTAATGCTGCGTCTTCTCGAGATAGTTCCCCGTCCATTTGTGAATGGTATAAAACGAGTCGAGGAATTTCCTGTGAATAATCAAAGTTCTGCAGTAAACGTAACAGTTCAATTGGAATCATTGTTGCTGTTTTAAACATAAAGAGTTGAAGATCTATCTCCTTCTCATGTGCAAGTGGCAGAAGTGAAGGATTTTCACAGCAGTCTTTGATCGTATGTGCAATTGCCTGCTGAATGGATTCCTGTAATTGACCATATTGCCACCAATCACTTGTCATCATTTTCGCAGGTGATAATTCATTATTCTCCAAACAATGATTGTAATGGAATTGGAAATTTGCTTTACTAGTTTTCATATATGGAAATGCTTTAACAAATTGGCAATTCGGACCTTGTATAAGCTTGTGCATATTCTCCCAATATTCTTCACGATCTGCTGAAATACCAGCAATTTTCGCAAAAATAACCGGAATATATATTTGCTCTCCGACAACTTTGAACTCTGGTCGTACCATCGCTTTTTCATTGCCATAAATGAAAATATCATCATATGTTGTACGCAATGTAATAGAACGTGGTAAGTGTTCTTTGAACTGCCATGGTTTATAAACACCAGATTGTTGGTCATGCATTAACTTATCAAAATGTTTACTTGAGCGATAACCAACAGTTGCTTGTCGTTCACGTAATTTCTCAGGAAAAGGTTGCAATGTTGTCGTAGTTGCATAACGATAGACAACCGACAGCTGCTCCTCAGGATCTAACGCAGAAAACTCATCCGTCCCAGTAGGAGAAAAAACTAAAACATCACACCCAAGCTCCATTAATAATAATAAAAAGTAGCGCTGGCTAATGGTCGACTCCCCATACCAAACTACTTTAGGAAATTCATCACCTATATCTAATGACTGTGACCATTTTGCCCAATGGTTTTTAAGCCATTTGATCATATCTATTAAGAATCGTCTAAACTCATTTGAAAGTAACCCTGCTGCTTGCTGTTCTTTAAATAATTCAATGATATTAATCATGGTTAACTGTAAATGCTTATTTATGAAAGCATTTGGATGTTGTGGGATTAATTGATGCCCATACATCATCGCTACCAAACGATTAATAGACAATCCTTTAGGCGTCTCCTGATGTGCCTTTAAGATTGCTTGCACAGCCTGAAAGTCTTTTGGATCGATGTATTTATCTAATTCTTCGCTTAATACATGAACTGAGTCATTTTTTGCCATATCAAATAGTGCATTAAAATAATCATCTTCCTCTACAGGAACACCCAATACACGTACAGCAATTCGACTAAAACGAAACTTAGTATCATCCAGTTCATAAAGCGCTCTTTCTTTACTAGACGCCAAAAACTGCGCTTGCCAATCTGTTGTATCCTTATGTAATATAGGCTCAATTTGCATATTACGCATACAAACTCCTCCTTCCTTAAAGAGTGTGTTTGAACTTATAGCATTTCATTTTCTCTTATAGTGTAACACGATTCACATGCTCTAGAACATCTTGTAATAGCTCTTTCGTGAAGGCTGTACCATTTTCGTTTGAATAGTGAGTTTGAGTTAATTTTTTCGGCTCTTTATCCTTCATATCACCGTGAAGTGGTGTGTAAGAGCGGTCTGCCATTGCTAGCATATTATAGTCCAATATAGAGTCGCCCGCTGCAAAATGATAGTCAAAGCTATATTTATTCTTGATATACGAAACAGCTGCTTCTTTCGTTAGGACATTAGGTAGCATATAGAGTTTTTTCTTTTGTAAGAGTAAATGCCATCCAAGTTCATGTAATTCCTCTTTTAGTTGTTGCAAAGCATTCGCTTGGACATTTTCTAGATGAACATGATTAACATAAAATAAATCATCAATATATAAAGATTTCTCCATCCAATTGGCATACTTTATATCTTTCATAATTTGTAGCATTTGTTCATCTGGCACCGAAGAATCTTCAATGGATTGCCTTAACTGCTTTGCCCATACAAGATCTGGTTTACCATTCTCTAGTATTGTTCCCCCATTACTTGTAACTGCAACAAGCGGATGTAATTCTTGTATGAAATGAATCCGTTCATATTGATGTCTTGCACGCGTAGTAACTGGAACAAATAATGTCTTTTCTCTTACTTCTTTTAGTAACTCCATCGTTTCGTCACACATCCAACTAGACTCTACATCACCTTTACGTTCTACTGAAGATTTCGATCTGGTAGTAGGATAAAGTGACATCATATGATTTGAATAAATGAGTGTACGATCTAAATCAGATGTAAATAGTATCTTCATATTAACTCCTCTATACTCTTTTAATGAGTCCACAACAAGAATAGGACATATTAGGGTATTCTTCAATTGGAATGTTTTTGTCTTTTGCTAATAATAATACATGTTCTAAATCATCAATACATGTGGGGTTAATCAGAATTTTCCATGGCACACGACGCAGTAATACCCTAGTTGTTTCTCCAATCCCAGGCTTTATGAGATTGACATCAGGTATTTCCATTTCTTTTTGAATAGCTTCAACAGCTTTCATCCCAAGCCAAGTAGGCGTTGTATCTTCCAACAGACGCTCTACCAGAATACTTCGCACTTCATCAGCTATATGTTGAAAATATGCCGATATTTTATCAACATATAGATTGGAAACATCGTCGCTTCTCAACTCTTCATAGAATTTTGCACCATGAAAATCCCCTTTTGCTAAAAGATTTTCATTTAAAATTGTACGGCTAACCAGCCCTGAAACTGTAGAATTTAAACAAGCAGATGGAATCAAAAAGTCCTCTCTTGTACCATATAATGACGAACAATGACCTGGATCTGCTAGAACCGCTAAGTCACTGTCAATTTGTGTGCCATGCTTTTCGTTGTAGATCACACATGATTGATCTAGCTCTTTTGTGATTGCCCCTTTGCCTGTCCAACCATCGATAAACTGAATATTAGCATCAGGGTGCTTTTCTAAAATATAGTTGATAGCTGTCTCATCGAAACCTTTCCCACGAATAATTGAAATCGAATAGTGCGGAATATTCTCTTTATAATGTTCTTGCAAGTAGCGCTTGATTAATACACCAATAGGAGTACCCGCTCTTGCTAAACTAACAAGCACTAAATTCTTAAGGCTTTTTTGCATATTTATTTGCTCTGCTACAACACCTACTGCAATAGCAATACGCTTTGCATATGCTGCTAACGTTTGATGAAATAATTTTAAATACTCTTCAGAAGGCTGATATTCAATAGGCAACATTTCTGAATAGTGTGTCCCTGATTGAATTAGTCGTTCACGCTCCTCATTACGCATTTCAAGTGATTGCGTACTTAAATCACGTAATAAAAAGACACAGTCATCCGGCTGATAGCTGCCCATTGGATCTGGAATATAATTTACGTTACTCACTCAAATCCCTCCCCATAGTTCATCACGAGGATATATATTTGCTCTATATTCACAGTTTCCAGTTGTTCTATTAACTCAGATAATGCAGCTTTGTTTGCTATTCTTTCTACTATAATGAAAAGTTCAGTGTATGGGTAGGTATCTAAATTATATAAGAAGTTCACAACGCCATTATTCTCTGGACTATCAAATGACCATTTTTGCGAAATAGTATAACCCTCATTTAAAGAAGGATATATTGGACTACGTGTCGATGATTGGAAATAAACATCTGATCCCATAAATGATGCTACTCGCATTGGGATATACATAAATTCTCCGGTTCCTACTACAAGAGCTGGACCTGTTGTGCGTAATGAAGTAAGTTGTTCTGCCATTTGCTGTAATTGCCCATCAAGCTCATGATGCATTTCAGCTGTTAAGCTAAATCGACCCGTACCTTGTAAATAAGGTGCATTATTCACTCTTTGTCGCTCGTCTGTTGATGTATATGGAAGGATATTATTTGAGTTGGTATCTAGTACTTGAATACGCGCTTTATTTTGCATTGCATTTTCTAGCTTCTGTTCCGCTAATTCTGGTGCCCCGTGTAACTCAAAGTGACCTTGCACAATGGATATAAACTGAATCGTAATGCCCCACTCTTGCTCTAACTGATTAAAAATGTCCTGTTTTTCCTGTGGACGCCAATCTAAAATAGACATAACCGTGTAATGCTTAATATGTGGAAAACGTTCATTTAACGTCTTAATAATATTAATCACTGTATTACCTGTCGTCATTTCATCATCCACTAAAACGATACGTTGTGCTTGCTCAAAAACCGCTTCATTTGTTGAATAAACACGATGACTTGTTGCATGTGAGTGTTCCTCTTCAAAACAGATAATAGGCTCAAGCTCATTAATCAATTCTCGTGTCGTATGAATATAAGTAGCATTTGAACTAAAGTTACGGAAAACGGCATGTCCTAAAGCCGTAGCAGTTTCAGCAAAACCGATAAAAAGTGTCTCATGTTGTAAGTTTACCGGCAGTTTTGTCACTTGCTCAAGCGTTTCATGTACATCTACTTCACGTCGTAATGCACGAACTACTAGATTTTCTAACTCATGCATTTCACCATAAGTCTCTTCCATATAGCGCATACTTAGTAATGTACCTACTAATAACGGCATTTGAGGTTCAACTGCTAAATGCTTCCCAAGTACTTTACTGACAAAAAGAAATCCTCTCTTTTTATTAATACGCGTTGCCATTTGAAATAAATCCTCTATGTTGAAATGATATGGATTATTATCTAATGTTACGGTAATTTCATAGTCACCTAAAATAGGTAGTCGTTGTTCATATTGATTCTTTATCAATTCATTCACCATCCATACTTAATAAAAACGTTGCAAAATCAGCTGATTCATTTAAAACTCCAAAGAATTTTGCTCTCATAAGAATTTCTTCTGCCCAAAAACTATGAGGTTTCATCTCGTTCATCTTATTAGCATATTGACTCTTCAGTACTCCTTTAGAACCGTCATTATGCTTCTTGATACTAATTGCATCCATATATTCTTCATGTGTCACTGCATAGAGCGCATGGACATATCGAATATGTGATGGATGGATAATAGTCTTTCCTACTATTCCATTTTGTTTATCTAACAATACCTCTTTTACTAAACCATCTATATATTTATCTAAAATTGCCTGACGCTCACTAACAGCACCGTTTTTAATAAATGGGGTTTGTCTTAACGATGGTTTAAGTACCCGCTCGTGACTAAAGTATTCCCATACAGGTCCAGAAATTACATAGGCATCTGGTTGTCTCTTAAACACATTGACGATGTCAGCCATACAATCTCTTATTATTGAAACATCATAAATTGTCGAATCTGCACTACGACGAATACCATATATACCACAGAAATCTGTTGCACCAATCCGTACGTTTAAAACGAACTCACGATACTGATCTAATAACTGTTTAATTGCTAGCAATTTTTCTATTCGTAGCTCCTTGTAAATAATATCCGGTGTTTCTAATATCGGCATACCGTAAATTTTCAGATTATATTGCTGCTTAGCTTCAGCTAATAAAGAAAAAAATTCTTGTCCTACTTCGACAGTAAACTTAGGGAAAACATACCCCATTAATACCACTTGTTTATGGCCCATTGCTTGCATTAAGCGACGCAATTGCTGAGGATCTCTTACTCTAATAAAGATAAGAGGGATATTCTCTATTATTGAACTATCTTGTACATACTTTTCATAAAGGCTATCCAAAGCCATCACAACTAATTTTTCGGCTTTTTCAACATCATGATCACCAACAGCATCCTCTAAATCTATTACGAGAGAGGTTAAATCATTGTATTTACGATTTTGAATTACCTCGTCTAACTTCGGTAATGTGCCTGGCATATATAAGGTTGCACCTAATGAATAAGCTAACGCTTGTGGATTGTCCCATTTCGTAAATTGTTCTGGTGCTCTATAGAAAATTGTATCTAACATATTTTCAAAATGTCTCATATTGTTCTCTCCAACGATTTAAAATGACCTTACAAATTAATAGAAAAAGGCATTCTATGAGTCAAAAATTAGTCGACTAATAGAACGCCTTCATGCTTAGTGTTACATATTTTCAAGCTTTTTCTTATTTCTGAAATGTACAATGAATGTACCTAAGAA
Organism: Viridibacillus sp. KH_047; assembly: GCF_057838945.1. Classification (NCBI taxonomy): domain Bacteria; kingdom Bacillati; phylum Bacillota; class Bacilli; order Caryophanales; family Caryophanaceae; genus Viridibacillus; species Viridibacillus sp. KH_047. The sequence continues at coordinate 1,256,140 of NZ_CM174479.1, read as the reverse complement.
AGCAACAATTAAGATAAGGAAGAAAGTTGTATTCTCCATGTGGAAACCGAATACACCTGCAAACATTTTAATCGCAATAATAGCGATTAATACAAAGGCTGTCGTCTCCATCTCTGGAACTTTTTCGATTAATGTAAGGAATACACCAGCAATTGTTCTCATCATTATTATTCCAAGAATACCGCCTAGTAATAGGACCCATACTTGGTCAGAAATCGCAAAAGCAGCTAAAATCGAATCAATAGAGAATGCAATATCCATTAACTCTACTGAAATGACCGTTGCCCAGAATAACCCAAACACACGTACAGTCCAGCTTTCCTTTTTAAACTCTTTTACTCCGTCATCTTCTCCACCTTTATTTTTGAAGTGAGAATAGACGATCCATCCTAAATACAAGGCACCTAGAACTTTAACAATAGAGAATTTAACAAGGTAAACACCAATTCCTATAAATAAAAATCGGAAAATGTAAGCACCCAACATTCCATAAAGAAGTGCTTTTTTTCTTTGTTCTGGAGGCAAATGCTTTACTAATACAGCTAATACAAGTGCATTATCTGCGGATAATAAGCCCTCCATCACAACTAGAGAACCGATTAAACCCCATGCTTCAGGGCTTTTTAATACCTCCCCCCACATTTCCCAGTTGAAGAATTGAGCGTATGTACCCAATATTTCGTTGATTATTTCCAAGTGACTTCCTCCGTTAAAAACATATTAAATTGTATGTCGATTAGCAGAACTTATTGTAGTCCATATGCGTTTACTAAAGCTCCTAAGCCACCTTGGTAACCTGAACCTACTGCTGCAAATTTCCAATCATTATTGTGACGGTATAATTCACAGAATACTACAGCTGTTTCAATACTGAAGTCTTCGCCTAAATCATATCGTAGTACTTCACTTTGTGAATCTTCATTTAATAAACGTACATAAGCATTTAATACTTGTCCAAAGTTTTGACGACGAGTGTCGGCTTCATGAATTGTAACAGTTACTACGATTTTATCGATTTGAGGTGAGATTTTGCTTAAATCCACTAGAATTTTCTCATCGTCACCATCACCTGCACCCGTACGATTATCTCCTGTATGTGTAACAGATTGATCTGCACTAACTAGGTTGTTATAAAAGATAAAATCTTGTTCGTTACGGCATTTACCAGATGCATCTAATAAAAACACAGATGCATCAAGATCAAAGTCTTGTCCGCTATCAAACTGCTTTACATCCCAACCTAATCCGATACCTATATTTTTTAAACTAGGATCATTTTTTGTTAAATCGATTCGTTGTCCTTTACTTAGCTGAATAGCCATACACAAGACACCCTTTCTAAGTTTAATTAAAAGAAGATCAGTTCACATCTAAGCCGTAATCATTACAAAGTGCTGTTAATCCGCCTTGGTATCCAGCACCAATCGCATTGAATTTCCACTCTGCACCGTGACGATAGATTTCACCAACAACAACCGCTGTTTCTATACTGAAATCTTCACCTAAATCGTAACGTACGATTTCTTCTTTTGTATCAGCATTCACTACACGAATAAATGCATTTGATACCATACCAAAGTTTTGACGACGAGCTTCAGCATCGTGAATTGTAACTGTAAACGCAATTCTTTCGATAGATGCTGGGATTTGGTTTAATGATACTTTTGACGTTTCATCATCGCCATCTCCAGCACCCGTTAAGTTATCACCAGAATGCTCAACAGCACCGCCAGCACCTTTTGTATTGTTATAGAAGACAAAATCTTCTGGAGCAGTCACTTTGCCGTTAGCACCTAATAAAAATACTGAAGAATCTAAGTCAAAATCTCCGCCACCATCATACTTGTTTGTATCCCATCCTAATCCAACGATTAGATTAGATAAACCAGGGTTTGTTTTTGTTAAATCTACTTTTTGTCCTTTTTGTAACGAAATTGAAGCCATTTGAAATTCCTCCTAAGTTTTAATGTTTTATATTATTGAAATCGATTACAAACTTCGCCTAATTTAGCATCTGTTGTACCATCACCAATGGCACCAAATTTCCACTCACCATTATGACGGTAAATCTCACCTGTTACTAAAGTTGTTAAATTAGCATAGTTATCAGATAAATTATAACGAATCAATTCATTCCCAGTATTAGGTTCAAATACACGAATATATGCATTTTGCATCATACCGAAATGTTGCTTACGTTTTACACAATCGTAAATATTAACAACAAACACAAGTTTATCGTAATCTGCTGGCACAGCTTTTAAATCGATTGTAATGACTTCATCATCGCCGTCGCCATCACCTGTTAAATTATCTCCAGAGTGTTGAACAGATCCACATTTACTTTTTAGTTTGCCGAAATAAACGACATCTTGACCATCTTTTAAATGACCGTCTTTTAACATTAATACAGAGGCGTCACAGTCAACATTACTACCACTACCTCCGCCACCAAATAGTCCACCTAATAGACCGCCGCTTTTCCCTTGGCTAACTGGGTCCCAGCCTAAACCAACCATTACGCGATTTAAATCCGCTTTTCCCTTTGTTAAATCGACTCTTTGACCTTTTTGTAAATTAATGCCCATAGTCATTCACTCCCTATTTTAAAAAAATCCTCACATATTTCAGCCTTAATTTGAAAAGAAACATCATAAAATCTAAACTTCTTATATTTGTAATTATATAACAAATGTTATGAATATTAGTAATATTTTCTTTGAATCAAATTAAATTGTATTCCCAGTAATAGATTTACTATTGGGCTATTGCCTCTGTCACAAATTCACCTTGTTATGTAAAGAATTACTCCGTATAGCAATCAATTTATACGGCTTAATACTATATACGATTATAACTTTAAAAGGTTTCATTTTTTTTTTCAAATCCTAGATAAATAAAAAGGAAGATTTCTTAATCCGCTGTCGATTAAGAAATCTTCCTTTTTTTATTATTTCAATCATTATTCCGTATTATTCGTGCAATTTCCCAGGAAATAGTTGAAAGAAAAATTGTTCAATATAAGAAAATAGATTGCCGGAATCCTTTTTCTGATCTTCTTCTACAATTTCCTCCAAATTAAGAATTTGCTCTTTCCCACCAGTTGTATAATAGAGCATTTGATCAAGTACTTTTAAATCACTCGATTCTTGCTCATTAATCTTCGTTTGCTTCGAACCATCCATATGAATTCTTGTTAAATAACCTATTTTATCTTTGTTACTAAAATATAACCAATCTTCAGCTTTCACTAAGTATTTTGCATTTGTATTTGTTAATTTTTTTTCGTTTCCTGTCTTTGTATCTCTTATATAAATACCTCTGCTACCATCTACCTTCGTATAGTAAACCTTGTCTCCAGACTTCACAAAATCTTCGGTATCTCTGATAAAATTATATGTTGTATCAGAAGCCTTTTGATAATCCTTAGTTACCCATCTGTGATCTTCCGCCAATACTGAATCAGATAACAAGAAATATTTGCTACTTACTTTACCTGCACGATCTGGTGTAGGGTCATTAAAAGTAGAATCAACATGATACCACTTACCATCTACTTTCACTAAATTCCATGAATGCGCAACTTGATCGACATACCCTACAACATATCTTACATCGATTCCTGCTGCTTGATATAATTTATAAGCCGCTAATGTATAGCCTTGGCAAACCGCTTTTCCTTCTTTGAAAACAGCATAAGCTGAGTGAGCGCTTGCTTTAGTATCCGACCCGTATTTTGTATTTAACACGATATAATTATTAATCGCTTTTACTTTGTCAAAATCACTCATCTTTTCAGATATCTCTTCATTTATAAAACGTTTTACTTGTGCATCTACATACTGCTCTTGATTCTTCGACGTATGATAAGAAAACGTATAGTTTATAATAGCTGAACTTGAATTATATTGATAATGAATATTACTCTCTTTAAAACTACCTGAGAGATAATCATCAGCAGCTAAAAGTTGTTCCACGACTCCATTTATTTGATCCATTTTTTGCGTAATATTGCCCTTATAAGAGATGATTAACTTCCCGTCATAATTGTGCATAGCCCTAGACACGGCTGTTTTTAGACCTTTAACAGAGGAAACAGTGACTGCATCTTTTGCAGCTGATACTTCCAAAATCCTATCACTACTACTTGTTAAGGCCAATATCAATATTAAACTGAAAATCGATAGGTACCAATTTACCTTTCTCAAGTCATCATCACATCCTCTACTTCATAAGTCTACAGTCAATGAACTTGATCTTCAATTTTTAATAGGATAATTTAAAAGAAGGACACTACAGAAAGTCCTCATTCCCTATTATATTTTAACCATGTCGAAGTATTCCAGAAAAGAACTCTAAACAATATTTTAATTTTGTATTAAATCAACATGCATTCATTGTTATTTCATATTCACTAATCGTAATGACTAATTTATTTTTTTCCATAACTCTGAAATGCCAGGTAACCTGCATTTAGGAGACTTATTGTTTTACTTAGAAACTATCTATAGAAATAGCACTATATAGTTGGGTCCGAAATTTTAATTTCATTCCCTGAATTGTAATACTCCCTATTCATGTTAAGGTAAGCAAGTCTACGGACTATTTGATATGATAGTAGCAGAATGACGAATGTACTGAGGTGGTCTTGTGCAAGACATAATACAAAAAATGCAATCGCTTGGCTTTAACCAATATGAAGCCAAAGCATATTTGGCATTAGTGCGACTTGGCTCTGCCAGTGCTTATCAAGTAAGTAAGGACTCAGGTATTCCACGTGCACGCATATATGAAATTTTAAACGGACTTGAAAAACAAGGGCTTGTCTTGAAAGAAGAAATTAACGAAGCGGCGCAATATTCTCCGCTCCCTGTTGATGTCTTTTTAGAATCAATGCAGTCGAATTGGCGCACTAATTTTGAATCTATTAGCGAGTCGTTAAAAGAACTTGAAAAAACAGAACTGACACCAGATAATCGTGTAGCAACATTAAAAGGTGCCGAGCATATTCTTTCCTTCTGTCGTACTTTGCTGAAAAAAGCAGAGAAAAAAGCGGTGATTTCATTTTGGGGAGATATGTATGAAGAGCTACTTGCAGATTTACAAGCAACTTCAGAGAAATGTGGACTAAAAGGGATTGTCTTTGAAATTGAACAGCCCTTACAAGGTTTAGATCATCACCGTATAACTTCTTATACGGAGAATATCGGTCATCAAAAGTGGTTTATCTTGTCTATTGATGGTAAAGAAATGATTTACGGTCCATCAATTTTAGAAAGGGAGACTGCCTTTTATACCGACGACCCCATCCATATTTATTTGTTAGAAAACTATATTTGGCATGATATTCTCGTCAATCGTCTAGTCAAAAAACAAAACGATACAGTTGAGAAATGGATTGCAACTGAGAGAGAACAATTTTTTTCAATGTAATCAGAAAATGACCTTCGCATATTATTTTGCGAAGGTCATTTTTTATAAAATATGTAAGTAATCTAATACGTTTTTAAGGATTAAAATTACCGTAACAAAAATGAATAATACACGTACATAGCTTGCACCTTTTTTAATAGCAAATTTCGAGCCAACAATTGCTCCAACAATCATCGCAAGCCCCATCGGAATACCGTAAGAAAAATTAACGGCTCCTAGAAATAAGAACATTATAAGTGCCGCAATATTACTAGCAAAATTCAAAAACTTCGCACTGCCTGCAGCTTGTAAAAAATCAAAACCAATCATTAAAAATGCAAAGATAAAAAAAGAACCGGTCCCGGGCCCTAAAAAGCCATCATAAAAACCAATTATTGTCATTACAACCGTAAATATTAGCGCCTTCTTCTTATCTAATTTCGCATAAGTAGACTTTTGACCCCAGTTTTTTTTGAAGATGGTATATGTTGCTACAGCAATTAACAGTATTAACACAAGTGGCTTCAGTACTTCTGGTGATATAAAGTGTACAAACCATGCACCTAACATCGAGCCAAGGAATACAAGCGGGAAGTATTTACCGACTATTTTAAAATCGATTTTTCCAGAACGAAAAAATGAAATAGTACTAGTAAGGGACCCCATAGACCCTGCTAGCTTATTCGTTGCAATCGCTGTAGAGGGTGATAATCCCGTAAACATTAGAGCAGGAATAGAAATCAAACCGCCCCCACCAACAACCGAATCAATAAATGCTGCTAAAAAACCAAAGGCAACTAACAATAAAAGTGTATATAAGTCCAAATCCATCATGTAAACCATCTCCCTAACTTTCTACTACAAGATTAATGACGTTACTACTTTAATAGTAACTACACTTCACTGCTTTGTAAATAGAGAATAGACTATAATTCTAAAATATTTAAACAACTCTACCATAAGTTTCGTATACTAAGTTATGGAGAGGAATGATTTAATGATTAACATCTTTTTCACTATCGGGATTATAGCAATTCTCATTGCTGGTCTTGTTATAGGTGCATGGCAATCGGGAGAAAGGGACCGACGATCCGTTCAAAATATTACACCAGAAGACCGTGCTCTAAGGATGAAAATAAGTACATATAGTTTGGCAGTTGGCGTAATTTGTTTCATAATCGTTTGGGTACTTTAGTATTTTGACATTAAATAAGGTAGTAAGAGCATCTGCTTTTACTACCTTTTTTTTATTCAATTACTTTGTAATCCATTTTAATTAATATTCTATAATATTTTGTAAAATAAGGTAATGAGTTAATTTCAGCGCAATTATTTAAAGTAGATAATGCACTTTCAATTAGGAATGCCCGAGGCTCTTCTTTATTCATCAATTCTTCTTGTATAAAATACAGAAGTTTTAAGTACGTTTCTCGCCTAGATTCATCGTTAACGAATACTTTTTCAATTTCTTTCCTTAAACCGAGTGTTGTAAAGGACAATTCATTATCTAATGAGTCCTCATTATCTCCGTCTGGAAATAGATTATTTACATGCTCCGGAGTGAATAAACGAATTCCTTCTCTACTTATATCTTCTAAGATATTCATCATACGGTCCATACCATACTTAGCAATTTGCTTATCCGGAATTCTCTCACCCAACATTTTACTTGTCTGACGGAAGTTTTGAATAATTCCCATATAAATAATGGCACAATCAAATGAGTACGCTTGTTTTTCCACTGGAAGTATGTTCAGGAAACGTCCATGTATCCATTTTAAGAACATAAATTTGAAATCCTTAATAAATTTTATTAATTCCGGATCATTCGAAACAATTACATCATCTAAAAGTTGTTGTAATTTATTTTGTCGATTGATCCCTATCATTAAAACTACTTGTTCTACAAATACATCAACATCAGATAGATCTTCACCAATCAGTAATTTATCCATCTTCTCTTTTATTTCAGCTATGACTAATTTAAATACAGCTTTAAAAAGATCCGCTTTAGAAGGGAAATAATTGTAAAAAGATCCTTTAGAAATACCACTGTGATCTAATATTTCTTGTATCGAAGTAGCATGATAGCCTTTTTCTATAAACAATTCATGTGTTTTTTCTATAACATGCTTTTTTCGTTTATTCATATATATACTCCTTTAAAATCAACCTTTAATTCCTCATAACTATATCTTACCACAATAAACCTTAAGTATATTTTTGGACCGATAGTATACTTTAGTTTGGATTAATAATATCAATGGATGCAATTAGTAGATGGTAAAGGGCTTTTTTTAGTTTAGATCGCCAATCAAGTTTATTCTTCTTTTTTGGGTTTCCAAAGTAAAACTTGGTCTTCTTTATTAGCTCCTTGTAAATAAAGTGCTTTTACATGCGCTAAATTTGAATCCTTTATTACAAAGTCGAAACCACCTGATTTACCACCTAACAGCACGGTTTTCATTCGCAAATAAAATTTATCTTCCTTAATATCAAAAGTATAACCCGCATACTTTTTTTTGCTATCTGTAAAGTCTCCTTTTATATGCAAAGTTTGTCCATCATATACTTCCACTTCGTCAATTTGAATAGCTGATGTATCTGTTATTTTAGCAATGAGTGTATAAATAGCAAAGCTGAAAATCGCTAAAACTAAAACAGACGCTACTAATCCTAATACCATACTTTTTTTCAAATCAATCACCCGTCCGCTCTGTCATACATTCCACTATAATACATTTTTACCCGTCTCACTATTTTCAAGTCGTATTAATTTTATAGTTTATTCTCAGCCAATAAATCCAAAGACCGTGATAAAGATGGCATTGTATGTGAGAGATAAGCCCTTTTCATAACAAAACAAGCATCTTCCCTTTGTGAAAGATGCTTGTTTTTATTTACTTAGACTTTTCGATTGCTCGCATTTTTTGCAGTCTGGACATTTGCCGTAGATTTCAAATTTGTGATCATCAATTTCGTATGATGGTAGTTGCTCTTGCAGGAGGTCCATTGGGCAGAGATGAATTTCTTTAATATTGCCACACGCCATACAAATAAAATGGTGATGATGATGTTCCGTTTCACATTGCATGCGGAAGTGTCGCTCGCTGGAAAGTTCAGTTTCTTCAAGAATACCTAGCTGGACGAATGTAGCCAGATTACGATAGATTGTGTCGTAACTCATACCAGGATAATCCTTTTTCATAACAAGCAGTAGGTCCCGTGCGGTTAAATATTTTTCAGTAGCCGCGAACATATCTAAGATTTGCTCTCGTTTGTCCGTTTTTTTATAGCCATTCTCTTTTAAAATTTCCCACGCTCTAGAAATATTCATACCCAAACTCCTCCTTGTAAATTAAGCGCGTACGCTCATTGCAATCTTCTTACCCACAATAACGACTAATAAAATCAAAATAGAGATTACAACGATTGTTCCACCAGGTGCTAGGTCTAAGTAAAAAGCAGATACAAGACCTGCTATTACAGCCGTTTCACCAAAAATAATCGCATATAATATCGCTTGTTTAAAGCCTTTAGCAATGCGAATACTCGCTGCCACTGGTAACGTCATTAATGATGAAACTAGTAAGATTCCAACAATTCGCATACTAGCAGCAATAACTAGAGCTGTCACAATCATAAATAATAAGTGAATCCATTTCGCAGGCAAACCACTCGCTTTTGCATATTCATCATCAAATGATAAAACAAATAATTCTTTATAAAATAAATAAATAAATACTATCACTAACAAAGCTATTACTACAACAATTAATAAATCCTGTCTACTAACAGCTGATACCGAACCAAATAAATAACTAAATAAATCCGTACTGAAGCCTTTTGCAAGGGAGATAAAAATCGCACTAATCCCTATCCCACCAGACATAATAATGGGTATCGCTAACTCCTCATAATGCTTATATAAGCGACGTAATCGTTCAATAAGTACTGAGCCACTAACAGATGCCACAATCCCTAAATAAAGCGGATTAAGTAATGCTAGCCCCGTGAAAGTTTGGCTTAAATATAAGCTACCCGCTATCCCTGCAAGGGTTACATGGCTTAGTGCATCCGCAATTAATGATAATCTTCTAACAACGATGAAAACGCCAAGTAACGGAGCAATGATTCCTATAATAATTCCAGATAAGAATGCATTTTGTAAAAATTCATAATGTAATATTGATGAAATCATTGCGTCTTCTCCTCTTTGGTATGGTGAATTTTACGGACTGCGTGACCATACCAAGCATTCAATTGATCGTCTGATAATGAATCATAATCGTTCTTGAAGCCATGGAAATGGATTGTTTGATTTAAACAAGCAACATGACTTATGCGATTTGAAACCGTATCGACATCATGTGTTACTAAAATCATTGTCATTTTATGGTGCTCATTTAAATTTGCGAGCATATCATAAAATGACTGCACATTTTCGTGGTCAATCCCGACTGTCGGCTCATCTAAGATTAATAACTTCGGCTCTGCGACAAGCGCTCTCGCTATAAAGACACGCTGCTGTTGCCCGCCTGACAACTCACCGATATTCCGATTCGCAAAGCCATCCATTCCGACATCTTGTAATGCTTGCATCACTTTATCATTTTGATCAGCTAAGTGGCGCTTGAAAAGACCCATCTTCTTTGTTAAGCCACTTGCAACAACTTCCTTAACTGTAGCTGGGAAACCTGAGTTAAACGAGTTTGATTTTTGTGAAACATAACCAATCAACTCACGTTTTTTAAATGTGTTTGCCGGCTGTCCAAATAATTCAATTTGACCGGAAGTTGGTTTCATCAATCCTAAGATCAGCTTTAACATTGTTGATTTCCCTGAGCCATTTGGTCCGAGTAATGCGAGAAAATCGCCTTGCTCCACTTTTAAAGAAATATTTGATAACACCTGCGTATAGTCATATTGGAATGAAACATTTTTAAGTTCAATTAAAGGCACTTGCGCCATATTCTTCGCTTCTTTCTAATTCAGAATCATTACGATTTACAAAGAATTAGTATAAGTGAAAGATAGAACTTTGTAAAGAATGAATACTTGAAAGGGTGAAAGTATGGATTATATGTCAATAATACAGGAATTCCAAGGCAAATCGGATGAGGAGCTCGCCCTCTATGCAAAAAATTACAAGATTCCATTATCGAAAAAAGAAATTCAAAAGTTGCGCCCACTATTATCGTCCTTTTCCATTCAATGGGTGCTAATGGGGATACCTGATCAAGTAATGCGGGATATTGAAAAAGCCATTGGCAAACAAAAAACAGCAGATTTACTAAAACAGTTTGGTCGCTAAAATTTTGACAACTTCATGAAACAGCACAAAAAAGACTTCTCACCTTTTTTGGCGAGAAGTCTTAATTATTTAAATTATTCCCCTCTTAATGCGTCGATTTTTTCGGGCATAAAAGTTTGGTTACGGAACATTTCAATTTCATATTTGTATGGTGCTTTTTTATTTTTTGCATCTGTACCAACAAATGGTGTTTCTAAAATTTTCGGTACATCTTGGAATGCTTCATGGTGGACAATGCGGTTTAAGGCGTCAAAGCCAATATGACCAAAGCCAATATTTTCATGACGGTCCTTCGCTGCGCCGCAAACATTTTTACTATCATTGATATGGAGCACTTTGATACGATCGATACCAATCGTTTTATCAAAGTTTTCTAGAACTCCATCAAAATCATTAATAATATCATAGCCTGCATCATGTGTGTGACATGTGTCAAAGCATACAGACAGACGTTCGTTGTTTTTTACACCATCGAAAATCTGAGCAAGCTCTTCAAAAGTGCGACCACATTCAGAGCCTTTACCAGCCATCGTTTCAAGAGCGATTTGTACTGGATAATCTTGTGATAGAACTTCATTAAGTCCTTCAATAATTCTTGCTATACCAACTTCAGTACCTGCACCAACATGAGCACCTGGGTGTAAAACAATTTGTTTTGCACCGATAGCAGCAGTTCGTTCAATTTCTTTTTGTAAGAAGTCGACACCTAGTGCAAACACTTCAGGTTTTGTTGTATTGGCAATATTGATAATGTAAGGTGCATGAACAACAATATTCGATAGACCATGCTCCTTCATATGGAATAATCCTGCGTCAATATTTAACTCTTCGATTGGTTTTCTGCGTGTGTTTTGAGGAGCACCAGTATAGATCATGAAAGTGGATGCCCCGTAGGATGCTGCTTCTTCACTTGAAGCTAGTAGCATTTTTTTGCCGCTCATAGATACGTGTGAGCCAATAAGCATGGTCTGTGGTCCTCCTTACTATTTCTGACGGTTTTTCAAACGACGTTCACGTTTTTTAACTTTATCCATTTCCCATTTCATATTACGTTTATAACCAGGTTTAACCTTCTTAGGTTTACGGACAAGAGCTTTCGCTTTTTTGTCAATTTCGTTTTCTTTTTTCTCACGGTTTTGACGTGCATTACGTTCTTTCATGTCAACCAGTTCGCCGTTTTTAATGTCTTTTGGTTGGAATGTAATACCCATCTTCTCAACGCGTGCAATTGCATCTTCTTCTGATGGTTCGAAAATTGTGATAGCCGTTCCTTTGTTACCAGCACGAGCTGTACGACCTACACGGTGAATGAAGAATTCTAAATCCGAGGGTAATTCGTAGTTAATAACATGGCTGACTCCTGGAATATCGATTCCACGTGCAGCAAGGTCTGTTGCAACGATGTATTGGAATTCCAAGTCACGTACTTGTTTCATTACTTTTTTACGGTCACGTGGTGATAGATCTCCGTGAATACGTCCAGCTTTGACCCCATTATTTGCTAAGAAATCAGCAACATAGTTCGCTTGTGAACGTGTGTTTGTGAATATAATAGCTAAATACGGATTGATTGTTTTCATCACTTCAAGTAAACGGCTATTTTTTGATTTACTACGAGTTGATACTAAATAGAAATCTAAATTTTCCGCTACAGGTTTTTTATCATCCATTTTAATATGGACTGGTGATGACATATATTTTTTCAAGAATGGTTGTAATTTCTCAGGAACTGTTGCTGAGAATACGAACATTTCAAGAGTTTCAGGCATTTGAGAAGCGAATTTATCGATATCCTCGATGAAGCCCATGTCGAATGCAAGGTCTGCTTCATCTACCACAAGCATTGGCGCCGTATATACTAACAAAGCTTTTTCATCAACTAAATCACGGATTCGTCCTGGTGTACCGACAACAATTTGCGGTTGTGTTTTTAGTTTATCGATTGAGCGTTGTTTGTCTGTACCCCCGATGAACAATTTGGCTTGGATCGATGTTTCTTCGATTAGTTTTTGCAACTCTGCATAAATTTGAGTTGCAAGCTCACGAGTTGGTGCAGCAATTACCGCTTGCACTTCCTCTTTATCTGCACGGATTCGCTCTACGATTGGAATAAGGAAACTATGTGTTTTCCCTGTACCTGTATGCGCTTGACCGATAGCACTCTTTCCTTTTAACACCAAAGGAATTATTTCCTTTTGGATAGGCGTTGGTTCTGTGAAACCTAATTTCTTAATTGCATCTTGCAAAAAAGGTTGAAAATTGTAATCTGTATATTTGGACATAATTGTCCCTCCTAACTTACTTACCTTATTGTAACATGATTCGTACATTTAGTAGACCATTTGCATATGATATCTATTAATAGTACGTACGTCAATTCAAGGTGACCAATATTTTTTAAAAATATTGGCCATTCTTGACAAAAATGTGCAAATTTCAAGAAGAAAGGAGATCATTAATGCGCTATTCATCATTTTATCCATTTGCGCAAGGTTTATCGCGATCTGGGGGTGCATTAGGTGGCGCAGCCCAGGGCGCTGCTAACATGTTTGGTGGGGGTGCTGCTTCTGCTGGGCCTAGCGCTGCCGGTATGTTTGGTAGGGCTGCGGCATCTGCTGGACCTGGGGCTGCTGGCATGTTCGGAAGAGCCGCTGCTGCTGGACCTGGGGCTGCTGGTATGTTTGGTAGGGCCGCTTCTGCGGCTGGGCCTGGAGCTGCTGGCATGTTGGGTAGGGCCGCTTCTGCGGCTGCTGGGCCGGGGGCTGCCGGTATTGCAAACGCAGCTGGAGCTGTTGGCGGTTTAGCGAAAATGGATCAATATTTAGCCACTGCTGATAGATTTATGTCTACCGCACAACAATTCACTCCTATTTTTAAGCAAATGTCGCCAATGTTCCAAAACTTACCTGCACTTTATAGATTATACAAAGGTTTTAAATCAATTCCTTCATCTGATGCAGCCGGAGGAGGGGCTGCATCTGCTAGTACAGGAGGGGCTACCACTGGCCGGGAATCACGCTCTCCAAATAATGATTTAGATCTTGATAGTGATACGCCAGAACCAAGAACATCCATCCCTAGAACACCTAGACCTTCCACACCTCGTATATTCCAACCACCATTTATACCGTAAATCGTAACCGATTCTTTGTATAAAGGTGGGCTGTCCGTTATAATGGTATTTAACGAGCAATGAAGGGAGTTCGGATTATGCAAGTAACTAAAATCACGCCACGAGGATATTGCTATGGTGTTGTAGATGCCATGGTCATCGCGCGCAACGCTGCATTAGACAAAACATTACCTAGACCTATCTATATTCTCGGAATGATCGTTCATAATAAACATGTAACGGATGCATTTGAACAAGATGGAATTATTACTCTTGATGGTGAAAACCGTAAAGACATTTTAGAAAAAGTTGATAAAGGAACAGTCATTTTCACAGCTCATGGCGTATCGCCTGAAATTCGTGAAATTGCACGTCAAAAAGGCTTAGTATCAATTGATGCTACATGCCCTGACGTAACTGTAACCCATGACTTAATAGCCGAAAAATCACAAGAAGGCTATGACATTATCTATATTGGGAAAAAAGGACATCCAGAGCCAGAAGGTGCCATTGGTGTAGCTCCTGATCATGTACATTTAGTGCAATCTATTGAAGATATCGAACAATTACAATTAAATCGCGAAAAATTACTTGTAACAAACCAAACGACAATGAGTCAATGGGATGTTGCGCATTTAATGAAGCGTTTGGAAGAAAAATTCCCAAATATCGAAGTGCACAAAGAAATTTGTCTAGCAACTCAAGTTCGCCAAGAAGCTGTTGCTAAGCAAGCTGGTGCAACAGATTTATTAATTGTAGTTGGAGATCCAAAAAGTAATAACTCTAACCGTCTAACTCAAGTTTCTGAAGAAATTGCACATACAAGATCTTATCGTATCGCTGACCTTTCTGAATTGAAATTAGAGTGGTTAGAAGGAGTTAATACTGTAGGTGTCACAGCTGGTGCTTCTACACCAACACCAATCGTTAAGGAAGTAATCAATTTCTTAGACCAATACGACCCTGCAGATCCAGAAACTCATAATATGGAACGCTCTGTCACACTTGATAAAATCTTACCTAAAATTAAAACGCCAAAGCCGGTTGTGAAAATCGAACCATATCCGACTTCGAAATAATTATGAAAAGTCCCTGATGTTGAAAGATTGCATCAGGGGCTTTTTTATTGGGTGGGTCGTGTGGGGTTAGTGTTACTCGCTTGGATTTTGGGGCTACTTGCGGGCTTTGGCGCTACTCACTCCGGCTTTAGCTCTACTCACTCGGTTTTTGGCGCTACTCACGGGCTTTAGCTCTACTCACTCAGCTTTGGCACTACTCACTCCGGCTTTAGCTCTACTCACTCGGTTTTTGGCGCTACTCACGGGCTTTAGCTCTACTCACTCGGCTTTTGGCGCTACTCACTCGGTTTTTGGCGCTACTCACGGGCTTTAGCTCTACTCACTCGGCTTTTGGCGCTACTCACTTCGGCTTTGGCGCTACTCACGGGCTTTGGCGCTACTCTCCCGATTTTTAGCGCTACTCACGGGCTTTAGCTCTACTCACTCAGCTTTTACCGCTACTCGCACGGGCTTTAACGTTACTCACTTCATCTTTGGCTCTACTCGCGTCCTTTTTAGCGCTTCCCAGGTAATTTTTAGCCCTACTCTCCCCTCTTAATCCCAAATAATAAAAAAACTCCCGCCAAATCTATTTTTGGCAGGAGTTACTATTCATTTTTAATCTTAAATCAAACGAATTGGAATGGTTCTGTTGAGATTTTAGATGGGATAAATTCACAGTTTAGTTTTTGTAGTTGGCATAGGTTTTGCATTTTATTGGCTACGCCTACCTTCATAACGCTTTCGACATGATGGCCGGGGTCTACAATTTGAAGCCCTATTGCTTCTGCATCTTGTGCAACATGGAAATACATGTCACCCGTTACATAAACATCTGCTCCTGCACGTTTAGCTGCGTGGATATATTTGTTACCATCTCCACCAAGGACGGCTATTTTCGAAACAGTTGATGTAAGATCTCCTACTACTCGAACAGCAGGAACTTGTAAGGATACTTTCACATGCTCAGCAAATTGTTTAAGTGTCATAGATGATGGTAGTTTACCTATACGACCAAGTCCCATTTCTTTTGCTGTTGTATCTAGTTGAATGACATCATAGGCTGGTTCTTCATAAGGATGGCTATTTAGCATCGCGCGAAGTACTTTACTTTTGATAGACTTGGGAACAACGGCTTCGATTTTCACTTCTTGTTCGACGTGTAATTCTCCTACTTCACCGGTGAAAGGAGTTGCCCCTGAAAGTGCTCGGAAACGTCCTTCTCCTTGCATTGTGTAGCTACATGAGTCGTAGTTTCCAATTTGTCCTGCTCCAGCTTTAGCAAGTGTCTCGCGAAGTTGATCTGCATGTTCGACTGGCACAAAGACTGCTAACTTAAACATTTCTTCACTATATGTTGGTACTAGTACCTCATAATTTTGTAAGCCCAGCGCTTCAGCAAGTAAATCGTTTACACCGCCTTCAGCAACATCCAAATTTGTGTGGGCGGCATAAACTGCAATATCATTTTTGATTAATTTTTCGAAAAGCTGTCCTTGTGGTGTATCAGTTCGGAGAGTTGAGAGCTTTCGGAAAATAGGTGGGTGATGAGCGATGATCAGTTCACAGCCAGCTGCAATAGCTTCATCTACAACTACATCGTTGACATCAAGTGTTACTAATACTTTTGTAACAGGTTTGTTTAGGTTACCGACGTGAAGACCGATTGGATCATTGTCCATTGCAGCTAATTTTTTTGGAGACCAACTTTCGAACAGCTGAATGATTTCTTGACCATTGGTTTTTTTCATCGCTTCAGTACCTCCCCAACTGCTTCAATTAGATGTGCTAACTCAGCTGATTTCGCTAAGATTTCTGGTGTTTGCTCAGCTTTTTGTAAGGCTTCGCGAACATGTCCCCATTGTTCAACTTCTCTTGTCCATTTACTATGGAAGACGTCAGAGTGTTGTTGTTTTAATACTGGACCTAATAGCTTTTCAAGTTCACTTAAATTCATCTCTCCTCGTTCTAATACAAGGATTTCATAAATTTTTTCGTCCTCTAATAGGATTACCTCATCGATAATGTTCCAACTATTTTGTAATGCCCATTCACGGATGACTTTTGCGTGTATATTTGGCTGTAGAATTAGGCGCTCGACCCCTTCTAATGCCGAGGGATGCTTTTCTAATATAGACGTGATTAGTGGCCCGCCCATACCTGCAATTGTAATGGCAGTTACGCCGTCCCCTGGTTCGATAGCTGCAAGGCCGTCTGCAAGTCTTACAGTAATTTTATTTGTTAGTTGTTCTTTTTGGACTTCGTGGCATGCTGAATCATAAGGCCCCTTTACTACTTCGCCAGCAATAGCGCTCTTTGCGATATTGTTATGTACGAGATAGCAAGGTAAATAAGCATGATCACTACCAATATCTGCTACAACAGCGTCTTGTGGAACGAATTTTGCTACGGTTTCTAGTCGTTTTGATAGTTTTTGTGCATTCATGGCAGAAGCCTCCTTTCATGTTGTATTGTAACGAAAATATGCATTTTTGCATAGAAAAACCCTTATCCTCTAAGGAGAATAAGGGCTCTTACATATATAGTGATTTAATTATTTCAAATCAGCGATATATTTAGCCATAGCGTCAAGGTTATCTGCTGGTACTAAACCACCAGGCATGCCGCCTTTACCATTTTGAAGAATATCTTTAGCCTCATCAGCTGATAAACCAGTACCATGTAAGTTTGGTCCCATGCTGCCTTCAAGGTTTTCACCATGGCAAGAAATACACTTGCTAGCAGCGAATGCTTCAGGATCAAATTCACCTGCTGCTTCTTCAGTTTTAGGTTCTTCGCCGCCTTTTGCGATTTCTTCTTTTTTGTCTGCTCCATCAAGAGACATGAAGAAAATCAAGCCGATACCAAAAGCCATAATTAGGATATACGGAATAATCGGATTCTTTTTCATCAATTAACACTCCTCATAAGTTCAGTTTTATTTCTAAATAAATAGAATCAGTCAACACTTAATATTGTACTTCATTCTATTGAAAACGAAAAGACTTATTGGGGAGTTTTTCGGCGGAATGTGACAAATTTGCCATATTCGTCACATTAACATCCAATTTGACGAGCAATTACCATTCTTTGTACTTCGGAGGTTCCTTCTCCAATTTCTAGCAATTTTGCATCTCTCATATAGCGCTCCACTTCATATTCTTTCATGTAGCCGTAGCCTCCGTGAATTTGAATGGCTTGATCAGCAATTTCCATTGCTATTTCTGACGCATATAATTTTGCCATAGCTGCCTCTTTTGTAAAAGGTTTACCTTCGTCTTTTAACCATGATGCTTTGTATACCATATTTCTTGCCAATTCTATTTTCATTGCCATGTCTGCTAGTTTAAATTGTGTTACTTGGAAAGAGGAAAGCGTTTGACCAAATTGCTTGCGTTCTTTTGAGTAACTGAGCGCTCGCTCGAAAGCTGCTTGTGCAATACCGACAGCCATAGCTGCAATACCGATTCGTCCACCATCTAGTGTGACAAGGAATTGACGGAAGCCATTTCCCTTTTTACCAAGTAAGTTTTCTTGTGGCACACGTACATTTTCAAGAATTAGTTCTGTTGTATTGGATGCATTTAAGCCCATTTTTTCGTATCGATCTAAAACGGTAAAACCTTCTGCCTTAGTCGGAACAATAATGGCACTAATTTCTTTTTTTCCATCTTTTATATCTGTAATAGCTGTTAATGCTAGATGTTTGGCATAGCTAGCATTTGTAATATACACTTTGCTACCATTTATCACGAAATCTTGCCCATCTTCTTTTGCTTGTGTTTCGGTACCCCCAGCATCAGATCCAGCGTTTGGTTCTGTTAATCCGAATGCCCCAAATGATTCACCAGTACAAATAGGTGTTAAATATTTTTCCTTTTGCTCTTTAGTACCAAATAAGTGCAGTGGAGCTCCCCCTAGTGAAATATGAGCGGAATATGTAATACCTGTAGAGGCACATGCTCGGCTCAATTCTTCAGTCACAATAGCAAAACTCGTTGTGTCTGCTCCTGCTCCTCCGTACTCTTCTTCAAACGGCAAGCCCATCATCCCCATGTCGGCAAGCTGTTTGAAAATCTCCTTTGGAAAAGCTTTCGTGCGATCGCGTTCAATTGCTCCTGGTGCTACAACTTCATCAGCAAACTCCTTCATTGTTTTTCGAATCATTTGCTGTTCTGATGTAAGATCAAAATTCATACAATCACTCCCCTTTGTGAATACGCTTACACATTAGATTATACAGAAACAAATTGTATAATCATAGAATAAAACGCATTAAACGAGAAAATATGAAAATTTTAGAAAAAAAGTATGTAAGTAAAAATAATTAATAATCCACCCGCTCCTGAAATCATAAAGTAGATGAGTTTCATCCATAAACCCGAAACTAACCATAAGACGCAATTCGCTATAATTGCAAGGTGCATCGCTAGTGGATTATCAGGTAAATAGACTTCTATAACTCTTACAGAAATTCCGAGTAACAGGAGGGCAGCCGCAGTATATGCAAATGTGGTTAAAATATCTTTTTGTGTTGCAAATTTAAAAACATAGAATAGTAGACTAAAGATTGTAATCGCTACGATAATAATAGGAAAAACGACAAGTTTCACGCTTATAAGAAATAATAATACAAGAAGGGCGATTGTACTTACACCTAATAAGGCCATTATCCATTGTTTCTTTGAGTGTTCTTTTGAAAGAATAGCATTTTTCGAGCTAATTTCGAGTTCAGTTGTAGCTAGCTCCTCCCCTTCTGCATATAAAGTGGTTAAAAAATCACAATAATGGTCAGGTAATAAGTTATTTTCTTTCCAAAATAAGATTTCATTTAGGATTGTTTCTTTTCGTTGATTCTTCATCTAGTAGTCCCCCAACTAAAAAACCAATTTCATCCATAATTTTACCTTATATATATATAAAAGGCACCCCTGTAAAGGAGTGCCTTAAGGACTATTCTAAGAAGTCTTTTAAACGTTTGCTTCGAGATGGATGGCGCAATTTTCTTAGTGCCTTCGCTTCGATTTGACGAATACGCTCACGTGTAACGCCAAATACTTTCCCTACTTCTTCAAGTGTACGCGTACGTCCATCGTCTAAACCAAAACGTAAACGTAACACATTTTCTTCACGATCAGTTAATGTATCAAGTACATCTTCTAATTGTTCTTTTAGTAATTCATACGCTGCATGATCAGATGGTGATTGTGCTTCTGAGTCTTCGATAAAGTCTCCTAAGTGTGAATCATCTTCTTCACCAATTGGCGTTTCTAGAGAAACTGGTTCTTGTGCGATTTTCAAGATTTCACGTACTTTTTCAGGAGTTAAATCCATTTCTTCTCCGATTTCTTCAGGAGATGGTTCACGACCTAAGTCTTGTAAAAGTTGACGTTGTACACGGATTAATTTATTAATTGTTTCAACCATGTGTACTGGAATACGAATTGTTCTCGCTTGGTCAGCAATTGCACGTGTAATGGCTTGGCGAATCCACCAAGTTGCATACGTACTAAATTTGAATCCTTTGCGATAGTCAAATTTTTCAACTGCTTTAATAAGCCCCATATTACCTTCTTGTATTAAATCAAGGAATAGCATACCACGACCAACATAACGTTTCGCGATACTTACTACAAGTCGTAAGTTGGCTTCAGCTAATCTCTTACGTGCTTCGTCATCACCTTGCTCAATACGTTCAGCAAGTGCGATTTCTTCTTTTGCACTTAATAAATCTACACGACCAATTTCTTTTAGGTACATTCTTACAGGGTCATTAATTTTAACACCTGGGGGTACGCTTAAATCATTTAAGTCAAACGTCTCTTCAGCTGCACTACCTTTTAATAGACGATCAAGATTTTCCTCATCACCATCTTTACCACCAAGTTCAATACCTTTAGATTCTAATTGCTCGATAAATTCTTCTACTTGGTCTGCTTCCATTTCGTAAGATTGTAATTTGTCTGCAATCTCCAGGTAAGTTAATTCACCATTCTTTTTACCCGAATCTACTAAATGTTTTTTTGCTTCTTCTAGAGTATGTTCATGTTCAACTACTGGTTTAATATTTTTAGACTTGTCTGCCATAGGTGTTTCCTCCTTCAACAACCGAATCCGCATCACATTGCCGATAACGATTTTCTTAAATCAATTACTTCTTGTGAAAGCTTTAATGCACTTCCGAAATCATGCATTTTCTCCGCTTCTTTTAATGCGTGATTCTTATCTTGAATTTGCTGCTCAATTTTATACTTTTGAACTTGTTTCAAGCAATCCGCAATCTCTTCTTCGAGATGCTCTGGATCACGATCCGCTAAAGCTGCTTCCATTGCAATTTTTCGTAATTCACTATCTTCTAGAACTTCAGCGAACCGCTGATAATCTGCTTTCTGATGGTTTTCATAGAAACCTATGAGATGTACATAGACCGCTAAATAGTCATCTCTAACAAATGGTTCTTGCTCCGCTAAACGTACACGATCAACAACGTCAATGTTATGTAACATGTGTGCTAGAAGTAATCTTTCAGCACGATCTATCGCTGTGATTTTCTTTTTAGGGAGCCTCATTTGCGGCACTGGGGACTGTTGCTGCTGCTCTTGTCTTTTTGAGTTTTGGGCAAGCTGTCCTTCCTTTTGACGCAGTTGCATATTTAGCGTGTCTTCTGAAATATTCGTTTCTGATGATATTTGCTTTACATATAATTCTTTCTCAATTGGTGAGATTCCTCCAACTAAATAGTTCAAGGCTTCATCCACATACTGCAATATATCATTATTAAATTGGAAGTTTTTATTTCTGCGTGCAAACATTAGCATAAATGCTATATAACTTAGTGGTTCTTCAATAATCTTAGACTTAAAAGATTCTTCTCCAAACTGCTTTATATAGTCATCCGGATCAAGTCCTGTTGGGAGTACTGCCACATCTACTTTCATCTTTTCTGCGTGTAACATTTCCGCAGCTCGCTTTGCAGCCTCCCAGCCGGCTTTGTCTCCGTCATAACAAACAATGATACGTTCAGCTAGACGTTTTATCTTGTTCAAATGTTGCATCGTAAGTGCTGTTCCCATTGTAGCAACAGAATTATGAACATTTGCCTTTTTACCTGACAGAACATCCATAAAGCCTTCAAATAATACAATCTTTCTCTCTTTACGAATAACCGGTCGAGCTTGATCCAAATTATAGAGGACTTGCCCTTTATGGAAAATTGGTGATTCTGGACTATTCAAATACTTGGCGTCTTCTCCAGTATTGTCAATTATCCGACCTGAGAAAGCGATTATTCTCCCACCTTCATCTTTGATAGGAAACATTATTCTTTCCCGGAAGCGGTCAAACCATCCTGAACCATCTTCCTTTTGAATAATGAGTCCACATTGTTCCATTTCTGCTAATTCGAAACCTTTTCGTTTTAACAGTTGAGTCAGTGAATCCCAATGTGGTAAGGACCAGCCAATGCCATAAGATTCGATAAGTTCCTTCGTAAATCCTCTTTGTTGCAAATATATAAGAGCTTTTTCTCCTTCCTCCGTATTAAGGAGGAGATGCTGATAATACTCAGCAGCAAAAGCATGAGCTTCTTTCATCCGCCCTTCTTCTTTAGAAATAGGGTGCGTTTGTTCCTCAGAAGTTGATACCTCTACATGAACGCCCACACGATCACCTAGCTTAGCGACCGCCTCTTGAAATGGAATATGATCGATATCCATCAAGAATGTAATAGCGTTCCCTCCAGCTCCGCAACCAAAGCAATGGAATATTTGTTTATCTGTAGATACAGAAAAAGAAGGTGTCGATTCACCATGAAAAGGGCATAAACCAAACCAGTTTCTGCCTCGCTTCGTCAATTGCACATAATCATTGATGACATCAACTATATCTGCCTGAGAACGAATTTGTTCAATAATTTCTTCAGGTATTCTTTGAGCCATTCCATCACCATCTTTACTTGCTAATAACTGAATTCGAGATAATCATATAAAAGTCCTGCATATTTCGACATAAAAATTTATATTTTATTATGGAAAGGTAAAAATGCTTATATACATTTTTACCACAATTTTTTATTATAAAACATTTTGTCTGAAAAATCTATCACTTTTTTGTAAAACACACAAAAAAACCTCCTCAGGAACGAGGCGGCTAGCATACTTATATCATTGTTTCGATAATTGAATGCGATGCAGAATATCGTTTGCAGTTTCTTCTACTGCACGGTTCGTCACATCAATGACATGACAACCAATACGATCGACAACATTTCGGAAATGTACGATTTCTTCATTGATTCGATCAAGTTTTGCGTAGTTCGCACCGTCGTTTAATCCAAGTGCAATCAAACGCTCTTTTCTTATATTATTCAACTTTTCAGGAGAAATTACAAGCCCAAAGCATTTTTGAGAATCCACTAAAAATAATTCTTCTGGTGGTTCCACTTCGGGAACAAGTGGTACGTTTGCAACTTTAAAACGCTTATGCGCTAAATACTGCGATAATGGTGTTTTTGAAGTACGTGAAACGCCTACTAACACGATATCTGCTAGTAACAAGCCTCTAGGGTCTCGACCATCATCGTATTTAACCGCAAATTCAATTGCTTCAATCTTTTTAAAATAATCATCATCTAATTTTCTTACTAACCCTGGCTCTTCTACAGGCTCTATTTTTAAAGTTTCTTCCAATTTCCCCATTAGTGGTCCCATCAAATCAATTGCTGGAACAATCTTATTGTCACTTAAGTGTTGTATATAAGAACGCATTTCTTCTTTTACTAGTGTATATACGATTATGGCACCTTGTTCAGTAGCTAAATGAACGATTTCATTTAACTGTTCCAAACTCTCCACATGAGGGAAACGCTTCAAAAATGTATCCTGCATGCCTGGTCTGAATTGACTAATTGCAGCTTTCGTGACAAGTTCCCCTGTCTCTCCAACTGAATCAGAAACGATAAATACGGCTAATTTATTCATTGAATGCATCACCTCACAAATCATGGTTATCCGCAAGCGATAAAAATGCTCGCGTAATATTTGTTTTTGTTAGCCGACCTATGACTTCGTAGCCATCAGGATGTTCAAGGACGACAGGTAGCGCATCAATTTGTCTTTCAATAAGCTTTTGGGCAGCTTGAATCAATCCATCTGACTTCATACAAAATGCAATATTAGGCATTCTAGTCATTATTATATGCACTGGGATATGATTTAAGTCCTGATTTCCAATACTTGTGCGAAGCAAATCTTTCCTTGATAGGACACCTGTCAAGTATGCGTTTTTGTCTACAACAAAAAGAGTTCCAACGTCTTCTAGAAACATCTGACAGATGGCATCATATACTGAAATATTCTCAGACACCACAACCGGAATTGATTGAAAATCTTTCACTTTCATATTCATCATGCTATCTATAACAGCTTGACCTGTCTTTTTACCAGAATAAAAATAACCAACACGTGGTCTAGCATCTAAATAACCTGCCATTGTAAGTATGGCTAGATCTGGTCTTAGTGTTGCTCTAGTCAGTGAAAGACGCTCAGCAATTTGTTCTCCCGTTATAGGACCGTTACCTTTAACAATTTCTAAGATCTCTTCCTGACGTTTGTTGAGTTCTATTGGACTCACCGCCTCAAAAAGTGTTATACTCAATACTTGATAATTATATACTATTTCACTGTATATTGCTAAGAAAAGAAACGCATGTTACAATGTGTTCAAATCATATAGGCGATGAACGGAAAATAAGTATCATTTCAAAACATAGCGAGTAGGGAAAGTGAAAGCCTACAGGAAATGAGAAACGGCAGCCGGGAGCTAATTTTTTTAAAGAGGACTAAGTTTATTCTTAGTCAATCGGGGTGGAACCGCGGGTCATTACGCACTCGTCCCCGGGCATTGTGCCCGGAGACGGGTGCTTTCTTATTTTCAATTACTTTTTGGAGGGATTTTCATGGCAAAATCAATGGAAAATATCGTCAGCTTAGCAAAACATCGTGGATTCGTATTCCCAGGATCTGAAATCTACGGAGGATTAGCAAACACTTGGGATTACGGCCCACTTGGTGTAGAACTAAAAAACAACGTAAAAAAAGCATGGTGGAAAAAATTCGTTCAAGAATCACAATATAATGTTGGTCTTGATGCAGCTATTCTAATGAATCCAAAAACTTGGGTAGCATCTGGTCACGTTGGTAACTTTAATGACCCAATGGTGGACTGTAAAAAATGTAAATCACGTCACCGTGCAGATAAATTAATCGAAGATGCAGCATTAGCACAAGGTCAAGAAATTATCGTAGATGGTTTACCATTAGATAAAATGGCTGAAGTAATGAGTGAATATGACGTAAAATGCCCAGATTGTGGCGAGCAAGATTTCACAGAAATCCGCCAATTCAACTTAATGTTTAAAACTTTCCAAGGCGTAACCGAATCTTCAACAAATGAAATTTTCCTACGTCCTGAAACAGCACAAGGTATTTTCGTGAACTTCAAAAACGTTCAACGTTCAATGCGTAAACGTACACCATTCGGTATCGCACAAGTTGGTAAATCTTTCCGTAACGAAATCACTCCAGGTAACTTCACTTTCCGTACACGTGAATTTGAACAAATGGAACTTGAATTCTTCTGTAAACCAGGTACTGAATTAGAGTGGCATTCTTACTGGAAAGACTTCTGTAAAAACTGGTTATTAAACTTAAGTATGTCTGAAAGCAGCATGCGCCTACGTGATCACGCAGACGATGAACTTTCTCACTACTCAAATGCTACAACAGATATCGAATTCCAATTCCCATTTGGTTGGGGCGAACTTTGGGGCGTAGCGTCTCGTACAGACTTCGATTTAAAACGTCATATGGAACACTCAGGTGAAGATTTCACTTATATCGATCCAGTGACAAATGAACGCTATGTACCATATTGCATCGAACCATCATTAGGAGCAGACCGTGTAACTCTAGCATTCTTATGTGATGCATATGATGAGGAAGAATTAGAAAACGACGACAAACGTACAGTTCTTCGTTTCCACCCTGCTTTAGCACCTTTCAAAGCAGCTGTATTACCACTTTCAAAAAAATTAGCAGAACAAGCTAATGACGTTTGGGCTGATCTTCGCAAAGAATTCCCAGTGGATTATGACGAATCTCAATCAATCGGTAAACGCTACCGTCGCCAAGATGAAATTGGTACTCCATTCTGTATCACATACGACTTTGACTCAGTGGAAGACGGCCAAGTAACAGTACGTCACCGCGACTCAATGGAACAAGTTCGTATGCCGATTGCAGATGTTAAAGATTATATTGCTAAACACCTTGAATTCTAATAGTTAAACTATCTTTAATAGATATTAACATTATTAAATCAAAAAGAGCCGTGATGAGATATACTTTCACGGCTCTTTTTTCTATCAACTTATAAATGTTCCTCGTCAGCAATTTGTAGTTGGAATATTGTTTCTGGTGCTGAAGTTCTACTGACTATATAAATTAATTTAGTTAGTCATTTTCTAATTCCCCTACTCTATCTCTAATGCTCCCATTTCAACAACTGAATTATCTCTAACTTGTTTTAAAGTAAGTAAAGTTAATAAGCCTGTAAAGAGTAAGGCTGCAATGAGTAGCATACCTGAAGTTAATGTTAAAGATCCAAGAATCATCGGGCCAACGAAGCCACCTAAGGCCGCAAATGAGTTTACAAGTGCAATACCAACAGGAGCTGTTGATTCTGTGAAAAAGAATGTCATATAAGCAAAGAAACACCCTGTAAATCCATATAGTCCAGCAGATGTAATCGTAAGCATTGCAACCATTGATAAAGGTGATGTTACAAAACCACATCCTATGAATCCTAAAATTGCAATTACTAAGCATACAATAAGATGCGATTTATAAGTATTAGTTCGATCCGTATTCCAACCTGTAAAAATATTTGCCGGAATCCCTACTAAAGAAGGAATCATTGCAAGCCAACCGATTTGCATATTAGTTGTATCTACGACTGATAAGTTTTTAATTATTGTAGGAATCCAGAAAGACAAACCATAGATGCCTGTATAACCCGCAAAATAGAAAAATGCTAACTTCCAAACTTTAGAGTCTTTAAGCATCTCTTTCTTAGATACTTTGTTGACTTTTTCACTTGCTCTTCGTTCCTCTTTCAACTCACCCTCAAGCCAATCCTTCTCCTCAGTAGTTAACCACTTTGCCTCTTTAGGTCGATTTACTAAATAAAAAATAACTAACACACCCAAAATAAGTGCTGGAATTCCCTCAAGAATAAACATCCAACGCCAACCTTCGAGACTGAACCAATTAACATTATCAATTATCCACGCCGAAAGTGGCGCTCCTATTAAACCGCCAATCGGTAATGCTAATAATAAGACAGCAGTTGCTTTACCACGTTCTCTTGAGCGGAACCAATAAGTTAGGTATAAAATAATGCCTGGGAAGAATCCAGCTTCTGCTACCCCCAAAAGGAATCTTAAAATATATAAATGGGTCGCATTCTGAACAAAACCAGTTAATATGACTAAAATCCCCCAGGAAATCATAATTCGAGCAATCCAAACTTTCGCACCAACTTTATGCATAATCATATTACTTGGAACTTCAAAGAAGAAATAACCTATAAAAAAGATACCTGACAGCAATCCAAATACTTCAGCACTTAAAGCTAAGTCAGCATTCATTTCTAAAGCTGCAAAACCTAAGTTAACTCTATCTAAATAAGCAATTGTGTATAAAATCAAAATGAAAGGCAAAATTCGAGTCATCGTTTTTCTAAGAGTAGATTTTTCTATACGTGAAATATCATTCATAAATTAACCCCCATAATTAATAGTTTGGATTTTCCAAAATAATTGCAATGCCTTGCCCTCCACCAATACATAAGCTCGCAACACCATATCGAACATTTCTTTTATTCATTTCAATTGCTAACGAGTAACTAATGCGCGCTCCGCTAGCTCCAACTGGATGGCCTAATGCTACAGCACCACCATTGACGTTCACCTTTTCTTCATCGATTTCAAGTTCTTTCACGACTGCTAAAGACTGCGCTGCAAATGCTTCGTTCAATTCAAACAAGTCAATTTGGTTAATTTCTAACTTTGCTTTTTGTAATGCTTTTCGAATTGCTGGTACTGGTCCAATTCCCATGTATTTTGGATCTACACCAGCTATCCCCCAAGAAACTATTTTCGCTAATGGTTGTATTTTATTCTTTTCTAAATAAGCACTTGATACAACTAAAACCGAAGCAGCACCATCATTAATACCACTGGCATTTCCTGCTGTCACGGTTCCAGTTTCTTTAAAGGCTGGACTAAGTTTTCCTAATCTTTCAGCAGATATGTCAGTACGAATATGCTCATCTTGATTAATAATAATTTCTTTGCCCTTTTTTCCTTTTAGCACAACTGGAACAATTTCTTCTGCAAAGCGGCCACTTTCACGAGCGATAGAAGCCTTTTTGTGTGAGTTCATAGAGAAAGCATCTTGTTCTTTTCTAGTAATTTCGTACTTATCTGCTAGATTTTCTGCCGTCATCCCCATGCCACAGCCTGCATATTGATCATATAATGTCTCCCAAAGCATGTCGTCAATTTTAGGTGCTTTATTAGGAGAACCAAAACGTGTTCCCCGTAATACATGAGGTGCTAAACTCATATTTTCAGTACCCCCTGCAATAGCAACATCGGTTTCACCTAAAATAATATTTTGCGCAGCAGAAACTATTGCCTGTAGACCCGACCCACATAAACGATTAACTGTCAATGCAGTTGAAGACTCCTTCATCCCGCTCTTTAACCCAATATGTCTTGCTAAATATGCGGAACTACTCGTTGTATGAATAATATTACCAAAAATAATTTCGTCAATAGACTCTATCTCTACACCACCACGTTTTATCGTTTCTTTAACTGTTTCTACCGCTAGGTCTATATCACTAGTATCTTTAAATGAGCCTCCAAATGTTCCAAATGCTGTTCTAGAACCGTTTAAAATATATGCTTCCATTTTCATCACTCCCCATATGATTTACATTTACATACCACCAGAAATATTTAAATTTTCCCCTGTAATACCTGAAGCTTCATTAGATGATAAGAAGTAAACACCATCGGCAATTTCTTCTGCACTAATGAAGCGTTTCATCGCTTGTTTTGGATAGAGAATTTCAGCTAATGCTTCAGCTTCAGTCATCCCTTTTTCTTCTAAATCTTGAATTTGTTTTACTAGCAACGGCGTTTTTACAGGACCAGGTAAAACAGCATTGGCTGTAATACCAAATTCAGCACCTTCTAATGCGGTTACTCTTGTCAGACCAATCACACCGTGTTTTGCTGCAACATAAGCAACCTTTTCAGGTGTAGCCATTACTCCATGAACAGAGGAAATATTCACAATACGTCCATACTGTTGCGCTTTCATATAGGGCATAGCATGCTTAGTCATAAGGAAAGGTCCAGTAAGCATAACGTTAATTAATAAATCCCACTGTTCTGTTGGGAAGTTTTCAATTTTTTCACGATATTGTAATCCTGCATTATTTACGAGGACATCAACATTCCCTCTTGTAGCGACTTGCTTGAATACTTCACGAACTGAATCTTCATTTGTCACATCAAGTACTATCGCTTTCACTTGATCACTGTATTGATTTTGTAATTCTAGTACTCTATCTAAATGGAGATCTGCTGCAAATACAAAATCTCCTTGATCAACAAATTTTTTCACCATTGCTTGTCCTAGTCCACCTGCAGCTCCAGTAATAATAATATTTCTCATCAATTTTCCTCCAATGATTTAGTGCCCATATGAAACACAATCCTTTTTAATAGAATAAGATCGCTACAATCAATGCCGGTATACTTGCCAAAAGTGGCGCAATGACCGAAGTTGCAAAAAACATGTTAAAACATCTTTATGGGTTAATTTAGAGACAACTAAAATTCTAATAATCGCATCATTAGGCGGTAAACCACCAGAAGCAATTGCTACAATTCGGAGTATTGCATCAGGGTTAACGCCCAGATTTAGATAAACTTTTGATAACGCTTCCATTTTTGTCACTAAACCCACGGAAGATGAACATGGAATTAGACTTACCACTGGTGCTAGAATAATTAATAATATCAGTGAAACAATACTAGTGATTAAAGTCCACATTTAAACATCACCTATTTAACTATCTCGACATCATACAATAATGGTAGACCAATCTTTTCAATTAACTCCTCAATAGTTAAGTCTCCGTATAAATCAATAACTTTTACACCTTCCGAAGTAAACATAAATGTTGCATACTCCGATACGAATAAATCTACTTTTCTTTCACCGCTAGATTCATAAGTAAGTTGATCTACTAATTTCGAAGAGCCGTCCTTTGCAAATAAAGTTGATGCAACTATTACTTTTTTAGCACCTGCAACCAAATCCATTGCGCCTCCAACACCCAAGATTGGTTGATTTGGAACTGCCCAGTTAGCAATTTCTCCACTCTTATCAATTTGTAATATTCCTAATATTGCGACATTTAAATGCCCACCTCTAATCATTCCAAATGAATCTGCACTATCAAAAAATGAGGCGCCTTTTGTAATTGATACTGGTGTCTTACCGGCGTCGATTAGATCAATATCTACGGCATTCTCTTTAGGAGGGGGTCCCATTCCAATAAGGCCATTCTCTGATTGTAGATATACTTTCTTTCCTTCTAAAAATGAGGCGACTAAAGTCGGAATACCTACTCCGAGGTTTACTACATCACCTTCTTCAAGCTCTTGAGCTATACGTTTTGCAATAATTTCTCGTTTATTTAGCTTCAACGTACTGACTCCCTTCTTTTATGTAAGTACTTTGAACAACATAATCAACATAGAGATGTGGTGTAACAATATGTTCAGGGTCTAAGTCACCAACTTCTACAATTTCATCTACCTCTGCAATTACAATATCGGCTGCAGTTGCCATCACTGGATTAAAATTACGTGCAGTTGTATGATATACCAAATTTCCAAGTCTATCGGCTTTAGCTGCTTTAATGAGGGCTACATCTCCTCTAATTCCTTTTTCAAATACATAACGTTGCCCATCAATTTCTCGAATTTCTTTATCTTTTGTTAATGCAGTACCAACTGCTGTTTTTGTATAAAAACCACCAATTCCTGCACCACCACTACGAATTGCCTCTGCTAAGGTTCCCTGTGGTAATAGTTCTATTTCTAGTTCTCCTTTAGACCAAGCTATCACAGCTTCTTTATTTATGGTAAAGAAAGAGCCAATCGCTTTTTTAATTTTTCCTTCCATAAAAACCTTATGAAGTCCCATGCCGTTATCCCCAAGATTATTACTAACTATTTCTAAGTTCTCAATGTCAGTATGCAATATTTGATCTAACACACTTAATGGTGTTCCAGAAATACCAAACCCACCCACAAGAATTCTCATATCACTTTTCAAAAGCTGACGTATATCCTCTAATGAAACTATAGTTCCCATCATTCACACTCCTTTTATAGTAATAATTATATCTAGTTCAATTTATTGGAATAAATTACTAGACTGTGGTCTAATATTAATACATAGAATTTTTATAGTCAATCTAGAATAGGAGAGAAAAAGTGAATAAAAGAGTGAATAAGCAACTTAGAGGAGTAATAACAAGGGATAAAATTTTAACAACGGCATTAGAATTATTTAAAAAAAGAGGATACAATAAGGTAACTGTTGATGAAATTATTCTAGCAAGCGAAACTTCAAAAGGTTCTTTTTATCAACATTTCCCTTCTAAAGCATCTATTTTTTTATATCAATTTTCAAAAGCGGATGAATATTATATCGAAATATCAAAGAACATTCCAAATGACCTTTTAGAACTAACAAAAGTTGAACATTTTTCTCTTGAGGTATTAGATTTTTTAGATAAATTAATGGGGAAAGAATTAATGAGAGTTATATACAGTACAGCTATAGAATCCAATGAACATACTTTCTTTATTAATGCAAATCGGCCATTATTTAAAATAATAAGAACATATATTGAAAAAGCATTCTCCAACAATGAAATTAAAAATGGTTATTCTCTAGACGAAGTATATACTAGTTTAATTCAAGGAATTATGGGTATTATTTATCATTGGGGTATAAATGATAATATCACTTCTTTAAAACAAGTTGGACAACCCTTGCTTTCCGCTATAATAATAGGTTTCAAAACACCTTCTAATGTAATTACTTCTACAGAAGAAATACCTTTTTACAAATAAGACTTTTGATTGAGTCGAGTTTTCTTTTTAAGGTAAGACTTTAACTAAAACAAAATATTAATACTATGATTTTTCTACTCTCATGATCTCTCAACAAAGAACGAAATTATTATTATTTAAGTAAAACAAAAACCCACAAACTGACTAATTTTCGTCAGCTTGTGGGTTTTCTGTTTCTTCGGATGCTTCTTTTTTAGATTCGAAATTAGCTCCGAATAATTGAGGTGCTCTTTCAAGTTGCTCAATAAATGATTTTGACTTCAAGCGCATACCTGTTTGTTCTTCATAAATCGTTGTACTAATTTTTTTTATAAACTTTTTTGTTTCTTTTTTTAGTGTCAATTTCCCTATTTTTTCAATAGGTACACTATAAAACATTCGGATAAGTTTTAACTGAGTTGGTGTTAGGCGTATGATATACGGATCTTGGTGGAAGCATCGATGACAAAGGAAGCCACCTTGCGTAAATGAAAAAGCGAATTCTCCATCAACAGCACTACAACTTGCACATTCATGCAATATCGGCTGCACACCAGTAAAAGGTAGCATTTTCCATTCCACAAACAATGCGATAGCTTCAGGGTCGTAACCTTCTTCAATGGCACGTAATGCTTGCACTAACACTTCAAAAGCATAAGGCTCCGCTTTTTCCGATTCAATTAAACGATCGACAAGTTCAACTGCATAACTTGCATAAGCGGTCGCTACAATATCTTCACGAATATGACGCATCGATTCTAAAGGTTCACCTTGTTGCACAGTGCCCATACCACGCCCTTGTTGAATTAAAAAGGAACCATATGTGAATGGTTGCGTAACCGAGGCTAAACGACTAGATGGTTTTTTCGCACCGCGAGCCATTGCCGTTACCTTTCCAGCTTCTCGCGTCATAAACGTGACAATTTTATTGGTCTCGCCATATGGTTGTGTTTTTAAGACAATGCCTTCCCATTTATTCAGCAATTGTCTTCACATCCCTAACTTAATATTCGTCTTCTCTGAAACCAAAGTCACGTAATTGAGAAGATTTGTTACGCCAGTCTTTTTGTACTTTGACCCAAAGTTCTAAGTACACTTTACTGCCTAAAAGCATCTCAATATCTTTACGTGCGCGGATTCCAACTTCTTTCAATAGGGCACCTCGTTTACCGATGACAATCCCTTTTTGTGAATCACGTTCTACAATAATTGTAGCCATTACACGAATCATATCTTTGTCTTCATCTTTTGCAATTTTGTCCACTTGTACTGCGATTGAATGTGGAATCTCTTCACGTGTTAAGTGCAACACTTTTTCACGTACTAATTCAGAAATGATGAAACGCTCAGGGTGGTCTGTTACTTGGTCAGCTGGGTAATATTGAGGTCCTTCAGGTAAATAGTTTTCGATTGTTTCTAGCAAACGATCAACATTATTACCATCAAGAGCAGAAATTGGAATAATCTCAGCAAAATCATATTCAGCTTTATAATCTTCAATTGTGTGCAATAAGTTATCTGGGTGCACTTGGTCAATTTTATTGATTACTAAGAAGACAGGTGTCTCATTGCCTTCAAGCATTTCTAAAATGAACTGATCCCCTTTGCCTAACTTTTGAGTTGCGTTGACCATGAACATAATGACATCAACTTCTCGCAAAGTGTTTTTAGACACTTTTAACATGAATTCTCCCAATTTATGTTTTGGTTTATGAATCCCTGGTGTATCGATGAAAACCATTTGGCTAGCATCTTGTGTTAAAACACCTTGTACTTTGTTTCGTGTTGTTTGTGGTTTATCACTCATAATGGCGATTTTCTGACCGATAACACGATTTAGAAACGTTGATTTCCCTACGTTTGGTCTACCAATAATTGAAATAAAGCCTGATTTGAATTGATTATTTTCCTGCATTCCTTAAATCCTCCGGTGTAAAGGCACCTGGTAAAAGTTCACGAACTGTTGTCTCTTGAACATCGCCTTTTAAATTTGTTAAGTAAACTGGCATATCTGGTGCGCAAAATTCAGCAATAACTTGGCGACATGCTCCACATGGTGCACATGGCCCTTCTGTATCCGCAACAACAGCTAGCGCAGTAAATTCTTTTTCGCCTTCTGAAACAGCCTTGAAAATGGCAGTACGCTCTGCACAGTTCGTCATACTGTAACTCGCATTTTCAATATTGCATCCACGGTAAACTTTACCGTCTTTTGTTAGTAGAGATGCACCGACTTTAAATTTTGAATAAGGGACATGGGCATTTTCGCGTCCTAGTTTTGACTCTTCCATTAATTGATGTTTGTCCATTAGAATCACCTCATATAAATTAATTCATCCACTTAGGCAAAAAGATGAGTATCCCGATTATAGCACTTGCACAAGCAAATACAAGTACGGCACCTGCTGCCAGGTCTTTTGACTGTTTGGCAAGAGGGTGTATCTCTGATGTACTAAGGTCCACTACTCTCTCAATTGCAGAATTAATCATTTCAAGGGTTAGCATAATAGCAATGACAATAATAATTACTAGCCACTCTGTTTGCGATAATCCAGTGAGCAAACCCGCACTAATAGCAATAATTGCCGCTAACAAATGGAAACGGAAATTCTGTTCTCTAAATGCATACAATATCCCTTGAAACGCATATTGAAATGATTTCAAAAATTTACTGACGTTCATTAGCATCACGGCTTAGGCCGTAGGATTCAAGAATTTTATCTTGTTTGCCAAACATTACTTTTTCATCTTCGGGCACCATATGGTCATACCCTAGTAAATGTAAAAATCCATGTACAGCTAAAAAGCCTAATTCTCGTTCAAATGAATGTCCGTATTCATCCGCTTGTTCTTTTGTACGATCGATTGAAATTATAATATCACCTAAAATACGCGGCATACCTTCAGCAATAATTTCCACTTCTCCTTCTCCCATTTCTTCAAGGGCAAAGGAAATGACATCTGTTGGTGCATCTTTTTGGCGATATTGACGGTTAATTTCATGTATCGCTTCATTCGTTACAAACGTCACAGATAATTCTGTTTCATCTTCAATATTTTCAACTGTCGCAGCATGTTGTAGTAATTTTTCTACTAGCTCGATATCAGAATCCTTTACTTTTGATGTTTCATCTAAAAAATCAATGTTTAAACTCATTTAGTTGCCTCCTAGGCTTATTTTGGCTTCGGATATTCGATACGTGAATGGAAGATACCATTTAGCGTTTCACAAAAAACTGCTTCAATCTTTTTTAATTCCCGGACGGAAAGATCGCATTCATCAAATTGTCCATCCTGTAATTTGTCTTGTGCAATGGCATGAACCAGCTTTTGAATTTTCTCAGCAGTTGGTTCTTTCATCGAACGAACAGCAGCCTCTACACTGTCCGCTACACTTATTATAGCAACTTCTTTCGTTTGTGGCTTAGGTCCAGGGTAACGATAATTAGATTCAATTACAGCTGGATTTTTTTCCTTCTCTTTATAATAAAAGAATTTCAAAAGACTTGTCCCATGATGTTGTCTTGCAATGTCTATAATTTCTTTTGGCATTTTATGAGCTTCTAACATCTTAGCCCCATCTTCAGCATGCGCGATAATAATATCTCGACTCGTTTCTGCTGGCAAGCTATCATGAGGATTGATGGCTCCCATTTGATTTTCAACGAAAAATCCAGGCCTTTTTGTCTTTCCAATATCATGATAATAGCTACCTACTCTTGCTAGCAAGCCATCTGCTCCAATAGCTTCACAGGCAGCATCAGCAAGATTTGCCACCATTACACTGTGGTGATAAGTACCAGGTGTTTCTACTAAAATCTTTTTTAATAATGGATGATTTGGACTTGATAACTCTATTAATCTAAAGGATGACAGAATACCAAATGCCGATTCAATAAACGGTAATATCCCTAATGTAAGTGCGCCTGACAATAAGGCAGAAACAATGGATGCTACTAAATAATAAGTGAGTTCGGTCATACCATATGTAGATTGAGTCAATAGTAAATAAAAGCCAATAAAAGTGGCATTTACTATTGCAATACCCATACTTGTTTTTAAAATACGCGAACGTTTTTCAATTCCTTTACTGAAAAACAAGCTACTTAATCCACCAAAGATAATATATAAAGATACTTCCATTTGAATGACAGTAGCGTAACCCTCTTGGAAAATGACACCTGCTGCAACCCCTGTCATAATCGTTATGATGATTGCGATACGTTCATTAACTAGTAATCTAATAAGCATAGGTGCCATCGCAACTGGGTAAAGAAACCCTATCATTACTTCGAATTCGTTCTTAATCAGACTCAGCAATTCCATCACGACAATAGATAGTAAATAAATTGTAACTGTAATGATTAAATCACGGACTTTTGTTTTTTCGTCGGTTTTCCAATTACGGAAAAGAGCAAAAAAGAAAGCCATTTGTAAAGTGATGAGTAAAAATAACCCCATTATCGGTTTAGTAGAAGTATGATCAGCAAGCATCCCTGTTAACTCTAATTCTCGGTAGACATCACGATCGATCACTTGTCCTTCTTGTACAATAATTTGACCTTGCAATATACGTGTTGGATCCACATTAGCCTTTGCTTGTTCAATCTGTTCCTTTGTTAAATCTGGGTTTTCCTTTTCCGTCTCTGTTATAGAAAACCTTCCAATTGAAACGAGTGTTGCACGAATTTCTTCTGGAAATTCAGGTTTTTCTCTAATTTCTTTATCAATTTTAGCCTTTATCTCTGCTACATGATCCGCTCGAATAGGTTCAGATAGTTGTTTTTTCACAAGTTCCGTTAATTCATCACGCGTTACCCGTAAAGAGTCATTATCTTGTTCGAGCAATGCCATCAATTCTTGATCAGTAAACCGGAGTCCTTGACCATCTGTTTTTAATGCGATTAATTTTTCTCGTAGTTCTGCTACACGATCTTGCATAACAGATTCTTTTTCTTTTTTAGTTTTTCCGTCCTCAATCGACGTTTTCACTTCTAAAACATAGTCAAAAATGGACTTAATCATTGATGCACGATTTTTTGCAATCTCTTCAGAATAATGATAGACAGGCTTAACCGCACTAGCTGCTTGCTCTCTATCTTCCTCAGTTTTTACTGTGTCCTCTACTGTCTTCATCGAACGTATCGTATCCGGCGATAATTGAAAAAGTTTTAAGTCGAAATGTTCGCCCCTCACATTCCCAAGCATCAGTGAAAATTGCAAAATGCCCGTGACAGTTAATATGACGGCAAGTAATACCGGAAAACGAAAGTACTGCATTAGCTTTTTTAAAAAAGCATCCATACAGCCACCTCCTATCTATAGACTATCATATCAACAATTGACATTTTTTTCACAAAAAATATAACGGATTTCGCTATAAATAATAATAAATTTATAAATAATTAATAATACCAACACAAAATCGACACGAAAATATTTATACAAAAATAAAACGCAACACCCATAAAATGAGTATTGCGTCATCTAATACACTATTGCTCTTCTTCATAAGCTTGTATAATTTTTGCTACCAGTGGATGACGAACTACATCCGCTTGTTCAAGAATTTGAAAATGGATATCCTTCACATTTTGTAACGTCTGTTCAGCATTTGTTAGCCCTGATATTGCACCTTTTGGTAGGTCAATTTGGGTTTTATCACCTGTTATAACCATTTTCGATCCAAAGCCAAGACGTGTTAAGAACATCTTCATTTGTGCTTTAGTTGTATTTTGAGCTTCGTCTAAAATAACAAAGGCATCATCTAACGTACGTCCACGCATATAAGCAAGTGGCGCAATTTCAATCGTGCCTCGGTCAATTAGTCGTGTCGTTTGTTCAGCACCCAAAATATCATGCAGTGCATCATATAAAGGTCGTAAATACGGGTCGACTTTTTCCTTTAAATCTCCCGGTAAGAAACCTAGACTTTCTCCAGCTTCTACTGCAGGACGTGTTAAAATAATTCGTTTCACATTGCCGTTTTTTAGTGCTTGTGTTGCCATTACTACAGCTAAGTACGTTTTCCCAGTTCCTGCAGGCCCAATACAAAATGTTAAATCACGATGTCTAATTGCTTGAATATACTCACGTTGACCAATCGTTTTGGCCCGAATCATTTTACCTTTAGTATTACGGGCTATGACTTCATCATAGAGCTCTGCAAAATACTCGATTGTACCGTTTTTAGCCATTTCAACTGCTGTAGCAACATCACGTTGATTGATATTAATTCCCTTACGAATAACTTTTAATAATTGTTCTAATAATTTCGTTGCATCGTCTTTTTGACTTTCATTACCGACAATATGAATTGTTTCGCCACGCGTAATGATTTGCACATTAAAAGCCGTTTCAATCAATTTCATATTTACATCTGATATACCTAAAAGCATTACCGCTTCGTTAGGATCTTGCACGTTTAATTGGGTTGGTTGTTGTTCTAGCATGCTCAATCTCCTTGATAAATCGCTTGTTTAACTGCAATGTTTTCATTTACCAAAAACAATACTTTCCCTTTTACTGTATCATTATCAATAGCAACCTGCAAAAGTTTTTCCCGTTTTATAACTGTTTTAGATGGCAATTCATTGACATATTTTTGATGAAGTAGTGGTAACAGTACCTTTTCAACCGATTGCTCATCTAATACAAGCTCTCTTGTTATACCTTGCTGTGTGACAGATAAGTCAACATACTTAGCTAACCATTTAGGTAGTTTTACTGTTTGCCAGTCACCGTCCTTTTTTTTCTTGTCCTTTTTCCACTTCAACTCATAATGTCGTTCACCTGGCACCTCATATTCAATCTTTTTTGGTAGTGAGAACGACGCCTCAATCCAGTAGTCCGCAAATACCTCTCCTTCAGCCCCGTAGACGATTTCTTTCTCACCTTGTTTCAATATACCGGTGACGAGCAAATCACCCGCATAAACGGCCTTATTTTCCTCTACAACGCGTTCACCTTTCGTTAAATTAAAATGCGTTATAACACCACTCTTTTTAGCTATTAAGTGGCTCGGTTGTTCTTTTTTTTCAATTTCAGTATCTAGCTTAGGCGAAGGGATTGGTGAAAAGGTGAGATGACTTCCTTGCTGATTAATATGCACCCAAGATAATTCTCGCTGATCTTGTAAAATTTGCTGTCTAATCACTGTTTCATCAGGTAACTTACGCTTTAAAAATGGCGGTGAAATTTGCAATATATATAAACTCTTTTGCAGCTCTTCCTCCTGCTCTGGAGTGGATGCATCGATATCGACAGACCAAATAAATTGTGAAGCGCATAAAGGGACGAGAAATAACAATAATAATCCTATATGCACGATCCACTCATTACGTAAAATAACTTCCTCGTCTAGCCAGTCTATTGTAATTCTCATATGATATTTGCGTCTGAGTTTACGAATCATTGGTAAATGCTTACGAGTTGTTTGGAATGTTACATAATTTTTTGTCGTTTTCACTTTCTTAAGAGGAATGTTCGCCTTTGCTAATGCCCTTAAAAATCCAGGTAGGCGATCATTTTGCGTCACTTCTAACTCCAGTTTACGATTATTCCATCCATGCCTTTGCAAGTTAACTCTCCTGCCATTTTTCAATTGTCATTTTTTCTAATTGATTCAATTTCAAAGCTACCAGCTCGTCCTTTAGCACTTGGATTTGCAGCTCTTTCGCTTCGATATGAATGATAAACTCTTCGTGCAAAAATTCCACTTGCTTCTCAGAAATCTTTTGAATTGTAATTTTCCCTCTTAACTGGATCGTTTGGAAGTTTTCAATTTCGATAAGAGGCAGTAGCTGAAATAGCCGTTTCGACATACAAAAACCCCCTTCTCTATAGCATATGCAAAGAGAGCGGGGGTCATGTATTAGCGTTTCGATTTTGGTGGACCTAATAT
This sequence comes from Viridibacillus sp. KH_047, assembly GCF_057838945.1. NCBI lineage: Bacteria > Bacillati > Bacillota > Bacilli > Caryophanales > Caryophanaceae > Viridibacillus > Viridibacillus sp. KH_047. The sequence goes on along the minus strand of NZ_CM174479.1, from coordinate 1,216,075 downwards.
TTCGGCCATTATAATTGATTGCGCTAATTGATTTTTAGTTTGTGGAAAATTAAACGTTTTATTATCAGTATGTTTCACTTTTTTCTGAATTTCTGCTCCGCGAGACATGGCAGGACGGGTTGATCTTGAGTTTTCAAAACTACGCGTACCCTCTGAAACACTGCTTCGCTCTATTATAGGTGCAACTTTTTCTTCAATTATTTCTTTAGCTTTTTCAACTTCAGCTTTCGGTTGTTCACCAAATTTGCTTTCAAGATCACGGAAAACTTCTTTCGCATAATCTTCTAAACTACGCGTTTGACCTGTTCTTTGTGGCATCGTTTTACGATGTTCAGAACTTTGCGGTCTTTGCACAGGACCCTTATTTGGCGATTGCTTATCCCTTGACTTTTTGTCCTTGAAAAAAGCACTAATAATAGCTGATATTATGAACAGGATGATTACTTCCAATGGAAGTGCCTCCCTCCTAATGGTTGACGATTACTTATTGATTGTCATTGGTGTTATCATGTGAGTCTTGATTAATTTTACTAATTGAATCACGCATACTTGTATCAGCCTGCACGTTTTTGTAGTTCATATAATCCATAATACCAATATTACCGCTACGAAGAGCTTCTGCCATAGCTAAAGGAACCTCAGCTTCTGCTTCTACTACTTTCGCTTTCATCTCTTGCACTTTTGCAACCATTTCTTGTTCGTTGGCTACAGCCATTGCACGACGTTCTTCAGCTTTTGCTTGTGCGATATTTTTGTCTGCTTGCGCTTGCTCAATTTGAAGTTCTGCCCCAATATTTTTGCCGACATCAACGTCTGCAATATCAATCGATAGAATTTCAAACGCTGTACCAGAGTCTAATCCTTTTGATAATACGGTTTGAGAAATTGAATCTGGATTCTCTAATACTGTTGAATGGTTTTTAGAGCTACCGATTGTACTAACAATACCTTCACCTACACGGGCAACGATTGTTTCTTCACCGGCACCACCAACAAGTCGTTCGATATTAGCACGAACTGTAATACGCGCTTTCGCTTTAACTTCAATACCATTCATTGCTACACCCGCGATAAATGGTGTTTCAATTACTTTCGGATTAACCGACATTTGAACAGCTTCTAATACGTCACGACCTGCAAGATCGATTGCTGCACAGCGTTCAAAAGTTAACTCGATATTCGCACGATGAGCTGCGATTAACGCATTGACAACACGGTCTACGTTACCACCTGCAAGATAATGACTTTCTAATTGATTAATCGTTACTGGTAATCCTGCTTTATGTGCTTTAATTAATGGATTGACGATACGTGATGGAATAACTCGACGTAAACGCATACCAATTAATGTGAAAATACTAACTCTAACCCCAGCTGCTAATGCAGAAATCCACAATGCCACAGGGACAAATGTAAATAGAACTGCTAATGCTATAAATACTACTACAATAGCAATAATAGCTGTAATTGCACTACCTGTTAATGCCATTTAAAACATCCTCCTTTAGTTTAGAGTACCTCTCTGACAACGATACGAGGCCCTTCAACTTTAATAATTATAACCGTTTTTCTTGCATCAATGTAACCGCCTTCAGAGACGACATCGATTCTTTCATCATCTAGCATAATCGCGCCAGCAGGTCTTAGAGGTGTTGAAGTTATAGCCTCTTTTCCAAGAAGCTCTAGACGATTCTTATTTGATACATAACCACTCTCTGTATCTGTAGCGTCTTTTAACACCATTTTGTTGAGCAACGTCATTTTTTTACCGAAAAATTTCATTATGATCACCATTCCTATTACTGCTACTAACAGAGCCGTAAGAATTGAATAAGCCATGTAGGTCACATTAGCACCAGCTAATAAAAGACTTAAAACAATTGCGCCAAATCCAATAATACCACTAATACCACCAGGCAAGAAAAACTCAACCACTACTAGTATAATCCCCACAATCACTAATATGATGGATTCATATCCTGCAAATCCAGCAACTAGATGACCAAAGAAAAATAGAATGATGGCTATTATACTCATAGTTCCCGCTACACCAAAGCCAGGTGAATATAACTCTATTACTAATCCTAAACTAGCGATTGATAAAAGTATAGGGACAATAATGGGATTAGTAATAAACCGTGCGATTTGCTCTGCAAAGGATTCATTTACATTCACAATTTCCGCACCATCTAAATCCGACTTCTCAAGAAGTTCTTGAAACGACGAAACAGTCCCTTCAGAATACCCAACTTTTAACGCTTCATTAGCAGTTAGTGTTAGTAAATTCCCTTCTGCCGCTCTAAATTCTGGTAAGGCATATGATAAATCTGCCATTGCTAGTGCATATTTAGGGTTGCGATTTGAGGTTTCTGCCGCTGCTTGCATTTGCGCTAGCCAGGCACTATTGGCTTTTTGACCGGCCATATTACCATCAGAATCAATAACTGCCGCAGCCCCTATTGTACCATTAGGTACCATATATATTTCGTCGGCATGCAATGCTATAAATGCGCCTGCTGAATGGGCATCTTTATTTATAAATGCAATTGTTCTAACTGGTGTTTCATCCATGAGCTTTGCAATATCGCCCGCTGCATTGACAAATCCACCTGGCGTATGAATATCTAAAACAATTGCCTTGGCACCACTTTCTTCAGCTTCTTTAAAAGCTCTTTGTAAGAAAGCATATAAGCCTTTCTCAACTTCTTTTTCCACTGGCACATGATACACTTCTGTTTTAGCGAAAACAGAAGCTAGTGGTAAAAGTAGCATGAATGACATGAGCATCAAAAATAACAAGCTAACTTTTTTAGATTGCTGCAACTTCACCCCACCTTTCTACTATGAAGTATGCCTAATTAATCTACGGTTGAACTACTAAAAGGTTTCAAATTTTTTTAAATTAATTTCCACCTTCAAATTAAATGAGGAAAACAAACTTCTTATAATGCGCGCTTTGAATTTCTAATTGCTTGAACAGACAATCTAACAAGTAATACTGCACTTAAAAATAATCCTAAAAAAGACACCGTATTTATAAATTGTGAAATCGCTAAAAGAGCAACTGAAATAATCCCAAACGTTATGCCGACCATTAATAAGATAAAAAGTGAGAACCATTGCGAGATGAACAAAGTATTCTCCTTTCCAGAGAACATATCTAGCTTGACCTTCATCTCACCTTTTTCTAACCTAGTTGTAATATGGTCAATTTTTTTAGGCATCTGTTTGAGCATTGGCAACATCATAATCAGCTCTTGTTGTAAGTGGCTTTTTAACTCTGTAGAACTTGAAATCGTCACAAAGGATCGTTTATTTTTTGCTGTAAAACGCTTTGCTTCTGAGAATAGATCAAAAGTAGGGTCTACTCCATTGAGCGTACCTTCTAAAGTGATTAACGCACGTAATGCTACACCTACCATTGGATAAAGCTTTAACTCATAATGCTGAATAATGGTAAATAACGTTTGAACAAGTTCCTCCGTTGATACTTTATCTAAATATTGTAATTGAATGAGCAGCTGGCTTAATGCTTGTAATAATCCCTCTTCATCCATGCCGTTTGTATCAACAAGTAAATTCTTCAATCCTTCTAACACAATATCTGGATCATTGCGTTCAATACCAATAAATAGCGTCCTTAATCCCTTTTGTTGTACCGGTCCTAGTCTACCGACCGCTCCAAAATCTAAAACGCTGCCTTACCATTATTCATGACATATATATTTCCCGGATGAGGATCTGCATGAAATACCCCAGCTACTAGCAGCTGTTCTAAAAAGCTATCGTAAATTGAACTAAGTAATTCATGCCTTTTTTCATTTGTTTTTTCAAAATTTTGTTGATAGTTATATATACTGACGCCATGTATGTACTCCAAGACGAGTAAATACTCATTGCTATATTCTTTATAAACATGTGGAATTTTAACTTTGTTTTTGCTTTTAGAGAGTGCATTCGAAACTTGTTCCATATTGCGAACTTCCATTTCAAAATTAATCTCTTCAAGTAGACTATTAGCAAAGCCAGTCGCAAGCTGATGGAAACCTAAATTTTCAGCCCAAGTTGACTCTTCAACTAACCAATTTGAAAAGTGCAATAAAATATCCAAGTCTTTTTGCATAACCGAAGTTATATTAGGTCTGAGTAATTTTACGACAACCTCTTTGCCATTCTCTCTCAAGACAGCCTTATGTACTTGCCCTATGGAACCTGAAGCAATAGGCTGCATATTAAAACTCCGAAATACTTCTGACATCGGCTTTGTTAAATCTTGTTCCAGTCTCTTTTCTACTTGCTCAGCTGTCATCGGTTTAACGTTTTGTTGTAACGTAGATAACTCTTCTATAAAAACGGCTGGAAAAATATCTTTGCGCGCTGATAACACCTGACCGAATTTAATAAAAATACCACCACACTCTTCTAACATATTACGCAGTGCAATAGCTAAATAGCGATCATTCTCATAAGTACGCTTATACTTCAATGCCTTACCAATACCGTGTTTAAAAGCTATTTGAAATACTTCTACGAGTCTTTTTTGTCTATGAAATCGACTACGAAATCTTGTGACGATATTTTTTTGTCCTGTTAACCTTTCACCCTTCGCTCCTAGTTGAATAGGATCGAAAAGTTCTAATATTAAATAAAACAACATTGCGATTAATAACATACTGCCAATCCACACAAGTGTACTGATATTTGTTACTGCTTGCACCATGTCTTCGTTTTTATAATCGGTATGACGTAAATACGAATACCAATAAACAAACGTTGTGAAAGTCAAACTAAATACTGCTGATAAAATGCGCTTCATAAAATTCAATTTCGTGCCAATCAAACGACCACTGACAAAATAGATAATTAAACCCACCATTAAGAGTTGTAATACAGTCCAAATATAATGCATAGTTTCACCTACATATCTTGTATGATGTCTATTATTAAATCACAAATTGCCTCAGGATTGCTTGTAAAGTACATCAAAAAATACATACAAAAATAAAAAGCTAGTACATTCTTTTTTTGAATGAACTAGCTTTAAATTTATTATCTAGTAAATGCAGCCGCTACTCCTCCATCAACAGTGACCATACATCCTGTTGTTTTTGCCGCTTTCTTCGATGCGAAAAAGGCAATTGCTTCAGCAATATCGATTGGATATATATTTTCTTTTAATACTGTGCGATCTTTATAATGGTTTTCTAGCTCATCTGGATGAATGTTATACGCAGCTGCACGTTCCTCACGCCACTTCGATCCCCAAATCGCAGATCCTTGTAGAACAGCATCTGGTAATACTGAATTGGCACGAATACCAAAGTCGCCACCCTCTGCTGCTATACAGCGAGCTAAATGCACTTCTAGCGCTTTTACTGAACTATAGGCTGAAACGTTTTTACCTGCATAGACTGAGTTTTTAGAGCCAATAAAAATCATACTGCCCCCTAGTAACTGCTTTTTCATAATTGTGAACGCCTCGCGGGAAACTAAGAAATATCCCGTTCCTAATACATTCATATTAAGATTCCATTCTTGTAAAGTTGTTTCCTCTAATGGACTAGAAGTTGCTAATCCAGCATTATTCACAAGAATATCTACGCCACCATACTTCAAAACAGTTTGTTCGAAGGCGTCTTTGATTTGGTTTTCGTCCGTAACATCCATCACTACCGAAAATGCACGTCCTTCTCCGTATTTCTGATTCAACTCTGATGCTACTTTCTCAGCACCTTCTTTATTTAGATCAGCAATTACGATATGTGCTCCTTGAGAGGCAAGTAATCGGCATGTAGCACTACCAATCCCCCCTGCACCTCCTGTGATTAAGGCCACTTGTCTTGAAAACTCGGCTTCCGCTGGTGCTAAACTCAGTTTATAAAGTTCTAATGGCCAATACTCAACGGCAAATGACTCTTCATCTGATAGTGAAGTAAATCCACCAATAGCGTCTGCCCCTTTCATCACTGAAATGGCACGATGATACAAAGCCTGGCTTAACTCGGCAGCTTGTATATCTTTCCCTGTTGTAATCATACCAAGCCCACGAATCAAAATAACTCTAGGAGATGGATTAAACATTTTGTCATCAGCAGTTGCAAAGCGGTTAAAGTATGCCTCATATTCAGATTGATAAGCCGTGATTTTTTCTTGAATTACCATCTCTAAAGTATCTTCGTTGCCATCCCATTCAATAAATAACGGTACACGCTTCGTATGTACTAAATGGTCTGGACAAGCTGCTCCTACATTAGATAATGTTCCAATTTTCCGACTGTTAATAAAAGTAAGGACCTCATCAGATTGATCGACGCTTGTAATCACTTTTTCATATTTTGAAGCTACTCCACGTACACCTGGTAAAACCTTGCTTAGTAATCGCTGTCTAGTTTCCGCTTCTATAGGCTCTATAAGCTGCCCTCCAAATGGCTCCTGTATGGCAGCAATTGAATCGATATAAGCTTCTGCTTTATTAATTACATCAATTGTTCTTGTATAGCTTTCTTCTGCGGTATTTCCCCACACAACTAAACCATGCTTTTCCATTAAAACAAGTTCTGCTTTTGGGTTGTTTTGCACGCCTTCAGCAATTATTTTAGACAACGAAAATCCTGGTCTTAAATAAGGAACCCAAACAAAGCTATCTCCAAATATCGATTTAGCTATCTCTTTACCATTTGGTGCACAGCATATGCTAATGATTGCATCTGGATGCGTATGGTCAATGTGCTTATATGGTAAAAATGCATGTAAGAGTGTTTCAATAGAAGGTCTTGGCTGCGTTTTAGACAGCATACAATGCTCTAAGTACGCGACCATTTCTTCATCTGTCATTGCCTCCCGTTCTATTAGTTGTTGCATATCCGAGAGTTTTAAAGCTGTGAAGTTATGGTCGCCCATAGTTGCTAGGTCAGACCCACTCCCTTTTACCCACATGACTTCTACTTCCTCACCCTTAAAATCTTTTGCCGTTGTTTTAAAGGAAGTATTTCCTCCACCCCAGTTACATACGCGTCGATCGCTTCCTAATAAATTGGAGCGGTATGTTAATTCCTCAACTTTATTGACAGCAGGTTTATTTAATTGATTCCATAAATTTTGCACCATTATTCATTTCCCTCCCAGTCTTTAATTTGTGTAGAGTTAAAAGATCACCATTGCTGCTAAAATAATGGCTAAGGTTTCTATATATGCCATATAGTTTGTTGTAGATCTTTTCATTTTTTTTATTCGGTGAATATTGAATATAATCCTTAAAGCCTATCTTTTGGATTGCACTATTTAGAGCATCTTTTTCATTAGCTTTGTCATTGGCTGCAGCGGCACCTAAAATAGCCGCTCCAAGAGCTGGTATTTGGTGATGATCAACAACTAAGATTTCCTTTTGTAAGACATCAGCATATATTTGCATAAGGAATGGATTCTTTTTCGGAATCCCACCAGTTACGACTATTTGATGAATATCTATATTTTTTTCTTCAAATAAATCGACAATCACTTTTGTACCAAAAGCTGTTGCTTCAAGTAAGGTACGGTATTTCTCATGAGCTTCTGTTTGTAATGTTTCACCCACAAATACAGCCGAAAAATTTGAATTAACATACGGAGTACGATTTCCATTATGCCAATCAAGTGCTACCATCCCTGTTTCACCTGCATCGAATGCTTCAGCCTTTTCGTTTAACAGTTGAAAAAGAGTTAAATTTCTCTCTTTGGATTCCTGAGTATAAGATGATGGTACTTGGTGTTTTATAAAACTCGCAAAAATATCACCAACCGCTACTTGCCCTGCCTCATATGCATATAAACCAGGGAGAATCCCATCTTCCACAACTCCTGAGATACCTGGTATAGTAATCTCTTGTTCACTTAACAGTAAATGGCAACTTGATGTTCCCATAACGATTTGGAGAATTCCAGGTTTATAGATGCCCGCACCAGGAACTGCCGCATGCGCATCTATAATACTTGCGCCAACAGTTGTATTTTCTGAAAGACCAAGTAAATTAGCAAAATAAGGTGTTAACGTTCCTGCAGAGCTACCTACTGGGATAACTTCTCCTTTTAGTTGAAGTGTGTAGACGTCTACTAAGCTCGGATGAATAGATTGAAGTATCTCTTTATCTAAATACCCGTCTTCTTTTTGCCAAAGTCCTTTATAACCTGCAGAACATGTACTTCTAGATACGCTCCCCGTTAAAAGTGAAACAATCCAATCTCCAGCTTCTAAAAAATAATCCGTACTTGCAAATAGAGTAGGTGTATCATTTAAAATTTCCAACAACTTTGGAAGTAACCACTCAGAAGAAATAACACCGCCATATTTATCAAGATAAGGGTGATCTGCCAGCTTCTCCGTTATAAACCGTGCCTCTTTCTCAGCACTATGACTCTTCCACAACTTTGCATAAGCATGTGGTTGATCAACATACATCTCCTTACTACATAATGGAGATAACTGCTGATCCACTGGTAAACAAGTACAGCTTGTAAAAGCGACGCCCATTCCTTTAATATGGTTAGGATCCACTTTTGTTTCGTCTAATAAAGTCCGTACAGTAGTCGTTAATACTTCTACATAGTCATTCGGATTTTGTAGCACCATATTAGCTTTAAGGGGTTTGCCATTTAATGATTTTGTCAAAACCCCATGTTGGTAAGACATTTCAGCTACTTTAATGATGGCTCCATTTTCATCATCCACTAAGACGGCTCTACCAGATTCTGAACCAAAATCTATGCCAATTACATAGTTCATCTTTAGCTCCTCCTTTATTTATAAAGAGGTCCAAAATTTTGACACGCTCTAAAATCTGCTTGTTCACTTTCCTGCGTACCAAACATATTCCAAGCACTCGGTCTAAACAATTTATCATTAGCTACATTGTGCATGTTGACTGGAATACGAAGCATTGACGCTAATGTGATAAATTCGGCACCTACATGACCGTATGTTAAAACACAATGGTTTGCGCCCCAATTATTCATCACTGAATACACATCTGTAAACGCACCTTTACCCGTAATATTTGGTACAAACCAAGTCGTTGGCCAAGTTGGATCTGTACGAAGGTCTAGCGTATCATGCATATCTTCTTCGAGTTCGACAGTATAACCTTCCGCTAGTTGTAACACTGGTCCAAGACCTTTGACATAATTTAATCGTGCAATCGTTACAGGCATTTCACCCTTTGTTGTAAAATCGGTCGAATAACCGCCGCCTCGGAAATACTCTGTTGAAGCTGGTCTCCACTTTGTGTTTTGTATACTTTGTTCGATTTCTTCATCCGTTACTTCCCAGAATGGTTTAATCGCCGGCTTGCCATCAATTTGTTGATGTCCTGTTCCATCGAGTGCCGCTGAACCAGAGTTAATCAGATGAATAAAACCATTTGCCGCTTTTCCAACAGGCTCTTTACCAGTCACACGTTTAACTGCAGAAGGACTCCAATACGTACGAACATCTGCAAATACTTGTGCCGTATTCGTCAATAAATGCCCCAAAGCCATCGTTACACCGTTCAAACTATCATTTTCAGTTGCTAGTAGATAGGGTGCCCTCTTACCATTCCAATCAAATGACGAGTTTAATATCGTTTCCATAAAATCACCGTTAGGGAAATGGTCGGTCCATTGACGTTGCCCTTGGAAACCTGCTATTAATGCATTTCTACCTAAAGCTTCTTCTTCCCAACCTTTTGCTGCAATTTTGTCATTACCAACCATTAAATCTTTCGTGATTAATGTCATTTTTATCGACGTTTCTAAATCCTTTGCTAACTGTTCATCCGTACGCTTAAACTCTTCTTTATTATTATCTTGACCGAAAATGAATTTTTCTTTAACCCATTTATAAGCTCTATCATATTCTTCTTCGTCAAAAATATTTAAATCTAGTCTTCTTACAAACTCACTCATATCAATGTATTCATTGCGCATACCTAAATACTCTTGGAAGAAATCATCCTTTACAATACTTCCGGCAATCCCCATAGACACAGAACCCATTGCTAAATAAGATTTTCCTTTTAATGTCGCAACTACTATCGCAGCCTTTGTAAATTTCAATAATTTTTGTTGTACATCTTGAGGAATCTCTGAATCTCCTGCATCCTGTACGTCTTCACCATATATGCCATACGCCGGTAGCCCTTTTTGATTGTATGCTGCTAGGACTGCAGCTAGATACACTGCTCCTGGTCTTTCAGTTCCATTAAAACCCCAAACAGCTTTTGGAAGATGTGGATCCATGTCCATTGTTTCACTACCATAACACCAACATGGCGTGACAGTAATTGATATTCCGACACCTTCTTTTTTAAACTTTTCTGCTGCTCTCGCTGCCTCTGCTACGCCTCCAATACAACTATCTGCGATGACGCATTCTACTGGTTGCCCATTATAGTAAGATAGATTTTCACTTAGAAACTTTGCTACAGCTTTAGCCATACCCATTGTCGTTTCCTCAAGTGATTCCCTTACCCCTCTTCTTCGCCCATCAATTGCTGGTCGAATACCAATCTTAGGTAAATCACCAATATATCTGTTACTCATCATTTCAATTACCTCCTAAATGAAAGTTTTATATTTTTCTAGTATTTCCTGCCAGCGTGCTTGGTCCTGTGGTATAAATTCATCCAGATGAAATGAGCGTGATACAAGAACTCTTCCTTCTTCTATCGAATTTAATTCACCTAAGGCCCGTAACTGTGATAAACCATTACCAATTGAACTCGCTTCAATGGGCCCAGCAAATACAACCTTCCCTGTTGCATTAGCAATCAATTGACACAGCGTTTTGTTTTGAGTTCCGCCTCCGCCAATATAGATTTCCGATGTAGATTGTGATGCTAATTGCTCTATGTTTTTAATCACTTTTGCATAACTAATTGCTACACTTTCTGTAAAGCAACGTACATACTCTCCAATTGTACTTGGTGTCGCTTGGGCCGTTTTCGCACAATACGTTTCGATTGCTAAGGTCATCGATTTAGGATTAAAGAAAAGAGGATCTTCTGGATCGATAATTGTTTTAAAAGCTGCAGCTTCCAAAAACCCTTGAAGCTCAATGTCATAGGATACTTTCATTCCAGATGCGTTCCATTCCTCTCGTAACTTTTGTAAAATCCAAAAACCCATTGCATTCTTTTGAAAACGAATTGCCCCTTCACTCGTACCCTCGTTTGTAAAGCCTGCTTCAAACGCATCCCTACTAACTATCGGTTTGTCGACTTCTTTGCCGACTAAGCACCAAGTACCAATACTCATGAAAACAGCATTTTGTCTATTTATTGGCAAGGCGGATAATGCACAAGCCGTATCATGACCGGGTACTAAAGCCATTTGAATTGACGGAAAATCTAATACATCCCCTATCATTTGATGTGGCATTTCAATAGATGCTAAAGGTAGCTGTTGGCGAAAAACCAGTTGCATAAGTCCTTCATCCCATTGTTTGTTTTCATGATTCACTAACTGTGACGTTGAAGATATAGAATATTCGTTTAACGCAACATTCGATAAACCAAATATCAATAAATTAGGCATCATCAAGATAGATTTACAAAGCTCCCTATAGTTTGGGGATTTTTCGTAAATGGCCATAAGTTGAAAAAGGGTATTAATAGAGGAGATTTCATTTCCTGTTCTTTTAAATAACTCAAAAGGAGCTATTAGTTGTTTCAACTTCTGAAGTTGCGGCTCAGAATGTGTATCTCTATATGAAAAGGGCAACGATAACAGTGCATACTCTTTATTTAGTAAACCTATATCGACACCCCATGTATCAATTCCAAGTGAGGCAGCTGGAAAATCAACCTTTTGCAAACCTGTCTTTAATTCCTTTATAAGTGCAGGATAATCCCAATAATAATGACCTTGAACTAATTGTGGCTTATTGTTAAATCTGTGAATCTCCTTGATAGAAATTGTATTGCCATCAAATTTTTCCGCTATTAATCTTCCGCTTGAAGCGCCTAAATCATACGCAAGAACAGTTGTCACAATCAATCACCTCTACTCTCGAAGTAATTTCGAGCGATATTTCTCTGAAGAAAGATTTCTTAATGCTAAACATTCTTCGTCCGTTAAAATTCTAGGACCGCCAAAAATCGTGCTAATAGTAAATACTTTGGCCGATTCCTCAGTTAGTTGCATGAAAAAATACGCTTCCTTCATCGTTTTCCCTACAGTTAACACGCCATGATTTCTCATAATCATCACATCATGATCCATAACAAGTTCAGATACTTTCTCCGCCAATTCATGAGTAGTTGGAATAATATAATCTATATAACCAACCTTTTTTACCATGGCAGGGAAATCTGGAAAGAGTGGTGGAATATTTCGTCCTGCTGAGGATACGCCTACCGAGTATGTTGGATGTGCATGGAGAACTGCTTGGATTTCATGATTCTCTCTAAAGCATGTTAGATGCATTAAAACCTCTGATGAAGGGCGTAAATCTCCCTCGATTTCACCAGACTCTATATGAACCTTAACCCATTCTTCATCAGCAATTTCTTTTAAATCATAACCACTTGGAGAAATATACATATACTCCCCATCTCTCATGCTTAAATTGCCTCCAGCACCTACTACTAAACCACTTTGTACCAATTCATTTGCATACTTTTGTAAATCTTGAATTACATTAGTCATCCAATCACGCCCTCCCTTTTTAATGTTGTTTGGAACTCTTCTAAAATAGCTACTTGTTCTAGCATGGAATCGAAAGGATAGGGATGAAACTCCCTATGCTCAATACTTTGATGGAAATGCTCAATTTGATTTTTATAGGCGTTACCCTCAATATGTTGCGCGCTTAGTTGCCCATTTTGAACCAATTGAATAACTCCAAAATCCTGATTTAAATCTGTACGAAAGGCAAAGGGTAATCTAATACTACCTGCTGTCCCGATTAGATCGACTGATTGTGAAAACTCACCTAAAAAACTACAATCGATAAGTCCAAGAATGCCATCTTCATATTGCACTTGAATTGTTAAATGGACATCCACATTGCTCTTCCGTCCTTGCTGTACATGGTATGTAACTATCTTTTTACCAAGTAAAAATTGTTGAACATTTATACAATAACAGCCGATATCATACAAAGCGCCACCACCAAGATTGGGATTTACACGAATATCATCTGTCCAATTTTCTAATGTAAAATGAAATTGACTCCGAATAGTTAATACTTCGCCTATTGCGCCTTCTTCTAATAATTTTCTAGTTTCTAGAATTTGTGGGTGGAAACGATACATAAAAGCTTCCATTACTTTTACTTTTTTCTCGATACTTTTTTGTTCAATTGTTTGAAGTTCTTCCAGCGACAATACAATTGGCTTTTCGCATAATACATGCTTGCCATGCTCAATTGCTTTGACAATCCATTCGAAATGCAAACTATTAGGTAATGCAATATAAACTGCATCAATTTCGTCCATCTCAAGGAGTTGCTCGTAATCATTTAGCTTATATGGAATCTGAAATGTTTTTTGGATTTCTGTTAGGTCTTGGCTACGGCTAGCGATTGCAATAATATCTCCACCTGCTTCTTTGATTGCTGGCATAACAAAGTTTTTAGCAATATTCGCTGCACTTAAAATGCCCCATCTAATCGTCAATTGTATGCCCCCTATAGAAAAGGGCTGTCTTTACAGCCCTTTTTAACTTTTAACTAATTAATAAAAAGTAGATCATTATTAGAAAACTAATACATTATTCATAAATCGCTGCTTTGATTTCATCCGAATCAATATTGTCTTTGTCGTACCAATAGAAACCAGTGTCGATTGTTTTTTCAACACTTTCGCCTTTAATTGCTGCTACTGCAGCTTTTACAGTTTCGTAACCGATACCAACTGGATTTTGAGTTACAGCACCAGCCATTAGCCCACTCTTAATTGCATCAATTTGTTGTTTACCTGAGTCAAAACCAACAACAACGATTTTACCTGTTTTATTCATCTCTTGAACTGCATTTACTACCCCAATTGCTGATCCTTCATTTGAACCAAAGATACCTTTTAATTTTGGATGTGCTTGCATAATTGCTTTTGCTAAGTCAGTTGATTTTAATGGATCACCTTCACCATACTGGATATCAACTATTTTAATATTCGGATATTTCGATTCAATTTGATTCTTAAAGCCATCTCTTCGGCCTTTACCAGTTAAAGAGGTTTGATCATGTACAACTAAAGCAATTTCTCCCTTTTCTCCGATAAATTCCGCCATCTTATCCGCAGCTAATGCTGCTGCAGCTGTATTGTCTGTAGATGCCGTTGCAACAGGAATATCACTTTCCACGCCTGAGTCAAAAGCAACAATCGGAATATTTTTCCCCTTAGCTTCATCCAATAATGGTATAGATGCTTTAGAATCCAATGCTGCAAAGCCAATAGCTGCTGGCTTTTTATCTAAAACTGCACGTAACATTTCAATTTGTTTATCAACTTGCGCTTCAGTTTCGGGACCTTCGAATGTAATCTTTACATCAAACTCATCTGCTGCCTTTTCAGCACCTTGTTTTACAGCTTGCCAAAACTGATGTTGGAAACCTTTTGATACAATCGCTACATATGGTTTATCAGAACTTACTGGTTCTTTTTCACCTTCACTTGTAGCTCCCTCTTTGTCATTACATGCTCCCAGTAACATCGATACTGCTAATAATCCGCCAAGAAAAATCGATCTCTTTTTCATTTTTTTGCCCCCTTTGTTTAATATATATCAAGTCTAGAACGACCTCATATCACATTCAGCCTTTCCCTCTTCTTAAAATATCCATGTATACCGCCAGGACAATAACAAAACCAACAACTACTGTTTGCCATTCTTGTGGAATTGAAAGTACACGTAATCCATTAGTCAGAACACTCATAATCAGAGCACCAATAATCGTACCGACAATTGTTCCTTTTCCTCCACTAAGTGAAGTCCCGCCAATTACTACAGCAGCAATAGCCTCTAATTCATAGCCTTGACCTAATGCCGGCTGAGCTGAGTTTAAACGAGATGCCATCAGCACGCCAGCAATACCTGTAAAAGCACCCGCTAGTGTATAAATCGTCATTTTCCAGTAATCTACATTCACACCAGAAAGCTTTGTTGCATCTTCATTACTACCTATGGCTAAATTAAATCGACCAAGAATCGTTTTAGACAAGATTATCGCTGCTATAATACCGAGTACAAAGAATATTATTACAGCATTGGGAATCGTGATACCTGGAATAATTGATCCTAATGCAATTTTTGTAAACATCGGTTTATCTGTGAAGTAGATAGGCGCAGCCTTTGAGATGACTAATGCTAACCCTTTTGCAATCATCATCATTGCCAATGTGGCAACAAAGGGAGGAATTTTTAATTTCGTAATGGCAAGCCCGCAAAGCAACCCACAAAGTGCACCTGTTAAAATACCACCAATGACACCGACTACGATTGGCAGATCTGAATTGACAATGATTATACCTGTAATCACAGATGACAAGGTCATGACAGTTCCGACAGATAAGTCAATTCCTCCTGTAATAATGACAAATGTTGCACCAAGCGCTAATATCCCTATAACTGCCGTAGATAACAAAATCCCCACAATATTACTCCATTGCATGAAACTGGATGATGCAAACGAGAAAAAAATAACCAATACTACTAAACTGCTAAAAGCTAGAACTTGTTGTAATGTATTGGATGGAATTCCCTTATTCTTTTTCTTTGTCACTGTTATTTGATCTATTGTATCCGCTTTCATATTATCCCTCCTTAACCTTCACGGTATGCTGTAGCTAACTCCATGATTTTCTCTTGGTTCGCTTCCTCTGAATTTAAAATCCCTGTAATTCGACCTTCCGACATAACGACAATACGATGACTCATTCTCAATACTTCTGGTAACTCAGATGAAATCATAATAATGGATTTCCCTTTTTCCGCAAGTTCATCTAGTAATTTATAAATCTCGCCTTTGGCCCCAACATCAATACCTCTTGTTGGTTCATCGAAAATTAAAATATCACAATCACGTAGTAGCCATTTTGCAATTACAACTTTTTGCTGATTCCCTCCAGATAAAAACTTTATCTGTTGATTAATTGAAGGCGTTTTCACTTTTAAGCGCTCGACATACTCCTCTGATACCTTTGCTATGTTTTGATCATTAACAAAGCCCAGTGTCTGGTAATCATTTATCGAAGACATTACTATATTAGTCTTAACATCCATATCGACAACGAGACCTAAATGCTTCCGATCTTCGGATAAATACCCAATACCTTGTTTAACAGCGCGACTAGGTGATGTTATATGCACCTTTTTACCATGTAAAATAATTTCCCCAGCCTTTATCTTATCAACTCCGAAAATAGCATTTGCTACTTCTGTTCTGCCCGCACCCATTAATCCTGCAAAACCAAGAATTTCCCCTTTTTTGAGTTCAAAGGAAATATCCTTTAAATTTGTATTGGTACTTACATTCTTTAATTCTAGAACAGTATCTCTATTACTATCTGAAACGGTTGGTTTTGATTCAATATAAAGCTCTCTACCTACCATCAATTGAATCACTTTACTCATTTCCGTTTCCTTCGTATTTAGCGTCGCGATATACTCCCCATCTCGCATAATCGTAATTCGATCTGAGATTCGTTTTAACTCATCCATCCTATGTGATATATAAATAATTCCAACACCATTGGCTTTTAAATTAGCAATGATTTCAAACAGTACATCTATTTCCGCATCTGTTAATGCAGTAGTGGGCTCATCCATAATTAAGATTTTTGAATCGAATGACAGCGCTTTTGCTATTTCGACCATTTGCTGCTTTGCAACTGTTAAGTCCTTCACTTTTGTTTTCCCATTTAAATCTAAGGAGAGCCGTATAAATAATTCCCTCGTTTTATTATGTAATTCTTGATCCTTTATAAAGAAGTTTAACAACCCTCTTGGTTCTCGACCGATAAAAATATTTTCAGCGATAGATAAATCTTTCATTAAATTTAGTTCTTGATGAATAATTGAAATACCTAATTCCTGTGCTTGCTTTGTAGATGTAACATTAATCTTCTGACCTTCTAGAAAAACTTCACCATCATCTTTTTCATATATCCCGGTTAAAACCTTCATCAATGTTGATTTTCCAGCACCATTTTCGCCGACTAAAGCCAATACTTCGCCATGATGTAAATCAAGTGATACATTCGAAAGAGCTTTAACTCCTGGAAAGCTCTTTGAAATATTCTGCATATCCAACAGCTTATTCATTCATTCACCCCTTTTAATTTGTATTTGTATTTGTTTTTCTTTGTTTATGTTGATTATAAGAGACAGTTTATTCAAAATCAATGATAATAATGAATATTCAGAAAATATTTTATCCAACAATTATTTTTGTGCGTTCATCTACAATTGATTGCAAATAGTCCACATCTGCTCTTTGATCTACAATTAGGCAATCCAAAACTGATTTATCTTCGATATAAGCAAATGATTTTTGATTTATTTTTGAAAAATCGAGTAATAAAATAACTTGCTCAGACATTTTAATCATCTCTCGTTTGACGTTAGCCTGTTGCTCATTCGAATCACTAATGCCCCAGTCCTTATGGAAACCTTTGCATGAGAAAAACACTTTATCTACATAAAAATGTTCAATCGAACGGACAGCTGTTGGTCCTACTAATGATAAGGACGTTTTCGATAAAGTACCACCTGTCATGATAACTTGAATTTTGGATCTATTTGCTAATTCACTTGCAACTAATAAAGAATTTGTAAGTACCGTAAGTTCCAAATTCGGAAGCAGCTTCGCTAAATATAGAGCTGTTGTACTTGCATCTAAAAAAATAATATCCTGTTCATCAATATAAGACACCGCTAATTTGGCAACTTCCATTTTCTCATTTCTATTCAATACTTGACGATCATTAAAGGGAATTTCATCATCATCTGAATCCTCCATGGCAACCGCACCACCATGTGTCCGCTGAAGTTTATTTTTTGCTACAAGCTTCTCTAAATCTCGGCGAATTGTTTCCTCTGTCACAGCAAAAAGCTTACTTAATTCATTTACTCTAACGTTTTTCTTATCATTAATAATTTGAACAATTTTTTTATGTCTTTCAGGTACTAACATATTCAACACTCCTATCCATCAACAATAACACCTTTTTTTAATATGATATTGGCATATAATGCTTTTTCACTTGTAGTCACAATTGCATACGCTGTTTTCGCACGTTCATAAAATGATTCCCTTGATAAGTATTCTGCTTTAAAGACATTTTCGCTTTTTGTTACGAGTTCTTCGTATTCTTTCCAAATTTGTGGACGCTCAACTTCTTCACCATGCATCATCAAACAAATCGGATTTTCAACATATGTGTCCAATGGCATTAAGAACAATATCCCTTCCAATATGGATACTATGTCATTACCATCTAATCGCACTATTTTTTCATTATGTGAGGCTGCGGGAAAATTTCCATCCGCTATAACAATCTCATCACTATGCCCCATTTCCATCAGAACTTTTAAAAGTTCGGGTGAAATACAGGACTTTATATGTTTTAACATGTGGTTTCTCCTTTGTTTATGTTTTATTTTTTGTTTTATTTGATAATACCAAATATTTTAAACAATTCAAACAAAAAATACAAAAATATGAAATTAACAAAAAAGAGTCTTAAATGTAGTTACAACTCATTCAAGACCCTTTATTTAATATATTTACTTAATGTTATTTACTTGTTTCTATTATAATAATTTGAATCTCAATGCTAGATATCTATTTTGTCATGCATATCTCATATAGTTTCTTTAAATAGCGGACCTCGCAGAAATAGCAATCAAAGTGTACTGCTATTTTTACAATTATGTCTTCACTTTACTAATTACTTAGCAGGATTAAACTCTAAAAAATGCACAAAAATAAACCGAGAAATCACAAGGATTTCTCGGTTTAGGTCATTTGCAATTTAAATCAATCATGATGTTGCGTGTTTTGAACGTAGGGATTGTCTAGGAAATTAAATTACCACTTACGTTTACGTGCAGCTTCTGATTTCTTTTTGCGTTTTACGCTAGGTTTTTCATAGAATTCGCGTTTTCTAACCTCTTGAATTGTACCACTTTTAGAAACAGTACGTTTGAAGCGGCGAAGAGCATCTTCAAGCGATTCGTTTTTTCTAACGACAGTTTTTGACATCTCTCTTTCCCTCCCTCCGAACACACATCAAATACGAACATTAGCATAATCAAATATGTTAATGCTGTGTACTAAAAAATTATACCTTATTGATACAAATTGGTCAATACTCATGCTCGAATTAATATTCAGAATCTGATTTTAATCCGTTCATAATTTTTACACCAGAACTTGCACCGATTCTAGTAGCCCCAGCTTCAACCATAGCTTCTAGATCTTCCAGACTGCGAACACCACCAGAAGCCTTTACACCCATTTCTGGTCCAACAGTTTTGCGCATTAATGCTATATCAGCTGCAGTTGCTCCACCAGTTGAAAATCCAGTAGAAGTTTTCACAAAATCAGCGCCTGCTTCTTTAGATAGTTGGCAAGCAACTACTTTTTCTTCGTCTGTTAGCAAGCAAGTTTCGATGATAACTTTTACTAAAGTACCATTCGCTGCATCTACAACAGCTTGAATATCAGATTTAACAACATCAAGTTGACCTGATTTAAGGGCACCTATATTAATCACCATGTCGATCTCACTAGCACCATTTGCAATAGCATCTTTTGTTTCAAATGCTTTTGTAGCGCTAGTTTGAGCTCCTAATGGGAAACCGATAACAGTACAAACAACTGATTTAGCGCCTTCTAGATGTTTTGCTGCATCTGCTACCCATGTTGGATTGACACAAACCGAAGCAAAATCATATTTTTTAGCTTCTTGACAAAGTGTTGCAATTTGATCTTTTGTCGCTTCAGGTTTTAATAATGTATGGTCGATTAATAACGCATAGTCTTTAGTCATGAATGAAAACTCCTTTTATTTAATAGATGTACGTACCTCTTCATTTTACCACGGTTTATTGTTTTGTTTCCACTGTTATGTGAAACAAGCCAACTGCTATAAATCAATTTATTTTGTTATAAAAAAGCCATGCCATTATTATAAATGGCATGACTTTTTTAAATCATTATATATATTATCTCCACAAATATAGTTTTATACTATATCGTTTAAAATTTAGTACAAGTCAAGAAATGGACCTTACTTATTTTAACATCCCCTATGTTAAAATATTATTTTTGTGAAGCTACCCAAGCATTTTGATCTTCGATTGTTGGGTTTGCAATATAATGCCCACCTTCAATTTGAAGTGTTTGACCAGTCATGAATTTAGATTCATCAGAAGCTAAGTATACTACTGCATAACCGATATCATCTGCTTCGCCGTGATATGGTAGTGCATGATATTTTGTATAGATATCTAATAAATCATCTGGCATATTATTTTTTGCAGCTGGAGTTAAAATAAGGCCTGGTGCAATTGAGTTACAACGAATTTTATCTTTACCATACTGAGTTGCAATATATTTAGTCATGTTAACAACGCCCGCTTTAGTAGCGCCATAAGCTGTACGGATTTGGTCACTAGCAAATGCAGCCATTGAAGCTGTGTTGATAATTGAACCTCCACCTGCTTTTTGCATATGAGGAATAGCATAACGGCTACCAAGTAATACTGATTTTAAGTTCACGTTAACTAAGCGATCCCATTCATCAAGGTCAATATTAACAACATCTAAATCTTTATGAATATTTGTTAAACCAACATTATTAAATAGTACTGTAATTGTACCGTATTGCTCAACAGTGAAATCCACTGCTTCTTCTACAGATTTTGCATTACCTGCATCAAGGAATACTGCTGAAGCTTCATATCCTTCTTTTACTAAAGCAGCTGCGTGCTCTTTTGCAGCTTCTATATTAAAGTCAGCAATAACAACTTTTGCGCCTTCTTTAGCCATTAATGTTGCTGCTGATAAACCAATTCCTGATGCTCCACCTGTGATAAGAGCTACTTTACCTTCTACACGTTTCATGAAAAATTCCTCCTGTAATAAGCGAAAATTTAAGTATGTACTAAAAAAAGCCCATCATACTCTTAATTTATCGTTATATTATAACCTACCACTATGTATTTTAACACTATAATATTCATAATTAAAACAATATGCTTTTAATATTTTCAGTTTTTACTAGGAAAACTTTACTACTTTTAAAAGGTTATTAAACGATAGACTCCTATTTAGTTACTATTTTCAAAAGTAAAACCCCGAAAACGAAATTACTTTCCGTTTTCGGGGTTTATCAATTTGTAGTCATTAATATAGTTTAGTTTGCTTGTACTTCTTCTAATACACGCACAAATTGACCTTCAGAAGATGGATAACCAGCTTTTGTTACTTTCACTTTTACTAGTTTGCCTATCATATCCTCATTGCCCTCAAAGATAACTTTCAAATAGTTGTCTGAATAACCAGCGTAAAGACCTGCATCTTTTCCTTCTTTGATGCGTTCTTCAGGAATGATTTCTAATACTTCATTTTCAAATTGAGAAGCATATTCTTTGGCTAGTTGATCATTTAGTGTTAATAAGCGGTGTACACGTTCATTTTTTACTTCTTCGTCTACCTGATCTTCCATTCGGGCTGCTGGTGTTCCAGTACGTTTAGAGTATGGGAAAACATGCAATTCAGCGAATTTGTGATTATTGATGAAGTTATATGTTTCCATAAATTCTTCTTCTGTCTCACCAGGAAAACCTACTATTACGTCTGAAGTAACTGCTAAATGTGGTAATACTTCACGCAAACGGTCTAAACGCTCACCGAAGAATTCCATCGTATATTTACGTCGCATTCGTTTAAGAACAGTGTCAGAGCCCGATTGAATTGGAATATGTAAATGGTTTACGACGATATTAGAATCACGTAAAACTTCTATCACTTCATCGGTTAATTGACTTGCTTCAATCGAACTAATACGTAAACGTTTTAAGCCTTTTACATTCTCTTCTAAGTCACGTAATAGTTGCGCTAGATTATATTCTTTTAAATCTTGTCCGTAACCACCTGTGTGGATACCTGTTAAAACAATTTCTAAATAACCAGCATCTACAAGTTGTTGTGCTTGATGTACTACTTCTTGTGGATCACGAGAACGCATTAGACCACGTGCCCATGGGATTATACAGAATGTACAGAAGTTATTACAACCCTCTTGGATTTTCAATGACGCACGAGTGCGGTCAGTGAAATAAGGAACGTCTAGCTCTTCATATACTCGGTTTTTCATAATGTTACGTACAGCATTGATAGGCTGACGTTCATTTTTGTATTGTTCAATATAGCCAATCATTTTCGTACGGTCTTGCGTCCCAACTACAATATCTACACCGGGAATTGCCATAATTTCTGCTGGAGAAGTTTGAGCATAACATCCTGTTACGCAAATAACGGCATCAGGGTTTTGTCTTATTGCACGACGAATAACTTGGCGACTTTTCTTATCTCCTGTATTCGTAACTGTACAAGTATTAATTACATAGACATCTGCCTGATGGTCAAATTCTTTGCGTTCATAACCTTCATCTTTAAACAGTTGCCAAATTGCCTCTGTTTCATAGTGATTCACTTTACATCCTAATGTATGAAAAGCCACTGAAGACAAGGCCCGTCACCTCTTTCATTCAAATTCATAAGAAATTGCGGAAAGAACATACAGTGGTGCCGTTTCCGCACGTAAAATTCTTGGTCCTAGTGAAATACATTGACATCCTAACCCTTGTAAAGCGGTAGCCTCTTTTCGAGAAATACCGCCTTCAGGACCAAATATGACAAGGATTGACTTATAATCATACACTTTTTTTAATTGATCAGCAAACCGAGTTCGTTCTAATTGCTTTGCATCCTCTTCATCTGCTAAAAAGACAGCATCAAATTCCGGTACTTTTTTTAGTAATTGCGAGAAGTTCACTGGCTCTTCAATTGTCGGGATATGCGTACGATGCGATTGCTCCGCTGCTTCCTTCGCAATTTTCTGTAAGCGCTCTTGCTTCTTTTTACCTTTTTTCCCATCCCATTTTACGATTGATCGTTCCGCTTCAAAAGGAAGTAATGCATACATACCTAACTCAGTTGACTTTTGAACAATTAAATCAAGCTTATCACCCTTTGGTAAACCACAAGCGATTGTCACTTTAATAGGTAGCTCAGGTGAAGGCATTACATTGTCGGTTTTTTCTACATGAACGCCATCTTCAGTAAAGTCCAAAATACGACTGATTGTCGCTTCACCATTATGAACTACAATGATTTCATCGCCTACACGCATACGCATCACTTTTGTTATATGATGCGCATCTTCACCACTAATTATGGCCAATTGATTGTCAAAGGATTCATTTATAAAATATCGTTGCATAGTAACACTCCATCAATTTACTGATTTTCGTGAAATAATTGCTACCCAATCTTCCATCATCATTACTTCTTCAATAATAAAGCCTGCTTTTACAAGAGATGCTTTCACATCGTCCTTCTTCGGTTCAATTATTCCTGAAGTAATAAATAGGCCACCTGGTTTAACAATTGTATAGGCATCATCTGTGAAAGTCATAATTACTTCAGCTAAGATATTCGCAACTACCAAGTCAGCAGGTTCTTTTACAGTATCTAAAAGATTACCTTGCATAACATCAATAGAGTCTTCAACTTTATTTAGCTGAACATTTTCAATTGCAGAGCGTACCGCTACTTCATCTAAATCAAGTGCATGAACATGCTTTGCTCCGAGTAATGCTGCTCCAATGGCTAAAACACCAGATCCAGTACCAACATCTACTACTGAATCCGTATCTTTTATTGTTTTTTCTAATGCTTGTAAACATAATACAGTTGTAGGATGAGTTCCAGTACCGAAAGCCATACCAGGATCAAGTTCAATGATTAGCTCATCACTATTTACAGGTTCATAATCTTCCCAAGTTGGTACAATTGTGAAACGGTTAGAAATTTTTACCGGATGATAATACTTTTTCCATGCAGTTGCCCAATCTTCCTCATTCACTTCATTGATTGTCACTTCGTTGTGACCAATATTAATGTCATAGTTTACCAGATTATTGATGGCAAATTTAATTTCTTCAACAGTTTCACCTAAAAAGCTTGTTTCAGCTAAATAAGCTTTTACAATGACACCATCCTTAGGAAAATCTTTTGGATTTAAAGCGTAAATCTCACCAAATTGATCTGCACGTTCTTTACCATAATCCTCTGAATCCTCTATCACGACACCACTTGCTCCAGCTTCGTGTAGAATATTCGAAATTGCTTCAACCGCTTCACTCGTTGTATGGATGGATAGCTCCGACCATTTCACTTGTAGCCAACTCCCTTATTCACCTTTAAATTTGTTTTTAATTTTATCAAACAAAGTGCTACCTTGCTCTTCTGGGATATCCCCAGAAATACTAGCAAATTCGCGCAATAATTGTTTTTGTTTCTCAGTTAATTTCTTCGGCGTTACAACGCTTACGATTACATGTTGATCGCCTGTACCATAACCATGGACGTTTTTAACACCTTTTCCTTTTAAGCGGAATCTGTCACCAGATTGAGTACCTGTAGGAATCTTCATCTTCACTTTACCATGAACTGTTGGTACTTCAATTTCATCACCAAGTGCCGCTTGAGCGAATGTAATTGGTAATTCTAAATAAATATCATCACCATCACGTTCAAATTTATCATGTGCACGAACATGGAATACGATGTAAAGGTCACCTGCTGGTCCACCGTTTGTACCCGCTTCACCTTGACCACTTACGCGCAATTGTTGACCATCATCAACACCTGCTGGAATCGTAACTTTGATTTTTTTACGTTTTTTAACTGTACCTGCACCGTGACATGTTGAACATTTATCTTTGATAATTTGACCAGTACCTTTACAGTAACCACATGTACGACGGTTTACCATTTGGCCAAATGGTGTTGAAACTGTCTCATTTATCTGACCTTGGCCATTACAGTGAGAACATGTATCTTTTGATGTACCTGGTTTTGCACCAGATCCATGACAAGTATCACAAGTTTCGTCACGAGGGATTTCGACTTCAGTTTCTTTACCAAATACCGCTTCTTCAAAACTAATTGTCATGCGATATTGTAAATCATCACCTTTTGTTGGTGCATTCGGATCACGACGACGGCTTCCGCCACCACCGCCAAAGAATGAACTAAAAATGTCTTCGAAGCCGAAGCCATCTCCGCCACCGAAACCACTTCCGCCAAATCCTTGGTTTGGATCTTGATGTCCGAACTGGTCATAGCGCGCTTTTTTCTGGTCATCACTTAACACTTCATAAGCTTCAGCAATTTCTTTGAATTTCTCTTCTGCCCCAGCCTCTTTATTTAAGTCTGGGTGATATTGTTTAGATAATTTACGATAAGCTTTTTTAATTTCGTCTTTTGACGCTGATTTTTGAAGACCTAAGACTTCATAATAATCACGTTTATTCATTTTTCACACTCCGCTCCGTTTGCATAAAATATATTGTAACATGGAAAGAACAAATGGCAAAAAACATTGAAAAAAGCCAAAGCCCGAGGCGGTCTTTGGCTTCTTTCAAAACAACAATGCATACGTTAATATGCACTGTTCAAGCGCCATTAAAGATGCGCTCTATTTTTTAGCATTATTTGTTATCGTCAACTTCAGTGAAGTCTGCATCAACTACACCGTCATCTTTTTTATCAGCTGTTGGGCCTTGTTCGCCTTGTGCTGCTTGTTGTTGTTGAGCTGCTTGCTCATATACTTTCATCACAAGTGGTTGAAGAATACCTTCTAATTTTTCTTTAGAAGTTTTGATGCCTTCGATTTCGCCAAGTTCAATTGCTTTTGTTAGCTCTTCTTTAGCATCTTCTACTGATTTTTTCTCATCTTCAGTAATTTGTTCGCCAAGGTCAGCGATTGTTTTATCTACTTGGAATACAAGTTGATCTGCTTCGTTGCGAAGTTCAGCTTCTTCTTTACGTTTTTTATCTTCTTCAGCATGTAATTCAGCTTCTTTAACCATACGTTCGATATCTTCGTCAGATAATGAGCTATCTGATTGGATAGTAATTGTTTGTTCTTTTTGAGTTCCTAAGTCTTTAGCTTTAACGTTTACGATACCGTTTTTATCAATATCGAATGTTACTTCGATTTGAGGAATGCCACGTGGTGCAGCAGGGATATCTGAAAGTTGGAAACGACCTAAAGTTTTGTTATCAGCAGCCATTGGACGTTCACCTTGTAGTACGTGAATATCTACAGCAGGTTGGTTATCTGCAGCTGTTGAGAAAGTTTGTGATTTTGAAGTCGGGATTGTTGTATTACGATCGATTAATTTAGTGAATACGCCACCCATTGTTTCGATACCAAGTGATAATGGAGTTACGTCAAGAAGTACAACGTCTTTTACATCACCAGTTAATACGCCACCTTGTACTGCAGCACCCATAGCTACTACTTCATCAGGGTTTACACCTTTATGTGGTTCTTTACCTGTTTCTTTTTTCACTGCTTCTTGTACTGCAGGAATACGAGTTGAACCACCAACAAGGATTACTTGATCGATTTCTGAAGCAGATAATCCAGCATCTTTTAATGCTTGGCGAGTTGGGATCATTGTACGTTCAACTAAGTCAGCAGTAATTTCATTGAATTTTGCACGAGATAGAGAAACTTCTAAGTGTAATGGACCAGCTTCTCCAGCAGTGATGAATGGTAGTGAAATTTGAGTTGTAGTTACTCCTGATAATTCTTTTTTCGCTTTTTCAGCAGCGTCTTTTAATCGTTGTAACGCCATTTTATCTTTAGCTAAATCAATACCGTTTTCTTTTTTGAATTCAGCAACTAAGAAGTCGATGATTTTTTGGTCAAAGTCATCTCCACCAAGAGCGTTATCACCAGCTGTTGCTTTTACTTCAAATACTCCATCACCTAGTTCAAGGATTGATACGTCGAATGTACCACCACCAAGGTCAAATACTAAAACAGTTTGATCTACATCAGTTTTTTCTAAGCCGTAAGCAAGTGCTGCTGCTGTTGGTTCGTTGATAATACGTTCAACTTCAAGACCAGCAATTTTACCAGCATCTTTTGTAGCTTGACGTTGTGCATCGTTGAAGTAAGCAGGAACTGTAATTACAGCTTGTGTTACTTTTTCGCCTAAATAGTCTTCAGCGAAGTCTTTTAAATGTTGTAAGATCATTGCTGATACTTGTTGAGGAGTATATTCTGTACCTTCTACATTTACTTTGTAGTCAGTACCCATATGACGTTTAATAGACATGATTGTGTTTGGGTTTGTAATTGATTGGCGTTTTGCTACTTCACCAACTTGGCGTTCGCCGTTTTTGAATGCTACAACTGATGGTGTAGTACGTGCGCCTTCTTTGTTAGCGATAACGATTGGTTCGCCACCTTCTAATACTGATACACATGAGTTTGTAGTACCTAAGTCAATACCGATAATTTTGCTCATTTCATAGTCCTCCTAGATTTGATTCATTTTTTCGTCTCAACATTTCTTATTCATTAACTTTAACCATTGCTGGTCGTAATATACGGTCTTTCAACTTATACCCCTTTTGTAGCTCTTGTAAAACGATTCCTTGTTCTTTAGAATCATCTTGTTCTTGCATAACTGCGTGGTGAATGTTTGGATCAAACGCTTCGCCTTCAGATGCTACAGGTTCTAAGCCTTCTTTTGTTGTTGCTTCTATTAGTGAACGGTATACCATTTCAATCCCTTTTTTCATGGATTCGGCATCTTCCGTTGTTGCCTCAACTTGTAAAGCTCGTTCGAAATTGTCTAATACCGGAAGTAAATCCGTTAACAAATTCTGCGCACGATACTTTTCTTGTGCTATGCGCTCAGTTTGTGTGCGACGTTTTAAATTGTCATAGTCAGCACGTAATCGAAGGAAACGGCTTTCTGATTCGTCCAACTTTTGCTCTAGAGCCGCGATTTCTGCTTGATGTTGCTCCTCAACTGTTAGTTCAGGTGTAGCTTCTTCAGCTTCTACAGTGTCAGCGTCTACTACGTTTTCTTCTTGTTCATTTAGTTGTTCTTCTACAACTGTGTTTTCTTCTACTGCTTGCTCTTTAAATTCATTTGCTTTAGACACTTTTCATCCTCCTATAATGTCGCTCTCTACCTCGGTTTTTGTGTCAGTTGGCGCGTTAAATCGCCACTCATAAAGTCGAGTAATGCAACGACACGTCGATAATCCATCCTTGTAGGCCCGATAATAGCTATTGAACCACTTTGACCCTCACCTACCGAGTAAGATGCTGTGATAACACTGCAATCTTCCATCGCTAAATGTTTATTTTCAGAACCAATACGGATTTGAATCCCAGATTGGTTCATTGGGAAAATGGATTGGATTTGAGTTGTTTTTTCCATTAGTTCCATAAGCATTCGCACTTTGTTTATGTCATGAAACTCAGGTTGGTTGAACATATTCGTTTTGCCACCATAGAAAATTTTACCTTCTGATTGATGTGCTGTCACGTCTATTAATGACGAAAGTAATCCGTCATACGTCCCTAGATGTTGTTTTATAACCGCTGCCGTTTCTAATTCGAGCTTCATTTGTAGTTGCTCTAACGGAACGCCAATCAGTCGTTCGTTTAAAATATTGACGACCTTCTCAATATCCGATGGGGAAAAATCCGACGGTAAAGAGAAAATGCGATTTTCCACATGTCCATTATCAGTAACGATAATAGCGACAGCTGAATCAGCTGTTAAAGGTACAATTGAAAATCGTTTAACTTTATGCAACTGTACATCCGGTCCTAATAATATAGATGTGTACGACGTCAATTCAGATAAAATCGTAGCTGACTTCCGAATGACTTGTTCAGTTTCCATAATCCGATCTTGGAAAACAGATTGGATTTTGTGAATCTCATTTGTTGTAATTATTTGAGGTTTTAGCAAGTGATCCACATAAAATCTGTAACCTTTTTCAGACGGAACTCGTCCCGATGAAGTATGCGTTTTTTCTAGGTATCCTAGTTCTTCTAAATCCGCCATTTCATTACGAATGGTTGCCGGACTAAAAGTAATGCCTTCCTTCTTCGAGATTTGTCGAGAGCCAACTGGTTGAGCTGACATAATGAAGTCATCTACGATTACTTGCAATACTTGTAACTGCCGATTTGTTAGCATGATCATCACCTCTGTTAGCACTCACTTAAGAAGAGTGCTAATACTATAATTAACTTATCAAATCTATTATTTTATGTCAACGGAAACGCATACGTTTATAGTAAAAATTCTTCAAAAACTTCATTTCCTACAAAACGTCCTTTTTTCGTTAACTTTACAGCTTCTTCATCATTTGAAATTAAACCTGCTGAAACAAGCAATTGCAATTTTTCACTATATACACTTTCAATCGTACAGCCAAATTTCTCTTCAAAATGAGATTTTGAAATTCCAGCTGTTTTACGTAAACCTAAAAAAAGTTCTTCCTCGATTTTTTCGTTTTGTGTAACTTCATGCGTTTTTAGTATGGGTTTTTCACCCGCTTCTAATGTACTGATATATTTTTTTAATGGTGCATGATTTGAGTAACGAATACCATTAACATAACCATGAGCTCCTGCACCAAAACCAGCGTATTCATCATTGTCCCAATAAATACGATTATGAATAGAAGAATGCCCATCTTTGGCGAAATTACTTATTTCGTATTGATACCATCCGTGTAATTCCATTTGTTGCATCAATTCTTCATACATATCTGCCTCTTGATCTTCACCTGGCAAACTCAATTTCCCTTTGTTCATCAAGTTATAGAAAATCGTTTTAGATTCTACTATAAGCGAATAGGCTGAGTAATGTGGGAGATTTAAGTCAAAAGCAATTTTTAGTGTTTCTTTCCATTCTTCCATCGTTTGACCAGGTAATCCGTACATTAAGTCAATACTGATGTTCTTGAAACCAACTTTTTTCGCTTCCTTGATCGTTTCAAAAACATCCTCATTGGAATGAGTACGCCCTAGCTTTTTCAATAATTCTGGTTGAAATGCTTGTACACCAAGACTTAAACGATTTACACCACCGTTAAAAAGTACTTCTAATTTTTCTTTCGTTAATTCATCAGGATTTGCCTCCGATGTAAATTCTATAACATGTTCCATTGGAATGTACGTTTTGATCAACGTTAGAAGTCGTGAAAGTTGAGCTGGTGATAAAGATGTTGGGGTTCCTCCACCTAAAAATATTGTTTCTATATGACTGAAAGCTTCTTTGTCTTCAGACCATAATTTCATCTCCATACCTAATGCTTCTATATATTCATCGACCGGCTGGTTTTTGAAAAATACTTTATTGAAATCGCAATAATTGCAAATTTGATGGCAAAATGGAATGTGTATATAAACGCCTCTAGCCAATCTGATTCCTTCTTTCTTGTCGAATATTTTCTGTTTTTTTGTAATTTCACTCTATAAACACGTAGCTTCATTCTATAGTATTTAAGCTGAAACGCAAAACAATGGAATTAACATCACTTTTAAACATAAAAAAAAGTTACAGCGATAATAATACCCACTGTAACTTCTCTACACTGCTCTTTTATATTCAATAATCTCTTGTTGTATATTTGGTCCTACTTGTTTAAGTTCATTCAATTTCTTTTGCATATGAGCCACTCGCACCTCAAAAGCTAAAAGTTCAGCTTCTAACGTTGCCATCAAGTGATCCAAACGGTCGTTTCCATCACGATATTCGATTTGAACTCACTCCCTACATTTATTAATTAACAAATTCACTATATATATAGTGTTTACTAAGCTTATCAAATCTTTTGTATTTTGGATACCTCAAATATCACTTTTTAGCGAATATTGTCGGAATATATCCAAATTATATTAAATTTTTACCCATATTATGTATTTACCCTTTTTAATTCTCATTAAACCTAAAAAAAGAAGACATATCTTAGATTTAGTTTTAACTAAAAAAAGCGGTGGCAATACGGAGAATTGAAATCTCCATATTGCACAACCGCTTAGTCTTAATTCATCATACTGATAAATTAATATTATTTTTTAGGCGTATCATCGTCCATTTTAAGTACAGCCATGAATGCTTCTTGAGGTACTTCAACTGAACCTACTTGTTTCATGCGTTTTTTACCTTCTTTTTGCTTATCTAAAAGTTTACGTTTACGAGAGATATCGCCACCGTAACATTTAGCTAAAACGTTTTTACGCATTGCTTTAATAGTTGATCGCGCCACAATTTTCTGACCGATTGCAGCTTGAATTGGTACTTCAAATTGTTGACGTGGAATAAGATTTTTTAGTTTTTCAACGATGACTTTACCACGTTCATATGCAAAATCATTGTGAACAATAAAGCTTAATGCATCGACTTGTTCACCATTTAAAAGGATATCCATTTTCATCAATTTAGATGGCTGATAGCCTATTAATTCGTAATCGAAAGAAGCATAGCCTTTCGTACTTGATTTTAATTGGTCAAAGAAATCATAGACGATTTCAGAAAGTGGAATCTCATAGTAAATGCTTACACGAGTTGAATCAATATAATCCATTGTCATAAAATTACCACGTTTACGTTGGCAAATTTCCATAACTGCTCCAACATAATCGTTTGGTACCATAATTGTTGCTTTTACATATGGTTCTTCAATACGGTCGATTTTTTGTGGATCTGGCATCATTGACGGATTGTCCACTTGAACTTCGGAACCGTCTGTCATCTGCACATGGTAGATTACGCTAGGTGCAGTAGTGATCAGATCGATTTTGAATTCACGTTCAATACGTTCTTGAATGATTTCCATATGAAGTAAACCTAAGAAACCGCATCGGAATCCGAAGCCTAAAGCTTGTGAAGTTTCAGGCTCATATTGTAATGCAGAATCGTTTAGCTCTAGCTTTTCTAATGCATCACGAAGATCATTGTACTTAGCAGTATCGATTGGGTATAAACCACAGTAAACCATAGGATTTAACTTACGGTAACCGGCTAATGGTTCTACTGCAGGGTTGTTTGCTAAAGTAATTGTATCCCCTACGCGCGTATCCCCTACGTTTTTGATAGATGCTGTTAAGAAACCTACATCACCGACAGTTAACTCTTTGCATAGTGTTGGCTTAGGTGTAGATACTCCCACTTCAACAACTTCAAATTCTTTTCCAGTTGCCATCATACGAATCTTATCGCCTGCTTTAACTGTTCCTTCTACAACACGGATGTAAGTAATTACACCACGATAAGAATCATATAAAGAATCGAAAATTAAAGCTTTAAGAGGCCCATCTGGATCACCTGTAGGCGCTGGTACTTTTTCAACAATTTGTTCTAAAATATCTTCAATTCCGATACCTGCTTTAGCAGAAGCAAGTACTGCTTCAGATGCATCTAAACCGATGACATCTTCTACTTCTTGACGTACGCGTTCTGGATCTGCTGAAGGTAAATCGATTTTATTAATAACAGGAAGAATTTCAAGGTCATTGTCTAACGCTAAATATACGTTCGCAAGTGTCTGTGCTTCAATACCTTGAGCTGCATCGACAACTAAAATAGCACCTTCACAAGCTGCAAGACTACGAGATACTTCGTAAGTGAAATCGACGTGTCCAGGGGTATCGATTAAATGGAATGTATAAATCTCTCCATCTCTAGCTTGATAATGTAATTGAACTGCATTTAATTTGATGGTAATGCCACGTTCTCTTTCTAAATCCATAGAATCTAGAAGCTGATTTTTCATCTCACGGGAAGTTAAACTTTTTGTAGTTTCCAATATACGGTCTGCTAATGTTGATTTCCCGTGGTCAATATGAGCAATAATGGAGAAATTTCTAATATTTTCTTGTCGTTTCAAACGTTCTTCTCTGTTCATGCGTGTCCACTCCTATATAAACTATTTTGAATTATAGCAGTGAACAGCTATTTTATGCAATATTATGATGAAGTTTGATTTGAAAATGCTTCCGAAATTGCTCTTGCTAAAATGGCAATAGTACGGTTTAATTCATCTTCTGTATTATCTACTCCACCTAATTCAACTACTAGCAGTTTTTTTGAGAGATCTTGGTTATATATTCCATTTACGCCCGAACCTTCTTTTTTTATAACACCTCTAGAGATATTAGGAACTAGTTGATTTAAATGCGCAGATAGCTGTTCCGCGTAAGCTTCATTAAATTTGTATTGTTTATTTTCAGCACCAAGAACGATAGCAATACGTGCATATTTTTCACCATCTAAGGTTGTTGTTGTGGCTTTTTTATTTGCTGAATCACGATGCATATCTAGCACCAAATCATATTCTTTTTGCCCTAATTGTTTTTTCACATATGGTCTTACTGCATCATATGCTTTATACAGTGGTATACCTTTCTTCTGCATTTCTGACATGGTGTCAACTTCTAAAATATCAGTTGAGAGATCATTTTGTTTAAAATGGGCTTCGATGATTGAACCTAGTTGTAAAACATTAGTTGCGTCATGATAGGCTGTTATTTTCTGTTTCTGGCTTTTCAAAATAGGATAGTAAGCTTCATGGGAATGCGTGAAATATATTAGTGTTTTAAATGAAGCGTCCTTATTATTTATCAAAGCATTTTTTTCAGTGGCAGTATTGGCGGCATAGACTATTTTCGTATCTTGTTTTGATGTTTGCGTTTTAGCCTCTTGCTGTGGCCAGATTGGTAACTTTACAGTAATAATTGGCAGCATAAAGAAAAAGAATAGAAGACCAATCCACATTTGCATTTTCCGTCGCATTTAACATCCCCCTCCTCCTATCAATGTATGGAGGAGGAGAGCTAATTAGAACATTCTACGTACTTTCAATCCATTCCGTTAATGTATCAGAAATCAGGTATGCATAGTTTTGTACCCACTCATCAATGTTTTTTGGTGTTACGAATAATCGGTCGTTCCCTACGAGAGACTCTTCAAATAGCTGTAGACGCTCTTCTTTCGGCCAAGTTGACCATTCGCCAAAAATCGGTTTGATTACTTCTAAATCTACCTTAGATGTGTCTGATGGTCTCCATGGTGTTACGGATAAAGCTGAGGATGGACTATTTTTTTCCTGAATTTTGGCTGCAATAGATTGGAAAAGTGTATCGACAGCATCTGCGATAAGTACTGGTCCATCGACAACTGTTGGTAAGCCAATTGCAGTCACTGGACAACCAATTGTTTCTTTTGAAATCTCTTTGCGCATATTACCTACACCTGACCCTGGATGAATTCCCGTATCTGTCATTTGAATGGTTTTGCAAAGTCGGTTACTTGCTCTTGTAGCAAGTGCGTCTACTACAATAACTAGTGCAGGTTTTATTTGCTCTGCCAATGCTTTTATAAAAGAACTCGTTTCATAGCCAGTCTGCCCTGTTACCCCAGGAGCATAAATAATACAACGCTCTTGTATTGATGTGGCACTATTTTGTAGCTCATCAATAGCTAGCGGTCCTACTGCATCGGGTGTAATCGTCTTATTTCCTAATCCAATGATCAGTACTTTGCCTTCCTTGTTATCTTTAATAAAAGGATGAAGTGTTGTCAATTCCTCTGCTAAAACTTCTCCTAGTTGCTTGAAACCTTCCTCATCATCTGGTGTTAATGTCGGAATGGTAAAAGTAAAATATGTTCCTTGTTTCTTTCCTATTTCATCTGCGCCACTCGAATCGACATCTACACGCGTAATTTTAACGCGCCCGCGCTCTTCCTCTAAAACCTTAATACCTGTAGATTCACGCAATGTTTCCCGCTCTTCTGCAGTCTTATGATTTATAAATTCTTCCGTCTCATCTACTAAATCTGTGCGGTACCATTTATTATTTTCCAATCTAATCACCTCATTTTTATTTTGCTCTAACTGTCAAGTAAATATTCTTTGCATTTGATGCTTGATTTTTATACTGTGATTTGCTAAAATGATGACTGTTGTATAGACACTTGAAACAGTTGAGAATTTACTCATCTCGATCCTTTTTAGGAGGTGAAAGTTAATGCCAAATATTAAATCTGCTATCAAACGCGTAAAAACTAACGCAAAAGTTAATGCACAAAATTCGCAAGTGAAATCTGCTATGCGTACTGCTGTGAAAAAAGCTGAAACTGCTTTAGTTGCTAAAGAAGATAACGCAAAAGAACTTTTAAGCGTAGCTGTTAAATCATTAGATAAAGCAGCATCTAAAGGCTTAATCCACAAAAACGCAGCTTCTCGTCAAAAAGCTCGTTTAATGAAAAAAGCTTAATCCATAATGGATTCAAAGGGACTAGAGATATTTCTCTAGTCTTTTTTTGTGTTTAAAATTTAAATATTTTTTAAGAATTACATTAAAGCAAATTATTATTATCGAAATACGAACAACTCTGTAGAAAATGGCGACTTAAAGTGATTTCGTATTAGTTTAACGAAAGAGCTCCAACACCATTTGTTGCGATTTGAATTCATACAGTCACCTTCACGTTATTTTATTCAAAAAACCCCAATTAACTATTCACCACAAATCTTTCAATAAAAGGAAATATCGTTATAATAAAAACTATACTGTATCTACCAAGTCATTACCCAAAAGCACGTAGTACGGTTTTAGAGACTTATTTGGAAAGAAGGTATTATGCATGGATATAACTTTTTTATTCATCAGTTTTTACTTAACTCCAATTTTAAGCATTATTTTTTGTCTAAATCTCGTGGCAATCTTAAAAAAAATAAAGAGAGATGAAAAAACTGCTAAAAATACAGTTTGGCTTACAGCATCATTTCTTTTAATTGTATGGAGTATTGCAGTAGCAGCTATATTAGGTACATAAGGATTATTTAGCAATCAAAAAAACTCCTGACTGTAAGTACTTCAGAATTTAGATAAACTTGAAGAAATCCGCGCTTAACCAGATAAGCGCTACGGAGGACGCTTTCCGCGGGCGGGCGCCAAGTCGCTTCGTCGCTACGCTCCTGCAGGGTCTTGGACTGTCCGCTTTTCCCGCAGGAGTCGCCACCTCCGCTCCAATCAAATACACATATAATAAAAACAACTCAATAGGAAATAATGGGCTTGAAAAATAAGCCAGAAAGAAAAAGAGGATCTTAAATTACCAAAATATATAAAAATAACAAAAGACACTCAGAATATGACTATTCTGAATGCCTTTTGTCGACAAACTGATACACTCACAAAAGAGAGTGCTTTCCTCTTATATTGGTTTCATCATAAATAATTCCAAATAACGTTCTCTCCGACCGCTCATTGTTTTTAACTGATAATCCACTTCGCTTAATCCAAATAATGCTTTTAGTAAACTATCTTCTGAAATTTTTCTACGCTCTTCAACAATTCGTTTAACACGATAAGGGTTGACCTTTAGTTGTTTTGCAATTTGTTGC
Source organism: Viridibacillus sp. KH_047 (assembly GCF_057838945.1). NCBI lineage: Bacteria > Bacillati > Bacillota > Bacilli > Caryophanales > Caryophanaceae > Viridibacillus > Viridibacillus sp. KH_047. The sequence continues at coordinate 1,179,579 of NZ_CM174479.1, read as the reverse complement.
GAATGGTATCCCTTTTTTAGTAAATAATAAACATTCGACATTAAACGAATCTGGGATGCAAGTAAAGCTACTAGAGCAATGGGCTCTTGCTTTTGGCGAATAAGATCATGGTAAATCGTTAAAGCACTAGAAACATCTCTGTGTAAATAAGCATTGAGCATCTTAAAAGCATCTTGCTCAAGCGTTTTCGCAACCATTTCCTCGACAAGAGCTTGCGTAATAGTATTTTCATCACCTAAATATAAACTCAGCTTTTCAATCTCTGACTGTAAATGAAGCATGTCCATACCTACTAGCTCGATTAATTTACTAATAGCATCTTGGTCGATTGTTTTTTGTTGCTGACTGACTTCATTTTGCACCCAAACCATTAAATCATTTTCTTTTGGTGTTTCAGCAAGCATATAAACAGCTCTATCTTTCATTAACTTTGTTACTTTTTTACGTTCATCAAGTTTTTCATAAGGTGCAATGAAAATTGTGATCGATGTATCTGACGGATGATCCAGCCACTTTTCTAAGCGTTTTAAATCATGGTCAATTTTTTCCTTACCCTTTTCTGTTGCTTTTAAGAACGATGCATTTTTCGCAATGATTAGTTTTTGGCTTGAGAAAAATGGAATTGTATCAGATTCATCAATCACATAATCAACTGGTTGTTCATCCAAATCAATCGTGATTGTTTCAATATCTCCATCTTCTTCAAGTTGAGTTTTAATGCGCCTGATTGTTTCATCTATAAAATAAGACTCTACACCCGCAAGTAAATAGACTGGCTGTAAATCTCCCTTTTTTATACTTTTCCATAATGTTGAAAACATAGTCTCACCTCTAATTGACATTGGTTATAGTATACCGTAATTTTCTCATTTTGTGAGTTTGAACAAATTGTGTCATTCTAGAGCAGGCATCTATTTTTACCTTTTCAATATAGCTTTTTTAATAGGCATACCGTATAATTAATGAGAATTAGGAGGGGTAGCAATGAATCCATTTGAAGAAAATGTACAATCAAAGCGTAACGACGCAATCGACTCAGGAGTAGGTTTTGGCGTATCATTCGTATTTTTCGCACTTATTTTTATCATTGCGACTGTCATCGATTACGCAGCTTTATAAGATACAGTTAAAAAGACATTGTCAATTTGATGATGTCTTTTTCTGTTTGTACAGATCTTTTGTTTTAAAAACTATAAATCCATGCTTAGTAACCGTTACTTCAATTGTCCCCACTTCAGCTGTATTTAAAGTTGGTAACTTCATCTCTTCAAACCTCGCAACAACATCCTTATTCGGATGACCGTAGCGATTATTTAACCCACTAGAAAATATAGATAAACGCGGCTGTACTAAATTTAAAAAAGGTTCAGTTGAAGACGTTTTGCTACCATGATGCCCCACTTTCAAAATGTCCATATCCGAAATAGATTCTGTATAATTATCTACCAAGGTCATTTCCCCTGATTGTTCTAAATCACCTGTGAACAAAGCCTGAAAACTTGAATGTTGTAACAGTAAAACAAGAGAATCGTCATTACCTTCATAAAACAAATCATTTGGAGATAAATAAGTTAATGTAGTGTCTCCCTGCACCCAACTCCTCCCTGCCATTTGCTCACGAATTGGAATACGCTCCTTTTTTGCAAAGTCTACAACATCTTTCATAACTGATTTTTGCCAAGAGTTTGGGGACACATGAATTTCCTTAATTCTAATTTCTTCCATAACCTCTTCAGCACCTTCAACATGGTCTGCATCAGCATGTGTTAATATAAGCGTATCTACAGCTCGTATACCACTTCCTTTTAAATAAGGAACAACAATCCCTCTCCCTACTTCATAAGGCTTTCTAGACTCCTTCCATGCCTCCTGATCAAACCTTAGCACTCCCCCAGTATCTATGACGTAAATTTTCTTATTAAATGGCAATTCAATTATGGTACAGTCTCCTTGTCCAACGCTTAAAAATGTAATTTTTAAATCCCTATGCCAAGATGGACTTTCATGAATTAAAAATGCAGGGAATAAAAGTGTCAAAGCAATAAGAAACCAATGTTTCCTCTGTTCTATCTGTATTAATACTATAATGACACTAACAAATGCTAAAAGTAGGAGCCAGAAAGAGGGTCTTCCAGGAGCCCACATTTGATATGGAATAGCCTGTAACCACATAATAACCACGGACAATAACTCACGAGCAGGTTCATAAATGAAGAAACAAAGCCTCGCCAATGGGTTTGCCACATATGTTAGCAGTAATAATAATAAATTTGCTGGCAGCACGACAAATGAAAATAACGGGACAAAAAAGATATTTGCAATGAATGAAGACAAGCTAATTTCAAAGAAATGATATAAAAGCAATGGATAGACGAGTAACTGACAAACGAAGGTAATCGCAAATGATTGTTGCCAGGCATTTCTCGCTAAAGAAAATATATGTCCTGAAAATAATAACGAAATAGTCGCTAAATAAGATAACTGGAAGCCAATTTGAAACACTACACTTGGTTGCAATAGCACAAACCCTATAAAACTCAATGCTAGTGCATCATCGATCGCTAAACGATTCGAAACAATTCTACTTAGCATTACAAGCTCTACAACTGACACCGCACGCCAAACAGACGGCGCACCACCTGCTAAGCAAGCATAAATAGGTAACGCTATGATAAGAACCCATGTCGCATGTTCTCTGCGTATACGAAACCTCAGTAATAGTTCATACACAAGCATCGAAACGAGCCCAACATGCAAGCCTGAGATAGCAAATAGATGTGTTATACCAAGTTTTTGATACGCCCGCTCAACATCCATATCGACATTTTCACGTTCACCAATTAAAAGCGACTGTGCTTCAGCTACTAAAGTTTCTGGAAATGTCTTTTCTATATGTTTTTTCACTTTAAACCTCTGCTCTGCGAAAAATGTAGAGAGTGTCTTTTCTTTTTTCACAAATCGAAAACTCTTAACTTCAAAAATACCTTGCGCACTATTGCTTTCAATATATTTTTCCATAGAAAAAGCGTATCGATGTGCAGGCATCGAAGGTTCAACTAATTCGCCTGAAACTTGAAAAACTGTGCCACTTAATGATTGCTCTTCAAATTTATTCTTTTGCTGTTCTGATTGGAGGGTGAAAATAATATATACTTTTTGACCATTTGGCAATATTGCAAAGCCTCTTAGCTTTTGTCCATTCACCTTATATTGATCGGTCCAAGTAATATTTAAATCGTTTGGAATAGGGGTAAGTCTTGCAGATAAAATATGTGAGAAATAACTATAAGAGGAGAGAGTAACAAAAATGATACATAGTATTATGGCTATCTTTTCTTTTTTTAAATATAGACAAACACTATAGGGGATTAGTATAAATAGTAACTTTACCGATTCATGTGCAGCAATTGTTGCTAATAGAACCGGCAAAGCAAAGTAGATTATTTTATGTCGGATATTTGTAAGCCAAATAGCTCTTTCACCTTCTCTTCAAAAGGTGCCAATTCCTCATTTGAAGCACCGCTGTCACGTAGCTTATTTATTAGCTCGACGTACAGCGCCATTTTCTCATTGCTTAAGAAGTCAATCTTACGATCATCAAAAGGAACATGTACAACATTAACACCAGCTTGCTTAAACAATTCAATAGCATACTCGTTGTTTTTATAATCCGTTGCGTAATATAAATTATGAATTCCTGATTGAATAATAGATTTTGTACAAGGTAGACAAGGGAAATGCGTCACATATAAATCTGCACCATTTGTTGATGTGCCGTATTTTGCACATTGCAATAATGCGTTTGTCTCTGCATGCACTGTACGAACACAATGGTTATCCACAACGTAACAACCTTTGTCGATACAATGATCATCTCCAGAAATCGAACCGTTATAGCCCCCTGCAATAATACGTTTATCACGCACAATTGTCGCACCAACAGCTAATCTTGTACATGTACTTCTTAATGCTAATAAATGGCTTTGTGCCATGAAAAATTGATCCCAAGTAATACGCTCCATATGAATGCCTCCTGAATAAATCGTTCTACTATAAATTTAGCCATAACCAACTAGAACCGTCAATGGATCATTTATTGAACAGTAATAAAGTCGCGTAAATTTTCAAACGTTTTATCGCCAATTCCTGTGACATTTTTTAAATCTTCTATCATTTTGAAAGGACCGCTGTCATCACGATAACTTAAAATCGCTTTTGCTTTTGAAGGGCCGACTCCGTTTAAAGTCATTAGTGCTGCTTCATCAGCCGTATTTAAATTGACCTTATCTGACTGACTACCAGTTTGACTACCACCACCTGATTGAGTAGATGGAATTGACGTCGATTGTTGAACACTAGCAATCGCTTGTACTTCCGAAGGCTCCTCACCTATTTTGGGTACATAAATAACCATTTCATCTTGCAACCTCTGGGCATGGTTGATACTTACTGAATCAGCATTTTTTGAATAGCCTCCAGCAAGTAAAACTGCATCAATCACCCGACTGTCTGCAGATAATGAGTAGACACCAGGGTTTTTGACTGCACCTTTGACATCCACAATAATAGATGTATCCGCAATAATGCCTTGTGATTCTTGTTGCTCTGCATTTGATGGTTCTTCCGTTTTTGTTTTTTCTGGGATTGTTTCGAAAATGTCGGTTTGGGGAGTGTCCGACTGGTTTTGGGAGAAGTAGAAATAAAAAAAGCACGACAAAATTAAGATCCCTGGGAGGAGATACTTTTTGCCATACTGCTTCAAAAAAGAAGGAATTAGTCCGCACCATCCTTTCTTTTCAGAAGGCATAACATACGAAGCTAATTCCATATTATAGTATTTTATTGTAATTGAAAAGAGTTTATTTTACAGCGTGGAAGAATATTCGTTCAGATTCTGCTTCTGGAGCATCATCCAAATAATCTGCTGTAATAGACACATTAGAAAATCCAGCTTCACTAAGCCATTTAACATATTGCTCAACAGGGAATGTACGTTGGTAATGGTACTCTTCAAATCGTTCGAAAAGTTGCTCATTTGCTTGTACGTAAAACGTCATATCATGGTGTACTGAATGCGGAGCTTCCCCTGCCTCAGTATCCCAAATATAAGTAATTTCTCCGTCATCATACGTAAATGGACCGTCTAAGAAAATAGCATCCATTTTGAATAATGAATGAACATCAAAGAATAAATGACCACCATCACAAAGTGCCGCATAAATGCGTTCAAATGTAGCTACCACAGCCTCTTCATCCTCTAAATAGTTCAGGGAATCAATTGGAATTGTAACAACATTTAAATCAGAAAAGCCATCTAGCTCGTCCATTGATTGACAAAACAGTGGGATAGCAAGTTGTTCTTTCATAAAGCGTTCACTTGCAATTGCTAGCATTTCTTCCGATAAATCAACACCACTAACAGTATATCCTTGTCGTGCAAATTTTGCAGCCATTACACCAGTACCACAACCAACATCCAATAATTTAGGTGCAGTTGTGCTCGGTGCATGCTTCACTACCCAATCTACATACTGATCATACGGGATATCTGTCATTAATGTATCGTATACTTCGGCAAAACGCTGGTAGCTACTCATAGCTCATCAACATTGACGAATGGAGCATCTCCCCATAAGCGTTCCAAGTTATAAAAAGTACGTTCATCACGGTGGAATACGTGTGCAACAACATCACCCATATCTACTAATATCCAGCGAGCTGCGTCAAAACCTTCTAAACGTTTTACTTCATAGCCTTCTTTATGTGCAACATCTACCATTTCACGTGCAATTGCTTGCACTTGACGATCAGAATTAGCATGACAAACGATAAAATGATCTGCTAATGGTGAAATTCCTTGCATATTCATTACGACAATATCCTCCGCACGTTTGTCGTCTGCCGCTTTATATGCAAGTTGTAGTAAAGTTTTAGTCATTCTTTCACTTGTCCTCTCTTTAACATCAAATCGTTATAACATTTGAATGAATCCGGATATACCGGCTGATTTTTATTTATTAAAAACATGATGGAATGACGTATACACGCAATCATCACTTCGTTTAAATCGTCACCTTTTGCAGCAGCACGTAAGTCTTCTACACCAGGATATCGACGGTTTGGCTCTATCATGTCTGCAATATAGACAATCTTCTCTAAATCACTCATCCCTTTTCGCCCTGTTGTATGGTAGCAGATGGCGTTTAGTATGTCTTGATCATCTATATTAAATTCTTTTTTCGTAACATAAGCTCCCATTGGTGCATGCCAAAGTTCATGATGGTATTTTAATAGAGTAGGATCCATCTCTTTATCGATAATTTTCGATTTCATCCAATCTCGATCAGCATACTTGCATGAATCATGAAGAATCGCTGCTGTTTCTGCTTTTTTCGGATCGCTCCCAAAGCGTTCTGCCAATGTAATTGCCGTTTCAGTAACACCAATTGTATGGATATAACGTTTTTCGGGCATACGGTCTTTCATCGCTAATAATAATTCATCGCGTTCCATATAACCCTTCCTCTCGTATATACTGTTCAACTTCTGTTGGTACTAAAAAAGTAATTGTGCGATTTGTCTGCACCCGCTCACGAATTATAGTTGAAGATAACTCAATAAGTGGCGCATCTATTATTTGGACGGGGTATGTTGTTTCTGCTTTCGAATGAGGACGTTTAACACCAACGAACTTCACAAGCTCTAATAGTTCATCAATTTTATACCAGTGATCAAGCATATCTATCATATCGCCACCGATTATAAAATAAAATTCACAGTCAGGTTCACTTGCAGTTAGCTTCCTCATTGTTTCATACGTATATGAAATGCCACCACTCTCTAACTCAAAAGGCTCAAGTTTAAAGTGCTCATACGAAGCAATAGAAAGCTCCGTCATTTTCAGACGGTCTTCAGCCGTGGCATCGTTAGTCGTTTGCTTATGAGGTGGTATGGCATTAGGCATGAATCTTACTTCATCTAGCCCAAGTGCATCATATACTTCATTTGCCATTATTAAATGTCCATTATGAGGTGGATTAAACGTACCACCTAATAAACCAATTCGTCGCATAAAACCAAATCCTTATTTAGATTTTGGTAATTCAATACGTTTGTTATCACGAGATTCTTTATATAATACAACTGTTAATCCAATTAATTGCACAAGTTCTGCACGAGCACCTTTAGCTAATGCTTCTGCTACTTCATGCTTATCTTCTTCACAGTTATCTAAAATACGAACTTTCATTAATTCGCGTACTTCAATTGCTTCTTTAATATGTTTGATTAATGCGTCATTCACTCCGCCTTTACCTACTTGGAAAATTGGATTTAAATGATGTGCTTCCGCACGTAAAAAACGTTTTTGTTTACCTGTTAACATTATTTCCTCCTAATTGCTCCGTTAACGACTCTTTCATAGAAGTCGTATTCGGGAACTGTCCTAACCAATGATTAAATGCTAAAGCACCTTGATGAACGAACATTCCTAATCCTGTCACCACGGTTGCCCCGCGTTGTTCTGCCGCCTGTAAAAAAGGCGTCATTAAAGGATTATACACAATATCCGCCACAATTGCTTTAGTTGTGAGCTGATCTAGCTCAAATGGCAGTTGTAATGTACCATTTTTTAGACCAGCTGGTGTTGTTTGAATTAAAATATCATAATCACCTAAAGTTGCTTCTGCTTCCTTCAGTGAAATTGACTTTGCACTACTACCTAGCTCCTGACAGATTTGTTCTGCATTCGCTACAGTGCGGTTGGCAATCGTAATCGTTTGATAACCAGTGTGTTGCAGCGCAAAGGCAATACCTCTTGCTGCTCCACCAGCTCCAATTAATAGCACACTGCCATCACGGTGAGTGTCTCCAATTGCTTCTTCCAGTGAACGTACAAAGCCTAGACCATCTGTATTATAGCCTTTTAACTTGCCATCCGCTTGTCGAACAACCGTATTCACAGCACCCATTTTTTCCGCCATTGTATCAAGCTCATCTAGAAATGGGATAATCGCCGTTTTATGTGGGATCGTCACATTCCACCCACTTGCTCCAAGCATTTTCAAAGACTTTATAGCGTCTTCTAATTGCTCAGGTAACACATGGATTGGTAAATAAGCTGCATCTAAATTTTCTTCTGAGAACCACTGATTGTGCATTACTGGAGACATCGAATGCTCGATAGGATCTCCAATAACTGCAAACCATTTTTTCATATCAAAATCCTCCTAAATAAGAGATGGACGAATTTGAACTTCCACACCTTTAGGAGCATATGCTGCAATGACAACATTTGCATTTTGAACGGTAATCCAACCTAAACCAGAAAAGACGATATCTGTTTTTGCTTCTTTAATAGAGAATTCATAACGCACTAACTCTGGCAATTGATCGATATACTTTTCAGAAGGTGGAGCTAATAACTCACCTCTATGGGTTTCATATAAGTCATCTGCTTTTTCTAATTTTGTACGATGAATCTGTAAATCATTTGCAATATGAACAGTGAATGCAGCACGAGCACCTTGTATAAAATCAAAGCGTGCTAATGCACCAACAAATAATGTTTGGCCTTCGTTCAATTGGAATACTTTTGGTTTTATTTCTTTTTTCGGCATAATATATTTAAGTTCAGACGGATCTAAATAATGTGCCATTTGATGATGATTAATAATTCCTGGAGTATCAAAGATTGCTTTACCATCCTCTAAAGGAATTTCAATCATATCTAAAGTTGTTCCAGGGAAATAAGATGTCGTAATCACTTCTTTTTCACCTGTTGCTTGTTTAATAATACGGTTGATAAAAGTTGATTTACCCACATTCGTACAACCAACTACATAGACGTCTTGTCCACGACGATATTCATCGATAGCAGCCATTGCTTCTTGCATGCCCATTCCTTTATGTGCACTTACAAGCATAACGTCAATTGGTTTTAAACCTAATTTCTTTGCCTCTTGCTTAAGCCAGTTAACAACTTTTTGTTTCTTCACTGACTTTGGTAGTAAATCTGCTTTGTTTGCAATTAATAACACAGGGTTATTGCCTACAAAACGGTGTAAGCCCGGTAACCAGCTTCCATTGAAATCAAAAATATCAACAATTTTAACGATTAAGCCATTTTGTTGACCTAAACCATTTAAAATACGTAAGAAATCATCATCCGTTAATGCAACCGGTTGTAATTCATTATAATTTTTCAAACGGAAGCATCGTTGACAGATGATACTTTCCTTTTCAAGAGATGAAGCCGGTGCATAACCTGGCGCTTTTGAATCGTCTGTTTGAATAATTGTTCCACAGCCGATACAATTTGGCATTTCATTCATTTTTTTATTCCTCCCAAGTTTTGACACCATGTTTTTTCAAATAATTAAAGACACGTCTTTCGACCATGCGATTAAAGCGTGTGACGAAGCCATCAGAAAGTGCAACTGGCTTCACCAGAATTGTGTGTATGCGAAGACGATTTCCACCAAGGACATCCGTCAGCATTTGATCGCCTACCATGACAACTTCATGTCGCTGCATATTCAGTCTTTTTAAAGCTTGCTTAAAGGCATTTCCCATAGGCTTACGAGCATTGAAGATATATGGTAGCTCTAACGGATCTGCAAATGCTTTTACACGAAGCTCTTTGTTATTTGAAACGATCATTACTTGAATACCTGCTTCACGAATTGTTTTCAACCATTCGATTAGCTTTTCAGTCGCATCTGGACGATCCCATTCGACAAGTGTATTATCCAAATCTGTAATAATTCCGCGAACACCAAGTTGCTTTAGTTTGTCAGGTGTAATTTCATAAATAGATGTGACAAATTCTTTTGGCATTAAAAAGTTATACAAATCATGTTCCCCTTATCTATCATAGTCAACGTTATTTAGTGTTTACTCACTAAACTAGACGTATTCTCTTTAATTCACTTTATCGATTATAACATATGTGCGAACGCTTCTCCCACACGAATCCGTCCATCTTTCACAACATTTTCAAGGAATGCCGCACGATTCTTTTCAAAAATCATGACAACTGTCGAACCGAAAGTGAAATAACCAACTTCCTCGCCCTTTTCCCAAGTGTCCGACGTATTCGTCAATTGAATAGAATTTACGAACATTGCGCCAACTTTTATCACTTCACAATGCGCGCCATTATTCGTTTTTAGCTCTGTAACACTACGATAATTTCCAGAAATCGGCTTATTACCATATGTAAGACCTGTGCCGTTAACTGGATATGACTTCGCACCAAGTGTATATTGGCGAACAACTTTCCCATCAATCGGACTATGAATACGGTGATAATCTCTAGGACTTAAATAAAAGACAATATATTGGCCATTTTCAAATGTTTTCGCATGTTCTTCCTTACCTAAAAGGTCAACTAAATCATAGGTTTTCCCTTTCACAAAAAACGATGTATTATTTTCAATCGTTCCAAACGATTCAATTTTTGCATCAACAGGACTGACATACATTTCTGGATTATGATCAATTGGTCTTGCTTCTGACACGAGCTTACGTGTGAAGAAATCATGTAAACTCGTAAAAGATTGCATGTTTTTTGAAACCTCGGCCGTTTCAATATCGTATATATCTATATAGGACGGTATTATCTTCTTACTTATAGCCGATGTGGTAAAGCGTTTTAATAGCACCGAAGACCATTTACCATTCGTTAGTTCAATCGCTTTTTGATAAAGTTTTTCTTTCATCATGCATTGTCCTCCATTTCGAAAAAGATTTACGGAAACTTATAAAAGAAGTATAATGTTCTAATACTGAATAACAAAGGAGTGTTGTCCATTGTTTTTACTTCACATGGTGGATACCACAGTTAAAAAAATGAAATCACATTTAGCAAACTTAATCACTATTGGAAATCTATCTTTTGGTGGTGCGTCTATTATGGCTACCATCAATGAATCATACGAATACAGTGTGTTATTTATTTTTATAGCTGCCCTGCTAGATCGCTACGATGGAAAAGTAGCACGAAAATATAACCAGGAAACGGCATTAGGTAAACAACTTGACTCGATGAGTGATATTATATCATTCGGCGTTGCCCCTGCGTTATTAATGTACGAAGTGGTAGTGAGCCAATTTGGCACAGTAGGAATGGTAGTGACTGTCATGTACATGGCTTGTGGAGCATTTAGACTAGCCCGTTTCAACATTACAGAATCGAATGGCTTTTTCACAGGCCTGCCTATTACAGCAGCAGGTGCTATCTTAACTGCCTCATTCTTTTTTATCTCTATACTTTCAACGGTATTTTACATGTTTTTGTTCCCGATTTTATCTATTTTAATGATAAGTACTTTTTCTTTGAAAAAAGTTTAAAGAAATGTCTAAAGCGTCCAATTAAATTGGGCGCTTTTTTACGTACTTAGACAACCACTTGATGTCATATATTGATGAACGATGACAGAAAGGATGTCTGAAATGAGTACTTTATTAACTGCCATCATCCAATTTTGGATGGAAATACCTTCACTTGTCGGCTATTTGAAAGGTCAGGCGTTCCCTCAACCATTTTCAAAGGAAGAAGAGGCCATTTGTTTGGAGCGCTATTTAGCAGGCGATGAACAAGCGAAACTTGAACTTGTCGAAAGAAACATGCGTCTTGTCGCCCATGTCGTGAAAAAATTTCATCCGAAACACGAGCAACTTGATGATTACATTTCCATCGGTACTATTGGTTTAATGAAAGCTGTTAGTAGCTTTACACCGGATAAGAAAACACGCTTAGCTACCTATGCCGCACGCTGTATTGAAAATGAAATACTGATGTTCTTAAGAGCTCAGAAAAAAGTACAGAAGGATGTTTCTTTATATGAACCAATAGGTACAGATAAAGACGGTAACGCATTAGAAATTACAGACTTACTACAAAGTGATGAACGACCAACTGATGTACAGATTGAGCAACAAGAGGAGGAACAGCATTTATATAGACATCTCGATAAATTGGATGAACGGGAACTTGAAATTATTCAAAATCGCTATGGATTAGGTACCTTTGAACCTTTGACTCAAAAAGAAATAGCAAAAAAACTAAGTATCTCTAGAAGTTACGTTTCTCGCATTGAAAAACGTGCATTGATCAAACTCTATCAATATTTTAAACATGAAAAAAACTCCCTCTGAGAGGCATCTCAGAGAGAGCTTACTAGTTATTTAAGTTAGTCAGTCGTTTCAGCTGTAATAATTAAACTAGCAATCGCTGTAATCGCCATTGCTCCTGCCATTAAAAATACCATGCCAAATCCTCCTAACATCCCTAGATTAATGTGTAGCATCCCTACAACTATTTTACCATTAGGATGTTCTTTAGATCTGATGATATATGAACAACTTCTGTCAAATAGTAGGCGTAATTGTGAACATTAAAGTTTTTCAATAACGCGTAACACGATTTCAGTTGAATGTTTTGCAGCCACTGGTAAAAATTCCTCAAAACTAATATTCGATTCTTTACCTGCAATATCAGATAACGCTCGAATAACGACGAATGGTGTACCGAATTGATGACATACTTGCGCTACTGCTGCCGCTTCCATTTCAGCAGCCTTCATTTGTGGGAAGTGACTTCTAACAAGCGCTACACGTTCAGGATCGTTCATAAATGAATCTCCAGTTGAAATAAGCCCTGTTGCAAATTGATGCTCTCCAAGCTCTGCTACGGCTTCCTCAGCAACTTTACGAAGCTTCTCATCTGCTTTAAAAGCAGCAGGCATTTGTGGTACTTGACCCATTTCATAACCAAAGATAGTAGCATCAACGTCATGATGTCGTACTTCATCAGAAATAACAACAGCTCCAACTTCTAAGTTTTCATCAAAGCCACCTGCTGAACCTGTATTAATCACAACATCGGGTTTAAATTGGTGTAACAAAATTGTCGTAGACATCCCTGCATTGACTTTACCAATTCCACTTTTAAGTAAAATAACCTCATGCCCTTTATATGTACCTGTTGTATATTCACTATTTGCGATTGTTGTTGAAGTTGTATTTTCAAGTGTTGCACGTAGAAGTTCTACTTCTTCTTCCATTGCACCAATAACTGCGATTTTCATATTTCTCCGCCTTTCTTTTTTCGACACTTCACTTAACATAAAACAAAAGGCGTCCATCCGTCAAGAGTGAGGATGACGCCTTTTCAATTTCTTAAAAGAGATTATTAATTTGTTTATGGTAAAGTATTTAAAACTTCCATTTTCGTTGGTTTCCAGCCTTTATTTTTTACCCATTTCATATAAACACGGTACTTATCTTTTTTATCTTTTGATGAAACAGTCCCTATTGCTGTATCAGGACTTCCACCGTTTTTAAGATACCAAACAATCATTTCATCTTCATTTAAACCAGTTGTTGAAGCAAGTGTAGCGACCTTCTCTTTCCAGTCTGTTGAATTAGAATCGTAACTAGAATTATGCGGTGCATCTGATTCCTTTTGAGCCGTAGCAGTTGGTTTCCAGTTATCGTCTTTGATGACTTCTTTGACAATCGGATCATCTGAATCTTCTTTTTTCGCTGTTGAGCTATTTGTTTTATCTTCTGATGAATTTGAGTTGCTATCTGTAGAAGTATTATTATCAGTTTGTGTTTGATCTACCGAGTTATCACTCTCTGTATCTTCTTCAGTATTAGTAGTATCTTCTACATTATCATTCTCTTCATCATTGTCTTCCGTTACATTTGGTTCTACTTGCTCGTCTGACTCATCTTCCTCTTCTTCTGCAGGTTGTTTAATAACAGGTTTTTCAGTCTGTACTTTATCTATTTCTTTTGCAGTGTCTTTGTCATCCGATTTGTCACCTACTATAATCATAGTCGCTACTACAAGAATAAGTAGTACAACGACACCTATTAGTCCATTTAATACTTTATCCATTTTTTTCTTTTTATCTTGTGGTCGATTAGGTTGTGGGTTGTATCGACGTTTCGTCTCAGTCATTTAGATTCCCCCTATGTAAAATCTCTCCTATATCGTAACACGAATTGTTTCATTGTCCCAAACAAAAAAAGCTTATCCATTTAGAATAAGCCTTTTTGCATAATCATTTTATTTGATTGTGATGATACGTACATCCATGTCTCCACCAGGAGTAGTAACTTTTAACTCTTCTCCGACTTTACGGCCTAGAAGACCTTTAGCGATTGGTGAGTCATTTGAGATAAGACCTTCGATTGGGTCTGCTTCTGCAGAACCTACGATTGTGTAAGTTTCTTCATCACCATCTGGAAGCTCTAAAAATGTAACCGTTTTACCAATTGCTACAAAATCATTACTCAATTGGTCTTCTGTGATGATAACAGCGTTACGAATCATCGCTTCAAGAATCGTGATACGACCTTCAACAAATCCTTGTTCATCTTTAGCTGCATCATACTCAGAGTTTTCAGAAAGGTCACCGAAACTACGAGCTATTTTAATACGCTCTACTACTTCTTTACGTTTCGTTGAGATTAAGTACTCTAATTCATCTTGTAATTTCTGTTTACCCGCCGCTGTCATTGGGTATTGTTTTTCATTTGACAAAGTATTTCACTCCTTAGATAATTCACTACTTAATAAAAATACTATGCCGCTTCTATGAAAAGAATGCGACATAGTTTTTATGAAAATATTGCCAATCCATAAATATCATATTACACAATAGTTTCAGATTCAAGAATTGTTTTAATTTTTGTAACCATTAAATCGATTGCCACTTCATTTTGACCACCCTCAGGGATGATAATATCCGCATATCGTTTTGTTGGTTCGATGAATTGATTGTGCATTGGACGGACAACAGATAAGTATTGGTCAACTACAGAATCGATTGAGCGGCCACGCTCATTAATATCACGAACAATACGACGGATAATACGTAAGTCGGAATCAGTATCCACAAATAATTTAATATCCATTAAATCGCGTAGACGTTCATCTTCTAAAACTAAAATTCCTTCTAGAATAATTACATCCTGTGGTTCGATGTGAATTGTTTCTTTTGCACGTGTATGTAGAGCATAGTCATACACTGGTTTTTCTATGGCTTGTCTATTTAACAGACATTTGACATCTTCAATTAATAAATCTGTATCAAAGGCATTTGGATGATCATAGTTTGTAGATAAACGTTGTTCAAACTCTAAATGACTTTGGTCTTTATAATAATAGTCTTGTTCAATAACAACAACTGAGTGTTCTTTAAATACATCATGGATAGCATGTGTAACACTCGTTTTACCTGAACCCGAACCACCGGCAATTCCAATTACAACAGGGCGTTTTTTACTCATTATCGGGTCTCCTTACGCATCATATTATGTGGGAATAATTCTTGTTCGCATTTAAAGCGAACAATTTGTAACGGATGACGTGCTGCGTCTAGTGCATTGCCGTCCTCATCCCAAACTTCATCTAGTGTTACTCGGAAATTTTCAATTTCAGGACCGAAAAATTCCACTTCTTCACCTGGTTTGAAGAAGTTTCGTTGTTGCAATGTAACCATTTTTGTTTCTTTATCATAATCAAGCACCATGCCGACGAAATCATATTTCGTTTGTTTACCATGCTCTCCAAACATTTGTTGCTCGTAACTTGGCTCTCCTTCAAAGAAAGATGATGCCGTTTCACGATTAGCACATTTATCTAGTTCCTCTAACCAAGCTTTATCGATTTTGAAGTTATCTGGGTCTGCACAGTATGCATCCATTACTTTACGATATACACTCACAACTGTTGCTACGTAATGAATGGATTTCATACGACCTTCTACTTTTAATGAATCGATTCCAAGCTCAATAATTTTCGGAATAGATTCAATTAGTTTTAAGTCTTTCGGACTCATAGCAAATGCTTCATCATTTTCAGTAAACAATGGTTTTTCAACACCATCTTCTACTTCATATAAATCATAATCCCAACGGCATGATTGGCAACAACCACCGCGGTTAGAATCACGTGCTGTCATATGGTTAGATAACACACAACGTCCACTATAGGCGATACACATCGCACCATGAACGAAAGACTCGATTTCGATATCCACTTTTTCTTTCATTAGCTTGATTTCCTCAGCACTTGTTTCACGAGCCAATACAACTCGGTGCAAACCTTCCTCTTTCCAATACTGTACTGCCTTCCAGTTGGATAGAGATTGCTGTGTACTTAAATGAATTTCAATCTTTGGTGCTACTTCACGACATGTTTCAATAATAAGTGGATCTGCCACGATTATACCTGTAATACCTGCTGATTCTAGGTCACGTAAGTAATCTTCAAGACCGTCCATGTTTTCATTATGCGCAAAGATATTTGTTGTGACATAAATTTTAGCGCCATATTTTTTTGCAAATTCAACACCTTCACGCATTTCGTCAATGGAGAAGTTGCCTGCATTTGAACGTAAACCAAATTCGCGTCCGCCGATGAAAACAGCATCTGCACCGTAGTGTACAGCTATTTTTAATTTTTCTAAGCTACCTGCTGGTGCCAATAATTCAGGTTTTCGCACGATGACTCTTTTGCCATCAATGATTTCGCTGATGCGATCATTTTGTATGATTGTCAAAGTGTACCTCTCCTTTCTTAATAGACTGTTTCCTTAAAGTAGAATCCAGTATCTAATGGACGAATTGCTGGTTGAATTTCTTCAATTTTTGCTAATAAGTCATTTTTAATATCGAAATAGCTGTCAGCTGATTCCGCATAAGCATCGATTGCCTTACGGTAACATTCTGTCACAGTAACAACATATTCAGGTGATTGCAGTACACCTTCAATTTTAAATGAATCAGTTCCCGCTTCAAATAACTCATCTAATTCATCAATAATACACAAATCATTCGGACTGAAAATGTGTGTACCATTTAAATCTTCATAAATTGGATATTTGTTATTACGTTCGTCATCATGTAAGAACATATTACGATTTTCTTTACGGTTTTCTACTTCCATTGCTTTATCTTGATATAAGAAATAGTTACCCAGTAATGAACGTTTTGATTGGAACATACAAGTCATACCATGAACTTGTACTTCGATTTCAAATTTTGTGTTTTCTTTAATTTCAATTACTTCATCCATGCTTAACTCACGAGCTAAAACTGTACGCGTTGCTCCGCGTTTACCCCAATAGTCCGCTTGGAACCAGTTTGTTGCAATAGTTTCCGGATTCCAATGTAGTGGAATCGTCACTTCTGCTTCACGTCGAGCAATAATCATAGCAGGATCGCCGAAAACGATTGCATCTACGCCAATTTCCGCTAATTTTCGCATATATGGTGCAAGTGCGTCTACTCGGTCATTATGGAAAATAGCATTCATCGCTACATATACTTTTTTTCCTGCTGCATGAATTTTCTCAGTTGCTGCAGCTACTTGTTCTATTGAAAATTCACCTGCTAAACGTAGACCGAATTGTTGTTCACCTATTAAAAAAGCATCCGCTCCAGCTTGGATGAGTGCTTCAACATGCTCAACAGATTGTGGTGTAACGAGTAATTCAGGTTTCTTCATGAATGGTCACCTCTTTATACATATCAATAAACCGTCTCCTACTGGGAAGAATGTGGATTTGTAATCAGGATGATTAATAATCCAATCTGCAAAATGATGTAGGTTACGGATCATCGTTCTTTTTCTTCTTGGTACTTCCTTCATATCTAAATCTGATAGGCCATGCATGTACATATTATCGATATATAGTATACCGCCAGAACGAACTAGGGGACTATATTTGTCGAAAAAGCGTTGGTACTGACCTTTTGCCGCATCAATAAAAACAGCATCAAAAGTTGGATGATTACTTTCCACATCCACTTCTAACGCATCCCCTTCAAGTAACTCAATATTCTCTTTAGCAACCGATTGTGCGATAAATTGTTTTGCATGTTGAATACGTAGGGCATCACGTTCAATCGTCACAACCTGGCATTGTGGTAATGTCTCTGCCATACGAATAGCGGAATAGCCAATGGCTGACCCTATTTCTAATATAGATGATGGCTGTTGTATACGCAGCATTTGAAGCAATATCTCGATTGCAGGTAATTGCATAATTGGTACGTGGTTCTCTTCAGCGAAGCGTTCCATTTCCATTAGCAATTCTGATCTTGGTTGGATGAAGGTTTGAATATATGAATCCGAAATGTTCATACTTTCATAGCTCCTTAAGTATCAAAAATACACTTTATATTATCATGAAAATAGAAGAAAAGCGAGTGGTGCTTTTCTTCTACAGTTTGTTACTTAATATATTTGTTAACATTCTTTAGATGTTCCTCGTACTTTTCAGCGAAATGATTGATACCATTTTTATCCGCTAAGAAATACAAGTATGGCGTTTCAGCTGGGCTAATTGCCGCATCTAATGATTCTTTACCTGCATTGGCTATCGGTCCAGGTGGTAAACCTTTCACTTTATATGTGTTATAAGGATTTTCTACCTCTAAGTCTTTATATAAGACGCGTTCCTTATGCTCACCTAATGCATATAAAACTGTCGGGTCTGTTTGTAACGGCATACCCGCTTCAAGTCGGTTATAGAAAACACTTGCGATTGTTTCTCGGTCGGTTTTAGCAGTAGCTTCACGTTCAAGTAATGATGCAAATGTTAAAAATTCATGAACTGACATACCTTTTTCTTTTAACTGCTCACTATATTGCGTTACAACTGTATTTGTTTGAGCAATCATTTGATCTACAATTTCTTCTAAAGAAGGTTCGTCTTCAAAAAATGCATAGGTTGCTGGATATAAATAACCTTCTAGTGCATAACGAATATTTTTATTACTTACTTTTTTCGTAATCAGTTCTGGGTATTTCGCTTTCATCTTCTTAACGAAAGATTTGCTTGTTACAAGCTTCATAAATTCATCTGAAGAATACTGCGTACTCTTAGCAACGCGATTGCCAATTTGATCTAGAGTCATACCTTCTGGAATGATAAGAGAGAAAGCTGGTTGACGATAGACCTTACCTGTTTTCAAACTTTGAATAATTTCATCTATAGTCATTGATTTTGTTAATTTATATGAGCCAGCTTGGAACTCTGATTCATTTTTAAATTTTGTGTAGTATTTAAAAACCTTAGCATTTTTAATGATGTTCTTTTTCTCAAGAGTGGTAGCTATAGAATCGAGCGTAGAGCCAATTGGCACTTCAACCTTCACTGACTTATTAGAATCAGGATCAACAGGTTTTAATGCACTAGATACATAAAAATACACGCTCGTACCAATTAAAGCTGTAACAACAATAACGATTAAAGCAATAATGAAAACAATTTTTCGAACGGTTTTTACTTCCTTTTTGTGTTCTTTCATTTTCTCTAACATTGCTTTTTTTTGAGATTCCTGGTCCACTAGCTGTCCTCCTATTACTTATTTAAACTATTATCATAAAGAAAAAGCGGAATGAAAAAACCATTCCGCTTTCATAAAGGCTTACAGATTACTCTTCACCGAATTCAGCGTCAAGCGTGTTCAATACTTCTTCAACCATATCCCACTCTTCATCTGTTTCGATTTCTTCAATCGATTCAAGTTCACCGTCTTCTGATAATATAGTTTTAGCAGCGAAAACTTCTACTTGTTCACCCTCTGCAATGCCCTCTTCATAATAAAGAACGTATGATTGTTCAGTAGCATCTACTGAAAATTCATAAAGCACGGCATATGTGTGTTCGTTGCCTTCTTCATCGATTAGATGGATATGTTTATGATCGTGTTCTTGTTCATTTGACATGCTTTTCACCTCTTGTTTAAATTAAAAATTATTCAGCGTCGATATCTTCATCAAGCTCATTTACAACTTGCTCGATTAAATCCCATTCAGCTTCTGTTTCGATTGGTGCTAATTCACCGTCTTGACCATCTTCAGAAGGAGTGAATGCTGATGCAAAGATTTCTACTTCGCCTTCTTCATCTTCAGTACCGATTACGTAGTAAAGTACGTAAGATTTACCGAATTCTTCTGAGTCAAATGTATGAAGTACTTCACATAGTTGTTCGTTGCCCTCTTCATCTACCACTGTGATATTGCGTTGTTCTTGTTCTTGTTCGTTTGTCATAATATATTCACCTCATAATTGTTTTCGGTCTAAAAATCCTTGAAGGATCATAGCCGCAGCCATCTTATCAATAACTTTTTTTCGATCTTTGCGACGGACATCTGCTTCAATTAGCAAGCGCTCCGCAGCCATCGTTGTTAGACGCTCATCCCATAATGTTACCTTTAATGAGAAGGTCTCCTCTAATAGCTCTTTATAGCGTTGAGAAGCTTCTCCTCTTGGGCCGACAGTATTGTTCATATTTTTGGGGAATCCAACAACGAATTCCGTTACTCCATATGATTGGACAAGTTCACGAATTCGGTCAATACCAAATTCATCGTTTTCTTCGTCGATTTTTACAGTTTCAATTCCTTGAGCAGTCCAACCTAGTGCATCACTAATTGCTACTCCAACTGTTTTAGAACCAACATCTAAACCCATTATTCTCATCATTATGCCTCGTTATTCTTTTTAATGTAGAACTTCACAAGTTCCTCTAGTATTTCGTCACGCTCAAGCTTGCGAATTTTGTTACGAGCCTCTTGATGACGAGGAATATATGCCGGATCACCTGACAGCAGGTAACCAACAATCTGATTAATCGGATTATACCCTTTTTCTTCTAGTGCCGCATGAACATGAAGCATAGTTTGCTTTACTTCTTGTTCCATAGATTCTTCGGGAAAATTAAATTTCATCGTTTGATCGAACGAACTCATGCTCAGCACCTCACTTTAAGTATTTGAAAGTATAAAAAATCTTCTATTCATAGTAAGTATAACGTATTAGAGCTACCTTTTAAATAGATTTTACATAATCATAAACAGATTCAAGCGCTTCTGCAAGTTTAGAGCCATCTTTTGCCCCAGCCATCGCCATATCTGGGCGACCGCCACCTTTACCACCGCATTGTTCTGCTACTTGTTTAACGATATTTCCAGCGTGATAGTTCCCACCAGCTATGTCTTTTGTAACACCTGCAATAAGCATTACTTTATCGCCTTCAGTTGCACCTAAAACAATAACGCTGTTAGTCATTTTCTCTTTTAGATCATCCATTAATTGTCGTAATTGATTGTTGTCTTTTGCTTCTACTTTAGTAGCAAGAACTGTGACTTCACCAATTTCTTTTGCAGCAGATAAAATATTAGACGCTTGAGCGTTCGCAATTTTAGAAGATAGTGCAGCATTTTCGCGTTGTTGTTCTTTGTAATCATGTTGTAAACCTTCAACACGAGCAACTAAATCTTTTGGATTAGCTTTTAATAGTGCTGCTGCTTGCTCTAGAATATGTTGCTCTTCTTTTGCTGCAACGAAAGCTGCTTTACCTGTAACAGCTTCAAGACGACGAGTACCTGCTCCAATACCGCTCTCAGAAACAATTTTAAAGAAACCAATTTGTGAAGTACGGTCTACGTGAATACCACCGCAAAGTTCTAATGAATAGTCGCCCACTTGTACAACACGAACTACATCACCATATTTCTCACCAAATAAAGCCATTGCACCCATTGCTTTTGCTTCATCGATTGCTTTGTTTTCAATAATAACAGCGATATCATCCCAAATTTTTTCGTTCACAATTCGCTCAATTGTTTCTAACTCTTTTCTTGTTACTTGACCGAAATGAGAGAAGTCAAAACGTAAACGATCTGGTCCTACATAAGAACCTGCTTGGTTTACATGATCACCTAATGTGTCTTTTAATGCACGTTGTAATAAGTGAGTCGCTGTATGGTTTTTAATCGTTTGATTGCGAGCATCGCGATCTACAATTGCATGAACTTCATCTTCAATATGCATTTCTCCAGTTTCCACAATAACTGTATGCAAGTTTTGACCGTTCGGTGATTTTTGTACATCTTTAATTGACGCAGTGAATGAGTCATTTGAGATTGTACCATGGTCAGCAATTTGACCACCTGACTCTGCATAAAATGGTGTTTCAGAAAGAATAACTAATACTTCTTCACCTTCAGAAGCTTCTTTTACTTCTTGTCCATTTGCTACGATTGCAACTACTTTTGCATGTGTTGTTAATGTTTCATAACCAACAAATGTACTTTCTTGGTTTAGATTAGCCAATACTTCAGATTGAACATGCATTGAATCGACGTCTTGACGAGCTGCACGAGCACGGTTACGTTGTGCTTCCATCTCTTTTTCAAAACCTTCGTGGTCTACAGTCATATTCACTTCTTCAGCATATTCTTCTGTTAATTCAACAGGGAAACCATAAGTGTCATATAGACGGAAAGCGTCCTTACCTGGCACGATAGTTGAGTTTGCTGCTTTTTGCGTTTCAACTACTTCATTAAAAATAGCTAAACCGCCGTCTAATGTTTCGTGGAAACGAACTTCTTCATTTTTGATAACACGTTGGATAAAATCTTGTTTTTCTTTTACTTCTGGATAGAAGTCCACCATAATTTCGCCAACAGTTGGTACTAAATCATACATAAATGGTTTTTCAATACCTAATTGTTTTGCGTAACGTACGGCACGGCGTAGTAAACGGCGTAGTACATAACCACGTCCTTCGTTTGATGGAAGTGCTCCATCACCTATAGCAAATGCTACTGTACGAATATGGTCAGCGATTACTTTGAACGCTTCATCTTTGTTTACATCAACGTGATATTTTACACCAGAAATACGTTCTGTATGCTCGATAATTGGCATAAATAAATCCGTATCAAAGTTTGTTGGTACATTTTGTACAACAGAAGCCATACGTTCTAGCCCCATGCCAGTATCAATATTTTGTTTTGGCAGCGGTGTGTATGTGCCATCAGGATTATGGTTGAACTCTGAGAATACAAGATTCCAGATTTCTAGGTAACGTTCATTTTCTCCACCTGGATATAGTTCAGGATCTGATTCGTCTGCACCGTATGATTCTCCGCGGTCATAGAAGATTTCTGAATTTGGACCACTTGGACCTTCACCGATATCCCAGAAGTTTCCTTCAAGACGAATTAAGCGCTCTTCAGGAATTCCGATTTCATCTTTCCAGATTGTATACGCTTCAGTATCTTCAGGATGAATAGTAATTGAAAGCTTTTCAGGTTCAAAGCCCATCCATTTTGCATCTGTTAAGAACTCCCAAGCGTAGTGAATAGCTTCTTTTTTGAAGTAGTCACCGATTGAGAAATTCCCTAACATTTCGAAGAATGTATGGTGACGAGCTGTTTTACCTACGTTTTCGATATCGTTTGTACGGATAGACTTTTGTGCATTAACGATACGAGGATTGTCAGGAATAACACGACCATCAAAGTATTTTTTTAAAGTTGCTACTCCTGAGTTGATCCATAATAATGATGGGTCATTAATAGGCACAAGTGGTGCACTTGGCTCTTGTTTATGTCCCTTCTCTTCAAAGAACTCAATATATTTACGACGAATTTCTGCTGCTGTTTTCATTTGCTTATTCCTCCTTTAGACAATAAAAAACCTTCATCCACTATAAAAGGGACGAAGGTTGAAAATTCGCGGTACCACCCTAGTTACAACAGACCGGTCTTGCGTCTATTGTCTCTTCATTAAGCCTTAACGCGGCAAACGACAGGGATTAGCTGTACTCGGGATGAGCTTTCCAAAATGATTTGTGAAGGTTCTTGCAGCCTGGGAACCTCTTTCTGTGCACATTGCATAATGTACTTATATCCTTCGTAGTTTTAAGCGATATATATATTGTTAGTTACAAATATTCGAAAATACGATTGTTTTCAAATATCGACTCAATCTTATTTTAAAAAAGGTCTTTGTATCTGTCAAATCTCTTCTTCAAGAAAATCATAAGGACTTATACCTTTCATGCCGATTAAAGGGTGGATATCTAAATAATTTTCAGTATTCAAAGATTGTGATTCCAACGAAAGTTGCTCTTCTTGTGGTATCTCAGATGTTGTATCAGTCGTTTCTGACAGTTGTGCCATTACTGGCTCAACAGAATCTTTAACCGCCTCTAGCACTTCTTCTATTTGAAGACGCTGTGCTAAAGTAGTGTTTCTTTGAAGATCATCTGTTCTTAGCATACCATATTTAAACACATCAATTTCACCACAAAGAATGAGGAAGTTTTTTGCCCTCGTAATTCCTGTATATAACAAGTTTTTACGCAACATTTTAGAATAACCACGTACTACTGGCATAATAACTGTTTGGAATTCACTACCTTGTGATTTATGAATTGAACAACAGTAAGCAAGAGTGATTTGATTCAAATCACCGCGTTGATATGTTACTTCAATGCCATCATATGAAGCTACAAGTAAGTCTTGTTTCTCAATTGTCTCATTCGCTTTGATAATACTAATTACTTCCCCCATATCACCGTTAAAGACATTGCTATTCGGTTGATTGACAAGTTGTAAAATTTTATCACCAATACGATACGTCACATCACCAAAAGTTATTTCCTTACTCTTTTCAGTTTTCTTCGGATTAACAAGTTCCTGAATCATTTTATTAATTGCATCAATGCCTGCAGGGCCTCTATACATAGGAGCTAAAATTTGCACATCATGAATAGAGAATCCTTTCTTAACAGCACTTGATACGACTTGTTTGATGACATTAGCTACTTGGTCGGAGCTAGCTTGGATAAAAGAACGATCGGATGTTTTTGCAAGCATGTTTTGCGGCATCTCGCCTTTTTTCATTTGATGGGCAAGTTCAATAATTGATGAGCCATCTGCTTGTCTATATACATCAGTTAACTCAACAGTAGGAATTGCTTTAGAAGCAAGTAAATCTTTTAGCACTTGTCCAGGACCTACAGGCGGCAATTGATCTTGGTCACCAACAAAAATAACTTGGCAATCGTCATTTAACGATTTCAACAACTGATGAGCGAGCCATGTATCAACCATCGACATTTCGTCGACGATGATGAGCCGCCCTCCAACTTCCTTCTCCGTTTCCTCTTCCTTTTCTTGTCCCGTGAAGCCCAGCAAACGGTGAATAGTCATCGCTGGTAATTCAGTTGATTCACTAAGACGCTTAGCTGCTCTTCCTGTTGGCGCCACTAATACAATCGGAAAGGGCTCGTCTTTTTCAATATAGTCTTTTGGATTTAAAGTTAAGCCGTGAAGCTCTGCATAAACGTCTACAATCCCTCTAACTACAGTCGTTTTCCCTGTACCAGGCCCACCTGTTAAAATCATAACTGCTGAGTTAATAGCCTTCTCAATGGCGTCCACTTGCGTTTCTGCATATGAAACACCAAAACGTTCCTCAGCATCACCGATAAATTTTCGGATTTCAGATGTAGGGAACGCGGATTGTTCAGCATTTTTTTGAACTAACTCTGTAATTTTAGAAGCAATACCAATCTCTGAAAAATACAAAGACGGCATATAGAGGCGTGTTTCTTCACCACAAATTTTACTGTCCTCACGAAGCTCGATACAGGCTTTTGAAATCGCCTCAAAAGGAATTTCATATGCCTGACTCATTTCAAGTAGGCTTTTCGCTTGTGGCAGAATATCCTTCGCTTCCATATATACATGCCCCTCCGACAAAGCACCCGCATTTAAAAGGTGTAACACTGCAGCTTTAATACGATCTGGATGGTCCCCTGTAATATGTAGTTTAGCTCCTAATTCATCTGCACGTTGAAAACCTACACCTTCAACTTCTTCAATAAGTCTGTAAGGATTCTCTGTTAAAAGTTGAATTGTTTCATTTTCATACATTTGGTAAATACGCACTGCTAGTTGTGGACCAAAGCCCCAGTCATTTAATTGGATCATAATACGATCCAATCCTAGATTTTGCTCTAGTACGGAGCGTAATGTCTCTTTTTTATCTTCTGTAAGTCTTGGAATTTCATCAAGAGCATCCGGGTTATTTATAATAATTTTAATGGCGTCTTTCCCTAGCTTTTTAACGATTGTCTCAGCCGTTTTATGACCTATCCCTGGGAATAAATCACTCGACAAGTAATGCACTACACCTTGTTCAGTACCAGGAATCTCTTTAACAAAAGTATTAGCTTGAAATTGTATGCCGTATTTAGGATGCTGTTTCAATTGTCCAGTAAAACGATACAACGTTTCTTGAACGACAGATGGAAAAAAGCCTGTCACGATAATTTCTTTTTCTTGATATGTCGTATTCGTTTCTTGGATTTTCAACTTAATGATGGAAAATAAATTCTGAGGATTATGGAAGATAGAGACGACAGGCCGACCGACGATAAATAGCTGTTCTTCTTGAAACAATGATACATTTTCAGTCAACGCTGTCCCCTCCTTTTTATTGGTGCTTCATAGCAATCATATCGTGGATATAACGCGCTTGTTCAAACTCAGGTTGTAATGTAAATGCTTGTTTCAAATGATACAAAGCATCTTCTGTACGCTCAGTTGATACTGCAAAAAGTACACCTAAGTTATAGTGGGCATCTGCATTATTCCAGTCTTGATCGATAACATATTGTAATTCTTTTTGTGCTACATCAAACATCTCTAATGAGCAAAGTAAAATTCCGTATGCTAGACGAACTTGTACGTCTTCAGGAGCTAACTCTGCTGCTCTTTGTAAATAAGGTAACGCTAATTTTGTTTCACCAGCACGTTCGAAGCTCTTTCCAAGCATATAGAATGCATCTTCACCTTCAATACCTAGGCGAATAGCAATTTCATATAATTTTGCCGCTTCCATAAAACGCTCGCTATTGTAATATAAATTAGCTAACCCGTAATAAGCTGTCGCTGCTTTTTCATCTAAAGTAATTGCTTTTTGAAAGAAACGCTCTGCTCTTTCAGTTTCATCCATAGAAGCTAGTAGGTTACCAAAGTTAATGTAACCTACTGTGTTATTTGGTTCTTCCTCTATTGCTTGTGTAAAAGCCTTGACAGCGTCTTCGTAACGCTTCTCTTGAATAGCCTTTATACCTTGTTCGTTAAAATCCACTATTTCCACTCCTATTAACCTACATACGTTAATTTTTTACCGTCTTTAAAGACTTCATCAATTGTTGCGCCACCTAGACATTCGTCACCATCATAAAATACAACAGATTGTCCCGGTGTGATAGCACGTATTGGTTCTTCAAAAGTAACACGTACTTTATCATCACCCAACATTTCAACCTCTACCGGTGTATCTTCTTGGCGATAACGGAATTTAGCTGTACAACTAAATTTCTCTTGTTTTGGTTTATTTGAAGTAAAACCTAATTTCACTGCTGTTAAGCTATGAGAATACAGTTTATCATTATGGAAGTTTTGTCCGACTAATAAAACATTTTTTTCTAAATCTTTTCCAAGTACAAACCAAGGTTCACCGTCGCCACCAATACCTAAGCCGTGACGTTGTCCAATTGTATAGTACATTAAACCGTCGTGTTTCCCCATAACCTTGCCATCCATTGTTTCCATATTGCCTGGTTGAGCAGGTAAGTATTGGCTTAAGAATTGTTTGAAATTACGTTCCCCGATGAAGCAAATACCTGTTGAATCTTTTTTTGTAGCAGTTGCTAATCCAGCTTCAAGAGCAATTTCACGTACTTTTGGTTTCTCTAAATGAC
This sequence comes from Viridibacillus sp. KH_047, assembly GCF_057838945.1. Classification (NCBI taxonomy): domain Bacteria; kingdom Bacillati; phylum Bacillota; class Bacilli; order Caryophanales; family Caryophanaceae; genus Viridibacillus; species Viridibacillus sp. KH_047. The sequence continues at coordinate 1,151,976 of NZ_CM174479.1, read as the reverse complement.
CAATTGGGAACATTACTTTTGAAAGTTGTTCCTGTGAAAGTTGGTTCAAGAAATACGTTTGATCTTTATTATTATCTTTCCCGCGTAACATGACTGTCTCACCATCACGCTCCGCTACTTGTGCATAGTGACCTGTAGCTAAATAGTCAGCGCCCAGTTTTAATGCATGTTCAAGGAATGCTTTGAATTTGATTTCTTTGTTACACATTACATCAGGGTTTGGTGTGCGTCCTGCTTTGTATTCTTCTAAGAAGTAAGTGAAAACTTTATCCCAATATTGCTTTTCAAAGTTTACAGCATAATATGGGATTCCAATTTGGTTACATACTTTAATAACATCATCATAATCTTCCGTTGCCGTACAAACACCAAATTCGTCTGTATCGTCCCAGTTTTTCATGAAGATGCCAATTACATCATAGCCTTGTTTTTTCAATAAATACGCAGCAACTGAAGAATCGACTCCTCCAGACATGCCGACAACAACGCGTGTTTTTGAGGGGTCTTTTGTTGCGTTCATAACATTCACCTTTTTTCTTTTATTTCGCTAAGCGCTCTACAATTTCAACTGTTTTATCAGCAGCTAATTGAACATCCTCTAAAGTGAGCCCAAGTCCGAAGCTAAAACGAATTGAATTGCGCAGTTCTGGTGCACCTTTTCCGTACATTGCAACCAACACATGTGATGGATCTATTAATCCAGCCGTACATGCAGAACCACTTGAAGCTGCGATACCTGCCATATCTAAATTTACTAGGAAGGATTCTACATCCATTCCTGTAAAACTAATATTCAATACATGTGGTAAAGAGTTAGTTCTATCACCATTTACATGATAAGAAATTTTAGCTTGATCTAATGTATTTAAGAATAATTCTTGAAAGCGAACAAATTCCTGCTGTTTCACTTCAAAATTTGCTTGTGCAATTCGTACTGCTTCTGCAAACGCACAAATCGCAGGAATATTCTCAGTTCCTGCTCGACGTTTACGTTCTTGTTCTCCACCAAGCAAGGTGGATTGTAATGGTGTATTTTCACGTTGATATAGGAAACCTATTCCTTTTGGTCCGTTCAATTTATGAGCAGAAACCGAAAGTAAATCGACTTGTAAATCTTCCACGTCAAATTTCTCTATACCATAAGCTTGAACTGCATCCGTATGGAATGTTGCTTTGTGGTTTTTTAATAGCGATCCGATTTCTTTAATCGGCTGAATTGATCCTACCTCATTATTACCATACATAATTGTTACTAAGATCGTATCATCTGTTAATGCCTGTTGGACATCTTGGACAGAAACGACACCCTGTGCATTGACAGGTAAATACGTTACTTTAAAACCTTGTTTTTCAAGACGCTCACAAGTATGCAATACTGCATGGTGTTCGATTTGAGACGTAATAATATGACGACCTTCATTACGGCGCGCATATGCCGTACCGAAAATAGCTAAATTATCCGCTTCAGAACCACCACTTGTCATAATTATTTCTTGGTCTTTAGCACCGATTGATTGTGCAAGTACCATTTTGGCATCGTCCAAATATTTTCTAGCATGACGTCCAATACTATGAATACTAGATGCATTGCCGTAAACAGAACCCATAAGCTCGGTCATTTTCGCAATGACTTCTGGATGCATAGGAGAAGTGGCTGCATGGTCTAGATAAATTTCTTTCATCGTAAAAAACTCCTATCAAATTCGCCTTGGGAGATTTATTTCCGACGATTTGCTTTCGTCTAAAAAATATACCCCAATATAAAACGAGGATGTTTGCCCAAGGCTTTAACTTTATTCAACTAGGGTTTATACCCACTGAATTATTTATACCTACTGATTCGTCCCTCAATAAGAAGCAATGAGATTAATTCATTTAAATATAAAACATATAGCCGTCATCAGAATCTTGTTCTTTATAAGCAGCTAAATCCTCTAATGAAGTTGTATCTAATACATTCTTCACTGCATCACGAATGCTCATCCATAGCTGTCGCTGAGGTGGAGCTTCGTTTTCTATTCCTTCAACTGGTTGAATCGGACCTTCAAGCACACGAATAACATCAGCTGCTGAAATTAAATGCGGTGGTTTTGATAACATATAGCCACCATAAGCCCCACGAACACTCTTCACTAAACCTGAGTTTCTAAGGGGGGAAACAAGCTGTTCCAAATAAGCTTCTGACAAATCATTATCTGCTGCAATTTGTCGCAAAGGAATTGGACCTTGCCCGTATTGTTTGGCTAATTCAATCATAATTGTTAGACCATAACGGCCTTTAGTTGAGATTTTCAAAGTATACACCTCTATATAGTAGCTTACATTTATACGTTAAAGTATAGCATATTTCCTTCCATTCTACTCGGGAATGCTTTATCATAAATGTTACAAGCTCAAAAATAGAACAAATGTACGAGAGGAGGCAATTGCTTTGCCAAATGAACCACTCGCATTCCGCATGCGACCACGTAACTTAGATGAAGTCGTCGGTCAACAAACCATTATAGGAAAAAATACTACACTATATAAAATGATTACAAATGGGCATGTCCCTTCCATATTACTATACGGTGAACCAGGAATCGGGAAAACATCGATTGCCTATGCTATTGCAGGTACTTCTCATCTGCCATTCTTTGCACTTAATGCAACACGCGCAGGAAAGAAAGATGTTGAAGACGTAGTAGCAGAAGCACAGTTAACAGGGAAAGTGTTGCTGTTTTTGGATGAAATCCATCGTTTCAATAAACTACAACAAGACACATTATTACCCCATGTAGAAAATGGTTCTATTGTATTAATAGGTGCAACAACTGAAAATCCATTTCATGATGTGAACCCTGCCATTCGCTCACGCTGCGGTGAGATTAAGCAGCTTAAAAGATTAACATATGAAGATATTGACGCACTTGTGTTACGCGCTCTAGAAGATAAAGAACGTGGACTTGGTCGTTATACAATAAGATTAAGCGATTCACAACGTGACAAAATAGTAGTTGCAGCACACGGAGATGCACGAAAAGCATTAACATTGTTAGAGTCCATTTATTACGCTTCTGATGAAGTGAATAATGAAACGATTGTACAGGATGATACGGTCAAAAATCTAGCAGAACGTATCGGCGTTTTTGGAGATAAAAAAGGTTCACATTTTTATAATCTATTATCCGCTTTACAAAAGTCAGTAAGAGGTAGTGATACAAACGCTGCACTCTACTATTTAGCGCATTGTTTAGAAAATGGAGACTTAGTGGCCGTTTCTCGTAGATTGCTCGTTATGAGCTATGAAGATATTGGTCTTGCAAACCCTGAAGTAGGTGGACATGTTCTAGCAGCTGTACAAGCAGCAGAGCGTCTAGGACTACCTGAAGCACGTATCCCGTTAGCTCAAGCCGTGATCGAGATGTGTTTAGCATCCAAATCAAATTCTGCAATATCGGCCATTGACGCTGCCATCGCTGATATTCGAGCCGGGAAAACAGGAGACATTCCTATGCATTTACGAGATGCTCATTATGCAGGTGCAAAAACATTAGGCGTAGAAGGTTATCAATATCCACATAACACACCTATCGGCACTTTTGGTGGCTGGGTCGACCAAGAATATTTACCTGAAGAACTTGTCGGCACCGAATATTATAAACCCATTATTGCTGGCGAAGAAAAACGCATGGCAGGGATTTATGATAAGTTGAAATCATTTAAAAAATAGCGAAAAGGGTTACCTACATGTCTAGTACTTGTAAGGTAACCCTTTTGTTTTTACAGCCCGTTTTTCTAAATTAATGATTAGTTTTTTTCTAAGCAGGGTAATCGTTTTATTAATAGAATTAATTAAAATGATATTGAATTAGCTTTCTTATACTACTAGAGAACACTTCTGTTTAATAAACACTCAGACAAAGGCGGATGGAATAGAAGGTCATTAAAGAATTAGCAGAAAAAATATTACTTCAATTTTCTACACGCAAATATAAAAAACGTCCTTTAATAGTCGCAATTGACGGATTAAGTGGAGCAGGTAAAACCACATTAGTTAAAAAACTTGAACAGGAATTGAATAACAATAACAGCTCAGTAGTCACTATACATATTGATGATCATATTGAGGAAAAACATAAAAGGTACGAAACCGGACATGAGGAATGGTATGAATATTACTACTTACAATGGGATATTAAGACGTTAACTACTAGTCTATTCGAAGGATTAAGGAACAATAAAAAGAATATCGCTTTACCATTCTATGATAAATCTACCGATACCATCTCAGTTAAACAAATTACCTTTACAGTTGATAGTATCATTCTTATTGAAGGTATATTTCTTCAAAGAAAAGAATGGCGAGAGTTTTATGACTATACTATATTTTTAGATTGTCCTCGCGAATTAAGGTATGAAAGAGTTTTAAATCGGGATTCTTATATCGGGGATAAACAAGCAATACTTTTAAAATATAAAAGGAGATACTGGTTAGGAGAAAAACATTACCTGAATACAGAAAATCCATTTAATAATGCAAATATAGTTATTTAAACAAAGGACCCCCCTTACTTTAGTAATTAAAGTATAAGGGGGCAACTCCTATAGATTATTTTTGTCCATGTACAATATCTAAACTTATTATGTCGTAACTTTTAATACTGTTTTAATTTTTTGGATAATACCACCCGTACTATAAGTTAATACACTTCGTTTGTAGAATGATAGACTTAGCATGAATAACAGTACTACAGTCACAATAAGTATACCGAGTGAAATCATTGGCTCTGAAGCTGCAATATCGGTTGCACCAATACGTAGTGGCATTACCATTCCTGAAGTAAACGGAATATAAGAACACACTTTTACTAGTAATGTATCCGGACTATACATTCCTGAAAGTAAAACATAAAATCCAGCAACCCCAACCATCATAGCAGGCATCATCGCTTGACTCGATTCTTCTACTTTAGAAACGAGAGACCCAAGCAATGCACCCATAATAAGGAATAGCAAAATAGTTAAGATTAAAAATGCAATCACATATACTACATACCCTGCAGACAAACCATTAATTACTTTGATTACTGTATCCCACTTCTCTCCTCCGTCTACCAACATAAATAGAAGTGACTGTACTACAAGTAAAACTACAATTTGAGTTATTGCAAGTAAAAATGTACCAGTTAATTTTGCCAAGAAATGTGTCACCGGTTTAATACTCGCAAGAAGTACTTCTAGCACACGTGAGCCTTTCTCAGATGCTACATCTGTGGTAATCATCGATAAAAACGACATAACAAACCCATAAATGATGAAACCAACTATCATTGATGCACCTATACCCGCCGACTTCTCAGCTTCGCTTTTACCACCGGCAGCTTCTTCATTCAAGTTTTTCGTTGTAATCGTCGTTTCAGATTGTAAAATTTTATCCGCTTGTTCTGCAGTTAAATTGAGCTGTTGCACTTCATAAAGCTTCCCTGCATATTGAATACTAGAAGATAAACTTTGCTGATCATTAAACTTAAGCGGATTAAATGTTGCGATTTCAGCTACTAATGATCCAGCCTTATCTTGAATGAAAATCGCCGCATCTAAATCTCCGTCTTTCACCTTTTTCTCAACTTTGTTTTCATTCTCTTTTGGGAAAGAAAATTCAACATCTGCACTGGAAGTAAAAAGCGCTTTGAAATCTGCATCCGTATCATTTAAAACTGCAACTTTTAATGGCTCTTCAGAAAACAGGGCCTCTTTAATATCTGACCAGAACATTACACAACTAATGACGACAAGATATAATAGAATAGAGAAAATAAATGACTTTGCTTTAATCTTTTGCTTATAAAGTTGCTTTACTAATATCCAAAACTTAGACATTGCCGCCACCTACCTTATCTTTGAAAATTTCATCTAGTGATAAATAATCTAGACTGAATTTTTCGATGTAACCACCTTTTGATACGATATCGAAGATTCCTTTTGCATATGATTCATCCTCTAATGTAAGCGTGTATTGTTCTTTGCCAATAGCTACATCTTTTACTCCTGGTAAAGCCGTAAGTTCCTCTACAGTCATATCTGTTCTCACTGTTAACTTTGTTTTACCATATTGTTTCTTCAAATCTAACAAACTACCAGAAAACAATGATACTCCTCGTTTTAACAAGCACAAATGATCACACAACTCTTCCACGTTTTCCATCTGATGACTTGAAAATAGAATCGTTGTACCGTTTTCCTTTAAAAATAATATAGCCTCTTTTAATAAATCCTTGTTCACAGGGTCTAATCCACTAAACGGTTCGTCTAGAATTAAAAACTCAGGCTTATGTATGAAACTTGCGATAAGCTGAACTTTCTGTTGATTCCCTTTAGAAAGAGTTTCTGCTTTTGCCTTACGCTTTTCTTCTAACTCAAAACGTTCAATCCAATAGTTCACATCTTCTTTTAGCTCTTTTTTCTTACGTCCTCTTAGTTCGCCAAAGAAAAATAACTGATCCTCCACTGTCATAGTTGGGAAAATACCGCGCTCCTCTGGTAAATAACCGAGTAAATCACGGTCTATCGCGTGTATTGACTCCCCATTCCATGAAATCGTTCCAGCTGTTGTTTCTTGCAAATCTAAAATCATACGGAAAGTCGTCGTTTTCCCTGCACCGTTTTGACCAATCAGACCGAAAATCTCTCCTTTTTCAATTGTAAAAGAAAGATTATCCACCGCCACAAAATTCTGATATCTCTTTGTAACTTCTTGAATTACTAATGCCATCGAAAGTCTCCTTTTCTAAATGCATTTATATTGTGTTTTTAAAAAATACATCTTCTAACAATCTAGTTTTGCTTCATATTCAAATATAAAACAGTATCTGATAGTTGTAGACCTTTTTTGGATTGTTCATTTATCCACTGCTTTTCCTTTTCAAAGTCCCAAAAACAATTATATGCGTCTTTTACCTATTCAATCCCTCCTTTAATCATCAATTCTCCATTCATTATTAATTCTTTCATCCTGACTATTTCGGCTTCCACTTCGCCTTTTCCTTGTGCAGTTATCATATATTGTTTCTTTCTGGTTAACTCTTCAGTCTCAACAGTCTCAATCCAACCTCTCTCAACCAAGGACTTAAGCGCTCCATATAAAGTACCCGGTCCAAGAGATACACGCCCCCTGCTCAATGATTCTACCAATTGCATAATCCCATAGCCATGCCTTGGTTCATATAGTGCAAGCAAAATATAATACATACCCTCTGTTAAAGGCCCATGTCGTTGCATATAAAACACCTCTTTACCTCAACAGCAATTATATCGCTAGCCGAAATATAAATTATATCAACAGACGATATACTTTTCAATTGAATTTTAAACATTTTTATCCATTTATTAATTTTAATTCCTTTTAATAAAAAAAATGCAAAAGCTCATATGCTTTTGCATTTTACATTCTTTATATTCACATAAGGTTTATAAATTTCAGGTCAAAACATCTATTAAGCTTTAAACAATAGGTAACTTAATCATTTTCATGACATCTCAGGCAATTAGTTAATAGTTACTATTTGCTATTTGCTATCATTTCATTTAACGATCTAAATTAATCTCTCACCGTTTTAATCTCAATATCACTCAAAATATCTCGTACTACCCAGCTAGCCGCGATTAATCCAACTGAAGATGGTACGAATGCATTTGATGATGGTGGCAATTGCGCTTTGCGAATTTCTGCTTCTGGTTTACCGACTGTTTGTACAACATCTGGTCGAACGACAATCGGGCTCTCATCAGAAAAGATTACAGGTATTCCTTTTTTAATACCTTCTTTACGCAATTTCACACGAATTACCTTCGCTAATGGATCGGTATGTGTTTTTGAAATATCAGCAATTTGAAAACGTGTTGGATCCATTTTATTTGCTGCACCCATACTTGCAATTATTTTTACGCCACGTTTTAAGCATTCTTTCATAATATGAATTTTATATATAACTGTATCTGACGCATCTATCACATAATCTGGTTCATAACTGAAGAACTTTTCATACGTTTCTTCTGTGTAGAACATATGCAAATCTATAACTTCACAATCAGGGTTAATATCAGCAATTCGCTCCTTCATAACAGCTGATTTTGAGCGGCCGATTGTTGACATATAAGCAACTAGTTGGCGGTTAATGTTCGTAATATCTACATCGTCTTTATCTACTAAGATGATGCGACCAACACCACTTCTTGCACAAGCTTCAGCAGCAAACGATCCAACACCACCAATGCCTAGAATTGCTACTGTTGTATTTTTTAGTTTATCTATTCCATCTGTTCCAATGGCTAATTCATTACGTGAAAATTGATGTAACATATACCTTTCACTCCGTTTAATTTAAATTTTGTAAGTAATCCTATCCTATTAGTAAGAAAATAGGTATCGTGAAAAATATATACAAAAAGCTAGATGATTGCAAGGATTGGCGTAAGGAATTTTTATAGTAACTTTGAATTTGGATAAATTCTAAAACAAATAAGCTAATAACAAACAAATCCCGTAAATTCGATGCTAGAGAGTATTAGCCAATTTACGGGATAAATATTACTTAAACTTCACTACCAGATTTCAACATTTGATTATTAAATTTCTCGACAAAACGCGGATCTATGTATTGTCCACATTTTTTTAGTCCACCTACAACTGCTCCTCCAATTGGTGGCATAAGAGCAGGATAAAACTGAATTTCTACAACTTCTTTTTGCGCCAATTTTTGGAGAATCGGAATGAAAATTTCTACATTTGAGAACACACCACCTGCCAACACAACAGGAATTTTATCTTTAGACCAAATCATTTGATCTAAACATGCTTTAATGGATTGGAAGTATTTTTCACATGCCTTTTGGATAATGATGCGAGCTACTATATCTCCTTTTAGAGCTTCTTCACTCACATACATACTAAGTGGAGAAATAATGGCTCTTGGATGCCCTTCTCCGTAGAGTTGATCAATTATTTGAGGAACCTCATCTACTTGAAAGTGCTGACACAACCTCGCTGTTAGATTAGTTTGATATCCTCTGCCATCATAAGCTTTAAATACAGCTTTTAAAGCTTGTACCCCCAAATCATAGCCACTTCCTTCATCATCAAACAAATATCCCCAACCGGATGTACGTACAATGTGGCGCTGTTCATCTATTCCTAATGTAATAGCTCCGGTTCCTGCTATTTGTACAATTCCTTCAGAACCTAAAGTACCAGCATACAACGCATTAGTCGCATCATTTGCTATCTCGATCGTCGCCTCTTTTGGTAAGTGACTATGTAAAACATCCATTAGAATTGAATCATATTGTTTTTCTTTCACCCCAGCCATACCTGCAAAACAGCTTGCAATTTGCGCAAAGGCTGTTGGGTTCTGTGATTTTAATAGTATTAATACTTGATCGATTACCTGTTCAAATTCTTTTTGACTCATTGTCGTTGGATTACTCTTACCGACCGTCACCATTGCATGGATATGTCCGCCTTCGTCACTAATAACAGCACATGTTTTGGTGCCGCCGCCATCAATCGCTAATACAAACATCTTCATCCCCCTAGCCACTTACTTCATCAAAGATAAGTAAAAAGGATTGAGAACTATAGAACATAGCACTCAACCCTTTTACTCATTCTAACTTTTTTTCTCTACCATATTAAATCCAAAAGATTCCCATGGTCGAATTTTCTCAAGTAAATAAATTTCTTCTGGTACCACTTTAGCTACAATATTCGTACTTCCTGAATTCGGTATATCCTTTAGCACTAACTGTAACTCACCTTTGTAACGGATATCCTCGTCATTATCTATCGTGACATCTCCTGTTTGAATATCAAATACATCGTGTGGTTTGAATTGCTCCGATTTGTATTTAACACGAGATTGTGTACTGCGAATCACATATTCAGAGACATCACCACGGTTAAAGTGTGGTTCTTCAAAGATGATTTTATTTTCCACCTCTGAATTTTCAGCAGATGGTACAATATCAAGTTCTAATTTTTGGCGATTCAGTTTTCCTAATGCTTGTAGCTCTTCTTCAGTTGCATACATATTCCCAATGATCAAATCATCAATTAAGCCTGTATGCCAAAGATCTTTCGCTTGAACTGTAATAGGTAAACCTCGATGCTCTTCTAATGTAGGTAAGCCATACGGTGTTTCCTCCCAAGGTCCATATTGCGCATAATTCGAAGAAATCATCGCCGCAGTACGAATATGATTATCTTTGAATAACTTTGAAGATTTAATAAAATGCTCTCTCGAAAGACCTGTATACTTTCTTGGATAGAAATTATGGCAGCCAATAATATTTTCACGGTTTGGTTGATAAGACAAAATATTTTCTACATATTTTGTACCGTTACTAATATTAAGCTCGACTTTTAAGTTAGAAGCGTCCAATGACATGAACGCTTCCTCCTGTCCAGAGAATCCCATATCTAAGCGTAAAGCGGCTAAGTGATATTGTTCTTTCAAGAATGCGATATCTCTATAAGTTAAGCCTAATTCCTCAAAGACTTGAGGAGCGATGTCAGCGGAAATATCAAAGCCAAGCTGTTGCGCAAATTGATTGATTTGTTGTAACTTTTCTTTTTCCTCATTATTTTTCATAGACATTAGACAAGTGAATATCCGACTAAAACCATGATCATGAGCTAGTTGGATATAGTTTTGCATTTCCTCTAATGTGCTATGTTGAGGATAGATTGAAATTCCTAATCTTCTCATTTGAATACCTCCGCTTACCATCTATTAAACTTCTACTTTTTCTGCTTCTTCTTTTTCCATCACTACTGATTGATTCGTTTTAGTTGCTTGTTTTTCAGCTGCTAATTTATCATTAGCTGCTTTTGATGACATCATTATGAACGGTAAGTAGATACATACTGAGATTGCTATTAACACAAGGCTCAGTACTCCACCTGTCCATGATTGTGTTGTTAACCAGCCATTTATGACTGGTGGCATCATCCAAGGAGCAGCAATTGTAGCTGCTGGAACCAAACCGAATTTGGTTGCAAAATAAGCAATTGTTACATTGACCATTGGTGTAAGAATAAACGGAATGACCAAGATTGGATTTAAAATGATTGGTAAACCAAACATCAATGGCTCATTAATATTGAATAGGGCTGGTGCAGCACCAACTTTACCAACCGCACTATATTGTTTGTTTTTTCTAGCAAAAAGGAAAATTGCGATAACTAAAGCGATTGTCGTACCTGATCCACCCATATTAACGAAAGCATCAAAGAATGGCTTGTTAATAATATATGGTGCAGTTTCACCAGCATTTATTGCTTTAAGATTTTCAGCAATAGCTGGAAGATTAATAGTTTGCATGAATGGGTCGATAATGTTCGCCCCGTGAATACCGAATGACCATAAGAATACAGGAACGAAAGCTAATAGCAAACCTGCAGCCCATGTATTTGTTAGACCCATAAATGGTTCTTGAACTACTGAATAGAATGAAGAAATAATATCTGGAATATCAAAGCTTGTTGAAATAATGGTTCTCACTAATGCAAAAGTACCGACAGTGATAATAGATGGAAGTAATGCGGCAAACGATTTTGTTACTGCCGGTGGTACTCCATCAGGCATTTTGATTAATAAACGTTTGTTACCAGATAAGCGTGAAAATAATTCAGAGGATAGAAGCGCTATTATTAATGATACGAATATACCTCCGGTCCCGGTGGTTAATCCACTTAAACCACCTTCACCAAATGTTCCGAATGTAATATAACAAGAAAAACTGATTACCCCTGCAGTTAATCCATCTTTACCATAGCTCTTAGCTAAGTGGTACGAAACTGTAAAGGCAAGAAGCAAAGACATAATAGCAAATGTAGCATTCCACATATTGCCGCCCCATTGCGTCCAAGTTCCATGATCCCAAATCGAGTCCATTAATTTTTGATATGCTTTAATTGGTAAACCATTGAATAATACCGCTAACGAACCAATAATTGTCAGTGGCATTATTGTAATAAAGCCGTCACGAATTGCAACTAAATGTCTCTGGTTCCCAACCCTAGCTGCTACTGGAACAAACTTCTCCTCTAAAAAACGAAACATCCCTCTCCACACTCCCTTGTGTTATAGATTATTTATATGGTAAACACCAAAACTGATGTTAAGCCCCTTGTAGTCGGTCATATAAATCAATAATTTCAATTGCTAAATCCTTAAAAGTAATAGCGTTCATCAAGTGATCCTGTGCATGGACTAACATGATTGTAACCTCTACTTTTTCTCCCCTAGCTTCTTGTGTTAGTAATGCTGTTTGAGAATGATGTGCTTCTACTAAAGATTTATTAGCCAATGTAATTTTCTCTTTAGCAGCGCTTACATTTCCTTGTTTAGCAAGTTGAATCGCTTCCATACAATCACTTTTCACGTTGCCGCTGTGCAAAATCAGCCCCATAATTGACTGTAATAAATCTGTTTCTTGCATGACCGTAAACCTCCTTGATTATCCAATTAAATTCAGTGCGTGTTGCAATACTTTTTCGCCGTTCATCATGCCATAATCACTCATATTGATCACTTCGATTGGGAAGTTTTTAGCTTTATATTTCGCTTCAAATGGTCCCTTTAAATAACGTACTTGAGGTCCCAATAATAAGACATCGATATCTTTTCTTTCTAATGTAGAATCAACTTCACTTTCTGAAATCGCGAAAATATCTGCAACTAAATTTTGTCCTTCAGCAGCCTTTTGCATTTTAGTTACTAGTAAACTAGTACTCATACCTGCCACACAAACGAGCATAATATTCTTCATGAAGAGCACCCCTTTTTTGTAATATAACTCCTAAATTGAGAATAGCAGAAATTGGTCTATACCACAATACCTTAAACGCGCTTTATTTTCCTTTTTTTCGCATTTTTTTATTGGCATATTCACGGATAGCTTTAATTTACTGATTTTTCTAACAACTGGTATAGTCCAAAGTTTTTTTCAAAATTTTTTTAGATTAACTATATATTCATTTAAAAACACACATTAAAAATATTCATAAAATGAAGGTTTTTCTGTTCTTAACGCTTTGTTCCAAAGCTTTAAGGCTGTATCATCAAGTTGATGATCAGCGTAGAGCATTGTTTCTGTAACGCTTAAATATCCAACTATTAGAGCTGAAAAAATATTAATCGACAAAGATAGAATTTGGCCATTAGCTATGCTAGCCATTTCAATTACTTCTATTTGACCTTCTCGATTGATAGAGTAATGCTTCTCATTCCACTGGGCAAACGGGTCTTGAATATGTAAATACAGATTTTCCGTTAACTCTGCCCAATTGTATTCTTTTAAAAATGCTTCCACATCCACAATTCTCACCATACAGTCCTGGACAAGCTCTTTTTTGAATTGTGGCTGGTTAAAGTGGAATCCGAAATGACTTGTTCCTGCAGTATTACCAGTAATGTGATAAACACTTGCACTGTGAGACGAGATATAACGCCAAATTGCTTTCTCAGCAACATGATCCTTTACGACAAAGTCTTTAATAATGAAAATGAGATTTTGAATTTGATAGCGTACAAAACCTTGGAGTTCATCGTCTTTATAATAAGCTGCAAAATGACTGTCTGGCTCTCTACGCTGAATTCTTTTCCACCAAGCTGCATCACGCTTCATAGAACCATTCATTACCTCTGCATTGTCATTATAAAAAGTACATACCTCATCAAAAAGCTGTTCATCGAGCCATTCAAAACTAAATCTTTTTACAACATCTAACTGATTACCGAAATTAGGGAAGGCTTCACTAGGTATTGAATAATTCAGCTTATCAAAAAATAATTCCCACCCGAAATAACGATAAAAGGAGACAGAAAATGGAGCTAACACAGAAATACATTGACCATTTTCTCGCATTTCTTCCAAAGCACGAATCATCAATTTTTTCATAATCCCTCTATTTCGATACTCTGGAAACGTACATACGAATCCGATACCTCCCATTTTGTACGATATTTGGTGAATTGTCATATTCAATGGGAGCACAAGCAATTGACCAACTAATTTTCTATCGTCATATGCTCCAATTGTTGTACTGTGTTCTACCCAATATTGAAAATCATCTCTTTTTTCTCCAATATATTTGTTCGAAAAACTATAATCTCGTAAACGATGAACTTGCTCACTATCTTCTAGTGGTACTAATTGGATCATCGACCTCTCCCCCTTAAGAGCACAACTAAGTTATATCTTCTAATTATGAGAATTAATATTGTTTTATTGATATTTTCCGTATAAAAAATGTCGACAATTCCGATTTTCAGGGGTTGCCGACATTCTATTGGCGAATAAGAAATTGCTTTCTTGTAATTGCCAAATTAATTGTTCGTGTTTAATAGTTTTTTCATATATTGTTCTACTTCCATTGAAGTTGAAAGTGAAAGCATTTTATCTAAATGTTGCGTTAATTCTACTTTTGAAAGGTCCGAAATTTGCGCCCGCGCACGCAGAATAGAAGAGGCACTCATTGAAAATTCATCTAAACCTAAAGCGAGTAAAATAGGGATAGCTATTTCATCTCCGGCCATTTCGCCACACATACCTACCCATTTACCATTCGAATGTCCTGCATCAATGACCATTTTTACAAGACGTAAAATGGCAGGATTGAATGGTTGGTATAAATAAGAAACTTTTTCGTTCATGCGATCTGCTGCTAAAGTATATTGGATTAAATCATTTGTTCCAATAGAAAGGAAATCTGCTTCTTTAGCAAATAAATCTGCAATAAGCGCAGCTGAAGGGATTTCTACCATCATGCCAATCTCAATATCTCTTGAAACTTCAATTCCTTCACTAACTATCTTCTCTTTTTCCTCTTCCAATAAAGCCTTTGCTTTACGGAATTCATCAAGTGTTGCAATCATAGGGAACATAATTTTCAAATTACCATAGACACTTGCACGGAGAAGTGCACGTAACTGTGTACGGAAAATATCTTGTTGTTCCAAACAAAGTCTTATAGCTCTATGCCCTAAGAAAGGATTCATCTCTGGCTCTAATTTCAAATACGGTAATTCTTTATCTCCACCTATATCCAACGTTCTAACAACTGTCGGTTTTTGGCCCATTTTTTCAAGTACTGTTTTATAAGCAGTAAATTGCTCTTCTTCTGATGGCAATTCTTGACGATCCATATATAAAAACTCTGTACGGAATAAGCCGATACCGTCACCGCCGTTAGCTAAAATATTGTCTACATCCTCTGGCTTTCCAATATTGCCTGCTAATTCTACTTGGTGTCCATCAGCACTTATACTTTCTGCTGTTACAAATTGCTGGAACATTGCACTTTCTGCTGCTTGCTCTTCTTGAGCCAATAAATACTCCGAAACTATTTCTTCTGTAGCATCTAATAATACTGTTCCCTTTGTACCATCTAATATGATCTTAGCTCCATGGGGGATATCTGTAGTTGCTAGTTTTGTCCCTACAACAGCAGGTATTTCCATTGTTCTTGCTAAAATAGCCGAATGAGATGTACGTCCCCCGATATTTGTCACAAAGCCTTTCACATGCGTTTTATCAAGCTGTGCAGTCATCGATGGTGTTAAATCATCGGCAACAATAATAACATCCTTTGATAAACGACTATAATCAGGTAATTCAATGCCCAATAAGTTCGCTAATAACCGTTTTGCTACATCACGAATATCAGCTGCACGTTCTTGCATGTATTCATTGTCCATAGATTCAAATAACTCTATAAACATAGTTGAGGTTTCTTGCAATGCAAATTCAGCATTTACACCTTCATTTATCTGAACATCAATTGCATTTAACATCTCAGGGTCTTGTAGCACTAATAAATGCGCAGAGAAAATTTCTGCTTTATCATGACCAAATTTCTTTTCCGCAGCTTCACGAATTGCTTCAAGTTCAATTTTCGTTTTAGAAACAATTTCTTTAAAGCGTAATTTTTCTGCTTCTATATCAGTAATAGTCAATTTGTCAAAGGTTAGATCCGGTTCTACTAAGCAGTACGCATTCGCAATAGCTATTCCATTCGAGACAGCAATACCTTTAATCTCTAACATTCTTGTCCTAGGCCTTCTGAAATCATTAATTCTGAAACTTTTGCGATTGCTGCTTCTGCATCTGAACCTTCTGCTTTAATAGTAACAACTTCACCGGTTGGAACACCTAATGACATAACACCTAAAATAGATTTTAAATTGACTGTTTTACCTTTGTACTCAAGCTGTATATCTGATGCAAACGGTGTTACACCTGCAACCAATACTGTAGATGGACGTGCATGTAATCCTACTGAACTAGTGATTTTATAAGTTTTTTCCATATTAATCTCCCCCATACTAATATTTATTCGAAGCTTATACGTCTACTATACTTTGCTATCATACAATCATTTTTTTCTTTACTACCATCTAGATTTGCACTTTCAAATACAGGCGGCTCGACACCTTCACTAGCTAAAATTTCAATCACTTGAGATAAAGTCGTATTCAAGATAGCAGAACCGATTGTCGTTGATGCAGGTCCATACTGTACGCTATCTTTCCACAATACCCCATCACCTATTGGAATATGCGTATCTAATACGAAGTCTGCCATTTCTTCTAGGCGTTTTCCTGTACTATGTTTAGAAATTTGCTCTTTATAATGAAGTGACTGTAATGAAATAACACGCACTCCAGCTTCTTTTGCTAGTAATGCAACATCAATAGGCACAACATTTCTTCCTGACGTGGAAACAATTATTAATACATCATTTGGATTGAACTCAAATTGATGACGATGTTGCAAAACGAAATTAGGATCTTTCTCATTAGCAGAAGAGGTCAGTGCACCCTTATGTAACATCAATGACTCAATGAAAATGGGACGTACTGGTACTAATCCACCAGCACGGTAAAAAGCTTCTTGAGCTAGAATATGAGAATGACCACAACCGAATAGTTGTAAAATACCTCCGTTTTGGATACGCTCAGCTATTAATTCGGCTGCTTTTGTCATATTTGATTGTTCTTCTTCTACTATTACATTCAATAATTGTTGAACCTCTTGAAAATATTGATGCATGTTATCACCTCTGTATTTCACTAATAAATTTATAGCGATCTGCGCGATATGTACTACGCACTAATTCAAACGGTATTCCAGTACTTAAATAACTTTTTCGTTCAATAATTAATACAGCTGATGGTTGCTCAATATTCAGGAGCTTACTATCTTCTTTTGTTACTAGTGCTGCTTCCATTAACTGCGAAGCATGACCAATCTTTTGATGATGTCTTTCTTCTATTAAAGAGTATAACGAACCCAGGACCATACTCTTATCCAAATCTGGAATGATATCTACTGGTATATACGTTCGTTCAATAGCCATTGGTAGCTGATCTGCGTTACGAATTCGAACAACGGAAAATACTTCATCTCCCGTTTTCATTTGCAATGCCTTTGCAATATCAAGTGGAGGTATAATTTTCTCAAAACGAACAAGTTTATTGCTTGGCTCATAGCCTCTTGAACGCATATCTTCTGTAAAACTTGTTAATCCACTTAATGGTTGCTCTAATTTTGGATTCGCTACGTATGTACCGCGTCCTTTTTCTCGGTAAAGTAATCCACTATTTACCAAATTAGTAATTGCATGCCTTACGGTCATGCGACTTACACCTAACTGTTCAGAAAACTCTCTTTCAGAAGGAATATTCTCACCTATCTTATATTCCTCTTCGAATATTTTACCTTTTAAAAATTCTTCAATTTGTATATACATTGGAACTGGTGAATTTTTATCTAACAAGCGTTTCTCCACCTTTCATGTAGCCCCTACCAAAACTACAGCTTGTTATTGTTATTGTGATTCTTTTTCATATACAACTTTACCGCGACATATAGTCTTTTGTACATTTAAATCTCCATCTAAAATAACTAAATCTGCATCCATCCCGTTACCGATATACCCTTTTAATGGTAATTCGAGCTGATCAGCAGCATTTTTGGAAGACATAGCTACTAGTTCCTGTAATGTACATTTCGTGACGGTATGTATATTTTTTACGGCTTGTTCCATTGTTAGTACACTTCCAGCTAACGTACCATCGGATAAATGTGCACCTGTTTCAGTTACATGTACCGCTTGGCCACCTAAATCATAAACACCATAATCCAGCCCTTTTGCCCTCATGGCATCCGTTATCAATATAATTCTAGATGCTCCTTTTAATCTATAAGCGAATTTAACAGATTTCGGGTGACTATGGATGAAATCGGCTATAATTTCTACCTTTAAATCATCTTCTAGTAAAACAGCTCCAACAACACCTGGTTCTCGATGATGAAAAGGGCGCATTTGGTTATATAAGTGAGTTGATTGTTTTGCACCGAGCCCAACTGCACGCTCTATTTCATCGGACATAGCATCTGAATGCCCTAATGAGACGACGATTCCTTCTTTACTAATTTCCTTGATAAATTCAAAACCATTATTTACTTCAGGAGCTACTGTAACTTGTTTTATGCGACCTTTACTAAGTTCTTGCCAGTGATGAAACTGCTCAATAGAAGGCTCAATAATATATTGTATCGGTTGTGCTCCTGCTCTTTTCTTTGATATATATGGACCTTCAACATGAATCCCTAACATTTCTGCTTCATCTAAAGTCCCTTTATAAGTAGCAGCATTTTTTAAAGTTGCTTCAATGGCATCTACTGACTGCGTCATAGTCGTTGCAAGAAAACCTGTCGTCCCCTCTTTAGGCAACGAACGAGCAATACCTCGCATGGCTTCTTTTGTTGCATCCATGGCATCAAAACCAGCTGAACCGTGTATATGCATATCAATATATCCAGGGAAAACAATCCATCCTTTAGAAGTTCCATCAATAGTGTACTGTGCTTGAATACTTAATCCCTTACCAACTTTCGTAATTTTACCTTTTTCTAGGTACAGATCACCTACAAATGCCTCTTGGTCATAGTTAACAATCGTTACATTTGAAATTAGAATTGTTTCACTCATGTATAGTCTCTCCTAATTAAAACCAGAAAAAATCATCTCGGCTTTCTGATTTTCAGTATCCTATCTTACCTCAGCTAGCCATTAATAAAGCGCTTTTTTATAAACCACATAATAATTCATTTCTATCTGAAAGTGCTTCCTATAGCGAAAACCTATCATTTAAAAAAATTTATTAGATTGAAAACTTTGAGGATTTACCCATTTTCATGCAGTAACTCTAATTAAAAACCTTCCCTATTACCCAAATTACATTATGGTATAGTTGTCTATACCAATTATAAAACGTTTACATATAAATGAAAAGGAAAAGTTCTTAATTCCTTTAATTTATCAAATATATAGAATAGAAAATCTATTTAGAGGTATATCAATTAGTTTAATAGCTTCTTTTCTTAATTCAAGCTATTAAATAATAAGTTGCCTCATACATCAATTCGTCAAAAATGATTCTCTTATATTTTAAATATATTCTCTTTCAGGAACATTTAATACTCTTACCTACACTTTTTTCATCTTCGTTATACAAAAAACTTTCAAGAACCTATAGGAAACAACACCTATTCACTTGAAAGCTTCAGCTAAACATTCTATTTAGATTACTAAGTCAGTTAATATGATAACATTCGGATGTTTTTTCAAGATTGTTACTGGTATTTTTTCCGTCACTTCACCTTTTAACAACGCTTCTAAAGCAGTACGTTTCTTCTCCCCAACCGCAATTAATAATATTTGTTCTGCACGCATGATTGAAGAAATCCCCATTGTAATTGCCTTAGTAGGTACTTCATCTAGAGAATTAAAAAATCTTGCATTTGCTACTCTAGTCGATTCTTCAAGTTCAACAACATGCGTTTCACTATCAAACGGTGTACCAGGCTCATTAAAACCTATATGCCCGTTTTCCCCAATGCCAAGCAACTGGAAATCCAACTTCATTTTTTGTAAAAGCGCTTCATAACAAGCAGCTTCTTCATGTGGATCTAATGCCTCTCCATTTGGTAAATTAGATTTTTTAAAAGGCTTTTCATTGAAGAGCTGTTGTTTCATAAACGATATATAACTTTCAGGATGTATTTTCGGAAGACCGACATACTCGTCTAAGTTAACACTTTCACACTGAGTGAAATCAAGTTCACTATTACGAATACGCTCATAAAGAGGAATCATTGTTCCACCTGTAGCCAAACCAAAATTTTTGGAACCGTTATCTAACGCCTCTTTTAGAACATTAAATGCTCGATCATATAAGGCATCTAAATCAATAATCGTTTCAACCTTTAATGCTGTTTTTATGTGATTGCTCGTGTCCATTAATTCACCAACTCATTTCAATTTATTTACTTACACTTTAAACCATAATTTCTATGGAAGCCAATAAAAAAATAAAAAAATGTTTATTTTCCCAATATTATACCGATAGTAATGAAAATTTATTAATTTCATTCTTGTATTTTAATCAAAAAAATAATGTATTGACGTAAAATAAAAACCCTCTCAATTTTCATTGAGAGGGGGTGATTTAATAATTAACGAATCCCGATTGTGCCGTCTTAAAATCTAATCGTTTTGAACCCGCTATAAGCAGGTGGGTGTTCTCTTCGAAATTTTAAACGTCCCATGACAGGCATGTTCGCCATCTCAAAATGTGAACTCCCAACGATAAAATGTTCGGTCAAAACTGATAAGCTTATAACGAACACATCAGGATTCGCTTTAAATACATATTACCACATTAATTCTGACAATTCAAAAGATTTACTTCTCGTCAGCCAAAGTTTTTGTGCGGATATTTAACTCGTCTAATTGCGCTAATGATACTGTACTTGGCGCATTTGTTAAGACACAACTTGCACTTGCAGTTTTAGGGAATGCAATTGTATCACGTAAGTTGTCACGACCAGCTAGTAACATAATAAAGCGGTCAAGACCAAATGCTAATCCACCGTGAGGAGGCGTACCATACTCAAATGCATTCATTAAGAAACCAAATTGTTCATTCGCTTCTTCATCAGTGAAACCAAGTGTTTTGAACATTTTTTCTTGTAAATCTTTTTCGTGAATACGTAATGATCCGCCACCAAGTTCGTAGCCATTTAATACGATATCGTACGCTTGCGCTTTAACTGCACCTGGTTCAGTTTCCATTTTTTCAAGATCTTCATCGAATGGACGAGTGAATGGGTGATGTGCCGCATAGTAACGGTCATCATCTTCGCTGTATTCAAGTAATGGCCACTCTGTAATCCATAGGAATGCAAAACGAGATTCATCAATTAAGCCAAGATCTTTTCCAAGTTTTTTACGTAAAGCACCTAGTGAATCAGCAACAACTGATTTTTTATCAGCTACGAATACTAAAGTATCACCTGGTTCAGCTTGCATACGTTCAACAAGTTTTTCACCAAATTCATCATCAAAGAATTTACCGATTGGACCAGTTAATCCTTCTTCAGTTACTTTAATCCACGCAAGACCTTTCGCACCGTAACGACCTACAAATTTTGTTAGTTCATCAAGATCTTTACGAGAGTATTTGTCGTTCGCACCTTTGATATTAAGACCTTTTACTTGGCCTCCGTTTTCAACAGTACTTGCAAATACTTTGAAGTTACAACCTGCAACAACATCGCTTAATTCAATAAGTTCTAAGTCAAAACGAACATCTGGCTTATCAGAGCCGTAGCGAGACATTGCATCCTTATAAGTCATACGTTGGAATGGAGCTGGAATATCAATTCCTTTTACTTCTTTCATAACTTTTTGAATTAATTTTTCGTTTAATTCGATGATTTCATCTTGTGACATGAAACTCATTTCCATATCAATTTGAGTGAATTCAGGTTGACGATCAGCACGTAAATCTTCATCACGGAAGCAGCGAGCGATTTGGAAGTAGCGCTCAATTCCTCCAACCATTAATAATTGTTTAAATAGTTGTGGTGATTGTGGTAAAGCATAAAATTCACCTTCATGTACACGTGAAGGAACTAGGTAGTCACGTGCTCCTTCTGGAGTTGACTTCGTTAAGATTGGTGTTTCAACTTCTAAGAAACCTTCATCTTGTAAGAAGTTACGGATTACTTTTGTCACGTCAGAGCGAAGTTTGAATGTATCAAACATTACTGGACGACGTAAGTCTAAGTAGCGGTATTTTAAACGAAGATCTTCGTTTACTTCAGTGCGATCTTCAATTGCAAACGGTGGTGTTTTAGCTTTGTTAATGATTGTTATTTGATCGATTAAAACTTCAACCATACCCGTTTCCATGTTTGGATTGATCATTTCCGGTTCACGTAATGCTACAGCACCTTCTACTTCTACAACGAATTCGTTACGAAGAGAATCCGCAATATCTAAAGCTTCTTGAGAATTTTCAGGGTTGAAAACGATTTGTACAAGTCCTGTACGGTCACGTAGGTCAACGAAAATTAGTCCGCCGAAATCGCGACGACGTTGTACCCATCCTTTTAATACAACGCGTTCGCCTTCATGAGCGCCACGTAAAATACCACATTCATGTGTTCTTTTTGCCATGATTATTTCCTCCAATTATTGTACCTTATGTTTTGTTAAATAGTTCACTAAGTCATGAAATGGCACTTTTTCTTGGCTACCCAATTCCATGTTTTTCACATTAGCAGCTTGTTCTTCTAATTCTGACTCACCAAGTACGATGACCCATTTAGCACCTAAACGATCTGCTGATTTCATCTGAGCTTTCACTTTGCGACTCGCATAATCAAGCTCAGTTGAAATACCTTTTGCTCTAAATGAACTTGCTAATTCTACTGCTTTTAACTTCGCTTGATCATCCATTGCAACGATATACATATCAAGTGCATTGTCTGTATCAAGTGAACGTCCTTCTGCTTCAAGTGCAAGTAATAGACGTTCGATACTCATTGCAAAGCCAATACCAGGTGATTCTGGACCACCGATTTGTTCAACTAAACCGTTATAGCGACCACCACCACATAAAGTAGTAATTGCACCTAGGTCCGTTGCTGTACTCATAATTTCAAAAGTCGTGTGGTTATAATAATCCAAGCCACGTACTAAGTTCGGATCTACTACATAGGTAATACCTAACACATCTAAGTATTTTTTTACAGCTTCGAAATAAGCTGCAGATTCCTCATTTAAGTAATCTGTTAGTGCTGGTGCAGTAGCCATTAAAGGATTTTCGCGATCCACTTTACAATCTAAAATACGTAATGGGTTTTTTTCTAGTCGATTTTGACAATCTGAACAGAAATCACCGATATGTGGTTCGAAATGTTTGATTAAAGCATTGCGGTGAGCTGCACGAACATCTGCATCACCTAAAGAGTTAATCACTAATTTTAAGTTTTTTAATCCAGCTGTTTCGTACACATCCATTGCAAGTGCAATTACTTCTGCATCAATAGCAGGATCTTTACTACCAATTGCTTCTACTCCGAATTGGACGAATTGGCGGTAACGCCCAGCTTGTTGGCGTTCATAGCGGAACATTGGACCAATGTAAGATAATTTTACTGGTTGATCCGGTTGACCGAACATTTTGTGTTCAACGTAAGAACGTACAACAGCTGCTGTACCTTCTGGACGAAGCGTTAAAGAACGATCTCCTCTATCTTTGAATGTGTACATTTCTTTTTGCACGATATCAGTCGTATCACCAACACTACGTTGGAATAACTCCGTCTGCTCGAAAATTGGAGTACGAATTTCTTGATATCTATATACTTGGCAAAGCTGACGAATGATTTCCTCAACCTTTTGCCATTTTTCAGACTGTCCAGGTAAAATATCTTGAGTGCCTCTAGGTACTTTATAATTCATCACATTAACTCCTTTCAAAAATTCAGATTAACTGTAGACAAACGTTGTCCTTTATCTCACGATTCTATGATGAAACTAAAAAAGCTCTCGCCCCTTGCAATAAATGCAAGGGACGAGAGCTGTATAAGCTTCCGCGGTTCCACCCTAGTTGATCTAGTATAACTAAATCCTCTCATGTCGGATAACGGCCGATTCCGTTTTCTCCTAATAAGCAAATGCCTTTCGAAGAAAAACCTCTCGAGTGTTATTCACTATACTGTACTGTAGAAAAGATTTCAGCCACGTCTTTTCCTCTCTTATCAGCCTTAAAAATATAGTTACTTGCTCGGTCATAGGTGATCTTAAATAAATTCAGATTACTAAATATCTTACCCACTATAAACAAATATGTCAACTATTTTGAAAAACTATAGATTTTTCATGTCATTTCCTTTTACAATAGATAAAAAGGAGGATTATCATGAAAATAAAATTAGTTAAAATGTTTAGTATTTTTTTGCTTTGCACCACGCTTATATGCTCATATTTTTACCAACCTATACATATGGAGGCATCTTCTTCAATATCATATAAAGTAACGGCTAGTCAACTTACTTTACGTGAAGGTCCTAGTACAAGTACAAAAAAACTTACGTTAATTCCAAAAAGCACAAAATTAACAAAAATCTCATCTAAAGGCTCTTGGATTAAAGTAAAATATAGCGGGAAAACAGGTTGGGTTTCTTCACAATACTTATCTAAAGTAACAACAAATGTTAATACTGCTGCTACATCGAAAACAGTAACGGCAAATGTTAGTAATTTAAATATTCGTTCCGGTGCTGGAGTTAGCTATAAAAGTCTTGGTAAATTAACAAAAGGCACAAAAGGAACTGTATTAGACGAAAAAAGTGGTTGGGTGAAGATTAAAACATCCAAATATACAGGCTGGGTTTCTAAAAGTTATGTAACGTTTAAATCAACTAATTCTTCCAATACAACTACTACTGCTAATAATGTTGGTAAATATTACTACATAACAATTGCTAATTTAAATGTAAGAGAAAAAGCTTCTTCATCAGCTGACTCTGCTATTATTGGTACTGTAAGAAAAGGTAATGAATTTAAAATTTTAAAGGAATCTGGTACATGGGTACAAATTCAATATACGACTACTAAAAAAGGTTGGGTTTCTTCCAAGTCAGTATATGGGAAGATTAGTTCAAAAAAACATACGACAGAAACATCAAATCCTAACAATCCAGATGAGGATGAAGATACAGATGTAGAACCGACACCAGACCCTTCAGAGCCCCAAAATCCAAAACCTGAGGAACCAACTGATACACCTGAAGATAATGTCGTATATACTAAACCTTCAAAAAAAGAATATATCGTTATACAATCTAGTTACTTGAATATCCGTTCAAAACCGAATACAAAAGGTGATATTTTGTCTGAAGCCTCTGCTGGAGAATACTTTACTGTGCTGCGATATGCTACTTATCCATCAAATGAATGGGTTGAAGTAATGTATGCTTCTGGACAAACAGGTTGGATTTCAAATAATACATCAAATAGTTATATAACATTAACAAATCCAGCTACAAATCCGCCTGCTGTATCAAATAAAACGATTGTATTAGATGCTGGACACGGCGGTTCAGACCCTGGTTCAGGTGGAGGAGGCTACAATGAAGCCGCACTAACATACGCTTTTACTTTAAAGACAAAAAGCCAGCTTGAAAGTATGGGCTATACCGTATATACAACACGCGGTCAATATTCTGCTTGCTCTTCATCTACTAATAAAACAGTAGATTTACAATGTCGAGTAGACGTTGCAAAAACGAAAAAAGCGGATATTTTCGTTAGTATCCACATGAACTCTGCAAGTGCTACTGCAAAAGGAACTGAAACATATTACGCTGCTTCAGGTAATCCATATCCAACAAGAAGCAGTCAACTTGCAAATGCTGTTCATAGCGCTTATCAACCTACAATGGGGAGTACCAATAGGGGCGTTAAAAAGAATGTCTTTTATGTAAATAGAATGGCGACTGTTCCTTCAATTCTTTTAGAGGTCGGCTTTATTTCAAATATTGAGGATCGTAGTAAACTTATCAATGCTACTCACCAAAATAATGTCAGCAGGAGCATTGCACAAGGTATTCACAATTACTTCAAAATGCAATAACTATATTTAACAACGAACAGCCTTATTAGTTTTTTACAAGAAAACTAGAATAAGGCTGTTTTTTGAATCAAAATTAAACTAATCCATTCAATTGAAAAAAACCTCGGATGCTTCCATACAAAATTGTATGAGAGAATCCGAGGTTTTATTACTTTCACAATAGTAAAATAGGAATCTTTCATCCCTATATCCCTAAATGAACAGTCTCTAGTGTAATGACCATCATTATTTTGATTCAATAATTATCGTAACTGGTCCATCATTTGTTAATTGGACATCCATCATGGCACCGAAAATCCCTGTTTCTACATGTAAACCTAAGTTACGAAGTGTTTCATTGAAATACTCCCACAAAGGCTCTGCTACCTCAGGTCGTGCAGCTTCAATAAAGCTAGGACGATTTCCTTTGCGTATATCGGCAAACAAAGTAAATTGCGATACAGATAAAATAGCTCCACCGTGATCTAAAATAGAATGATTCATTTTACCATCAGCATCTTCCCATAGACGCATTTTCGCAATTTTATTTGCTATATATTCAGCATCGGCCTTTGTATCACCATGTGTAAGTCCAACTAACAATACATATCCTTGCTCAATGGCACCTGTGACTTGTCCATCTACAGTGACAGTTGCTTTTTTACTACGTTGCAGTATTACTTTCAAAATGAAAACTCCTATCTTAGTTTGTCACACGTTGTACAGAATAAATATCTGGAATTTGTTTAATACGATCAACAACTTTATATAAATGAGCAATATCACGAATGCGAATTGTTAAGTTAATAGTTGCTAATTTATCTCTATCGGCTCTACCACTCACAGCGCTAATATTCGTTTTAGCTTCATTCACAACTTGCATCACTTCATTCAGTAAGCCCGGACGATCATAGCCTGATACTTCGATATCCACGGAATATTCTTTCTTCTCATCAGCAAAAGCAGAGTCCCATTCAACATCGATTAAGCGCTCTTGTTCTTCGTTCGATTGCACATTTGAGCAATCTGCACGGTGAACAGAAACACCTCGTCCTTTTGTGATAAAACCAACAATATCATCACCTGGTACTGGGCTACAGCATCTTGAAAGACGAATCAGTAGATTTTCTAGCCCTTTTACGACGACGCCAGACTCAGTAGCTTTTCTCTTTTCAGGTGAATTCATTTCCTTATTGATTTTCACTAACGCTTCTTCATGATCGCGTTGTTTACGAATTTTTTCCGCAAGACGATTTACAACTTGTTGTGCAGTCATACCATTAAAGCCTACTGCTGCAACTAAATCGTCTTCGCTGGCAAAATTCATCTTCTCACATACGCGTTTAAAGTTTTCAGGAGTTAATACTTCCTTAGGATCGAAGTTTTGCTCTTTAATTTCTTTTTCAATTAATTCGCGACCTTTTACAACATTATCTTCACGCAATTGTTTTTTAAAAAACTGTTTGATTTTATGCTTAGCTTGTGAAGATTGTGCAATTTTCAGCCAATCACGACTTGGACCAAATGATTGCTTTGATGTCATGATTTCAATAATATCACCAGTTTTTAAAGGGGTATCCAGCGGCACCATTTTACCATTTACTTTTGAACCAATAGTTTTATTACCTATTTCAGAGTGTACGCGATATGCAAAGTCAATCGGTACAGATCCTGCGGGTAATTCCATGACATCGCCTTTTGGTGAAAAAACATAGACCATATCAGAGAATAAATCAAATTTTAATGATTCCATAAATTCTTCTGCATCAGAAGACTCGTTTTGAAACTCTAAAATTTCTCGGAACCATGTTAGTTTACTATCGATATTCGAATTACTCATATCGATATTCTTACCTTCCTTATAAGCCCAGTGCGCAGCAACCCCGTATTCTGCAATATTATGCATGTCCATCGTACGAATTTGCACCTCTAATGGGTCACCGTATGGCCCTATTACTGTCGTATGCAACGATTGATATAAGTTTTGTTTTGGCATTGCGATATAGTCTTTAAACCGGCCAGGCATTGGCTTCCAAAGAGTATGCACTATCCCTAAAACAGCATAACAGTCTTTTATACTATCGACGATCACACGTACAGCAAGTAAATCATAAATTTCACTAAATTGCTTATTTTGCATAACCATTTTACGGTAAATGCTATATATATGTTTTGGTCGTCCTGATAGTTCAGCCTTAATTTCAATATCCTCTAACTGTGTATGGATTTCCCCCATAACAGATGATAAATAAGCTTCACGTTCAACACGCTTTTTCTTCATCAAGTTAACGATACGGTAATATTGCTGTGGGTTTAAATAACGAAGTGCAGTATCTTCTAACTCCCATTTAATAGCTGAAATCCCTAGACGATGAGCTAATGGAGCGAAAATTTCAAGCGTTTCCTTTGCAATACGTCGTTGCTTTTCAACAGGTAAATGCTTTAATGTACGCATATTATGTAAGCGGTCCGCTAATTTAATTAAAATTACACGGATATCTTGCGCCATTGCGACAAACATTTTACGATGATTTTCAGCCTGCTGCTCTGCTTTCGATTTATATTTAATCTTACCTAGCTTTGTAACACCATCCACAAGCATAGCAACATCTTCACTGAACGCTTCTACAAGATCTTCACGTGTTACGGGCGTATCTTCTACAACGTCATGTAGAAAGCCTGCTGATACTGTTTCTGGATCCATTTGAAGTTCAGCTAAAATACCTGCTACTTGAATGGGATGTAAAATATAAGGCTCCCCCGAGCTTCGAAACTGTTCTTTATGCGCTTCTCTCGCAACCTCATATGCTTTTTGTACAAAAGCAACATGTTCGGTATTCATATAAGAAGAAAGAGTTGCAAAAACGTCTTCTACTGTCATCACTTGATCCTTCGCCATGTTAGCCACCCTATTCCATAAATTTTCCGATTAGATTTAACTTTAATTGTATAAAAAAAACAGCCTTGTTGTAAAGGCTATTCGCGTCAAAAGCAGTTGGCGATCATAATAACTCTCATTATATGATAAAAAACCCCTTTGCTAAAAACAAAGAGGTCAATTTATTAGTATTTCATTAATGTAAATATATCATGCCCTTTAATCTTATCACGACCGTTTAACTCTTCTAATTCGATTAAGAATGCACAACCTACTACTTCGCCACCTAATTCTTCAATAAGTTGGATAGCTGCTTCTACAGTTCCTCCAGTTGCAAGTAAATCATCCACGATTAATACTTTTTGACCAGGTTTAACAGCATCTTTGTGCATTGTTAATGTGTCTTTACCATATTCCAAACCGTAATCAGCACTAATTACTTCACGAGGTAATTTACCTGGTTTACGAACAGGTGCAAAACCGATTTCTAAAGCATAAGCAACAGGGCATCCTGTAATGAATCCACGTGCTTCAGGGCCAACGATTAATTCAGCGCCTACTTTTTTCGCATATTCCACGATTTGATCTGTTGCGTATTTATATGCTTTTCCATTATCCATGATTGTTGTAATATCTTTGAAAGAAATGCCTTCTTTTGGCCAGTCTTCAACGACAGTCACATATTGTTTTAAATCCATTATTGTTCCTCCTCAAAAACTGTTTGAGCGGATAATCTCGCATCAAACCACTGTCTTAAATCTTTATATGGTGCATACAACAAAGTCTGTTCTAAGTCCATTTGTTGTGCGCGTGTTTTATAAACGTTGGCACTTGATAATTGTTTTTTTGGCGCACCTTCTACAATTTTTGCAAGTCCGTTTTCTATTGTAACAAATCCAAGTTCAAAAAACACCTGGGTCATGAAAATTAACATATCACGACTCCACCCTTTATGCTTCGCTAAATCATTCAAATGCTGTCTTAGATGGAATTCTCGTCTTTTATTTAAAAACGTATAGTACCAACCAAACTGTTCACGCGTCGGCATACCATCAAAATAATGCGAATCCGGAATATAAAAATGCGCATAAATTCGAGTCGGTTTTACTTTCGTTAATAGGGCCTCTAGCATTTGAACATCTTGTGGCATATCTAATAAGACGATAAAAGGGCTAACATCTTCTAGTAATAACTCTTGACTATATGGCATAATTTTCTTCGGAATTAAAGATTCATAATACTGCATTGTATCAGGCTTAAATGCTATAAATGTAGATTCCTCTACCGGTACTGTTTGCAACCATCTTGCAACTTGTCTTATTCCACGTAAGTCGAATAGCTGCCATTCATCCGTACGTACGTCTGAAATCATAAACTGTGGCTTCTTTCTGCCATTCCATTCATTAATTTGTAAATCACCTGCAAAAGAAACGTTAATGCCATACGTAAGCTCATCTGCAAGATATCCTTTATGGAAGCCAACTGCATCAATGGTAGCATCCGGTTGACCAATTTCCATTTTCAAATGATCTTCATTGGCACCAATTTTTCGCATCGATTGAATGTGTTCATCTTCAATACCATACATAGGTTTTGGAAAACCCATTCCAAACGGGGCTAATTCCCTTACTTCTGCAATTGAATCCGTATCAATCTCATCTATTTTCAGAGGAATATCTACTTGAAGAATAGGAATTAGGTCTTCTTCAGTCAAACATTCTCTTGCTTGTATATCTAGTCGTTCACGCAATTCATCTACATCTTCCATTGCCAGTGTCATACCAGCTGCCATTGGATGTCCGCCGAATGCAGGTAAAATATCACGATTCTTTGCAAGTTCTTGATACATATTAAAGCCTTCAATACTACGCGCTGAACCTTTTGCTATCCCTTTTTCAATATCAATGCATAAGATAATTGTTGGTTTATAATATTTTTCAACAAGTCTAGAAGCTACTATTCCTACTACGCCTGGATTCCAGCCTTCTTCAGCTATAACAAGTACTTGCGAATTTCGGATTTCATCGATATTTTCAACCATAGCAACAGCTTGCTCAGTAATATCAGAAACAATTCCTTGGCGCTCTTTGTTTTTATCATTTAAAAGGCTCGCCATTGTCGCTGCACTTGCCTCATCTTCTTCAAGTAAGAAATCTACACCGGGATTGGCATCACCAAGGCGCCCTAAGGCATTTAATCTTGGTCCAAATCCAAAACCTATCGTCTCTTCTGTAATGTCATTTTGCTTTGTACCTGCTACTGTGCATAATGCCTTTATCGAAGGTCTTGTTGATTTCTGCAGGGCTAGAATACCTTGCTTTACTAAATAACGGTTTTCATCTAATAAAGGCACTAAATCAGCTATTGTACCTATCGCTACAAATTCTAGCAGATGTTTTGGAAATTCCCCATATAGAGCATGTGCCACTTTAAATGCTACACCAACACCTGCAAGCTCACCAAAAGGATACTCCCCATTTGGGTGTCTCGGGTGAATGATGACATCAGCTGAGGGCAATTCGTCTCCTATTTCATGATGATCTGTCACAATAACGTCCATACCAAGCTCTTTTGCCACTTGTACTTCATGATTGCCTGAAATACCATTATCAACCGTGATAATTAATTTGAACTCTCGCTCATGAGCTTCGCGGAATAATCGTTCGCTAGGGCCATAGCCATCGGTAAAACGATTGGGAATTTTGTGTTCTACTTTCGCACCTAAGTCTCTCAAAACTGTCATCATTACAGCTGTACTCGTAATTCCATCAGCATCATAATCACCATAGACAAGTATTTTCTCATCATTATTGATTGCTTGATGAATACGATCGACCGCTTGTTGCATCCCGTACATTAGGAATGGATCGTTTGTAGATTGATGATCAATATTTAAAAAGGCACGTGCAGATTCGACTGTATCGAAACCACGTGCTGCTAATATTTTCGCTGAAATTGCAGGTATACCGAGTTCTTTTTGAAATGTCTTTACTAGCATTTCATCTGGTCTTTCGATTCGCCATCTTTTTGTTGTCATTACCATTTACGTCACTTCCTCATGCGTTTCATTATACCTAATTTAACTTACGAAAAAAACCTTTAGACAAAGCAACTTGAAGGTTAGTCGCGTTATAAAAAGATTTAACCAACATGCCCGTACATCTCTATTTGTTTACTTTCTAATACTGATAAAACAAACTTTAACTAAAGCTCTAAATCCACAAAAAACTACTCTACACTTTTAAAGTGCAGAGTAGTTTAAGTGAGCTGAACATTTTCGTACTTAATTATACGACTGGCTCGTCAGTGCCCCATTGTTTTTTCTTTTTACCAACGTCTAAATTACCTTGCTTTTTCATTTGGCGTTTTTTCAATGAGAACCAAACTTGGGCTGCGATAAAGATCGACGAATACATACCCGTAATTAACCCGATTAGTAATGCAATCGAGAAGTTTTGGATTGAAGGTGCACCTAAGAACAATAATGCAACTACAACAACAATTACTGTTAATACTGTATTTACAGATCGTCCTAAAGTTTGACGAAGTGATTTATTAACAATGTTGGCAAGCTCTTCTGAATCTTTAATTTTACCAACACGATGTAAATTTTCACGAATACGGTCAAACGTTACAATTGTATCGTTTATTGAATAACCAACGATCGTTAATACAGCGGCGATAAACGTAATATCCACTTCTAGACGGAAGAAACTAAATAACGCGACCATAAAGAATACGTCATGCAGTAATGATACAATTGCACCGACACCCATGCGCCATTCGAAACGGAAGGCAACATAAATGATGATGCCAAGAGCTGCAATTGATAATGCTTTAATTGCATTTTTCACTAACTCTCGTCCAATTGTTGGAGATACTGTGCTAATACTTGGTTCGTGACCAAATTCTTTTTTAAATTCAGCTTTTACTTTTTTAACTTCTTCTTTTGAAAAGTCATCTTTATATCGAATAACTCCAATGTCTTTATTTTCACCAGAAATTACGATATCATCTGATTCAAATTTAAGTTTGGCGATAGTATCAGAAACTTCTTCTTTCGTTAACTGATGCTCAGCTTTAACTTCGACACGAGTACCACTTGAGAAATCAATTCCTAAGTTAAGCTTGAATATTCCTAGAACAGTAAACCCGACAATAATGAAGATTAACGAAGCTGCGTAGTATTTTTTACGATTATGAACAAAATCCAACTTATCAAAGCGTGTTGTTAAATCTAATGTATCTACGCCTTCTTCAATTTTGTGAACTTTCTTTTTACTTACGCCAAACCAACCAGTTTTCCCATCAAAGTATCCGCTGTTTACTAGTAAGCCTAGTAAAATACGAGTTCCCCAAACAGCAGTGATAAAGCTGACTAAAATACTGATCATTAATGTTGTTGCGAAACCTTTAACAGAGCTTGTCCCGAAGATAAATAATACTGCAGCTGCAAGAAGCGTTGTAATATTGGCATCGAAAATAGCTGAGAATGAAGATTTCGAACCTGAATTAAATGCTGCCTTTATGGTCTTACCAACTCGTAATTCCTCACGAATACGCTCGTACATTATGATATTGGCATCTACAGCCATCCCTACCCCAAGTACAATTGCTGCGATACCTGGTAGCGTAAGAACCGCATTAATCCAGTCAAAGATAACAAGTACTAAGAATGTGAAGATTACTAATGTTAAATTCGCTACTAATCCTGGTAGACGATAATATACAAGCATAAAGATAAAGATTAATCCAATACCAACTAGACTTGCAAAAATCGTACTTTTCAGCGCTTGATCACCGAATTGTGCTCCTACTGAAGTCGAATATGTCTCAACTAATTTAACTGGTAATGCACCAGCATTTAAAATACCAGATAAATCTTTTGTTTCCTGAACAGTAAATGCACCTGAAATTTGAACGTCTGATGAATTGATGACTTGCGTTACGCGAGGGTCAGAAACAAATTTAGGTTTTGCCTTTTTAACTTCTTCTGCGTAAGAGTCTTTACCTTCCTCAAAGTCTAACCAAATGACTAATAAGTTATTTGGTTCTCCCATAGCTGCAATTTTCCCTGTTACTTCAGCAAATTTTGCTGGATCTTTTAATTTTAAAGTAACAATAGGACGATTCTGGTCGTCAAATGAACCAGATGCACCGCCTTGTTTCAAATCATTTCCGTCTAACAAGATGTTATCGTTAACATCACGGAATGTTAAATTGGCCTCAGTTGAAAGTAATTCACGAGCAGATTCTTGATCTTCAACACCTGCTAACTGAACACGGATGCGGTCTTTACCTTCAATTTGAATGCTCGGTTCATTAACACCAAGTGCATTTACACGTCGTGATAATGCTTGTGCAGTATCCTTCACATCATTTTCTGTAATATCCGGACCACCATTTAACGGCTCTACTTGATAAAGAACTTCAAAACCACCTTGTAAATCAAGGCCTAGTTTTATATTGTTCAAGACTCCTTGAACAGTCGTACTCATCGTTGCACCTAAAACAACTACTAGTAGTAAAAAAGCAACGATACGGCTTCTTAATTTCATTCAAACTTCCTCCTCAAACAAATACAGCGGTATGACTTTTAAAACATTTTACTTAATAATCTATATTATGACACGAATTTATTCATAAAGCTTGTAAAAACTTCGAGACTAAATGCTCATAAATTATGAAAACTGATATAAAAAGTATTGTAAAATGTTTTTTAGTAAAAAAATTTGTTTCATTCGTACAACATCAAATTTTAAAACTTAACAGGTCTATTATGAAACAGGTGGACTCTACTGTCAAATTGACCCTTTTTTATTTATATAAAAATTTTCTTTAAGGTTCTTCACTACCATTCCCATGTAACAGCAGTTGTAATTCATCTTGATTTAATTCTGAGAACCAATTAGATGTCTTTGATTCTTCGATTTGAGTATAGGTCATATATTGTGCAGTAGTTAGAGAAAATAAATCCTCAACCATTTCATAAGGACGCAACGTCTGAATATTGCGCTTGCGCCATTTCTTTTTTACACATACATCCCATATGTCCTCTACTGTTACCGTTTTAAAACCTTGCATGATAAATTCATTTCTTTTACTAATTAAAGCTGGTAAAAACTTTTGAAATAAAGCCTCGTACTCGATCGCCATCATTTCACTTCCTTTATGGTAGTTTTATCCGCTTCTGTTCTTGCATAGGATAATTGTATACGAATTTTCTTGAATTGAGAAGGAAGGGATAGTATTGACTTCTTTTTTTCATGGCACTTTTTTATTAATGGGTGCTGTGTTCTTATCTAAGCTCTTGGGTTTCTTGTATCGAATGCAATTTATGAGGGTTGCGGGCGAAGAGGCCGTCGGCACGTATATGGCGGCATATCCGGCTTTTATTTTCTTCCTATCCCTAATCCAACTCGGCATTCCAATTGCTGTGGCGAAAATTATCGCTGAACTGCACGCGAAAAAAAAGAAAGAACAATTAAGTGCTGTAATGAGAACAGCTACTTTATTGACCTTTCTTGCAGGTATTATCTTATTTCCTTTGATAATGCTTTTCATTCCGTATTTGTCCAACAATTTACTTCATGACGGACAGACCATGCTTATTTTATATGTTGGCTTGGCAACGGTTCCAGTTGCCGCCGCATCCGCACTGCTCAAATCTTTCTTTCAAGGACTAGCACGCATTGCAGAAACAGCTTGGTCTCAAACAATGGAACAAGTTATCCGTATTATTCTTATTACTTTTTTGTTACCTTATGGCGTAAATGTCGAAGAACCAGCTCTAACTGCAGGGTTTGCTATGGTCATTACAGCAATTGCTGAAGCCGTCGCTTTCCTCTATCTGTATTGGCATTATCGAAAAGTAAAGCGTTCAGGTGTTCTACAGCCATCAAAAGAGTATTATCCACCAAATCCAATATTAAAAGTGGCTCTTCCCTCAACTGGAAGTAAAATTTTTGGTACATTCACATGGTTTTTAGAGCCTATTATCTTTTTAAAGGCGCTAACCTTAGCAGGCATGACAACTGTCGTTGCAACAAAATTATATGGGGTCATTTCTGGTGTGCTTGTTCCATTATTATTATTCCCAGCTTTTGTGCCATATGCTCTATCAGTTGTGCTTATACCTGCTGTAAGTGATGCTGTGGCTCGTGGCAATCACAGGTTATTAAAAGATCGTGTCCAAATTTCACTTCGATTATCGACACTTGTAGGCTGTTTTGCGGCTACATATTTTTTCATTCACGGTGATGAACTTGCAATGAAGCTTTTTCACCTACAAGAAAATCGCGGCTATGTAAAATTATTATCACCTGTCTTTTTCTTTTATTATATTCAAAGTCCACTAAATTCGATTCTACAGGCTGTAGATGAGGCGAATGCTGCTATGATGAATGCTGTATATGGTGGTATAGGTAAACTGTTTATCATGTTCGTTCTCGCTTCTCAGTCAGGTTTACAAGAAAAAGGTGCGGTCATTGCGATTGGTTTCGGTGTTCTCGTCACATCCTTTTTACATATCGCAACTATACGTCAGAAGAAATATTTGCATACGGGCTTCCGATTATTTGTCGTCCCATATGGCATATTCATTTTCGTAGTCGTATTCCGAACCATGCTAATGCCTACTGCAGGTCTTTCTGTTATCTGGAATAGCGCTATAACCTTAGGAATACTTTCTGTACTTTTGATACTATTTAATCAAATTAGATGGCGTGATTTTATGTATTTAACAAGAACAATTAGGAAACGGCTATGATGCCGTTTCCTTTTTTTGTACGTGCAATTCATTCTTCTCAAAACAGCAATAGAATATTTCTGTAACGTCAGTGATATTTTGTTCCAATAGCTTTTCCATTAACCATTCTTCTGTTCTTTGTGTTAACTTGAGATG
Source organism: Viridibacillus sp. KH_047 (assembly GCF_057838945.1). Classification (NCBI taxonomy): domain Bacteria; kingdom Bacillati; phylum Bacillota; class Bacilli; order Caryophanales; family Caryophanaceae; genus Viridibacillus; species Viridibacillus sp. KH_047. Next base: position 1,115,177 of record NZ_CM174479.1, on the reverse strand, counting down.
GCGCTCTTGTACCTCCCCATCAATAATTAATGGTAATACGGGTGGATCTTCATCTTTAACAAAAACAGAAAGGTTACCAGATGGCTCTAAGAAAGCGTAAGAAACTTGCTGTATAGAGCCTACCTGCTGTTCTCTTAACTGCTGGAATAAATCATTTAGATTATAACGTTGTTTCCTCATTTCACTTTCCATAATGACGCCATCTCGAATGATCGTAACCGGATCACCATCAATTAAATCACGAATCTTTTTATTTTTTAAAGTTATATATGACAAGACAACTTGAATGACGAGCAACATAATCATCGGCAGAACTGATTCAAATAACTTCCGCTGCGGATCATCAATAGCAAATGCCGCAACTTCTGCGATGAGTACGAATATGACGAGATCAATCATACTAAGCTCGCCAACCTCGCGTTTTCCCATGAGGCGAAAAATAATCAAAATAAGAAAATATAAAAAGAAGGTACGAAATGCGATAATTAATAAATCGTTCATACACGACTCCTTTTTTAAAAATAGAATGTGTAAAATTGAACGATTTATACAAAAAACATTGATTTCGAACATGCTACTTTTTATACTATTGTCCACATATTTTAAAGATATAATTGTTCGACGCTTTCATTAAATCCTTTCTTACAACTTTATGATAAGCACTTACTTCAACTATTTTTCCACAAAAAAAGGACTACTTCACACAATAAGTGTGGAATAGTCCTTTTAAACGCATTTAATTAGTTTGTTGCATCTTCAACGATGCGACCTACTGCTGCGCGCTCGAAACGTAGTTTTGTGCCATCAGCAACTTTGATAACAACTGTTGTATCGTCAACCGCGTCAACTTCACCGTGCAATCCACCGATTGTCACGATTTGATTGCCACGTGATAAACTATTTTGCATTTGAGATGTTTTCTTACGTTGTTTTTGTGCTGGACGGATTAATAGTAAATACATCACACCAAACATAAGAATAATTGGGCCAATACCTGTTAAAATTTCCATTGTATAAAATCCCCCTTTCTATTTCTTTCAATAGTATACAAGAATCAGAAATTTTTTGCATTTGGTTTGTTGAAACCATATGCTTCAAAAAACTCTTCTCGGAAATCACCAAGACGATCTTCACGGATCGCTTGTCTTACGTTTCTCATTAAATCTTGTAAGAAATATAAATTATGATAAGAAGTTAATCGGATTCCAAATGTTTCTTCCGCTTTCAACAAGTGGCGAATATACGCACGTGAATAATTGCGGCAAGTATAGCAATCACAGTTCGGATCAAGTGGACCAAAGTCTCTTGCGAATTTCGCATTTTTGATCACTAATCGACCTTCGCTTGTCATGCATGTACCATTACGAGCAATACGTGTTGGTAATACGCAGTCAAACATGTCAATACCGCGAATTGCACCATCGATTAATGAGTCAGGAGAACCTACTCCCATTAAATAACGTGGTTTTTCTGCTGGTAATAACGGTGTTGTATATTCAAGCATACGGTTCATGATATCTTTTGGTTCCCCTACTGATAGACCGCCTATAGCGTAGCCTGGGAAATCCATTGATACAAGATCCTTTGCAGATTGCTTACGTAACTCTTCAAATTCTCCACCCTGTACGATACCAAAGAGACCTTGGTCTTGTGGACGGGCATGAGCTTCTAGACAACGTTCTGCCCAGCGAGAAGTACGTTCCACGCTCGCTTTCATATATTCAAAAGTAGCTGGGAACGGAGGACATTCATCAAATGCCATCATGATATCTGCACCAAGTGCATTTTGAATTTCCATCGCTTTTTCAGGGCTTAAGAATAGTTTATCACCATTTAAGTGATTACGGAAATGAACGCCTTCTTCTTCAATCTTACGAATATGACTTAAGCTAAATACTTGGAAGCCACCAGAATCCGTTAAAATTGGACGATCCCAGTTCATAAATTTATGGAGACCTCCTGCTTCACGAACAATTTCGTGACCAGGACGAAGCCATAGATGGTACGTGTTACTTAAAATAATTCCTGCTCCCATATCTTTTACTTCTTCTGGAGACATTGTTTTAACAGATGCTTGAGTACCTACTGGCATAAATGCTGGTGTCTCGAATGAACCGTGCGGAGTATGCACGATACCAAGGCGTGCGCCTGTTTGTTTATCTGTTTTAATTAGCTCATATCTGATTGCTTGAGACATTGATTAATTTCCTTTCTGTGCTTTTGGGCGGATAAACATCGCATCGCCAAAGCTAAAGAAGCGATAGCGTTCTTGTACTGCGATATTGTAAGCATTTAATATTATTTCACGGGTTGTTAATGCACTCACTAACATAACTAGCGTTGATTTTGGTAAATGGAAGTTTGTAATTAAACCGTCAATTGCTTTGTATTCAAAACCTGGGTAGATGAAAATCGAAGTCCAACCACTATCAGCTACAATCTTACCATCATGGCGTTCTGCTATTGTTTCAAGTGTACGAGTAGATGTTGTACCTACTGCGATAACACGGCCACCATTTATTTTTGTATCATTAATAATAGCTGCGTTTTCTTCTGTTAGATTATAAAATTCAGAGTGCATTGCATGTGTTTCTATCGTCTCAACATTAACAGGACGGAATGTTCCTAATCCTACATGCAATGTTACGAAAGCCACTTTAACACCTTTTGCACGAATTTCATCTAATAAGGTTGTTGTGAAGTGCAGACCTGCTGTAGGAGCCGCTGCTGAACCACGTTCCTTCGCAAAAACGGTTTGATAACGATCTTGATCATCTAATTTTTCACGAATATATGGTGGTAGAGGCATTTCTCCAAGTTGGTCTAAAATTTCATAGAAGATTCCTTCGTAGTTGAATTTAAATAGTCTTCCACCATGATCTAACTCACCTGTACACGTCGCTTTTAGCAGACCTTCACCGAAAGTAATTTCAGTTCCTACTTTCACACGTTTTGCAGGTTTCACTAGCGTTTCCCATTCATCTTCATTTGACGTTTGTTTTAATAGTAATATTTCAACATGCGCGCCTGTTTCTTCCTTTACACCCATTAAGCGTGCAGGTAATACACGTGTATCATTTAAGACAAGGCAATCACCTTCGTGTAGTTCTTCGATAATATCACGGAAAGTATGATGTGTCACTTCACCTGAATCACTATCTACTATCATTAAACGGCTTGAGGTGCGGTCTTCTAGTGGTGTTTGTGCAATTAACTCTTCTGGTAGTTCAAAATCAAAGTCTTCTAATTTCATTATTAACTTCCTTTTGTTTTATGTTTGTGATGGCAATGGATAGCCAAAATGCTCATAAGCTAGTGTAGTAGCTAAGCGCCCTCTTGGTGTTCGCTGAATGAAACCAATCTGCATTAAATAGGGCTCATAGACATCTTCAATTGTCATTGATTCTTCCCCAATACTTGCTGCAATCGTATCTAAACCAACAGGACCACCTCGGAAACGTTCAATCATCGTAGAAATTAATTTGTGATCGATATGATCTAAACCTAACGGATCGACTTGTAACAACTCTAGTGCAGCTTGTGCCATTTCTAGTGTAATATCCCCGTCTCCAATAACTTGTGCATAGTCTCTAACTCTTTTTAGTAATCGGTTTGCGACACGAGGTGTCCCACGAGACCGGCGAGCAATTTCTCTTGCTGCTATTTTATCAATGTTCACATCAAAAAGCACAGCACTTCTACAAACAATTTCTGTTAAAGAAAGCTCGTCATAATATTCCAGTCGTAACAACACGCCGAAGCGGTCTCGAAGGGGAGCTGATAATGCTCCTGCTCTTGTAGTTGCTCCTACTAATGTAAAAGGAGGTAAGTCAAGTCGAACAGATCGCGCTGCAGGACCTTTCCCCACGACAATATCTAAACAAAAGTCTTCCATTGCGGGGTACAGTACTTCCTCAATCGCTCGGGGTAGACGATGAATTTCATCGATAAATAGAACATCCCCCGGTTCTAAAGAACTAACGATTGCAGCTAAATCTCCTGGACGCTCTATAGCTGGTCCACTCGTCATGCGAATTTGGACATTCATCTCATTAGCAATAACAGCCGCTAAAGTCGTTTTACCGAGCCCTGGAGGTCCGTATAAAAGCACATGATCCAGACTCTCTTCCCGCATTCTCGCTGCTTCGATAAATATCTTCAAATTGTCTTTTACTTTTTGCTGCCCAATATACTGAACTAAGTTTTGTGGTCTTAGTGACTGTTCAAATTGTTCATCAAAATTGGATACCTCACTCGATACAACGCGCTCGTCCATAACTATTCCTCCTTTCTTTTATTTTTGTTTTAATAATAGTTGTAAGGCTTTCTTCATATACGATTCAGTTGATGAAAGTTGATGATCTTCATCAAGTTGTGGTCGAATTTTCGTTAACTCACGCTCCGAATATCCTAAAGCCGTTAGCGCTAGTAATGCTTCTTCTAATTCATGCTTATTCGGATTTACTCCGAATAGTGGCAATTCATCTTCTCCACTTGGTAACTCAACAGTTTCAAGTAATGCATCTAGTTTCCCTTTTAAATCTAGAATCATTTGGCGAGCAGTTTTCTTTCCGACTCCAGGGAACTTTACAAGGAAAACTTCATCCTCTTGTTCAATTGCTTGAATAACTTGAGATGGGTTGCCACTTGCTAAAATGGCCATTGCTCCTTTAGGCCCAATACCTGATACTTGTATCAGTTTACGGAATAGTTCACGCTGCTCTAGTGATTTAAAAGCAAATAAAAGATGTGCATCTTCTCTTATGTGATGATGCGTAAAGACTTGCAGTGATTCCTTTTGAACATGAAACGCAAACGGATTTGGCGTATATAATTGCCAGCCAATTCCTTGCTGCTCCATGACAATATATTCTGGAGTAACTCTTGTTACTTGTCCTATTATGTAGTCATACATGGCAATTCCCCTTATATTCAACGCTATGATTATAGCATATTATTTGTTAAATTAGGATGTCAGACCTTTGTCCAAATGGCAGTAGAAAAAGATAGATCGCCTAAACGACCTATCTGAAGCTTTATTTGTCATTTTCTTTTCCCAAAAAAGACAAACACCTATTCTATTTCACACTTCCACTATCATACCATAATTTTGGCCAAGATGAGAGCGCCACCTTTGTAAATGCCACAAGTTCTTTGATGAAAGCCGCTTTGCGCTGTGTAGCAATGACATCAACATAAAGCCATTCTCTTAACAGCTCGTTAGGATAACGAATCGCCAGTAAGTGCTCTTTCGGAAATCCCCGCAAAAGTGGCTGCTCCTCTAAAAGTTTAGGCAAATTATAATCGACATGAGGAAGTACACGATGCATCCACATGATGATTTCATCTTCAGCATGACCAACTGCCGCTAAATCAAAATCAATCAAATACACCTTGCCTTTCTCCGTCATTAGAAAATTATGATGTACAACATCTCCATGCAGAATTGTTGGTTTTTTATTTTTTAGTAGTTGCATACTCTTTAACGCTTGTTCCGCATATATAATAAGCTGATCTACAGCTTGGGCGCCCAAAAACTGAGCTATTTGTTCTTTTTTAGCCTTGAATTTCGACAAACGATCCTGCCATTTCAATTGTAAATCATATTGTGGCAAAAATACCCCGAACTCAGACCAATTAATGTCACTATTTGTTGCATGTAATTTATATAATAAATCTAATGTCTTTGTACGTTCTTCTATACGATCAAATTTTACTGCTCGCACATTAGATGCCCAAGGTTGCACAATAGCAGTAGGATCATCATTGGCAATAACCGGTAATACATTCGGGAATTTTGCCTTTTTTAATTGTTGATGAACAATACGAACCTTGTCAGCCGTCCCTTTATTCGCGTAGCGTTTAATCGAATAATTATGCCCATTAATAGTCCATTGCCAAACGTTTGGCTTAACCCTCCTGAAAATACCGCTTTGATTCACATCAATTATAGTCTACAGAGGCTCTCGGCTGCGGGTACGGTTGTGGTTGCTGACAACCGCACGAAGACGTATTCCAATTTGGCATTGGCATTGGCATCGGCATCGGCATTGGCATTGGCATTGGCATTGGATAGTATTGCATTGGCATACTTGGCATACTCGGCATACTTGGCATACTTGGCATACTTGGCATACTCGGCATACTTGGCATACTTGGCATACTCGGCATACTCGGCATTGGCATACTTGGCATACTCGGCATACTCGGCATTGGCATACTTGGCATACTTGGCATACTCGGCATCATCATGTCAGGTTGCTGCCATTGTTGTCCCTGAACTGGCCACTGCGGTTGCATTGGTTGCTGCCATTCAGGTTGCATTGGTTGTAGCGGACCATAATGATGTCCCATAAAGGGAGACTCATCAAATCCACAATCTCTAGTTGATTCAGGCATTTGCCAGCCTGTTGGCGGACTTTGTGGCATTCCCATTGGTGGGCTCGGCTGCATTCCCATTGGTGGGCTTGGCTGCATTCCCATTGGTGGGCTTGGCTGCATTCCCATTGGTGGGCTTGGCTGCATCCCCATCGGCGGGCTCGGCTGCATCCCCATCGGTGGCCATGGCTGTTGATTTTGCCAATTTGGCATTGGCATCGGCATTGGCATTGGCATTTGTACTGCACCTCCCCACTGTGGCATTTCTGATGGCGGACACGGTTGCATCCCCATTGGTGGACATGGCGGCATTTCTGGTGGACATGGTTGCATTACAGGTTGCATTACCATTGGCGGAATTGGTGGTGGTGCACTTGGTGGCAACTCCCCTGATGGGCCTGTTTGTATTGGTTGTGCTGGTTTATTTTCCCGTAACGGTTGAATAATTATTTCCTCTTCATGTTGTTCAACAAACTCTATACGTGTTTTGACGGGACGTTGTTGTACATGTGGATGCACATGTGGAATTGGTACTGGCTCCACAATAGGTGCCTCTTTTACATGTTGAATTGGCGCTTCTTTCACATGATGTATTGGCGCTTCTTTCACATGATGAGTTGGCGCTTCTTTCACATGATGAGTTGGTGCCTCTTTCACATGATGAGTTGGTGCCTCTTTCACATGATGAGTTGGTGCCTCTTTCACATGATGAGTTGGTGCCTCTTTCACATGATGAGTTGGTGCTTCTTTTACATGATGTGTTGGTGCATGATGTGTTGGCGCATGATGTGTTGGCGCATGATGTGTTGGCGCATGATGTGTCGGTGCTTCTTTCACTGGCTGATGTATTGGCGCTCCTGTTGCTGGGTGCTCCTTATGTGATTGATTCGGCGCTTCTTTCTTTGGTACAGCAGGCAAGAAAATTTCCATACCCGGTACGATATAATCCGGATTCGCCAAATGAGCATTTAAGCGTTTCAAATCTTCAAAAGAAATGCCATACTGCCTTGCGATTTTCCATAGAGTATCGCCTTTTTGGACCGTATGAGTGCGCATTTTTTTCCTCCTTCCGTCTTCGTATCATATGAAAAGCTTTCACAATTGGTCACCCGATTTTATATTTCAGTGAGGGCCTTTCATGTTACACTATGAGTTGGGAAGGGCAATTTATGCTTGTATTCGAGGTGATTTAGATGAAAAAATTATTAGGAGAAGAACGAAGATCAATGCTTTTGGACATGCTTAAGCAAGAAGGACAACCAATTACGGGTACTGAACTTGCTAAACGCACCAGTGTTTCGAGACAAGTAATTGTCAGTGATATGGCCTTATTAAAAGCACGTAATGTACCGATTATGGCGACAAGTCAAGGGTATGTATTATTTACTTCTAATGAAGATACAACCCGTTGTGAACGCCAGATTGCATGTCGGCATACATCTGCCGATACAGAAGAAGAATTAAATATATTTGTCGATGCCGGAGTCACAGTGAAAAACGTTACTGTAGAACATGCCGTATATGGAGAGATTACTGCTTCCATCATGGTCTCTAGTCGTCATGACGTTCAACAATTTATGCAAAAGCTAGCCGATACAAAATCGAATCTTCTATTGGAGTTAACAGAAGGGGTTCATATCCATCTTATTTCTGCTTCCTCTGAAGAAAAAATAGATTTTGCCATACAACAATTACAATCGAAAGGCTTTTTAATTACGACAAATTAAATTTCAGCATACAAAAAACTCTTAGCAAAAATGCTAAGAGTTTTTTTAATCTGTTTTTCAGTCATGACCATTTTTGTATGTATAATAAGTGCCAAGTGATTTTACTGAGCATCCTAATGCAGATAGCTCATCCATCGCACCTCTCATCATTGGTGCATTTTCATCTTCTAGTACGTCAACGATAAAGAAATAGTCACCTAGACCTGTTTTTAACGGTCTTGACTCGATTTTACTTAAGTTGATTTGACGCCATGCAAATACGGATAGTACTTGATGTAATGCTCCTGAACGGTCATTAGGTAATGTAATCATTACCGTTGTTTTTATTTGTTCATCACGATGTTCCCTTTCAATCCGTTGATTGGTTCTAGATAGAACGAAAAAGCGTGTATGATTAAAATGGAAATCATGAATATTATCTTGGACAATGTTTAAGCCATACGTTTCTGCAGCTGAACTGTTACCAATTGCAGCAATACATTGATCGGGGTTTTCAGCTATATACTGTGCTGCCGCTGCCGTCGATGTCGTTGGATTTAACGGAGTCCCTCTAAATCTGTAGTACAAATATTTATGACATTGAGCAAGTGCATGAGGGTGTGAATATATACCCTCAATGCCTTCCCAATGATCAGCGTATTTTGGATTTACCATTAAATGTTGTGCGATTGGAGATAAAACTTCTCCAACTACATATAAATCCGCTTCATGATATAAATAGTCAATCGTTAACGGTACAGATCCCTCAAGTGCATTTTCTACAGGTACTACTGCTAAATCTACTTGACTGGATGCGACCGCTTCAATGCACTCTGGAATTGTTTTGTAAGGAATAAGCCATTCGTTTGGAAATAACTCTTGCGTAGCTAAATACGTAAACGTGCCTGCTGGGCCTAAATAAGCCACTCTATTTTCCCACTCTTTTGATGTCAATTCAAAAAAGCCCCCTTATAATGCTCCTGAACTAATTACCTCTGCTGACTCTACAAAATCTAATTTTTTTAGTTGCTGTATTAAATCATCTAACTCTATATCCATTGCTGTCACATCTAACGATAATGTCACGTTCGCTCTTCCTTGTATCGGAATCGTTTGATGAATAGTTAAGATATTACAATGTGTATCTGTGACAGTCGATAATAGACGTGCTAATGTCCCTTTACGGTCTTCTAACTGTAAAAAAACAGTTAAAATACGTTCTTGAACGATAGAGTGGAAGGGGAAAACAGCATCTCGGTATTTATAAAATGCACTACGAGATAAATCTACTTGCTTAACAGCATCCCATATTGATGAAACGGCACCTGTTTGTAATAAATACTTCGCATCAAGTGTCTTTTGCATGGCATCTGTTAAAACATCTTCGCGTACTAAATAATAGCGTTGATCTGCTACATTTTTCATCTCTTTCCCCCCTAAATACTTACTCTATAAATTCAAATTCGAATTCAAGTAATCGAACAATATCGCCGTTTTCAGCGCCACGTTCTCTTAATGCTTCGTCAACGCCCATACCACGTAATTGACGAGCAAAGCGTCGAATTGAATCTTCACGACTAAAGTCAGTCATTTTGAATAATCTTTCGATAGAAGAGCCACTTAATACGTAAGAACCATCATCGTCACGTGAAATTTCGAAGTCTGGACCTTGTGATTCATGTTTGTATAAAACAGTTGCATCCGTTTCTTCTTCTTCCACATCGTTCAATGCAAATTCAGGTGTTACTTCTAATAAGTCTGCTACAGCGAATAGTAATTCTTTCAATCCTTTACGTGAAACAGCAGAAATCGGGAAAATTCTCGCGTCTTCTCCAACTTTTTCACGGAACGCTTGTAAGTTTTCTTCCGCATCAGGCATGTCCATTTTATTGGCAACAATAATTTGTGGACGCTCTGTTAAACGTAGATTATATTGTTCTAATTCTTTGTTAATCGTTAAGTAGTCATCGTAAGGATCGCGACCTTCCATACCAGACATATCAATCACATGCACGATTACTCGCGTACGTTCAATATGACGTAGGAATTGATGTCCTAAACCTACACCTTGGTGAGCTCCTTCGATTAATCCTGGTAAATCTGCCATAGCGAAACTACGGCCGTCCTCTGTTTCAACCATACCTAAGTTCGGCACAATTGTAGTGAAATGATACGCACCAATTTTCGGTTTTGCTGCAGTAACAACTGACAGTAATGTTGATTTACCTACACTTGGGAAACCAACTAAACCTACATCTGCTAATACCTTTAACTCTAATATAACATTAAGTTCTTGTCCTGGCTCGCCTTTTTCAGAAAGTTCTGGCGCTGGATTTGAAGGTGTAGCAAAACGAGAGTTTCCTCGTCCTCCACGTCCACCACGAGCAATAACTGCTGTTTGACCATGTTCTACTAAATCAGCAATAACTCTACCATCTTCTTCAGAAGTTACGATTGTACCAGGTGGCACTTTTACATAATAATCTTCCGCATTTTTACCGTGTTGGTTTTTACTCATACCATGATTACCGCGTTCTGCTTTAAAATGACGTTTATAACGGAAATCCATTAATGTACGTAGTCCTTCTTCAACGATAAAGATTAAGTCTCCACCGTTACCACCATCGCCACCTGCTGGGCCACCATTTGGTATAAATTTTTCGCGACGGAAAGCAACCATACCATCTCCGCCGTCTCCACCTTTAACAAACACTTTAACGTGATCTACAAACATTTAAATACCCTCCTTGCTTGCTTCTATGCAATAACACCAATCTTCATTTGTAAAATGATCATTTTTAATCATTATGGATTGATGCTCTATTTTTTCTTTGAATGGCTCCATATCCCATAAGCCTTTTAAATGAAATGAAATTTCTAATTGTTCTTGCGTTGAGTTGATGTGAAGTGATAGATTTTGCTCTATATATGGGTTTAATGAAGAATATACATAGGAGACAGTCCGCTCTAAATGATCTTTGATCGGTCCATCTAATGCTATATCCACCTCAGAATCAACGTTACTTTGGATAGTTACTTGATAGGACGGATAACGCCATTTCAATGTGTGTAACCATTCAATCGTTTTTGGTAATCCTAATTGATTAATATTGAAAAAGATACGACATTGTTCGGCCACTCCAGAAATTACTTCCTTCGATTCCTCTACACGTCCCATGTCCAAATTAATCTTTATTAGTTGAAGCTGATTTAAAAAATCATGGTGTGCAAAGCGTAGCACTTCATTTACGGTGAGAGGCTTTCCAGTCATTGTACACACTCCTCCAATAAGATGTTCAGTCTTCAGTATACCAATTTTTCATCGGTTTTTCTCGCATTAGAAAAACAAGGCTTCCGCTAACTTGAGCGAAAGCCGATTTAGAACAGGAACTGGTTACTAAAAACATACTTTTTACCAGTGAATAATAAAAGTGCAATCGTGCCCGTTCACCTCAGCCAAGCGTTGGAAAGTCCAAAGAGAAAGTGTCTTGCTTACTTTCACTTGAAGATTTGAAACGACTTAAAGGGAGGCACTAATGCCTAGACATGATTAAAAGTTATATACTTGCTTATTCATTTAAAAAAGGACTGCAATAAATGCAGTCCTTAGCTTTTGAAATTAAGCTTCTTGAGCGACAGGGTATACACTTACTTTTTTCTTGTCGCGACCGTAGCGTTCAAATTTAACTACGCCGTCAACTTTTGCGAAAAGTGTATCGTCTCCACCGCGGCCAACGTTTTCACCTGGATAAATTTTAGTACCGCGTTGACGGTAAAGAATTGATCCACCAGAAACGAATTGACCATCAGCACGTTTAGCTCCAAGGCGTTTTGACTCAGAGTCACGACCGTTCTTAGTAGAACCTACCCCTTTTTTCGAAGCGAAAAACTGAAGATCTAAAGTTAATAACATCATCTGTTCCACCTCCTACATTTGGGAATATGATATCTTAATATATTGTCCGTAACTTTGCACAATTGTATACAACTGTGCAACCATTGTTTGAACAACTAATTGTAAGCGACTGTCTAATTCTTCATCTAAATCGGCTGGCAAAGTGACGTGGAGATATCCACCTTCACCCTCTTGCTGAATAGTAGGTTCAACATTTAATAGTTGGTACATGGCATTAACAGTGCCAAAAGCAATTGCTGATGCGCCTGCACACACTAAATCTTTCCCTGATTCATCAAAATTTGCGTGACCTTTCATTTCAAATGAAGATACATGTCTTTTTTCATCGTGATTAATCGTTACTTGGATCATTTAATCACCTCACTATTAAGCGTTGATAGCTTCAACCACTAATTTAGTGTAAGGTTGACGGTGACCTTGTTTACGACGGTAGTTTTTCTTAGCTTTAAGTTTGAAAACAACGATTTTCTTTTGACGACCGTGTTTTTCAACTTTAGCTGTTACAGTAGCGCCTTCCACGAATGGAGCACCAACTTTAACCGCTTCGCCACCTACGAATAAAACTTTGTCAAAAGTAACCACTTCACCATCTTCTGCGTTTAATTTCTCAACGTAGATTTCTTGGCCAGCTTCAACTTTGATTTGTTTACCACCAGTTTCGATAATTGCGTACATATCTGCACCTCCTCTTATAACTCAGACTCGCCCTCAATCAGGTGATCCCGAAAGATACTTAAAACCTTTTCAGCGCGGTTGTAGTAGCACGGGTGCTACAAACAATAACATTAAAATACTACCACATAGAAACTATTACGTCAATATATTCAACGCATACTTTTCAAATGCTTTAGTATATTTCCGATATCTCCATTCTTTTATATTTTGAAATAATATAAATAAAAATAAAAAGAGCAAAAATACGGACTTTGGTAATAATAAAATACAGCACAGTAGAACCACTAAACATGTAATAATTGAATACTTTAAAAAAAACTCATGTATTTCATATAGGGGTTGTTTTCCGCTTAATAAGATTTCGATTATTCGGCCACCATCTAAAGGCCAAATTGGCAATAGGTTAATAATTAAAATGAAGAATTGTATGTATACCAGTGGTTCTTGTATCGCCCCTGGCATGAATAGAGCTAAAATCAAGAGAAAAAAAGTAGCAATCGGTCCAGCAGCCGCAACTACTAACCTATGCTTTTTACGAATCAACTGTGTTTTCGCAAGTCTTATTTCCCCTCCATAAGGCATAATCGTACAGTCTTTAATGATGAGCTTATATTTGCTAGCAGCTATTAAATGTCCGCATTCATGCCAAAGTAATGAACCGAGAATCATGGCATAGTGAGCTACATTACCTGATAACAACAATATAATTATTATCGGTATCATCGTGGGATGTATGCGAAATTTTAGTACTTTTATTTTCTCCCTCACTTCAACCACTCTTTTATCGCGGTTGAATCAAGCATAGTACCCTTATTCTCAACTTGTAGATAAAGACGTCCCGACGTTAAATTTGAAATTGTTTCTCCTTCCTTAACTGAGGTGTACGGTAATATTGTCAATTCATCTAAAAAACCATACGTAACATTTTCACCATCTTCATAAATGACTGTCATCGTCTTCCCAAGCGATTGCGTATGGCCAGTGAAAATGACAAGTCCATCTTGTTTGGCACGTATACTAATATTCTCTTTATAAGACAGTAAAGTACCGTTCGAGAACGGCTGTAAAGTGGAAAATGTTGCTAGCTCTCCCTCATATAAAGGAGCTGTTACAGTAATTGAATCATCTTGTTTACCATCTGGATTAAGTAAACCCTTTGTCCAATTTCGTAGCACCACGAAATCTTCACCCGTACTCGTAATTTGCTTAATATTCGTCTGCATCGTACCATTTTTTTCAAGTGTTGAAATCATAACAACACTAAATGTAATGAGGAATGCCAAAATCCACTTCAATTTATTCTTCAAACTCTTCACCTCATAGTATTCTTTATTGCAATATATGAGTAGAGAAGGTACTTCATTCATTTACATGTTATATATAAACTTTATTTAGGGAGAGAAATAAATAAAGTTATAAAGACTCTTTTGTACTATAACTGAAATTCAAGCTCTACTTCCACCTTCCATTTTCCCCTAAAACAAAAAGACTACTCTACACATTTTAAATGTGGAGTAGTCTAACTAATCGAGAACAATATTTTTCGGACTTTAAAACTTGTCCAGTATGGACGAGCATCTACAGAACTTATTTAGAAAATAATGATTTGAGTTTAGCGAATACACCTTTACTCTGACCTTCTAAAGTCATAAGTGGAACTGATTCACCAAGGATTCGTCGTACGATGTTGCGATATGCTAAAGCCGCTTGTGTAGTCGGCTCCATCACAATCGGCTCACCTTTATTGGATGAGCTAATCACGTTCTCATCATCTGGAATAATTCCTACCAAATCAATTGATAAGTGTGTAGTAATTTCGTTCACATCTAATGTATCGCCGCGATTCATTAAATGTGGACGAATCCGATTAATAATTAATTTAGGCGGTTCTATTTCTTCTTGTTCTAACAGACCAATAATACGATCTGCATCACGCACCGCTGAAATTTCAGGTGTTGTTACAACTATTGCTTTGTCTGCACCCGCAACAGCGTTTTTATAACCTTGTTCAATTCCGGCAGGACAGTCAATTAACACAAAATCATAATCTCTTTTTAATTCACCAATTAACTGCTTCATTTGTTGTGGTGTTACTGCTGTCTTATCTGTTGTTTGAGCAGCGGGCAATAAAAATAGTAATTCATCAAAGCGTTTATCTTTTACAAGCGCTTGGTGAATTTTACATCGACCTTCAATAGCATCTACTAAATCGTAAATAATGCGGTTTTCTAATCCAAGGATAACATCAAGGTTGCGTAAACCGATGTCTGTATCAACTAAGCATACTTTTTTTCCTTGAAGGGCCAATGCAGTTCCTAGATTTGCAGTAGTCGTTGTTTTACCAACGCCTCCCTTACCAGAAGTTATAACAATTGCTTCTCCCACATTAGCTTCCTCCTTTAAACGTTGACAGATTTGGCCTAAATAAACGCAAATCTTGCAAGCGGTCAATCGTAATATGACCATTTGAATGTATATACGCACATTCCATTTCAGGTGTTTCAGACAAAACGGCTAATTCATTTGTCATAAGTTCCATCAAGTCAGCAATCAGTAGATGGGTTGCTTCAAGCCAAGACGCGGCTATAACTGCTTCACGGTTACCTTTTGCACCCGCATGAGCAATTCCTTTTAAACGTCCTAAGACGAAAATACTACCGCCCGCTTCAACTTTAGCGTTAGGATTAACATCTCCAACAACTACTAAGTCACCTTCAGCACGGATCGTTTGTCCCGATCGCACGATACCAACATAAGTAGCTGATCTGCTTTCTACCACTCTACGATTACTTTCCTCAACAGAAATTACATCGCTCTTAATCTTTGAAACTTTTAAATGCTCGGATTGCTGAACAATATGCAAAATTCCTTTTAATTGTTCTTCATCACAATAACGATTTCCTAATTGAATCTGTACTTCAGCTTGACCTTCCATACCTTCTTCGGACACCTTACGCTTAAGTTCATCGACTAACTCTGAGTAAGCGCATTGATCGTCTAGTCGAAGCACAAGTCCATCCTTCGTACCTTTAATATAGACTAGCTGCTTTGTCGACAAATGCGTCACCTCACGATTTTATTATAAAATGGATTGATTTGCTTTTTGCAATACGCGCGCTTGTATTAAATATCTAAACGTCCAACCAAGCATGATGAGGAAAATTGAGTTCGCAATCATTGTTGGTATTAAACGCTGATTTAAAAATTCTGAAAATGGAATAGTCGTAAATGAAATTATTAAGAAAAATTGATGTAAGATAATCTCTAATAACGCGACTAATAGTAACGATAATGTTGTTGTTACAAATAAATGCTGATGGATATATTTTACTGTAGAACCTGCTATAAAACAAATAAATGGGTACAAAAATGAATATAATCCAATAATATCAATGTAGAAGATATCATACAAGAGCCCAAAAATTAATCCATATAGCATAGCTCGTTTTCGATTGTAGTAAATCGAAAGAAATATCAAATATAATATTAAAAATCTCGGCACTAAATAAGCTAACTCACCATTCCACTTTATCGGCGAAAATAGGGCAAATTCAGTTTCCAAAAAGAACAACACAACAGCGACTAGAGGAATTAGAGAACGCACCATCATTCTCCATCCCCAGTCGTGTTAGTAGTAGTTTTATTTGTTTCGTCATTGTTAGTACTATTACCATCAGAGCCATCAATATTAATAGATTCTCTTTTCGCAATAATAACATGATCAAGCATTGAAAAGTTAGCAGCTGGTTTCACATAAGCAAGTTTTGTTAAACCATAATCATCTGTAGTAACTTTAGTTACTTCCCCAATTAGAATACCTTTCGGGAAAATACCACCTAAACCAGATGTCATTACTTTATCGCCTTTTTTCACTTTCAAACTAGAGTCAATACGTTTTAGTATTAATTCGTTACGTTTCTCATCAAAACCTTCTATTAGGCCGAATACTTGTTTTTTATTTGCAACAACTGCTGATACACGATAATTCGGATTATTGGTAGTCAATAACTCTACTTCTGATGTATACGGTGTCGTTTGCACGATTTTACCAATTAAGCCTTCAGATGTCCTAACTGCCATGTTGACTTTAATCCCATCCATCGTACCTTGGTCCAAAATCAACTTTTCTTCCCATTGATCAGGATTTCGTGCAATAACAGTTGCTTGAATTGGATTGAATTTCTTCAAATCCTCTTTTTTGTCAATTATAGCTCGTAGCTTGTCATTTTCAATCTTCAAATCATTGACTTCGCCCTGCAGTACTGCAAATTCTTCCAAACGCGATTTTAATCTTTTGTTTTCATCATACGTGTTTAATAATGCATCGACATTATTAAAGATTCCTGTTATGTAGTGAGCCGGTTTGGACACTAGAGATTGTCCAAAACCGACTGTATCTTTAATAATTTGTTCAGGAAGCGAGGCGTTTTGACGATCGCGTAAGGAGAAGCTAATCAATGCCACGAGGAAAATTACGCCGACAAGCAGCAAAATTAATCGCTTATTCGAGAAAAACTGTGGCATTGCCTAAACCTCCTTAACCTTTCGTTTGTTGACGACGTACTAAATCGATATGATCTAACGCCATACCAGTACCAATTGCAACACAATCTAGTGGATTTTCAGCAATAAATACCGGCATATTTGTTTCACTACTGATAACTTTATCTAAGCTTTTCAGTAAAGCTCCACCACCAGTTAATACAATACCGCGTTCCATAACATCAGCAGAAAGCTCTGGAGGAGTTTGCTCTAATGTTTTCTTAACGCCATCGATAATAGCAGAGATAGATTCACGTAATGCTTCAGCAATTTCGATAGAAGAAATTTCAATTGTTTTTGGTAAGCCTGTTACTAAATCACGACCGCGGATTTCCATGCGCTCTTCAGGACCTTCAGTGCTAGCAGAACCAATTTCCATTTTAATAGATTCTGAAGTACGTTCACCAATAGTTAAATTATATGATTTACGAATATAAGCTGTAATGGCTTGATCCATTGCGTCACCCGCAACACGTACAGATTCACTTGTCACAATACCACCTAATGAGATAACAGCAACTTCAGTAGTACCACCACCGATATCAACAACCATACTACCTGTTGGTTCCCAAACTGGTAAGTTAGCACCAATTGCTGCTGCAAATGGTTCTTCAATTGTGAAAGCATCTTTCGCACCTGCTTGACGAGATGCATCTATAACAGCACGTTGTTCAACAGATGTAATACCATAAGGTACACAAATCATCACATTCGGCTTTTTCCAGTTACCACCAGAAGATTTCATAGCCTCACGTAAATAATATTGAATCATAGTAGTAGTAATATCAAAATCAGCTATAACGCCATCTTTCATTGGGCGGATTGCTACGATCGAACCTGGAGTACGTCCAATCATATTTTTTGCATCGTTACCTACTGCTACGATTTCACCTGTTTTTGTATTTTTCGCAACTACAGAAGGCTCTCTGAGTACGATTCCTTTTCCTTTAATAAATACCAATGTATTTGCTGTGCCGAGGTCAATCCCGACATCTTTCCCACCTAATCCAAACACTATTATGTTCTTCCTTTCTCTATAGCCATAACTTTCTTAGCTGTCATAAAATCATAAGTTTTATTATAACGGAAAGGAATGAAAAATTACAGTGTTACATGTACCCTTTCTCCTTTAAACTTATAAATTGGTGGTCCCCAATTATGACATGGTCTAAAAGCTCTATACCTATTATATAGCCGGCTTCCTGGATTCTTTTTGTAACTTCAATATCTTCTGGTGAAGGAGCGGGGTTGCCTGAGGGATGATTATGCGCACAAACAAGCGAAGCAGCAGAGCGTTTAACAGCTTCACGAAAAATTTCACGTGGGTGTACGATACTAGCATTTAAACTACCAATGAAGATCGTTTGCTTATGAATAATTTGGTTTTTAACATTCAAAAACAACACTACGAAATGCTCTTGTAGTAAAGCAGTCATATCAGCCATTAAGTATGTAGCCGCATCTTGAGGAGACCTGATAGTATAGCGATCTTCTATTCGCTGTTGCGACATTCTTCTACCTAATTCAATGGCAGCTAGTAGTTGAATCGCTTTTGCTTCTCCAATTCCTTTTACAGACATGATTTCCTCAATGGCTGCATGCTTTAATTCGTGAAGCTGTTCGAAAGAAGTTAAAACTCGATTAGCAATATGTAAAACAGATTCTTCCTTCGTCCCTGTCCGTAATAATATTGCGATAAGCTCCTGGTTCGATAAACTCTCTGCTCCTTGTCTCTTTAAGCGTTCCCTTGGGCGGTCATCTTGATGTACATCGCGGATCATCATTGGTTTAATAGTGTCAGTAGACATCGACTATCTCCCCTTCCTTTACAACGAGAATCTTTTTGCTAATTAGATGCTCTTGCAAAGCGTCAATTGGTAATCCCGCGACATTATCAAAATCCCCCTCAATAGATTCCGTTAAATTTGCCCCTAATCCTTGTATATTATAACCAATATCATGTTCAAAAGGTTCCCCGGTTTCAACATAATGTTCAATTATTTTTTGAGATAATTTTTTCATCGTTACTTTGGACTCAACTACTACCATAGTTACCTGTCCAAGATATCTAACTGCAATCGCTGTCGTTACAATATGTTGACGATTTGATAGTTTAGCTAAATAACGATATGCACCCTGTCTAGTAGTAGGGGGGCACATAATTTCACCATCAATACTAACGGTTCTTTTCGTCGAAATATATGCCTTATTATGTTCTACCATAAATTGACGCCATAAAGTCACAAAAGAACAGTAAACAGTAAAATCCAAAGGTGATGTAGTTGAAGGATAATCAATGGCTACATGATGATACTCAACCTCATAAGGTATCTTAATACGAGCAAAAATATCTTCAGCATTGCCTTTTGGGCTCACTAGAATAATAGTCGTTACTGGATTTAAAGTCATTTCAATTCCCTCCTTTTTTGACATCATAATCGAAATGACATTTTTTTCAAAAGTGTTAAAATCGAGATTTGATGGGTTTTAACACCTTAAAACCCAATCTTGAGACATTTGTTTTGTGCTGTATAGTGACTAATTAGCTGTAATCTGATTACTAGAATATCGTCTGAAACCTTTGATACCGCTTCAATGTTCGAAGTCCAATTTGAAGGTGGATCAATCTTTTTCTTAGAGTCTTCAAAAGTAAACTTTGACACTTTTGATGCACTCAGCACTTTGGGCATTTCGACAAGTGCTGGACTTTCACATTTAGCACCGCTAAAGCTAATCTTTTTTATGAATGAATCTTTATCTACTCTTTCCTTAATTTCTTTTTCCTTCGTCCCAACAGCGGACCATACAAAATATTGACCGCCAAATGAAACGATAGCACTAGTATATAGTTTTGGATTAGTACCTAAAAATTCCGTCGCGGATTGCTCACTTGAAAAAACACCATATTGTTGTGCATAAAAGGTATATGCTTTGTCATCAGCCTTAGCAGTTGTTGTCGTTTTTGTTTCAGTTTTCTTATCGTCAGTAACTTGCTTATCTGCCTGTCCATCAAAAAAATGCAATGCAATGAAAAATAGAAATACTCCTGCCACACCAATAATCACACCATGCACCATAGACAAGAGCAGCATTTTTTTATTATTTCTGGATTCAAATTTCATGTCATCACCCCTCTATTAACCGTAGCATGATGGCCATAAAAAAAGACAAGACTCCTGTCGTCTTGTCTACAAAATTTATCTTGTTAAAATAACAAATTCATATACCATTCGAGAATTTGTTCACCGTAGAAATAAGCAATAATACTTGCCACTGCAATCGATGGACCGAAAGGAATTGGAGTTTTACGCCCTTGCTTTCGGTAGATTAATAGTACAACACCTGTTACTAAACCAATAACAGCTGCCAAAAATAACGCAAGTAATGTCGAAAAAATACCAAGTACTAGTCCAATGATGAAAAATAATTTAATATCACCGCCGCCTATACCACCTTTCGACAAGATAGCAACGAGTAATAATATTAAAAACCCACCAAACGCTCCAACAATACTATCCCACCATGGGTCTGACTGGATGAAAATACGTCCAACCACTAAGAGCACCCCAAAAAACAATAAAATCTTATTAGGGATCAACATATACGCAATATCTGAAACTGTAATAATGATTAATAGGGATATAAATAATAATGCAATGATTAATTCAGGCTTTAATCCCAATTCCAAATACGCCAATGTAAAAAGAATAGCTGTCAAAAATTCCATTAACGGGTATACCCAATGAATTTTTGCTTCGCAATTTCTACATTTACCCTTCAAAAACAAAAAAGATAAAACAGGTACTAAGTCCCTAGTTGTTAACTGCCTTTGACAATTTGTACAATGTGAAGGTGGGCGAACAATAGACTCTCCCTTAGGTACCCTTAACCCAACGACATTAAAAAACGAACCAAAAACTAGACCAAATATAAAAAAGAATAGTGCATAAACAATTATCATTTATATCCCTCTTATTAAAGTTTATTCTTCTACTGAACCCTCATAGTAGAATACTATGAGTTGAACGGTTGCTTGAAGCGCTTCATCTGCCTCTGAACTTTGTACATCTGTATTTGGTATCTCGTACTCGACAGAGTCAATACGCATAATACGAGGCAATTCTTCGACTTCCTTTAAAAAAGCTCTTATTTCTTTTTTATCCTGTGCACTAATGGATAGCGTCATCGTTATTAACTTTAATGCTTCTGGTAGACTACTAGATGCAATCGGTGAAACAGGGGGAACCGACGTTTCGTTCTCATCATTACTGTTTACATTATCACTACTTGCTTGATTTTGTGGTCCCTTATTAGTTGAGGTTTCGTCCGTTTGGATTGTTTCTTTAACGGCCACATCATAATTATTAAATGTAACGTCAAGCACATTCGTTTCACTTACTAATTCCACTTGTTCAATAGCATTAATCACATTACTTAAATCACGATCTAACGGTACTTTCGTTTTTAGTTCACTCATACTTTTCTCGTTGGCTTTTTGTTCGTCCTTTATTATATCAAGCTGTTCGTCTAGAATCGCTGCCTCTTTCCGCATATCCGCTATTTGATATTTCAATGAATTACTTTCCTCCATTTTTGAATACACAGCATAATAAAAGATAGCGCATAAGATTGTAATAACAAGTATTCCTATTAGAATATATGCTGATTTCTTATTACTCCCTAAAGAATTCATGGACGTTCTACCTCCGCAAGTAAATCTGAATTACTAATAGCCAATTTAAACTCTGCTGTATAGCGGGGGACTAAGTCTTCATCTGAACCGGCATTATTATACTCGTTTTTTTCTGGTTTAAAAGCAGTTACTTTTTCAATTTGGACATCAGTATATAAATGATCCATTAATAATTTTTGAACATACAGAGATACATCGTTAAGTGTTTCAAAGTCGATTGTCACCGCAATACCTTCAGCACCGTAATTAATATCCGTAAGCTTTTCGTACGATTCAAGATGGCCTTCTAAACTATCAATAATCGGTGTAACTGGGTATGAAACCGATTCAACAAATTGTACAGATTGCGCAAGTGTACCTTGTGATTGCTTCTGAATATTAGCGATTTGGCCTTTATAACTATTAATTTCTGTTGATAAACTTTGTTGCTCTGAGGACAAGTATTTAATCTCAATTTTTAACGAGAAATATTTCACCCCAGTAGCAATAAGTAAAAAACAAAAGACAGCAACAAATAACCATAAAAGTAGACTATTTGTCTTTTTTCTTTCAATCTTAGGTAAGAGATTAATATCTGGAATCATATCCTACTCTACCTCCTTTAAGGCTAGTCCAATTAAACTTGATTGTGATGCCTTAAAGTTAGGGAACTTACTAGTAATCACTGAATCTTTTAAAGTATGTATAGGCAAATTTAATTGACTTTCTAGCATGTCAATTATATAAGGCAACTCTGGAGAATCTCCTATAACAACAATATTCCCTACGCTTTTTTCACCTTTATTTAAAGAGGAATGATAAAAGTTTAAAATACGATCAATTTCGGATAACGGCTCCATTAATGCTGTTTGATAATTCATCACATCATCACTGTAAGCATAATCAAAGGCATCTTCCGTATGTTTCGGGTACCATTTACTACGCTCTGTATTAATCGTTTGATAACGTAAAAATTCGACTTCCCCCTGCGAATAAATTGTTAATGACAGCTCATTAATAGACCAATCTGTAATTAGCGTAACGCTATTATGTATATTCGGCATAACCATTTCAAGCAAACGCAGATTAGAAATCGCTTTAATATCCGCCACAACAGGCGTTAAGTTAGCATCAGCTAAAAGTCCCGTCAACTTCTGAATCTCATCTGCACTCGTAGCAAATAAAGTCGCCTTGCCATCTCCAGCCGGTGCATCATAAATATCAATAAGTGCATCTTCAAAAGGTAGATGAATTGATCGACCTAGCTCCATCTCTACAAATTCTTTAATCGCTTCTTCTCCCTTTAATTCCTGTGGATGATCAATAACCTTCATCATGACTGTACTATCCGGCACAAAAAAGCGTACATTCTGACCTTTAAGACCATATTTTTTTACTTGTTCCTTCAGTATCTCAAAAAAAGAAAGCTCATCTTCAATGACACCATCCACCACAATACCTTCATCTAAAGGAATACCTTCTATTTTAGACTGCGCTAAATCATTTGAACTGACTGCTAACATATGCATTGCATAATCATTATATATAAGTGACAGCTGTCGCTTTTTCTTCTTAAATATCATCAGAGTACCTCCCACATCCAAAAGCTTTAATACTTCGGTGGAGAAAGCCGAATGTTATGGCTTTCTTCAACGAAAGATTAAAGGGAATACAGCAGCGGAGGCTGCTGTGTTTCAGTAATTAATTCCCCATATTTTCACTTAATTTATCGCTCGATATAACATTTCCTGTAGTAACACCATCTTTATATTTATCATTTTTTATTTTTCCTAAAGCAGTATAGGTAATAGAGTAACCATCTGTAGTTTTTTCAACTTTATCTGCTTCAACAAGAGGATATTTCAACTCATCTAGTCTATTATTTTCTTCGCTAACAGCTGTTGAATAGAACTATCAATCGTATGCATGCCAAGCGCTCGATTTAATTTTCCCTAATCATAAAATCTCCAAGTCTTTCATTTATATTTCTACTTTTTAGAGCATAATCTAACTGCTCCTGAGTAATTGCGTTAGCTTCAACTAATAAATCCCCGAGTCTTTTTCTTTTTACTTTACTCATTATCCCCCCACCTCTTCGCCACCTTATTTCGTATCACCAGGTGTAACAATATCTCCTGTTTCGGTATAGTAGCTTCCCTCGGGAACAGGACTACCATTTTTACTTATAGTTGCTTTTTTACGTTTAGTAGTTGTTGGTTTGCAAACTTCTGAGGTATCGCCCACATTACATTCTTCTGAAACTTCTTCTCCGCTTGTAGAATTCAAATCAACCGGTGTTTGTTTTGATGACAGCTCAATGATTTCATTTTGTGGAGCATAGTAATTCTGACTGATTAATTCTGTCTTTTCATTTCCATCATCAATAGTGACTGTGCGATAAATTAATAGTTGTAGACCTGCCTCTGATTGTTGAGCTATCTCTCTTTCTCCTTCTTCTAAATAAGAAGAATATCGATAAATAGTACGGGGCTTAACATTCTTTTTATCCTCTTCAAATACGGACACTTTTGGATTGCCTCTTAGTGAATATAGCTCAATTTTTAATTCACCTGATATTAATGTAGCAACAATTTTCGCCGGCACTTTACTATGGGATACAAATCGGAAATCTCTTTTAAATATTGGATTTACAACAGCTTCATATCCTGGATACACATAGGTTGGAACTTCATTAGCTTGATGCCTTTCCAATATTTCGAAGCTACTTTGTATTACTGCACTATGCAAAGCTGATGCTACAATCGTCATTGCACTTTCATTGTTAGAGGTATTGGCTATTAGTTCATTAAATGAGACTTCATTTTCTGGCTCAATTATATATCCATTTAATTGATCAACTATTTTCGAAATTTCTGCGGTTTGACTATCGCTCAAGGCTATCGTTTCAAAGGAAATTCGTTCAGCATGATCGATTGATATATCTTTAACTTCAACCTTAATTGGAGAACGCTTCAGATAAGATGCCGCTTCAAGAATTTGAGTAATTAGATTTTCATCTTTTAAATTTGTTTGGTTTTCAATTTTCTCCTGTAGTGTAGGATTTGCTTCTACAATCAAAGGCTCTTGTATAATACGTTTCTTTTCCCAAAACGCATACCACGATTTCTCTATACTAAGTTCATATTGCTTAATAGAAGCAGCTATATCGAATTGAAAATCTTCCCCATTCAATAAAATCTCTTTTTCCCCAACCGTTATCAATATTTCACTACCTTGCCATGTATCAATAGCTGCATTTAACTTTTTTTTCATATTTTCATTAGACAAGTTCTCTATAGATACATTCCCTATAGTAGAGCCCTTAGGAGCAGCTAATGCTTTATCCCTGTTATATTCAAATGGAACAAGAAAACCGAATACTAACAGGGTAATTATTGTTATTTTCGTAAAAAACCTCATATTCTAATTCTCCTATTATAGATATTTTTGTATATATTTATTTCCACAACCATAAACTAGATTATAAATAAAAATTATCCAAAAAGATACGTCTTTTATCACAACTTAAAATTCATTTTACATTTTTTGACTAAAAATATATGCTATATATGGAGCGGATATTGCTACGGGATTACCTAATCCAGGTAGTATAGATATTCCTTCTTACTTATAGCCATAAACCTAAAGCAGACCTTAACACTCCGATTGATATCGAGTTACCTACTTTCCCAGACGATGATTTTAATAATTTTGAGCAATTGAAATACCCTAATAATGAGCAAGTCAAAAAAAAATGACTCCGAAAAAACAAATGTCATACAAGGTGGCGATTTATTAATAAATCACTACCTTACTAACAAATATACACTTAATATGAAATTTAAAAATATCATACTATCTAGTAACTATTCTTTAACGATCAATGTTGGTAATACAGACAAGGCCCTCAACAATGGGAGTATATCCAAACTCAAAGTGTATTACAAAGGAAATAATGCAAAAAACGCCAATTTTAAATTCGGAGGTAGCGGAGGATTCCAAGGGGATATTTATTCTGGAGGAAGTAAAGTTGAATTAGATGGAGCTTCTTCAGCCATTACTAAAGTATTTTTCGCACCAAACGCAGATGTTACTTTATCAGGTAGTGGAAATATTACAGGAGCAGTTATTGCAAAATCTTTTACTGCTTCAGGTGGATCATATGTTCAATATGCTTCCTCTAACCCTATACTTATTGAAACAGTTCCGTCTTATGATGACCCTAAACAATTATCCTCTCAAGGAGCTTTAATAGAAGAGTAAAGTAATAGATAATTCTCTTAATAAATATTTGAAAAAATTAAGGATATAGTAAAACACAAAAAGGCGTTTCAAAGTGAGGAATTAACTTTGAAACGCCTCTTCAATTATTCTCTGGTACATTTTCTACAGAAAAAATTATTGGTCTCTTGATCTATTTGGAATCCTTATAAGGATTCTTCTATAACCTAAATGTTCCTCATCCCAACTAAAAAAGGGATATTAACCCCATAGAAAAAGTATTTTACAACCAACTTCAGTATTTTTAATCCATAAATTAATACGACTTATCCTTACAATAGAAAGTCGTTAACTGTAATGTCGTTTGAATGGTTTCTTTTAAAACAGCTTCTCCGTTTGGTACTGAAAAGTTTACTTTATCTATACGGACGATACGATCTAATCTTTCTACTTCTTTTATAAAGTCATAAACATCGTCATAATTTGGAGAGACTAGCATTACATCAAATGTAATACATTCAGGCTTAAGTGAGGAAGTTACAGATGCATTAGAACATACGGGAGTTGCATACTGAATTTCCTCTACTTGTTGATTAACTGATGAAAGATTAGATGATAATGTTTCATCAGTAGTTATTGATTCGCTACTATGATTCGTTAGTCCTTCTACTAATTCTTTTCCAAACAAATTAGTTAATGAAATGGTTACATCATTTTTGATAACAATACGATCAACCTTCGTGATTGTTAGCTGTTCAATATTCCGGAGTGCACGAAGAACCTTTTCAAACTGTCTACTCCCAGGATCTTTGTTTAGAAATTCTAATTGATTGATTTTAAGTACATCCTCTCATTTTTAATCCACGTTTTCTTTGCTCATTTTCAACAGTATATTAATAGTAGTGCAGGCATTCATATGTAAAAAATATTTAACTAATATGTATTCTGCTAATCATTATATGTTGCAATAGCTAAGAGAATTCTAGGAATCTCTTAGCTTATGTTTAGGTTTTTAGATACTCCGCTACGCGATTACGCCCTTTTTGTTTAGCTCCTACATACAAAGCCCTATCAGCATTTCGGATTAGTGCCATTGGTTTATCACAATCTTCAGGAGCAGTTGAAACACCAACACTTGTCGTGATTGTGACATGTTCTTTTATCTGATTCAAACTCAAATCTGATCCAATTTCAAATAACTTAAGTTGTACATTCATACGAATTTCTTCGGCTAAGTGGAGTGCCTCACCTTTAGACATATTCGGAAGTAAAATAACAAATTCCTCACCGCCAAATCTAGCTAATAACCCTTTACCTCCCACTTCTTCCTCTAAAGTACGAGCGAAGTCACATAAAATGCTATTACCACTTTGATGACCATACGTATCATTAATAAGTTTGAAATGATCAATATCGAGCATGATTAACGATAGCTGACGTATTTCCCCGTCCATTAATTCTTGCATTTTAATTGTAAGTTGTTCTTCGAAATACCTGTAATTATATAACCCAGTTAAACCACAGCGTTCACTTTTGTTTAATGTCGCCTCAATGTATCGCGATCGCTCCACGGAAACAGCAAAACAAGAACATAGTATGTCCAATATACGAATTTTATATTCTTCAAAGAATTTTTTCTTATTAGAAGCTATTAATAAAACTCCTACCATTTTTTGATTTCTCGAGATGGGCATCATTACTATACTTTGTGTGGCAAAAGGCAAAAAACCTATCCCCATATCTATCCATTCGGACTGTTGATTATAAACAATTGTTTGCTCTGTGTTCATTATTTCTTTGATAGGCGTTTTCAAAATATTTTCATGAGAGATATTAACCGCTGTGGTTACTCCATTTTCATGTGATCTAAGGAATTGTAGCTGACCATTCACAATATCGATAATGTAAGCATGATCTACAGGCATGATTTCAATAGTTTTATCCATAAATAAATCCACAACTTTATCACTCGTTAAGCGATTCCCTAATTGATGACCGAAATGCGCAGCCAACGATAGGTATTCATTTACTCTTTCTGATGTACTATACATTTTTAAAATTTGAGTCACTATTA
The DNA here is from genome assembly GCF_057838945.1 of Viridibacillus sp. KH_047. Lineage (NCBI taxonomy): Bacteria > Bacillati > Bacillota > Bacilli > Caryophanales > Caryophanaceae > Viridibacillus > Viridibacillus sp. KH_047. The sequence continues at coordinate 1,086,993 of NZ_CM174479.1, read as the reverse complement.
AAAATGGCAACCCAAGTAAAACAAATGATATTGGACCCACATATTCCGACAGTAGATATAGTGTTAACCCTATAGGAAAAGTAAATAGCATACTATTATAATCCCAATAATCATCTTTTGTTAGAAACGGAGCTTTTTTCTTCATAACGATTAAACTCAATTTCAGTAACACATGATTCACAAATGTATTCATAAATAAATAAACCATTCCGAATAAGACAATATGAGGAATGCTAAGCGAACCAAATTCCCCACCAATTATGATAAAAAATAAACCACTGATGAAAGATACGAGGAAAAACATAATCGAATTCCAAGGTATTCGGTAGAGACTTAACTTAAGTAACTTTGCACGGTATAAAAATGGAATCAGTGCAATTTGGAATACAATTAATTCAATAAATAAACCATATTTCAAAAAAACCGCTAAGTTTACCCACTGCATAAAAAATAAAGGGACCCCGTTTATAACAATAGGGAAAATGGCTGTTATGATTGCCAATACTATGAAGCCTATTAACTCAGACCAATCAATATACGTTGGCGGAGGGAAATAGTGGTATACCACATATAAACTGATTGGTATAGTTGCCAACCATACTGCAAATACGGTCCATCTAAACTTTAGTGATAAATTCACTGCTCACACCTCTCATAATGAGTACTTATGCCTACTTTTAAGCAATTATAGCAAATCATTTTACCAAAGTCATCCATTTAATACGATTCAATTAAATGTTTCATACAATATTTTTCGCCATTTTGCTAACAAATATAAGGAACCAGTCATGATAATTACCTCATTCAGCAGCAACTTTTGATGAACAGTAGTTAAAATGTCATATGTTGTCGATTTATTTACCGCAGTACTCATTTTCAAAATCTCATCAGCAGCCATCGAACGATCATTTGCTACATCTATAAAGGTAAATGTAGTACCTACTTTTTCTAATTCTGCTAAAACTCCTCGTATATCCTTGTCCCCAAGCATTCCAACGATAAAATGAATAGGTTCACTAGGAAATTGCTCTTGAATCGCATCTACTAAACTTTTAGCACTTGCTGGGTTATGTGCCCCGTCAATATAAAGCTTCGGCGCAAGTTGTTCAAAGCGACATGCTAGCTGAGCACTTTGAATCCCATTTCGGAATGCTTCGACATATGTTTTCACTCCATTTACTTGTGCAAAAATATTAAATGCTGTAATTGCTAGCGCCATATTACTACGCTGATGCAAGCCCGGCATTGTACGTGTTAAGTTCGTGATTCGTACATCATCAGTCATGTATTTTTCCTTCGAGTCTTCCTCTATAACGGTGAAATTTTCATTGTAAACAAGTAATGGTGAGCGTAGTTTTTCCGCTTCTTGTGTAAATATTTTTAATGCTTTAGTTGGTAGCACGCCCGTCACTACAGGCTTTCCTTCTTTAATAATGCCTGCTTTATGCATAGCTATACTTTCAATAGTTGATCCTAAAAAATTTGTATGCTCTAAAGCAATACTAGGTACAACTGACACAATTGGCGTTACAACATTTGTACTATCAAAACGCCCCCCCATACCACATTCGATAATAGTAATATCAGGTGCAAAGCGCTTAAAAGCTAAAAAGGCTACTACTGTTAACAGTTCGAAGTCTGTTAACTTTCCATCTAATCCCGCGTCTGCCATGATACTAAAAACTGCATCCATTTCTTCTGGTGTAATCGGTTGTTCATCTAGCTGAATTTGATCGTGTATATCTTCAATACACGGAGACATAAATGTAGCGGTCGACAGTCCATGAGCTTTACTTATATGTTCTATAAAAGTAATCGTTGAACCTTTGCCATTTGTACCCGCCACATGGACTACTGATAAGTTTTCTTGTGGATTCCCTACTAATTGTAATGCTTCAGTAATAGCTGTTAATCCTGGTTTAATCGAGGCGTCACTACGGACACCCCACTTTTCTTTATAGTGATCTAATTTCGGAATCATGTTGGCACCTCATTTACTGCTTCACTTTATTGTTTAAAAATGCACGTACTTCAGATATAAAATAAAGAGAACCTGTTATGACTAATACATGCTCGTCCTCTTTTTTCTGGATTGCTCGCTTCACTACACGTTCCCAATCGGCATCAAAATAAGTATGGTGGTGTTGTGATAATGCTGCTAATTCTTCGGCTGGTGCGGCATTAGGCATAGTTATTTGCGTAAATGTCATAGAGGTTGCTACTTCCGCCATCATCTTAATACTTTTTAGATGATCTTTGTCCTGTAGCGCGGCATAGATAAAATCGTATTCCCTCGTCGGATATTTCGCTTTTAATGTTGCAATTAACGCTTCTGTACCTTCGGGATTATGCGCTCCATCAATTACGATAAGATGACCATACTCTTCAAAGCGCCCCGCCCATTTTGCTTCTTTTAAAGCTTTTCGAATGGCTTCTTCTGTAATATCAAAGTATCCAGCATCTTTTAACAATAATGCCGTTGTAATAGCTAATGATGCATTGTTAATTTGGTGAGGACCTGCCATACGTAATTCAACATCAGTTAGGGCGTAATCACCTTTAGAGTAATTAAACACTTGTATATGTTCCTTTTGAGCAACTTTTGTTGCCGTAAAATCCTTGTTGAAAATAGCTATAGGTGCATGCTTCTCTTCCGCTACTTTCCGAAGAACTTCTAGTGCATCTTTGTTCTCTACAGTTGTCACTACGGGTCTATTTTCTTTAATAATGCCACCCTTTTGATATGCAATTTTGTCATAGGTATCACCTAAAATCGCTGTATGTTCTAAAGAAATCGTTGTAATTATTGAAATGATGGGATCTATCACATTAGTTGAATCTAATTTGCCACCAATACCTGTTTCAATTAGAGCAACATCTACTTTTTCATCTGCAAAATAGAGGAAAGCTACAATCGTCATAATTTCAAAAAAACTTGGGTATACTCCGTCCTTTTCATCAATTGCAGCAAACACTTTATTGACGTATAAAAGGAATTGCTCATCCGTAATTTGCTTGTCACTAATTGTAATACGCTCATTTATGCGCTCTAAGTGTGGAGAAACAAAGCAGCCTACTTTTTCTATTTGACTGTACTTTAATATTTCCTTTAAGGCATTTAAAGTAGAGCCTTTACCGTTTGATCCTGCTAGATGGATTGTTTTAAAAGTATGTTGGGGGTCGCCAAACTCATGTAATAGTGAAGTAACGACTTCTAATGGAATCGATGTACTACTACCTTTTTTTAATGAGGTTAAAAACTCGACGCACTGTTCTATATTTGTAAACACTATTCAACACTCCTGGTATGTATATTGTGCTTGTTATTTAATCATTTACCTTCTTATTATAAGCCATTATAAAGTACAATAACTACATTACATTTTGGTTATAATTACCGCTTGACATTTCACTATAGGATTAATTTATAAGGAACTAAAATACCTTCCAACTTATATCTGTTGATAATTATATTGTGGTAATTTCTCGTATTTTATCGAAAATTGTCGTTTTAATTACAAAAAAAATCGCTCAAGTATAATACTTGAGCGATTTTTTTATTACATATTTTTTAATTCGTTAATACGTTTCTCCACTGTTGCATATTTTTCAATATAGTCTGCTTCTTTTGCACGCTCAGCAGCAACAACGTCATCTGGAGCTTTTGATACGAAACGTTCATTGTTCAGTTTACCTTGAACTCGTTTCACTTCTTTATCCCATTTCTCAAGTTCATGTGATAAGCGCTCAATTTCAGCCGCTACATCGATTAATCCTTCAAGAGGTAAGAATAGTTCTGCACCAGATACAACAGCTGACATGCATTGACCAGGAGCCTCAATACCTTCGCCAAGTGTTAACGGCTCTGGGTTACAGAATTTTTCTAGATATGCTTTGTTATCTTCCAGAACAGAAAGTGTTGCAGCATCTTTAGCTGAAACATATAAAGGTACTTTTTTGCTCATTGGTGTTTGTACTTCAGCACGAATATTACGAACAGCACGGATAATGTCCATTAGTAATTTCATGTTATCCGATTGCGCTTGTGAAGTTAAAGTTTCATCAACTGTCGGCCAAGCAGCTACTGTAATTGATTCGCCTTCATGCGGAAGGTTTTGCCAAATCTCTTCTGTGATAAATGGCATAAATGGATGTAACAGGCGCATTGTATTATCTAAAACATATGCTAGTACAGAGCGCGTTGTTTTCTTCGCTGCTTCGTCTTCACCGTATAATGGCAATTTCGCCATTTCGATGTACCAGTCACAGAAATCATCCCAGATGAAGTTGTATAATTGACGACCTACTTCACCAAATTCAAATTTCTCAGCTAAAGTTGTTACTTGTTCGATTGTTTCGTTCAGACGAGTTAGAATCCATTGATCTGCTACTGATTTTTTACCAGTTAAATCGATTTCATCGTAAGTCATGCCTTCCATGTTCATCAAAGCAAAACGTGAAGCATTCCAAATTTTGTTTGAGAAGTTCCAAACCGCTTCTACTTTTTCATTTGAATAACGTAAATCTTGACCTGGAGAAGAACCAGTTGCTAAGAAGTAACGTAATGAGTCAGCACCGTATTTTTCGATAACATCCATTGGATCAACGCCATTACCTAGAGATTTAGACATTTTACGACCTTGCTCATCACGAACTAAACCATGAATTAATACATCTTCAAATGGACGTGTTCCAGTAAATTCAATACCTTGGAAAATCATACGAGAAACCCAGAAGAATATAATATCATAACCAGTTACTAATGTATTAGTTGGATAATAACGTTTAAATTCTTCATTTGCTTCATCTGGCCAGCCCATTGTTGAAAACGGCCATAATGCAGATGAGAACCAAGTATCTAATACATCATTATCTTGATTCCAGTTTTCAGCATCAGCTGGAGCATCTGTACCTACGTAAATTTCGCCTGTTTCTTTATGGTACCAAGCTGGGATTCGGTGACCCCACCAAAGTTGACGAGAAATACACCAATCACGGATATTCTCCATCCAACGAGAATACGTATTTTCAAAACGTGCAGGTACAAAGTTTACTTTGCCTTCTTCATCTTTTTGAAGCTCTAATGATGCATCTGCAAGTGGTTGCATTTTAACGAACCATTGTGTTGAAAGATACGGCTCAACAACCGCACCAGAACGTTCTGAGTGTCCTACTGAGTGTATATGATCTTCGATTTTGAAGCAAACACCCATGTCTTGTAAGTCTTTAACGATTGCTTTACGGCATTCAAAGCGATCCATACCTTTATATTTTCCAGCATTATCATTCATTGAACCATCTTCGTTCATTACAAGAATACGTGGTAAGTCATGGCGGTTACCTACTTCAAAGTCATTCGGGTCATGAGCTGGTGTAATTTTCACAACACCCGTACCAAATTCCATTTCAACGTACTCATCTGCTATGATCGGAATTTCGCGACCTACGATTGGTAATGTCACTGTTTTGCCGATTAGATGTTGGTAACGTTCATCTTTAGGGTGAACAGCGATTGCAGTATCACCTAGCATTGTTTCAGGGCGTGTAGTTGCAATTTCAATTGATCCAGTTCCATCAGTTAATGGATATTTGAAGTGATAAAAAGCCCCTGGAATGTCTTTGTAAATAACTTCGATATCTGATAACGCTGTTTTTGTTGCAGGATCCCAGTTAATAATATATTCACCGCGGTAAATTAATCCTTTTTCGTAAAGTTTTACGAATACTTCTTTTACTGCATCAGAAAGTCCTGCATCTAATGTGAATCGTTCACGAGAATAATCTAGCGCTAGGCCCATTTTCGCCCATTGTTGACGAATATGTCCTGCATACTCTTCTTTCCATTCCCATGTTTTTTCAACGAACTTTTCGCGACCTAAGTCATAACGAGTAATACCTTCTTCACGAAGTTTCGCTTCTACCTTTGCTTGTGTTGCAATACCCGCATGGTCCATACCTGGTAACCAAAGCGCATCGTATCCTTGCATACGTTTCATACGAATTAGGATATCTTGTAATGTTGTATCCCAAGCATGCCCTAAGTGTAGTTTACCTGTTACGTTTGGTGGTGGAATTACGATTGAATATGGCTCTTTGCCACTTTCTGGTTGAGCTTTAAAGAATTCTCCTTTTAGCCACCATTCATAACGTCCTTGTTCGATTGACTGTGGATCATATTTCGTTGGCATTGATGTCGTTTGTTGTTCTGTCAATTTGACGACCTCCTTTTAATTTCTTGTTAACAACGAAGTATCTTGTAGTTTTTTGCAAATAAAAAACTCCTATCGCCTAAAAAGGACGAAGGAGTTGAATTCGCGGTACCACCTTTATTTCAACACAAAAAAACGTGCTGACACTTCATTGTATAACGGCTTCTAACCGGCTTCTGCTAAGCTTTATTAGGTTCACAGAAACTGCTCCAGGGCGACCTTCAAACGTGTGTATGCGAAAACTCTCACCAAACGTTTCCTCTCTTTGGCAAACACAATACATTCTACTCTTCCCTATCTATGCATCTATATTAAGATGACCTAATTGTATCGGAAAAAAGATGCATTTTCAAGTTTTTTAGAAAGGAGGGCTACATTTCATGTCACATAGAAAATTTAATCGTCATTTCCACCCACCTTGGCTACGGAAAACAAGATTTCACTGTAGACGTATTATCGTTCCTATTTGTTGCTTCCAAGTTATACGTGTAATTATTATCCCGACAACAGGAGACATCATCTTACTTCTAGTATTAGCCTTATTGTGGTGGTTACTGTTTACGGAATTCCTTTAAGTTATACGTTTTAACTGTATATGCTTCTTCTAAATCCCATAAAAACGCATCAGATTCTAGTTCTTCTTGAGCACTTGCCTCAGCAGTAGTGGTAGTTGAACTTTCTACTACTTCTGCTTCTACTTGTGCAGTAGCAACTTGCGGCTCTTCATAATTACATGTCGCCTGCCAGCTAAAATGACAACTACCATCATCTTGGAATGTTGTCGTAATATAGTCTACTTTTATTTCTACAGGAACGTCTTTATTCACTCGATCTCGCGGCAAATTTACATGTAACGGCACAGCATATTCAAAATAACCCGATTCTCCTTGCATGTCTAAATCCTCTATTGTTGTCCAAGTTGAAGTCCCATGATGTGGTGCTTCTCCTTCTGCAAATGCTACATTTGCAGAAATATGATAAATACCTGTTAAAAATACTGATTCACCTGACTCTTCTTGTGTCCAACGAGGTGTAATTTTCACATTCGACGTATCTTGCGGTTTACCAAAACTTTCAGGAAAGTTAAATCCTTCTGCGATTTCCCAGGAAATATGTTGCATAGCTTGACCTCCTTCATATATCTAATAGAATATATGCTTGATAGTATTGTGATTATGCATTGTGTTATGTCCATAGATTAATCGATTGTAATTATTCGTTTGTTGGTCAGGTCCATTAGAGTCATTGATGCTCTAAGAGAAAGATTAGCTATATTACGTACATTATCAATGTATTTACATGCATTATAAAAGGCTTTCTCAAAATAGAGAAAGCCTTTTTCTTCTAATATTATATTAGCGTGCAAGTTGTTTAAATACTTTTTGGAAAGCTTGAACAGTCTTTGAAATATGTTCTTCAGTGTGCTCTGTAGAAACAAATACACCTTCAAATTGTGACGGCGGCAAGAAGATTCCTTCATTCGCCATTAAACCGTAGTATTCAGCAAACAATTGTAAATCAGAAGTTTTCGCCGTTTCAAAGTTAATAACATTTTCATTAGTTAAGAAATAACCAATCATTGAACCTGCACGATTTACTGTGTGAGGGATGTTATACGTTTCTGCAGCTTCGCGGAAACCTGCTTCTAATTGATCACCTAGTTTTGTGAAGTAATCATATGTTTCAGGTTTTAAATGACTAATTGTTGCTAATCCAGCAGACATTGCAAGTGGGTTACCTGATAATGTACCCGCTTGATAGATTGGACCTGCTGGAGCAATTTTCTCCATAATCTCACGCTTACCACCGAATGCACCTACAGGTAGTCCACCACCGATTACTTTACCAAGACAAGTTAAATCTGGTGTTACACCAAAGTGACCTTGAGCACTATGATACCCTACTCGGAAACCAGTCATTACTTCATCAAAGATTAATAGTGAACCAGCATTTGTTGTTAGTTCACGTAAGCCTTCAAGGAATCCCGGTAACGGAGGAACGACACCCATATTACCGCAAACAGGCTCAACGATTACTGCAGCAATTTCTTCGCCGAATTTTTCGAAGACAAGTTTAGCTGATTCTAAATCATTATACGGAACAGTTAATGTGTTTTGAGCAATTCCCATTGGTACACCAGGGCTGTCTGGTAAACCAAGTGTTGCTACACCTGAACCAGCTTTAATCAATAAACTATCACCATGTCCGTGATAGCTACCTTCAAACTTCAAAATTTTATCTCTTCCTGTAAAGCCACGTGCTGCACGGATTGCACTCATCGTTGCTTCTGTACCAGAAGATACCATACGAATCATTTCGATTGAAGGAATACGATCTATTACCACTTTTGCTAGTTCATTTTCTACTAGTGAAGAAGCACCGAAGCTTGTTCCCGTTTCAGCTACTTTTTGAATTGCAGCTACCACATCAGGATGCGTATGACCAATAATTAGTGGACCCCATGATAATACATAGTCAATATAATCATTACCATCGATATCCGTAATGATTGCTCCTTTACCGCTAGCCATGAAAATCGGATCCATATCAACTGCTTTAAATGCACGAACTGGACTGTTTACGCCACCTGGCATTAAGTTTACTGCTTCTTTAAACGCTTGTTTTGATTTTTCATATGAACGTGTCATGATTTATTTCCCCTCCATCCAACGAACTGCATCTTTTGCGTGATAAGTAATGATTAAGTCTGCTCCTGCGCGTTTCATACCTAGTAGTGTTTCTAAGACCGTTTGTTTTTCGTCAATCCAGCCATTAATAGATGCCGCTTTGACCATCGCATATTCGCCACTTACATTGTAAGCAACAATCGGTAAATCGTAGTTATTACGTACATCACGTACAATATCTAAGTAAGCCAATGCTGGTTTAACGATTAAGAAATCCGCTCCTTCTTCTACGTCTGAAGTAGCTTCACGCATTGCTTCCATACGATTTGCAGGATCCATTTGATATGTTTTACGATCACCAAATTTAGGTGCGCCATCTGCCGCATCACGGAAAGGTCCATAATATGCTGAAGCGTATTTTACTGCATAAGACATGATTGGAACATCTTCAAATCCAGCATCATCTAAGCCTTTACGAATCGCTGCTACAAAACCGTCCATCATATTAGATGGCGCAATAATGTCTGCTCCCGCTTCTGCTTGTGAAACTGCTGTTTTTGCTAATAAATCTAGTGAAGGATCATTTAAAATTTGTTCTTTGTCATTCACGACGCCACAGTGACCATGAGAAGTAAATTCACATAGGCATGTGTCAGCAATAACCACGATTTCTGGGTAATTCTTTTTCACAAAACGAGTTGCTTCTTGAACAATACCATGATTGTGGAAAGCTTGAGTACCTACTTCGTCTTTTTCTGCAGGTAAGCCAAAAAGAATAACAGAAGGAATACCTAGTGATACTACTTCATCCATTTCCTCACCTAAACGATCAATTGAAAATTGGAAAACGCCCGGCATAGAAGATACTTCATTTTTAATATTTTCGCCATCCATGACGAAAATGGGATAGATGAAATCTTCTTTATGCAAATATGTTTCTTTTACCATTGAACGCATAGTAGCGGATTGACGTAAACGTCTATGTCTTTTAAATGTTAAATCTTTCATTTTAGATGTTCCTTTCTATTAGCTAACTCTTGAATCAGTGCTTTCATTGTATAGGTGGGCGGCATTACATCAACTTTAGCACCCGCCTTAATTAGCGCTCGCTCTGTGATATGTCCTATAGATAGAACCATAAATGAATGCCAACCGATTACCTTTGCTACATGCTCAGAAAAAACCTCTACTGCAGATGGACTTGCAAAGGCAATACTTACATTTGCCGATTCTTTTATTAGTGTTAGCAGTTCTGTAGTATGTTCTGTCGTTTGAACCGTTTCATAGACAGTCCATTCATCGACATGACAAGATAAACCTTTTACTATAGTATCTTTGGCCATCGAACCCTTAAAAAATTGACAGGATATATTGTCCCCCGCAATTGCAGGGAACTCTTGTACAAATACATCTGCACTGAAAGTTGATGGCATAAAATTAATCTCAAAGCCTATTTCTTCAAGAGCTTCGGCTGTTTTCGTACCAACAGCAGCAACTTTACCTGACCACTCAGATGCCTGGAAATGAAAACGCTGTATTTTACTTATAAAAGCAAGGACCGCATTTTGACTTGTGAAAATAAGCCAATCATACTGCTTACTTTTTTCAAGTCGTTGTCGGTCCATGTCACTATTAATCTCATTAACAGTAATAAGCGGTAGGTGTATAGCCTGACCGCCTAATTGTTCAATTTGCTTTTTCACGGATGCTGTAACATGTGTGCCAGTTAATACGATTTTGTCTCCACTAAGAGATAAATCATTTAGCATCTTGCTCGGCCTTTACTTTTTGAATTAAATCAAAGGCTCCTTGCTCTGTTAAAATACGAGCAACTTCTTCACCAGCTGCTTTAGCATCTTCCATTGTCACTGTTTCTTTATAAATAACAGACGCATCTGGAGCTGCTACTAAACCAGTTAGTTCAATTTGTTTTCCATCAAATTTTGCGTAACCTGCGATTGGTACTTGGCAACCGCCATCCATTGCTGCAAGATATGCGCGCTCTGCATGTGCTTCTTCCCAAGTTGCCTTGTCTGTTAATTTAGCAAGCTCAGCTAATAATTCAGCATCATCACTGCGACACTCAATGCCTAGAGAACCTTGCCCAACAGCTGGTATACACATTTCAGCAGATAAGTATTCTGTTACGACATCTTGACTCCAACCTAGTCGTTTAAGACCAGCTGCTGCTAAAATAATCGCATCATATTCGCCCGTTTCAAGTTTCTCTAAACGTGTATCTACGTTTCCACGAATCCATTTGATTTCGATATCTGGACGTTGGGCCAATAATTGTGAACTGCGGCGTAAGCTACTTGTGCCTACAACAGCACCTTTTGGTAAATCCGCAAATTTCACATGACCTTTTGAAATGAAAGCATCACGTGCATCTTCACGTGGAGGGATACAGCCGATTACAAGCCCCTCTGGTAAAACTGCTGGCATATCTTTCATACTGTGGACAGCAAAATCAATTCCTTTATCAAAAAGTTCTTGTTCGATTTCTTTTACAAATAGTCCTTTACCGCCGACTTTAGAAAGTTGGACATCTAAAATTTGGTCACCTTTAGTCACAATTTCTTTGACTTCAAATTCAAACGGAGCACCCGCCTGTTTCATTTGATTGATAAACCAATTAGTTTGCGTTAAAGCAAGTTTACTTCTTCTTGAACCTACTACTATTTTTCTCACAATAATCCAACCTTTCTATTAATACCAAAGATGAAAATCAGACAATTTACTTCCTAAAAAGAAATTGATGATTACAAACAGAAATGCATACACATGAGCCCACGCATAACCTGTCGAATGTAATTTCCCTTTTCGATTTCCATAAATGATGAAACAATAAATTAACAACGAAACAAATGAACCAACAATTTTCACATCAAATACAGATATATTATCTAATGTTAAATATGCCCATTGTAGGCCTAAAATTAAACTTATTAACAATAACGGTATACCCGTTAATAATGAAGCTGTCATTCCTTGCTCAGTTTGCTGTAATGATGGAAGTCTCGTCCATTGCTTCGTCCATTTCTTTTTCTTTAATACATTATATAAAATCAAATATAATGTCGAAAAAACAAACGATAGTGAGAATGCCACATACGATAGAATTGCGAACGTAATATGGATAAATAAAAGCTCAGAGATTAGAGCCTCACCTACTGGCGATTGTGCGATTTGCGATGGTGCAAATGTATGAATCGTCATGAAGATGAATCCAATTACGTTTATGAAGAATACTGGTAAATCTACTCGATATACGCAATGTAAAAGGATCGAAATGGTTATTAATAACCAAGCATATAAATAGATTCCTTCAAACAACGATAATATAGGGAAACGATGCGTCTCCACTATATACATTACTAAAAATACTGATTGTAAAACCCATACGATGGAAAGTAGCCAAAATGCAACACGGTGAGCTTTTGCATCCTTATTTAAATAATCTATAAAATAGAATACAAGACTGATTGCATATAAGACGACCATCGCTTCATGTAGTCTTGTCATCGTCAAATCAGCCATAACTTACTCCTTTATTTTTAACTTTATCGCGTAAAAAAAGACGATTTCGCATCTATTAGTTTACCATACAGATACGAAAACGCCTCCTAAACAAATTTCATTAATATGATAATCCAGGACTAGAAGATTGTGCTTCTTCTGCTATTTTTTGCATTCGGTTTTTTTCTTCTAATTGGTGCCTTTTCACTTCATTTTGCACATCATTTTCAATTCCGAAAATTTGTTGGAATAGCTGTAATTGTTCATTTGCTTTTGTTGAACTAGCTATTTCCTTAGCTTGCAAAATTGGTTCTTTTAATAATTGATTAATAATTGATTTCGTATGCTTACTTAACACTTTTTTCTCACGATCCGTTAAATCAGGCATTTTGTTTTCGATACTTTGCATTGTTTCCTCTTGAATTGTTGCTGCTTTTTTACGAAGCGCGGCAATTACAGGTACTACACCAAGTGTTGATAACCAGTCTTGGAATTCATGAATTTCAGTGTCGATCATAGACGAAATTTGCTTAGCAGCACGTTCACGTTCAGCAAGGTTTGCCTCAACTATGCCTTGTAAGTCATCAATATCATATAGGAAGACATTTGGTAAATCACCAATACGTGGATCTAAGTCACGCGGTACAGCGATATCTACCATAAATAATGGTCTCCCTTTTCTTAAACGTTCAACAAATTGCATTAATTCAAAATCAATAACATAGTCTGTCGCACCAGTTGAACTGATTAAAATATCAGCTTCAAGAAGTGTACATTGAAGCTCTTGCATTGACTTTGCTGTTCCTTCAAACTTTGAAGCAAGTAACTCAGCTTTTTCAAATGTACGGTTAATCACCGTTACTTTTCCAACACCACTACCATACAAATTTTGAGTCGCTAATTCACCCATTTTACCTGCACCTAAAATAGCAACATGTTTTTGTTGTAATGATCCGAAGATTTTCTTAGCTAGTTCTACAGCTGCATAAGAAACAGACACTGCATTTTCGCCTATAGCTGTTTCACCATGCGCGCGTTTTGCGAATGTAATAGCTTGCTTAAATAGTTTATTGTAAACGGTACCAGTTGCACCGATTTCTTGTCCATTTAAGAAGCTTGTACGCACTTGTCCAAGGATTTGTGTTTCTCCAAGTACCATTGAATCTATCCCAGCAGTGACGCGGAACAAATGCTCCATCGACAGTTCATCTTCACGAATATATAAATGAGCAGAAAAAGTTTCAACAGGAACTTTAAACCAATCTGCTAGGAATTGTTTTATATAGTGACGTCCGGTATGCAAGTGATCGACTACAGCATACACTTCTGTTCGGTTACATGTAGAAACAATTACATTCTCTAATATGCTTTTTTCACTTTGAAGAGCTCTCATAGCATTCGGTATTTCACTCTCAATAAATGAGAATTTTTCACGAATCTCTACTGGAGCTGTCTTATAATTCAAGCCTACTACGATGGTATGCATGAAATCATACACCTCTCACGTTCATCTAATTCACGATTTCTATTATAGCATAAATGTCCGTCACAGCTAGTTTTAATTTTGAACGGCATATGAATGATAATAGTACTCGCCTTATTTAGAATTATTATAATGTAAGTGTATCAAAAAATTTGTCGAACAACAACCATATTGCTTTATATAGTATTTTTCCCAATTGAGCAAATAACTATTCAATACATAATAAAAGAGCGCTAGCAACTATCGCTCGCGCTCTTCCTATGAAACTGTTACATTCTTTTTTCGATTTCTGCCCAAGCTTGGTCCATGCCCATGCTTTTTTCAGAAGAAAATAAAATAAGCGGATCATTTGGATCCATATCCAATTCATCTTTCACCACTTTTTTATGCTTTTCCCATTTACCTTTTACAATTTTATCAGCTTTCGTTGCAACTACGATACATGGGATATTGTAATGCTTCAAAAAATCATACATCATACAGTCATCAACTGTAGGTTTATGACGAATATCTATAATTAACACAACCGCTTTTAATAATGATCGGCTTGTGAAATATTGTTCGATCATTCGCCCCCAAGCTTCACGCTCAGATTTTGAAACTTTCGCGTAACCATAACCTGGAACATCCACAAAGAACAATTGCTCTTCAATTTTATAAAAATTTAGTGTTTGTGTTTTCCCTGGTTTAGATGAAATACGCGCCATACTTTTACGTCCAATCATTCGATTGATAAAAGATGACTTTCCTACATTCGATCTTCCTGCCAAAGCGAACTCTGGCAGACCATCCTCTGGATATTGTGCTGGTCGTACTGCACTAATGACCATTTCTACATTATTAACTTTCATATTTCTCCTCCGTCTAACGCTATTTCCAGTACTTCATCTGCGTTTGACACTATCTTAAATGAAAGCTGTTCACGAACACTATCTGGTATATCATCAATATCGCGTTCATTGTCTTTCGGTAAAATAATTGTCGTTAAGCCTGCACGATGCGCCCCTAACGTTTTTTCTTTCAAACCACCAATTGGTAATACTCGTCCACGCAACGTCACTTCACCTGTCATACCTACTTCTCGTCGGATTGGACGTTTCGTAATCGCAGATGTGATAGCTGTAACCATTGTAATCCCCGCTGATGGACCATCTTTTGGTACGGCACCTTCTGGCACGTGAATGTGAATATCATGTTTATCGAAGAATTCTGGGTCGATATTCAGATCCTCTGATTTTGAACGGACATAAGATAAGGCCGTTTGAGCAGATTCCTTCATCACGTCTCCAAGCTTACCAGTTAACTGCAATTTGCCTTTACCAGGAGTTAATGACACTTCAATCTGTAAAGTATCGCCACCAACAGTTGTATACGCTAATCCAGTTGCCACACCTATTTGGTTTTCTGTTTCAGCTTGCCCGTAATGGAAACGATGTTTTCCAAGAATATCTTCAAGATTCTTAGCCGCCATTACTACACGTTTTTTATCTCCTGCAACAATTTGCATCGCTGCTTTACGACATAATGTTGCAATTTGACGTTCTAAACCTCGAACACCTGCTTCGCGCGTATAATATCGAATTAAATCAATAATAGCATCATCACGAATTTGCAATTGTGCCTTTGATAAACCATGCTCTTTCAGTTGTTTCGGAATAAGATGTTTTTTCGAAATTTCATGCTTTTCTTGCTCTGTATAGCCCGCGATTGTAATGATCTCCATACGATCAAGCAATGGACCAGGAATCGTACTTAAATCATTCGCTGTCGCAACAAATAATACATTTGATAAATCATATGTTTCTTCAATGTAATGATCACTAAACGAATTATTTTGCTCTGGGTCTAATACTTCAAGCATAGCAGCAGAAGGATCTCCTCGGAAATCATTCGACATCTTATCGATTTCATCAAGTAAAAATACAGGGTTTACTGTACTTGCCTTTTTCATACCTTGTATGATACGTCCTGGCATTGCGCCCACGTAAGTTCTTCTATGTCCACGAATTTCAGACTCATCACGTACACCACCAAGTGAAATACGGACAAATTTACGATTTAAAGCTTCTGCAATCGATTTTGCCAAAGAAGTTTTACCTACTCCAGGAGGTCCTGCCAAACATAAAATAGGACCACGTAAAGATTTTTTTAATTGACGAACTGATAAATATTCAAGAATTCGTTCCTTGACCTTATCAAGTCCTTCATGATCACGATTTAAAACTTTTTCTGCCACTTTAATATCATGTCTATCTTCGGTTTTTTCCTTCCAAGGTAAAGCAACAAGCCAATCAATATAACTGCGGATAACGCCACTTTCAGCTGCTGCTGCAGGCAATTTTTCGTAACGATCCAATTCTTTAAACGCCACTTTTAATGTGGATTCAGGCATTCCTGACTCTTGGATTTTCTTTTTCAGCTCAGATACTTCACCTGTTTTACCTTCACGATCGCCAAGTTCCGTTTGAATAGCCTTCATTTGTTCACGTAAATAGAATTCCTTTTGCGCTTTTTCCATCGCTCGTTTTACTTTAGAGCTAATCTTTTTCTCAAGATTCAATACTTCTTGCTCATCATGTAAACGTTGGATTAATATTTCCAAACGTTCCTTTACGTCGATGATTTTAAGAATCTCTTGTTTACCATTAATTTTCAACGGCAAATAAGAAGCAACCATATCTGCAAAGCGTCCTGGTTCTTCAATATCAGCAACAGTATCATATGTTTCTGTAGTTACTTTACTCGAAGCTTTCGAGTACTTTTCAAAATAAGATAGAAGAGTGCGCATTAAGGCTTCTGTTTCAGCATCTACAGTTTTTGAATCTTCGAAGTTTTCTATTTCTACAACTGCAAATTCTTCTCCATCGCGATAATCAACGACTTTTGCACGATTTAATCCTTCAACTAGGACACGAATTGTTCCATTTGGTAACTTTAGCATTTGTTTTACATATGCGACTGTACCGACTGTATATAAATCATCCGGCGTAGGATTTTCAATGCTCATCTCTTTTTGAGTGACTAAGAAGATAAGATTATCTTCCAACATTGCATGTTCAAGAGCTGCTACAGAGCGCTCACGACCTACATCGATATGTAATACCATTGTGGGATAAACGAGTAAACCTCTTAAAGGTAATAATGGGATATCTTTCGTTCTCTTTACTTCAGTCATGCGGGTGATCACCTCCATTAGATTTTGTCCGATTTACCCGCAAATCAAACATTATTAATTACAGAAATGATTACCATTTCAATTTTACTCTTCATAAGTGATTATCGACTGAATTTTATTTTAAAAAAAGCCAGCTTTCGAGTAGTGCTGATTGGCACTTTTTCGAAGCCAGCTTTTCAATCAGTTATTAAGCAGATGTTTTTTCGCTGTCTGATTTCAACTCAGTTCCATCTTCAAGTAGAAGTTTTGGACGAGCTTTTTCTGTAATCGTTTCTTTCGTAATGATACATTTTGCAATATCATCGCGAGAAGGTAGTTCAAACATAACATCTAACATAATGTTTTCAATAATTGAGCGTAAACCACGAGCACCTGTTTTACGTTCGATTGCTTCTTTAGCAATTTCCAATAATGCATCTTGATCGAACTCAAGTTCAACATCATCAAGAGCTAGCATTTTTTGATATTGTTTAGAAAGCGCGTTTTTAGGCTCAGTTAAAATTTGAACAAGCGTTTCAGCATCTAGCTGTTCTAGACTTGCTAATACCGGAAGACGACCAATAAATTCAGGAATTAAACCAAATTTCAATAGATCTTCTGGGATTAAATACTTCATCAAGTTATTATCTTCAGGTTCGTCTTTCTTACCATTCGAACCGAAGCCAATTACTTTTTGGCCTAAACGACGCTTTATGATAGATTCAATTCCGTCGAATGCTCCACCAACAATGAATAAGATATTAGTTGTATCGATTTGGATAAATTCTTGATGTGGGTGTTTACGTCCACCTTGTGGAGGAACACTAGCAACTGTGCCTTCTAAAATTTTCAGAAGCGCTTGTTGTACACCTTCACCAGATACATCACGTGTAATCGATGGGTTTTCTGATTTACGGGCTACTTTATCGATTTCATCAATATAAATAATCCCTTTTTCAGCACGTTCGATATCATAATCTGCTGATTGGATTAGTTTAAGTAGAATGTTCTCAACATCTTCACCTACATAACCAGCTTCAGTTAAAGATGTAGCATCCGCAATAGCAAACGGTACATCAATAATACGCGCTAATGTTTGGGCTAGTAATGTTTTACCGCTACCAGTTGGTCCGATTAAAACGATATTTGATTTTGAAAGTTCTACATCGTCAATTACACTGTTTGAGTTTACACGTTTATAGTGATTATACACTGCAACAGATAGGGCTTTTTTTGCACGCTCTTGACCGATGACATAATCATCCAAAATTGCAAGAATCTCTTTCGGTTTCGGAATATCTTTTAGTTCTACTTCTTCTTCTGTACCTAGTTCTTCAACTACGATTTCAGAACACAACTCGATACATTCATCACAAATATATACACCTGGTCCTGCAACCAGTTTACGAACTTGTTCTTGTGGTTTGCCACAGAATGAGCATTTTAAGTTGCCTTTTTCGTCATTAAATTTGAACAATTATTTCACCCCTATTCAAACAATAATGTTACAAGATTACGTTAACATTATCAAATATAATGATTTTGTATAGCTTGTAACACTTTGCTTTCTGATTCTCTCTATGTATTCAAAGTGCTAATTATGTATGTGATAAAACAAGGTACGCTAAAAACCACGTACCTTGTCCTATCAATTCATGGTGCTATTTAAATATTACTCAGTAATTTTTGCGTTATCAGCTATGAACTCAACTGTTTTTTGGATTTTGATATCATGTTCTAAAACATGAGTACCACCTAAAGCAGTTTTAATTTGTTCTGCATCCATACCGAATTGTGCAGACATTTTTTCTAATTCAGCAGTTAAATCTTCTTCAGTTACTTCGATTTTTTCTGCTTCAGCAATTGCTTCTAAAACTAATGATACACGAACGCGGCTTTCAGCGTCAGTTTTCATTTGTCCACGAAGAGCTGCTTCGTCTTGACCTGAGAATTGGTAGTAAAGATCAAGATTCATACCTTGCATTTGAAGGCGTTGAGTGAATTCTTGCATCATACGATCAATTTCAGTGTTAATCATAGCTTCTGGAATATCCATTGAAGCGTTAGTTGCTGCTTTTTCTACTAGTTCATCACGTAGAGCTGTTTCAGAAGCAGTTGCTTTTTCAGCTGCAGTTTTTTCTTTTAGTTTAGTGCGTAGAGCATCTAAACCTTCAACTTCGCTATCGATTTCTTTTGCAAGATCATCGTTTAGCTCAGGAAGTTCTTTACCTTTAACTTCGTTAATAGTTACTTTGAAAGTAGCTTTTTTACCAGCTAACTCAGCTGCATGGTATTCTTCTGGGAAAGTTACTTCAACTTCTTTAGCTTCGCCAGATTTAGCACCTACTAATTGTTCTTCAAATCCTGGAATGAATGAACCAGAACCGATTTCAAGTGAGTAGTTGTCGCCTTTTCCGCCTTCGAATGCTTCGCCATCGACGAAACCTTCGAAATCGATTACTGCAGTATCACCAGTTACGATTGCTTGATCTTCTTTAACAACTAGCTCAGCTAGACGTTCTTGTTGTTCTTTTAATTGAGCTTCAATTTCTTCATCAGTTACAGCAGTGTCTTGTTTAGTCACTTCTAAACCTTTATAGTCACCAAGAGTTACTTCTGGGCGAACAGTTACTTTCGCTGTGAATGTGAACGCTTCGTTTTTATTGATTGCTTCGAAGTCGATTTCTGGTTGATCAACTGGTTCTACTCCAGCTTCATCAAGAGCTAATGGATAGTTACCATTTACTAAGATTTCTAATGCATCTTGGTATAATGATTCAACACCAAAGCGTTGTTCGAACATTTGACGAGGCATTTTACCTTTACGGAAGCCCGGTACGTTAATTTGTTTTACTACTTTTTTGAAAGCTTGATCTAAAGCTTCATTTACTTTTTCAGCAGATACTTCTACTGTTAATAATCCAGTATTTCCTTCTTGTTTTTCCCATTTTACTGACATTTATTCTACCTCCAAAAATAATTTCAAATGTTAGACAATTCATTCGTTTTTACGATTTTGACAACCATTTTAGTATATCATAGATAGCTATACTTTCAACTTATTTCATACGTCAGGCAGTTCAGAAAGTTGCTCAAGCTTGTGGAAAAAGTCCATCAAGTCATAATCAGTTTCCTTTACTTCTCCGAACATTGCATGTACAAAATCTACGTAGCCATCCGCTATTTCCCTAACTTCATAATCGAACCATTCAAATGGATAAGTTACGACAATATGTCGTTGTATCAAATATTGTACCATATCTAATGCCGATGGTTCTTGCTGTAGCTTATCTTCAACAATTGCCAAGACTGCTTTTGTTACTGGTAAGGCAGATGGTTCTGCTAACTCAGATGGATTAACCGTACACTGAACATTGAATTTTGTAACCTTCACTGTTGTATCAACTTGTTGATTTACTAGCAATAACAATGCCTCACTTTGAAGTAAGGGATGGATTCGGTCATCTTCGATAATGGCTACAATTTCCTCTTTTATATGACGAATATTAACCTGTCGAATACTCTGCAATACTTGAAACTGTTTCATATAAGATAAAGAGAAAAAATGATTTGGTTGTAACTCTGTACTATCAATCTTCAGATCGACAACCGGCTCATCTGTCTGAATTAGATTCTCTGCTATACGTGCATTAAGTTCTTGCAAGCGAATAAACTTAGGAATTGATTCCTCAGGAATGACTTGTTCTTCAAGTAACGATCTGATTAATTCCTCTACCTGATTGAACTCTTTCAATTCCATGCAGACAGTGAGATATAACTCCATCGCTTCTATGTATTTATGAGGACCTATCGCGAGTAATTTCTCACATGCCTCTTTCGCTTTTTCAAAATTTCGTATTTCATATAAGGAGAAAGCATATACACTAAGCGTACTTTCATCGCCTTCAGTATACTGCAATGCTTCACTAAGAGCTTGCACAGCTAAGTCATATTGATAATGCTCTGCAAAGTGATGTCCATCAGCTATTAGTTTATTTATAGTTCCAGGAAACACAATGACATTATCTTGTTTTAAAATATTGTGTCGTTTTTTTCGCAAGTGTGCTCACTCTCCCACTCTATTTTATCATAATTTGCATATAGACAAAAACATTTTACACACCCTTATATCCTACTAGATAGTGAAAGATTGAAACGACAAGTTCAATAAAAGGGATTCACTTCCAATGTATATATAGGTAGAAACTCTACGTATCACTGAGTAAGAAAGGTGACTTTCTCCCATTATAACCGTCTTCTTTGCTATATAACCGAAGATTCTCCCCAAGGTATACCTACCTAGGATTAATCGGCTGCAAAATGCTGCTCAACTGACTGTAAAAAGCGTTGTATCGCTATTGGTAAGTGACGATTTTTCATATATGCTAGATAGACCGTTCTTTCAAGGGTAGGGTGAACAATCGGTCTTTGAACAACTGTCTCATCAATTGGTTCCATAACATAATTTTCAGGGACAATTGTAACCCCTAAATTATTTCTTACTAAAGAAACTGCTGTTTCAATACGCTCTATCTCAAATTGAATGTTTAACTTTAATTGCTCAACTTTGAAGGCATTTATAATATCTACTCGTGTTTGAAAACCTTCTGTACTAACAATGAATGATTCATGCTCTAAATCAGCTAAACTCAAATTAGCTTTTTTTGTTAGTGGATGTCCTTGAGGCAACACAGCTACTAATCGTTCCTTATAAAGTGGAATCGATTCAATATCCTCATCATAAATCAATTGATTCGTAATGATTGCATGTGATTTATATGTTTGAAGAGAGTGCTTAACATGCTCATCACTTAGCACATCAAAAAGCTTAAATACCATTGCTGGATAGCTTTGTTTATAGGTATAAATTAAATTTGGCAACCAAGTCTTTAGTGATTCAATAATACCCAGTACAATTTCACCTTTTCCTCCAGCTATTACTTCCTTCATTTCTTTATTCATGATATCCATTTGAGATAACATGATAGTAGCTCTTGTATATAGCAATTCACCGGCATCCGTTAATACAAATTTCCGAGTACTTCTTTCAAGTAAAGGTGCTCCAACTTCATGTTCTAGCTTCTTTACTGCATTACTTAAAGAAGGTTGCGAAATATGTAGTTTTTCAGCTGCTTTAGAATAACTTTTATTATTTACAATTGTGATGAAATAATATAATCGTTTTAAATCCATACTAATTATCTCTCTCCACTTATAGTTTTTAACTATTATTTTATAATAATTATATATTAGAAATTATAATTAATGAAATATATAATTATTATACAATCAATTTTCATTATTCTAAACGTTGAGGTGAAATATATGTATACAAAGATTACTAAAAAACAATGGCAAGGACGTTTAGACCATCCGACAAACAGAGTAAGTTTTCGATATCATCAAGTGGTTGAACCAATTAATATTCAGGAAATTAAGGAAAGTACAACTCCGACTTCAACTATTATTGGCTTTGAATGCGAAGAAGGCGTAAGAAGAAATCAAGGTCGTCTTGGCGCAGCTGCTGCTCCTAATGCTATTAGATCCTCATTATCAAGTTTGCCTTGGGTACTGCCAACTGAAAATAAATTACAGGATGCTGGTAATATTGCATGTAAAGGTACACATCTTGAAGAAGCTCAAATTGAATTAGGGAAAGCTGTCACTAATATTTTGAATTCTAAATCTAAGTGTATCGTGCTCGGAGGAGGTCACGAAACTCTATATGGTCATTATTTAGGCATTAGAGAAGCGATTGGACTAGATAAAAAACTCGGTATAATCAATATTGATGCGCATTTTGACTTACGCTCATATGAAGTTGAGCCATCATCTGGTACGATGTTCCGACAAATTTTAGAACAAGATACGAATGCTAGCTATTTTGTACTTGGTATTCAACGTTATGGCAATACAATGGAATTATTCGAAAAAGCTGATGAACTTGGTGTCCACTACATTTATGAAGATGAATTAATTACTGACACATCTCAACTTTATAAAAGTGAGTTACAAGAATTTATGGATAACCATGACGCAGTGTTGCTAACACTATGTACGGATGTATTGAACGCTGCATTTGCACCTGGTGTTAGTGCACCTTCTCCATTTGGCTTATCTCCACAAATTGTACGTTCTATAATTCAATTTGTGACAAGTCATGATAAAACGGTGTCATTTGATATTTGTGAAGTAAATCCATCGTTAGACGAAAGGGGAAGAACAACAAAATTAGGAGCGTATTTCGTCAACGAAGCGATAGTTTCTTTTAAAAAGGGGTATGGTAGATGTTAGAAATAAATCAAATTACAACTGTCTTTTTAGCGGTTGCACTATTAACTTTAGGTAGTTTCCTCATTAAAAAAATAGGTATTTTACAACGTTTTTGTATACCTGCACCTGTTGTTGGTGGCTTAATTTTCGCAGCACTTACAACTATTTTACAGGCAACAGGCATTTTAGAAATTTCACTAGATACTTCTTTACAAAGTTTATTTATGGTTACTTTTTTCACGACAGTTGGTTTAGGTGCTAGCTTTAAATTAATAAAGCTTGGCGGGAAAATTTTAATCGTTTATTGGCTAGCTTGTGGCTTTTTAGCGCTTATGCAAAATGTAATCGGTGTCTCACTTGCATCATTATTTGGCATCGATCCTCTAATCGGCATGATGGCTGGAGCTGTATCAATGGAAGGTGGACATGGTTCTGCTGCTGCGTTCGGACAAACATTAGAGGATCTTGGAATTTCCTCAGCGTTGACTATTGGCGCTGCTGCTGCAACATGTGGTCTGGTAGCAGGTGGTATCATCGGTGGTCCGATTGTAAAATATCTAATCACTAAACACGACTTGAAACCTGCAGATGAAGAGGAAGTTGCTAGCCATGAGGATGATGACTATCCAATTACTTCTGAATCTTTTTTATTCCAAGTGTTTATCATTACATTCTGTATGTCAGCCGGTACATATCTGGGAACACTATTCTCAGAAGCTACAGGTTTTGTACTTCCTGGGTATGTTGGCGCTATGTTTGCCGCTGTCATTGTACGAAATGTATTAGACAAAATAAAACCACACTCTGTACATATGAAGAGTGTTAACTTAATCGGTGACGTAGCATTAGGAGTCTTCCTATCAATGGCATTAATGAGTGTTAAACTTTGGGAAATTGCAGATTTAGCATTACCATTATTTGCAATAGTATTTGTTCAAGTATTATTTATCGTCGTATTTAGCATCTTCGTGTTATTCCGCATCCTTGGAAAAAACTACGATGCTGCTGTTATGGTTGCAGGTTTTGCCGGACATGGACTAGGTGCAACACCAAATGCAATGGCCAATATGTCAGCCGTTGTAAACCGTTTCGGACCATCTCGCAAAGCATTTTTAATCGTACCAATCGTTGGCGCATTTTTAATTGATGTCTTTGCAATACCTATCATTATCACTACCATTAATCTATTCAAATAAAAACAACAGGACCGTTATCCACTTGGATGACGGTCCTGTTGTTTTACATTAGGCGGATGAAATTTAAAAAGAAGAGCTTCTAAAAAAAGCATAAAGGCACCTTACTTAGCGACCTAGTGAATTTCACTTTCTTTCGATGTTGTCCTTTATTCCCTATGTTTATTAAAAAATTCCTAGCCCTGTACACGAACAACATGCAAAGTATGATCAATGTCCTCCCCCATAACTCCCTAAACTATTAATAAAATTTTCATTATTACGTAATCTGTTTTTATTTTTATCAAAAAAGAATTCTACATTCGGTTGTGTAAAATCCATATAAGAAATAGCCATTAATCAAAAACCTCTATTCTTTAAATAATTCGCTTCATCGTATTTTATGCTAATAGTAACAATGCGTGACAAATGCCTATAAACAGAAAAGGAAATCCTTTAAATTAAGGATTCCCTTTAATCTTTCACTTTTATTTTCACACTCGTTGCCAGAAACGTTGAATAGTCATCGCTTCTATAAATTCCTTAGAGAAGGTTTGCGGATTTTGATCTACTAATACACCCGGCTTTCCTAAAATTCCAAGCGACTCTAAAATTGTCGCAGCCGCTTCTGAAGCACCAATTGGTTTGAAATGATTATACATATCTATTACAAATGACTTTGTTTTCCATAAGAAGTTTTCGTTTGCATTCGGACTTACTCCCACATACAAACCATCATAAAGTAAAGGCGAACCTGTTAAAAAACTTTGATCTACTTTTAATTCTATACCGTCAGTACCTTTCACTACACCTAATTCGTCATGAACAATGACTGGTTGAAGTCCAACTTTTTTCCACTGCTCTAATAAATAATTTGTTTCTTTACCATTGAATCCACCATCTAAGATAACTCCTACTTTTAGCGTTTTTGGTGAAAGTTTAGTATGAAATAGACTTAAAGCTGGAGATGACTTTTTCACCTGGGATTCTGGTACTTTCGGAACCTCTACACCTAATGCAGTAGCAACGACCGTCGCTAACTCTGTACTAATATGTCCTAGCATATTCACAACTTGTTGTCTTACAGAGACACTTTGTACCTTACCTAATTCAAAGCTAAAAGCTTGCATAATATGCTCTTTTTCCACCGGTGTCATGCTATTCCAAAACATGCGTGCTTGTGAGAAGTGATCTTCGAAACTTTCCGCTGTCTCTCTCATTTTCCTTCCATCTACTAATGAAGGATAAGTGACAAAACCACCTTTTGAACCTGGCACTGTGTAAGGTGTATTATCTGCTAATGAGTTTTTATGGTAAGCAATTCGATCTTTGTCGATGATATAGCGAGAAGCACCATCACGCTGATTATTATTAAAAGGACAAACCGGACGATTAATCGGCAACTCTTGATGATTCGTTCCTACTCGATAAAACTGTGTATCAGAATAAGAAAATAGTCGACCTTGCAATAGTGGATCATTAGTAAAGTCAATACCTCGAACAATATTTCCAGGATGCAAAGCGACTTGCTCAGTTTCAGCAAATACATTATCAACATTTCGATTCAAGGTAATTTTCCCAATCATTCTAATTGGTATATCTTCTTCTGGCCATAATTTAGTGGAGTCTAATATATCAAAATCAAATTTAAATTCATCTTCCTCTTCCAACACTTGAATACCAAGTTCATATTCCGCAAAATTACCTTGTTCTATATTTTCCCATAGATCTCTTCTATGATAGTCTGCATCTGCCCCACCTAACTTCTGTGCCTCATCCCAAATGAGTGAGCGCAAGCCTAGTACTGGCTTTATATGAAATTTCACAAAACGAGATTTACCATGCTTATTAACGAATCGGAATGCGTGCACGCCAAATCCTTGCATCATTCGGAAACTTCTAGGAATGGTTCTATCACTCATAATCCACATTGCCATATGAGCAGACTCCTGATTATTTGCTATGAAATCCCAGAATGTATCGTGCGCTGTCTGCCCTTGAGGAATTTCATTATTAGGCTCTGGTTTAACTGCATGAATTAGATCAGGGAACTTAATACTATCTTGGATGAAAAACACCGGAATGTTGTTGCCTACTAAATCGAAATTACCTTCTTCTGTATAAAATTTCGTTGCAAAACCACGAACATCTCGATTCGTTTCATTTACTCCTCTAGAACCTGCCACTTGTGAAAAACGTATGAATAATGGCGTTTTGACAGCAGGATCATTAAGGAATTTAGCCATTGTTAATTCTTCAAGTGACTCATACAATTCAAATTCACCATACGCTCCGTATCCACGTGCATGCACAACTCTTTCCGGAATGCGTTCTCGATCAAAATGAGACATCTTTTCACGGAAAAGGAAATCTTCAATTAGTGTCGGACCTCTGTCCCCCGCTTTTAACGAGTCTTCATCATTGGAGACTTTCGCGCCTTCATTTGACGTCATGATTTTCCCTTTGTTTTCACGGACAAACTGCTGGAGTTGCTGTTCTTTCTTATCCATCTTGTCGTTATTATTTTTCAAAAAACCACCTCATCCATACTCTATGCACGTGTTTTTTTCATTAGTAGTAAAACTAGATAAAAATAAAATACACACAAAAGCACCTTCTAAAGGATTAAAAACTGCTTTAGAAGGTGCCTTTGTTATAATTCTTTTGCCATAGTAGTTACTATTTTATCAATGGCTGGAATGGTGTCTTCCTTATTTTGTACAAGGACGCTAAAAATGTACCACTCACCGCTATCTGCTTGCACATATCCGCTTAGTGTATTGACTGCATTGAGAGAACCTGTTTTTGCAATAACCTTGCCAGCTGTTAATGGGTCTTTAAAACGATTACGCAACGAACCTCCTACCATTCGTTCAGCATTTGCCGCTACAGGTAAACTAGTATAATACGTTTGGTACCAGCTTTTCTCTTTTTGAACTTTGTAAAGCATATCCGTTAATGCATTGCTAGATACACTATTCTTATGAGACATGCCTGAACCATCTTCAAAGTCCCATGCTTTCATATCAAGTTTCAATGATTTGCCGTACGATTTTACAACTTTTAAACCAGCTTTTGTGCTTCCATCACGCTTTTCAACTTGCCCCATTGTTTTCACTAAAATATCGGCAATCCCATTATTACTAAGTTTCATATATGGAATCATAATCTCTTTTATTGGCATTGATCTTTTTTCAACCAGCAAAGTAGCCTTTTTAGGCGTCTTCATTACTTTAAGCGTATGACCATTTATAAATTGGATGCCAGCTTCTTCTAATACTGATTGAAACAAAGATAGTGTGTGTATGGTCGGATTTTTTACTGTAATCCACTCTCGCCCCGTTTTACCTATTGGCAAATTTCCACTAATGACAATTTGATTGGATTTGTATAATCTCGTAATATCCAATGTGTTCTCATCAGTTTCTTTAACTGTCTTTGCTTTATTTATTATTTCCATTTCACCAATATAAGGTGTGACTTTAACAGTAGGTGGTGTATCCACTGACTCAGTCGACACATCCACGATAACAGTTCCCGTATCATAGTCAGTATTAGGTGAAGTTGTTAATGCTGTTATCGGAGCTGCGTAATAATACGGTTCATCATCCCATACAATACCTGGTGTTAGTAATTCACTATCAAACCACGTATCATCACCAATCAAATGTCCATCCACAGTATGGACACCTTTAGCTTTCAACTTCCCTGCAAACTGTTCCAAATCTTCTTTCATTAAAGTCGGGTCCCCTTCACCCCTTATGTACAGATCCCCCTTTAAAAAACCATTTGTAATCTTACCGTTCGTAAACAATTGTGTTTTAAACTGATAATTATTTCCAAGTACATCTAAAGCGGCTGCTGAAGTCAACAATTTCATATTTGATGCTGGTTTGATAGCTTGACCACCTTGGTATGAATAGATCAAACGCCCAGAGTTCTTTTGCCGGACGGAAATACTCACTTCTGCGCCGTCAAGCTGTTCCTTTACAATCTTTTCAATATCTTCTCTTAATAGATTTAAATCCTGAGTACCAGCATCAATCGTCTGGCCGAATAATAAAAAACTAACCATGAGCATGAATACTTTCACAAATAAAGAAAGCCTGCTTTGCATACTTATCCCCCTTTTCTACAATGTAAAATTTTTGTGAATTTCGTAATGGTCCACTAGTATATGCTGTATTTTCTTCGTCAATTCTCACTTTTCTCCATGGTTCAAGCAGTTCACTCCAGTTTTATTATTCCCCAAAAAATGACCACATAAAAATCTATTTAAAATTAACTACTTTTTGCATTTCAAATCGCCAAGCATCAATAATCGCTTATTCTAAATGATTATTCTTGTCACTCAATCAAATTAGGGTTTTCATCTAATATTGAGGTGTATTGCCTAATATCGCCATACTTAGCTCCGGGATCCAAAGTTTTATACCGCTCAAATTTTTGCAAACGCTCTTGCTCATTGGCCCATCCTAAATGCTTTAAACGTAACTGGCTAATACTGTTCGGCAAATTATATATGTTTTGAGGATAACGACCTCATTGCTGAGGAGTGTCTTTCCAAGTATAGTCAAAGCCTTTACGATTTCTAACTAAAAAAGGTCGATAATATAGATGAGCCTTCCAATATTCATCTTCTCTATAATGAGTCAAATTCCAAAAGTCATATAATCGAAAACTATAAAGATCGAATTCATCCTGCTCCAGCAGTTTATGCACTTCTTCTGCGAACTTATCCTCAAAAATTTCATCAGCATCTAGATTCAAAATCCAATCGGGATTCGTACTGATAGTCTCCTCCCATTGCTGTTTTCTAAGTTCAACTTCATTTCCAAATTTGGATTCTTCGTTTTTTACCATGCGAACAGGAATGTCCTTTAAAATCTCTAAACACACTGCTACACTATCATCAGTGCTCCCGTCGTCAATTATTACAGCTTCATCGATAAACTTCCGATGAGATTCAAGTGCCTGTTTGAGATAACGACCATTTTCATTTTTCACTATCATAGAAAGTGTTAGTTTTGGCTTTCCCTTAGTTACAACCTCTACTTGATTACCAGGTGTTTCCCAACTTTTTTTATAAGCTTCAACTTGCTCCAAATCTGATTCGCGATACAGATGCAAAGGAGGTACATGTGTATCTACATGCAAGGATAATCCTAGTGCACCAGCACTAATACAAAAATGACGATCTTCTCCCCAGAATGAGAGATTTTTAATCTGTTTAAAATTCACTCCTGCAAGAAGAGCTTTTCGACTGATTAAAGTGCACGCCCCTATGGATTTCTGATTAAGGGTAATACTTTTTAGAATTATTCTTAGCTAGTAAACAAAAAGGCTCCCTGCTCTAAAAGATGGTCGACCTCTACGATTTTCTCCATTGTTTAGACTCCACCTTTCCTGAGTAGGTAAAAAGCACACCCTATTGGATGTGCTTTTTATGATATTTTTTTGCTATTTCACTCTTAACACTTGTCCTAAATAAATCGTGTAGTTGCTATCAAGATTATTCCACGTTTTGATTTGATCAACTGTACTACCGTATTTTACACTCAATGAATAAACTGTATCACCTGAAACAACTGTATGATAAGTTGCAGAGTCCTTCTTTGGTAGATTAAAGCATTTAACTAAACCATTCACATGCCCACGAGCTACATTTGTAATCCACGTATCATTTTTCATCTTAGTAGCATCACTTAAAGTATCGATAAATCCATTCTCAGTTAATAGTGCAGGCATATTCGATTCGCGTAACACATGTAGATCTGATTGTTTTTTGCCACGGTCCGTTAACTGATTCACTTGCATAATTTCCAAGTGAATATTATTTTGATACGTTGTAGAGGGTGCCCCAACCCCTGGATACACATAACTTTCAAAACCAGTCCCACCACCAGCGTTAATATGAACTGAGAGGAAGAAATCAGCTCCCCATGCATTTGCCGCATTCGTACGATCCGTTAGACTTGGAAATGAGTCACCTGAGCGAGACATTAAAATCGATACATTATTATATTCCGCTGTAAGAATATCTCTAATCTTTGTCCCAATTTTTAGTGTAATGTCCTTTTCCTGAATTCCATTTCCCATAGCCCCTGAATCGCTCCCACCATGTCCTGGATCAATAAAGATTTTTACCATACTAACATCCCCTTTGTTTGTTATTAGTAAGTACTTACAACACAATAATATACGAACAAACGTTCTAAATCAAATACTTATTTTATTTTTCGCCATAAATGGTTAATAATGACTATTATTGAGTTATTTGCAAAATGGTTTGTTGACTTCGATTATTTCTGAATTTAAAGTTCCTCATTTTCATAAACAATGCATGGACAAGTTTCATGACTTGTTTAAAAAACATAAAATAACCAAGGGGAGGTTTGACAATGAAAGAAAATAATCATAATCGCAAACAACACTTTGAAAATGGTTTTGAATTACCAGAAAATCAGCCCGCCAAACTTCATGTAATCGGTGCTGCAATAGTAACGTTTGGTGAGGCTTTAATAACTATTGCTGCATTAGCAGAGTTGCAAGAATTAGAAGAAGAACAAAGATTGGGTCGCAAACAGTCACATTTGCACAAAGAACAATCAAGACAGTTAGAACAGATGCAAAAACAAATTGATCTTTTAACATATCAAATGTCACAAATGGACCGTAGAAAATAATAAAATAATTAATACATTCTACAATGCCAAACTAACTCTTTTTTCTATAGAGGTAAGGGTCTTGCTAGTAGAAATCTATTAGATCCTTCCTCAATGATTCTTTAGAAATGCTTGGCTCAATAAAATCATTGCAAGATTTTTTCTCCTTCAAAGTGTACTTCCAGTTAATAGGTACTTTCATCAAGACAAGCCTATCTGCTCTCATTTGCTATGTCCAAGCATCCTTAAAATCATAAAAAAAGAGAAGAAAAATTTCTTCTCCCTTTTCTCCATATAGGAAAACTTCTCGAAAAAAAAAACATTGATCTTTTCACTTTCATTTACAAGTTCATTCATTAGTTTAATTTCCTATCTAACTCATAATCGTTATATGCAAATAATAATCTTTCATCTCTCTGATTTTTAAGTCTGTTTTTCTTGCAAACAAAAAAATTCGACCCCATTCATCACGGAGGTTAATTTCATAATTTGGCCATCATAATTTTCCTGTGAGTAATTCGAAAAAGTAGACAGAAAAGCATCTTCTGTTAATTGTATACTCGCACATTCAAATCCAAAATAATAATTGATTATCTGATGTCGATAGACTCCCTTATCCACTTGAAGTTGTTGTACTCTGTTTGCAATCGCCTGCAGTTTATTTATGGTTAACAATTCTTTTTCATTTTGAACAATTTCAGAAGAATTATAAGGTGCCCGGTCATATACACCACATATTTCAAACACATCTGGACTCTGATTTATATCCCAACCAAGGACATCTCTTTCATTACCTTCCTCATCAAAGTACACTCCCCCATCTTCATACCCACCTGACTTGAACACTTTATACAATTTCCCGTTTATCGTATTTTCTTTAAATCCATATGAACGGTGTAGGTTATGGAAACGAACATAGTCGCCAACTTTAGCTTTTCGAGATACTTTGCATAATAGCTTCCCTTTGTGATGAATTATTTCATCCTCTTCTCCATGTATCTCTTTTTCTATAACATCCATATTTGCTAAAAGTTTAAATCGCTTCATACTACTACCTCCCAAATGTATTAGTTACAAGTGTTTATAAAAAGTTGCCAATTACGAATTGAGTAGCTCCATCTATTATCCCAATAAGGTTAGGTTAGTATGCTTCCTGCAATTCACTATTTCTATTAGTTGTATATTATCCGAATTTTCCCGGATTGTAAAACGATTAATTTCTAATTTTTTATTATATTTCCGATTATTCCCGGATTTTTAATTGCACATAATGGTATATTCGATTATGATTAATTTAACTATTTTAGGTAATTGGAGGAAATAATATGTTTGACAGGGATTTACCTCTCAAAAAGGAGATTGCCAAGAATATTAAAGAGCTACTGAAAATAAACGATTTAAATCAAATCAAACTTAGTGAGTTATCTGGTATATCAAAAAGTACTCTTTCTGATTATTTAAATTGTAAAACGCTCATTAATATTAGCAATGTAGAGAAAATGGCTACTGCCTTAAATGTTGAAAAATCAAGAATTGATCCTTCATTTTCAACTAAAAAAGAATTATCCATAAAAGAAAAAACGATTGAAACTATTGCAGCACATATAGATGATGATGTAACAGAAGAAGAAATGGAGGTTATTAAGAACTACATAGACTTTATAAAATCGCAACGTAAAAATTGAGGTGAATTTATGTTATACGAAACACTTATGTCTCAATATAAGCACTTAACATTCACAGAATCCTTGTTAATGCCAAAAGGGTTATCTGGACTTTATATAGACCATCAAATCATTATAAATAAACGATTAAGCCTTTACGAAAAACATTGTGTTTTAGCAGAAGAGATTGGGCATTATGAAACAACTTACGGAGACATTACGAATTTAGAAAGTGTTAGCAATCAAAAATTAGAACTTACAGCAAGAAGATGGGGATATGAAAAGATCGTTTCCTTAGACAAACTAATTGAATGCTATGTTGCTGATCAAAGAACTGAAGATGACATTTGCACGTACCTAGAAATAACCCCGCAATACTTATATTGCGCTATAGATAGGTATCGACAACGATATGGCTTATCGACCATTTATAATGGCTATCGTATATTTTTTGATCCTTTGAATATTGAAAGGGATTTTTTTTAACCGTAAAAAGAACATACGTTTCAATTCTTGATAACTGCACAAGAATTGTTTTTTGATACTGCACAAGAAATATCAAAAAAGAAAGAACAGTTACAAGTTAATGTAACTGTTCTCTTGTTAAAGACTATCTATTTCATTTATCACACATCTATTTTTGTTGATACAACCCACCGAATTCTTCAACAAGCTCACTAAATATCTTTAATGCATTTTCAATTGGTTCTGGTTTTGTGAGATCCACGCCGGTTTTCTTCAATAATTCAAGCGGATACTCGGAGCTACCGCTTTTTAGGAAGTTCAAGTAGTTTTCAAGAGTGCCCTCTTCACCAGATAAAATTCGATCTGCAATATCGATTGCAGATGCATAGCCAGTCGCATATTTGTATACATAGAAAGGACGATAGAAATGAGGAATACGTGACCAGCCGTACTTCACCTCTTCATCAAAAACAAGATCCTCGCCATTGTATTCACGGAAAATCTTTTCATAAACCGTATTAAAAGCTTCAGTATTTAATGGTTCATCATTTTCAGCTTTCTCATGGGTGATTTTCTCGAATTCACCAAACATGACCTGTGTGAAAAACGTACCTTTAAAGCTATCAATAAAATGATTTAAAAGGTATTTCTTCTTATTTTCATCGGTAGTTGTTTTTAATAGGTAGCGAATCAACAGAATTTCATTAACAGTTGAAGCAACCTCTGCAACGAAAATGGAGTATCCCGCACTAATTTGTGGCTGATATTTTGAACTATAAAAAGAATGCATCGCATGTCCGGATTCATGGGCAAGCGTAAATAAGCTATCTAAATCATCTCGATGATTAAGAAGTACAAATGGGTGTACACCGTATAAACCCATATTATAAGCTCCCGAACGTTTTCCAGGCGTTTCCCTTACATCGTAATAGCGATTTTTCTTGAAATCAGCAAGAGTAGATACATAATCGTCACCAAGCGGCTTAAGTGCTTCAAGCATGATTGAAAATGCTTCATCATAGGAAATCTCCTCTTTCGCCTCTTGGACGAGTGGCACGCTTAAATCATAAGCACGAAGCTCATCAACACCTAAGATTTGTTTACGAAGATTCATATAGTCATACATCGGCTGAATGTTTGCTTTTGTAGCTGCAATTAGATTTTCATAAACTTCGATCGGTACTTCATCTGAGAACAACGACTTCTCAAGGGCTGATGGATAATTCCTTGTTTTGGCAAGCGTCACGTTGTTTTTAATAGCTGATGACAATGTACTGGCGATTGTATTTTGCATTTGCACATATGGCTGATAATACGCTTTATATGCTTCTTTTCGTTTGTCGCGATTTGAGTCTTCCATCAATTTGCTGTACATACCACGAGTAAGCTCAACACTTTGCCCCTCATCGTTTGTAACGGTACCAAACTTGATATCGGCATTATTAATCATACCAAACGTCTTTTGCGGGGAAGAAAGCGCTTCTCCAAGCTGAGATAAAATCGCTTCTTGATCTTTATTCAGTACATGTGCCTTATATCGATATGACTCTAATAAATCATCTTCGAAATAGCGTAGCCCCTCAATCTCTTGTATGTAGGATTTCAGTTTATCTTCCTCAAGACTTAATAAAAACGGCATAAAAAATGAAGTGGCACTACTTATTTTTTGCCCTAATTGACTAGAGCGATCCACTAAAGCTTGTGATGTTGGTACTCTTGTGTCTAAGTCTAATTGAAGCATTGCATATGCATATAACTTCCTATACTTAGAGCCAAGCATCTCACTTAAAGTTAAATAATCGTAAAGTGACTGCGCATTATTGATGTTCCCATCAAATTGCTTTAGTTTTTCAGTATCCTTCAGAACTGATTGAAAATCTTGCTCCCATTCCTTCATATTCGGGTAAATATGTTGGAGATTCCATGTTTCTTCAACCTTCACATCTGCTCTTGATTGATATTGTGTCATTTTCAGTCCCCCTTTTTGAGT
This sequence comes from Viridibacillus sp. KH_047, assembly GCF_057838945.1. Taxonomy (NCBI): domain Bacteria; kingdom Bacillati; phylum Bacillota; class Bacilli; order Caryophanales; family Caryophanaceae; genus Viridibacillus; species Viridibacillus sp. KH_047. The sequence goes on along the minus strand of NZ_CM174479.1, from coordinate 1,051,772 downwards.
ATTATCTCCATTATATATAAAACACACCAGATGGTATAACTTGAAGATTCTTTCATTTAATTCTTGCTTATAATATGTAGCTAGAAAAATAAAAGACGAACAAAAAATGCTTCAGGTGGTTATTCCTGAAACATTTTCCGTAGTAATTATACTTCTTTGTTTAAAGCCTTCAAGGTTGAAGAGGCAGATTTTACTATTAAAATCCTTTAAATTGTGGTTCCCTTTTTTCAGCGAATGCCGTAACGCCTTCTTTAGCATCAGAACTTTCGAAAACTTCTTTGGCATAAGAGGCTTCTTTTTCGAATGCTTCTTCTATGGGTAAATTCAATAGCTGAATTACTGCCTTTTTTGTGTTTTGAATTGCAAGCGGGCCATTCTGACATATAATATCAGCATATCTTTCCACTTCATTCATTAACTCTTCTTTTGGAACAACTTTATTTATGAGGCCAATTTTTTCAGCTTTCTCCGCTGTAAGTTGTTCACCGGTTAATAAAATTTCCATAGCTTGGCAATAAGGGATTTGTCTAGCTAAGCGTACGAGTGAACCTGCGGCTGCCATAATCGACCATTTTGGTTCAGGTAAGCCAAATATTGCATTGTCACTTGCAATACGAATATCTGTCGCCTGTAAAATTTCAGTCCCTCCAGCTAAACAATAACCGTTTACGGCAGCAATGATGGGCTTCCAGATTGGCACATTTTTTAAAACAGCTTCGTTTAAGAGCTGGAAATCGAGTTTCCCTTCAGATACAAGAGGAATAGTCTTTTTTAAGTCTGCACCAGAGCAAAAAGCTTTGTCACCCGCGCCTGTTAAAATAATGACTCGAATATCTTTGTCTGCCTGTGCCTCTTTAAAGTATTCTGCAAGCAATTGAAAACCCTCTGGTGTCATTGAATTCATCGCTTCAGGTCTGTTAAACGTAATATATGCTTTAGCACCTTTTTTCTCAAATAAGACAGGTTCCATCATAATTATTCCTCCGCTTCATTCAGTGATTTTATTTCGCCGATCCCATGTATTTAAACGGAAATCATTATTTTCATTTTTCAACAATGATTTCTGAATTTTTTGAGTTGCTGTTTTAGGTAAGCTTTCTCGAAATTCAATGAAACGTGGGATTTTATATTTTGCCATAATAGATTCACACCACTCGATGATTTTTTCTGGTTGTAAATGCAATCCGGGTTTTGTGACAATAAAGACTTTAATTTCTTCACCACAATGGTCATCTGGAATCGGGATAGCAGCTACTTCCATTATTTCAGGATGTGTTAATAAGACTTGTTCTATTTCCGCCGAAGATATATTTTCACCATTGCGTCGGATGATATCTTTTTTTCTGTCTAGAAAATACAAATATCCGTCCGCATCCATATATCCTATATCACCTGAATACATCCATCCATTACGATAGGCCTTTTTAGTTTCCTCTGTATTATTCCAGTACCCCAGTGTCAGTGATGGACCCGTAAAAATGATTTCCCCTGAATCGAGCGGCGATTGAGGGCTCCCTGATTCATCCACAATCATGATTTCATGGTTTTCGAATGATTTTCCACATGAACCAATTTTACGATTTCCGACACGGTTAATTGTTCCAGCACCTTCTGTCATGCCGAACAACTCAATCATTTCCAAACTCCATCTGTTTTCATATTCTTCTATTTTTTGGGGGTCTGCCTGTGCACCCACAGCTAATCGAAGCGTATTATGCTTTTCCTCTCCAGAGACGGTCAATTTTAATAGTGATGGTAAAATTGAGCCTAAATAATAAAAAACGGTTGCTTTAAACTTGTCTATCTCTTGCCAAAACAAGTCTGGTTGAAATCTATCTAAAAGTACTATACTCGAACCTGAAATGAGGGATGCTGTTACTGTTAGTACTTGAGCGTTCATATGAAAGAGAGGTAAGTAGGTTAACAGCCGATCTGTTTCAGTAAACTTCACTGCCTCAACTGCGGACTTTGCCAAATAAAAGTAATATCTATGTGGGCACATGACTCCTTTTGGATTACCAGTAGTTCCCGACGTATACAAAATGGAAGCCAAATCGTTTTCGTCAGGTATTTCATATTCCACACGCCCTGTTTTGACCAATAGACTGTCCATGGAAATCCATCCATTTCTAGATACACCTGTAGTAATCTTAAATCGTATGGACTGACATTCTGATACAGCTGGATCTAGGACATCCTTAATAACACCTTCTTCTCCAACTAACCCTACTACTTTACTATCGTTTAAGATAAAAGAAACTTCTTTTTTTAATAATGACGTGTTGATGGGTACCATAATTGCACCTATACGATTTAGAGCTAGCCAAGTATATAGAAATTCCGGCTTATTTCGAAGATACAATGCAACCCTATCACCTTTAGTAACACCAAGTGAGTTAAATGAGAAAGCTAAAGCGTTTACGCGTTCAAATAGATCTTGATAGATCAAAGCCTCACTGCTCGTATATAAATACTCTTTATTTGGTGTATGATTAGCATGGTAATCTAATAATTGATTTATATGATACACAACTTTTATCCCCTTTCCCTGTTCTCTAAAACAAAAAGAATGGAGGATTTCTATTAATACAATTTCCAGAAAAAACAATCCGCCATTGAAATTAGTATTAAATAAATGAAAGTGAATTTCGGCATAACCATATGATTTTCAAGTAAATTGTTCTCTCAACTTAAACTTTTGAATTTTACCTGAAGGTGTTCTTGGGAGCTCGTCTACAATGAAAATTTGCTTTGGTTTTTTATAACGGGCAATTTTATCATCTATAAATGCTAAAATTTCTTTTTCGGTTACTGTCTGGTCTTGTTGTAAAACGATTATCGCGCATACTGCCTCAATATATTTTGGATCAGGAATACCAATTACAGCTACATCACGTATAGCAGTATGCCGAATTAGTACATCCTCAACTTCCACTGCATATACATTTTCGCCACCGCTGCGTATCATATCTTTTTTTCGACCAGATATCGTTAAATAGCCATCTTCGTCCAAATATCCTAAATCTCCGGTATGACACCATCCGTTTATAAACGTGCTAGCTGTCTCTTCCGGCTTTTCCCAATATCCCATTGACACTGCTGGGCTTTTAATACAAATTTCTCCTACTGTTCCATGACTCAAAACATTACCTTGATCATTTACGATTTTAATTTCAGTGAACGGCATTGGCTTCCCTACTGAATATCCCTTTAGTTTTACATCTTCTGGATCTAATGATGCTGCAACAGGCGTCCCTTCTGTAAGCCCATAAACTTGAACAAAAGCTATATTCGGAAATAGTCCATGTAATTGTTCAATAGCCCACGGGACAACAGGGTCTCCCCCTGAGAAAATACGTTTCAAGTTTGTAAAATCATAAGTAGATAAATGATGTACATTCAGCATGTCATATACCATAAAGGGAAAAAGTAAAATATCGGTTACTTTTTCTTTTTCAATAGTGGACAATACTCTTTCAATATCAAATCCTCCACTATTTGTTAATATGACAGTGCCGCCCATCAATAAAACGGATAACGAAATATCTTCCATCGCTCCAACATGATAGAGTGGGCCCGTAGACATTGCGACTGATTGTTCGTTAAGTCCCCATTTAAGTATTTGCATATTGGCAAACCATAGCGTATTTTCATGTGACCATAGAGCACCTTTAGGTCGACCAGTAGTGCCTGATGTGTACATCAACATGACCGGATCAGATTTATCAATATCTATATCTACTATTTCTGATGGACTACCATTCTCTAATACTGCCCAACTACTTGCCCACTTTGCAGTTGAAATATTATCGTTTTCAAGACAGACAAATTCTTTTACTGAATTTTTGATAGGCTCAATTTTGTCAGTAAGACTTGAATGAAAACAAAGGATTTTGGTTCCTGAATCATTCAAAATATATTCAAACTCTTCACTGGATAATCTAAAGTTTATTCGAACTGCTATTGCACCTAACTTTGCTACTGCAAAGTACAAAGCAAAGTATTCAAGGCAGTTATATAAAAGAATGCCTACCCTGTCTCCTTTTACAATACCCATTTGTCGTAGTGCATGTGCATATTGATTCGAAATCCGATTCAGATCGGCATATGTCCAAGTTGCATTGGACTCTAATTTTAATGCTACTTTTTCAGGAACTATTGTTTGAATTCTATTTTCAACTCTGCTTACTAAATAGCCAACATTCATCTACTAAATCCCTCCTAATCAATCAGCCTTCCATAGCATCGAGCAACTCTTTGTCTAATTTCACATTGGACTTTTGAGTTATTAGCGAAACGATGATAAATACAATAATTGAAACGGAAAATGCGACTGCACCCACGATTACCCCTGGAGGGAGTATGACAACGCCATATTTTGCACAAAGTTCTAATGCGAAATTTAATACCAACCCAATAATTATGCTTGATATCGCCCCATATTTTGTTGCCTTTTTCCAAATCAACCCCAATACTACAGTTGGAAAAATTGCAGACGCGAAAGTTCCCCAACCAAATACACCTAATAATGCTACCAGTGTATCCATATAAAAAGAGAATAGAGTAGAAATAACAAGTAACCCAACAACAGCTATTCTATTCCATAGCAATTCATTTTTTACTTTTATATTAAATGCCTTCGGTATATCTCTTGTTAGGCCAGAAGCTCCTAGAGTAACAAAACTGGAGCCAGTGGACATTATGGCTGCAAGTAATCCTGCAATTACTAAACCGCCAACAACTGGGCTTGTAAAGTGCGTAATAAATACTGTCAGTGCATCATCTGGAGAGGATAGCTCTGGAAATTTCCCTTTTATATATAAAGAGCGAGCAGATAGCCCAATACCAATAACTAATAAAGTACTAAGTGTATAGGCAAATCCTGCAGTGAATGCTCCCCATTTCAATTGTTTTTGATCCTTTACCATTAAGAATTTTGTAATAAAATGAGGTTGGCCAGCTGCACCTAAACTAAATAAGAAGATCCAGCATGCAATGGAAACCATTGAAAAAGTTCCAAATGGAGAAGCCAATAATGGATCAGAGCTTTGTAAATTCTCAGTAATACTCTGAACACCACCACCTACATTAAGTGCCATAAAGAAGACAAGAACGGAAACAACAACCATAATGACGCCTTGAAATAGATCTGTGTATACTCCTGCAATAATTCCTCCACCTACACAGTAGAATCCTAGAATTGCCAGTCCTATCAAAGCCCCTACCATTGGAGATACACCAAATATTGTATGCATAATAATACCCATCGCTTGAACTTGTGTTCCAAGATACCCAATAACTCCGAGGGTAACTGCTAGTCCTATCCATCCCCTTACAGCTTTACTGTTAAATCTTCTCTCCACTACATCACCAAGAGTGTATATTTCTCCTAGTTCTCCAATCTTCCACATTCTTTTACCAACCAAAAACCAAGTTAATGCAAAACCTAAAGGTGCAGCAATTCCGACCCCGGCTAGGAATCCCATTCCACCTGAGAATGTTAACCCTGTCCCTCCTAACATCCCAAAACCACTTTGAATAGAAGAAAATGCAGCGATTGCCATGACGAACATGCCTAAGTTTTTACCTGCTATTAAAAAGTCACTAGTCGTTTTGGTCTTTCTAGTAGCCCAGACCCCAATCAAAATACAAATTATTAGATATATAACTGCTATTACAATAATTGTACTGTTCACTAAGCCCACCCCTTACTATTAGTTTCATTAGCTCACTAATAAATTTAATTACTTAACTTTTCTTCATTAGTAAAAGTCCATGCATATAATAAACATATAATATTAGCTAATGGCCAAATCCCTAGGATATACAAAGCCATACTTGGAGTCAGTCCCAATATATAGGAGCTACCTCCTGTAGGTGTATTAATCGTCATAATATCTAGCGAAACATATAAGATGATATATAAAATTGAAACGGATACTGGAATCCATATTTTACGCGGATTTTGTTTTATACTTTTCAATAATCCCAATAAAACAGCAATGCCAATCACGATTAAATAAGGATATAAAATGAATCGCCACGAACCCATAATTGCCCCAATAAATGTTATGCTGACAAGAATTAGTAACGTGTATATGAGCTTATCGGAAAAAGACATATTCCAACCCCTCCTCGTACTTTTATAAAGAAAACAATTAATCATAAGTGTTTTTCAACAAAATTTACCGTTGTATCACCATTCAAAAACGCTTCATGTTTTATCACATTTTTTAGCATAGGAATATTTGTTTTAATTCCTTCTACAATATATTCATCAAGTGCCTTTTTCATTTCATCAATAGCCTTTTCTCTTGTACTGCCTTTTACAATTAACTTAGCAATCATCGGATCATAAAAAGGAGTGACTGTTGATTGATTATTTACAGCAAGTTCATGACGGATATTTTCTCCTTCAGGCAGCTCCAAATTAGTAATCTTACCGGGAGACGGAAAAAAAGTTATAGGATCTTCTGCATAAATCCTCACTTCTATTGCATGACCGACTCTTTTAATATCAGATTGTGTAAAGGAAAGTTCTTCACCAAATGCAATTTTTAGTTGTTCTTTAACAAGATCTAACCCTGTTATCTCCTCTGTGACGGGATGCTCCACTTGCAATCTTGTGTTCATCTCAAGAAAATAGAAGTTCTTTTCTTCATCCACCAAAAATTCAATTGTTCCAGCATTGCTGTAACCGATTGACTTCGCAGCTCTTACAGCCGCTTCTCCCATTTTCACTCTTGTTTCTTCATCTAAAAATGAAGATGGTGCTTCTTCAAGGACTTTTTGATGACGACGTTGAATCGAACATTCCCTATCCCACAGATAAACGGTACTTTGCTTATTGTCAGCAAGTACCTGTATTTCAATATGCCTTGGATTGGCTACATACTTTTCAATAAACATTGCTCCGTCTCCAAAGTAATTTGTTGCCCTCTTTTGGTTTCCTTCGAATGCTTTCCCCAATTCCTTTGGCTCTTTTACGATTTGCATACCGATACCTCCGCCACCAGCTGATGCTTTTAGCATGATAGGATAACCGATTTCCTCAGCAACATTAATGGCTTCCTCAATGTTTTTCAAAGGATAGTCAATGCCAGGAACAATTGGAATCCCTACTTGATTCATCATTTTCCTTGACTCGATTTTACTGCCCATTTTTGCTATTACATCTGATTTGGGTCCGATAAATACTAGTCCAGCTTCTTCACATCGTTTTACAAAACTTGCATTTTCGGAAAGTAGTCCATAGCCTGGATGAACTGCTTCGGCTCCTGAAGCTTTGGCAATATCTATGATTCTATCGATATTTAGATAACTTTCATTTACACGCGGAGGACCAATTAAATAAGTTTCATCAGCAGCTTTAACATGAAGAGAGTCCTCATCTGCTTCTGAATAAATCGCTACCGTTTCAATCCCCATTTCCTTACATGTTCGTATGATCCTTGCCGCAATCTCACCACGATTTGCAATCAATACTTTTTTAAACATGAATGACATAACCCCTTTCCAGTTACTTCATATAGTTTTACTTTATGCAAAATACTCAACAAAAATGATAGTTTGTTAATAACCCGAATTTCAATGCGATTGTAAATATGCTTCTCTTAGTTTTGATTTGTGAATTTTCCCAGCTGGTGTCATTGGTACTTCATTTACAAATACGAGTTGCTTCGGCACTTTGTAATCTGCGAGATGTTCATGGCAATACGCCAACACTTCTGACTCCTGCAATTGTTTACCGGCTGCTGGAACAATATAAAACCTCCCAACCTCACCATAAAACGGATCAGGAACCCCAATGCCAGCTGCAATTGAAATGTCTGGATGAGTCGTTAAAACATTTTCAATCTCAGCTGGAAGCACATTAAATCCACCTTGAATATAAATTTCTTTTTTTCTTCCTTTAAAGCTGATATATCCTTCCTTATCAGCAGTTACAATATCCCCTGTGAATAACCAACCATCTTCTGAAAAAGTTTCTTTGGTGTTTTCTCCATCCCGATAATATCCTTTTGCGACACACTCTCCTTTCACTAACAACTCTCCCATTTCGCCAATCCCTACTTCTTGTCTCTTACCATCCACAACTTTTGATATGAAGTCTCCAATTAGTACACCAAGTGTATTTTGAACCTTTTCAATAGAATCGCTTGCTCTAGATAATATACAAGCCCCTGAACTCTCACTTAATCCGTATAGACTTACCAATTTTGCATTTGGCATAGACTTCGTTATTTTTTGACATAACGCGGGTTCAACATTCGAACCGCCTATCCAGCAAATCTTCAATGAATTCAAATCGTACTTTGAAAAATCTTTTAGAGAAAATAACATTTGATACATTGTCGGAACTCCACCAAATTGAGTGGCTTTATGTTGTTGTATTGCTGATAATACATTTTCCGGTCGAAATTCTGGGATTAACACTGCCATTCCCTGACTTATCAAAGTAACGGTAACTTGACATGTAATGCCCCCAACATGATTAAGCGGCAGACTTTGAATGGTTACATCTTCTTCCGTTATTTGGAGATGATTAACCTGAGCACGAGCTGAAGCTAAAATACTGCGATGAGTAATTCTAGCTCCTTTCGGCTTGCCTGTTGTTCCAGAAGTATAAATCATGACTGCAAGATCTTCCGGACTAACTTCCTTTATATGGGCATTCAATTTATCGTTAACTAGATTTCTTGTTATTAATTCTGAGAAGGATAGACTGCCTTCAAACCCCTCACCGATAAAGATATACTTTTCAACAGTTGGGACTTTCGGTTGAAATTTGTAGAAAAATTCAGAAAAATTAAAACCTGGAATTTTATCAATAGATACGATTGCTTTTACTTCAGAATGATTCAACATATATTCCAATTCGCTGTCCCGATAGCGAACGCTTAAAGCGACTACCCCGACACCTATCTTAGTTGCAGCAAAATACGAAATGAGCCATTCCATTTGATTTAAAGCAAGGATCCCAATATGATCCCCCTTTTTTAAACCTTCCTCTAAAAAAGCCGAAGCCAAACGATCTGTCACTTCATTTAATTGCTTATAGGTTAGACTTTTCGATCCTTCATATAAAAATATGTTATCAGGATATATATTTACTGCTTTTTGCAATGCATCATTTATCGTTCCCATCTTAAACCTCCCCATTAGTTGTAAAGTCTTTTTATTCGAAGATCGCTTAATATCTACTTATCAAGTCAATAACAGATAAGGGCTCTTTTAACAATCTTTCAGCCCTTATATTACAAACCTCATCACTTCCTGGCAGCCACAAAAACCGATTTTCATATTTGGGGCTACCCTTTATATTCATTTTTCTCACCATTTAATTGCGTTCTTCTTCACCTTAAACATTATTTTTGCTTACCATAACTAGCTTCCAGCCCACTACGAGCATCCATTTGAATTCCGTATTGTGGAACGGGATATCGTAAGCCATTTTTACTTAACCTTTCTAGTCCTTCTAAAGCTTTTACTAAATCTTTAGGTGCTAGCGCTATTAATAATTCATCATCTAGTACACCACCATAACGACGTTCTGCAAAACATGGGATTGACAAGCTAGGTTCACCTGTAGCAAGCGCTCTTCCCCATGAGTCAGCGCAGGAAGACTCCCCAACAACTCCCCACTCCAGCTTTTTGTAATTCTTCCATTGTAATCCGTTAATAAAGAGGATCATCTGCCCAGGTGTTGCATAGATCAGACAAATATCAGGAGGACTCAATCTGTTCGATACAAGAGGTGAGACCGCCATCGCTTCATATTTACCATATGGATTGAGGGTCATTGCAGCTTGATGAGCAGCGGAGTCTTTCTGGTTTTCAAACCAAACTCCAGCCATCTCTTTCCCAGCTAACCATTGCTCATCACGGGGATGCAACCCAAGAACAGCACTGCATTGTGGCATAACTAAATCCTCTGCTGTAATACCTACAGTCCATCCCAATCTGGCTGCTTGTGCTACAACTTGATCTGCAGTGTAGACAGCATTTGGTCTTCTAATTTTCGGTATCGCTTCCATTTCCTCTTTTTTCTCAAACATTTTCATGCCAATTGGTACTGTCTTCAATTTCAAATATTTATTGAGTTTGTCAACAATTGAAATCCAATCGTATGTTTCTGTGTCAATTGACATATAACCACATCCTTTTTCTCTTTTTTATTTCTCCTTATTGACAAGTACTTTTAACACTCCGGTCGTCACAGGCTCCCCTGTTTGTTTAATAATTTTTTGATTAAATGTAACTACACCCGTACCATTTCCTTTGTCTAGTAAATCAGTTACTTCAAGTTCTACATGAATCGTGTCATTTATGAATGTTGGATGAATAAAACGAAGATTTTCAATTCCGTAAAAAGCAACTATAACGTCTGGATCCATCACCTGAAGTCCATTAGCGACTGATAAAACAAGCATTCCATGTGCAATCCTTTGTTTAAACGGAGTGTTCTTTTCCGCATACTCCTTATCTGTATGAAGTGGGTACCAATCTCCGCTAAACGCAGAAAACATTACGATATCCGACTCCGTAATCGTACGACCTCTGGAGCTCCATGTCTCATTTACTTCAAAGTGTTCAAATTTTTTATTAAACATTGTTATCAACTCCTGAAATTATAGAATTTTCTGATTTTTCAATGCGTAAAGATGTTTTCAATACCTTTCCTGTTGCATTTCTAGGCAGTTCATCGACAAATTCTATTTGCTTTGGAATTTTAAATTGGGCCAGCTTTCCTTCGCAAAATCCTCGAACATCTAGAAGACTCATTTGTTCATCCTTGTTCTTCAAAGCAATAACCGCTTTCACGGACTCTCCCCATTTTTCATCTGGATAACCTACAATAGCTACCTCTTTTATATTTGGATGGCGGAATAATACTTGCTCAACCTCAATAGGGTAGACGTTTTCGCCTCCTGTAATTATCATATCTTTCATACGATCTACGATATAAAGAAATCCTTCTTCATCCTGTTTTGCAAGGTCTCCAGTGTAAAACCATCCGTTTCGAATTGCATCTCTTGTTGCTCTCGGTTTATTCCAATATTCGATAAAGTTATTAGGCCCTTTCACAATTAACTCTCCTACTAGCCCAACTGATACCTCTTTATCATTTAAATCTACAATTTTAATATCAGTATGAATCGGAGGTTTTCCAACAGAACCATTTTTCCTCAGACTATTACCACTATCAAGTACGGCGACTACAGGAGCCGTTTCTGTTAAACCGAAACCTTCGAAGAATGGAATGCCTCTTCTCTGGAAAAATTCAATGATTGTGAGTGGACAAGGAGCCCCACCTGATAAATTAAATTTCAATGAACTTAAATCAAATTGATCTAATGTTGGAAATTGTGTAATGGCAAGCCACATTGCTGGGACAAGAAACAATGATGTTATTTTTTCTTGTTCAACGATTTCTAACGTAGATTGGGGATCAAATTTATCCTGCAATACTACCGTCCCACCTCTGTACAAAGTGGGTGTTGTGAAGATATTCATCCCACCGATATGAAACAATGGTGCTACTCCTAACGTAATCATATTTTCATCAACCGGTAAGCTGTTAATACAATTTATAGCATTCCATTGTGTATTACCATGTGTTAAGACTGCTCCCTTTGGCCTTCCAGTCGTTCCAGATGTATACATCATCATGTGAGCATCTTCAAGACCTACTTCATATTCTGTCTCCTCGTTCTTTGCTTGAATAAGAAGTTGTTCATAATTTATATCATTTTCAGTATAATCATCTCCAACGCGAATAAAAGAATGTATTTGCGTTGTCCTTGATTTCAGCCCATTCACAATTGCTTCAAGCCGCTCATCGTAAATGAAAATAATTCCACCTGAATCATGAACAACATATTCGACTTCTTCTAAACTTAAACGAAAATTAATCGGCACAAAGATTGCACCTATTTTTGCACAAGCAAACATGGCTTCCATTAATTCATTTCTGTTAAACAACAATGCATTAACTCGATCACCTTTTCTTACACCGAGATTCACAAGGGAATTTGCCAATCGATTCACTCTGTCATTCAATTCTCGATAAGTAAATCGTTTGTCTTTGTAGATGATTGCCGTCTTCTCTGCCCTAAAATCACTATGCTTAACAAGCCAAGAACCGATGCCATTTATCATAAATCGTTTACCGCTCCTTTCTATTATTACTGCATCAGGTTTACATCTATAAATAGCGCTTCATACTGTTTACGTAGTTTCTGCTTTTGAATTTTCCCCGTAGTTGTCATCGGGAAGTCTTTAACAAACACAACTTTTTTCGGAACTTGAAAACCACCAAGATGCTGTTTACAATAACCGATTATTTCTTCTTCAGTCACATCACTTCCATCTTTAGGACGAACGAAAGCAGTTACAGCTTCAATCCATCTCTCATGAGGAAGTCCGATGATAACTGCATTCTCAATTTTTTCGTAGTTTAGTAGTGTTTGTTCAATTTTTATTGAAGCTACATTTTCTCCGCCTGTTTTAATCATGTCTTTTTTTCGATCAACGAACATCATTTGTCCATCTTCATCCCAATATCCTAAATCACCAGTATGATGCCAATCGAACAAACGCGTTTCTTTTGTTGCCTCATCATTATCTAAATACCCGTTCATAACATTGGGACCACGATGTACAATTTCTCCTAATTGTCCCTTTGGTAATATATTTCCATCGTCATCCATCACTGCTGTATCATTTAGTAATGCCGTCGTTCCCCAATAGGAACCGAATCTTTTTAGCTGCTCTTCCGGTTTAAACAACATTGTTGCTGGATACATCTCCGTTTGTCCTGTACCAAGCAAAAAGTCCGCTCCAAGTTCATTGATACCTTTTTTTAGTGTATTTTGATCCATTGGTGCCATTGCATAGAGACAAGTCTTCAATGACTTCAAATTATACTTATTGCGATTAGGATGATGGATAATCGCTCTGTACATCATTGGTAGCGCAAATAAAAACGTACCTTTCTCTTTGGCAATCAACTGCATAAAATTCTCAGGTTCAAACTTCTTAACAATTACGACTTTGGCTCCAATTGTTAAGAATGAAGTTAAAAACGTATGCTGAGCACAATGATACATTGGCATGACTGCAAATAACACTTCGCTTCTCTCTATTCCTATATCTATAATGTTACTTAGACTTGCAAAATACACGCTTAAATGACTGATGCAAACTCCTTTTGGATTGCCTGTTGTACCGCTTGTAAACATAATTTGCGCTACATCACGGTCTTGAATATCGACATTCGGTTCTTTGTGAGATTGTCCAATTAGCGTTTCTGCAAAGGACTTTTCACTTCCTTGATCTTGATTATTGGCAACAAGGATGTTCTTCATATCAAAAAGAGAATGATCAGCTTGCAATAAATCATAATCAATAATCGTCAGCTTCGCGTCAACTTTGTTTAAAATATACTTTTTTTCTGAAATAGAAAGGCCCGGATTAACTGGTACCCAAATAAGACCTGCCTTTTGTATGCCAAACATGGCTATTGTATGTTCAATGGAATTACCACATATAGTTGCAATTGCATCTCCTTTTACATAACCGCTTTCAATCAAATAATTAGCGAAATAATTACTAGCATGATCAAACTCTTGATAAGTAAGTTTTTTATCTCCTTCCACAAGCGCCGTATCATCTTGATAACGCCTGGCTGCTCTACGAATGATATCTCCGATTGCAACACGATTAACTACTGAAACTTCTTCCAACATCTTCATTTCCTCCACTCTATTTATTCATAGTGATTTGAAGTTTTTTCGTTAATATTTCATTCATGATTTGCGTTGTTCCTCCACCGATAGATTGAATACGCGCATCACGCCAATAACGTTGAATAGGATACTCCATCATATAACCGTTTCCGCCGTGAATTTGAAGAGCTTGGTCACATACTCTACTCACCATTTCCGCCGAATATGCTTTTGCCATTGTTGCTTCTGTTGTTACATCGTGGCCTCTTTCATATTGATAAATCGCCCGATACGTAATATGTCTTGCTTTTTCAATTTCGACGGCCATATCTACCATCTTATGTCGAAGTACTTGAAATTGGCTTAGTGGCCCACCAAATTGCATTCGTTCTTTACTGTATTGAATAGTTTCTTCTAGTGCCTTTTCGGCTAGTGCGATACTAGTGAGAGCAAGCGTTAACCTTTCCCATTGGAAATTGATCATTACATATTTAAATCCTTCATTTATTGTACCGACCACATTCTCTTTAGGTACTTTTACATTTTCGAAATACAGTTCGCCCGTATCAGATCCGTGCCAACCCAATTTATCAAGTTTCTTTCCAACAGAAAATCCTTCCCAATCAGTTTCTACAATTAATAGACTCATATTACGATGCCCTGGACCATCAGCAGTTTTTGCAGCAACGATTACATAGTCAGCGTTCACCCCATTTGTGATAAAAGTTTTTGTGCCATTTAAGAGGTAATGATCACCTTTATCTACTGCTTTCGTGGTAATTGAAGACACATCACTACCAGCATTTGGTTCGGTAATACCCAATGCGGCAATTTTTTTCCCTTCAATTCCAGGTTTTAAGTATTTTATCTTTTGGTCATGATTACCAAAACGCCAAAGAGGAGTTAAAGCAATGCCGATATGGGCAACAATCGAAGCGCCAATTCCACCCGATCCGCACTTTGTTAGTTCTTCATTAAAAATAGCATCCATAATAAGATCAGACCCTGATCCTCCGTACTCTACTGGAAACTTAGTCCCCAAGTACCCTAATTGTCCAAGTCTTTCAAACATACTTCTTGGAACTTCTCCAGCTACTTCCCAGTCTTCAACAAATGGAACTATTTCTTTTTCTACAAATTTTCTTATTGAATTACGAAACATGTTATGTTCTTCGTTAAACATCCAGTGGGTCATTTTATCACTCCCTTTTCTCTGGTTTACAGTCCTATTTGTTTCGATATGATTTCTTTCATGATTTCATCTGCTCCCGCCCCAATTCGATGCAGCCTTGTATCGCGCCAAATGCGTTGAATAGGGTATTCTGACATATAACCATTTCCACCGAATATTTGTAGTGCTCTATCGGCTACCCAATGGGCCATTTGTGCGGCTGCAAGTTTTGACATTGATATTTCTTTACTAGGTACTTCACCTTTTGCAAAACGATATGCAGTTGCATATGTCAATTCCCTACACACTTCTATTTCCGTTTTCATTTCTGCGAGCAGATGGGCAATCACTTGGAAATTAGCGATTGGTTGCTTAAACTGGCTTCTCGATTTTGCATATTGATAGGCTAGATCATAGGCATATTCCGCCATACCAATTGATCCTGCAGCCGAAATCATTCGTTCCCCTTGTAGCTCCCACATAATATAGGAAAATCCCTTTCCTTCTTCTCCAAGTAAGTTGGCTTCAGGTACTCTAACATTGTCAAATATCAGTTCGGCAGTATCTGATGAACGCATACCAACTTTGTCTAGTTTTCTGCTAACAGATACACCAGGACTGTCAAGTTCTACTAGAAACAAACTGATTCCTTTATAACCCGGTTCATCTGAAGTTCTTGTGACGAGCGTAACAAAGTCGGCACGTGTACCATTCGTAATAAACATTTTAGAACCATTTATTATCCATTCGTTACCGTCTTTTCGGGCCCGTGTCTCGATAGAAGCAACGTCTGAACCATGATTTGGCTCTGTTATACCAATCGCAGCAAGCTTTTCTCCTTTTATCGCAGGTTTTAAAAACCGTTCTTTTTGATCTGCATTTCCAAATTGATCAATTGGAGGTGTCGCCATATCAGTTTGAACTGAGATTGCCATTGGGAAGCCTCCACAGCCGCATTTAGCAAGTTCCTCAGCAAATACGATACCAGTAAAGTAATCTCCGCCTTGTCCTCCTACTTCTTCCGAATAGCGCAGTCCAAGGAATCCAAGATCACCCATTCTTTTTAATATTTCTATTGGAAATTCTCCCGCTGCTTCCCACTCTTCGACAAATGGTTTAACCTCTTTGTCCACGAATTTACGGATAGTTTTGCGGAGCTGTTCGTGCTCTTCTGTAAAATAAGGTTCATATGCCATATTCAAACCTCCACTTTTTAAGTACTAGAACGATCTAGACTAGTATCTCTTTTCAAAGTTCAATTACCACTCACAGTGACTTGGTACTAAGAATCTTCCATGAATATCACTTTTGATAGATGCAAGCTCAACAACGGAGAAAACAAACGTCTTCTTTGAAAGGTGTCTTTTTTGCCTTCTCCCTGACTTTCATCTGTCATCATAATTCATACAATTTCTAGTTAAATTCATGCTTAAATAGACTGTGTAAGAAATCGCAACCCAAGTAAAAGTAAAACTAATAATAGGTAATTACCGACAATAATTAATCCCCAATTAGAATAACTACTGCTTCTTCTTGAACGAAATCACCTTCTGCCACCTTAATTTCTTTTACTATACCTGCTTCTGTTGCTTCGATTGGAATTTCCATTTTCATTGACTCTAAAATTACTACTACGTCCCCTACAGCTACTGTATCTCCTTCACTAACTTCGATTTTCCATACGCTTCCGCCCATTGGTGATAGTATTTCCATTAAATTCTCCTCCTTATTTTCCTACCCATTCAGGTTTTCTTTTTTCTAAAAAGGCTGATGCACCTTCTTTTAAATCTTCACTTTGAAAGGACACGATTCTCAATGTCGATAAATAATCAAATGACTTCATGAAATCCATTTGTTCAGTATTATAATAGGCTTCCAAGCCTAAACCGACAGCTAAAGGACTATGTGAAGCAACAGTTTTAGCCAATGCCCATGTTTCCTCTTCCAACTGTTCATGTGGAACTACTTTATGCACGAGTTCATATTCATTAGCCTTCTTGGCATCAATGATTTCAGCTGTTAACATCAGCTCCATAACACGTCGATTTCCAACTGCACGCCTTACCCAAGGCAAAATTACATATGGAATAATTCCAAGTCTCAATTCAGTTAGTCCTAATTTCGCCTGATCCGATGCAATCGCAATATGTGACATAGCGACTAGACCGGTTCCTCCACCGAGAGCAGAGCCGTTAACAGAGGCAATGATAGGTGTTTTAACTTTTGCACCTAGTTTAAAAAGTTCTGTACTGTCTAGACCTTCCTTGTGAAGCTGCGGAACTGTTTTTTCAAAATTCTCTTTAAATTCATTTAAATTACCACCTGCTGAAAATGCTTTTCCAGCCCCAGTTAATATTATTGCGTACACTTCTTTGTCTTCATCAGCCGCACGAATCGCTTGTATCAATTCTTTTGTTAATTGATTACTTAAAGGATTCCTTATTTTCGGTAGATTCATAGTAATTTTCGCTATATTTTCATTCACTTCGTATAAAATAGTTTCATAACTCATTTTTCCACCTCTTTTTAGTAGATAGTTAAACTGGAGCTATAGCATTTCGTTTATCGTATGTTTTCACATTTTTTGTTCTATATTGGTTAAAACGACGAATCAGATTATTTCTCAGTTCATCAAATCCAACCAAATCATCAATTACTAGTTCTGATGCGAGTCTGTAAATATCAATATCTGCAATATATTCTTCCTTTTTTTCATTGATGTAAGCTTGGCGCTCTTCTTCAGGTGTTTCTTGAATCTTATTGTAATAAACCGCATTAATCGCAGCTTCAGGGCCCATAACTGCAATTTGAGCACTTGGTAAGGCAAGTACTGCATCAGAACCGAACGCTGGACCTGCCATCGCGTATAGCCCTGCTCCATAACATTTACGAACAACTACCGAAATAATAGGAACAGTTGCTTGCGACAATGCTGAGATCATTTTCGCACCATGACGAATGATTCCACTCCGCTCAACTTTTGAACCAATCATATATCCCGGCACATCGGACAAATATAGTAAGGGAATGTTATATGCATTACAAATCATCGTAAATCGAGCTGCTTTATCGGGAGAATCTACAAATAATGTTCCTCCCTTTACCTTTGATTGGTTTGCAATAATCCCTTTAATCTCCCCATTTAGTCGAGCAAATCCTGTTATTAATTCTGGTGCAAATAATTTCTTGTATTCGAACCAACTACCTTCGTCAATAATTTGGTCAATTAATTCGTACATATCAAATGGAGTGTTTTGGTTTAATGGGATAATTTCTTCAATTGTTCTCCCTTTAACTGGTTCTTTTACAGCTTGATGAGGTGCACTTTCCTGCCAATTTTGAGGCATATATTCTAAATAACGTTTACAAACATCAATAGCCTCTTCCTCACTTTCAACAAGGACATCACCTAATCCGCTTACTGAACAATGCATTCTTGCTCCACCCATGTTGTCCATCGTTGTTTTTTCTCCAATTGCCATTTCAACCATTCTAGGGGATCCTAAATAGGCACTAGAATTCCCTTCGACCATAATGACCAAATCTGAAAATGCAGGAACATACGCAGCACCTGCAGGAGAAGGCCCAAAAAGAATGGCGATTTGTGGAACTACTCCTGATAATTGAATTTGATTGTAGAATATCTTCCCACCATGTCTTCTACCCGGAAACACATCAATTTGTTCAGTAATCCTTGCTCCCGCCGAGTCAATAAGATATAGAATAGGGATTTTTAAAACTGCAGCTTTTTCTTGAATACGAATATTCTTTTCTACTGATTTTGGCCCCCACGAACCAGCTTTAACTGTAGAATCTGCTGCTAAAAAGCAAACCATTCTTCCGTTAATTTCACCAATACCAGTTACGCATCCATCTGCAGGTAATGACGGATCATCATTATTTGCAAATACACCATCTTCAATAATTGAGTTTGGATCAAATAGTCTTTGCAAACGGTCTCGAACAAACATTTTCCCACTTTTTTCATTCCGTTCATGGTATATCTCTTTTCCACCTTTTAAGATACGTTCTTTTTCTGTATAATACTTTTGATTGTCACTGCGCATTTTCAACACTCCCAATAAATAATATTGTTAAATCTTTCATCTATTAAAAAGATCATATTCCCCGGCGTGCTTAATCAATAATTTTTAGTACCTCATCTTCTACCTCAATTTCCATCCTAAGTAGATTAGATCCAAAACATTTCCCTAAATTATCTAATCTTAAAGATGAAGGTGCTCCCCCTCCTAATGCCTCTTTACATAAAAACTTCAACGCGAATACATTGGGAACTTCATATCGATACACTTCACCTTTTACTAAGCCTGTAAAATGTTTCTTAACTTTTTCAGCTGTAACTTGTTGTTTAAGAATTTCATACACTTCTTCATTTGGTGCAAATAAACTAAGGTCTGATGCATTTCCTTTATCACCTGAACGGCACTGTGCAATATCTCTTAATTTCACTTTAGACATATTCGTTCACCTCATTTATCTCTACTTTTATGTTTTCTTCGATTAGCTCGCGGGGTATGAACGTCGGCCACAGTGCTAATAGTTCCCGCGTTGGAGATAACCCGGTAACCGTTCCAACAAATGGCGGACCACTCAATGCTAATGGTGGGAACAATCTTGCCAATTTTGACGCCTCTTTCTTTGTTTCAGTTTTAATAATCATTCGTAAAAACACTTCATTGATCAAATCTTCATCCACTTCATGAGCTAATGGCCCATGTAAAGAATTGTACCCAAGATACTCAGCGTGAATGTCCTCCGTTTTAATTCCTAACTTTTTAATTTGCATTCTAATAATTTCTTCAGCCTTCCTTGCTTTTGACAGTGCTTGTGGCCATGAATAACCAATCATCCCCTGTCCTAAATACCCATTTGGGTATCCCATTAATGCCTTAAGTGTTTCTGGGGCCGGTCTGCCCGTAACTCCCGTTATTAATACTCTATCTTTTTCTATTTCTTCAAATTCAGCGGTTGTAAAATCTGCAATAACGTCCGGTGTAATATAAGCAGATGGATCGTGAATTTCATATAAAAATTGTTCCTTAATCGTATCGATACTTATTCTGCCACCAGAACCTTTCGTTTTTGTAACGACAAAAGATCCATCTTCATTTACTTCAGCAATTGGGTATCCGATATTCTCAAAACCTTCAATGTTGTGCCAATCTCCACTAAAGTTGCCTCCTGACACTTGTCCAGAACATTCCAATAGATGGCCAACTAAAATTCCTGAGGCCAACTTATTCCATTCTTCTTTTCCCCATCCAAATTCATAAATGAGCGGTCCTAAAAACTGAGCGGTATCTGATGTTCTTCCTGTTAAAACGATATCTGCTCCTTGTTCTAGGGCTTCAGCAATCCCTTGCGCTCCCAAATAAACATTTGCAAATAGCAGCTTATCTTTCACCACTTCAATCTGCTCCCCGGTTTCGCCATTACTAAGTAAAATTCCTTTACCTTGTAATTCATCTATCCTGTCATGGATATCATCCCCGGTAACTGTAGCAATTTTTAGACCTGTAATATTTAACTCTTTCGCAACTCTAATAATTTCATCCCTGGCTCCCTTTGGATTAATTCCTCCAGCATTTGTAATCAATTTAATCCCTTTCTTTTTTATATAGGGGATTAAATTTTTCATAGTATTCGTTATATCACGGGTATAACCTTTAGTCGGATCTTTTTGCCGATCTTTTTGTAATATAGCTAATGTCAATTCAGCTAATGTATCAAAACAAATATATTGGACATCACTGTGCTCAGCAATGTAAACAGCAGGTTCTAAAGCATCACCATAAAAACCTTGTCCTGCGCCAATTTTAACGACCTTACCCATTCGATTACCCCATTTCTTATTTCATCTTTTATTCCATACATATGGTTACCGCAATTAACTATAATTCTCTATTTCTTCGTACTATACTCACTTCTGATAAACTATTATTTCTTTACAGTGATATATGTAATCTATGTCCTTACTATTAACTTAATGCATTTCTCTTTTACTATTTGTAAGTAAGTTTTCATTATTTTGTCTTTATAGGCTTATATATTAGCAAGAGGCTTATGCAATACAGCCGATCAAGTATGTGTAAAACTTTTATGATAAAACTTCATTTTCTTCCTCTTCCAGATATATTTTCAATAATAAAATAGGCTGTAAACGTCATTCTTCAACGCTTACAGCCTTTTTCTTATTATCTAAACTCAAAACAAAAAGTCCAACCAGAAAACTCTGGCTGGACTTTTTAATACGTTCGAACCTGTCATTAAAGCAGATGCAAATTCGCAACCGTATTTATCAAAGCTAATTACATAAATAAACCAACTAATGTAGCTGATAGGATAGATGCTAGCGTTGATCCGAAGAGTAATTTCAGACCAAATGATGCAACTTCTGATCCTCGTTTATCATTTAGCGCTTTAACGGCACCTGTAATAATTCCGATTGAACTAAAGTTTGCGAAACTTATTAAGAATACAGATACAATCGCTTCTGTTTTAGCTGATACGTTTGCAGCAATATCTTGGAAACTTAGAATCGCTACGAATTCATTCGTTACAAGTTTAGTCGCCATAATACCACCTGCTGCAACTGCTTCAGACCAAGGAACACCCATGATGAAAGCAATTGGAGCAAACACATAGCCAAGGATTTCTTGGAATGAAATATGGAATATTATATCAAATAGATTATTAATCATTGCCATTAAAGCAATAAATCCAATCAACATAGCGCCTACAATTACCGCTACTTTAAAACCATCCATGATGGCTTCACTAATCATTTGGAAGAAAGATTCTTTTTCTTTATGATCAGCTTCATCGTTGATTACTGTATAATCTTCTTCTGGTTTTAACTCATATGGGTTCAATAAATTCGCAACAATCAATGCTGAGAAGATATTGATGATAATCCCTACAACAACGTATTTAGGTTCTAACATTGTCATGTATGCACCGATAACGGAAACGCTTACAGCACTCATCGCAGAAGTACACAACGTATACAGGCGACGTTTAGAAATCTTATTTAACTGTTCTTTCGTAGTTAAGAATACTTCTGATTGTCCAAACAAAGCAGATGATACAGCTACATAGTTTTCTAACTTACCCATACCATTTAGTTTACTCATGCCCATACCTACATATTTGATAAAGAACGGGAGTACCTTAATGAAATTCAATATTCCAATAAGGACAGAGATGAAAACAATCGGTAGCAGTACGTTTAAGAAAAATACAGCTCCTGGCTCATTTTCCATTCCACCAAATACAAAGTTTACACCTTCAACACCATAGCCCATTAAAGTATCAAATAGTTTTGATATAGCACTAATGATGCTCAAACCAATAGTTGTGTTAAGAATAAAGAAACTTAGCACTAACTGCGCTATTAACATCATAGCAATTGGACGTATCCGAATATTTTTACGGTTATAACTGAATATATAACCCAATACAAATACGAACAGCAAACCTGTAACTAAAAAAACAAAGTTCATATTTATCCTCCTACATATTTAAAATTTTTTTAGTTAAAATAAGAACTAAATATAAATGAAATAAATCAATTTAAGTCATTTTCTTCGAATTTTCCACTACGAATATTATCAAAATAAATCTGATATGTAAAGTATCTCCCTCAGCATTATAACATTATACTCAGAAAATAAATATTCATCTATTATATAATATTTTTTGAAATTTCCGCTTTATATATACCTAATATTGTAATATTACATTGATTTTATGTTATTCAGTAACACTCAAAGTAAAGTTTGAATTATTTTAATATAACAATTAAGCATATCATTATTTTTTTTATACTAGAAATTGGTTACAAAATATACGAGGTAAATAATACCACATTTCTTCTTCCCCATAATCTCCTTATACAAATATGAATATTTATATCCTTAAAATTTGTACATTAATCCCCGAAAATCAAATTTATGTATTGGGATTTTTTAACATAAATTCAACCGATTCATAATATAATCACTCATTCACTAATAATATTTTCTAAATTTGACCGGTTTTGATTGCTTACTTACAATTTCTACGTTAGATAGGCTTACTATCTATTCTGCATAGTCGCAATAGAATAGGGATATCTCATATCCATAAATAAAAAAAATATCAGTTTCCAAAAATATCTTATTGATTTTAGTAGTTTTTATATATTAAAATATACGCCTGGAGATTCACCAGCGCATCCTATATGTATGGTTATTTTACATTTAATCTTGCCGAATCGTTTAGGAACGAATACCAACAGAGAAAACAGCTTACCATAATTGATAATCTGTTTCGTGTTGTAGAGTAAAGGGATTCGGTATGTCATCATTCCGAATCCCTTTTCTATTTATTGTAGTTTTTTATGGCTTTTGCCGAATCCAATTGGCCCTTTTCTTTAAACTCAAGAATACAAATGGAAGTTTCTACTTTTGCAAACTTAGTTTAACGATATTATATCAATGTGTTACATGTTGAGATTTAACTTTGATTACATTTATAGTAACACAAGCTAATAGGAGGAATTATGGAACATAAAGCTCTACGTAATGTCGAGAAATTGGCACTCAAAAAACAAAAAGTATTTGATCAAAGCATTATAAAATATCTGTTACGGGCCATGCTTGCAAGTGCATTTATCGGATTCGGTGTAATCGTCGCATTTAAAACAGGGAACTTATTCTATGCTGAACATTCTCCGGTAGCTTATCCAATTGCTGCTTTAACATTTGGTATAGCAATCGTTCTTATTGCTTATGCTGGTGGTGACTTATTTACAGGAAATACATTTTATTTCACTTACACTGCTCTTCGTGGCAATATGTCTTGGAAAAAAGTCATTCAAATGTGGATTTCATCATATAGCGGTAATATAATTGGCGCGCTTGTTTTCGCTGGATTAATCTCCTTAACAGGTTTATTCGCATCACATGAAGTGAATGGATTCTTAATGAGTGTAGTTGAAGGAAAAATGAATACTCCAACATCAGAACTTTTCTTCCGTGCGGTTCTTTGTAACTGGCTAGTTTGTTTAGCTTTCTACGTACCGATGGCATTAAAAGGCGACGGTCCTAAACTATTTACAATGATCTTTTTAGTATTTGGCTTCTTCATTTCGGGATATGAACATTCTATAGCTAATATGAGTACATTCTCGATAGCTCTAGTATTAGATCATCCCGATGCAATTTCAATTGGTAAGGCTCTTCATAACCTCATTCCTGTAACACTAGGGAATATGGTAGGTGGAATAGTCTTCATGGCTCTATTGTATTATTTCTTGGGCGGATCTAATTCGAACGATGAAGATGAACTCCAAGAAGATGATGAGGATTAAGCTTATACAAGAAAGAAATAAATGAAAGAAATTCAATAGTAACTTTTTTAGAATGAGCTAGTCGAAAGCAACTATCTCTTTTTGTTCACATCTACTGCTATATCCTATAAAGGAGTACATTAACTGTATCTGCATTACAATATTGTAACTTCACACACAAAAAAGAGGTATCCTAATGAAAGGATACCTCTTTTTTTAGTTACATCATTAAAATTAAAGTTTTACGATGTTTGTAGCTTGTGGTCCACGTTGGCCATCTTCTACTGAGAATTCAACTTTTTGACCTTCGTCAAGTGATTTGAAACCGTCACCTTGGATAGCTGAGAAGTGAGCGAATACGTCGTTTCCGCCTTCTACTTCGATGAAACCGAAACCTTTTTCTGCGTTAAACCATTTTACTGTACCTTGTTGTGTCATTTAAATGACCTCCATTAATTGTATTAAATAATATCATATTTCTTCCAAAGAAAAAATTCACATATTACAAAAAGTATCAAAAAATACACGATTACTCTTTGTAATATGTGAATTAGTTGTATTCTTGCAATCGATCTTATTACATTTATTATATAATATAAAATCACATTTGTCTAGTGCAAAAGCAAACTTATTAATTATCAATAGTATGGCCTTAGTTAAAAGTTGAATTCTGAAGTTACTCCAGCATCAAGCCCCCCTTGATAACAGTATGTTTCACCTCTGTTTCACTATCATAAACTACTTAACTTTTCAAACAATCAAGAAGAACCGCTTTTATATAAAAACATGTAAATTACGCGAGTTTGTGGAGATATATACTTAAGTTAACTGGCAGTTAGTTGGAAGATAATCATTAAAGTTGGTTCATTTTGTTCCTAAAAACACAATAACCATCTATCAGTCACATTGATAGATGGTTATTGTGTTTTTAAAAATTGGTTTTCTTCATTTCTAAATTTCTAAAGTCGATACATTTAGGAAGATGCTTCGTTTATAATCGTCACTACAACTTTTTATTCCTCGTTAAACCACAGCTGATCTTTGTCATCAACGTCGCCATTATAATTAATAAGAATTTCATCTCCTGCTTTTATATCTGTATAAGCAAAGAAATCAAATGTATGATTTTTAAAATTAATCTCATACGTTGCATTAGGTTCATAAGAATGATTAAACAACATTCCATAACCAAGAAGGATAGCAGATTGTCCTATCCCATACTCAAAAGCGTAATCAGCGAGTATAGTTTGTTCAATGTATTGATGCTGTTCGTTTGGATAAGAAATTACAGGTGCCTCATGTAATAGCTCTCCTTTTTGGATATCGCATGTAGCAAATACCCCTCTATTGAATTCTCCATCACTTAAAGGAGATGTTTTTACTTCTATCATGTTTTCGCCTACTCACTTTTAAATTATTCTTTCTAACTGTAACATTAATTTGAACATTCAGCTCTTTTTATTTATCCATAAACAACTTTATTATAAATTAAACATCTTTTTCGTCACAGAACGACTGAAAATATGTACGTTTTAGTGCAAGAAGGATTTTCTAGACATATAAACAAAACTGTTTTTAAGTAATTTTCCGCAACTTGGGAATCGACCTTACGTTCCACTGAGACTGGCTGATGGCTCAATATTGTTGGCTCTTCTTGTCCTAAAAGGAAGTAGCTTTCAAAAATATTGCTGGTGAACAATACAAAAGGGAGACCTTGGAGATCTCCCTAGTTTTGTATAAGGTGGATTTCACTAATCTTATACGGCTATATATTGCTGTTAATTTTAATTAAATAAAAATCACTAGTTTTTCTTGTGATTTGTTGTTATAAAGAATGCGACATCTTATTTTTTTCACTTCCAACATGTAAGGCAGTTTTAGAAAACACAAAGCCTAGAATAAAGCAAACAACGATTGTAACAAGGGATTCTATAAGGGATGGTTTGATTATCATTAGATAAATAATGCCTAGTACTTCCATCGTCATAATAGAAACAGAATTCCATAGAACTTGGTCCCGTACTTTCACTAACAAGTCTGATGAAGGTATTTCACCTGTTTCTGCATTCACAGTTTGAAGAATACTTTTAAAACGACGCAAATTAATAATAGGTCCTGCAAGTGTCATTAACAATAAAGCTCCTAGTGAAACATTTACCCAAGCGATATTCCATCCCCAGGTAGAAAATACAAGGTACAAGCCAGGGAGCAAAATAAGAATTACGCTGAACGGGAGAAACTCATCCATTTTAACAGATAAAGCAGCCCAAATTTTTAGCACCTTATTGTCTTTTGAATGAAGCATGCCGAACATGCCCGTTAAGGTAACGGCAACAGCTGCGAACATAAATAATACGCCTAATATGTGTAAAAACATCATCATTTGATACATAATTTTTCCTACAATTGGTTTTTTATCGTTTTTCAGTTTATCAATTTTTGAATAAAATTGGTAAACAATTTTTACACTTTACAATATAAAAAAGTGGCGGAACATTTCACTAATCTGACCTGACCACGTTATTTTCGCGCTCAGCTTTTCATCTTCAACAAAATACCTCGCTTTGTCGTACTGCTTAACGCTGGTGCTACTTTTTAATTAATTTAATACTTCTATTATTTGGTGGGAAAATAAATGCCAATGTCGTATCATGTATGCAAGGGAGTGGTATTAGTGGATGAAATAGACATTATTAACAAAGAAGCAATCAAAACTGATTTGGCTCTGATTAAATCTTGTTTGAGGCTGATTAATCAAACCGTCACTTTAAGCAAACGAAGAGGGGAAACCTTTACCGCTTCAGAAAATGAAGAGTTACATATGTTAATTTCCAAAATTGATAGGGACTTGAACAAAATCAAGATGAACATTCAATATGAAACAAATAATACTATGCAACGCTAAAACCGTTTACTTAACGTCAGTGAAGTTTTCTTTATGTAGATGAACATTCCTTATCAGAAACCAATAAAACCACACTCAATGACGAGCAGTGGTTTAATGTAATTTTATTATATTAGGAGGATTTCATATGTACATTCCAGGTTATTAGGATTTTATGTATCCATTTTTAAACCAGTTAGGTGATGGAAAAGAATATACGTTACAAAATTTATATGTGTTACTCGCAGAGCACTTCAACCTTACAGAAGATGAAATTGAAGAAAAACTACCAAGTGGTAAACAAACAGTCTTAGTAAACCGTATTGGTTGGGCAAGAACATACTTAAATAAAGCTGGGTTAATTAGAACAGTTCGCAGAGCAGTCTTTCAAATTACAGAAGAAGGATTAAATATTTTAAAAGACCCTACTATAGATTATATCGACAAAAAATTCTTAACTCGGTATCCATCTTTTAATTCGTTTATCAATGTCACAAAGTCATCACCTGAGTTACCAACTTCTAAAGTTGATGTAAATAATGATAAAACACCTTTAGAAATGATTAATAACAATTTTAATATTCTTAAAAATGAACTTCAGGATTCATTATTAGATAAAATCCTAGAATGCTCTCCAGCATTTTTTGAACGACTCATTGTCGACTTAATAGTAGCTATGGGTTACGGTGGTTCTGTCAATGATGCCGGAAGAGCTGTCGGTAAATCTGGAGATGGTGGTATTGATGGGGTTATAAAAGAGGATGTTCTTGGACTCGATAAAATTTACTTACAAGCAAAACGTTGGAAAAAAGAAAACAGCGTGTCACGTCCCAATATTCAAGCATTTGTAGGTAGCTTAGTAGGTATGAAAGCATCAAAAGGTATTTTTATCACAACAACTCGTTTCACAAAAGATGCTCGAGACTATGCTGAAAACATTGAGAAAACTGTCATTCTAATTGATGGCGAGCAATTAACTGATTTAATGTTTAAATATGATGTTGGCGTGTCTAAAGAAGAAGTATATGTGATTAAAAAGATGGATTTGGATTTTTTTGAGGAATGAATAATTCTTAAGACGGGAGATAAAATTATGATTGCAGAAATACACGGGAAAATAAGCCGTAGTGGCTCTAATCTTTCCGAGCGACTAGAAGACAATTTGACTGGACAGTTCTTTGGAACATTACGCTATTTACCTTTTAATATTGGATTAGGCGTAATACTTTCAAACGCCATAAAGCCCAATAGCCTAAAACCTATATTTTCAAAAATGGACAAAACATATTGGGATGATTCTATTACTTTTTGGCCATACGATTCAGAAGGTGAAATTGATGTATTAATTGAATTTGATGAAATAATTATAGGTATTGAAGTGAAATATTTAAGTGGACTTTCTTCTGAAGATAGTGAGTACAGCGATGAACTACTTGATCAAATTCACGAGATGCAATTGATAGAAAGCCGCAATCAGCTTGCTAGAGAGTCTCGTATTGTGGATAAAAAAGGTCGTAATAAGAGAAAGGTTTTACTATTTATCGCTACCGAACCATCATGTGAAAATATTTATAATGATGTTATTGCTCGTAAACCTGCAATTATTCACCCTGATGTAATACTGGGTTATATCTCTTGGCAGACCATTTACTCTGAATTGATAAACTTATCTGTTTCTGAATCATTTCATCAATTAATCATTCAGGATTTATTAAATCTCTTAAAAAGAAAAGGCTTCGAGCGATTTGAGTCATTTGAAATTTCACCAGAATTAATGATTGATAATCTAAATGGCTATAAATTTAACCCACATAAACAAGAGTTATTATTCGAATTCACTACTAATACAATTGTAAAAGGAGATCAATTTTATGAATTCATCAGCTAATATACAAAATGCATTTAAAGTAGTACATCAAACTTATGAAAATATACAAAAACTTTTTGAGTACTGTAAACAAATTGCTACCGAACACAAATATGTTGTTTCTACAGACAAATTCCTTCGTTATAAATCGGATAACCATACAAATGGTTGGTATATTCAGGACTTTATTTTACTTTTCCAAAAGGAGCAGGATATTGAGCTTGAAAACGAATGGCGTAACGGTTCTATTTTTGCTTTAGAAATAGAATTGTTTAATAACGAAAATTCACTAGAACCTACTGTTTATTTATCTAAATTTGATTTTAAAGACATCACTTCTTGGAGCTCTGGCTGTTCTCCAGCTAATCATTGGCGTTTTTATAACCCAACACGTAATAAGCAATACATGAGTATTGAATCATCTGGAGGTATAAGCATCGCTACACCACTAAGCTCTGAAATTGGTGAAAGATATTATTGGGGTCTTGAGAAAGTAACGACAGTACAATGCCCATTAATCAATATTAACGCGCAAACGGTTGGAGATATCATTTTTAATGGATTTGATAATTTATAATACATATTGATAATTGATCTCCAAAATGGATACATTTTGGATGAAGGGAAAGAAGACAGAAAAAGAGGCGAAGGATTACTGTATTATTGGTAATCCCTCACCTCTTTTTTAATCATTTATAGGTAGTAAATATGAACATACGGTATATAACCTCTTTAGAATTGGATAAAGGTATAAAATGCATGTTCGTTTTTAGTTGATATTATTTAATCGATCATTTTTGACTATTAACTATATTTAGGCACCAAGAGAAATTATCCCAAGCAGAATACCAGCCGTTGAAAAGTTCGGACGAATCATCCCAACGGACATCAAATTTCTTCTGCCCGTCTACATCTACTAAATACAAAGAGAGGGTCTCATCAACCTTAGAGACAGCTAACTTCATACCATTTTGAAGTTCTTCTTCACTAAACTGAACGTCTGAAACCGGACGTAGTTGTGCCTGTTCAAATACTTGTTTGTTACTGATTATGTAATTCATAATAAACCTCCAATAAAACTTTCAATTAATTTTTAGTTCCTACTTTATCTGCAATT
This sequence comes from Viridibacillus sp. KH_047, assembly GCF_057838945.1. Classification (NCBI taxonomy): domain Bacteria; kingdom Bacillati; phylum Bacillota; class Bacilli; order Caryophanales; family Caryophanaceae; genus Viridibacillus; species Viridibacillus sp. KH_047. The sequence continues at coordinate 1,021,651 of NZ_CM174479.1, read as the reverse complement.
ATAGGACTATAAAAGTATACCCTATATTCATTCAGCAATGAAAATAATAAAAAATGAGCTTGGCTCTTTTAAATTGAATCTAACCTTCAGACGTATCTAACGACTATTTATAAACTTCTAACCTATTCAAATAAATTAGAAGATAATCTAGTTCGTATACGTAAAATAATGTGGTAACAAAAAAAGGATTCAGATTCAATGACCGAAGCCCTGACCTGATCCCTAATTTTTATATACACTGTTATACAAACGTACACAGTGTATATCTATTACGTCCCAGGAGGGATTCGAACCCCCGACCGACGCCTTAGAAGGGCGCTGCTCTATCCAGCTGAGCTACTGAGACAAATGTGCAATCCCGCGTTCCAACGGGAAAGACAATACTTAGTATATATCAGATATTTGAAAGTGTCAACATTATTTTTTTAAAATAGAAAAATTCTCTTGTGTAATGATTTCATTTGTTTCTGTTTTGAATGTGACTTGCCACTGTGTACCGTCGAAATCGATAATTGCATAGCTCTTTTCTTTACGCCCTCTAGGCATGCGAAGGCTTCCTGGGTTAACAAATAGCGTATCATCTATTAATTCCGCTCCTAGCACGTGTGAGTGGCCAAATAACACGAGGTTAGCGCCTACTTCTGCCGCACGATATGAAAGTGGTAATAGAGTCAGTTTGACATTATATAAATGACCGTGTGTCATATAGATCTTTTGCCCATCTATTTCTTCAATAACGTCGTCTGGAAATTGCTTATCGTAATCGCAATTCCCTCTTACTTTGTACATATTACGTAATTCATCAGCATTAAAAGATAGTTCACTATCACCGCAATGGAACACAGCATCGATATCCTGAACATTCGAAACGACTTGTTCTATAACTGTATCGTCACTGTGAGTGTCACTCATTACTAGAATTCTCATCATTTATCACTCCACTTCTGATACCCAAGTTGGCAATTGATCCGCTAAAAGGCGAATGGCATTACCTCGGTGAGAAATGGCTCCTTTTTCAGCAGGTGTTAGCTCTGCCATGGCTTTGTTAAGTTGTGGAACAAAGAAGATTGGGTCATAACCGAAACCATTTGTACCGCGTTTTTCTGTTAAAATCAAGCCTTCGCAAGTACCAAAAACAGTAGTTGTTTCTTGATTTGGTCCCGCGATAGCTAGTGCACAACAGAAGCGTGCTGTACGATCTTCTTCTTTTACGCCTTCAAGGTTTTTCAATGCCTTTTGCATATTTGCCTCATCATCGTGATCGCCTGCATAGCGCGCTGAATAAACGCCGGGTTCACCGTTTAATGCATCAATTTGTAGGCCACTATCATCCGCAATGACAATTTTGCCAAGTAAGTTAGCTACTGTTTCAGCTTTTAGAATGGCATTCTCTTCGAAAGTTGTCCCTGTTTCTTCAATTTCTAAGTCAGGTGCTACATCAAATAATGTTACGACTTCAAAGCCTAAAGGACCGAAAATTGCTTCAAAATCCTTCGCTTTCCCTTTATTTTTCGTTGCGATTACGACTTGTTTCATTTTACTGCCTCCAAATTACGTTCAATGCGTAGTGCTACTTCACCTAACACTTCTTTTTGAGCATTGATTAATTGTTGAACACCTATTTCGCCTAATGCTAAAAGCTCATTTAATTGTTCACGAGTGAATGTAGATTCTTCTCCAGTACCTTGTAGCTCTACAAATTGTCCTTTACCTGTTTGAACAATATTCATATCCACTTCTGCCGCCGAGTCTTCAAGATAATTTAAATCTAAAATAGCACCCTCTTCTGCTGCGATACCTACACTTGTTGCTGCTAGGAAGTCTTTTAATGGGTAGTGCGTAATTTTACCTGCGTCTTGTAGTTTCGCCACTGCATCTGCCATTGCTACAAACGCACCAGTAATAGAAGCTGTACGCGTGCCTCCATCTGCTTGAATGACATCACAGTCGATCCAAATCGTTCTTTCTCCAAGTTTTTCTAAATCTACAACTGCGCGTAAAGCTCGTCCAATTAAACGTTGGATTTCCATTGTACGACCGCCAATTTTACCTGCTGATGCTTCGCGACGAGTTCGTGATTCAGTTGCTCTTGGTAACATTGAATACTCTGCTGTTACCCAACCTTTTCCTTCTCCTCGCATAAATGGTGGTACTTTTTCTTCAATCGTTGCATTACAAATGACTTTCGTATTCCCAACTGTTATTAAAACAGAGCCTTCCGGGTGCATTAAATAGTCCTTGTCCATTTGAATCGGTCTTAGCTCGTCTTTTTTACGTCCATCATTTCTTGTCATGATGTACCTCCAATTATGTTGTTTTTATTCATAGTAAAACCCCGAAATGTCCATCATTTCGGGCTTTTACTATATTATTTACGCTATTACTTTTTTAAAGTAATTCTTTTCACTTGTATCTTCTGAAGTGGTAGCCATTTATTCGCAATTAATTGGAACATCGGCACCGAGCCCGTCGTATAGAAACGGTGCTCTGGTGCTAATTGTTCCTTTCTTGCTATATGATGATAACTCAGTAGATTTTGGACGTCCTTAGCTGTTTCTTCTGCTGAAGACACAACTTGAACGTGTTCACCTACAGTCTGTTCAATATTCCGCTGAATAAGTGGATAATGTGTACAGCCTAAAATAACCGTATCAAAACTTGTTTGATGTAATGGTTGTAAACTTTCTTTTACTAACTGGTCAGCAAATTCCCCTTCGTACTCGCCACTTTCCACTAAAGGAACAAATGACGGGCAAGCTAGTGATGTTACTCTACTAGATGATGAAAGTGAATAGAGCGCCTCATCATATGCACCACTCTTCACTGTGCCCTCTGTACCAAGGACTACAATGTCATGGCTTTTCGTCGCTTTAATCGCTGCTCTAGCACCTGGGTTAATAACACCGATAACTGGGAAAGGACATTTCTTTTGCAAGCTTTCTAAAGCAACTGCAGTTGCGGTGTTGCAAGCAATGACAAGCATTTTAATATTCATTTTCGACAATGCGTCCGCCATTTGCCATGTAAAGGTTCTCACTTGTTCTTGTGAACGTGGTCCATACGGGCATCTTGCTGTATCACCAATATAATATATGGATTCGTTCGGTAGTAATCGTAGCATTTCTTTTACAACGGTTAGTCCACCAACACCTGAATCAATCACTCCGATGGGAGCATTCACGTTAACCGCCTCAATCCTGGTTCATTTCGTTATATAGTTTGTGTAATAATCTTGATAATTCTAGTACTTCTGTTTTACTAAAATCTGTTACGATGTCGTTTAAGTATTTTTGACGTTTTACAATCACTTCTTCAATTATACGTTCGCCTTCTTCTAATAGATGGATTCGAACAACTCGACGATCCTCATTGTCACGTACACGTTTAACAAGCGCATTTTTTTCCATGCGATCGACTAAATCAGTCGTCGTGCTAAACGCTAAATACATTTTATTTGATAAATCTCCAATTGTCATGTCACCAATCTCATGAAGCCATTGTAACGCAATGAATTGCGGAGGTGTAATTGTATAGTTACTTAATATTTCTCGACCCTTCTGCTTAATTAATGCCGAAATATGTCGAAGCTCTTTTTCCAAAAATGCTACTTGTTCAGCATCATGTGTGGACTTTGGATCTTGATTTGTCATGTGAACCTTCACTCCTCAAAAGGATTACTTATCCCTTTATTGTGAAGTGTTTTGACGAAAATGGCAAGAGCACATTCATCCTAAAGACAATTCTCCTAGACGAAGAAGCTCAATCATCGCTTGTGCACGGCCTGACACACCGAGTTTCTGGATAGTATTGGAAATATGATTGCGCACAGTTTTTTCACTGATGTGAAGTTGTGTGGCTATTTCCTTTGTCGAAAAGTCTTTTACAAGTAATTGAAAAATTTCCCGTTCACGCTTTGTTAACAATGAACGATGATGTGAATGACTCATCACACGCGGCCCTCCAATCCCCTCTTCCATGTAGCGTATGTCGGAAGTGGCAAAGCGGTGACGGCTATTCAAATTTTATACTTGAACACTCTGTAATTGTGATTCATTCCACCTTATAGACTTCCCAGTTTGACGGTTCATTTGCACAATGGTTCCGCGTCCTGTAAAGCACATCTCTTCCTTATTATTGATTGCCAAATAATGTAGATCTAATGATGAGTTGCCGATATTCTCTATTTTCACAAAAATATTCAATTGCTCCTCAAAGTACACTTGCTTCACATAATCACATTGAATATCTGCCACAACAGGAATGGCTTCTTCATCTACTTGCATCCATTTTCCCATAAAACCAAGATACTTTAAAAATTCGATTCGTGCATATTCAAAATATGTGATTGGCACTGTATTATTCATATGTCCAAACATATCAGTCTCTGAAAACCTTACTTGCACAGGTACTGAAAACGAAAACCCCTTTTTCCATTCTTCCATATTACTAATGTATGATGATTGCATAGTATTTCCCCCTTTGAAAATGAACAGTTATTCATTTAATTATAACAGAAAATACCAATGATAAACACGGACAAACATTCTATAAATAACACAAAAACAGCTTCACACAAAAGTGTGAAGCTGTTTTAAAAGTTTCTAATCTGTTACTTTTCAATAATAGATTAGTCAACCATATGGTCAGAACCAAAGAAGTTTTTGAACATTTGTACTGTAGTAGCACGGTTCAAAGATGCGATAGAAGTAGTCAAAGGAATACCTTTTGGACATGCTACTACACAGTTTTGAGAATTACCACAGTTAGCAAGACCGCCTTCGCCCATGATTGCCGCTAGACGCTCGTCTTTGTTCATTGCACCTGTTGGGTGAGCATTAAATAAACGTACTTGTGAAAGTGGAGCTGGTCCCATGAAATCAGAATGAGTATTCACGTTAGGACATGCTTCAAGACAAACACCACAAGTCATACATTTAGATAATTCATAAGCCCATTCACGTTTGCGCTCTGGCATACGTGGACCTTCACCAAGATCATAAGAACCATCGATTGGAACCCATGCTTTCACTTTTTTAAGTGAATCAAACATGCGGCTACGGTCGATTTGCAGGTCACGAATGACAGGGAAAGTGCTCATTGGTTGTAATTTAATTGGTTGTTCTAGTTGGTCAACTAACGCTGAACATGATTGACGAGGACGACCGTTAATAACCATTGAACATGCACCACAAACTTCTTCAAGGCAGCTCATGTCCCATGAAACTGGAGATGTATTTTTACCATCAGCAGTTACTGGATTACGTTGAATTTCCATTAATATAGAAATTACGTTCATACCATGACGGTAAGGTACGTTGAATTTTTCCCAATATGGTTGTGAATCCGTTGTATCTTGACGTTCAATTTCTACACTAATATATTTCGTTTCAACTGCTTGTCCCATGATTATTTATCCCCTTTCTTTGCAGAATAGTCACGTTTACGTGGTGGAATTAACGAAACATCAACTTCTTCGTAGCTTAATTTAGGCTCAGTAGATGGAGTGAATTCCGCGATAGTTGTTTTCAAGAAGTTTTCATCATCACGTTCTGGGAAGTCTGGTTTATAGTGTGCCCCACGACTTTCATCACGATTTAACGCACCTAAAGTAATAACACGAGCAAGAGCCATCATGTTTTTCAACTGACGAGTGAATTGTACACCTTGGTTACTCCATTTAGCAGTATCGTTAATGTTGATGTTGTTATAACGTTCTTGTAATTCCATGATTTTATTGTCTGTTGCTCTTAATTTATCGTTGAAACGTACAACAGTAGCGTTAGCTGTCATCCATTCACCAAGTTCTTTGTGAAGTAGGTATGCATTTTCGTTACCGTCTAATTTCAATGTATCATCCCATTTTTGCTGTTCTTCAGCAACTGCGGAATCGTAAATTGAAGAAGGAAGATCTTCTACATGTTTTTCAAGACCTTTGATGTAGTTAACAGCGTTTGGTCCTGCAATACTACCACCATAGATAGCTGATAATAATGAGTTAGCTCCTAAACGGTTACCACCGTGTTGAGAGTAATCACATTCACCTGCAGCAAATAGACCTGGAATAGTTGTATGTTGATCGTAATCTACCCATAGACCGCCCATAGAATAATGAACTGCTGGGAAGATCTTCATAGGTACTTTATGTGGATCGTCACCTACGAATTTTTGGTAGATTTCAATGATACCACCAAGCTTAATGTCAAGTTCATGTGGATCTTTGTGAGAAAGATCTAGATAAACAACGTTTTCACCGTTGACACCAAGTTTTTGGTTAATACAAACGTCAAAGATTTCACGTGTTGCAATATCACGTGGCACTAAGTTACCGTATGCAGGATATTTTTCTTCTAAGAAGTACCAAGGTTTACCGTCTTTGTAAGTCCAAATACGGCCACCTTCACCACGAGCAGATTCTGACATTAGACGAAGTTTATCGTCACCAGGAATTGCTGTAGGGTGAATTTGGATGAACTCACCGTTCGCGTATTTAGCACCTTGTTGATAAACGATAGATGCTGCCGAACCAGTGTTAATCATTGAGTTTGTTGATTTACCGAAGATAATACCAGGACCACCACTTGCCATGATCACTGCGTCAGAACGGAATGCTTTGATTTCGTGAGTTGTAAGGTTTTGTGCTTTAATCCCTTTACATACGCCTTCGTCATCAAGAACTAGTCCTAAGAATTCCCAACCTTCGTATTTTGTTACTAAGCCTTCTACTTCCCATTTACGAACTTGTTCGTCTAGAGCGTATAGAAGTTGTTGACCTGTTGTCGCACCAGCAAATGCTGTACGGTGCATTAATGTACCACCGAAACGACGGAAATCTAATAAACCTTCTGGTGTACGGTTGAACATAACACCCATACGGTCAAATAAATGGATGATTCCTGGTGCCGCATCAGCCATTGCTTTTACTGGTGGTTGGTTCGCTAAGAAGTCCCCACCGTAAACTGTATCATCAAAGTGGATCCATGGAGAATCCCCTTCACCTTTTGTATTAACAGCACCGTTGATTCCGCCCTGTGCACAAACAGAGTGTGAGCGTTTTACTGGTACTAATGAGAATAATTCAACTTCTGTGCCCATTTCGGCTGCTTTCATAGTAGCCATTAAACCAGCAAGACCGCCGCCAACGACTATCAATTTGCTTTTAGCCATGATATTTCTCACTCCTCTTTCAATTAGTAATCAAGCGCTTACATGATTTTAAGTGCACTGCCTTATACGAATGCAAGTAAAGCCGATACGCCGACTACAGATAACACTAAGAAAATTAAAATAGTAACATATGTTGCGATTTTTTGAGATTTTGGAGATTGAGTAATTCCCCAACTTACTAGGAATGCCCAAACACCGTTAGCTAAGTGGAAAGTTGCTGAAATAATACCAGCGATATAGAATGCTACCATCCAAGGATTAGATAGAACATCTGCCATCATGTTGTAATCAACTTCAGTTCCAAGTGCTTTTTGGATACGAGTTTGGAAAATATGCCATGCGATAAACACAACTAGGAATACTCCTGTGAAACGTTGCAATACGTACATCCAGTTACGGAAAGTGCTAAAACGTTTAGTGTTTGGTTGCCCAGTGAAGGCTATGTACACACCATAAAAAGCATGGAACATTAATGGAATGTAAATCACAATCCATTCTAGAGCCCATAAGAATGGGAGACTCCCCATAAATTCACTTGCTGTGTTAAATGATTCTGCACCTTTTGTTGCTGTAAAGTTAATAAACAAGTGTTGCGTCAAGAACAGTCCAACTGGAATAATTCCAAGAAGTGAATGCAGTCGACGCCAATAAAACTCTCGATCTTTCGACAAAACTGTTACCCCCCTTAATACTGAAAATAGACAGACGAACAACTACCAACGCTTTCCAACGCGGTATCCATTGACTGCATATTTCATCATGGTACAATATTATGACAAGTTCATTGTACTCTCATCATGGCAGAGCGTCAAGGTAACTAGCACTATTTCTAGATACCTTTAAATCATGCTTTTTTCTCGTAAATACATAAATATTCTACTAGAAAACGCTATTCTCTAACTCTGACAAAAATTAGACAAAATTAAATGAAAGAAGGCAAATCATGTCATCTACTAACACTCAACACTTCCCATTATTTGGTTACGAACTAATCAGAGATCACGTTCTCTCGTCTGTTCTTGGAAAAAACGAGGAAGATATCCTATATTGGTGCGGCAAAGAGTTAGCACGCAAGTTTCCTTTATACAGCATGGAAGAAGCTGTTTCATTTTTTCAAGAAGCCGGATGGGGAGAGCTTTCTATAGAAAAACAATCTAAAGATGAAACGTTTTATACTCTCACTGGAGATCCTGAGGCTATGCAATTTGACAAACGCTGCTTCCGTCTTGAAAGTGGCTTCCTAGCAGCTCAACAAGAGAAAATCAGTGGTTTCTTAACAGAATGCTACGACGAAAAGAAAGCAAAACGTGGGCTTGTACGATTCCATGTTAAATGGGATTTAAAAGACAAACTATAAAAAGAAGCTGACTAAATATCTGTTCAAGATGGCTAGTCAGCTTCTTTTTATTTTATGATTAAACTTGAATTGCTAGACTAGCTGCCAACTCAAATTCATCATGTAATGCGTTTGCAGTTAACAACATCGATTCTTGTGGAATGACAACAGAAATTTTTATTTCAGAAGTACTTACCATTTTCAATGTAATGTTTTCTTTATGTAAGCGATCGAACATTTTTGCGGCTACGCCAGGATTAGACACCATACCAGAACCTACAATCGATACCTTAGCTACGTCCTCTTCATAATTCACATGACAATAACCAATTTTAGATTTATTTGCTTCTAATACTCGAGCGGTATCTGCTAAATTTTCTTTCGTAATAGTAAATGATACTGAAGGCTCTATCCCTTCGAGTATAGTTTGAACGATAATATCAACATTTATATGATTATCAGCTAAAACCGTGAAAATATTGACTAAAGAACCTTTATAATTCCCCTCGTATCCTACCGTTACACGAACAATATCTGACATAAACGCTACTCCACGTACAACTAAATCTTTTTCCACTTCAACTTCCTCCTTCATAATTGTTCCTTCATCGTCTACATAACTAGAGCGAACTGCTAATGGGATCTTGTAGTTTTTTGCAAACTCTACGGCACGTGGATGTAAGACACCTGCTCCTAAATTTGCTAATTCTAACATTTCATCATATGACAGTTCCTGTAGTTTGCGAGCTTTTGGAACATAACGTGGATCTGAAGTGTACACACCATCAACATCTGTATAAATATCACAGCGCTCGGCACCTAATGCTGCAGCTAAAGCAACTGCTGTTGTATCTGATCCTCCGCGACCTAGAGTTGTAATATTGTTATTACTATCGATTCCTTGGAAACCTGCAACTACCGCAACTTGGCCTTTATCCAATGCTTTTTGCACATTTTCAGATTGGATTTCAACAATGCGGGAATCACTTGGAATCCCTTCCGTTAAGATACCAGCTTGCCAACCAGTGAAAGACTGCGCTGATAACCCTAAACTTTGCAATGCAATCGTTAATAATGAGATAGTCACCTGCTCACCAGTTGTTAAGAGCGTATCCATTTCACGCTTCGATGGATTTGGCATTACTTCATGTGCCATCTCTACTAACTTATCCGTCGTTTTACCCATTGCTGAAACAACAACGACAATGTCATAGCCCTTATCTTTCTCTTTCTGAATGCGCTTTGCCACATGCAATACGCGTTCAATCGTTGCAACTGATGTACCACCAAATTTAAAAACTAAACAACTCACTCATAACCTCTCCCTTATTTGTTATGACGACCGTATCACAATGACATCTTATGAAAAAAGCAGCCTTCCACACGTTTCCGTGTGAAAAGCCGCCTCGTAGCATGCACGTTCAAAAGAACATTCATGTGAGATAGCCCTCCAGAACCGAAACGGATCTGACAATTCTACACTTGTTAAATGTAGAACCAGTAATAAATTTGAAATAGTCAATTTATCACTTCGGCGGCCTCCCCTTTCATCAGCAGTCATAGGATCTATTCATCCTCTTGCTGATTACTCTTGAAATCCGCGCCTCTATCATCACTAATTAGTGATTATTTATAATAGTAATGTTACTTTAACATAATTTTCAGATTACTGCAATTTATTTTTCAGAAAAATAAGTAAATATGGTATGAGCTAGTTTTTTTGGTACATTCGCAGCAATTAACTCTTCATAGGATGCCTCACGAATTTTTTTAACAGATCCAAATTGTTTGAGAAGCTGCTGCTTACGTTTCGGACCAATTCCTTCAATTTCATCGAGAACAGATGTAATGGCATTCTTCTCATGTAATTGGCGATGGAAGGTAATAGCAAAACGGTGAACTTCATCTTGAATTCTTTGTAAAAGATAAAATGCTTCACTCGTTCTCTTCAACGGAATAATTTCTGGCGGCGAGCCATACAGCAATTGAGAAGTTTGGTGTTTATCATCTTTTGCCAAACCTGCAATAGGAATATCTAAACCAAGCTCATCTTCTAAGATTTCTCTTGCCACTTCCATTTGTCCTTTCCCACCATCAATAACGATTAAATCGGGTAAGGGTAAGCCATCTCTTAATACACGAGTATATCTTCGGCGAATGACTTCTCGCATTGCTCCGTAATCGTCGTGCTTTGCAGCAACTTGAATTTTATATTTTCGATAATCCTTTTTGCTCGGCTTACCGTCAATAAAAACAACCATCGCTGAAACGGCGTCCGCACCAAAAATATGGGAGTTATCAAATGATTCTATGCGAAGCGGTGTCGCAATATTCATCGCATTTCCCAATTCTTCGCAGGCACCTATTGTCCTTTTTTCTTGACGCTCAAGTAACTGGAATTTCTCAGAGATAGCAATTTGTGCATTTTTACTCGCTAAATCAACAAGTTCTTTTTTCTTTCCCCTTTGAGGAATCGTCACTTTTACATCAAGTACTGTAGCTAGAAGGTCCCCTTCAATATTCGTAGGTATGAAGATTTCCTTCGGCTTGATATGTTCTGCCTGTTCATAAAAGCGTCCCACAAATGTTAAGAATTCTTCCTCAGGGTCTCGATAAATCGGGAATAATGAAACATCTCTCTCGATTAACTTTCCTTGTCGTACAAAGAATACTTGGATACACATCCAACCTTTATCAACCGCATAACCAAAAACGTCACGGTTCGTTAGATCAGTAAGCGTAATCTTCTGGCGTTCCATGACAGTTTCAATATGGGCAATTTGATCTCGATATTCTTTTGCTCGTTCGAACTCTAATTTTTCAGCTGCATCGAGCATTTTTGCATTTAAATCTTCTTTAACTTCCCCGTAGCCGCCGTTGAGAAAACTCGTAATATCTTGAATTATCTCTTGATATTGCTCTTTCTCAACTTCTTTTACACAAGGAGCTAGACATTGTCCTAAATGATGATATAAGCAAACTCGATTCGGTAAATTTGTGCATTTCCTTAGCGGATATAGGCGATCAAGTAATTTTTTCGTTTCATTTGCAGCAAAGCTATTTGGATAAGGTCCAAAGTATTTACCATTATCCTTTTTAACTTTTCGGACTATAAGAAGTCGAGGGTGCCTCTCGTTCGTTATTTTAATATATGGATACGTCTTGTCATCCTTCAGCATAATGTTGTATTTCGGATCATGTGTTTTAATGAGGTTTAATTCTAAGATAAATGCCTCTAAATCCGAAGATGTCACGATGTACTCGAAGTCTTCTATTTCACTAACAAGTCGTTGCGTTTTACCATCGTGGCTGCCTGTGAAATAAGAACGTACGCGATTTTTTAATACTTTAGCCTTGCCGACATAAATGATTGTTCCTTGACGATCCTTCATCAAATAACAACCAGGTTGGTCAGGTAGAATAGCTAACTTTTGCTTTATTAATTCGTTCACCTTATCACCTTCTTAGAAAAGTGCGAGCACCTAGGTCCGTTCTGACTATCATAGACAAATTGTCATAAAGGTTGCTCTTTAACCTCCATTTCAAATGAGCTTTTGATCTCGAGGGCCAGGCGCTGTATCTAAATTTTATACAGAATAGTTTTAATCTCTATTAATTCTAAAAAAAACCGGGAACCATTGTAGGAACCCGGTTTAATATTCATTTTTTCTAAGATTAAGCGTGTTTTTGAATGAATTCTGCTAATGCTTCTTTCGGTTGGAAACCAACAGTTTTATCAACTGGCTCTCCGTCTTTGAATAATAAAAGAGTTGGAATTGACATAATGCCGAATTTGCTTGCTGTTTCTTGGTTTTGGTCTACATCAACTTTAACAATTTTAGCTGCACCGTTTAATTCAGAATCTAGTTCTTCTAAAACAGGAGCGATCATTTTACAAGGTCCGCACCAAGTTGCCCAAAAGTCAACTAGTACTAAACCTTCTGCGATATCATTTGAAAAGCTTGCATCTGTTGCGTGTACGATTGCCATATTAAATATCCTCCTTCAACTTACGTATAACGGTAGTATAGCATGGATGAAAAGCACGAGCGACTGTTATGCTTATAACAGCATTATTTTGCAATAACGATAGTAAAAAACGTCTATCACACGTTAGTATGTATGCTTATATGAAGAAAACCCTGTAAATGGTATGACCGTTTACAGGGTTTAGACGCATCTATTATGCGTTTACTAATAACTTTTTGAACTCTTCAGTAAGCATTGGGATAACTTCAAAAAGATCTCCAACGATACCGTAGTCAGCTACTTTAAAGATATTCGCTTCTGGATCTTTATTGATCGCAACGATAACTTTTGAGTTAGACATACCAGCTAGATGTTGGATTGCACCTGAAATACCAGCAGCGATATAAAGATCAGGTGTAACTACTTTACCTGTTTGACCGATTTGCAATGAATAATCACAGTAATCGGCATCACACGCTCCACGTGAAGCACCAACAGCGCCACCTAGTACGTTAGCAAGCTCTTTTAATGGTGCAAAACCGTCTTCGCTTTTCACGCCACGTCCACCAGCTACTACTACTTTCGCTTCTGATAAATCAACGCCATCTGTTGATTTGCGAACAACTTCTTTAATAATAGTACGTAGATTCGTAATATCTACAGAAATCGATGACACATCACCTGAACGAGATTCATCTTTTGCTAGAGGAGCTATGTTATTTGGACGGATTGTCACGAACACAAGTCCCTCTTTCACTTGTACTTTTTCAAATGCTTTACCAGAATAGATTGGACGGATGAAAACTACTGAGTCATCTTCCCCTTCAATATCTGTAACATCTGATACTAAACCACTTTGTAATTTACTAGCTAGTTTAGGAGAAAGGTCTTTACCTAGAGCAGTATGACCGAAAACGATTGCTTCTGGTTGCTCTTGCTCAGTAACAGCCATAAATGCTTGACTAAAACCATCAGAAGTATACTGTTTTAAATGTGGGTGTTCAACAGTCACTACACGGTCTACACCGTTTTGAATAAGTTCCTGGGCAAGATTCGCTACAGCGTCTCCGATTAGAACGCCAACAACTTCTCCGCTACCAGACACTTTTTTTGCAGCTGCAATAGCTTCGAATGATACATTTCTTAAGCTTCCTTCGCGTACTTCACCTAATACCAATACTTTTTTAGACATGTTATGTCCCTCCCATACAATTTAAAATCAGCTTAAACGACTTTCGCTTCTGAATGTAATAGACTAACAAGCTCTTTCACTTGATCAGATAAATCGCCTTCTAATACACGTCCAGCTACTTTTTGAGCTGGTAAGTAAATTTCAACTGTTGTAGTTTTTGCTTGAACATCATCTTCGTCAATATCTAAATCATCTAATTCTAGCTCTTCAAGAGGCTTTTTCTTCGCTTTCATAATACCAGGTAAAGATGGGTAACGAGGTTCGTTTAAACCTTGTTGTGCTGTCACTAGAAGTGGTAACTCTGCTTCAAGAACTTCTGAATCCCCTTCTACGTCACGAATGATTTTCGCTGTTTTGCCATCGATTTCAAGTTTTGTAATCGTTGTTACATAGTTTATGCCTAGTAATTCCGCAACACGTGGACCTACTTGACCTGAGCCACCATCTATAGCAACGTTACCACCTAAAATAAGATCTGCTTCTTTATCTTTTAAGTATTCAGCTAAAATATATGCGGCTGAGAATTGATCAAGCTCATCTAAATCATCTTCAGTGTTGATTAAGACTGCTTTATCAGCTCCCATTGCTAAAGCTGTACGGAGTTGTTTTTCTGCATCTTCTCCGCCGAGAGTAACAACTGTTACTTCGCCGCCTTGTGCATCACGAACTTGAATAGCTTCTTCGATTGCGTATTCATCGTATGGGTTGATGATGAATTCAGCTCCATCTTCTTGGATTGCCCCACCAGTTACAACAATCTTTTCTTCTGTGTCAAAAGTACGTTTTACTAATACAAAAATGTTCATTCAACTAACCTCCTAATACTATTTTTATTTTCCTGTGAAAGTTGGTTCACGTTTTTCGATGAATGCTTGGATACCTTCTTTGGCATCCTCAGACATGAAAACGGTACCAAAAGCTTTTGCCTCAGCTTCAATGCCTTCATAGAATGAAGTATGTTTAGCATATTGCAGCATGTCGATTGCAGCTTTTAAAGCAACCGAGCTTTTCTTCGCAATACATTTCGCTGTTGCAATCGTTTGAGGTAGTAATTCCTCATCAGAGAAGGCAGCGTTTGCTAAGCCCCACTTAACAGCCTCAGTACCGGAAATTGGATTACTAGTGAACATCATTTCTGCCGCTTTTGCTACCCCAACATATCGAGGTAAACGCTGTGTACCACCAAAACCAGGAATTAACCCTAATTGTAATTCAGGTAATCCTAATTTCGCGTTTTCAGTCACATAGCGGAAATGACAACTCATCGCTAGCTCAAGTCCCCCACCTAAAGCAGCGCCATGAATTCCAGCAATAACTGGCTTAGAGAATTTCTCTAAACGTTCAAAGACATCTTGTCCATTAGCAGATAATTTTACAAATTCAGCACCCGATGTAACATCTGTAAATTCTTTAATATCTGCTCCTGCTGAGAAGAATCTTCCTTCTCCATGCAATACAATGACTCGAACTGAATCATCGTGCTCTACAGCATTTAAAAGTTCATTTACTTCTAAAATTAGACCCCGCGATAAAGCATTAGCGGGTGGGCGCTGAATCGTTGCAATTGCAACCCCATCTTCAACTGTCCAACGTAAAAATTCCATACTCCCATTTCCCCCTTTGCATTTGGCTATGTAAGTAGTTTCCGAGTTGAATCGAAGCAATGGATTGGCTGCTACCAATTCAACCAATTAATTTTTACAATTGCCTATGCTTTTATTCCATTGAGTATTAAATGTTGTACTTTCGGTGCTAGCGCAGTTAAATCATATTTATGATCATTCATGACCCATGATGTTGTTACTTCATCAACCGTTCCGAAAATGAGCTGACGAGCAAGTCGCAGATCCATCTCTGGATTGAATTCTTTCGTCTCCATACCTTCTACTAATATTTCATCAAGTAATACTAAATACTCTCTTAATATCGTATTAATTTTGAGACGAACATCTTTATTAGACTGACGAAGCTCTAATTGTGTAACTGTAGCCAAATGATGATCCCCTGCTAACACCTGGAAATGATTCTCAATCATCGCATTTAACTTTTCAGACGATGACTTTCCATCTCTTATTATACACTGTAAATTTTCTACAAACACAGACATTTTTTCCTTAAATACCGAAATTAATATGTCTTCTTTGTTTTTAAAGTATAAATAGATTGTTCCATCGGCGACGCCTGCCTGTTTAGCAATCTTGGAAACTTGTGCATGGTGATAACCATTTTCCGCAATTACAATAACGGCCGCATCGATAATTTGTCTATATTTCGGTTTATCTTTCTTCAATACGATCACCACCATATAAAAAATGAAAATATGAATGACTATTCATTCATATTTTCATCTTATAATTTCATTTTACACTTGTCAAGCCGACTTGTCATTATTTTCACATAATTTTCTGTATTCTTTCTTTATCTTCATCTTGTAAAGTACGGCGCAGTATTTTACCAACAGCAGTTTTTGGTAGTTCATCGCGGAATTCATAAATACGCGGCACTTTAAATGCTGCTAAGTTATCTCTGCAATAAGCATTGAATTCTTCTTCTGTCACTTTCATACCTTCTTTTAATACGATAAAAGCTTTCACTGTTTCACCGCGATATGGATCAGGTACACCGAGTGCTACACATTCCTGGACAGCTTCATGCTCATATAAAACTTCTTCGATTTCTCTAGGATAAATATTGAACCCACCAGCAATGATGATATCCTTTTTCCGATCAACAACATAAAAGTAGCCTTTGTCATCCATATAGCCTAAATCTCCAGTTAAAAACCAACCATCACGCATCGCCATTTCTGTGTCTTCCGGACGATTCCAGTATCCTTTCATCACTTGAGGACCTTTCACAGCAATTTCACCGATCTCACCAATTGGTAATGGCTCTGTTGAGTCTACTTGAAGAATAGCTGCGTCTGTGTTCGGCCAAGGGACGCCGACAGAACCTTTTACACGCTCATTATGCCAAATAAAATTACAATGTGTTACAGGCGATGTTTCTGTTAAACCGTATCCTTCTACAAGCTTTCCGCCAGTAATCTTCTCGAATTTCTCTTGTACTTCAATTGGCAATGGTGCCGAACCACTCATGCACGCCTTGATAGAAGATAAGTTATATTTCGCAATATCTGGATGATTTAATAAACCAATATAGAGGGTAGGTGCCCCTGGGAAAAGCGTTGTTTTTTGTTTTTGAATGGTTTTTAAAGTAGTTTCAACATCAAATTTCGGTAATAGTACCATTTTATCTCCGCGCATAACAGACAATAGTAATACCGTAGTCATTCCGTAAACATGGAAAAATGGTAGCACCCCCATAATTACTTCTTCACCAGGTATACACTCTGACATCCATACACTACACATTTGTACGTTCGCTATTAAGTTTTTATGCGTTAACATAACTCCTTTAGGATAGCCGGTTGTACCGCCTGTATATTGCAATAATGCAATGTCCTCTTCAATATTAAAACTTAAAGCGATTGGTTCAGTTGTGCTTACTCTCATAACTTCTGTAAATAAATGATTGCTACCACTATGCTCAACTGTAACCTTAAATCCATATTGCTTCTTTTGAATAAATGGATACACTAAATTTTTCGGGAAAGGTAAGTAGTCCTTAATCGCTGTAATAATGACATGTTCTAAATGAGTATCCTTCATAACCTTTGCAATACGCGGATATAAAATATCCAAAGATAAAATCACTTTCGCTCCCGAATCTTTCATCTGGTATTCAATTTCTCTTTCTGTATAAAGCGGGTTTGTTTGAACGACAATTCCTCCGGCATATAGCACCCCAAAATAACCTATAACGCCTTGAGGACAGTTTGGTAGCATAATGGCTACACGATCACCTTTCTCAATACCAATGGATACTAAATAATTGGCGAACTTTAATGAGCTCTCGTACAACTCTTTGTACGTAACATCCTTCCCCATAAAATGAATCGCAACTTTGGAAGGTGTCTTGCTGCTCGCTCTTGTCAAATACTCTTGCAAAGGAATTGCTTCATATTCCAAAGACGTAGGAATATTATCCGGATAATTTGACAGCCAAATCTGTTCAGTCATGCTCCATTCCCCCTTTGTTATAAAATTATAAGAATACTCTTATTATTCAGTATAAAGTAAAAGTGGTAACGCTTTCAAATTTAATATCAATATATTGGAAATAATCTTATTCCTTCTATTTGGAGTAATAAAAATCTTACCAATTATAATTCACTTAAATAAGCTAAATATACCAAAACAATGAAGTTCACCTTAACCAGACAAAAAAATGACTTCAATTTATGATCGAAGTCAGATTTTTGTATTTTACAATATATACTTATTTATTTAATTCCCGAATTAAATAGGCACCAGATGCATAGCCCTGTTTTCCGTTCGGTAATTTTACTTTATACCAAGTTCCACTCATTATTGGCTTATTATTTTCATCTATTTCGAGTTCAACAAATTGGTAGTTTGAAATTTCACCGACTTTAGAACTGGACGCATTTCCTTCTGAGCGTACATTTAATGCTATGCCATTAGCTGAAGAAGTATTAACACGTGCTAAGTTCTTTACAGTAAAATGTTTATTGTAAGCACTGAAACTTACAACATTTGTATAATACTTTTTCCCTTTATAGGATACCGTTAGCCAATAATCATTGTGCTTTTCTAGTAAATTGAAAGACTCACCTTTTGGAATAGTTGCTGCAACACTATTTGTACTGCCTCTTTCACTGAATACATTCAAACTACTATTCGCAATTGCTAACGTTCCAGTTGGGAACACATCTTTAAGCTCCGGATACTTTGGAGCAGAGGGAACAACTGTATTAGGTACTTTTGAAGTTGCTCCTTCTTTAGCATATGCTAAGATTCCGTTCATATGATTGGCAATTGCAGTTCCCCAATTAGTATCACTTGCATAATAAAAATTCATCCCTTTACTTAAGGAATCAATGCGAGCTCCATTAACGTTTTTAACGGAGTACCCTAAATAGGCCCCACTATTGTATTTCCAATTGGCAGGATTTAAATAAGTAGCCTTCATTGATTGCGCAATAAATTCCAAATTGTTGTCTATGGAATCAAATTTAACAGCACCTATGAATGGGGTAATATCATATGCTCCGAAGCCAAACAAGTTGTTTCTTCCAAAAGAAATGTCGGAAGTTCCAAATCCACTCTCATGAATTGCATGTGCTGCAAAATATAGAGCATTTACGCCATACTTATCGGCAGCATTAATAATCGCTTGTCCTTTCCCTGTTAAAACGTTTGCTTTCCCGGCAGTCTTACTCGCAATATACGTATTGATTTGATCAGCTTTTACAGACGACTTAGTACGAAGATCCATAAACAGATAGCTATTTGGATTGGATTCTAGACTAGCGATTCTTGCCTTCGTTGTTTCATCGATTAAAGAAGAACCTGATATAAAACCTGTAAAACCTGCAAAACTT
Source organism: Viridibacillus sp. KH_047 (assembly GCF_057838945.1). NCBI lineage: Bacteria > Bacillati > Bacillota > Bacilli > Caryophanales > Caryophanaceae > Viridibacillus > Viridibacillus sp. KH_047. Next base: position 1,002,523 of record NZ_CM174479.1, on the reverse strand, counting down.
ACTTGATACCAACCATTACTTGCTTTATAAGTCGTCGTCAGCTTTGTATTAGCAGGAATCACTTTTAACAAATCTGATGATGTAGAATTTGATTTGAGTAGTTTTAAATCTTCAATATTATAAATGGTCATCTGACTAATTGGTGAACCATTGGGTAATGTAGGGGTATCGTCATCATTATCATCCGGTGCCGTATCGATAATTGGCGTATCGACACTAAATTTAGTACTATCTATAAACCCTGTGTTACCTTCGTAAGTTACTTTATACCAATTGCCTACTCGATCGGTCGAAGTCACTTTTGCACCTTTTGGAATGCTAGTTAGTATAGTATGTGAAACTCCGGCTTCTGCAAATAAAGATGTTGATGAATTGGCTTTATAATCCGTACTTGTCACTTGGGTTGGTGTTACTTTACTAACTACAGTAGATTGCACAAAATAATTCTTACCCTTGTAAGATATTCGATACCAAGTTTCACCTTTACTATTCACCACTGATTGCGTAGACCTGAAAATATTATTTGTTGGGATAGAGTATACTTGTGCTTTTTTGGTGCTAGGTGTTATACGCAGTGAAGCCGTTTTCTTTATTAGAAAATAAGTAGTTTTAGTCTCTTTATAGGCATCATACTCTTTCACATATGAACTACTTACCCAACCAGTTTTGCCTCCGTATGTTACTTTATACCATGCTCCAGATTTCGCGGTAGCTTTCACCGTCTTGCCTTTTGGAATCGATAATAGTACTTTCCCTTTTGTAGAGTTACTAGACCGTAAATTCACTTTTTCTTTTGTTTGATAATTTGTTGCAGCGAAAGTGGAGATTGCAGTCGTTTTGGTTGTTACTTTAATATAGCTTGTACTAACATAACCTATTTCCTTACCGTATTTTACTTTATACCAACTGCCGGTTTTAGAAATGTATGAAACAGATTTTCCTTTTGGTATTGTTAATAGAATTTTCCCTTTTGCCGAGGCTTTAGTTCGTAAATTTACATTCGCAGTTACTGTATACGTTTTTACGGTAGCTGCCTCAACTTTTTTTGCTGATATTGGTGTTTCGAATGAACTGACACTTGAAGCTAACAGAATTCCCATAGATATGAATGTACATTTTGTTAGACTTATAGATTTTTTTTTATTATACAAATTCATTTTGCCCTCCATATGATTAAGAAATAAATTCTTGGAAACAGATACTCCTATACATTTTTTTCTAAACTATTAATATTATATCTCTATTACCATAAAAGTAGTATCAATTATATACACTATTTAACATTTTTTTAATCATATTATTTTATAGGGTTGTTAATAATGAAATTATAACGTTAGTTAGTCCTTCAACACCTATTGATTAAATACATAAAAAAAGAAGCCCTATAAAGGACTTCAAAACTAGTTCATTACTAAATAGACGATTCCTACTAAAATAAACGCAATACATACGCCAATTAGTACTTTCGATAAAGTTTCCATATACTCTCCCCTAAGAAATACTTGCACCGATAACAAATGACAGACCTAATGAAATTGTAAACGAAATAAAACCAACTGATCGATTATCCTTTTCAATTTCTTCATCTACCTTAAATGTCGGTGTCATAAATTCAAATAATACATATGCAAATATTAGTAAAATAAAACCAAACAATCCCCAACCCAGCATTTCTGCGAGTGAGTTATGCTTCTCAATGGAGTAACGGAAAATATTACACACACCTAATATCTTCCCGCCTGTTGCAAGTGCAACTGCTACATTGCCTCTTTTTATTTCTACCCAATTTTTGTATTTTGTTACGATTTCAAATATCACCATTGATAGGATTAAGCAAAGGACAACAACACTGAAATTACCAGCAGCCTCGACAACAGGATATTGCCAAAATCCATTTAATAACATAAATATCCCCTTTTCAATGTCAATTTTTTTCTCTATCTTTGATTACTTTAAAAGGTTTATTTAAGCTCGGCTACTGTCACACCATAGCCGCCTTCTCCTGCTTCGCCAAAACGATAGGATTTTACACGTGGATGTCTCTTTAGTAAAGCTTGAATTCCTTGGCGCAATGCTCCAGTTCCTTTACCGTGAATAATCGAGACGCGTTGATAATTTGACAGTAATGCATCATCAATATATTTTTCCGTACGTACAATCGCATCTTCATAACGTTCACCGCGTAGATCTAATTCTAACTTAACATTAGAGTCTCGATTTCGAACACTTGAAACATTTACAGTTTGCTTATCTTTTTCAGGTTTCACATACTCTAAATCTGATTCATCAAGCTTCATCTTCAAGATTCCAATTTGCACAACCCATTCAGAATTTGATACTTTTTCAAGTAACACACCTTTTTGACCGTAACTCAGTACTTTTACCTCGTCACCCTTAGATAATTCTTGAGCGCGCGCTTTCAATTGCTGTTGCTTTTTCAATACTTTATTTTCCGGAGCGGCTTTTTCTAAACGTTTACGTGCATCAATGATTTCATGCTCTTTGACAATCTTATTTGCATTTAAGCGCATTTTATGAAGTTCTGAAATAACCTCTTCTGCTTCTTTTTTAGCTTCATCTACGATTTTACGTGCTTTGTCTTTTGCTTTTTGTTCTAATGCTTCTTTTTTAGCTTCATAAGCTTTTAATTTTTCATCTAACTCTGCTTGAAGTGCTTCTGCTTGCTTGCGTAATTCAAGTGTTTTTTCAGCGTCTTCTTCTGATTGACGGCGACTTTCTTCTAGAGACGCAATCATTGATTCGACTTCATGTCGATCAGTACCTGTGAATGTTTTAGCACGATCAATAATAGAATCAGGTAAACCAAGACGTGTAGAAATTTCAAAGGCATTACTACGGCCTGGAACTCCTATTAATAGACGATAAGTCGGGCTCAACGTCTCCACATCAAATTCTACGCTTGCATTGACAACACCTGGACGATTATAGCCATATGCTTTTAACTCAGGATAGTGAGTTGTTGCCATTACTCGTGCTCCACGACCATGTACTTCATCTAAAATTGAGATGGCAAGTGCTGCACCTTCTTGTGGGTCAGTCCCTGCTCCAAGCTCATCAAAAAGAATGAGTGAACGATCATCGAATTGATTTAAAATATCAACAATATTCACCATATGTGATGAAAATGTACTCAAGCTTTGCTCAATCGATTGTTCATCTCCAATATCAGCAAATAACTGATTAAATACCGCAAGATGCGAACCATCAAAAGCCGGTACTGGAATACCAGATTGCGCCATTAATGTACATAGCCCCACTGTTTTTAACGTAACCGTTTTACCACCTGTGTTAGGTCCAGTAATTACGATTGAAGTGAAGTCTTTACCAAATTCAATATCATTTGCTACTGCTTCTTCAATTGGTAGTAAAGGATGACGTGCTTTACCTAATTTAATATATCCATCGCTATTCATAATCGGCTTCGAACATTTATTGGCTTGTCCGTATTTTGCTTTTGCTAAAATGACGTCAATTTCACCAAGTAATTGCACAGTGATAAAGATGTCATGTGCTACCTCTTGTACTTTTAGAGATAACATTAATAAAATGCGTGCGATTTCAACTTGTTCTTTTGATTTTAATTGATGGATTTCATTATTCGCTTGTACGACAGCATCCGGTTCAATATATAGTGTTTGACCAGATGAAGATTGATCGTGTACAACACCACCGTAATGACTACGATATTCTGATTTTACTGGAATAACAAAACGATCATTACGAATTGTAACAATGGCATCAGATAGCATTTTTGTTGCATTAGTACCACGTGTTAAGCTCGCTAATTTTTCACGAACACGACCTTCTTGTGCTCGCAATTGCTGACGAATTGAACGAAGCTCAGAGCTAGCAGAGTCTAGAATAGCACCGTTCTCATCGATACAAGCATTAATCTCATGCTGTAAGCCTGTCAATGTTGGCATGCTTTCTTTTTTCTGAATGAAGTATGGGATTTGTATATCCTCTTCTACTTCAATTCCTTCAATAAACTGACGTAGTATACGACTTGCACGAATTGTGCTCGAAATCTCCATCAATTCAACTGGACTAAGGACACCACCAATTTGCGCACGTCTAGCATGCGGACGGACATCGAAAATACCGCCCATCGGTACATTACCTTTAACGCGTAGAATTGATAAACCTTCATCCATTTCATCTAATAGTTGTAATACTTTTTCAATATCAGTTTCAGGGACAAGCTCATCGATCACAGTTTTCCCTAAAGAGCATGTACAATATGAAGCTACTTGAGCACGTACTTTATCAAATTCTAGTGTTTTCAATGCGCGTTCTGCTATCATTCAAAACACCTCCCCTTCATTTCTTCTGTATAAAGTGGACAAAATCTTCTAATGTCCACGTATTCACGATATTATTTTTCTTTAACCATGCTTTTTGAGCGTATTTCGTTCCAACTTCCATAAAACGAAGTTGATCAATGGCATGTGCATCCGTATTTATTGCAATCGGCACCCCAGCAGCTGCCGCCATTTCTAAATGTTCTTCACATAAATCAAGGCGATATGGGTTTGCATTTAACTCTAAAATTTTACCATATTCTTTAGCCCATTCAATCAATTGTAGGATATCTGGATTATAGCCTTCGCGGTCACCAATGATACGGCCAGTAGGATGGGCAATCATATGAACATATGGGTTTTTTAGAGCATTATGTAGCCTATCCATAATTTTCTCTTGCGGCTGTGAAAAGCTAGAGTGAATCGACGCAATGACAAAGTCTAATTCCTTTAACACATCATCTTCAAAATCAAGAGAGCCATCAGGTAAAATATCCATCTCAGTTCCTGCTAGCAAACGGAAATCTGGATGCTTTTCATTGAATGCCCAAATCTCTTTACGCTGTTCGATTAAACGAACAGGCGTTAAACCATTTGCGACTTTTAAATATTGTGAGTGGTCCGTAATAACCCCATATTCATAACCTCTAGCTATGAGCGCTTCACCCATTTCATGTACTGCATAAGCACCATCAGACCATGTTGTATGCATATGCAAATCAGAACGAATATCTTCTAATTGAACAAGTTCCTTAATCTCATCTAAACGGTCAAATTCTTTATTGCCTACTCGTATACTAGGTGGGATAAACGGTAAATCGAAATGAGCAAAAAATTCAGTTTCAGAAGTGAATGTTGTTACAGATCCATCCGCCTGCTCTACACCGTATTCACTTATTTTCTTACCAAGGTCTTTTGCCAATTGACGCATTCTCACATTATGTTCTTTTGACCCAGTAAAGTGATGAAGTGCCGTTGCATATTCATCTTGTGTCACTAGACGGAAGTCAACACTAACGGGTTCTTCAGCGTCCAAAGTTACTGAGATTTTAGTATCCCCAGCTGCAATCGTCTCTGAAATGACAAGTGCCCCTAAAAGTTGTTCTTTGACCGCTTCTCGGTTTGCCGTTGCAATGATGAAATCTACATCCTTACTCGATTCTTTTACCCGTCTAAAGCTACCTGCAACCGAAAACTGTTGCACTTCAGCAATTCCACTTAAAATACTCTCTATTTCTTGTACTACCTTATCTAGTTGCCAAATTGGTAGTCGCTCAGAACGTGTGCCAAATGCCTCAAGTTCTTTTAATATCTTTTCTTCAGTTTTCTTACCAAAGCCTGCAAGAGCAGACACTTTGCCTTCTACACAAGCCGCTTTTAGCGCCTCTGCTGAATCTACGCCTAACTCTTGATATAACTTAGCAATTTTCTTCCCACCAAGTCCTGGTAATTTTAATAACGGTGGTAACCCTTTAGGTACTTCCTCTTCAAGTTCTTTTAAAACTGAAGATTCACCCGTTGCCAGTAAATCCTCTATCACTGCCGCAGTTCCTTTACCTATACCTTTTATCGCAGTAATATCTTCAATTTCACTTAGGCTTCTTGTATCTGCTTCTAGTGCTGCCGCAGCTTTTCTAAATGCTGAAATTTTAAATGGGTTAACACCCTGTAATTCTAAATACAAGGCAATTTTTTCAAATGTACGAATGATAGTTTTTTTATTCAAAAAATGACCTCCTTATTCGTGAAAAAACTGCTCTCAGTTGAGAGCAGTTATTTCATGTAGACAAACCACATATTTTTGAACATGTTCGAAATAATTGGTGTATATTCGAGCATTAATTTTGTTAGGATTGAATTATCCACATACTTTTGGATACTATCTAATGGTAACAATGCTAAAATATAAAGTAAAATAAATACTAATATATAAGCTTCTATAAATCCTAGTATTCCGCCAAAAAAGCGATTGAACGGACCTATAATAGGCACATATTTTAAGAAATCAAAAATTGACGCTACAATTTGCATTGCAAATTTAACGACAAAGAAAATAAGTGCAAAGGCCAGTAGCTGATAAAATGTTTGACTAAGATCTAATTGTTCCATCGCATAAGTTAACGTCGTATTCCCGTCAACTGCTGGATATGGAATCCAAAGCACAAATTTCTCAGCTAAAGGTTTATAATAAACATAAGCGACAATCATCGCGATTAAAAATCCAATGATATGTATCAACTGGACTACTAAACCTCTTCTTCCGCCAGTGATAATGCCGGCAATTAATAAAATAATTATAAGTATATCGATCATTTACTTCAATCCTTTAGTTTTTTCAGTTCTTCTTCTAATAATGCAAGTTGCTCTTTTAATTTTAAACTATCATTTACTGAATTTACAGCTGTAAGGACGGCCAGTTTTGTACTGTCAAGGCTCGGGTTTGCCTGTTTAATCTCTCTCATAGTATTGTCAACTGTGGACGCGACTAAACGCATATGTGTTGTTGACTCTGTACCAAGCATAGTATATGTTTGACCATATATATCAACTGAAATTCGATTTTTTTGTTGCTCTGACACAGCTGCCCCTCCTTAAAATCCTATTTCTAATCATACCATGAAACTGTTTATCATGTGAATAACGAGAGTAGAAAGGACTATAAAATGTCTAATATTGTAATTGTTTTAACAACCGAAAAGCAAGGAGAACTTGCTTCTTATTATGCCTCATCTAGAGTAGAACGCAATGCGCCAGGAGTCATATTTGCTGCGAAGTTAGGCGATACTTCTATCACTTCATATAAATCTGGCAAAGTGATGTTTCAAGGAAACGGAGCCGAACGGGAGTCTAGTCGATGGGGGAAACCTAATGATCCTACGACTAAAAAGACGTCATCAAAGGGTGATAAGTTGCCTTCCAATTTTGAACAACTCTCCGTAATGGGTTCTGATGAAACAGGAACAGGCGATTACTTCGGCCCCGTAACGGTAGCCGCCGTATATGTATCTGCTGATAAAATTGCACTTGTTCGTGAACTCGGTGTTAAAGACTCTAAAATGCTAACGGATGACTTTATGAGACAAATCGCGCCTGACTTAATGCGAGCACTACCTCATAGCATTCTAACTGTACGAAACGACAAATATAACACCATCCAAGCTAGAGGCTGGTCTCAAGGGAAAATCAAAGCAATGATGCACAACCAAGCACTTCATAACGTGCTCGGCAAAATTGCACCAGAAAAACCAGCACATATTTTAATTGACCAATTTGCGGAACGTGGCATTTACTATAACCACCTAAAAAGTGAAAAAATCATCGTTAAAGAGAATGTACTATTTGCTACAAAAGCAGAACAAATTCATGTTTCAGTAGCCGCTGCATCTATTCTAGCACGATACGCCTTCTTAAAAGAAATGGACCGCCTCGGCGATTTAGTTGGCTTTGATCTTCAAAAGGGAGCTAGTAATAAGGTGGATGAAATGGCCGCGCGTATTTTACTATCGAAGGGCGAAGCAACATTAAAATCTATGACGAAATGGCATTTTGCAAATACGCAAAAAGCACATGCCATTGCCGCTAAAAAACGCTCCAAATAAAAACAAGCTATTCCTCTCTTTCATCAAGAGAAGGAATAGCTTGTTTTTTTATATTTTTATATTTTCCATATTCTTTCTTGCTCCAAATACTCCAACAAACATTAACACTATTATGGCAACAACCGTCACGACGACCGATAACCAAAAATCACTACTATCTGGTTTTGACCCAAGCCACGTTACTGCGTATGTGCCCAATTTCAAAGGAGACACTGTCCAGAACTGTCCGATAATGCTATCGATTAGCTGTAGAAAATACGTCAGAAGAATTGCTAGAGTACCCGCAACACCCGTAGAGAATAATGCACTCGCTGTGACTGTTACCGTCACGACGAACAATACCCATAGACTATACGTGCCAATGAGGGCTGCTATCCGCCAAGCGTCTACTTCATTATATAAAATCACTGTATAATAGTAACTCGCTAATAAGCCTATTATTGTACTAACGAGTGCAACAATTGTTGCTCCAGACCACTTACTGAAGTAATACGAAGAAAAAGATATTGGTCGTACATATAGTAGCGCGGCTGTACGATTTTTTCTTTCCTTACTAATAATCCCCATAAAGCTTAAAACAATAATAAGTGAAACAATGAGATGGAACTGTCCGACTGTAGAAGCTATTACTTCAACTGATGTCATATCTGTTATGCCACTATCAAAGCCCTCAGGCATATTGCCGACAGCCTTCATAATATCTTCCATATAATATAGTGTTACCGGCTGCATAACACCATATAATACAAACACTAGAGGAATCCATAATATCTTCAAGCTACGTACATGATCACGCCATTCTTTTTGTAAAAGTACACGCCATTGCATCATAGTTTTGCCACCTTCATGAAGATTTCCTCCAAGCTAGCAGATTGCTGCTCGACTTTCCGGATTGTAAAGGTCTCTTTTGCTAACTCCTGAATAACTTGTTGCATATCATCTGTCTGCAAAATTACGATGTTACCATGTTGCTCTGCACTGAATGTGCTGTTCACTACAAATTGAGTAGCTTCTTCTACCTCTTTAAATTCCACTACAATTTGACGATGTTCGTATTTTGCTTTTACATCTTGCAATGAACCTTTCTCAACTAATTTACCAGCTTTCAAGAATAATAGCTGATCCGTCATTTGCTCAGCATCATTCAAAATATGTGTTGAATACAAAATCGTCATTTCTTGTTGTAGTGATTTCATCAAATTCATCATATCTAAGCGACCTGCTGGATCAAGAGCAGATACTGGCTCATCCAATAAGAGGAGTTTGGGTTTATGTATAATGGCTTGTGCTAGACCCAATCTTTGTTTCATACCACCAGAAAACGTACCAATCTTCTTATTCGCTGCATCTTTTAATCCAACGAATTGAAGCATTTTCTCTGACTCTTCCTTCGCAGTTTGAGCAGTCAACCCATTTAATCTAGCTGCCATTATTAAAAATTCACTCGCTGTTAGCCAAGTATTGAACTGTGGATATTGTGGTAAAAATCCAATCGCAGCTCTCGGGTCCCCTACTATTCCGTCGAATTGAATTTGCCCATTTGTTGGTTTTAATAGCCCAGCAAGCATTGATAATATAGTTGTTTTACCTGCTCCATTTGGTCCAATTAAAGCCGTTGCCGTTCCTTGTGTTAACTCAAAAGATATATTTTTTATCACTTCATGCTGTCCATAATTCTTTTGCAACGCTGAAACTTGTAATAACTGACTCATACTTGTTTTCTCCCGAAGATAAAGTAAATAATCGGCCCTATAATGTTCCCAAAAACAATCACAATAGCCCACAGCCATTTCGGCCCATTTGTTTGCGGAATTTTCACTAGGTCAATTAAAGCAACAATCATTAAAATAAACTGAATGATTATTATCGGTAAAAGCATCATTAATAATGAACTCATCTTGTTCACCTCTTCTTTGTTATACAATAAGTATAACAGATAGTTACTTCCATGAAAAGGATAATAAAAAAAAATACCTAACCAAGACATAACGTCTGGTCAGGTATTTAGTTTAAAAATCTATTTAATTAACGAATTTGTGCATTTGCTTCTGCTAATGCTTTTAACACTTCGTCATGTGCTGCTACTACTTCTTCATCTGTTAAAGTACGCTCAGGTTCGAAGTATTGTAGTGAGAAGGCTACTGATTTTTTACCTTCTTCCATTTTGTCTCCTTCATATAAATCGAAGACACGAACATCTTTCAATAAAGTGCCACCTGCTTGACGGATAATTGCTTCAAGATCCGCTGCCGCTGTGCTTCTGTCCACAACTAATGCGATATCACGAGACATCGATGGGAAACGTGGAACTGGAACGTAAACTAGTGCTTCAGTAGAAGCTTCTAAAATAGCTGCTAAGTTCATTTCCATTACGTACGTTTCTTTTAAACCATTTGCTTTTTGTTCAGTTGGGTGCAATTGCGCGATTAGACCAATACGGTTGCCATTTAATAATACGTTAGCCGTACGTCCTGGGTGTAAACCAGCTACAGTAGCACGTTCAAATGTTACTGCAGCTGCTAAACCTAGGCGATCAAATAGACCCTCAACGATTCCTTTTAATACGAAGAAATCAACTTGTTTATGTTCACCTTGCCAAGCGTGATCTAACCACTTACCTGTGATAACTGCAGCTACATGCTCTTCTTCATGTGGAAGATTTTCTTCAGTTAAACCTAAGAATACAGAATCTACTTCATAAAGTGCTACTAAGTCTGCTTGACGTGCGACATTATAAGATGCTGCTTCCACTAAATGCGGGATTAAGCTTTGACGTAATGTGCTGCGTTCTTCACTCATTGGCATTAACAGTTTTGTAACAGGCGCTGTTTCTAATGCAAATTTTTGTGAAAGTGTATCAGATGTTAATGAGTAAGTAATCGCTTGGTGAAGACCTGCACCTTCTAAATATGCACGTACGATACGACGTTTTGCTTGATAAGGTGTTAAACCACCAGGTGTTGTTTCACTTACAGGAAGTGTTGTTGGAATTTCATCGTAGCCATAAATTCGTGCAATTTCTTCGACGATATCTTCCTCAATTTTAATATCTTGACGGCGAGTTGGTGCATCTACATAGAGCATGCCATTCGCAGTTTCAACATCAAATTTTAAACGTTTTAAAATGGACACCATATCATCTAAAGAAATCTTCATACCAAGACGAGCATTGATAAAGTCAGGAGAAACGATTACTTTTGCAGGTGTTTTATCCAATTCATCAAAAATAACTGAGCCAGCTAATACTTCCCCACCAGCAAGTTCTGCTAATAATTTAGCTGCACGTTCCGCCGCAGGAATAACACGGTTCGGATCAAGACCTTTTTCAAAACGGGCACTTGCATCACTACGTAAACCTAAGTCTTTTGATGTGTAGCGTACTGATAAACCTTCAAAGTATGCTGATTCAATGACAACAGTCGTTGTCCCATCATGCACTTCTGAGTTTAATCCGCCCATAACTCCAGCTACAGCTACTGGCTCTTTACCATTAGTAATAACAAGATTATTCGCATTTAATGTACGTTCTTTATCATCAAGAGTCGTTATTTTTTCGCCTTCATTAGCTAAACGAACTACGATTTCCCCTGTTCCTAAACGGTCATAGTCAAATGCGTGAAGCGGTTGACCATATTCCATTAAGATGTAGTTAGTAACATCGACAACATTGTTATGCGGACGAACGCCAGCCGCCATTAAACGCTGTTGTAACCATAATGGAGACTCAGCGACTTTAACGTTTTTCACAACTTTTGCTACGTACATAGGGTTTTCTACCGGTGCATCTACACGAAGTTTTAAATAATCAGAAGCTTTTTCAGCTGATTCTGTATACTCTAGTTCCGGTAATTTAACATCCTCTGAAAGGATTGCTCCTACTTCATAAGCAACACCTAACATACTCATAGCATCTGAACGGTTTGGTGTTAAACCAAGTTCAAGTACTGTGTCATATAGGCCAAGCACTTCAAGTGGATCTGCCCCTACTGGTGTTTCTGCAGGTAATACGAAAATACCTTCACTGTAAGCTTTTGGTACTAATTTACCTTCGATACCAAGCTCTTGTAATGAACAAATCATACCGTTTGATACTTCACCACGAAGTTTGGCTTTTTTGATTTTACCACCTGGTAAATGAGCACCTGGACGAGCAACGATCACTTTTTGACCAACTGCTACGTTTGGAGCACCACATACGATTTGTGATAATTCTTCTTCACCAAAATCTACTTGGCAAATATTTAATTTATCCGCTTCTGGGTGTTTTACTTTTTCTTTCACTTCGCCAACCATTAGCTTTTTCATACCTTCAGCTAGGTTTGCAACACCGTCCACTTCAATCCCAGAACGTGTAATTTTTTCTGCTAAAACTGCTGGCTCTAGGCCTTGTAAATCAACATATTGTTCTAACCATTTTAACGATACTAGCATGTTTACCCCTCCTTACTCTTCTGTGCGGTGGAATTGTGATAAGAATCGGATGTCATTTGTATAGAAATGACGGATATCATCCACCCCATATTTCAACATTGCAATACGTTCTTGCCCCATACCAAATGCGAAGCCTGAAACTTTTTTAGGATCGTATCCAGCCATCTCAAGAACGTTTGGATGTACCATACCGGCACCTAAAATTTCAATCCAACCTGTTTGTTTACATAAACTACAGCCAGCTCCACCACATTTGAAACAAGAGATATCCATTTCTACTGAAGGCTCAGTGAATGGGAAGAAACTTGGGCGTAAACGAATTTCACGTTCTTGGCCAAACATTTTTTTCGCGAAAAGATCCAAAGTACCTTTTAAATCGCTCATTGTAATGTTCTCGCTTATTACAAGTCCTTCAATTTGATTGAATTGATGCGAATGTGTAGCATCATCACTGTCACGACGGAATACTTTACCCGGACAGATAATTTTCACAGAAGCACCTTGTTTCTCTTCCATAGTACGAGCTTGTACAGGAGAAGTCTGTGTACGAAGTAAAATCTCTTCAGAAATATAGAATGTATCTTGCATATCACGAGCAGGGTGACCTTTTGGTAGGTTTAATGCTTCGAAGTTATAATAGTCTTTTTCAACTTCTGGTCCTTCCGCAATTTCATATCCCATGCTGATGAATAAGTCTTCGATTTCTTCAACAACCTTTGTTAGCGGATGTTTACTACCAACTTTTATAGGACGTCCTGGTAAAGTCACGTCAATTGATTCTTTTTCAAGTTGTTCCTGTACCGCTTTTTCCTCTAGTAATTGCGCACGTGCTTCAAGCACCTCAGTCACTTCTTGACGTACAACGTTTACTAGAGCACCCATTTTAGGACGTTCCTCTGCAGGAAGTTTACCCATCCCTTTTAATAAATCCGTGATCGGACCTTTTTTACCTAAATAAGCAACACGCACATCATTCAACTCTTTAGAGTTCGATGCCGCTGCAATTTTCGCTAAAGCTTCTTCCTTTAGCTGATTTAATTGTTCTTCCATTGCCATTTAAATTCCTCCTTCCAATATCGAATAGTAAAAACAGATTGTTTTTACTAAACATGCAAACCTTCTTTTATGTAGACTATAAAAAATCTGCACAAAAAAACTCGCCCCCTAAAAAGGGACGAGGACATAGTTCGCGGTACCACCCTAGTTATTGTACTTAAGTACAATCACTTCATTGACATAACGGCTCTAAACCGGCCTACCTTTACAGCAATTGCTGGTCCCGGTGGCTGCTAACGGAGTGAACTTCCATGTAATACAACTTTATGCACGCTTGCAGTCTTTGGCGAGCACTCCCTTAAAAGTGTAGAAACATATACTTTTTCCGATCGAAGCATTTAAATTATTTTTAATTATTGTATGCAATAATAATCATTATACGCAACTAAATTGTTTTCTTCAAGGTCACTTTGCTGAAACTGCGAAGTTATATAACAAAATACCAGAAGCTACTGCTACATTTAAAGATTCAGCTTGCCCTAAAATCGGAATGATAACATTGGCATCTGTTTTTGCAAGTAAGTCTGGGTGAATACCATTGCCTTCATTGCCCATAATAAGTGCAAATTTATCGCCTTTTTTCACTTCAGAATAGACTACTGCATTATCTAGAGCTGTCCCGATAACTGGGATTAAACGGTCTTGTAAATTGTCAATCCAGTCTCCAAGGTCTCCTTTTACAACAGGGATATGGAAATGCGAGCCTTGAGCAGAGCGTACTGTTTTTGGATTGAAAGCATCAGCTGAGCCTTTACCAAGAATAACCGCATCAATACCAGCTGCATCTGCCGTACGAATCATTGTACCTACATTGCCCGGATCTTGAACTGCATCAATTAATAATAATTTAGTCCAGCCTGTTTGTTCTTCCTCTGTTACCTCACGTTGTTTACATTGTGCGAAGATCCCTTGAGGGTGTTCTGTTTCAGATAATTCTTTTGCAATTGCTTGTGTTACTTCTACAACAAAAATGTCATCCATATTCCATGTATGTGGAATGTCCACACCTTCACGGACGATAATTGTTAGTACCTCACCATTGTTTTTAATTGCTTCTTCAACTAAATGGAATCCTTCAACGATAAATTCGCCAGAGCGTTCACGTTCTTTTCTAGTTGTCACTAGCTTTTTCCAATACTTCACTAGTGAATTTTGTGGTGATTCTATTCTTTTCATAAAATGTATACCGCCTTTAGTTTTTAAATCGTTATAGTTATTTTGCCAAACTGATGATTTTCTTTTAAATATTCAAGCGCTTGTTCCGCTTCATCTAATGAGAAAGTTCGGTCCATCACTGGATGCGTGTTAAATTTCGCTAAATGCTCAAGGCATGCACGGAATTCCTCGCGACTTCCCATTGTAGTCCCATACAATGTATATTGTCCATAGAAAAATTTTCGTAAGTCAAAATCGACAACGTCTTCTGTTGTTGCACCGAACAATACTATTTTACCACCCTTTTTTAAAACATCCAAAGAGCGATTAAAAGTGGCGCGTCCAACACTTTCAATAACAACATCGATTTGTTCCTCTTTTAATAATTCTACCCAGTCAGCATGCGTATCAATCGCAACATCAGCACCGATCTCAAGCGCTGCATTTCGTTTTTCTTCATTACGAGATGAGACTATGACTCTAGCTCCAACATTCTTAGCCATTTGGATTAAAAACGTTGCAACACCGCTACCTGCTCCTGGGATAAATATTGTTTGGCCCGCTTCTATTTGCCCTTTTGTAAATAAGGCTCGATAACCTGTTAATGGTGAAATACCAATTACAGAAGCCTCTTCAAATGAAAGATGTACTGGCTTTCGCTCAAGTTGTTCCACTGAAATAGCAATTTTCTCCGCAAATGTTCCGTTGTCAGGAAAGCTTAAAATATCAAAATCAGCAGGAGGTACATCAGAATTTTCATACCAACGCAACGAAGGATTAATAATGACTTCATCGCCTACTGCCCAATCTGTCACACCCTCACCAATTGCTTCAATAATACCGGCTGCATCAGAACCTAAAATAAGCGCCTCGCTATCATTTCCTAAACGTCCAGGTGTATACAAATCTCGACGGTTTAACCCTGCAGCTTTAATCGCAACGACTGCTTCTAAAGTACCAGCTTGTGGGTTAGGTAATTCAGAAACTTTAAAAGACCCTTTTTCAAAAACAAATGCTCTCATGATAAAACAACCCCTTAGTTACGTAATGTTTTTTGCAAAATTCACAATAGTAAATAATATCAACCATTCTAATTTTAACAAATGAATGTATAACTATCGAGCCTAACGGCAAAAATGAAAATAGGAGGGATGAAGTATGAATTTTCAAATTCGACAAGCCGTTAAAGCTAATGTTCAAGGTCAAAGTGCCGAAGAACTGAAGAGTGTTGTTGAAGATGCAATTAAACGCGGTGAGGAGCATTTACTCCCTGGACTTGGCGTCTTTTTAGAAGCATGGTGGAACAATGCAGATCAACAAAAACAACAAAACTTTATGCAAGATTTAGCCAAAGCAATGGCCTAATAAAAAAAAGCTGTCCAAACGATTTCAACTTCGCTTGGGCAGTTTTTCATTTAGCGAAAAGGTATTCCCACCTAGTAAGTTCTCATTTCGAGTCTTAATTTTTCTCTTAGTCAAATAAAACTCCAACAAATTTTACCTTATCTCTATATAAAAAAGCTGAACTAATAAAATCACTTAGTTCAGCTTGTTACACACTATTCATATATTAGAGAATAGAAAAATTGTCTATTTCACTTTTAATTATCTTACGCGTGCTGCACTAGAGAAACTAGATGGATTGTAAGATGCGATTTTCACTACATCACCAGTTTGTGGTGCATGTAACCATTGGCCATTTCCGATATACATACCAACGTGGTACGCAGGGCTACCAAAGAACACTAAGTCACCAGCTTGGACATCATTTGGTGAAATACGAGTACCTGCATTTTGTTGTTGACTAGACGTTCTTGGAAGACTGATACCTTCAGAACGGTAAACATATTGCATTAAACCTGAACAATCAAAGCCTGATGGTGAAGTACCACCCCATACATACGGTACGCCGAGGAAATTCTTCGCATAACCAATTAGGCCAGATGCATTTCCGCCTGAAGGTTTTTGATTTGTAAGGTTTAGAACATCATTTTTGTTTGTTGTTTTTTTTGTGATATTCACTATTGGTGATAAACTCACTGATTTTTCATCTTCATATGACGCTGTTTTCGCTGCTTCTCTTACCGCTTTCTCTGCACGTTTTTGAGCAGCCTTTGCAGCTTTTTTAGCGGCCTTTTCTTCTTTAATTGTTTTTTTCGTTGCTTTCAGTTTAGATTCAATTTTCTTTTTATCTTTTTTGATTTGCTTCATTTCTTTTGCTAAATCTTTTTTATCTTCTTTCAGTTCTTTATTAATTTTATCTAGAGATGTTTTTGATGTGATTAGCTTGTCTTCTTTTTCATTTAGCTCAGTCATTAATGATTGATCGCTATTTAGAATTTGAGTAACTGCAGTAGTACGGTCGATGAAATCAGACATACCTTCAGATGATAGGAAGACATCTGCATATAACATAAATGCACTCTTGCTTTCACCTTGGATATCTCTTAATCGTTCTTCATATAATGTTTTACGGAATTCATATTCTGTTTGCGTTTGTTTAATTTCTTTTTTTGTTTGAGTAATTTTCTCGTTTGAGTTTTTAATTTTCTTGTTTAGTCGATCAACCTTATCCATTGCTTCAATAATACTGTTATCAATCTTTTGGATTTTTTGTTCAAGCTTTAAGGCTTTTTGTTCAGCTTTTGTCGGAGCTGAGTCATTTGAAGGACTAGCGTAAGAAGGGGATACTTGTAATAGAGCAGCCGCTAAAACGGTTATTGCTAAAACGTTTTTGAATATCTTCTTCATTAATTATCATCTACTTTTCTATGTAATATTATGGGTTTTTTGCTATGTTTTTTTACTTGACTATTCTTCAGTCTAAACTTTTGCCATATGAAAAACAATATTTCGACATGTACTGTAACATAAATGTAATCTACAGTGTATGGAATTTATCTATTCCAAACTACCATTCTATTAAAATAGCTCTATCCATATTTTGTCTTGCGTAATATCGTGACCATATTATAATAAATTCTATTACATTGTTAATTATCCGAAAATAATCATATTTCGGATTTTTCAAAAACACGAAGTGAGGCGAATTGAAATGACAGTAGCAGTTGATAGTATTGTAGAAGGGTTAAAACAATTCCTAGATGGAGATCAAGTCTCTGTTAATGAGACAGTGAGAGAGCTTCACGGTCAAGACGAATCATATCATGTGGCTTCCCTTCCAGACATCGTTGTTTTCCCTAAAACGAAAGAACAAGTAAGTGAAATTATGAAACTTGCAAACGGGCTAGTAGTTCCTGTAGTACCTTTTGGGAGAGGGTCTAGTTTAGAAGGTCATGTTATTCCTTATGAGAAAGGTATTACAATTGACTTTTCTTTCATGGATAAAATTTTAGAAATTCGTCAAGACGATTTACTTGTAAAAGTACAACCTGGTGTGACAAGAATGCAGTTAAATAAAGAATTAAAAAAACACGGCCTCTTTTTCTCAGTTGATCCTGGTGCAGATGCTACTTTAGGTGGTATGGCTGCGACAAATGCGAGTGGCACTACGGCTGTACGATATGGCGTAATGCGTGACCAAGTTCGTGACTTAGAAGTTGTGTTAGCAGACGGTAGAATTATTCACACTGGTAATTTAGCTGCAAAATCATCATCTGGTTATCATTTAAATGGTTTATTTGTCGGCTCTGAAGGTACTCTTGGTTGCTTCACGGAACTTACTTTAAAGGTTTATGGTATTCCCGAATTCGAAACGGCTGCTCGCGCTGTCTTCCCTACAGTTGAAGATGCCATTGCTGCTGTTACTTCTGTTTTACAAGTCGGTATTCCGATTGCTCGAGTTGAATTAGTTGACGAAGAGTCTATCCACCAAGTAAATCATTACAGCGACACGGATTATCCTGAAAAGCCAACTCTATTTATCGAATTCCACGGTAATGAAGCAGGCTTAGCTCAAGATGTGATATTTACACGTGAAATTATGGAGGATCATGGTTGTGTAGAAGTACAGTTCGAATCGGATAATACTGCTCGTACAAAACTGTGGGATGCTCGACATAACTTAGCATATGCTTATACACATGGTCACCCTGGTAAAAAACAGATGGTAACGGATGTTTGCGTAGCCATTTCAGACTTATCAGATGCCGTTCATTTTGCACGTGAGCAACTAAATACAGCTAATCTTCCAGGTGGGGTATTAGGTCATGTCGGTGATGGTAATTTCCACGCGATAGTTATGATTGATATGCAAGATGCAGAGGAAGTTAAGAGAGCCGATGCTTTCAATGAAGCTATCGTGCAATTTGCATTAGATCGCAACGGAACTTGTACTGGAGAACACGGAGTTGGAATAGGGAAACAAAAATATCAAGCTAAAGAACATGGCGAATCATATAATGTCATGAAAGCTATTAAAATCTCACTTGATCCAAAGAACATTTTGAATCCAGGTAAGATTATTCGAATAGAAGAATAAGTATTAAAATGTGATACCCCGCTTCTAATAGTTTTTAGGAGCGGGATTTTTATTAGTTTTTCTAAAATCATCTTGTAAAATGCTAAATCATCATTATAATAAATATATCATTATAAATTTTCAGAATAATATTTATATTTAAATTATTATAAAGGAGCACTCTCTTTTAATAGTTTTATATCTATTCAATTTTGGGAATTTACAAGCAAGACATAGAAAGGATGCTGTACATATGAAAACTCTTGAAACGTTTAGCACATTTATCGGAAAATACTTTGCTGTGTGGGTAATGCTTATTGCCGTAGTAGCTTACTTAGCACCTACACCTTTTTTAGGATTCGGACAATATATCACGATATTACTTGGGGTTGTTATGTTTGGAATGGGACTTACTCTAAAGGCCAGTGATTTTAAACTAGTTCTGACAAAGCCATTGCCTGTATTGCTCGGAATAATCGCTCAGTTTACGATTATGCCTTTAACAGCACTTGCAATCGCTTATATTTTGCAATTGCCTTCAGAACTAGCTGCAGGTCTTGTATTACTAGGTTCTGTTCCAGGTGGTACTGCTTCTAATGTTATGGTGTATTTAGCAAAAGGAAACGTGCCGCTATCTATTACAATGACTTCTGTATCTACATTACTTGCACCTATTTTGACACCATTATTATTATTGTTATTAGCTGGTCAATGGATGCCTGTAGATGCGAAATCTATGTTTATGTCTATTATCCAAGTTATTATCGTTCCAATCGCCCTTGGTATACTTGTTCGTAAATTCTTGCCAACGGTCGTTGATAAAAGTATATCAATTGTGCCTTTAATTTCCGTTTTCGCTATCATTATCATAGTATCAGCCGTAGTTTCAGGAAACCAAGATAAAATTGCTTCTGCTGGTTTGTTAGTATTCTTTGCTGTATTTTTACACAATGGAGCAGGATTATTATTAGGTTATTATGCAGGGAAATTATGTGGCCTTTCTTTACAAGATCAACGCGCTATTTCTATTGAAGTAGGTATGCAAAACTCTGGATTAGGTGTAGCACTTGCCGCAGCACACTTTGGTCCACTTGCTGCTTTACCAAGTACATTCGGAGCTGTATGGCATAATATCTCCGGACCAATCCTTGCAACGTATTGGTCAAAACGTCCTGTAGATCATGTTGAGGTTGAGAAAGCTACCTCCACTGTTATACAAAAAGCATAAAATGAGATAAGTCTTCTTGTCTGAAATCAAAATAATCCCCACCTGTTAATTTTTCAGGTGGGGATTAACTATTTTTTAGCAAGAATAGTCTTTATCTTAAAACGATTAGTTACAATAGATCTATTTTACGATTACTTCTTTGGTGTATAAATGGTTTTACTATTTCCATCAACGATTAACACTGATTTCCCAGGTATTTTCTCGCCTTGAACAGTAAACTCATCTTCAGAGAAATTTGCTACTACACTTAAATCTTCACCATATTCAGTCATTTGAACTAATCTGTCATCTGAAAGAATTTTATAATTTGTCATTTCTTCCTTTATTGCTTTTTTGCTGAAATTTGACCACACTTTTGAGTGGTTTATTATTGTTGTTTTGTACTTTTCCCACTCGTGTTTATCAATGTGATAAAGAGGGGGGACATTGTAAAGTATTTCATACAGCATTCTATTTTCAATTTCATCTGCTATTTTTAGAGTACCCCATCCCCACCAATAAGTCGTGATTACAGAATCATTGTAAACTAACTTATATAACGGGATAGTGTAGTTTGAATCCAAAAATAATTTCTTGTACTTATCCTTTACTGGTATTTGCTTAGAAAATAGCTCCGGAACTCCACCAGTACTTGAATAGTATCTTCCTACATAATAATTACTCTCTTTATTTTTACTCATATCCTCATCCATCCAAGAAAATGAGGGGGTTTCTATTCCATGTGCAAAAGCAATGGTTTTGTTAGCAAAATCATTGCCTCCCTCAGTTCCGACTACCATTCCCCATTCTTTTTGTAGATATTCCATTCTCTTAATTCGAGCTTGGACATCTTCTGCTTCAGTAGTAGTATGTTCTGGTGAGTAGTCATCAAAGATTTCTCCTGTACCATCTGTATCTAAAAACCATGAGTTAAATGGTAAACCAGTATTTAAGATCGACGTTACTCTTTCTTTCACACTCGGCATCGCTAACGTCGGATTCAACTTTCTACCTACACCTTGGAATCCTTCAATTTTTCTTCCTTCTTTATTCGTAACCGTTGCCTCTTCAAAAAGTGAAGTATCATTAAACTTAGCCGTTTCCCACTGTTCTTTACCCGGTTCATGGATTGAATGATACGAATCATAAGTACCGATTAAATACCCCTGATTTTCTGCTTCTTTTACTAACTCTGGTTTAATAAAACCTTCTTGCCAGTCGTCTAAACCTATCCACAAATTTGCTAACCCTGAATGTTTCATATCCTTTATGACATCTATAGTATTTGCATCTGCCCACTTTTCTATTGGGTCCACTACGTTTCCAAGCTCGCTTTTAAATAATCTTTTATTAAGTTCAATCAATTCTACTGGATTTAATTTATCTATTTTCTTATTTATTAGCTTTTGAATTTCTTTATCCTCTTTAGTAAATACTTCTGGATTATAAAATTCTTTTAGTTGCATGACAGCACTTAAGCTTTTTACTATTCTATTTTTAGTATATTTGTCTACGTAATCGTAAGCATTTAAATCATCATACGCAGCTGCAAGCTCTGCCCCATCTTCAACTTTAGTAATTAATAATTCCTGAATCCATAATTTCAGCTTTTCAGGGAAACTACTTCTCAATCTTGGCCATTGTATATTTTCTTCTGAAATGACAGTTCTGTCCCAATAATAAACATGAGGGGCACCATATAGTTTTTCAATATTATTATTTTCTTCAGCCTTTTCCGTTAAAGATTTAAAGTCACCTTGCTCAATCAAATAATTTTTATAAGTTTTGGCAACATGTACTGGATTTTTTTTCGTTAAATATATTCTAAAACCATATTCCTTCTGTTTATTTATAGACGGAAACTCATGATTAAAAGTAAACTCTATATTTTTCTTTGTATCAAAAGCAATTTCATTATTGTAGGGATTTTTAATAATATATACTAACGAATATTCATCTTTATCAACCGCAAAAAACTGCATGGAGAAAGACTCAATCAATTTCATTTTTTCTTCATTTAGATAGTCTTTCCAAACTGAATCATCACTTGGAATGTACTTCCCTTGATTTAATGGGAGTAGGTATCCATTACCTTTCACTTTCGGCCAAGAAAACGTATTTTCTTCATCTTTACTAGATTTGATGGTTACATCTACATACTTATCTTTCTTTTCGATATCAATATCAAGACCCTGTTCTGCATAGGTCCAGCTAATGTTATCTTTATCATCTTTTAAATTTGAAACTTTCATTTTCTCCAATGGTTCTGATGCCTTTTCCTTAGTTCCATTGGATTCCACCTCAAGCTTAAAGGTTTCCGGATCTACATTAAAGTTAAAATCTAAATTATCCTTTTGCGTATAGACCTCTTTGTTTGGTCTTTTTTCTTTGTCAACACATCCTGTAAGAACACTAGTAGCAAAGACTACAATTAACATGATAGATATTATTTTTTTCATGTCTCGCACCTCCTAGTCTTAGACTAATTGGGGCTTGTTACACGAATGTGACAAAAAACTCTAACTTATTATTTTTTAATTCAAATCCATAATCCACATTGTGGTTATCCAAAATGGTCTTGATAATAGGTAAACCCAATCCTGTTCCAGAAAGCTCCTTACTTCTAGATTTTTCTAGTACATAGAAGGGTCTCCAAATATTTTCTAAGTCATTTTCATTCATTTCGCCTATCCCGTTAGCAATCATAAGCTTCACGGCATTACTTTCTTTCATTAAAGTAATTTCAATATTCTTGTCATAGGAATATTTAATAGCATTCGTAATTAAATTATCGAGTACAATATCTATTCCTTCTTTTTCAGCTTGAATCAAATATTCTTTGCTCGGATCAATACTTAAAGATAAATTTATATCGTATTCTTGCAGGATTAGCTTATACTTTTTTGTCATTTCAATAATTCTTTTACCTATATCAAAAGTAGATTTGTTTAATGTGCCATTCTCTAATGCTGTCCAAAACAATAGCTTCTCTATTAGAGTATTCATTTTTTCAATCTGTTCTTCAATGGTGTCCCTGAAAGTACCGTCATCTAGACCGTCTGAAATTCCTTGTTCATATACTTTCACTAATGATAGTGGTGTTTTCAACTCATGCGATATATCTGCCATGAGTTCTTTCAAACGCTTATTTTGACTATTAATTTCTTCGTGCGCTTTTTCTAATTTCCCACTCATTATGTTTATACTTTTTGCTAGTTCTCCTACTTCATCATTTGTCTTTATCTCTTCTTTTCTAAAATTTAAATTGGCTATATCTTGAGATAAATTTTTCAAAGATTCTAATGGTCTTGTGATTTTGTTTGATATCATCACTACTAAAAAGACAATTAAAATGACAGAAATGGACATCAAAACAATATTAAATCTATTTACTATGGAAATTGTATCTTCCATGTGCGGCAACGGTAATCCAATAGCGATTATATAATTATCTATTTTCATAAATTTAGTCAAAACTTTATATTTACTTACCCCTTGGTCATATATCTTATTTACGCTTTTTTCCTGCAACTTATCCAACGTCTGTTCAGTAAGCCAAAATTTGTTTAGCTTTATTTTTTTCTTGTCAAACTCCATGATTATTCTTTCATTAATCTGATCCAAACTTCCACTTGCTTCTGAATAGACAATAGTTAAAGCGTATTTCTCTTCTATCTTTTTCAAATCATTTAAAAGGTTTTTCTTAGGCTCCTTGAGTATATCGCTAGCCGCCTTATCCAAAACCTTTCTTTGCTCATGAATATAATATCTGTCGACCAAAAATATATTTGCTAATATCGAGAATATAAAGATGCAAATTACCACTGATGATATACCAATGGAAAATTTATTTTTAATTTTAATCTTCCTGCACCTCCAGGCAATATCCAATGCCTCTATAGGTTTTAATCAGGTCATCTCCAATTTTAGTTCTTAATCTTCTGATATGAGTATCTACAGTTCTATGATCCCCCTCATAATCCAAGCCCCAAACTAAATCAATCAACTTATCCCTTGATAAAATTACGCCTTTATTTTTTATGAAGAAAAGTAATAAATCATATTCTATCTTTGTTAATTGGATAGGTTCTTTTTGTTTATATGCTTTCTTTTCACTCTCTTTGATGAGAATATCTTTCACTTTTATTTCTTCACTCATATTCAATAGCTTTTTTACTCTTAATATTAATATTCGCGGATCAAATGGTTTCTTTATGTATTCATCTGCTCCACCATGCAAAGCGTGTAATTCGTCTTCATTTTGACCTTTTGCAGTTAATATTAGAACTTTAGTTTGACTGTTTTCTTTGATATATTTGCATGCCTCTATACCATCAATTTTAGGCATCATCCAATCTAAAATTGCTAATTCAACCTTAGTAGTTTCAAAAATCTCCAATGCTTCCTGACCATCCCTTGCCTCTAGAATATTGAAGCCTTCATCTTTTAAATAGGCTGAAAGTATTTTAACCATATGCTGTTCATCATCAGCAATTAGAATATTCATTTTCTGCTCTCCTTCCTGATTTCTTATATAAAGGGAAGCGCCAAATAATGCCTAATCCAGAGAACAGGAACACTAATTGACGCTTCACCTTTTAAATCACTTCATAAAATTATATTAAACACCGATATTTCTGCAGGGTTCCAAAATCGAACAGGAATCCTCGTAGTCCCAATCCCACTATTCACATATAAATACTTATTATTTTCTAGCTGATATAACCCTTTAGTGTATTTCTCTGCAAGCGGGGGCGTATATATGGGGCCAATCAACGGCACATCAACTTGTCCACCATGACTATGCCCTGCGAGTGCTGCATCAATATTGTCATACCCAACTTCTTCTATAAGATCTGGCTGGTGTAGTATAAGGAGATTCGTACCTTGACTATTAACACCTGAATACGCTTTTTGAACATCAGGATTTCCAAGCATTGCTTCATCCAATCCTATAATATTTATTACTTGTCCATTTTCAAGCTCGATTGTACTACTTTCATTTGTTAGAAGCTTAAATCCAGACGCATTCATTATACCTTCATAAAACCTAACTCCACCGCCTCCACGGTCATGGTTTCCCCATACTGCATAATTTCCATATTTACTACGTAGTTTACCCAATATTGCACTTATTTTTGATCTATCTTCAAATTGAGAAGGTACATCCATTAAATCTCCTGTAAAAGCTATTACATCAGGTTGAAGTCCGTTAATTTTTTCTACAAGCTTCTCTAGTTGCCCTAGCGAATAATTCGGACCTAAATGCACATCTGAAAATTGTACTACCTTTAGCGAACTCTCTCCTCCTGACGTAAGTTCAAGTTCATATTCCTTTGTAACAAGGCGTTTCGGTTCTATTTTAAATGAATATGTAACGATTCCCGCTACAACTATACTTAATATAATTACACATTTTATTATGATAAAAATTAACCTTTTCATTTTTACACTACCATTCTAACTTGGAATAAACAGCTTCTAATATAGAGTTAGTAGTATTTTAAATGCTTTCCACACATAAAATTTTTTCCATACCCTGCAAAGCTATTTTGGATTAGACTAAGCCAAGTCTGTTACGCGAATGTTACAAAATACTATTTTTTATGAATGCACTCCCTTAACCCATCTTAAAACACAAAAAAGATAGGTAGGGCAAATACTCTTTGCCTTACCTATCCTTAATATTTGATAACAAAACTGCGTTCTTGAACTATTGTTATATTTCGAAATGAATAATTATCCTAAAATCGAAGCCAATACAGCTTTTTGAGCGTGAAGACGGTTTTCTGCTTGTTCAAAGATAAATGAATTTGGTCCATCTATAACAGATGTCGCTACTTCCTCTTCACGGTGTGCCGGCAAGCAGTGTAAGAACATATAATCTGCTTTCGCATTCGCTACTAATGCATCGTTAATTTGGTAGTCTTTAAAGTCTGCTAATCGTTTTGCAGTTTCCTCTTCTTGACCCATCGAAGTCCATACATCTGTATAAATGACATCAGCATCCTTCGCAGCTTCAGCTGGATCATAAGTGAATGAAACCGTACTGCCATTTGCAGCCCCAATTTCAGCTGCTTTCTTCATGACCTCTTCACTTGGTTCATATTCTTTAGGTGTTGCTACTACAACATCCATTCCTACATGTGCAGCAGCTACTACTAAAGAATGTGCTACGTTGTTTCCATCACCAATATACGCAAGTTTTAATCCCTTCACATAACCTTTTTCTTCTGCAATTGTTTCAAGGTCCGCAAGTGCTTGGCATGGATGTGCAAGGTCCGTTAAACCGTTAATAACTGGAATAGATGCGTGTTCAGCCAATTCTTTTACCATTTCATGTGAATTTGCACGGATCATAATACCATCTAAATAACCGGATAATACATGCCCTGTATCATAAATAGATTCTCCACGTCCGATTTGTAAATCGCGAGCATGCATGAACATACCTTTACCACCCAATTGATTCATACCTACTTCAAATGAAATACGCGTACGTGTAGAATGCTTTTCAAATATCATTCCCAACGTTTTTCCCTCTAATAATGGTGGACATTTGCCCTCTTTAGTTATTGTTTTCAATTGAATGGATAAGTCCAGTAAGCCTTGTACTTCCTCACTTGTATAATCTACAAGCGAAATTAAATCTTTGCCTTTTAAGCTTTCTACTAATTTTAACTGCACTAATTCTAAAAGTTTCATATATGATCCGCTCCCTTTTGTTTTTATTGTTAATGACCATTATACATATGCATAAATATTAAATCAAATGTATTTTTATGTTTTTTCAAAAAAATTAAACTCCTTTACTCATGTGAGCAAAGGAGCCTAATATTAATCTTATTCAAAGATAATTTTATTCACTGTTTCGCGGTCTAGTTTCTTAATCACTTCAATGATTAACTTGACTGTGTTTTCAAAGTCATCACGATGTAAAATACCTGCATGTGAATGAATATAACGCGTTGCAATACCGATTGATAAAGATGGTACACCATTCGCAGTTATGTGAATTGCACCTGCATCTGTACCGCCTCCTGGAATGGCTTCATATTGGAACGGGATGCCATTTTCATTTGCAGTATCCACCACAAGATCACGCATACCTTTATGTGCAATCATTGAAGCATCATAAATAATAATTTGTGGACCAGCACCAATCTTACTTGTCGATTCTTTTGATGTAATTCCTGGTGTGTCACCAGCAATACCTACATCAACTGCAAAACCAATGTCCGGTTGAATTTTATGCGTCGCTACTTTAGCTCCACGTAAACCGACCTCTTCTTGGACAACACCACATCCGTAAACAATGTTCGGATGTTTTTCGTCTTTTAGCCCTTTTAATACTTCAATTGCTATCGCACAGCCGATACGGTTATCCCACGCTTTAGCAAGTAAATGTTTTTCGTTTTTCATCACTGTAAATTCAAAATAAGGTACGACCATATCGCCAGGTAAGATACCCCATCCTTCTGCTTCATCTTTAGAAGTAGCGCCGACGTCGATGAACATATCTGTAATTTGGAAAGGTTTGTTGCGTACTTCTGCTGGTAAAATATGCGGTGGTTTAGAACCAATTACACCAATAATTGTTTCACCTTTACGCGTAATAACTTGTACGCGTTGTGCTAACATTACTTGTGACCACCAGCCACCGATTGTTTGGAATTTTAAGAAGCCTTTATCGTCAATTTGAGTGACCATGAAGCCAACCTCATCTAAATGGCCAGCTATCATAACTTTAGGACCGTTTGCATCGCCCACTTTTTCAGCGATTACTCCACCTAAATTATCACTATCCATTCTGTCTGCGAAAGGTGCGATGTACTTTTTCATTACCTCGCGCGCTTCACGTTCGTTACCTGAAGCTGCACGTGCGTCAGTTAGTTCTTTTAACATTGTTAAAGTCTCATCCAATTGTTGCATTATTTCGACCTCCTAAATATTCGAATCTTTAACTATTATAATGCAATAATAGGAAATTTTCAAAAAATATCTTAGTAGCCGTTACGTTGACGCTCATAATTTTTTTCGTTTTTTGATACATATGCTCGTACGATATCTTCTGCTGTAAAATCTAGTGCGTTTGCCAGTGCACCGTATAATATCCATGCTTCTTCATACTGTGCTCTCTCAGGCTTAAGGATAAAGTTTAAAACCGCCCCTTCTGTCTGAATGAAGAGATCTGTCAAATCTCCTTCGCGGTTAGCCATAGGCCACTCTTCTAAATCATCGAAACCTTTCACGATACCTAATGACAATAAAAAGTGAATAGAATCCACGAACTCTTCTAAAATTACCGAACGCTCAGATGGTCCCTTTGTGCTCCAAAATTTAAAGCAACGCGTTTCATTTGCAAGCTCACCTAACTCAACAAGTAATGCTAACCCTTTTTCACGAAATACATCTTTTGTAATTTGTTGTGTTTCTTCAATAAATGCATCAAGTTGTTGCTGCATCGTAAAAAGTTTTTGTAAATTCATTATAATTCTCCTAACATTTTTGAAACTTTTCAATCTCTTCTATCGTATAGGAAAGAATAATGTTTGTACAAGGGGGAACTGTAGATGCTTGTTCTCATTCGTGTTTTATTAGTCGTGCTCATTTTATATGTCATGTATAAAGTCATTCGCTACTTTTTTAATCCAAAGCGAAAATTCGATGATGCGGTACAACGTAGAGCTTATTACTTCTATGATGATTCCAAAAATGCACGAAAGAACTTTTTTATATCTTATAAAGGCGCTATGTTTGAAGGTGAAAAATATCTAGGAACAGCTAACGACACATTAGAAGTCGTATCCATTTTCATTGATACGAAAAACGCACTAGAACTTCAAGGTTTAAAGAAAGATGATTTTCTTTTTTTAGAAAGTGAAATCCGTTGCCACTATCCAAATGCAATAATTAGCTGGAAAAATCCAATTGAACAATTGATGAAGTAAAAAAGTACCGTCTTTTTAAGACGGTACTTTTCAGTATGTCGACAAAAGGTATTCAGAATGCTCGCATCCTGAATGTCTTTTGTTTTTTTATATATTTTGGTTATTGTAGATTCTCTTTTATGCCATTTTAGGAATTTGCCAAGTCCAATTGGCGAGTTTCTATAAATTTACGGCAGCAAAAGTAAGCATCGCTTGCATGAACACTTTTTTAAGACCTTTTAAGGTATTCTACAGCATCCTCAATTATTTTCCTAATTTCAAAAGATTTGTTTATATTACATGTGTAGTTGATTGAAGCGGAGGTGGCGACTCCTGCGGGAAAAGCGGGACCGTCCAAGACCCTGCAGGAGCGTAGCGACGAAGCAGCTTGGCGCCCGCCCGCGGAAAGCGTCCACTGTAGTGGAAATCAACGGTCTTATCTACAGTCGGAAAGGGTTGAAAAGGTACCTTCTTTTTATGACGGTCCATTTTTCATTGATAAATAGCTAATGAAATAACTGCATAAACAACCGCAATCGCTGGTAAACCAAAGACAAAG
Source organism: Viridibacillus sp. KH_047 (assembly GCF_057838945.1). NCBI lineage: Bacteria > Bacillati > Bacillota > Bacilli > Caryophanales > Caryophanaceae > Viridibacillus > Viridibacillus sp. KH_047. The sequence goes on along the minus strand of NZ_CM174479.1, from coordinate 972,844 downwards.
GAAGTATGTTGCGTTTTATGACGGAAAATGCGCATCCCTATATACGAACCTATTCCTCCTCCAAAAAGCGCAACAAGCCATAACGTCCTTTCTCTAATACGCCATTCATGGTTAATAGCCTTCCGCTTATCATAACCCATTAAAATAAAACCAATCGCAGACATTAATAGTATCCAATAAAGTATAATTGCACTCATCTTATTCTCCTTCCAGAGAGATATTTTATTATAAAAAACACACAGTCTAAATGCTGTGTGTTTTTACTGATTATTACAATTATATATACTTATACGAATACTATACTAATTATTTTGCTTTTACATAAGTTTTCTTCGCTGTAATATAATAACCATTCGTTAATTTTAATCGTGGTGTACCATTTGATCCATATGCAATACTGCTTACTTTGACAGTAGATCCTACTGCAATTGCGTTCCCTCTATTAGCAGCAGTAAAAGAAGTACCTTTATATTGGTAGACCTTCTTAGCAATTTTCACTTGTCCAGGGTTACTTGTCCAGTAATCATAATAGTTAGTTGGTAATTTCAATACATAATCTTTATTCGCAGTGATATATGAGCCTGATGTCGTTTTTAATCTCGGTGTACCATTCTTCGTATATTCAATGTCTTTAATAGTTAAGATAGTATTTTTATTGACACCTGATATTTTATTACTAGTTGTAAGATTTACACTCTTATATGCATTTAACCCTTTTTTCACAACAATAGTTTTCGGTACCGTTGTATAGTATTGATCAATTTCACTTGTTACTTTTAACACAAAATTTTTATTTGCCGAGATATATTGACCATTTGTTAATCTTAATCGTGGTGTTCCATTTGTAGAATTCACGATCCCTGAAACTGACACTATAGAATTCTTTTTTAATGCCACTCCTTTATTTCCAGTGGAAAAACTTGGAGAACTATATTGATAAACTGTTTTCTTAACAACTACTTTTTTAGGGTTAGTTGTATAATACTCATCTTCCCCCGCTGTTTCAGTATCAGTTTCTTCAGTAAAGAAATGCAGTGGTGTATTTGGGTTTAAACGATTTAAATCTACATAAGTTGATATACCCGGTACGATTCCCTTATCTGTATATTGCCATAAATTATAATTATAAGCTGGGGCAGTATTTGTATTGTTGTAACGTGGAATCCACACAAAATCAAATTTCGATGTATCAATATTTAAATCTTCATATAAATGGTGCGCAATGTATACACCTATCTTTTTATCTGTTTTAGTACGTAGTTGCTTCACGTATGCATTGATAATTGTTCGCATACTTTCGCCAGATTTACTCGTATTTTCTTCAACATCTAAGACATAAAATTTAGCATCTTTACTAGCGCGGTTGTAAAAAGAATTCGCCTCTGCTTTCGCATCTTCAGAAGATTCTGCTAGGCTATATGAATATACGCCAAAAGGAACACCGTATTTTAGAGCACCAGCTTCATATTCTTTATGTTTAATATCTTCTAAGTTTGAACCGTATTGTGTGCGAATAATAACAAGATCTAAATTCTTACTTGCTGTTGCCCAATCAATAGTCCCTTGCCATTTAGAAATATCTGCAATAACCGGCTCCGTAGAACGTAATCTCATATTAGAATTGACCTTCACTTCAGGTTCGGTTTCCCACTTTGTTTTGCTATCTGGATTAGCAGGTCCCAATTCATCTGCCGAAGTAATTTGCACGGCAAAAAAACTCACAGCGACTAAACATAATAGCACTGTCATATAACGCAATTTTTTCATATCTATGTAGCTCCTTATATATTTTATTGCTATTTTAATAGGTTTGAAACAATCTAGTAATAGCCTACATAAGCATAACAAAGTCTATATAACAAATTGAACACAACTTTAATTCATTTCCTTTACGAACTTTAAATTCCTCTAACAGTTATATAACATAACAGTTACAAAATGTTATGTTTCACAAAGAAAAACAATGAAAGGGAACTAGAATTCCCTTCCATTGTTTTATTTTCCCTATCTACTATTACTACTCGCAACTTTTATTCACAGTTATTTAATAGTCATTTGATAGTTTCAATCTTGGCAAAATCCTCAACTACTAGAAGCTCTGGTTGATTCAAAATTCAATTGTTGTAAGGATAATTTTATTGGCAGTAATTTTTGAAACGGATTTTGCAGCTGCCTCAAGGTTTGATATATATGCTAAAATCGTTTATTTATCTTCAGGCATTGGTATCAACTTTAACGTCGCTTTGAATAAATCAATGACTTTTTTGATATAGCCCCATTCCTGTTTACAAACAGTTTATTAGACCTCTAATCTAATTATTATGACACCGGATTCATCAGTTTTAATTTGTATTTTAAATTTTCATTTAAACTAGGTAGCTACAAAACTTAAAATGGCTTTATTTAAGCTCCTAAATAGGCTTTTATGATTTTATCGTCTTCTCTTAATACATCCGCTGTTTCATGCATAATAATTTGTGAGGTTTCAATTACATATCCTCGATCTGCTAATTTTAAAGCAGCTTTGGCATTCTGTTCAATTAGTAAAATGGTTGTCCCTTGCTTACTTATTTCTCTAATATTTGCCATAATTTCTTGAACGATAATTGGTGCTAAACCCATGGATGGTTCATCTAACATTAATAACTTTGGCTGTGCCATCAATCCACGGCCAATCGCCAACATCTGTTGCTCTCCCCCGCTTAAAGTACCAGCCAATTGTTTTTGTCGCTCTTTCAATCGAGGGAATAATTCAAAGGCTTTTTCAATACCCTCAGCTACAGCTTTTTTATTTTTACGAACTGTAAATGCACCCAATTCAAGGTTTTCTAAAATAGTTAATCCCCCAAAAATTCGTCGTCCTTCTGGAACATGAACAATACCTAGTTCTACTATACTATGAACTGATTTTCCAACTATGTTTTCACCATTCCAAACAATTGACCCTTTTTTGGGAGTAATAATACCGGAGATTGTTTTAAGTGTCGTGCTTTTTCCAGCTCCATTACTTCCTAACAATGCAACAATTTCACCCTGACCGATTTCTATGTTTATATCCTTTAAAGCATGTATTTTTCCGTAGTAGGAGTTGATATTTTCTAGCTTTAGAAGTGGCTTCAAATAACTTCCTCCTTTCCTAAATATGCTTCAATTACCTTTGGATTTGTCAAAACAGATTCTGCAGTACCTTCCGCTATTTTCGTACCATAATCAATTACAATTATATTTTCAGAGATTTTCTTGATTAATCCCATATCATGCTCAATCATTAAAACAGTCACATTAAATTCTTTTCTTATTCGATGAATTAATTCAATTAACACTTGTTTTTCAGTAAAATTCAGTCCCGCCGCAGGTTCATCTAATAGTAGAAGCTTCGGTTGTGTAGCTAGGGCTCTCGCAATTTCTAAATAACGTTGTGCTCCATAAGGCAAATTTTTTGCTGCACGGTTGATATATTTATGTATTCCAACAAAATCAATACATTTGAATGCCATTTCCTCAATTAATTTTTCTTCAGTCTTTTGTGCTTTCGTATGGAATATAGAACCAAACAATGTTTGTTTCGTTCGAGTATGCATTCCTGATTTCACATTATCCAAAACAGATAAATTAGGAAATAATCTCAAATTTTGAAATGTCCTAGTTAAACCAAGGTGTGTAATTTGACTCGGCTTTTTGTTTACAAGACTTATATCTTCTAATTCGATTTTCCCGCTTGTAGGAGTGTAAAATCCCGAAATCATATTAAATACTGATGTTTTACCGGCACCATTAGGACCAATGATACTTGAAATTGAATTCTCTTTAACTGTAAATGTTAAATCATTAACTGCTACTAACCCGCCAAATTTAAGAGTAAGGTTTTCAACTGTTAATACATCTGTCATGATAGGTAACTCCTCTCTATTGATGAATCTATTGTTCACTTCGAAGGAATTGTTTTATCTTTATTTACATCAAATATTTCATCATCATCTTCTTTGTCTTTTGTATCATCAGAAGCATATTTAGCTGGCCATATGCCTTGCGATCTAAACAACATCATGACAACTAATGCAATACCAAAAAGTAAGAATCGTGCTTCTTCTAATGAACGTAAAGCTTCTGGTAAAACGATAACTAAGATAGCACCAACAATAACTCCCGAAATACTACCTAATCCTCCTAATACAACTGCTGCTAGGATCATAACAGATTGAGTAAAGCTAAAACTCTGAGGAGATATAGCCGTCATTTTCACAGCAAAAACACAACCTGCTAAACTTCCAATTACAGCTCCAGTTGCGTATGCCAAAAGCTTATATTTTATTCTATTTATGCCCATAGCTTCTGCAGCATCTTCATCTTCACGGATATAAATCCACGCTCTTCCTACTCTTGATTTTCCTAAACGAGAGACAGCTAGGATAATTATGATTGCAAATACTAAAATCAAATAGTAAAAATCTAATTGACTGGTTAATTGATAACTTCCTATTGCCGGACGAGGAATTCCATAAATTCCTGCTGCTGCACCTGTAATATCCAAGTTAGTTGCCAATATTCTAATAATTTCTCCAAATCCGAGTGTAACGATGGCAAGATAGTCACTCCTTAAACGAAGTGTAGGAGTGCCTATAATAATTCCTGCAAGTGCTGCAAGTATTACTGCCACTGGAATCGTCAACCAAAATGACCAACCGAAAGTTGTCATTAAGATAGCTGTCGTATATGCTCCTACTGCAAAAAAAGCAGCATATCCCAAATCTAATAGACCTGTAAATCCAACTACTATATTTAAACCTTGGGTCAATACTACATAAAACAGTACAAGACTTACTACGTCTAGCCAATAATTATTTACTATAAACGGAAATATAAAAGATAAAATCAATAATAGAATATATCCGATTAGTTTCTTATTTTTCATCTTCTACATCCTTTCCGTCACTTTTTCACCCATTATACCTGTAGGTTTTAATACTAAAATTAAAATGAGGATACTGAAAGCGAGCACATCTTTCCAAGCCCCTCCTAAATAAAACATTCCAAATGACTCGACTATTCCAAGAATTAAGCCACCAACCATGGCACCTGTTATATTCCCTATTCCTCCTAATACTGCTGCTGTAAAGGCTTTAAGTCCAATAATAAAACCCATCATAAAGTTTATCGTTCCATAATAAACACCTGACATAATCCCTGCTCCTGCAGCAAGAGATGCCCCGATAAAGAACGTTAAAGCAATAATACGATGGACATTTACTCCCATTAAACCTGAAGCTGTCTGATCCAATGCAATTGCACGCATCGCTTTTCCGTATATCGTTTTTTCAATAAAAATTCGCAAACCATACATGAGAAAACCTGATATTGCAATCATAGCAATTTGCGTATAACTAATATGTGCTCCTAGAATATCAAATCCAGTTGTAGGAAGAGAGATTGGATATACTTTATAAGAAGCTCCCCAACCAATCATTGAACTATACTCTAATGATAGAGAAATCCCAATAGCTGTAATTAATATTGAAAGTCTGGGTGCCAATAACAATGGACGGTATGCGATTCTTTCGATTCCCATTCCAACTGTTCCTACTATAGCCATAGTAATGAGAAATACAACGGCTAATCCTAAAATCCCTCCGTTAAACCCACCATCTCCTGTAAAAAAAGACAAGATAGTAAAACCTACAAACGAACCTAACATATATAAGTCACCGTGTGCGAAGTTTAACAACTTAATTATGCCGTAAACCATTGTATATCCTAATGCAATCAGCGCATAAAAAGCACCTATTACTAGTCCATCTATTAAGATTTGCAGTAAAACTTCCAAATGTATTCCTCCTTTTGGACTCTTCCATATCATTAGATCCTTTCAGATCATATATAGCGGTGCCTAGTGGTGTTTTTAGTTTTTATAGTGATATCTTGTGATTAAAGCTTAATCATTGTCATAAACCTTAAACACCACTAAGCAAAATTTGATTCAATTCAACTAATTAAGTAGTTAATTTTTTTCATATATTTCATTTAAACATTAAGGATTTCCTGCATATTAAAACATTATTTTACACACTCTTCTTATTATCCAATCACAATGCACATCCATGTTTATTTTGCTATATCAAACTTCCCACCAACTACGGTCATAACTTTAAAATTTGATTCATTTAATGTATTCTTATCGTTGAATTCAATCGTTTGTCCAATTCCTGCAAATCCTTTTGTATCTTTTATTGCTTGTTTTACTTTTGCTGAATCGGTAGAGTCTGCTCTTTTAATGGCATCTGCTACTAATTTCACACCATTATATGATAGAGCTGAGAATGGACCAGGTGATAAACTATATTTTTCTTCATATTTTGTTACAAATTCTTCAGCACCTTCAATAAAGCTTGCTTGCGGTGTAGCAGTAACTAAAATACCTTCAGCATCAGCACCTGCTATATTTATCAAATCTTGAGAATAGCTCCCATCACCAACCATAAATAAACCAGAAACGTCTTTTTGTTTAAATTGTTTTTTCATTAAACCCGCTGCCGCATAATAGCCTGTAAAATATGTACCATCAGGCTTTAAAGATTTAAGTTTTGTCATTAAGGAAGAAAAATCTTTTTCTTCAGGGTTAATTGCTTCAAAACCAACAACCTTCCCACCATTTTTTTCTACATATTCTTTTGCAAAGTCTGCCATATTTCGAGCGTATGCAGAGTTGTCATGAACAATAACAATATTCTTTGCTCCTTTTTCATTAAAATAGTCAGCTCCCGTTTTAGCTTGGTCAGGTACAAGTCCATTAATCAAGAACAAACTATCATAGCCTTGATCAGGCAGCTCTGAAGAGTTTGCCGCTGGTACGACTAGAGGGATTCCTGCATTTTGAAACACGCCTGAAGCTGGTAGTGTAGAACCAGAGCAATATCCTCCAACAACTGCCGTTACTTTCTTGGAAACTAGTTTGTTAGCAGCACTTGTAGCTGTTTGTGGATCACAGGCATCATCAACAACTTCTAGTTTTAGTTTTTTACCTAGAACACCGCCATCAGCATTGATTTCTGAAATAGCCATTTCCATTGCGTTTTTCATATCTTTTCCGTCTGTTGCATTGTTACCAGACGTTGGTAGAACTGAACCGATTACAATCGTATCTCCCTTTTTCGATCCTCCACCATCGCTAGTTGAACCCTTTGAACAGGCAGCTAAAACCATTGATAGAGTGAGAATTACAACAAAAAACATACTCAACTTTTTCATTCCATAGACCCCCTTTTTAGTATGAAACTTAATAATCTCTAAGAAGACCGTTAATAATCTTTCCAATCTCCCCCCCACTGGGACATTAGCTAATATATTTCCATCACATCTCGATGCTGTATCACTTACTAGCTCATATTTTTCTACAATAATGACAGAAAGCCCTGTTTAGAAACATAATATGTGATGACACTACCAATAATTCCTCCACCAATGACTAATAGACGTCATTATATGCAGATATGAGGAAGTTTCTTTTCAAGAGTTAAAAAATACAGTTGAAGAGTATCAATGTTCATCGTTCAATATATTCAGATATATTATTCTAAAAAAAAATGTAAACCTATAAGTCACAAGTGTTTTTTCGAAAAGTATAATTCATATGACTTTTTTAATATTTTATTGTTTTTCCACAAAAAAAAACGCCACTAGTAGTTTTTACACTACTAATGGCGTTTGTCGTTCTATGCTTTTAATTCTAATTGCATTGCTGGCCCAAAAAATTCATAATGTACTTGTGATTCTGTGAAGCCTAATGCATATAAATCATTGATGACTGCTTCCATAAAGTTAACTGGACCACATACATAAACGTTACTACCTTCAGCCACATGTTGTTGTATAAATTCACGATTGATAATACCATTAGGTTCATCAGAATTTAATTTCAAATAACTTGCATTTGGCATTTTTGCTGTTAGCTCTTCAATTGCTTGATCGAAGGCATGTAAATTTCCAGAGCGAGCACAGTGGATAAATGCTATTTTACGCTCAGCATCTGTCGCCCCCATAGTTTCAAACATACTCATCATTGGTGTAATACCTACACCACCACTGATGAATGCAACTGGTGCTGTTGAAGTCTCGTCTAATTGGAAATCACCAGCTGGGGCACTTACTTGTAATGTATCTCCCTCTTTTAGCTGTTCATGTAAATAAACTGATACGACTCCATTTGGATGTCCTTCATCTTCACGTTTAACTGAAATTCGGTATGCATCTTCACCAGGTGCTTGTGATAAGCTATATTGTCGGTTGTGCAAGTATTTTTCTCCTGGAATTTCAATTTGTACTGTTATATATTGACCTGCTTTGTATGCAGGTAGCTTTTTACCATCAGCTGGCTTTAAGTAAATTGAAACGATTTTCTCGTTTTCCTGTACTTTTTTCGCTACCACGAATTCTTTAAAGTAGCGCCAGCCACCTTCTTGAGCTTCTGCTTCTTTATACATTGCTTCTTCTGTTTGGATAAATGCATCAGCAATTACGCCGTATGCTTCGCCCCATGCTTGGATAATTTCATCTGTTGCCGCATCACCAAGAACTTCTTTAATAGCTTTTAATAAAAACTCTCCGACAATTGGGTAATGCTCAGCTTTTATGCCTAAACTACGGTGTTTATGAGCAATTTGTTTTACAACAGGTAAAATGGCTTCTAAATTTTCAATATGCACTGCTGCTGCATAAACAGTGTTTGCTAAAGCAGTTTGTTGACGCCCTTTGGCTTGATTTGCGTGATTAAATATATTCAATAGTTCAGGATGTGCTTCAAATAGATTACGGTAAAACACCGTTGTAATGGCCTTACCATGGACTTCCAATACTGGTGCTGTTGATTTTACAATTTCCATAGTTGATTTAGATAACATATAAAACACTCCTTTTCTTAACTGTCTATAATTTACGCCTATTTTCATTTTAAAGCAATATATAAAATACATCTTTAACATAAAAGACACATTTAAAATACATCTTTTAAATTTTTAGACACAAATCAATGCCATGTTATAATGTAAAAAGAAATGGTGGTGAATCAAATGCGTTTAACTTTGTATACGGATTATTCTCTACGTGTCTTATTGTATCTTGGCGCGAGAAATATTGAAGATCTCTCTACAATTAAAGAAATTTCAGATGCTTATGGTATTTCTAAAAACCATTTGATGAAGGTTACGCACGAACTCGGAAAATTAGGTTACATTGAAACTGTTCGAGGTAGAGGTGGCGGTATTAGGTTAGCTTTAAAACCAAAAGATATAGTCATCGGAAAATTAGTCCGACAAACCGAGGAGGACTTCTACCTTGTAGATTGCTTTAATCCAGAATCGGTGGGCTGTATTATTTCACCTGTCTGCAGTCTAAAGGGTGCTTTGAATAAGGCATTACATGCGTATATTGCAGTTCTTGATGAATATACATTAGATGATTTTCTACACTCAAAAGATGAATTGGCTGCGCTCTTATTTCCCGACAAAAAATAAAAAGAGATAATCTCATTAATCAAAAAGTGATTAAAGATTATCTCTTTTTTATTCGTAAAAAATACAAATAGTTGCACATGCTATACTCATGTATTATTTCTCTAATAAAAAAACTCATGAATCATAGATTCATGAGTTTTGATAAATCACGCTAGAAAGCATGAATTATTTTGCGATTGCTTGTTTAGCAGCATCTGCTAATTGAGCGAATGCTTGTGCATCAGTTACTGCTAAATCAGCTAACATTTTACGGTTAACTTCGATTTCAGCAAGTTTTAAACCGTGCATTAAACGGCTGTATGAAAGACCGTTTACACGAGCTGCTGCATTGATACGTGTGATCCATAATTTACGGAAATCACGTTTCTTTTGACGACGGTCACGATATGCATATTGACCTGACTTCATTACTGCTTGGTTAGCTACTTTATAAAGAGTATGTTTAGAACCGTAGTACCCTTTAGCTAATTTTAAAACTTTTTTACGACGCTTGCGCGTTACTGTACCGCCTTTTACGCGTGGCATAGTGATTACCTCCTGCTATTCATATATTATGAATTTGTATGTTTTCGAATCGAATTATTTCATGTAAGCAAGTAGAGACTTGATACGTTTGTAGTCTCCTGAAGAAACTAATTGACCTTTACGTAGGTGACGTTTCGCTTTAGTTGATTTGTTTGCGAATAAGTGGCTACCAAATGCGCGGTCACGTTTTAATTTACCAGTACCCGTTCTTTTAAAACGTTTCGCAGCACCACGGTGAGTTTTCATTTTTGGCATGTCGAATTCCTCCTAAACTGTTCGTGTAACTATAAAATTACTCTTTTTCGTTCTTTGGTTGTAAAACTAAGAACATGCTACGGCCTTCCATCTTCGGTTTTGATTCAATCGTAGATACTTCAGCACAAGCCGCAGCAAAGCGGTCTAATACACGTTGGCCAATTTCTTTGTGCGTAATTGCACGACCTTTAAAGCGAATAGATGCTTTAACTTTGTCTCCTTTTTCAAGGAACTTGATCCCGTTACGTAGTTTCGTTTGGAAATCGTGTTCATCAATAGATGGGCTCAAACGAACCTCTTTCATCACGATAACTTTTTGATTCTTACGCACTTCACGATCTTTCTTTTGTTGCTCGAATTTAAATTTACCATGGTCCATAATACGAGCGACTGGCGGTTTGGCCTGAGGAGCCACAAGGACAAGATCCAGATTGGCGCGTTCGGCAATCTCCAAAGCTTCGTTACGTGTCTTAACTCCTAGCTGATCACCGTTATGATCGATAACACGAAGTTCACGTGCGCGAATACCTTCGTTTACATACATGTCTTTGCTAATAACAATCCACCTCCAAATAGTGTCGCGAATACATGGTTTGGGCTAGTTGCCCGATGACCGGTACGAATATTTCGATGTCCACAAAAAAACGAGCGGACATAGTCGAAATGTCCGCCCGCCGATATATGTACACGCCTAAATGCGTGATCCGTTCTATCATGTAACCTGTAAACATCATCTGATGAGTCAAACAGGTGAGAAGCGGGCAGCCTCTTCTTCAACCACAAACTTTGTATTCATTAACCTTTCTAAATTTATCATGTCTATTCGCTAATGTCAATGATTTTAATCGACGTTTTTCAAAAGAAAAAGTATTTACGCTTAAATAAGCGTAAATACTTTAAATTAACTTATATTAACTATTCACTAAAACCTGTTCTTTAACCGGGAAATTACAATCTACATTGTATTTTTCGCTAATGTTTTGATGTCTTCATCCATCGCAACCTAGGTTGAAACGACATCCATGTGGCAGTGAAATCGCATTACATACACATATTATACAAAAAGGTGACTGGACATAAATGTCCCAGCCACCTTTTTAATATTAGATATTACTTATTCAAAAGAAACGTCAGCTTTTAAATTCGCTAAGAAATCTTCAATCGCAATACTTTCAGAGTCTTGAGAGCCATAGCGACGTACGTTTACACTACCTGCTTCTAATTCTTTATCACCTAATACAAGCATGTAAGGAATTTTCTTCATTTGTGCTTCACGGATTTTGTAGCCAAGTTTTTCTTCACGATCATCCATTTCAACACGGAAGCCTGCTGTTTGAAGTTTTTCTTCTACTTGTTTTGCATAGTCAAAGTGAACTTCGTTTGATACAGGGATGATTTCTACTTGTACTGGCGCTAACCAAGTTGGGAATGCACCTTTGTATTCTTCGATTAAGAAAGCTACAAAACGTTCCATTGTTGATACAACACCACGATGGATAACAACTGGACGATGTGGTTTACCATCTTCTCCAACATAGCTCAAATCGAAGCGTTCTGGTAATAAGAAGTCAAGTTGAACTGTTGATAAAGTCTCTTCTTTACCGATTGCAGTTTTTACTTGTACATCAAGTTTTGGACCATAGAATGCCGCTTCGCCTTCAGCCTCGAAGTAGTCTAAGCCTAGCTCATCCATTGCTTCTTTTAACATGCCTTGTGCTTTTTCCCACATTGCATCGTCATCAAAGTATTTTTCAGTATCTGCTGGGTCACGGTAAGACAGACGGAATGAGTAATCATTTAAGTCAAAGTCTTTATAAACACCTAGCACTAATTCTACGACGCGTTTAAATTCTTCTTTAATTTGATCTGGACGAACGAAAATATGCGCATCATTTAGAGTCATACCACGTACACGTTGAAGTCCTGATACAGCACCTGACATTTCATAACGGTGCATTGTACCAAGTTCAGCAATACGTAATGGAAGGTTTCGATATGAGTGCATTGACGATTTATAAACCATCATATGGTGTGGACAGTTCATTGGGCGTAATACAAATGTTTCGTTATCCACTTCCATTGGCGGGAACATATCATCTTGATAGTGTGCCCAGTGACCTGAAGTTTCATAAAGTTCTTTAGAACCTAATACCGGAGTGTATACATGTTTGTAACCAAGAGATAATTCTTTGTCTACGATATAACGTTCAATTGTACGACGGATTGTTGCACCGTTTGGTAACCATAATGGTAAGCCTTGACCTACTTTCTGAGATGAAGTGAATAATTCAAGTTCTTTACCAATTTTACGGTGATCACGTTCTTTTGCTTCTTCTAACATTTGAAGATGCGCTTTTAAATCGTCTTTTGTAAAGAAGGCTGTTCCGTAAATACGTTGTAGCATTTTGTTATCTGAGTTACCTCTCCAGTATGCACCGGCGATTGATAACAATTTAAATTCTTTAATTTTACCTGTAGATGGAACGTGTACACCTCGGCAAAGGTCGAAGAAATCGCCTTGTTCATAGATTGACACTTGCTCATCTGCAGGAATAGCTTCGATAAGTTCTAATTTATATTCATCATCAATTGCAGTGAAGCGCTCGATTGCTTCAGCACGTGAAATGTCTTGACGAGTGATGACGATGTTTTCAGAAATGATTTTTTTCATTTCTTTTTCGATTTTCGGAAGATCATCAGCAGTGATTGGTTCTGGTGAGTCGATATCGTAGTAGAAACCACCTTCAATTACTGGACCTACTCCAAGTTTTACACCTGGGAACATACGCTTAACAGCTTGCGCTAAAAGGTGAGCTGTAGAGTGACGCATTACTTCTAATGCTTCAGCATCTGAAGGTGTTACGATTGCAATGTCACCGTCTTCTTCTAGAGGTGTTGTTAAATCTACTAATTGTCCGTTGAATTTACCAACGATTGCTTTTTTACGAAGTCCTGGGCTAATTGATTGTGCAATTTCTTCAGTTGTTGTACCTTTTGCAAATTCCTTTACTGCGCCATCTGGGAATTTTAAATTAATCATGTCTGCCATTTTGTGATCTCCTTTTAATTTTATTTATTTTAGCCTTACGAGAGGTTTAAGCCCGCACGATGCGGGTCATACAGTCGTTGCCACAGGACGTGGCGCTTTAAGACTGTGTTCCTTGAAACGGGCCACTTCAGCATTTAGTTAAATATCTAGCTTCAGCGGCAAGACTCTCTAGGTCACTTGTGCCAACAGGATGTTGGTCATGCAACCGTTGCGACACGATGTCGTGAATTTAGGTTACCTTCCTTAATACACAGCAAAAGCTAAAAAACGCTTTTGTTTCGAAAGTTCCAGTGCTTGTCGAGTCTGAACGGGCCGCTTCAGCATTTAGATAAAAACGCAAAAAAGCCCCATCCCAAAAGGGACGAGGCTGTATTCTCGTGGTTCCACCCTTCTTCCTTCTACTGCCCGCACTTAAAAGAATGCAGGTATAGACGAAGCTCTCGATCGGCTAACGGGCCGTTACCGTCGACAATTACTAGTACATTCACTGTCGCTGCTCCAAGGGGGTAAATGATTTGCCGTACTAAGAAGCTTCCAGCCTAGGCTTCTCTCTCTAAAAGTCGTACAAAAAATTGTTGTCCTTTTCAAAGCATTTTTTATATTATGACTGAAAGTATACGCTCGATTAAGTTTAAAATCAAGTAGGAAAAAAAGTCCTTCAAAAAGATGTAACTATTTCTGATCTCTTCGGTTTTGCCCACTCATTCGAATTGGCGTCGTCACAGCTTTAATACGCTCCATAATTCGTGAAGCTTTTAACATATCACGATCACCTTTTTGGTTATAAGCTAAATGGTCTTCTAATTCATCATAACCAAGATTCGATGTGATAAATGTCGGCAATTGCTCCGCCATTCGATAATGAAAAATCGTTCCTAAAATTTCGTCACGTGTCCAACTCGACAACGTTTCTGCTCCTAAATCATCTAGCATTAAAACAGGTGCCTTTTTCACAAAATCGATTTTCTCTTGTAAAGATTGATCTTGGATTGAACCTTTCATTTCACGTAAAAATTCAGGAACAAATACTACAACAGATTTGATTTGTAAGGTCGCCAATTCATTGGCAATAGCCCCTAATACAAAAGATTTACCGACGCCAAATTCACCGTATAAATAAAAGCCTTTTTGAGGAAGTTCACCCGTTTCTTTAAATTCACGAACGAAATCTGCTGCTCTATTGGCGATATTTACACGTGAATGGTCATCGATCATTAAATCTTTGATTGTCGCTCTTAATACGTCTTTTGGCATATGCATACTCGAAATCATAGAGGCCGCTTTACGACGCTCATCATCCATGCGTTTTTGTTGGCACGGTGTATACTCGACTTCTATTGATTCACGGATAATAGACAATTTCGGGATAAATCCCTTTAATGCATTTTGACATTTCACAACGGATGGGCATGCATCACAATCATGTTGTTGACCTGTATATTCATATAGTTTAACGAGACCACGGTCTACCATATCTTTATTTACTTCTTGATCATTGTCAGCTAGAAATTGCTGGACACCTTTATTTTCAAGAATTTCTCGCTTCATTTGCTCGTATCGTTCTTGAAAAGTTTGTGAATCCATCACTTTTCTAAGTTGATTATTAATCGGTTCCATGTGAATCCACCTGCCCTTCTTCTATTCCTAGTTTTTCTAGAATTTTACGTCTTTCCTCTTCAAAATCAGTCTCACTCTTAACTACTTCTTTTGAAGTTTCTGTTACAGCATCTTCTTTTTGAGGTTTCTTTTCTTTATTTTTCTTAAACCAGTCAGGTACTTTTTCTTCTCGCCCACCGCTGTAGCGTTTTTTCGTTGCAGGTTTTTGCTCAGCTGTTTTCCATTCCATATACTGCTTATGCTCTTTACGCGCTAAATCCATTGCTTCTTTCGTCGTTTTCACACCTTTTCGAATCCAATGTGAGGCAATCTTTTCGACATAGTTTTTAGTTAGCTTCATGTCTGTACGTAAAAGAACATACTGAAGTAAGGCATTTACAACACCAATTGGCATTTGATATTGCAGGACAAGATTTTGAGCAAGCTGAATGTCAGCTGGAATTGGTTCTTTCCCATCTGCAATATCGCGCAAGACATCAATTGGAGCGGTTGTTTCTAGGTAATGAATCAATAACTCTTCCTTAGTCTGCAAAGCTTGCTCTTTTGTATTCTTTTTCTCTGTTTCATTAACAGCCGATTTGAAAGCCTGTTGCATTGCAGGAGGTTCTGTTGAAACAGTCAATTTGTAATAATCAGCTGCCGATTTCTTTAATCTTGTCTCTGATAACGTCATATGATCATCTAGAGCGAGCATAACAACTTTTTGCATATCTAATGGTGTTAAATGATATAAAAAAGCTAACTTTGCAATTGTTGCATTCGCTTCAGCAGTAAGTGCTGAAGATGGTACAAGTTGTTCTGACAATCCAGCTCTAAGTAATGAAAAATCGAAGTCCTCATAGTTAAATGGTAGTTCTTTAGGTTTCTCTTTTTCCTTAACTGTCTGCTCATTCTCAAAGGATGGTAAATGATGCTGCACAGGACGATAAACATCTGTAAATGTTCGTGACACTTCCTGATAGCCATCATTTGATGGACCCTTCTGAACGAAACGTTGGCGCAATTGTCTATAGGCTTGTTCACCAATTTTGCTAAATAAAAACATGGATAATAAGGGATCATTAAAAAAAGCCGATGCTTCTAAAGGAGGCATCACATCATACATAAATGAGCGTACATCCTCAGAATCTTTACGCCAAGTGCGCAATAAACCAATAGCTTCTAATGCGATACGCGACTCGAAAATCTTTGCAATCGGCATATCAAGTGAGTTCATCAAATGGTAATGTGATAATTCAGCTTCAGTCGTACTTTCCCCTTCAGCCCAAAGCATAAAGTATAAACTAATGGGCTCAGCACCTATTAACGGCTGATATAACAGAGTAATAAGTTGACGATCGTAGCTAGACACGGGAAATGGCATTCGAATGGACAATCGATCAACGGGCTGTAGTTCTTTATATAAATGCACCACGATCACCGTCCTCCATATCGCATTTATTTGTCATCGGATTGTCTTTCTATTAATTCTTTTAATTCATCAATAAAGACATTAATATCTTTAAATTGACGATATACAGAAGCAAATCTTACATAAGAAACTTCGTCAATTTTCGCAAGTCGATCCATAATCATTTCCCCGACATCTTCTGTTTTCACTTCTGAGTTACCGATTCGACGTAGATCTTGTTCTATAGCAAATACTAATTCCTCTAATTGATTAAGGGCTACTGGTCGCTTTTCACAAGCTCTGATAAGACCTCTTAAAACTTTTTCACGGCTAAATTCCTCACGTGAGCCGTCTTTTTTCACGACGATTAACGGCATTTCTTCTACTTTTTCAAACGTAGTAAAACGATATGCACATGATTCACATTCTCGGCGTCTACGGATTGCTTTATTGTCATCTACTGGTCTTGAATCAATAACCTTTGTTCCATTAAACTGACATGCTGGACATTTCATATTTTTTCTCTCCTGATTGCAAAACATTTTAGTTTATCTATTATATCAAATAATGCCTTAAAAAATCGAAAAAATGCAGTGGAAATTCTCAGATGTATGATAAAGATACTGTTTTTAGCCAATATAAGGTCGATACTAACAGAAAAAACAGACATATGTTCACAGTTATATGATGTTTTTTCTACTCTTAAACTAAAAAACCCTTTCTAGTACACTACTAGAAAGGGTCATATTATATTAAAATTAAGCGTTTACAGAAGCCTTAAGAGCAGCTGCAACTTTTTTCGTTAAATCTACGACGCGTGTTGAATAACCCCACTCGTTATCGTACCAAGCAAGCACTTTCACTTTACGACTACCGATTACCATTGTAGTTAGGCCATCGATTGTAGCTGATGCTGGGTTCGTATTAAAATCTACGGATACCAATGGTTCCATTGTGAAGTCTAAGATTCCTTTTAGTGGACCAGCTGATGCTGCTTTGAACGCTTCATTCACTTCTTCAACCGTAACATCTTTGTTTAAATCTACTACTAAATCTACTAATGAAACATTTGGTGTTGGAACACGAAGCGCCATACCATGTAACTTGCCTTCTAGTTCTGGTAATACTAGAGTTAGAGCTTTGGCAGCTCCTGTAGAAGTAGGGATAATTGAAGCCGCACAAGCACGAGCGCGACGTAAGTCTTTATGTGGGTTATCAATATTTTTTTGATCATTTGTATATGAATGCACAGTTGTCATTAAACCATTGTCGATGCCAAAAGTATCATTTAATACTTTTGCAACTGGCGCAAGACAGTTTGTAGTACAACTTGCGTTTGATATTACATCATGTTTTGTAAGGTCTAATTTTTCGTCATTAACACCCATTACAATTGTTACATCTTCATTTTTCCCAGGTGCTGTTAAAATAACTTTTTTAGCTCCTGCTTCTAGATGCAATGCTGCTTTTTCACGAGCATTGAATTTACCCGTTGCTTCGATAACGATATCAACATTCATTTCTTTCCAAGGTAAGTTCAAAGGATCACGTTCACTAATAAGTTCAACACGTTTACCATTTATGATTAGCGCTTTTTCTTCAAATTGAACATCGCCATCAAATCTTCCGTGATTTGTGTCATACTTAATCAAATGTGCTAACGTTTCAGCCGGGTAACTAGCATTAATTGCAACAATATTTAAATCATCTTGAAGTATCGCTTGACGGAACACCATGCGGCCAATACGGCCAAATCCGTTAATAGCAATAGAAACTGTCATGAATAATATCCTCCTGTAATTGCGTTATACTTATTTTATTAATTCGAAAATTAGTATAACACATTTTAAGGGAAGTAAAACCTATTATGATGAACATTTAAAAGTTAGTCAATTCAGATTTTTCAAAAATACCTTAATTGATTACATTCCACTTACATAATATTTTATGCAATTGTTCTTTCGTTGATTCGAGCGATTTATTATTATATATTACCGCATCAGCGCCTTTTTCCTTTTCTGATAACGGTAGTTGAGAACTAATTCTCGCCTTAGCATCTTTTTCAGATAAATTATTTCGTTCCATTAAGCGTTTTAATTGTGTTTCTTCTGTGACAGATACAACTAATATCTTCTCAACAAAATGTTGAAGGCGACTTTCAAATAATAATGGGATATCCATGACAACATTGCTTGCACCATTTTTTAATAGTTCATCACGTTGACGAAGCATCTCACTACGAATAGCCGGATGAATAATATCATTTAACGTTCTACGTGCTGTAGGATTATGGAAGATAATATCTCCTAGTTTAGGGCGATTAAGCGCCCCGTCATCTAGCAATACATCTTCGCCAAATGCTTCCACAATTTGTTTTAGCGGTTCTGTTCCAGGTTCTACTACTACACGCGCTACTAAATCAGCATCTATAATAGGCAAATTTAACTCTTTTAGCATTTCTGCTACTGTACTTTTACCACTCGCAATACTTCCAGTTAATCCAATAATCATCTATATCACACCTTTAATGTTGGCAATTTGGGCAATAAACTGAGTTTCTGCCACCAATTATCTTTTGTTTAGTATCTCCATGACAAGACGGACAAGTCTTTTTCCCATACATTTTCAATCGATGTTGCATACTACCCGCTTCACCATTAATATTTCGGTAATCCGAAATGGTCGAACCGCCAACATCAATACTTTCTTGCAAAATATGAACAATTGTCTCAAAAAGTTCAATTTTACGTTGTTTACTAATTCGTGACAATTTACGTGCAGGATGAATATTCATTTTAAACAGCGCTTCTGTTGCATATATATTCCCGCAACCTGCAATCACATGTCCATCCATAATCACTTCTTTAACTGCCTTATTTGCATACTTCGTCAGATTTGCTTTCTCAAGAAAATGAGGTAGCGCTTCATCTGAGAAAGGTTCAGGAGCCATTTCAAGTAGTGGCGGATGATCTGCTAGCTCATGTAAAAAGCGCATTTCACCAAAACGGCGAATATCCGAATAGACAAGCCAATTGTCATCCTCGAATTGAATTAAAACATGCGCATGCTTTAGAAATTTCTCTTCTGTAATATCACTAAGTTGCGATACATGGAACCATGCGCCCGTCATACCTAGATGGTTGACGAGCAAATATGGATTTCCTTCTTTCTCCAAGTGAAAAAAAATATATTTTGAGCGGCGTTCAATGCTTTTAATAGTCATTCCTTCAATCGCTTGTTGAAAAGAATCAGGATCAACTGCTTTTATAATACACTCTTTACCTTGCTCTTTCGCTTGTTTAATAACCTTTGAAATCGTTACATGATGAATCGTTTTACCCGTAACGACCGGTTGTAATGAACGCACAACACCTTCTACTTCTGGTAATTCTGGCATGCGATCACTCCTTTATTTTGTATCATACCAAGTTGGACCAAATGCAAAATCGGCTCTAAGTGGTACATTTAGTTCAAATGCTTTCCCCATCACTT
The DNA here is from genome assembly GCF_057838945.1 of Viridibacillus sp. KH_047. Lineage (NCBI taxonomy): Bacteria > Bacillati > Bacillota > Bacilli > Caryophanales > Caryophanaceae > Viridibacillus > Viridibacillus sp. KH_047. Next base: position 953,013 of record NZ_CM174479.1, on the reverse strand, counting down.
CTGGAACTAATTTTTCGAGAATAGGAATTTCCTCTTTTGGTGCTTCGAAAATTAACTCATCGTGCACTTGAAGAAGCATTTTCGTTTGTAAATTTTGTTCTTTTAATGCTGCTGCCATATCTATCATTGCTTTTTTTATAATATCGGCTGCACTACCTTGAATTGGTGTATTCATTGCAGTACGCTCCGCAAAACTACGTAAATTGAAGTTTGAGCTTTTCAGGTCTGGCAAATAGCGACGGCGATTTAAAATAGTGGTCACATAGCCATGTTGCTTCGCTTCTTCCACTATATTTTTCATATAGTCTTGTACACCCGGGAAGCTAGCAAAATAACGTTCAATGAAATCTGCTGCTTCTTTACGTGTAATATTTAAGTTTTGAGATAAACCGTAATCGCTAATTCCATAAACAATTCCAAAGTTAACTGCTTTTGCTGCACGACGCATATCCGACGTTACGTCCTCTTCTGCTACATGGAATACATTCATCGCTGTATTTGTATGAATATCCGAACCACTTTGGAATGCATTAATTAAGTTTTCGTCACCACACATATGAGCTAATACACGTAACTCAATTTGCGAATAATCGGCTGCAAAAAGGAGCCATTCTGGATTTGATGGAACAAATGCTTGGCGAATTTTACGGCCCTCTTCAAGTCTTACAGGAATGTTTTGCAAATTCGGATCTGTTGAACTTAAGCGACCGGTTGATGTTAGCGCTTGCTGGAATCTTGTATGAATTTTTTGATCTTCTTCGTGGATTTCTTTCAATAATCCCTCTATATATGTTGACTGTAATTTCCCAAGCTGACGGTACTGTAAAATATGACGAATAATTTCGTGCTCTGGCTCTAGTTTTTCTAATACATCCGCTGCTGTTGAATAACCTGTCTTTGTTTTCTTAATCACAGGTAAGCCCAATTTTTCGAACAAAATAACCCCAAGTTGTTTCGGTGAATTTATGTTGAAGGCTTGACCAGCAATTGAATAAATATCTTCTTCAATTGCTTTTAGTTTCGTTGTTAGATCATGTCCCATTTCAACAAGTCGTCCACGATCAACCGTGATACCTTCGCTTTCCATTTCACTTAATATGGCTGCAAGTGGTAACTCTAACTGTTTATACAGCTCAAATTGTTCATTTTCTCGAAGAAGCTGTTCTAATTTCGGCTGCAAAATGAATACTGCATTGGCTTTACGACAAGCATGCTCCGCCACAAATTCTATGGCTGGAGTGACTTTCTTTGCACCTTTACCATATACATTGTCATTGGATAATACATCAGTATAACCAAATTCTCTTGAAATCGTTGCAACATCATCAGAAGGTATAGCGGGATTCACAATATATGCCGCTAAGAGCATATCGAATTCCACTCCTGCTAATTTAATACCATCACGTAATAATGCAGCTTGTGCGGCTTTTGAATCAACCATATACTTCTGCTTTGAAGCATCTTCTAACCATTCTTTTAATGATACTGAAGCCATTGCTTTGTCGTAAGGAATATAAAATGCTTGCAAGTCATTCACTAATGCAATACCAAATCTGTCACAAGTATGATAGTGCTCATCAGCAAGTTCAATATGTACAGCCATCGCATCTTGTAACTGCTCTGCTGATACATCTTCTAATATAGAGAATGTTAGTTCCTTTGTTGTTGTTGCTTCTGATTGAAACTCACTTTTTTCAATTAAAGATTTAAAAGATAAATCTTGCCACAAAGAAAACAACTCATCTACATTTGGACCATCATACACTAAATCATCAAGTGTAATAGTAATAGGCGATTGACGATCAATCGTCGCTAACTGTTTGCTCATTTTCGCTTGATCTTCATTGGTCGTAAGTTTTTCTTTTAACTTTGCACCACTCACTTGTTCTACATTTTCATATAGTTCTTCGATTGTTGGATATTGTTTTAACAATTTGATGGCTGTTTTTTCACCGACACCAGGTACTCCAGGTATATTATCTGATGCATCACCCATTAGGCCTTTCATATCAATAATTTGCTCTGGCGTTAAGCCATATTTTTCTTGAATATGATCCGGTGTATATTTTTCAATATCCGTCATGCCTTTACGCGTAATATAGACAGTTGTATTATCTGAAGCAAGCTGCGTTAAGTCTTTATCTCCGCTAACCACGATTACTTGTAGCTTTTGTTCTTCAGCTTTTTTACTTAAAGTACCGATAATATCATCTGCTTCGTACATTTCTAGTTCATATTGTTTAATACGATATGCATCTAATAATTTTCGCAAATACGGGAATTGCTCTGATAGTTCAGGTGGTGTTTTCTGACGTCCACCTTTATATTCTCCGTATGTAGAATGACGGAACGTCGTTTTACCAGCATCAAATGCAACAAGCATTTTCGTTGGTTTCTCCTCTTCTAATATTTTCTGTAACATCGTAGTAAAGCCATAAACGGCATTTGTGTGAATACCGCTATCATTTGTTAATAATGGTAATGCAAAAAATGCTCGATATGCTAAGCTATTGCCATCTAAAAGTAGTAACTTTTCTTTTGTCATAAATACACTCTCCTCTTACTTTTCCTCTATTTTGAGCTGTTTTCTTTATATGTTATTATGCACGGATTTTCTTTTTTCCTAAACGTCAAAAAGCCGTCTCTCCCTTCTATCTTACCACGCGTGTAAGTAGAAAGGAAAATGACGACTGATGAAAATACGAAAAAATGTTCGTATTTTATGATAACTGTATTCTGCTCTTTAAATCCAAAAAAAGAATCTAGGAAAACCTAGATTCTCACTTCCAAAACACTGGTTGAAGGGGGCTTCGAATATTATATTAACAAAGGATTATGAAGAGTATATATATATATTGTAAACATTGTGTTAATTAGGTTGTTTTTCCGGCAAAATAACACGCATTGTCGTTCCTTTACCAACTTCACTCTCCACTTGAATTTTACCGTGGTGTGCCTCTATTAAATGCTTCACAATTGCAAGACCAAGACCTGTTCCACCAGAATTACGGCTACGTGCTCGGTCGACACGGTAGAAACGTTCAAAAATTCTTGGGATTTCAGGTTTTTCAATTCCAATTCCTTCATCGATTATTTCAATGACACCACTTTTGTTTTGTTCATATAATTTTACTTTAATTTTCGTATTCTCTGGTGAGTAAGTAGTCGCGTTTGTCATTAAATTCATCACTACCTGGATTAGTCGGTTTGCATCACCTTCAACTACAACATCCTGCTCAATTTCCGCTTCGAAAGATATGTTTTTTTCCTCAAGACGCGGCACTGTCATTTCAGTCGCCCTTACAATTACATCCTTTAAACTTGTTAGACCAATATTGACAGTAAAACCATGCTTTTCAATTTTCGATAACTCAAGCAAATCTAAAATAAGCATCTGAAGGCGATTACTCTCTTTATTAATAATTTCTAAAAAGGATAATAATGTACCTTGTTCTTTGTACGCACCGTCTAATAATGTTTCAGAAAAGCCTTTTATCGATGTAATAGGGGTACGTAATTCATGCGATACATTTGCTACAAAATCCTTACGTACTTGCTCTAGCTTTTTCAATTCCGAAATATCGTGCATGATAATTACAATCCCTAGCCAGTGACCGTGTTCTCCTATTACCGGGGCTCCATACACTTCCATATGATGGAATTCTTGTTGGATCTCTATTTGCATTTGTTTACGGTATGTTATTTCTGTCATAAAGACGTGATCAACAAATTGCTCTAATTCATTCGGTAATCCTAATTCGCGGAAAACCTGTTTATAGACTTTATCATGAGGCACATCGAATAATTCCAAAAACACTTTATTAACAATAGAAACATGCCCTTCCTTACCAATCATTATAAGTGCACTACCCATATTTTCTATCAGCGTTTTTAGACGTTCTTGCTCCATCTCGCGAATCATCATAATATCTTGCAAGTTACGAGCAAGAACATTAACCGCATTACTTAGTTGTATCGTTGGTGATTCTACATTTTCATATGCCCTTGCACGATAATTTCCTTTTGCCAACTCTAACGCTGTATTTGTTACATTATCTATAGGCTGAGCCAAATTCTTTATCAAGCGCGAAGTAATAACCATAAGTAGTATAAAGGTTATTATCAAAGTGACAATAAGCATAATCCATAGACGAATTCTTATATCTGCTAATTCATTTCCACCAAAATCAAGCGGTAGGGCATTTATTATAGCCTGTTCTTGATCTACAGTTAAATCAATACTTTGCTTTTCTATTGCACGTAAAATATTTTCATGTGATCGAATGGAATTAGAGCGTATAGAATCCTCTACATATACAGGAAAAAGCTGGCCTAGTATAAAACCAAGACCAGCTAACGCTGTACCATACAGAAATCCAAAAGCAATGAGTAACCTAGCTTTAAGAGATTTCATCATAGCTTCGGCTCCTCAAATTTATAGCCTAAACCTCTTATTGTTTTAATGAATTTTGGTTTACGACTATTTTCTTCAATTTGTTCACGTAAGTGACTAATGTGTACATCAACAATCCGCGTATCTCCTGCAAAATCATAATTCCATACAGCACTTAATAGCTGATCGCGTGTTAACACACGATTTTTATTTTCTAATAAATAGACAAGAAGTTCGAATTCTTTTGGAGTGAATTCTAACACTTCCTCTCCTAAGAAAGCTTCAAAACGATCAGGTAATACTCGCAGTTGTCCAAATGAATACGTTTGTTCAACATGCTCCTCTTCTTCCTTCACTACTTCGGTCACTTTAGAACGGCGTAATACCGCTTTAACCCTAGCCATTACTTCACGTGGGCTGAATGGCTTTGTCATATAATCATCTGCTCCAAGCTCAAGACCAAGTACTTTATCGAACTCATCGTCTTTTGCTGTTAACATAATAATTGGTGTATTGATTTTCTTAATGCGTAGCTCTTTACAGACTTCCATGCCGTCCATTTTAGGTAACATTAAGTCTAATAAAAGTAAATCTGGCTTTTCCAAAATCGCTTTGTGTAAGCCTTCTTTCCCATCGTTTGCAACTACTACTTCATATCCTGCCTGTTGGAGATTGTATTGTAATAATGTTGCAATTGAAATTTCATCTTCTACTACAAGTATTTTATATGTCATGTTTTTTCCCCCGCAATTGATTTGAAACCCCCATTTCAAACCTTTGCTACTATATTTCTTCTTTCTTATTTGCATAATCATCTTGTTCACGATTCGGCGGATTTACTGTCACTTTACCTTGCATCACTAGCAGGTCTTCATCATTGCGTCCTTCAATATTCACAGTTACTTCATTAAGCTCTATATTCACTTCGGTTACTTCAAGTAAAATATGAATCGTATCATAATGATATACCGGTTGCGGATATTCAAATTGTTGCGAAGTAATATAAGAACCAGGACCCGGAATATATTTTGAAATAGCTGATGTTACCACACCATTCAACATGATTGTAGGTACTACAGGTTTTTGAAAACTGGTCTGTGAGGTAAAGTCATGTTGTATGTATAGAGGATTACTGTCATTGGTTAAGCCGAGATATAATAGTAAGTCTTTATCTTCGATTTTCTCCGTTAGCTGTAATGATTCGCCAACAGACAACTCTTGAATTTTTCTACCTAACTTTCTCTTCTTGCCAAGTAACACAATATTCCCCCTTAAATAATTTGGTATTTCAATAGTAACAATAATCAGTAAAAAAAGACAGTATGATTGCATACATATATCATATTATCTGAATTTTTTTACACAAAAAAAACGAGTAGGTGACAACCTGCTCGTTAAAAAAAGTATATTAAGCAAGAACTTTCATAACGTTTTTAACTGCTTCTGCAGAGTTATCTAAAGCCGCTTTTTCCTCAATTGTTAAATCTAATTCAATAATTCTTTCGATACCGTTAGCACCAAGAATAGTTGGTACACCAAGGTAGATATCATTGTAACCATATTCGCCTTCTAAGTAAGCGATTGATGGTAATACACGACGTTGGTCTTTAATTATTGCTTCAGCCATTTCAATTAATGCTGCAGCTGGAGCATAGTAAGCAGAACCGTTACCAAGAAGGTTTACGATTTCAGCACCACCGTTACGAGTACGATTAACGATCTCTTCTAGACGCTCAGGAGCAATTAGTTTTTCTAGTGGAATACCACCAGCGAATGAGTAGCGAGTAAGTGGAACCATAGTGTCACCATGACCACCAAGTACAACACCAGTTATATCTTTAACTGAGATGTTTAACTCTTCCGCGATAAATGCACGGAAACGAGCTGAATCAAGAACACCTGATTGACCGATAACGCGGTTTTTAGGGAAACCAGATTCTTTGTAAACTGTGTAAGTCATTGCATCAACTGGGTTTGTTAAAACGATGATTGTTGCTTCTGGAGAGTATTTTACAATTTCTTTTGTTACTGCTTTCATAACGCTTTGATTGATCAGAACTAAATCATCGCGACTCATTCCTGGTTTACGAGCAACTCCAGCAGTAATGATTACTACGTCAGAATCAGCAGTATCAGCATAATCAGAAGTACCCTTTACACGTGCGTCAAAACCTTGTACTGGAGAAGCTTCGAACATGTCAAGAGCTTTACCTTTTGTTGGGTTTTCAGCTTGTGGAATGTCTACTAATACAACATCACCAAGTTCCTTCTGTGCAGCTAAGAAAGCAGATGTAGCGCCAGTGAAGCCCCCACCAATTACAGAAATTTTACTACGTTTCAAAGTCATTTGAATACACTCCTTTGATAATAAATATAAAGAGGGAAAAGGGGAAAAAATCCCCAATCCCCTCATTCATCTAGTCTAATATTACAGGTTTTTAATTAATTCGTCAGCAAATGCAGAACATTTTACTTCTGTAGCGCCGTCCATTAGACGAGCAAAGTCATAAGTTACAACTTTAGAAGCAATTGTTTTTTCTACTGATGCAGTTACTAAATCTGCAGCTTCTTTCCAGCCTAGGTGTTCAAGCATAAGAACGCCAGAAAGTAATACTGAAGATGGGTTTACTTTATCTTGTCCAGCATATTTCGGTGCTGTTCCGTGAGTAGCTTCGAAGATCGCATGTCCACTAACATAGTTAATGTTAGCTCCTGGAGCGATACCGATACCACCAACTTGAGCAGCTAATGCGTCAGAGATGTAGTCACCGTTTAAGTTCATAGTTGCTACAACATCAAACTCTTTTGGACGAGTTAAGATTTGTTGTAAGAAGATATCAGCAATCGAATCTTTTACTAAGATTTTACCAGCAGCAAGTGCTTCTGCTTGTGCTTTATCAGCAGCTTCAGCGCCTTCAGCTTCTTTGATTGCATCATATTGGTTCCAAGTGAATGTTTGGTCAGCAAATTCAGTTTCAGCTAATTCGTAGCCCCAAGTTTTGAATCCACCTTCAGTGAACTTCATGATATTACCTTTGTGAACTAAAGTTAAAGATTCACGTTTTTCATTAATAGCATAGTTAATAGCAGCGCGAACTAAACGTTGTGTACCTTCTTTAGATACTGGTTTAATTCCGATACCTGAAGTTTCTGGGAAGCGGATTTTGTTAACGCCCATTTCAGTTTGAAGGAAGTTGATAAGTTTTTTAACTTCATCTGAACCTTCAGCATATTCAATACCTGCATAGATATCTTCTGTGTTTTCACGGAAAATAACCATATCAGTGTCTTCAGGACGTTTAACTGGAGAAGGAACACCTTCGAAGTAACGAACAGGACGTAAACAAACATAAAGGTCAAGTTGTTGACGTAATGCTACGTTTAGAGAACGGATACCGCCACCGATTGGTGTAGTAAGAGGTCCTTTAATTGCGATTAAGTATTCATTGATAGCGTCAAGAGTTGCTTGTGGTAACCATTCGCCAGTTTTGTCGAATGCTTTTTGTCCAGCAAGTACTTCTTTCCACTCGATAGATTTTTCGCCATTGTAAGCTTGTTTTACTGCTGCATCGATTACGCGTGATGCTGCTGCCCAAATATCTGGACCGATTCCGTCACCTTCGATGAATGGAATGATTGGATTGTTTGGTACTTTAAGTACGCCATTTTCAACTACGATTTTACCGTTAGACATGAACTTGTTGCCTCCTAATATTCATAATCAAAGGGCAGGTGCCAAAACCTAGCGCCGCCCTTGACTTTTTTATTATACCAATTATCTTTCGTTTACAGGTATATATTTTTGCATTCCTGGTCCAACATACTCTGCACGTGGACGAATTAAACGATTGTTAGCATATTGTTCTAAAATGTGAGCTACCCATCCAGATACGCGAGAAACCGCGAAGATTGGAGTGAATAAATCGTGATCGATACCTAAAGAGTGGTATACAGATGCTGAATAGAAATCTACGTTTGGTGGTAGATTTTTTTGTCCAGTCACCATTTCATGGATTTTCACTGACATTTCGTAATATTCAGGTTGACCAGTTAATTTAGTTAACTTTTCAGACATAACTTTTAAGTGTGGAGCACGTGGATCACCTTTACGGTATACGCGGTGTCCGAAGCCCATGATTTTAACTTTGTTAGCTAATTTATCGTTGATATAATCTTCAACTTTATCAACTGAACCGATTTCAGAAAGCATTTTCATTACTTGTTCGTTAGCGCCGCCATGTAAAGGACCTTTAAGTGCGCCAATTGCAGCTGTAACACCTGAATAAACATCAGATAATGTAGCTACACATACACGAGCAGTAAATGTAGATGCATTTAATTCGTGGTCAGCATGTAATACTAATGCTTTGTTGAATGCTTCAACAGCGATTGCTTCTGGTTCTTTACCAGATAACATATAAAGGAAGTTTGCAGCGTAGCTTAACTCTTTTTTAGGTGCTACCGGTTCTAAACCTGCACGAATACGAGAGAACGCAGTTACAACAGTAGAAATTCTAGCTTGCAATTTGATTGCTTTACGATAGTTTGCTTCGTCAGACATATCCTCAGCATCTTCATCATATAAAGCTAGTAAAGAAACTGCTGTGCGTAATGCAGCCATTGGGTGAACAGATTTGATGTCATAAGTTTTAAAGTGATCTAATACCGCTTGTGGCACTTCCATATTGTCAGCTAATTGTTGTTTCAATTCAGCTAATTCGTCTGCTTTAGGAAGACGTGTGTGCCATAGTAAGTAAACTACCTCTTCAAAAGATGCATTGTCTGCTAAGTCATCAATATTGTAGCCAACATATGTAAGAGTATCATCAATAATAGAACTGATTTTAGTCTCTGCTGCTACGACACCTTCTAATCCGCGTGTTGCTGTCATAATATATCGCTCCTTCTCCAAATGTATTAGATAACATTCACAAAATTACATAAATGCAACCTACGTTTTTTCGATATGAACCTATAAGTAAATCGCTTACATTGCTATTATAATAAATTTTGACGGCTTTGTGAATGAAAAGGCTATATTTCATTTAAAAAACAAAATTTAGACAGGAATATCGCATTTTGTAGAAAAAATTTAACATTAACTAGGATGAAAAAATCACATTTTTTAAAGGATGATGTTTTGTTACAAGAAAAAATCAAAAAAACTACCATGTATCGAATCCAATTGTTCATACTAATTGCTCTACTATTAGTGCTATCTTGGTTAGTTTTACCTGTATCTCTAGCGATTTTAACGGCATATTTCGCATATCCATTACTAAAGTATTTAAACTCAACATTAAAACTGCCTAGGTGGCTAGCAGCATTAACTACTGAAGCTATTATATTATCCATTTTTATCGCAACTATACTATTTTTAACTTCTGTTTTAATCGAAACTTTACCAGAGATTAAACGCATAATTACCCAAGTTGAGTTTTTCTCTGATATGCAATCAATGCTACTACTTAATATACAAGAGAAATTTGTTTCCCTAGTAGATATGGCTATGGAATCGCTCGTAAATATTGTGCAATCCACCTTCCAGAATCTAATTAATTTCACTTTTTATCTAGTAGCCTTGTATTTTTCTTTATATGAAACAAGCAGGAATAGACTATGGTTTTTTATCTATTTACCTGCTCGCTTTAGAAAACCTATTCAACGTGTGTATGAAGAAGCTTCTCAATTATTCGGTTATTTTCTGTCAGTAGAATTACGTTTATTACTCCTGACATTTGCCCTTTTATCTGTAGGCTTAATGGTACTTGGTTTTTCATTTCCCGTTGGAAAAGCATTACTCATCTCTGTAGCAGATAGCCTTCCCTTTTTAGGAATCGGTATTTTCCTAATTCCAATGAGTATATATTTTTTTATAACAGGTAATCAATTGCTTTGCATCTATTTATTGATTCTCTATGCGGTAATTCAGCTTTCAAGACAATTCGCTGAATCGTATATGTGGGCGTCAACTTTACATATCCGTTCCGTTCACGCGTTTATGATAAGTGCTATTAGTTTATTGCTCTTTGGCATCGCAGGTATTTTAATTAGTCCATTCTTATTATTACTTGCTGTAAAATTAAGAAATCACCCTATTTTTGTATCAAAATAACTTGACCGTTTTTCATCTTTTTACGTAACCAATAATAAAGAATTGGTTTAAAGAGATTTCTTGTGGGGCCAAAGACCAAAAGAAGACCAATAATATCAGATACAAAACCTGGTAAGACTAAAAACATTCCACCAATAAATATAAGTAAACCATTAATCATGGCATTACCTGGTGGTTGTCCATTTTGTATCGCTTGTTGAATATCCTTAAAAGCTTTCACTCCTTGCGTTTTAGCTAAATAGATCCCTAATATACCTGTGACAATAATTAAGACTAGTGTATACATGGCACCAATTAGTTTTCCGGATATTAATACAACCGCAATTTCAATTATGGGAATCAATAAAAGAAATAGTAGAATTTTACGCAAATTATTCACCTCTTTTTAAAAAACAACCTCAGCTCAAATGCGCTGAGGTTGTTTGTTTATTTATTACAAAATACTTGAACGTCCGTAGTAGACAACTCCAGATACTGCATCGATTGATAACTCTTGTCCATCGCTTATCATTGTTGTAGCGTCTTTCACACCCACAATAACAGGAATACCTAGACTTAAGCCAACAACTGCAGCATGACTTGTTAGTCCACCTTCTTCTGTAATTAACCCTGCGCATTTAGAGATAGCAGGCATCATATCACGATCGGAACCAATCGTTACAATAATTTTGCCTTCAGTATCTTGCGCTAGTGCTTGCTCAGCATTTCTGACAACTAAAGCTTTACCTATAGCAGCAGATTTACCAATTCCTTGACCTTTAGTAAGCATATCACCAATTACATGAACTTTCATCAAGTTTGTCGTACCCGATTCACCTACTGGCACACCAGCTGTAATTACAACTAAATCACCGTGGTGAACATAGCCTTTGTTCAAACTTTCTTGAACAGATAGCTCTAAAATTTCATCCGTTGAACTTACTTTTGGTCCAACGATAGGGAATACACCCCATACAAGAGCTAATTTGCGACATGTTTGTTCTGATGATGTAACTGAAATAATCGGTACACCTGGACGATATTTGGCGATCATACGTGCTGTATGACCACTCTCAGTAGGTGCTAAAATAGCTGAAACTTGTAAGTTAAGTGAAGTGTAAGCAACTGCTTGGCTAATCGCCTCAGTCATGCTAGCACCTTTTTCACGGCTACGCTTACTAACAATTGCACGGTGATCCAATGAATCCTCTATGCGATCGGCAATTTTATACATTGTTTTTACAGATTCTACCGGATAAAGTCCAGCTGCTGTTTCACCAGAAAGCATGATTGCATCTGTACCATCTAAGATTGCATTCGCTACGTCACTTGCTTCAGCTCGAGTAGGACGAGGGTTACGCTGCATTGAATCCAGCATTTGTGTCGCTGTAATAACCGGTTTTCCTACTGTGTTACATTTTTTGATTAGATTTTTTTGAACAATAGGTACTTCTTCTGCTGGAATTTCAACTCCAAGGTCACCACGAGCAACCATTAAACCGTCGGAAACTTGAATGATTTCATCGATATTATCGACACCTTCTTGATTCTCGATTTTCGGAATAATTTGGATATGTCCACCGTTATTATTTTCTAACAACTCACGGATTTCCAATACATCTGATGAACGACGCACAAATGAAGCAGCGATAAAGTCTACACCTTGTTCGATACCAAATAGAATATCTTGTGCATCCTTATCCGTAATACCTGGTAATTGTACTGAAACGCCTGGTACATTCACGCCTTTTTTATTTTTAAGTACGCCTGCATTTTCAACTACAGTATGAATTAATCCAGCATCTGTATCTTTACCAGTTACACGTAATTCAATTAGACCATCATCTAATAAAATGGTTGAACCTTCTTCAACATCATCAATAAGTTTTTCGTACGTAATAGAGAAAACTTCTTTATTGCCAAGTACTTCTGTCATTGAAATATCAATTGTTTGACCTGTTACTAATTCTACAGCGCCATTTTCCATTGAATGCGTACGAATTTCAGGACCTTTTGTATCAAGTAAAATAGCGACAACTTGTCCAGTCTTTTTCGCTGCTTCACGAATGCTCTCGATTCTTGCTGCGTGTTCTTCATGACTACCATGCGAAAAATTCAAACGAGCTACGTTCATACCTGCTTCGATTAATTGCACTAAAATTTCTTGCGATTCACTAGCGGGACCAATAGTACATACAATTTTTGTTTTTCTCATCTGTTCGACCACTCCAATTTAATTAAATCGATAATTCTTTTGATAAAGTGTACATTGACAAGTCTGTATTACGTTCTTTCTTAAATGCCTCTTCTAAGTCATAGTCTACCACCACATGGTTTCTCATGCCAACTGCAAGACCACCACGATTCTCAATTAATAATTCTACTGCTCTCGCAGCGAAAGTACTTGCTAGTACACGGTCACGTGCTGTCGGCGATCCACCACGTTGGATATGACCTAAAACTGAAACTCTTGTTTCAATATTTTTTTCTGAAAGTTTTTTTGCTAAATCACTCGCTGACATAACACCTTCAGCAACTATAATAATACTGTGCTTTTTCCCTCTGTCATAACCTTGTTCTAAACGAGTGACAAGTTCGTCTAAATCATGTTGTACTTCAGGAATTAAAATCGTTTCAGCACCACCAGCAAGACCAGCCCATAAAGCCAAATCACCTGCATCACGACCCATTACTTCAATGATAAATGTACGTTCATGAGATGTTGCTGTATCACGAATTTTATCAATACAATCAATTACAGTATTCAAAGCTGTATCAAAACCTATTGTATAATCTGTTCCTGGAATATCATTATCAATGGTTCCCGGCACACCTACACAAGGGAAACCATGCTTCGTTAATGCCAAAGCCCCTTGATAAGAACCGTCTCCACCGATAACAACTAACCCTTCAATACCATGCTTTTTCAACTGTTCAATCGCTTTGAGTTGTCCTTCTTCTGTTTTGAATTCTAGACAACGTGCAGAATGTAATTTCGTACCCCCACGTTGAATAATATCCCCTACAGAACCGCGATCTAAACTTTCAATTTGTCCATCTATCAGTCCTTGATAGCCATAGTAAATACCTGCAACTTCTAAATCATGATATAAAGCTTTCCTGACAACTGCGCGGACAGCTGCATTCATGCCTGGTGCATCTCCACCACTTGTTAAAACACCAATTTTTTTCATATGATTCATTCCTCCTACAAGCGTCACTATTAAGACATTAACACGAAATAGTATTCAGTGTCAGTATGTGTCGAAAGAAATAGGCTGTTTCATGTATCTAATAAATTGATATCGATACAGATTCAGCCCACCCTTATATTTAATTGTTACTATTCAATGTAGTTATACCCCAATAGCTCAAAATTTATTATAACGATTTGTAACTATTCAGTGTATACTCCAATAGCTCTAAATTTATTATAACGATTTTCAATTAGTTCATCGGCTGGTATATTTTTCAGTTTTTCTATTGAATCACTAAGAACCGTCTTCATATTAAGCGCTTGTTGCACTACATCATTATGCGCTCCACCTAACACTTCAGGAATAATTTCATCTATAATTGCCATTTCCTTTAAGTTCGGTGCAGTAATACGCATAGCTTCTGCAGCTTTTTGTGCTAAAGTCGCATCCTTCCATAAAATCGAAGCAGCTCCTTCTGGTGAAATAACAGACAAAGTCGCATTTTCTAACATGTGAATTTGGTTCGCTACACAAAGAGCAAGTGCACCACCACTACCACCTTCACCTATAACTATACTGATGACTGGAACTTTTAACCCCGCCATTTCAAATAGATTGCGCGCTATAGCTTCACTTTGTCCACGTTGTTCTGCCGCTTTACCAGGATACGCACCTTTTGTATCAATCATACATATAATTGGTCTTGAAAATTTCTCAGCTTGCTTCATTAGGCGTAGAGCCTTTCTATAGCCTTCCGGATGTGGCATACCGAAGTTACGTCGAATATTCTCTTTTGTATCCTTCCCTCTTTGATGGCCAATAATTGTAACTGGTCGGCCTTCAAAAGAGGCAATACCTCCGATAATCGCTTCATCATCACCAAAGTTTCGATCACCATGAAACTCGATAAAATCATCAAAAATAGCATTTATATAATCTTTTGTCGTTGGACGCTCAGGATGTCTAGCAATTTGCACTCGGTCCCAAGGTTGGATATTATCATAAATTTCTTTAGCTAATTTACTAAAACGGTCCTCAAGCTGACTAATTTCTTTCGACATATCAACATCTGCATTAGCAGTGAATTCTTTTAACTCATTAATTTTTTCACGAAGCTGCATAAGAGGTGCTTCGAAAGGTAAGTATTTCACCATTATTATTGCGCCTCCTTTACATGAAGCTTAACAATTGTTGAAACTGTTTTGCGCATATCTTTACGATTTACCACCGCATCTAACTGACCGTGTGCCAATAGAAATTCAGCGGTTTGGAAATCTTCTGGTAATTTTTCACGAACCGTCTGTTCAATAACACGACGCCCCGCAAAGCCAATCAATGCTTTTGGCTCAGCTAAATTGATATCTCCAAGAGAAGCAAAACTTGCAGAAACACCACCAGTTGTCGGATGTGTCATGATTGAAATAAATAAATGGCCTTCTGCACTATGGCGTTGTAAGGCAACACTCGTTTTCGCCATTTGCATAAGAGATAATACGCCTTCTTGCATACGAGCTCCACCGCTCGCTGTGAAAATGATAAATGGTGCATTTAGTTCAGTGGCCTTTTCAATTGCACGGGTGATCTTCTCACCAACTACAGAACCCATTGAGCCCATACGGAAATGTGAATCCATAATCGCTACAACGATTTGTTCGCCATCTAACTCACCGACACCTGTTAATACCGCTTCATTTAATCCTGTTTTCTTTATATCTGATTGAATCTTTTCTATATAGCTAGGAAACTCTAATGGATTAATAGAAACTAAGTGATCATCCAATGATTTAAATGTACCTTCATCAAAGAAAATTTCAACACGCTCTTGTGCTGTCATTTTGTAATGATGGTCACACTTTGAACAAACTTTTAATCCTTTCATTAAATCCTTTGTTAACTCCACATGACGACAATCAGGACATTTTGTCATGATTCCTTCTGGTACATCATGTTCTTCACGCTTTATAGAAATACGCGCTTTATTTTTAATTTTATTGGTTTTAAATAAATCTTTTATACTCATAAAATATCTCTCCCCTTATGTAGCAACTCGGTCCATTTATCAAACCAGCTTATTGCTTCAGCAGTATTTCCTATCATTAATTCACTAATAAATGCTTGTAACATAGGCTGTTCATGCTCGGTAGAAAGTCCACTATACATCTCTTTTCCATATTGCTTTAACAGAATCCAAATTTTCAGTACAAGGCGATTTTCTGATGCGATAACGATTTCTCGCATAACATCTTCGCGCGCAATTACACCTTCAGTTTCAAGATTACGCCACAAACTTTCCCATACTGGTAACTTTCGTAATGTTTCATTAGAAGACACGATACGAATTGCATCACGTTCAAGAATTTTTCGTGTTTCATTCACATTTTCTAAATCTGTTCCTTCTTGCAAAATGAAGGTAGACAATACTTCTACTAGTTTATGATTTCGAAAATCGGTTAAGAATGTTCCTTCGCCTCTACGCGTTTCAATGAGTCCAAGTAGCTCTAAACTGCGTAGTGCTTCTCTTACAGATGACCTGCCAACATTCAAACGCTCAGCTAGTACACGCTCTGATGGGATTTTACCACCTGCCGGAATATTTTCATCACGTATTAAAGCTCGTAGCTCACTGACAATTTGGATAAACATTTTAGAAGTTGGTTTTTCTGCACTCATCGAATTTCTCCTTGGACAATATAAGTTTGAAAAAGTGGTCTGACCACTTTTGATAATAGCATACATAAAATCTTTCGAAGAGTAAAGTAAAAATAAAAAACTGTGCGAATATCACACAGTTTTAGTCGTTTAATCTATTTTTCAGTTAGTTCCGTTATTAATTTCTTTACAATCATCTGTGCCTTACCGTTACGTAGCTCTACAAAACCTTCTGCCAAAACAATCTGTTCCTCTTGTAACCATTCTTGAATATGGATATATTCACGGGGAAAGATAGTTATTGAAAGCATTCCAGATTCATCTTCAAGGTCAATAAACGCCATTTGTTCGCCTTTTTTCGTACGAATTTGCTTTATCCCTGAAACGATACCGAGCATTTTCGCATATTTTCGACCTTGAATTTGTAAAATATCCGCAGCAGACATTGAATCTAGTTGCAACTCTTTCTTTAATTTCAAAATTGGATGCTCTGACATATAAAGTCCAAGGACCTCTTTTTCATATTGCAACAATAGCTTTTCTGGCATCAAGCTTGCGTCTGCATATTTGGGTTTTCCGAATAAAAAATCGCCATCACTTAATAAACTCTCTTCATCATTTGGTCGATATAAATTCGCATGCTTGACCACTGCTTCAATAGAAGCTAAAAGTTGCCCACGATCTCTACCAAAGTCATCCAGCGCTCCAGCCTTTATTAATGGTTCCAATGCTTTTCTAGTGAAATGAACGCCTGTCATATCAAGCGCAAAATCAAATAAATCAGCCCAGTTAGAATGACCATTTTTACGTAAGCTTAAAAGTTTTGTTAAAAATGATTGTGGTACACCTTTTATTGCAGAGAGCGCAAAACGAATAGCACCATTCTCCACTCGGAATGTGCGACCGCTATGATGAATAGACGGTGGCAATACGGTTATTCCTTTTTGTTTAACCTCTTGCAATAAGCGCATAAGACGATCTTGATTTCCTATGGTACTTGTCAAAAGTGCAGCGTAAAAATACGCAGGAAAATTCGCTTTTAAATACGCCATATGATAAGAAATGACACTATATGCGACTGCATGACTTTTTGGGAAACCGTAATTTGCAAAGCGAACAATTAAATCGTAAACTTCCACCGCTACTTGCTCAGTAAACCCCTTTGCTAAAGAGTTCTTCACGAAATGTTGTTGTTCGGCATCTAATATTTCCTTTTTCTTTTTACTAACTGCTCGACGTAAAATATCTGCTTCACCCATCGTAAATCCTGCCATCACTGAAGCAATTTGCATGATTTGTTCCTGATATACAATGACACCATACGTCTCTCTTAAAATAGGTTCAAGTACTGGATGTGGCATGATTACAGCTTCCCCACCGTGCTTCCTTTTACTATAAACAGGAATAAAATCCATTGGACCTGGACGATACAGTGCATTGACTGCCACGATATCCTGAAAAACAGTTGGCCTTATGTCACGTAATGCTTGGCGCATACCATCGGATTCTAATTGGAAAACACCTGTTGTATCGCCTTGTTGCAACAACTTGAAAGTCGAGGGATCATGTAATGGAATTTTTTCGAAATCAAGAAACTTCTTTGTATCATAATAAATCATTGAACGGATACGCTCTAAGATGGTTAAATTACGCAGACCAAGGAAATCCATTTTTAACAAGCCGATGGATTCTACTTCTTGCATCGGCCACTGTGTTATATAGAGCCCTTCGTTACCCGGCTCAATAGGGACGATATTTACTAAAGGTTCTGGAGAAAGTACCACACCCGCTGCATGCGTTGATGCATTTCGAGGCAGTCCCTCTAAATTTAATGCAACTTCAATCCATTTTTGGCGTATATCTGAAGCTGCAATCCAATCACGTAATGATGCAGAAGCTGCTAAGGCTTCTCTTAAAGTAATACCTACCTTATTAGGAATAAGCGAGGAAATAGTCGTCATCTCTTCACTTGTGAAGCCGAATACACGTGCTACATCTCTAGCAACCGCTTTAGCAGATAGCGTACCGAATGTAATGATTTGTGATGTATATGTTTTTCCATATTTATCAGCAACATATTGAATCACTTCCTGCCGACGATGATCTGCAAAGTCAACGTCAATATCTGGCATGGTGATTCGCTCTGGATTTAAGAAACGTTCGAATAATAAACCATATTGTAATGGATCCACATCTGTAATTCGTAATGTATAGGCAACAAGTGAACTCGCTGACGAACCACGACCTGGCCCCGTTAAAATTTGCTTACTTTTCGCGTATTGAATATAATCCGAAACGATTAAAAAGTAATCTGCATAGCCCATTTCTTGAATGATTCCTAATTCATAATGCAGTCTCTCTATATAATCTGCATTGGCATTTGGTACCCGCTCTTGTAATCCTCTTAAGCTATTTGCTTCAAGTAATGAAAAAGCTGTTTCACTTTTTGGCGTTGGGAACTTAGGCATCAAAAATTTGTCGAATGCTAGATCAACCTGACAACTAAGTAACATTTCCTCAGCCGACAAAAGCCACTCAGGATAATCTGCAAACCAATCCTGCCATTGGCTGTTATTAGGTACATACTGTTGACGCTCACGTGCGGTTAATTGATCACTAATGTTCATCTTCATCCCTTTTTCAATAGCTTTAGCTACTTCAAAAGAAAAAGCATGTTCTTCACGCATAAAAGTACATAGATGAGTCGCACAAATAGGTAATTCTTGTTCGTGGCAATAGCTAATAATGTTCTGTTCTATATCAGACTTCAAACCACCAGGTCTGTCAATCCCAACATATAATCTACCTTTACCAAAAATAGCTTTTAGTGCTTGTACATCTTCAAATGAACCTTCATCTATCCAGTCCGGTGAAGTGATAGGTATCATCAATATACAACCCTCTTGATACCCTTCAAGCCAGCGTAATGGTAATACTTCTCCCTCACGAATAGACATAGCTGAAGTTACTTTCAGCAAATGTTGATAACCTTGCTGTGTAGCCGCATATAAAACGACTGATCTTACTTGCTGTTCGCCAAATTGCACACGAACGGTTAAACCAATAACGGGATGAATCTCGGCTTTTTTTAATGCACGCCAAAAAGGCAACAAGCCGTACAATTTGGAATTGACGATTGCTGCTGCCTTCGCATGTTCTTGCTGTAAGAAAGAAATGAGCTCATCAATGCGAATCGTACTTTTTAACATATCCGCAGCCGTCACAATTTGTGGATATACATTTTGCAACTTCATCTCTTCCTTTCGATAGTTAGTATTTTGCACAAAGCTCTTTTAATTTCGAGATAACCTCTTCTGATTCTTCCCATTTATAAATAGTTGCACCAGATGCCATTGGGTGGCCTCCACCATTATATTGTTTTGCAAGAGTATTAATAATTGGTCCTTTTGAACGTAAGCGAACACGAATTTGATCTGCCTCTTCAACAAAAATCACCCACGCCTTAATCCCTTTAACATTACCTAATGATCCTACTAAAAGAGAAGTATCGGAAGCAGTCACGCCAAATTGCTCTAAAACTTCAATTGTTAATTTAATATAAGCTGCTCCATTATCATCCATTACGAAATTTTGGAATATATAACCTTGCATCTGCAGCAATTCTCGGCTCAATTCATACATACCATCAAATAATTCTGTACGATCAAAATTATATTTGATTAGTTCTCCAACAGTATTAAATGTCGTTTCTGTTGTACTCGGATAGATAAAGCGTCCAGTATCACCAACGATTCCCGCAAATAAGAAACGAGCCGCTTTACTGTCCATTTTCCAATCCGCTACTTTTCTACCCTCTGTGAATAGATCATAGATCATTTCACTACAAGAGCTTGCATTTGTGTTGACCCAAAGCATATCACCATATGCATCATCATTTGGATGATGGTCTATTTTAATTAAAAACTTCCCTTGTTTGTAGCGTTGATCGTCGACACGCTCTGTATTAGCTGTGTCAGTAACAATGACAAGAGCATTTTCAAACTCATCATCAGCAACTACTTGAGGTTCTCCAAGAAATGAAAGTGATTCTTCATGCTCACCTGTTGTATATACTGTTTTTTCCGGATATGTCGCTTGTAAAATAGCTTGTAGACCCATTTGTGAACCGTAAGCATCTGGATCTGGTCTAACATGACGATGAATAATAATTGTTTCATATTGTTTAATTGTGTCAATAATTTGTCGTTTCATTATGATTCTCCTTTAAATGATTGTGAACCCCTTAATGCCGACTATACAAAGGCTAGCATACTAGATTATATCAAAGGATATCTACTGAAAGATTTAACCTCTTTTAGTATCTATATAAACATATTCCCTTTGTTTTTCTACTCGCTTTTTCCTGTATTTATCGTTAAACTAGAATCAGCTTTGCTTTTATAGGAGGAACACCATGTCTAATATTTTGAATGTTGTTCTAGCAATTTTAATTGCTATTACAGTTGTTTTTTATTTTTACCTTAAAACAAAACAATTCCGTTCTGATTTACCTATTCGCAAAAAATGGTATTCGAGTCGTGCTGGTGTAGCTTTAGGTGGCTTATTAGTTATTTTTGGTATCAACCAAATAATTATGTACCACACCACTTTAACGTATATTGTATGTGCAGTTTTAATTCTTTTCGGCCTATTTACTGCATTTAATTATAATAAACGAGTTCGCCACTATGGACAATTTGTTGAAGAAGAATATCGTTTGAATAAAAAGTGATGCACAGTACTGTGCATCACTTTTTTTGTCGAATTTAATACATTTAGCGCTCTAATAATTGGAAGGTCATCATCGCTTTACCAACTAATATAGCTTCACTATAAACTTCGAAATCCATTTTCACAAATTTACGACTCATATCCAAAATGCGTGGTTTTACGACTAATGATGTCTCCATTTGTACCGGTTTCATATGATAAATTGTCATATTCTCTACTACACTTTCACCGCGTTTGAATTTTTTAAGTGCACTAGAGCCCGCTTCTACTAGTAACGTAGTAAATGCACCATATGAAATGGCACCAAATTGGTTTGTCATTTGAGGTGTTACGGTAAACTCCACTGTAGTTTCCTCATCGCCTCGCGCCATTTTAATTTCGTTTTTTACTAGGTCATCTATTGTTTCTCCATGTTGGGGCTGCCTTTGCGCCATTTGTAATGCTTTTAAGACATCCTGACGGCTAATCACACCTTGTAACAATCCATGATCATCGACTACTGGTAGTAAATCAATGCCTTCCCAGATCATACGATGCCCTGCCGTTGCTACACTTGTTTTCATTGACACTGTAATAGGGTTACGTGTCATTAATCGATCTATAGGATCATCATCTTGTTTACCAATCACATCACGAGATGTCACGATTCCAACAATTTTATGATGCTTATCCACTACTGGGAAACCCCCATGAGTCGTTGAGGCATTTAATAAATGGTACTCGCGAACCGTATCCGTCGACTTTAAGAAAGCAGTATCTTTCATAGAGACAAATATATCTTCAATTAATAAAATTTCTTTTTTAATCAGTTGGTCATAAATAGCACGGTTAATCATCGTTGCTACAGTAAAAGTATCGTAGCTTGTCGAAATAATTGGTAGCTCTAACTGGTCAGCGAGCTTCTTTGTTTCTTCCGCCGCATCAAAGCCACCTGTTATTAAAACAGCCGCTCCTTCTTTTAGAGCATTTTCATGCGTACGACCGCGGTTTCCAACAATTAAAAGACAACCTGCATCGGTATATCGCATCATGTCCTCAAGCTTCATAGCACCTATGACAAATTTCGTCAGTGTTTTATGCAAGCCGTCTTTACCACCTAGCACTTGTCCATCCACTATATTAACGATTTCAGCAAAAGTAAGTCTTTCAATATTCTCTTTTTTCTTCTTCTCAATTCGAATCGTTCCAACACGCTCAATCGTGCTTACGAGTCTTCTTGTTTCTGCCTCTTTAATTGCACGATAAGCAGTCCCTTCACTCACGGAAATATCCTTTGCGATTTGTCGCACAGAAATTTTATCCCCTACAGGAAGTGATTCTATATATTGAAGAATTTTCTCATGTTTTGTAGCCATAAAATCACCTATTTTCCAACATCATTGTTGCTTAAGTGTACCACATTCTGGTCATATTCATTAGTTGAAAAACCAATAAAGACATATTCTTTCAGGTTTTTTAATTAAATCTCCAGTTCTTCTCCCGGATTCAATACCTTCACTTCAGTAATCGACACCATTTCAGCAAAGTTTTGCGGATCCTGTTCGATAAGCGGGAATGTATTATAATGCACAGGAACTACAACTTTCGGTTTCAAAAAAGATACCGCACACGCTGCATCCTCAGGTCCCATTGTAAAGTTATCTCCAATTGGCAAAAACGCTACGTCAATTGGATGGCGCTCACCTATTAATTTCATATCGCTAAATAACGCTGTATCACCTGCATGATAAACCGTCTTACCCTCTGCAAAAAATAAAATTCCAGATGGCATACCTGTATAAATAATTTCACGATTCTCTGTTGTATAGGAAGAGCCGTGGAATGCTTGTGTTAATTTAACTTTGCCAAAATCAAATACATGAGAGCCCCCTATATGTAGTGGATGGGTTCTAACCCCTTGCCAGGACAAATAATTCGCTAGCTCATCAGGTGCCACTACTAAAGCATCAGCCGCTTTTGCAATCTCCACCGTATCCCCGACATGGTCATTATGTCCATGCGTCAATAAAATCACATCCGGCTTTTGGTCTTCCACTTTTAAATCTGTTAATTTGTTACCATTGATAAAAGGATCGATTAAAACCGTATAACCATTCACCTGAATTTTCACAATTGAATGCCCGTGATATGAAACTTTCATAATTAAATCCTCCCAATATTTAGACTTATTAGAAAATATTCGTTATTAATATGTTTTCTCCTTCTTTTTTGGTATTCTAATACTATAGTACCTTAGGCGCTCGCTCGTTTAGCCACGGACTATTAATCAATCCAAGGGGGATTAATAATGAGTAAATTACAAACTATTTCAAACTATTTAAAAGAACAAAGTATTGACGCAGCATTTGTGACAACACCTGATAATGTGTTTTATGTATCTGGATTTAAAAGTAATCCACACGAAAGACTACTTGGAGTAATGATTTTCCAAGATACTGAACCATTTTTAATTTGCCCTAAAATGGAGGTTCCGGATGCTAAAGCTTCAGGCTGGTCACATGAAGTAGTTGGTCACGAAGACACTGAGAATGCATGGGCACTATTACATCAAACAGCAGAAGCACGTGGACTTTCATTACAAAATATAGCAATCGAAAAATCACATTTAACTGTTGAGCGTTTAGAAGCTCTTAATGACTTCTTCCCTGCTACAAAATTTGTTGGCATTGACGACAAATTAAATAACATGCGTTTAGTGAAATCAGAAGAAGAACTTGAAAACTTGCGACAAGCAGCTGCTCTAGCGGATTATGCTATAGAAGTAGGTTGCAGTGAAATTGCTGAAGGTAAAACTGAACTTGAAATATTATCTGCCATTGAACTAGCTATGAAGAAAAAAGGCGTATATATGTCTTTCGACACAATGGTTCTAAGTGGTAAGAATTCTGCTTCTCCACACGGCAATCCGGGTGAACGTAAAATTGAAAAAGGTGATTTCGTCTTATTTGATCTTGGTGTTGTCTATAACGGCTATTGCTCAGATATCACACGTACAGTGTCATTTGGTGAGCCAACATCCGCTCAAAAAGAAATTTATGAAGCTGTTCGCAACGCCAACGAATCTGCTATTGCAGCTGTTAAACCTGGCGTTCGCGCGATGGATTTAGATAAGATTTCTCGTGACGTTATTACTGATGCTGGATACGGTGAATATTTCACACATCGTCTAGGTCACGGTTTAGGCATTTCTTTACATGAATTCCCTTCTATTCACGGAGCAAACGAAATGGCCCTTCAAGAAGGAATGGTATTTACAATCGAACCTGGCATTTACAAAGGGGATGTTACTGGCGTTCGTATCGAAGACGACGTATATGTAACAAAAGATGGCGTGGAAGTTCTAACGAAATATCCAAAAGAATTAATCATCCTTTAATAACAGTAAGGACTACTCTTCTATCGAATAGTCCTTTTTTATATAAAAGTCACTTAGTAAAATTACTAAGTGACTTTTACTATTATTATCTTAATAATGTATTTGCATCTACATAAGGATGGTTTAATGCTTCTGCAACAGCTGCAAAAGTGACATGACCATCTAGCGTATTTAAACCTTTTTTCAATGCTTCATTGTCTAAGCAAGCTTGTTGATAGCCTTTGTTAGCAATTTGCAAAGCATAAGGAACAGTGTTGTTTGTAAGTGCCATTGTTGAAGTACGTGGCACAGCTCCTGGCATATTTGCTACTGCATAATGTACTACTCCGTGTTTCACATAAGTAGGATTATCATGGGTAGTTATACGATCTGAAGTTTCGAAAATACCACCTTGGTCAATCGCAATATCAACTACTACAGAACCAGGAGACATCGATTTGATCATTTCTTCAGTTACAAGCTTAGGTGCTTTTGCACCTGGAATAAGTACTGCTCCAATTACTAAATCTGAATCTTTAACAGACTCAGCAATATTGAATGGGTTTGAAATAAGAGTTTGAACATCACGGCCAAATTGGTCATCTAATACGCGTAAACGTTCTGGGCTTAGGTCGATAATTGTTACATCAGCACCCATACCAATAGCAATTTGTGCTGCGTTTGCACCAGCCATTCCTCCACCAATAATAGTAACTTTACCACGTGTTACTCCTGGTACACCACCTAGAAGAATACCTTTACCGCCCTCCATTTTCTCAAGATACTGAGCACCGATTTGAGTTGCCATACGTCCTGCAACTTCACTCATCGGTGTTAATAAAGGCAATGATCTATTTGGAAGTTGCACTGTTTCATAAGCAATCCCTACAACTTTTTTATCAAGCAATGCTTGTGTTAATTCTGCTTCTGGTGCTAAGTGTAAATAAGTAAACAGAATAAGTCCTTCATGGAAATAACCATATTCAGATGCGACTGGTTCCTTTACCTTCATAACCATTTCTTGAGACCAAGCTTCTTCTGCTGTTCCTACAATATGTGCCCCAGCAGCTACGTAATCTTCATCTCCAAAACCAGACCCTAGACCGGCTCCCTTTTCGATGAATACTTCATGTCCGAAAACTGTTAAGTTGACCACTCCAGCAGGTGTCATAGCAACACGGTTTTCATTGTTTTTAATCTCTTTTGGAATACCAATCTTCATAATCCATCCTCCTAATTGTGAAAAGCTATTAACTCTTGTTGTATTTATACAATGAACAAGTAACTCTATTTAAAACATGTTTATTTTAACAGATTTTAACACTCATTTGTGTATAAATTTAGAAAATTATATTTTTTTATAATTCCATCAATATAAGTCTTTTAAAAAATCCAATAGTAAACATAGATTTTCAATTAATTTTCACACTTTTATTGGAAAACCTTCACAATAACTTCAATATTATGGTGTTTATTTGTTTCTATTGAATGGTATAATAATATTAAATATAAAGGAGGAATTACATATGACATTATCTTATAACAATATCATCGTGGCTGTAGACGGTTCTGCTGAAGCAAAATGGGCATTCCAAAAAGCTGTCGGAATTGCTAAACGTAACAACGCAACGTTAAATTTAGTAAATGTAATCGACACTCGTTCATTTGCTGCTGTTGAAGCATATGACCGTTCAATTGCTGAACGTGCTCAAACTTTTGCTCAAGAGTTGCTAGCTGGCTATAAAAAAGATGCTGAAACAGCTGGTGTAGAAAATGTTAAAGTTTTAATCGAATACGGTTCCCCAAAAACAATTATTACAAAAGAAATTTCTAAAAAATACGAAGTAGATTTAATCATCTGTGGTGCAACTGGTTTAAACGCTGTAGAACGCTTCCTAATCGGTAGTGTTTCTGAAAACATCGTTCGCTCTGCTAAATGTGATGTACTTGTAGTACGTACACCAGAATCTGATGCTAAATAATTTTTAAATAAAAAGAGGCTCCTAATTATCCTTAGGGCCTCTTTTTTTACGTATTATTTCTGTTCTTTTTTCCAAATTTGTACTTTTGTAAAGAACATTTCTAACGCTTGCTTATTCGTCATGCTTGGTACTTTAGCAAGTAATACTTCCTTCACTGGTTTTCCATCAGCACTTTTCTTTTGTAAGATAAATAGACTCTTCGAATGTGCTTTATTTGAAAAAAGTGAACTCGGTAATTGAATTACTGCTTGAATCCATGCTGTTTTTTGTAAATATTTATACAAACCTTGTGCTTGTTCTGATTCAAAAATATTCTCTGGTACTAAGAAGAATAAATAACCGCCATCCTTCGAATATTTCAACGACTGCTCGATAAATAAGTGATGCGCATATGTCATGCCTTCAGTAGCCTTTAATTCAAATTCTTTTGCTACTTCATCATTTGGATAATACCCTACTGGTAAATCACAGACTACTGCATCAACCGGATCAATCATTAAATTTTGCAATGCGTCTTGACGGAAAAGTGAAACTGGCTGCTCTGTTAAATCAGCAGCTGCGGCCGCTAATTGAATTAGTAGCTCATCAATCTCTACTCCAACCCCATCTACTCGGTCTTGTAGTAAATTCATCACGGTTAATAGCAAATTCCCCGTACCAACTGCTGGATCAAGAAGTTTGATTTTAGTGCCATCCTTCTCTTTACTATCCATAAATTGTTCCACGAAATAACCAACTAATAACCCCAATGCATCTGGAGTCATTTGGTGATTAGGTTGTGCGTTTTCACGCATTCCTTTTAAAATAGAAAGTTGAATTGCCTTACGAATATCTTCTTTTGAGGCCACTTTACCAGCCGGTACATTATCGCCATCTAACCATGCATTCAACACTTCTAAAACACTATCTAAATAGGATAATTCTTGTTCTTTCTCTATTTTCTGAGCATTGTCATTAATAAAAGAAAAGAGTTTTTCAATTGTTTCCATATATACTCCTTCAAACGTGAAACCCACTCATAAAAGGCAGAGTGGGTTTCATGTTGTTTTAATCATTAGAATTCTTATTTTACTAGTTCTTTAACAGCTGCTAATGCACCTTCATAATCGGGGTGGTTTGTACCTTCTGATACATATTCTGCATAAACAACTTTTCCAGCTTGGTCTACAACGAAAACAGAACGCGCTAATAAGCGAAGTTCTTTCATGTGTACACCATAAGAATCACCGAATGACATATTACGGTGATCTGATAATGTATAAACATTTTCGATACCGTTCGCACCGCACCAGCGTTTTAGAGCGAATGGTAAGTCACATGAAATTGTTAAAATGGCAACGTCTTCACCTAACTCAGAAGCAGCTTCATTGAAACGACGTGTTTGTGCATCACATACACCTGTGTCAATTGAAGGTACTACACTTATTAGACGAATTTTACCTTCATAATCTTGTAATGTTCTTTCAGAAAGATCTGGAGCTAGCACTGTAAAACCAGGTGCTTGATCACCTACTTTTACTTCGTTACCTACTAATGTTACAGGGTTATTTTTAAATGTTACTTGTACCATTTCAACGCCTCCTTGTATTTAATCTTACTCGAATCTTTTAGGCTCTTGCAACTGAGAAACCTCAGAATCGACTGCTTCTTTATCAACTGATAGATTTTCCTCTTCTTTTGACTCAGCAACAGTAGGCTCTTGATGTTCTACTCGTACCATCTTATCATGTTTTTCATAAGTATTTTCATGAACTACAATTGTATCTGCAATATAATCATGTAAACCCTTTTTATTTGGTGTAAAAGCTACCATCCAATAGATGACTGGTAAAGTAGCAGAAAAGAATCGCCCAATCCATTCTCGGAAAATTACCGTACCCCACTTTAGCTTTTGCTCTTTTACATGAACCACTTTCAGTCCAAAGACCATTTTCCCTACCGTCTGATTCCAAAACTTTGTCATAATAACAAAATATAAATAGAAAATAACACTAGAAACAATTGTTACCGGCGCATACCATGGCGCATTATCAGTATTGATTCCAAGTATAGTCACAATCGGATTCATTGTTAAGCCAGAAATTGCACTAATGATAGCTAAATCCAATAAATAAGCCCAAAACCTTACCCAAAATCCTGCTGGTTTTAACTGATATTGTTCTATTTTTCTAACCTGTACCGGCTCTTGACTAATCGTGTGTACCTCAACAAATTCCGTCAATTTTCATCGCCCCTTACTCATCACCGTACATATACATCATACGCGGTGCAGAATTGTAGTTAGAAAGAATTTTACTAATTGCTTGTGTTTCAGCAGAAGCGCCAAATAGATTATTCATTTTCACAGAGAATAGTGAAGTCCAATCTTCTGAAGTAGCATATTCAAAAACTTCAGCACCTTCTAGTTTATGATCCTTTTTCATCGCTTCAATCGTATCTTCTGCATAGCCAATTTCATCAGCTAAGCCAGCTTTAATAGCCTGTGTACCATTTAAAACTCGACCATCAGCAACTTTCTTAACATCTTTTTCACTCATGCCACGACCATCTTCAATAACATCAACGAAACGTTCATAAGAATCATTAATCATTTCTTGTAACATAGCACGCTCATCAGACGTCATTTCACGTGTAGCACTCATAATATCTTTGTACTTACCTGTTTTGATTGTTTGAAATTCAATTCCGTATTTTTCTGCTAATTTACCGTAATTTAAGCCTTGCATGATTACACCAATTGATCCGGTCATCGTCTCTTCATCTAAAAAGATTTTATCAGCTGGTGCTGAAATATAATAACCACCTGAAGCAGCCATTGATCCCATAGATACATACAATGGAATTTTTCGTTTCTCTTGAAGTTCTTTAATCTTGTCATAAATTTGTTTCGATTCAATAACAGTACCACCTGGTGAGTTCACTTTTAAAACTACACCTTTAACAGTTTTATCATCTATAATCGACTCTAATTGATTCATAAAAAACTGATGGTTATAGCTTGCAGCTCCACCTAGTAATGAACCAGAACCTCCATTATCTTGAATTGTACCGTTTACGGATAAAACAGCAATTCGTTTATTTAAGTCACCTGATTCGATTGGGAGTTCACTGTATGTAGTGCCACCAGACATATTAAGTACGTTATCGAAGTTTGATGTAAAATCCGTCGTTGCAATCTTTAATACTGTATTTACACCAATTGAAGCAACTAATAATAAAGCAGCTGCTCCTAAAGCGATCCACCTTTTTGTATTCATCTTCTCTTTTCCTCCTTTTACCTTCTTTTAACTTACGAACCAAACTGCTAAATGTTTCGATTTTTTTCCAAATTACTAATTTTTAGATTTTCTAACTTCTATAATTTTAGTAATTGAAAATAATATTAATGCAACCCAAATGAATGAAAATGATAATAAATCTATTCCACTAAATGATTCCCCATAAACAATCACACCTAAAAATAACATTATTGTTGGTGATACATATTGGATAAATCCAACTAAATATAATGGAATCTTCTGCGCTCCAGTAGCAAATAATATTAATGGCACGGCAGTTACGATACCCGTTCCTATAATAAGTACGTCTGTTTTCATATCAGTATGTAAAAATGAAATATTTCCGTGGAAATAAACATAAACATAATATGCCACGGCAACAGGTAATATAAAGAATGTCTCTAAAACTAGTCCTCTTGTAGCATCTACTAGTACTTTCTTTTTCAGTAAACCATACACACCAAATGTCAATGCTAAACCGAATGACAGCCATGGAATCTGACCGTATGAAATAACTAATATTAAAACGCCAATTGCGGCAAATATGAAAGACATGACTTGTGCTTTAGATAGTTTTTCTTTTAAAAAGAATATCCCTAATAAGACAGATACTAACGGATTCATATAGTAACCTAAGCTTGACTCAACTATATGA
Organism: Viridibacillus sp. KH_047; assembly: GCF_057838945.1. NCBI lineage: Bacteria > Bacillati > Bacillota > Bacilli > Caryophanales > Caryophanaceae > Viridibacillus > Viridibacillus sp. KH_047. The sequence goes on along the minus strand of NZ_CM174479.1, from coordinate 922,679 downwards.
TTATTATTAACAGCCCATATGTATAAAAACCAATTGAGTGAAATTAAATAAGCCGCAGTAACGAGTAACCAAAATGATTTTGGATGCTGCCATAACTGTTTCAAATCCACTAATAACATTTTTCCTTGCTTCATGATACACACAAATATTAACGTTAAAATAAATGACCAAATTACTCGTCCCGCTAAAACCTCTTCGCTTGCAACATGCTGTAATCCTTTCCAATAAAGTGGAAATATACCCCATATTATATAAGCTCCTAGGGCAGAAAGTATACCTTTCTTTTCTTCCTGCATAGTAACACCTCATTCTATATTCAATTTATAGATTACCGCTATAATTATATGGCTTTAGTGTATGAAAGTAAACGTAACATAAAAAAGAAGGCCTAATCCTCTGCTATATCGCAGTGACTATAGACCTTCTATTTTACTACCATTATGCTTTATTTAATTCTAGATTCCTTAATTCAACACGACGGATTTTACCCGAAGTTGTTTTCGGTAATTCATCTATAAACTCAATCGCTCTCGGATATTTATAAGGAGCTGTTAGCTGTTTCACATGGTCTTGTAACTCTTGAATAAGCGTAGTTGAAACATTATCTTCTTTATTTTTTAGGACGACAAATGCTTTTACGATATTACCGCGAATCTCATCTGGACTTGCAATCACCGCGCATTCTTGTACTGCAGGGTGTTTTACTAAAGCATCCTCTACTTCAAATGGTCCAATTGTATATCCTGAACTTATAATAATATCGTCAGAACGACCTTCAAACCAGAAGTATCCATCTTCATCCTTTTTAGCTTGATCTCCTGTAATGTAATAATCACCACGGAATTGCATGCTCGTTCTTTCCGGATCTTTTAAATACTCTTTAAAAAGGGCAGGCGTTGATACATGCACAGCGATATCACCAACTTCTCCAGCCTGGCATGGTTTACCATATTCATCAACAACATCAACGATATTACCTGGTGTTGGTTTCCCCATTGAACCTGGTCTTGCTTCCATACCTTTCATCGTGCCAACTAATAATGTATTTTCTGTTTGCCCATAGCCATCACGAACTTCTAAGGCAAATATTCTGGCAAACACATCTATTACCTCACGATTTAACGGTTCACCTGCAGAAACAGCACTGTGTAATGCAGATAGATTATATTCTCCTAAACCGTCTACTTTTGCCATAATACGATATTCTGTTGGCGTACAGCATAATGCATTTACTTTATATTTTTCTAATAATTGCAGGTATTTTGTTGCTTCGAATTTGCCATTATAAACAAAACCAGTAGCTCCACTTCCCAATACCGATAGAAACGGGCTCCAAATCCATTTTTGCCAACCAGGACTTGCCGTTGCCCATACTAGATCACCATCTTCAATACCAAGCCAATGAGCTGCTGCTGTTTTTAAATGTGCATAAGCCCAACCGTGCGTATGAACAACACCTTTAGGGTTCCCCGTTGTACCACTTGTATATGATAAAAACGCCATATCTGTATTTTTTGTCGGTGCCATTTCAAATTGTTCAGATGTAGTTTCTGCTTCTTGAATAAGTTCAATCCAAGGTTTATGTGCTTTGCCAATAACAAAAAGTTTTAAGCCTTCTAAATGTTTCACTTCATCAAATTGTTCAATATATGGCTCATAAGAAATGATGGCTTTAGCTTCACTATGTACAAGGCGATAATCGATATCCTTTGCACGTAACATTTCAGAACTAGGAATGACAACTAATCCTGCTTTCAGTGCAGCCACATAAGTAACATATGCTTCGATTAAGCGAGGCACCATAATAAGGATTACATCACCTTTTTTTAAGCCATGGTTAGTAAATACATTCGCCACTTTATTTGCCTTTTTTATTAAGCCAGCATAAGTGATTTCATCTGTATTACCGTTTTCATTTTCATAAACAATGGCTTTTCTTGTCTCATCATGTATATACTTTTCAAATTCCTCAACTAAATTATAGTCTTCTGGCGCAAGTAAATCTTCGCGTTTCATGAAAAATTCCCCCTTAAGTTGCTCATAATAAGAACATTTCTATTATACAGAAAATTCAAACTTTACACAACTCGAATGTATTATCAAGTATTAGTACTAGGTAATAAAAATATCACAAAAAGAAGCCGATGACAAATCTGCCACCGGCTTCTCCTTTAGGTTACATAATCATTTTGATTATTTGTTGTAACCTTTTAATTGTTGTTCAGCCATTTGCACTAATCGCTTAGTGATTTCTCCGCCAACGGAACCGTTAGCACGCGATGATGCGTCTGGACCAAGTTGCACTCCGAATTCTTGTGCGATTTCGTATTTCATTTGGTCGATCGCTTGTTTAGCACCTGCTACTTCAAGTGGATTTGAATTTGAATTTGCCATGTGTATCACCTCCTTGTGAATATAGAATGCGCTGAAGGAGGGATTTCATACGAGCAAATTAGAGGAAATTCTTTCTTCTATTAGAGTAAATCTGCAAATTCATCTTGCTTCTGTTTCGGGAATGTATGAATTTCGCGGTTTTGCACCGCTTTTTTAATCATTTCATCAAAGTCAGTAAAGCTTTCATAATACACAACTTTCTCTAATTTCGGTTTTGTTTTTGGACTTGCTGGTGTAAATACCGTACAGCAGTCCTCATATGGACGTATTGAAATATCATATGTGTCAATCTTTCTTGCTACATCGATAATTTCTAATTTATCGTATGTGATTAATGGACGTAAAATAGGCGTTGAAGTTACTTCATTAATAGCAGCTAAGCTTTCTAAAGTCTGGCTCGCTACTTGCCCTAAGTTCTCACCAGTTACAATTGCAGTTGCACCGATTTCTTCTCGTACTGCATCTGAAATTTTCATCATCATACGACGTGTTGAAGTCATAGTTACGTTTTCTGGGACTTGTTGTTGGATTACTTGTTGAATTTCAGTAAATGGAATAATATGCAGACGTACATTCGCGCCGAAGCGACTCATTCTTTCGGCTAAATCTTTCACTTTTTCAAGTGAACGATCACTTGTATATGGTGGGCTAAAGAAATGAATTGCCTCAATTCGCACTCCGCGTTTCATCATATAATAGCCTGCAACTGGACTGTCGATACCTCCAGATAATAATAGCAATGCTTTTCCGTTTGCACCTACTGGTAAACCACCAGCACCAGGAATGACTTCTACCATCATATATACTGCATGTTCACGTACTTCAATACGAAGTTCGATTTCAGGTTCTTTCATTTGAACATGTAAATTTGGTATATTACTTAAAACATGTCCACCCATTTCAAGTTGTAACTCATAAGTGTCTAATGGAAATCTTTTATCTGAACGTTTTGCATTTACTTTGAACGTTTTACCATCTGTATCGATTGACTTCATAATATTAATCGCAAGTTCTTTCATTGCATCCAAAGTCGGTTCACATTTTGCAACTGGACTAAAAGAATGTATGCCAAAAACTGTTGGTAATCGTTTAATTAGTTCATCCATATCATCGTCTTTATCACTGCTAATATACATACGATCTCGCTCTGCACGAATTTTCATATCTGGTATATCTGCAAATGAGAAGCGTAAATTTTCTCTTAATCGTGTAATAAATTGTTTTCGGTTACGTCCTTTTGTCGTTAATTCACCGTAACGTATTAGTATTTCATGCCATTTCATAGTTGAATTGTCTCTCCTTTTAATTGTTTCATCATTTTCGCAAATACTACTTTAAATTGTTCTATATCTGAATTTGTTACGCCATTGCCAAGACTTATACGAATAACACCTTTTTCGAAACTTTCTTCTATTTGAAGAGCTTCTATAACATGACTAATACTTGAATCTTTTGAGGAACACGCACTAGATGTTGAAACGATAAACCCTTCACTTTGCAATGCATTGACAACAACTTCACCTTTTAAGCCTCTTACACTGCAACTTATAATATGTGATGCACCATTATTATTTGAAATAATGTGGACATGATAAAATTTATTGAAAAATGCGTGTAAATCCTCGCGCCACTTTTCAAATTTTTTTGTATTCTCTGCCATTTGCTCCACAGCTAGGCGCATGGCTTTTGCTAATGCAACATTTTGAGGTACTGCAACAGTTCCACTACGGTAACCTAATTCTTGTCCACCACCATGTAGTATCGGTTGAATTTTAATGCGCTTAGAAAAGGCTAATAAGCCTGTTCCTTTTAAGCCATTTATTTTATGACCAGAGATAGTTAAAGCATCTGGACCATTATCTCCTTGAAATTGCACCGGCAATTTTCCGATGCTTTGTACTGCATCCACATGGAAAAACGCACGGCTATTTGCACGGATTATCTTCGCAATTTCCAAAATCGGTTGAATAGCACCCATTTCATTATTTACATGCATAATACTAACAAGCACTGTATCTTTACGAATTTTGCTTTGCAGGTCAGATAGTACAACGCTTCCGTTTTTATCAACCTCAATAAATTCTAGCTCGAAGCCTTCATTTGTTAAATGACGAGCACTTTCGATTACAGATGGATGTTCGATAGAGGAGATTAGAATATGCTTGCCACGATGTTGGTTGGCTCTGGCAAGACCTTTAATAGCAAAGTTATTTGATTCTGTTCCACCTGACGTGAAAATTATATGTTCAGGCTCTGTTTTCAGAATTTGAGCGATTTGCTCTCTTGCTTTCATTAATAGTGTATTGGCTTCTGTACCCATTTGATGAAGGGAAGCCGGATTTGCGTAATATCGCTCATTCGCTTGTATGAAAGTTTGCAATACGGCTGAATCTGGTTTTGTCGTCGCGCTATGATCAAGATAAATCAATTGTGTAACCTTCCTTCCAAAAGAAAGCCACCTGCACTCTACCGTGCGGTGGCTTTATGCTTCTCTTATTATGAACGTCAATTGTCGTCTTTGGCAAGTACTTGAATTTTTTTCATAGCACCTGGTTCGGCTGCTTCTACCGCTGTTGCAGCATTTTCTAACGCTTTTGCATAGCGGAATTCCCGGAATGCCTGCTCAGCCTCTAATAATCGTTGGTGCATTGTTGGATTAGACGCACGATAACGGTTACCATATTGAATAATTCTTTCTATTAATAATACGTTTTCAAGCATTTCTGTTGCTGTATTATGTACATCTTGAATACATTTTTCAGCGGTATCCAAATTCTTATGTACGGCTACCATATTTAACGGAACTTCCTTTAAACTTTGAACAACTATAAATAACTGTTCTTCTGCTTCTTCCAAGCGGACATCCATTTCTTCTGGAATCCCTGGAATATTCGCCTTATTTAACATACGATCTGTTTCATGCAATAACTGCTTGAGGTTTCCAAGTGTAGCTCTTGCTTTGTTTTCATCAATTCTTAAACTCTTTAAACGATCAGCAAATCGATCTTGCTCTTCAAATAAACGTTCTGTTTCTTCTTTAACGCCCTTTAACTCCTCTTGTAAGCTAGAATAGGCAGATTGCTCTTCTTTTACTTGAATAGATAGTAATTCATATCTCTGACGAACTGACATCAATTGTTGTTTACAATTTGAAGGAAGTGCAGCGTCTTTTTCAGATAAATGATATCCTTTTTGAACTTCTTCTGCTTCTTTTGCTGTTTCATCAATGGATACAATAACATTTTCTAATCTTGCACCAATTTGCTCAAAGTTTTCATCAACAAATCGCTTAGCCATTACTTCTTTTTCTAACGCATCATAAAATGAATCGATTTCATCTTTGATTTCATTCACTCGATGCTGTACTGAAATTATGTTCAAATCAGCAATTTGTTGTTTAAATTCATCAATGCTTTCTTCCATTACATCTAACTTACCATTCAGTTCTAAATGTTTTAAGAAGAAAGATTGCTCTTCCATTTCGCGTTGACCATTACGCAGTTCATGAATATGAGATGGAATCTTGTGTTGAATATCAGTTAATAACGCTGGAATTTCATTTATCAATTTGAAAATTTGTTGCCCTTCTTCATCTAAAGTAATAACAATTTCTCTTGCTTGTAAATAGTTACCTGATTCTGTAAGTACTTCATACTCTTCAAATTTCGGATTAAATGTCTCCAAACGTTTTTCTAATGGACCTGCAGCAGGACCATAAGAATATTGATGAGCTAACAACGTTTTTCTAGCTGAACGATACTGATCCTTCAGCTGTTCAATTTCAATTCTGTTTTTCTCTTCACTACCGATTAATTCACCAAGTTCTTTTAAAATTTGGATCATCTCTTGATCGTACTCATTAATACGTGATTCAATTTCTTTTTCAATGTCAGTCGCTTTGCCAAACTGGAATTTATCCACAAGTTCTTCAGCATCAAATAATAGCACGTCGATTTTAGGCATTTCAACGTCCATAAGCTCCGTCCATTTATTGCGCCAGCGCTCAAACATCTCTTCTGTTTGACCATTCATGTTCAGAGCTTTCACTTTTGTCAACTCTTCCAAAACGGGTTTGTTTTGAATTTGAAGTTTTTTCTGATCCAACCTCTGAATTTCTTTATTATGTTTTCGACGCAAAATGAAAATGAATGCTACTATAATACATAGTACGATTATAACGGGAATGATATACTGCATCGTAAGACCCCCTGTTCCTAAATCACTATTTCAGCCAATTAATTAACCTTAATATTACCATGTTTTCGGTGAATTTGTTTACCGTTTACACGTATTTTTAAAAAATATCTACCATATCACTATATTATACAAGTTGGAGGAATATTTCATGAAACGAGATGCTCACATTCACTCACCTTTTTGCCCTCACGGTACGAAGGATGATTTTGAAAAATACATAAAAAAAGCAATCACTTTCGGATTTACCGACATTACATTTACAGAACATGCACCTCTCCCTAGTGGCTTTACTGACCCAACACCTATGCAAGATAGCGGTATGATAGCTGGAGATTTATTTCCATACATAGAAAAGTTAAAAGAATTAAAAAAACAATATGCCTCAGAAATACATATTCGCATTGGCTTAGAAGTCGATTTTATTACCGGTTATGAAAGACAAACAAGAGACTTTTTAAATGATATCGGTCCGCAGTTGGACGATGCTATTTTATCAGTTCACTTTTTAAAATATAACAATGCTTATACATGTATTGACTATTCAAGTGAGACTTTCCTGGAATTTGCAGAAGCCGTTGGAACAGTAAAGGAAGTATACAATCTATATTATGAAACAGTAAAAGAATCTATTTCTGCTGATTTAGGACCTTTCAAACCAAAACGAATCGGTCACCCGACACTCGTTCATAAATTCCAATTAGCACATCAACAAAAAATAGATGACCACAATCAAATTGAAGAGATTTTACAACTGATGGCCCTTAAGAACTATGAACTAGATGTCAATGGAGCAGGCTTATCAAAAAAAGATTGTAAAGAACCTTATCCTCCATTACAATATGTTAAACTTGCTGACGCTCTAAAAATCCCACTTGTTTTTGGCTCTGATGCTCATCAAGTTACGGATTTACATCAACATTATGATAAAATTTTCCCTTTAAGATAATTTAGAATGGAGAGATAAAATGTTTACGCAATCCTCTTATAGTGGCAACTCAGCAGAACAATATGCACTCTTAGCGAAGCAATTAGATGCTTTATTAGAAGGCGAAACAGATACTATTGCTAATTTAAGCAATGCCTCAGCATTATTAAATCAATTTTTAGACACCATTAACTGGTGTGGATTTTACTTACATAAAAACGAAAAATTATTGTTAGGACCATTCCAAGGTTTACCTGCCTGTGTCCATATCGCAATTGGACGTGGAGTTTGTGGTACTGCAGCTGCGAAACAAGAAACAATCGTCGTTGAAAATGTTCATGCATTTCCAGGTCATATTGCTTGTGATGCGGCTTCTCAATCAGAAATTGTCGTTCCAATCATCATTAAGGGTAAACTTTTTGGTGTACTTGATATCGATAGCCCTATACAAAATCGCTTTTCAGATGATGATCGTAAAGGCATAGAACACTTTGTACAAGTATTAACGAAACATCTTTCATTCTAAAATATAACAAAAGAGTTACGCCCACAATTGTATTGGGCGTAACTCTTTTTTAACACCTTAATTTGTGACATCATCCATTTCAAACAAACGAAATTGATTTTTGCCATTATTTTTCGCTTCATATAATGCAATATCCGCATTTTGAAAAACGCTATGAAAATTGTGATTAAGATTTTTTTGCCAAGCAGCTACACCTGAAGATACAGTTACAGACGGTGTTGTTACATCAGGAACAGACGCAACAATCTTATCAACCAGATCAATTGCTGCCAATACAGTTTGGTTTGGTAAATAGATAGCAATTTCTTCGCCACCCCATCTAGCACAAATCCCTTGCCCCTGCACCGTGTCTATCAAATGTTGCGCTATCGTTACTAAAATTGCATCACCTTTTTGGTGTCCATATGTATCATTGATCATTTTAAAATCATCGATATCTAATAAAATAAAGACACCACCTTCATCCTTATCCATCGAAATCTCAACATATCGATCCAAATATTTTCTAGCAAATAATTTAGTTAAATGATCTCGATCGACCATTTCTTGAAGTTGGTCACGTAAAATTGTATTCGAAATCGCCAATGATGAATGACGTATTAAAGATTGCATTAATTTAAAACTATCAAACGAAAAGAAATACGGTTTATTATGTAGAACGATACTAAAACCATGTACTTTTTCTCGAATAATAATAGGTATAGCCATCATTGACATAAGCGAGACTTTATCAGCTATTAAGTTGCTGAAATCTGCTACAAATAATGGATCTGTCGATTTATCAAAATGATCACTGACATATTTCAAATATGGCTTAGATTCATTTTCAAAGAAAAAAGCCGTACTCTCTGTTGTTACTTGATACGCATCATTTTCTTTTAAAACAAAGCAAATTTCATCAGGACTGAACGATTTTGTTAACTGTTTTGCAAGAAACAATAACATTTCTTCTTGATTCAATTTCATATTTAAACGGTGCGACGTTTCATTTATAAGTTGGAGATCTGATACTAAACGATGTGATTGATGATATAGTTTTGCATTTTCTAATGCATTACCTGATGTTTCAGCTATGTGCATAATAAGGTCTTTCTCTTGTTTACCAAAAACATAATTTAACGGTGCGAAAATTTGCAACACCCCATAAATTCCTTGACGACCCTTTATTGGTGCATTTAATACACACCATTCTATGTCTGCTGCCTGCTCAATTTTCATATCTCCTGAAACAAAGGCTTCTATAGTTGAAGAACGCTCAGACATATAATCAAATGTATGCGTATCAACAGTTAGATGACGATCTTGATCATTTGATAAAATAAGTTTCGATTCAAACTTCGGTAGGGCACTTTTGACACCATGAAGAAGTGCTTTCAGTATTCTATCAATATCCATAGACGAATGGAAAATACCCGTCATTCTAACTAATTCAATATTCATCTTTTGTTCATATGTGGCTCTAATATTTTTTTGTATTATCTGAATAACACGCGCGAGTAGCATTTCAAAATCATGAATATACTTTGTCTTCGCAAACTCTTTCCAATCCCCTGTTTCTTGCACAATGATGATGCCAAACGGTTTCTGATTTACTTCCCGTAAAACTATTACATCATCGGCAAAATCATATTTCTCTTTCAAAATATCAACAAATGCGCTTGGGAATGGATACTCTTGATGAAGATACGGCTCTAATAATGTACACGGAATACCTTGTATATGCTCATGCTCTGCATCAAATGAGACGGGGTAGAAAATATCTTTGTCTAAATGTAAGTATTCACTTTTTGAAATACCGAAGTATTGTAATAGGATCCCTTTTAATAGTTCAAAATATTCACTACTTTTAAGTTTTTCATCTATTAAATCCGTCCACAAGTCTAGGATCTGACATTTTATATTTTGCATTATTTGTTGATAATCTGCCATGCAATCACCTTTTCCTTCAAAACATGCTATATATGATCTTGTCTAATTCTATTATACATAAAATAAGCCTTTTCAACTATAGTTCTTTTGGAAAAAACTTCTTGAAATCAAGAAATCGTATCAATACTCCTTGAATTATCCTTTATCTACTTTTTTTATCTTTTCTACAATCTCTCATTTACCTTGACACATTACTATGTAAAAGTTACAATGGTCTTTGTGTAAAATAAACGCAGCAGTTGTATGGTTTTATTGCTTTCATTTTATTCCTCCAGAAATGGATGGTGTAACACGTAACCCTTTGGCTGCATGGGCGAAGTTGCATGAAAATAAAATGTCAATAATTCTGGATACATCTGGTTTTTATTTTACAACAAAATAAAACCAATTAAAGGAGGAGACTCTCTATGTCTCGTTATACAGGTCCATCATGGAAACTGTCTCGTCGCCTTGGTATTTCACTAAGCGGCACAGGTAAAGAAATCGAAAAACGCCCTTACGCACCAGGACAACACGGTCCTAACCAACGTAAAAAATTATCAGAATACGGTTTACAATTACAAGAAAAACAAAAACTTCGTCATATGTATGGTATGAACGAACGTCAATTCCGTACTCTATTCGACAAAGCTGGTAAAATGCAAGGTATCCACGGTGAAAACTTCATGATCCTTCTTGAAACTCGCCTTGATAACTTAGTTTACCGTTTAGGTCTTTCACGCACTCGTCGTGGATCTCGTCAATTAGTAAACCACGGCCACATTTTGGTTGATGGTAAACGCGTTGATATCCCTTCATTCCGCGTAAAACCAGGTCAAGTGATTTCTCTTCGTGAAAAATCTCAAAACCTTGATGTTGTTAATGAAGCAATCGAAGTAAACAACTTCGTACCAGAATACCTATCATTCGATGCAGACAAAAAAGAAGGTACTTTTGTACGTCTTCCAGAACGCAGCGAATTATCAGCTGAAATCAACGAAGCTTATATCGTAGAGTACTACTCTCGTTAATCTTTGTTCTTTCCAAAACCTTGTACCCGCTATATTAACGGGTACAAGGTTTTTTTATTATATATTCTCCACTAACTAAAAACTAATTCTTTTTTCAAGCAACTTTCAGAAAAAAAAATAGTATATAAAAGAGGCTAATGAACACCCAAAGAATTTCGGATGTCCAATTAGCCTCAAATGGATAAGAACTAGGTTAATTTACTAATCAACGCTCTACATTTACCCCATAAATGAGAACGTAACAATAATAAGCAAAATGACAAAAACAACGAAGCCTGGAATGAAAATCGTGAAAAATGCACGCCAATTAGAAAAACGATGCGTCTCTGCAACTACCCCTACGTTAATAACAAAAGACCATATCGTGATACAAAACGAGATTAGACTTGAAACTAGCGTTACTAAAAGGTTCTTCACTTCAAGATAATCGCTATCCATCCTAAAGAAAGTTTCTGGTGAGAATGCCATCCATAATAATAAAATGGGTGCTAACCAAATATGAGGAATCGAGGATAACCCCATTACTTTGAACATCTCTTTGTAAGTTGCCTTCCCTTTAAACAATTTTCCTATTAGAAAGAAAACCCCTGCTCCAATAGCAGATGAAAACAAACCAATTAATGGTCCACCAATTACACAAATTAATAATATACCCCAAGTTGGAATATCTAAATGTAATTCTGAATCCATAGCACTGAAAAGTACAGACGCCATTCCTCCGAGCAATATGAACATAATAGCGTAACCTAATCCTTTATGATCAAGTATATATCTGGCCGTTTTTTTAGGATGTAACCAAATAGAGAAAAATGGATGTAACATCTCTTGCTGCTTTGTTTCTTGTAATTCATTCATTTATAATTCTCCCCTTCTAGTATTCTGTTAAAATCATACCAAAGATAATATAGGTATATTCTCTCAAAAAACTTATTTTTGGTAAATATGAGAAATACAACATTAATGATGACTATGCGAGTCTTTCAACTTCTTTCTCAATAATCCTTTAAGAGCAGATGTCGGTTTCCACTCAATTATCATATCGTCTAATAAAATATCTTTACATTCCAATATTATTCCATATAAAAAAGAGTATGCGAAATGCATACTCTTTAATACGAGTCTTATAGCTGTAATTTATTCAACATCGCCTGACCAAGCTAACATGCCGCCATCCATATTAGCCACATTAAAACCTTGATTTTCTAAAAATATCGTTGCGTTGCCACTGCGCCCACCTGAACGACAAACCATAATGTACTCTTTGGATTTATCTAATTCATTCATACGAAATTCGATTAATCCTAATGGGATATTGATGGCTGTTGGAATTATACCCGCCGCTACTTCATCCACTTCACGAACATCAATTAAATTTAATTCTTTACCTGATTCTAATAATTGTTGTACTTCTTCTACTGATATTGATTTCATTTTTATTATCTCCCTTACCCCACATGGTATATATTATATTTAAAATAAGGAAGAGTCGATTATCGGCTCTTCACTAATAAATCTACAGCTTCTTTAATTAATGTTTCTTTATCTTTCCCTTTAAGCTCATTTTCATCTTCCATGCAACGCACTAAATTAGTACTTACAATAAGCCCAATCGCGCGATCAATTGCTGAGCGAGAGGCAGATAACTGTGTGATGACATCTTTGCATTCTTTTTCTTCTTCAATCATGCGGATAACACCTTTTAGCTGACCTTCAATTCGTTTCAAACGATTCTTAATTTGATCGTCATATTCCATTATTGTCACCTCAATCCAAGCTTATCATGTAACAGTATTAGATATTATACCCCTAATGGTATTGTGTCAAGTAAAGATGTTACAAAACAAATTAGTTGAAAACTCATACCCTACATAGTATATTAAAAATACCTATAGGGGTATATAGAGTAAACTGTCAAAAGGAGGCAATAACGAAATGACATTGGATGTGACCGTTTATTCATCCACAAATTGTGGATACTGCGTATTAATGAAAAATTTTCTAATCGAACAAAACATTCTCTATAAAGAAGTAAATATTCAAGAAAAACCTGAAATTGTGCAAGAACTAATGGCTGCAACTGGTCGTCTTGGTGTACCCCAAACAAATATTAATGGTAATTGGGTACTTGGTTATGACCCAAATTCAGCTATGAAAATTATCCAGCAACTAACAACAACTAATAGGAACGGAGAATTACAATAATGGAATGGATTATCCTACTCCTTGCAATCGCTGTTTTTATGTATTTCCGTACAAAAACAGCAAAAGGTGTAAAAAATATTTCTACAAATGATTTAAAAAACATGCTAAATGACAAATCAAAGCAACTTATCGATGTCCGCACATCTGGTGAATATAAAACCCGGCATATTGTGCAATTTCAAAATATCCCATTAGATCAACTACCAAGCAAAGTAAGCAAACTCGACGCCAACAGGGAAATCATCGTTATCTGCCAAAGTGGTATGCGAAGTGCTCGTGCTGCTAGTATTCTTTCAAAAGCAGGCTTCACTTCTGTTTATAATGTTAAAGGTGGCATGAGTCGCTGGTCATAATCTAATCTCGTTTTCAGCTATAGCCAAAAATAGCCATTCGTTATGTTATAATAACACTTAACGAATGGCTATTTTTTATTTAAAAGGAGGTCTTTTATAAATGAAAATCATATCAATTTGCCCTAGTAATACTGAGCTACTCACCTATTTACAACTTGAGCATCAGTTAATAGCTATCGATGATTTTTCTGATTGGCCATCTTCTATTCAGCATTTACCACGCCTTGGTCCGGATCTTTCTATTAATATGGATTTGCTTGAAAGCATGGAGCCCGAGCTCGTCATCGCTTCACTTAGCGTTCCTGGAATGGAGAAGAATATTGAGGAACTCGAGCGTCGTAAAATTCCACATCTCGTTCTAAATCCTAATAGTCTGCAAGAAATTGCTGACGATTTACGTATACTAGGCAAAGCATGTGGCGTACTCGAACATGCTGAGACAAGAGCTGCTGAATTTGAGAGCTTTGTTGCTAGTATGAAGAAAATCGGCGAAAGTTGTGAAATTAAACCTTCATTATATTGGGAATGGTGGCCAAACCCTATATTCACACCAGGTGGTATTAACTGGCTGACTGAAGTAAGCGAAATTGCGGGTGGTGTAAACCTCTTTGCTGATGTTGAATTAGCTAGTGTACAGACCGATTGGAATGATGTATTAAAGCGAAATCCTGATTATGCGTTTCTAGCATGGGTCGGTGTTCAACACCACCGGATTAAACCTGGACACCTTCTGAAAAGACCCGGAGCATCAGAGATGTCCGCTATAAAATTAGACCGCCTTCATGTAATGGAGGAATGGCTCTATTGCCGTCCTTCGCCTAGGTTACTAGAAGGTGCTTTGAAGTTGGCAACCTTAATACATCCCAAAGAGTATGAAAACCTTACGTTACCTGAATGGGTAATTGAAAAATAAGATGAATTTACTAATAGCAGAAGACTTTTCACATTAAGTGAGAAGTCTTTTTTTGCAACCTTTTTTAATTTCAATATTTTACGATTAAATAGGGTTAATTTCTTACAAAAGAGTCTACTCTATGTATAGAAAAGTTTTCTTTAATAATCATAATATCTATTAGTTCTATACTTCTTTGCTAAAGTTCAAAAAAGACTACTGCTCACTTTAAAGTGAGCAGTAGTCTTAGTGATAAATAATTGGTACTTTAATTAAGATATCCAGCTTCAGGCGCTAGCTGCTCGAGGTCGTTTCCGTTCCCTCGGACAAAAGCTGTAGTGATGCTTTTGATTCGAGAACTACAACGCTTGTCGAGGGCCCACAGGATGTGGGTCACGTAACCGTTGCGGCAGGACGCCGCGTACTTAGGTTACGTTCCTTGAAACGAGCGCCTTCAGCATTTAGTTAAATTTCACCATGTGGTATTTCTTTTTGCCTCTTCTTACGATTGCGAATGCATCTTCTAGGCGGTCTTTGGCGTCTACAGTGTATGCTAAATCTGTAATTTTTTCGCCGTTGATTGAGATAGCTCCGTTTGTTACGTCTTCACGGGCTTGACGTTTTGAAGATGAAATTTTAGCTTCGACGATTAGGTCGACAATATTTTGATCTTCTTTTGCGATTTCAACAGAAGGTACGCCACTAAATGCTACTTTCATTTCTTCTACTGAAAGTGCTTTTAAGTCACCTGAGAATAATGCTTCTGTAATACGAATAGCTTGTTCTAAGCCTTCTGCACCGTGGATCAATTTTGTCATTTCAGCAGCTAATGCTTTTTGTGCTTTACGTAGATGTGGCTCAGTTTCTACAGCTTTTTCTAATGCTTCGATTTCTTCACGAGATAGGAATGTGAAGATTTTCAAGTATTTCACGACATCAGAGTCAGCTGCATTGATCCAGAATTGGTAGAACTCGTAAGGTGATGTTTTTTCAGCATCTAACCAAACTGCTCCGCCTGCTGTTTTGCCGAATTTTGTACCATCCGCTTTTGTTACAAGTGGAATTGTGATACCAAATGCTTTTGTTTCTTCTTCATGTGTTTTACGAATCACTTCTAGGCCAGTTGTAATATTTCCCCACTGGTCAGAGCCACCTACTTGAATACGGCAGTTGAAGTTGTCGTATAAGTGGTTAAAGTCAATACCTTGAATAATTGTGTAAGCAAATTCAGTAAATGAAAGTCCAGTATCTAGGCGAGATGAAATTGTATCTTTACCCAGCATGTAGTTTACATTGATTAATTTACCGTAGTCACGTAGGAATTCAATCGTATTCATTGAGCCAATCCAGTCGCGGTTGTTTGCAAGTTTTGCACCGTTATCTGAATTGAAATCGAAAATACGCTCTAATTGTTTTTTAATTCCTTGTACGTTTTTCTCAACTTGTTCAACGGTTTGTAATTGGCGCTCTTCAGAACGACCTGATGGATCACCAATCATACCAGTAGCGCCACCGATTAATAGAATTGGTTGGTGACCTGCCATTTGGAATCTTCTTAAAGTAAGTAGTGGCACGATATGTCCGATATGCATGCTATCTGCAGTTGGGTCAACACCACAATACAAAGAAACAGATTCCTCATTTAATAATTTTTCCATACCTTCAGCATCTGTTTGTTGGTACAGTAGGCCACGCCACTGTAAATCTTCCAATAATAGATTTGTCATAATCCTTACCTCCTAATTTAAATAAAAAAAGTCCCTGCATATAAATATGCAGGGACGTTAATCACAATTTAACGCGGTACCACCCAGCTTGAAGAAAAAATGATTCTTCCGGCTCATACGTCTTAACGCGACGCTTACGTTCTCGCTCCAAATGTGTAATTCGTGTTCATATTATGACTAGCTTTCACCAACCGCTAGCTCTCTATACAGGGAATATGTTCACTACTGCGCACTTTTCAACGCTCGAAAAACTATTAATGACTATTGTACTTCATTTAGATTCATTGTCAATAAATATTATTAGTCATAAATCAATTATGGTATAATTAACGAGATTTTAGGAGGTCGATTTAGTGATAGAACAATTTAAAAAATGGGTTAAAAAAATAGACAATCGTATTCAAGAAATGACTTCTATGAGATGGATGAAAACACTACGCATAACATCAAGCGTAATCTGGAATTTATGTTTATTATTTATCACATTAGCAGTTATAGGTTTTGTATTTGTAGGGTCTATTGGCGCTGGATATTTTGCTTCCCTCGTAAAAGAAGAGCCTCTGCGAGCAAAAGCTGAAATGCGTAGCGACATTTTAACTTATGATGAAACGAGTGATCTCTACTTCGCAGGTGGAAAATATTTAGGTAAAATGCGTTCAGACTTAGAACGACGTGAAACTACTCTAGATAAGGTCTCGCCTAATGTAATTAATGCTGTACTAGCTACAGAGGACGAATACTTCTATGAACATAACGGTATTGTGCCAAAAGCAGTTTTCCGTGGATTGTTACAAGATGTAACGAACTCTTCGACTCAAACAGGTGGCTCCACATTAACGCAGCAATTAATTAAAAACCAAATTTTAACAAATGAAGTTTCTTACGAGCGTAAAGCGAAGGAATTATTACTCGCAATGCGACTTGAAAAATTCATGGACAAAGACGAAATTTTAGAAGCTTATTTAAATATTATTCCTTATGGTAGAAATGCATCTGGGCGTAATATTGCTGGAATCGAAACAGCAGCTGAAGGTATTTTCAATAAAAAAGCAAGTGAACTTAACCTTGCACAAGCTGCCTATATCGCAGGTATTCCACAATCACCTTATGCCTATACACCATTTACACAGCAAGGAAAGCTTAAAGATAAAGATTCATTAGCACTTGGCATTAATCGTATGAAAACTGTTCTATATCGTATGCATGAAACAGGCTATATTACGGACAAGCAGTATAAAAAAGCGTTGAAATACAATATTAAAAAAGATTTCCGTAAGCCGGAACTTCGCCCAGAAGAAAAATATCCATATGTAACATATGAAATTGAAAGCCGTGCGAAAGATATTATGGCTACTATTTTAGCTAAAAAAGATGGATTAGATCCAAAACGATTAAAAAATGAAAAGAAATTAAAAGAAAAGTATACAATCTTAGCAGATCGTGAATTGAGATCAAAAGGTTATAAGATATACTCTACAATTGATAAGAAAATGTATGACAATATGCAAAATGTAAAAGATAACTTTGCCTATTACGGCGCTACATTTAAAAAGACTGTTACAGATTCAGAGACTGGAAAAAGTAAACAAGTTGATGTACCTGTACAAGTTGGTAGTATTGTCATGGAAAACAAAACAGGTAAAATCTTAAGCTTCGTCGGTGGTCGTGACTTTAAATTAGAAGAACTAAACCATGCGACTCAAGCTAAACGTTCAAATGGTTCTACTATGAAGCCACTTCTAGTTTATGCACCAGCGATTGAATATGGAGTAATCGGGGCAGGTAGTCCTGTAGTCGATGTGAAATTTAGCATGCCTGGATGGTCTCCATCAAACTATACTGAAAGTGATAACCGAGGTATTATTTCGGCACGTGAAGCTTTAAAAGACTCACAAAACTTACCAGCAATCCGACTGTACAGCCAAATCATGAACCGTAGACCTGCTGATTTACTTGCCAAAAATGGCTTCTCAGATTTAGATGCGGATGATTATACGAACTACGCAACTTCTATTGGCGCGCTAAAATATGGTGTAACTGTGGAAGAAAATACGAATGCATTTGCAACTTTTGCAAATGGAGGTAAATTCGTAGATGGTTATATGATTTCTAAAATTGTTGATTCAGACGGTAAAACTGTATATAAACACAAATCAAAAGCAAAACAAGTATACAGTCCACAAACTTCCTATATCATTACGGATATGATGCGTGATGTATTGAAACAAGGAACTGGTACTACAGCAAATGCTGGCCTGAAATTTAGTGCAGACTTCGCTGCTAAAACAGGTACATCACAAAACTATAATGATGTTTGGTTAGTCGGGTTTAACCCTGATATTTCATTAGGCGTATGGATGGGTTACGATACACCACAGACACTTTATCAATACAATGAAACTTACTTACAACCAAGTACTCGTATAAATATGTTATGGGCTAGACTGATGAACTCTGTTTATGATTCTAATCCAAAATTAGCTACAGCATCTGGCAAACGCTTCACTGCTCCTCCAGGTGTAGTTAGTCAGACATTCTGTGGTTTGTCTGGACGAGCATTATCTTCAGCATGTTCAAAAGCAGGGTTCTCAAGAACTGATTTATTTAACTCTCAAGTGATGTTACCTACTAGTCCAGATGATAGCTTCAACTCAAGTGGCGGCTTAAATCCTGACTTTATCTCTCGTATGTTAGGAACCCTGGGTGGAGACCCTGCAGGTATTCTATCATCAAAAGAGAAAGAAAAATTAGATGCTGCAAACAAACCTAATGATGAGAAAGACAAGGATAAAGATAAGAATAAAGATAAAGATAAACAACCAAATAACAATCCTTCAAATTCAAACGCAAATACTAATAAAGACAAAGACAAAGATAAGAATCAGCAACCTAATACGGATAATAAAAAACCGATATCGGACAAAGACAATACAACTGAGCCAGATAAAGACAAGGACCCAAGTACCGATAAAGATAAGGATAAAGATACTAGTAATGAAAACAACGATGCTAGTAACAACAATTAATCCTTCTCAAAGAGCATTCTACAGACTTGTAGAATGCTCTTTTCTTATACCATTTAATTGCATCTAAACCTCATTAATTAAACCTTTTATCACCCTACAAACTTTTGACACTAGACATATAATTTTCTCATTTATGTAATTATTCTCTTTTTCATTCATGTATAATTGAAATACAATATCTTAGTAAGGCGGTGAAATAATGGAATTTATTAAAACTTATTACGGCGTTAATATGGAAACTAAATCAGGTCAAATTGTGGTCGAAGGTCCTATCCAACCTGAGCAATTAGAAAAACTAAAGTTTCATGAGGATTTAACAGCTTTTCGAGTTGCTAAACAACAATTTAAAGCGTTAATAGGAATAGCCAAATTACCTGAAGGACGTATTATTATTGCACGTAATGAGGATACCATCGTCGGTTATGCAACCTTTTTATACCCTGATCCATTAGAACGTTGGTCAGAAGGGAAAATGGAAAATTTAATTGAACTTGGAGCAATCGAAGTCATACCAGAATTTCGTGGAGCAGGTGTAGGTAAACAAATACTTCGCGTATCTATGATGGATGATGCGATGGAGGACTATATCGTTATTACAACCGAATATTATTGGCACTGGGATTTAAAAAGAACCGGACTAAATGTTTGGGAATATCGTAAAATCATGGAAAAAATGATGAACGCGGGAGGTCTGGAGAATTTCGCTACAGATGAACCTGAAATCTCTTCACACCCCGCGAATTGCCTAATGGCACGTATTGGTAGTAGAGTTAATAGTCAATCAATTCAAAGGTTTGATCAGCTACGTTTTAAAAGCCGTTTCATGTACTAAACAACTACACAAAGGGGATTTTGTCTATGATTGTTGAAGAAATCATGAATACAACTGTGTACTCCTTAAAGCCATCCAACACTATTAAGGAGGCTGTTCAGCTACTTAAAAAAGAACAGATTCGTCATTTACCTATTACAAATGCAGCTAATGAAGTTATTGGCCTAGTGACAGAAAGGGATATAAAAAACGCGCTCCCGTCTTCCCTGCTCAAAATACCAGACGAAGGTATCTATGACCAACCATTAGAAAATATTATGACAAAGAATATAATTGTTGGTCATCCACTTGATTTCGTCGAAGAGATCGCCATAATTTTTTATGAACATCGTATTGGTTGTTTACCTATCATCAGTGGTGGTAAATTAGTAGGGATCGTAACAGGAACAGACTTACTGTATAACTATATTGAGTTAACTGGAGCAAATAAACCAAGCTCACACATAGAAATTCGTGTACCCGATATCGTCGGCATATTATTTGAAGTAACAAAAGTATTCCATAAGCACCACGCGAGTGTATTGAGTGTCTTAGTATATCCTGATAAAGAGTTTGATGAGATGAAAATACTATCTATACGAGTAAAAATCATGAATCCTCTTTCCATCATTGAGGATTTACGAAAAGAAGGGTTTGATGTGCTATGGCCAAATATGCCGGGCATGAAACTGTAGAAATGAACGCCGTATTCATCTACTCAGATAACCAACTTGGATATAAATTTTCAGACACTCATCCTTTTAATCAAAAAAGACTAACTTTAACAGTCGATTTACTAAATGAGCTTGGTGCCTTAAATAAAGCAGATATTGTTGAACCACGTATCGCAACAGATGAAGAAATTCTTCTCGGTCACGATTCAAAGTATATGGATATAGTAAAAAAAGCAGGCCACGGTGAAATAACAAATGAACAAGGTGAGCAGTATGGCATCGGCACAGAGGATACGCCCATCTTTCCATTTATGCATGAAGCGAGTGCTCATATCGTAGGTGGCACACTAACCGCATGCGATTATGTGATGCAAGGAAAGGCTAAGCATGCTGCTAATTTAGGTGGTGGACTTCATCACGGCTTTAAAGGTCGTGCTTCGGGATTTTGTATCTATAATGACAGCACTGTAGCCATCAAGTATATGCAACAAAAATACAATGCTAGAGTACTCTATATCGATACAGACGCACATCATGGTGACGGTGTTCAATGGAGCTTTTACGACGATCCAGATGTGTGTACTATATCTATTCACGAAACAGGTCGTTATCTTTTCCCTGGCACTGGGAACGTTACAGAAAGAGGAACTGGTGAGGGTCATGGTACTTCTTTCAATTTACCGATTGATGCTTTCACAGAAGATGAGTCATTTTTGGACATCTATGAAACAGCCTTTAGAGAAATAGTCGCGCATTTTAAACCAGATGTTATTTTGACACAAAATGGTGCAGATGCACATTATTTTGATCCCCTAACTCATCTGTATGGTTCGATGAAGATTTATAAAGAAATACCTCGGATCGCTCATGAGCTAGCACATGAATATTGTGGTGGCCGCTGGATTGCTGTCGGTGGAGGCGGCTATGATATTTGGCGAGTAGTCCCAAGGGCCTGGTCACTAATTTGGACAGAAATGACTGATCAAAAAGCTCCTGATGGGCCACTCCCGTCTGCTTGGTTAGAAAAGTGGCAGCCCGAATCTCCAGTCACCCTAATCCCTACTTGGATGGATCCAATTAATATGTATAATGAAGTTCCAAGAAAAGTAGAAATCACAGAAAAAAATCATCAAATTTTAGAAAAAGCATTGTACATGATTCGTTCTATCCAAAGCTAAACATATATAAAAAGGATCGCTCTATCGTCTTTTACACGATGTTAGAGCAATCCTTTTTTATTGAAGTATTTATTTTACTGAATCTCGTTCTTCAATACGGTGTGGAAGTATAACAATTCCATCTTCCACTGTTTCTTTGTTCATAAATTTAGTTAATAGGCGCATTGAAACCGCACCTATATCATACAGCGGTAATACAACACTTGTTAATTGAGGGCGTACCATTCGTGCCAGCTTCGAGTTTTCAAAACTGATTACTTCAATATCTTCCGGCACTTTCTTACCTGCATCTTGTGCACCATGGATAATTCCGATGGCTAGCTCGTCACTACCAGCAAAGAAGGCTGTTGGTGCATTTTCAAGCTTGCTTAGCTCTGACCAATCTTCGATACCACTATCATAAGAGTCTTCATTAGCAATAACAAGATTGTTATCCAATTCAATACCCGCTTCTTCTAATGCTCTCTTGTAGCCAGCAAATTTATATTCTCGGTTAATCGTAGAAGTGAATGGTCCTGACACGAAAGCAATTCGTTTATGGCCATTATCTATTAGTCGGCTAACTGCTTCATAAGCCGCTTGTAAATAATCGATATTTACAGATGGTATTTTTTGTGTTTGGTCAATTGAACCCGCCAAAACGATTGGTACAGGGGACTGTCCCATTTTATCTAATAGTTCTTCTGTGACTTGCTCGCTCATCAAAACAATTCCATCAACTTGCTTACCATACATATTATCTAATAACTGTATTTCCTTCTCTTCTCGTTGATCGGAATTGGATAAAATAATATTATAGCGATACATTGTCGCGATATCTTCAATACCTCTCGCCAGCTCAGCATAGAAAATATTGGATATATCCGGAATGATAACGCCTACTGTCGTTGTTTTTTTACTTGCTAAGCCACGAGCAACCGCATTTGGTCTATATTCTAAGCGTTCAATTACATCAAGAACTTTTTTTCTAGTTGACGGCTTAACGTTTGGGTTGCCGTTGACGACACGTGAAACTGTCGCCATAGAAACATTTGCTTCACGTGCAACATCATAAATTGTAACGGTCACTTGATGACCTCCTTTTCTTTTCTTCTTTTTATGATACGACAATTAGCAAAGATTTTTCAACAAAAGAAAGGTGACGATTCTAGTAATTCGAATCGTCACCCCCTATTATGCGTGTATTTCGTAAGATTTCATGAACTTTTGTAGTGTTTCGTAGAATTCATCGAATTGTGGAATGCTCATTTGTTGTTGAGCATCCGATAATGCAACTGCTGGATCTGGATGAACTTCTGCCATGACACCATCTGCTCCAATGGCAATGGCTGCTTTAGCACATGGTAATAGTAAATCACGACGACCAGTTGAGTGCGTTACATCTACAAATACTGGTAAATGTGTTTCTTGTTTTAAAATTGGAACAGCTGAAATATCTAATGTGTTACGTGTCGCTTTTTCATATGTGCGAATACCACGTTCACAAAGAATAATTTGATCATTACCTTTTGAGATAATGTATTCTGCTGCATTGATGAATTCATCAATTGTTGCTGCTAAACCACGTTTTAAAAGTACAGGTTTATTTGTCGCTCCTGCTGCTTTTAATAATTCGAAGTTTTGCATATTACGTGCACCGATTTGGATAACATCGATATGATCTAATGCTTCATCCAAATGTGATGGTGTAACAATTTCAGAAACTACAGCTAAACCGAATTCTTTTGAAATTTGTTTTAAAATTTTCAAACCTTCAAGACCAAGACCTTGGAAGTCATATGGAGAAGTACGTGGTTTGTACGCTCCGCCACGAATCATTTTCAAACCTTTTGATTGAATCGATGCAGCAACTGCTGCAACTTGCTCGTATGATTCAACCGCACATGGACCAAATACGAATGTTGGTTCTCCAGATCCAATTGCTTCTCCGTTAATATTCACAATTGTATCCTCTGGTTTACGTTTACGAGATACTAATAATTCTTTTTTATGATCTGTTTCCTGTAATTTCAATGCTGATTTAAAGATTTCTTTGAAAATATGTTCAATCGTACCCTGACTAAGTGGACCTTCATGATTTTCTTTCAAAAGGTTCAACATATGTCTCTCACGAAGAGGATCATAACGATTAACACCTTGTTTTTCTTTAATCTTTCCAATTTCTTGTACGACTTCTGCACGTTCGTTAATTAAACTTAAAATTTCAAGGTTTAATGCGTCTACGCGGTCACGTAAGTGATCTAAATTTTGATGACTCATTGCGTTTCTCCTCACTTCCTCGTATCAGGTACTTTCAGTAGACTGAAAACTATGATACATTTTTAGATAATAAGACTATTATAATCAATGTTTTTGAAAAAGTCACGCAATATTTCTTTAACGCTTCAACGCGGCGAAGTATATTGCTTTAAATGCACATGAAAGGACGTGGCAAAACACGATGTCTAAGCTATTTGCATTAGATATAGGTACACGCTCTGTAGTTGGAATAATTATAGAAGAACAAGGTGAAAATTTCCACGTTGTCGACTTAATGATTGAAGAACACAAGGAACGTGCCATGGTAGATGGTCAAATACATAATGTATTACATGTAGCTACTTTAATAGAGAAAATTAAAACACAACTTGAAGAGAAACACGGCCCTCTTCATAAAGTAAGTGTTGCGGCTGCGGGTCGAGCTTTAAAAACTGAACAAGCTGCTGTCACGATTAATATAAAAAACCGTCTTGCTTTCACTGAAGAAGATATTAGCCGTTTAGAATTAGCCGCTGTTCAACAAGCCCAGCAACAACTATTACAAAATAAAGAAGAAAAAAATAATACTAGTCATTATTATTGTGTTGGCTATTCAGTTTTATACTACCGTTTAGACCAAGAAGAAATTGGCAGTTTAATTGACCAACAAGGCGAGGAAGCTTCAGTTGAAGTAATTGCTACATTCTTACCAAGAGTCGTCGTAGAATCACTGTTAGCGGCTCTTAAACGTGCAAATTTAGAGATGGAAGCATTAACCCTTGAACCAATCGCAGCCATCAATGCGTTAATTCCTCCTACAATGCGCCGTTTAAATGTCGCTCTAGTGGATATAGGTGCAGGTACGTCGGATATCGCCATTACAGATAAAAGTACAGTTGTAGCTTATGGAATGGTACCTACAGCTGGTGATGAAATTACAGAGGCGTTAAGTGACCATTACTTACTGGACTTCCCTGTTGCTGAAAAAGCAAAAAAAGAAATGGCTACACAAGATGAGATTAATATTCAAGATATATTAGGATTCGACCAGTTTTACCCGCGCTCTGAAATTATGGAAAAATTACGTCCAGCAGTCGTACAACTCGCTACAGCAATTGGCACTGAAATTTTACGATTAAATAATCAGATTGCTCCAAAAGCTGTTTTACTAGTAGGCGGTGGCAGTTTAACACCGGATTTACCACTGGAACTTTGCAGAGTTTTAGAGTTACCAGAAAATCGGGTAGCAGTTCGAGGAATTGATGCCATTCAACAACTCACAAGGGAGGATCATGTTCCTGCCTCTCCTGAGCTTGTAACACCTATTGGTATTGCCATTGCCGCAAAACGAGCACCAATAAAATATATGACCGTTGAAGTAAATAAACAAATCATCCGTCTATTTGAATTAAAAGAGATGACGGTGTCAGACGCATTACTTGCAGCCAATGTTTTAGCCACAAAATTATACGGTAAACCAGGTTTAGCTCTTTCAATTAAAGTAAACGATCAGGACATCTTTATACCCGGTGGTCATGGCAGCCCAACTGAAATTTTCGTTAACGGTAATAAAGCAAATACCAAACACCTCATCCAAAATGGTGATATCATTGAGTTAAAAGAAGGCGAAAATGGAGCACCTGCTCAAGCTTCGGTGAAAGATATATTAGATGATGCTGGTATTAAAAAAGTATTCATCCAAGATTTAACATATGAAATACAACCGAAAATCACGGTAAACGGCCAAACAGTCTCCTTGGATACGCAATTGAAAGATCGTGACATTGTTTCTATTAAAACAGCCGATACCATAGAAGAAATTTTACATTGGACTAACAATCAAGACCTTATAAAACGATTAACACCATTTACAATATATGTTGATAACAAGCCTGTAAGTTTATTAGAATTCACGAGTAGTTTAACACTTAACAGTCTTCCAACAAAACTTCACTATGCTATGAAGAATAATGATCGCATAACCATCCAAATGACCGAATTGCCGACAGTTGGACAGATCGCTAAGCGCCTTAACATGCAAATAGAAGATCGCATAATCGTAACATTCCAAGATGAAACGTTAGAAATGATTAAAACTTGCATGTCTGTTTATATAAATGGAGAAATTGCAAATAAATCAGATGTCATACCAAATGGCGCAAAAATTCAATTTGTCACAAAAGATACTAGTAACTGGATTTACCAAGATGTATTCCGTTTTTCCAATTGGCAATTACCTACAGATTTCAAAGGCTCATTTTCAATATTACGTAATGAAAAACCTTCAAAATTCGATGCAGAAATCTTCGGTGGCGATCGACTTTCTATTACATTAAATAAAATAGAGCAAGAAATCTTATAAAAAACGAAAAAAAGCTGTCTCAAATGTTCTAATTACGAACTTTGAGATAGCTTTTTACTTATTAATACATTATCTGTTTTTTGAAGCTTCAGCTTTTGCTTCTTTCGTTACAGACTCGACTACTTCTACTGCTTCTTCAAGAGCCAAGCTTACAGCCGTCGGCTCATTAGTTTCTGCTTCATATTCTGCAATCGTTTTTTCCATTGTTTCCATGATATCAATCGGCTCTTCACCTTCAGAAGAAGCCGTTCCATCATCCAATGGCTGAGTTGTTTTAGATTTGATTGATTTTACTTTATCAACTAGTTGACCTGATTGTTCTTGTAGCGTTTTTGAAATTTGAGCAGACTTTTCCTTTGCAGTGGAAGAAAGCTCAATACTTTTTACTTTGATTTGGCTTGCTTGTGTTGCCACATCGTTACGCAATTCTTTACCTGTTTTAGGAGCTAAAAATAACGCTGCAGCAGCCCCAACAATACCACCTACAAATGCACCGATCACAAAATCTTTTACATTTACATTTGATTCGTCATAGAGAGATTCAGTTTTATGTTCATAAGGTTGTGGTAAGTAAGCATTCTCTTCCGAACCCTCAATACCTTGGTTCCCATAAACATCATAATTATTTCTCACATCATTGTAATTCGGTTTTTGTTCTGACATACCTAGCGCCTCCCAAAGTCTTATTTTCTTCTTTTTCGCTTACCAGTTTCATCTGGTGTATTCACTGAAACTGTTTCACTGTTTGCTTTACGCTCTTTCATCTTACCACGTATTCCCATAAATGCGTTACTCCATTGAATAACTTGAGCGATCTGATCACTGTTTTTTGAAACGTTTGAATAAATAGAAGATGTCACTTGTTGCACTGAATTATTCAATCCATTTACTGAATCGCCAAAACCTTTAACAGCTTGAACTACGGTATTCAGTTGTTGAGATTTATCCTGAATATCCTCTGCCAAACTATTT
This sequence comes from Viridibacillus sp. KH_047, assembly GCF_057838945.1. Taxonomy (NCBI): domain Bacteria; kingdom Bacillati; phylum Bacillota; class Bacilli; order Caryophanales; family Caryophanaceae; genus Viridibacillus; species Viridibacillus sp. KH_047. Next base: position 895,263 of record NZ_CM174479.1, on the reverse strand, counting down.
GATTTTTCTAACAAGCTTGTTGTCTCACGTGTAATCCCTTGCATTTGACCTTCAATTCCAGCCATCGTATTCGCTACATTATTTAACGTCGTTTTCAACGAATTTAATGTCATTGTTAAACCAATACATAAAACAAGGAACCCAACAGCCGCAACTAGTGCTGCTATATACAAAATAACTATCATCTTACACCCTCCTTACTATATACATTTAAGTTCCCACAAAATGAATGTATTTAAACATTACATATTACAATACATTCAACAAAACATTGCTAAATCCTGCTAATCATCATCACTATACTACAAAAATAAAGAATTTTCCATAAAAAAAACAGCTCAGCCTCTAGGAGAGGTTAAACTGTTTTTTTATATTTTCGCTTGTATTATGCGTTTTCTTCTAATAAAAGAGCTTCAAATGCTTCTTGGAATTTATGGACATCGCCTGCACCCATAAACAAGAATACAGAATCTTTATGCTCTATTAAAGAAGGAATATTTTCTAACTTCAATAGTTCACTGCCTTCAATTAGATCTACTAAATCTTGTATAGACAGAGCACCTGATTTTTCACGCGCAGAGCTGAAAATATCACAAAGATAAACACTATCTGCTTCACTTAAACTATCCGCAAAATCTTGTAAAAAAGCTTGTGTACGTGTAAATGTATGTGGTTGGAAAATAGCTACAACTTCGCGATTCGGGTATTTTTGTCGTGCAGATTGAATTGTCGCTCTAATCTCTGTAGGATGGTGAGCATAATCATCAATTAATGTACGTGCGCCAATTGCTGTCTCAGTAAAACGACGTTTAACACCATCGTAAGTACTTAAACGAGCTTGAATCGTTTCAGCTGGAACTCCTTCATAATGGCATAAAGAAATCACTGCAAGTGTATTTAAGACATTATGATCTCCAAACATTGGAATATGGAATTTACTATAGAATTCGTTGCGTACGAAAACATCGAAGGTAGAACCTTCAGTTGTTTTTTCTACATTACGCGCTTCAAAATCATTTTCAGAACCAAAACCGTAAAATACGACTGGTACATTAGCTTGAATTTTTTGTAAGTGTTCATCGTCACCGCAAGCAATAATAGCTTTTTTTACTTGTAATGCCATCGATTGAAACGCATCAAACACATCTTCTATATCTTTATAATAGTCAGGGTGATCAAAATCAATATTCGTCATCACTGCATAATCTGGATGATACGCTAAGAAATGACGGCGGTATTCGCATGCTTCCATTACGAAGTTTTGAGCATCTACTGCCCCGCCACCAGTACCATCACCAATTAAAAACGAAGTCGGCTTGTCTCCTTCCAACACATGAGACATCAAACCTGTTGTTGAAGTTTTACCATGGGCTCCTGTAATAGCGACTGATGTATATTGTTCTAAATATTCCCCTAGGAATGTATGATAACGAATTACTTCTACACCGATTTCACGGGCTTTTACTAACTCTGGGTGCTCGTCCGTAAAAGCATTACCCGCAATTACAATCATTCCTGGTTGAATGTTGTTCTCATCGAAAGGCAAGATGGTAATATTGCGCTCTCTTAAAGGATCCTCTGTAAAAAAGTATGTTTCGATATCGGAACCTTGAACCGTCTCACCTGAATCAAATAGAATTTGTGCAAGTGAACTCATTCCTGATCCTTTAATTCCTGTAAAATGATAAACTGTCATGTTGAAACCTCCCGGGAAAGTTTCCTTACCCTTGATTAATCAAATCTTTAAAACATATTACATTATAGCATGGATTACTACACTTCTAAAATAAACGATAATTCCCACTCTTCCACTTTAATTATTTAGAAGTAATAAGACATTAGTCATAAATAATTTACATTTCATCATATCCGTTATTAAAGAGATTCTCTAAATCTTGTGTTTTCAAAAAGACATCACGTGGTTTTGTGCCCTTTGACTCTGAGATAAATCCTTGAGCTTCCATCATGTCTACTAATCTGGCTGCTCGATTATAACCGATATGGAATTTTCTTTGTAAAGAAGATGTCGAAACTGTACCTTGCTCACAAATATGACGGCATGCCTCTTCAAATAACTCATCTTGTTCCTCAATTGCCTCAGCTTTTCTCAACAATTCTTCTTGTTCAAAAATATATTCCGGTTCACCTAGTGATCGCATATAGTCTGTCACAGCTTCTATTTCTTCATCCGTTACGAATGTACCTTGCACACGAATAGGCCCAGACATTCCATTACCTAAGTACAGCATATCACCACGACCTAATAATCGCTCCGCACCTTGGCTATCTAATATTGTACGTGAATCAATTTGAGATGATACAGAGAAAGCAATACGTGTCGGAATATTAGACTTAATTAGCCCTGTAATAACATCTACAGATGGACGTTGAGTTGCAAGTACTAAATGAATACCACAAGCTCTTGCTTTTTGAGCAATTCTACAAATAGCCTCTTCCACATCAGTAGGAGCCATCATCATTAAATCTGCTAATTCATCAATGACAATCACTAAATATGGCATTTTCAATGAAAATTTTCGTTCTTCTTCAACCATGGTATTGTATCGAGTAATATCTCGCGCGCCAACATGTGCGAACAACTGATAACGTCTTTCCATTTCCTCTACAGCCCATTTTAAAGCTGCAGTAGCTGCCTTGACATCAGTAATCACCGGGCTCACTAAATGAGGAATATGATTAAATGCAGCCAATTCCACCATTTTAGGGTCAATTAATAGCAGTTTCACATCTTGTGGGCTAGCTTTTAATAATAGACTAACCAAAATTGAGTTAATGCAAACAGATTTACCAGATCCAGTTGCCCCTGCAATTAATCCATGAGGCATTTTACGAAGATCCAGCGTTACCGGTTTTCCTGTTAAATCTAAACCCAACGCTGCTTCAAGAGGCGAATCTGAATCAATAAATAACTGGTCACCAACAATCTCAGAAATTCGCACTGGTCGTGATTTTTGGTTTGGAATTTCAATTCCGATTGAGCTCTTACCTGGAATCGGCGCTTGAATACGTATATCCCTAGCAGCAAGAGCCAGTTTCAAATCATCTGCTAAATTTCGTATTTTACTCACCTTGGTACCATGACCAACCGTAATTTCAAATTGCGTTACTGCAGGTCCTTGCACAATTTGAACAATCTCTCCTTTTACTTGAAAATAAGAGAGTGCTTCAATTAGTTTCTCACCTTGCATATCCATCCATTCAAAATCCTCTGTTTTTTCTTCTGGTGACTCTAAATATTTTAGAGATTCATCAAGGTTTTCGTTAATACGTGATGGCATAGGCTCTTCAATTTCCGGTTCGATGACTGGCTCAACTGCTGTCGCCGCAACTTCTTGATTATCAGACACCGTAAAAGATTCTAATATTGGTTGTTGTACAGGGTTCTCAGTAAAAACCGTTCCAACAGGTTGCTCTATAGCGACCAAAGGAAGTACAGTTTCTTCTACACTCGTATTTAATATTTGCTTAGTCTTTGCTTCTCTGAGTGCCCATTTCTCTTTATCTGTTTTTAACATGAGAACATTAAAAGGAAGTTTACTTTCTTCTTTTTTTATTTCTTGGTACTCTTCCTCTTTTGAAGATGGTTCCTCTATCTTTTCTACATTTTCAGATGGCTTTATAGTTGCTTCTATAATTGCATCTTCTGATTTTAAAAGCTCATCTTCAGGCTCTTCCGCTCGACGAATAAGTTCTTCGACAATGGCAGGTTTTTCTTCTATAGTAATCTCCTCTATGGAAGTTTGTGCCTGCCCAACTAATTTTACTTCTAGATTTTGTTCTACAATTTCATCCTGCTCTTTAACTGCAACAGGTATTAGTTGGTGCTGGATTGGCTCTTCCACATAATGTGAAGTGGCTGGAGAGGTAATTTCTTCACAATCAATAACTTGATCATTTACCTCTTCCATTTTTATATTGGATTCAGTTATATTCTCTTCAATAGTAGCTTCGAGAGGCTGTTCTTCCATTACCAGTATTTCAGTAATAACTTGAACTTCCTCTACTTTTGTTTCAGCAATAGCCTGGGCTTCTTCTACTTCTGTTTCAGCAATAACTTGAGTTTCCTCTACTTCTGTTTCAACAATAGCTTGGGCTTCTTCTACTTCTGTTTCAGCAATAACTTGGGCTTCTTCTACTTCTGTTTCAGCAATAACTTGAGCTTCTTCTACTTCTGTTTCAGCAATAACTTGGGCTTCTTCTACTTCTGTTTCAGCAATAACTTGAGCTTCCTCTGCTTTTGTTTCAACAACAGCTTGGAACTCTTCTACTTCTGTTTCAGCAAGAGCTTGGGCTGCATTCATTTCTGTTTCAGCAATAACTTGAGTTTCCTCTGCTTTTGTTTCAACAACAGCTTGGACCTCTTCTATTTCTGTTTCAGCAATAACTTGAGTTTCCTCTGCTTTTGTTTCAACAACAGCTTGGACCTCTTCTACTTCTGTTTCAGCAATAACTTGAGCTTCCTCTGCTTTTGTTTCAACAACAGCTTGAACCTCTTCTACTTCTGTTTCAGCAATAACTTGGGCTTCTTCTGCTTTTGTTTCAACAACAGCTTGGACTTCCTCTACGTTTGTTTCAACAACAGCTTGAACCTCTTCTACTTCTGTTTCAGCAATAACTTGGGCTTCTTCTACTTCTGTTTCAGCAAGAGCTTGGGCTGCATTCATTTCTGTTTCAGCAATAACTTGGGTTTCTTCTGCTTTTGTTTCAACAACAGCTTGGACCTCTTCTACTTCTGTTTCAGCAATAACTTGAGCTTCCTCTGCTTTTGTTTCAACAACAGCTTGAACCTCTTCTACTTCTGTTTCAGCAATAACTTGGGCTTCTTCTGCTTTTGTTTCAACAACAGCTTGGACTTCCTCTACGTTTGTTTCAACAACAGCTTGGACTTCTTCCACTTCTGTTTCTACTGTAGCTTGAACTTCCTTTACTTCTGTTTCAGTAATAACTTGAGTTTCCTCTAGCTTTGATTCAACAATGGCATGTTCTTCTACAGTAGCCTTTTGCGTTACTTCTAAATGATCTTCAGTCTGTTTTAGTTCATCGGATTCATTGCCCTCTAGCTGGTCATGAATAGAACGCATAGGTGGCTTTTGAAAACCATAAACGGGTGAAGGTACATTTGTAGGTTTGAACTTTTGTTTTTTTACTTGCTCTGGCTTTGTGGTAGTCACAGTTTCAGTTTCACTCTCAACCGATCTACGACCTAGTGAAGAACTTGGTCGTTCCCTATAAGGTGCAGTTGTATCAAAATTTGGCTTTGGATTAAATGGATTAATACGCTCTTTTTTTGATGGTGCCTCGTTATAACGATTCTTCGTTGTCGGTCTCGGCTGCTCTCGTGTTTCGAAACGAGCTGGTTCCTGATATTGCTGTACCTGATTTTCAAATGGTGACCTTTTATTTTGCAATGTTGTTTGACTTTGAGAAGATGGTTGGAAACGATCTTGTTTTTGACTTTGGCGCTGTTCTTGCCATTGACCTGGTTGTACGGGTTGTGGCTTAGGTCTAACTTTTTTATTCGATTGTGGTGGCGCTTGCTTGCTTGGAGCTTCCTTCTGTAGCATTTGGGAGCGCTCCGAATCAGAAATAACCGGGAATCGGAAAGCATCTCTCTTACGTAAAAATGCGGGAATAGAATCTTCTTGTTGTACTGTTTCAAATTCTTGTTCTATATATTCTTCATATGTATCTTGTATTTCAATTCTGTCATTACGAATCTTTTTTTCATTATCATATTCTTCGATTTCGTCACCCATAATACGAGCAACTACATTTTTAAACCATTTCATAAGAATCACTCTTTTCCAAATCGTTGCATTCATTTTATCAGTAATAACGCCAAGTATGCAATGAGAAGCGAAAGAATGTACTAGAAAATTACCATTTTTCTCAAATTCACTTCGTATATTAATATAATTATTTCTTTTTTGTTACAAAATTAAAAATCGACATACCTATAATACGGTATGTCGATTTAACAATATTTTATTTAAGCTTGAAAAGGTGTACCTGCAACTGCATCATCCTCAAGCACTAAAATACCTTTTACTTGCGGAGCGTTTGGTATTGCTAACTCACGAGCTGAACAAATCATTCCAGAAGAAGGAACGCCACGTAGCTCAGCATCTTTGATTAACATACCTGAAGGCATAACTGCTCCCACTTTTGCTACAACCACTTTTTGACCTGCTTCAACGTTTGGAGCACCACATACGATTTGTAATGTTTCATCTCCTACATTTACTTTACAAATATTTAATTTATCTGCATTTGGGTGTTTTTCTTTTTCTTCAACAAGACCAACGACAAATTTAGGTGTTAGGTCAACATCTAAATTTAATGTTGCGCCATTTTTAGCGATAGCTGCATCAAGAGCTGCTACTAGCTCTTCTGTAATTTCAACGTTGCCTTGTTGTTCAATTTGCATATACTCACTTGCATTAAAAAGGTTAAACCCTTTTACTTCGCCAGTAGATTCTTCTTTTAAAAGAACTAAATCTCCGTGCTTTTCTAAAACAGTTTTTACGATTGCTTCTGTTGATAATTGAACGAGTAAAACGTCTCCAACATAAGCTTTGTTGTATGATACGATCATTTTTTCTCTTGCTCCTTTTTCACTCTGTTTTTAGCTAATATAAAGATTGGCTCTAAATCGCCATCTTCATATATAAATGACAGTGATGTAATTGGTACAGTACCTACAGTAAAGAAATGCATTGTCATTTGTGCTAATACATCATATCCTGCTTCATTACGAATATCACCTATGATTAGCACGTCTTGATGCGGTACTGACACAGTCATATCCCCTTCAATCTTACCATGCATTTCCTTTAAAAAGGCATCATTTAAAATACGACTTGCATCATAACCATCATTTTCATTTAAAAAATAGAAAACATTTTCTGCTACTACGTCTTTTTTAACTTTCGTATTCAACTTTCTTATTTGAAAGCGCGCAGCTTCTGTTATTTGCTCTGCTGATACATTGAGCTTGTCCAACATATCAACATCGATTAGACGATACGTATTGCCAAGATCAAGAGCATAGTAAATACGTGTTTCTGCTGTGTGATCAGTTGTTACGAATGCATGGCCATCTTTTGATTTTTTCGGAAAAGATGTGGAGCGAATGATTGGGAAAATATTATCTAGATTCTTAAATCCTTCTGCATGCTCTTTTTCCATTGCTGAAAATGTCTCTTGAATTGTATAAATTACTTCATCAATTGCAAGTTCTTTTTTCGTTTCATATTTAGAAAGGATACCTGGTAAGGATATGTCCATCCCTTTACCTAGCTCTTTATGATCTAATCTTACTTTGTTGTGTTTTTCATCAAATTGCCATTCAAAGTGAGTATCACTCAATCGTTCTTGTAGCTTTTTGACTAGCTCTTTAGATTTCAACTGCTTCAACTCCCTTTATTTTTACATAAACAAACGGTTCACTTTTTTGTGAACCGTATCAGATAGCTTTTATTTCACTATCTCCAATGACTTATAATGATTCTAAAAACTCTTCAATTTCAATTTGTGTTTTACGATCTTTACTTACAAACCGACCACTTTCTTCACCATTTTCGAATGCGACGAAGCTAGGTATACCAAATATATTTAAGTCTCCACATAAATCGATAAAATCATCGCGATTAACTGATACAAATTGAATATCTTCAAATTTCTCTTCTACTTCTGGCATAAACGGATCGATAAAATGACAATCTGGACACCAGCCTGCTGTAAATAGAAAGACTGTTTTCCCTTGTGATTTTAAGTCTGAAAATTGTTCAATAGTTTGTAAACTTTGCATGTTCTTAACCTCACTTATTAGTAATCTTCACTGATCGAACAATTTGCATCATTTGTTCTATTAGTTCATCGATATTTTCACCATTTGTAATGGTCGTCAATTTAACACCACCACTACTTACAATGATCTCATATTGTTTGTCTTCTTTCTTTATAACACTTGCAAATCCAAATCGGTTCTTCTTTTTAAATGTTTGTTCTTTTACTATATTAGCTTTTTTATCAGCTTTCAAAGCTTTATAAAATCTTTCACTATCATTACTTTCATTAGGATTTATAAATAGAACAAATGCATTTTCATCTTTAGATAATATAATATTGGTATCATCTGATGAAGTTTCTTTTGTAAAACCTGAAGGTAGATAGAAATTGATTTTATTGGCTTGCTCTGTACTTTTCTCAGGTTTGGCGTTAAATACACTTTTGGCATTCTCCATTCCCTGATCCATCTGTTCTTCAATAGTTTGTCCACAACCTGCAAGACTTGCTAGTACAGAAATGATTAGTAACAATACAATGGTATATCGTGACATGCCATCCTCCATCCTTGCTTGAACTCCATTCTATTTTAAAGATGTTATAGAGTCCATGCAACTTTAGTGCTCTTCCCACTAAACTCTAATAAAGAGGGAAAAGTCATGCTTTTTGGAAGAAGTATTGCCCAATTAACAATTTTATAACATGTTCAAACATTTCTTTTCGATCAATTAAATCCTGAGTGAAAATACCAATTGCTCCAGAATGTTGTCGAATATCGTTTTGTTGGGTGTATTCATCCATTACAGGACCTAGCTCTCTGCCACTTTTCACAGCTTCTGCAACTGTTTCTGGCAATGGAATCTGAGCCCCTGCAGCTGTAATGACATGTCCATCTTTTAAGACAAGAGCTCCCCAATTGCAAACATACATGACCCCATCAATTACTTTTACTCCACCTTCTAATCCAAATGAAAAATCTGCATTGGATACATTACGCGTATTTTTTGCACGGTTAATTGCGCCTTCTCTTGTTTCAATATCTGTCATCGGTTGTGCGGATACGCCCGATGCAACTTCAATATGTTGGAATACTAATTCTTCATTTATTAATTGTTTTACAACTGCTTCTACAGCACCAGTCTTAGCTTTATTTTTTGTTCCTATTGCTATTAGCATTTTTCATACTCCTTCAATTACTCATTTATGTACAGAAAAAGAGGGCCCATGACGGAACCCCCTTAATAGTATAACAAATTAGCCGTTTGCACGGATTGTTTCTAACGTCGTACGGTCTGCATTTTTGACTAGCTTCACGATCAATTCTTTCGCTGCCTCCAAATCATCCGTATGAATGATTGAAGCGTGTGTATGAATATAACGTGAACAAATACCGATAACAGAACTTGGTACACCATCATTAGAAATATGTACATTACCTGCATCTGTGCCACCTGGTGAGACGAAGTATTGATATGGAATATTATTAGATTCAGCTGTATCTAGAATGTATTCACGCATTCCTCTATGAGTGATCATTGTGCGGTCTAAAATACGAAGTAAAGGACCTTTACCTAGTTGACCGAATTGTGTTTTATCACCTGAAGTATCATTAGCTGGGCTGGCATCTAATGCAAAGAAAAGATCAGGTTTAATCAAATTAGCTGATACTTTAGCTCCACGTAATCCAACCTCTTCCATTACATTTGCGCCTGAATATAATGTATTCGGTAGTTTTTCGTCTTTCAGTTCTTTTAATAATTCAATTGCTAGCCCACAGCCATAACGATTATCCCATGCTTTTGCCATGATTTTTTTCGGGTTTGCCATCGGTGTAAATGGACAAACCGGAATAATTGATTGCCCTGGAATAATGCCCATTTTTTCAGCATCTTCTTTATCGTCAGCACCTACATCAATTAACATATTGCTAATTTCCATTGGTTTTGACTGCATTTCTGGTGTTAATAAATGTTTTGGAACAGAAGCAATAACACCTGGAATTGCACCATTTGTTGCATATACTTCAACACGTTGTGCAAGCATTACTTGATTCCACCATCCACCTAGAGGTTGGAAACGAAGCATACCATTTTCAGTAATTGAAGTGACCATAAAAGCAACTTCATCCATATGACCTGCAACCAAAATACGTGGACCATTTTCGTCACCTTTTTTTAATCCGAAAATGCCACCTAAATTGTCTTGCACAATCTCATCAGCATACTTAGATAACTCTTGACGCATAAAAGCGCGCACGGCACGTTCATCACCCGGTGCCCCCGGTAATTCAGTTAATGTTTTAAACATATCTAAAGTTTCTTGATTCAATTGAAAAGCCTCCTTTAATGAGCAACTATATCTTTTATTTTATCCAAAAACTACTTTTAATACTAGCACTTTATTTCGGCAACCGAAATGTGGGAGGCGCTCATTCAGCTAACAGTGTAACCTCCATGTATAAAACATTCCGCATTTTGAAATAGTATTCCCAAAAGTGCTACCCTCACATTTTCACTCCATATAATGGATGTGGTACACTAGCTTCATATGAAATTTAGGGAGGCAATGATCTATGAAATTACGTGATTTCCTACTTGGTGTTGCAACAGGACTTGCTGCTGCTTATGTAATTAAAGAAGCTAGCGAAAAAATTTATCCAAACAAACCCGCTAATTCAGTATTGTCTGACATTAAAAACTTATTTAAACAAGAAGGTCCTATCGATGGGTCATGGATTTTCATGGAACCAGAAGTTTTCAAAAAAGAAAACCTCGAAATCCCTGTGTATAAAGGCGGTATTTCTCGCGTTCATAATGGGGAAACGCAAAGTTTCGAATTCGCTGCTGATGCGAAAACAGGCTCGATTATTGACTTAGTACGCGTTTAATCCTTAAGTTCTTCTAAAACTCCTCGTTATAGAGGAGTTTTTTTCATTCTTAAACCTATAAAATACAAACGTAATTTTCTCTTCCGTAGTTGACTACTCTCCTATTTCACACAAAAAAGGTATCTCATGAGCCAACCTTCCAGCTCAGAGATACCTACAATAATGAAAAGGAAAAGAATTATCCTTTAAGGACAGTCTCTTCTTTCATCTCTTCTCTTGTACGTTTCAATTCTCCGATTACTTCTTTACCTGTCTCATTCCACTTAATGAGGCGATAGTGTGCATCATGATAGAAGCTAAACCAATAGCCTTTTTCTAAAGCTTCCTTCATTAACTTTTCTTTCGCGAAAACTGATGTCATTGGATAGTCATCGTACGCTAGTACCCATAGTGGATTTTGGTGAGCATGTGTTGGCATAATGTCCGCCATATGTAGAATAGTCTCACCATTTTGCGTTAGCTTGATAATACTGTGCCCATTACTATGGCCACCTGTATGAATCATTTCAACCCCAGGTAATACGTCTAATTTATCTGTAAAAGGTTTAACTAAATGTTGCACTGGCTCCCAATTTTCTTTCCAATACGTATTAGCTGAACGAATATTTGGTTCGCGCATTTCATCCCATTCAACTTGTGATACAAAGATTTTAGCATTCGGGAAAGTTGGTACCAGTTTGTCCTTTTCCCATTTTGTTAAGCCACAAGCATGGTCAAAATGTAAATGTGTCATAAGTATATAATCGATGTCTTCAGATAGTAATCCCATCTCAACTAAACCATCATCGATAAATGATTGCTCTGTCACACCGAAATTTCGCAACTGCTTTTCAGTAAACTTGTTGTTTCCAACACCTGTATCGACTAACATATTCTTGCCTTGATACTGAATAAGAATTGGATCTGTCGATAGTTCAATTTGGTTATTTCCATTAACTGGATACTTGCGTGACCAAAGTGGCTTTGGCACTACCCCAAACATTGCTCCGCCATCTAAAAAAGTGGTTCCCCCTTTGAGCCATGTTAATGTCATATCATGAAATTTAAATTGATCCATTTCCTTTTCCCCCTTGTTTAAAATTAAGGTTCTAGCATTTCTATTTTTATATAAAAATGAATATTCCCTCATATAAATTGTAACATGTACAAAAAAGTTGTTCTATTTTTTCTATCCTTTTCCATTTTCACAAACAAAAAATGCAGAAGCTTTATATAAGCTCCTGCATTTTCAAAATCCATTATTTCTCTTCTGGTAATTGGAATTGTGCTTCCACGCGATAAATAGGTTGACCTTTTGCAGAGAATTTCTCTTCGTATTCAGTCATAATATTATCTTCAGGCATTTCTTTGTGTAAGTCTAAAGAGACATAAACAAGTTTCATGCCATATTGTGACATGCTCACTAAAGAGTATTCAAATAGGCCACGGTTATCTGTTTTGAAGTGTACTTCACCGAAATCAGGTAAGATATTCTCATAAATACTTAAGAAACCAGCGTGTGTTAATCTTCTTTTTGCATGACGTGTTTTTGGCCATGGATCAGAGAAGTTTAAGTATAAACGGTCAACATCGTTTTTCTCAAAAAACTTTTCTAAATCTGAACCGTTTACTTTTAATAATCGTAAATTAGATGGCTGACCAGCAGCTTGTACTTTTTCAACCGCCTTTACGATAACACTGTCAAAAAGCTCAATACCGATATAGTTAATCTCTGGATTAGCAAGCGCCATACCAGTGATAAATTGTCCTTTACCTGTTCCTACTTCAATATGCAATGGATTGTCGTTTTGGAATACTTCATTCCATTTACCTTTTTGTTCTTCAGGATTTGGAACGACGATGTCTGGGTGACTAGCGATAAATTCTTCAGCCCATGGTTTATGTCGAAGTCTCAATTGTTTTCCTCATTTCTGTTATTTCTACTGTTCAACTTCTCATTATTAAAGAAAGCTTTCCATTCGTCAAGAAGACTTTCTTGCCAATTGCCAAGCTTGATGGATTACGCCAAAGTGAATCGACTCATATTCCTTAGTCTTACCAGCAAATTCTCCATCTGTATGAACCATAACCTCGTTTTGAATTTCTACTTCGAATTCTTTAGCAGAATATTGCTGAACTGCTTTTAATCCTGTATGTTTACCCAAAAAGACAGTACTAAATAGAAACAATAATTTTAAACGAGAGATTTGATAAACAACTGTCAATTCGATATGTTGATCATTTGGAATAGAATATGGCGAGACTTTCATTCCACCACCAAAGTATGGCTGATTACTAGCTACAACAAGCCATACATTTTCAAAAACTTTTTCTTTTCCATTATGTATAACTTTAGCAGAAAATGTTTTAAAATTTAGTAATGCCTTAAACAAAAAATAAATATAAGTCAGTTTCCCCAAACGAAGAATATTAAAATATTGTTTAAGCTTCGATTCATTCGCCTCTTTGGCTATATATGCATCGATGCCAATTCCTGCGTTATTAACAAAATAATATGTATCGACATTTCTTTGCATAGTACCGATATCCATTAACTGACCATCACTATGTTGCTCAACATACGTTTTTATTTCTGCTGCTGTTTTAAATGTTTCATATCCTCTTCCAAAGTCATTTCCAGAACCTGCTCCAATTGCTCCAATACGTACTTCTTCATTCTCTAAAATACCTTGTACAACTTCATGAACTGTTCCATCTCCACCAATCGCTATCAATAAATACTTTTCTGATCGCACTATCGCTGAATTAGCATAACGTTTTGCAATCTCGGTTGCATGACCCGGGTAAGCTGTAAACTCTATTTGATACGAGATTTGCAAGGACTTTTCTAGTTGGCTCCATTTCCTCTTAGCAGTACCATTTCCAGCTTTTTCATTAATAATAAAAACAACTTTCACTGATCCATATCCTTTTCCTCAATCTTTGTATCCCAATTCGTACGATGGAATGATGTTGTTTGCACTGTATTTAATATAGACTGTGCAGCTTTAAACTGCATATGCTTCATAGGAGATGGGTTCTTTTTTAAATGGGCAAACCATTCTGGAAATTTGCGTTTATCGATAAATTGAATACCATATGCCGAACCTGGATAGTCGATATAGCCATTTCGTGATAAGACAATTTTATGGATTGGTATATCAATTTCATCATTTGCAAACAATTGTTTCAATATAGATTCCATACGATTTAAACTAATCAATGGGCTTAACACTTTTTTGTCTGTTGTACCTACTTTTTTCAACCAAAAGCGATCTCCGCTACCGATAAATGAAGCTCGTTCTTCCTCTTCAAGAACTTGAATACAAAGACAATTAGTTGGTGTTAATAAAATAATCCCCATCTCAATAGGTGCTTTTTTCAATTGTAGAATCGGATAGTAGAATAACAAATAACTATCTGGAAGATTTTGAGTCAATGCTCGTAATAACGAATCACGTTGATATCTTGGCTCAACATATGATTTTTCTCTTAAAGTTGAACTAGCCCACTTTAATTGAAATTGAAATAACTGATCAATATACATTCGCTTTAATTCTTCAGCCGTTTGTGGTCGATAAAGAATATTTGGTTCAAAATCCAAAGTCATTATTTCCTCTGGAATGTCTTCCTCATCTGTTACGCCATGACTTAGACTAACTTCCTCTTGTAATTCGTCATTTTGCACAAACTCCTCTTGCATAAAAGCTTCATCTTTCTTTTTAAGAGAGAAAGAGAATACCTTTTTAAAAAACGGATTACGTTGCTTTTTTTCTAATTCTTCAGACTCATGCTCCCATTGCTCTATTTCAGCACCAGTTTCCCATTCCTTTTTCATACGTTCCCATTGAATCTGTTTTAATCGCACAAATTGAGACGGATAGCGTTTTAAATCAATTTGATAGCGTGAAATATAATCTTGTAGCTTAACTAATTGCGCCATTATATGCTTCCCTTCTAAAATAAATTCGTTCAAAAGCAGGATTATTTCTACTGTTTTATCTATCCATTCTACATGACGTAAAGAAAAAAAAATAGAGAAGGCGTTGATTTCGCCCCCTCTATCTCTATATTTTGTAAAATTATAAGGACCCTAACTGCTGTATACGTGCATCAAAAGCAGCTTGTAATTTTCTAGTCCATTCACCTGGTTTCCCATTGGCAATAATGTTGTCATCAATTTGAATAATAGGCGTAATTTCAGAACTTGTTGAAGACATAAAGAATTCATCCATGTCTAATGCTTGCTCTGTTGTGAATGCTTCTTCTATAACAGATAAACCTATTTCTTCACAAAGGGACATTATTACTCTTCTAGTAATCCCATTTAAGATTAAATTGTTAGTTGGATGTGTATAGAGTACACCATTTTTTATACCATACATATTTGAAGAAGAACCTTCAGTTACAATTTCGCCACGATGTTGGATTGCTTCGTAGCAACCTGCTTGTTGTGCAGCTTCTTTTGCTAACACATTACCAAGTAAGTTTAAACTTTTAATATCACAACGTAACCAGCGGATATCTTCTACAAATTTAGCTTTTACACCCTTTTCATACTTTTCAATTGAACGCTCACCTTTCATTGTATAAGCGATGAAGACTGGTTCAGGCGTAGGTGTCGGGAATGCATGAGCACGAGGTGAAGAACCACGAGTAATTTGAAAATAGACATAGCCATTAACAATTTCGTTGGCTTCAATCAAATCATATACCATTTTATGAAGAACATCTTTTGTATACGGAATCACTATATTAATTTTTTCAGCACTTTCATAAAAACGGTCAATATGCTCAGTTACTGTGAACATTGAGCCGTTATAAATTTTAATAACTTCATACACACCATCACCAAATTGATAGCCACGATCTTCTATAGAAAGTTTGATTTCTTCCTCTTTAACCAAACGGTCATTCCAAAGCATTGTTGTCATTCAAGCATCTCCTCAAGTTGTTTCTACACATATTTTACTCTTAGTTATCTGCCTCATTTTTATCACAATCATCAAAAAAGCGCAATGAATAAATATACTTCATTGCACTTTTAGGGGTTAAAATTAATTAGTGGTATTATTTTTTTAGATATACTTTTTCTGGTTTTAAGTAATTTTTAAACTCTTCATTAGATATTCGTATATAATCTTCTTTCATGTTATGTCCACTGTTCATAGCTAATGCTTTTTTATTCGCTTCACTTAAATCATTGAAAATAGTTTCATATTCTTCCCCTGGTCCATTATTCTGCCAAACAATAAATTGCATTGCACGGCTTACGTTAGTAAACACATTATTTTGGAAAGTAGGATTTACCGCACCACTTGCTAAAATACCACGTAAATTACCTTCATTTACATTTGAAATTGTATTATTTTCAATAACTGAGTTTGACCAGTTCATTACACGAATAGCATCTGAACGTGTATTGGAAATTTCATTGTTTCGAATAATAATGCGATCATGGTATTTCCCGCCTGAATACTTATGTGTTCCAACTGCTCGGTCAAGTAGATTAAATTTATTGTTTTCTATGACTACATTGAAATTTGGCTGAGCGTCAAATTTACTCCAAATTTGGCTCCAACCACTTGTTTTTGCATCTGGTGTATCAATGTTGATGGCTTCTTTATTATAGCCTAGATAGTTTCTAGAGCCGTCAAATGTACAGTTTTTCACAACTACGTTTTTTGAAGCATCCAATTCAATAAAATGTCCTGAGTACATATTTAAAAACGTAATATTATCTACAACTATGTTTTGGTTATGCCCCATAATAATGGAGATTGCCGCAAGATCATAATCCATATCGATTGTTACTTCACCATGACCGATTAAGGAAATATTCTTTTCCCCTTTAAATTTGCCAAACGCATCATCTTCTTTTGCTTTAGAAGGTCTCACAAATTGGAATATAGATTTAGCTGGTTTCATGCTAGAACCCGTATCTGTTCCTTTAATTATTCTAACACCATCTTCAAATTCAATCGTTACATTAGATGGTACATAAAGTGCGTTTGTAACTGTATATGTACCTTCATTCAAAATCAGTGTTCCGCCACCCGTACTTTCTAGTTTTTCTAGATATGAACGTAACATATAATATTGCATCGTTTCACTAGTATATGTGGAATAGTTTATATAATTTTCATTGATTGGATCTGATAAAGGAGTAACGATGTATACAGGCTTGTCCTCTTGATCTGCTGCATTTACTGCATCTTTAGATATGTATAATAGTAAGCTAAAAAATAGAACTGTTGCTCCAAATAAAATACTTATTCTCTTAACATTAAGCATTGATCTAAAATCTCCTTTATGTTGAGTATAATATACAATTAACCCCATCCAAATATTAGGAAAGGGGTTAATATTTAGTGTACTATACTTTTTCACTTCAAAAAAGGTAAATCTTATTTCGTTGCAAGTTCGACAATTGCATCTGCATAAATAGCAGCAGCCTTCACTAAGTTTTCAACTACAACAAACTCATCTGCCTGGTGTGCGATATCAGGCTCACCTGGGAATAGCATACCAAAAGCTACACCTGTTTTTAATTCACGTGCGTAAGTACCACCACCAATTGATAATAGCTCGGCTTTTTCCCCAGTATTACGCTCATAAACTTTAATTAGTTTCTGGATTAACTCTTCTTTCTCATCTACATAATGAGGAGCTGAGTTTTCTGCTATATCTAACGCAAATCCATTTTTAGCAAGCTGTTGTTGAGCTGCAGTTATTTTTTCATCATATGGATAAGTGACAGAATAGCGCAAACTTACTTGCACTTCTCCACCTTTCCCCGCTTCGAATGATACTACCCCTGCGTTAAGTGTAGTATCACCAGACATATCATCATTGAAATCTAGTCCTAAAGCATGCCCACGCGTTTCTTCACCAAATGCAGTTACTAAGAACTGTACAAATTCTTTTGATCCTAAAGTTGTTAATTGTGTATTCAAGAATGCTGCTAATTTTACTGCTGCATTCACACCAGCATTTGGCTCCATTGCGTGAGCAGATTTCCCTTTAATAGAAACAATAAACACATTAGATACTTTTTCAATCGCACCTTGTAAGCTCTCTTGTTGCAAATATGCTTGAAATGCTGCTTCAAAATCAGCAGATACATTTTGAATTTCGGCTTCTGCATTATCAGGCACCATATTCGTACGATGCCCTGCTTTGAAAGAAATTAATTGTTCGTTTTCAGCCATTTTTTGCTGTTGGCTAAATACTAATACAGCTATTCCTTTTTCAGCATTAATAATTGGAAAATCAGCATCTGGGGCAAATCCTAAAGTAGGCATTTCTTCTTTTTCAAAATAGCGAGTTACACAACGGAACCCAGTTTCTTCATCAGAGCCGATAATTAATCGTACTCGACGATCTAGTTGAACCCCTGCATCCTTCACCATTTTCATAGCGAGCCAAGCAGCCATTGTTGGACCTTTGTCATCGATTGCCCCTCGTCCAAATAATTTACCATCCTCTACAACACCACCAAACGGAGGATGTAGCCAGTCACTCCCTGCAGGTACTACATCAACATGACAAAGGATTCCAACTAACTCATCACCTTGTCCCATTTCAATATGCCCTGCCATATTATCGATATTCTTTGTCGTTAACCCTTGCTCTTCGCCTTTTTGTAATAGCCATTTCATAGCTTTTAATGGACCTTCACCAAAAGGTGCTTCTGCTGTAATTGTTGTTTCATCTAAAACACTTTCAATTTGTACTAATTCCTGCAATTCTTTAATCAATTCGTCTTGTCTTTCTTGAGCTTGTTTTAACCAATT
Source organism: Viridibacillus sp. KH_047 (assembly GCF_057838945.1). Lineage (NCBI taxonomy): Bacteria > Bacillati > Bacillota > Bacilli > Caryophanales > Caryophanaceae > Viridibacillus > Viridibacillus sp. KH_047. Next base: position 876,792 of record NZ_CM174479.1, on the reverse strand, counting down.
CAAATTCGTTCCTCCTTACGCTTTTCATAAATCCATTTTACACGCTTACTTACTTCGAAGATAGAAATAACATAGGACCAGGAAATACACGAACATTTTTCCAGTTAAACCACAAAATAATTCGTAAATGACTGTGAACATACTGTTACAACTTTGTAAATTCAAACAAAATGTTGGAAAAGTATAATATTTTTCGTTATAATTGAATTGTCAGACAATCATATTCTGACGATCAACTAAGAGAAGGGGATGTCTAAGGCAAAAGAAAAAAAGCCTGAAATACATCGCATATTATCGTCCGCTAGTCTTTGCCATGAGAATTAAGATGAAGGAGTGGTTCAACTTTGAAACCAACTACTGATCGGATGCTCAATCGTATTAAAGATGTGTATATGTACATTCTTAGTAATGGGACTGTAACTACACAAGATTTAGTCGATGAATTCGGTATTACTCCTCGCACCATTCAAAGAGATTTGAATGTGTTAGCCTTTAATGACTTGGTGGAAAGCCCAAGTCGAGGTAACTGGACAACGACGCGTAAAAAAGTGAAAATGACATCATAGAACCATTCGACGAGTTAGATCTCACGCTTTTCGTTGAACAAGACGTTAACATTTGCCTTTATTTAGATTTATCATGCTGATTGCAAAAACGTCTTTTCAAAATCACTATTAAATTTATTACATGTAAAAAAAGAATGACCATGCTGCGTCGCTTGGTCATTCTTTTTGTTTTAAGATTTTAAGCTATTTAATTCTTCCTCAGTTAACTCGCGGTATTCACCAAGTTCTAATTTCTCATCTAATTTTAATGATCCCATGGAAAGACGTTTTAAATACGTCACCTTTTTCCCAACCGACTCAAACATACGCTTCACCTGATGGAATTTTCCTTCTGAAATCGTCAATTCAATTTCAGAAGTAGGTCCAGCATTTAAAATAACTAGCTCACCAGGTTTTGTCATATAGCCATCTTCTAGCATTACTCCTCTAGAAAACGCTTCAATATCCGCATCTGTTACTTCACCATCAATTTGCGCATAATACACTTTCGGAACATGCTTTTTCGGTGACAATAAGTTATGTGTCAATCCACCGTCATTTGTGATTAACAGTAAACCTTCTGTATCTTTATCTAAACGTCCTACAGGGAACGGTTCAAAATGTGCATGAAAAGGGTCTAATAAATCGATAACTGTCTGATCATGCAAGTCTTCTGTTGCTGAAATTACACCCGGTGGCTTGTGCATCATTAAATAAATAAATTCTTGATAATGCACACGCTCTCCTAGTACTGACACATTTTGTTTTACAGGGTCTACATGTTTTGATACATCTTTTGCTACTTCGCCGTCAACAGTTACTGCTTTCATCTTCAGTAACTGTTTGACTTCTTTACGCGAACCGTAGCCCATATTGGATAATAATTTATCTAAGCGCATTTTTTCCTCCTACATGCCAAGCTTTCGTGAAATTCTTGTTATTCGTTCCCCTAATAATTTTTGGGCTAAGCCAACTCTTAGAGAACAATATCCGTATACAACGACTCCAACTGTTGCACAAATCGTTAAGTATAGTAGTGCTTGCCATTTTGTTTCTGCTACACCCATTAACAATAATAATTTATGGACGATGATAACAGTAACAGCCATTATGGCAGTTAAAATAGTAATCAAGATTGAACGTCTAATAACAACAAATGATTTGTAATTTAACGCTTTTTTCAGGACGACCATATTGATGGCGATTGATACAGTATAGCCAATCGCTGTCGCAATGATTGCACCTTTTGCTTGGAATGCTTCAATCAGTGGTATGTTGACGATAAGTTTTACTAAAATCCCTGTTAATAAACTAAAGACAATCCACTTTTGATAATCGATTCCTTGTAATAAGGCTGCTGTCACTTGGAAAAAGGCAAATAAAATCGCTACTGGTGCGTATGCTGCTAAAATACTCGCACCCATTGCATCATTTGAATATAACAAATGATAAATATCTTTAGACAGTATTGAGATTCCAACTACAGCTGGTAAAGTGACAAATAATAAAATTTGATACGTTTTATCCATCGCTTGAATAAGTTGTGTATGCTCTCTGTTTGTGAAATACTTTGTAATTGTTGGTATTAAAGCCATCGAAAAACCTGTTGCAAGCATGACTGGAATTATAACAATTTTATGCGTTGTAAAATTCAACATACTCAAATATAAATCCGTTACACTCGATAAACCAATGTTCCCCATAGCTGTATTAAATGTTAGCATATCAACTAACTGGAATAGTGGGTTTGCCACCCCAACAAATACAAATGGAATGGAATAACGAATGACTTCGGAATAAATTTCTTTATACGATAACTTACCAGAAGAAACACTTTGAGAAAGCTTCAAATCAAACTCCGGTTTTAATCGTTTCCAATAATAATAGAGAATCACTAGCCCTCCCAGTGCTCCGATAAATGCAGAGAACACCGCAAACGAAATAGCTGTCTCTGCTAATCCACCAAATACTTTCACTATTAAAAAAGATCCTATTAATAGCGCAATAATACGCACAATTTGCTCAATCAATTGTGAAATAGCAGTTGGTTTCATATGGTCATAACCTTGGAAAAAACCACGAACTAAACTCATAAATGGTACGACAATAAGCGCGAAACTAACCCAGCGAATAACTGATGCTATTTGAGCAACAGAAAAAACTTGCTCTTCATCTTTAATAACTAAATGTGCAATCGGCGTTGCTAATAAATAAAGGACTAAAAAGGATAAAAAACCAGTGATTGTCATTATAATTAAACCAGACTTCACAAGTTTTCGCCCTGACTCATAATCACCTATACTATTGTATTTCGATACAAATTTTGAAACTGCAATTGGTGCGCCTGAAATCGCCACCGACAGCATTATTGTATATGGAATGTAGGCATACGAATATAACGCAACATTTTCTTGCCCTATGATGGCGTAAAACGGGAATACGTAAACGAGGCCAAGTACTTTCGATAAAAACATGCCAATGGTCAAAATGGCAGTGCTTTTCATTAATGATGACATACAACCCTTCCATTCTTCGTAAATCTAATGAACCTAAATGATAGTTTACAACTCAAAGAACAATTACTCAAATAGTTTATTTAAATCATGTATAATAAATATAAAAAGAAAGTGAGTTCACATATATGTATGACGTCATAATAATCGGTGGGGGTCCCTCGGGCCTAATGGCCGCAATCGCTGCTGGCAATGAAAGAAAGAAAGTATTACTGCTTGAAAAAGGAACAAAATTAGGTAAGAAATTAGCTATCTCAGGAGGCGGTCGCTGTAATGTCACAAATCGCCTACCTGTTGAAGAAATTGTCAAACATATCCCAGGAAATGGTCGATTCTTATATAGTCCGTTTACTGTTTATAACAACGAAGATATCATTGCCTTTTTTGAAGGCTTAGGCGTCGCTCTAAAAGAAGAAGATCATGGGCGTATGTTCCCTGTCTCCAATCGTGCGCAAGACGTTGTAGATGCTATGATTAACGAATTACATCGCTTAAAAGTAGATGTTCGATTAAGTACAACCGTTAGTAAATTATTAATGGATGATGACAAAATTCTAGGTGTACGCTTAGCAAATGGTGAAGAAATACGGTCAAATGCAGTTGTAGTCGCAGTTGGTGGTAAAGCTGTACCACAAACTGGCTCGACAGGAGATGGCTATCCTTGGGCTGAGAAGGCCGGTCATACTGTAACAGATCTCTATCCAACAGAAGTTCCTCTACTTTCTAACGAAAACTTCATCCGCCTTCGCGAACTACAAGGATTAGCATTACGTGATGTAGCTGTTTCCGTGCTAAACAAAAAAGGCAAACCTTTAGTAACACATCAAATGGACATGCTTTTTACCCACTTCGGTTTAAGTGGACCTGCCATTTTACGCTGTAGCCAATTCGTCGTAAAAGAAATGAAGAAAAACGGTGGTAACCCAGTTACTATTCGCATTCAATCATTAATGGATTACAACGAAGAATCTGCATTCCAAATGCTCTTTAAACTGGCAAAAGATGAGCCGAAAAAAGCATTGAAAAACGTGTGGAAAGGTATTGTACTTGAGCGCTGGCTATTATTCCTTTTAGAGCGTGCTGGTCTTGACGCACAATCAATCGGTGCTGACCTTGCTGCAGAGAAAACACGTTTATTTGCAAAAGAATTAGTATCATTTGAAATGACTGTAAATGGTACACAACCACTAGAAAAAGCTTTCGTTACTGGTGGTGGCGTATCGGTAAAAGAAATTGAACCAAAAACAATGGCTTCTAAAAAGAAACTCGGTCTTTATTTCTGTGGTGAAATTTTAGATGTCCACGGTTATACAGGTGGTTATAATATTACTTCTGCACTTGTAACTGGGCGAATTGCTGGTATGAGTGCTGCTCAATTTACGAACTAGCTCCAATTACTAATTCTTTCATTTCATAATTAAAGCCATTATTTCGAGTGAAATCGGAATAATGGCTTTTTATTTTATTTATACGAATTTTCGATAGCTCTCTTTTATTATGGATAAAAATAAGTATCGACTCTATAAACCTAAATTTTTGGCAATGATTACTTTCATGATTTCGTTTGTTCCTGCGTATATAGATGCGACAGGTATATCTCGATATCTTCTCGCAATCTTATATTCTTCCATATAGCCATATCCGCCATGTAATTGCATACAATCACTGGAGATTTGCCTTGCTGATTCTGTCAGCCAATATTTCGCCATTGACACTTTTGTAACAATATCTTTTCCAGCTATATGCTCTTCAATTAGAGACTCAAGGAAAGTTTTTCCAAGTTCGATTTTTGTCGCAATCTCTGCGATTTTAAATTGTGTATTTTGGAAAGATGATATTGATTTTCCAAAAGCTTTGCGTGACTTTATATACTCCATCGTTGTCTCCAACATATCCTCTGCAGCTATTTGTGATGAAATAGCAACAACTAGTCTTTCTTGCTGCAGTTTTTGCATCAGATAGCTAAAGCCGCAACCTTCCTCACCTAATAAGTTACTAACAGGTACTTTACAATCTTCAAAATATAATTCAGCTGTATCTTGTGCGTGGAGACCGACTTTATCTAATTTGCGCCCTTTAGTAAAACCAGGCATTCCATCTTCAACAACGATTAAGCTAACACCTCTATGCTTTGGTTCAGCTTGCGGATTTGTTTTAACAGCTACCACAAATAGATTGCCATTAATGCCATTTGTTATAAACGTCTTTTGGCCATTTAACACATAATAATCACCTTCTCGTGTAGCTGTCGTTTGAATATTTGCTAAGTCTGATCCAGTTCCTGGCTCTGTCATTGCAATCGCCATAATAGTATCGCCCGTCACACAATTCGGCAACCACCGCTTCTTCTGTTCCTTTGAAGCAAATGACTCAATATACGGAACAACAATATCATTATGTAGGCCTACCCCTACTAGACTACTTCCTACTCGTTCTAACTCTTCTGAAATAATAACATTAAAGCTAAAATCTAAACCAAGACCACCATATTCCTCTTCTACTTGGGGACATAGAAAGCCCATCTCAGCAAGACTCTTCCAAAACGCAATTGGAATTATTCGATTTTTCTCCCACGTATCATAAAAAGGTGCAGCTTCTTTTTGTAGAAACTTTCGAAGCGATTCCCTGAACATCTCATGCTCTTCTGTTTCAAATCTATATCTCGTCATAAATATCCCTCCTTACTCTATACGTTCAATAATAGTCGCATTTGCCATACCCATTCCTTCACAAATGGAAAGTAAACCGTAGCGGCCACCTGTGCGTTCTAATCGATTCATCAAAGTCACTAAAAGCTTCGTTCCAGTAGCTCCTAATGGATGACCAAGTGCAATTGCCCCACCATCAGTATTTAACTTTTCAGGGTTGGCACCTACCTCTTTCAACCAAACTAATGGAACTTGCGCAAATGCTTCGTTTACTTCATATGTGTCTATTTCATCTATTGTAAGACCTGCTTTTAAAAGCACTTTTTTGGTCGCCTCAATTGGTCCAGTTAACATTAGTGTTGGATCTGATCCTGTAACACTTCTAGCAACTATACGGGCTTTTGGCTTCAAACCAAGCATATCTGCCTTTTCGCGAGACATTAGAAGAACAGCTGAAGCTCCATCACTCATCTGACTTGCATTACCTGCCGTGATCGTTCCATTCTCATCAAAAACAGTCTTCAACTCACCTAAAACTTCTACAGTAGACCCTTCTCGAGGTCCTTCATCAATCGCGAAGCTCATTGTATCCCCATTTTCTAATTGAACATCTACTGGAACAATTTCTTTTGTAAAATGCCCATTTTCGATTGCCTCAAATGCTTTTTTATGACTTTCTGATGAATATTGATCAAGCTCCTCACGTGTTAAATTCCACTTTTCAACCATTCGTTCCGAGGACAATCCTTGATTTATAATCTCGTATTTTGCAGTTAATTTCTCGCTTGGTTTTGCTTCTCTTATATTCGAAAACATAGGTTCTCGTGTCATACTTTCTACTCCTCCAGCAATGACGATATCCATGTCACCTGAAGCAATAGCTTGTGAAGCAAAATGGACTGCCTGTTGACTAGATCCACATTGTCTATCAATCGTGACACCCGGCACATGAATTGGGAACCCCGCAATTAGTGCTGCTGTTCGCGCAATATTACCAGCTTGTTCTCCTGATTGTGTTACACATCCTAAAATAACATCATCGACTTCAGCCTTATTTACACCTGTACGTTTCACAAGTTCATCAAGTACAACTGCTGCTAGCTCGTCTGATCTATAGCTAGAAAGCATTCCTTTTCTTCTACCTACTGCTGTTCGTACCCCTTCTACAATTACCACTTCTGTCATTTTAATCCCACCCATTCAATTATTTAATATCCAAGAAACTCAGCTTTTCGCTTCTCTACAAAAGCTGCTCTTCCTTCTGTGAAATCTCTTGTTTGAAATACAATAGATTGGCCATACGCTTCCATTTCTAGAACACTTTCCAAGGATGCGTGTGTAGCTTGGTGCATAATTTTTTTGGCAATACCTAATGACTTTGTCGGACCTTTTGCCAATGAAACTGCAAGTGCTCTACCTTTTTCCACAGCTGTTCCATCAGCAACAACTTCGTTTATCAAGCCATATTCAAAAGCTTCATGGGCCGTTATTTTCTTGCCAGTGAACACCAACTCCGCGGCTTTATGCATGCCAATCTTTTGTGGAAGGAAATACAATCCCCCCATATCAGGGATTGCTCCTACTTTTGCGAAAATCTCTGAAAATATGGCACTTTCATCCGCAACGATCAAATCACAACAAAAAGCAATATTGCACCCTGCTCCAACTGCCGGGCCATGAATCGCTGCAACAACAGGCTTTTCCATATTATAAATACCCGTTATTGCCTCATGCCCTTTTTGCAAAAACTCTTTAACTGCAACTGTATCAGTGGTGTCGATTCCAAAGTCTTTCAAATCACCACCCGCACAGAAACCCCTTCCGTTTCCATATAGTAAGACTGCTCGTATGTTCTGATTATTTTTAGCCTCCATTACCGCCGCAGCTAAATCTGATACTAATTCATAATTTACAGCGTTTAACTGATCTGGCCGATTTAACTCAATTTCATAAACTCCATCTTTAAATCTAGTAATAACTGTAGACACCAAATTGTTCCTCCTTTAACGAGGTCTAATGCTAAGACAAGTTTTCCAAACTGATTCATGTTGTAGTTTGTTGATTTAAATATTCATCTCGTATCACGCGCTTCAATATTTTACCTGCTCCGCTTTTTGGCAATTCCGATAGAAATTCAATCGATTTTGGTACTTTATAATTTGAAACTTTTGGACGAATAGAAGCTAGAATTTCCTCTTCTGTCGCAGCAGTATTCTGTTTTAGTACAACAGCAGCTTTGACAACTTCTCCCCACTGCTCGTGAGGTACACCAAATACCGCGCATTCTAACACAGCTGGATGAGCTGATAGTGCTTGCTCCACTTCCACAGAGTACACATTCTCTCCACCCGAAATGATCATGTCTTTTGCTCGGTCAACGACATAGAAAAATCCTTTTTCTTCTTTATATCCCATGTCTCCAGTAAAATACCATCCATTACGAAGAGCTTGTGACGTTTCCTCAGGCAAATTCCAGTAGCCCTTCATGATATTAGGTCCTCTTGCGATAAATTCACCTACTTGACCGACTGGCACATCATTGCCTTCCTCATCGACTACCTTCAATTCGATTAACTGAACCGGCTTCCCACATGAAGCAAGACGCTTTTCCTCTTCCTTCGCCCCATTAATAATATGATCTTTCGGCATCAAAAGAGTCAGAATCGGAGATGCCTCGGTCATGCCATATGCTTGAAACAACTTAGTGTCCGGTAACATTGTCATGGTTTTTTTTAGTAGTTCCGTAGCCATAGGTGAAGCACCATATACCATTAACCGAAGTGAAGTCGTATCATATTTCTCGAAATCTGAAAAGTGAAGTAGCATATTAACCATCGTGGGCACTAACATGACAGCTGTCACCTGTTCTTTTTCGGTGACATGCAATACATCTTTCGGAGTAAACTGGCGCACCACTGTGTGTGTTCCTCCGGCTAACGTTACCGCAAAAGTAGATGCTTGATCCGCAAGATGAAACATTGGTGCCGTATGCAGATAAATATCACTTTCCTTATATTCAAGATTCAAAGCAACATGAAGTGCATTTGCCAGCAAATTTTTATGTGTTAACATGACGCCTTTGGAGCGTCCAGTTGTCCCTCCTGTATAGAACAAGCCGGCCACATCCTCTTCCTGCACGTCTTCGCAGATAAGTTCTTCTACGGATTCTTCATCAAGCAGGGCCTCATACGAATGGATGTCTGAGTACTCATTTAGCTCCAGGGCATCACGGTTTTCCGACAAAATCACATGTTTGATTCCAGAAGCTCGCTTTTTCAACTCATCAACAATAGGTAAAAACTCTTTGTTGACGTATAGAACCTCTACCCCTGCATCATTTAGCACATAGGCGTTTTCTTCTAAACTAAAACGCGTGTTCAGCGGCACAACGATACCGCCCATTGCTGTTATACCGTATATCAATTCGAGATAGCGAAAATCGTTCAGCAGGAGTAAGGCGATGCGCTCTCCTTTTTTCACGCCCAATTTTTTTAACGATTCTTTCAGTTTCGCAGTCCGCCCCTCTAATTCCTTATAACTATATCGATGATGCCCGTCGACAACAGCCAGTTTCTCTGGACAATTTCTAACCGTACTAAGCAGACTTTTTGTTAGAATCATTATCTTTCACCCCGGTATTAGTTTTTTTAACGTCTAATTGTTGAAATAAAGAATCCCTTCAAATCCGCTCCGGCTGCTCCTTGATAGTCGCCTATGCTTAATTTATATAGCTAGTTATTTATTAATTAATTACTTTTGACTGTCTCTCGCAGTTGAAACTTCATCAATTTCCCAGAAGCATTGCGAGGCAATTCGTTTTCAAATAGCACTTTTCTTGGAATTTTATAGCCCGATAAATTCTTTCTGCAATAAGCTTCCAACTCAACAAGATCTATCGTCTCTCCATTTTTTGGTACAATAACCGCCGTCACTACTTCTCCCCACTTCGGATCGGGTGTTCCAATGATTGCGATATCTGCAATCTGTGGGTGTGCGCTTAACACGTTCTCAACCTCAACAGAGTAGACATTTTCTCCACCTGAAATAATCATATCTTTACTTCTATCAACTATAGAAATGTATCCATCGTCATCTTTTACGCCTAAATCCCCAGTGTATAACCAACTATCTCTTAACGTGCTTGCCGTTTCCTTAGGCTTTTTATAATATTCTTTCATAATCGTACTACCTTTAAGAATAATTTCTCCAACTTCACCCGCCTTTGTTTCAAACCCATTAGGTGCAACGACTTTCACTTCCGTGAACAACAAGCCGTCCTTACCAGCTGATCCAACTTTTGTCTTATGTTCCTCCGGAGATAAGAAAACACCTGTAGGGCCTCCTTCTGTTAATCCGCATAAGCTATAAAAATTACGCGTTTTGAAAAATTTGATACATTGATTAACTAGCTCAGCTGACATAGGTGCTGCACCATAAGAAAAACGGTTAATAGATGAAACATCATATTGATCCTTATCCGTATAATCAAGCATTAATTTATACATTGTTGGCACAGCGAAAAAGTTCGTGATTTTATATTTCTCAATGTCTCTAAATATAGCTGCAGGGTTAAATTCGCGGTGTATCACGTTAAATCCACCTACGAAAAAACTACTTGTTAAACATATTACTAGCTGCGCTGCATGAAATAACGGCGCAATATGGATAAATTTATCCTGTGCGTTGTAACCAAGTGTTCCAATCATACACACATTTACATTTGTCACACGTTGATGGTCAAATAGTGCTCCTTTTGGATTCCCCGTAGTTCCAGATGTATACAAAATATGAAGGGCATCCGTACCGTCAATTTCAATAGGTGGCTCAGAAGTATCCTCAGATAAGATAGCTTCAATTGACAAGTTTCCCTCGATGATTGGCTTTTCAACTGTAATCACTTGACGGATAGCAGGAATGCCATTTTTGGACGCTTGAATTAACTCTTCATAGTCTTGATCGCAAATGACAAGGACACTATCAGATTGATTCAAGATGTAATTCGCTTCTCTTTCTACTAACCGAAAATTCATCGGTACAATGACTGCACCTATTTTGGCGCATGCATAATAAGAAATAGCGAAGAAATCGGAGTTTTTCATCATAAGAGCCACTTTTTCTCCCTTGTTTACTCCTAAGTCAAGTAAACCGTTGGCAAAACGGTTCACAATTTCATTAAACTCGCCATACGTATATGAACGGTCTTCATAAACAACTGCTAATTTTTCCGGGTGTCTTACTGCATTTTGCGCTAAAATATTTACAATGTTCATCCATTCATTCCTCCAATATAATTGAACATTCAGAATTTTATTTAGCCATTTTGATATAAGGTAACGACGTTCGCTTCGTTCCTACTGAATCATTACTTAACGTGGAGACATCCGAATTCCACCATCTAGACGAATCACTTCACCGTTTATATACTCATTTTCTATCATGAAAAGTACCAATGATGCGTACTCAGTCGGTTTTCCAAGACGTTTTGGAAACTCGACCATGCTTTCCAATTTCTCAACCACTTTTTCTGATAAAGTCTCTGCCATTGGCGTACGGAACAAACCAGGCGCAATCGTATTAATTCGAATACCAAAGGAAGATAGGTCGCGTGCAACTGGCAAAGTCATTCCTGCAACTCCAGCTTTACTTGCACCATAAGCTGCTTGCCCCATTTGCCCGTCAAAAGCAGCTACTGAAGCCGTGTTTATAATAATTCCACGCTCACCAGCATCTGTAAGAGGATCATTTTTCGCCATTTCTGTTGCTGCTAATCTCAGTACATTGAACGTCCCATTCAAGTTGATATCTATCACTTGTTTAAAGTTTTCTAAAGGCATTGCACCTGAACGACCCAATGTCTTTTGAGGAGTTCCGACACCAGCACAGTTCACACAAATATGCACCGCTCCAAATATTTCAATCACTTTCTCAATACCAGCTTGCACTGATGCATCGTCCGTAACATTTACAAGCGCGTATGCAACATTTTCACCTAATTGCTCACATGCCTGTTGTGCTTTTTCTTCATTCAAATCAAAAATGACTACTTTTGCTCCTCTTTCTACTAAACTTGTAACCGTACCAAGTCCTAAACCTGAAGCTCCTCCCGTAACAATTGCTACTTTACCTTTTACATTCATGTTCTCCACTCCAATTCTTTTATTGATCAAAATTTGCGGCATTCACCGTTAGAATTCTTTTTATAAAGTAATAGTTTGAACTACTATTGTTTGAAGTTAATATCCTTCAAAAACTGGTTTTCTTTTTTCTGTGAAAGCAGCTAATCCTTCTGCCATATCGTATGATTTTGTATGCTCCTTCAACGATAGCAATTCTTGTTTCAATGCTATTTCTAAAGGTTGCTCCAATCCATCCGTTACAAGTTGTTTCATCTTGCGAAGGACCAAAGGACTTTTCTCCGAAATTTTGTCGGCGATTGATTGCACAGTATTTTCCAATTCCTCTGAACTAACTACTTCTTGGACAAATCCATATTCCTTCATTTCAGCTGCACTAATAAATTCTCCAGTGAACAGTAAGTACTTCGCACGGTTAACACCAATTTTTCGTGGCAACTTCACAGCGCCACCTGCTCCAGGCAAAACACCGAAATTAGCATGAGCATCCCCGATTTTCGCTTTTTCAGACGCAATAACAAAATCTGCGGTCATCGCAAGCTCTAAACCGCCCGCCAATGTAATACCATTTAATGCAGCAATTAAAGGTTTACTCAACTTTTCTAACTTCCCAAAAAGCTCTTCACTTAAATCTAATAAGCCCGGTTCCTTTTGATACTTCACCTCAAGGTCTTCCAAAAGTTCCTTTAAATTTGCTCCTGCACAAAATGCTTTCCCCTTGCCTGAAAGTACAACAACTCGGACATCACCATCGTTTTCTGCTTGGACAATTGCCTCTTTCAAAGCAAGCAATAAAGCTTTTCCTATTGCGTTCATTTCGTCTGGACGGTTTAAATAAATCCAGGCTGTTTGATTACGTTTTTCATAAATAATTGGTTGATTGCTCATTGTAAGTTACCCCCTTTATTTAAATACGCCTTGTTCTTTCCATTCTCTAATTTGATGCTCACTAAATCCTTGTCCTACTAGAATTTCTGCTGTATTTTCACCGACAGCTGTACCTACATACTGATAAATTGGTTTAGCTGATGAAAATTTGATTGGAGTAGCCATTTGTTTTTGACTGGACCCATCCGCTTTCGGAACATCTACTATCATTCTCCTTGCTTGAAGTTGCGGATGATCGCACGCTTCGGCAAACGTTAATACCGGTTCCACGCATCCCTCTAAATCTTCATCAAACACGGCAAGCCATTCTTCATAATTCTTTGTTAAAAAAACTGCTTTAATTTCTTTCTTAAACATGTCTTGATCCGTGGCCTTTTCACTCATTCCTATTTCAAATAATTCCGGTTTTCCTAGGGCCTGACAAAGTATCTTTTTAAAAGGCGGCTCAATGCTACCAACGGAAAAATACCGTCCATCTTTCGTTTCATAAAAATCATAAAATGTGCCACCATTTAACTGCATTTCTTCTGGTTGTGGCTCGATTCCTCCGACGAGATATCCCGATCCATATACCGCATTCATTGAGAAGGCAGCATCTGTCATACTTACGTCGATGTATTGCCCTTCCCCAGTCTTCTCACGATGAACAACAGCTGCCAATATGCCAATAACCGAATGCAATGAACCACCCGCAATATCCGCAATTTGGATACCCATCGTTGTCGGAGCTTTTCCTTTACGACGTGAGTAGTCCATTACACCAGCTACTGACAAATAGTTATTATCATGCCCCGGCCGATTGCGGTATGGCCCTGTTTGACCGTATCCTGTCAGCGAGCAGTAAATGAGTTTAGAATTCACCTTCTTTAGTGATTCATAATCAAGACCTAAGCGCTCCATGACACCCGGCCTAAATTGTTCAATAACGATATCGTATTCGGCCACTAACGATTTAATGATTTCCACTGATGCCGCCTGCTTCAAATTTAATGTCAACGATCGTTTTGAGCGATTTAAATAACCGTGCGCAGCAGACAAACCATCTTTGTCAAAAGGCGGCATCACTCTAATCAGATCGACCCTTGCCTGAGACTCCACCCGGATTACTTCCGCTCCCATATCAGCGAACATCATCGTGGCATAAGGACCCGGTAACAAGGTTGAAAAATCTAGTATTTTCAATCCTTTTAAAATGCCCATTATCCATCCCCCCTGCTAATCTTACTTTCCAAAAATGCCTCTACTAATAATCTCTTTCATAATTTCAGAGGTACCTCCAAAAATTCTTTGAATTCTAGCATCCACGAAAGCTCTAGAAATTGGATATTCCTGCATGTACCCATACCCTCCGAATAATTGAAGGCAACCGTCTACGATTTTCCCTTGTGCTTCTGTGCATGTAAGTTTAGCCATACTTGCTGTTTCAGTATCAAGTTCTCCTCTTTCCATTAAATACAGACATTCATTAACAAACGAGCGATTCACTCTTGCTTCCGTCTTCATTTCTGCAATGCGAAATTTAGTATTTTGAAATTGACTAATCGGTTTTCCAAATGCATTACGTTCTTTTACATAAGCAATGGTTAAATCTAATACTCCTTCCATTGCTCCTTGGGCTCCAATTGCGATTGTTAACCTCTCCCTTGGAAGTTCCTTCATTAATGTAATAAACCCTCTATTTAATTCGCCTAAAATTGCTTTCTCCGGAACTAATACATCTTCTAGAAACATTTCAGAAGTGTCACATGCATGTAACCCAATTTTTTGAAGGTTTTTCCCTCGACTAATACCTGAAGTTGATAAATCTACAATAAATAATGTTGTTCCTTTTGATGCAGGTACTTGCAAGTCCGTTTTAGCAACAACAATCACAAAATCACAAAGTTGACCATTACTAACAAATGTTTTTGAACCATTTATAACATAAGTTAATTGATCTTCATCAAACCGGGCTGTTGTTTGAATTCCTTGAAGATCACTTCCTGCTCCGGGCTCAGTCATTGCAATTGCACCGACAAGTTCACCGGTAGCCATTTTTGGTAGGTAGTAATTTTTTTGTTCTTCATTTCCTGAGCTCAATATATAATGAGCAATAATATTAGAATGGACAGATAAATTAACCGCAATTGCTGCATAACCTAGACGATTCAACTCATCGATAACTGTTGCAGAATAAGAGAAAGGCGCTCCTGACCCACCGTATCTTTCTGGAATATCTATACATAACAGTCCTTCATCTCCAAGCTTTTTCCAAACATCACGAGGGATGGTCCCATTCTCTTCCCACTTACTATATTCCGGTTCAATTAATTTCTTTGCTATAGATTGAATGGATTTACGAAATAACAACAACTCATCTGCTTGATGCATCTCACTGATTGCCATATCTATCTCTCCTTTACACTTTGACTATGCCATCCTATGCTATTTCCATCTTTTCTTTCATCAATATGCATATACTGAGGATCATATTTATATGCAAACTCCATAATTTCTTCTTTTATTGGCTATGATTGAAATTTTTGACCTACTACGAATTCATTAAACCTCAACCAAATCACCTTCTTACAAAAAACTTTAGCCTCACTCTATATAAGCAAGATGCATACCAACTTTATTTTTCATTTGTATCTCTTGATTGTTAAGGGATTAATAAATACATATGTCCATAATCGTGAACATATTTCCGTTAATAAGTGACAAGTGTTAACAAATAAGTGTAAACTCCACACCTATTTGTTATAATATTTTTAATTATCAGTAAATTTAATGAGTGGAGGAATTTTATAATGCGTGTCGAGGATGTCATGATGAAAGATTCGCCTACTTGTACAGTAAATTACACAATCCAAGATACATTAGAAATTTTCGCTAAAATAAATTCACAAATTATTCCGGTAGTTAACGAAGATAAAAGATTAATAGGTTTATTAACAAAAAATAAAATTATCCAAATACTAGCGGATGGTTATTCATTTCAGTACCCTATTTCATCTTTTATTAATTTTAATCCCATTTTTTTATATCCAGATCAAGATATTAATGAGACTCGAAAATTGCTGCTAAATCATCAAATCGGACATGCTCCTGTCGTCAATCGTAAAATGCAACCTATTGGCATTCTTTCTACATCACAAATATTATTTGCATATGACCTCGTATTTGATCGATTACAAACGCAACAATCATTACTATTCGAAAACTTAAATTTCGGAATATTTTCCGTTGATACTAAGTTTAAGATTAACGCTATTAATCCTGTAGCAGAAAAAATCCTTCAATTATTACCCAACAAACAACATGTATTCAATGAATTAAACGGACTCGAGGAGATTACTAATCTATTAACTGGGACATTGCATCATAAAGAACAAATAGTGAAAAAGAAGATGCATTTAAATGGGCATAGCCTTGTCGTACAGAGCTATCCATTGATAGAAAAAAATAAACTAGTTGGTTCCATGGTCATTATGGATGATTGGACTAATATCGAAAAAATGGCCAGTGAACTGCGTTTTTCTAAGGAATGGGAGGAAAAGTTAAGAAGCGTTATTGAGCTAGCTTATGATGGCATTATTTTAGTCGATCAAAAGGCAGAAATAACGATGGTCAATAATGGCTTTTGTGAATTATATAATGTTCAAAGTACTGAACTTTTAGGGCAATCCATTTTGAACATCTACCCTGATTTAGGGTTAGATGAAGCTTTACAAACAGGTGTCAGAATAACGAATGTTGCAAAATTAATTGGTAAGACACAATGTCTTATTACAATCTTACCTATAAAAAACAATGAAGAAACTATCGGAGCAATTTGTAAAATTACATACCGTGGTTTAAAGCATTTGCAAGAAGCGATTAAAAAGGTAAATAACTTGGAACAACAAGTCACTTACTATCAAAAAGAATTGAATGAACTTAAAGGAACAAAATACTCTTTTGCTAATATTATCGGGGAATCTTCCACTATTAAACGGATAAAAAAGGAAGCCTTAGCTGCTTCTCAAAGTTTATCAACGGTTTTACTTTTAGGGGAAAGTGGCACCGGAAAAGAATTATTTGCACATGGAATTCATGCCTCTTCTTCTCAGAACGGTATGTTTATTCAAGTGAACTGTGCAGCTATTCCTCCAGAATTAATGGAATCAGAGTTCTTCGGTTATGCTGAGGGCTCATTTACTGGTGCAAAAAAGGGTGGGAAAAAGGGGAAGTTTGAAATGGCTCAAAATGGAACATTATTTTTAGATGAAATCGGTGATATGCCCCTTTCCCTTCAATCAAAACTATTACGAGTTTTACAAGAAAAGGAGTTTGAACCAATAGGGAGCAATCGTATTATTAAACTCCAAACTAAAATTATTGCTGCAACAAATCAAAACCTTGAAACACTTATTAAAGAGGGGAAATTCAGAGAAGATTTATATTATCGTTTAAATATAATGAGGATTAACATTCCACCTTTACGAGAACGAATTGAAGATATACCTGATATTGCAGAATCCATTATTTCACAACTAAAACTTTCAGGATTTCATTTAGAAGGAATTACTCACTCTGCATTAACAAAGTTAATAAACTATAACTGGCCAGGTAATGTTCGTGAGCTACATAATATTTTAGAAAGGGCCGCAAATCTAACAAGTGATGGATATATAGATGCTCAACACCTTCCAGAATCGTTTCATGCTAACACTAATATTCTCAAATCAACTGAAAGTATAAGAATAGGTCCAACAAATACACTTCTAGCATATTCGGAGGAACTTAATAATAAGCCATATTGGAATGCTATTGATCATAAAGAAAAAGAACTCATACTTGCTGCACTTAAAGAAACAAATGGAAACAAAGCGAAAGCAAGTAGATTATTGGGTATCAGTCGCACATGGCTTTACGAAAAGATAAAAAAATATAATATAAGTATTTGAAGATTATTACGATATAATCCATTTCGAGCATACTACCAATATAATAGATACGCAAAAGAGAAAGCCAATCGTACTTCATTGGCATTAATAAAAGAGACATTAAAAGAGAATTTTTGATAAATCAAGAAATATCCTTAAGTCCCTAAAATAAAAAGCGAGGAGAAAACATATTGTTTTTCTCCTCGCTTTTTTATTAAAACACTTATAACTTAATAACTTACCTTACTTGAATAAACTGCTGTGTCCAATAATGTCTATAAGGGCCACCTTTGGCATAACCTACCCCAATATGAGTAAAACGGCCATTTAGCATGTTTGCTTTATGACCCGGGCTATTCATCCAAGAATTCATCACTTCTTCTGGCGTTGATTGGCCAGCCGCAATATTTTCACCTGCATAGTAATAACTAATTCCGTATTTACGCATCATATCAAACGGCGAACCGTATGTAGGGCTCGTGTGGCTAAAGTATTGAAGATCACGCATATCTTCTGATTTAAGGGTAGCTGTTTTCTCTAGACTTTTGTCTATTTTAAGTGGTTCCACTCCAACTTTTTTTCTTTCCACATTCATAAGATTAACCACTTGTTCACTAAAAGTTAAAGGTTTAGGCTCTGGTTTTGGTTCTGGTTTCTTTACAGGTTCTTTTTTATATGGTGATTTTAATTTACCTTTTTTATAAAGAATCCCATTATATATGTACTGAGCAAAAGCTCCTCGTTTAACTAAATCACTTGCACCAAACTTTGTAGATGATTTTCTTTTACCAACACCTGTTGTTACAAATGCTTGTACATCTTTATAAGCTTTGTTTTTCTTAGATACATCTGAGTAAGACAGATTTTTAACGGATTTTAGTTTATAGGCCTTTGTTAACATAGTCGCCATTTCAATCTTCGTTATTTTACCTTTTGGATTGAATTTTTTTGATTTCTTCCAAATTTTTTCGTCTACTAAAGTTGCAGCATATGGATATGCCTTACTCGATTTCTTTAAATCCGTAAATTTCGGATTTGGACGGTTCTTAGTAGAAAGTTTTAAAGCTTTCACGATTGCTTTCGCAGCATCTTCTCGTGTTACATAACTAGACGGTTTAAATTTGCTTCCTTTATACCCAGTCATTATTTTTTTCGAAACTACATACTCAATTGCTTTTTTGTTTGAGTGAGTTTTTGAAACGTCTTTAAACTTAACATTAGTTGCCGCAAATCCCGTTGAAGACAACGTTCCTACCATAAAGATGATTGCAATCAAACATGAAAATATCTTCTTATACATCGTACTTACTTCCCTTCTGTTGCTTTATTTACCTAAACTTTTATGTACAACTTTATTATAGTAATATAGTTAAAATTAGTTTAAAAGGACTAAAAGTACAATTTCTTATCAAATAAATGGATAATTTAATAAACCTTATATTACATTTTAAAATAAATTACTCAGTTAATTTGTATTATTCTCCATAAAAAAAGACAGGGAAAGCATCTCATTCATGCTTTTCCTATCTTTTTATCAGTTAATTTCGATCTAGTATATTTTTCAAATGGTAAATGAGTTTTAGTAGTTCTGTGAATAGGTTGATAAAGTCTAAGTATAGATTTAATGCAACGAGTGGCACTTCTTCACCACTAATATGACTTCGAGCAATTTGATTCATATCGTACAACGTATAACCTACAAACAGCAAAACACCAATTGCACTTGAAAAGACCATTACAATATCGCTAAAGCCGACGAAAATCGTAATGATAGAAAAAACGATGACACCGATTAATACGATAAACAAAAATTTGCCCCAGTTACCTAAATTGCGTTTAGTATTATAGCCAATAATACCAGCTACGATGAAGATTGCTGCAGTTGTACCGAAGATAACCAGCACTAGACCTCCACCTAATGCACCGATGTAAAATTGAAGCAAACTATATAATGTCACACCTGTTAAGAAAGCAAAAAGGATGGAGATCGATTTGCTCGCTTTTCTTGCAGCTCGACTAAACATAACGATTAACAGTAAGACAAGTGTTGCGATACTAATAGGCATTACTAATGATGCGGGAACGAATACCCCAGCAAATAGCCCGATT
Organism: Viridibacillus sp. KH_047; assembly: GCF_057838945.1. Classification (NCBI taxonomy): domain Bacteria; kingdom Bacillati; phylum Bacillota; class Bacilli; order Caryophanales; family Caryophanaceae; genus Viridibacillus; species Viridibacillus sp. KH_047. The sequence continues at coordinate 857,048 of NZ_CM174479.1, read as the reverse complement.
GCTGTGACTACCCATAGCAATGTGAAAAACCGAAGAACTTTCGGAAATTGTGATTCCATTAAATTTATCTCTCCTATATTGTTATGCTACTTCTAGTATAAATCTTTTTTGAAGAAATGTTTAATAGTATGGATATATCAAACTTCTTTTCCCTTTCTAACAATAACAAAATTCTTCTTTAGCTAAAAAATATAAAACTATAATGAGTTCACTCATCTTGCCTAGTTATTTACCACTATATGTTTATCTTACATTTTTGCATTCCATACTTCGATAACAGTTGAAATATTCAGCATTTATACTAGTTATAGATTAGTCATTATAATATGTAAGGAGATTAAATATGAATACTTTCAAATTTATACCGTTAATACTTTTAACGACATTTTTAATGGGTTCTTCTTTTGCAGTAGTTAAAATTGGTTTGCCTTATTCATCGCCATTGTTATTAGCAGCATTACGCTTTACACTTGCTGGAATCATCATGGCAATAATCGTGATTATTTTAAAAAGACCTCATCCAACTTCAAAGGAGAATTGGCTAAAGTTATTGATAATTGGTAGTTTGCAAACAGCTGGTGTTATGGGTTGTATCTTTTTAAGTTTACGAACAATTACGGCTAGTGAGTCCTCAATTCTCACTTTCACAAACCCATTACTCGTTGTAGTAATCGGCACGATTTTTTCTCAAATACGCTATAAATATTATCAATGGATTGGCGTTCTTTTCGGTTTAGTAGGAGTAAGTATTACGATGGGAGCGCAAATTGAATTCAAGATTGGTATTCTTTTCGGCATTCTATCTGCTGTTTTTTGGGCGATGGCCACATTATTAGCTAAAAAGTGGGGAGCATTTTTTGATAATTGGGTATTATCCGCCTATCAGATGCTGTTTGGTGGATTAATATTATTACTTGGTAGTTTTACTCTTGAAAAATCATTTTTCATTTTGAATAGTAATTCCATACTCATTTTATTATGGCTAAGCATTATGTCATCCATTGTTCAATTTGCTGTCTGGTATTATCTTTTACAAAAAGGTGATCCAGGGAAAACGAGTGCCTTTTTATTTTTAGCACCATTCTTTGGTGTGCTAACTGGTTGGTTATTATTAGATGAACCGTTATATCCTTCTCTTATAGTTGGTGGCCTATTTATTATTATTGGTATTTATTTGGTCAATAGAAATTTCAAGCAAAAAAACAATCTATTTCAAAGTACTGTAAAGGTAAATGAATAGCTTTCGTCCAATCTTAAAACTTTCGCCTTATCTACCTGAGGTGAGGGTTTTTCATTTCAACATTACATATTTATATTAAAATTTTGTTTGAAACCTACTTTTCCTTTTTCGGTAATTTTTACAGCACGTATAGATGGTACTCGAACTATCCATCCTAAATCAAAAAAATGTGTCATAAGTCCATGTCCTAAAGCACCAGCAAGATGATGTTGACGCTCACTCCAGTCTAAGCAAGCATGTGAAAATGAGCGGCGTTTTCTTTTAAGTATATCTAAATCAATGCCGAATTCAGTAAAGAAGTGTTCTCCTTTAGGAGTAACTATAAATTCTCTCTCTTCTTTTTTTAGATAACCTGAATTCAACATCGATTCGGTTAAGTTTATACCTAATTTACCAGCTAAATGATCATAGCAAGTTCTAGCTTCCTGAAGTAATTTTACTTGGCTAGATTGTTTTAATGAACGAACTTCAGGAGGTGGCGAAATGGCAAGAAACGATTCCAAAATACGTGCGACTTCTCCACCCGTCAGTTGATAATAGCGATGGCGTCCCTGTTTCTCTACTTTCACCAAATTACCTTCTACTAATTTTGCAAGGTGAAAGCTAGCTGTTTGAGGTGTTACAGCAGCCATATAAGCTAATTCACTGGCTGTATGAAAACGCCCATCCATTAAACTTGTAAGAATTGTTGCTCTTGATGTTTCTCCAAGGAGAGAAGCAACTTCAGCCACATTGGGATTTATACTCATTTCCAACACCCTTTCTGCATTCCATATTTCGATTATAGTCAAAGTATAGAACACTTACAATATGCACCAAATACATTGAGTCTTATTTGATCATCAACACCAATTTAGCCATTTTAATTTCCAAATAACTGCTCAATTTTAACGTTTCTTATTTAAAATCCTTAGCAATAACAGTTGAAAAATCTTTAAAATTTATACCACTTTATCTTTACACATTAATTTTCCCTGTCTTTAATTTTAAAATTAATTATCTTTGCAACTATTGTTGTTTTCAAACGTATATAGGGTATCATATCTAATCAGGAGGTCTTGTATATGTTCATAATCCCAACTATTATTGCTTTTTTATATGAACTATTCTTAGCTATACCTATTTTAGGTGGAGCTATTATGATTGGTTCTGGATATTCTGCTTTAACGACTGCGCTTGTTATTCACGTAATCGTTCTTGTTCTGCGCTTTGTTACTGGTCACTCAAAAGTTGTACCAATTTTAGCGATTATCTTAACTTTACTGACGTGGATCCCTATCCTTGGATGGACCATTCATATTTTAATCGCGGTTGCTTATTTCATTGATTTTTTTATGGGTTTAGGCAAAAGTTCAATTCAGAGAGATTTTTAAAATAATCAATTAAAAATACACAGTTTCAATTTCGCAAAATTGAAACTGTGTATTTTTGTGCGGACTAAATATGAAACCCCAGTATCCCTTGCGCTAGTAAAAAATAAAAAAACCACATCTTCTCTCCATGTTAAAGAGAAGATGTGGTTAATCTGCTAAACAGCAAAAGTATTAAATGTTGAAGCTTAAATCGCTACAATATTCACAAGTTTCCCAGGAACAGCGATAATTTTCTTAATTTCTTTACCCGCAATTAGTTCTGCAATTTTTTCATCTGCTAATGCAATTTCTTGTAAGTCCTCGCGAGATGCGTCTTTTGCTACTAAAATTTTGGTTTTTACTTTACCGTTTACTTGCACTACTACTTCGATTTCATCGTCAGTTAATTTCGACTCATCAAATGTTGGCCATGCAGCGTACGTTAATGTTTCTGCTTTACCAAACTTCGCCCATAACTCTTCTGCAATATGAGGAGCAATTGGCGCTAACATTTTAACGAAGCCTTCAGCATATGCTGTTGGCACGACATCTGCTTTGTAGCAATCATTGATGAATACCATCATTTGTGAAATAGCCGTATTGAAACGGATATGCTCGTAGTTTTCAGTTACTTTTTTCACTGTTTGGTTATACACTTTTTCTAAAGTAGTATCATCTGAGGCTTGGATTTTATCTGATAGCGACCCATCTTCATTGATAAATAGACGCCAGATACGATCTAAGAAGCGTCGTGCTCCATCAAGGCCATTTTCAGACCATGGAATAGATGCTTCAAGTGGGCCCATGAACATTTCGTAAAGTCGAAGTGTATCTGCACCGTGGCTCGCAATAATATCGTCAGGGTTTACTACATTCCCTTTTGATTTAGACATTTTTTCATTACCTTCTCCTAAAATCATCCCTTGGTTGAATAATTTTTGGAAAGGCTCTTTAGTTGGTACAACACCTAGATCGTACAATACTTTATGCCAGAAACGAGCATATAGTAAATGTAGAACAGCGTGCTCTTGACCACCAATGTAAATATCAACTGGTAACCAGCGTTTTAATAATTCTGGATCCGCAAGCATTTCATCATTTGTTGGATCAATATAACGCAGGAAGTACCAACTTGAACCAGCCCATTGTGGCATAGTATTTGTTTCTCGACGACCTTTTTTACCTGTTACAGGGTCAACTACATTTACCCACTCTTCAATATTCGCAAGAGGTGATTCTCCAGTTCCACTTGGGCGGATATCATCAGTTTTAGGTAAAATAAGTGGTAGCTCTGATTCATCAAGCGTTGTTACTTCGCCATCTTCCCAATGAATAACTGGGATTGGCTCTCCCCAATAACGTTGACGGCTAAATAACCAGTCACGTAAACGATAAGAAATTTTCTTTTCACCTACGCCTTTTTCTTCTAACCATTCAATCGCTTTAGCAATCGCTTCTTCTTTGCCTAAACCATCAAGGAATCCAGAGTTAACATGTTTACCTTCTCCAGCATATGCTTCTTTTTCGATATCTCCACCCGCTACAACTTCAACGATCGGTAAATCGAATTGTTTTGCAAATTCGTAGTCACGTTCATCGTGAGCAGGAACAGCCATGATTGCACCTGTACCATATGTTGCAAGTACATAGTCAGCAATCCAAATCGGCATTTTCTCACCATTAATCGGATTGACTGCATAAGCACCTGTGAAGACACCCGTTTTTTCTTTTGCAAGATCAGTACGTTCAAGATCAGATTTCATTTTCACTTCATCTAGGTATGCTTCAACTGATGCTTTTTGTGCATCTGTTGTAATTTCAGCTACTAGTTTATGTTCAGGCGCAAGTACTGCATAAGTAGCACCAAATAATGTGTCCGGGCGTGTTGTGAATACACGGAACGATTGATTTGTACCATCTACTGTGAATGCCACTTCTGCACCTTCAGAGCGACCAATCCAGTGACGTTGCATATCTTTAATATTTTCTGGCCAATCTACTTCTTCTAAATCGTCGACTAAACGGTCAGCATAAGCAGTAATTTTCAGCATCCATTGTTTCATAGGACGGCGTTCAACAGGGTGACCACCACGTTCTGATTTACCGTCAATTACTTCTTCATTAGCAAGTACTGTACCAAGTGCTGGGCACCAGTTAACAGCTACCTCATCAATATAAGCTAAGCCTTTTTTGTATAGTTGAACGAAAATCCATTGAGTCCATTTATAGTAGCTTGGATCTGTTGTATTGATTTCACGATCCCAGTCATACGAGAAGCCAAGTTCTTGAATTTGGCGTTTAAATGTAGCAATATTTTTTGCTGTAAATTCAGCAGGATCATTACCCGTGTCTAAAGCGTATTGTTCAGCAGGTAGTCCGAATGCATCCCAACCGATTGGGTGAAGGACATTATAGCCTTGCATACGTTTGAAACGACTTAAAATATCTGTTGCTGTATATCCTTCAGGGTGTCCAACATGTAGACCCGCTCCTGATGGATATGGGAACATATCTAGTGCATAAAATTTTGGCTTTGATTCGTCATTGACAGTTTTAAATGTATTATGTTCTGCCCAATACGATTGCCATTTCTTTTCGATCTCTTGATGATTGAAATTCAATGATTTCTCCTCCTTAAAATAATAAAACAAGTTTTTCCATTTATATTGTCATAATATTCCTATATTTTAGACAAAATAAAAACTCCCGTCCCTAGAAAAAGGGACGAGAGCTTAAAAAGGTTCCCGCGGTACCACCCAAATTAGTGTATTACACTCAACTTGACTCCTTAACGCGGAAAACGGCTTTGGTTACACTTGTATTCACCATTGCAGACTCCAAGGCGAGTTCAATTTATCCATTTACTAGCTCACACCACCCGCTAGCTCTCTTGAAAATCAAATAAATTTACTATTCCTTATCATAGTCTTGTTATATTTTAATCTAATTCTAATCGAATTGAGCCAAAATGACAAGCAATTTAATAATCATTGGAAATAAAAGGGTTAAGATACTCAAAATGAAATGTTCTTTATAATATGTAAAGGCTACGATTTCTACCCTATTTATATGTGAAGAAAGGATATCAATAATACACGTTTTATTTTTAATGTGAAAAAAGAAAGGCATATCCTACTTATGCCTTTCTTTTTATATAGAATAGCTCTTATCTAACAACTACATTTTCCTGTACATTTTCTATATTTAAATCGGCCCCAGTGGCTGCAACAACTTCTTCTACTGTATACCCTTCAAATACTTCTCTTAATACCAGTCCTGTAGGTGTTACATCAATGACAGCGCGATCCGTAATGATTTTGTCGACAACGGATTTTCCTGTTAACGGTAGCTCACAAGTCTTTTTAATCTTAGCAGAACCATCCTTTGCTACATGCTCCATTATTACAATAATTTTCTTTGCACCATGCACTAAGTCCATAGCTCCGCCCATACCTTTAATCATTTTCCCTGGAATCATCCAATTGGCTAAGTCACCTGTTTCAGATACTTCCATTCCACCTAAAATGGCTACATCAATATGGCCTCCTCGGATCATCGCAAATGATTCAGCATTGCTAAAAAAAGCAGAGCCAGGAATAGTTGTTACTGTTTCTTTTCCTGCATTAATCAAATCAGGATCTACCTCATCCTCTGTCGGATATGGTCCTATTCCTAATAATCCATTTTCTGATTGTAAAATTACTTCTTTATTTGAAGCTATATAATTAGCTACTAATGTTGGCATACCAATTCCTAAATTGACATAATTCCCGTCAGCAATTTCCTGCTCCGCACGACGAGCTATTATTTCTCTTACATTCATATCTCAAAGTCCCCTTTCTTTAAGAACGAATCATTAAGCGTTCAATTCTTTTTTCTTGTTTCGCCTGAACTAGACCTTGTACGTAAATGCTCGGTGTCTGAACTTGGTTAGGGTCAATGTCCCCCGGCTCCACTAGTTCCTCTATTTCAGCAATCGTAAATCGTCCAGCTGCAGCCATGATTGGATTAAAGTTTTGTGCTGTTTTGTTATAAATTAAATTACCAAAACGATCTGCTTTAGCTGCTCTTATTAAGGAAAAGTCTGCACGTAAGGCTTCCTCTAAGACATATTCCTTACCACCGAATATGCGTGTTTCCTTCCCTTCTGCAATAGGAGTCCCCACTCCCGCAGGTGTATAAAATGCTGGAATCCCTGCTCCACCTGCACGAATTTTCTCGGCTAGTGTACCTTGTGGTGTCAGTTCTACCTCAATCTCACCAGATAGTACTTGACGCTCGAATTCCTTATTTTCTCCTACATAAGAGCCGATCATTTTCTTTATTTGTTTTTTATGTAGCAGTAATCCAAGTCCCCAATCATCAATGCCACAATTGTTAGAAATGATGGTTAAGTCTTTCACTTCTTTTTCAACTAAAGCTAGAATGAGTTGCTCTGGAATACCAACTAAGCCAAATCCACCCACCATAAGTGTCATACCATCTTGAATATCAGCAATTGCTTCACTTGCTGAAGTATAAATAGGCTTCATCTTCACTACCCCTTTCTTTACTTGAATTTTCTCCCTCTTCCATTTTCTCAAACAAGTATCAAATATTCAAATTCTAGCAAATATATAAATTTATGTAGTATTTTATGCAAATAAAAAAACTGAGAATCTCAAAGACTCTCAGTTTTTTTATCTTTTAGTGGTCGATCATACATGACGTAAGGTACTATAGCAATCGCAAGGAAAATTGTTAAAACAATGAACATAATATGCATCCCTAATTGATCAGCTAGCACACCACCTATAAAGGGTCCGACCATTTTTCCTAACATCGCAGCACTATTTACAACCCCTTGATAAAATCCATCTCGTCCTTTGGGCGCTAACGTGCTAGCAATTGTAGGAATTGCTGGCCATACGAACATTTCACCAAAAGTCAAAATGATAATTGCGACCATGAACATTTGGAATGATTCTGCAAAGCTCACTACAATAAAAGATACGATGTAGATGGAAATCCCTAACACTAGTTGCGCTTTCATAAGATGTTCCAATTTTTTCACAATCGGATTAATCAGTGGTTGCCCGATTACAATCAATAAGCCATTTACAGTCCAAAGCAAACTATATTGCTTCAATGAAATACCTAAATCTTGTGTATAAGATGAAATTGTTGTCGTCCATTGTGAATAGGCAATCCAACTGAATAGGAAACCTGATGATATTATTAATAGTGCGATAAAAGAGGATTTATCTTTCACACGCTTACTTTCACTCAAAACAGATGTTGGCCCCATTGATTGTTCACCCATGGACCGGAAACCAAAAAAGGCAATGAAAAAGAACACTACGTACATTAGCAAATTCGCACTAAATAAATAGTCAAAGCTATACGACGCTACAACTCCTGCAAGAGCTGGACCAATCGCTACACCTAAGTTTTGAGCTAGGTAAATGGCATTAAATCCACGTCGCCCTCCTTCAGGCCAAGCAGTACCTACCATTGCGAACATACTTGGGAATACTACCCCACCACTAAAACCGATTAGCGTTAAAAACCACACGTAATGAGGCCATCCATGCCAAATTGTTAAGCCGATTAGACCTAAAATCGTCACGATAATTCCGAACATGATTGCCTTATAGCCGCCATAACGGTCAAATAAATAACCACCTAGTAAGTTACCAACAACACCTGCGGCAGCATTTGCCATTAACACAAGCCCCGCAACAGAAAGAGATTGCCCTAGATGATCATGCATATAAATTGTATTTAAAGGCCATAAAAATGAATTGCCTGTAACATTTACAAGCATACCAATTATTAAAAGCCAGACACTTTTTGGCATCCCCTTACCCCCATTGTTTCTTATAACTAAATAACCTTATTTCATTTCCACTATTTCAACAACCCCATTAAGCTTTTTTCTATTAATTTTCTTCACTTGAAACAAAATGATTCGATGAATAGGCCATTCCCATGTTAAAATAGTTCGTTAGAGGAGTGAAAACGCATGACTGAAAATTTATTTCCGTTCCCTTCGGATGGGAAACGTTATTATACATGGAATCGATATTTACGTGATAAGTTTGGTCACAAAGTATATAAAGTAGCTTTGGATGCAGGCTTTGACTGTCCAAACCGTGACGGCACTGTAGCATTTGGTGGTTGTACATTTTGTAGTGCAGCCGGCTCAGGTGACTTTGCTGGTGATCGCGTAGATCCAATTCCAGTTCAATTCGAAAAAATCAAACATAAAATGGAGCAAAAATGGAAAAACGGCAAAACGATGGCCTATTTCCAAGCGTATACAAATACACATGCCCCATTACCAATCTTAAAAGAGAAATTCGAAGCGGCTTTAGCTCAAGAAGGTGTTATGGGAATTAGTATTGCTACCCGACCTGATTGCTTGCCTGACGACGTTGTTGAATATTTAGCTGAACTTAACGAAAGAACTTATTTATGGGTAGAACTAGGTTTACAAACAGTCCATGAAAAAACAGCAACAATGATTAATCGTGCACATGATTTCGCGACTTATGTTGAAGGCGTCGAAAAATTACGCAAGCACAATATACGAGTATGTAGTCATATCATTAACGGGTTACCTCTTGAAACAAATGAAATGATGATGGAAACTGCACGAGCTGTCGCTAAACTTGACGTACAAGGGATCAAGATTCATCTACTTCATTTATTAAAAGGTACACCGATGGTTAAACAATATGAAAAAGGCATGCTTGAATTTCTGGATAAGGATGAATATATTAAGCTGGTAGCTGACCAACTAGAAATCATCCCTCCTGACATGATCGTACATCGAATTACAGGTGACGGACCTATCGACTTAATGATTGGACCAATGTGGAGTGTTAACAAGTGGGAAGTGTTAAATGGTATTGATGCTGAACTTGAAAGACGAGGTAGCTGGCAAGGGAAGTTTTATAATGCGGAAGTGCCATCTAAATGAAGCTTCAGCGCGTATTACAGTACACTAAGGCTTTACTAGCAGATACAGTTGTGGCTGGTGATTCTGTGGTTGATGCGACAGCTGGAAATGGTCATGATACAGCCTTTCTAGCAGAGCTTGTAGGCGCTACAGGGCGTGTCTATGCTTTTGATGTTCAGCAGCAAGCAGTTGACGCGACAAAGTTACGCCTTGAGGAAAACCAATTAGACAAACAAGCTACTGTTATTTTAGATGGTCATCAAAACGTTAAACACTATGTATCAGAGCCTATTAAAGCAGCTATTTTCAATCTCGGTTATTTACCTGGCAGCGAACATTCGATTGTCACAAAGCCTGGCACAACAATCGAAGCAGTCTCTGACTTATTAGACCTATTACATGTGGGTGGTATGATTATTCTCGTTGTTTACCACGGTCATGAAGGCGGCAAGGATGAACGCGATAAATTATTAGCTTATGTTAGTGACTTACCACAAAAATACGTTCATGTTTTACGTTATGAATTTATCAACCAAAAAAATGACCCTCCATTTATCATTGCTCTAGAGAAGATGAAGGACTTACCTTAAACGATTTACTACAATACAAGACTTCTATTACCGTTCATACAGGTGATGGAAGTCTTTTTTTATACCTTCCACCTCATTCATCTACAAAAAATACTTGAATAAAAGCCATTGCACATAGTGATACTGATAATATTCTATTTTTATAAGGAGAATCAGTATGCCAAAAATTCATGCAGTTAGTACATATAATCCACCCTTTACATTGGTACAAACTCAGGCTGAGCATTTTGTTCGCACTCTTTTTTCGCAAAAAATAAATCAACTAGAGCGCTATTTACGTGTTTTTGAAAATGGTGAAATTCTTAATCGCCATCTTACTATGCCAATTGATTGGTATAAACAAGATCACGATTTCGCCGAACGTAACCGACTTTACATTGAACACGCTGTCTCTTTTGGTGTTACTGCTATTGAGAGCTGTTTAGAAAAAGCTGGCGGTGTCAGTACGAAGGATATTGATGCCATTGTATTTATCTCTAGTACTGGCATTTCAACACCAAGTATTGATGCTCGTATTATGAACAAACTCCCTTTTTCTGAACATGTTGTACGAATTCCTATTTGGGGACTAGGTTGTGGCGGTGGTGCCGCAGGAATTAGTCGGGCTAATGACTACTGTATTGCCCACCCTGCTTCAAAAGTTTTAGTACTATGTATTGAGCTTTGTAGCCTTACTTTCCAAGCGAATGATTTAACTAAAAGTAACCTTATAGGCACATCCCTTTTCGGAGATGGTGTCGCTTGTGCGCTCGTTTGTGGGGATGCTGTCATGGCATCTTCTCGCCAGCCACTACCCGCTATTAAAGCTACTGCTTCCAAATGGCTACCAAACTCAGAGGATGTCATGGGATGGGCTGTTGAAAATACAGGCTTTCATGTCATATTCTCCAAAAGTATTCCTAGCGTTATCGAAAATTGGCTAGCCCCTTTTGTAGAAGAATTTTTACAAGCTAACAAAACAGGGCTTTCAAACCTCAATCATTTTGTAGCACATCCGGGTGGAAAAAAAGTATTGGCTGCTTATGAAACTGCTCTACGAATAGATTCGCAATTACTTATACCAAGTAAAACCATATTACAAGATCATGGCAATATGTCTTCTCCTACTGTTTTATATGTATTAGAAAAGACAATGACAGAGTATGCTAATAAAGGAGATATTGGCTTAATGGCCGCTTTAGGACCTGGTTTTAGTGGAGAACTATTACTCTTAGAATGGAAGTGATGACTTGCTATTTTCTATCGTCTTCATACTAATTTGTTTACAACGCATAGGAGAATTAATGGTTGCAAGGTCAAATGAGCGCTACCAAAAAAAACAGGGGGCTATTGAAGCTGGACAGGGGCATTATCCACTCATCGTGATATTGCATACTCTCTTTTTATTTAGCTTACTTGTTGAATATTTATGGTTCAAACCTCCACTGAGCCCGCTATGGCCTTATCTATTAATTGCTTTCATCACGCTACAATTTGCACGTGTTTGGGCGATTCAATCACTTGGTCGTTTTTGGAATACGAAAATCATTATTTTGCCCGGAGCCAAACTAGTAAAGCGAGGGCCATATAAATGGATGCCACATCCAAATTACGCCATTGTCGCTCTCGAAATTGCCATTATACCTCTTATTTTCCAAGCATATTTCACTGCTATTATTTTTACGTTGCTTAATTTTGGAATGATGCTTATACGTATTCCGATAGAAGAAGAAGCACTTTCACAATATAGCAATCATCCTTCTAATGAACCTGATAAAATTTCCAGTTAATATAAATAACCTCTACATAGCTAAATTTGCTAAGTAGAGGTTATTTTTAAATTATTTCTTTTGCAATTAGTTCAAAGGATTTTAATTTGTCTTCAAAATTATAAGCAATCGTTACAAGCATCACTTCTTCTGCTTGGTATACTTCTGCTAAGTTTTCAATTTGTTCTTTTACTTGTTGAGGATTTCCCACAACTAATCTTTTACGGAATTCCTCAATACTTTGCAAATCATAGATTGTATATGGATAATTCATAGCTGTTTCAATAGATGGTGTTCCAGCTGATGGCTTACCTTGTACTAAACGGAGCATAGTCAGTTCCTTTGAAGATGCAATTTTCTTAGCATCTTCTTCAGTCTCTGCACATACAACAAAGACGGCAACTGCTTGCTTTGGCTGTTGCAAATATTGAGATGGTTTAAAGCGATCTCTATATGCCTTTGCATAAGAAGGGCCTCCATCACCATTAATAAATTGAGCGAACATATAAGGTAAGCCTTTTTCCGCTGCTAAATATGCTGAATTAGCACTTGAACCAAGCATCCAAACAGGTGGAGCGCTATTGGTCACTGGCGTTGCTTTTAAGCCTTGGAATTGATGACCTTCTGGTACTGCATCATGCAAATACATAAGTAAATCATCTATCTGGTTAGGGAACTGATTGACATCACGAAAATTCCCATCATGTAAAGCATGGGTTGCACGTGGCATTCCACCTGGTGCTCTTCCCATCCCTGCATCTATACGCCCTGGGTATAAGGCTTCTAATAACTTAAAATTCTCTGCAACTTTATATGCTGAGTAATGTGGTAGCATCACACCACCTGATCCAATACGAATACGCTTAGTTGCTGACGCTAAATGAGATATTAGTATTTCAGGCGATGAACCCGCTAAAGTTGTTGTATCATGATGTTCTGAAACCCAGAATCTTGAATATCCCCATTCTTCTGCCTTTTGTGCTAAAACAGTTGTTTGTCGCAATGCCTCGACAGCATTGGACCCTTCAGAGATGGGTGACTGGTCTAATATACTTAATCGAATGTCCAAAAAATCGCCTCCTAGCTAAAGAGTACCGAAACTTATAAATTAACACCAATAAAAAGTACTAAGGGCAAATGGAATACCCTTAGCACTTAGAATGTTATTCTGATTTTTTATTTTTATTGTAGTTAACCCAGAAGTTTGCATTTTTGATACCTAATTGTTCTGGATTAAATACAGGGTCTTTTCCTTGTTTCTTCTGGGCTTCATAGTCTTTTAATGCAAGTAGAGCTGGCTTCATAACAAATAGTATACCTATGACATTAACCCAAACCATTAACCCTAATCCTACATCACCTAGAGCCCATGCTATAGTAGAAGTTTTTACTGTCCCATAGAACACGGCAGCCAAGAAAACAAATTTCATAACCCAAATCCATAACTTCTCGGCCTTTCCTTTAAATAGATATGAGATATTTGTTTCTGCTATATAGTAATATGCCATTACAGTTGTAAAAGCAAAGAAGAATAAAGCAATGGCTACAAATTCTGAACCGAATCCTGGTAAAGCAGAGTCCACTGCGTATTGTGTATACGCCGCACCAGCTTCAATATTAGACGCTACAATCCCTTTACCAAAGTCACCTTGATGAAGGAATGTTGCATTCGCTTCATCATAAACATTAAAAGTCCCTGTAAACAAAATCATGAATGCTGTTGCTGAACAAACTAATAACGTATCAATATAAACGGAAGCCGCTTGCACGATACCTTGTTTAGCTGGATGAGATACTTCTGCTGCTGCTGCTGGATGGGCTCCTGTACCTTGACCAGCTTCATTTGAGTAAATACCACGTTTTACACCCCAGGCAATTGCAGCTCCAATGATACCCCCAAAGGTTGAATCCAGAGCAAAGGCATTTGCAAAGATTAATTTAATTACTGCAGGTACTTCAGTAATATTCATTAAAATAATCACAATCGCCATTAAAATATAGGCAATAGCCATAAAAGGTACAACATATTGGGCTACTTTTGCAATTGATTTAATACCACCAATAATAATAATTGCTAACAAAACAACGATGATAAGTCCTGAAATCCACATTTTAATCCCAAAAGCACTTTCCATTGCCCCTGCAATTGCATTAGTTTGTACGCCAGGCATTAAAACTGCCATTGCGATTAATGCAATAATGGCAAAAATTACACCAAAACTTTTTTTCCCCAAGCCTTTTTCAATATAGAAAGCTGGACCACCACGATATTGATCATCTTTTTCTTCCTTGTAAATCTGAGCGAGTGTCGATTCAACGTAAGCTGTCGCGGCTCCAATAAAAGCGATAGCCCACATCCAAAACACCGCACCCGGTCCTCCAAACGCAATAGCTGTAGCTGTACCTGCAATATTACCTGTTCCTACTCGACCAGATAGCGCAATCGTCATAGCTTGGAATGAAGAAATACCTTTTTTTGACTTTTCCCCTTTGAACATAAGAACACACATGTCTTTTACCAATCGAACTTGTAAAAATCGTGTAATGATTGAGAAAAATAAACCTACGGCGAGTATGCCATAAATCATCCACGGTCCCCATAAAAAGTCATTCAGAAACGAAACAAAACTCACCATCCATTCTCCTCCTTTTTTATTTTTTAGTTAATACTTCGTATTTTCTTTTAATGATAGGAATATAAAATTTATAAAAAAGCATTAGCGGATATGTGTTACGTTCTGTTATATAGCTAAATTTCATAAACCGTAAACCATTATATGTGTTATATATAGAAAAATCCGAGAGGTATACATTATTATTTAAGGACAGAGCTTTATCTTTTAATCATTAAATCAATATTTTTTTCTACAAATTCAATTAGAAAATATTACTCTCTTCTCCACTTATGGCAAACCAAAAATTTTCGGCAAGAAAAAAGCGCCCCTTATGTCATTGTCAGACTAAGAGACGCTCTATTATATTTTAAAACTTTAATATTTTTATATGAATACAAAATTTCATTATCGGATAAATCGATTCAAATATCAGTTAAATACTTATTTTCTTTCTTTATTTTTTTGTTCCCAGAAATCAGCATTTTTGATTCCTAATTTGACTGGATCGAATTGTGGGTCAATACCTTGCTTTTTCTGCATTTCATAATCTTTTAATGCAATAAGCGCCGGTTTCACCAAGAATAATAGCGCTATGATGTTTACCCAAACCATTAGTCCTAGACCAATGTCACCTAAAATCCAGGCTAAATCTGATGTTCGAACGGCACCATAGAAAGTCGTAGCAATAATAATAATTTGTACGACACGTATGCCGACTTTCTGCCGCTTCCCTTCAAACATATAAGCAATATTCGTTTCAGCAATGTAATAATAAGCCATTGTCGTTGTAAAAGCAAAAAAGAATAATGCAATGGCAACAAAACCCGATCCTACCCCAGCATTCGGGAATGCACTATCGACAGCTGCTTGAGTATAGGCTGTCCCTGCGATAATACCTGGTGCATTTTCAACTAAATATTCACCTTTACCATCATCTAATTGGACATTATACATACCTGAGAATAGAATCATAAATGCTGTTGCCGTACAAACTAAAAATACAGCTAAGTATACAGAAGCTGTTTGTACTAGACCTTGTTTTACTGGGTGAGATACCTCAGCAGCAGCAGCTGGATGTGGCCCCGTACCTTGTCCAGCCTCACTTGCATAAACACCACGTTTTACTCCCCACGCTATTGCTGCACCGATCATCCCACCAAAAGTAGAATCTAGACCAAACGCACTTCGAATAATTAAAGAGAATACTTCAGGTACCTTCTCAATATTAATTACAATAATAATAGCTGCGACAAGAAGATATCCTAACGCCATAAACGGTACAATAAAAGAAGCTACTGAAGCTATACGTTTTACGCCACCTAAAATAATAGCTCCTAAAATAACACAAACTACTAAACCTGAAATCCAGTGCTCTATGCCAAATGCAGTATACATCGAGTCAGCAATAGCATTCGACTGCACGGTTGGTTGTAAAAATGACATTGCTACAACTGCTGCTACAGCAAAAATCATTCCTAACCAACGCTTCCCTGTACTTTTCTCGATATAAAATGCAGGTCCACCTCGATAAACACCGTTTCTTTTTTCTTTATATATTTGTGCTAATGTTGATTCTACATAAGCGGTTGCAGATCCTATGAAGGCAATTACCCACATCCAGAAAATTGCACCCGGTCCCCCAAAGGCAATTGCTGTAGCAGTACCTGCAATATTACCTGTCCCAACACGACCAGATAATGCCATAGATAATGCTTGGAAAGAGGATACACCTGCTTCAGATTCTTTACCACTGAAAATTTGTTTAAACATGTCTTTCAATAAACGGACTTGTACACCTTTTGTTAATATAGTAAATAATAATCCGACTAGTAGAATACCGTAGATCATCCACGGTCCCCATAAAATTTCATAAACACTGGTAATAATGGCTTCCATCTATCGTCCCCCATTGATCATAATAAATTATTCCAAGAATAATATATATTGCCAGTTTCAAATAAAATAAAAAGACATTCTATTAAAATAGCAATTGTTATGTATTATATATCAAAACCATAAAATTGGGAATATCCCTTATGTGTTATATGACAATTGAAATCGGTTACAAATAAAAAAGACGGAATTTTGTAAAATTCCGTCTAAACTTAAATAATATATCCAACTGATTTTAATGTATTAAAGATAAAACTTTCCATATATGCATAAATATCTTCACGTTCAGGTTCTTGGAACAAATCATGATAACAAGCTTTCCATTCCTTATATTGATACTCTGATAAACTTTGTTGTGCTAGCCATTTTTTACAATACGCTACATCCGCTATTTTATCGTTGCCACCAGTCATTAATAAAATCGGGATATTTGGAAATACCGTTTGTTGTGATATTCCTTTCATGAATCCATGAAGTTCACGATACCAATTGACAGTAATGACATCATTATAGTAAATATCATCTTTTTCTTCTTTATAAAATTCATAGCTTCTCGTTAAGTGTTTAATGTTGATTTCATGATTGATTTTCAGATTTCCAGTCAGTTTACTTAGACCTGTTAAAGCATTTGATAATTTGGATGGTTGGTGTTTTAAATGCATCCAAGGTGACGTTAATATCACACCTGTACATTCGTACTTGAATTTTTCAACAACATGGATTCCTAAAATAGCTCCTAAACCATGTCCCACTACAAATACAGGTAAGTTATATGTTAAAGCTGCTTGCATTAGTTGTTTAACAAATGTTTCGTAACTTTTAAACTCTTCACTATGCACACGTTTATGTCTACTCTCTTCTCCATGTCCAGGTAAATCTCCTGAAATAACATGAATACCAGATGTTCTTAAATTTTCGATTAACCATGCATAACGACGATGATGTTCGTATGCACTATGTATTATTACAGCGACAGCTCTTGCTTGGCCATCCGTTTCCCATTTCCACATTACTCTCTCACCTCATAAATTCCTATGTATATATTCTAACGTATTCTGACTATTTCAGTTCCATTCAATGCTTCCTTTTGTTACGATAATAATACATAATAACTTGAAATGAGGCGTTTTTCGATGATTTATCCATTTAGAGACAAAAAACCATCTATTGACCCATCCGTTTTTATCGGTGATAACGTAATTATCACTGGTGATGTTACTATCGGACCTGATTCTTCTATTTTTTACAATACAGTTATTCGCGGAGATGTTTCGCCTACGATTATCGGACGCAAAGTGAATATCCAAGATTTATGTTGTTTACATCAAAGTCCTGCTTATCCACTTATCTTAGAAGACGATGTGACAATTGGACATCAAGTAACATTACATAGCTGTACTGTAAAAAAAGGCGCTCTTGTCGGGATGGCTTCAATTATCCTAGATGGTGCTGAAATTGGTGAAGGTGCATTTATAGGTGCCGGCAGTCTCGTTTCACAAGGCAAGAAAATCCCTCCAAACACATTAGCATTTGGACGCCCTGCAAAAGTTATTAGAGAGTTAACAGAGGAAGATAAAAAAGATATGGACCGTATTGTCAACGAGTATTACGAAAAAGGACAATATTATAAATCACTTCAAAAATAATTCAATCAAGATGCCTGAGTATCGTTTTTCAAACGATTTCTCAGGTTTTTTTATTCTCTTACTATGAGTTTCTTCTATATAAAATAAAAAATATCCCGAGCTACGATGATTACTTAAATAATCAACATGTAACTCGGGATATTTTATGTTATTGAGATTTTTTAGATTGAATTAAAGTCCCGCTTTTTCTTTTAAAACGGCAGCTTTATCTGTAGCTTCCCAAGGAACATTCAAATCTGTACGGCCAAAGTGACCATAAGCAGCTGTTTGTTTATAGATTGGGCGACGTAGATCAAGCATTTTAATAATACCAGCTGGGCGTAAATCAAATAATTCACGAACCCATTCAACTAAATCTGCTTCATTTACTTTACCAGTACCGAAAGTATCGATTGCAATTGAAACTGGTTGTGCAACACCAATTGCATAAGCTAATTGTACTTCACAACGCTCAGCAAGTTCAGCTGCTACGATATTTTTGGCAACATAACGTGCTGCATAAGCTGCAGAACGGTCAACCTTAGTCGCATCCTTACCAGAGAAAGCACCGCCACCATGACGAGCATATCCACCATAAGTATCTACGATAATTTTGCGTCCTGTTAAGCCTGCATCACCTTTTGGTCCACCAATTACAAAACGACCAGTTGGGTTGATGAAGTATTTTGTTTTTTCATCTAGTAATTCAGTAGGTACAACTGGAGCAATTACACGTGCTTGTAAATCCTCTTTAATTTGCTCTAATGTTACTTCTGGATCATGTTGAGTTGAAATAACAATTGTATCCACACGAACTGGACGATTATTTTCATCATACTCGATTGTTACTTGTGTTTTACCATCTGGACGTAAATAATCTAACTCTTTTGTTTTACGAACTTCAGTTAAACGTCGTGCTAATTTATGTGCCAAGCTAATAGGTAAAGGCATTAACTCAGGTGTCTCGTTACATGCGTATCCGAACATTAAACCTTGGTCACCTGCACCAATTGCTTCAATATCTTCATCTGTCATTGAGCCTTCGCGTGCTTCTAGTGCTTGGTCAACGCCCAATGCGATATCAGCTGATTGCTCACCGATTGCCGTTAAAACAGCTACGTTTTCGCCATCAAAGCCATATTTACCACGTGTATAGCCGATTTCCATTACCGTTTCACGAACGATTTTAGGAATATCAACATAAGTTGATGTTGTAATTTCTCCTGCTACTAATACAAGACCAGTTGTTACTGTAGTTTCACATGCTACACGTGCATTCGGGTCTTTTGAAACGATTTCATCTAAAATGGCATCCGAAATTTGATCACAAATTTTATCTGGATGTCCTTCTGTTACACTCTCTGATGTAAACAGTCGACGGTTTGTCATTTGGTTTCCTCCTATTATCTGCGAGATTGCCTCGGAAATGATACGGTACTCATTACCCATGTTAGTTCTTTCCAGTAGGATTGAACGCCAAGCCGTTGCTGCCTTTAACACGAGGATTCTAGAAAGTGCCACTATATAAATAGAACCGCATAAATTACATATACTTATCAAAAATTTAGGAATTGGTCTATTTTAAATAAAAAAACCCTTCCCCCCATTATTACTAATGAGTGGAAGGGAATAATTCATAAGCACCTTTCACTCTTATCGTTCAAGGATTAAATCCTTGCATCAGATTGAGCACCAGCGCATCACATAAAATCACAATGCAGGTTGCCGGGTTTCATAGGGCCTGACCCTCCACCAGCTCGGGATAAGAGTATCCGTTCAATTTCTCATATTAGAACATTATAGCTAAGTTGTCAACCTCTTTTTTATTTCTAAAAAAAAGTACAACTTTCAAAAAAATTATATGGTGATTAGTATAGATTAATTAACTAAATGTGTTATACTAATTTCCGAAATGAATTATAAATCCCCTCTATTAAGAGGAATAATATAAAAAGGATGGTACGTAAAACGATGAATTCAGTAGAAATTACGAATGAACTGAAGGAATTATTGAAAGGTGAAAATATTCTTGAACAACTTTCAGTACCACAATTAACAGAAAAAGCTACTTCACGCGGTGAGGCAATCCTAACTGTTGATGGTGCAGTAAGAGCAGTCACAGGAAAATATACAGGTCGTTCTCCTAAAGATAAATATATGGTTGAAGAAGACAGTTCAAAAGACAAAATTGATTGGGGTAAAGTAAACAGACCAATTTCGTCGGATATCTTCGACTCATTATACACTAAAGTAGTAAACTACTTAAAAGAAAAAGAAGAATTATTTGTATTTAAAGGTTTTGCAGGTGCAGACCCATCATCTCGTTTAGCTATTCGTGTAGTGAACGAATACGCTTGGCATAACCTATTTGCACATCAATTATTCATTCGTCCTACTGAAGAGGAATTAGAAACTCATGAAGCTGACTTCACAATCGTTTCTGCTCCAACTTTCAAAGCGGACCCAGCAGTAGACGGTACTGATTCAGAAACTTTCATTATCGTTTCCCTTGAAAAACGTATCATCCTTATTGGCGGAACTGAATATGCTGGAGAAATGAAAAAATCCATTTTCGGTATCATGAATTACTTATTACCACAACAAGGTATTCTTTCAATGCACTGTTCAGCAAACGTTGGTGAAGCAGGCGATGTAGCATTATTCTTCGGTTTATCTGGAACTGGTAAAACAACTTTATCTGCAGATGCAGATCGTAAACTAATCGGTGATGATGAACATGGTTGGTCTGACAACGGTGTATTCAATATCGAAGGCGGTTGCTACGCTAAGACTATCAACCTTTCTAAAGAGAAAGAACCTGAAATCTACAATGCTATCAGTTTTGGTACTGTATTAGAAAACGTAGTAGTAGATGAAGAAACACGCATTCCTGACTACGATGATGTTTCGCTAACAGAAAATACTCGTGTTGCTTACCCAATCCAAAATATCGAAAACATTGTTGATCCATCTGTTGCAGGCCATCCTAAAACAATCATCTTCTTAACTGCAGATGCATTTGGCGTATTGCCTCCAATCAGCAAGTTATCAAAAGAGCAAGCAATGTATCACTTCTTAAGTGGTTTCACATCTAAACTAGCAGGTACTGAACGTGGTGTTACTTCACCTGAACCAGTATTCTCAACATGCTTCGGTTCTCCATTCCTACCACTTCCAGCAACAGTTTACGCTGAGATGTTAGGTAACAAAATCGACGAACACGAAGTAAACGTTTTCTTAGTAAACACTGGTTGGACTGGTGGCGAGTACGGCGTTGGTAACCGTATGAAACTTTCTTACACTCGTACAATGGTTCGCGCTGCAATTGACGGTAAACTAAATAACGTCTTTACTGAAAAAGATGCTATCTTCGGTTTAGAAATGCCTGTAGCTGTTGAAGGTGTTCCTACTGAAGTATTAAATCCACGAAACGCTTGGAAAGATAAAGAAGCTTATGATCAAAAAGCTTCTGCACTTGCTGGCATGTTCCGAGAAAACTTTAAAAAATTCGGTGTTGTATCAGAAGATATCGTGAAAAACGGCGGTCCTATCGCTTAATTCATGCAATATAACAAAAAAGGCCACTCTCCGAGTGGTCTTTTTTATTTTAAAATATATATAAATTGATAAGACCGTTAATTTCCACTACGGTGGACTCTTTCTGCGGGAGTCGCCACCTCCGCTCCAATCAACTTTTTGAAGTTAGAAAAATGATGACGAATATAATTCGAATATGCTACTTATTTAGAGTGGCCAATAATTACACAAACACATTAATTATCCCTAATACCATATTCAAAACAATAAAAATTAATATAATTGTAATGATACGATGAAATGTAAGAACCTCTACTTCTTTATCTTTATAACGCTTATATAGAATCCATAAAACAATTGCTCCTAATAAATAAATTAATTTAAATGCTAAATATACAATCTTAAAAATAGTCAACTTTTCAAAAACACCTGTCCTTTTCTGAGTTAAATCAGCTTTTTTATTTCATTCTAGCTATTACTCTACAAATATTCTCGAAAGCATTGTTATGGTATCATTTTTCTTAAGAGAATCGTAGCGCTTGACTATAAAAAACAGGGCCAAGCATCTAAAATAATAATCAAACAAAAAACATTCAGGATATGAGCATTCTGAATGTTTTTGTTTGATTATTCAACGTCATCATCATAAAATACCGCCTCTGTATGAGGATTAGAAAATTGTTGTATCACTTCTTCAGAATATGCTCCTGTGACCTTATTAAAGCGCACCTCAAAGCCGTAATCCCTAACCTCTATTCTGCCATTACCATTTTCATCATAATAGCGCATAGAGAACCATTTTAATTTTCCCTCTTTATTAGCTGCATGATTTTTAAAAAACGTACGATTATCATCTGTTAGAGGAATTCTTTGAATTTTTATAAGACCTTCATCTTTAGAGATATCTGATATTTTTTTTAACTCTTCAATAACGTCATGTTCTTCTTGCCAACTTTGAATTTCTACATCTACACACTCTTTTGTGAATTCATCGCAAAGAGTCGGCCAAAATGGATATATTTCCTCAAAACTTGCATCAACTTTTACTTTATCCAGGTCGACTGTTATTTTCACATAACCTAGCATAAGTTCACCCCTTTTGGAGTTTCATCCAATTGCATGCGCTCTTAACCATTTTTTGATTGACTGCACTAGGGAAAAAATGAGTATAGTCATTAAAATACCATGTTTCTACATGCTTATTAAATGCCTTTAAGCTTTCTTCAAGCAATAAAGCATGATGCAATCCAACGTTCTCATCCTTTTTACCATGAATAATTAATACCGGTGCATTTAATTTACTTATCTCCGCAATTGGTGAACGCTCTTCATAAGCCTCAGGCACCTTTGTTGGTGATCCACCTATTACCCTTTTCATCATTCTGCGCATATCTATACGTTCTTCATACGTAAATTTAGGATTAGAAACACCTGCCCAAGTCACAATAGATGTAATGTCATCTCGCAAAATCCCAGTCCAAAGCGCCATCAGACCACCTCTAGAAAACGCGAAAATATGAATGCGATGTGTACGACAAAATTGTTTTAATACATCGACACCGTTTACTGCATCATAACGGTCATTTCCACCAAATTCATCTCGACCTTCTCCACCACGATTTCCGCGGTAATACGGTGCAAAAACCACTAATCCTTGCGATGCAAATTGCGCAATACGAGCAGGTCGCACCATACCAATCCCTTGCATACCACCACGTAGATAGAGTAGTCCTTCATAAATACCCTTTGCGACTGGCTCTGCAAGTAATCCTTTCACTCGTAAACCTTCTGACCAATATGTAATTTCAGTTAGACGAACTTTGGGATTTGGAGACGGATAATCACGACGACTTTCAACGAAGCCATTTATCTTCACGCTCACTCACCTTCTCCAACATTTTTTTCATCCCTGCATCTTTCATGTAGAAACTTAGTCGATCATTATTATGTAACTCTTCATCCGATAGCAATACAGCTCCATTCGTTTCAAATTTTTGCTGAATGTCATCGATTTTCAATACATTTGCCACATATACTGCTTTACTAAATGGATGCTCATCATGAACATAGTAGGTTGCTAACCATTCTATCTCATGAATGATAGCACCTGTTTCTTCATATACTTCCCTTTCAGCAGCTTGTGCTAACGTCTCTTCTCCTTCTACTTTGCCCCCAGGAAATTCAAGGCCCCGTTTTGGATGCTCCGTTAATAACCACTGTTTATGATATTTAGCCAAGACTAGTACATGCTTAGGCTCCATGTTAAAAGCATTTTTCTTAAAAGATAATTCTACACCATTACCGTTTAAATCTGTAAATGTAAACATACCTTCGATCACTCCCTATTGCTCTAAGTGTAACGAAGGTATGTTTTTCAATCAACTATAATATGGCATTTGTTCAATTAGTTGCTTCGTTTCAGTATCGCCAAATTCATGAACAAGTGCATACAGTTTCTTTAAACGTAGATCAACTTCATCGTTTTCCTGATCTAAATGGTATGGAATGTAAGGTAATTGAGCTCTCCATATACTCTTCCCATCAAAGTATTCCGCTTGATTAAATAGTTGGTCAAAAATTTTTATATATTGAGGTTCGATTTGAAGTTTAAATTCCCATGGGGATTCGTCAGGAGAAGTATAGTAACGCTGATTTGCAATCGAAACGTAAAGTGTAATGGGTTTATTCATCATATCATCCTTTTTTTAATATAGGATAACCTAATCTAAATCAATTATACTTTGACGTCCAGCAAAAGTTATCAGTGAAGAGCATCATAAAGAAATGCTTTTATGAAACATTGAATAAATTAGATTTAGATACCTCACATAAACAACCTTTCTCTATTGCTCAGCAAGTGAATATTGCTTACGTAGTATAAATAAAACGTAAAAACCCGCCTCTACGAATCTTTAAGTAAAGGCGGATTCAAAATTTTTATTGTTGATATTATTTAGATAAACCCTATTAATGTGCCACATTTTATTCATCTTATTAAAGCTCGGACAGTACTGCAAAAAGTATATCCAACACCAAATATATTAAGCTTCTTCACCCTCATGGCTAAATTGCCATTCGATACCAAACTTGTCCTTTAAACTTCCATAGCATTTGCTCCAAAATGTTTCCTGTAACTCCATAGCAACTTTTCCACCAACTTTTAGTGCATCAAATGCAGATTTAAGTTTTTCTTCATTGTCACTAACAACGGCTAAGCTAACATTATTTCCTACTATAAAAGGAGAACCAGGGAAAACATCAGAAAACATAACATTACTTCCAAGAATGTTTAGTCGAGTATGCATGACTAAATCTTTTGCTTCCTCTGGTAAAGTATATTCAGGATTTTGTGGCGAATCACCAAAAGTCATAATTTCTGGTTTCTCTGTGTTAAAAACCTCTGCATAAAACTCCGCTGCTTCGCGACAATTTCCATTAAAATTAAGATACACATTAATAGCCATTTTGCACACTCCTCTTTTCACTTCATATTGTTTCAAACATAATTACATTCTAATTTTATATTTCCAACATATAGTAGTCAAATTTTTCAGTTTTATAACTCGTAATTAGAACTTTTTCAACCCAATAAAAAAACCACGTACTACAAAGTTGAAGTACGCGGCTTAAGCAAATCAAACTTGGACGTCAATAGTTGCCCCTTTATAAGGGTGAGCCGCTTGAGCAGGCTCTGGCATTGCTTCTAATAACTGTACGGCTGCTGTCGCTTGCATATTCATCGAATTTTGCAGAACGCTCATTTGTACTGTCTGTTGCAGCTGTGCAAGATCCATTGACATCATAGAGTTAATATCCATTAGTATCACTCCCTTATCTTTAATAGTATCGGAAATTCCAAGATATTATTAAATGCATGCAAAAAATCCCTTGTAACATTTATATGTCACAATTTTTTTGAATCGCCGGTACAAGAGTTTGGAGAGGATTAAGAATATCACTATTTATTTGTTTACTTGCTTCTACCATCGATAACTGTGCTACTGCGATTACTTGAGTACTGTCTTCTACCAACTTCTCTAACTCTTTAGTGACAATTCTATTGTGTTCTTCTAGTTGGCCTTCCATGACTAGCTTGAATGCACCTTCAATAATATGTACTTCAATATCTAATGATTTACTATCTTTGTTTGCGAATTGATTCAAGCGGTTGATGGTTCCTTCAACTGTTGCTGGATTCGTAAATACAATTTTTAATGGCTTTGATAAGTCACAAATTTCTTGGAAGAAAGGTTCGTCTAATTTAATTATTGGTTTCATACTTTGATAATTTTCATCCAATAAAGCAATATAATTCGTACAAGTAATCAAAGTCGCATCTACACCACTGTTCTCTATCCATTGAATCTGCTCGATTACTTTGCGTTTTGCTTCTTCAATTGAAAATGTATGATCGTGATTGATGCGATTTATTAAACCTGGATCGACAAAATGCTGTAACTCCACATTCATTCCAGATAACGCCTCTTCTATATATCGGATATTGGAATAATGGGCATGTAGGCAACCTAATAATTTCATCGTACATCCACCTTTCTTATTCGGAAAATAATACTTAGATATGTAAAGCCTATATGAAGACACATAAAAAGACCAGTAACTTTTCGTTACTGGTCTTAACATTATTATTAGCTAACCTAAGAATGCTTTTAACATCCAAACATGTTTATCCAGACTTTGATAGGTAGCATTTAATAAATCTTCTGTCATATCATCCTCTTCTTTTGCCGCTTCATCCATTCCCGATTTTAAGGATTTCATCATGATTTCAAAATCACTAATAACAGCTTCAACCATTTCATTTGTTGATTCGTTACCAGTTGCTTCTTTTACATTGGAAATTTCCAAATGTTCTTTTAATGTTGCTACAGGTTGTCCACCTAAAGTTAATATACGTTCTGCAATTTCATCTAAATGAGTCGCTGCTTCATTGTATAATTCCTCAAATTTCTCATGTAACGTAAAGAAAGACGGACCTTTCACATACCAATGGTAGTTATGTAATTTTGTATAAAGCACCGACCATGATGCTACTAGTTGGTTTAATTCATTTTGTAAAGCTGACATAAAACTTTCACACTCCTCATTTTGTTTTAAGCACTATACTGTTAATATACCGCTATTTTAAGTAAAATAAACATGAAGAAATCATTGAGGTGAAATAAATGTCGATTGCTTGGATTGCCATAATGCCTGTTGTTATTTTGACAGTAGTTTTAGCAAGTTATTTAATTTACTATATCGCAAAAAACAACCAAAAAGATTCACATAAAACGATTGATCCTAAACCAACGCAGCCTTTTTATACTGCCGAGAAAGAAGAACAGTAAATGAAGTATATTTTCAAATTCCTTATTCGCATTTATCAAAAAGCGATTTCACCTTTGACTCCACCATCATGTCGATTTTACCCAACATGCTCAAATTACGGGTTGGAAGCGATTGAAAAACACGGTGCTTTTAAGGGTGCTTACTTAGCAATCCGTCGCATTTTACGCTGTAATCCGCTACATCCAGGTGGATATGACCCCGTACCAGAAGAATGGCCTCCGAAAAAAGATTAGTTTCGGGGCTTTTTTTATTGTGTTTTTTTATAAACTCTTGTATGATAAAACATGTTAAAAAACAAATCGTAATGGTTACTATTTAAGAGGTGCTTATATGAAAAAGGCTCTATCTATATTTTTAATTGCTATACTCGCTTTATTTACTGTTGCCTGCAATGCAGATGACCAAGTAAATCAGGATAAAAGTAAAAAAGACGTACTTTCTATTTACACTACTGTTTATCCTTTAACTTACTTCGCAGAACGTATTGGTGGTAAGCATGTTGAAGTTAATTCAATTTACCCTCCTGGATCAAATGAACATTCATTTGACCCAACGCAAAAAGATATGATGAATTTAGCAGATGCGGATTTATTTTTCTATGTTGGTTTAGGTCTTGAAGGCTTTGTTAACAATGCCCAAAAAACATTAAAAAATGAGAATGTAGAATTTATTGAAACTGCTGCTAATGTTTCCGTGGAAAAACTAGACGTTAGTACAAGTGTTGCACATGATCATGAAGCTGAAGAAGATCATGCACATGGTGATGTTGACCCCCATGTATGGCTTTCACCTATCATCAGCCAAGATTTAGCACTTTCTATTAAAGACGCTTTAGTAAAAACTCAACCAAATCATAAAGAAGAATTTGAACAAAATTACAAGTCTTTAATCTCAGAACTTCAAGATTTAGATAGAGAATTTAAAGAAATGGCGAAGAATTCCCCTTCTAAGACATTTTTTGTATCTCATTCTGCATTTGGCTACATTGCTGGAACATACGGATTAACTCAAGTTTCAGTAGCCGGGTTAAATTCACAAGACGAACCCTCTCAAAAAGAATTAACTAAAATTGTCGATCAAGCAAAAGAGGATCATATTCACTATATTTTATTTGAACAAAATATTTCTTCTAAGTTAGCAGAGGTCATCCAAAAAGAAGTAGGTGCTGAACCGCTTACTCTTCACAATTTAAGTGTCCTTACAGATAAGGACATTAACAACGAAGAAACATATTTTACTTTAATGAAAAAAGATATCGAGACATTAAAAAAGGCTTTGAATGAATCAAAATAATATGAGCTAAGCAAAAAATCAAACCCGTACAAAGAGTCCGTATACCGGCTCTATGCACGGGTTTTTAATTTCCCAATTAATCCACCATTCGTTTTTTAAAGGTAACCACTGTAGCTATAGCTGCTATAATAATCCAACCAATAATCACTGCAAATGGCTTAATTAAATCCCCTAAAGCAAAACTTTTTTCAAGTAGCTCTCCCAAAAGAACAATTTGAACACTTGGTAGCCATTCGACTACTTTCAATATAGGATAATTTTCAATAAGCGTCATCCCCATTGGTCCAAATGAAAATATAGCTAGTACGGGTAATACAATAACAGACGATTCCATTACAGACTTAGCAAAAAGACCTAAAAATGTTCCTACAGCTATATAAAATACCGCTGATAACATTAGTGCTAATGCCATCACTGCTAAATTCCCTGGCATATACCCTGAGAAATACATACATCCCCCTACAATAAGCATAGTTGATATAAATGTTAGTGTACTTTTACCAATTAGGATTTCAGAAGTCGATGCTGGTGATAACATTAAACTCCTCAGTGTATTCTTCTCTTTCTCTTCAGCAATCAAGCAACATTGGACGTAGGTAGCTACCACCGAAAATGTAATGTTAATCGACATAAAGTACCCTTGAATCGTATCAACACCCATTCGAGCATAAAAAGCAGCTAAAATAAGTGGTGCAAAGATCATTGATGATACTGCTAAATTGCGCGAAAACTCCTTGTAGTCTTTCACTAAAATTGCTTGGATTCTTTTAACTGATGTATTCATAGTAGTTCCCTCCCCGTTACTTGTACGAAAATATCCCCTAAACTCGGTTCATTAGTCGATATACGGTCTACTTGATTATTTTGCATCCATTCAAACATTTGTTTAGCATCCCCAGCACCTTTACCAATTATCTCCTTTCTACCATCCAATAGTTCAACTGTTAATGAGTCATCTCCAAATTGGCGTTTTAAGTCGGTTGGTGAACCAATTACACGTATAGTCCCTTTATCAAGAAAAGCTACACGATTACAAAGCACCTCAGCTTCTGCCATATCATGCGTTGTTAAGAAAATTGTCGTTCCCATCTCATTTAATTTACGTAATCCTGCATAAATATGATTAGTGTTCACTGGATCCAGCGCAGAAGTCGGCTCATCTAAAAATAACAATTCTGGTTTGTGTAAAATAGCACGTGCCAATGTAACTCGTTGGATCATTCCTTTTGATAAAGTATTAACACGTTTCTTACGTTCCTCATATAAATTAACAAACTTGAGCGCCTCCTCAACTGATGAATCAGGCAAATTATATAATTTACTATATAGTAGGAGGTTTTCTTCAATTGAAATCCTCGTATATAAACCGCTATTATCTGTTAAGATACCAAATCGACTACGTGCTGCTGGTTGTTGCAAT
The DNA here is from genome assembly GCF_057838945.1 of Viridibacillus sp. KH_047. Lineage (NCBI taxonomy): Bacteria > Bacillati > Bacillota > Bacilli > Caryophanales > Caryophanaceae > Viridibacillus > Viridibacillus sp. KH_047. Next base: position 827,443 of record NZ_CM174479.1, on the reverse strand, counting down.
GCTCTCGCATCATTATTAAAAACGCGTACATCTCCACCTGATGCAGTAAGTTGCCCTGTTAAAATTTTTATTGTAGTTGTTTTCCCCGATCCACTTGGTCCAAGGAAACCGAATATTTCCCCCTTTTTAATTTCAAAAGAAACATCTCGGATTGCCTTCTCCTTTTGAAAACTCTTTTCCAAATGGCTTACTTCAATTATTGTTTCCATTAGTATTCCCCCTGTGTTCGATCTTGACCTAAGAATACAAGAGACTTTATGAATGTGCATTATATATCGAGTGAATGGAGCTATATGATGGTGAATGATATCAAATTATGGGTGAATGAAGGTCGATTATTTCCTGAGAAATAATTTATATTCCGACTATTTTCTTTAATTCTACTAACTTACTTTTAGATAAAGGAACATGCGTTCTTTCGTTTCCAGATAAAATTAAGCTATAGCTATTTTTTGTCCACGTCACAATTTCTCTAACCTTTTGTAAGTTAACAATATACGAGCGATGGCAACGGAAGAAACCGAATGGAACTAGACGTTGTTCGAGATCATTAAGTATTAAAGTACACGGAAATGTATCTCCACTGACATATACATTCACTAATCCATCTATACTCTCAATATAATCAATTTCTGGTGGATTAAATAATATAAATTTGTCATTCAGCTTGGTAGGGATTTTCTCTAATTTAATTAGCTGACTTTCTGTTTCAGGTGATTTCTCGGATTCTATTCTCTCTTCTTGTAAATCCAATGGTTCTAACCCTGTTGAATCCAGACGGTATAGTTGATCTGATGAACTCAGCAGATCTTCTAAACTATTCGCCAATAGATATACAATATATCCTTTTTCCTTTAATGTTGTAATGACAATATCGACAATACGTTTAGTTTCAACGTCTAGATTTTGAAAAGGCTCTTCTAAAATATGTATAGGTTGCTCATGCATTAATAATTTGGCAAACCGAACTCTTTGGACTTGTACATCATTTAAATCCTTGATTTTCACACCTTTTTTATCCATCAACCCAGTCATTTTAAGGATTTCATCAAGTTCTGCATTAGAATTATATAAAGCCCTTTCAAACTTTAGGGTTTCCATTACCGTTAACCTTTCGTAGCCCCCTTCTTTTCTAAAGTGAAGATTTATTTGAGTGTTGTATTGGAGTTGTTGTACAATATATCCTATTTGTTCTACATCAGAGTATATACCAGTTACAGCACCTTCATTATATGGTAATTCGAATGAAGGACAAATTGTGACACCACCAATAACCGACTCAGGAATAACAACTTGCTGAAAATCTTTTGTCATGATTTATAACTTCCTCTCACAAATAATAAAATTATACAACATAATGGAAAATAATTCATTTAAACCAATTTAAATACATATTAAAAGCTACTAAATTTGTAATCAATGCTGTTAATACACAATTAAACCACCTATGATATTAATCATAGGTGGTTTAATTAATTTAAATATCTTGATTTTAGTCTTTGTTTAATAGCTCTTTTAATTTTCTTCGTAATAACTTATTTGAACCATTGCGTGGTAATTCACTGACGATATAAATTCGATGTGGTACTTTATAATTGGCTAAATGTTCCTTGCAAAATGCCAACAATTCATCTACATTTACTCTTTCTTTTAAAACAACAAATGCGTTAGGCACTTGCCCCCATTTATCATCTTCTACTCCGCATACACCAGCCTCACGCACAGCTTCATGTGAGACAAGCACATTTTCAATCTCCGCAGGATAAATATTCTCACCACCAGAAATGATTAAATCTGAACGACGATCAACTACATACAAATAACCTTCATCGTCTAAATAACCAATATCTCCTGAATGTAACCAGCCATTGTCCTGAGAAGATTTATCTGCAAATCGCCCTATATACCCAGGCGTTACATGCGGTCCACGAATTAAAATCTCACCTTGTTCGAAAGCTTTCTCTGCTCCATCGATACGGATTTGATTGAAAAAGAGTGCTTTACCCGCAGATCCTAATTTACGTATTGCATCTTTACTTGATAAAGTTGCTGTTTGAGAAGATGTTTCTGTCATACCGTATGTTTGGGAAACATTAAGCCCAAGTTGTCCCGCTCGCTTTAAATAATCGATTGGAACAGGACCGCCCCCTGCAAGCATTGTTAAAAACTTTGGAGAAACTTTAGCATTTCTAGCTTCCATCTCCGATAAAATTCTTTCTAAAGTGACAGATACAACTGACATTCTTGTTACAGTACCTGCTACTAATTCATTTACTATTTCTTTAACGTTAAATTTAGGATAGAGTTTAATTTCAACACCGTGCAATAATGATTTAGCTAGCATGGAAAATCCACTGATATGAAATAATGGCATTGTACAAAGCCAGCAATCACCCTCTACTAAGCCCATATTATAAACGGAGGAAGTAGCACTTGAAACGTGATTCCCTACCGTTTGGCGAACTCCTTTTGGATAGCCGGTGGTACCAGATGTATACATGATTGTCATCGTTTCATCATCATCCCACTCACCTGCAAGATCGAAGTCTCGCTGATGACTTTTATTAATTTCATTAAAAGACAATGTTGGCACTTTATTAACAGGTAATTTCTCCACTAGTAAGTCCTCTACCAAAATAAAATCAACTGCCGCATCATCAATTTGATAAGCCAGCTCTTTTTCTGTTAATCGTAAATTTAATAGTACCATCTCACATTGCAAATGCATACAAGCATACATCATCCAAATAATATCGGGATGGGATGGTGCATAAATAGCTACTCTTGATCGCTGCTTTACACCCTTTGCAGTTAATTTTTTTGCTAGAATAATTGCTTTTTCATTTGCTTCTTTAAACGTCCACTGTTCTTCTTCTTCAAAGCTAAGTGCAATCCGCTCAGGTGTTAATAGGCTACGTTGTAAAAGCCAGTTTGGTATCATTTTTTCACCCCCGCCTTAATTATGTTGATAAAAAAAGCTGCCCTTAGAGGACAGCTTAAAATGACAACTTTTCTGAGCTGTCTTTTGTTGAAGATTACTTGAAGTATTTATTCAACAGTTCCAGCTTCAGGCAATAACTGCTCTCAGCTGGAGAGCATTTTGTTGGTCATGCAACCGTTACGACAAACTTAGGCTGTCTTCCTTAGCTATTAAGGGAAACGTGGGAACTGGCCAAAGTCTGGTTCGCGTTTTTCTTTGAATGCGTCGCGACCTTCTTTTGCTTCGTCTGTTGTATAGTAAAGTAAAGTTGCGTCTCCAGCGAATTGTTGAAGACCTGCTAAACCATCTGTGTCTGCGTTGAATGATGCTTTTAGGAAGCGTAATGCAGTAGGTGATTTAGAAAGCATTTCTTCACACCATTGAACAGTTTCGTCTTCTAATCTTTCTAGAGGAACAACTGTATTTACTAAGCCCATATCCAATGCTTCTTGTGCATCGTATTGACGGCATAGGTACCAAATTTCACGTGCTTTTTTATGGCCAACGATACGTGCTAAGTAACCTGCACCGTAACCAGCGTCAAATGAACCTACTTTAGGTCCAGTTTGGCCGAAGCGAGCGTTTTCTGCTGCGATAGTTAAATCACAAACGATGTGTAATACATGTCCGCCACCAATTGCGTAACCAGCAACCATTGCTACTACAGGTTTTGGCGTGATACGGATTAAATGTTGTAAGTCTAATACGTTTAGACGAGGAATGTTGTCATCTCCAACATAGCCACCGTTTCCGCGAACTTTTTGGTCTCCGCCTGCGCAGAAAGCTTGGTCGCCTTCACCAGTTAAAATAATTACACCGATATTTGCATTATCACGTGCACGTGTAAATGCGTCGATTAATTCTGAAGTTGTTTTTGGACGGAATGCATTGCGCACTTCCGGACGATTAATTGTAATTTTAGCGATACCATTATAAGATTCATACTTAATATCTTCGTATGTACGCTCTGTTACCCATTGACGAGTCATATATATGATCCTCCTACTTGTAATTTTTAAATTTGTTCCTCTATTATTGTAGCAAAAGTTTCAGGATTTTCCACATGAATTGCATGTCCAGCTTTTGGTACGACTACATGCTTACAATTTTTGAATAAATTCTTCATGTCGATAGCTTTTTGATAAAATTTCTTATCTAACTCACCTGTTACTAAAACAACAGGTTTAGTAAAGGCTGCCAACTCATCCCAATATGAATTCTGTTGACCTGTACCAACACCTCTTAAACTATTTGCTAAACCTCTTTCATTTTGCAATAAGCGCTCTGCACGAATTTCCTCTTGAATGTCTAGAGGTAAGTGTTTTTGGGATTCGAATAAGGATATGTTCTCCCAATAATCCACAAATGCTTGTATACCTTCTTCTTCAAGACGATCTGCTAGAGTATTATCAGCTTTTACTCTGTCAGTGCGTTCTTCAATCGTTTGCAGACCTGGTGAAGCACTTTCCAAAATAAGTTGCTCAATTGTTTCGGGATATTGCAAAGCATAAGCTAATGCGATGCGTCCCCCCATAGAATAACCTACTAACGTGAATTTATTGATACCACGTTGTACCAACAATTCATGTATGACTGCAATTTGCTTCTCCATGGAATAATGCTCTACATTTTTCGGGCTATCTGTGTAACCATGACCAATTAAATCAATTGCAATGATACGTACTTGATCACCCATTAAACTCATTACTTTGTCCCATGTTGCAGAGCTACCCGTAAAGCCATGTAATAATACAACGGTTTTTTCGACGCGCGGATTAATAATTTCATAATGCACGTTTAAACCGTTTACTGTCATTATTACGCTTGCCATTTTGCATCTAACTCCTCACCAATCGCTCTCCATAATTTACGGTGTGTCGCAACATTTACTTGACGATTTGTAAATACTTCTATCAAACGTAGAGGTTTTTGTTTTGGTGTTTGTAACACTTCTACAAATTCCTCTTTTGTTTCTACAGCCTGATATTCTGCTCCATACATTATCGCGATTTCTTTAAAGTTAAGTCCTGAAGGTGTTCCGAATAATTCTTCATAATGTGCTTCTTCTGTAGCTTGTGCTAAATATGAGAAAATACCACCGCCATCATTATTCATCACAACGATCGTCATATTACACCCTTGATATCGTGTAGTAATTAATCCATTCACATCATGTAAAAACGCTAAATCACCAATCAATAAATACGTTTCACGCTGTCTTGCAATTTGCACACCAAAAGCAGTAGATACAACACCGTCAATGCCATTTGCACCACGATTGGCAAAAACTTTTACATCTTTTACCGTTTTATTAAAAAATGTATCCACATCTCGGATTGGCATACTACTACTAGCAAATAAATCACTTGCTTCAGGTAAATTTGTAAATAGCGTCGCTGCCATTGCACCCTCATCAGATTGCTCTTCTAAATACTGCTCAATTTGCTTTGTTGCAATATCATTCGCAGCAATCCATTTAGATCTATAAATAGTATCGATTGTTGACTCAACAGTGACATCTTCTAACCAGTCACTGACACTAGCATGTATGTGGTGTGTTGCAATTGCTAAAGAATCACGGAATATCGGATCCTCATCTATTACTATAAATGTATCTGGTTTAACCAAAGTTAAAAATATTGAAAGAGGTTTTGATACTAGCTGTGCACCAAAGCGAATAACAGTATTAGGTGCCATCGAATTTTTAAAAGCCTCGTTTTTCAAAATAGCATCATACTGATCAATGATATAATCCATACAATCTTCAGGAATATTCGAGCGTAAATGAGATAGGCTCTCTACAAGAACTGGCCATTTCACCTTTCGAATAAAATCCCAAACAGCTTCTAAGTCCACTCCTGGATTCATCTCACCGAAGATTAATAATCCTTTTTCAGCTTTATTAATTGCAGCCTCTAATGTATTAAATGCTTTTTTCGAAGGGCGTAATTCAGCTTCGTAACTTTCCACAAAGGTTCCGACTGGTAATGTCTCTTGGAAATTGATGAGTAGTGGTTCACGGAATGGTACATTAATTTGTACAGGGCCAGCAGGTGCAGTCGTCGCAATCGATATCGCACGTGCTATATGGCGTTCGATAAATGACATTGTCCCTGTTGATGTATCTGGTAGTGGGAAGTCCACTGACCATTTTACATGCGTACCATATAAATTCACTTGGTCGATTGCTTGTGGTGCCCCAACTTCACGTAATTCATGTGGACGATCTGCCGTTAAAATGATCAAAGGTACACGCGCATAGCTCGCTTCTACAATAGCAGGGAAGTAATTCGCTGCCGCTGTTCCTGATGTACAAACTAGCACAACCGGTCGCACACTTGCCTTTGCAATACCTAATGCCAAAAATGCTGCAGAACGCTCATCTACTTGACGGTATAAATTAAATTCCTTTGAAGAAGCAAAAGCATAAGCAAGTGGAGTTGAGCGTGAGCCTGGACTCACAACTACATCTCGTGCACCTGCCTCATATAATGACGCAACGAGCTTATAAACATAGCTCGTTAAAGTCTCTTTCTCACTCATGTAATTGTCCTCCTAAAGCTCGTAACATTGGACGGAATTTCACTAAAGTTTCATCGTATTCACTGCTTGGTTGTGAATCAGCCACAATGCCACCACCAGCATATAAAAATGCTTGATCTTTAGCTAAAAGAGCCGAACGAATAGCTACAGCAAATTCCCCGTTACCTTGAGCATCTAGCCACCCAATTGGAGCTGCATAGAGACCTCGATTCATTGGCTCATATTCTCGTATTACTTCCATAGCCTTCATACGAGGTACGCCCCCTAAAGCCGGTGTTGGGTGCAATGTTTTTACTAATTGTAAAACAGTCGCTTCTTCTTTCAATGGCCCTTCAACTGGTGTAAACAAATGTTGTATATCTCTAATTTTCAACAACTGAGGCGCATTTGGAATTTGATAACTTGCACAGTTTTCTTTAAATGTCTGCAAGATCATATCCACCACATATTGATGCTCGGAAAGGTTTTTCGTATCATTTAATAAGCTTTGTCCTAGCAAGTCATCTTCTTCAGCCGTTTTCCCGCGTTTGATAGAACCTGCAATACATGAAGAGTAGGCATATTTATCGGAAACCTTTACTAAACGCTCAGGTGATGCTCCAAAAAACAATTTACCTTGTTCTTCTAGGCCAAATAGATAACTTTCTGGCTGCTCCATCATTACTTGTGACAACACATTAGGAGATGTTACTTGTTCTTCAAATTGCAAGGCGAGCGATCGTGCAATAACAACTTTATCTGCTTCTTTTTGGCGTATTAAAGACGTCACCTTGCTAATTGATTCCAAGTATTCTTCTTTATAAGGCTCATAGCTGCCCTTAATTTGTGGCTTGGCATATGTTTTTAACGCCTTTACTTGCGCTGTATGAATCAATTCATCACGCTCTTTGCGTAAAGCATTGAGCGCTTCTGTCGTATTTTCTTCATCAGTGATCAAATGAATACTCACATAAGCTTTATCATTTTTCACTACAAGTTGATATGTTGCAACAGCAAAAAAAGCTTCTGGGAAACCTGTCCATTCACCTGACACTTCATTTTCCGTATCAAATGTAAAACCACCAAACAAAATGGGTTGAATATTACTTTCATCATTCACAACATTTTGCGTTAGCTTTTTCCATTGTTGTTCAACGTCATCAAATCTATGTTCTTTTGCATCGCTTGAAATTGTATGAGCATGCCCCAAACCTGCAAGCGTAAATGTTTTTTCACGATTTTGCCAAAAAAATCGTTGCCCAGCAAATGATTGCTCACCCGCTTCAAAAAAGGCGAGCGCTGACAATCGACTTACTTCTATTGTTTCTATATGAAAATATAATGTCGATTGCTCTGTTTCAATTCGGTCGCCGGTTGTTGCTGACAACTTCCGATTCATGAAAATTCCCTCCGTCAACGGATTCCACCAATTACTGGAATCCACTCGTACATACTTAAATATCCTATACTATCATACATCTTTATTGGCAATTCGGCACTTCATTTGCAAAGTTCAATCGCATTTTCTATGTATTTTCGCTAGTAATTTACTAAAAAATTCTAATACAGCTAAAATATAAACGTCGTGATAGATTATGTCATGAGATTTTATCTACTAACATATATTTTACTTATGTACATTCCGATTTAAATGAAGGGTAGAAATCAATATTATTAAGGGACTAAAAAATGAAGAAAAGGGGTTATCACTACGAGAAAACACCTAGATGCCAAGCTACAGAAGACAGCATTTATGAAAGTAAAACGTAATCTATTGAAGAAGCCACATTTCTTTGTAAGCATTGCAATTGCTTTCTTATGCCTTTTTGTAAGTAATACCACCATTTCACCAGTAATGGCTAGTAATGAAAAGAAGTTAGCTCCAATCCAATTAGATATGGGTGGGATTCCTGTTACGCGGGAAATTTTTGATACTTTAAACAACTCCGATTATGAAGTTATGAGTGTCGGAGTAATACCAAATCCTCATACCATAACTATTTCCCTCCATCTAACTAATGAAGAATTGGAAAAAGAAAAACCAATAGTGACAAAGAAAGTTGAAGAAATTTTGGCAACCCATTATATTGACGTTTATAAAATCAAAATTGAAAAATTCGAAAATGTTCCTCCTAATGAGTTGCCATCTAAAACTGAAAAAATCAATAAAGAACTGTTGAACATCTTCCCTATCATTTCAAAAACCATGAAAAAGTTCGGATATGATACACCGCCTAGTATAGAATATAACGGTATAAAGTCTGGAGTCCTCGTTATAGAATTACCTAATACTGAAAAAAGAAAAAAGACTATAAAGCAAGCTGTGGAAAAGGCTTTAAAAAAGGAAAAGTTTAAATTTAAAAAAGTTGAATTTAAACTTTATGACAAATCGAAAAGACAACAAGATTATAGATGGAGTCCAATCATTAGCACTATTTCTGATAATATTATTGGGAAAAGTGATTACATGCTGAAAGGTGTAAGTTATCAAATAAAGAATGGAAAGACCTATATTTCTTTAAATACGGGGTTAGATAAGTCTAAGTCCGAAAATGTCACTTATTTAAAAGAGACTCTCAAGAAATTTTTCGCATTAGAATCCACTAAAGACCGGATAATGAAAGATACTTACGATTTAATTATTTTCGGCAAAAATAAGCAAGTACTAGTGAAAATAACAAAGAATTAACTTCACTGCAGAAAAATGATTTTTTATTTTCTCCATAAAAAAACGTCATGACAACCTGCGTCATGACGTTTCATAATGCTTATTTTTGTATTTTTTTCACATAAGATAAGAAGTTATTACTCGCAATACCTTTCACTTCATCTTTAGTAAAATGTTCTTGCAATTTCTCTAACAAATTTTGAGTTTGAGATGCATTCTGTAAATTTTCTACAAACTGGTGAATGCCGTCAAAATCTGATCCTAGCCCTAAATTCTCTACTCCAACTACATTCGCTAAATGCACAAAATGTTGAATCAATGCGTCCATCGTAGCTGATTCAGTATGATTGACAATGAACTCTGGATAATAAACTAGATGAATATGACCACCATGTTCTACAAGAGCCTTTGCCTGTTCATCCGTTAAATTACGAGGATGGTCACATAATGCACGTGCATTCGAATGACTAGCAATAATATGTTTTGCTATCGGTAGCACATCCCAAAATCCCTGCATATTCAAATGTGACACATCTATGAGAATGTCACGTTCATTTAATAATGCCACAACCTCTTTTGCAAAATCTTTCAAACCTAAATTAGGGTCATTTTGTGCACCATAAGCAACAGCATTCTCATTATTCCAAGTGAGGCCAACTAGTTTCACTCCTGCGTCTAATATTGCCTGTAATTTGAATAGATCGGCTCCGATGGCATCACAACCTTCTAATGTTAAAACCGCTCCAATTTCACCTTCTTGTAGCGTTTCTAGTTGATGCCAATCTGTAATATGTACCATCTCCGGATTTGGAGCAAGCACTTGTGTTTGGAATAATTCAATTTGGCGGAGTGCCTCTAAGTATTTTCTCCCTTGAGGTATATCTTCATCTACGAAAATCGCAAAAAATTGCACCTTCACTTTTCCTTGCTTTAAGCGTTCTAAATTTGCTTGTAATTGTGGTGCATTTCTAAAATTAAGTGGTTCTTCGGCTATGGACAATTTCCATAACACATCACAATGCAAATCGATAATATTCATATGTTGTACCCCCATTAGCTATCTTACTGCACATATTATACATGGTTACGATGTTTCAGCATAATATCGCTTGTTTGATTTTTGAAATACTTGTGTGCACAATATAACCGACAGTAGCACTGCTATTGCCGAAAACCCTACAGCCACCATTTGTAAAGAAAACCATTCAGCTAGAGCACCGATAATAAAAGTAAATGAAATTTGTAAAATACTTAAGAACATTGCTGTAACACTACCAAACCGCCCCATAATTTCTGTTGGCACATTTTTTTGATAGAAAGTATCATATCCTGAGTTGGCGAATGACATAAAGAACCCTAAAAAGATAAATGCTGCAGTAGCTGTCCAAAACCCTACCGAGCTGTAAAATAATAAATAGCCAACTGTTGTCATCAACATACCTACCGCAAAGTACGTTTGTAATGATATTTTTTTCACCAACATTGCTGATATAGATGCTCCAATAATCGAGCCTATGCCCGTAATACTAACGATTATTCCATACATTTGATTAGATAATCCTAAGTTCTGTTTAATAAATGTCACCTCTTGTGAATCTAGAGAAAAAGCAATCATTAAAGCAACTTGGAATAATAAATATACTTTTATAAAATGATGGTCTTGTTTTATATATGACTTAACAACCTGCCAATCTGCTAACATCATTTTTAATGTAATTGGTTCCCGCTTTAATATTGTTTCATCTTCAATATTTGGTAACAAGTAAATACAAATCGCACAACAAAAGAATGTAACTGCGTTAATCACGACACATATCGTTGTACCAACTGTTGCAATTAGTATACCTGCAAGCGCTGGGCCGATTAAAAACGAACCTGAATTCATCATACTCATGATTGAATTGAATCGTCGTCGATCGGTTTCCTTTACAAATTTCGTAATATAAAAAGTAGAGCTGGGCCCAAAAAAGGAGCCGGCCATATTTGCAACAAATATTATGGTATAAATAATCCAAATCGACCCCATAAAAGGCACAAGTAGCACTAGTAAACCTCTAACCACATCAGACAATATCATTAATCTTCTCTTATTCTGCCTATCAATAATGGAGCCGGCAAAGAAATTCGTTAGTAACTTTGCAACAGGGCCTACAATATAAATACCTGCAACTGCTACTGCTGATTTGGTCATATCAAGAACCAATACATTCAACGCGATTATGTAAATCCAATTTCCAAAAAACGATACGCCGATTCCACTAAGTAATAAAGAGTATTTTTCCCACATCTTTATTTTCACCCCTTATTTATCAATCGGTTGATGAAACTGTAATTAAACCTATAAATACTCTATATACAATAAAATCTATATATTTCCATTTTACTATTATGTACACTTAACATGTATATAATTTTCTGAATAATTCATCAAAGAGCTTTCTAACTTCATATAATTGTCATTAATATTGAGCACAACAAAAATGGAACTGTATCTTCACAGTCCCATTTTTGCTTTATTCTATTTGGTCGCTAGGTGAATCTGAGGAACCGTATGCTTCTACTTCTAGAAAACTGTCCTCATTATCAACAATCGATCTTTCATCCAGTATAGGTCGCTCTGTTGAAGCATTTAATATTTCTTCCTCAACAGGTCTGTCAGTAGGTACCTTATCATCTGGTACATGTTCAACACATGTAAGTGCTGTTGGAATAGCCTCTAATCGACCAAATGGAATGTCTTCTCCACATTCGCTACATTTTCCATACGTACCATCATCAATAGCTCGCAACGCAGCCTCAAGTTTTTCAATTTGCTGTTCATTATGTTCGCCTATCGCCATTTCTGTCACTTGGTCTGTTAAATCAGTTGCTTGATCTGCAGGATGGTTGTCATAATTGGATAACTCTGTTGACTCTAGGGGCTCATGTGTATATTTTCTTCCCTGCAACACAAATAACTCTTGTATCATTTGATTTTTTAAATTTTGATATTTTGTGTTCGTCATTTTATTCCTCCATTAATATAACCTATTTATTATTATTTCCTATATTTTTTAAATCAAACATAAAAAAGAGTACTGCTTTTTGCAGTACTCTAATTGTTCATTCCAGTATAGATTAATATAGCATCTCTTAAAAGTTGCGCTGTACCAGTTTGCTCTTTGTCATAATAGCTCGTGAAACGTTCATCTGCCAGATACATTTCTGCAAGTCCTGCATGTGCTTCTTTGCTATACTTTGGCCAATAATACATTAACCATCGCTTATGTGTTTCAGCAGCACGCTGAGCAACATCACTATCAGCTTGACCAGTTTCCATTGCTCGCTTTAATAAACTCATCACTTCTTGCTCTAATGCTTGCACTTCTTCATATTGCTGTTCGGTCATTTTTCGCACTTTATTATTTGAAGAATCAACTGTAGCTTCTCCGTAATTTTGTCGTATCTCTTGGCCATATTGTTTTTCATTATCTAAAATCAAATTTTCCTTTAAACCTTCAAACTTTTCTTCGTTTGACATTTGAATTCCTCCATTCATAGCACTAATCGTTTTAGTTACTGTTGTTATCATGACATCTAATTGTTGGCGTTTCTCCATTAATGCCTTATAATGCTCCATTAAGGCATTCTTATAGTCAAAATTCTCGACTGTTATGATCTCTTTAATGACTTCTAACTTAAATCCTAATTCACGATAAAATAATATTTGCTGTAACAAATCAATCTCTTCTTGCCCATAAATACGATAACCTGAAGAATTTACACGTGCAGGTTTTAACAAGCCAATATCATCATAATAACGCAATGTTCTTGAACTAACTCCTGACAGCTGAGCAAGTTTTTGAATCGTCATTTCCATCTCTTTTCACCTCCATGTTTCTACTATATAGTTTGACGTAACGTTAAGGTCAACAGTATATAATATAAAAAATCTAAGTACCGCAAACAGCCCTTACTTAGTATGTTACTTCATATATTTATGATGATTTTTATCTTGCCTAATTATAAAGAACTCTTTTTCATAATCTGCAAAAATTGCTTTAACTCATTAAAAATACGCCTTTTCAATTTACTTTCCAAACGCAAAAAAACCATTAGAATCAAATATGATTCTAATGGTTTTTTAGTATGACCCCTACGGGATTCGAACCCGTGTTACCGCCGTGAAAGGGCGGTGTCTTAACCGCTTGACCAAGGGGCCTATATGGCGGAGAAGGAGGGATTTGAACCCTCGCGCCGCTTACGCGACCTACACCCTTAGCAGGGGCGCCTCTTCAGCCACTTGAGTACTTCCCCATATATGGCTCCGAAGGTAGGACTCGAACCTACGACCGTCCGGTTAACAGCCGGATGCTCTACCACTGAGCTACTTCGGAAAAATTTTAATGGTGGGCCTAAATGGACTCGAACCATCGACCTCACGCTTATCAGGCGTGCGCTCTAACCAGCTGAGCTATAGGCCCATAAAATTGGAGCGGGTGAAGAGAATCGAACTCTCGACAACAGCTTGGAAGGCTGTGGTTTTACCACTAAACTACACCCGCATCATGGTGGGTCAGGACGGAATCGAACCGCCGACACTTAGAGCTTCAATCTAATGCTCTACCAACTGAGCTACTGACCCATGATGATTAATACAATATTTTTAAAAAATGGCGGTCCGGACGGGACTCGAACCCGCGACCTCCTGCGTGACAGGCAGGCATTCTAACCAACTGAACTACCGGACCATTTGGTTGCGGGGACAGGATTTGAACCTGTGACCTTCGGGTTATGAGCCCGACGAGCTACCGAACTGCTCCACCCCGCGATAATGATATTATGAAATTAACTTTTTAAAAATGGAGGAGGAAGAGGGATTCGAACCCCCGCGCGGTATGACCCGCCTGTCGGTTTTCAAGACCGATCCCTTCAGCCAGACTTGGGTATTCCTCCAAAAAATATAACGTTGTGTAGATGGTGGACCTTGCAGGACTCGAACCTGCGACCGGACGGTTATGAGCCGTCTGCTCTAACCAACTGAGCTAAAGGTCCTTTAGTTTGGTTAGTATGGCGGCAGAGGGGATCGAACCCCCGACCTCACGGGTATGAACCGTACGCTCTAGCCAGCTGAGCTACGCCGCCATGATGGTATTAAATTTAGCAATAAATTGGTGGAGCCTAGCGGGATCGAACCGCTGACCTCCTGCGTGCAAGGCAGGCGCTCTCCCAGCTGAGCTAAGGCCCCATAGGGTTAAAGTATTAATGGTCGGGAAGACAGGATTCGAACCTGCGACCCCTTGGTCCCAAACCAAGTGCTCTACCAAGCTGAGCTACTTCCCGTTAATGGCGCGCCCGGCAGAAGTCGAATCCACAACCTTCTGATCCGTAGTCAGACGCTCTATCCAATTGAGCTACGGGCGCATTTATATCACTTGTATTATATTAAAAGTTGGTGCCGAGGACCGGAATCGAACCGGTACGGTAGTCACCTACCGCAGGATTTTAAGTCCTGTGCGTCTGCCAGTTCCGCCACCCCGGCATATTTTGGAGCGGAAGACGAGGTTCGAACTCGCGACCCCCACCTTGGCAAGGTGGTGTTCTACCACTGAACTACTTCCGCAATATGCTGATAAACTTAAAAATTATGGTGCGGGTGAAGGGAGTCGAACCCCCACGCCTTGCGGCGCTAGATCCTAAGTCTAGTGCGTCTGCCAGTTCCGCCACACCCGCATATAATGTTTTTTAAAAATGGTGAGCCATGTAGGATTCGAACCTACGACCCTCTGATTAAAAGTCAGATGCTCTACCAACTGAGCTAATGGCTCATATGAAATGAATGGTGCCGGCGAAAGGAGTCGAACCCTCGACCTACTGATTACAAGTCAGTTGCTCTACCAACTGAGCTACACCGGCATTGTTTATTAAAAATAATGGTGGAGGATGACGGGATCGAACCGCCGACCCCCTGCTTGTAAGGCAGGTGCTCTCCCAGCTGAGCTAATCCTCCATATTGTTCGCCTAGCAACGTCCTACTCTCACAGGGGGAAACCCCCAACTACCATCGGCGCTAAAGAGCTTAACTTCCGTGTTCGGCATGGGAACGGGTGTGACCTCTTTGCTATCGTCACTAGACTATTTTCTTAAGGACAAGAATTATTATAACATCTTTTTTAAAGTTTAGCAAGTGTTTTTTTTGCTATTTTAGAAAAGTTTTTTTCTTATTCTCTCAAAACTGGATAAATTACATTGAAGTTTGTTAAGTAAAATTTGGTTAAGTCCTCGATCTATTAGTATTCGTCAGCTCCGTATGTCGCCACACTTCCACCTCGAACCTATCTACCTCATCGTCTTTGAGGGATCTTACTTACTTGCGTAATGGGAAATCTCATCTTGAGGGGGGCTTCATGCTTAGATGCTTTCAGCACTTATCCCGTCCACACATAGCTACCCAGCGATGCCCTTGGCAGAACAACTGGTACACCAGCGGTGTGTCCATCCCGGTCCTCTCGTACTAAGGACAGCTCCTCTCAAATTTCCTACGCCCACGACGGATAGGGACCGAACTGTCTCACGACGTTCTGAACCCAGCTCGCGTACCGCTTTAATGGGCGAACAGCCCAACCCTTGGGACCGACTACAGCCCCAGGATGCGATGAGCCGACATCGAGGTGCCAAACCTCCCCGTCGATGTGGACTCTTGGGGGAGATAAGCCTGTTATCCCCGGGGTAGCTTTTATCCGTTGAGCGATGGCCCTTCCATGCGGAACCACCGGATCACTAAGCCCGTCTTTCGACCCTGCTCGACTTGTAGGTCTCGCAGTCAAGCTCCCTTATGCCTTTACACTCTACGAATGATTTCCAACCATTCTGAGGGAACCTTTGGGCGCCTCCGTTACTCTTTAGGAGGCGACCGCCCCAGTCAAACTGCCCGCCTGACACTGTCTCCTACCCCGCTAAGGGGCATGGGTTAGAAGTTCAATACATCTAGGGTAGTATCCCACCAACGCCTCCTCCGAAGCTGGCGCTCCGGAATCTCTGGCTCCTACCTATCCTGTACAAGATGTATCAAAATTCAATATCAGGCTACAGTAAAGCTCCACGGGGTCTTTCCGTCCTGTCGCGGGTAACCTGCATCTTCACAGGTACTATAATTTCACCGAGTCTCTCGTTGAGACAGTGCCCAGATCGTTACGCCTTTCGTGCGGGTCGGAACTTACCCGACAAGGAATTTCGCTACCTTAGGACCGTTATAGTTACGGCCGCCGTTTACTGGGGCTTCAATTCGCACCTTCGCTTGCGCTAAGCACTCCTCTTAACCTTCCAGCACCGGGCAGGCGTCAGCCCCTATACGTCACCTTACGGTTTTGCAGAGACCTGTGTTTTTGCTAAACAGTCGCCTGGGCCTATTCACTGCGGCTCTCTCGGGCTTTCACCCTACTAGAGCACCCCTTCTCCCGAAGTTACGGGGTCATTTTGCCGAGTTCCTTAACGAGAGTTCTCTCGCACACCTTAGGATTCTCTCCTCGACTACCTGTGTCGGTTTGCGGTACGGGCACCTTTTACCTCGCTAGAGGCTTTTCTTGGCAGTGTGAAATCAGGAACTCCGGACATACGTCCTCGTCATCACAGCTCAACGTTATAGAAATGGGATTTGCCTCATTTCACGCCTCACTGCTTGAACATGCATAACCAACAGCATGCTTACCCTATCCTACTGCGTCCCCCCATTGCTCAAATGGTAAATAGGTGGTACAGGAATATCAACCTGTTGTCCATCGCCTACGCCTATCGGCCTCGGCTTAGGTCCCGACTAACCCTGAGCGGACGAGCCTTCCTCAGGAAACCTTAGTCATTCGGTGGACGGGATTCTCACCCGTCTTTCGCTACTCATACCGGCATTCTCACTTCTAAGCGCTCCACCAGTCCTTCCGGTCTGACTTCACAGCACTTAGAACGCTCTCCTACCACGGACATCTAAGATGTCCATCCACAGCTTCGGTGAATTGTTTAGCCCCGATACATTTTCGGCGCAGCGTCACTCGACCAGTGAGCTATTACGCACTCTTTAAATGATGGCTGCTTCTGAGCCAACATCCTGGTTGTCTAAGCAACGTCACATCCTTTTCCACTTAACAATTACTTTGGGACCTTAGCTGGTGGTCTGGGCTGTTTCCCTTTTGACTACGGATCTTATCACTCGCAGTCTGACTCCCGTGCATAAATCACTGGCATTCGGAGTTTGTCTGAATTCGGTAATCCGGGATGGACCCCTAGTTCAAACAGTGCTCTACCTCCAGGATTCTCTATCACGAGGCTAGCCCTAAAGCTATTTCGGAGAGAACCAGCTATCTCCAGGTTCGATTGGAATTTCTCCGCTACCCACACCTCATCCCCGCACTTTTCAACGTACGTGGGTTCGGGCCTCCAGTAAGTGTTACCTTACCTTCACCCTGGACATGGGTAGATCACCTGGTTTCGGGTCTACAACCACATACTCATTCGCCCTATTCAGACTCGCTTTCGCTACGGCTCCGTCTTCTAAAACTTAACCTCGCATGTAATCGTAACTCGCCGGTTCATTCTACAAAAGGCACGCTATCACCCATTAACGGGCTCTAACTACTTGTAGGCACATGGTTTCAGGATCTATTTCACTCCCCTTCCGGGGTGCTTTTCACCTTTCCCTCACGGTACTGGTTCACTATCGGTCACTAGGTAGTATTTAGCCTTGGGAGATGGTCCTCCCAGATTCCGACGGAATTTCACGTGTTCCGCCGTACTCAGGATACACTCAAGAGAGAATGAACTTTCAACTACAGGGCTGTTACCTGCTCTGGCGGGCCTTTCCAGACCGCTTCATTTAACTCATTCCTTTGTAACTCCATATAGAGTGTCCTACAACCCCAAGAGGCAAGCCTCTTAGTTTGGGCTATTCCCGTTTCGCTCGCCGCTACTCAGGGAATCGATTTTTCTTTCTCTTCCTCCAGGTACTTAGATGTTTCAGTTCCCTGGGTCTGCCATCAAGACGCTATGTATTCACGTCAAGATACTGCTCCATTACGAACAGTGGGTTCCCCCATTCGGAAATCTCCGGATCAAAGCTCACTTACAGCTCCCCGAAGCATATCGGTGTTAGTGCCGTCCTTCTTCGGCTCCTAGTGCCAAGGCATCCGCCATGCGCCCTTAATAACTTAACCTAAAAGTTAGTTATTAAGCCTAAAAAACTTAATAATAAAAAATGTGTTACTTAATTTGCTTCAATGTCGTTTTATCCAGTTTTCAAAGAACAAGGTTTTGAAGATCATTTTACAATGAGCCTTCAAAACTGAACGCAAGACGTTAATCGACAGATCCAAGATCTGTTTCCGTAATTATCCTTAGAAAGGAGGTGATCCAGCCGCACCTTCCGATACGGCTACCTTGTTACGACTTCACCCCAATCATCTATCCCACCTTCGGCGGCTGGCTCCATAAAGGTTACCTCACCGACTTCGGGTGTTACAAACTCTCGTGGTGTGACGGGCGGTGTGTACAAGGCCCGGGAACGTATTCACCGTGGCATGCTGATCCACGATTACTAGCGATTCCGGCTTCATGTAGGCGAGTTGCAGCCTACAATCCGAACTGAGAACGATTTTATGAGATTAGCATACCCTCGCGAGTTAGCGACTCTTTGTATCGTCCATTGTAGCACGTGTGTAGCCCAGGTCATAAGGGGCATGATGATTTGACGTCATCCCCACCTTCCTCCGGTTTGTCACCGGCAGTCACCTTAGAGTGCCCAACTTAATGATGGCAACTAAGATCAAGGGTTGCGCTCGTTGCGGGACTTAACCCAACATCTCACGACACGAGCTGACGACAACCATGCACCACCTGTCACCAATGTCCCCGAAGGGAAAACTCTATCTCTAGAGCGGTCATTGGGATGTCAAGACCTGGTAAGGTTCTTCGCGTTGCTTCGAATTAAACCACATGCTCCACCGCTTGTGCGGGCCCCCGTCAATTCCTTTGAGTTTCAACCTTGCGGCCGTACTCCCCAGGCGGAGTGCTTAATGCGTTAGCTGCAGCACTAAGGGGCGGAAACCCCCTAACACTTAGCACTCATCGTTTACGGCGTGGACTACCAGGGTATCTAATCCTGTTTGCTCCCCACGCTTTCGCGCCTCAGTGTCAGTTACAGACCAGAAAGTCGCCTTCGCCACTGGTGTTCCTCCAAATCTCTACGCATTTCACCGCTACACTTGGAATTCCACTTTCCTCTTCTGCACTCAAGTCTCCCAGTTTCCAATGACCCTCCACGGTTGAGCCGTGGGCTTTCACATCAGACTTAAGAAACCACCTGCGCGCGCTTTACGCCCAATAAATCCGGACAACGCTTGCCACCTACGTATTACCGCGGCTGCTGGCACGTAGTTAGCCGTGGCTTTCTAATAAGGTACCGTCAAGGTACGTTCAGTTACTAACGTACTTGTTCTTCCCTTACAACAGAGTTTTACAATCCGAAAACCTTCATCACTCACGCGGCGTTGCTCCATCAGACTTTCGTCCATTGTGGAAGATTCCCTACTGCTGCCTCCCGTAGGAGTTTGGGCCGTGTCTCAGTCCCAATGTGGCCGATCACCCTCTCAGGTCGGCTATGCATCGTTGCCTTGGTAGGCCGTTACCCCACCAACTAGCTAATGCACCGCGGGCCCATCTAGTAGTGACAGCCGAAACCGCCTTTCAGCATTTTGCCATGTGACAAAATGGATTATTCGGTATTAGCCCCGGTTTCCCGGAGTTATCCCAATCTACTAGGTAGGTTGCCCACGTGTTACTCACCCGTCCGCCGCTAAATCAGAAGAAGCAAGCTTCTTCATCATTCGCTCGACTTGCATGTATTAGGCACGCCGCCAGCGTTCGTCCTGAGCCAGGATCAAACTCTCCATAAAAGTAGTTTGAAAGCTCATTAGCTTTGCTAGCGTATCATCCGAAGATGATATCTATTTTTGTTTTGATCCACCAACTAAGTTGATGTCCAAAAACATTTATTGATTAACGTCTTGCATGTTCAGTTTTCAAGGTTCATTTTGTTGCCGTTTCATAAGCGACTTCAATATCTTATCATCATCTGTTTTCTTTGTCAAATACTTTTTTGAAAAAGTTTTTTAAGATGTTGTATTCATATTTTGTAGCACGTCTTAACGACATTTATTACTATACAATATCTTATTTTAAAAATCAACAGTTTTTTTAAAATAACTTTATAATTTTTTTCATTAGTTTCATATAGCATAATACAATCACGTTACCTATTGAATGTACTTTATAATTTCTGCCCCAATTGTTTCAAATAGATCTGCTATTGAAGTCACTTTCATACTCACCTATTATAAAGACTCATAAAAAAGATTATACCCTACCAAATTGGGTACAATAACTAATATAGCAAAGTAACACGAATCAATTAAAGATGGTCAATATGATTCCTCTTATATAAGAAGATAGGCGAATAAAGTAATCGTACTAGCCAACTTTGTATATGTAACATTTGGCGAATACCTTTCTCGAATTATAAATACCCAGTTGAAATGTACAACCCCCAATGCAAGTAAATCATCAAAAAACGCTTCTTACTTTTAAATCTTCATTCTCCACTTATTAATACATAATCTACCATTACAATACACTCGAATAATTGAGTTTTAGAATAATGTTTTTCTTTATAGAAAAATTACATTCCTAATAAAACAAAAGTCATTACTGTTGAACTTGCTACAGAGATGTAACTTAATTATCCATAGCGTAGACTGGATTGAAACACTCTAATTACATCCATACTTCTTTTTTATCGGGGTATTTCATGCTTATATTTCATAAATAATGGTGAAGAAATAAATAAACTCTAAAAAGCATTCGATAAAAGTTATGAAGCTGTAATCTGTACGACCTTCAAGCGTAACATAAGTAGTAGGGACAGAAATTAGGATGACACCGAAAAAAATCGGAATGTATAAATCATTATTAGTTTTTTCAACGAGTAATAATTTCTATAAAATGTAAATCCCTCGTATACATAGTGTACAATACGAATACTAGATGTTCCTATATTTGAATTGAGTAGATGATGTTCGAAATAAGGAAAAGGAAATAAAGGAGGAATACTAATTTGAATTTCTTACTTGATAACTCTTTAACTCATGAAATGTTTATTAAATTAATTGTTGCAGCTACATTGAGTTTAGTAATCGGCATTGAAAGGGAGTTGAAAAGAAAGCCTGTTGGATTGAAAACAAGTTTAGTTATTGCTACATTTAGCTGTTTATTAACAATCATTTCTATAGAATCAGTTTATAATGCTAAACCGGTACCAGGTATAAATGTCACAATGGATCCTCTCCGCTTAGCGGCTCAAATAGTAAGTGGCATTGGTTTTTTAGGTGCTGGGGTCATTTTACGTAGAGGTAATGATAATATAAGTGGCTTAACAACTGCAGCTATGATTTGGGGTGCAGCAGGAATTGGCATCGCTGTTGGGGCTGGATTTTATGGGCAAGCTATTATCGCTGTTGTTATTGTTATGCTTGGTGTAGAAGTCCTTGCACCTATTTTTATGAAATTTGGACCAAAGCGTCTTCGTATGCGTGAAGTATCTCTGAAAATAGGCGTCAAAGATATACAACATATCAATGATATATTACTATTTTTGCAGAAGAATGATATGGATGTAGATAATATGCGTATTAAAGATATTCGTCTAGAGAATAATGAATATAAGCATGAAGTTGATTTACGTTTTTCATCTCTTCCCAAAAAAGATACTATTTCATTATATAACAGTATCCGCGAGCAATCTTATATAGAAGAAATTGAAATTGAAATCCTGTCTTAGAGGAGGCATTGTATGGGTAATGTTTGGAGCTTATTAAAGAAAGGAAATAAACCCTCGCTATTAGCGGCTTTAGTCAATTTGTTTTTAGGAGTGTTAAAAGGAGTCGCTTTCTTCTTTACAGGAAACGTTGCAATGTTTGCAGAAATGATGCATTCATTGGGTGATTCCGCCAATCAATTCTTTGTTTTTATAGGATCTGCTTTATCTAAAAAAGCACCTACTCGACAATTCCCAAAAGGTTTTGGGCGTGTTGTTAACTTAGTGTGTTTAGGCGCTGTTCTTATAGTAGGAATATTATCTTACGAAACAATTAAAGAAGGCTGGCATCAAATTACTCACCCTGCTACTTCGAATGGGATGTGGATCAGTTTAAGTGTTTTAGCAATTGGCATTATATTAGAGGGTGTTGTATTAATGAAAGCCGCGAAAGAAATTCTTCATGAGTCTAATGAGTCAGCTACTATCTTTTCGGTCCTACCGAAAGCCTTTACCCATTTAAACCGAGCAAAACCTGCAACAAAACTTGTCTTTATGGAAGATTTAGTAGCAACTTTAGGTGGCGTTTTAGCTTTTATAGCTGTCATAATTGCGCACTTCACTGGATTCTTGCAAGCAGAAGGTATTGCTTCAATTCTAATTGGTCTCATGATGTTCTACGTAGTTGGTGTGATATTTTTAGAAAATGCTCGTGGAGTAATTGGTGAAACGGATGAAGAAATGCTAAACCATATCGCACATTTATTATGGGAAGATAAAAATGTTCGCGATATACAAAAGTTAGAGGTGGTAAAGGAAGGTGAGTTTTTACACGTAGAGGTTCTTGCTGAAATAGATCCTACTCTCACTTTTGCTGAGGCTGATGATATTCGGGACCACTTGATGAAGATTTTATTATCACAAACTAAAGTTTCAAAAGTGACTATTGCCTTCGACGAAGATGATGGTATTACAAATTGGAATCACATTGATGATCACCCAAATAATATGAAGTAAAAGAAAAGATCGGGACGCATTGTTACCCGCGCTTTAGTAACGTGCCTCCCTTTTATACTTAACCAATTGAAAAGAGTGATTTATTCGCCAGATGAATGACAGATTAGTTTTACTTGGTGATTATATTGAGCGAGGACCTGATTCTGCTGATGTGTTAAATTTAGTCATGAAATTACAGCAAAACGGGGCGGATGTTTTAGTTGGCAATCACGAAAGTTTAGCCGTTTTCGGCGGTCAATTGAATTGTTTAGAGCTACCTAGTAAGAGCATTTACTTTATTAATTAAAAACTCGTATGATTTCTGACTTCACAACACACTCTAGCTATTAGAGGAGGTGTTATAATGAGCGTTATACAAAGAACGGCCTTATTTGTCACTATTATCGGTGCTTTAAATTGGGGTGTTATTGGCTTATTTCAATTTGATGTTGTCGCCAGTCTTTTTGGTGGACAAGCTAGTGTGGTATCGAGAATCATCTATACTATTGTAGGAATTGCTGGTCTAGTGAATTTGTGGATACTCTTTAGACCATCAGAAGAGATAGAGCGTTCAGAACCTCAAATTGCTCGTACAATGTAATAATCAATATGCACAAAAAAACCCCAAGAACATTAACATGCCCTTGGGGTTTACTTTTCAATTTAGCTATTATACCCAACCTCTGAAGCGTGAAGCCTCAGCAGTTTTACGTACACCTACCATATAGGCTGCTAAACGCATATCGATACCACGCGTTGTTGCAACTGTATAGACATTATCAAATGCATCAACCATTTTCTTAAGAAGTTTTTCATTTACTTCCTCTTCTGACCAGTAATAGCCTTGGTTGTTTTGAACCCATTCAAAGTAAGAAACTGTAACGCCCCCAGCACTTGCTAATACGTCTGGTACTAGTAGAATGCCACGGTCATTTAAAATTTTAGTCGCTTCTGAAGTTGTAGGGCCATTTGCTGCTTCTACTACAATACTTGCACGTATGTTATGTGCATTGTCAGCAGTAATTTGATTTTCAATTGCAGCAGGAACTAAAATATCGCAATCTAGTTCAAGTAATTCTTTATTAGAGATTGTATTTTCAAAAAGAGTTGTAACAGTACCAAAACTGTCACGACGATCTAGTAAATAATCAATGTCCAGACCTTCTGGATCATGCAAAGCTCCGTGAGCATCAGAGATACCAATAACTTTAGCACCTAAATCACTCATGAATTTAGCTAGGAAACTACCTGCGTTACCAAATCCTTGGATAACAACACGTGCACCTTTAATGTCAATATTACGACGTTTAGCTGCTTCTTCAATCACAATTGTAACACCTTGTGCAGTTGCGCGGTCACGACCTTGTGAACCACCTAAAACAATAGGTTTACCTGTGATGAAACCTGGAGAGTTGAATTCATCAATACGACTGTATTCATCCATCATCCATGCCATGATTTGTGAGTTCGTGAAAACGTCTGGAGCAGGAATATCTTTTGTTGGTCCAACGAATTGGCTAATAGCACGAACGTAGCCACGACTAAGTCTTTCAATTTCCCCCATAGACATTTGACGTGGATCACAGATGATACCACCTTTACCACCGCCATAAGGTAAATCAACAATACCTGCTTTTAAAGTCATCCACATTGAAAGCGCTTTAACTTCATCTTCAGAAACTTGCGGATGGAAGCGCACGCCACCTTTTGTAGGACCTACTGCATCATTATGTTGTGCACGGTAGCCTGTGAATACTTTCACTTTGCCATCATCCATTTTAATTGGTATACGTACTTCTAGCATACGTAGTGGCTCTTTTAAAAGTTCATACATTCCCTCATCGTAGCCTAGCTTGTGAAGAGCTTCGTGAATAACCGCCTGTGTTGATGTAAACAGGTTAAGATTTTCTGCCATTTGATTTTCTCGCCTCTTTATTCATAATGTTTTTTTACTGTATATCGCAAACATTGTAACATAGTTCCAGTGATTGTGGGATATATTTCAGCTTATTTTGTAAAGACTTTTTTGATTTTTTCAATTGCCCAATCTAATTCTTCTTTTGAAATAATTAGAGGTGGTGCAAAACGAATCACTGTATCATGTGTCTCTTTACATAATAAACCTAGTGTCATCAACTTCTCACAGTATGGACGTGCTAATTCATTTAACTCCATTCCAATGAATAAACCACGACCTCTGACTTCTTTTATCGCATCATTATCAATTTTCTTTAACTCATCCATGAAATAATTTCCTAGCTCTAATGAACGTTCAGCAAGCTTTTCTTCTTTTAACACATTTAATGCTGCAATCGAAACAGCACATGCAATTGGATTACCGCCAAAAGTAGAACCGTGTGAACCTGGATTGTAGACACCTAAAATCTCTTTACTAGCGACAACACATGAAATTGGGAAAACTCCCCCACCTAAAGCTTTACCTAAAATGTACATGTCAGGATTTACATCTTCCCACTCACATGCAAACATTTTCCCTGTACGAGCTAAACCTGCTTGAATTTCATCAGCGATAAATAATACGTTATTTTCACGACATAAATCTCGTGCTGCTTTTAAATAACCTGCTGGCGGAATAACAATACCTGCTTCCCCCTGAATCGGTTCAACTAAAAAAGCAGCAGTATTTGGTGTAATAGCTGCTTTTAAAGCATCTAAATCACCGTAATCTACTAATTTAATACCAGGTAACATTGGTCCGAAACCTCTTTTATACTCTGCTTCTGAAGACAGAGATACTGCAGTCATTGTACGACCATGGAAGTTCCCATTACATGCTATGATTTCTGCTTGCCCCGCTGCTACACCTTTTACATCGTAAGCCCAACGTCTCGCTGCTTTAAATGCAGTTTCTACAGCTTCTGCACCTGTATTCATAGGTAATGCCATTTCTTTTCCAGTTACTTCACAAACTAACTCATACCATGGCCCAAGTTGATCACTATGGAAAGCACGAGATGTTAATGTCACACGATCTGCTTGATCTTTTAATGCTTGAATGATTTTTGGATGGCGATGTCCTTGGTTTACTGCAGAATAAGCTGAAAGCATATCCATAAATTTATTTCCTTCTGGATCCTTTACCCATACTCCCTCTGCTTCTGAAATAACGATTGGCAGTGGCAAATAGTTTGGTGCACCAAATGTTTCTGTTTGCTTAATAATCTCATGTGTCTTTGTCATTATATTTCCCCCTAAAATATAAACGTAGGCTTTCTAACGTTCACTATTTTCGTTATTGAAGACAGACAGATGTAATATTGTCTGCCTTTGTGTTTTTTCATTAAATACTTTGTGATACAGACTAATTAAAGTGTCTCTGAAGTTGTTTTTGCTTGCATATGCAATTGTAAATAATCCGGTCCGCCTGCTTTAGAATCTGTTCCAGACATGTTAAAGCCTCCGAATGGTTGGTAACCTACGATTGCTCCTGTGCAACCACGGTTAAAGTATAAATTCCCTACATGGAAATCTTCGCGTGCTTTTTCTTGATTCATACGATTTTTTGTAATGACTGCACCTGTTAATCCATATTCAGTATTATTTGCAATAGCTAATGCTTCATCGAAGTCTTTAGCTTTTGCTATAGCCACTACTGGCCCGAATATTTCTTCCTTCATCACACGTGCTTCTGGAGTCACATCAACAATTACTGTTGGATTTACGAAGAATCCTTTTGAATTATCTGCAGTGCCTCCGGCAACAATTCGGCCTTCTTCTTTACCAATTTCAATGTAGCTAGTAATTTTTTCGAATGCAGCAGCATCGATTACTGGTCCAGTGAAGTTTGATAAATCTGTTGGGTCTCCAACTGATAAGCCTTTTGTCAATTCTTCAACACGAGATACTACTTCATCGTAAACATCTTCTACAATGACAGCTCTTGAACATGCTGAACATTTTTGACCGCTAAAGCCAAATGCTGATTTTACGATTGATTGTGCAGCAAGTTCTAAATCTGCTTCTTTATCAACAACAATAGTATCTTTACCGCCCATTTCAGCGATGACACGTTTCAGCCAAATTTGACCTTCATTTAATTTTGAAGCGCGTTCGTTAATACGTAAGCCCACATCACGAGAACCAGTGAAACTAATGAAGCGTGTTTTCGGATGATCTACTAAATAGTCTCCTACTTCTGCCCCTGAGCCTGGAATGTAGTTAACAACGCCTGCTGGTAAGCCAGCTTCTTCAAGAATTTCTACGAATTTATAAGCAACTACTGGCGTTGTAGATGCTGGTTTTAAAAGTACTGTATTCCCTGTTACTACAGCAGCTACTGTTGTGCCTGCCATAATTGCGAATGGGAAGTTCCAAGGTGAAATGACTACACCTACTCCTAATGGAATATAGTCGTAACGGTTGAATTCGCCCGGGCGACTTTCAACTGGTTGACCGTCTTTTAGTCGTAACATTTGTCGACCGTAATATTCTAAGAAGTCGATTGCTTCTGCTGTATCAGCATCAGCCTCATTCCAAGGTTTACCTGCTTCTTTTGTTAAAAGCGCAGAAATCTCATGCTTACGGCGACGAATAATCGCTGCAGCTTTAAATAATACATCTGCACGAATTTCAGGTTTTACTTTCTTCCATGTATGAAAAGCTTCATCTGCTACTTGCATCGCTTTCTCAGCTAATTCTTTGTTAGCTTTTGAAACTGAGCCGATAACTTCTTCTTTATTTGCCGGATTATATGAAATGATTTGATCATTCGTTGTAATACGTTCTCCACCGATAATTAACGGATATTCTTCCCCAAGATATCCTTCCACCTTTTTTAAAGCCTCTAAATACGCTGTGTTGTTCTCTTCTTTAGAGAAATCTGTAAATGGTTCATGTTTGTACGGAATCATTTGTAATCCTCCCTTGTGATGTTAGTGCAAAAAAAATTTGCATTTATAAATTGTTTACACTTATAATAATGCAAAAGATTGTTGCGTTTTTCAAGTAAAAAATATTTAAAATTATAAAAAAATTTCAAGGTGATAAAAAATGAAACCAATTGACAACGACTTAACACCCTTTTACCGCCATGCAACAGAACATGCTTCTGTTGGCATCCATGCAGTAAATGCCCAAGGGCAAACGATTATTTATAACGATAAAATGAAAGATATTGAGGGTTTGAATTTGAAGGATGTTATAGACCGTTCTATTTTAGAACTCTTTCAATTTGAGCAAGAGGAAAGTACGTTACTTCAAGTTCTACAAACTGGCGAAAAAGTACTTAATGTAAAACAAACCTATTGGAATCATAATGGTCAGGAAATTACGACGATTAATGATACATTTCCTGTTTTTGAAAATGATGCACTAATTGGGGCCATTGAGTTTGCTCGTGATATTACTACACTTGAGAAGCTCGTTTACCAACCGCTACGACGTTACGGAGAGCCTATTACTTTTTCAAGTATTACCGCTGTTTCTCCACCTATGAAGGCAGTTATTCAAACAGCCGAAAAAGCTGCAACAGCACGACTTCCTGTACTTTTAATTGGGGAATCTGGTACTGGCAAAGACTTAATTGCTGAAGGTATCCATCATAATTTAGATCCTGTGAATCAACATTTCATCACAATTTTCTGTCAGCGCTCAGATTCAGCCATTTTAGAAAAACTATATGAAAGTACGAATTCACTTCAAAATTGCACGATATTCTGCGAACGTATTGAATTTTTATCTTTAACGTTACAGGAAAAGTTATTACAGCTATTAGAAGAGAACCATATGAAAAACCATATGTTTATCGCTAGTATTGGTGGAGATCCAATAGATTTAATTGCTTCAGGACAACTGTTAAAAGAACTCTATTACTTTTTCGCATCCGTCACGATTAATGTGCCTCCACTCCATTCAAGAAGAGAAGATATTAAACCATTTATAGAGAACTTCCTGAAACGCCATCGTCAACGTTTCGGTTCTCATATTCAAGGCTTGTCTAGTGAGGTCAATGAACTTTTCCATCTATATGATTGGCCGGGCAATTTAAAGGAATTAGAAATTCTGCTTGAGGAAATTGTCTCAATGGTAACGACAGAGGAATTGATCACATTTGAAATGCTGCCACTCCATTTTAAATGGAAGGTACAAGCATTGCGGGACTCTTCTCACGATGCATCCTATTTTGTCGTACAAAATACGAAGGAACTACTACCGCTTGATGAGTATTTACGTGAGGCAGAAGAATATTATTTGCAAAAAGCATTGAATATGTATGAAGGAAATATCACGAAAACAGCCAATGCACTTGGGATGAGCAGACAAAATTTACAATACCG
Organism: Viridibacillus sp. KH_047; assembly: GCF_057838945.1. Taxonomy (NCBI): domain Bacteria; kingdom Bacillati; phylum Bacillota; class Bacilli; order Caryophanales; family Caryophanaceae; genus Viridibacillus; species Viridibacillus sp. KH_047. Next base: position 798,149 of record NZ_CM174479.1, on the reverse strand, counting down.
TATTCGAAAAATGAAGAAATAAAAAAAGGGTTCACATTAATGTGAACCCTTTTCAATTAACCTTTTATACCTGATTGTTCAATCCAATCTTGTAACTTTTCTTTTAATGAATTGAAACCAACTGCATCTTTTTCGTCGACACGCGCTTGTAAAGATTTTCTTGGCGCGTTTTCTTTGCGTTTCATTGGGGGGCGTTCCTGCAGTGCACGAATAGATAAGCTGATTTTGCTCGCATTTTCATCGATTTCAAGTACCTTTACTTGTACTTCCTGACCAACCGATAAAAGATCTGCAATGTTTTTTACGAAGCCGTACGTAATTTCAGAAATATGCACAAGTCCTTGGGTATTTTCGTCAAGAGCAACGAAAGCACCATAGGGTTGTATTCCTGTTATCTTACCAGTTAACACATCTCCTACTACATATTTATCTGCCATAAGCCCTTCCTACCTTCTGTAGCTATATATACACTATATTCATGTTAAATTATAACATAGCGGTATAGTACGGGCAAAAAATCACTTTGTTGGATTTAATGGGATACGCCAACCATTTTCTTCTTTAATTAGTCTGAACTCACTTACATTAAGTAAATCTATCTCATCTTCGTTCTTCCTAACAATGCGAGCAACACCCTGTACATCCTCATCTCTTGCGGTTTCAAGCTGAACAAAAGTCATTCTCTCAAATGTTTCACTTAGACGAGTATTTTTCCTAAAATATTCATCGGACGACATCTCCCTAAATTCTTCCTTTGAAGGCACTCCATACTTCTCTCCTTTTAGGAAAAGTTCATAAACAGTATCATAATCTCTCATCATCAAACTGTAATAGTATAATCCAACAACTTCAAGTGCTTTAGCATCCTTTAATACAGCCTGATTATGAGTCTCTGAAAATAATTTATAATACGAATGGATACGGGATTCAAAATCAATGCCTATCGTTTCCTCAATCTCTGAATAACCCGCATCAGAAGTACTTATAAATGACTCATAAAGTGAATTATTGACTGCATCCTCAATATCACTAAATTGGAGGTTCCCCCAATGCTTTGATACAGTCCAATTTGACGCTTCAAACTCATCCACAATTGGCTTTAAATAAACTAGTGTTGGAGAAAATTCTGGACCATTCTCTAATAAATTTAACCAAGCATCTCGATATTCCTTATTCACTTTACCGGTATCCATAACGGGATTACTATTTGAACCTTTTAATAATGAGTATACCGCATTCGCATAATCACCTTTTAACTCATCAAAGAAAGATAATTGTTGATCCGCTAAACTCCATGTTTTTTCTATTGTATTTAATAAAAAAAACGTTTCATCAATTGAATGAACTAAATCGCCACCATAAGTAAAAGGTTTTCCATGCAAAATCGTAAAATAATCTAGTAGGCGCGCCGTGACTTTATCCTCCAGCTTCGCAGTCGTTACGTCTGAATTAAAACCAAAAACCACATTGTTGTACACGATTTTCAAACCCAAATTTTGAATCTCTGCACTATCGATAGCATTTTGCAAAATCTGCGGAAGTTTATCCTTGTTCATGAATAGCGTCTTCGACTCTAGATTACCGTCTTCTCTTACAAAATCTAAATCTTCGCTATGCTCCATAAATAAATTATCGTAGTAATTAATAAGGTCTCTAGAACGTTCGTAATATTCAGAGATATACATCCTTGCTTCCGTATCTGTAAGTGTTGTTTCATTAGCCATTGTTGTATATAGCAATTGTTGAGGTAGCTGAATACTTCTCATAGCTTCCTTGTAATATTCATCTTTTTGATTTTTTGAATAAAGCATTTTCCTGTCTTCATCTTTCGATAGTTTTTTATAAAAGTCATACCTTGAATCGGCCGAGTTTACAAAACCTAATTCTACATAATCTTTTTCCTTCATTTTCAAAAGCTTACGATTCTTTTCCCTTGCCACTGGATAATCTTTTTCTATGTCTTTAAATACCTCTGCAAAAGTATATTTTCCGTCACTTCCTTGTTGCATTTGTTTATCATTTTCAAATAAGAAGGTAGATCCTAAAATACTCAATAGAAAAATACTTGCGATACTGATAGCCCAAACAGTCAGTTTTTGTCTATTTTCCCTTGGCTTTTTTATATGTTTTATAGTTTGGAATTGTTGATTTTCACTTTCAATTTCACTAACTATTTTTTCTAATTGAAATTGCGAAGGCACCTTGTCATAGGATTTTTTCAGTAGTTTCATACGATCTTCAAATTGTTTATCGTCCACTATTGGCACCTCCGATCTTTGATAACTCCCTTTTCAACTGCTCTTTAGCACGCAGAAGACGCGTCTTGACTGATGATAGCGATATATTTAATACATCTGCTATTTGTTCGTATGTTAGTTCATGAAAGTAATAGAGCACGATAGGATGGCGGTATTTTTCATCAAGTTGCAAAATAGCTTTATGTAATTCCTGGTCCTCTTCAAAGACTAGAATCCGTTCTTCAGCTGAAGGTGTATATGTATGTTTCGAGCTGTTTTGTGTCAATCTATGTTCCTTGGCCACTTCACGCGTTTCCTTGCGATAATAATCGCGTGTTGCATTTAAGGTGATTTTATATAGCCAAGTTGTGAATTTCTCCTGATTAAATTGGTGCAAAAAGCGGTATAGCTTTATAAATACTTCTTGAGTAACATCTGGTATGTCATGTGTATGGACTCCACACTGAAAAGCAAACTTTTCAACAGTTCTATGATGGAGCTGCATAAGTAAACTATATGATTCTAAATCACCACTTTGCGCTTTAGCGATTAGTTCCTTATCTAGCATTGTTCCCCCTCGCTCTCTGTTGTTCTGTTGGTGATACGATAGAACTTTCAATTTTGTTTCACAAAATCCTATACTTTTTTCTAATTGATTGAGGTAGAATAAAACAATCCTTACTAAAAGGAGGACATAAAAAGTGTCAAATAGGGATCAATTTGCGTCAAAGATAGGATTTATTTTAGCGGCAGCTGGTAGCGCCATCGGTTTAGGGGCTATTTGGAAGTTTCCGTATATGGCTGGTACTAATGGCGGTAGTGTTTTTATATTGCTATTTATTATATGTACATTAATTATTGGGTTACCAATATTAGTGGCTGAATTTATGATTGGACGACGTGGACAAACAGATGCTGTTTCCTCATTTAAAAAACAAGCTCCAGGTACACGTTGGTTTTTAACTGGTTGGGCAGGTTTTATATTTTCTGCTATTATCTTATCCTTCTACAGTGTTGTTGGTGGATGGATATTAAGTTATATTGTTCGTGCAATTTCTTTTGGATTATCTGGTAGTGGTGAAGATTATTATGGTGAGCTTTTTGCCTCTATCACATCTAATCCTTGGGAAGTTGTCATTGCCCAAGCTGTGTTCTTATTCCTTACTGTCTGGATTGTACAGGGTGGAGTGAAAAATGGAATTGAAAAAGCAAGTAAATGGATGATGCCATTACTATTTATTTTCTTTATCGTATTAGTTATACGTTCTTTAACATTAGATGGTGCAATTGAGGGCATTAAATTTATGTTCGTACCTGATTGGTCATATTTCACAGGTAAAACATTATTGATGGCTTTAGGACAAGCATTCTTCTCCTTAAGTGTTGGGGTTGCAGCTATGCTGACTTATGCTTCTTACTTATCAAAAGAAACGAAAATAGGTAGCTCAGCAATAAACGTTGCAGGGATGAATATCGGTATTTCACTGTTAGCGGGTTTAGTAATCTTCCCAGCAGTATTTGCGCTAGGTTACTCCCCCGATCAAGGTCCAGGGTTAGTGTTTATTATTATACCAGCTGTATTCCAGCAAATTCCTTTCGGTTCATTCTTTATGATCATTTTCTTTATCTTATTATTATTTGCGACAGTGACGTCTGCAATTGCTATGTTAGAAATTGTTGTAGCAACTGCGATGGGTCCAAAATATGATAAACGTAAGCAATATTCATGGCTATGCGGCTTTGGGATTTTCATTGTTGGTATTCCTAGTGCGTTATCTTTTGGTGTATTGTCCGAGATTAAAATTTTCGGTCTATCGATTTTTGATTCAGCTGATTTCCTTACGAATAATATTGGTATGCCAATAGGTGCATTACTTGTCGCTATTTTCGCAGGTTATAAAATTTCGAAAGCAGACGCTGCTGCTGAATTGAACACAAAAGATTGGATATTCAAAACTTGGCGTATTCTTGTTCGATTCGTCGCTCCAATTGCAATTATTATTGTCTTTATCCAAAGCGTGTTCTTTAGATAACGTCATTTTTCTGTCACTTACGTTAGAAATCTCTTCACTCAAGCCGTGTTATAATTTAATTATACTTATTGTAAACGATTTGAAAGGAGTGCTTTATTTATTATGATGAATCAAGATATTCATACTCAGCTTCGCCAACTTCGTGGTGAACGTAATATTTCACTCGAGGAATTATCTTTACAAGTTTGTGTTAGTGCAGAGAAACTAGGGCGCTATGAATCTGGAGAAGATATTCCTTCAAGAGAGACGATTTTCAAACTTTCAAATGCATTGGAAGTACCGTTGTCTAACTTAACGGACGGTTTACAATTTCATTAAGTAAAAAAAGCCTAATTGCTCGATTTTCATCGAACAATTAGGCTTTTTCTTTTTATACGATGCATTTGGCTTCGAATTTTACGGCTAATAGCTTATATGATATTCCGATACAGTCTTCGATAGGAATCCATCTTTCGAATGATTGCTCGTAAATTTCTTGAATTTTCTTACCTAGCACAGTTGGATCATCTATATGCTGTAATTCCGCTACGACATCGGCTGCTTCTGTATCATATGTGAAATTTTCCATTTTAAAAGGGTCCCACTCTGAAAGGATATGTACAGCCTTTCTATTCATTGCAATATTATCCATATTTTTTCACCTATTTACTTTTCATCTTTAATGGTTATGATAACATAGAAATAAAAAAAGAAAAGAGGGATATGCTTGAGTAGATTTGACCAAGTGATTAATAGACGAGATACAAACTCATTAAAATGGGATACGATGGAGGCAATTTACCAAATTGAAGATACATCAGATATCTTACCAATGTGGGTTGCAGATATGGATTTTGCTGCTCCTGAAGTAGTAACTAAAGCCATCCGTGAGCGTTTGGAACACCCTGTGCTAGGTTATTCAGTTGCAGATGATGCAACAACTGCAACGTTCGTCAATTGGGTTGAAAAGCGCCATAATTGGACAATTGAAAAGGATTGGGTTCTCTATCATAGTGGTGTTGTCCCTGCTATTGCATCAATTGTCGAAACTTATACAAAGCCTAAAGACAAGATTTTAATCACCCCGCCTGTTTATCCTCCATTTACTAATGTTCCGATTGCGTTAAAACGCGAGATGGAAGAGTGTGTAATGGTAGAAAAAGATGGTCATTATTTACTAGACTTTGAAGCATTTGAAAAAAGTGCAGCAAAAGAAGCAGTGAAGTTATTCATTTTATGTAACCCACACAATCCAGGGGGAATCGTCTGGAGTGTGGGCGATTTACGAGAGATGCTTCGAATTTGTGCAAAATATGATGTACTGATTTTGTCAGATGAAATTCACGCAGACTTAATACTTGATGGTCAAAAGCATATCCCTCTCGCTAAAATTGCTGGTGAAGAGGCTGCTCGTGTTATTACTTGTATGGCACCAACGAAAACATTTAACTTAGCAGGTGTACAAGTAGCTATGATGATTGTTTCTGACGATTCCATGCGAGATAAACTTCTACAAAATGCTGCTTCGCATGGTCAAATGGGACCTAACATCTTTGCTATTGATGCACTGAGAGCCGTATATACTGAAGGTGAAGAATGGTTAACTGAGTTATTGTCATATGTGTCAGCTAATATGGATCTTGTTATTGAGCAAATTCCTGCTGCAATTCCTGGTATTAAAATTGCAAAACCTCAAGGTACATACTTGTTATGGATTGACTACCGTGAAACTGGTTTAGAAGAACACGAAGTGATGGAACGCTTGTTACATACTGGGAAACTCGCTTTAGATCCAGGTTCTAAATACGGGGAATCAGGTCGCGGATTCGTTCGTATGAATGTAGCTTGTTCAAAAACAACTGTACAGGACGGCATAGAACGTTTTATAAAAGCATTTAAATAAGCAAAGAAAAACCAGTCGAATCTAATTCGACTGGTTTTGTTTTACGTCTTGTTGACGACTTTGAAGAATTTCTTCCTCTAGAATTTTTGTTTTAAGCTCTTGTTTTTTTGCCATTTTTTTAACTGTAAAAAACACAGTGACACATAGAACTAAAATAATTGCTAATTCAATTGCTGCTGGAAGATACTCTGATTTGTCTTCAGGAAAATAGAGAAACCCATTTAATACCCAAGTTTTCATCTGAGAACACTCCAATTATTATTTTTGAAGAACTTCGATTGATTGAATTGAAATATCTTCAAGTGGTTTGTCACGCATATCTTTTTCTACATCAGCCATTTTATCAACGATGTCCATACCTTCTACAACTTGACCGAATACAGTATGTTTGTGGTCTAACCAAGGTGTACCGCCGTTTTCTGTATATGCAGCGATAATTTCTTCTGGATAGCCAGCATCTTTCATTTGTCCGATCATGTTAGCAGGAACTGATGGCATTTGAACGATGAAGAATTGACTTCCATTTGTACCTGGACCAGCGTTAGCCATTGATAGAGCACCACGAATGTTGAATAAGTCATTTGAAAATTCATCTTCGAAAGTTGATCCATAAATGCTTTCTCCACCCATACCTGTACCAGTTGGGTCTCCACCTTGAATCATGAAGTCTTTAATAATACGGTGGAAAATGATGCCGTCATAATAACCATTTTCAGCGTGAGTTAAAAAGTTTTGAACTGTTTTAGGTGCATGCTCTGGGAATAATTTAATCTTGATTGAACCTAAAGTTGTTTTCATTTCTACTAATGCTTCGTTTGCTTGTACTTCAGTTGTTAATTGTGGATACATAATATACTCTCCTTTAAAATCGTGAATGTTTAGTTACCCTTGTTAACGGGAAAATAAAAGTAATTTTTAAAGTGGGGTTATCCCACCATCGCAACCTTAATAACTTCAACACTTTGAGGTTGCGTATACTACTTGGATACCTCGTCATAGTCTATCATAATTTACACTATTTTTCAGTTAAAAACTCTACCATTAGCATTTGAAGAGCTTCATTCAAAATTCATAATGCTTTATACTACGAATAGACCAAATAATACAGCGAAAGAAAGTGCTCATATGAACCCACAGCAAAAACGCAATTTTATCATTATCTGGTTTGCTAACTTGTTAGTTGCAGGAACAACTACTATGATTATGCCCTTTCTTTCATTATACATTGAAACGATGGGCAATTTCACCGAAAGTTATGTCCAAAAATGGGCAGGTTTAATCTTTGGTGCCACATTCGTGTCTGCTTTTTTAATGTCACCTATCTGGGGCCGAGTTGCAGATAAGTATGGTTATAAACCAATTTTAATTATTAATGGCTTTGGCATATCGATAAGTATTTTCTTTATGGGACATGTACAAAGTGTAGAACAGTTTTTCTTATTACGCTTATTCATGGGTATTGTAACGGGATTTATCCCGACATCTCTTGCGTTTATAAGTAGACAAACACCAAAAGAAGTTGCAGGGAAAACCCTAGGGACTCTACAAATGGGGAGTGTAACGGGAACACTTTTTGGTCCGGTTGTCGGTGGTTTGTTGGCAGATGAATTCGGTTTTCAGTATACATTTATTATTACTGCGATTTCCATCGCAACTGCCGCCCTACTTATCATATTCGGTGTCCGTGAAATCCAAAAAGTGAAAAAGAAAAATTCAATTGTATACTCTCGGATAGCAGTATTAAAAGGCATATTCCATCATCGATTATTATTTAACGTCATGATGATTACTAGTCTTATTCAAATCGGAAATTTCAGTATTCAGCCTTTACTTTCTCTTTATGTATCCGATTTAACAACTAGTGGGCAAGTGGCCTTTCTAGCTGGACTGACCTTTAGTGCTGCAGGCGTTGGGAACTTATTATTCGCAAGGTTCTGGGGTCGGCTTGGTGACCAAATAGGATATGAAAAAGTGTTAACAATACTTTTAGCAATAGCTGTTATTTTCATCATTCCACAAGCGTTTGTGACTTCACTTTGGCAATTGATGGGACTAAGATTGTTATTCGGTATTGCAGTTGGCGGTCTAATCCCTACTACTACGGCTCTAATACGTCGCGAAGCACCTATAGATATCCAAGGTGAAGTCATGGGCTATAATACAAGCTTTCGCTTCCTAGGAAATATTATTGGTCCAACATTTGGAGGAATCGTTAGTGGCTTTATCGGGATATCTTCTGTTTTCTACGTCACAGGTTTATTATTTTTAATAGCTTTCATTATATTAAAATGGACACGTAAATATCCAAAACAGCATTTAGAAGACATTTTGGAATCGTAAATTGGGATAGCATATTCTTATTAGATTACGGCTGAGAATTACTATATTTTTTTTACAGCCTTCTTGTAAAATGTGCTATTCTTTTTTATGAGCGTTTTCATTTCTTTAACCTTACTATACATACAGAAACGTTAAATTGAGGGGGGTATCATTGAGAAAAGTAGTTGGTAGTCTTATTATTATCCTCTGTATTCCTCTACTGTTTTTTCTATTCGATCAAATTTCAATAGAGAAGAATACAGCTAATACTTTGGATAAAAAATTCACATCTTCCATTCAGTTAGATGAGACAAACTCACTCATTCCAACTGTCTTAAGAGATCAAAATAGAGATACCTTTTCAGAGGAATATACGGAATGGCGCAAACCGATGAAACTTGCGGATATTCCAGAGTTTGTTCAAGAACTATTTTTATATAGTGAAGATGAGCATTTCTATGAACATATTGGCTTTGACTTGAGTGCCATTGCGCGTGCTATTGTTGCAAACTCATCAAGTGGTGAATCTTCGCAAGGTGGGAGTACCATCACACAGCAACTTGTTCGCATGCGTTATTTATCAGAGGAAAAATCTTATGAACGAAAAGTACTTGAAATTTTCTATTCATATGAGCTAGAAAGAAAAGCTTCTAAAGATGAAATATTAAATATGTATTTAAATGAAATGTACTTTAGTAATGGCGTTTATGGTATTGGTGGCGCATCAACTTATTACTTTCAACGCCCAGCAAATAAACTCACAAAAGCTGAGATGGCGTTTTTAGCTGCCATTCCAAATAACCCCTCTTTATATGACCCTATCAAACATTTTGATAATACGAAGAAAAGACAGGAACGCCTTATCAACAAATTAGTGGATAAGGAAATTCTAACAGCTAAACAAGGAAAGAAAATTAAAAAAGAAAAAATAACACTTTCTATTAAGCAGAAAAAACAGCTTTACCCTGCTTATAGTACGTACGTATTAAGTGAATTGCGATCATTAATCGCCGACAAAGAAGGATTTACACAGCAACTTAAAGCAGCTAAAACAACTGCCGAAAAAAGTGGCATTAATAATAAGCTGACAAATAGGGTTAATACTTTGCTAAATGATGGTCTGATAATCGATACTGCCCTATCTCCTATGAAGCAAACAGCAGATCAGAATGCAATCGATCAAGCCATTTCCTATACTCAAGATCTACAAGCAGCAGCCGTTGTTATTGATAATAACAATCGTGAAATTGTTAGTATTTATGGAGGTAAGGGGTATGAGAAATTTGATTATAATCGAGCATTTCAGGGAGTACGTCAGCCGGGCTCTGCATTTAAGCCCTTAATTGACTATGCACCTTATTTTGAAATCACATCAGCAACACCTAATACAATCGTGAGCGGTCAGCCTTTCTGTATTGGATCTTATTGCCCTCAAAACTATGGAGGGCAAGTGATTGGCAATGTAACTCTTCAACAAGGTTTCCGAAATAGTTACAATACTGTTGCTATGCGTTTGTTTCATCAAATTGGTGCTGACAAAGCATTCTCCTTCTTGAAGCCATTTCAATTTAATTCATTATCGAACGCTGATCACATCTATCCTGCCGCTATAGGTGGATTAACACATGGTGTTACGACATTAGAATTAGCTGATGCTTATACTAGCTTTATTAATGGGGATTACGAGCCGGTTCATGCTATTCGTCAAGTAAAAACTCGCGATGGTAAGCTTCGATATAAGTGGGAGCAAAAGCAAAAACAAGTTTGGTCACCTAGTACCATCCAGCATATGCGAACATTATTAACGGACGTTGTTCAAAATGGAACGGGAGTTGGTATTCATATTAACGCTCCCTATGTAGGTGCTAAAACAGGTACTACTAATGATTATCGTGATTATTGGCTTGCAGGCTTAACCGATCGCTATACTTCTGCAGTATGGATTGGATTTGACCGTCCTAGAAATATGTACTGGCTTGAAAACGCCAAAATTCACCATCGTATATTCTCTAATATTATGCAATAAATCAAAAAGCTGTCGAGGGTTAGTTATCCCTCTGACAGCTTTTTTTGTTCCCCACAATTAGATTGGTAAACTTGCTAAAATACCGTTATACAATTTAAAAATGACATAAACAATTAAAGTTATTAAGATACTCCAAAGTAAAATATCAAATATTAAAACACCAATCGTTGCACCTAACGTCATATGATTACTAATTTTATAAATGACATATATAAAGTATGTAAGAACAGTGAGTAAGAAAATAACCATTAATAACATGAACGATTGAATGCCAAAAGCAGAAGCTATGGCTCCAAAGAAGAAAATAACATTTCCCCCTCTTGCTTCAGCGACTGTTTTACCATCTATATCTTTTGAAAAAAACAGCATTGCTAATTCATGAATTGTCTCTCCAATCAACTTTAATGCAGAGAACAACATAAAATAGCAAAGTGCAAAAACAATTAATAAAAATACACGTAACTGTATTTCTGATAAAAACTCGCGCATACCTGTGTATACACCAATAGATTTGAAGACTTCAATGGATTCTGTTACTGTATACAATCCGAACGTTAAACTAAATAGTATGATCGTAATCAGCGGTAAATATCCATAAACATAAGGGTTTTTCATTTAAATTCCTCGATTATTTTATTATTTTCTTCCTATTTATAATATCGAATAAATACCCATACTATCAAGGTCTACAATAAAGATTAGTTCATGCAAATGTATGTATAATGAGCTATAATATGATTTGTTGACTGCAACATAAGATTTTTTGGAAGGAGGATTTATTTGGTACAAGTATTATTTATATTCATACCAATTATCGCTGCAATCTTTATACCTGTTCTTTTTAAGAAGGTAAGAGGAATCCATACTGGCTGGTTTGTATTAATTGTTCCAGTTGTGTTAGCAGCCATTTATGCCTCTTATATTTCGCGAGTGATGCATGGAGAAGCCATTGTTTCAAAGGTCAATTGGGTTCCATCACTTGATATCTCATTTATCTCCTATATTGATGGCTTAAGCCTATTATTTTCGCTTCTGATTACGGGAATAGGTGCATTAGTCGTTCTATATTCTATCTTCTACTTAGATCGTACACGTGAACAATTACATAATTTCTATATCTATTTGTTAATGTTCATGAGTGCCATGCTCGGCGTTGTACAATCAGACCATTTAATTAGCTTATATCTATTTTGGGAGTTAACATCAATTTCTTCCTTCTTATTGATTGGCTATTGGTATGACCGTGATCGCTCTAGATTTGGTGCATTAAAATCGATGATGATTACAGTATTTGGTGGCCTCATGATGCTAGGAGGTTTCATTCTTTTATCCATCATGGGTGGAACGTACTCTATTCGTGAACTCATCGCACAAGCTCCAACACTTGCTTCACATGATTGGTTCACCTTATCACTAGTACTTATTCTTTTAGGGGCATTTACAAAGTCAGCACAGTTCCCATTCTACATTTGGTTACCTGATGCGATGGAAGCGCCTACACCGGTTAGTGCATATCTTCACTCTGCGACGATGGTTAAAGCAGGTATCTATTTAGTCGCACGTTTAACACCTATTTATGCTAGCTCTGAAACTTGGGTGTGGCTCGTTATGGGAGTCGGTTTATTTACATTATTCTGGGGTTCTTTCTTTGCTGTAAAGCAAACAGATTTAAAAGGCATATTAGCTTTTTCAACTGTCAGTCAATTAGGACTAATTATGTCTTTGCTTGGTGCAGGAGCTGTTGCATTCCATGTTGACCAAGCGCAGGATACTGTATTTAAATTTGCTGCCTTTGCAGCTATCTTTCACCTTATAAATCACGCAACATTTAAAGGTAGTCTATTTATGATTGCAGGTATCGTGGATCATGAAACCGGTACACGTGATATTCGCAAGCTCGGTGGATTAATGAGTCTTATGCCAATCAGTTTTACGGTCGCAGCTATCGGCAGTTTCTCAATGGCTGGCATTCCACCATTTAACGGATTTTTAAGTAAAGAAATGTTCTTAACATCTATGCTTGCCATAAAGGATTTTAATCTTTTTGCAATGGATACTTGGGGAACTATTTTCCCTATCGTCGCTTGGATAGCTAGTGTCTTTACATTCGTTTATAGCTTCTATTTTGTATTCAAAACATTTACCGGTAAATATAAACCAGAATTATTACCAAAAAAAGCCCATGAAGCACCGATTGGTATGCTTGTTTCACCAATAATTTTAGCTTCACTTGTGGTAATCATATTCTTTATCCCGAATATAATTGGAGACGTTTTTGTAAAACCAGCTGTTCTAGCCATTCAACCATTCTTATATGACTCAGCTAGTGCTATTCCAATCCATGTTTCTGCTTGGCATGGCTTTAAACCTGAGTTTTTTATGACCATTGGTATTTTCATTGTTGGTTTCTTGCTTTACTTAACGATGCCAAAATGGAAAAAGTTATACAAAATCGCACCAGATTGGCTATCACTAAATCGTTTATACGACCGATTCATGACATTCTTAGATAAGGATTTAAATTTTATTTCCAAACTATATATGACTGGTTCAATTCGCAATTACTTAGTCTATATGTTCTCTTTCATCGTTGTCATTACTATTAGTACTTTATTTGTAAAAGATGCTTTTAGTTTCTCAATGGAAGGTACAGCACCAATTCATGTATATGAGATTATTTTGATTCTTGTTCTGATTATTAGCACTATGACTGTTTTGTTCTCAAAATCACGCTTAACAGCCATCATTGCGTTAGGAGCCGTAGGTTATACGGTAGCGCTGTTCTTCGTTATCTTTAACGCACCAGATTTAGCTTTAACACAACTCGTTATTGAAACGGTATCAGTAGCATTATTCTTGCTTGCGTTTTACCATTTACCGAAACTTAGTCGACATGAAGAGCGACTTCGATTCCGCTTAAACAACTTTATCATCTCATTAGGTGTTGGTGTAATGGTGACACTCGTTGCTTTGTCTGCACAATCTCAAAAGCTTGTACCTTCGATTACGGAGTATTACAAAGAAACCGTCAATACATTAGCCGGTGGTGGTAATATCGTAAACGTAATCTTAGTAGACTACCGTGGATTCGATACATTATTTGAAATAACGGTGTTATCTATTGCTGGTATGGCTATCTTAGGTATGATTAAACTCCGCCTAAGTAGAAAGGAGAATGAGCATGAAAACAAATGATGTCATTTTAAAAACGACTTCACATGTCGTATTTTTTATCATCTTTCTCTTTTCAATTCATGTCTTTTTAGCTGGTCACTTTGCACCTGGTGGTGGATTTGTTGGAGGATTACTTACTTCAAGCGCCATCGTACTTTTACTGTTAGTTTACGATATAAAAACTGTTCAAAAATTGTTACCGATCAACTATACAATTATGACCGCAAGTGGTTTAGTATTAGCACTCGGAACTGCTTCAATAGGTATGTTTTTGGGTAAACCTTTCTTCAAGCATTATTTCGATCATTTCTATCTACCACTAATTGGTGATACCGAATTGCATACGGCAATGCTTTTTGATACAGGTGTTTATCTAGTAGTTGTTGGTGTAACATTGACAATCATTCAATCGATTGGAGGGGATGATTGATGGAAGTCATTATGGCCATTGCCATTGGTTTTCTATTCATGGCAGCTGTCTACTTAATGCTATCTAAAAGTTTACTTCGCATTATTATTGGTACTGGCCTTCTCAGCCACGGTGCTCACCTACTTATTTTAACAATGGGTGGTTTAGGCGGTAGTGCACCTCCTGTTTTATCAGAAGGCGTTACAAATATGGCTGATGCCATCCCACAAGCATTAATCTTAACAGCTATTGTTATTAGCTTTGGTGTAACTGCTTTCTTCTTAGTACTAGCTTATAGAGCTTATCAAGAGCTTGGCACGGATGATATGAATTTAATGAGAGGAACTGATGAAGATGATGAGTAATTTCCTATTGTTGCCAATCATCATCCCGTTCTTCTTTGGAATGTTGTTGATGTTTGCACCAAAAAATATTCGTTTTCAACGAACTGGAGCAATGACAGGTTTATCAATTGCAGTAGTTGCTGCTATTTTCTTGTTATTTAAAGTGAAAAACGAAGGTCCGCAAGTTGTAACATTTGGGGACTGGCCTGTTCCATTCGGGATTACAATGGTTTCAGATATGGTATCTGCATTGCTAGTCCTGACATCTGTTATTCTTACTTTCTTTACTGTATGGTATAGTATTGCATCTATCGGTAAAGAACGTGAGTCGTACTTCTACTACCCAGGTATTTTATTTATGCTGACCGGTGTGAATGGTGCCTTTACTACAGGTGATATCTTCAACCTATTCGTTTTCTTCGAAGTGTTGTTAATGTCTTCATACCTGTTAATCGTTCTTGGTGGCGAAAAGGCACAATTACGAGAGTCCATTAAGTATATTTTAGTCAATGTAATTTCATCTGCTCTTTTTGTTATTACAGTAGCTTATCTATATTCGGTTGTAGGAACGCTAAATATGGCTGATATTGCTGTGAAAATTGCGGACATTCAGCAGCCCGGTATTATTACCGTCATTGCTGTTTTATTCTTAATTGTATTTGGTTTAAAAGCAGCCATTTTCCCACTGTTTTTCTGGTTACCATCTTCATATGCCGCTCC
Source organism: Viridibacillus sp. KH_047 (assembly GCF_057838945.1). Taxonomy (NCBI): domain Bacteria; kingdom Bacillati; phylum Bacillota; class Bacilli; order Caryophanales; family Caryophanaceae; genus Viridibacillus; species Viridibacillus sp. KH_047. Next base: position 783,005 of record NZ_CM174479.1, on the reverse strand, counting down.
TCCTATTCCGGTGCTTGCACTATTTGGAGCGTTATTAACAAAGGTTGGCGTTTATGCTATTACTCGTACATATACGTTATTCTTCGTACATGATACGGGCTTTACGCATGAACTACTAATGATTTTATCCGTACTAACGATTCTCGCTGGCTGTATTGGAGCATTAGCATACTTCGATGTGAAGAAAATCATTATTTATAACATTATTATTGCTGTCGGTGTTATTTTATTTGGGGTATCTCAAATGAATGACAATTCGTTAATGGGCGCAATGTTTTATTTAATCCATGACATGCTAATTAAAGCAGCACTATTCTTCTTAGTTGGCATCATCATTGCTGTTACAGGCACCTCAGATTTACGAAAAATGGGCGGTCTTATGAAAACCCACCCTGCTCTAGGCTGGTTTTACTTAATCGCAGCATTTGGACTTGCTGGTATCCCACCATTAAGCGGTTTTATTGGTAAACTATTAATCGTTCGTGGAGGTTTTGAAGCAGGTAATCTATGGGGGAGTTTATGGATATTATTATCCAGCTTAGTGGTATTACTATCTGTAATTCGTATTTTCATTTATGCATTTTGGGGCAAAGAGAAAGGCCCATTACAACCTGTGGATAAAGGTTACTATCGAATGATGTTTATCCCTACCGCTATTCTAGTAGTGCTGACGGTATTTTATGGCGTTGGTTCAGAATGGATTACACCATTTATGCAAGATGCAGGAAATATATTAAATAATCCATCTGTGTATACAGATGCCGTGTTAAAGGAGTAGATGACGATGGCATTTCAAATCTTATTAAACTTCTTTATCGCATTTATATGGATGTTCTTGTCTACTAACTTCGCTTCAAGTAACTTTGTAGTAGGTTTCATCTTAGGTATGATCATGATTTATATTATGCGAAATATATTCTCGAGTCGTCTTTATATTAGTCGATTTTGGGCAGTGATTAAACTAATAGTTCTGTTTATGAAAGAGCTGATACTCGCTAATTTCCAAGTATTTATGGTCATCATTAAACCTAAACTTGATATGAGTCCAGCATTTTTCGCTTTGCAAACCGAACTAGAACAAGACTGGGAAATTACATTATTATCCAGTTTAATCACGTTGACTCCTGGCACGATCGTTGTCCATGTGTCGGATGATTCGAAAACACTCTATATTCATGCAATTGATATTGACGATGTGGATTCAGCAGTTGACTCTATCAAAAATTCATTTGAAAAGGCCATACTGGAGGTGAGTCGTTCATGACGTACTTTATTTGGGCTATTATTGTCATTGTGACACTATCACTAATTGGATTAGTTTACCGCCTTGTGAAAGGGCCATCTGTTCCAGATCGTGTGATAGCACTTGACTCAATAGGTGTATCTATCATATCTCTAGTTGGTTTGTTTTCCATTTTCATCAAAACAAGTTTCTATTTAGATATTATTTTACTGTTAGCGATTCTATCCTTTATCGGTACTGTAGCTTTCTCTAAGTTCATAGAAAAAGGAGAGATCATAGAACGTGACAATTCTCGCTAATATATTAATCGTATTAACAATCTCTTTTGGGGCTGTATTTATCATGGTAACTGCGATTGGGCTAATTAGACTACCTGATGTATATTCGAGGTCTCACGCTGCTTCTAAGAGCGCTACATTAGGTGTTATGAGTATTTTAATCGGCGTGTTCTTACACTTTTGGTTAATAGAAGATCATTTTAATCCGCGTATTTTACTCGGTATCTTATTTTTGTTCATCACAGGTCCTGTTGGTGGCCATGTTATAGCTCGTGCAGCATACTTTTCAGGTGTAAAAGCTTGGAAAGGTACTGTGAAGGATGAATTAAAACCAGAATATGAACGCAAAATGAAAGAAGCTTCTATAAAAGAAAAAGAATGAAAAAAAGGCTTTTGTCTCCATACAAATGGGACAAAAGCTTTTTATTTTACCAGTAAGGTCTAACACATGGAGGTCCAAACGGTGTTCCGCATTGTGGCCCGAAGTTTGGTCCAAAATTCGGTCCGTAACTTGATCCAAAATTTGGCCCATAATTTGGCCCAAAGTTCGGTCCATAGTTCGGTCCATAAAATCGATTGTAAGATTGACGTGGTCTAATGGATGATCCAACTAAGCCACCAAGAAAGCCTCCAAAAAATGGTCCGCCGAAAAATGGTCCACCGAAAAATCCGCCGCGAAATGGAAACATAAGCCTCCTCCTTTCTGCTCTATACTATGTGTCTTAGTAAAGAACAACTAGGTCTTGGCCCATTTCATTACTTATCTTCCTCTGCTAAACGCTCGACAAATGTTGCAATGGTACGAACCATTACACCCGTACCACCTTTAGGACCTAAATCATGTGCACTGCGAGCATCGGATGTTCCAGCTATATCTAGATGAATCCAAGGTATGTCACCTACAAACTCACCTACAAAGCCACCTCCGAAAATCATATGCCCGTCAGAACCTGGAGAGTTATTTAAATCTGCTACATCACTTTTTCGAATTCGTTTCTTATCGTTTTCTGTTAAAGGTAATTGCCATACGAATTCTCCTGCTTCTATAGAAGCTTCACGGAATGTCTCAAACAATGTCTCATCATTAGTTAAAACACCTGTTTTATCGTAACCAAGAGCTGTAATGACGCCGCCTGTTAATGTTGCCACGTCAATGATATAGTTTGCACCTTGTTGTTTTGCATAAGTTACAGCATCTGCTAATACGAGACGACCTTCCGCATCCGTATTTAATATCTCTACAGTTTTTCCACTATATGTTGTAATAACATCATCGGATTTGAAGGCTTCGCCTGAGATCATATTATCTGTTGATCCAATGACAGCGATGACGTTTTTATTTGGACGTAATTCACCAATTATTCTCATTGCACCAAGTACAGCAGCTGCTCCTCCCATATCGCCTTTCATGCCAACTAGTCCTGGTTTAGTTTTAAGAAAATAGCCACCTGTATCAAATGTAACACCTTTACCAACTAGACCAATGACATCTTCCCATTTATCAGTTGCTTGGTATTTAATCGTAATAACACGTGGTTCTTCAACTGAGCCTTTATTGACCGCTAAAATAGCACCCATTCCTAGCTCTTCTAATTGGGCTTTATTTAAAATTTCATATTCGAAATCATACTGTTCAGCAAGTTCTTCAGCATAATCTGCTAATTTTGTAGCCGTTAATATATTACCTGGTAAATTCACTAAAGTACGTGCTTCATTTACAGCATCAGCATATACTTGCCCTACTTCAAAACCAGCCACTATTTCTTGCATATCTGTTGTCGTAATGAAACTGACTTCTTCTATTTTCACATCGATTGCATTAGATGTCGTTTTATAATTTTGTACGTTATAATAACCTAAACCCGCACCTTCAGCTGCAATAATCGCTACTTCTGTCGTGTTAATGTTAGCGGTTACAAATGAATCTACCCAAAATGCAACTGTTTTAGCATTTAGTTTATGTAGTTCTTTTCCAACTAAGCCGAATGATTCACGTAAATCATCTGTGCTTAGCGTTTTACGGTCTCCCAGTCCAACAAATAGTATACGCTTAACTTGAGTTGATGGTATAAAGCTTGGGATTTTCGTTAATTTTTTTAGACCCGTTGCAATGTCTCCCTCTTTAATCCATTCTGTAATTGGATTGCCAAAGACTTCTATGAAATCTGACCATCCTACTAACTGCTCTTGATTCTTAGATACACCAACAATTAAAATTTCTGCTTGTGCCGATTGAAATGTTTGACCTTCTTTATTAATGTTCATCTGAATCCTCCATTCCTATATGATCAATTCTATTATATCAAAAATATTACACCAAACGAAATGTTCGGATTCCGAATTTCTTTAGAGTTTTTTCAATGTTCTGTCCTATGTTATAGTATGACTAACTTATTTTCGGTTAGAAAGGTGCTGATTTAGTGGATTTGCTTCACAATATTCCCCTGCTTTCCTCACTTTTTGCAATTATCTTTGCACAATTTGTTAAAATCCCTATTCATTTCATTGCAACTAAAAAGATCGATTGGTCACTTTTCACGTCTACTGGTGGCATGCCAAGCTCACATTCTGCGGCTGTATCAGCCCTTACAACAGCTATTGGCTTTGAAAATGGTTTGGATTCACCTTTGTTTGCTGCTTCCACGGTATTTGCTATTATCGTTATGTTTGATGCAACGGGTATACGTTATCAAGCAGGACAACAAGCAGTCATTATAAATCAACTACGCAAAGATTTCCAAGTTTTCGTCAATGAAGCAAAAGGCTGGATAAATAAAAAAGAAGAAGCAAAAATGCAAGAACTAAAAACTCTTTTAGGCCATAGACCAAGTGAAGTATTCTTTGGAAGTATAACGGGTATACTCATTTCAGTTATCGTCTATACAATCTTTTAAAATATAAAAAAGCAGTGTCCGATTTAAAATCGTGACACTGCTTTTTTACGGATCGATCGTTCAAGTTAGAACATACGATAGCCATTTCTTCGTAGTGCTTTCATTACTAAGCCTGCAATAATAGCGCCTGCAAGCCCACTTGCTAGAATAAGAATATCAACTAATTGTAATGATACTAGTTTATCTCCTAATGCCGGGAATGCAGTTCCTGGCTTAAAGAAATAATCGAAAAAACCCACTTCATCAACAATGAAGATGACAACGATCGGGTAGACAATCGCCATGAACCAAGTAGCACGGAGTAACATATTGATTAAGAACCCGATACCAAAGAACATAACGAGGAATAATATCATTGATAATACCAATTGTACAATTGAAAATGAACCAGCCATAAATTCGAAACCTCCATTTTTCCTCTCATAAGTGTACATGATTGGAACAATGCTTTCAACGACTAGTAAGTAATTTAAAAGCTTTGTCATAATTCAAATATTACTAGAAAAACAATTTATATGAGGTATAACCAAATATATTATCTGGCTCTAAATTATCTAAAGCACTTTTACGAGCATTTATTTCTGTTTTTAATAACTCTAGTATCATTATCGACGTACGCTCGTCCTCTTTTAAAGCTAATGGAGACATCCAACGAGCTTCATATAATTCATCTAATTGTGCAACAACTGGCTGTAAAGGATCGTTCGCTATTAAATGAAAAACGGCCATATTATCACTTATATCATATTTTATTACGCCTGTCCGCAAACCAATTAAACCTAGAGTGGTAGCGTCAATTCCTGTTTCTTCTTTTATTTCTCTGATTACAGCTTGATCTGCGGTTTCAGCTGGCTGTACAAAACCAGCAGGTAGTGACCATTTACCATCAAGACCACCATAGCGCTTCATCACTACAAGCCATTCACCATTATTATTCTCTACTAAACCTGATACACCTAACCAAACTTTCATACGGTCTTGTTTATCCAATGACATTACCTCCCAATAAAAAACTCCCTACAGTTATAATAACTGAAGGGAGTGTGAAAGGTACAATTATAGTACGTTGAATTTACCTTTTTTAAGAACTAAGCCAGCGCCACCAACCATGTAAAGTGCACGGTTATCGATTACTTTTTTCATGAATGAAGCCGGTTTACCAGTGATTTCTTTACCGAATACTTCACCGATTGCGTCAGAATCACCAAGAGAACATACAGTACCTTTAAGTGCTGGTACGAATTCTTTAGTGTCTTTGCCTTCGATTAAAGCAATAAGGTTTTCAGCAACTGTAATTGCTTGTTGCATAGCGATTTGAGCTGTTGTTGGGTAAGGACGACCTGCTTCTTCGTTCATTAAGAATGCACAGTCACCAACGATGAATAATTCAGGGAATCCAGGTACACGTAAGTCTTTATCAACTGCAACGCGAGCACGTTTTGATGGGATATCTGATTCTTCAACAATGCGAGAACCACGAACACCAGCAGCCCATACTACAGTACCAGCTTTGATGAATTCGAATTCTTCTTCGCCTTTTTTAATTTTAACGCCTTCTGGAGTAGCTTGAACTACTGGAGTACCGATTGAGAATTCGATACCTTTTTTAGTTAGGTAACCAACAGCGTATTCTACTAATTCACGAGAGAACATAGGTAATACAGTTGGAGCTGCTTCTACACAGATAACGCGTACTTTTTCTTGAGGTGCATCGTATTCTTTGCAAAGCTCTGGAATACGGTTAGCTAATTCACCAAGGAATTCGATACCTGTGAATCCTGCGCCACCAACAACGATTGTTAATAACGTATCATCTTTCTCAGCAGGAGCTTGTGATGCCCACTCAGCGAATTGAGAGTTAATATGATCGCGAAGTTTACGAGCTTCATTTACATCAGAAATACCGAATGCAAATTTATCTAAACCTTCGATACCGAAAGTTTCACCTTCGAAACCAAGACCTACTACTAGGTAATCGTAAGTCATTTCACCTGCATCAGTAATTACTTTTTTATTTGTAGCGTCAATAGATTCAACAGCTGCTTGAACAAAGTTAACTTTGTTATTTAACACACTTTGAATGTCATAACGTACTTTCTCTGGAGATAGAGTTCCTGCTGAAGCTTCGTGTAACCAAGTTGACTCATAGTGGTATGAGTTTTTGTTTACAATTGTAATATCGGCTACGTTAGAACCAATTTTCTTTTGCAAGTTAACAGCTGTTGTTAAGCCGCCATATCCTGCACCCAATATTAATATTTTCGGTCTATTCACTAGAATCGAAACCACCTTTAAATTTTATATTCTCTGACCAATAAAAAAGAAGTATTTTACATACTCCATCTCCACCATCAGTGTGTCTATTTTTCGACAAAATACCTACATACTATATTAGACCTTTTGTTAACTGATTTCAATAGAGTATTGTTGAAAAAACGAGCGAATTAAGTTACTATTTCAGGGTTGTTTTTTTATTTTTTATTCCTTTTATTATAAATTAATAATTTTTGTCAATTTATCATTATAATTTACACATGCATAATATTCATTCATACGCAACTATTTGATGCTAACTAATAGTTTATTTATTCCCCTAAAAAAATAAAGTATCCACGAATAAATAAAAACCTCCTCATTTTTTTGAAATGAGGAGGTTTTTATTATAGTTTATTAAAATTAACAGCTTTCAGGAGTACCTTCTGTTTTGGCTGTTCTAAACGAAGTCCCACAACCACATGAAGCGATAGCATTTGGATTTTCAATGGTAAATCCGCCACCCATTAATGATTCTTTGTAATCGATTTTAGTTCCTTTTAAGATTGGTGCATCTTCATTGGAAACAAGAATTTGTAAACCATGTTCTTCTTGTATAAAATCATTTTCTGCTTTTTCTTTTTCAAAACCCATACCGTATGACAGACCACTACAGCCGCCACCTTTTACAGCAATGCGTAAAAAAGAGCCCTCTTCTTCATTGTGCTGCATCATTTCTTTTACATGGATAGCAGCAGCTTCAGTAATTTCAATTACTTGCGTCATCTGTGTCACCTTCTTTCATATTTCTATCATAACAATAATTTATGTTGGAGTAAAACATCTCATACTCGAAAAATAGACACATCTAAAGACCTTTAATCTGGTATAATTGATTCATATACTAATATAGGAAATGAGGACTATATTATGGAAATTTCACCTTATTACGAGAAGCAAATAGACTGCATTCATTGTAAAAAGAAATTTAAAACAATTAAAGTGCGATCAAAATTTATTAAGGTCAGTAATAGTGAAAGTGATTTTCATCCGTTATATGAAAACGATGTTAACCCTCTATTATATAATGCATTTGTTTGTGAGCACTGCGGGTTTTCTTTCACGGAAGACTTTACAAAGTATTTTGGACCAGGCATATCAGAAGAGATTGATCAAAAAATCAGTTTGCATTGGAAAAAACATTCATTTGAAAAAGAACGAACAATAGAAGATGCACTTCAAGTTTATAAATTAGCACTTGTTTGTGGAAATATAAAAAAAGAAAAACATATTACATTAGCGGGACTTGCATTAAGAACAGCTTGGCTATATCGTACACTTGAAAACAAAGAGCAAGAGAATCGATTTATGCTTATTGCACGTAATCAATATATAGACGCATTCTCCAACGGCGATCATAACGGTACTTCCATGTCGGAAGTTCGTGTTATCTACTTAATAGCCGAATTATCAAGAAGATTGGGAGAACGAGAAGAGGCCATTCGCTACTTCTCTCGTGTTATAGAAAAACAACGTACTTCAAATGAAACGAAAATCATTGAAATGGCCAAGGAACAATGGCAAACAATGAGACATGAAAAAGCAATGGCTGAACATACCGAAGTTTAATGTTGCCTTTTGATATTTACACTTATCTATAAGAAAAAAAGAGCCTTCTAAAGAAGGCTCTTTTTAATCTCTATACGGTTGTTGCTTAGAATACTTGTTCTACCTCAATAACACCTGGTACCTCTTCTAATAACGCGCGTTCAATCCCTGCTTTTAAAGTGATTGTAGAACTTGGGCAGCTTCCGCATGCGCCTAGTAAACGTAATTTTACGATACCATCTTCTATATCAACTAATTCACAGTCTCCTCCATCGCGAAGAAGGAATGGGCGTAATTTATCTAAAACTTCTTGTACTTGTTCTTGCATATTCAATCGACTCCTTTCCTTATAATTATTATAATATCAGACATACACAAAGGAAAGTAATTAAAATGCTCAATTAATGGTATAACAATATTTTAATTAATCTCCACTCTCAAAATGCTATTCTACCCCTCACCTTTTAAAGTTGTATTATATATCAACTAATCTATTGAGCGATTTCATTGTTTTTATAATAGATAATCTTTAATAGTTTAATATTGTAAGTGACAATCTTCCCATTTATCTTTATATTTATATGTAAGTACATATGGAAAAATTTTAATATTGAAAACGAGAGGATGAATTGTAAGTGACAGAACAGACAATTGCAATCGAAATATACGGGGCTAGTGTCATGTGTGCAAGCTGTGTTAACGCACCGTCTTCAAAGGATACTTATGAGTGGCTACAAGCTGCTATTGATCGCAAATATCCAGAACAACCTTATCAAATTACATATATTGATATAGAAAATCCTATTGAAGATGAACGCCATAATCAATGGGCGGAACGAGTAAGAGATGATGAGTTTTTCTATCCATTAGTATTAATTAATAATGAAATTATTGGTGAGGGCTACATTCAGTTAAAGCCTGTATTTAAGGAGCTTGAGAAATTAGGCTTTGAACCGATCGATAAATAAATATAATAAAAAGCTGTCTCACTGTACAATGTTTTATCATTGTACGTGTGACAGCTTTTTTTTAACCGTTTTGACGTTTGTACATCCACAACAAGCCTGATTTCATCAAACGAGCAATTCGACCTGTTACAGTCTTATCTGCTAGATAGACGAAACCTTGTTTCTTTCCTAAAGAACCCATAAAGCCTTTCAGCTTAATTTCTGGCATTTTCTCCGGAAGAGCTTCATTTTTCCAACGCAATTTTAATATACGAACAATATGTTCCGCTTGCTCTTCAGCTAACTGTGCACTTGGACCAAATTGTGAGGCTGCGCAATCTCCAACCATATAGACATGTTCATCATTTGGTATATTCATATATTGAGTTATTACTACTCGACCAGTTCGATCCGATTCTAGACCTAAGTCACGGACTACCTTAACTGGTTGAATACCCGCCGTCCAAACAACTGCATCTACTGGAATTTGTTCTTCATGATTATGTAACATATGTTGCTCTACTTTTGTAATATTAGAGTTCGCAATAACTTCAACATCATTATTATCGAACCACTTTTTAACATAATTACTTAAACGTTCTGGGAAATCTTTTAGAATACGAGCGCCTCGATCAAATAATTTAATTTTAAGATCCGCGCGACTCTCTCGTAATTCACTTGCTAATTCAATACCACTTAATCCTGCACCTACGATTCCTACGACAGAACCAGATGGAAGGCCACAAAGAGCATTATAAGCTTCACGTGATTTAGCCATTGTTTGGATGCTGTACGAAAATTCATCCGCACCAGGTACACCGTGATATTTATCTTCACAACCTAGACCAATAACTAAATCATCATACGCTACGCTATTGCCACCTTCTAATAGTACAGCTTTGTTAACTGTATCAATTTTTTCAATTTCGCCATAAACGATCGATAACCGCTCATTTTCAGGGAAACTTACACGAATATGTTTCTCAGGTGTTGTACCTGCAGCTAAAGCATAAAAATCGGTTTTCAAGCTATGGAATGGTGCACGGTCTACTAGAGTGATTTGTACATCTTCTGGTAAATTGTTTGGTAATAAACGCAAAAGAATACGCATATTACCGTAGCCACCGCCTAATAAGACTAATTTTCTCATAGTAATCTCCTTCTTCTTACAATATTACATATCGTTTCATTTCAAAACTGTCCACTAAGAGTATAAACGATTGTGAGAAGTTTCACAATATAGACTCGAAAATTGACGAATGAAAAAAAAAATAGTAGCATTTCGAGTAGTGAGGTGAAGCGCACATGAATCCGCTTGTTGAGTTTTGTGTTAGTAATTTAGCAAATGGCTCCCAAGATACATTTGAAGTGCTAGAAATGGATCCGAATATAGATGTTTTAGAATATGGCTGTTTAAGCTATTGTACGAAATGCTCTGATTCTTTATATGCTCTAGTAAATGGCGAAATGGTTGAAGGTGAAACGCCGGAAGAATTAACAAAAAAAATCTATCAATTTATTGAAGAGAATCCTTTATTTTAACCAAAAAAGTCGCAAGCTATGTGAATTAACTACATAGTTTGCGACTTTTATTTTACAATTGCCAATCGAGTAAACTATTAAGGCTGTAAGTTGGTTGGATATCCTTCTTCAATACAGATTCAGTAGGTGTTACTCCAGTATTCACATGTAATGTATCTATACCAAAGCGGATACCTGCTAATATATCCGTATCATAATTATCACCAATCATAAGCATTTCCTCTTTTTCAAAGCCATTCAATTGCTGTAAAATTTCTAGCATATGAGGATGTGGTTTCCCAATATACGTTGGTTCCACACCTGTCACATTATGAATTAGCTCAGCAATCGATCCATTTCCTGGTGCAAAGCCTTTTTCACTTGGAAATTTAATATCACCATTTGTCGCTACAAAATCTGCACCATTTTGTATAGCATAGCAAGCGTTTTCTATTTTAGAATAATTTAATTCCAGATCAATACCTTGCACTAACACATCCGGTTGTTCAGAAGTGAACGTTATATTTTCAGCAAGTAGAGCTTCTCTTAAGCCATCTCCACCTATCATTTGCACTGTTCCATTTGGATAGTGATTGCTGATATATTTTGCAGTTGCGATTGCTGAAGTTAAAATATGTGCTTCAGGTGCACATATCCCCATTTTCAGTAGTTTCTGCTGTAATTGTTTTTGCGTCATACGTGCATTATTAGTGATATAGAAAGGCTCTATTCCTTTCTTTTGTAGTGCATGTATAAACGCTACAGCAGAAGGAATAGGCTCAGTCCCCTTATACACAGTCCCATCTAAATCAAAGCAATAGGCTTTGTATGCTTTCATTTTTGTACCTCTGGAATGAACGCAGATACAGGACCTAGCTCATTCACTAAATAATGCTCTACTTTAGGTGCAAATGCTTTAATGGCATTCATATTATTATTTAATACAACTACTAACTCTTCATCATTTACATCTAAAATATCACGCACAAGTGCGCGTCGTAAGCCAATTAACTCTTTTAATGGTTGATCCATTTCAGCTGTAATAACTTTTTCATCGACTAAAATATCAATTATATCTTCATAACTTCCAGGATCACGCATAATAAAACCATCAATCATGGAATTACCCACATCAATTATCGCTTCGATTAATGTATTCGCAATACGCTCCAAAGCCAATTTACGGATATCATCTGATAACCAGTCTTTTTGGCCTTCAAAAACCACTATTAATGAATTCATATATTCAAGATTTTTTATTATTTTTTTACGATCAACGAAATACAAAGTACTTCCTCCATTCAAATTATAAAAGTTGATAGTCTACTCCTTTCTATAGTACCATATCTTTAGAATCGGAAGGAGTTGCACACGCAATGGAAAGATTTTTCTTATACGACGATGTCGAAGATACAAAGACTCGTTTCGTTAGCTTCACAGGCGAATCGCAACGCTATGATTTAGCTATTTTACAAAGCGGACGCTTTTTTGGAAAAGTGCTCGTTTTAGATATGCAACTCGGCCGCTTTGCCATTCTCGGCTCAGACGACCTAGAAGAGCCAGGATACTTAGAACAAGTATACAACCGTCCCGAAGACGAAGCTCAAGAACTACGAGAATACCTACATGAATTAATTGGGTAACCCTAAATGCTGAAGGCGCTCGTTCAGACTCGACAGGCGTTGGAGGGCTCGAACACAAGACGCTTTTTGTCTTGTGCCGAGAGACCGAAACGTCCCGAGAGTCTAGCGCCTGAAGCTGGATACACTTAAATGCTGAAGCGCTCGTTCAACGGCGACAAGCGTTGGAGTTCTCGAATCAAAAGCATCACTCCCGCTTTTGACCGAGAGAACGGAAACGATCTCGAGCCGTTAGCGCCTGAAGCTGGATATGCCTTAATGCTGAAGCGGCCCGTTTCAAGGAAGATAGCCTAAGAACGCCACGTCCTGTGGGCCTCCGACAAGCACTGGAAGGCTCGAATCAAAAGCATCACTTCAGCTTTTGACCGAGGGACTGAAGTGACCTCGAGGGGCTGGCCGCTGAAGCTGGATAAACCTTAATGCTGAAGGCGCTCGTCCAACGGCGACAAGCGTTGGAGTTCTCGAATCAAAAGCATCACTCCCGCTTTTGACCGAGAGAACGGAAACGACCTCGAGCCGTTAGCGCCTGAAGCTGGATACACTTAAATGCTGAAGCGGCCCGTTCAGCCCCGACAAGCACTGGAACTTTCGAATCGAAAATATCTTTTCAATTTTCGACCGAGAAAGTGGAAGTGACCTCGAGGGGCTGGCCACTGAAGCTGGATAAACCTTAATGCTGAAGGCGCTCGTCCAACGGCGACAAGCGTTGGAGTTCTCGAATCAAAAGCATCACTCCCGCTTTTGACCGAGAGAACGGAAACGACCTCGAGCCGTTAGCGCCTGAAGCTGGATACACTTAAATGCTTCAGGCGCTCGTCCAGCTGCGAGGTCGTTGGAAGGCGGAAGCCAAAGTCGCTCTTTGACTTTGAGCGCCCGACTGAAACGACCCGAGCCGCTAGCGCCTGAAGCTGGATATCTAACTTAATGCTGAAGCGGCCCGTTCAGTCCCGACAAGCACTGGAACTTTCGAATCGAAAATATCTTTTCAATTTTCGACCGAGAAAGTGGAAGTGACCTCGAGGGGCTGGCCGCTGAAGCTGGATAACACCCCGTACCTCATAACACTAACTTAACCATTTCAAATCAAAAAAATACTAAAAAAACATCGATTCCGGCTTTTATAGCTCGGAATCGATGTTTTTTTGTTCCTCTTGAATTGTTTCAGTGATAATGATCTCAGGCTCATCTACAGTTTCAGATTCTACCTCTTCAAGCACTGCTTCTTTTATTGGAATCGGCGCTTTACCGGTTTTCTTTAGTACAAAATAAGCACATCCAAAATTACAATATTCGTATAAATAATCTTGTAATGTACTTATTTTCGTATCGAAAGAAGCCTTTTGATTTTTGTCATCAAAAAAGCCTTTTAAACGTAATTGGCCATAGCCCCAATCACCAACAATATAGTCATACTTAGTTAAAATATCGCTAAATCGTCCAAGAAAAGCCTCTTCTTGGAAACCTTCACGATAATCTGTTAATACATCATACGCCATTCGTTCTGCAATGACCATGTTACCACCATCCGTTAGTTATTCGTGATAGCGCTTTTTTCTTCGCCTAGCAGTTGTTTTTGTTTCGCTGCGGCATTTACTTGTTCATCGGCATGATAACTACTACGCACAAGTGGACCAGCTTCACAATGAGAAAATCCTTTACTCATCGCAATTTTGCGCAGTTTACCAAATTCTAATGGTGAGTAATATTTTTTCACCGGTAAATGTTTTTTCGACGGTTGTAAATATTGACCTATCGTCATTATATCTACATTATTTGCGCGTAAATCGTCCATTACTTCAATAATTTCTTCTTCTGTTTCTCCAAGTCCCACCATCAATGACGACTTCGTTGGAATCTCAGGTTGCATTTCTTTTGCACGACGTAAAAACTCTAATGAGCGAGCGTATTTAGCTCGAGCGCGAACTCTTGGTGTTAAGCGTTTAACTGTCTCGATATTATGGTTTAAAATATCAGGTTTCGTATCCATTAATATACGTAAATTTTCTTCAATCCCCCCCATATCTGAAGGTAATACCTCAATAGATGTGAATGGGTTTTTTCGACGAATTGCACGAACAGTTTCTGCAAAAACTTCTGCTCCTCCGTCTTTTAAGTCATCACGTGCTACTGCAGTTACAACGACATGCTTTAAGTTCATAATTTCAACTGAATCTGCTACGCGTTCTGGTTCTGCTGTATCTAATTCATTTGGAAGACCTGTTTTCACTGCACAGAAGCGACATGCGCGTGTACATACAGCTCCTAATATCATAAATGTCGCTGTACGTCTTTCACCCCAGCATTCATGAATATTTGGGCACCTGGCTTCCTCACAAACTGTATGTAAGTTCTTTTCTCGCATCAGTTTCTTTAAGCCTTTATAGTCGTCGTTAGTATTTAGTTTAATTTTTAGCCAATCCGGTTTTCTTATATGTTCTTCTTTAGTTGGTTTACATGATGTCATTGAAGATTCGTCTCCCATCATCAGGCTTATTTATATATTGTAGTACTTTTGTCAATGTAACATAATAAGTAGTATCAAACAACCTTCGATTACTAATATTGTCAAAATATTTTGCTATACCATGCATTAAGTAAATATTAATTTAAATGAAATAAAAAGGGAAATTATATACCTCTTAATTCATTTTAATTGGCACCTCAACTGATGGTTGCGTACCTCCACCATTAGTATAAATATTAGGTACTGTCCCTTTAAGCATACCAATAGCCACTGGAATTCTTTGCTCTACAGTGGTTGATTTACTCGCAAATGGAACGATGACTTGAACATTTACTGATAAGTGAATTTGTACTTTCACGAGTGCATTATTAATACCAAATTCCTCAATATCCGTTTCTACGTTTGTATTTATTTTGCCTATAACATGAAACCGAATAGGGATTTTAGGCCCTAAATTCCCTAACAAAGGCAAATTAGTTGCCTGCCCAATTGGAACAAAAAAGACAACACCACCATCTTCTTGCATGGCATTGGCATCATATTCAATATCATCGAATTTCGGCAATTTACTTAAATTCCCCGATTCTGCTTCTTCAAGATGATCTTGTACTAGCGTATACGTTTCCGCCATAACACGATTAATAATTTCTGAATTAAACTTTGTCATTTTAGTATCTTCGCCTGGTACTTCTTCTATTATATCATTGACATCAAGAACATTTGCAGTTCTAGAATTTATCGCCTTACTAATAACTTCAGATGCTATTCGATTCGTTTGGACCTCTGCATATTGCAAATATATCGGCATCAGTCTTACATTCACTAAGTAAAATAAGAGAGCAATCATCCCCAAAAAGCTTAAGATAAAGAGTGGTAATAATCGAGAGCGTTTTTGTCGTTTTTGCACTAACAATCTACGTCTTTGATTTGGTAAACGCAAAAAAATTCCCCCTAATCATAGGCTATGACTAAGGGGTGTTATTTATTCATTATGTACGAGGTATTCCACCTCAACCTGATGGATATAAGCAGCTGGTTCATCTTCCAAAAAACATTCATATGTTGCTGGCAATATTTCACCATTCTCTTCAAAAATGCGAACCCAAGGTTTATCCGTAAATTTATGATTTTGTTTTGAGACAATTCCTCGGCGACCATCAGATAGTAAAACTACAGTTCCATTCGGATATATGGCGATGCATTTTTGAAATGCTTTTACAACCTTCTCATCGTATAATGTACCGATACCTTGCTTAATTATTTCCATCCCATGTGATGGCAACATTTTCTTTCGATATACGCGATTAGATGTAACTGCATCAAATACATCGGCGACAGCAATAATTTTAGCATATGGGTGGATTTCAAAATCAATTAATCCACGTGGATACCCACTACCATCAAGTCTTTCGTGATGTTGGAATGCACAATGTGCTGATAATAAAGAAATAGTATGTAAGTTTCTTAATAAGTCAAAGCCATACTTTGCATGAAGTTTCATTGTATCGTATTCTTCATTTGTTAAGCGCCCAGGCTTATTTAAAATCTCAAGTGGGATTAGCATCTTACCAACGTCATGTAACATGGCACCAATCCCAATTTGGCGTATTTCATCTGATGTATATTTCAGCTCTCTAGCAATCGCAATAGAATAGATTGCCACTTGTAAAGAGTGTTGATAGATATATTCATCATATATAAATGCATCACTCAAAACTGTAATCATTTCTTCACTATTTACAACACTGTCAAGTAACTGCTCTATAATACATCCAAAATGTTTGGACTGTTGATCTAAACAATAGGTTAAATCTGCATTTTTTTGATTTTTCAACATTTTGAATGAATCTGTAATTTTATCAACAGCATTTCTTCTTATGTGCAAAGGCACAGCTTCAACTATATTAATATCATGAGAAATTTCATCGTTTATATATACATATTGAACATTTAATTGTAAAAGTCGGTCGGCTATTTGATTTGATGCTACGACCCCTTCATGTAGTAAAGGTCTTCCAGCCTCATTCCAAATTGTTCTGCCGATCACCATTCCAGGTTGCAACACTTTAGTTGAAATCAGCCTCATACTATTTCCCCATTCATAAACATAATCTACTCTCTATATATTGACTCATATAAAACTTTAATCAGGTCTTTCTGAATTTTCCCCTTTGAAAAATTCAAGTCCATACAGAATTAGAATATCACGTAAAAATTGAGGTAACAAGTATGTTTTTGGTGTATTTTTGAAATCGGGAAAGAAATAACCAAAAGTATACATATCTAAAGTCACAAGCTTGTAACTTTTTTTAAAATCCGCTATACGTCCCTCTATTACTAACCGCCCCATATCGTCCACTTCAAATTGATAGTTTAGCATCTTACCCATCACTACACCTCTAAACCCTAAGCCCTTCACTTCTCTTCTTGGCCAGTCTACATTTTGTGCTTCCATATAAACTTCTTTTAAACGCTCACCAGTAAGCTCAATTACACAAGCGTTGATTGGGTGTGGAAGCATACTGTGAATATCATTAGCTGTTACTCTGCCTTTTGGAAGTCCATTTAAGAAAATTCCTGCATTAAACAAAGCACAATCAGCATTTGAAAATTCTAATAACGCTTTGGCAAATAGTCGTGATAGATGTGAATGATGGTACCATTCCTTATTATAATAACGGTCTGAATAAAATACAGGTACATCAAGTAGTTCACGCCCTCGTCGTTCAAGACCTACTACAATCTCTTTCTCCTTGTCTACAGAAGCAAGATCTATAGTTCTATGAAGCATCGTTTTTTTCTTCACAACTTTTTTTATATCCGTATCAAATAGTATTTCAGTATGCCCTATAAATAAGCCAAATTTTCCTCCACCAGTTAACATCACATCATTCACTATTTTACCTTCATGCAAAATATGATGCGTATGCGCTCCGAAAATAACATCAATTTCAGGGCACTGTTCTGCTAACAACATATCGTCAGACAAACCTAGATGCGACATACAAACAAGAACATCCACTTGATCACGTAGCTCATCTACTTGTTTTTTCAGTACTGTAAGTGGCTCTAATACTTCCCATTCAAGTTGATCATAAAATAAATAAAAAGGTGCTGTAGCTGCAATAATCCCTACTTTTATACCAGCTGTTGTGTTATAAACCTGATATGGTTTTGCCCAATGAGGCATGTCACCATCATTATTGTGCAAATTAGCTACTAAGACATCGAATTTCGCATCTTTATATAATGTATTCAATTCGCTATTCGATAAAGTAATACCTTCATTATTACCAATCGTTACAGCATCATAATTTGCATCATTTAATAATTCCACATTCCCTTTACCCAATGTCGCCTCAGTATAAACATTCGAACGATCCATAAAGTCCCCAATATCAAGAACAAAGCAACTATCACCTGTATCTATATGCCACTTCTTTCGTGTCACAAGAAATTCGTGAGTACGAGGCCAATATTCAAAATGGCTATGGACATCATTTGTATGATAAAAATGGATTGTTTCTAGCATAATATCCCCTCTTTACATTCAGATTAGTCCATCTATGATTGAACGAATTCCGAGAAGTAATAAAATTATTCGTAAAAAGAGCACTAATGTATCTGATTTAATACGCTTATTAAGTGCTGCTCCAAATTTCGCCCCTATATAAGCCCCTGGAATGACAGGAATTGTATACAACCATGGAACATTCCCTAAATAAATATGACTAGCTGAGTTGACGATAGACGATAAAAACACCATGAACATGGATGTTGCAACAGCCACATGGGGAGGGAATAAGAATAATAATATCATTGCAGGAACAATCATTGATCCTCCACCAATTCCAAATAACCCTGAAGCAAAGCCAATTGCAAAAGTTAATAACAATGCAAACCAAATAGGATAGCCATATACAAAACTTTTACCTTCTTGGTCGACAAAAGTTCGCTTCTGTCCATTTTCAACAAACCATTTAACTGGTTTCAATTTATCTTTCACTATTAAGATTGTCGCTAATATAATTAGTAAAATGCCAAAATATAAATTAAATGATGGCAAATCTAATCCTTTATTCACCCAAGCACCAAAAATCGTACCAGGTACACTTCCAGCAAAGAAAATTACGCCACTTTTATAGTCAACTGTTTTCGATTTCATATATGACAATGTAGATGCTAATCCAGTGAAAATCATCATAACTACAGATAGACCTACTACTTTTTGTGGTGTTAGATCCGGGATTAGACCGAGTGTGAGCCCTACGAATAGTGTTGCTGGTACTAATATCACACCCCCACCTAGACCTACTAAAGCGCCAATTAGACCTGAACATAACCCAATTACAGCAATTAAAATATATTCCATTACGATTCTCCTTCAAAAAAATCTAATTGTTTTGGAGATAATCCTTCATATTGTACGCCCAGCATTTTTTGTAGTTGTTTTGCATTTTTTGCTGCATCATTTCCTGAATTATTATTAAACAACACAAACACATCTTTTGCCTGCTGTTGTAACGCTACAATATGTTTTTGTAATCCCTTTAATTCTTCTTCATTATAGTTATACAAAAAGCGAATTTTACGCCATTCTTCATTATTTCCAGGATTGCGCCAACCATGCACATTACGACCATGAATCCGAACAAGGACACGTTCATTTGTCGCTTTTGGTACTAGTGGAACTGAACCTTCTCCTGCCTGTGGTTCATCACAAACTGTATGTATTAAACCCTCTTGACGTAAGAAATTCAATGTACCGTCCATGAATTTTTCGCTATACCAAGTGCGATTTCGAAACTCAATCGCTACAGGGAAATTCTTTAATTGTTGCTTCACATAGCGAATATAAGTAACATTTTTTGTTTGACAGTCAAACCATGGCGGGAACTGTACTAAAATCATAGCAAGCTTACCTGCTTGTTGAAAAGGTATAATCGCATCTTTAAATGCATCAAACATTTCTTCTCTAGTTTCATAAGGATTATCCTGCCTCAAATGGCCTGTCATTCCTTGATAAGCTTTTACAACAAACTGAAAATGGTCAGGTACTTCTGCAATCCACTTTCTCACATTAGTTTCAGACGGAATGGAATAGAATGACGTATCCACTTCAACAACTGGAAAATGTCCACTGTAATCAAATAACTTATCACGCGCTGAAGACAACGGACTATAAAGATCTGGATGATCTCCCCATCCAGTTAAACCAATATGTATCATCTCATATCCCCCATTAACAGACATATAACTAATGATAGCATAACATTCTACTGTGTTAGAACAGTTTCAGCCCCGCCTTCTCTTACAAAAAATCAAACTAATTGTATAAAAAAAGCCTCGGCACCAATTTGGAAATCCAAATTGAGTTGCCGAAGCTTAAACGTTAGCTCTGATTAACCGATAGAGCCTTCCATTTCAAATTTAATAAGACGGTTCATTTCTACTGCGTATTCCATTGGAAGTTCCTTAGTGAATGGTTCAATAAAGCCCATTACGATCATTTCTGTCGCTTCTTGCTCAGAAACACCACGGCTCATTAAGTAGAACAATTGCTCTTCAGATACTTTTGAAACTTTTGCTTCATGCTCTAAAGAGATTTGATCATTCATTACTTCATTGTATGGAATTGTATCAGAAGTCGATTCGTTATCCATGATTAATGTATCACATTCGATATTTGCACGAGCGTTGATTGCTTTTTTACCAAAGCGAACAATACCGCGATATGTTACGTTACCACCATGTTTAGAAATAGATTTTGATACGATTGTTGAAGAAGTGTTTGGTGCTAAGTGAATCATTTTCGCACCAGTATCTTGATTTTGTCCACGACCTGCAATGGCAATTGATAATGTCATACCACGAGCACCTTCACCTTTAAGGATACATGCTGGGTATTTCATTGTTAATTTAGAACCGATGTTGCCATCAATCCATTCCATTGTAGCGTTAGCATCACATACAGCACGTTTCGTTACTAGGTTATAAACGTTGTTAGCCCAGTTTTGAATCGTTGTATAACGGCAATATGCGTCTTTTTTGATGATGATTTCTACAACAGCACTGTGTAGAGAGCTTGTTGTATAAACTGGAGCTGTACAACCTTCAACATAGTGTACACTTGCACCTTCATCAACAATAATCAATGTACGTTCGAATTGACCCATGTTTTCAGAGTTAATACGGAAGTACGCTTGTAGAGGTGTTTCAAGTTTCACACCTTTTGGTACATAGATGAACGAACCACCAGACCATACTGCTGAGTTTAATGCAGAGAATTTGTTGTCTTGTGGTGGAATTGTTTTACCGAAGTACTCTCTGAAAAGTTCTTCGTTTTCACGAAGTGCTGAGTCTGTGTCTTTGAACACAACGCCCATATCTTCAAGTTCTTCCTTCATGTTATGGTAAACAACTTCAGATTCATATTGTGCAGAAACACCTGCAAGGTATTTTTGTTCTGCTTCAGGGATACCAAGCTTATCAAATGTTTCTTTGATTTCTGCAGGTACTTCATCCCAAGATTTTTGAGTTGCTTCTGAAGGTTTTACATAATAGGTAATCTCATCGAAGTTTAACTCAGATAGATCCCCACCCCATTGTGGCATTGGTTTTTCATAGAAAATCTCAAGTGATTTTAGACGGAAATCTAACATCCATTGAGGCTCGTTTTTTATTTTAGAAATTTCTTTAACGATATCAGCAGTTAATCCACGTTTTGAACGGAAAATAGATACGTCCTTGTCATGGAATCCATACTTGTAATCGCCAATTTCAGGCATTTTTTTAGCCATCGTTTCTCCTCCGTTCAGAGTTCAATAATTTATTTAGTTTCAGATTCGTTTTGTACGCCTTTTTCCATTGCTTTCCAAGATAAAGTTGCACATTTTATACGAGCCGGGAATTTCGAAACACCTGAAAGTGCTTCTACATCACCTAAATCGATCGAATCATCATAGTCTTTTCCAAGCATCATATCAGAGAAAATTTGTGCTAGGTTTTGAGCTTCCTCAACTGTTTTCCCTTTGACTGTTTGCGTCATCATGGATGCAGAGGACATTGAGATGGAACAACCTTCTCCATCAAATTTAGCATCTTCAATGATGCCATTATTTACTTGTAAAGTTAAACGGATACGGTCGCCACAAGTAGGGTTGTTCATATCGATAGTGACATTACTACCTTCAAGAGCCCCTTTGTTTCTTGGCTTTTTATAGTGATCCATAATAACTGAGCGGTAAAGTTGATCTAAATTATTCAAAGACATCAGCAAAATACTCCTTCGCAGTGCGCAACCCTGCAACAAGACGGTCAATATCTTCCTCATTGTTATAAATATAGAAGCTAGCACGTGCAGTTGCAGTACATTGTAACCATTTCATCAGAGGCTGTGCACAATGATGTCCAGCACGTACAGCAATACCGTTCATATCTAGAACAGTTGCTACATCATGTGGATGTACATCATCTAAATTAAATGTTACAAGACCTGAACGTTTTGCAGGATCTTGTGGCCCATAAATTGATAAACCTTTAATTGTTTGCATTTGGTCAATAGCATAACGCGATAAATCATGTTCGTGTTTTTCAATCGTGTCCATGCCGATTTCTTGAAGGAAATCAATAGCTGCACCTAATCCAATAGCTCCAGCAATGATTGGAGTACCACCTTCAAATTTCCAAGGTAGCTCCTTCCATGTAGATTCATGAAGACCTACAAAATCGATCATTTCGCCACCAAATTCAACCGGCTCCATGTTTTCGAGAAGCGCTTTTTTACCATATAATACACCAATACCAGTTGGCCCGCACATTTTGTGCCCAGAGAATGCTAAGAAATCACAATCTAAATCTTGCACGTCTGTTTTAAAATGTGGTACACCTTGTGCCCCATCAACGACCATTACAGCTCCATGTTCATGAGCAATCGCAGTAATTTCTTTGATTGGGTTGATCGTACCTAAGACATTTGAAGCATATGCCATTGAGACAATTTTTGTTTTGTCAGTAATTGTTGCACGCACTTTATCTAATGATAAAGTACCGTCTGACTCTAGATCGATATATTTTAATGTCGCGCCTTTTTCCTTCGCAAGTTGTTGCCAAGGGATTAAGTTAGAATGGTGTTCCATATAAGTGATGACGATTTCATCGCCTTCACCTACATGTGTACGGCCATAACTTTGTGCAACTATATTTAATGCAGTTGTAGTCCCTCTTGTGAAGATGATTTCTTCAGTTGAGTTTGCATTGATAAATTTACGAATTTTTTCACGAGCACCTTCATAAGAATCTGTTGCTCTGTTCCCAAGTGTGTGAACACCACGGTGAACATTTGAATTTTCAAATTCGTAATAATTTTTGATAGCTTCAATTACTTGAATTGGCTTTTGAGAAGTTGCAGCACTATCAAGATAAACAAGCGGATGCCCGTTAATTTCTTGATTTAATATCGGAAAATAGCTTCGAATGTCATCTTTGATCATTAGCGAACTTTCCTTTCGATAACCTCCGTCAGTTGCTTTTTAACACCCTCGATAGGCAATTTGTTTACAACTGGCGCAAGGAATCCGTGAATAACTAAACGTTCAGCTTCTTTTTTCGCAATACCACGACTCATTAAATAATACAG
Organism: Viridibacillus sp. KH_047; assembly: GCF_057838945.1. Classification (NCBI taxonomy): domain Bacteria; kingdom Bacillati; phylum Bacillota; class Bacilli; order Caryophanales; family Caryophanaceae; genus Viridibacillus; species Viridibacillus sp. KH_047. The sequence continues at coordinate 759,519 of NZ_CM174479.1, read as the reverse complement.
TTGAATTGGGTCAACTCGTCCAACAGAAGCTGCGTGTCCAGCAGTTACATCATCTTCTTCGATTAATAAAATCGGATTAGCGTCACCACGAGCATCTTCGCTAAACATTAACACACGTGATTCTTGAACAGCATCTGCTTTAGTAGCACCGTGTTCGATTTTGCCAATGCCATTGAAAATAGCACGAGAAGCATCTTTCATAACACCGTGTGTAAGGATGTAACCAGTAGATGCTTTACCCCAATGGCGAACTTCAGTTGTGAAGTTTTGACTTTGACTTCCGCGACCAACAACTACTGATTTACTATCAGCATTTGAACCGTCACCGATTAAATGTGAAATATTTTCAGAGATTGTATCACAGTCATTCATTAAACCTGCAGCCCATTCAATAGTTGCATCACGGTGTAAAATACCGCGGCGGTTAACATAAGTCGTTAAACCTTTTGCAAGTACATCTACAGCTCCAAAAATTACTTTTGCATTATCATTTACGATAACTTCTGCAATAATGTTTGCTTGTCCAGTTGCTTCGTCAACAGTAGAAAGATAGTTTTCTACATATGTAACTGAACTGTTTGCTTCAGCAACAATTAATACATGATTGAATAATGAAGCTTCTGCATTGTCATGTAAGAACACAACTTGAAGAGGTTCTTCAATGATGACGTTTTTTGGAACATAAACGAAGACACCACCGTTTACTAATGCAGCATGTAATGCAGCCAGTTTGTGGGCATCAGCTTTTACGCCTTCTGTCATATAATATTTTTTCACTAGGTCACTATGTTCGCGACTTGCAGTGATAATATCAGTCATAATAACACCTTGTGCTTTTAGCTCTTCTGAAAGCTCCAAGTATGCAGGTGTATTATTGTGTTGGATATAGATGTTATGTTGGTTTTCAACATCTACAATTGACTTCACTTCTTCTGGAAGTTCATCTAATGATGCATATGTTGTACTTTCTACCACATGTGCTGGGAATTCTGTGAAATTCCATTTTGTAATATTAGTTTTATCTGGTTTTGGCAATGGTAGCGTTTCTACGTTCGCTAGTGCACTTTCACGAAGCTCAGTTAACCAGCTTGGTTCATTGTTCGCTTCAGAGAAGGAGCGTACGTCTTGAGCGGTTACCGCCAATTTTGTTTCAACCGTCATTCTGCTCGTCCTCCTTCTTATGCTTCTTGTTCAGCAGTTTCTTCGTCTTCAATGCCTAATTCTTGTTTAATCCAGTCATAACCTTCAGCTTCAAGTTTATGAGCTAATTCAGCTCCACCAGATTTTACAACTTTACCTTGCATCATCACGTGTACTTTATCTGGAGTGATGTAGTTAAGTAGACGTTGGTAGTGAGTGATCATTAAGCAGCCGAAACCTTCGCCGCGCATTTCGTTGATTCCTTTAGAAACAACTTTTAATGCATCGATATCAAGACCAGAGTCAATTTCATCTAAAATAGCGAATTTTGGTTTGATCATCATTAATTGTAGAATTTCGTTACGTTTTTTCTCACCGCCAGAGAAACCTTCGTTTAAGTAGCGTTGAGCCATATCTAAATCCATTTCAAGGAATTCCATTTTTTTATCTAATTCACGGATGAATTTCATCAGTGAAATTTCGTCACCCTCTTCACGACGTGCGTTAATAGCAGAACGTAAGAAGTCAGCGTTAGTTACACCAGAAATTTCTGATGGGTATTGCATACCAAGGAAAAGACCCGCTTTTGCACGTTCGTCTACTTCCATTTCAAGTACATCTTCGCCATCTAGCATGATTGAACCTGAAGTTACCTCATATTTTGGGTGACCCATAATAGCAGAAGCTAAAGTAGATTTACCCGTACCGTTTGGACCCATGATTGCATGGATTTCGTTTGTATTAAGTGTTAAATTTACACCCTTTAAAATCTCTTTTCCGTCAATTTCGACATGAAGATCTGTGATTACTAATGTTGACATTTCATTACCTCCATTTAAAGTTCAATGAATGGTTTCCCATTTCTAATTTAATATCATTCTAATCTTAACTTAAAAAGAAGTGGCTTGCAAACCTTTTGAAAATTATTCTCACTTCCCTTTTAAACAGTAGATGTCCACTAGCTTTATATCAAGTATTCTAGCAATTCTTTGCTATTTGCAAAAAATCAATTCATTTTCAATACAGATACTCTAATTGAGAATCGATTTCACTCTCAGCATAGTGATAACCTTATTTTTCTGTGAATTTATGTTTTTTCAAACATCTTCCTCCGACAAATACTATCATGTACTGACTATTTTTTTACGATTTTCCGCTATTTTCCGCATAAAAAAAAGCCTGTTTAACAGGCTTTTTTAGACACTCTATTATTAAATAGTAGCGTATTCTGTTAAATATGCATCAACACTTTCCGCTACACCACGACCTTCTTTAATCGCCCATACGATTAAACTTTGACCTTTACGTGCATCACCCGCTGTAAATACACCATCTACATTAGTAGCATATTTTTTCCCGACTGACACAATTTTATTATTCGTTACTTTAACACCAAATTGTTCTGGTAAAGCGTGCTCCACACCTTCAAAGCCGATTGCAACGAATACATGTTGTGCTGGCCATACCTTCTCAGTACCAGGTACTTCTTCAAAATAAACGTAACCTTCATCATTAATAATTTTATTCATTTGGATTGTGTGTAATTCTTTCACATGCCCTTTTTTATCCGCCACAATTTTCTTTGTTTGGATGCAATATTCTCGCGGGTCTTTACCATACTTTTCATCCGCTTCAGCATAGGCATAATCTAATTTATAAATATGAGGATCAGTTGGCCATAAATTATCGTCAGCACGATTGACCGGTAACTGAGGATGTTTACCAAATTGTACGACGCTATTGCAATTTTGACGAATTGCCGTAGCTACACAGTCAGCACCCGTATCACCACCACCAATAACAATGACATCCTTACCTTTTGTATTTATAAACTTACCATCAGCAAACTTAGAATCCAGTAAACTCTTAGATGTTGAAGTTAAATAGTCCATTGCTAAATGAACCCCTTCTGAATCGCTTCCTTCCATATGAAGAGCGCGTTGTTTAGTTGCACCCGTACATAAGATGATTACCTCATACTCGGCTTTTAACTGTTCAGCCGTAATATCCTTACCTACTTCAGTATTTAATACAAACTCTATGCCTTCTTCCATTAACAATTGAATTCGGCGTTCTACAACATCTTTTTCGAGCTTCATATTCGGAATTCCGTACATAAGTAAGCCACCTGCTCGGTCAGCTCGCTCGTAAATAGTTACCGAGTGCCCCGATTGGTTTAATTGATCCACTGCTGCAAGTCCTGCTGGTCCTGAACCAATGACGGCAATCTTTTTACCAGTTCGTAGTTTAGGCATACGTGGTTGAATCCAGCCATTTTCGAACCCTTTATCTATAATGGTACGTTCAATGCTTTTAATTGCAACGGCAGGGTCTGTAATTGCTAATGTACAAGAACCTTCACAAGGTGCGGGGCAAACGCGCCCTGTGAATTCCGGGAAGTTATTTGTAAGCAATAAACGCTCTAACGCTTCCTTCCATTTACCTTTATACACTAAGTCATTCCACTCGGGGATGACATTATTAATCGGACAACCTGCAGCTGTACCGCGAATCTCAATTCCCATATGACAAAAAGGTGTCCCACAATCCATACATCTAGCACCTTGGATTTGAAGAGCTTCATCGGTTAATCTTGAAGCATATTCTTTCCAATTCTTAATGCGCTCTAGTGGTGATTGTTCTTTTCCTTTTTCTCGACTATATTCCATAAATCCAGTTGGTTTCCCCATCTAGAACCCCTCCTCCATTATTTATTGGAAAGCACTACTTCCTTTTTTTTAGAAGTAGCTAAAAATGCTTTCATCGCTGCAGCATCTGCAGATAAACCTTCAGCCTTAAAATCACTAATACGATTAATCATTTTCTTATAGTCTGCTGGAACAACTTTTAAGAATTCCACAACAGACTGCGTCCAATCAGCTAAGATTGTTTTGGCCTTCGAACTATCTGTGTTCAAAATATGTTCTTCAATTAATGCACGAACAAATTTAGTTTCTTCCTCATTATCTAAATCCTCAAATCCTATCATTTCCATGTTGCACTTTTCTTTGAAAGATTTTTCATCTTCTACTAAAACGTATGCAATACCACCGGACATACCAGCACCAAAGTTCTTACCTACATCACCTAAAATAACAACATGGCCTCCAGTCATGTACTCACAGCCATGATCTCCTATTCCTTCAACAACGATATCCGCACCACTATTACGGACTGCGAAACGTTCACCTGCTCTGCCATTGATAAATGCTTTACCACTCGTAGCACCGTATAAACAAACGTTTCCGGCAATGACGTTTTTCTCAACATCGCCTTTTATTGGTGCAGAAACGACAACTTTACCTCCTGATAACCCTTTACCGAAGTAATCATTCGCATCGCCATTTACATACATAGACATCCCTCTAGGGATGAACGCACCGAAACTTTGCCCAGCTGAACCTGTGAATTGAAGTGAAATTGTATCGTCAACTAAACCTCTTTCACCATAACGTTTCGATATTTCACTCCCGATAATAGTGCCTACAACTCGGTCTGTGTTTTTAATCGGATATTGCAGCTTAATAGGACTTCCATCTATTATAGCTTTCTCAACCGCACCAAGAATTTCACGCATATCAAGAGATTCCTCGATTTTATGATCTTGCAACACTTGCTGAGTACGAGGTCCTTTAGGTTGATACAATAAAGCTGAAAGATCTAATTGTCCTGCTTTCCAATGATTCTTAGCTCGGTCACTGATTTCTAAAACATCTGTACGACCAATCATCTCATCCATTGAACGGAAACCGAGCATAGACATATGTTCTCGTACTTCTTCAGCAACAAATTGCATGAAATTTACGACGTGATCCGCATTCCCCATAAATTTCGCTCTTAACTCAGGATTTTGAGTAGCTACTCCAACTGGGCATGTATCTAAATGACACGCTCTCATCATTACGCAACCAAGGACGATTAATGGAGCTGTTGCAAAACCATATTCTTCAGCTCCGAGTAAAGCCGCCATCACGACGTCTTTTCCTGTCATCAACTTACCATCAGTTTCTAATATGACGCGATCACGTAGACCATTTAACATGAGCGTTTGATGTGCCTCCGCAAGACCAAGCTCCCATGGTAATCCGGTATGCTTAATACTCGTTTTTGGTGAAGCTCCTGTACCCCCGTCATATCCACTAACAACTATTACGTCTGCTGCACCTTTCGCAACACCAGCGGCAATGGTACCAATCCCAGCTTTTGAAACAAGTTTCACACTAATACGTGCATGACGATTAGCATTTTTCAAATCATGAATCAATTCTGCCATATCTTCAATAGAGTAGATGTCATGATGTGGTGGAGGTGAGATTAATCCTACACCTGTAGTTGAACCACGTACATCAGCTACCCATGGATATACTTTGTTGCCTGGTAACTGACCACCCTCACCAGGCTTTGCCCCTTGTGCCATTTTAATTTGCAACTCATCTGCATTCACTAAGTAATGGCTTTTCACACCGAAACGACCTGAGGCAATTTGTTTAATTGCACTTCGACGATTATCTCCATTCGCATCAATTTCATAACGGCTCGGGTGTTCCCCACCTTCGCCACTGTTACTTCTACCGCCCAATCTGTTCATCGCAATAGCTAATGTTTCATGAGCTTCCTGACTTAATGACCCAAATGACATGGCACCTGTTTTAAAGCGTTTTACTATCGACGCAACAGATTCTACCTCTTCTATAGGAATACGACGTTGTGCTTTTTTGAACGCAAATAAATTACGCAAGAAACCAATGCGCTCTTCATTTGCCATTTCAGCATATTGTCTGTAAAGACCGATATCCCCTTTACGCGCTGCCCATTGCAATGTATGGATTGTTTTCGGATTAAAGGCATGATGCTCACCCGTGCTTCTCCACTGGAAATCACTGCCCGATTGCAACACTTGCTCAGTGGAGTGAACTGCTTCAGCATGCTTACGGAGCGCTTCTTTACCGATTGTTTCTAAATCAATTCCGCTTAATTGAGAAGCTGTTCCTGTGAAATATTTAGCAATAACGTCTTTACTAATACCCACCGCTTCAAAAACTTGAGCGCCACGGTAACTCTGAACAGTTGAAATGCCCATTTTAGACATAACTTTAACAACACCATCTGCAATCGCTTTTGTATATTTGGCAACAGCCTCATCATATGTTTGTGACAGATGACCATCTTTAATCGCTTGATAAATTGTAGCAAATGCTAAATACGGATTAATGGCATCTACCCCATAGCCGATTAAAGTTGCAAAGTGATGCACTTCACGTACTTCAGCAGATTCTACAATAATGCTCACTTTTGTACGATTCCCCGTTTTCACCAAATACTGATGTAAACAGCTAGCCGCTAGTAACACTGGTATAGTCGGTGTTTCTGCATGTAAAAGACGGTCTGATAACACGAGTAGTTGAGCACCTTTAGCAATCGCTTTATCGGCATCTTTTGTCAGCCTAGTCAATTCATTTTCTAATTCTTCTGAAAAATCAAGGTGCAATAATGCACTTTTGAAATTTTCATTATCATTTACTATTAATTGCTGCAATTGACTGTTTGTAAGAACCGGCGTTTCTAAGAAAATACGACGGCTATTTTTTTCTGTTGGATGTAGCAAGTCACCTTCTGCCCCTAAAACCGTCATTGTAGACGTCACAATATGCTCACGAATTGAATCGAATGGTGGATTTGTCACTTGTGCAAAAAGCTGTTTAAAATAATTAAATAATGATTGTGGACGATCTGATAATACCGCTAGCGGTGTATCATTCCCCATTGAGCCAAGGGGGTCTTTCCCCTCGGCTACCATTGGTACGATATATTTGTGAATATCTTCATAAGTGTAACCATTGACCTTTTGACGGAATAGTAAATCCATCATGTCCTCAGGTTGATCTTCTTTCGTCTTCACAGTCACAAGGTTTTCTTCTAACCATTGTGTATATGGCTTTTCCCCTGCCATATCTGATTTTAACTCTTCATCTGAAATAATCCGTCCTTGTTCTAAATCAACAAGCAACATTTTCCCCGGGCTTAAACGTTCTTTGTAAGCGATATTTTCTTCCTCTATATCAACTACACCAACTTCTGATGAGAAAATGATGTAGTCGTCCTTTGTGACATAATAGCGTGCTGGTCGTAAACCATTACGATCCAAAATCGCACCAATTTGCTTACCATCAGTAAAGCAAATCGCTGTTGGCCCATCCCAAGGTTCCATTAAACAGCTATGGTACGCATAAAACGCTTTTTTCTCTTCTGAAATATGCGGATTCTCAGTCCAAGGTTCAGGTATCATCATCATTGCTGTATGTGCTGGCGTGCGCCCTGCTAAAACAAAAAACTCAAAAGCGTTATCCAGAATTGACGAATCACTACCGCTCTGGTCAACAATCGGAAGAAGCTTTTCTAAATCATCCCCAAATGCTTCTGAAACAAATTGTTGTTCACGTGCTTTCATCCAGTTAATATTGCCACGTAATGTATTAATTTCACCGTTGTGAATAATGTAGCGATTCGGATGTGCACGCTCCCAGCTCGGGAATGTGTTCGTGCTGTAACGTGAGTGAACTAATGAAAATGCTGAAGCAAATCGCTCATCTTGCAAATCCATGTAAAATTCGTCCACTTCTTGAGGTGTCAGCAATCCTTTGAAAACCATTGTTTGGCTCGAAAAACTTGCACAATAAAACTTCTTGTCATTTTTTGTTGCCCAGTGCTCTGTTTGCTTACGAACTAGATACAACTTACGCTCGAAGGCGAGGGAATCACTGACATTAGCCGCTTTAATAAACACTTGGCGTACAACTGGTGCTGTTTTCTTAGCAGTGTCACTTAAAGGGTCTATGTTAATTGGTACTGTTCTCCAGCCAATTAACTCTTGGCCTTCCTCAGCAATCAATTCATTCATCTTATTCTCTATATCTTGTCGTTCAGTAAGATCTTGAGTAAAAAATAACATCCCGACACCGTAGCGTCCTTGTTCAGGTAAAGTCCACTCAGTACAAATCGCTCTGAAAAATGCATCCGGAATTTGGACCATTAATCCGGCCCCATCACCCGTTTTGCCGTCACTACCTCGCCCTGCACGATGATCCAAACGGCACAGCATTTCTAACCCCTTCATTACGATGTCATGCGTGGCTTTACCTTTTAGATGAGCATATAAACCAATACCACAGGCATCATGCTCAAATTGTGGGGAGTATAATCCCTGTGCTGTTGGAAGTTGATGAAATGTCATGTAAATCCCTCCCTCTTCACTTAAAAAGTGACTTAAATTTATTTTAGTTTTTTAAATTGATATAAACAATATATAATTTATATATTATTAATCTATAAATTAGATGAATGGGAGATGACATACGATGGAACTACGCCAATTACGCTATTTCGTCGCGGTTGCGGAGCTTGAACATATTTCTGAAGCTGCTGAAAACTTACACGTTGCTCAATCCGCGATAAGTCGCCAAATAGCAAATTTAGAAGAAGAACTTGGTACAAAGCTGTTTGAGCGAGTTGGGCGAAACGTCAAACTGACGCCAATCGGTAAAACTTTTCTCGAACATAGCATTGCAGCCTTACAAGCAATCGATTTTGCAAAAAAGCAAATCGACGAATACTTGGACCCAGAAAAAGGAACGATCAAAATTGGTTTTCCTACGAGCTTAGCAAGCTTCTTATTGCCAACTGTTATTTCAGCATTTAAAAAGGAGCACCCGAATGTATCATTCCATCTACGCCAAGGCTCTTACCGATATTTAATAAATGCAGTGAAAAACAGAGAACTAAACTTAGCGTTCCTTGGTCCACTTCCACAAAAAGACGATGCCATCAAGACGACCATCTTATTTACAGAGAATATCGCAGCCTTATTACCTGCTACTCATTCTTTAGCTCAAAAGGAATCCATTCATTTATCTGATTTACGAAATGAAGATTTTGTTCTTTTCCCAGAAGGTTATATTCTCAATAAAGTAGCTGTTGAAGCTTGTAAATCTGTTGGTTTCACACCAAAAATCACTTCAGAGGGCGAAGATATGGATGCTTTAAAAGGTTTAGTGGCTGCAGGAATCGGCATAAGCTTGTTACCTGAAAGTGCCTTTTATGACTCCACTCCTAGACGCACTGTAAAGTTACCGCTAGTTTCACCAGAGTTTACAAGAACGGTCGGTATTATTTCTCCTACTAATCGTGATTTAGCTCCTTCTGAACAAGTTTTCTTAAGTTTTGTAAATAACTTCTTTTCATTATTAACTCAGTTTAAATAACAAAAAGGCCTCCGAATTATTCGGAAGGCCCTTTTTAATGGATATGACTAATTTCTATTTATGCCTTTTCCTTTTTACTGAAGCGGTCAACGATCATTGAAAGTGCACCGTCACCTGTTACGTTTGTAGCTGTACCAAAACTATCTTGCGCGAGATAAAGAGCTATCATTAACGCAACCATAGTTTCATCAAAACCTAACATTGATTGAAGAACCCCTGTCGCTGCCATTACTGCACCACCCGGTACTCCTGGTGCAGCAACCATTACAATACCTAACATGAATATGAAAGGTACCATTTCAGTTAATGAATAAGCATGATTATTTAACATCATTACGGCCATTGCACATGTTGTTAATGTAATTGTACTACCTGATAAGTGAATTGTTGCAAATAGTGGAACAGTGAAACCTGTTACTCGCTCAGAAGCACCTGCCTTACGTGCTTGCTTTAATGTAATCGGAATCGTCGCAGCTGATGATTGTGTACCAAGAGCTGTGAAGTATGCCGGTGCCATCGTCTTCAATAAGTAGAGAGGGTTTTTATTATTAATAGCGCCTGCTATTACGTATTGTATTATCAAGATACATAAATGCATTAAAATAATTAATAAAAATACTACTGCAAAAACTGATAGAATTTTTGCTACTTGACCAGCAAAAGTCATATTTAAGAAAATACCAAAAATATGGATAGGTAATAAAGGAATAATAATTTTCGAAATTACTTTATCAATAATCAAATTAAACTCATCAAAGAATTTTTTCATGACTTCACTATTGATAGCTGCCATACCAATCCCTAGGATGAAAGCTAATATTAAAGCAGTCATAACATCCATAAGTGGAGGCATTTCAATTGTTACGAATGTTTGCACCAATGATTCCTCAGGATTAGCAAATTGTTCACTACCCGATTTTGAAATTAACTTAGGTAGAACATTTGAAGCTGTGAAGAATGCAAAGAATCCAGCGATTAATGTAGAGAAGTAAGCAAAGAAAGTTGCTAATCCTAACAGTTTTCCCGACCCTTTACCTAATTGTGCAATTCCCGGCGCAATAAATGCGACGATTAATAACGGTACGACGAAATTTAAGAAATTCCCGAATATACCATTGAAGGTTGCGAATATACGAACGCCATCTTTCGGCATGACAGTCCCTAGTAAAGCCGCCAATATAATCGCGACAATAATTCGTGGGAGTAAACCAAACTTTATTTTCATAAAATGTCCTCCTGATAAATACATATGTCTTTTCTAAAAGTATATGCACACTCTATCACACCCACTTATTAAAGTGAATAGTATATTAATAATCCGGAATATTAAGTATTTTCAGATTATTTTTATTGGATTGTGTTAATCTAGTAATTGTAAGGCTTACAATATTCACATAGCACAACCACCTAAATATTGTTATTTAATTTATCTTATAAATATATTAAAACACCCAAGCTAATTAAGCTTGGGTGTTTTAACTATTTCTTATTCAGATACAGGAACAATATCCCCGTTCCACTCTTTTAATATATAGTCTTGCATTTCTTTTGAATGAAGCACTTTAACTAATTTTTTAATCTTTTCGTTATTCTCATCTTCTTTACGAACAGCAATCACATTAATGTATTCTGATTCTTTATCTTCTAATGCAATTGCGTCTTTTCCTGGGCTTATACCTGCATCAATCGCGAAGTTAGAGTTGATTAATACTGCGTCACCTTCGTCGTTTTTATACATTTGTACAAGCATTTCAGGTGCAGTGTTTGCATCAAATTTTAAGTTTTTTGGGTTCTTAGTGATATCCTTAATTTCAGCTGCAGTTTTATCTACGCCCTCTTTTAGCGTGATAAGCCCTTTTGCTTCAAGTAGGGATAACATACGTCCATGGTCTGAAACTGAGTTACTTAGAAGAATTGTTGCGCCTTCTGGAAGATCTTCGAGTTTTTTATATTTTTTAGAATAGATACCGATCGGCTCGACGTGTACTCCACCAACATTAACAAAATCATATCCATTTTGCTTTTTTTGAAGTTCTAAGTAAGGAATATGTTGGAAGTAGTTTGCATCTAAATCGCCATTTTCAAGATCTTTGTTCGGTAAAACATAATCTTGATATCTTTCGATTTTCAGCTTGATACCTTCTTTTTCAAGTAAGGACTCTGCCTTTTCTAAAATTTCAGCATGCGGAGTATTAGCTGCACCAATTACTAATTTCTCTTCTGATTTCCCACAAGCTGCTAAGCTTAAGGCTAATACTCCTGTAAGGATTCCTGCTACAAATTTCTTCATGTTCTTAACGCTCCTTTTATACTGTTTAGTTTTATGTGATCGGTTATACCGTATAAGCCCAAATTATCTTTTATCAATCTTCGCTGTAATAAGGTCACCGACGAATTGAATAACAAATACCACTACTAAAATAAGGATTGTTGCAACAAAAGTTACATCACTTTGACTTCTTTGGAAACCGTCTAAAAACGCTAATGTCCCTAGTCCGCCTGCCCCAATAACACCTGCCATTGCTGTGTAACCAACAAGTGCGATAGCTGTTACAGTAATACCCGAAACTAATGCGGGTAATGATTCTGGAATTAACACTTTACCGATAATCGTAGAAGTTTTTGCACCCATTGAACGTGCCGCTTCGATGACACCTTTATCAATTTCTTTTAACGCAATTAAAACCATACGCGCATAGAATGGTGCTGCTCCAATAATTAATGCTGGTAATGCGGCATTGGGACCTCGAATTGAGCCTAATAATAGTTTCGTAAATGGTATTAATAGAATCACTAAAATAATGAATGGAATCGAACGGAAAATATTCACGATCGAACCTGTTAACCAACTTACTAATTTATTTGCCCATAATTGCTGAGGGCTTGTCAAAAACAACAAAATACCTAAAGCTAAACCAATGACAAATGTGAAAACTGTAGCAACGCTTGTCATATACAGTGTTTCTATCGTTGCTTCCCACATTCTGTCCCATTGTACATTCGGGAAGAGATCATTAAGCATTTTCGATCACCTCCGTTTTTACTCCATGTTCATTCATATATGTGACTGCTTTTTGTACATTATCATTATTACCATCTAGCTGTATAATGAGCGTTCCATATGGTCCACTTTTCGTTTGCGAAATATTACCATGGACAATATTCACGTCTAAATTAAGTTCACGGCTTAAATGTGAAATAACTGGCTGGCCAGTTGAAGAGCCTACAAACGTTAATTTTACAAGTGTTCCTGATGGGTAGTTTTCAATAATTTGTTCAATTGATTCTTTACGTTCATTCGTATCTGTAATTTGAGAAACAAATCGTTTTGTAACATCTGCTTGTGGTGATTGGAATACTTCTAGGACATCACCATTTTCAACAACTTGTCCAGCTTCCATTACCGCCACACGATGACAAATTTTACGAATGACATGCATCTCATGTGTGATAAGTACAATCGTTAAGCCTAATTTTTCATTGATATCGACTAGTAAATCTAAAATTGAATCCGTTGTTTCAGGATCAAGTGCTGAAGTAGCTTCATCACAAAGCAGTACTTCTGGGTTATTTGCCAGTGCTCTAGCGATACCTACACGTTGCTTTTGACCACCTGATAATTGAGAAGGATATGCCTTTTCTCTGCCTTTTAAACCAACTAATTCAATAAGATCTAATACCTTTTTCTGACGTTCTGCCTTAGATAAACCTGCAATTTCTAATGGAAATGCTATATTTTCTTCAACAGTACGTGACCAAAGTAAATTGAAATGTTGGAAGATCATACTGATTTTTTGACGCGCATTACGTAACGCACTTCCTTTAATCGATGATACTTCCTGACCATTCACAACAACTTTACCGGTTGTCGGTTGCTCCAAACCATTTAATAAACGAATGAGCGTACTCTTACCCGCTCCGCTGTATCCAATAATGCCGAATATTTCTCCGTCTTCAACAGATAAATTCACATTTTTGACAGCGGTTAACTCTCCGTTAGCAGTTTTATATTTTTTCATTACATTTTCTAACTGAATCACTGTCATACCACCTTTATTTTAAAACTAAAAAGTATGCACTTTCTACTGGCATCTCTTAGAAACTAAAAAAACCCTTCTGCAGATTAACAGAAGGGTTCAACGCAAAGCTATATACGTAAAACCGTTCTCTCATCTTCCAAAGTAAATACTTTGTGTGATTTGGCACCGTGCCATATAAATATGACGGTTGCCGGGCTTCATTGGGCACTTCCCTCCACCTCTCTAAATAAGAGTAACGACTATATTTAATTAGTTATGTTTGCTACTTTATCACGCTATTGCTTCAACGTCAATCGTTTTGACGTAATTTTTCAAACAAAAAAGGTACTGATTGAAAGGCATAGATTTTATCATGAATTTTCCCATTCTTCGAAATAATCAAACATGGGACACTTTCTACTTCATAATCAAACGCTACATCTTGTATATAATTCAAGTTCGCTTTACCAATAGGAATATCGCTAACGACATGCTCTACTACTTCCATCATTTTCGACGCAACTGCACACGTCCCACACAATGGTGTATACAAATAAAAAGCCGAAAGCGAGGATGTTTTCATCGTTTCTTCCCATTGTTCACGTGACCATTCTTCCATCTTCTTCATTCCTATACTATTAAATATTCTTTATGAACTACAAAATTTGCCGCCAATAATATTCTAGCTAAATGTCTTCTTGGAGTAGCTTCTACTTGTTTATAAGTAGCGGAGGTGTGTAGATGACGAGCATTTGGGAACTCTCTTTTAAAAAGAGCTCGGAGCTTATCACCCGATGAGTCAGCATCAAAAAATGCATACATTTCACAGTCATCATATGGTGCCAAGATCTCTTCTAATCGGCTTGCACTAACTGTTCCATTCGTACATATTATCGGAATGTTCTCTGCTAATATTGGCGCAATTCGCAACTTATCTTGGCGCCCTTCCACAATAATCAGCTTGTTAAAAGTCATATATACCCTCCTAACAAATACTTTTTGCCGTTTACCCAGTTTAAAAAAACGCCGAGCAAATGCACGGCGTTTTTAGATCTTATTCTTCGATAATTGCTTCGTATTGTTCTGCAGTTAATAATGCATCAACTTGAGCGTTATCTGCTGGTTCAACTACAACCATCCATGCTTTTTCGTATGGTGATTCGTTAACGAACTCAGGGCTTTCTTCTAGCTCTTCGTTAATTTCTACAACTTTACCAGAAATCGGTGCGTAAAGTTCAGATACAGTTTTTACAGATTCAACACTGCCGAATGGCTCGTCTGCTACTAATTCGTCGCCAACTTGTGGAAGTTCAACGAAAACGATATCGCCTAGTTCAGATTGTGCGAAATGTGTAATACCGATACGTACTTTTCCGTCTTCAGTTTTTACCCATTCATGTTCTTCAGAATAGCGTAAGTCTTTTGGTGTGCTCATGAATACCCCTCCAAATATGTAATTAATTTCACTTTAAGTTTGACATATTTCTATTGTAAAAACAAGCATATGTCTGTGTTATTTCCATGTTTGCTCAAAGTCTGATTCTTTAAATCCTAACGTCACTTTTTTTCCGTCTGTAACGATTGGGCGCTTGATTAACATACCATCTGAAGCAAGCAATTCTAATTGCTCATCTTCCGACATATCAGCCAGACGATCTTTCAATTGCAACTCTCTATACTTCATTCCTGAAGTATTAAAAAATTTCTTCAATGGCAAACCACTAGCATCTACATACTGTTTTAATTCCTCTTTAGAAGGTGTTTCTTCAACGATATGCTTATCTGTATAGTTTACCCCATTTTCGTCTAACCACGCTTTTGCTTTACGACAAGTTGTACATTTTGGATATTGAATGAATAAAATAGACATATACATGCTCCTTTTTCCAAACTATTTAATTCTATTGTAGTGGGAGTAAAGTCTACAAGCAAGAAATCCGAACACAAAAGTTGTGTTCGGATTCTCAACTAGCTTATTTTAGACAACAAATTTTTCTGCAGCAATCAGTTTAACTGATGCTTCACGTTTCTTCGCAATGACATTGTAAGGATTGTTACGAGTAAGTTTGCGAAGTGCAGATAACATCATACGAGCATTGTCTCCGTCAACTGCTGTAATGATTGTTTCTTTTGCTTCTTTTTCGATTTCTTCAAATGCTTCTTGGCAGAAGATTTGAGTATATAGTAATTTTTGGCTTGCTTTATCTAACCCATCACGAGCAATAGCTTTTTCTGTACGTAACACAGTAGATTCCATTGCAAATAATTGGTTAGCTATATTCGCAATGTTCACTAGTAATTCTTGCTCGACATCTAATTTCGGACCATATTTTTGTGCTGCAAGACCAGCTGCTAATAGAGCGATTTTTTTCGCATTTTTCACAAGATACTTTTCTTGCGCTAATGGCTCATCACTAATTTCTTCAGGCATTAGCATTAATAGCTCTTGTTGTAGGCTCTGCGCTTGTTGCAATAAAGGTAACTCACCTTTCATTGCTTTTTTCATAAATGTGCCCGGTATGATGAAGCGATTAATTTCGTTAGTTCCTTCGAAAATTCGGTTAATACGTGAATCTCGGTAAATGCGCTCTACTTCGTACTCTTGCATGAAACCATATCCACCATGCAATTGCACCGCTTCATCCGCGATATAGTCAAGTGTTTCAGAACCAAAAACTTTATTGATAGAACATTCGATAGCATATTCTGCAATTGACGCTGCAATCGCTTTACCGTCTTTTTGTTCTTCTTCACTTAATTGGCCCATACGATCTTCAAAGTATCCTACTGTACGATAGATTAAACTTTCAGTAGCATACAACTTTGAAGCCATTGTTGATAATTTTTCTTTCGTTAAATTGAAAGATGAAATAGGTGTTTTAAATTGTTGACGTTGGTTTGTATACGAAATCGCTAATTCAAGAGCACGCTTTGATGCACCAATTGAGCCAACACCTAATTTGTAACGACCGATGTTCAAAATGTTAAATGCAATAATGTGACCGCGACCTACTTCACCAAGTAGGTTTTCAACTGGCACTTTTACATCTTCTAAAATTAGTGTGCGAGTGGAAGAAGATTTAATCCCCATTTTCTTTTCTTCTGCACCGACAGAAACACCTGGATAGTTGCGTTCTACTATGAATGCTGAGAATTTATCACCATCAATTTTCGCATATACGACGAATACATCAGCAAAACCAGCGTTTGTAATCCATTGCTTTTCACCGTTTAATACATAATGTGTGCCTTCTGCATTTAATTTGGCTACTGTTTTAGCACCTAATGCATCCGACCCAGAACCTGGCTCTGTTAATGCATAAGCTGCAATTAGCTCACCAGATGCAAGCTTAGGTAAGTACTGTTGCTTTTGCTCTTCATTACCAAATAATACGATTGGTAATGAACCAATTCCAACATGTGCACCGTGTGTAATAGAGAATCCGCCAGCTACTGACATTTTCTCAGCAATTAATGCTGATGTTACTTTGTCTAAGCCGAGTCCTTCATATTCTTCAGGAACATCTGCAGCTAAAAGACCAAGTTCACCAGCTTTTTTCAATAAACGTACAGAATGATCAAACTCATGATTTTCTAAGTTTTCAACGACTGGTAATACTTCATTTTGCACATAGTCCTCTGTCGTTTTCGCAATCATTTTATGCTCTTCAGTGAAATCTTCTGGCGTAAATACGCGATCAAGTTCTACATCTTCAGTTAAAAAGCTACCGCCTTTAATGATATTCGCTAATTTCTCTGTCATAATAATCGCTCCCCTTTTGTGTGTTATTTATAGAATTTCAAATACGCCAGCAGCTCCCATACCGCCACCGATACACATTGTTACTACACCGTACTTTTTACCTTGACGTTTTAACTCATGAATTAATTTCAGTGTTAGGATTGAACCTGTAGCACCTAGCGGATGCCCCAATGCAATTGCACCACCATTAACATTGACTTTTTCAAGGTCGATGCCCAGTTCACGAACCACTTGAATTGATTGTGAAGCAAAGGCTTCGTTAATTTCCCATAGGTCAATATCTTCAATAGATAGGCCAGCAATTTTCAGCGCCTTCGGTACAGCAACTGTTGGACCAATCCCCATAATTTCAGGAGGCACTCCGCCTACTGCAAAGGATAAAAATTTCGCCATCGGCTTTAAGCCTTGTGCTTCGGCCTCTTCACGGTCCATAACAAGTACTGCTGCTGCACCATCTGACGTTTGTGAAGCATTTCCTGCTGTTACACTTCCAGTTACTGAAAATGCTGGGCGTAATTTCGCAAGTGTTTCTTGAGATGTACCAACACGTACACCTTCATCCATATCAAAAGTGAATTTTCTCTCTTGCAAATTATTCCCTGCATCCACGTATCGTTGCACGACTTCCACTGGAACGATTTCATCGACGAATTTACCTTCTTGAATTGCTTTTGCCGCTAATTCATGTGAACGAACAGAAAAGGCATCTTGATCCTCACGACTAACATCATATTTCTTAGCTACTTCTTCAGCTGTATGCCCCATACTCATATAATATTGTGGGGCAGTTTCCGCTAAAGTCGCATTAGGTCTAATCACATTGCCCATCATTGGTACTAGACTCATAGATTCAATACCACCTGCAATAATAGCTTTTGAATGTCCAAGCATAATACGTTCTGCCGCATAAGCGATTGATTGTAAACCTGATGAACAGAATCGATTAACTGTTACAGCTGGTGTTGTATCAGGTAGCCCGGCAAGCGCTCCTATATTACGCGCAATATTCATCCCTTGTTCTGCTTCTGGCATAGCGCAGCCAAGAATTAAATCATCTATGTCCCCTTCATAACCTGCTCTTTGTAATGTCTCTTTCACAACTAATGCTCCAAGATCATCAGGACGAATAGTTGCTAAAGATCCTTTTTTTGCTTTTCCAATAGGTGTTCTTGCACCTGCTACAATAACAGCTTCACGCATAGTAGATTCCCCCTTAATCACTTCTCTAAAATTAGTTGCGAAGTGGTTTTCCTTTCACTAACATATGTTGCATTCTAGCTTGTGATTTTGGCTCTGCAACAAGGCTTAAGAACGCTTCACGCTCTAAATCTAGTAAGTATTGTTCATCCACTAATGTGCCGTATGGAACTTTGCCGCCTGCTAAAACATAGGCAAGCTTTTTCGCTATTTTCAAATCATGCTCACTAATGAAGCCTGATTGATACATTCCTTGTGCTCCTAACAATAATGTTGCATAACCAGTTTCACCTACAACTGGCACCTTAGTTCTAATTGGCGCTGTATAACCACCTTCATATAATGCCAATGCTACTTGTTTGGCGTCATATAGTTGGTGATCAGAGTTAACGCTAATACCATCAGCAAAGTTTAAGAAATTATTTTCGCGCGCTTCCTCAGCAGATGTTGAAACTTTCGCCATTGCGATAGATTCAAATACTTTGTTTGCGATATTTTGATAATCGACTTGTACTCCATTCGGCAATCCTTTTAAATGCTTTAAGTACAATTCTTTATTACCTCCACCGCCTGGAATTAGGCCTACACCTACTTCCACTAGCCCCATATACGTTTCCATTGTTGCTTGAATATGAGCTGCTGGTAAACAAACTTCAGAACCGCCACCAAGCGTCATAGCAAATGGTGCTGCCACTACTGGTTTTGAACTGTACTTAATTTTCGACATCGCATTTTGGAAACCACGTATCGTAAAGTCTAACTCGAAAATGTTGTCATCTTGGGCTTCCATAAGAATCATTCCTAAGTTGGCACCAACGCAGAAGTTCTTCCCTTGGTTACCAATAACAAGCCCTTTATAATTTGCTTCTACCTCATCAATGGCATAATTAATCATTTGTATAACATCTAAACCGATAGCATTTGCTTGTGAATGGAATTCAAGTAACGCAATGCCATCCCCCATATCGATTAAGCTAGCTCCTGAGTTTGATTTAATAACACCGTGTTTTTTCTTATAGCGTTTCAAATCGATTGCTTTTTCATTAACCGGTACTAGCTTGTAATCTTCACCGTCGAAGTAAGCTAATCCATCCTCTAGTTCTTTATAAAAAGTTTCATAGCCTTTAGCTAGTAAGCCTTCTACGAAACTAGGAATTTCTTTACCTTCAGCAGTCATCTTCTCAACTGATTTCTTAACACCTATTGCATCCCAAATTTCAAATGGTCCTTGTGTCCAGCCGAAACCCCATTTCATGGCGTTATCGATTGCGACAATATCATCTGCAATTTCACCATGTAACTGTGCTGAGTAAAGTAAAGTTGGTGCTAGCACATTCCACAATAACTCTCCTGTACGGTCATCCGCATATGTTAACAACTTCACTTTCGCTGCTAATCCTTTTTGTTGCTTTGCCATTTCAATTGAAGGTGTGCGGAGTTTTTTTACTGGTTCATATTCAAATGTATCTGTATTTAACTCTAATATCTCTTTTCCTTTTTTAATGAAGAATCCTTGACCTGACTTCGCTCCAAGCCAGCCATTATCAACCATCTTTTGAACATAAGCTGGTACTTCGAATACTCGTTGCTCTTCGCCCGTTGTTTGATCATATACGTTTTTTGCAACGTGAACGAAAGTATCTAAGCCGACAACATCTAATGTACGAAGAGTTGCTGACTTTGGACGACCAATTAACGGTCCTGTAACAGAATCTACTTCACCAACCGAATAACCACGTTCTTGCATTTCACGTAAAGTAACAAGCAAGCCATATGTACCAATCCGATTAGCGATGAAGTTTGGTGTGTCTTTTGCTAGAACGACACCTTTTCCTAGTTTGTCTTCTCCAAATTCCTTCATAAATGCCACTACATCAGGACAAGTATTCTTTGCCGGAATTACTTCAAGCAGTTTCAAATAGCGTGGTGGATTGAAGAAATGAGTGCCTAGGAAATGCTTTTGGAAGTCTTCTGAAAGACCTTCAGCCATTGCATCAATACTAATGCCTGATGTATTTGAACTAATAATTGTGCCTGGTTGACGAACTGTATCAATTTTTTCATATAAATTCTTTTTAATAGCTAAGTTTTCAACGACAACTTCTATGATCCAATCCACTTCTTTTAGTTTTTCAAGATCATCTTCAAAGTTCCCAACTGATAATAATGCTAAGTTCTTCTTTGCAGTTAATGGTGCTGGTTTTTGTTTTAAAAGCTTTTGTAATGCCTTTTCTGCAAATCGATTACGAACGACTGAACTATCTAAAGTAAGCCCCTTCGCTTCTTCCTCTTTAGTCAATTCCTTTGGTACGATATCAAGTAAAATCGTTGGAATACCGATGTTTGCTAAATGGGCTGCGATCCCCGAACCCATTACCCCCGAACCTAACACAGCTGCCTTCTTAATTTGATAAGCCATGAGCAAATCCTCCCTTTTCCCCTTTTTGAATGAATGCTCATTCATTTTAAGAATAAAAAAAATATAACTTCCTTATCTGCTTCTTAGTTTAGACTATTTTCTGTTTTTTCGCAATAATCAAATTCATATAACCTACAAAAATATGGATTATATTTTGTTTTTATTCCCTTAAACATACTGTCATCACTTTTTTTAAAACAAGTTACTTTCAGGGTCAACCAAAAACGTGTACACTACTTTAATAGGAGGGATTTACTTATGAAACCAATTACAACTATTGAACAATTTAATGAAACTACTTCAACAGAAAAACCTGTTATCGTAAAATTCCACGCTGGATGGTGCCCTGACTGCACACGCATGGACATGTTCATCGACCCTATTATCGAAGAATACGATCAATATGATTGGTATGAATTGAACCGCGATGAGCTTCCAGAGCTTGCTGAAAAGTATGATGTTATGGGGATTCCTAGCTTACTAATCTTCAAAGAAGGCGAAAAATTAGCGCATCTTCACAGTGCAAATGCTAAATCACCAGCTCAAGTAACTGAATTCTTAGAAGCTCAAAAGGAAAATGCGTAACATTTTTTAAACGGGTAGACTTCAATGTCTATCCGTTTTTTCTTATATATTTTGTAATATACTATGTATTCTATTCATGAAAAGTTCTAACAATTACTCACCGATATCCATAATTGTTATATTAATGATTAAACTACCGCTTCATATATTGTAACTAGAGATTGGCTTGTATTTTTTCTTATAGGTATCTACAAGCGGAATCCTATCGCGTATAGATTCATACATTCTTTTCATGGAGGTGAATTATATGCGCATTCAGTTACCCGTAAATGGTCAATCCCAACATGCCGATAATGTGAGGAAGCAATGGCGGAATTCTGCATGTGGACCAACAACCGCTGCTGTCATGTTAGATTATCTATTCCCTCATGAAAAAACAAAAAGCATCAATCAGCTTTATAAACAGCTAGGAACAACACCAATTGGCCTTTTTAAATACCGCTTCATTCATAATATGCGGAAAATAGTTGGGCCTGATTGGTCTATTCAGAGCTGTAGCTTTCATGATGCTTTGTTTGAATTGCGCGCGGGAAGACCGGTTGCAATGAAGTTTGATAAATATTTTTCTTTTCATTTTTGCTTAAAGCCCACATACGCCTATCACTGGGTGCCGCTCATTGGTTATGAAGAGGTTGAGGACGATGTCATCCTCATCATCCATGATAATGGTGGACAAAATCGTGATAGTCAAATACGTGAGGTCTCCTATAAAGCCAATCAAAAAGTGCTTAGCTTTGTAAAGATGACGCCTTTAACCATTCGGGAATAATGATTTTGCATGGCGTGAAATCAGTGAATAACCATCCATCGTTAATTGATCAAGCTTCTCTTGCGTTAGTGACGGCAATGATAAATCATCAATTGTTGCATGAATAGGCACTTCTGTATGAATTTTCGCCAGTTGATGTGACAGCTTTAACATTTCTTCATATTCTGTGATTTTCGAACGTTGTGCTGGTTTAAGCTCATCTATCGCAGCTAAAACACCATCCACTGAGCCGTATTTTTGGATGAGGCTCAACGCAGTTTTAGGGCCAATTCCTTTAACACCTGGGTAACCATCACTTGAGTCGCCCATAAATGCTTTAACATCCGCAAATAATGCAGGTGCAATTGCATATTCTTCCTCAAAACGTTGAACATCATAGACATTGTATTCTGTATAACCTTTTTTCGTTAAGGCAATCGTAGTTGAAGGATTTAATAACTGTAATAAATCCTTATCGCCACTGACAACTGTTATCTTCGCATCATTCTTCCATTTTTCAACGATTGAACCAATTGTATCGTCTGCTTCCATTCCTACTTCACCAAAGTTTTTCCAGCCTATCATTTCTGATACTTCCTTCGCCATATCAAATTGCGGCTTCAATTCATCTGGTGGACTCGGACGATTTGCTTTATAGCCATCAAATAGGTCATTTCGGAAAGTGTGTACACCCATATCCCAACATATGGCCAAATGAGTCGGTTTCATCATCGATTGTGCAGTCAAAACATGACGTGCAAAACCTTGTACTCCATTTGTCGGTGTACCGTCTGCTTTTCTAAAAAACTGGTTCATCGGGGCTGTTGCAAAAAACGAACGGAATAACAGTGCCATTCCATCTACTACTAAAATATGTGGTTGCTCATTCATTATATATATCCTCTCAATCTGTTCACTTTAATATCTATTAAGCATTCATTATAACAAATATCTAGATAGAATGAGTATGTTGTGCGTTCTATGGGTAAATATGAATAGATATGTAAGGAGGATTAAATGAATATACATATTTAAAAACGCTTCTATTATTAGCAGATAATTGCTACTAAATAGACGCGTTTTTTTGACTGTTTAATGGCTAGCTGGAGATAACCAATCAGCAAGCTTTTCTACATCTTCACTAAAAATTCGATCTTCATTAATTGTAGGTACAACTGCGCGCACTTCTTGCCATTTAGTATAAAGGGGTTTAGACATTTGCTCTACGCCTCTATATTCAACTGCTTGTGCTGCACAAATAGCTTCTATTGCTAACACTCTTCTAGCATTTTCAATTATTTGATAGGCATGTCTTGAGCCTATGGTTCCCATACTGACATGATCTTCTTGATTGGCTGAAGATGGAATAGAATCTACGGATGCTGGATGCGCCAATGTTTTATTTTCAGATACAAGACTTGCTGCTGCATATTGCAATATCATTGCTCCAGATTGCAAACCTGGTTGTGGACTTAAAAATGCTGGTAATCCTTCATTTAACTGAGGATTTACGAGACGTTCAATTCGACGTTCAGATACGTTTGCTAATTCAGCCATACCAATTTTCAAGAAATCCATAGCAAACGCGATGGGTTGACCGTGGAAATTCCCTCCAGAAATGACTGTATCACCATCATCGAAAATAAGCGGATTGTCGGTAGCCGCATTTATTTCAATTTCAAGCTTCTCTTTCACATAATTGAGTACTTGCCAGCTAGCCCCGTGAATTTGCGGAATACAACGTAGAGAATAAGCATCTTGTACTCTCTTCTCCCCTTGTTTAGTCGCTAATTGACTACCATCTAACCAATTACGCATACGCTCCGCGACATCCATTTGCTCCTGATAGCCACGTGCCTCATGAACTGATGGATGGAAAGCATCGACAATTCCAAATAAGGACTCCATCGTCATTGCTGCAATCCATTCACTGTCATAAGCCAATTTCCTTGCTGCTAAATAATTGACAACGCCTTGAGCTGTCATTGCTTGGGTGCCATTTATTAATGCTAAGCCCTCTTTCGCCTCTAATGTAATCGGTTCCAAATTATGAGTTTGCCAAACATCAGCCGCTGGAACTTGCTCATTCTTCTGCCAGACAAACCCTTCACCAATTAATACTAAAGCTAAATGTGATAATGGAGCCAAATCACCTGATGCACCTAGTGATCCCTGCTGCGGAATGACTGGATGAATTCGGTTATTTACCATATATGCAAGACGTTCTAGCACTTCTAAACGAATGCCAGAAAAACCTTTTAACAATGCATTCAAGCGAAGAACGACCATTGCTCTAGAAACGACTTCAGCAAAAGGCGCACCTATACCACAAGCATGTGAGCGGATTAAATGGAGTTGAAGTTTTCGCGTATCCTCTTCTGCAATTTTCACATCACTAAATTTACCGAAACCTGTATTGATACCATAGACAGTTTGGTCTTCACGAACAATTTTCTCAACAGCTAAACGGCTTTTCTTAACAAGCTCTATCGCATTTTTATCTAATTCAACTTTGACGTTATCATTTAGAATGATATTTAAATCCGCCAATGATAGGTTCTTTCCGTCTAATGTAATCATTCAACAGTCACTTCCTCTTTATCATCGTGAAAATTCCAGTACGCTTTTCGCCCTTTTAAACAACTTCAAGAAGACGAACTGAATCAGAAATTTTCCTTATATACTACATTCATTCTACATAAAATCAGTCTGAAATTAAGTACTTTTTGTAAAAAAGTAAAAATTTCTCATGTGCTATCAATGTAGTATTTTAGCAGGATAAAGTCGCTGAATAACAATAAACTTTTATCAAGTTTCTATATTTTTTATACAGGATTATGATAGAGACTAAATAGTACCTTTTTTACCGAGCGCCTAATAACTTCAAGAAAACTTTACTTTCGATGACACCCCTTTAATTATTTCTCTTCCACTATAAATCGTTCTATTACCTTCTTTTCATGCGAAGATAACACAATATTTGTTGAAGGTGTGCCGTATTGCATGGAGTCATCGATAAATTGCTCTAAACTCTCTACAGAATGCGTTGCTATTTTAACAATATAGCTAATCTCTCCTGCCACTCGGTAACACTCAAGTACATCCGGATGATTATGACAAAAATTCGCTAATGCTTTACAGTCCTTTGACTCGAACAAAATAATCGCACGCATTGGACGGTTCATTTTTTTCAATGCAACATTTGCATGATAACCCTCAATTATTTGCTGTTCTTCTAACTTTCGAACTCTCTCAATAACTGCAGGAGCCGATAAATGAACGATTTCTGCTAATTCTTTCATAGAAATTTTGGCATTTAACTGTAATTCCCTTACTATCTTTTTATCTATTTGATCCATTTTTTCACTCACCTTTTTTTATTAAATAGAATAACTCAAAATCCTTATAATATAAATTTAATTAAAGAAATATCCTTTTTCAGCTTATGTAATATAACTTTTTATTTAATTAAAATAAAGATATTGGAGGGATTTAAGAAATGAAAAAAATATTATTGTTATTAGCAGATGGCTTTGAAGCAGTAGAGGCTAGCGTATTTACAGATGTGCTTGGTTGGAACAAATGGGAAGGCGACGGCTCGACTGAGGTTGCGACAGTTGGCCTTCGAAATAAATTAACTTGCACATGGAATTTCAACGTTGTCCCTGAAAAAACGATTAATGATATTCAATTAGATGCATTTGATGCATTAGCTATTCCAGGAGGTTTTGAAGAGGCCGGCTTTTATGACGATGCATTTAGTGAATCCTTCTCAAACATAATCCGTCATTTTGATGCAAGACAAAAGCCTATCGCTAGTATTTGTGTAGCATCGTTAGCACTTGGTAAAAGTGGCATTTTAACAAATAGAAAAGCTACGACTTACGCTCACCCAACAAGTATAAGAAAAGAACAGTTAAAGAATTTTGGCGTAAATGTACAAAATGAGAGAATTGTTCAAGATGGCCATATCATTACATCATCAAATCCCGGTACTGCTTTTGATGTCGCATTCCTATTGCTTGAAATGCTAACGTCAAAAGAAAACACACATCATGTGAAAGACCTCATGGGATTTGCCTAATCAAAAGTAAATTAAGCAGATGTGTTTTCAATTCATAAAAAAACTGCTAAGTAATCGACTTTAGCGAATACTTAGCAGCTCATCTTACTCTTCTATTATTAAATGCACTTGCAACTCAATTGCTACATTCCCTTGAATTGCCTTACTGATCATACAAGTTTTTTCTGCTTTTTCTGCAAGCTTTTGCGTTAAAGTAGCATCTCGTACCGTTGTGCCACTTGGTAAGGTGATTTCTGGTTTATGAATAATTTTCTTATAAGTAAAGACGCCATTCGTTACATCAACGATTCCTTCAGAATGCATCGATAGGCTCTCTACATTAATACTTGATCGTTCAAGCATTGCGGCTAGTGTAATAATATAACAAGTCGCAGCAGCTCCTAACAGCAGCTCATCGGGATTAGTGCCAATACCTGGCCCGTCCATTTCAGGGGGAATAGATACTTTTGTTTGTAATTGACCTGATGCGATTGTGCCGACATCATTACGACCACCTGGCCAATTTGCAGTCAAATGAAAACTATGTTCTGCCATGTTCAAACCTCATTTCTAATTCGCAAAGGCATAATATTTTTCAGTATATGGATCAAATGCATAACGCGAAACTACTTTATCTTTTTCAAGCGTAATGATATATACTTCTAGCCCAGAATAGTCGACAATCGTTCCGCTAAATTTGCGGTCCTTCACAACTTTTCCGCCCTCAGTTCGCGAAATAATTTGCGCTGCATCATCTACATTAAAACTCGGTACATGCTTTTGGAAATAGAACGGAGCTATGATTAAAAGTGCATATGCAATAATGATAAGTGCATTCTTTTTTCTAATATTACTTTTCTCAACCAATATAAAATAAGCTACAAACAATAATACATTACCGCCAATAATGTAGTATGGCATATCTCCTAGACCATTTATAAAAAGATATTGTTTCCCTATAAAGTGATAATACAGCATCTCTAATGCTGAAATTACAAGTATTCCTTGTAAAAGTCGTTTTCTCTTATACATTTATGTTTCACCTCAAAAAATTTATAAATCCTATTTTCAATAGAAAAGCATTCGAAGCCCACGACAAATTATGCCATAATAGAATGCAGATTGATAGAAGGAAAACTGGTCACTCTATCGAAGAAACACCGGACAGGCAATTTCGTTTTCACAACAATTCCTATTACTATTTACACTCTATGTACTCTTTTCACCTAAACCAACAGCTTATCTAGTGAAAAAGATGTTTGATGGTTGCGTAGCAGTTTAGCCTGAAAAATAGAATGCCATCGAGAAAAAGACAAAGAGCTGGAATACTATCGATTATGATTCTAAGTATAAAGACGGTTACCTTGATATCATTGTTCCCAAAGATACATCAGAACATGTACCCGTAATTTTATGGATTCATGGAGGTGCATTCGTTGCTGGTGATAAAGGAGACATTACAGAATACGCAGTTCAGGTTGCAAGCCGCGGCTATGCTGTAGTTAATATGAATTACGAGCTCGCTCCTGGAGTTAAATACCCGACACCATTACAGCAAATCGACGAAGTCTATCGTTACATGAAACAAAATGCTGACAAGTATAAACTTGACCTTGATCAACTCTATATCGCAGGTGACTCTGCAGGAGCCCAAATGGCAAGTCAGTATGTGAATGTTCAGGTCAATGAGGAATACTCTGAAATGGCTAAGCTTACAGCGGTAGTTCCAACCAGTACGATTAAAGGTGCCTTACTATTTTGTGGACCATATGATATTCAAGAATTTGGTACATCCAGTGATAGTAAATTAATAAATTTCATTTTCAAACGTGTAGGCTGGGCATATATCGGTGAGCGAAACTGGCTCGACCATCCAACAACTAAGTTTGCTTCTACTATTGACCACGTTTCAGCAGATTATGTACCTGCTTTCATCACAGACGGTAACGAAGGTTCTTTCGAAAAACAAGGTAAAGCATTGGCAGAAAAACTTACTAAACTAAACGTCCCTGTAACTAGCGTTTTTTATGATAAGGACGAAGCTGTTTTAGGTCATGAATATCAATTTATGATGAACACAAAACAGGCCGAGCATACATTTGAAGAACTTATTATTTTTTTAGATAAATTTTCTAAATAAAAAATGCCTAGATTTCTCTTAATGGAGAAGTTAGGCATTTTGTTTAATTTATTTGATTTGGATGGATGTGCTTCCTTTTAAATAGTTTGGATAATCGCTGAAATAAAATTTCACTGGATTGGCTATTTTTTGCGGTTTTAATTCTACTTCCCAATTGGCTTCATTATTTTCATCATCAAACCACGAAGCTATTGAGGATGTATCAATTTGTTTGTTATTGGCATCTTTTACTTTATAGATTAATCCAAAATGTTTATCTCCATTCTTCACTTTCATTTTTGCTTTTATAGAATGCTCGGATATATTAGTAACTACCACCTTGTCTTGATATGAACGTTTCAATACTTTTTTCTTTTCTAGATCAACAATTATATAAGCGTCTTCTTTTGGTAATGCCTGAACTCTATCAAATTTTAAATACAGATTCTTAGGCTGTTTAAAGAAATTGCTTTGTAAGAAGAAAGTTCTTTGATGATCGTCATTTCCTCCAAAACTTGTAATTCCATTCTTAATACTCCCCCAGACTTCCCCACGCTCATCTTCAATTCGGATATCCTCAAAATTTAATATTCTCATCGTATTGCGCTGATCAAATGTCATATTAACAGCAACACGTAATGGATAGAGAATAATATCTTCTATAACAATTTTCTGTCCATCCATTATTATTTCCTTATTAATTGTGAACACTTTTCCTTTTTGAATGTCCTTTTTAAGTGTGAACGGAATACTAAAACTCGTTTTTTGCTCGTTCCTTAAATTTAGTTTCAGTTCAAACTCTTTAGAACTATATTTTTGCTGTTCAGCAAATGTAAAGGTTATTTCATCTGTTCGATATTTTTTATTCTCTTGATCTGGATTACCATACTCTGTTGAACCTACGAGACTTTTTCCATTATGAAAAATTTCAATACTTCCATAATCTCCAGAACGTAATTTTTTAGGTGATTCAGTAGTATAAAATATGACCATACCTGACTCATCAACAATGACCCCATCAATCGTAACCTTTATATTATCTTTTGTTTGCGATACACCAATTGCTTCATAGTATTCATTATCAACTATTGCTTGAAGACCTTTATCGTACTGGATTAAATCAACTAAACGTTCCAACCCTGGAATACTCGCAACGGTTTTGGCAAAGGCTGGGGAAACTCGAATAGATGTAACGAATGTGATAAAAAGAAGTGCTGCAATTGAAATGGACCAAGCAATGCGTTTAAATGAGCGCTTCTTTCTACGTTCCGAAGTCTTTGCAATTTGCATCCCTTGCTGAATTGCTTGATTAAGCTCATCCTCAGGAATTGATAATTTCTCTAAATCCTTTTGCATGTCATGTAATTTAGCTTCTTCCTTTTCATACATCTGTATTCTCTCCTCCCTTTGACCAAAACGTCCGCAATGATTGTAATGCTTTATATAATCTCGATTTCACTGTGCCTTCAGGTATATTTTCAAGTATGGCAATGTCTTTTATCTTCGTATTTTGGAAGTATTTCAATGTAATGAGTTGTTGGTCTTTTTTAGATAAGGAGGCCATTGCTTCATTCAATTCTAAGAAACGTGTGTCATCCATTGTTGCAATTTCTTGTAGCTTTTCAGTTGATGTAAAGCGTTTATTCTTTGCTATTTGATCCTGACAATAGTTCATCATTATGCGGATGAGCCACGTCTTTGTATAGGCTGGTTCCTTTAGCGTATGAATTTTTTGATAGGCTCGGACTGTTACTTCCTGAACAGCTTCTATCGCATCATGTTCGTTCTTTAGAAAGGCATAGGCAGTACGGTATAAATCATTCTTATACAACTGCATGATAGCTAAAAAAGCAGTGTCATCACCTTTAATCGCTTGTTGCGCTAGCTCTTGTGGTTCCATCCTTTCACCTCGTTTCGGGCTTTGTATGTATTAGACATAGTAGTAAAGAAAAAGTTCATCCTATTTTTAAATATAACAAAAAAAACGCCAATCGATTTTTCGATTGACGTTTTACAATTATAATTCGTCGGCAAGACCAAGGATGACAATACCTAGCATAATAATTGCAATGACGAAATATTGTTTCTTTGTTAGTTTTTCTTTTAAGAAAATACGCGATAGTATAATTGAGAAAATACAGTATGAAGAAATAATTGGTGCTGAAATAAACGCATATGCTGAAATTGCATACACATAGAAGAACTGACCAATCGTTTCTAAAACCGCTGCATATGTACGATCACGCTCTTTAAATACATTAAATTTCACTTTTTTATAAAAGCGAAGATAGATAAAGCATACAATTGCTACGATAAAGAATGTATATTCATATGCTAGTAGCGCTGCATCTTCAGTCATGATTGTTAACTCATCCAAGTAGATACCGTCAGCGAAAGTTCCAACCCCATCTATTAATGCGTATAAAATCGGGAATAACATTGCGAAAAATCCAAATTGATATTTACGTTCGATTTTGACTTTTTGAGAACGTAATAATGCATCGTCCTGTTGCTTTTCAATAACAGCAATCCAAATAACGCCGGCTGTAATAGCAATGATACCTGCAAAATGTATCCAAGTAACTTCTTGTGGAAAGAACATATATAATAATATCGTTGTAACCGCACCTGAAGCATTTTGCACTGGCGCTGCAATGGATAATTCTAAATAACGTAATCCAACATAACCAAAAACCATTGAAACAATGTACAATGTTGAAACAGGTAAATACGTTAACATATCTTGAGGATGGAATTCTAAACCTTTCACGAACATATAGATCGTTGCGTGAATCCCCATAACAAGACCAACCATAATCGTTATTTTGATATGACTATTTTTGTCATTTGAATCTGAGCCCTTTTTGTAAAATAAGTTCGCTGCTCCCCATGAGAGCCATGTTAATATTGCAAATAAAAACCACATAATCTAAATAAACTCCTTTTTAATGGTAACCTAGTAATTTTGAAAGAATAATAAGGTAAATAACAATTAAAATTATGGAGAGTAATGCATTTTGAAAGCCTTGGTTACTTCTTGCTTCGTAGTAGCAATTTCACCATTCTGTATATTAAGTCCATTAACAAATAGATTGCCTAAACTGAACAGACCGTTTGCTAAATAAGCTTTTTTCATGTAGAAATACCTCCGTTCTGTCTAATTGTATGTATTTTTTCACCCATTGACAATAAGTATTTTCATAATAGCGCTTCCAATTACCCAAGGACTTTAAGCCCTCTTAAAAGTTAATTTAAGAGGGCTGGTTATTGTGCCTATGAAATGTTTTTAAAAGATATATTTAATCAATTAGCTTAAATAATTCGCTGTACTTCTTCAAAGTTCGGTATACCTTTTACTAAATTATACTCTGCCCATTTCTTTACTTCACTTTCTACAGCTCTATTCTGCCATTCAAAACAACCACATTCTCTGCAATGACTTTCCATATACGTGTTATTATTACGTCTTTTTTGATACACGGTCTCTTCCTTGCAATTGTAGCAATATAGTTTTTTCTCTAATTCCATCGGTAGCCACCTAACCTTTCTTGTTCATTGGTTTTAATTGTGGCTACAGCTTTCTCTATTTGTGCTTTATTTAATCTTGTTTTTTCAGCAATCAAAGTTCTTTCAATCCAAATATTTTTTTCAAAAACAAAAAACCGTTGATTCCTCAACGGTTTTTCTTGTCTTTCATATGGAGACGGCGGGAGTCGAACCCGCGTCCAAAGACTCCAATACTTCAGCGTCTACGCGTGTAGTTTGCCTATTCGCAATTCACGTAGCATTATGCCGACAAACAGGCGTCCTGTACGCTAACCTGGAAATCTCTTGCCGGTGACTCAGGTGGCAGTCCATACTTTATTTATATAGTTAAGGTGTATTACATTTAATTTAAACTTGGTTTATAAAACCTACTTTAAACATTATATCTCATTTCCGCAAAATAAAAAGAGAATCTTATTTAACTTGGCTGTTTTACTATATTTCGCAAACAGAAACCCACCTATAGCCTCCGTTTGTGAAAAAAGGACATTTCAACAGTGTCTAAGGGTTTAAGATTAAAACTTTTCATCTGTTCCGATATGCTGAACAATGTTCATCAGAAATACGGTAATTTTCCCTACCTGTTAAAGCTGCTACTTCCACTAATTTATGACCACTTTTGTCCCATACTCCAACTGCATACAAGGACACCCATTCAAGATTTCCCCGTGCTGACCGAAAGTAATCATAATCATTATTTGTTGTTACCAAGATTTCTGTATAAGTAATCTGCTTGTTTTTTCGGTTTTGAACCACTAAAACAAAATCTAGCTTTTCTTCTTCTTTAGGTATCTGGATAATCCGTGCTACAAACATTCCATTAGCGTTCTTCTTCGTTTTATAAATTTTTTCTGCTTCTATTTTTAGTTCTGGTCTACCCCTCATAACTTCTCTCTACATCCTTAAATTTTTTTCGATGATTTATACAAATTCCCAGCTAGTATTGATAATCCACTGTTCAACTGACCTACCTTTTTGTTGAATAACAACAACCATTTTGAAAACAGCCTATCCTTATTAGTCCTCGTCATCACCATAAAAAGCCTTATAGTTTAATTCGGCTATTTCTTCGATAGTCGGCTTTCTCCCAAAATGCTTTTCTGACAACGCTGTTAATAGCTTTATGCGTTCCCCATTGTCCATTTCATCCTTGCTTTTAATATCTGTTCAGCAGTCATTTTTGTCATAGCAGCGGTCTCCCTTTTTCAATGATTTTGTCAGTTTTTTTAATGATATTATCTAGCTTTTCATTTACCTTACTAAATCTGTTTTCAATTCCGTCCATACGCCCATTAAATTCAGAACGAAATTCCTTCATACCACTGTTTAATTCATTTACGTTTTTCTCCAGTAATTTAATTTCCGCAAATAACTTTTCAAATTGTTCTTGTTCTCTTTCTTTATCAGTCATAGTAATCCCCCTAAGGTGTTTTAAAAAAATTGGTGAAATTATTTTTTTCTAAAATGGCTACCCAATTATAGCAAAAATCTGATGCACCCTTCGCCTAAAACGCTGTGAAACGAATCGAGTAATACACTTACCCATCAAGTGAAAGTTAAATCACTTAGAATCGCGTGTAGCCACACTTTTGACCCCAAAAAGTTTTTAAAATGGTGTGTATATTTTCCAAGTGCCAGACAGCCCTATATACACCCCCCAGCCCCATGGTATACCCTTATAGCCTATCAAAAAGAATACAGTCATACCTTCCCTATCAATTGGGTTCTTCCCTACTTGTCACAACCGTTCATTCTGTTCTTGTTTCTTTCTGTTTGCTGTTGTCCGTCCTGTGTCCAGTGGTCACTATGAGTAGGGCTGTTTGTTTGGGTCTCTTATGCCCTGTGTCCGTCCTTGTTCTGTCTTACCTTGTATTGATACCTTCTATCCTTATCCGTGTACGGGCTGGGTACGGTCTTTATATGGGGTGGCTTTTAAGTGGCTATTTCTTCCCTTTTCACAGCACACCGTTTTGATTGTTACTTTTGATTGACCGCCACCCCTTGTTCTTGCTTTACTGGATAGCCCCACTCACAACTGTTGATATTTGAGAGTTCAAAAAACAAACAAAAAAACCCGCTTTCGCAGGTAAAGATAAACTTTACAAAGACTACTTTTCGGATTCAAATAAATTCATATTAAGTTGTAATAATCCAAAAGAATTAACCTTTTTGATTTAATATTTTTTCTCTAATCCTGAAATTAAATGTTTTTGAACTTCTTCTAAAGATACATCTCCATTAAGTGACTCGTACTTATAAACTGTATTTCCGGCAGAATTAGGTAACATTACTGCAATGGCACTATATTTTTTTTCTAAATCTGCTTTATCTGCATCTACTTCATATTTATAAACTTCAATACCAGCTGGGCTTTCTAATATTGCTGCAACTGAATCTGAATTATATTTCTTCGCCGCTTTAGCCATTTCGCGTTTTAGAATCTCTTTTAAATCTCCATTATCTGCTTCGAATTTCTGAATTACATTCCCTGTAGTGCTAGTATCTTTAGATGTCAACATTTCCGAATTAGTGTCTTTAGCTAAGATTGAACTAGGAATTAAAAGAAAACCAAAACTAAATAGAATTGTACAAGTGATTTTTTTCATCGTTATCCCCTCCAAAACTATAATACTCATATCTGTACCATACTATGTCTCAACTCATATTTAGTTCTTTGGTTAAATAGTCATTTTAGCATCATATTTTAAGCAGTGTGGAACAGATTCTTATTCAATTAACGTTAAGGAATTACTGTAACTAAACAGGACAAACTAAACCTAAATATAATTTAGGGTGATGAAATTGAATAAAAGTATTCCTGTTCTATTGGTTTTATTTAGTATACTAATTTGTGGGTTGTATTATGGCACAGTAAATGCAAATCTGAACGATACTCCTCCTTCTTTTGAGGAAAAAATTACTGAAGCCGGATATAAATCAGTAGAAGACGCGGTTAAAGAATTTGAAAATCATTATAAATATGAAGTAAAGTTGCCTACAATTATGCCTTCTATTTCTTTCACACATAATTTCGGTCAATTTTATGTAGACAAGGAATATAATTTAAATAGTGCCTTGCACATAATGTTTGTAAATAAAGATATTAAAAAAAATATATTTAAAATCGATATTCGTTCATTAAATAATAAATTGGACTTTGAAGGTAAAAAGTATACTCTTCAAGATGGTACAAAAGGGATTTATTTCGAATCACAATATTTTAATTTTTTTGTCTTTGAAAAAAATAATTTGCAGTATATGCTTGGAATTTATAATAAAGTAGCCAACACAGTAACACCTGAAACATTAGTTCGAATAGCTAACTCAATTGGATAACTAATTCAGTTAAAGACCATTAGGAACCTTCTTCAACTAACGGATTGTTTAAATACAAGAACACGACTGTCAATAGACAGTCTTTTTTTGTGCTTCCAAGTGTCATAACTCAATAGTATTGACACCGTTTTTGAAACCCTGTATTATCAAGGTATCGAAAGGTGTCATAACTTGGTGCCATAAATAAACCACCAAAAAGGAGATATTACATAATGAAATACGGATATGCAAGGGTATCAACGGTATCACAGGAATTAGAAGTACAATTACAGGCACTAGAAGCGGAGAACTGTGACAAAATCTATTCTGAGAAATTTACTGGAACTAAATCAGATAGACCACAATTAAAAGAAGTTCTGTCACTGTTAAAAGAAGGTGACACTTTGGTAGTCACTAAATTAGACCGACTAGCAAGAAACACTGTTGAAGGCATAGAGATAGTGAAGAATTTATTTTCTAAGGGTGTTAGGGTTCATGTTTTGAATGTGGGGCTACTGGAAGATACAACAATGGGACGTTTCTTTTTGACTACTCTATTAGCTGTTGCAGAAATGGAAAGAAATCTAATTGTAGAACGTACCCAAGAAGGGAAAGCCATTGCTAAACAGCGTGACGACTTTAAAGAAGGCAGACCAAATAAGTTCAGCAAAAAGCAAATAGAACACGCTTTAGGGCTACTAGAAACTCATTCATATAAACAGGTTGAGGATATAACAGGAATATCAAAAAGTACGTTAATACGGGCTAAACGAAAGGCTACACTCTAACTAGTGATAGCTTTTTTTAGTTCCTTTTTAGCATCATCTATGTAACGTCCCTAAAAAGGGATATTGTACAACGGTCTTTTAATGTCTAACGGATAGTGTTTAATCCATCAATCATGTACGCTTAATACTACTAAAGTTGTGCAAAAAAGTTTTTGAGGGCTGACCATATATTGTGCAACTACTTAATGTAGTATAGCTTAATAGCCCGCCCCACTTGGTTTCTCCCTACTCTATAACTTTTTATTTGCACAATTTTGCACAGCATTTATTGATTGTTTTTTCTTGTTTTACTATCAAATCATGCAACGCTATTACTATTACCTCATCTTTAGTTACTCGTTTCCCTTCGATAACGGATTGATTTTTCATTGCTAATCTAATCGTTCTATCCATTACACTATTATTGTTAGTCATTTATATACTCCTTTCTCTATACTCCGCTACGCTTCGTATGTGGTCGCTTCACTCCCACTATTGATAGCTAAAATAGTATCTTTTTCTATATCTGCACTTATCACATGGAGAGGGATTGTTTGTATCCCTCGGAGTGTGTATAGTGTATTTTTTCTTTCTTTAAGAAAATGGTTTTAAAACCTTGATATATCAGCATTTGTAGAGTTATTTGCTAGTTTTTTTATGCAAACTAAACCTCGTTATTTAAGTACATTTCTAATAATGTTCTCATTCTTTCAGATGGAATATACACATTGATAGGTTCATCATTTCGAATGGCACTACGGAACAACCATTGAAGTAATTCAGACAGTGCAAATAAATCCTCATTTACTTTAATATCATGCGAATGAAAAAATCGTTTAATCATTGGATTCATATATCTATTCGCTAAATATATACAAGTAGTGGCTTCTGCATATTCATTTGTAGCCCTAGCATTTATAGGAACAAATTTTTTCTTTAGTCCAATAGGTGTTAATGCCTTTTTAAAATCTTTAAATGTTGTCCAAATAACATGTTTTGTAGAACAGTTCATTTTGTGACGGTAAAAGTTATAGCTATTATTCTTAATCATATCTTTATAGTGCTTATTTTTTAGATTGACTACTAAGTAGCTTTTACTAAAAGCGTTATGTTTTTCGCCAACCTTATTTATATCCCGATTATCACTTGGTGATGAATAGTAAATGTTTATTAGTGATTTAAAACGATGACGGTCTTCACCTTTTCTCCCCGTATATTTCGTTAGATAATAACCAAGTTTAGTATCGAATCCTACGGATCGATACGTAAACTCCATTTTAAATAAACGGTAATAGTAACACTGAATTTGTCCCTCAAACATATACGTTAAAATAAATACCTCACTGAATGCTTTAAATAGTTCTGTTGGGAATAACCAGTACATTTTACTTTCATCAAATAAAACTAAATTACCCGCATAAGCTAAGTTACGAATTGTTTGGTAGTTACCCGAATCATATTCAACGTTATTCCACTTCACTTCACCTTTCGTTCCGATTGATACAATTGGATTGCCATTGTCATCAGTAGAATTCAACAGAATTTTAATATCATCTTTTGTCATTGCGATTTCATCAATGACATCTAATACCTCATCTAAAATTAAGATATAGTTTTCCGCTTCAATTAGCTGAATAAGTTCGGAATCGCATCTTTTAAATAAAGCATGCGTAGAAGCGATATTTTCACCATTCGCAATCGCTTGTTTTAGTGAATCAAGTTTATTTCTTTTACCGTTCTGTTCCGGTTGAAAAAAAGGTTTCGTTGTATGTTCAACGATTCGTTCAATCTCTTTTAGATATGGTGTGATAAAGATAAACTTTGTTGCCATAGGACTCTCATTGATATATTGAATCGCCCAACTCGTTTTTCCACTTCCCATAATTGAATCAACAACTGTAATTGGTTTTCTAGTAATAAGTAAATTTTGCATTTTGAATACCTCCAAGAAATTTTTAATGATACGTCCTTACAAAGTAGTACTTGTAATAGCACTTTTAAATAGGACATCACCGCTTAATTAAAAATCGATTGATTGCCCATCTACTTCTATACTTGCAAAGTCACAGTGTTTTAGGACATCCATAACAAAAAAAGCCGTCCGAATTTCTCGAACGACTTTATAACCTATTTGCTGCCTAAATAATTTAATACTTGAATTCTACTACTCGTTCTAACGCATGGCTTTCCCAATTCATAACCTTTCAAATATGTATTGACGAATCTCTGTTGCACTCTCATCATGAAGCCAGAGTTGAGGACAACGGCTTGGTGCTGAAAATGTTTGCCTTATTCTCTAACACAATAAAATTTGATATTAGGAACAAGACAAGACATTCGCATCTGTATATGTATTACATGAATCCTTCATTTGAGGTATCCGTATATGTATGCCCTTGTTAAATGCGTTCTCTCGAACAATACACCTACTATCTACTTCTGCCCCCGATAGTTGTTGTAATCCGTCATACATCCTTTTGACGTACTCGTAAATGCGTATCCTACTGTCATGAGGAACTCGGCAATAATTACAATGTGTGATGTATTCTGCAATAGCCGTAACTATTCAGACCTTCCACTCCTAGCCGTTAATGGTCGCTAGCACCATTCAGATACTTACACCAACAAGGAAGTGTTTTATTGTATCCTAGACTTAGTTAATGCGGCGGCTAAGTCATAACCTTTCCAGTTTAGTTTTGATTCAAGTTAGTGGGCGACCTTGAAAGAGTTCTTTCTAAAAAAGACAATAGGAAAGTAGACCTTTGCACTTTAGCTTTTTTTGAAGTAAAATGAAGGCAATGTAACTCATATTTAGTTATCGATGGTGAGTCGATTTGTTATGGGTCTCGCACTACTATGTCGCTAAACATATAGTGCAATGTTTTAAACTAAGGGAGTGTTCAAGCACTCTCTTTTTTATTTGTCTATAAATAATCCTTTAAGCTACGTGCCACTTCTTCCACGTTGAGGTCCAAATATTGCGTTGTTACTGCTAAATCTGAATGACCTAATGCCTTACTGATTAAAGGCACACTAGCCCCCTTAGACAATAGATTCTTCGCATAGCCCCGTCTAATCGCATGTGGGTTAATATTTTCTAACCCAAAACGCTTTGAATACTTATTAAGCTGCTTAGAAATAGCACAGTTAGATGATTTAGATGTACTCATGGATAAACCGTTCTGTGTGATGAACACACTTTGATTGTTAATCTTGTAATGCTGACGTATTTTTTTATTTTGCTTAATAAGTAGTTGCAGCATTTCTGTTAGTTCATCATCTAGTGGAAGCTTTAAAAACTTGTGATTCTTTAATGTTGAACCATCTAAATTTAGACACTGGTGTTCAAAGTCAATATGACGTTCTTTCAATTCACAAAGTGTGTGAATGCGAATCCCAGAACGATACATAAGTAAAATAGCGGTAACATCTCTAAATCCGATGAAGGTTGATTTATCTATGAAGTGA
Organism: Viridibacillus sp. KH_047; assembly: GCF_057838945.1. Taxonomy (NCBI): domain Bacteria; kingdom Bacillati; phylum Bacillota; class Bacilli; order Caryophanales; family Caryophanaceae; genus Viridibacillus; species Viridibacillus sp. KH_047. Next base: position 720,112 of record NZ_CM174479.1, on the reverse strand, counting down.
ACCAGTTTAAGAATATCTCCTTCTTTAGCTGCTGCTTTTACCTCTGTATCAACCTTAATTTGAATCTTTAGCCAAAACTTATCTTTCATCCAGTCATTGAAATAGAATTTCCCTAAAACTGCTTTAATGGTCTTTAAACGTATTTTCTTTGTTTGCTGTGAAACATCTAGCCCTTCTAAGTAGTTATAAATTGTATCAATCGTAATTTCCTCTAAATAGTTAATTTTGTTCGCTTCACAAAATCCCCGGAAAATATAATTATAGCTATCGATTGTACGTGGTCTATTGCCAGCAATATTCATTTGCTTAAACACAATTTCTAATGCGTAATCAACTGGTATCCAATGATTATTACTAGCTTTAGGATTAACGTGACGTGCATTTCCCATCGAGAACACACCATGCTTTCTGCTTTTATCCAAATAAAAAAACCTCCTATTCATCATGTGAATTAGAAGGTTTATAAACGTAAGTATTCAATTAAATGTACCCTTAAAAACGAAAAAAGTTAGGGAGTCTTTTTGAAAGTTTAACACCTTCATCAAGTTACCCTAACTCTTATAAACGTTGATATAACAGCATTTCTACTGTTAAATATCTTGTATGGAGACGGCGGGAGTCGAACCCGCGTCCAGAAACTCCAATACTCAAGCTTCTACGCGTGTATCTTGCCTATTTAGGATTCACGCTTCAATAGCCAGCAAGCAGGCATCATGAGCGCTAACTTGGGAAGCTCTTGTTACTAGCTCAAGTGGCACTAGTAACCGTATCCCACTATAAGTGAGCCTGAACTATGCTACATGGGCGATAGAATAGACAGGCAGTTTCATCAGCTTACGCTGCGAAAGCTAAGTTGTTTTGTTGTTTGCCAGTTATTATATAACTTCCGTTGATGACGAAGCCGAGACCTCCGACGCGCAACTCAAGCTCAGACCATCCCTGTCGAATCCGTAACGTCCCCTTAATATAGGCTTTACAAGGTATTTCTACTACTTGTAGTTAAATGCCTTAGGGATCCTTATGACAATAAATGTCTTAAGGCCGTTCGGAAATACTTTTAGAAAAAGTATTTATACTGGCTTGTTTACTTTATAAATTATAAGACAAGATTGGTTAAAATTCAAGTTTGAGCATCTCAATTAGATTTGGTTTTTTGCCTTGAATGTACGTTCCATATCACGTTTTGCTTCTTTTTTACGTAGGTCATCACGTTTATCGTAGTTTTTCTTACCTTTACCGACACCGATTAATAATTTCGCGTAACCGTCTTTTATGTACATTTTCAGCGGTACGATAGTATAACCGTCACGTTTAACTCTACCAATTAGCTCAGCAATTTGTCTTTTATGAAGCAATAATTTACGTGAACGTAATGGATCATGATTAAAACGATTTCCTTGTTCATATGGACTAACGTGCATGTTAGAAATCCAAGCTTCATTACCACTGACGCGGACGTATGAGTCTCTCAATTGCACTCTACCGTTACGAATTGACTTAATCTCTGTTCCTTGTAATACCATTCCTGCTTCGATCGTTTCCTCTATAAAGAAATCATGTCCTGCCTTTTTATTTTGTGCCAGAACTTTTCCTGACCCTTTAGCCATTATCATTCACCTCATTAAATAGAGGAGAAGCGACTAGCGCTTCTCTTTATTTTTCTTTTTACCATTGCTACCTTTTTTCTTTTTAGCAACACCTTCGTAGAACTTTTTCTTTTGGCTACCGCTTTTACCGGAAGCCTTACGCTCTTCCTTGCGTGTCTTACCATTCACTTTTGCACCACTTGGTTTTCGAGTTCCGCTTCCGCTTCCACTTTCGCTTCTGCCTTTTCCTCTGCCACCTCTAGTGCCCTCTTTTTCTTCGCATGAATGACACGTGGTGCTTCTTTACGAGTACGGCCGAATTCGCGTTTCATACCGACGATTTCAAAATCAACAGCTGATTCTTCAACGTTGACAGCCTTAACTTTAATTTCTACACCATCACCAATACGGAAAATACGACCAGTACGTTCGCCAATCATCACCATTTGACGGTCGTCAAAACGGTAGTAATCATCTGTCATATTACTAATATGAACAAGACCTTCAATTGTGTTTTCTAATTCGATGAACATACCAAAGTTTGTAATTGAACTAATGATACCTTCAAATTCATCACCAATTTTATCAGCCATGAATTGTGCTTTTTTCAGTGCATCTGTATCACGCTCTGCATCGACTGCACGACGTTCGCGCTCAGATGTATGCTGTGCGATTTCATCCATTATAGCATTCCAATGTGCAATTGTAGCAGATGAAACGTCACCGTTAATTAAGTAAGTGCGGATCAATCTGTGCACAATTAAGTCCGGGTAACGACGGATTGGAGATGTAAAGTGTGTGTAAAACTCTGTAGATAAACCAAAGTGTCCTAAACATTCCGCACTATATTTTGCTTGTTGCATAGAACGAAGCATCATAGTCGAAATAACAGGTTCTTCAGGTAATCCATTAACTGATTCTAAAATCTCTTGTAATGCACGTGGGTGGACTGTGTTACCAGTACCTTTAATCACTAACCCAAAGTTTGTTACAAATTCAAAGAATCGTTGAAGTTTTTCTGGCTTAGGGTCTTCGTGAATACGATAAATGAAAGGTACATCCATCCATTTGAAATGTTCTGCAACTGTTTCATTGGCTGCTAACATAAACTCTTCGATTAGACGCTCAGCGACAGTACGTTCACGTAATACAACATCTGTTGGCCATCCATTTTCGTCTACAAGTACTTGAGATTCTTTAAAGTCAAAGTCCACAGCACCGCGGTCCATACGCTTATTGCGTAGAATTTGCGCTAATTCGCCCATATCCTTAAACATAAGAACAAGATCTGCATAACGTTCTTTTAACTCTTCATCATCTTCTTCTAAGATCTTATAAACGTCTGTATAAGTCATACGTTCAGTTGTATTAATAACACTTTGGAAAATTTCGTGTCCTATTACTTCACCACTACCATTAATCGTCATCTCACAAGATAATGTTAGTCGGTCAACTTGTGGATTTAACGAACAAATACCGTTTGATAGTCGATGAGGAATCATCGGAATAACGCGGTCCGTTAAATACACACTAGTAGCACGATCATACGCTTCTTCATCAAGATCTGAACCTTCTGTTACGTAGTAGCTTACGTCAGCGATATGGACGCCTAGCTTATACGTACCATCATCATTTTTTGTCACAGTAACAGCATCATCTAAATCTTTTGCAGTTTCACCGTCAATTGTGACAATCATTTGATCACGTAAATCGATACGACCTTCTAAATCTGCTTGAGTTACTTCATCAGGAATAGCTGATGCAGCATCAATCACTTCTTTTGGGAAGTCGATAGCGATACCATGTTTATGGATAATCGATAAGATATCTACACCTGGGTCATTTTTGTGACCTAAAATTTGCGTTACAATTCCTGTTGCTGAGCGATTATCATCAGGCCATCCAGTAATTTCAATGACTACTTTATGACCATCCATCGCGCCGAGAGTGTCCCCTTTTGCGATAAAGAAATCGATTGATAATTTCTTATCATCAGGTACTACAAAGCCAAAACCACGATTTGCTTGAAAGACGCCGACAACCTTCGTTGTTCCTCTTTCTAAGATCTGAATGATTTTACCTTCTCGTCGATCTCCAGAAGTTGTTTTAGATACACGGATTAATACTGTATCACCATTTAATGCGCCATTAATAGCATCTGGCGGTATGAACACATCATCCATTCCTGCTTCTTCAGGTGCAACAAAGCCAAAACCTTTTGCATGACCGATGAAGCGACCTTTTAACAAATTCATACGATCTGGCGTACCATAACGATTCGTATTAGAGCGTACTACCTGCCCTTGTTGTTCCATTCTTACTAGTGTTTTCACTAGTTCTTTAAATTCATCCGCATCTTTAAAACCAAATTGTTGTTCGAATTCGGCAACAGTGAGCGGTTTATATTGTTCTTCTTTCATGAAAGTTAATAATCGTTCTTGCAATGTTAATTCTTGATTGTTCATCTTTCTTCCCTCCTTCTAATAGCGTTTGCGAAGAATGCTGTTTCTACTCTTGCCAATCGAGTTTTTCTAAAAAAGCATATATATCTTCATGTAATTGTTTTTTCTCTTTGTCAAGAGTAATAACGTGCCCAGACTCTTTATACCATTTTATGTCTTTATCATTGGACTCCACCTGATCATAAATGATTTGTGCTGAATCTTTATCAATCACGTCATCTAATAATCCTTGGGCAACGAATATTGGAGCATAGATTAGATCAATCTGATTACGGACCTGATAAACAAGTTCTCGTAATTCTGAAAGTGAAGGCATCCCTTGTTGCTTCAGCTCAGATATCTCTTGCTCGATTTCATCTGGTTTTTTTCCAATAAACTTTTTAAAGTCACGTGCATATTTCAACACACCTTCGAACATTAAATCCGTAGTGCGCATTGACATTGGTGCACACATTGTTGCAATCCCCTTAATAGGTAGTGTATACCCTAATCGCAGTGAAAATACACCACCTAAAGATAAACCAGCAACTGCAATTTCATCATAACCAGCTTCTTTTAAAGTATTATATCCTTGTAGAACGTCTTCCCACCAATCTGATGGTCTTGTATGGATTAATTCCTCTGGTGGTACACCGTGGCCTTTATAATGAGGAGCAAACGTAGTATAGCCTTTTTTCTCTAAAAACCTTCCTAGCATTCGTACATCAGAAGAATTCCCAGTGAAGCCATGCAACAGTAAAACTGCGCGTGGACCTGCTTTAAAAAAGAAAGGCTGTGACATTAAAACTTCCATGAAGCAAACCTCCATTAATAATACAATTCATGTATGTAAGTGTTCTATTATTAATTATATGCTTTTATAAAAGAAAACGCCTAACCATAAGGGGTCAGGCGGTTCAAATATCGCTCATTAAATTTTCGCAATAGCTAAAGCTAGTACAAAAAATAAAATTGATAATACTACCGTAATGCGGTGCAAAATAAGGTCCATGCCTCGAGCTTTTTGCTTACCAAAAAGTTGCTCAGCTCCACCAGAGATGGCTCCCGAAAGACCTGCACTTTTACTTGATTGTAATAATACTAAGACAACTAATGCAAGAGAAACAATGATTAATAGTGTCATAATCACAGTATGCATATGTTCCACCTCCTGATTCGAAACATCACAACAGTCTTATCTTACCAAAAACTGTACGTAATGACAACGTTGTTCTAATTCAATCATGCTATGTAGCCTGTAAATAGACTAGCGCTTAAGTTATATTCTAACATTTCCATACAATTTTGACGACTACCTAATGAAAAAATAGAGCTATTTCAACTGTCCTAATTATGACAGTGAAATAGCTCTCTATTATTTAGAGCTTAAGTAAATTTCTAACTTATTTTTTTAAGTTGTAGAAAGATTTTAAGCCATTATATCTTGCTGTTGAGTGTAGTTGATCTTCGATGCGAAGTAATTGGTTATATTTCGCAACGCGGTCAGTACGTGAAGGTGCACCTGTTTTGATTTGGCCAGCATTTACAGCTACTGCGATGTCAGCAATAGTCGCATCTTCAGATTCACCTGAGCGGTGAGAGATAACAGCTGTGTAGCCTGCTTGTTTAGCCATTTCAATAGCATCTAAAGTTTCTGTTAAAGTACCGATTTGGTTAACTTTAATTAGAATTGAGTTACCAACGCCTTCTTCGATACCACGTGATAATTTTTTCGTATTTGTTACGAATAAGTCATCACCAACAAGTTGTACTTTCTCGCCAATACGTTCAGTTAATAATTTGTGACCAGCCCAGTCATTTTCATCTAAGCCATCTTCAATTGAGATGATTGGATATTTATTAGTCATTTCTTCGTACCATGCAACCATCTCTTCAGAAGTTTTAACAACGCCTTCACCAACTAAGTGGTATTTGCCGTCTTCTTTACTGAATAGTTCAGAAGATGCTACGTCCATTGCTAAGAATACTTCTTCGCCTGGTTTGTAACCAGCGCGTTCGATTGCTGTCATAATTGTAGCAAGTGCTTCCTCGTTAGAAGAAAGGTTTGGCGCGAAGCCACCTTCATCACCTACTGCAGTATTATGTCCAGATTCTTTTAATACAGCTTTTAAGTTGTGGAAGATTTCAGTACCCATACGTAATGCGTGGCGGAAAGATTCAGCGCCTACAGGCATTACCATAAATTCTTGAATATCTACGTTGTTATCAGCGTGTTCGCCACCATTTAAGATGTTCATCATCGGTACTGGTAATTGTTTTGCATTGACTCCACCGATATATTGATAAAGAGGAACTCCTAAATAGTCTGCTGCTGCATGTGCAACTGCTAAAGATACACCAAGAATAGCATTTGCTCCAAGTTTACCTTTGTTTTCAGTACCATCTAATTCGATCATGCTGTTATCAATTGATACTTGATCAAGTACAGCATAGTTACCGATTAATTCAGGTGCAATGACGTTATTTACATTATCAACTGCTTTTAAAACACCTTTTCCAAGGTAGCGACCTTTATCGCCATCGCGCAATTCTACTGCTTCATATTCCCCTGTAGATGCACCAGATGGTACGATTGCACGACCAAATGCACCGCTTTCTGTGAATACTTCTACTTCTACTGTTGGGTTACCGCGTGAATCTAATACTTCACGAGCTTGTACGTCTGTAATAATTGGCATTGTTTTAACTCTCCTCAGTTTTAAAATAATGGTTTTCCTGTCATTTCAAGTGGTTGTTCCACTCCAAGTAATTTTAACATGGTTGGAGCCAAATCGGCTAAAATTCCACCATCTCGTAAAACAATATTTTCTTTTGTGACGATTACTGGAACAGGGTTCGTTGTATGAGCTGTCATTGGTTGACCTTCCAAAGTAATAACCTCGTCAGAATTCCCATGATCAGCAGTTACAATTGCTGCTCCACCTTTTGCAATGATAGCATCTACAATTTTACCTAAACACTCATCAACAACTTCAATTGCCTTAATCGTTGGCTCTAGCATACCGCTATGTCCAACCATATCAGGATTAGCAAAGTTGAGAATAATGCCATCAAATGCATCAGATTCAATCGCTGCTAATAATGCATCAGTCACTTCATAAGCGCTCATTTCAGGTTTTAAATCGTATGTCGCTACTTTAGGTGAGTTAATCAAAATACGTTCTTCACCAGCGAATTTCTCTTCACGTCCACCACTCATAAAGAATGTGACATGAGGATATTTCTCAGTTTCAGCAATACGCAATTGAGTTAAACCTTCATTAGCTATTACTTCACCAATAGTATTGACCAAGTTATCATTTTCAAACGCAACCTTAGCATTTACTTCATCACTATAATGCTTGAATGTTACATATACGATATCTGCAGGGTGTTTTTCACTTAATTCAAACCCATTAAATGCAGTATCCGTAAATGCTTTTGAAAGTTCAATTGCTCGGTCAGGACGGAAGTTGAAGAAAATGACAGAATCATTCGAATCAATTGTTGCAACAGGTTTGCCGTTTTCTTTCACGACAAAAGGTACAACAAATTCATCTGTAATATCTTTTGCATATGAATTTTGCACACCAGATATTGCAGAATTTGCTTCTTCACCTTTAGCTTCTACGAGTGCTTTATACACTTTTTCTATACGATCCCAACGATTGTCGCGATCCATTGCATAGTAACGACCACTGATTGATGCGAATTTCCCTACACCGATTTCAGCTATTTGACGTTCCGTTTCTTCAATATAAGAAACTGCTGATGTTGGTGCTACGTCACGACCATCTAAGAAACCATGAATATAAACTTCATCTAAACCATAATTCTTAGCTAGCTTTAACAGTGCGAATAAGTGCTCATAATGACTATGTACACCGCCATCAGAAAGTAAGCCCATTAAATGTAGTTTCGTATTATTCTCTTTTGCATGTTTTACTGCTTGCACTAATGCATCATTTTCAAAGAAGTCACCATCTTTAATAGACTTGTGAATTCTCGTTAAACTTTGATACACAATACGTCCAGCACCAATATTCAAATGGCCAACCTCTGAGTTACCCATTTGACCATCTGGCAACCCTACTGCTTCACCTGAAGCAAGTAGAGTCGAGTGTGGATACGTATTCCATAAACGATCAAATGTTGGTTTTTTCGCTTGTGCTACAGCATTTCCAAACACTTCACTACGTAAACCTAAACCGTCTAAAATAATAAGTGCTACAGGTTTTTTAGGCATTTGCGCCCGCCTCCAAAAGTCTTAAATAAGAATCTGATTGTAGGCTTGCTCCACCTACAAGAGCCCCGTCAATGTGCTCCATTGATAGTAATTCAACAATATTTTCAGGCTTCACACTTCCACCATATTGAATGCGAATTGCTGCAGCAGCATCTGGACCAGCAATTTCTTGAACAGTGGCACGAACAGCTCCACAAACTTCATTTGCATCTTCTGCAGTTGCCGTTTTACCTGTACCGATTGCCCAAATTGGCTCGTACGCAATAACAGTTTGTTTTACTTGCTCTGTTGATAAACCTTCAAGAGCTGCACGTACTTGACCAGCTACTTTTGCAACTGTGTTTCCAGCTTCACGCTCTTCTAGTGTTTCACCAACACATACAATTGGAGTTAAGTTATATTCAAATGCTGCCTGAGTTTTTTTGTTAACTGCTGTATCCGTTTCGTTATAATACTCACGGCGCTCAGAGTGGCCTAAAACTACATAAGAAACCGCAATATCTGAAAGTTGAGAAGGACTTACTTCACCTGTAAAGGCACCCTCTTTTTCAAAGTGCATTGTTTGAGCACCAATTGCTAAATTAGAGCCTTTAGCTTGTTCGACAAGTGTTGGCAAAAATAAAGCTGGAGCGCAAATAACTGAGTCCACTTTTTCTTTGTTCGGGATTGATGATTTTACTGCCTCTACAAATTCTACAGCATCGCTTAAGTGTTTAAACATTTTCCAGTTACCTGCAATAATTGGTTTACGCATGTGAATACCCTCCATTATTTATCGTTTAATGCGACAACGCCTGGTAAAGCTTTGCCTTCCATAAATTCTAGTGATGCACCGCCACCTGTTGAGATGTGGTCCATCTTATCTGCTACATGGAATTTTTCAACTGCTGCAGCTGAATCTCCACCACCAATAATAGTGTAGGCATCCGTTTCTGCCATAGCTTGAGCCACGCCTTTTGTTCCGTTCGCAAAAGCATCCATTTCAAAGACACCCATCGGTCCATTCCAAATAACTAACTTAGAGTTTTTGATGACATCTGCATAATTTGCAGTTGTTTTAGGACCAATATCTAGCCCCATCCAATCAGAAGGGATTTGATCGATATCAACTACTTTTGTATTCGCGTCTTTAGAGAATGTATCCGCAACAACTACATCGACAGGCATATGCAATTTCACACCTTTAGCTTGCGCTTTTTCGATGAAAGATTTCGCTAACTCAATTTTATCTTCTTCTAATAAAGATTGTCCGATATCAAAACCTTGTGCTTTCGAGAATGTGTATGACAGACCGCCACCAATGATTAAGTGATCTACTTTCTCTAAAAGATTTTCGATTACGCCAATCTTATCTTTAACTTTGGCTCCACCAATAATTGCAGTGAATGGACGTTCTGGAGTAGATAAAGCTTTACCTAATACATCAAGCTCTTTCTCCATTAATAAGCCCGAAACAGCTGGGATATATTCAGCGATACCCGCAGTCGTTGCATGTGCACGGTGAGCTGCTCCAAATGCATCGTTCACATAAATATCTGCTAATTTAGCAAAGCTTTCTGCAAGGTCAGCATCATTTTTTTCTTCTCCAGCATGGAAACGAACGTTTTCAAGTAATACTACGTCACCGTTTTTCATGTCTGCTACCGCTTTTTTTACTGTTTCACCAATTGATTCGTCTAATTTTGTAACAGGTTTTCCTAGCAATTCAGCTAGGTGATTTCCAACTGCAGTTAAACGTAACTCTTCTTTCACTTCACCTTTTGGACGTCCAAGATGACTAGCTAAAATTACTTTAGCACCTTTTTCAACTAGGTTAGAAATTGTAGGAAGTGCTGCTCTAATACGAGTGTCGTCGGTGATTTTACCATCTTCCATAGGCACATTAAAATCTACGCGCACAAATACACGTTTTCCGTTTACTTCTACATCATTCATCGTCTTCTTCTGATACATGAAGAGAGCCTCCTCCAATTGTTTAAATTGCTTTTCCAACTATGTGAACAAGCATCTTATTTATAATTTTTTGATAATATAACAGGCCATTCGACAATACCTTCGAAAAATTCATTCCAATATTACTAGTAGGCAAACGCTTACTCTTTTTAGGAATAAAAGAAGGAGAAGAGTAACCCCTTCTCCTTTTACCCTAATACATTATAAACTCTCGGGTTCATAAAGGCTACGGTTTTTCTATTACAAACCTTGATCGTACATGTAAAGCGCTAAGTCAATACAACGAGCAGAATATCCTGACTCATTGTCGTACCAAGATAGTACTTTTACTAGGTTATCTTCAAGGACCATTGTTGATAGGCTATCAATTGTTGATGATGCTTTATTACCATTATAATCAATTGAAACTAGTGGTAAGTCTGTGAAATTTAAAATGCCTTTTAGTTCGTTTTCTGAAGCTTCTTTTAGTGCCGCATTGATTTCTTCTACTGATACTGATTTGTCTAATTCAGCTACTAAGTCTACTAAAGATACATTAGGCGTTGGTACGCGTACTGCCATACCATCTAATTTGCCTTTTAAATTAGGTAAAACTTTTGCAACTGCCACTGCAGCACCTGTTGTTGTTGGAATCATTGATTCACCAGCTGCACGTGCACGACGATAATCAGAATGCGGTAAGTCTAAAATGCGTTGGTCATTTGTATATGAGTGGATTGTTGTCATCATTCCACGTTTAATACCAAATTTCTCATCTAATACTTTTGCTAATGGTGCTAAGCAGTTTGTAGTACAAGATGCATTTGAAACAACATTATGCTCTGAAGCATTGTATTCTTTATGGTTTACACCCATAACGAATGTTGGCATACTACCTTTACCTGGTGCAGAAACGATAACTTTTTTAGCACCTGCTTCAAGATGTTTACTTGCTAATTCTGTTTTAACAAAATGTCCTGTAGACTCGATAACAATATCGACTCCAAGGTCTTTCCAAGGTAAAACTGCTGGATCTTTTTCAGCATAAACACGTACTCTCTTACCATTAACAATTAGGTATTCGCCTTCAGAAGATACTTCTGCATCTAAAATACCGTGTACGGAATCATATTTTAACAAATGAGCTAACATTGCTGCGTCTGTTAAATCGTTTACTGCTACTACCTCAATATTCTCATGCTGTACTGCATTTCGAAATACTAATCGTCCAATACGTCCAAATCCGTTAATCGCTAATTTTAAAGTCATGTTCTATTCCTCCATTTGTTTAATTACTTAAGTAATTGAATCATTTCTTCTGCTGCACCTAAATCCGTTATAAGGATAGTTTGCTCAGCAGGATGTTTAATATACGAAAGAATTGCCTTAGCCTTTGAAGTTCCTCCCGCTACAGCTAAAATAGACGGGCATTTATGAACTTGCTCCAGCTGGATACCAACAGTACGAATTCTATGTACTGCGTTACCCGTTTCATCAAAATAATAACCAAAAGCTTCACCGACTGCTCCAAAACTTTGTAATGCTTGTAAATCTTCAGGTGATGAATTTCTGCGAACAGCCATCTCCTCTGCAGAACCGATACCATGTATGACAATATCAGTCTGTTCATATAGATCGATCATTTCTCTCACAATAGGTTCTTGCATCATTGTAGAATAAGCTTTTTCACTTAAATATTCCGGTAAATACAACGTGCGATAAGTACCGCCTGTTTTACTTGCAAATACAGATGCAATGGTATTTGCTTGTAACTGCATTTCTTCACCAATACCGCCCCGAGCTGCTATAAACTGTAGTTGTGAAAATTTATTCGATGGAGTTAGACTTTCAGCAATTGCACTAACAGTACTTCCACCAGTGACAGCTACGGTTTTCTTACCATTCGCTAAGCGTTCTAGCTCATTTGCAGCTTCCGTTCCCATTAAAGCTTTGACAGATGGTTCAACATCATTATTGCCAGGTACAATAATTACTTTTTGAATTTTGAATTGTCTTGTGAGTATAGTTTCTAATGATGATATTCCTGACCATTCATGCACGAGAGATTTTAGTTTACTGAGTACATGATGCCCACTATCCGAAATACTCATACCTAAACGACTCGTAAATATTAATCCTTGCTCATTTAACAAATCAGTTTCCTTACGTACTTCACGCTCAGTAACTGATAATTGCTCAGCTAATGCTCTACGGCCAATCGGACCCATCATCTGAATCGTTTGAAGAAGTCGATATCTGATTTGAAGGATGTCTGACATTTCGGGTAGTAATTTTAATTGTGCCTCCGATAATGTATACATATTATTACGTCCTCCATCAGCGGTGGGTCGTTTTCTATCCCACTAGTTATTATTTTGTCCCACATGGGGTAAAAAAATTTATTTCATGCCCATAGTATACAATTGCCTTTCAAAATTCGCAACTAAAAAGTGAATTATTAATCAACTTTTTTTAGCTAAAAAAAGAGGGTAATTACCCCTCTTCTTTAGCTAATCCCTCTAATAAAGTCACATAATCAAGTGCTCCATATTGAACGATTTCTCCATTCTTTTCAACCACCGGAATCATTAACATAAATCGCTCATGCAACGAATCATCTGTTTCAATATTAATTTCTTCTATTGTAAATGGAACATCTTCTTGTACTATCTTTAATAGTTCTATCCCTTCTTCACAAAGCCCACAACCCGGTCGACTATAATATTTGATGTTCATCTACTCACCTCATTACTCAAACCTTTTTCGTTTCGTCGAAGCAAGTATACCTAATTGCTCCCGATACTTCGCTATGACACGTCTTGATAATACCAAACCTTGCTGCTCGAGCAAACTTTTTATTGCTTGATCAGATAATGGCTTTGTTTTATTCTCAGCTTGAATTAATTGTTGTAACTTTGTTTTGACACGATCTACAGAAATATCTTCGTCCTTGACCATCGTTGAGCGCTGAGAAAAGAATCTACGTAATGGTAATGTACCCAATGCAGTATGAATATATTTTTCTTTAATTGTCCTGCTTATCGTCGATTCATGTAACTCTAACTTTGTAGCTAATTCTGTCATTGTATAAGGAACAATGGCGTCGTAACCTTTTGAAAAAAATGCTGATTGCTTTTTAACGATTTCTTGAATGACAAGGCGCAGGGTTTCTTTTCTTTGCAATAATTGCTTATCTATAATACGTACCTGTTCCTTCATTCCATTAATATAAGCAAGTGATTCTTGATCTCCCTGGATTTCCTTAACATACTCTTCGTCTAACTCGACAGAAGGGAATGCTTCCTTTGCATATCGAATTAACAATTTACCATTTTCCATAAAAACGTCTGCTTCCGAAATTATATATTCTGTTTTAGGTGTTCTTAAATAATCTATAGGTGATGGATTCAACGTACCAATTGCATCTGCTGCTTGTTGGATTTGTTTTAAAGAATAGTTTGAAATACGACCTAACTCCTGCCACCTTTTCTCAATAAATAATGTGTAGTAACTAGATAAAATATTGCAAACAACTTCATTCATTTGCCCTTTTTCTGCTTGTAATAGTAAACATTGTGACATCGAGCTAGCTCCAATGCCAGTTGGTTCACATTGTAGTATGTATTGTCTAGCTTGTTTTATAGTTGAAATATTCAGACCTAGCCATTTAGAATATTCTTCATCCGTACTTGTTAAGAAGCCAAAATCATCAAAATCATTAATTAACCAATTGATAGCTTTTTTACATTCAGGAGATACGGATTGGTTTAATAACTGATCCATAATAGAACTTTGAATTGAATCCGATTCTGCCGATGCAGTCCACTCTACCCAATCTTTAGTTGGTTGATTCCTTGATGATTTTACTTTTATTTTTAAAAAGGGATTTTCCACTTGTTTTTCTTGTAGAAAAGCGTGCAATTCTTCAGAGGAATATTGCAATAAATCTAATGATTGCCGCATTTCCTGCGTTAGCGCTAGCTTTTGAATTTGTGTTTGCGATTGCTCAAAGCGAAATGACATTTCTTTACACCCCCACCTCAATTATAAAGTTTATGCGATGATCATGCCAATCGAAAACACATATACAAAAAAATGGTTCCGCAATTTCGCGAAACCATCTCATCTACCATTTTCGACCTGCTCCACCACCAGCTGATGATCCTCCACCGCCGTTAAATCCACCAAAACTTCTGCCACTAGATTTACCACTACCACCGGAATTAAAACTCCCCCAGCCACCCCCATAATCATATATACTTCTTCGTCGACCTCGTGAACCACCTGAACCACCAGATCCACCTCCGCCTTTTGAAAATATACTATATACGATTAAAAAAAGGATAACGATGATGATAATCGATAGTGGTGATAAGCCTTCTTCTTCAGGTTTTACAGGATTATCTACTTTCCCATTCCAGTTATATTCCTCTGCAACGATATTATATATTAGCTTATATGCAGAACTAAAGGCATCGTCATAATTTCCAGCCTTTAAATTCGGTACCATGTATTCATCTAAGATCCTTCCAATTTTAGCATCAGGCAAAGCGCCTTCCAGACCTTGACCAACAGTAATATGTAAATCTCGATCACCTTCTGCTTCACCAAAGCTTGCTAAAATAAGTACTCCATTATTCTTTTCTTTGCTTCCAATTCCCCATGCACGCATAATTTTTGTACCGTAAGATGCAGCATCCAAACCATTTAAAGTATCTACTGTTAGAATATAAATTTGTGCACCGGTTGCAATCTCTAAATTTTTGGAGAGCTCATTCAATTCTTCTTTTGTGTCTTTTGATACAACATTTGCGAAATCCTGCACATAACCATCTTGCTCAGGCTTGGGTAAAGTTGCGGCTTGAGCCGTTGCAGAAGTTATAAAAAACAACACTCCAGTAAATAATACACCTAGTACAAGAGTGATTTTTTTCATTTTGAATCATTCCCGCCAAAATCTACTGCCGGAGCATCTTTGGCATTAGGATTAGCTTTAAAATATTCTTTTTTCTCAAAATCGAACATTCCAGCAATAAGATTCCCTGGAAATGCTCTTCTTAATTTATTATAACTATTTACCTCTTCATTATAATCTTCACGAGCGACAGCAATACGATTTTCCGTTCCAGAGAGTTCATCCATCAATTGACGGAAATTCGCGTCTGCTTTTAAATCAGGGTACTTTTCTACAACAACTAATAAACGGTTTAATGCACCAGTTAATTGATCATTTGCGGTAGCTTGATCTTGTGGTGTATTCGCCCCAGCTAATTTCGATCTAGATTCTGCGATGTCCGACATAATCTCCTTTTCATGAGTTGCATATCCTTTAACTGTATTCACTAAATTAGGTATTAAATCCAAACGTCTTTGTAATTGATTTTCAATTTGAGCATACTTCGAATCCACTTGCTCATCCGCATTCACTAACTTGTTATAGCGTGGCACAATCATCATCGCTAAAACACCAATAATTACGGCTATTATTATTAAGGGTGTGACCAACTTTTTCAAATGAATGACCTCCTCAATTTTTGATTATTCTTCCCTTACTTCCTTATGAAAAAACATACGACTTATTATACGCTTCAAACATTTGGAAGTTTCATTTTCATCGTATAATGTTTTGCATTAAATCCATACTACAGTTGCGGTAAAAACGCTATTTCATTAAGGAGGCCAAACAATTGACTAATAACCAATTTGGACAAACTGAATCCGGTGATATGTATAAACCACAGTCGACGAAGATGAACCATGGTGGCCATGAAGTTTTAGACATGCACGAAACATTATCTGAAACAGTTGCTATGCTTAATCATGCTGTACTTTTGCGTCCACACGTACAAGACCCCGAATTACTGGATATTTTAGACCGCCAGTACAATTTCAGCTTAGATGAGTACAATATTACAGTTGAGTCATTTAGAGGAGGACGTGATCCTTCACATCCGACAGGTAGCTATAAGATGAAACTTAACCATGATTTCATCTACGGCTTAGAACCATCTCAACCAAAAAAGCCAATGTCCAATGCCTCTGAGCTGAATGACGAAATGATTTCAGGTTACTTACTAGGTGGGCATAAACAACTCGCTTCATGTAAGGCAACAACTGCCCTCGAAACAACTAACCCAGTCACAAGACGTGTGCTAGCCGATTCAATACCGAACTGTATCGAAATGGCTTACGAATTATCCCTGTATCAAAACAAACATAAATATTATCAAGTTCCACAATTAGATGGAAAAGATATGCAAGAGTTATTAAATGCTTTTGCCCCCGCTCCAAATTCCCGTCTACAATAACAAAAAACGCCCAGTTATGACTTTACGTCATGACTGAGCGTTTTCTTTTGTTAAGCTTTAACTTCTTCTTTAACTTCTTCTTTAATTTCTTCTTTAACTTCTTCTTTAATTTCTTCTTTAACTTCTTCTTTAATTTCTTCTTTAATTTCTTCTTTTTGTTCTTGAGTTTGAGTGTTTTCAGTTGATTTCATTGATTTTCCATCAACCTTAACACGTTTAACGAATAGTGCTAATATAAATGCAACTATCGTAATACACATCGCTACCAAGAATGAGAAGTTAATACCATCAATCAACGCTTGTTGACCAACTTGAGCTTTCATTTGAGCAATTTCTGTTGCACTTGGTACATTACCAGATTGCGCAGCTGAAGCCATTTTTTCTTTCATTTCTAAACCTATCTCTTTTGCACGAGTTGCTGTATGCTTTGTCATAATTGTGATTAATACAGCTGAACCAATCGCGCCAGAAACTTGTTGTAGCGTATTATTCATGGCAGTACCATGTGGATTCATCTTCATTGGTAATTGGTTTAAACCATTTGTCATAATCGGCATCATAACCATAGACATACCGAACATACGAATTGTATATGCAAACATTAAGTAACCATAACTCGTATCAGCAGTTAATTTTGTTAACTCATATGTTGCAATCGTAGTAATTGTTAACCCAGTAAGAGCCAATATTTTAGGGCCGAATTTATCGAATAACTTACCTGTAATTGGTGACATAATCCCCATCACAAGTGCACCTGGTAGCATTAATAATCCGGCATCTAAAGGCGAAATACCACGAACTGTTTGAACATAAATTGGTGTAATAATCATACCTGAGAACATTGCCATAGAAACGACGATTGAAATCGCTGAAGAAAGTGCAAACATCGGGTGTTTGTAAATTCTAACATCTAGCAAAGGTTGTTCCAAGAACAGCTGTCTAATAACAAATGCAGCAACACCTAAAACACCGACAATAATTGTACCGTATACGATTGGACTATCCCAACCTTTATCTCCAGCTGAACTGAAGCCATAAAGTAAAGAACCAAATCCAATTGTAGACAAGATTAATGAAAAGACATCTAGACTTACTTTTCTTGTTTCCATTACATTGCCTAGTTTAAAGATTGCTAGCAATAATACAAGAATTGCGAAAGGCAAGATGATTTCAAATAACATACGCCAATCATAGTGCTCTACAATCCAGCCTGATAATGTTGGTCCGATAGCTGGAGCAGAAATCATTACTAGACCGAAGATACCCATAACAGACCCACGTTTTTCAATTGGGAAACTTGTTAACATAACGTTCATTAATAATGGTCCTAATACCGCTGCACCTGCTGCTTGGATCATACGAGCTGCAATAAGTACCCAGAACTCTGGAGCGAATATAGCTAAAGCTGTACCTATAGAAAACAACGTCATTGATGTAATAAATAAATGACGGTTTTTAAATCGAGTGATAAAGAAAGCACTTGCTGGAACTAGTATACCTCCGACAAGCATATACCCCGTTGATAGCCATTGAACTTGAGAAGCCGCTACATCAAACTCCTTCATTATCGTTGGTAATGCCACATTTAATAATGTGTTGTTAAGAAAAGAAACAAAAGCACCTATAAACAAGATTACTATCATTGCGTAAGGTGGCTTTTTCTGTAATGCGTTACTATTCATATTTTACCCTCTCTACTTTCAATATATTTCGTATCTAGAAGTTTACTTGTTTCATTTTATACTCACGGTACAACTTTTTCAACTAAAAAATTTCGTCATTTTATAAACATTGATATTAAAGCGTTTCCAAGTTAGAATGATAGTACACTAATCGAAAATACAGGTGAATTTATGAACAATCGTAAACGTCAAGTTATCGTTGCCTCTCAAAAGCTCTTCGTCGAAAAAGGTTTTCAAAATACTTCCATCCAAGACATTCTAGATGAATCACATATTTCTAAAGGCACTTTTTATAATTATTTTGCTTCAAAAAACGAATGCTTAATCGCCATAATAGCAAAGGGTCGTGAAGAAGCCGATGTTCGCAAGCATGAGATGCTTATAGGACAGGATCCAAAAGATAAAAACATTTTAGCTAAGCAAATTGCTGTATTGATGCAAATAAACCGTGATCAAAATTTAATCCCCATCTTTGAATCGATTTTCCATTCAGGTGACCCAGAACTTAAAGAAGTAGTAATGCGATTTCATCTTAACGAATTAAATTGGCTCGCAAAACGAATTGTCGATATTTACGGAGAAGAATCAAAGCCACACTGTTATGATGCTGCCATCCTAACTTTCGGTATGATACAACACATGCTGCATATTTGGAAAATTACTCGTGAAGATTCTCTAGACCCAGTACTGATTGTAAAATACGTCATTCAACAGCTAGACGCCATTTTACCTGCTCAAATTGAGAAAGGTGAACATTTCCTTGGCTGTGATTTAGCAAAGTACTTACATGAGAATTTCAAACATAAATATGTAACGAAAGAATATTTAGCAGAACAGCTAAATGGATTTTCAAAAGGTCTTATTGAAGATGATTTACAAGCTGGTAAAGAATATACAGCCTGCCTTATAAAATCATTACATGAAGAAACCATCCCATACTATATAATTGAAGCAATTGCATCACCCTTTAACACTAGCTTTAAAGGGACTAAACATGCTGCAGAAGCCCAAGAAATTGCTAATCTTTTATGGCTATTTTTAAAACAAAATCACAGTTTAGACATATTAAATAGTAATTAGTTAGACAGAAAAAGTCGCTTTTCAATATAAAAGCGACTTTTAATTTCCTTATTACAGTTTATTATTCTATTGAATTGGGCATATTATCATTACTGGAGCAAATCATACAAAAACATCTAGGTCGCTATTTAAATAACGACCTAGATGTTTAAAGTGCAGTTATATACGCCCTCGGAGGGAATCGAACCCCCAGCCTAAGAACCGGAATCTTATGTGTTATCCATTACACTACGAGGGCAATTCATCAATTGCGACTTTTCTATTATACAAAGGAAACCAAAACAATTCAACCATAGGAATTTGGATTCGAATCATTTGACCTTCCTTGACCATAATGTGTATGATAAAGATACAATAGAAGAAAATTGAATTTACCTTTTGAGGAGGATATTCTTATGAACTTAATCCCTACAGTTATTGAACAAACAAACCGCGGTGAACGTGCTTATGACATTTACTCACGCTTATTGAAAGACCGTATTATTATGTTAGGTAGCGCTATCGATGACAACGTTGCAAATGCTATTGTTGCTCAACTTTTATTCCTAGAAGCTGAAGATCCAGAGAAAGATATCTCTATTTACATTAACAGCCCTGGTGGTAGCATTACAGCTGGTATGGCAATCTACGATACTATGCAATTTATCAAACCAAATGTACAAACAATTTGTATCGGTATGGCTGCATCTATGGGTGCTTTCTTACTTGCTGCTGGTGAAAAAGGCAAACGCTTTGCATTACCGAATGCTGAAGTTATGATTCACCAACCACTTGGTGGTGCACAAGGTCAAGCGACTGAAATTGAAATTGCTGCAAAACGCATTTTATTCCTTCGCGAAAAACTAAACAGTATTTTATCTGAACGTACAGGTCAACCAATCGAAGTTATAGCAAAAGACACAGATCGTGATAACTTCATGACAGCTGAACGTGCAAAAGAATATGGTTTAATCGATCAAATTTTTGAACGTAACGAAATTAAATAAACATCTAAAAACCGCTATTCTCGTAAGATGAGAACAGCGGTTTTTATATTGTATTCATTTAATCCTCTGATTGAATTAGTTTTACTAGGCCTTCTAATGCAAGTGCTTCATCGGCACCATCTGCAGTTAAAATAACTTTTGATCCTTTTGCAACAGCCAAACTCATAATACCCATAATACTTTTAGCATTTACTTTTTTATTATCTTTCGTTAAAAACACATCCGATGAGTAGCGATTTGCTTCTTGTACGAACAAAGCTGCCTGTCTTGCTTGTAATCCTGATTTAAGTTTTACTTCTACTTGTTGTTCTGCCATTCGTTTTACTCCTCCTATAATTACTTACATATTCATTATTCGTGCATCTTCATTTCATTAAAGCTTAACCGCTTCGCCTCGACGCAAAGATTCAGCAATATCATCAATTTTACGTAGGCGATGATTGACACCAGATTTACTAACAGTACCTGCTGATACCATTTCACCAAGTTCTTTTAATGTTACTTCTTGATACTCCACACGTAATCGAGCGATTTCTCTAAGCTTCTCAGGTAGTTGATCAATCCCAATATTATGATCGATATATCGGATATTTTCTACTTGGCGAACAGCTGCTCCAATCGTTTTATTTAAATTGGCCGTTTCACAGTTCACAAGTCGATTCACGCTATTTCTCATATCACGTACAATACGCACATCTTCAAATTTCATCATGGCTTGATGTGCACCTACTAAACTTAAAAAGTCTGAAATTTTTTCAGCTTCTTTTAAGTATGTGACAAATCCTTTTTTTCTTTCGATTGTTTTTGCATTTAAATCAAAATTATTCATTAAATCGGCCAATGCCTCACCATGCTCTTTATATAACGAATACACTTCTAGATGATACGCAGAAGTTTCCGGATTATTGACAGAGCCACCAGCTAAAAATGCGCCTCTTAAATATGAACGCTTACCACTTGTTGTATCGACTAAAGCTTCTGCAATTGTATGATTGAACAAAAAGTTCCCAGAGACAATTTCTAAATCCTCCAAAATTTCTTTTGCTCCTTCTCTCACACGGCAGATATAAACATTATTCTTCTTTAAACGCATTTTCTTTCGCACAAGAAGCTCAACTCTATAACTATAGAACCTCTTCATTACTGTATAGATTCTTCGTGCGATTGCTGCATTTTCAGTTTGAATATCAAGACTAAGTTGACGGTTTGCAAATGAAAGAGAGCCATTCATTCTGATGAGGGCAGATAATTCTGCTTTTAAGCCGGTATCGCCTGCTTCAACTTGCGTTAATTCTTTTTTTGTTTCTGAAGCAAATGACATATTAACCCCCCTCTCTATCATAATTTATATAAAATAACGGATTTTATATCATTTTTATGTCACTGTTAAAAGAATGAGCATACTCTACTAACCATTCAGCAACCTTTGAGGCTTCATGACGCACAACGCCATCATGAGTTGTAGCAATTTCTTTTTTTACTACTTGGATACCCATTTTTTCTAATACTCCAACATCAAAAAAAACCGGCTCTGCTTCTTGTTCTTTATAAGCCGCCCTTACAGATGCTGGTACCTCTTCTTTATTAATTAAAATAGTTTCAATAAAAGGTTGCCCTACATGATCATATAATGCTTTTACATGGTCTGACGCCGCAAAGTTTTGTGTTTCTCCTGCTTGCGTCATGAGATTGCAAATATACACTTTCTTTCCTTTAGCACTAATAATGGCCTCTTGAATATCATCCACTAACAGATTCGGTAAAATACTCGTATATAAACTTCCAGGTCCTATAATAATAATATCCGCTTTTTTGATAGCACTTACAGATTCTGGTAGCGGTTTCACATCCTCAGGCGATAAAAAAATCCTTTTGATGCCTGTATTGAATGTTGGAATTTTAGATTCACCTTTTACAATTGTACCATCAATTAGCTCAGCAAAAAGAGTAATTCTTTGATTTGCTGCTGGTAATACTTTACCGTGCACATTTAAGACACGACTCATTTCTCGAATTGCGTGCGAAAAATCGCCAGTAATCTCAGTTAATGCGGTTAACATCAAGTTGCCTAGTGAATGACCACTTAAATCTTCAGATGCTGAAAATCGATATTGGAACATTTCTTCTACCAGAGGTTCGACTTCAGATAGTGCAGCGATGACATTTCGCACATCGCCTGGTGGCGGTATTTCGTAGTCATCTCTTAATCTACCCGAGCTTCCCCCATCATCCGCTACCGTCACAATGGCAGTTATATCAATTGGGAACTTTTTCAAACCTCGTAAAAGAGTTGATAATCCAGTTCCTCCACCGAGAATGACGATACGCGTATTTCGTTTCCCCATAGAATTAGCCCTTTCTTTTCGCAATATCGCGATGCGTAATAACCGTTGGCACATCTTTATTCAAATAATCACCAAAATATTCGGCTAATGTAACAGAGCGATGCTGACCCCCTGTGCAACCAAATGCAATAATGAGTTGTGTTTTACCCTCTTTTTTATAAAGAGGCACCATAAATTCAAATAAATCCGTCAGTTTTTTTATTAATGTCTGTGCTTCATCATATTTTAGAACATATGATGATACGTCCTTCTCTAATCCTGTTTTAGGGCGTAAACTCTCCACATAATAAGGATTCGGTAAAAAACGCACATCAAATACTAAGTCCGCGTCAATTGGAAGGCCATGCTTAAAGCCGAATGACATAATATTGACTGTAAATCTTCGAGAATTTACACCTGAAAATTGCGCAATAATTCGTTCGCGTAATTCTCGAGGTTTCATACTTGATGTATTATATATAAATTGTGCTTTTTGTTTCACTTCAGCAAGTAATTCTCTTTCATGATGGATCCCTTCTAACGGCAATCCACCAGCAGGAGCAAGTGGGTGTGAGCGGCGTGTTTCTTTATAACGTCTCACTAGTGTTTCGTTATCTGCATCTAAGAACAAAATTTTTGTCGCGACTAAATCTTGTTTCTCGATTTGCTCTAATGCATCAATTATTGATGAAAAGAAATCACCACCTCGTAAATCCATCACAGCTGCGATACGAGAAAATTCTTTTTTCGACTCTTTCATAAGAGTTAAGAAAGTTGGTAGTAATGCAGGAGGTAAATTATCGATGCAGTAAAAACCTAAGTCTTCAAAACTTTGGATTACGACCGTTTTTCCTGCTCCAGACATCCCTGTAATAATGATCAATTCGTTAACCGGTTGAGTGCTAGGCATTGATGCCATCTCCTTCAGTTGAAATTTGAATTGTTTCATTTAATAGTTCGAAATCTTCTGTATAAGTAAAAGTACCATATTGCATACCTTTTTCGTTTACGGCAAACAATAAATTAGTACGATCTCCTTCAGCCATCGGTAAGTGGTGCAAGCTTTCAATTGGGTGCCATTCCAGGACACCTTCAACTGTATCTTCATAAGGCGTGCCTTCTAAGCCATCTGCAACAAATGTAAAGAGCATCCACTCATTTACAATATCTTGATCATTTTTTATCACCATTGTATATATACCTTTTAAGTGCTGGTTTAAAGGGATTGTCCCCGTTTCTTCCCGGAATTCTCGGTTAGCAGCTGTAAAAATAGACTCCCCACTCTCTATTTTACCACCTGGCGCAACATACCAGCCTCGTCGTGGTTTTTTCAGTAAAAGAACTTTGTTATCTTTTCTAACAATCAAATTTGCTATTCTTTGCACGCACGACACTCCAAATCATTGTAAACTTATAATCATTATTATACATTGTTACACCATTAGCGTACAAAATTATGTACGAAAGAACAGTGATTTCATATGTTTACATCACTCTAGTCCATTATCAAAAACTATATAATATAAAAAAGAGGCTGCTTCTAACGGCAAATTACCGCGAAACAGCCTTACCAATATATCTATCTTAATAGGGGGTTATTGCACTTACAACTATACCCTTATTATATTGCAAATGAGTTACAGCTATGTTAAGAAGACGTTAAAATTAGCAATTAATTACCAATCTTTTCTTTTAACATTTCCACATAATGTTGAACAGCTTGAGCTGCGATACTACCATCACCAGTTGCAGTTACGATCTGACGTAATGTTTTTTCACGTACGTCACCAGCAGCGAAGATACCAGGAATCGTTGTTTCCATCTCTTCATTTGTTGGGATATATCCAGCTTCATTTAAGATTCCTAGACCCTCAAACGGTTTTGTTAATGGTAACATACCAATATAAACGAATACACCATCAGCAGCAAATTCTTGTTCAGAACCATCCACAGTAGAAACGAGCGTTACACTGCCTACTTTTCCGTTTTCTTCATTCACTTGTTTAACAGTGTTGTTCCAAATAAAATCAATTTTTTCGTTAGCAAATGCACGATCTTGAATGATTTTTTGGGCACGTAATTTATCACGACGGTGAACAATTGTTACTTTTTCCGCAAAGCGAGTTAAGTAAATACCTTCTTCAACAGCAGAGTCTCCTCCACCAACAACAACTAAGTTTTTATTTTTGAAGAATGCCCCGTCACATACTGCACAATAACTTACACCACGTCCACCAAGTTCTTTTTCACCAGGTACGCCCATTTTTTTGTATTCAGCACCTGTAGTAATGATGATTGCACGTGTTTTAAATTCTTTTGAACCTGCTTTAATTGTTTTATATTCTTCGCCATCGATAATTTCAGTAACATCACCATAAGCATATTCAGCACCGAATTTTTTCGCGTGGTCAAACATTTTAGTAGATAATTCAGGTCCTAAAATAGAATCGAAACCTGGATAGTTTTCAACTTCTTCTGTATTAGCCATTTGTCCACCTGGAATACCGCGTTCTAACATTAATGTAGATAGGTTGGCACGAGAAGTATAAACGGCAGCTGTCATCCCTGCCGGACCTGCACCGATAATAACTACATCATAAATTTTCTCTTCTGACATATCTGTTCCTCCTAGATCTGTATAAAGCATTTCATTATATTCAATATCCATGGTAGAGGATAACTGGTGTAGGTTCAATATTTCTGCTTACCATTTTGACATTTAAGCGTCGAATCCAGGTAAAAAATGTATTAAATCGTTCACATATTTCGTTAAAGTAGTTGTTGTAACCCCATATGCTTCAGCAACCGATTTTTTAGTAACACTTTTCATACGTGAGGATTTATACATATAGTCCGCTGCTGCTACAAGTGCCTTTGGATTCTTGAATTGATAATTTTCATCTAACGCTCGTTCACATAATACGAACCACATTTGAAATAGAAATGTGGTAGGCATTGATATAGGCATCGATTGCATGTATAAAATATCCGAAGCTTCCATTGCTCTTAAAAACGGTAAAATACTTTTATCCTGCGCATCAAATTCATGCTCAAGTGCGTATGCTAAAAATAGCTTTTCCATCGAAGAATATTCATCGACATCTATCCAACTTGGATGTGCAATAATTTCCTGTTTGTGAATTGTTTTACCTAATAAATATAAACCAAATAATCGATCACTACGGTATTTACTTTCAAGCTTTTCAACGATAAAATCGCGATTTTGCTCGATAGCATTCGGATTTGTCACACGGCTCTCGTGTGCCCATGGCTCAAAGCCTTCTTTATCGGGATCGATTTCAAGTAGTTTTTTCCAAGCACTTTTCCCAACAACTTTTCTACCTGAGAAATAAGCTGCATGGGATAGCCAAAAGTAAAATCCAGGATCGCCTTCAAACCCACGTTTTTGCAAACTACGTAACCATTTATAAGCTTCTTCATAACGACCAACGAGAGCTAATGTAGCTCCTAATTTATAACGATGGTCAAATGAGTATGGTTGGATTTTCACTAATAACTCAAGTAGCTCGTCCAACTCTTCTTTGTTTTTTTCGTAGTAAGCCATGACCGTTAAATTACAAAGGGCATGTAAATTACCAAAATTCCCTTTTAACACTTGATGCAATAACGCTCTTGCTTGTTCAGCTTCACCTAGATAAAAATAAGCAAGAGATAGATTATTATAGGCTGCCCAGAAATCTGGGTTATCTTGAATAATCTCTTCAAATTGCTCAATGGCTTCTTTAAAATTTCCTTCTTCCATCATACGGCGAGCCTTTTCTTGTAAATACACAGCTTCTGAATCTTGTGGTTCATCAGAAGTTGGTTGCTCTTTCATCTGCTCAGAAAAATCAATAATTTCAAGCGCTTCTTCCGCATAAACACCTTGTTGATCTAACTCTAGATAAAGCTTTGCGTATTTTCCTGCTTCATCTGACATGCCTAGATGCGCAGAGACTTCAGCTAAAAACAATACTATTTCTGGTTCATCAGGGTCAATTGAATACGCTTTTCTTAATAGCTCTAAAGCATGATCATGCTGTTCAAGCTCCATTTTAATAACACCATATTGCATAAGTATAAGTGAATCATCAGGGCTAAGTTCTGCTGCTCTTTGTAAGTATTTATGCGCCTTATCAAACTGCTCTCGATCTAACGCTTGTAATGCTTTATTATAATAAAAATCCCCATTTGGAATAAAAGATACGACATTTTCTCGCGGTTTTAGTTTACGATTTTTCTCCAAAAAAATTCCTCCGAAAAAAATAAGGAACGTATAGAAACGTCCCTTATACTCTAGTATCCTTGATTATAACATATTTAATGTTGCTCATGGCGCTTTTGAAGCACACCTAAAACATCAAATACATCCACCTTTTGTTCTTGTAATAGTACCAATAAGTGATAAATTAAATCTGCAGTTTCCCATTTCAATTCATCGACATCGCGGTTTTTTGAAGCTATAACAACCTCTGTTGCTTCTTCTCCGACTTTTTTACAAATTTTATCGATACCTTCGTTAAATAGATAAGTTGTATATGCACCCTCTGGCATTTCCTTTTCGCGGTTTTGAATAACACTACGAAGCTCCGTAATAATATCTAAAGAACCAACATTCTCTGATTTTTCTTTTATGGTCTCAGTAAAGCAACTTGTCGTACCATTATGACACGCAGGTCCTGCTGGTAAAACTTCTACAACTAGTGCATCTTTGTCGCAGTCAGCACGAATAGCTATCACTTTTTGTGTATTACCACTTGTGGCCCCTTTATGCCAAAGTTCTTGACGAGAACGGCTATAAAACCACGTTTCACCTGTTGCTAATGTTTTGTCTAAAGATTCCTTGTTCATGAATGCAACAGTTAATACTTCTTTCGTTTGTGCATCTTGTATTACTGTAGTAATCAAACCTCTTTCGTCAAATTGAAGATTTTCTATCATCTCACGAACACTCCCTTTTGTCGCAATTCATTTTTCACTTCTGCGACACTTGTTTCTTTATAGTGAAATATAGAAGCCGCTAGTGCAGCATCCGCATCTACATGTTGTAAAACATCATAAAAGTGATCCGCGTTTCCAGCACCACCACTCGCAATAATTGGTACGTTGACAGCTTCACGGATTGCTTTTGTTAACGGTAAATCAAAGCCACTTTTCTCTCCATCTTGATCCATACTTGTGACTAATAATTCTCCTGCTCCAAGCCTTACTGCTTCTTTCGCCCAAGCCACTGCTTGCCAATTCGTTTTATTGCGACCACCGTGCGTATATATCATCCAAGTACCGTCTTCTTCACTCCACTTAGCATCGATTGCCACAACGATACATTGTGCTCCGAAGTAATCAGAACCTTCTTTAATAAGTTCCGGCCGTTGCAAAGCAGAAGAATTGACTGATACTTTATCTGCACCAGCACGGAGTAATCGTTTCATATCCTCTAGTGTTCGAATGCCTCCCCCAACAGTAAAAGGAATCGCTAAAGTAGAAGCTGTTTTTCGTACAACATCAACCATCGTTTCACGGCCTTCATGCGAGGCAGAAATATCTAAAAAAACAAGCTCATCTGCGCCTTGTTCATTATAGAACTTAGCAAGCTCTACAGGATCACCAGCATCTCGTAATGAGACAAATTGAATACCTTTTACAACGCGTCCTTCCTTCACATCAAGACATGGAATAATTCGTTTCGCAAGCATTATTCCGCCTCCTTAAGTGCCTCTGGCAATGTAAATCGACCTGCGTAAAGGGCTTTCCCAATAATCACACCTGCAACAGACGAGTTTTGTGCAGCTTCTTTTATTCGCTGAATATCTACAAGTGAGCTGATACCACCAGATACGATAATCTCGGCATTTGTTGCCTCAGCTAATTTCACATTCGCTGGAATATTCGGACCAGCTAAAGTACCATCAGTTGCAATATCAGTGAAAACAAAATATTTTGCGCCTGCCTTAGCAAAATATTTTCCTACTTCAATTGCAGACTTATTAGACGTCTCAAGCCAACCATGTGTAGCTACCATGCCATCCTTTGCATCTAGTCCAATTACTATTCGTTCTGCACCAAATTCCTCTAGAAAACTGGCAACAAGCTCTGGTTCACGAATGGCTAGACTACCAATAATCACACGATGAACCCCATTTTCAAGATAGAAGCGTAC
This sequence comes from Viridibacillus sp. KH_047, assembly GCF_057838945.1. NCBI lineage: Bacteria > Bacillati > Bacillota > Bacilli > Caryophanales > Caryophanaceae > Viridibacillus > Viridibacillus sp. KH_047. The sequence goes on along the minus strand of NZ_CM174479.1, from coordinate 691,367 downwards.
ATCCTCCTCAGAACGAATACCGCCACCTATTTGCACTTTTACCTCTAATTCATTCGCAACGCGTATAACTTCAGTTGCATGTGTACGTTCACCGTCTTTAGCACCATCTAAATCGACCATATGTATAAAGCTTGCACCTGCTTCTGCAAAGCTTTTTGCCATTTCAAAAGGAGAGTCTGCATACACTGTTTCTTGTGCGTAATCGCCTTTAAATAAGCGTACACATTTGCCACCTCTCATATCGATTGCTGGGAAAACTTGAATTGAACTCATTACGCGACAACTCCTTTTTTTACACCATCTAACCATTGTTTCAATAGTAGTACACCGAATTCGCTTGATTTTTCAGGGTGAAATTGCATACCTGTAATAGAACCTCTTTGTACAATACCTGGCACTTGTTCATTGCCATAATGAGCAAAAGCAACTAACTCAGCTTGATCTATATTAGTTGCGAAGTATGAATGAACAAAATAAACGAAATGATCACCAGTCACTTCATTTTCTTGTAACCATTCTGGACGTTGAGCAAATTGTAGTTCGTTCCACCCCATATGTGGTACTCGATAGGTACCACCATCATCATCAATCCCAGGAAAGCGCTCAATTTTCCCTTTGAAAATGCCTAGTCCTTTGCCACTGCCATTCTCTGCGCTTTCTTGAAATAATAACTGCATACCTAAGCAAATACCTAGTAAAGGTTTATTGCTTTTCTCTACCTCTTTTATTAGTGAATCTAAATTCGTTTCTTGTAATCGTTTCATAGCATCTTTAAAAGCACCGACCCCAGGTAAAATTAGGGCATCTGTTGCTAATAGCTCTTCTTTATCAGCAGATACTAAAACTTCATAGCCTAGGCGTTTAATAGCCTGTTCAACGCTAAATAAATTTCCCATACCATAATCGATTATGCCAATTTTCATGTTAGCAGCCCCTTAGTTGAAGGTACACCTTTCACACGTGGATCAATCGATACAGCATCATCGATCGCTCTAGCCAACGCTTTAAAGATTGCTTCGATAATATGATGAGCATTGTGTCCATAAGGAACAATGACATGAACATTCATACGAGCCTCTAATGCAAATTTCCATAAAAATTCATGCACTAGTTCCGTATCAAATGTACCAACTTTTTCTGTTGGAATATCTACTTTAAATTCTAAGTGTGGACGATTTGAACAATCAATAACCACTTGTGCTAATGCATCATCCATTGGCACAAATGCGTTACCATAGCGCTTAATACCTTTTTTATCACCTAACGCTTCTTTAATTGCTTGACCTAACACAATCCCTAAATCCTCTGTTGTATGGTGATCATCAATATATGTATCACCATTTGCAGTAATAGAACCGTCAAATAAACCATGTTTCATAAATAGGTCTAACATATGGTCCATAAAAGGAACACCCGTTGAAATAGTAGACTTCCCTTCACCATCTAAATTAATTTCTACTGCAATCTGAGTTTCATTTGTTTTTCGTTCTATTTTGGCAAAACGCTTTTTAGTTGCTTCCACTTGATTCGTCTCCTTTTTCCCACCCTCTAGACTCCACTGCTCTGGCATGAGCTTCTAACCCTTCTAATCTGGCAAGTCTAGCTATTTTCGGCGAATTTTGTGCCCAAGTTTCTTTTGTATAATAAACAACGCTTGTTTTTTTTATAAAGTCATCAACATTCAAGCCACTAGCAAATCGAGCTGTACTATTTGTTGGTAACACGTGATTTGTACCTGCAAAATAATCTCCTACTGGTTCTGAACTATAGCGTCCGATAAATATAGCGCCTGCATTACGAATTTGCTCAGCAACCGCTTCTGCATTGTCCGTAACAATTTCTAAATGCTCTGGTGCTAATTGATTGATTGCTTGCACTGCTTCAGCGAGCGTTTCAGCTATATAAATACTGCCAAAGTTTTCGATTGCCTTACGTGCAATTGCTTCTCGCGGTAATAATGTTAGTTGATTTTCAACTTCCTCCGCTACTTCTTCAGCTAGTCTTTCACTCGTTGTAACTAAAATCGCACATGCCATAGGGTCATGCTCGGCTTGAGATAATAAGTCTGCTGCAATCTCATCTGCATATGCATTCTCATCTGCAATAATAGCAATTTCGCTTGGCCCCGCAATCATATCAATGGCTACTTCACCAAACACTTCACGCTTTGCTAATGCAACAAAAATATTACCTGGTCCTGTAATTTTATCAACTGCTTGAATCGATTCTGTACCGTAAGCAAGAGCACCAATTGCCTGTGCGCCACCCATTTTATAAATCTCTGTAATCCCTAATATGGATGCAGCAGTTAAAACGGCTGCTGGTAGCTTACCGTCTTTTCCTGGAGGTGATACTAAAACGATGCGCTCAACACCAGCTACTTGTGCTGGAATAACATTCATTAAAACAGATGATGGGTAAGCAGCTGAGCCTCCTGGCACATAAAGACCAACAGCCGCTAACGCTGTAATACGTTGCCCTAACCAAGAATTATTTTCTAGATTTAGTCGATAACCTTGGCGCTTTTGCTTGTCATGGTATGCGCGTATATTCAATGCAGCTTCTTTTAAATCTTCTATTAATTGTGCATCCATACTGCTAACTGCTTCTGCCATTTCCTCTGGTGACACACGTAATTCTTTAAGAAAAACACCGTCCCATTTAGCACCATATCCTTTGACAGCAGCATCACCATTTCGACGAACATTGGCAAGCACTTCCCTAACTGTTTGTAATTGCTCCTCGTTGCCGTTCTCCAATGGGCGTTGTAAGGATATATTATTTGTTAAGTCTTGAATCTTCATCGTTTAAACCTTCTCTCATTTCACACATTTTTTTAAACGTTTTACGAGATCTTGAATACGCTCATTCTTCATACGATAACTTACCGGGTTGGCGATTAATCGAGATGATACATCTGTAATGTGCTCATATTCAACTAGCCCATTTTCTTTTAATGTTTGACCAGTTGAAACAATATCCACAATACGGTCAGCAAGTCCTATCATTGGAGCTAATTCAATCGAACCGTTTAGACCAATTATTTCAACTTGTTCCCCTTTTTCACGGTAATAGTGAGAGGCAACTGTAGGATATTTCGTCGCAATACGTGGTGCAATATCATTTAGCTTTGTATTTGGTAACCCCGCAGAAGCGATATAACATTTACTAATTTTCAAATCAAGTAATTCATGTACCGCTCTTCCTTGTTCTAGCAGAACATCTTTTCCTGCTATACCAATATCAGCTACACCGTGTTCAACATATGTAGGTACGTCCATTGGCTTTGCTAGTATGAATCGAATTTTCTCAGATGGAATTTCAATCATTAATTTACGTGATATTTCAACATCTTCTGGCAAGTCAAAACCTGCTTGAATGAGCATTTCATATGCTTCTTCGAAAATGCGCCCTTTAGGCATTGCGATTGTCAATTCAGCCATGTTCAATTCCTCCTTGCCCAATACGTACAACTTTTGAAAAGAGTTGCTCAAACGCTGCTATATTCTCTAAACCTTCAATCGATTGCAATGTAGTACGTTTACCTTCTTTACGAAGGGTAGCTGCCTTTGCTACTGCTCTTGGGAATTCATTCTGTGCAAATAATACGAGCACCTCTTCTTGTTCCTTTTGAAATGAAGGCATGACTTCTAACAGTTGATCGACACGTAATCCAAAACCAATTGCTCCAACCTGTGATCCAAATTCATCAAGTAATCCATCGTAGCGGCCACCATTTCCTAACGGGAAACCTGCTCCAGTTGCAAATACTTCAAATAGCATGCCCGTGTAGTAATTCATATGACTCGCTAATGTAAAATCAAAATAAATGTACTTTTCTACTTCAGAAACAGCTAAAATCTTCTGCAGTCTTTCCATATATATAAAATCATCTTTTTCTATTAAATACTTATCAATTTGGTTAATGTTATTTAGATCTGTCGCTTCTTCAATAAAAGTTAATAATGTTTGTTTGTTTTTCTGAGGCAACTCAAAAAGCTTAACCGCTTCTTCAAAACCTACAATATTCTTTTCCACAAGTAGTTTATGCAATTCTTTGAATTGCTCTTCTGTTCTGACATTTTGAGTTAGAATAGCATTTAGAATCCCTGCATTTCCGATTGTTAACTTAAATTGTTTTACTTCTAATGCCTTTAACAGTTCAATCACCGTCAATAAAATTTCAGCATCAGCATAAACAGAAGAATCGCCAATAATTTCAACACCCATTTGTTCAAATTCTGCTGGGCGTCCCCCTTCTGTTTCTTGAGCACGGAACACATTTGCAAAATAAGCTAAACGTAATGGAATCTTTTCTTTTAATAACTTCGATGATGCAACACGTGCGATTGGTGTTGTCATATCTGGACGAAGCACTAATGTATTACCTTGACTATCTACTAGCTTAAATAAAGAAGACTCAACGATTGCAGAGGCTTTACCAACTGTATCGTAATATTCAAGCGTTGGTGTTTTTATAAAGTCAAAGCCTCTCATTTGTAGAAAGTCTCGACCGGTCTGTCTAACAACTTCTTTTTTTTCAAAAATCTTTGGAAACGTATCGCGCATTCCAAGTGGTTTTTCAAACTTTCGAATTGGTGACATAGTGACACTTCCTAATCTATTTACTTTAGTTCGCTAGAGTGATAGAGTGATGATATATGAAAGTATTTTATCTCAATTCTTACATACCGTCAATAGAAAAAACTCATAAAGCATATAAACTTTATGAGTTTTTAGAATTGAGCGACTTTTTAATATCCATTTGTTCCTTCGTGTAAATAATTTGCATAGGATTACCTCCAACAAAAGCGCCAGCTGGAACATCTCTATTCACTAATGTTGCAGCAGAGACAATTGCATCATCTCCAATGCTAACGCCAGGCAATATTGTTGAATTTGCACCAATCATTACACGATCTCCAATAATGACATCGCCTAATCTATATTCTTCTATTAAATATTCATGCGCTAAAATCGTCGTATTATAGCCAATGATCGTATTACTTCCTACTTGAATGCGTTCAGGAAACATCGTATCGGGCATTACCATTAAAGCAAAAGCCGTCTTATCTCCTATTTTCATTTTCAAAAATGTACGATATAGCCAGTTTTTCATCGATAAAAACGGCGTATAACGCGCCATTTGTATAACGATGAATGTTTTTGCTACCTTCCAAAAGGAAACTGTTTTATAAATTTGCCAAAGAGAACTTGCACCTTCAACACGATATCTCTCAGTTCTCCTCATAGGAAACTTCTCCAACAATCTCTAGTAAGTCACTCAAATGATGTAACATATAATCAGGTTTGAATTGCGCCAAGAATGCTTCACCCTTCAAGGACCATGCAACGCCCGCTGTTTTTACTCCAGCGTTTTTACCACCTTCAATATCGTGAGAATTATCGCCTATCATTATAACTTCATCTTTTTGTAGACCCATCTTCTCAAGTGCTAATAGAATTGGTTCTGGATCTGGCTTCACATTTTTCACATCATCTAAACCAATGATGACTTCAAATAATCCTTCTGCGTTTAAAATACGAAGTCCTCTTGCTAGCATATCTTGTCGTTTTGTTGAAACAATCGCAAGTCGAATTCCTGCTTCTTTCAATGCTAGTAATGTTTCTAAAACACCGTCAAATTCTGTTACAAGCTCATCATGATGAGCAATATTCCATTTTCGATAATCTTGTACTAGCTCATCTACACGCCCTAAATCGACAGTTGAAAATGTATCTTTTAAAGAAGGCCCTAAAAATGGTAAAACATCTTCTCTGCTATATTTCCCGGGGAATTTAGTCTCTAATACATGTAAAAAAGTTTGTATGATAAGCTCATTTGTATCTAATAAAGTACCGTCAAAGTCGAATAATAGTGCTTTAATTTTTCTATTTGTCATACGAATGCGGCTCCTTTTTCTTTCTTTTCTTCAGCTCTTCGTCAAAGTGTTGTGACAACTACGAGAAAAACGAATGCTGTCGTAATACGATTAAAAATAACGACAACATAGGGATTCCTAAAGTCCAAAAATGTATATAGTTTCAACAACTACATGATAAGCATTAATGACCAAGCTGTATTCAGCCTGGCCATTAACACTCTTTTAGCATTTCCTTCGCTACTCTTCAATATTACTTATCTAAATACTTTACAACTGGTTTTACTTTCATTCTTCTATAGATGAAAAGTACAACACCTATCACTAAACCGATTAACGACACAATTTGTGCCATGCGCAAATCACCTATTAATAAACTATCAGTACGTAATCCTTCTACGAAGAAGCGACCAAATGAATACCAAATAATATAAGTTAAAAATATTTCACCACGTCGTAAATTCACTTTTCGTAAGGCTAGTAACAATACGAGGCCAACTACATTCCATAGGGATTCATATAAGAAGGTAGGGTGATGGTAAATACCGTTTACATTCATCTGCTCAATGATCCAATTTGGCAAATGCAATCCTTCTAAGAAATCGCGTGTCACAGCACCACCATAAGCCTCTTGGTTCATAAAGTTACCCCAACGGCCAATAATTTGACCTACTAATAAGCTTGGCGCTAATACATCTGCAATCTTCCAAAAACTAACCCCACGCTTTTTAGCAAAAATATATGTAGTAATAAATGCACCAATTAGTGCACCGTGTATGGCAATCCCACCATGCCAAATTTGAATAATCTCACCAGGATTTGCACTATAGAAATCCCATTTAAATATTACATAGTAAATTCGGGCACAAATAATAGAAATTGGTACTGCCCAAATCAATAAATCTGTTAAAAAATCATTATGAAATCCACGTTTCACCATTTCTCTTTGCCCAATCAAAAAGGCAATAATAATGCCCATTGCGATAATGACCCCGTACCATCTAATTGAAATTGGTCCTAGCTCAAGTGCTACTGGGTTAATTTGTAATAATATTGAATCCATACTTTTCTCCTTCCAAATTACGAAGTTTGCCTACATCAATTTTCTTTAGACTCAATCACACTATCAAGCCTTCTAGAAAACTCTTCTGCTGCGTTGACACCAAGTTTTTTCAATCGATAATTCATTGCTGCTACTTCGATGATAACAGATAGATTTCGTCCTGGTTTAACTGGGATTGTTAACTTCGTCAATTCTGTATCAATAATTTTCATCGTCTCTTCTTCTAAACCTAAACGATCATAGGTTTTATCAGAATCCCATACTTCTAAATCAATAACAAGTGAAATGCGTTTATGACTTCTAACAGCACTAGCTCCAAATAATGTCATAATATCAATAATACCTATGCCACGAATTTCAAGTAAATGCTGTATTAAAGCAGGTGCATTCCCTATTAATGTATTTTCACCTTCTTGACGAATTTCTACACAGTCATCCGCTACAAGACGGTGTCCTTTTTTCACAAGTTCAAGTGCAGTCTCACTTTTACCTACGCCGCTTTTCCCAGTAATCAAAACTCCAATACCATATATATCAGCCAATACACCATGAACAGCTGTTGTTGGAGCCAATTGACTTTCAAGATAATTCGTTAACATACTAGAGAAACGAGTTGTTGCCATTTTTGTTGATAATACCGGTACATGGTGCTCATTAGAAGCAACAAATAACGCTTCAGGTACTTCCATATCATGCGAAATAATAATAGCAGGTGTATCTTGTGAACATAGTTTGTTCATTCGATCAAACTGCACATCCCTTGGTAACATATCAAAAAATGACAGCTCTGTTTTTCCTAATAGCTGAACACGTTGAGCTGGATAATGCGTAAAATAGCCTGCCATCTCAAGGCCTGGTCTAGAAATATCACTTGTTAATATATGTCGACCAATTCCCTCATGGCCACTGATAAGCTTCAAGTCAAACATCTTAATAACATCTTTCGTACATACTTGATCCAAGACTAACACTTCCTTCCATAAAACTACCCTTTAAAATAACAACACTTGGAATATATTTTAACATAAATTTAATTGCTGAGCGCGTTCGTCCAGCTACGACCCTCTTCCATAAACCAAATTTACAAATAGAAAAAAGCAATCCATATGCCCTATGGGTTGCTCTTATCCTTGCTGTATAATCCACCTACAAAAAACTAGCTTCCCCCTCAGAAATCTAGTTTTTAATACAGAGCTTATTTTTGTTCAGATAACCATTTAGCTACTGCCTCAGCATCGTCACCAGAAATGATACCACCAGGCATTCCATTTTTACCATTATTAATAACATCTAAGATTTCTTTTTTTGAACGAGTGGCACCGATTTTTGAGAGATTAGGGAAGTTACCTCGTCCTTCAAGATTTTCACCGTGACAAGTGATACACTTTTGTTGAATAATTTGTTGTGTGTCAACAGCTGCTGTTTCTGAACCAGTTTTTTCATTTGTAGTTTCTTCTTTTGCTTTATTACCACCACCACATGCACCAAGCACAAGGGCTGAACCGAATAGAATAGCAAGTAGAGTTTTTTTCATTTAAAGACCTCCTCAATCATTGTATTACTTACAGAATAATTATACCGTATATAAACGTTTTTAAAACCTTACACTAACAGGTAAGCCTACTAAAAAGCTCTGTAAACACATATACATCAATGTATCAACAAGTTGTTTCATATTTGTGAATTTCACTATTTAAGCATTCCCCAGAATAAAAAGCTTATTCAACTGTTTTAGTCTTCATTTTTATCATTGCATTATCAGTAGTAGACATTAAAGAATATTATCTGACCATTTATTTGCTTCTTGGTATATTGCGTATAAATCTTTTCCATTAATCCCTATTTCAACAGCTAACTCTGCAACTTTATCCCAATTTAGCTTATCTAAAGCAATAGCCACTTGTAGATATGGCGTCATCTCTGTCTCTCCTTCTAAAATGGTTTCAATAATAATATCTGACAAAGGAAGTTGTAATAATATACTGTTCATAGGTCTTTGCAAAATTGCATCGATTAATGAAAACATGCCTACTAAAAAGTATTCGGAATAATTTTCTTTATAATTATAACGTGCTAACATTTCACAGATTTTAGCTCTACATAAGGATGCCTTCATCAGCTCATCATACATATCAGCTTGTGCATCCTTTTGCGATTCACGATACGCTAAAATATATATCCATTTACGTAAATCTGCTAAGCCCAATAATAAAATAGCTTGTTTAATTGAACGAATTTTAGATTTTCTACGTTTCGAAGATGAATTGATCAATTTTAACAATTTGAATGACATCGCAACGTCATGTTCAATTTGCTTAGAAATATCATCAATATCGGGATCTTTCCCGCGTAATAAAGAAATTACACGATAATATTGTAATATATTGGTTGGGATATCATTACCTCGGATAATTTGAGGTTGTTTGAAGAAATAACCTTGAAAAAGTTGATATCCATTTTCATTTGCTATGTGACATTGAGAGCGTGTCTCTACCTTTTCAGCTAACAAAACAATTTTAGGGAAGTCTTTTCTAACACGATTCTCAATCTCTTTTCGTTCCTCTTCTGAAGTAAGAAGAAAATCTACTTTAATAAAATCTGTATATGTAAATAATTCATTATAAAGTGTTACATCTTTTTGCAACTCAAAATCATCAAGAGCAATTTTATAACCTTGGCTTTTTAATTTTTTGATTCTCTTAACCAGTTTTGCTGTGATGGGGACATCTTCTAAAATTTCAATTACTACTTGATCAGGTTGTAAGTGATCAAATATGTTACTCATTAAAAGGTTTTCAGTAAAGTTTATAAAGCATGGTTTACCATTTGTAAGTTCATCAAAACCAATTGAAAATAATGAATTGATCAAAACTTCAACGGTTGCCTTATCCGAATCAATAGATGGAAACTCGTTCATGACTGCTCCGTCTCGATATAATAATTCATATGCGAAAACTTGCTTTTGTTTATTAAATATAGGTTGACGACCAATAAATACTTCCATATGGTTTCTCCTTTAAAATCTATTTCCATTTCATTATATCAGCAATATTGCTTAAAGTATTTAGTTTACCCCGTTACTTTAAACCTTTCATTTTACCTTTAATTTCATGTAGATATACATTTTACAATAAAATTATCCTTTAACCGAAAATATAAGGATAATATTAAACACTTAATAACTGGAAATATTTATTCAAAGATGACGAAAAACCATAGACATGCTATCGTTTAATTGGGAGTAATTTTTTCACAATAAGGGGGAAATTTCATTGGAAACACTAATTTATAAACAACAGGAGCATTTGGCATTTGTTACATTGAATAGACCACTAGCGATGAATGCATTCAATTATGATTTACTAGTTGAATTAGGTCAAATTGTTGAATCTATTCGGATTAATCCCGATATTCGTGTGGTCATCTTTACAGGCGCAGGTGATAAAGCTTTTAGTGTTGGTGCTGACTTGAAAGAAAGAAAAACATTAACTGAACAACGCGTAAAACGCAACCTTTATAAGATAGGTGAGGTTTTTTCAGCTATTGAAAATTTACCTCAACCGACTATTGCAATGATTAATGGCTATGCTTTCGGTGGGGGTACCGAATTAGCATTAGCATGTGACTTCCGTTTTGCTGCAGATGATGTATTACTCGGCCTAACAGAAACGAGCCTTGGTATAATTCCCGGAGCTGGCGGAACTCAACGACTTCCTAGACTCATAGGAGAAGCAAAAGCACTAGAACTAATTTTAACTGCAAAAAGATTAAAGGCTGAAGAAGCACTAGCATACGGTCTTTTGACTAAAGTCGAAAAGCGTGAAGATCTTCTTACAAAAACAGTGGCATTCGCAGAGTTGATGCTAGCTAACGGTCCCATTGCATTACAACAAGCAAAATTTGCTATCAAGCATGGTATGAATACCGATTTACAAACAGGTCTTCATATTGAGCGAAAATCATATGAAATTACCATTCCTACTGAAGATCGTATTGAAGCACTCAATGCATTTTCTGAAAAGCGAAAACCAAATTTTACAGGAAGATAATAATAAAGAGGCTGCTAGTATACGCAGCCTCTTATCTGTTTATTCTTCTATGAAAATTTGTTTCCACTCACCGCGTTTCGCTAGCATTTCTTTTGCAAGCTCCTTCGCACCTTCTAAACTATGGCTCGCAGCCCAACCACATTGGACTTCGTTGCATGCTGGTACTTCCGTTGCTACCAAGACATCATTAAAAGTTTTATCTAAAATATCTAGTACTTCATCAAAGTTATCATGATTAATCATTGATAAATAGAAGCCCGTTTGGCATCCCATTGGACTAAGGTCGACAACATGGTCCGTATGATTACGAATGTTCTCAGCCATTAAATGCTCTATTGAATGTAACGCAGGCATTTCCATATGCTCTTTGTTAGGTTGTTTAAATCGAATATCATATTTATAAACTTCATCACCATTTACACCTTTTTTAAGTCCCGCTAATCGAACAAATGGTGCGACGACTTTTGTATGGTCTAAATTAAAGCTTTCAACATTCATTTTCCCCATGATATCAAACTCCCTTTACTATTAGTCTTCTATATAAAATCAATATTACCATTTTCTAAATACTTTTTCACTAAACATTCCAACAATTCTTACTATTTTAATTGGTTTTCATAAAAAAACACTTTAGCCAATTAACTAAAGTGTTTTACTGCTATTATTTATTTCTTTACTCTCGATTTCAAAAAACCAATGATCGCTGGCAAAACTGAAACGAAAATAATAATTAATATTACTTTTGAGAAGTTGTCTTTAATTATTGGAATATTACCAAAGAAGTATCCTGCTAATGTACAAATAGCAACCCATAAGAATGCACCTATAATGTTATACATTAAAAATTGACGATAATGCATTCTACTAGCACCGGCTACAAATGGGATAAACGTTCGAATAAATGGCATAAAGCGGGCGAAGATAATCGTTTTCCCACCATGCTTATTAAAGAAGTCCTGTGCTTTTTGCATACGATCTTGATTAATAACACGGCCTAAAAAGCTCTTTGGTGAAATAGCCGTTCCAACTTTTTGTCCAATTTCATAGTTTACTGAATCTCCAAACACAGCTGCTACGAAAAACACTAAAAGAAGTATCGGTAAATTAAATGCTCCAAGTGCTGCAAATGCTCCGCTGGCAAAAAGTAATGAATCACCTGGTAAAAACGGGAATATTACAAGACCCGTTTCGACAAAAACAATGGAAAAGATAATACCATATGACCAAACACCAAATTGTTGAATTATTTCAACGAGATGTTGATCAATATGCATTATAAAGCTAAATAAGTTCTGTATTAGTTCAATCATTCAATTCACTCGCAATCTTTTTTTTTCACTTGTTCATCATACTGTTTTCTCACTATACTGTCACGGATTTATAAATATGTACGCTTTTAATAAACGTTGTGAAATATAAAAAGTTCCGCATCGTGCGGAACTTTTTATATTTATTATGCACTCATCATGAGATTATTTATATACTTTAAATATTGTACTCACAACAACTTAGTTTAAAAAATTTACTACGTCCTAATTTTTGCATTGTAGACTTGTCACCAAATAGAATAAAACCTTAGAACTTTTAAATTACAAATATTTCTCAAACCAACCTGTAATTTGATTAAGTCTTTCTATACGTAAATTTGGTAAGCCTGTTCGAGATAAGTTATGATCTGCATCTGGGAATCTCACAAATTGAGTTTCCTTGCCCATAGATTTTAACGTAATATATAGTTGCTCTGCTTGTTCTATTGGACAACGGAAATCCTTTTCACTATGCAAGATTAATAATGGCGTTTCCACATTTTCGGCATATTTAAGAGGTGAATGTTGCCATAACTTTTCTACATCTTTCATATCCGTACCGATTTGCCAATCGCTGAAATAGTAACCAATATCTGATACACCAAAGAAACTAATCCAGTTAGAGATTGAACGTTGCGTTACAGCTGCCTTAAAGCGATTTGTATGACCTACAATCCAGTTTGTCATAAAACCACCGTAACTGCCTCCAGTTACTCCAAGTCGATCTGTATCAATCCAATCCTGATCCGCAATCGTCGCATCTAATCCAGCCATGATGTCTGCATAATCACCACCACCATAATCACCACGTACTGCATCTACAAATTCTTGGCTATATCCATGGCTTCCTCTTGGATTGACATAAAGGACACCATAACCTTGCGCTGCAATCAACTGCATCTCATGGAAAAATGAATTTGCATACATTGCATGCGGTCCACCATGAATTTCAACGATTAGTGGATACTTTCTACCTTCTTCATACTGAGCTGGCTTCATCAACCAACCATACACATCAAATCCATCTGAACTTTTATAAGTAATTGCTTCAGGTTGAACAAGTTCAACCTCGTTCACAAAGGCATCATTGAAATGAGTCATTTGTTGACTTTCACCTGTTGTTACATCGTATTTAAAAAGTTCACCTGGCATTATAGGATTACTAATTGCTAACAGCGCGAACAAACCATCACGCTCAACATCGTAGCCATAGACATGTTCATTTTCTGGACTTGCTGGATAAATTGCTCCATCCAATGTTGCATAATATAATCGTATATCTCCCATTGTAGACACTTGGAAATACAGGTCGTTCGCTTTCGTCCATACAACAGTTGGTGCAGTAGCTCCTTGCTGATGATCTGCTACAGCAAGATCTCCTATTGGTGCATCAAAGCCCTCTGTTAGATTTCTATAATTTTGCTCTTCTGTATCGTAAATATAAACTCCACCGTGTGTCGCGTTTTTATATGAATGCTTACCGCCATAAAACGCTATGTAACGATCATCATATGAAAAATATGCATCCCCATAAGTACCTTCTTCATTAAGAATGGTCGTTTCTTTCTTTGTTTCGATATCAACTAATAGCAGTTGCTGACTGAAATCAAAGTCTTTATTTTCTGCACGATTCCCTGATAAAACTAACTTTTTACCATCATGTGATACTGCTTCTAAACTGTAATTATGATTGCCTTCTGAAAACAATTCAATATCACCAGATGCTACATCAATTTTCCCAATATGATTATAACTATCTTGAGGTAATAACCCTATACTGTCAGCTTTATATTTCATACCTTCTACTATATAAGCAGTTGGCTTTTTCTTTTCTTCTTTTTCAGCTACATCTGCGAAGTTTTTACCTTCCTTAAGTCGGCCACTAAACCAAATACTCTGACCGCATGGTGACCATTGAAATTGTGAAACACCATTTGCTAATGTTGTAAGTTGACGTGCCTCTCCACCATTTTTCGCAATAATATATATTTGATTTTTTTCATTACGATTTGACAAAAACGCAACATTTCGCCCATCTGCTGACCAAGTCGGAGACGAGATACGATCTTTCCCATATGACCACTGAGTTACTGCTCCACTTGTAAGATCTAAGTGGAATAAGTGCGCTATATATTTATTTTTTTCTTCATCAATACTCGTACGAACAAAAACTGCCTCTTCTCCACTTGGAGATAATTGTGGATTTGTAATAGAGTGCAAGGCATATAAATCCTCTGCTTTTAATAAACGTTTAGACATGAAAAAACTCCCCTTCCCTATAAATGGAAAACTCTTAAATTATCAATATATTTGAATTAATCAAACATATATATGTATGTATTGTAACCATAAATTACTTATAAAGACAAAGAGTTTACATAATTTTTCTTATTGCCCTGGCGTGTGGATTTTTATTCATTAAATTTTATGGTAATATAGGGGAGTTATCATTAGCTTCGAAGGAGTCTAACATTATGAACAAGAAACCAGAGCTTCAACGCGGGTTGGAGCAACGACACATTACGTTGATGTCGCTCGGTGCCGCCATAGGAGTCGGTCTATTTTTAGGTTCTGCAGGAGCAATAAAATTAGCTGGACCAGCTATTTTAATTGCTTATGCACTTGGTGGTGCTGTTATTTTCATTATTATGCGTTCACTTGGCGAAATGGCAGTAAACAATCCAGTTGCCGGTTCATTTAGTCGCTATGCTAGAGATTATTTAGGACCATTAGCTGGATTTATAACAGGCTGGAACTATTGGTTTTTGTGGATTGTTACTTGTATGGCCGAAATTACAGCTGTTGGCGTGTATATGCAACTTTGGTTCCCTGATTCCCCGAAATGGTTATGGGCATTAGCAGCGTTAGTTGTCATGGTTATGGTTAATTTAATTGCTGTAAAAGCTTATGGTGAGTTTGAATTTTGGTTCGCACTTATTAAAATCCTTGCAATTATTTCGATGATTGTACTAGGCTTAGGTGTTATTTTATTTGGTATTGGCAATGGCGGTATTGCTGTTGGCTTTAGTAATTTATGGAGCCATGGTGGATTTTTCCCGAATGGAATACAAGGTGTTTTCATGTCCTTACCAATAGTAATGTTCGCTTATCTAGGTATCGAAATGATCGGGATTACTGCTGGTGAAGCTAAAAACCCTGAAAAAGTAATTCCTAAAGCGATTGATACTGTACTTTGGCGTATTTTATTATTCTACGTAGGTGCATTACTTGTAATCATGTCGATTTATCCTTGGAACGAAGTTGGCTCTACAGGTAGTCCGTTCGTTTTAATGTTTGATAAAATTGGTTTACGTTATGCTGCAGGGATTATTAATTTTGTTGTTTTAACAGCCGCATTATCTAGCTGTAATGGCGGTATTTTCAGTACTGGTCGAATGCTCTTTAACTTGGCTGAACAAAAACAAGCACCAAAAGTATTTGCGAAAATTAGTAAAGGCGGCGTACCAGCTGCAGCCATTATGGCATCTGCATTTGTATTACTAATCGGTGTAGCACTGAACTATTTTGTAGCTGAAAAAGTATTCGTATGGGTGACTAGTATATCTACTTTCGGAGCCATTTGGACATGGGCAATTATTTTAATTACCCAATTAAAGTTCCGGAAATCATTATCAAAAGCTCAAGTATCTAAACTAAAATATAAAGCATTTATGTATCCGGTCGGACCATATTTTGCTCTTGCCTTTTTATCACTCGTTATGATTTTAATGGCATACTTCCCAGATACTCGAATCGCGCTTATTGTCGGTCCGATATGGATTTTATTTGTCTATATTATGTACCAATTAATTTATAAAAAGTAAAAAAAGGAGATGCCGTCTAGGCACCTCCTTTTTATTATTTATTTAGAGCATGAGCATGTTCTTTCAAAGAACGACGCAAAATTTTTCCCGTTGTATTTTTAGGTAGCTCTTCAATAATTTCAATTTGCTTAGGTATTTTATATTTTACTAGCTTTTCTTGGCAATATTCATAGATATCTTCAGTAGTTAGATTCGGGTCTTTTAAAACCACATACGCAAAGACTTCTTCACCAAAATTGAGATCAGGTAAACCAATTACTGCAGCTTCCACGATACCTGGGTGTGCATATAATACTTCTTCCACCTCACGTGGATAGACATTATAGCCTCCAACTATAATCATATCTTTCTTTCGATCGACAATATAGAAGTAACCTTGCTCGTCCATTTTCGCAAGGTCTCCTGTATATAACCAACCATCACGAATGGTTGCGGCTGTTTCTTCAGGCATTTTATAATAGCCTTTCATCACATTAGGACCTTTGACAACAAGTTCGCCTACTTCACCAACAGGTACTTCCTCTCCTAATTGGTTGAATACTTTATTTTCCACATTGACGATGTTCGTACCAATTGAACCAGGCTTTCGCTCACGCCCTAGCGGGTTAAAGCTTGTTACTGGTGATGCCTCAGATAAGCCATAGCCTTCAGAAATACTCACTTTAAACTTGTCTTCAAAATTATGTAGCAATGCTACTGGTAAAGAAGAACCACCAGAAATAGCTATACGAATTGATGAGAAATCTTCTGGATTACCATCAGGGAATTGATATAAGAAATTGTACATTGTAGGTACTCCCGCAAAAACTGTAGCCTTTTTCTCTCTTGCAATTTCAAATACATCTTTAGGACTGAATCTAGGTACAATTAATAATGTTGCCGCATTTAATAGTGGTGCATTCACTACTACCGTAAGGGCAAACACATGAAAGACCGGTAAAGCCGTAACCACACGATCTTCAGGAGAAATAGTCAAATACTCCGCTACATCCCGCGCATTTGAATAAAGGTTTTTATGCGTTAACATTGCACCCTTCGGTTGTCCTGTCGTTCCCGAAGTATACAAAATAATAGCTGTATCTTCTGGATCTAATTCTGTAGGTTCAAAATCCGCTGAAGATGATGCCAGCAACATTGAAAATGATCTTACTTTTTCTTTCACAGGACTCTCTAACTCGGCCAACTTAGCTGCTGTTTCAGGAGCAGTTTCACATACAATGAATGCTTCTACATTCGGAAAGGCAGTTACTCCTACTTTCACTAATGGCAATAAAGCATCTAATGCAATAACTACTTTAGCATCTCCATTACGTACAATATACGTAATCTCATCTGGTGTGTAAATTGGATTAATCGGAATTACAGTTGCGCCTACGCGCATTGTTGCATATAAAGAAATTAAAAAATGAGGTGTATTGCCAAGTAATAACGCAATATGGTCCCCATTTCCTACCCCTAATCCCTTTAAAGCTGAAGCAAAGCGTGCAACCGATTCTTCAAATTCACCATAATTCGTATCTTTCCCCATAAAATGATACGCAATCTTTTCCGGTTGTTCTTTTGATGTTTTATGAACTGCCGAAACTAAATTCATATACTTATCTCCCCTTTGTCAAAACAGAATGAATATTCATTCATTTCTGACTATATTATATTAAAATTTACAAAATAAAACAACAGACAGCTATTTATAGCGTTAAGTAGTTCCACTATTTTTTATTTAGTTCTACTACTTTAATTATTTTCATAGCTCAATTACTTATTTGTTAGGAGAGTGTAATAATTAGATTTTTTTCCATAAAAAAAAGCCTATCAATCACCAGAGGTAATTGATAGACTTGCTTAAATCCTTATCCTTAACATCAGAGCCAATTAGCATTAGCTAATATGGGATAAATAACGCCAGCGAATTAAATAGAAATAGAAAAATTGAACACAAGTGATAGCTGCTAAAACGATTAATATTTCCCTCAATATCGAAAGCTCTGCAATACCTGTCCAAAATGCCTGTAATGACATAAATGCAAATGTACTGTGCAACATTGCTAGACCCCAAGGTAAAAAGAACTGTGGTATCAACTGTCTATTCACAATTTTCCTTAGTTCCTTTTCCGTAATTCCCATTCTCCTGAGTGCATTAAATTGCTGCTTATCTCGCTCTAGACCCGTATATAATTTAAAGTAGATAAAACTACCAGATGCTAAGAAAAACACAGAAGCTGCTAATAATCCAATAAATAGCAACAACGCAAAAGTCGAACGTATAAATGAATAATCTAAGCCGGAATTCTCAAAGTAAAATGGCAATTCACCTTGATGATTATTCAGATATGCATCTGTCACCATCGCATCTAACTCTACTCCAATATTCTTAGTAGCTGTCCACTGTGGTACATGAAATACATACAAGTGATTCGTGGACTGTTCGGCATTTGCTCCAACCATTGCCTCATCGATTAAATTGAAATCATCGTCATTTATGACAATGACATTCGTTCCAAGCTCAGTAGGAGAAAAAAGAACACGTGGATAAACTGAATTGATGTAAAGTGGAATACTATTTTCTTGTAAAACGGTCCTGACCTTCTTGTTTCTTAATTCCTCCAAAGACTTCTCTGAGTAGGCTAAAAAGATGGCCTCCCCTTGATCCAAATTGACAACAGGATAACCAAATACTAGGGCCAGTCGATTTATATCTGATTGCCGAATAATCTTTACCGGCTGTTGAGTATTAGAAGATGTTTGACGTTTTACCGTAAACTTATTTAAATGATAAGACAGTCCATTTGCTTCTAATTCTTTCGTCAAACTATTAATATGTGCTTCTTCATAAGGGTTGTCTATTTTACTCGAATAGACGAGGCCCAATGGATTTAGACTATGAAACTGATGCGTAAATGTCGACATAGAGATAAGAGTACCCATAGCTAAAAAAGCCAAGGTGGAAACCATGCAAGAGATAAAAAACATACGTGCATTTTCTCGCATAATAATAGACACTTCCGAAACAGTTATTAAACGATACTTATGCCAATACATTTTCTTTCGAGCACGTACAAAAGACATCAGCCACTGTAGTGTATCCGTGAAAAACAAATATGTTCCCAAACTTGCTAAAGGGGGTAATATTGCTAATAAAACCATTAAACGTTCTTGTGTCGTGAATGAGGCTAGCACATAAGAAAGAATTAATATCAACAACCCTAAAATAGCTCGCCATTTCGAATAAGAGGCTGTCTGTTCATTGCGCCAGTAACCCTTTAACAAATCGATAACATCACGATCTCGTATGAACATCACACTAACAAACGAAATAATTACAAATAAACTTGTAAATGTTCCAATTGTTAATGCAAATGGCTCCCAAGAAAAATACAACGGTAAGCTATCTATTTGTAAAATTTCGCGAACAATCATAAAAAAGAATTTCGCAAAGGCATAACCGAATACAATCCCCAAGATAATCGAAGTTACTCCAATAATTATCGTCTCTAGTAATACCAGCTTATTTAACTGTCGTTTTTCCATTCCTAGATGCATGAGCAAACCAAATTCCTTGGAACGGGCCTGAAGAAACGCACGCATTGAGTAGAATAAGAAGAACATCATAAATAACACTAATATAACTTCTGCGACAAACATTCCTTGGAACGCAATTTCCCTTAGAAACTCATCCTCTACCTTAGGATGAAACATGAGCATCGAGTAAATAAAAAACACCATCACGGATGATACGCTCGACATAAAAAATGCTGCATAAACTCGATAATTTCTTATAACATTACGGTAGGCGAACTGTCGAAAAGTCACCGACATGACCTCCCAATAGACTGAGCACATTCAAAATTCCTTGGAAAAATGTCTGACGGTGATCATCTTTATAGATTTCATTGAAATACTCACCATCTTTGATAAATAACACCCGGTCACAATAACTTGCCGCAATCGGATCATGCGTCACCATTACGATTGTCGTACCCTCATTTTTATTAATGCGTCCTAACAGCTCTAACACATCTCTTGAGGAATTAGAATCTAAATTTCCAGTTGGTTCATCTGCTAAAATTAGAGATGGTTTATGAATAAGAGCTCGTCCAATTGCCGTCTTTTGGGCTTGCCCACCAGAGATTTCATTTGGACGCTTTTCTAAAATAGACTGTATGCCTAACTGCTTGGATACATTCTGTACCCGCTCTTCCATTACCTCAACATCCATATTATCTAAAGTCAAAGGTAATACCATATTTTCCTCAACCGTTAGCATCTGTAATAAGTTGAAATCTTGAAATACGAAGCCAAGTTGACGACGTCGAAAATAAGCCAGTTCATTCTTTTTCAACTCATGAGGCTTAATGCCATCTACGGTGATTTCACCAGAAGTAGGTGTATCTATCGTTGAGACAACATTTAACAACGTCGTTTTGCCGCTACCCGAAGGACCCATAACAGCCAAAAATTCGCCCTTCTCTACTTCAAAACTCAGTTGATTAAGCGCTCGATGTGTAACTTTTCCTTCATAAACTTTTGTAACTTCATCAATTTTCAAGATAGACACAAGTCCACCTCACTTTCTATGAAATGCTAGCTCGATGAACGATTAAACAAAACCTTCATCTTCGTCCCTTTCCCAACCTCAGATTCAATTAATAACTGGTGTCCTAATTTATCACAAACCTCTTGTGCTAAATATAAACCCATTCCCGTCGATTCACCTGTTTTACGTCCATTCTCACCTGTGAAAAAGGGACGTGTTACACGTTTCAAATCTGATGAAGGTATACCTATACCTTCATCTCTAATTGTCAGTTCAATATGGTTCTCCGTAACTTCCGTGGATAAATATATTTTTTTACCCTCTTCAAACGTATATTTAACTGCATTTGTAATAAATTGACCAATAATAAATTTCATCCATTTCGAATCCGTTGGAACCATAAGATTTTCATCTATCGCAATATCAGGATAAACACGATGTGCAATAAATAACCGTTTATGCTCATTAACTGCCTCAACAACCATTTGACGAATTTCAACCTGTTCAATTTTCATGTCCTCTTCAAATGTATCGATTCTTGCATTCATCAATACAGTCTCAAGACTCCGTTTCATACGATCGACTTCTTCTTGGACACTCTTCTTATCTAATTCACCCTCTTCTTGTAAGAGTAATTCTAATACAGCAAGAGGTGTTTTCATTTGATGTACCCATTGATTCATGAATTGTAAATGTCGATTTTGCTTCGCATATAAAGCCTGTACTTCTAGTTGATATATTTTATAAAGTGTATGGATGAAAATCTCTGTTTGCAAATGCTCTGGTGTTTTTGCATTTTTTTGTAATGCATCTTCCATTGATTTTGGCTTAACAGATATCTTTTTATAAAAAGATTGCCGCATAATATAACGTGTCGCTAAATATGTGAACGTTAATATTAAAGTAATCACAATGGAATACACTGCCGTATCCACATTTCTTAAGCCATCTAACCAAAATAACACTAAAATAAATAGCACTAATAACACTTCAAAAAAGACTAATGTAATATTATCCTTCAGAAATAATCTGACATTCGGCATCATTAAGACTCCTCTGAGTGTAATACAAACCGATAACCAGCGCCTCTAACGGTTTCAATCGTCGACTGCACATCATAATCTGACAGCTTCTTTCGTACACGTGTCATGTTCACATTCAACGTATTCTCATCTACAAATGCTTGATCATCCCACAGCTCTTCTAGTAATTGCTCTCGAGATACAACTTTAGGAGCTTGTCCCATCAACAATTCTAAAATTACACATTCTTTTTTCTGCAACGGAATTTGAGCTTGTTTCGTATGCAATTCCATACGTTCCAAGAACAAATGCAGCTGACCTTGTTTTACAGTTCTCTCTTCTTGCTTAGTGGCGTATTCCCCATATGATCGACGTAAATGACTCTTTATTTTTGCTAGGACGATTTCGTAATGGAACGGTTTCGTAATGAAATCATCTCCACCATTTTCCAGCGCAAAAATTTGATCCATTTCACCTGAACGAGCTGATATAAAAATAATTGGACAAGTCGTTAACTGTCTAAGCTGACGACACCAATAATATCCATCATAAGAAGGTAAATTAATATCAAGTAAAACAAGATGAGGATTGAACGCCGTAAATTCTTCAAGGATGCTATCAAAAGATTCTACAGTTTTTACTTCATAATGATATTTGCGCAAAGTATCAGCAAGTAACGAAGCAATTTTTAAATCATCCTCTACGATTAATATACGATGAGTATTCATTCCACTCTCCCCTTCATCTTGACCGCAATTTCAAACATTATGCTGTCAAATTTAATTAATATATCAATTGTATAAATTGTTCTTTCGTAACACCACCAAAGTACGTTGGTACATCGATAGCATTTAGTGCTTCATCAATAACATTGCGTTCGTAATTTTTCCCTACTAATGCTTGTTCTACATCTGCCATATCACCAACGCCGAAGAAATCGCCGAAAATATGTACTTCCTCCATAACGCCTTTTTTCACTTCCAAACGCACATCAACACTTCCTGAAGGGAAACGTTGAGAACGTTGTACGTTAAATTTTGGAGATTGACCATAATTCCAATCCCATTTTTGATAACGTTCTTCAGATAATTTGTAGATATTAGCCCAGTCTTCATCTGTTAGTTCATAATATTGTATATTCTCTTCGCCACCGAAAATTGATTTTAAGATTTCCAAACGGAATTCTTCTATTGTCATTGGTTCATGCATAAATTCTGTAATATTCGCTACACGTGATCGAATCGATTTGATTCCTTTTGATTCGATTTTCTCTTTTTTCACTTTTAAAGCTGAAACAACGGCATCAATTTCTGTATCAAATAATAATGTACCATGGCTGAACATACGACCTTTTGTTGAGAATTGAGCGTTACCTGATATTTTACGACCTTCAGCCATAATATCATTACGACCTGATAACTCAGAGTTTATACCCATTTTTTGTAACGCATCCACTACAGGTTGCGTGAATTTTTTAAAGTTTTGGAAGCTATCTCCATCATCTTTTGTTAAGAAACTGAAGTTTAAATTTCCTAGATCATGATACACAGCACCACCACCAGATAATCGACGTACAACGATGATACCATTATCTTCAACATAATCAGTATTTATCTCTTCTACAGTATTTTGATTTCGACCAATAATGATTGAGGGTTGATTGATATAGAACAGTAAAAAAGAATCTTTCTCTACATCCATCGTTTTTAACGCATACTCCTCAATTGCTAAGTTAATGCGCGGATCTGTAATACCTTTATTATCTATAAAAAACATTCATTTCACTCCTCTTTCGTGTCTCAACAATTATTTTAACTTAAAATTAGGTTTTTGTATTGACATAAATGTCTGTGTTATAATACAATACATAATAACAAATCAGTAATATAACAGATTACTTAGGAGGCGAAACACAATGTTAGAAAATGTCGTTGAATTTTTCAAAAATTTACCCGCAAAACAATGCACTGTATGCGGTGAGAAAATCGAAGAACAAAGCGAGTGCTATTCAAACACTTGTGAACATTGCAATTCTCTTTAATCGTTAATTATTGATCAACCGAATTCCCCATTCGATTGATAGCTCACATTCATCACTAATTGAACCTTAGAGATGAACCTATATTAAATCGCTTACTTTTGAAAAAGCGAAGAGAGCCTGAACCACTCTCTTCGCTTTTTCTTTTTACATAAAACAATTCACAAAAAAGGTTAAAGAGCATATTTCGCTCTTTAACCTTTTTCAATATTATTCAGTTACTGCTTCAGTATTTGAATGACGTTTTTTAAACATTAATGCAAAGTATCCAAAAGTAATGGCTAAGCAAACAACCATGAATCCTAATAGAATACCTCCATTTGTCCAGAAGAAGCTCATATCTCCAGTAGAAATTGCAGCTTTAAATCCTTGAACAGAGTATGTCATTGGTAATAACGTATTAAAAATGTGTAATGGTTTCGGTACTAATTCTAATGGGAATGTACCCGCACTAGTTGTCAATTGTAGTATCAAGATTAGAATAGCTACAAAACGACCTGGATCCGAGAAAATTGATACTAACAGTTGAGTTAATGATAGGAATGTATAACTTGTAACTATCGCCATTAATATGAAGGCACCCATATTAGCCGGTTCAAGTTTTAGACCCCAAACGACTATCGCTACTGCAGTCAATGATTGAATTAAACCAACAACTGCCAAAACAGCTACTTTACTAGTAAACCATGAAACACCGTTAATCGGTTTTATCGCTGGTTCAACTAATGGGAAGACAATTGTGATTAATAGCGCACCTACAAATAGACCAAGCGCTAAGAAGTATGGCGCGAAACCTGTACCGTAGTTAGGAACTGCGTTAATTTCTTGTTTCTCAACCGCTACCGGTTCACCGACCATGTCATAAGTTTTTTGCGTTGCTCTTACTTCAGCGGCTTTTTCATTCGCTTCTTTTAATTTTCCTTGTAATGTGTTAGAACCATCTTTTAGTTCAGATGTTCCGTCTTTTAATTGATTTGAACCATCTTGTAGCTTTTCTAGGCCCGTTATAAGTGATGTAGTACCACCGCTTAATGTTACTAAACCTGTTGATAGTTTACTAGAACCATCTTGTAATTGACCCATACCACTTGTTAATGATTGTGTACCATTTGCAAGTTGTGATGAACCATCAGCTAATTGTGATGAACCTGATTGTAATTTATTGAAACCACCAGATAGATCAGTTAAGCCAACTTGTAATTGGCCTGCTCCAGCATCTAGTTTTTTAGCGCCAGCAATTGATGTACTCCAATTAGAAGCTAATTGATCAGTGCCTGCTGCTAATTGTTTTGTACCAGGAGCTAATTCTCCACTAACTGTTTTATTCATTTTATCTAAACCAGCTGCAACTGTTGCTGCACCTTGTTTTAATTCTACGGCCTTATCAGACGTTGGTATTTCAATAGTAACAACTTGATTGTTTAATTCTTTTGTACCTGAGCTGAGATTACCCAAGCCTGCTTTTACTTGTTCAGCAGTTTCATCAATCTTTCCTGCTGATTGAAGTAAAGCACTTTTTTGTTCTTCAGAAATATTCATGGCCTTAATTTGTTCAACTAGCTTTTTTGTATCCGTTGCTAAATTTTGTGAAACTGCACTTAATCCAGCGGCTCCATCATTTGTATCTTTAACGCCCTTTTGCAAAGCTGGAACTTTTGCAGTCATAGCACCTAGACTATCTACAAGTTGCGTAACTCCTGCAGAAACATTTTGTGCACCTGGTGCTAATTGACCTAATCCTGCACTTAAAGTGCCTACACCTGTATTTACTTTTTGTGCACCGTCGTTTAGTGCATTAATATTTGCTGTATTTCCTTCTAAACCTTGCACTAAAGTTTCAGTACCTTTTTTCAATTCTGTTGAACCAGATTGTAATTGGCTTGAACCGTCTTTAGCAGATAGAATACCTGCATTCAAATCTGCAGATCCTTTTGCTAATGATAAAGCACCTTGGTTTAACGTACCTGCACCATCTGCTGCTGAATCAATACCATTTTTTAAATCTGTTGATCCTTTTGCTGCTGTTTTAGCACCATCATTTAATTGAGTAGCACCATCTGCTGCACTGCCAATACCGTCTTTTAATTGACTAGCACCGTCTTTTAATTTGTTAGAGCCCTTTTCAAGTTTTACAGCACCATCTGCTGCATCACCGAAACCGTCTCCTAATTTTGCAATATTATCAAATAGCGTTTCAGCATAAGTAGCAGAAACTTTTTTATTTACTTCAGCACGCACAAGCTCCATAGCTGTATTACCGATTTGTCCACCTAAGAAGTTGTATCCTTCATTTGGTCGATAAATAATTTTCATTTGTTCAGGATTATCTTCTAATAAAGTACCAGCATTTTCTGAGAAGTTTTCGGGAATTTCAATTAAAATATAATAATCGCGATTCTTTAATCCTTCCTCCCCTTTTGCCTTAGATACTTCAACAAATTTAAATTCTTTACTATCTCGTAAATTATCTACCAAATCAGTACCTAATTGCATTTCTTTTCCTTCTATTTCAGCGCCTTTATCATTGTTGACAAGAGCGACCGGCAAATCCTGTAAATGTGCGTATGGATCCCAGAAAGCCCATAGGAACATACCTGCATATAGTACAGGAACGAAAAGAACTGCAATAATAGCAATCAGCATTTTTTTCGTGCGGAGAA
Organism: Viridibacillus sp. KH_047; assembly: GCF_057838945.1. Lineage (NCBI taxonomy): Bacteria > Bacillati > Bacillota > Bacilli > Caryophanales > Caryophanaceae > Viridibacillus > Viridibacillus sp. KH_047. The sequence goes on along the minus strand of NZ_CM174479.1, from coordinate 664,988 downwards.
TTTTCGCAAACTCTGCCTTAATCATTCTTCATTCCTCCTACAAAACTATGTGACCAAATCTCTCAATCGGTCATTTTCATTCAAAAAAAGAGTCTCACGGTAAGAGACCCCGAAAAATGGTATCTCGAAACAGTGAAGCTATTTTCTCTTCTGACAGTTCAAAATCATGCGTTTCTCCCCAGTCTGCAACAAAACCAAAATACGCTTTTAATAATAAGTATGCAACTAGATCTGGTTCACATTCCCGAATTTCACCTTTGCTAATGGCTGTTTTAATTTTGTCACCCACAAAATCAACAATTTCTTGTTCAATTCGAATGAGCACATGTTTCACAGCAGGTGTTCTAAGTTCCTTTTCTTCTTCTATCAATTTTGCATACAGAAGATGTACTTCTCGAAACTCTAATATTTTCATCAACACCGCGTGTGCATTTTGCTGGAATGGTTGTTCTGCTGAGATTACTTCGTCCGCTGCCGTTTTCATTTCTTGAATCATTTTCACGACAATCTCTTGAAAAAGGATTTCTTTATTACTAAAAAAAGTATAAATTGTTCCTTTCCCGACGTTCGCGATTTTCGCTACTTGATCCATCGTTGTAGCTTTATACCCAAAAAGAGCAAATGACTTCGAAGCCGCTTCAAGTATTTCTTGTCTGCGGTCCATTTTGTTTCTCACCAACTTTCGCTTTGAATAAAAATGACCAGAAAACTATTTTAGTCATCTGGTCATTTATTCTACACGTAACAATGGAAAGTTGCAAGTGTTTTCCAATCATAGTAACAAGCTATTTTATTTTGATGAATGATCAGATGATTCTTCACCTTCATTATCATCCTTTTTCATGTGATCCATACCTTTTGAACTGTCATTTGATTCTTCTTTCACTTTACTCATATCTGGATTACCCACAACTATTTTTTGTTTCGGCATGACATGTAAACCTCTTGCGTTTGTGTGAGCATGCATGTAGTAAACTCCATCATGGTCAAAAGTAATAGCTGCTTTGTACTGACCCTTTTCATCTAATTTACCTTCGATCATTTGTCCATCTTCACGCATACCAGATTCCCATACTTCAAATTTCACGTCATCTGCATCATCAACATCTTCTCCACCTTGTGTTACATGTGCAGCTAATTCAATCTCTTTACTTGCCTCCACTTTTTCCGGTGTTAAAATATCAACTTTTACTTCGACAGATGTTCCTTCATTATTTGACACATGGTCTTCTTGCTTGTCATCATTATTACACCCTGAAAGTAAACCTATAATCACTAATAAACCCATCATCCATTTCTTCATCATTCATACTCCTCTACCATTGGTATTTGTATTGTAATTGTAGTTCCTTTTCCAAACTCACTGTCAATTTGCCAAGTACCTTCATGCAATTTAACAAGTTGGTCAACGATTGAAAGACCTAATCCACTACCGCCATCACTACGGCTTCTCGCTTTATTTACTCTATAAAACCTCTCTGTTACATGAGGTAGATCCTCCACTGGAATCCCGATACCATGATCTTCTATTTGAATGCTTACAAAACGTCCATTTGTTTTTGCAGTTATTTCTATTGATGTCTTCTTATTAGAATAACGTATTGCATTTTCAATTAAGTTAATGAGAATTTGCTTTAATTTCTCTTCATCTGCATTAACAATGATATCCTCACTAACATCTATATTCACTTTCATGTCCTTTTTAAGCGCTTGTTGCTCTGTTAATAACACTACCTCACGAATTGTTTCTGCGAGTGGTAACGGAAATAACGCAATCGGTTCATATAAGTTGGTTACTCGTGATAATTGTAACAATTCATTAGTCAGCTTTTCCATACGATTAGCTTCTCGGACGATTAAGGAAATCGTCTCATGCTGTTCTTGTTCGGGAATTAAACCTTCTTGAATAGCTTCTCCGTATCCTTTCACATAACTTATAGGAGTTCGTAATTCATGTGATACGGTAGCTAAAAAACTCTTTTGCAACTCATCATTTTGTTGAATTGCAGTCGCCATTTTGTTAAAGGTTTTTGATAACTGGCCTATTTCGTCCTTTGATGTAACTTGGACTCTCATTTCATAATTTCCTTCAGCCATTTTCTCTGCAGCATTTTGCAATGCATTAAGAGGTTTCATAATATGACCTATTCCCTTATAAATACCAAAACCTACAATTATTAAAAATACTGCTGCACTTCCTAATAAAAAAATAACTTCTTTAGATGCCAATTCTGATATTTTCGCTAACGGGAAATATATATAAATAATACCTTCTAAACGATTATGATCTGTCAGCGGAATAATAACAGAAATAATTTGGCGATCGAAGCGCTCCTCATATCCCATCTTGGTGATAGTTTGTTCTTGTAAAAGTTGCTGTCGCTCTTCTGCACCAATCAATGTTTTATAATCAATATCAAATGGTACACAAGCACTTAGTTCACGTGGATTCTTAACTGCAAATACAGAGACATCTGAGTAGTTGTTGTAATTATCAATTTGCGTGATTAAATCATCGGTTACTTTACCACCTTCATAAATCGTCGTCAATTTCTCCCCAACTTCAATCATCGACTGTTCAGCATCCTTAACATACAATCGTTCATATAAAAAATGGGTTAGTATGTACATAAAAAAAACCGTTAGCGTTAAGAAGATTAAAATCATTGCCCAAATACGCGTGGACAGTTTTTTCATATTCTTACCTCGAAACGATAGCCTAGCCCCCATACTGTGTGTATAAATTGACCAGCTTCTTTCCCTAGTTTTAATCGAAGTGTTTTAATATGCGTATCTACTGTTCTTGTTCCCCCAGCATAATCTAAACCCCATAAACTCACTAATAATTGTTCACGAGTATAAACCGTATTTTCATTTGTCATAAATAAATGTAGTAAGTCAAATTCTTTTAACGTCAGGGGTATCGCATTTCCGGATACAAATACTTTTCTTGATACCTCGTCCAAATCAATTGTTCCTTTACATAAATGCTTTACTTGCATCTCCACTGGAGCATTTCCCGTGCGACGTAACACGGCTATTATTCGTGCCACCAGTTCTGTTGATGTAAATGGTTTTACAATGTAATCATCCGCACCAATCGTTAAACCTTTTACCTTGTCCTCATTTGCATCCTTTGCAGTTAGGAAAATGATTGGTACATTCGAAGTTTTACGAATTTCTTCGCATACTTGAAAGCCATTTATACCTGGCATCATAACATCGAGCAATATTAAATCGACTTTCGCTTGAGCAAGGGTTGTTATAGCAACGGTGCCATTTTCAGCTTGTAGTGTTTGAAATCCTGACTTTTTTAACATCATATGGATTAAATTCCTCATATCTTGTTCATCATCTACAATTAGAATCGATGTCATTCGCTCATCTCCCTTACAATCAATTGAAATGGTCCTTTATCAACTTTAACTTTCTTTGTAACATCATTCTTTTTCATAAAGTATAACGTTTGATCATCGTACCCTGCCACTACAACATATTGTGCAAAAAGTTGCACCGCAAATGGATTAGCACCAATTTCATGTGCACTCAATACATGACCTTCATCATTTACTTCATATAATTGACTTTGCCCATGGCTGACAACATATATTCGGTCATCGTCAATCGCAAAATCAATTGGCATCATAGGTAGTGAAAGTTCACGATTCTTCTGACCCTTATTTATATCAAAAATATCGACAGTCGTATTCGGTTTCATACCTGCACCGTGTCCACCAAGCCATAGTTCTTTTCTTTTTTCTAAAATAATCATCCCGTGAGAGGATTTTGGAATTTGCCACTTTTCTTTCACTTCAAGAGACTCTGCATCAAGAACAGAAAGTTTTGTATCCTTATAATTAACTACATATAAATTTTGTCCATGGGTAACCATCGACATCGGATAATTACCTACCTTCTGCTCAGCGATTTGCTCGCCTTGACTAGTATAAGCCGTAACACGATTCGTTTTGCCATTTGATATGTAGAGCATTTTCTTATTTGGTGCATAGATGGCATTCGTTACTCCAGCACCCGTTTCAATGGAATACGCCACTTCACCGGTACTTAAATTATAAACGTCCGCACTCTCTAGCTGATTACCATAAAGCAGTAAATATTGCTGACCAATCAAAGTAGCACCTGTGTATGCTTTCTCTAATTGCCAAGTAGCAAAAACCTTAAGATCTTTATTTACAAAAGTTATTGAAGGCTGCTGTATATTGACTGCTGCGATAAAGGAAGTATCTGCTGGAATCGCTGGGTACGCATCCTTTCCACATCCAAAAAGGAGTAATAAGGCAAATAATATGATGACCGTAACACGCTTTTTCAACTCTATCCCCCTCCCCTTTTCATCATACTGCATAAATGTGAAATAATAATGAAAGAAAGCAAAGCAAATTGTGAACAAATTAGAAATGTTCACGGTGTCCTGCAGCAACAGTTGTATGACTTCGAGGGACTGGCGCTTGAAACTGGACACTCTGAAATGCCGAAAGCGCTCGTCTAAAGGAACATAACCTTAGTTCGCGACGTCCTGTCGCAACGGTTATGTGACCCACGTCCTGTGTATTTAATGAAAAAATCCACAAAAAAATCGCTCTTCTGTAGGTATCTTTAAACCAACGAAAAGAACGACTCCATTATTCGAATAACTTCATTAATAACTCATCCACTGCGCTTCGAGCCTGGTCAACACAATTAGGTAAGCTTGTTCCTTCATACGAACTCCCTACCAACTTCATTGCAGGAAAATGTTCATTTAATTCTTGTTTAGCTAATTCTACACGCTGAGCGTGACCAACTTTATACTGAGGCATAGCTTCTTTCCATCTTGAAACAATAGTAAATATTGGACTCCCTTTTAGCGGGGTCACTCTATTTAAATCTTGTAAGACAATCTTTTCAATCTCACCATCCGATAAATCAACAACCGCTTCATCGCCAGACCGTCCTATATAGACTTCCAATAAAGCATAGCCCTCTGGAACAGATGATGGCCATTTTCGATGTGCCCACGAACAAGATGTAATCGAAAAATCGCTATTACGCGCAACAGTGAATCCAGAGCCAGTAAAACTTTCATCCATTGCTTCAATGGGAAATGCCATCGATACGGTAGCAACAGTTGTTAGTGGAATATCTTGCAATTCTTGTAACAAACCTTGTTTGGCAAACATTTTTTGAGTTATAAGATGTGGTGTAGCTAAAATTACTGCGTCTGCGGCAATTGAGGACTTATTATTCAAAGATAATGTGACTTGATGCGCTGATTTTGCAATCGATTCAACTTTGACACTTTTTAAAATAGTTGTATCTGTAAGTTTTCCCTCTAATGCCTCTATCAATGTTTCAAGACCATTTTTAAAAGTTTGGAATGGACGATCTTCAATGCCCTTCGAGTCATCATGAGAGATCTCAGTAAGTGCCTTTTTCATACCTGTCATTAAACTTCTATATTCTTTTTCCATTTCAATTAGTTCTGGAAAAGTCGCTTGTAAACTAAGCTGTTCTATATCTCCAGCAGAAATACCTAATAAAAGTGGCTCTATAATATTCTCAACTGTTTCCTTACCAAATCTTCTACGTATAAATTTTCCTAATGGCTGATCTTCTTGTATTCGAGAACGAGGAAACCATAGGTCACATGTAGCACGTACTTTACCACTCCATGACACAATATCAGAAGCTAAAAATGAAGATAACTTTGTGGGAATCCCTAAAACTGAACCCGCTGGTACCGGATATAGTTTTTCATTGACAGTAATGTACGTTTGACCTGCTTCACTTCGAATGAGCTGGTCTTCGATACCTAAGTCTTTTGCTAATTTGGCCATATTATTATTGTTATCAATAAATGAGTTTGGACCGCGTTCAATGATAAAATTTTCCTTGCGTACAGTTTGAATCTTGCCACCTAAACGATGAGAAGATTCAATCAGTACTATTTCTAATGGTAGTTTTTTCTCTTTAGCCTCTTTTTGCAAATAGAACGCAGCAGCTAAGCCTGTAATCCCACCACCGATAACGGCTACTCTTTGCTTTTGTTCAGTCACATCAATCATCACTTTCTATTAGGCTTGAGATAACGTTTTATTAATAACATCAACCATAGCATCGATGAATAATGGATCATCGTTTGGCATAGCTGGACGACGATAGTTAGCGCCTAATTCTTCACAAACAACACGGCATTCATAGTCATTGTCATACAAAACTTCTAAATGTTCCGCAGTAAAGCCTACTGGTGTATAAACAAATGAACGGAAGCCTTTTTCATTGTATAGTTCACGAGTTAAATCTTGAACATCTGGCCCTAGCCAAGGCTCTGGTGTTTGACCAGCACTTTGCCAGCCTACTTCCATATGTTCTACTCCTGTTTCTTTTTGAAGAATTTCAGCTGTCTCATGAAGTTGGTCCGCATACGGGTCACCTAATTTAACAATCTTTTCAGGTAATGAGTGATTAGAAACAATTAGGCAAGCTGTTTTACGTTCTTCTTCTGACATGTCAGCAAACGCTTCATTGATTTTTTCTGTCCAATATTGGATGAATTTCGGCTCTTTGTACCAGCTTTCAACTGAAGTGATTGTTAAACCACCTAATTCTTCTGCTTTTTCTTTCGCACGGCCATTGTACGATTTAATAGAGAATGTTGAGAAGTGAGGTGCAAGTACAATGGAAACAGCTTCAGTGATTCCGTCTTTATGCATGGCTTCAACTGCATCTTCTACAAATGGTGCAATATGTTTTAGACCAATATATAATTTGTACTCTACTTCATCTTGAACTTCATTTAAACGAGCACATAATGCTGCTGCTTGTTTACGAGTTGTTTCAGCAAGAGGGGAAATACCACCGATAGCTTGATAACGACTACGTAAGTCTTCGATTAACTCTTCACTAGGTTTACGACCATGGCGAATATGTGTATAGTATGCTTCAATTTCATCTTCGTTGTTTGGTGTACCATAAGCCATAACTAACAAGCCCATTGTTTTTTTCATTCTAATTTCACCTCAAAAAGTTATTTACTACTTATTAAGAACGTACTTTAACTTGCTCTGCACTGTACTCATGAATAAGTGTTGTTAAACGTTTTAAAACATCTGGATCTACTGAAGGGAAAACGCCGTGTCCTAGGTTAAAAATATGACCCGGTACTTCTAAGCCCTGGTCAATAATTGCTTTTGTGCGTTCTTCAATAATAGACCAATCAGCTAATAATAACGTTGGATCTAAGTTACCTTGAACTGGTTTAGTCATACCCATAGCGCGCGCTTCTTTAATCGGTAAACGCCAATCTAAGCCGACAACATCTACCGGTAAATCATGCCACTCCATTGCTAAATGGCTTGCGCCTACGCCGAATGTGATCATCGGAACATCTAACTCTTTTAGCTCACTAAAAATTCTTGTCATAACTGGTTTAATGAAGATACGGTAATCTTCTTTGCTTAGTGCTCCAACCCATGAGTCGAAAATTTGGAATGCTTTAGCCCCTGCTCCAACTTGCGCTTTAATATCCACAATAATCATATCCGCTAACTTGTCCATTAACATGAACCAAGCTTGTGGCTCAGAGACCATGAATGATTTTGTTAAACTGTAACTTTTAGAGGGACCGCCTTCAATCATATAGCTTGCAAGTGTAAATGGAGCGCCCGCAAAACCGATTAACGGTACATCTAATTGTTCTTCAGTTAAAAGTTTTATTGTATCAAGCACGAATGGTACATGTTCTTCAGGATTAAATTCGCGTAAAGCTTCTACATCCTTTACAGAGCGAATTGGGTTTGAAATTACTGGACCAATACCTGCTTTAATCTTTACATCAACACCCATGCCTGGTAGTGGTGTTACGATATCTTTATATAAAATGGCTGCATCAACATTATAATTTTGTACCGGTAAATGTGTCACATAAGCACACAATTCTGGTTGATGAGTAATTTCCTCTAATGAGTATTTTTCTTTAATCTTACGGTATTCAGGCTGTGATCGTCCCGCTTGACGCATATACCAAACAGGAGTATAGGCTGTCCTCTCTCCACGTGCTGCGCGTAAAAGCGTATCATTAATCTTTCTCATGAATAGATTCAATCCCTTCATATGTAAAAGTTATTCGTTTCGACTTTCGTATCCGTTTTCACTATAGTCGTTTCCCATGTTATTGTATAGTTTTCCGCCCAAAATGTCATGAAAATGTTTGTAATGATGACATCTTTTCGACAAAGATGTCTGACAATCTAAAAAACCTCAAATTCTTTTAATATATTTTACTTATTATCGATATATCAAACATATAATTATTAATTGTGCACATTATAATGTCTAATTAATATAAACTATGGCTAAATATTATATACAAAGGCACGCTAAATCGCCCTGCTCGAGCAACTAGCCACTGAAACCTGAAACTGAATATATTTAAGAATACTCAAATTAAATAGGAGGCGTTATTATTGAATATTTATTTAACATCTGGAACTCCAGAATTTATGGAGAGCTTACGAAAAAAATACTCAAACGAAAAAATGATTGTATTACATGGCTCTGGCAACTCTATGTTGCTACATGAGTCTGAGGGGAAATCTGTATTCCAAACCCCTAGAAGCTACGAAGTAATCGATTCAATTAATGAATTAAAAGACAAAGGTTTCTTTGTAATGAATCACCTACCTGTTTCTGATGAAGGCCGTCCTCTATTCGAACATCGCTTTTTAAGTCGTTCGCATGTAATTGAATCAGATCCTGGTTTCAAAGCATACCGTTTACTTAAACCCCTCAATTCCGAAACTTATATTGTCTTAACGGAATGGTCAGGTCCAACTTCCTTTGAAGCTTGGAAAGTGTCAAAAGCATATAAAGACGCTTTTGAAAAGCAAGTTGCTACAGTAGGTATTGAAAATCGCAACATATTCACAAGTAAAGCGTATGTAACAACTTTTACCACTGCAAAAAATGAAGAAACTGAAGATTAATTTCTAAAGTCGAGTCAAGCGCTCGGCTTTTTTTGTTATAATAAAAGCAAATCAAGAATACTAATTATGAGTGGGGTATAGCAGATGAAACTACAACTTTTTGATAAATTAGATGCTTCTTATAAAGACATGGTGCAAATTCGCCGCCATTTACATATGTATCCTGAAGTTTCTTTTAATGAGACTGAAACAGCTAAATATATACAAAAATTTTACGATCAGCTCGGCGTTGTTTATGAAGCGAATGTTGGTGGCAACGGGGTTGTAGCTCGCATTAAAGGGGCAAAACCTGGTAAAACAATTGCATTACGAGCAGATTTTGATGCACTTCCTATTCAAGAATTAAACGATGTTCCCTATAAATCAACTGTCGCTGGTGTTATGCATGCTTGTGGTCATGATGGCCATACAGCCACATTATTACAACTTGCAAAAGCACTTCATGAAATGCGCGATCAGCTAGCTGGTGAATATGTCATCATTCATCAACATGCTGAAGAAATAGCGCCTGGTGGAGCAAAGCCTATGGTGGAAGCGGGATGCTTGGATGGAGTTGACGCTGTATTCGGCACACATTTATGGTCACAAACACCATTCGGCACTATTGAACATCGTTCAGGTCCTATGATGGCTTCTGCAGATCGCTTCGAAATTTCTATACAAGGCCGTGGTGGACATGGTGCAATGCCACAAGATACGATTGATACAGTAACAATTGGTGCACAACTTGTTACAAATTTACAGCAAATCGTCTCTCGTCGAGTAGACCCTATTAAATCGGCAGTAGTAACAATCGGTTCTTTCCACGCTGGAGATACTTTTAACGTTATTGCAGGCGAAGCTAAAATGTCAGGTACTGTACGAACATTTTTACCTGAAGTCCGTGATCTAGTGGAAGCTGAAATTGAACGTATTATTAAAGGTACATGCCTTGCAGCTGATTGTGCTTACACATTCGAATACATTAGAGGCTATCCAGCTGTTGTCAATCATGAAAAAGAGTCTGCTTTCCTTTTTGACATCGCGAAGGATATTCCTGGTGTTAATGAAGTTGTTGAATGTGCTCCACTTATGGTTGGGGAAGATTTTTCGTACTATCTAGAAAAGGTACCTGGTGTATTCTTCTTTACAGGTGCAATGCCTGAAGGAACTGCATATGCTCATCATCATGCAAAATTCGATTTCCGTGAAGAAGCAATGTTGATTGCTGCTAAAACGTTAGGTGCAGCAGTACTTGATTATCAAAATATATAACAAAAAAATCCTGAGACATTTTACTGTCCCAGGATTTTCTTTATTTTGTCATTCGTAATGTAAGCTCGCCAACGATTAACATTATCACAGGTCCAACATAAAATAATGGGTTACCTATGCCACAAATTAATACGATAATTACTTGTACAATATTTACTACTCGAACAATTTTATGAACTGCTAGTTTACGATAAACTGCAGGTAATGGATATAACATATACATACTGAAATCTGTTGACGAAATTAATGCTTGCTTCAACTGAATTGTCGTCGCAAATGCAAGCGCTGCTAAAAAGACACCAACCGCAACAGGCATATTAATGATAAAAGCCCCTATTCCCGCTATCGCCGTTAAGCGTACCCATAAATAGAAATGATCATCTGTACGAACGAAAGTGCGGAACACCAAATAAGCTTGTGTATTTTCTTTTTTAAACGGCACCATTTTATATAGCGCATCCAACCACTGACGTCTTTTAATGCTACCGTGTATGTGCGGTACATCCGTAAAATAATTAGCAAAGCGATAAAGACGCAACATACGATTTTGCTCAAGTTTTACGAAATGCTCATAAGGGCAGGGATGCATAGCCTTTTGTTTCATCCAAGTAAAACCATAATAGATTACTGGAATAGCAACAATAATCATCATCCATACATTCATTAATAACACTGATGCTAGAACAGTAATGGAAATCAGTACTCTTACAACGCGATCTCCCCATACCGCTTGTCCTCTATTAGCCCAACGAAATGCAAAATCAACTTGTACATTCCACCACTTCATGAACACAACAACTACAAATGCTAACCCGATTGTTTCATTAGATAGTTGTCCTATTTGCTTTAGCATAGGTAGGGCTATGATAAACGGTATAACAACGACAAGAATCTGTGACCAAAATGTCCAATTCAAAGCCTTTTTAAAATAAATTGGAAGCTTTGTCTCAAGTGGCAATAAGTACACTTGGTCAGGCTCACGGATTAAAGTTGTAGGACTACTAAATGCTAATAGAAAACCTAATACGATTGCAGTTAGTAATATAGAAGGAAAATCGACTGGATTGGTTTTCAGCCATTCACTATATTGATAACCACCTGCACCGATGATGAATACAAGTACGATTGCCATATGCCCCGTAAAGACATACTTCATATACTTTTGCACTTCATTTATATAATGAAAGAAGCGTGTACGCCACACATCATGCAAGTTATTCATGTTCTTGCTCCTTCGTCATTGCGATGTATAAGTCGTCCAAAGTTGCACCTGGCATATTGAATGCTTGGCGTAAGTCATTCATCGTCCCTTGTGCGCGAAGTCGGCCATTATGTAACAATAAAATACGGTCACAATGTTTTTCAGCCGTCGATAAAATATGTGTAGACATCAAAATAGATGCCCCGTCTTTTTTCTTTCCATCCATATGATCTAATAATGATTGAATACCTAGAGGATCTAGCCCTAAAAATGGCTCATCAATTATATATAATGATGGATTAACTAAGAATGCACACATAATCATCACTTTTTGACGCATCCCTTTTGAGAAATGAGACGGGAACCAGTTTAATCGCTTTTCCATACGGAATTCTTTTAATAATGGTTCAGAGCGTTCTTTTAATGTTTGTTCATCTAAACCATATGCCATTGCAGTTAATTCTAAGTGTTCTTTCAAAGTTAACTCATCATATAATACAGGCGTCTCTGGAATATATGAAAATGAGGAACGATATTGATCCATATTTTCCTTTATTGTGATCCCATTTAGAAGAATGTCTCCACTTTTTTGAGTCATTAATCCGATGATGTGTTTAATTGTAGTACTTTTCCCTGCTCCATTCAGTCCAATTAGTCCGACTAGTTCTCCAGGTTGAATTGTAAAGGATAAATCATGAATAACAGGTTTTCTCGTATAGCCACCTGTTACGGATTGTAATTCTAATACTGTCATTCCTCGTCACTCCTATTCTTCTTACAGTTTATCAAAATTTTCGCAATCTAGCAGTTACCAATATGGTAAAATAAAAAGCAAAATGATGAAAGGTGTGTTTTTTTATGAGCGATTGTTTATTTTGTAAAATTATCGATGGTTCAATTCCTAGTACGAAAGTATATGAAGACGAATTTGTCTATGCCTTTATGGATATTGGCCCCTTATCAAAAGGTCATACATTATTAATTCCTAAAGAGCATGTGGCAAACATTTTCGAAATGTCTTCTGAAGTAGCTTCGAATCTCTTTGCCGCTGCACCTAAAATTGCTAATGCTATCAAAGATACCTTCAACCCAGCTGGCATGAACTTAGTAAATAATAACGGTGAAGCGGCAGGACAAACTGTATTCCACTTTCATTTACACTTCATACCAAGATATGATGAAACAGATGGATTTAAACCTACTTGGACTACAAAACCAGATGAATATACACCAGTAATTTTAGCTGATTTAGCTGAACAAATTATTGCCAATCTAAATAAATAGGATTAACTTTCTTATTAATACTATTATATAATAGTATTGATTTCCCGATAATTTACCTGTAATATCATGTATAAGTTTCGCTTCCGATCACGAGGATACGGAAGGAAATAACAAAAGTTGAGCTCAGTGTAGCTATAGGAGAGATGAGAAATGAATACGAAGAATTTAGTTTTAATGGCACTTTTAGTTGGTGTAGGTGCGGCATTATATGTCGTGATTCCAGGAATTAATGGTGGTATGAAGCCAGACTTCATGCTAACGATGATGTTTATCGGCATCTTATTATTCCCTGGTCTTAAGGAAGTTTTCTTACTAGCGATAACAACAGGCGTGATTTCAGGCTTATTTTCAACATTCCCAGCTGGTTTTGTACCGAACATTATCGACAAATTAGTAACAGCATTTATTTTCTATGCAGCAGTTGTATTATTACAAAAGTTTGCTCAGAAAATTGCAGTATCGGCTGTTCTTGCCGGTGTAGGTACGATTATTTCAGGAAGTGTTTTCTTAGGTTCTGCAATACTAGTTGTTGGCGCGAAAATTCCATTTACAGCATTATTCATAACAGTTGTACTACCTGCTGTTGCCATTAACGTCGTAGCATTTATTATTATTTACCCAATCATCATTAATTTGGTTAAACGTTCGAAATTTAATACATCTTTAACACATGCCTAAATACCAAAATAAAAGATAATATAATTCAGAAGGTCACTATCTACAATACTATAGATAATGACCTTCTTTTTAATAGCTACAAATAATAAATAATTTGTGTTTTAATTTCTTTTATTGAATATCATGTTTTATTATAGTAAAAGAAGGATATACATAGTTTAAAGTAGGAAGGAGAAACGATTATATGAAAACATCTACATTTTTACTCGGCTTAACAACTGGAGCAATTGGTGGTATGGTAGCTGTTCTTTTATCTACACCACAAACAGGTAAAGAATTTAGAACATCATTGCAAACTACTAAAGAGGATCTTCAAAATAGACTTGCTGATATTAAAGGTTCTATTGAGAACATAAAAAATGAAGCTCAACAAACCATTCCTAAGGTGATTGAAGAATCAAAAGAATCTTTTGCTTCTTGGCAAGCTGAGACAGCGCCTATTCAAGAAAATCTACAACAAGAAATTGCTTCCTTACAAAGCTCTGTGGAAGAAATTGAAAAACATCTAGCAGAATTCCAAAATCGTAAAAACCAAAAAAATAATGAATAAAATTATACGATAAAAGTATATTTTTTGAGAAAAATAATTAAACTAATATAAAAATATATTTTTTGTACTATTTTATATTGAAAAACGATTGTTTATTATTTACAAATAATGTTATAATGTTAGAAAATTGCGAAAGTTGGTGATAGCTATGTCTGAAGACTTGTATACGGTTCGTGAAGCTATGCTTTACAGCCAAAGAATCGCCCAGCTATCGAAGGCCCTTTGGAAAGCTGCTGAAAAAGATTGGCAAGCATGGATTAAACCATATGATTTAAATATCAATGAGCACCATGTATTATGGATTGCTTCTAATCTTGAAGGCGCATCGATTTCTGATATAGCAAAATTTGGTGTAATGCACGTATCGACCGCATTTAATTTCTCCAAAAATTTAGAGGAGCGTGGATTGCTTGCATTTTCTAAACGTAATGACGATAAGCGAAATACATATGTTGAGCTCACCGAAAAAGGTAAGTCATTACTCGTCGAATTGACAGAAAATTACAACCAATCAAAGCATAGTGTTCTTGAAGGCTCACTTCCTTTAAAAGAAATGTATGGTAAATTCCCTGAATTATTAGACCTTATGGCTATTATTCGTAATATCTACGGGGATGATTTCATGGATATTTTTGAAGGTTCATTACGCAAAATTGAATAATATTCAAAACGACTTCAACCTGAGTATTGCTCCAATCGTTCAATACTCAGGTATGAAAACGCTATCTTTTTTTTAATATAAAATGACTTGATTTTCCTTATGAAAAGCATTAATGTTAGGTTTCGAAGATTATCATATATTGAAATTGGAGATGCTAAACATTGCATTGCTGGAAAACAATTAATGTACAGAAACAATACGGCCACGATCGTATTTTTTTATTATCTACTATAATCGTCATTAGCGTATTTTCTGTTTTTTATATAGTTTTAAATATATTTAAAGAAGATCCGTTATCTGATCACTTATTTCCGCTCTTTTTAATGGTCTTTTTTATGATTTACCCTGCTCATAAACTGCTACATTTTATACCATTATTTAGTTATCGTAAAAGTTTGCGCTTTTCCATTGAGAAACAATATAGTTTTTTACCTGTATTGTCGATGCGTATCCATGAGCCCATTTTAAAAAGTCGTTATGTTTTTGCATTGCTCGTACCATTTATTCTACTGAACTTAGTTTTAGTAATTGGCGCGATAATGTTTCCACCCTTTAGACATTACTTTTCGATTTTGTTGGCTTATCACTGTGGACTTTGCTTAATTGATCTATTGTATGTCAAACATCTTATACATTCGCCTAAAACGGCATTGATTGAAGAAACAGATAAGGGGTTTGAAATTTTAGTTCCATCATCTAACCAATGATGATTAACTTGTCATTTCTGTTCTTTGTTTGTTATGCTTATGATGTAGATAGAGGGGAGGAAAAGACTTGATGATTGCCATTGTCGTCCTATTCTCGGTGTTTTATTTATTTCAAATCAACCGGATGACGTATGCACTTTGTGCGCAAAAAGAAATTCCTGAAGAAAAACAACCAAAAATATACCGAACTATAAATGTATTGATTACTATTTTGTTAATCTCCTTTTACTTGGAGATTCTGTTTACTGTGTAAACAATATTCATTTTATAGCATTGAAAATAGCTTGTTGGATAAGTTCTATCAACATTAAGTTAGTTCCTCTGTCCTCAAATTAGTGAACATAATAAATAAGAAAGTCCATTCGCATCACTGCAAATGGACTTTCTTATTGCCTAAAAATTAGCACATAAATGCTGCGCCAACAATAATTAACAAAATAAATAACACGACAATTAAAGCAAAGCCTGAACCATTAGAATATCCACCGCCATTGCCCATTATCCGCACCTCCTTTCTCTTTGCTATCTTATGCAAATATGTTTTTGGGTTTTAGGCTAAATGAATATGGAACCTTTTTCTTTTTTTTTCGTTTTGTGTTATAGTTACAAATACATTAGTTAGAAGTGACTAAAGTTGGGAGAGATTTTAAAGATGAAGAAAACAGTATTATCACTTACACTAGCAGCATCTGTTCTTGCTCTTGCTGCATGTGGAAATAATTCAGGTGACGAAGTAGTAGCAGAATCAAAAGTAGGAAATATTACAAAAGAACAACTGTACCAAGAAATGAAGAACGTAGCTGGTACACAAACACTTCAAACATTAGTTATTAAAAGTGTTTTAGAAGATAAATACAAAATAACTGATAAAGAAGTAGAAGCAGAATTCAAAAAGCAAAAAGAAGCAATGGGTGACAGCTTCGAACAAACTCTAGCTGCTCAAGGTTTAACGGAAAAAGATTTCAAAGAAGATTACATCCGTATTCTTTTATTACAAGAAAAAGCTATGGATATTTCCGAAAAAGATATCGAAGCATACTACGATCGTATGAAAACAGAAGTGAAAGCAAGCCATATCTTAGTTGCTGATGAAGAAACAGCTAAAGAAGTCAAATCTAAACTAGATAAAGGTGAAGATTTCGCTAAACTTGCTAAAAAGTACTCTACAGATCCAGGTTCTAAAGAAGCTGGCGGTGAACTAGGTTGGTTCGGTCCAGATAAAATGGTTGCTGAATTTACAGACGCTTCATACGCTCTTAAAAAAGGTGAGATTAGTGAGCCAGTTAAATCTGCTCACGGCTATCACATCATTAAATTAGAGGACAAGCGTGATGTTAAAGACCTTCCTTCTTTAGAAGAAAGCAAAAATGCAATTAAACAAAAAATTGCTGCAACTGAAGCAGCTCAAAATAAATTCATTGAAACAACTACTAAATTAATTAAAGAAGCTGACGTGAAGATTAAAGACAAAGATCTAAAAGACGCACTAAGCCAATTTTTAAAAGAAAATACTACTGAAAAATAGTTAGCCTTATAAAAGTGCCTGATCCATTACGATGGATCAGGTATTTTTTTATTTTTACGGGCCTCTGTCCTCTTAATGTTTTACTTTGTCGCATGTTATAGAGTTAACAAGTTAGAACGGAGGTGATTCCTTTGAAATGTCACAACCATCACCACTGCCATGGTTTCGGTCACGGTCACGGTCACGGTCACGGTCACGGTCACGGTCATTGCCATGGTCAACACCACGGTCAACACCACGGTCAACACCCGGTCGTATGCCCTACTCAATATCAGTTCAATGATTGCTATGTTGAAAGAGAAGTTCCAGTTATCCACCCAGTAGTTACTGTAAACAGAAAACACATTGTAAATGTACCGCGTCATTACTACACACAATCTACTGAAAACGTAGTAGTTGATCCAGGTAATCCAGTTCACTGCAATACGAATATGCCATGTCATAAACCATTCCATGGACTGTTCCGTAACTGTTAACAGTAATACTCTTTTAGTACGTAAAAAGGACCTCTCAGCATCGCTGAAAGGTCCTTTTTTATTTTATTAGTCTATTGTTGGTTTATAGAATGAACGATTATCCAATGGGAATAGTCTTTCTGTAAATTCTCCTGGAGCCGTTTTACCTAGAGCACGTTTTAGCATATTCATTTTAGCATCGATATTATCAATGTAGTGAAGCATCTCCGCTTCTTGCAACATTGGCTTTTTAGGACTTCCCCACTCTTCTTTACCGTGATGAGATAACACCATATGTTGCAATAACATGACTTCTTCACCTTCGATTTGAAGTGTATCTGCGGCTTTCGCAATTTCTGTTACCATAATCGAAATATGCCCTAGCATATTACCTGTGACAGTGTATGATGTTGCAACTGGTCCAGATAACTCAACTACCTTACCGATATCATGTAAAATAATACCTGCATATAATAAGTCCTTATTTAAAGTCGGATATAAATCAGCAATTGCTCGACCTAAATTCAGCATCGATACAACGTGATCTAGTAAACCAGATGCATAATCATGGTGATTTTTTGTCGCTGCTGGAAACGTCATAACTTCATCTTGGTTTTCTTTTAATATATGTCTAGTAATGCGTGAAATTTGTGGATTTTTAATTTCGAAGAAGAACTGCATCAATTGCTCAAATAATTCCTCTTTTGGTGTTTCTGCAGATGGAACTAAATCCACTACTGAAACTCCCTCATCATTCGCTACTGGACGGATTGCTTTTATACGTAGTTGAGCTTTACCACGGTAATCATGTATCTCACCACCGACACGTACAATGCCCTCAGATTGATATAGTTTTTCATGCTCTTCGCCTGTATCCCACAATTTCGCTTCAATACTGCCGCTCTTGTCTTGTAAAATTAACGTCATAAATGGCTTCCCCATTGTTGTAACGCCTTTTGTAGCTTGCTTAATTAATAAATAATGATCGACTGGCTCTCCGACTTGAAGTAATGCTATACCATTCATATGGAAGTCAATCTCCTTTCACCTTTTAAATTTGAAACATGAATGACGAATGATTTTGACCATTGATCTATCATATTTTCATGACATGTAAAATAGAGTATCTGGTGTTTCGTTTGAATACTATTAACTAATTGTACCATGTTCCCAATGCGCAAACGATCAAAATGGACAAAAGGGTCATCCATAATAATCGGAAATGGTGCAGATTGTTGTAATGAATCCGCCAATGCAAATCGTAATGCTATATAGGCTTGCTCCTTCGTCGCTTGGCTCAATTCAGCTATTGTATAGCGCATACCATCTTCAGCAACTGCTTCGAAAACACTTTCCGAGTTTATCTCTAATGTCTCATAGCGGCCACCTGTTAACTGTTTAAAATATCGTTCTGCGCCTTGCAAAACGGCTGGAAGTCTTTTTTCTTTTAAGTTACGCATAGTTTCCTGGATTGCTGTTGCAATTGCTTGATTAATAGCCCATTCACGTGCTTGCTCTGCTAAAGCGGCTTTTTGCTCTTCAAACTTTTGAATCTGAATACCATATTTCTGATCTGATAATAGACCTATTGTTTTCGCTTGTAGCTCCGCATGTTCGCTGAGTAACTTATCTTTTTTCTCTTGTAAAGATAGCAGCGTAGCTGATATGTGCTCAAGTAGACTTTGAGATTCTATATCATTTAATTGAACATTGACAGCTGACTGATCGAACATTGACAATTGTTCCTCTACTTGTTTTAATGCTAGGGAATTATCTTTATAAAGCTGAAATTGCTCGTTAGCCTTATAGAAATCCTCGGCTGTTTCAACATCAGCTTCTTCAAATAAATTTAAGATTTCAGTTGTATATGATTTATGCAAATTCGTCTTCTCATCAATAATATTTTCTAATTGTTGTAGTTTTTCTTTAGCCGTTACAACAAGCTGCTGTTGCTCAGTCATTTTGAAAAAGGCAGATTGAACAGTAGCGGATAAATTTTCTCTCGTACAAATTATTTCGCAAGCTGCTGTGGCATCCTTTATACGCTCATTTACTAGTGCAGAAAGTCGCTCTATTTGATGTTCTTTCATCATTATACTTGTGCTTTTTTGCTGGAGCTCACGTACTTGCCTAAAAAGCTCTGTTAGAAGTTCAGGCTGTAATGAGCCGCTTATTTGAAAACGTTTTAAAAAAAGTTGAAGTTGCTCTTCACTTTGTTCGATATACATATTAAATTTAGATACGTTTTGTTGGGCCTCTTTCATTTGTACTTTTTTATCATCATACTGTTCTTGTAACAGAGTAATACGATCTTCAAATTGGCGAATTTTTGTCAGTAGCTGTTCCATGTCAGTTTGCTGTGATTCAAATTCGCGAATTTCACGTTGAAGAGCTTCTGTATTTACAGAATCATTATCATTTGATCCATTGTCCAAAATAAACCATAGTGCAGCAGCTATAATGATACCTATTGCGATTACAAGCCAATTAGATTGACTAATGCCAATTAAAATAGCTATTATCGCAATCGCTACACTTAAGAATTTTACTGATTTCGTACTTCTAAATCCTTTTACATCTTGATTTAAGGTCGCCCTCGCTTCAGCTACTCTTTGTATTTTTGCTGACCAATTGGCTGCTCGTTCTATCTCATAGTCAGACGGTTGCTGTTCAAAAAGATTATCTAATTTTTGTTCAACTGTTGCTAACTCCTGTTGAAGCTGGCCTACAGTACGTTGACCAAATCGATATTGCTCTTCATTTTCTTCCAATTGCTTTACTAATTGACGAAAATATTCTTCCTGTTCTAGAGAAACTTCCGTTTGCTCTAAAGCTTGTTGCTGTTCATCATCAGTAATGCCCAACAAACGATATTGGGCAATTTTCTCTTGTTGTAGTATTTCAATATCATTTTCTACACTTTTCACCTTAGAGTTCCACTCGCGCCATTCACTATCTTGGTCATTAAGATTCTTTAATAGTTGGTACCGTTCATCATTAAAATCTGCTTGGAGCTGCTTTTGGATTACTTCTTTTTCTTGCTGAACTTGGTTTAATATAGCTTGTACTTCGAGTTTTTTATCTTTGTACAGCTCATAACGATGCACTCCATTTGTCGGGAATCCTCTTTGTAGAATTGATCGGAGCTCTTGTTCTATCTGTTCCTTCTTTTGTAATAGCGGATAGAGTTGACGGAATATATGTAACTTCTGCTGTTCCTGCAATTGCATAGATTCAGTTGATTTAATATCATCTAATTCTGCTGTAATTTGCTGTAACCTTAAAATAGTAGGTTCATATTCTTCAAGTTTTTTACGCTCTTCTTTTAAAATCTGATCACTTTCACGAAGTTCTTCAATCTGCTTATTTATCGTTGGATTTTTACCAGATTTCTTAAAGAGTTCTCCAATTTTCTTATCAAGATCCTTTTCAAGTTTAGTTAACTGATCAATGCCTGTTGTACCAGAAGCTAATAATACTTTACTTAGTTCGTCCTCAGACATATGCTCTAGCTGTTGCAATTGGTGAACAGAAAACGAAAAAATGGCCTCAAAGCCTTCACGATTATAGCCATGCACTATTTTCGCTAACGCCTCTTCGTACCCTCTTGTACCATCTTCAAAATAGACCGTAACATCCCCTATCGCTTTCCCCTTCACTCGCTCAATAATACAATTTCCGAATTCATCGTCTATCAAATGCACTTGGCCTCCATATTTACCGCCTGCTTTCGGTTCGTAGCGGAGCTGTTGCGCATTCTTTTGAGGAAAACCAAATAATATATGAAGTATAAATTGCTGAATCGTCGTTTTTCCCGCTTCATTAAGTCCATAGAATACATTGATACCTTGTTTCAAATTAATCGTTACATTCTCATGTTGACCGAATCCAAAAATAACCAATTTGCGGATATACATATTGTTCACTCCCTTCTTAACTTCAAAGTTAAAGTTTCTTTGATACTAAGTTTTTAAATAAGTCTTTTGTTTGTGCTGAGATTTGCTCTAAATCTAATTCAGATAGAGGTTCTAAATAGCGGCCTCCTCTAGGATGCTGATAGAGATCTTTCAGCTTTTCCTTCCATTGCCTGTCGTCCCAACTATCAATAACATGAAGTACTGCTTCTGTTGCTACAGTGGGATCATATTCTATGAAGTCTTGCCAATTGACGTGAACAGACTGTACCCAGATAGCAGGAGACTTCATCTCTTCTCTCTCTCGTATCAATTCAAGCCATTCTTCTATAGTACTTTCTTCAAATAACATCTTAGCGCTAGGTTCTAGTTGCACAAGCTTTAGTTCTACGACACCTGCACCATTAATATCACGAAATTGTTGCAACGACTTTTCACATGCTTGTAAAATTTCATTGGCATGAATAAGGCCATCACAATTAACTTCAAATTCATCGTAAACAATCACTGATGTCGGTATAAAATCCAGGTTTGTGCGATGCTGGTCCATCTCTACATCATAAAACCCTTTTATCCCCTGCTCTTTACGATGCCGGCTTTGAATATTACCTGAATAAACAATCGGTGGATATTCATTTATTATTTGACGTAAGTGAATATGCCCTAGTGCCCAATAATCATATTGTTTCGAAAGTAAAGCTTCTTTTGTAAACGGTGCATAGACATCATGTGTTGTATTTCCCATTAAGCTTCCATGGAGCATACCAATATGAAATGCCTCCTTATTTGTAGCAACTGGATATGTATTTATCATAGGCTCCGTCACATGCCGATCAGGATAACTAAAGCCATATATATGAACCGTAGTTTCGCGAATTTGCAAGGTCACTTGCTTTGTTTGCTTTGGTAGTACATGGACATTTGGAGGCAATTCGAAGCGTGTCCACTTCCCATTCAGATGATCGTGATTTCCATAACTCAAAATGACTGGTATATTCTTGTCCCAAAGTTGTTCCATACCTTTTTGGAAATGAGCTTGTGCACGTAAACTACGATCTTCTCCATCATATATATCGCCAACAATGACAATAAAATCTGGCCGTTCTTTTACAGCATATTGGATGAATCGATCAAATGCTGCAAATGTGCTATTACGAAGTTCCTGTAAACGCTCCTTTGGGAGTGCCGACATTCCTTTAAATGGGCTATCTAGATGTAAATCAGCAGTATGAAAAAATCGAATAGTAGACATGATTTCCTCCTTTAACAGATACGAATATTTGTTCTTATTTTATCACAAAATTCCGGTAATTTATAGCAAAAGCTCTAGTATAGCTGATAGACTACTATTAAAATCCCATTACTGATTTGTATGTTTTTTCTGACTTTTCTAGTATAATGAATAAACATTCATAAAAAAGGGTGATGAATATGAAAACGTATCGATTTACAGCGTTCGAAAAATCAGGTAAAACACTTTTTGACGAAGCTTGGGAGTTTGCTGATGATGTAACTGCCAAAACTCAAGGGCAACAACAAGTTGAAGAAAAAGGTTTGGCGGATCAAACACATCGCTTAGTAAACTCTGCTGGCAAATTAATATTGTTCCATTCATAATGAAAATACCTTTCACAAAAGTTACATTGTGAAAGGCATTTTTTTACTGTCCGTTGAAAACCGGTATACGTTTCTGTACGAATGCTTGAATACCTTCTAAATGATCCACAGTTTTACGCATTTTTGATTGCGCAACTGCTTCCATTTTGAGAACATTCGATAGCTCTGCACACTTTTGTGTATGCAAGATTTCCTTTGAAGCGATCATTGCAGCAACTGGTGATTGTAACAATTTTTGAGCTAATAAATCTGCCTGTTCAGAAGCTTTCCCTTCAGGCACTACTTCATCTACCAAGCCTAGTTTTTTTGCTTCAGGACCCGGCAATACGTCACCAGACCAAATCATCTGTTTTGCAAGCGGTGTGCCTAAACGCTCCTTCATGAAGAAATGACCTGCACCATCTGGTATAAGACCGATTCCAATGAAATTCATCGCTAGTTTACTAGTTTCTTCAGCAATGATAATGTCACTAGCTAACGTTAAACTAAAGCCTAAACCTGCTGATGCCCCGTGAACTGCTGCAATTGTTATCATTGGCAACATATACATGGCCTTAACAAAGCGTGTAATATCAACCATTACTTCGTCAATATCCATCGGGCTGTCCTCATTCAGCATCGCTTTAATATCTCCACCAGCTGAAAATACTTTCCCTTCCCCTTTAATAATGAGTACCTGTATCTCCCCATCATCATTTAACGCTTCAAAGCAATCAGCTAATTCTCTCATCATCACTTCATTCATAGAATTCATCGCAGCTGGCCTGTTCAAAGTCAACGTAGCCAATCTACCATTCTTCTCTAGTTTTAATGTTTCAAATGTCATTAAAAACACCCCTTTGTTTAAAAATGAACAATTATTCATATATTAATATTCTCTATTCTCTCCAGAACACCTTTATTTTTCGAAAGATTATTATCTTTTATATCTTTCAAAACTCCACGCCCTGCCTGTCTACCGCTAAATAAACAACCTCCTAAAAAAGTTCCTTCTAATGCTCTATAGCCATGAACGCCTCCGCCACCGAATCCAGCAACTTCCCCAGCGGCATACAACCCTTCAATCGGCTTCATCGATTCATCTAACACTCGGCCATCTAAATCTGTCTGTAAACCGCCTAATGTTTTACGTGTTAGAATATTTAGTCGAACCGCTATCAACGGTCCCTTACTGGCATCTAATAGTTTATGTGGTTTAGCCACACGAACGACTTTATCCCCTATATAATTTCTAGCTCTGTGAATTGCTTTTGCTTGTAAATCCATCGTAAATTTCTTATTTATCTCGTCATCTCGTTCTTTCATTTGTTCTTCAATATGTTCGATATGAATTAATTCATTTCCTGCAATTTTGTTCATACCATTCACTAATTCTCTTAAATTATTAGCCACCACAAAATCTGCTCCATTTTCCATGAATGCTTTAACAGGTTTTGTCGGCCCAGGTAAAATACGTTGCAACACTTTCCTAACACTTTTCTCAGTTAAATCTGGATTTTGTTCTGAACCTGACAATGCAAATTCCTTTTCAATAATCTTCTCCGTCAATATAAACCAAGAATAATCATAGCCAGTTTTTTGAATAGCCTCCAACGTACCCAGGGTATCAAAACCAGGAAAATTAGGAGCTTTAAAACGATTTCCTTCAGCATCTAACCAAAGTGAAGACGGTCCAGGTAAGATGCGAATACCATGATTTTGCCAAACGGGATTCCAATTTTGAATCCCTTCTGTATAATGCCACATTCTATCTTTGTTGACGATACGACCTCTCACACGTTCAGTAATGTTTAGCATTCGCCCATCTACATGTGCAGGTACTCCAGAAATCATTCGTTCTGGAGCCCTTCCTAAACTTTGTGGCCAATTTTTGCGGACCAACTCGATATTAGCCCCAATTCCACCACTCGTGACAATAATTGCCCTCGCTTTATATTCAAAATCGCCTATTGAATCGCGTTCACTTTCTTCTCCACGTTTAGCATTACTAGGCACTAAAATCTTTCCCCTTACCCCCGTTACAGCATTTATAGAAGTTATCAATTCATCTACTTGATGACGTGGTTTATAGTCTACGAGCCCCGTTTTAATAGCGGCCCTTAATTTCACTTCAAATGGCTTCACTAATCCGGGGCCAGTTCCCCATGTTATATGAAAGCGAGGAACTGAGTTACCTTGACGTTCTGCCCATCCTACAACAGGAAAGAATCTAATACCTAAACTATGCAACCATTCGCGTTTCTCCCCTGATGCAAAATCAACATACGCTTTTGCCCATTTTATAGCCCAGTAATCTTCGTCTATCTCTCTGTCAAACTTTGCAAAGCCTAGCCAATCTCTCCAGGCTAAATCTTTTGAATCCTTTACACCAAGACGCCTTTGTTCTGGTGAATCAACAAGAAATAATCCACCAAAAGACCACCAAGCTTGTCCGCCAAGAGAAGCTTCTGGCTCTTGATCCAGTAATAATACTTTCTTTCCCTGATCTGATAATCCTGCTGTAGCTACGAGCCCAGCCAGTCCTGCTCCAATGACTATTACATCATAATCCATAACTCTCACCCTCCCCTACTGATAAAGTGAATAATATTTCGTTCCATTATATTTCTTCACCTTATGTTTAAACACCTCTATTCACAATAAATGTATCTTAAAAATTAGAATTTTTTAAAAAACATGTGTAATGAATACTTAAATTTCCAAATAAAAAAAGAAGCCATTTTGAACAGTTTTTTATTCAGAATGACTTCTTTTATATTAGTTGTAAGTAGCTACTCAAGAAAATAAGTCTTTATTCTTAGTAATAATTCATATTGGGATACATCTTTAATTTTCACTAAGTAAATCTGAATTACCTATATTCCGAACGATTGACTGTTTTAACAATAAAATTTCAAACTAAAGTTCACTATTTTCGAACAATAATTTGAAAAGACTTGCCTTTTCATGCAAACGCTTCACTTTATTAAACTAATATCATAAATCTTCTAGAATAAGCATTCTATATAGACTTATAAAAAAATGTCTTCGGCATATTAAAATGCAATTCTCATTATAACCAGTTTCAAAAACACAAAATCCCCCTTCTAACTGTCCTCTCCAATAACACGAACTATATTTATAAAACTTTCATATTTTATTCGGTTTTAAGTTGATTCACACCTCATTTAAACCTAATTTATATTAATTTTCGAAAACAATGTTGACATTACCCGAATATAGCATTAATATTGATTTAAATTTAAAACACAGAAAAAATATGATGACGGAGACATGCTTCCCGATTTTGAAATCTTTAGAGAGCTAATGGTTGGTGAAAATTAGCGGTTTCAGCGGCAAGTTCCACTCCCGAATAGATAGGTTGAACATTCCAAAGTATGCCTATACGAATCATGCACGTTACGCATATAGCAAAGACTGTCCTTTTTGAGTGGACAGTAACCCAAGGGTGGTACCGCGTCTGTTAATTTAGCCTTTCGCCCCTTACATAATCTTATGTAAGGGACGGAAGGCTTTTTATATTTTCAAATACTTTAATTGTTTTTCAAATAAGAGAGGAGATTTAACATGTTACAAGATTATCAATTATTAAGAATTCCAGGTCCAACTCCAATTCCACCAAGCGTAGAGCGCGCTATGGTACAACCTATGATTGGTCACCGAGGTTCAGAAACAACTAAAATGATCCAAAACATTAAACCGGGTTTGAAAAAAGTATTCGGTACAAAACAAGATGTTCTTATGATTACAGGTAGCGGTACATCTGGTTTAGAAGCTGCAATCGTTAATGTTGTAAAACCTGGCGATAAGGTGTTAGTTGTAGCAACTGGTGTATTCGGTCAACGTTTCACAAAAATTTGCCAAGCATATCAAATTGACGTTGAAGAATTTGCAGTTGAATGGGGTACATCGTTAAATCCAACAGCGGTAAAAGATTACTTAAAAGAACACCAAGATATTACTGCTGTATTCTCTACTTATTGTGAAACATCAACAGGTGTTATCAACCCAGTTGGCGAGTTAGCAAAAGCAGTCCATGAAGTATCTGAAGCACTTGTAATTGTTGATGGTGTATCTTGCATGGGCGGCATTGAAACAAAAATGGACGAATGGGGTATCGATGTTCTAGTAACCGGTTCACAAAAAGCCTTTATGCTTCCTGCAGGCTTAAACTTTATCGGTGTGAGTGATCGTGCTTGGAAAGTCATCGAAGCTAACCCTAAAAAAGGCTTCTACTTAGATTTAACAAAATACCGCGATAACATAGAAAAAGATACAACACCATTCACACCAGCTTTATCTTTACTATTTGGACTTGAACAAGTACTTAAAAATCTTGAAGCTGAAGGATTTGAAGAAGTATATAAACGTCATGCATTAATGCGTGATATGACACGTGCAGCATTTAAAGCACTAGATATTCCATTATTTACAACAGATGCTGATGCTTCTCCAACAGTAACCGCTGTTAAACCAGTTGATTTTGATGCTGAAGCATTCCGTAAAGTACTAAAAACTGATTTCAATCTATCTGTAGCAGGTGGTCAACAACACTTAAAAGGACAAATCTTCCGTGTTGGTCATATGGGCTACTGCGCACCAACAGATGTGCTACAAACATTGGCAGCAATCGAAATTGCGCTTGTTAAAATTGGTAAAGATATTGAGCTTGGAAAAGGTATAGCAGCAGCACAAAAAGTTTATCTTGAAGGAGCGAACAACTAATTATGGCTATTAACATTTTAATCAGTGATCCATTAAGCGAAGACGGTATTTACCCTCTTCGCCAAGAAAAAAAATTAGATTTAAATATCGTTATTGATACTGGCTTAACTCCAGATGAATTAAAAGCTAAAATTAAAGACTTCGATGTATTATTAGTCCGTAGCCAAACAAAAGTTACTCGTGACATCATAGAAGCTGCTGATAATTTAAAATTAATCGGCCGTGCTGGTGTTGGCGTAGATAACATCGACCTTGATGCTGCTACAGAAAAAGGGATTATCGTAGTAAATGCACCAGATGGTAATACTAACTCTGCGGCTGAACATACAACTGCAATGATTATGGCTCTTGCTCGTCATATTCCACATGCACATATGTCATTACAAGAAGGTCGCTGGGATCGTAAAAAATTCGTAGGTGTTGAATTAAAAAATAAAACATTAGGTGTTATCGGTTTTGGTCGTATCGGGCAAGAAGTGGCACACCGTGCAAAAGGTAATCGCATGGACGTTATTGCTTACGATCCGTTCTTAACTGCTGAAAAAGCTGAAAAACTTGGCGTAGACTTCGGTTCAGTTGAAGATGTAGTTAAAGTAGCTGACTTTATCACAGTGCATACACCTCTATTAAAAGAAACAAAGCATATGATTAACAAAGAAATCTTTGCATTGATGAAAGACGGCGTTCGTATCATCAACTGTGCTCGTGGTGGAATCATTGATGAAGAAGCACTCTATGATGCAATCGTTGAAGGTAAAGTAGTTGGTGCTGCTCTTGACGTAATGGAGGAAGAACCATTTGTAGGAAACCGCCTTTTAGAATTACCTCAAGTCATTGCAACACCACACTTAGGTGCCTCTACTATTGAAGCACAAGAATCAGTTGCTGTTGATGTAAGTCATGATATCCTAAGCTACTTCAACATTGGTACTGTTCGAAATCCAGTAAACATGCCATCTATCCCTAAAGACATAATCGCGAAAATCGAACCCTTCTTCGATCTTGGTGAAAAATTAGGTGCTTTCGTGTCTCGCCTATCAGATGCGGCAGTTGAAGAAATCAATCTATACTTCGCTGGTGAGTTAGCTAACTTCGATGTTCGTCCACTAACAAACAACACTGTTAAAGGATTATTAAAACGTAATTTAGGTAACCACGTAAACAACGTAAATGCACGTTACTTAGCTGAACGTAACACAATTAAAATTAACGAACATAAAACTACTACAGCAAAAGGTTTCTTAAACTCAATCACTGTTGAATTAGTTACTGCTACTGAAACACATAAAGTAACAGGAACTCTATTAAACGGTCTTGGTGCTCGTATCGTTAAGGTAGATGACTATGTAATTGATGTTGTACCAGAAGGCCACTTACTATTTATCAAACATACTGATAAACCAGGTGCAATCGGCCGTGTCGGAACACTATTAGCAGAGAAAGATATCAACATCGCAACAATGCAAGTTGGTCGTTCAAACCAAGGCGGAGATGCCATCATGATGTTATCAGTTGATAACCACATCGAAAACGTCGACTTCCTAAAAGCACAAGACAACATCTTTGATGCGAAAACTATTAATTTATAATAAATGCTGATGGCGCTCGTCCAGCTGCGAGGTCGTTGGAAGACGGAAGCCAAAGTCGCTCTTTGACTTTGTGCGCCCGACTGAAACGACCCGAGCCGCTAGCGCCTGAAGCTGGATATTCTTAATGCTGATGGCGCTCGTCCAGACTCGACAGGCGTTGGAGGGCTCGAACACAAGACGCTTTTTGTCTTGTGCCGAGAGACCGAAACGACCCGAGAGTCTAGCGCCTGAAGCTGGATATCTTTCTTAATGCTGATGGCGCTCGTCCAGCTGCGAGGTCGTTGGAAGACGGAAGCCAAAGTCGCTCTTTGACTTTGAGCGCCCGGCTGAAACGACCCGAGCCGCTAGCGCCTGAAGCTGGATATCTTTCTTAATGCTGATGGCGCTCGTCCAGACTCGACAGGCGTTGGAGGGCTCGAACACAAGACGCTTTTTGTCTTGTGCCGAGAGACCGAAACGTCCCGAGAGTCTAGCGCCTGAAGCTGGATATCTTTCTTAATGCTGATGGCGCTCGTCCAGACTCGACAGGCGTTGGAGGGCTCGAACACAAGACGCTTTTTGTCTTGTGCCGAGAGACCGAAACGTCCCGAGAGTCTAGCGCCTGAAGCTGGATATCTTTCTTAATGCTGATGGCGCTCGTCCAGACTCGACAGGCGTTGGAGGGCTCGAACACAAGACGCTTTTTGTCTTGTGCCGAGAGACCGAAACGACCCGAGAGTCTAGCGCCTGAAGCTGGATATCTTTCTTAATGCTGATGGCGCTCGTCCAGCTGCGAGGTCGTTGGAAGACGGAAGCCAAAGTCGCTCTTTGACTTTGAGCGCCCGGCTGAAACGACCCGAGCCGCTAGCGCCTGAAGCTGGATATCTTTCTTAATGCTGATGGCGCTCGTCCAGACTCGACAGGCGTTGGAGGGCTCGAACACAAGACGCTTTTTGTCTTGTGCCGAGAGACCGAAACGACCCGAGAGTCTAGCGCCTGAAGCTGGATATCTTTCTTAATGCCCAAGGCGCTCGTCCAGTGGAAGATAGCCTAAATTCGCCACGTCCTGTGGCAACGGTTACCTGACCAACATCCTATTGGCCTGACAGGCAATCACTTCACATGTATCTCAAAAAACACCCCTATCCTTTAAAGGATAGGGGTGTTTTAACTCGTTTATTTAAAAGAAGCTTCAAAAAACCTAATATAACATATAGACAGCTTTTCAAAGTATTAGATTGTTTTAAGTAGCGGTATTAATTCACGTAATGATTTAATCTCATAGGTTGGTGTAACATCTTTGATTGGTGCTTTTTCTTCACGATTAATCCAAGCTGAACGCATGTTAACACGCGATGACCCTAAAATGTCGGTCATCAAATTATCGCCAACCATAATAGCTTCTTCCGCTTGAATGTCAGAAATTTTTAAAACATGTTCGAAAATAGAAGCATCCGGTTTGCCACGACCAAAATCACCAGAAATAACGATATGATCAAAGTAAGGAGCGATTTCAGGTGTAATCTCCAATTTTGTGTGCTGTAAACTTGGTGAACCGTTTGTTAATAAAATTAACTTAAAGTTCCCTTTTAATGTATCCAGTACTTCAAATGTTTCTTCATAAACAAAAGGACTTTGCTTACGCGCCTCGATAAAATAATCCCCTAGTTCTGCACCAAGTTCCTCGTTATCTATTCCTAATTTAGCCAAACCTACTGTCCAAGAATCTTTACGATAAGTTGGAACTACTCTTTTTAATTGTTGAAATTCATCTGTTGGATCATCAAATGTCCCCCAAAGACCTTCAAATGGGTTAATGCCAATCATTTGTGTATATTCATATGTAGGGTACGATGCATAGAAATTGCGTGCTGCTTCTCTGACTGTTTCTTCAAGCTCAAAAGGGTTTACTGTCACCTGCTCTGCTGCCTTTTTACAAGTAAGTTCAAATGCAGTCGCAATACTTTTCTTATCCCAAAGTAAAGTATCATCTAAGTCAAATATTACCGTTCGAATCGTCAAAATAATCGTCTCCCTCATCACAATAAAAGTTTATGTATTATCACTATCCTAGCATATTTCAAGCTACATATAATAAGAATTCTTCAAAATCAGTCCACATTCCATTCCAATAATACAAAAAGATCATTAGCTTGAAATTCTTTGCTAATGACCTACTATAAAGGGTTTCAATTTTCTTCACCAATATCATCCAATGCATCTGGATAAATTATTTCATTGAATACTTTACCATTTTTGACATCTTTCATTTTGACGGTAACCTTTAAATCTTCCTCGGCTGTTCCGTCAAAGACTTGATAGAACATACCTGCAATACCTAAAGAGAATACCGCGAAACTATCGAAGCTATTTTCAAACTCTTTTTTATCTACTGTTAGTATAAACTCGGAGAAATTACTGTTATAGCTAATCTTAAGAACTGAAGGTATTTCCGAATCAGCTTCAATTTCTTTTACATTCGAAGCTGTACTCTCCTTCATTTCCTTTATCAGAGTATCGTGCTGCTCACGTGACATAATGTAGGTCACAGAACCATCACTGTTCTTTTCAACTTTTATATATTTCTTTTTATCCTTGGCATCTGCAATAATTGAATCTATATCTTCACCTTCATAAAATGAAGCTGGGACTTTTATTTCGATATTCATTAAGTCTCGACTTACTGCAACGTCACTTTTATCTTGCTGTTTATTCTCTGCTATCTCACCAGATGAGCAGCCTGAAATCACTAATGTACTAGCGATTATTCCGCCTGCTAGTAAAACTTTGAACTCCATAACTCCCTACCTTCCGAACATATATTACTCAATATTGTACCATATTACAGGTAGGCATTTGGTTAATTATATTAATTTTGATAGTATTCGCTTACTTATGGGCATTTTATCTTAAATATGCAAAATGCTAATGCAGGAAGCAGTTTCCTGTTTAATCTATTTCTGCATTTTTTATTCTACTTAAAATGCGATACAAACTACTCCATGAAAAATTACTCAATTAATTTCTGTCAAACAGCGTTCAATCTTTCTTTCGATAAAAGCATACTTTTTATCAGTAGATGCTATATAATAGAAACTTTTTAAAAACATCTTGCAGTTCGCTTGTAGAATAACAAACTTCTTGGTAG
Organism: Viridibacillus sp. KH_047; assembly: GCF_057838945.1. NCBI lineage: Bacteria > Bacillati > Bacillota > Bacilli > Caryophanales > Caryophanaceae > Viridibacillus > Viridibacillus sp. KH_047. The sequence continues at coordinate 632,717 of NZ_CM174479.1, read as the reverse complement.
ATGCTTTCTCTTTTTGTTTGGCTAAAAAAGGCGGAATCCGCTCGAAAAGTCCTTTTGCTATGTCAATAGATAATCCATTTTCAAGCATCGTAAGTATAGGCATGATTACTCTCTCATCCTCATCCGAAAGATACACTGCTTTCGAAGTGAAAATTTTATTCACTAATGATTGAAAGATTTCATCATAATCAGCTACTTTTAATTTTGGGTTCTTTACTAGTTCATCCACTGCATACGCAGTATTTGCAACACTATGAGCCCACCCCTTATTTGTAACATAACCTCTTATATCTTCTTCCAAATCTAAATATGTAACTAACTTGTCCTTCACTTTTCCAATCATTTCTTCTGATAAAAATGGATGCTGTAAATCTTGATTTAATAGTAAAGCAATTAATAAAGCTGTATTGGAGCGTTTGAAGACGCTATCGACACCATTTTCACCAATTTCATCAAATAAATAAATATCGCTCAGAGCCGTATTTAGCATATCTATCATTAGTTCATTTGATAGATGCCCGTTGTGAATAAGTTTCCAAAATACTTGATAAATCAATTCATCTCGAAGTTCAGCATCACTTGATCCAATATGCTCCATCATAGAAAAGACAAAATGATGTTCAGCTATATTTGCCAAACTCCTTTGACCACTTTGCAACTCTAATAGTAGACTCTTTACCTCTTTCTCATTCATAGCTACACCACCTTTAGTGATAATTCTCTTTAGTTAACATATTCACTGGCGACGCTATTCATGATTAATCTTTATTATTCCAATACTTATATACCATAAAATTTTAATTAGACAAAAAAGCACTTAAGCTATGCCTATTGAAATAAATCGGCATTTACTTAAGAACTATTTTAATTATTACTTCATTAGCGCATTCAAACATACTATAATTACAACTTCTAGCATCTAGTAAGATAAAGAGTACGCCTAAGAATATCACTAGAAATAATTTGTATTACCCCTTTATATTTCTTTTATGATTTGTTGTACCGTTTCAAACGTCCTCCTTCTTAAATGTATCGCTGCATTTTGAATTGATTCTTGCTGTGTAATTGACTCATTTGCTACGCTTGCGATTGCCAAGAAATGTTCAGATAGCGATGCACGACTATCATCGTCTACATAACCAGAAATTAAGGCTACTGGGATTTGTAATTCTTTTGCAACATTTGCAACGCCGATGGGTGCTTTCCCTGAAAGTGTTTGAAAATCTGATTTTCCCTCTCCAGTTATAATCAAAGATGCTCCTAGAATTTGACCTTGAAAATCAATTGCTTTCATAACGACTTCTATCCCTGGTTTTAATTCTACTGGAAAAAATGCTAAAAATGCTCCACCTAATCCGCCCGCAGCGCCTGCACCAGGTTCATTATGCACTGCAACACCTGTCATAGCTTCTATTTTATTAGCTAATATCGTTAAATTATCATCAATTCGTTGCACCATTTCTAGTGTTACCCCTTTTTGTGGACCAAAAATAGTAGTCGCCCCATTCGTCCCAACAAATGGATTATCAACGTCACATGCAATAATAAACTCCGATACTTTTATGCGTTCATCGAAAAATGAATCGTCAATTTGATGAAGCGTACTAAGTGCTTCTGCACCAAGTTCTAATTCTTTTCCGTCAATATTTAAAAACCTCATACCAAGTGCATTGAGCATACCAGTACCTCCATCGTTCGTAGCACTTCCCCCAATACCTATAATGAATTTACGGAACCCAGCATCTAATGCATGACGGATTAACTGTCCAGTTCCATAAGTTGAAGCGATAAGTGGATTTCTTTCGTCATTCGTTAAAAGTGTTAAACCAGACGCCTTTGCCATTTCAATGACACAAGTCTCTCCATGCCCTAAAATGCCGTATTCAGCTTTTATAAGTCGACCTATTGGATCTTGTACCTTTACACTAATAATTTGACCATTTGTAGCTTTCACTAATGGTTCTAATGTTCCCTCCCCCCCATCTGCTACAGGTAATAGTACAGTTTCAATTTTTGGATTTATTTCATGAATAGCATCTACCATTGCCTTTGCGGCTTCGGTAGCTGTAAGTGAACCCTTAAAAGAATCAGGACTAACAATGATTTTCACAACAATTCCCCCTAAAGTAAAACACTTACACTAATTATAGTGATAAATTCAATATTTTACATTATACTTAACGTATAAATTCCCTGTAATATAACAACTAGTTTTTATACACTTCGGAGGAAAATTATGATATCTAAACAGTTAGCGAACCAAATAGTAGAACAGACTATGCTTCGTTTGCACCGCAATATTAACGTTGTACATACAAATGGAAGAATTTTGGCTTCAGGAGATCGATTACGTGTGGAAAGTATACATGGAGGGGCTAAAATTGTTACAGAAACAGAAAAAACGCTCATTATTACGAAGGAAAATAATCATCTTTTCCAAAATGCAAAGCCTGGTATTAACTTACCTATCTTCTTTCAAAATGAGCTTGTAGGTGTAATTGGTATTACTGGTAACCCAGATGATATTGCAGAATGGGCCCCGCTCGTTCTGCTAACTACTGAAATGATGGTACATCAAGCACTTATAGCATCTCAAACTGATTGGAAACGTAAATTGCGTGAAACGATTTTCGAAGATTTGATGACTCAACAGCCGTTGAAAAAAGTAATGAATGAACGTTTATCTAAAATTGGCTTCTTCCATGCGCCGCCCTTTTATGCGATTACATTGAATGCCGAGCCAAATTTAACGGCATACCAATCTTTTGTCGAACATATGGAAGATTTTTTTATTCATGAATCTGTCATCTTTGGCAAATATCAAGTAAATGAGCATTTCATTTTAGTATCTGGTATGGATGCTAAAGCGATTGTAGACAAATTAACGCTATTGTTAACTCAAGTAAAAAAATATTTTAATGTCAAAATTGGCATAGGACAACCAGTTCAAACTTTAGAAAAAGCATTTAACTCTTATGAAACGGCGAAAAACGCCATTGAGTACGGTGATAAGACAAAAGCGATTAACTTTTTTGAAGAAGTTGAAGTTTTCTCCTTACTAAAAAAAGGCGACTCTCAAGAAGCTTTGCTATTCACGAACCGTACATTAAAAGATTTAAATAATAAACTTATACATACATTGGTTGTCTATTTTTCAAATAATCAACAGCTCACAATTTGCGCTGAAGAACTAGGGGTTCACCGACATACACTGACATATCGCTTGAATCAAATACATGAATTGACCGGTTATAATCCTGCCATATTCCAAGAGGCAATCATTCTTCAAATCGCCCTTTGGCTAAGAAATAAATAAAAATAGGTGAACATCTCTTGGATTGAGATGCTCACCTATTTTTTATATTAATTCGGTCTCTTCTTTATAAAGTTCATCAAGAATTTCTAGCTTTTTATCAATAGCATCTTCAAATGTCATAATATAAGCCGCTGGATCTTTAGGGTTATGGAATTGTGTAATCTTGCCCGTGTCTGCATTAACGAATTTACTTGACGCCCCACAACCAAGTCCTATAATCGTTTGAACTTCTTCCATAATCACGATGTTATATATACTTTCTTCGCCTTTTTTAGAATATCCAACGTTTTCAAGATTCCCTAAAATATTTTTTTGGCGATATAAGTAATACGGCTCGTAGTTATTATCTGCAGTCCATTCATGTGCACGATGCATCATTTTCTCAGCTGTTTCACGGTCTGCAACTTTATATTTCTGTTTGTTATGCGTCATTTCTGAAGCACGTTTAAATGATAATGTATGCACGGTTAGTGATTCCGGTTGCATTTTTTCTGTTTCAGTTAATGAGTGCTCAAATTCTTCGAGACCTTCATTTGGTAAGCCGATAATTAAATCCATATTAATATTATTCATTCCCATATCACGAGAAAGCCAGAACTTATCAATAGTCTCCTGGACTGAATGGTGACGTCCAATCGCCTTTAATGTTTCATCTGTATAGGATTGTGGATTAACACTAATACGGTCAATTCCCCATTTTTTTAAGACTTCTAATTTTGCAGGCGTAATTGTATCTGGGCGTCCAGCCTCCACAGTCACTTCACGAATCGATTCAGCATGTGGAAATGATTCATACATCGTTTGATATAATGCATCCATCTCATCAGCCTCTATAGATGTAGGTGTTCCTCCACCCCAATAAATAGATGTAATTTTCATATCACGTTTCTTTAACCATTTACCCATCTCACGAATCTCAATATGAAGCCCATCTAAAAACGACTCTACTCGCCCATTTTTACGATGGATAGCATACGCGGGGAATGTACAGTAAGCACATTTTGTAGGACAAAATGGAATCCCAATATAAATACTCACTTCATTACCTATTGTATCTAAATCTGGAATAGTCGTGAGCTGACGATCTACGATTTTTTTCATTAGAGTAATTTTTTCATCTGATAGTCTATATTCTTCTTTTAACTTAGTATGAATTTCTAAATCAGTTAATCCACTTTTTCTAAATTTATGATACAGCTTTGTAGGACGTATACCCGTTAAGATACCCCATTTCTGGTGAATACCCGTCAGTTTTTCAAGTGTGTCTAATAGCACATGAGATAACGCTCTCTTCAGTCGAATATTTTGTTCCTTTTCATTAGCTTCATCAGCGTACTCTTGAACAAATTTACTCTTATACGTTTCACCTTCTGAATGTAATTCAGCGGTTGTTGTTACTGTATGAACGGCATCTATATGCCATTCAAAATAAACATTTAAATCAGTGTCTTTATCCGTTTTCGAAACTTTCGAATCCTCAAAAAACAAATTTGTAATATGATTGAAGACTCTCACCCAATCCTGAGGGTAATCTCCATTTATTCCAAGGACTTTCATATCATCTATTCACTTCTTTCGTTTTTACTTTCATATAAAATAGGAAAACTTTACACTATTCTTACTACAATGTTAAAGGAGCGAGTAAATTGTCTTTTCTCTCAAGAAAGTCAAAGCCTATAAATACATCTTTAGAAATATTAGTTGCTCAAGAACTAAATAATATTGTTATATCTAATTCTCTCAACCGGTCCATTTATATACAGATGGATATGATCCAGCTAACTAAAAACGACTTAGCTACTTTACGTATTATGAAATCTACTCTATTAAAAACATTGAATCCATTGTAGCAAAGTTTTATGAAAATCTCGAAAAAGAAAATTCATTAGGTAAAATTATGAATCAAAACAGTTCGATTAACTCTTTAAGAACTGCTTTGCAGGGACATATTTCAGAAATGTTCAATGGACACATTGATGAAGAATTTATGAAGAAACAATATAAAATCGCTTTTGTACAACAGACTCATTTTAATCATGAGGAACAACTTAAAATTATTAATGCTATAGGCAAAATTATTAATTTTGTACATCAAAAAAGAAATTGATTTTATTTTAGCAGAAACGAATAACAAAACAAATACAATTTCAATGACTTCACAAGAACTACAGCATCTAGTTACTGAATCTTGTACTCAAGTCTTAGCAACAGATTCTCCCTTCGAGAAAATTTTTGGGCTTATAAATACATTAAAAATTCGAAATAATAAATTATTTGCAAGGGTCTGAAATATATACGGAAACTTAAATTCTATTCAGCAGAATTCTGAACGCATCCATAAAGCTACTAAAAATTTAACCGCTATGTAAAATTAAAACCCTGCACCGACAATTGTCAGTACAAGGTTTTAGTTTTATATATATTTTCCCCTTTAAGAAATACATCTAAAATTTCATTCACAGGATACTTCGCTTATTATTTATTCTTTTGACTAGCCATAGTGCTTAAGATGCTAAGTTGACGGCGCTTATTTTGCTGTTGTTTTGCGTACCCCATATGAGATTTACCCATTCTGGATGATCGATGAATGGATTACGGTTGCCTTGCAATTTTTGAATGACATTATTTCGGTTTTTCTCGAACTCATCGACTGGATCTTGTAAATGCCATTGCAATAGAACTGAAAGCTTGCCATGGTAAGGAGCAGATCCATTATTCAATTTTTCGTTCAATTCAAGATCTACTTTATCACCTTCTTCATAGCGCGTTGCCATGTATAGGAGAATTCTTGCAACATCACCTTTTACTCTATTAGGTGGCTCAAATGAATTCGCGGTCTTAAAACAACCTTTACAACCTGTAACCGGACTACCGCCATTGTCAAAATCTAAATTACCTCGACTACTGTTCACTTGAACATCGGTTGGTCGCAAATGGTGGATATCTGTACCTGGACCTTTACTTGTACCGAAGTTGCCATGTGATTTTGCCCATGTATGTTCACGGTTCCAGTCACCTACATTCCCACCATTACGTGTTTTAGATCGTGATTCCCCAGAATAAAACAAAATCACATTATTTGAGTTATTTGGATCTTCATCTGTTTCACGCAGTGCTTCCCATGCTTCATCATAAGTTAGTTGTTTATGATCATCTATAATTTCATGTAATGCATTTTTTAAGGCCTGACCCGTTTTTCCTACCGCATCTTTATAATAATCATCAGCTGGAACGTCGGATTCCGTAACAGTTACAGAGAAACTAGTCGTCACTTCCTTTTTACCATCAGTAGCCGTAACACCGATAATATGGCTTCCTTCTTCGAGTGAAAGTGTCAGCGTAGCAGCCGCTTGGTTGACAGTACCTTTTGTTGCAGTGAATGTTAGTTTGTCACCATCAGGATCAGAGAAGTGGTTTGTAAGTAACAACGAAACAGTTTCCCCAGCCTTTAAAGTTTTGTTTGGAATTTCACTCGTTACAACTGGTGCTTTATTTTCAGAAGGGAAAGAAGGAACCTCAAGGGGTTCCCCTTTCGTATTCGTAAATTTAATTTGTTTTGCATTGGCACCGTTAATAAATTCAATGCTTCGAATATTTTCTGCACCTCTTATTTCACTTACATTTTGCCCATCAATAATTACTTCCTTCATTTCGGTACCTTTCAAATCGATGATAGCCCCTTCTTGTTTAGGGTCTATTGTAACTTTTGTGTTTTTAAATCCTTCACCATACAGTTCTGCATAATTACTTTTTAATAAGATACCTTCAGTGATGATAGATGCCCCATCTAATTTTATGGCAACACTTGGTTTCGTAATAGTTAATTTCTTAGTTTTAAAATTAACCAAATCGTACGTTTTTTCTGGCTTAATTGGTTCAACTTCTGTATCTTCATCGAAATCAACTTGTACTAAGACAGGGTCATGATCACTTGCCCGGCCAGCCATATCTGTAAAATCAGCATTAATGTGAAGAATATCAATTGCTGTTTTGTTCGCTAAGTTATTAGAAACTAGAATATGGTCTAGCACTTGCGAATTCCCTTGGTAAAGATATGTGTAGCGATCTGATTGTTCTACTTTATTTATCATATTGGTCATATGATCACCTTCGTGAATTTTTAGAGCATCAGTAAATTGATAATCATTGAAATCCCCAAGAGAAATAATATTTTCTTTTGGATTATCTTTCTTTATATCTTTTATAAAATCTGCCACAATTTGTGCAATTTTTTTACGTTGAGCTTCGCTTTTATAAACAGGTGGTTGAACAGAACCAAATAATGGTGTATCACCTGATTTAGAGTTCCAATGGTTTGCAATGACTACAACACTCTCACCTTTGAAGTTAAATTGTGCTGCTAATGGTTTACGGCTACTATTAAATGCCTCATTTGTTGGATCAATTCGTCCTGGATTCATCGTAAGTTTCCCATCTTCATAGCTCACTGCAGTCGTTGCATCACCATGTGGTTTACCTTCAGATAATGTCACACGATCTGGATTATATAAGAATCCGACACGTATATTCGCATTTGGTGCTCCACCATCTTGATTGTTTACTGGGTCAATGTTTACATATTTATATTCCACACCACCTGCCGCTTTAATAGCAGTAATCAATCTTTCATAACTTTGGTTTGCCTTGCTATCCCCTGTACTTTCACCATTATTATCTTGTACTTCAGTCACACCAACAATATCAGGACTTTGCATGTCTTTTGCAATAGCTCTGGCTAATTTTTGTGCTTTGTCATTTGAAGTTGATGTACTATTATTTGAGAAATTTTCCAAGTTATACGAAGCAACTGTTAATTTGTCATTTGCTTTAACAATTGTTGTTTTTTCTGGTGTTGCATCTCCCTTTTTATGAGCTTTCTTCATGTCATCTAAAGACGCATAGATTTTAAAGTTTTGGAATGAATAACCTACCACACCTGTAATTGGCCCATTAAATTTATCGCCCGTAGCAACTTCAAAATCGCGAGCAGGTCCATTTGGCTCTAAGCGGAATTGGATGCGGTTTGGATTTTGGTTATCCTTTTCATACAATACACCGCCATGCAGTGAATTTGTTGCTGCATTTTCTAGGACTGTTATTAAATCTCCGTGATCTTGTGGTGCTACTGCTTTCACGTTTCCTACTTGAACTCGCATACCTTCAATGCTTTCCCAGAAATCAATAGCGTCTACTGTTGGATTAAAAACAGATAAATAATCACTATCAATTTTCTTTAATGACATTTTTTCCTCATCAATAATAATTGGTGTAGGTAATTCAACGCCACTTTCAATGACTTTTACATTTCCTCCTTGATCATCACGAACATTGACTTGAGTCGTTTTCAAATCTGTTTGTTGGCGATCATCATAGCCATCGTACGCGTATTCACTTACTTTACCAGTGACAGATACTAAATCTCCCACTCTAATCGGCCAAGCTTTGTTTCCGCTATAAAGTAAAATAGCTTCAGATGTATTGGGGTTTTTATCTGTCAAGTCATCTGGAGTTTGAATCGTATAGTAATTTGCAGTGCCTAGTTTAAATGAATAAGTTACAACACCTTCAATCCCCTCCACAGTTTGATTATTAAATGGAGTAACATGTTTATCTCCTTGAATATCATGAATTTCAAATCGATCTGCGATTGTATAATTGAAAGTCGACACTTCACTTAATTTACCATCTTGAGTTTTAACGATGGCCTTGAGTGTTGTAGTTTTAATAATTTGGATTGGCTTTTCATATTTAGTACTAGCCATAGTTGGATCAGTACCATCTAGCGTGTAATACATCTCTGCATTTGCACTAGTTGTAGATAAAGTGACAGCTGTATCTTTAACGTATGTCCCACTTCCTGGAGTAGCGACAGCAGGTGCTAATGTTGTACTATCAACAACGATATCTGTTGTTGAACGAGGGATGATTTGATAGTCATTATCAAATTGTTGAACAATCCCTGTAATAGACTCATATTTCGTATTAACTGTTAAACCTAGAGCATTTGTTTCGTCACGGACGATGAATTCTGTTCCATTATTCCCAGTAAAGTTTGCCCAACTACCACCATCTTGTACTGTCGTAAGTGTAACGTTCTTTACTGTTACAAGCTGCGATTCGTTTACTTCCTTAACACCTGCACCTGTAATTACTTTTGGTTGAGGTTCGCCTACATTTTCCTTTTTTTCTACAATAGTTGCTCCGTCTAACTGAAGCAATCCACGATAGTCTACTAAAGTACCTGTTAAAGTTACTTCGTCGCCAACTTTAGCACTTAAACTTGTTGGACGAACTGCAATACCACCTGTCGCATCTTGAACTGAAATTGTATTCTTTAAATTTGCAGCAACGACACCTTTAATTGTTATAGTTTCCCCTATTGCTTTAGCATGTGCATCAGCAATTGAAATGACTGTATTGTCCCCCGGGTTTTCTGGTTCAACAAGCGTGCCATTCATTGTATGAGCACCTAAATATTCAGTCGTATCAACTGGATAAGTTACCCACTCTGTTTTACTATCGAATGTATCATTGATCACCTTGTCTCCCGTCGTCACGGAGCTCTTCCGTACGAGGGTCACGTTCTCAGCAAATTTAATTGATTGACCAACTTGTCCAATCGAATCAACGACTATACCAGATTTTTTTAGAACAATAGGGTCATCACCATTGAAGTTAATGACACTTGAGTTTTCAAGATCCCCTTTACTTTTAATAGCAGTATTTGCATCTTTATGATATAAAACATACGTATCATTATTTTCTAATGTTCCTGTTAAAGAGACTTTTTGATTAGCTGTTGCGGCCCCATTCGTATGAAGCTCCACCGTATAATCTGTTAAATTAACAGTAGCACCAGTTCCATTATAAATTTCAATTGCCTTGTTAAAACTACTTCCCTCAATATATTCAGAAATAATTAAATCTGTCGAAGTAACAGAAGCTTCCACAGGTGTTGCCAGCGTAGGCAATATTAAGCTTGTCGCTAAACTTACCGATAACAAAGCATTTAACGCCTTTTTCCAGTTCCCTTTACTCATAGAGTCAGTCTCCTTCTATACTTATAGGATTATTTGTAGCGCTAATATGATATTAAATGGGGAAACCAATCGTTCATTCACTTAAGGCTTCATTAAATAATTAGAAGATTGTTTCACCAGTCACATCGATATTCTCTAATTTATTCGTAATATCACCCTCAACTGCCGATAAATCTAAATTACCTTCAACTTTAATATTAGAAATGCTAATATTTCCAGATAATTTGCCAGTGATAATTAAGTCTCCTTTAATGACTGCATTGGATAAAGAAGAAATATCTGTTATATCTACAGTTACACTCTCTTTGTAAACTTTTGGTTTTGAAATTGTTCCAGAGAAATCTGCACCTGCGACGTTACCACCGGGAAGTTCAGTATTTGGATTTTCTTCTTTACTAACGTCTACAATACGTCCTTCTATTTTAGGTTCGATTTCTTTAAGAGATGTTAAATGCTCGGCCAAGTTTTCCCAGTCTGACAGCCCTAGGTCTGTTACGCGCCCTTCTCCATAGGCTTTTTTAAATACGTCATAACCATCTCCACCTTTTGCAGTAAAGGCATTTGTTGCTACTGTATAATTTTCGTTGTCTTTGATGTCAATGTATTTGCCCTTTGCATCTTGATACTTAATAGAAACGACACGTTGGTCTTTTGGTTTGCTTGAGTCATATTCTACTTTGGCACCAGATACGTGAAGGAACCCTCCGTTTTCTTTTGGAGATTCCTTGAAGCTTGTTTCAAATGCTTGCTTTAATTCAGCTCCTGTAAGAGTCATTGTTGCTAATGTGTTTCCAAATGGTAGTACTGTTATAACTTCTCCAACAGTGATTTCACCTGCATTAATGCCTGATCGAATACCTCCACCATTTTGTAGCGCCATGATGACTTTTTCATCAAAAGTTTTTGCTTTTGCTAGCATACCATCTGTAATGATATTACCAAGTGCTGTTTCACTATTACGGACACTTGTACCATCATTTCCTTGATCTGTTATTCTCGGATTAATCAATTCACTTATCGCTGTTGCCCCGATTGGTTTACTAGATACATCTTTAATCTGTTCAGAATATGTCTTTAGAATATTAGCCGCTTCTGGATCCTCTTTTAATTTGCTAAGGTCAATCAGTTCTCCATTTGCCTTAGTAACTTTACCTCTACCATCAAACTCAACATCTAAAGTGCCTAAAAAATCACTATATTGATAAGCTTGGACAATGATTGTTGGATCTTTTTCTTTGTTATCTTTATTTATAATAACTGGCTTATCAAGCTGTGTATGACTATGCCCACCAACAATTATGTCAATACCTTCAACAGCTGTAGCTAAAGTTAAGTCATTATCGATTGCCGCATTGTCATCATAACCAATATGTGTCAAAGCAATGATTTTATCGACGCCTTGCCCTTCAAACGCTTTAACTGCTTTTTCAGCCTCTTTAATATAATTTTCAAATACTATACTGCCAGGGCTTGAAATACCCTTCGTTTCTTCCGTTGTTAAACCAAAAATCCCTACTTTTTCGCCATTGATTTCTTTAATAATCCCATTATAAATTTTACCTTTTTCAGGATTACTCGAGATTAAATCTGAAAATAGACCCTTAAATCGATCATCTGCAGAAAAGTTTACATTAGCACTAACAAATGGGAAATTTGCACCTTCGATAAAATCAGCTAAAGCCTTATGCCCTTCTTTACTTGAACCTAAGTCGAATTCATGATTACCAAAGGTCATTGCATCATAACGTAATAAATTCATGAATTCCAAATCTGCTTTTCCTTGGAATTCATTGAAGTATAGCGTGCCACTAAAAACATCACCTGCATCTAGTAATAATGAATTTGGCTTTTTAGCTCTGACATCTTTGATGGCAGTTGTTCTTTTCGCTATATTATCTAAATGTGCATGCGTGTCGTTTGTATGCATTAATGATAAAGTAAAGTTTTCTTCGCTATCTCCTCCGCCATTATTACCTGATGAAATTTCAATACCATTCTCAACCTGTATTGTTTTTCCATCCGGGGTTGTAATTTTGCCCGAAGCTAAGCTAGAGCCGCTATACCATTTACCTCCATACTGTATAATGCCTACATTTAATGCTGCACCATTATATAGTTTGTCACTATATAGCGTTAGACCTTTATTTAAAACTGCACCATTGTATAACTTATTTTTAAATAGATACTTTCCAGTGTTTAATACACCGTTAATGTATAATTTCCCTGTATTTTTTCCTAGTCCAGTTAAAGCTTTCCCGTTTTCATACCATTTACCTTTATACCAATTACCCATTGCAAGCTGTCCATTAATATATAATTTACTAGTGTTTTTACCGTACCCTGTTAATGCTTTACCTTTTTCGTACCATTTGCCTTTATACCAACCAGTCGATTTAATACCTTTTTTGTAATAAAACCCTGATTTTAATCCTGTTAGTAACTTTCCATCTTTGTAAACTTTACGTTTGTAAGTCTTAATACCTTTTACTATTTTGCCAGTTGATTTTGAAACTAGCTTCCCTTTAGTAATTTTGTAGCTAGAAGACCCTGCTGCCTCCGCATTGTTTACTGGAGCTATGATAGCACTTGTTAATAAAGTTGCCCCTAACACTAATGATGTTAACGGTTTAACAAATTTATAGTTGAAATTACTCACTCTCTCACACCTCTCTAAACTTTTTGATTGTATCTACCTAATAGAAAGTCTATTAAGTTCTACAATTCCGATTATATGGTATGCTCACCATAGATTCTACATTACCTTGGTAATGTTTACATTTTTTTACAAATGCAATACAATAAAACTAATGAATTTACATATAATGCATAATATCTCAATAATTAAGGATTATCATTCTATTATTTAATTTATAAATTAAGCACTAAATAAATCCATACAATTACACCTAATAACTTAGGCCTATTAAAATTTGAATTTATATATTTTTTAAACACGATCCAGATGTAAACCTTTCAATTTAGAACTAAAATTCAAGTATTTTACTTGTATCATCCATAAAGAAAAGCCTTGATCATTAATGTTTTGCAGTATTGTTTGGAGTTTACAAATATTGAGATGGAATAGTAAAATTGAATATGTAAATGGATTGTAATCGAATGCGTACAAAGAATGTTTGCATATTATGATGAACTTAAGTAAATTTCGTCGTTTTTATGCGTGAAAGATTAAATAGTTAGCTCAATTAAATTTACTAAAAAACAAAGAGGAGATACTACAATTATGTAGTATCTCCTCTTTATTTTGCTTAGCCTAATCTATTTGTATATTTCTCACAAATTATATCCGTAATTAGATTTCTGTGTATAGTTCTTGAACTGGTTTAATCAGAATACGATTTACTTCTTCAATTAAACCACTTAGAGCCATTTCGGATTGAAGCATTTTTTCTATCTTACTATTTTGTTGAGCAAGTTGAGCAGTTTTTCCAGCGTAAGTTAATTCATCTTCTTGGATTTGTTCGCCCTTTGCTTGTTTTTCTTGTAAATTCAATTGAACTTTACGGAAGTTTTGGAACAATGTTAGTGCCTCTGAATCATTTTTCACTTCCTCAACAGCAGCTTTTAATGCTTCAAATTCTGCCGTTTGACGGAATGTTGCTTCTAACTTGTTAATGTCATTATAAATATTAATCATTTTGATACCCTACTTTCAATTTTATTTAATCAGCGTCACGATAATACCTTGAACAACCCCAATAATACCACCAAGTACGAAACCTAATACTGTAATCATTTTAAATTCTCTTTTTGAAATGCCCAGTACTAAATCCTCAAGTACTTCAACAGGGAATGTGTCAACTTGTTCACGTACCACTTCTTCTAAATTCAATCGTTTTAAAACATCTTCCAATTTCGCTTCTGCTTGTACAAAAGCATTGTCAACTACCTGTGGTACAACATTTTGTTGCATCCACTCGGCACCATTTGTCCAATAATGTACAATTGGCTGGTCTAAACGATTTTCAATTTTCAATTCATTCTTCACATAACTTTGAACCGCTTTTGTTGTTGAATTAAAATCTAAATCGCCAACTAGTTGAGTAACCGTTTGATCTTGTAATTTAACCCATTCATTCGTTAACATATTCGAAACGAGCACAAATGTGCCATCTGCATTTAGAAATTTCTTAATTTCCTTTTGAGCTTTGTTAACTATTGATGAAGAATCGCCTAAAAACATTTGAATCATGCCACCAAGCGTTCCTTTTGTATCAAGGAAATCATCAATTAATCGTTTAATCGTTTGATAGCCTTCTTCTGATTCAAAATAAACATCGCCTTTATTTAAAATATAACGAGCGATATCCGGAATTTTCGAATTCGCCTTCTCTTGCCATCTTTCAGGTAAAAGCTCGCGAACCGTTTTTGTGGATAGGACATTTTGTACTTTATCTACTTGGTCAATGATTAAAGCGTCAACTTTTTCTTCAATCGCTAAGTGGAAATTTTCAACACCCGCTTGCTTCAACCAATCATTGATTGTTTTATCATCTGTAAATAAAGTTGTTTCTATTTTTTCATTTAACCATTGTTCAATTTTCAATCGAATATCATTTGAAAAGAACTTTTTACGGAAAGTCTCAGGTGTGAGTAAATAATTCACTACTGTTTTTCCTAGTTGTCTTGCTAGATCATCTCGGCGTTTTGGAATTAAACCCGGTGTAAAAGGGACACGCCAAGATCCAATATAAATTGCTTTATAAGGCCTAAAGAGCATTTTAATCGCTAAATGATTCGTAAAACCACCAATGACTGCTCCTATGGCCGCCATGAATAGTATTGTTACGAACACACCCATATTCTTCACCCATTTCTTCAAAAACTCTCCTACATTATAACAGACAGTCAAGTAGGTGAGAATTAATAGCTATTGAAGTTAGGGATTTCATACTATTTATAGAGCATTGTAAATTGTTGAAAAGCGAATCGCATGCTCCATCTCATCTTGCATTGCGATAAAGAATGGGTATTGGCCTTGTTCAAGTGGAGTATTTAAGAACATTTCTTTATATAAATCTGTCGCTTCAAGCTCTTCACCTATTGCCTCTTTTGCACAAGCTTTAAGATTTTTGCATGGTGGTCTTTTCGTTAAATTTTGTACATATTCTCCAGTCATCATATAATGAAGTTGTTGGAACATCTCATAATGACACTTCTCATCTGTTATTGCATGCTCGATATAAGATTTCCATGTAGGATCGTTCGTCAGCTCAAGCATCGATTTGTACCAATAATACGTCTGATATTCATCTTGAATCGCTTTCTTTAGCTGTTCTTCAAACATACCGCCATCTCCTATACGCTTTTTCACACTATATGCGAACGGGACCGGCACTATGAAAAGGGGTATACATATGATTCAACATTTTAGTTTCAAACCATTATTCGAAAATACAAAATTACCAGGCTGGCAAATCGCCTTTTTCTACAAGCATCAACGATACGAAGGCGAATATAAAAAAGACGGCTCCATCATATGGTCAGGGTCAATACCACCAAATGAAGAAACCGTAAAAAAAATGATACACGAACTAATGCTTTATCATGTGTATGACTAATTAAATGCTGAAGCGGCCCGTTTAGCCCTGACAAGCACTGGAAGGCTCGAATCAAAGGCGCTTTTTGCCTTTGACCGAGAGACTGAAGTGACCTCGAAGGGCTGGCCGCTGAAGCTGGATATCTTATTAAATGCTGAAGGCGCTCGTCCAGACTCTACAGGCGTTGGAGGGCTCGAACACAAGACGCTTTTTGTCTTGTGCCGAGAGACCGAAACGTCCCGAGAGTCTAGCGCCTGAAGCTGGATATCTCATCTTAATGCTGAAGGCGCTCGTTCAGCTGCGAGGTCGTTGGAAGGTGGAAGCCAAAGTCGCCCTTTGACTTTAAGCGCCCGACTGAAACGACCCGAGCCGCTAGCGCCTGAAGCTGGATATCTCATCTTAATGCTGAAGGCGCTCGTTCAGATGCGAGGTCGTTGGAAGGCGGAAGCTAAAGTCGCCCTTTGACTTTGAGCGCCCGACTGAAACGACCCGAGCCGCTAGCGCCTGAAGCTGGATATCTCATCTTAATGCTGAAGGCGCTCGTTCAGATGCGAGGTCGTTGGAAGGCGGAAGCTAAAGTCGCCCTTTGACTTTGAGCGCCCGCAACGACCCGAGCCGCTATCTCCTAATAATAATGCCTCAAAAATGTTAACTTGTAGCTAAATCTTCAAATACTCTTCTCGCCACATAACAACTTCTTTTTCAAGTAGTAGCTTCTCCAACTTATCATCCCATTGAGATAACAATGTATTCCATACTCGAACGAAAAGAAGGTCCTGTTCACGGTTATATAAGATAAATTCAAGACAAGGTACATCATTAATCTGACGTGCTTCTTTTGATATGATATCAGTAATGACTGTTTGTTCTTCACCTTCGTCTTCAGATGTACGGCTATTTTGCAGAACTTCTATTAACTCATCCTCTACAAATTTTAATGTCTCCTCAGGTCCCTCTAAAGCATATCGAAACAGATCTGGTAACTCGTCATACTCATCCATCTGATCAATTTCCGCTGGCAAGAATGCTTCGTGGCAAGCACTGTAAAGCAACTGCTGTGTTTCTATCTCCTGCTCTTCTTCAAACACGCCATTTTCAAGTTGGATTTTGCCTTTAGATGTTAAATAATAGTATTTCTCTCCTCTTTCAATTAGCCCTGTTTTCGTTAAATTTATGAGGAGGTCTTGAATGAAGAGATCCTCTACTAACAGTAATTCACCCAATTCGTTAGCATTTGAAATTTCAGCTTGTTGGAAAGTCAGTAGCATCATTTTCATCAATATATCCATCTTCAATCGCTTTACTGGTTGATAAGTGACATCAATTGATTGCACTGGCACGCACCAGCTTGAGGAATTTAAAATCTCTACTTTGCCATTTTGTAAAACTTCTCTTTTCAATCGTTTTTCTAATGCTTGCATACTTGGCTCTCCTTTCCATTTTACTGTTTTACATTGCCATCTTGGTCACGGAGGCCATTTTGTTCTTTCACTGTTTTTAATAGTTGACTATACATATCTCGCGCATGTTTCTGCTTTGCTCTTTGTGTAAACATTTCTGTACTACCTACAAGAATTAGTAGCTCCCTAGCACGTGATAACGCTACATTTAATCTACGATAATCATTGGCGAAACCGATATCTCCGCCTTTATGTTGTGTATTACGAACCATACTCACGATAATAACGTCCATTTCCATCCCTTGGAACTTATCAACAGTACCCGTGCGTAGATGTAAATGTTGTAGATTTAGTTCTTGCTGAATAAGGCGGTCGATTTTCTTAACTTGCTCCCCGTAAAAACTTATAACACCAATGCTTTTACGTTCCTCTTGTTTTATTTTCCCTGCCGCTTTAGCCATTTCAGTTGCATGGTCTAAATCGAGCAGCATATGGCGAATTGTATCTAATTCACCTTGATTGAACCGACTTTTACCATTTTTCATTTGTTCTTCAAAATATGGCTTTTCATTTGGCATATCTAGCCATAATAAGTGATCAGACCGTTTTACATAATGCCCCTCTAGGAAATGGTCTCGAACGTTATCTGAATCGATTAAACCACATTGCAGTTGATCATCTTCATTTTCATAAAAAGGGGTAATTGTCTTCATAATATCCTCATGCATACGATATTGAATCGCTAGCATTTGTTTATTATCTCGAGGAAGGTTTTTGAAAAGGCGTTCGAATAAAGATTCTTTTAGTAATTTTTTTAACTCAGCACTTTCCTCTAGTGCGTCACTTTCTTCGATAATCGCCTTTAACGTTTCCTCTAATGTATCGTCTCCAACTAATGGTGGTAGCTGATGATGGTCTCCTACGAGAATAATTTTTTTCCCTTTTAACATTGGCAGCAACAATTCTGGTGGTGTTGCTTTAGACACCTCATCAATAATAACGACATCAAATGTTGGATAATTATCCATAAATTCTTTTCGGGCTGAAGCTACACATGTTGTCCCAATAACATTGGCATGTCGTACATACATTTTACGAATTTCATCTAAATCATGTTCATTAGCTTCTTGTAGTAATGTATACCATTGTTTTTGTAGTGCTTGTTTAATAGGTAGCTGTGCTTTGTTATGCTGGAGTTTTGTTATTTTTTCTGTAAGCTTTTTAATAGCATAATCTGCTTGTAATTGTTGGTCTTCATAATCTTGATTAAGGATTTCTTCCAGAGCTTTTAAATCCTTTTCCTGCTGTAAGCCTTGTGAATTAATCTCTTGAATTGCTAGTTTCTTTTCCTCAAGGTCACTAGCTATAGTAGTTCTTTCTTCCATTAACTTTTGGTGCTGCTGCTGCATTTGATCTAACTGAGGGATGGTTTGTAAAACTACTTGGTGCGTTGATTTTACACGCTGCAATTCTTCTTCTAATTTGTGTAATATTGCGGTTAGTTGCTCTGAATTGCTAGAGATAGGTACGTCAGACAAATTCAATTTTAATTGGTCATATCGTTTTTGAAGCTGGGCTTGCTTATCCTTTAATAACATCCCTTTATTCGTTAAAGTACTTTTCTTTTGTTGTGCGTTAGCTAATACTTCAGTTGTTTGTTTAATCACTTCTCGTTTGATCATCTCAAATAATCTAACAGCCTCTTGTTTTAGTTGTTGTAGAATTGTACCTTGTTCCCACACAAATTTTCTTCTTAAATAAAGTCTTTCTAAATGTGGTTTTAACTGTACAGGGTTTACAACTTTTTGTGTTATTAAAAACTGCTTCATATGGTCTATCGCTTCATGCACTTCACGGATCGAATAAGATGAATAGCTATCTTCTGGACGTGCATTAACTTGTTGTAAAATAATTTGAGCAGCATGCCCCATTTGCTTTTCTACATAGTCAATTGCTGCTTTCAACTTATTATTTACAGCCATCCAATCATGATAACTCACCATTTGGTTTTTAATTTTCTCTAATGCATTAATCTGGCGTTCAATGATGAAACCCATTGGAATGTCGTACTGTTGCATAAAATCAGTGAGCTCATCAACTTTAGTAAAGTCTTTCAACTCATGTTGCAATTGATGTAGTTCTAAAATATTTTTTTGCCAAGTCATGTATTCATTACGAGAATTGTTTAGCTCTTCGTTAACAGCACCCAATTCTTCTTCTGTTTGACGATACAGCAATTGATTTCTAGTTTTTTCAATTTCATTGGCTAATCGATTAGTCCGCTCAAGTAATTTTTCACTGGATTCATTCTTTTCAAGAAAACGCTCTAACTCTTCTACCTTCGATAAGACTTGTTCGTATTTATTTGCTACTTCTCCGAAATGTTCTTCAAGGTCCCGAAGCTCTCTTCTATAAGTACCTAACATTTTTTTTAGTTTTTGAATTTCTTCTGTTATTACTTCATAATCGAGTTTTGCCTGTTGTTGATCTACTATTTTTTCTTTTATAACCACTAGCTGGGCTTCTAATTTTTGAAGTTCTTCCTCACATTTCGCTAATGTTTCAGTAAGCTCCGATTCTTGACTAGCATGCAACGTTAGCTCTTGCTTGATATCTTGTAACGTTTGCTCTCTCCAATACTCAGCTACATTTTCTTCAATGAATTTCTTGCCTTCTTCTTCAATACTTTCTGTTCGACCAAAGCGTAAAATGCGAATGTCTTTATTTGAAAGCAGTCGACTTAATGCATTATCAACAGCTAAGTTAGACTGAGAAGCTACTAATGTACGTAAACCTGCCTTCGCATTTTGCTGACAAATTTCTGAGATAACTGTTGTTTTACCAGTACCTGGTGGACCTTGAATAACAAATAAATCTTCAGCTGACATTGCACCAATCACAGCTTCTTGCTGAAATTCATTTAATCGGTTATGAAACTCAAGTTTAGCTTGCTTTTTAGGTGCTTGAATTCGAGGTCGATCTTCAAATAATATCTTTTCCAAATTAGCATTTGCAGCTAAGCCTTTTTCTAAATCTGCAAAACCTCTACGTAGTCTTCGAATCTGACTTAAAGTAGCAAAATTACTAAAGATGACTTCCTTTGTTTTTGGTTTTAGCTGATTTTTGCGAAGTTGCTCCCTTATATATGGACGTAGCTCAATTTCTACTGTTCTATTCGCGCGATTCACTTTTAAAACTTCACCAAGTTCATCTCGAGAGCCTTTAAATTTCGCACTTAATCCCTTAGCTTTATTCCATTCATTATCCTTTAAACCACTACAATTTAGCGTCATACGACTGAAGTCTTCATTGACCGAAAGCTTTGAGAATGATGCTGCCATATCCTCAATCGTGGCATCGCGCTCTTGAATTTTCAAATAACCTTCCCAGCTAGAAATACGTTTTCTAACATATTCTGAACGTTCTTCAGCTATTGGCAACTGGCGGATTTTAGAATGGAGTTCAATTGGCAACCCTACGGTATTCTTAGGGGCGGTCACAAACTCTAACTGTGTAGCAAATCTTCTATTTGTACGAACAGGGACCCTTGAACTGATAACACGGAAATTAGTTGCCAGTAGTCCTTCATATTTCACAATACAATTCATCACTGCAACTTGACTATCTAGCTTTTCAGTGAGGTTTTTGTTGGCTACATTGTCAAAATAAATTGTAATTGCTGTTTCTCCTTGTGCAGAATTACTCATTCTTTCAATATGTACTAAAAACGATTTTTGAATATGAAAAAAAGCATGCTCATCTTTTGACCATGCTAAAATTCCTTCACGTGCTTTGTTTGTCATGATTAGGTTTGTACGCACCGTTTCAATTTTAGCTACTACTTGTCCCATGAACATATCTTCCTCTCTTTGAAATTGGTTCACTTTTAAAAACACTAATTTCTATAATAGCAGTTTTGCCATCGTATTTGAATTTTCGAATGTTTGAAAGGCAATGGTAATTGATGTATTACGCAATAATTATTGAAAGAACTATAAAAAACACCTACATGTCGCTTTAATATCAAGCACAACAAGTAGATGTTCTTTTTTCTTAAGTTTTCCTTATGCCACTTCGAGTTTTTTATTCCGTCCAAACACCAAATAAAAATAAGTAGAAGCAATTAAATATAATATTCCTGTTATTGTAAAGGTATAAGCGTATCCCCAGTAGTGCCCATACTTCGTAACAAAAAAGGCAGCCGGCAATCCCATTGATGCCCAGCCGACTTGGAATACCATCTGATTGACTGAATTCCCTAACCCTTTATATTTATCATGCACAATTTCCATAGCAATAGCCGATTGGATCGGGTTCGCTGCATTCATCAATGCTTGCCGGAATAAAAAACCAATCGATGCTATAAATAAAGAATTCGTAAATGCGGTTAAAAATAAAAACGGAATGGATAAAAACTGAAATATGATAATAGCTCTAACTTCACCTACACGTTTAACTAATGCAGGGCCTATCAACATTGCAACAGCTGTCATTGCTGATCCTAGTGCTAAAATAAGTCCTATATATGTATTTGATGCATTAAAACGATTAGCGAAATACAAATTTAAATATGGAATGACTAGCCCTGATCCTATACCAATAATCAATTGAGCTACCCCAAATAGTACAATGATTCTTATATTTTCTTTGAAGCTTGCATTTTTTTCAGATACTTTTACGACATCTTTAATTGAAGCTACTGTTTCCATGGCAACTTTCTTTTCCATCTTCAAGCGGAACAATGGAAATAATCCAATGACGAAGAATGCGACCCCACTATATAGTGATACTCGAATACCTTCAACAGCTGACAAATTCAAAAGAAAGCTTGCGCAGTCAGCCACAACTCCACCAAGTAAATTCCCAATAAAGCCGGCAATTGTCATGATTGAAAAGTGAATACTAAATAATTTCATTCTTTCAGAAGCCTTGGAGTTTTCAGCTAAAAATGGTACCCCTGAAACTTGAGCTACTGCCCATACAATACCTGTTGCGAATGCTGACCAAAGCATCGGTTGTTCAATAGTGACAATACTTCTATAGAAAAATGTAATTGCTGTTAATCCTGTTCCGATAATAAGTGCCCACTTACGTCCAAATCGATCACTTAGAAGACCGGCTGGAATTAGCATAATAGCTGTTGCTAAAGCTGTCATCGCTATAACATTTCCATTAACAGCTTCCTTCATACCTAATTCCTTAATATATAAATTGTACATTACACTGAATATGCCCATGCCAATTTGTATTAGTATATTTCCAACCATGAACAACTTTATATTTCGATTAAAAGACTTGATACTATGTAACCAATCTTGCCACCAGCTCAGGATTGACACCTACTTTCACATAGCTAATTAATTCGTCTCCCTAAATATACGAGTATCGGCAAAGATTTGCAATAGCTACATGCTTCAAATACACTATTCTTACTAAATAAACTCATTACATTTTTTGATTCGGAGGAAACGTTTGTATGCCAGAAGTAGTTTATTATTTATTCTTCTCTTTTTTCGTGTCACTACTTATTAGTGGCATATTAAATGTCTTTTTGGAGACCACTTCAAAATTGAACTGGCTTACCTCTATTACCTTTTGTGCCGTTCTTTCTATTTTCATCACCACTATAATGAACTGATTTTCCCATTAAAAGAGACCCTTCAATTGCTAGAGCAATTGAAGGATCTTCATATTAACTAATATTTTTTTCACCTGATTGCAGTTTATACATTTGTTCATAACGCCCACCTTGATTCAGTAGCTCATCATGAGTACCCTGTTCTACAATTTCACCACGGTCTAATACTAAAATACGATCTGCATTCTTAATAGTAGAAAGTCTATGTGCGATGATAAATGTCGTACGTCCTTTTTTCAATACATCCATTGCATGCTGAATGATTTCCTCAGTTTCCGTATCTATATTGGAAGTCGCTTCATCAAGGATTAATATCGCCGGGTCAAAGGCAAGCGCTCTGGCGAATGAAATTAACTGACGTTGTCCGGAAGATAATGTACTTCCTTTCTCAATCACAGGTTCATCTAAACCCTTCGGTAAATTTTTTAAGACGCGTTCACCACCAACTGCATCCAATGCTTTCTGTACTGTGTCACGCGTAATTCTAGGATCTCCTAAACTAACATTCGATTCAATCGTACCCGTAAATAGATACGGATCTTGCAATACAATTCCCATATGCTCTCGAATGGTTTGACGTGAATGCTCTTTAATATTGATACCGTCAATTGTAATCGCACCTTTTGAAACGTCATAAAAACTGAAAAGTAAATTCATGATAGAACTTTTCCCAGAGCCCGTATGACCAACAAGCGCGACTGTCTCTCCTTGCTTCGCTTCAAAATCAATATCCTTCAGCACATATTCTTGCTCCTTATAAGCAAACCATACATGCTCGAAGCGAACATTTCCTTTATATCGTGGTATGCGTTTATCGACTACAGGCTCCCCTGGTTGATCTAATAATTCAAAGACACGCTCAGCTGCAACGTTCGCTCTTTCTAAGCGAGCCAATTGATTGACAATACCAGTTACAGGATTAAATAAACGTGTAATATAATCAACAAAAGCGTAGAGCATACCGACTGAAATAGCAGCTGCACCATTCATTTCAGCACTGCCAAAATACCAGATAAAAAGGACAAATGTAAGCGAACGAATAACGCCTACTAAATTGTGAGATGTAGCTGCATCTAATATAAGCAGCTTATTTTGATAACGATAATGCTCTTCATTGAGTGCCGCAAATTCATCTTCAATTTGTTTTTCGCGACTAAAAGCTTGAATGATAGTCATCCCATTAATCGATTCGTTGATCATACCGTTCATATCAGATACTTTTCCTCGTACGATATGATTGTACTTAGAAGCATATTTCCGATACACAACCGTCCAAATAATCAAAATTGGAATAACAAATAATGCGATTAATGTCATCTTCCAATCAAGGAAGAATAACGCGATATAAATCCCGAAGATCGTCATAAAGCTCGCTGCAAACTGTGAGACAACCGTTACATATAAATCACGAATAGCTTCCGTATCATTTGTAACACGCGCAACCACTTTTCCAGCAGGCAAATTATCGAAATAACGAATCGGCAATGTTTGGATATGTTCATAGACTTCATTGCGCATTTTTTGAATTATACGATTTGCACCCATTTGAAGTAAAAGATACTGACCGTATCTAAAAATAGCGGCAACAACTGCTAATCCGAAGAATACAGCCAATAAAATTGCAATCGGCTGAAAATCAATACCTGCGACTTCTGCTTTCGCAATATGATCATCAATAATTTTCTTTGCTACTAATGGTCCCGCTAAGTCTGCGGCAACTGCAACAGCTAATAATAACAGGCCTGAAATTAGTAGCTTTTTGTACATTAAAGCATATTGAAATAATCGTTTACCAGTACCCATTATTTCACCCCCTCAACTTGCTGGCGGTCATGCTGTTCTTTGTACCAGCCCTCTTCTTCAAGCAATGTTTGATGTGTACCTTCTTCAACGATACGACCATCCTCTAATACAATGACCCAATCCGCATGTTGAATTGCCGATAAGCGGTGTGTCACAATTATGGTCGTTTTGTCACTTCTAGCTGTTTGGATATTTTGAATAATTGTTGCTTCTGTTTTAGCATCCACCGCTGACAAGGAATCATCTAATATTAATATTTCTGGATCACGAATTAATGCACGGGCAATTGAAATACGCTGCTTTTGCCCTCCCGATAATGAAACTCCTTTTTCTCCAACTAATGTTTGCAAACCAAGTGGTAGCATTTCTAAATCACGCTCGAAGTTTGCTAAACGGATTGCTTCTTGTAATTCGTCCTCTGTCGCATCTGATTTACCAAACAAAATATTCTCTTTCACTGTTCTAGAAAATAGTACGTGGTCTTGAGGTACATAACCAATCCAGTTACGAACCTGTTCTTTTGTTTGATCATGAATAGGACTATTTGAGACAAATAGATCACCTTCACCGTTTGGATATTCACGTAATAGCTGTTTAACGACCGTCGTCTTTCCACTACCTGTTTTCCCAACAATCCCTAGCGTTTGGCCCTTTTTCAAAGAAACTTCAAGGTTTGCAAGGTTAATAGAAGATGATTGTGGATATTGGAATGTCACATCTTTGAAAACAATAGACTCTGGATTTTGAATGATTGTTGGCATTTTTGGATCAACAACATCTTCTTTTTCGTCTAATGTTTCCTGTACACGATCAAGTGATGCATTCCCACGTTGCATAACATTGATGAGTTCTCCAATCGCAAACATTGGCCATACGATCATCCCTAGATACACATTAAATGTAACTAGCTCACCTAAAGTCATTTCTTGCTTAGACACTAAATAAGCACCAAAACCAAGACCAATCATATAGCTAAGACCAGTTAATATCTTTGTAATTGGATTAAATAATGCATCGATTTTCTCGACATGCATATTTTTTTTGTAAACGTCTTCTGTCATTTCACTAAATTGCTGCTCTGTAGCACGTTCTTGAACGTATGCACGAACAACACGCACACCCTCTACAGCTTCAAGTACGCTATCATTCATTTCACCAAATACTTCTTGAGCTTTCATGTAGCGCTCATGAATTCTCTTACCAAGAATTTGCATAACGATTGCTAATATCGGTAATGGTAATATTGCCGCTATCGTTAGCTTCCACGAAACTAGGAATCCCATTGTTAGTAATATTGTTAATAAATATAATGTCGAATCAATTAACGTCATAATACCAAAACCAGCTGTTTCAGAGACAGCACGTAAATCATTTGTCGCTCTCGCCATCAAATCTCCTGTACGATTTCGTTCATAAAAAGGCGGAGACATTTTCAAAAACTTTGTCATGAGCTTTGATCTCAGTTTACGTTCAATTACATTTGCTCCACCAAATAATTGATATTGCCATATAAAGTTAACTACATACGACAACACCAAAATAACTAGCATTGCAGCAATATAAAACATAAGAGAATGACTTGTTAATGTTTCTGAATGGATTGCATCAATCGATTGACCAATAATCCACGGTGGCGTCACTTCAATTACATTAGCCACTAGTAACAATGCGATAGCTATTGTGTAACGCTTTCGATTTTCTTTAAAAAACCATTTTAATTTAAATAAGACCTCAAACATTTATTATTCCTACTTTCCTATTCTATTTTTACACTAACCGTCTTCAATCGAATCCTTGTTAAATTTCTTTTTCCGCTTTTGAATAAACATATTCAGCTCTCCTTTTTTAATTTTGCACTCGTAATTTACTTAAAAAGGCAACAAAAAAGCGTACACCCCTTTCAGAGCATACGCTTTTGAAAAAAGATACAGGTATCTACACCCATACCAATTAGTTATAAAAGTTAAATTACAGAATTAATCGCTGAATAGGTAGGTGTGGATTCATTATTTAATTGTCTAAATAAACTTCTTAACTTTTTCATAATCCATACCTCCTTTTCCATAAATTATTTAGTGCCTCTCAATATTAGCACTCCGAATTTTGAATTGTCAATACTTTTAGAATAAATTGGATAATTTAATTATATTCTTACTTTTGACGATATTTCTTACTTCAATAAACAATTATTATTAATAGTCAAATAAAATCATGTAGATGATTTGTTTTTTCACCTTAGTTGTCATATCATTGTATTACTTAACTATTTTTTATATCACAGGAGGTGTACACTTTGTTCTCTCCCCTCATTTGGGTCTGGAACAAAGGAAGTCTTTGGACATAGCCATACGGTTGACAGCATTTGCTGTCTTGATCGCATGTTCGGCATTTTTCGTAGCAACTGAATTTTCTATCGTTAAAGTCAGAACAACTCGAATTGATCAGCTTATAGCTGAGGGTAACAAAAAAGCATTGAAAGCAAAAAAAGTAGTATCTAATTTGGATGAATATTTATCCGCTTGTCAGTTGGGAATTACGATTACTTCTTTAGGACTTGGTTGGCTCGGTGAAGAGACAGTATCGATCTTATTGAGACCGATATTTGATTTGTTCGCACTTGAAGGAAGTGTGACATCTGTTCTATCCTTCGTGTTGTCATTCTCCATCGTGACATTTGTTCACGTTGTAGTTGGTGAATTAGCACCGAAAACACTAGCCATTCAGAAGGCAGAATCTGTAGCATTAGCAACAGCAGGTCCTTTAATTACGTTCCACACCATCATGTATCCATTTATTAAAGCATTAAACTTCTCTGCTCGTTCATTGTCATCACTTTTCGGTTTAAAGGATGTTTCTGAATCAGAAGTGGCAATGACAGAAGAAGAATTGCGTATGATTTTATCGGATAGTTTGAAAAGCGGTGAAATAAATCAGTCTGAATATAAATATGTGAATAGCATTTTTGAATTCGACGATCGTATTGCCAAAGAAATTATGGTACCTCGTACAGAAATCATTGGTATTGAAAAAGAAATGACTCTTAAAGAAGTTTTCGAAGTGATGGGTGTTGAGCAGTATACACGATACCCTATTATTGATGGAGACAAAGACCATATTATAGGTCTCGTCAATATGAAGCATCTTTTAACTGCTTACATTAAAGACCCAACTAATGGTTCAAAATCAGTAACGGAATATATGCAACCGATCATTCGCGTCATCGAAACAATCCCAGTCAGTGACTTATTGTTGAAAATTCAACGAGAACGTATTCATATGGCCATTTTAATGGATGAATACGGTGGTACATCTGGACTTGTAACAATCGAAGATATTATCGAGGAAATTGTCGGTGATATTCGAGACGAGTTTGATGCAGACGAGATTCCCGAAGTTCGTAAAGTAGATGAGAACCATTTTATCTTTGATGCCAAAATGTTAATTGAAAACGTAAATGATTTCCTTAAAATTGACATCAATGAAGATGATATCGATACTATCGGCGGTTGGTTTATGACCAAAAACTTCGATGCCGTTAAAGGCGAAGCAATTATTGAACAAGGCTATGAATTTATCGTAAAAGAAGTAGAAGGTCATCATATCTTATACTTAGAAGTTATTAAGTTACCAGATGAATCTAACAATGAATCACTAGAAGATGCAAACTCATCTTCTGAAGAATAATTATGAAAATTTAACAAGAAACGACGCACACTAATATTAGTGTGCGTCGTTTTGTATTGCTCAGAAATTTTGCAGGGGGGAAACATTGTGGATTTATACACAAATTTAAGACAAGGGGAAAGAGGCGCTTGGCTAAGCATTGCCACTTATCTCATACTCAGCACCGTAAAGCTTATAATTGGTTTTATAGGTGCATCTACTGCATTAAAGGCTGATGGTTTAAATAATACAACAGATATTATCGCTTCTGTTGCAGTTCTGATTGGATTACGTATTTCACAAAAGCCACCAGATGGAGATCACCACTATGGACATTTAAGAGCTGAAACGGTTGCTTCCCTTATAGCATCATTCATTATGGCAGTAGTTGGACTACAAGTGTTATTCAATTCAGGCAAAAGTTTTATCGATAACAACCACTCATCCCCTTCCCTGCTAACAGCTGTTGTCGCTATTATTAGTGGTATTATTATGTACGGTGTTTATCGTTACAATTTAAAGTTATCTGAACGCACTAAAAGTTCAGCGGTAAAAGCTGCTGCTCTTGATAATCGTTCAGATGCACTTGTCAGTTTTGGTACTGCAATTGGTATTTTAGGCGCTATTGTTGGTTTTCCGATAATTGATTCCATTACCGCCATTATCGTTGGTATTATCATAATTAAAACAGCCTACGAAATATTTTTTGAAGCTGTTCATACATTAACTGACGGCTTTGACGAAGAAGAGGTTGAAACGTTATCTACTCTTGTCCGTAATGTAGATGGTGTTATTCATCTCATAGATTTTAAAGGACGTAATCATGGAAATATGGTGTTTGTAGATTTAACAGTCACTGTTAATCCTGAACTAAATGTTTGGAAAAGTCATCAAATTACCGAAGATATTGAAAATACAATTCGTCTAGCAAAACCATTGACAGTAGTACTTGTGCATATTGAACCAGATGGCTTAGTACATGAACATAATACTGGTTTAATGTAATTTTTTTGATAATAATTGAATATTTATGTTGACTTTATTTTTCCGTTTTGTTAATCTAAAAACAACTTTAAGGAAAGCAGGTGAGGTTTTATGACAAATTTAATGAGCATTGCATCAACGCAAATCGGTTTGTTACAAAATACTCGCCATCCGTATGCTTTTTAAGGATACTTTCTTTTATTGTGCGTGTATAAACTGTAGCTGCCGATTTGCAGCTACAGTTTTTTTTATCTTAAATGCTGAAGGCGCTCGTTTAGCGGCGAGGTCGTTGGAAGGCGGATACCAAAGTCGCTCTTTGACTTTGAGTGCCCGACTGAAACGACCCGAGCCGTTAGCGCCTGAAGCTGGATATCTAATTTTAATGCTGAACACGCCCGTTTAGCTACGACTGGCACTGGAGGGCTCGAACACAAGACGCTTTTTGTCTTGTGACGAGAGACCGAAGTGACCCAAGTAGCTGGCGTGTGAAGCTGGATATCTAGATTAAATGCTGAAGGCGCTCGTTTAGCGGCGAGGTCGTTGGAAGGCGGATACCAAAGTCGCTCTTTGACTTTGAGTGCCCGACTGAAACGACCCGAGCTGTTAGCGCCTGAAGCTGGATATCTTAATGTGCTAAGGACCCTTTCAAAAAAAGTCGCCTCAGCTCAATATCTCTACACACACAATAGGAGGATTTACAAATGACAAAATTACAAGATTTCGGCTGGAATACAACTTGGGAAGAAAAATATAAAATTGCCCAAGCTTCAAATAAATTAGCAAAAACAATTCCCGGACGCGTATTGCTAGAGCATAAGCACTCCTACCGTGTTATCACGGAACAAGGCGAATGGCTTTCTAGTCCATCAGGCAGCTTCCAACATACTGCTTTTGAACGTCGCGACTTCCCTGCAGTCGGTGATTGGGTATTAGTTGAACAGATGCCTGGTGAAGAAAAAGCGATTATTCATGCCGTATTACCGCGTACCTCTCTGTTCTCTCGTAAAGTCGCTGGATTAACTACTGCTGAACAATTAATCGCAGTCAATGTTGACATCGTTTTTTTAATCATGAGTTTGAACTTAGATTTTAATCTTCGACGATTAGAGCGCTATTTAATCGCCGCTTGGGATTCAGGTGCCACACCAATCATCGTATTGACGAAAAAAGATCTATGTGAAGATGTCACACCTTTTATTCAGGAAGCAGAATCTGTTGCATTTGGTGTGCCCATTTATACAGTAAGTAGTTTTACTGGTGAAGGCATTAACGAGCTTCAACAATTATTAGTTGATGGTAAGACAGCTGCACTTTTAGGATCATCTGGTGTTGGTAAATCATCTTTAACCAATGCACTATGTGGCACTGAAGTAATGTTCGTCCAAGAAGTTCGTGAGGATGATGATAAAGGTCGCCATACAACAACACATAGAGAATTATTCAAGATTCCAGGTGGTGGATTATTAATTGATACCCCGGGAATGCGGGAATTCCAGTTATGGGATCAAGGTGAAAGCTTAGATAGCAGTTTTAAAGATATAGAAGAACTTTCATCTCAGTGCCGCTTTAGAGATTGTGAGCACAAGCGTGAACCTGGATGCGCAGTACAAAATGCAATTCATGAGGGTACACTAACAAACGAACGATACAATAGCTATATAAAGTTAAAGCGCGAATTGGCTTATATTGAAAGAAAAACTAACGCTCAAGCACAAATTGCTGAACGCAATAAATGGAAACAGGTTTCAAAAACCTTACGCCAAAAACCACTGAAAAAACGTTAAAAAAAGCTGTCCTATCAGTCATTTCGATGACTAAGGGACAGCTTTTTCTTTTATTGTTGCTCACTCGGTTCAGTTAACCCATGTTTAACAGCATAAAGTGCAGCTTGTGTACGATCTTGTACTTCTAATTTTGAAAAAATATTCGAAATATGCGTCTTCACAGTTTTTTCTGTAACAAAAAGTGAGGATGCAATTTCTCTATTGCTCTTACCTTTTGTTAGTTCAGCTAGAACATCACGTTCTCGAGGTGTTAAAGTATGTTTCATATGTGGCAAATCTTCTTGCATCTCTCGACTTTTAATAAGTTGAGTTGTCGCTTGTGGATGCAATGTATTTTCTCCTGCCATTATTCTGCGGATTGATGTCACCAATTCATCTGGTTCGATATCCTTCAACTGATAACCTGCAGCTCCTGCTTCAATTGCAGGAATGACATGGTCACTATCCGAAAAACTTGTCAGCATTAGTACCTGCGTGTCAGGAAATTTTGCTTTAATTCGTTTTGTAGCTTGGATACCATCTAATTCAGGCATAACTAAATCCATTAAAACGATATCCGGCTTTAATTCCGACGTTAACGCTACTGCTTCCTTACCATTTTGAGCTTCACCAATAACTTCTATGTCCTTTTGCGTTTTCAAGAAAAACAATAATCCTCTTCTTACAACATGGTGATCGTCTGCGATTAATACTCTAATCATCGAAATCCCCCTTAATATGGTAGACGGATTAAAATTTCCGTTCCTCTTCCAATATTACTCACCCAATCAACCTTACCGCCAAGAGCTTTTGCACGATCTCGCATGCTTTGCAGACCGATTGATGGTAATTTCACAAGAGAGTCAACTTGAAATCCTCTACCTTCATCTTTAATAACTAATAACACATCTGTCTGTGTAATAATGACGAAAATTTCTGCATCCTTAACACCAGAATGCTTACGTACGTTATTTAGTGCTTCTTGTGTAATACGAAATAACGTTTCTTCCACACGAGAAGGCAATTGTAAAACACCTGATACATTCACAGATAGATTTAGACCTAACATTTCGGCATAACCTTTAATCGCCTCCATTAAGCCACTTTCTAAACCTTTAGGGCGTAATTGCCAAATTAAAGCACGCATTTCTGTTAAGGCTTCTTGTGTTAAATTCTGAATTTCCTTAAACGTTTCCTTCATTTCTGGTTGCTCAGCCATTTCAATTCCAGCACGAGATGTTAACGTAACAGAGAATAATAATTGATTCACTGAATCATGCAAATCTCTCGCTAATCGGTTTCTCTCTTCAACTAGTGCCATTTGCTGTTCTTGTTTTGTTAGTAAAATCCGTTTTATTGCGGATCCCATTTGGAAGGCAACTGATTCTAAAAGAGCTAGTTCGTCATCAGAAAAACTGACGGTATTTGGACTAGCTACATTTAATAGCCCAAAACGCTCTTGTCCAGATTGCAAGGGCACTGTGGCATGATGGGTAATTCCCCCATCTCCCTCTAGTTCAGCAGCATTGGCGCTTTCAATGCGCTGACATTCAATAATATTCGAAGCTTTTTTTAATTCATTATTTCGATAACGTGATACACACCAACAACCACCCTTTTCCAAAAAGTGACAGTTATTATACTTTAAAGCTTGTGGCAAATTTTCATGCGCTATGAGCTCATGTCTACCTTTTTTATTAATAAAAAATACCCAACCTGTTTCAAAATTCGTACCTGCTAAAAACTTTCTAAGAGCACCTTGCAACATTGCTTGAATTTCAGTTTCTTCATTTAGAAGTTCGGCAATTTCCTTGAGTAAACTAATGTTCGAATGATCATTTTGCTGCATGTAATTGCCTCCTTCCTTTTTCCAGCTATAAATATATTGTACCTACTATGATACCACTGCCTGTCATACATTCGCATGAAATAGCTCTCATTCTTTTGACTGAGAAAATAAAAAAACCACCATTTCTACTCATAAAATAAAGTGGTGAAAACTTATTATTCTTTTGAATATTTTAAACGATATATGATGTAGTTCTTTTAAATAAGCGACACTAGCATCTTCTTTTTAGCGACGTAACATATCTAAATCGATATCACTAATGAACACTTAACCGGATAATGATAATTGTCCCGTCCTTTATTGATGGGTTTCCAATTAAATTGACGAGTCACACCTTTTCGTGCATCATTAAGGAGTTGTACTATTTTTATATGGTGAAATTAGAATCGACTATAACCTCATTTCAGTATAAATTATAGTCAACTGGATTATCATTATTAATATAACCATTATCACTGTCTGAAGTTCCTCATTTTAATTACGGCTAAATTTTAGGTTGGAACAATAGCTCATTATGTTTACCTCTAATTCCAAAACGTTTTAACGTTAGGAAAATTGGCGAAGTTAGTATTTAGTTATTCATGCTAGGAGATGATTCTTTTTGAATTGCTCTTTAAATGTGGTCATACTGAACCATCTGTAGCATGATCATGCTTTGCTCAAGCATTGAAATATCGCCTTCACAAGATCGCCTTATTTGTATAATAGAGAAGTTTTTATCCAGGATATTATATTTTACATATATATGCATTCCCTCTATAATTCAAAGGGAAATACTCTAATACTAGGAGATATTTGTATGTCAAAAAAAGTTGAGAATAGTTTACTATTCATCTGGATTGTCTCATTGGTCGCAATGCTAGGCTCCCTATTTTTTTCAGAAATTCAACAATACGAACCTTGTAAGCTTTGTTGGTATCAACGTATTTTAATGTACCCGATTGTCATCATTACAACTGTAGCTTATATCCAAAAAAATGCACGTATTGCTGTAACTTTAGCTGTTTTCTCTATAATCGGTGGCTGTATTTCCATCTACCATTATGGTATTCAAAAATTCGAATTTTTATCTAGCTCTGCAATAACATGTGGTCGTGTACCTTGTACAGGACAATACATCAACTGGTTTGGCTTCATCACCATCCCATTCCTTGCATTAACAGCATTCGTCTTAATCGCAGGAGCAAGCTTTTACATGTTAAAAGCATCTAAGGAGGAAAAATAATTGAAAAAGCTACTCATCATTGCTGGTGTAATTGTTGTCATATTTGGACTAATCATCGTCTTAAACAACCAAGGAAATGAAGCAAAATTAAAAGATAATCCTTACGGCACTAACGATTTAAATCAATCTACAATCGATCTACTTAGTGATAAAAACTATCAAAACATCATTACACCGACAGAACTTGAGAAAAAGCTATCTAAAGGCGACCCAACAGTGGTATACTTCTTCAGTCCAGAGTGTGAATTCTGTAAAATTGCAACACCTAAATTAATGACAGTAGCAAAAAAATTAGGTGTACACATTGATCAAGTAAATGTACTTGAATACAAAGATATGTGGGACAAATACAACCTTCAAGGAACACCAACACTTTCTTACTTTAAAGATGGTGAAAAGGTTCAAGGTATGGAAGGCGACGCAGACGAAGCTACTTTCGAAGCATTCCTAAAACAAACTGATCTCGTGAAATAATACAACTAGAAAGGATTATGTTGTACAACCAACATAATCCTTCTTTTTAATGGAGGAATAATAATGAAACAATCTTGGACATTCACTATTCTACAAGATAACCAAACTATCGAAGAACTACTACGTGAACAATGGAAGCTAGGCAAAAAAACTGTACACGAATTACGTATGACAAAAGCTATCTCAGATACAAACGGCGAACTTCTACAATGGAAAGACCCTCGTCCAAAAGGTATGGAAATTGTCATAACTATGGATGTACCAGAATCTTCATATGAAGCAACTCGTGAATGCGAAGTTAAAGTGGTTTATGAAGACCCACATTGCTTAATCGTTTCTAAACCAAAAGGTATGGCTACACATCCAAATGACGTTTGGGATCGCTTTACTTGTATGAATCATGTTATGAAATATATACAAGAACAAGGTGGAGTATACGCAGAGCATGTGCATCGACTAGACCAAGGTACAGCTGGACTTTTACTTGTTGCAAAACACCCAATCGCAAAATCCATTTTCGACCGCTTACTAGAAGAGAAGAAAATCCTTCGCGTATATGAAGCAGAAGTTCAAGGTCATATGAAAGAGCGCAAAGGTACAATCCGCGAAGCCATTGCTAAAGACCGCCACCACGGTACCCGCCGTCGCGTTGCACCCGAAGGTCAAATGGCTATTACAAACTTTGAAGTTGTACGTCATCTGCAATATTCAACAATTGTCAATCTTGTATTAGAAACAGGACGTACACATCAAATTCGTGTACACCTTTCACATATCGGTCACCCAATTGTCGGAGATACTTTATATGATGCAAGAGAAACAGCATCTGGCGATTATTCTCTACACGCTAGAAAACTCCAATTTACTCATCCATTCACAGATAAGAAAATGGAGATTATTGATCAATAAATATTAACAAGGTATCTTCGAGCAGTTTATTGCTTGGAGGTACTTTTTTTATTGGGAGAGTTTGGGGTGAGATTGGTGTTAGTCGCTTTGGAATTTGGCGCTTCTCACTCCGGCTTTAGCGCTACTCGCTCTGGCTTTAGCGCTTCTCACTCCCTCTTTGGCGCTACTTGCTCTGGCTTTAGCGCTTCTCACTCCCTCTTTGGCGCTACTCGCTCCGGCTTTAGCGCTTCTCACTGGCTTTAGCGCTACTCGCTCCCTCTTTGGCGCTTCTCACTCCAGCTTTAGCGCTACTCGCTCTAGCTTTGATCCAACTCAAGCAATAAAATAAAAAAACGCAAGAAGAAAACACAACATTTTCTTCTCGCGTTTTTTTATTCTTCTAGTCCATTTCCTAAAACGTACCTCTTTAGAATTTATACTAAATATACGATTCAAGCGTTACCACGTTACAATTTGGCGAAAGCCTTCAACATTAAAATTTAAAACTAAAGTTATCCGGATCTGCGCCTGTTCTTTCGTCTTTGTTTAGTGCGCTAATTAGTTGCATGTCTTCGTTTGTAAGTTCGAAATCGAATACTTGAGCGTTTGCTTTTATACGACTTGGTGTTACTGATTTTGGAATAACAATATTACCCAGCTGTAAATGCCAACGAATTACTACTTGTGCTGCAGATTTTCCGTATTTTTGGCCAATACTAGTGATAGTTGAATCATCTACGATTTTACCTCTAGCTAACGGTGACCATGCTGTAACAGCGATGTCATTTGCTGTACAGAAGTCTCGTACTTCTACTTGGGTTAAGTAAGGGTGTACTTCGATTTGGTTGACCATTGGTTTGACATTCGCTGTAGCAAAGATTGCTTCTAGATGGTGAATTTGATGGTTAGAAACACCTGTTGCGCGAAGAAGTTTTTCATCATATAAGCGTTCAATCGCACGATATGTGTCTTTGTATTTATCAGGAACTGCCCAGTGAGTTAAATATAAATCTAAGTAATCCATATCTAATTTCTTTAATGAAGTTTCAAAAGCACGTAGAGTTTCATCATAGCCCTGATCTGTGTTCCAAACTTTTGATGTAATGAATAAATCTTCACGTTTCACGTCAGAAGCTTTGACTGCTTCCCCCACCTCTACTTCATTGTTATATAGTGAAGCTGTGTCAATTGCAATATACCCTGTATCAATTGCAGTGGTCATCGCTTGAATCGCTTCTTCACGATCAGTCATTTTGTACACGCCAAGTCCAAAACGTGGCATTTCCACGCCGTTATGTAGTGTTTTTGTAGATGTAATATTTAACACATCGCACAACTCCTTCTAATTGATTAATTTCATTATACAAATGTAATCAAATTATTTCGAGAATAATGACTTTTGGGGAAACAGTTGATTTCTCATATAGAAATCATTAATATATTCATGTTGTTTTTCAAATATGCACGAATATTGTATTTCATGGAATAAAAATTATTCATCTTCAAGAAAGAGGGTATTAAAATGTTTCGTTTAAAAGAAAATGGAACGAATGTTAAGACTGAACTTATAGCAGGAATAACTACATTCTTTACTATGATATACATTGTTGTTGTGAATCCAAGTATGTTATCTGCTTCTGGGGTTCCACTTGATCAAGTTTTCATAGCGACAATTATTGCTATCGTTATAGGTACTTTATGGATGTCGCTATTTGCGAACTATCCACTCGTTATCGGGCCAAGTATTGGGTTAAATGCATATTTTACTTATTCAATCGTTGTATCATCAGAAGGCACCATTGATTATTTAACCGGATTTGCTGCTGTTTTTGTATCAGGTATTATTTTCGTTCTATTATCACTAACACCGCTACGTGAAAAATTGATTTTAGCCATTCCTGAAAATTTAAAACGAGCAATTGCTGCAGGTATTGGTTTATTTATTGCTTTCCTAGGCTTGCGTATGGGGAATATTATTGTCGATAGTGAAAGTAACTTAGTGATGCTAGGCGATTTAACTTCTCCCGGTGTGCTACTAACATTATTCGGTTTATTTGTTACTGTTATTTTAATGGTACGGAATGTCAGTGGTGCCCTATTTATCGGTATGTTTATTACAGGTATTGTTGCAACTTTAACAAATCAATTGCATATTGAAAAGATGGTTGCAGTTCCTCATCTTCCTGAAGGCATATTAGTCTGGAATCCGATTGAAGCAATCGGCCAGGTTATTTCTTATGGATTATATGGCGTTGTATTTTCGTTCATTTTAGTTACACTATTTGATACGACTGGTACTATGATTGGGGTTGCGAAGCAAGCGGGTTTAATGAAAGAGGGTAAATTACCACGCGCTCGCAAAGCATTGTTAGCCGATTCAGTTGCTACAACTTTTGGTGCTATGTTTGGGACAAGTCCAACTACAGCATTTATTGAATCTTCCGCTGGGGTTGCTGCTGGTGGCCGTACAGGTTTAACGAGTTTAACAGTCGCTATTCTATTCGTCGCTGCTTCATTCTTTGGACCTTTAGTTAGTGCTATTTCAGGAGTTTCTGCTATTACTTCACCAATATTAATCATCGTGGGTACGTTGATGATTGGTTCTATTAAAGAAATAGAATGGGAAAAGTTCGAAGAGGCTTTCCCTGCATTTTTAATCATTTTGATTATGCCACTTACTTCAAGTATTGCGACAGGAATTGCCTTCGGATTTATCTCTTATCCTATTTTAAAAATAGCGAAAGGCGAGGCAAAAAAAGTACATCCGTTACTTTATGTATTTGCTATTTTGTTTGCATTCCAATTAACTTTCTTATCTTAATCATACACAAAAATGCCCACTGCATATTTAGATGCAATGGGCATTTTTTAATCACGTGGATGAATTGATGGTGCTCTATCTGACTGAACGGGATCCTGTATGCGACCATCACGCTCAAGTTCCTCACCATCACGCATTTTATCCATTTGCTTGCCTAATTGTTTAAGCTCCTCCATAGAAGTTGCCATTGAGCCGTTTTCTGG
The DNA here is from genome assembly GCF_057838945.1 of Viridibacillus sp. KH_047. Lineage (NCBI taxonomy): Bacteria > Bacillati > Bacillota > Bacilli > Caryophanales > Caryophanaceae > Viridibacillus > Viridibacillus sp. KH_047. Next base: position 594,092 of record NZ_CM174479.1, on the reverse strand, counting down.
TTGCTTTTCATTGTTATCCATATTATCCGCTCCTTTATCAAAAATGCATTACTTAGGAATTATTAGCACCTTTCAGTCATCCTATTCGATTAATATGCACATTGCAAATAATAAAGAACTATTTCTGCCATAATTTTATAACTGCGAATATTTCATTTTTATACAAAGTAGGCTATACTTGATAAGAACTTTTTATAACCATGAGGAGGGTACTTCCATGAAATTAATTTTAATTCTTGGTGTTTGTGTAGCATTTTTAACTGCAATCTTCACTGGTGGATATGAAGACAAACAAGGCACTTCTGAAAAGTAATCCATCGTATAAAAAAGGACAACCTACTTACAGGCTGTCTTTTTTTTATTTTAAGCCAGGGAAATTTTGTTGGCGCATTGCTTCATAGATTAAAATAGCTGCAGTATTTGAAAGATTTAATGAGCGTATATTATCACTTTGTGGAATACGCAAGCAACGATCTTGGTTTCCTTCTATTAACTCCATTGGAATTCCTGTTGTTTCCTTTCCAAAAATAAAGAAAATCTCTTCATCTTGGTTACTAAAATTAAAATCTGAATAGGCTTTATCACCATATGTTTCAATATAATAAAATGACCCACCATCATTCTTTTCAAAAAATTCATCTGCTGAATCATAATACGTAATATTTACGCTATGCCAATAATCTAATCCAGCTCTTTTTAACATTTTGTCGTCCGTTGAAAACCCTAATGGACGAATTAAATGTAAGCTTGTATTTGTACCTGCGCAAGTTCTGGCGATATTACCAGTGTTGGCTGGGATTTCAGGTTGATATAAAACGATATGCAAAGACAACTTTGACACTTCCTTTATTTTTGTGCTAAAAAAGCTAATCCTTTTTCTATTTCTATTATAACCTCAGGATCCTGTTCTTTTTGTAGTGCTACTTGTAAAATTTCTTTTGCTTCTATTACACCCATTTTACCAATAGCCCAAGCAGCTGTTCCACGAATTACTGGACGTTCGTCCTTCTGTAAAACTTCAATCAATTTTGGCATGGCAGATTCTTCTTTGAAATGAGCGAGAGCAATAATCGCATTACGCTGAATTGGCTTCTTCCCTCTCCAAGAACCAGAAATATAGCCGAATTTCGCTTTAAATTCCTTATTTGAAATCGTTAATAACGGTTCAAGCAGAGGTTTCGCAATTTCAGGATCTGGCTTAAAGGCATCGTGAAGCCAATTTAGTTTGCCTTTATTTTTTGGACAAACAGTTTGGCAAGTATCGCAGCCATAAATTCGATTACCGATTTTCGCACGAAACTCGTCGGGTAAAAACCCTTTTGTTTGCGTTAAAAATGCTACACAGCGGTTTGAGTTCAATTGACCTGCTTGTACAATAGCACCAGTAGGACATACATCTATACAAAGCGTACAATCCCCACATTGGTCAGCCATTGGTTCATCTGGCGCGAATGGGATATTCGTAATCATTTCTCCTAAATACACGTAAGATCCAAATTCCGGAGTTATGATTGAGCAGTTTTTCGCACTCCATCCAATGCCAGCTCGTTCGGCTACAGCCCTGTCAGATAACTCTCCAGTATCAACCATTGAACGCATTTTAGCTTGAGGTACTTTTTCCTGTAGAAATGCTTCAAGTAACGATAATTTTTCGCGAAGCACTGTATGATAGTCCATTCCCCATGATGCTCGGCAGAAAATACCTCTGCGCTCCCCCCGCTTTCCTTTAGGTGCATTTTCCATTCGTGATGGATAAGCAATTGCGATAGCAATAATACTCTGTGCCTCTTCTAGTAAAAGGGTTGGTTCAGTACGTTTTTCAATATCAGATTCTTCAAAGCCCGATTGAAAATTGAGTTCCTGCTGGCGACGCAATACGTTCTTTAACTCAATAAATGGTGCAGCGGATGTAAAACCAATTTTATCTATGCCAATGGTTTTTGCGTACTCAATCAGCTCTTCTTGCAAGTCGTTGACAATCACTTGGTTCTACTCCTTTCTATATGTTAAACTTGTGAAAATACAAGAAATAGGTGATGTTCATGATAAAAGTTGCATTAGATTCTACTTTATTAAACAAAGTACCAGACTTTAAAATCGGCATTATCCATTATACCAAAATTGTCGTGTCTGAATCTCCTCAAATGATTAAAGGACGTACACAGTTATATCAAGAGAACTTATTTCTAGAATTACAGGACACTCCTGTTACTGAGAGAGAGGGCATTTCTGAATGGCGTAAGCTTTGGAAATCACTTGGTGCTGACCCAAACCGATATCGTCACTCAGCTGAAAGTTTGATGCGTCGTATTGCCAAGCAAAACTACATAACGCCATTTCACTCAGCAGTAGATTTAAATAATTTCTTCTCATTACAATACGAAATGCCAGTTGGAATATATGATGTTGAAAATTTAGATGGGAATGTGACCGTATCACTTGGTAATGAGGAAACGGGCTATGAAGGATTAAACGGCCGCTCCAATTCGCTAAATAATATTATCGTCACTTCAGATGCAAAAGGACCTTTTGGTAGCCCCTTTGTTGATTCGAAAAGGACAGCTGTAACGGAGAATACGATTGAAGCACTTCAAGTATTCTATTTACGTCCATCTTTGTCTATAGAAAATAGTAATGCATTGTTAGCGGCTGCAGGCAAAATGTTCTCACAAGTGCATGGTGGCTACTTCACGACTGGTCTATTATTCAAAGATCAACAATCATTTGAAATTTAAGGAGGTTCTACAGTGGGTACTATTAGCATCACCCGATCTGCCGTTACGAAAAAAACGCGCTCTTCCTTCTTGGAGAGCGCGTTTTTTATATGTTATTTAGTGGGCAACAGTTTCAAATTGCTCCATGGCAAGTACTTCTTCATCATATAAATGGCAAGCAACATAATGCCCTTCACTTTTTTCTAACCATTTTGGTTGTAGTTGTCCACAAACTGCTTTTGCCATTGGACAGCGGGTATGGAAAACACATCCTGTTGGTGGATTGATAGGACTTGGTAATTCCCCTTCAAGAATAATACGTTCCCTTTTCTCTTCTATATCCGGATCAGGGATAGGAATAGCTGATAATAAAGCTTGTGTGTATGGATGTAGGGGCTCATTGTACAATTGTTTACTTGTTGTCAATTCTACCATTTGCCCTAAATACATAACGCCAATTCGTTTTGAAATATATTTTACCATCGATAAATCGTGTGCAATAAATAAATACGTTAAACCTTTTTCCTTTTGGAGCTTCTGCAATAGTTTTACTACTGAAGCTTGGACAGAAACATCCAAAGCTGAAATCGGTTCATCGGCAATTATAAACTTCGGTTCAAGTGCTAATGCCCTGGCAATTCCTATCCTTTGACGTTGACCACCTGAGAATTCATGAGGATAACGATTGGCATGATCACGATTCAGACCAACATCCTCTAGTAACTCATATACTCTCTCTTTTAGTTCTTCTTTTGATTTATTTAAATGATGAATTTCTATAGGTTCTGCAATTATTTCAAAGACAGTAGAACGCGGATTTAATGATGCATATGGATCTTGGAAAATCATTTGCATCTTTTTCAAGAAGTTGTTACGCTCCTTCTCTGTCATTGAATGGACATCTTGATCTTCGAATAAGACTTTGCCATCTGTACGATTATACAGCCCTAAAATTGTTCTTCCTGCTGTAGATTTGCCACAACCAGACTCGCCTACTAATCCAAACGTCTCTCCTTCCATCACGTCAAAACTTATGCCATTTACTGCTTTTAATGTGGTACCTTTGCCTAAATCAAAATGTTTTTTCAAATTTTGTACCGATAAAACCACTTTTTCTGTCATGTCGTTTTCACTCCCGGTCCATAGCGCCTAACAGCACAAATCTCTTCTTCGAATATTGTACCTGCAAGTCTTATTAGCTCAACTGATTTACCAGTTTGTGGGGAATGAAGCATTTGCCCTTCACCGTAGTAAAAACCTACATGCCTCACAGGCTTCGTACCCTTTTCATTTGCAAAGAATAATAAATCTCCAACTTGCCATTCCTCTGTATTTTCCTTTGATATAGCCACACCATATATAGCTTGGTCACCTGCATCCCTCGGAATTCGTAGACCGCAGGCCTTTGCCATATTATAAGTAAAGCCGGAGCAGTCATAACCATACGAAGACATGCCACTCCAAATGTACGGCAAATCTAGATAGTTCAGACCAAACTGCACAGCCTTATCCATCGACTGTACAATATCTCCTGTATATTTTGCTGCACTTGATTTTAATACTTTCCCTCTCCCTATAGGTGTATCAACGATATAATACTGTGCTTCGTCGCCTAATACAGGCAAAATTGTATTAAAAGTTAAGACAATTTGTGGTGTACCATCTTCAGACCATAATTGTGTTTTGTCCACATTCACAATGATACTTTCCATTGAATCTGAAAGTTGTTGTTTAGATAATTGTACTAAAGGTACCCAACCCGGATAGCCTCTTTCATCCTTATGAGTAGGTTGTAAGATGGCAATGACTTTCGCCCATTCTCCTTGAATTTCTTCTACAATTACAGGTTCTCCAAACAATAGCTGTGTTTGAACTCTATTACTATCACATAAATCTAAACGTTCTTTATAAGGGAGAGCTTCTAACCATTTGACAAGCTGTACGGGATTTTTAATAGCTGGTTGATCAATATCTCGAGCTGATTCTGGCTCCGTCCAAATAGATGCTACTGCAACAGAGCAATGCCAAATATTATGTAATGCTGTCATCTAGTTCTCCCCCTTTATAAACATCTTCAATGCCCAATCCACTACGTCCTGAGAAGGTAATTTTTCTTTCTTTATATGTTACGCCGCCCTTGATTGTTTCAAATTTCAACATTAGAGGAGCATCGAAATCATAATATTGTATATTTGGTTGACTAGCCGCAAAATGTGCTGCAGCGGTAATACCAATTTTGGTTTCTATCATACTCCCTGTCATACATTGCACCCCATAGCTTTCGGCTAGTGCATTGATTTTCAAGGCTTGATAAATTCCTCCTGCTTTCATCAATTTAATATTAATCAAATCCGCTGCTCGCATTTCTAAAATGGTTTTTGCATCATGAACTGAAAAGACACTTTCATCAGCCATTATTGGCGTTAATGTATGATCTGTTACAAATTTTAAACCATGGACATCATGTGCTAATACGGGTTGTTCAATAAATTCTATAGCTAGACCTAAGTCTTCCATTTTAGATATGGCGTATACAGCTTCCTTTGCATTCCAACCTTGATTGGCATCTAGTCGAAGTTTCGTTGTATAGCCAATTTCATCCCGAATTGCTTTTATCCTAGCGATATCTTCAGTAATTTCACCAATACCCACTTTTATTTTCAATACATGAAATCCATTAGTAATATAATTTGCTGCATCAGCCGACATTTCCTCAGGAGCATTTACACTTACTGTATAATCCGTTTCTATTTCCTTACTATGTCCACCCAAGAACTGATAAAGGGGCTGATCTGCTCGTTGTGAAATTAAATCATACAATGCCATATCTATTGCCGCTTTGGCACTTGTATTCCCCACCAAAGCAGTGTGCAGCTTTTGAAAAACCTGCTCATAAAATCGGAGATCTTGCCCGTTTAATAAGGGTGTAAATACTTTTTCTATTGCATATTGAATACTACCTAAAGTTTCACCTGTGATGACAAATGTTGGTGGTGCCTCACCCCAACCTACTCGCCCATCTTCTACTGTTACACGTACATAAATGGATTCTGCGACTGTTACTGTTCTTAACGCAGTTTTAAATGGTTTTTTTAACGGTACCGCAACTTGAAATGCCTCAATAGATTGGATAATCATGGCGTGTCACCCCTTCACTTATTGGACCCCTGGTAAAATGGTCAAGATTTTATCATTCGCATTTAAAATAGCTTCTGCACCTAAAGGTATGGCAAAATGAGGCTCACAATGCCCAATTTTAAAGCCCTTCACTACTGGTACATTTAAAGCACCTAAATAGTGAGTTAACACTTCTTCCAGCGACAATGATACTTTTCTCTTTTTCGGCTCAGTATTACTAAAATCACCTACAATAAAGCCTGCTGCATCTTGTAATTTACCAGCTTGTCGCAATTGATTTAGCATACAATCGATTCTATAAGGCTCTTCATCTACATCCTCGATTAATAGAATTTTCCCTCTCGTATCGACATCAAATTCTGTTCCTAGTCCGTTTGATAAAAGACTTAAATTACCACCTGTAATTTCTCCTTTTGCCACTCCTGCAACCATTGTTTCTAATGGTGAGTAATCCTCTGTATACTGTAACTCCATTGGTTGAAAAAGTTGTTTAAACATCTGACCTGATTTTTCTCGGAATGTAGGTCTACCAATATCAGAAGCTAACATTGGACCATGAAAGGTAATGAAATTAGAGTACTTTCCTATCGCTATATGTAGAAATGTAATATCAGAATAGCCCCAGAAGATTTTAGGATTATTAGCAAGGAGCTGAAAATCAATTTTATCTGTAAAACGTGCTGAGCCGTAACCACCACCAGCACAAATGATGCCAGCAATTGTAGGGTCTGCGAACATAGTATGTAGATCATTTAGCCGTTCTTCATCTGTCCCTGCTAAATAACCATAAATATTCTCTACAGATGCACCAAATTTATATTGCAACCCCAGCCCTTCAAGAAATGCGAGTGAGTGTTGTAGATTTTCCAGGTTTGGCGGACTTGATGGAGCTATAATCCCAATCGTGTCACCTTTTTGAAGTCTCATAGGTCTATTTTTCATCATCATTTCCTCCCTTTCTAAAATAAATCAAGGAACGTAACATATACATTCTTTCATTTATTAAAGAAAGTGCAGTGCCTATAATAGGCACCGCTACTTTTTTAATTTTTGTCTGCCCATTTCAGTTCCGTATAACCAACTGGGTGACGAACAATACCAGATACATTAGATTTCTCTAATGACACTTGGTTATAGAAATATAGTGGTACAATAGGTGCTTCGTCTATTAACACACGCTCTGCATCTTGTAGAGTTTCCCATCGTTTTGCTGCATCTGTTTCTTGTTTAGCAGATTTAATTAAGCTATCAAACTTTTTGTTTGACCATGCTGTACGGTTCATAGGAGAACCTGTGATAAAACTTTCAAGTGCATTGATTGGATCTGCATAATCATATAAGAATGATGAACGAGATGTTTGATGCTTCAATTCTTTTTGTTCAGCTAAGAATACACTAGCTTCTACGTTTTGAAGTTTTGCATCTACATCTAGCGCTTCTTTAAATTGACTTTGTAACGCTACTGCAATATTTTGGTGTTCAGGGCTTGTTGAATAAGTTAATGTCACTTTAGGAAGCTTAGTCCAGCCTTCTTCTTTCATACCTTCTTTTAATAATTTCTTTGCCTCTTCTTTATCTAAAGAAACCAAATCTCCAACTGATTCTCGGAATTCTTTACCGTCTGGACCAGTGAAGCCATATGTTACGAAACCATGCGCTGCTTTCTCACCATTTTTCGTTACATATTGCACGATATTTTCTTGGTCTACTGCTTTAGCAAAAGCTTGGCGAATTTTTTTGTTTGTAAATGGCTTTTTCTCTACATTAAATCGATAGAAGTATATGCCTGCTTGGTCTTCTACATGTAACTCTTTATCGTTCTTTAACTGTTCAGCTAGCTCAGCAGGAACACTCGATACATCTAGCTCATCTGATTTGTACATTTGATATTCAGTATTCGGATCATTCACCATTGCCCAATCAACTTTATCAAGCTTTACAGTATCTTTATCCCAATACTGATCATTCTTTTTGAATACGAATTTTACATCATGCTCCCATTCTGATAAATTGAATGGTCCATTACCGACAAATGAATCTGCTTCTGTAAACCATTTTGGATTTTCCTTAGCAACTTTCTCATTCACCGGGAAGAAGCTTGGATTAGTAATTATGCTCAAGAACGCATCAGTTGGTGCATTCAGCTTCACTTCAAATGTCTTATCATCAGTCGCTTTGATAGCTACTTCCTCCGCTTTACCTTCTCCAGTGTTATAAGCTTCAGCGCCATCGATTGAATAAGCTAAGAATGCTGCTGGCGAAGCTGTTTCTGGATCAAGCATATGTAGCCATCCAAAAACAAAATCTCCCGCCGTTACTGCATCGCCATTTGACCATTTAGCTCCATCTCGAATTGTAAAAGTATAAGTTAATCCATCATCAGAAACAGCAATCTTTTCAGCTGTTGCTTCTACAGGTTGATCTTTGTCATTAAAGCGAACTAAACCTTCCATCAAGTTATTTAATGCATTCCAAGATACTGCATTAAAACCGACAGATGGATCGAAAGAAGTTGGTTCACTACCGTTATTTAAGTAAAGTACTTTTCCCTTGGCATCTCCTCCACTATCAGCGGATGACGGTTCTTTGCCTGCATCTTTGTTTGCCGTACAAGCGGATAAAACAATTGCGAATACTGCTACGAATAAAACTGTTAACCACTTTTTCATCAATAATCCCCCTTTAACTCTTTTGTGAAATATATTAAGCACAATGTGCCTCTCACCATTATTAGTTAAATATGCCTTTAGCACGTTCATCTTGTAACCAACAATCTACCTTATGCTTCTCAGATAGCGATGTTGCAACTGGATATACATGATTACATACTTCCATCGCATATGGACATCTCGCTGTAAAAGCACAGCCTTCTGGTGGTGCAAATAGATCAGGAGGTGTTCCTTCAATAGGCTCTAATTCTTCCTCTACTAAATCTAGTCTAGGAACTGAATTTAATAATCCTTTTGTATAAGGGTGTGTAGGTACATAAAAAATTTCTCGCTTCGTACCTATTTCAATAATCTTGCCTGCGTACATAACTGCAATCCGATCAGCTATTTTCGCAACCACACCCAAATCATGTGTTATTAAGATAATGGAGACGCCTGTTTTCTTTTGAATCTCTTCAAACAGTTCCAAAATTTGTGCTTGAATGGTTACATCTAAAGCTGTTGTTGGTTCATCCGCTATTAATAAGGTAGGTTCACATATTAATGCGATTGCGATAACAATTCTCTGCCTCATACCACCAGAAAACTGATGGGGGTACTGATTTAATCGTTCACTAGGATTTGATATTCCTACAAGTAGCAGCATTTCAATAGCCTTGGTTTTAGCTTCCGCCTTACTTATCTTATGATGCGTACGTAGTCCCTCAGTCAATTGTTCTCCAATTGTCATCGTTGGATTTAATGCAGTCATTGGATCCTGAAAAATCATCGACACATCTAGCCCTTGTATTTTACGAAGATCAGATTTTTTAAAAGAAGTTAAATCTTTTCCTTTAAAGATTACCTTGCCATTTGTAATTTTCCCGGGAGGTTGTGGGATTAATCCCATAATCGCATTTGATGTAACGCTTTTACCACAACCAGATTCTCCTACAATGGCAAGTGTCTCACCTTTATGCAAATCAAATGTGACGCCCCTTACAGCTTGAACTACGCCGCCAAATGTAGTAAAAGTCACTTGTAAATCTTCCACTTGTAAGATTTTTTCTTCCATTCTCTCTTTTCCCTCGAATGTTGGCTGCCCCGTAGAATTATTGTGTAGCGCTTGTTCACGTACCATCCCACTCACCCCCTTAGCTTTGGATCAAGTGCATCTTGTAGCCCATCACCAAGAACATTAAATGCAAACATCGTTAATGATATAAATAATGCTGGGAAAAACAATCTCCACCAATGTCCCGATAAAATAACAGGCAATGCATCGTTTGCCATTACACCCCAGCTGGCAAATGGCGCACTAATACCTAAGCCTAAAAAACTTAGAAAGGCTTCTGCAAAAATTGCACTCGGCACTGTCAGTGTCATCTGTACAATAATTGGGCCCATAGTATTTGGTAACAAATTTTTTCGTATGATGCGTGAAGTCTTAGCCCCAAAAGACTTAGAAGCTGTTACGAATTCATAATTTTTTAATTGCAACACTTGGCCACGTACAATACGTGCCATTCCTACCCATCCTGTAATTGTTAAGGCAACAATGATTGTTGTTAAGCTAGATCCCATTACGACCATTAACAAAATAACTACAAGTAAATGTGGAAGACCATATAAAACTTCAATGATACGCATCATGATTAAATCCACTTTACCACCCTTATACCCACTAATACCGCCATAAATAATACCTATAAAAAAATCTATAAGTGCTGCCATCAAACCTACAAACAAAGAAATTCGTGCTCCGTACCATGTTCTTGTAAACACATCTCGCCCTGCATCATCCGTTCCAAACCAATGCGTCATAGAAGGCGCTTTATTTTGATTAGGGTAATCAGTTGCTGTAACTAAATACGGAGAAAATATCGGAACAAATATAGCCATAATGGCAAGGAATATTAAAAAAAACATCCCTAACATTGCTAGCTTATTCTTTTTTAACTTACGCCAAGCATCTGCCCAATACGATAATGACGGCCTTACAACCAATTCAGCCTTCTCCAAATTCTTCGCTTTAGGCTTAAACCACTCGTCTTTTATTTCAACGTCTTTTATATTGGTCATGATGATTCACCTTCTTTTTTGTGCAATTTAATACGCGGATCTAATATGCCATATACGATATCGACTAGGAATAGCATAAATACTAAAAATGCACTATAAAAAACAGTTGAGCCCATGATTACGGGATAGTCACGATTATTAATACTTTCAACGAAGTATTTTCCCATACCTGGAATTGCAAAAATGCGTTCAATAACGAAGGTACCCGTTAAAATTCCAGCTAGCATCGTCCCCATAATTGTCACGATCGGCATCATGGCATTTCGTAGTGCATGCCGGATTATTATTCTAGATGGTTTCAAACCTTTTGCTCTAGCCATCTTTATATAATCCTGTGTCAGTACCTCTAACATGCTAGAGCGAGTAAGCCTTGCTATAATCGCCATAGGTCCTGTTGCTAATGCTAAAGTAGGCAAAATCATATGAAGCGGGCTTTGCCAAGTTGCCGCGGGTAACCACTTCAGCTCACCTGCAAAAATTTGAATAAGTAAAGTTGCTAAAATAAAGTTAGGAATGGAAATACCTATAACCGCAAAAGTCATCGCAAAATAATCAATTATTCCGTTATGCCGGAGTGCTGCTATAGTGCCTAACGTTACCCCTGATAAAACCGCAACTAGTATCGTTATGATCCCTAGCTCAAATGAAATAGGGAATCCCCTGGCCAATAAGCTATTAACAGAGTCATTTGGTTTCTTAATAGAAGGACCAAAATCGAACGTAACAATCGCCTTTAAATAGTTCATATATTGCACTGGCAATGGCTGATCAAGCTTATAGTATTTTTCTAGATTTTCTTGAATTGTAGGATTTGAAGTACGATCATCATCAAATGGTGATCCTGGTATTGCATGCATTAAAAAAAAGGTCAATGTCGCAATAAGCAACACTGTTAAAACCATCATGAAGAAGCGCTTAATAATATATTGAATCATTCAACCCTCCTCCTCCTTGTCAGCAATATCGTGTTTGGTATGCCAACTCTGCCATTACAAGCATTGCTCTATATGCTTCTAGAATATCTTTTGCCTTAAATTCCACCATTGTTGTGCCTTCAATAATTCTCGTCCCTGGCATTAATGCAGCCCACTCGGCTTGCCCATAATTTGTGAATTCAATACGTAACGTTGGTGTAGCTGGTGGTATAAGTGGCTTAATTGAATCTTTTTTCGCAATCGCTTCAGCCGTTTTTTCAGCTAACAACGCTTGTGCTTTTTTAGGATGTAATGTCTTCACAGCCGATCTCGAAATTGATTCTTTTACTGCTGCAGTTACAACACCAGGAATAAGTGCCTCAATCTCACGACAAGCACAATCATCACCAGCTAGGAAAATAACTGGCACCCCAAAATAACCAGCCACATATGAATTAAAGCCAATTTCACCAATTTCCACATCATCAATGAAAATTGTTCTTATGCTAAATGTCATTGAATGGCTCATTACTCCAGGTTGCCCTGCTCTCGCATGATATCCTGCAAACATTACACCATCAAAAGTTTCATCTACGTTTTGAACCATTGAGAGCGGCTTTAAATCCCCCGTGATCAAATCTGCATCTTCATGTAATTCCTCAACTAACAAATTATTCATTTTGGAATGGCTATCGTTTACTAGCACTTCTTTCGCTCCACTTTTAAAAGCAGCACCTATTATCGCATTGGCCTCATCTGTCATAATTTTTCTAGAGTGCTCATAATTATTTTCTGATTGCGATACAAACGTGTAATCTGGTAAACCCGTAATCCCTTCCATGTCTACTGATAAAAAATACTTCACTCTATCACCCCTATACTTTTTATAATATTCTGATAATATTATAAAAATACATTAACAGAATTTTATTTTAATATCAATTATTTATAAATTAGTATATTTACTTTTTCATTCCATCATTACCTGGATATACTAATAGAAAAAAATAAAAAACTCACCTCTAAGAGAGATGAGTTACATAGTAAATGTTTTTTTGTTTAAAACAAAATTTATTAACAAGAAGTTATTGTATTATAAGATAACGATGGAAGAATTATGGCTAAAAGCATTGAATTTATCTAATTGTATGGTATCACTGAACACCAGGTAAAATAGCTAAATGCTTACGATCTGCATCTAAAATTGCGTCCACACCTAATGGAATTGCTACATTTGGTTCACAATGTCCAATTTTGAATCCCTTCACTACGGGTTTACCTAAATTACTAAAATAATGAGCAAACACTTCATCTATTGTGAGTGAATCTACATATTCTCTAGGCTCTGCGTTTGTAAACTCTCCGATAATAACACCTGCTACTTCATCTAGCTTACGTGTTAGTTTTAACTGATTGAGTAAGCCATCAATTTGTGCTGGCTCTAAACCAATATCTTCAATAAGCAATATCTTTCCTTTAGTATCGATTTCATACTTAGTACCAATACTGCTGACAATTAGCGTTAGATTTCCACCTACTAGTTCTCCTCTTGCAGCTCCACCAGACACTGCTGTAAGCGGAGAGATACCTTCTTCATAGTGAATCTCAGCAGGTTCAAACAACTGCTTAAACATATGCTTAGAACGTTCTGCTACATCTTCTCGCCCGATACTTGATAAAGTTGGACCGTGGAAAGTCACAATATCAGAATATAAACCAAAAGCGGTATGTAAATACGTAATATCTGAAAAACCCCAGAAGATTTTAGGATTCTCCTCTAGTAATTGATAATCAATGCGTTCTGCAATACGCGCAGCACCATACCCACCACTAGCACAGAAAATAGCAGCAATATTAGGATCTTCAATCATTTCATGTAAATCTGATAAACGCTCCTCATCAGTTCCTGCTAAATAACCATTCTTCAGTTGTACAGACTTTCCAATAACATATTTCAAGCCAAGCTCTTCTAGAAAAGCGAATGACTTTGTTAACTTCTCTAAATTTGGTGGACTAGCAGGTGCGATAATCCCAACCGTATCTCCAACCTGCAATCTCTTTGGACGTATTTTCATTTCTTAAAACCCCTAATAATATATTCTGTTCCTTATCTCTACTTTAACAAACTCTATATATGAAAAGCGAATAAAGAAGCGTTCATGATTTACTTATTCCCGCTGTATTATTAGTCTGCTGTAAAAACACATTAAAATAGGTTACAATATGAAACTTTTATTACATTGTGAACTGTTAATATCAGAACCTCTACCATCTAGTAAATTGTTAAGGGATCTATATGTAGAAAATAAAAAAAAGAGAGGAGCACTCTTTCAGCCCCTCTCTTTTCTAAACATCTATTTGTCTCCTTCAGCTTCTTTAAATGTTACAGAAACCTTCTCAAAGTCGGTAATTACGACACCAATATGCCTAGTTATTTAGTCAACTTGCTTATAATTCCACATGCACCCCTGCTTTATTCGCAATGGCCTTATCATACAAATATTTCGCGACAACTATATCTGCAATCGCAAGACCCACAGATTTAAAAACGGTAATTTCCTCATCATTTTCTCTACCTGGCCGCTCCCCACTTACCACTTTTCCAAGTTCTGCATGAATACCAGTTTCAGAGAACACTCCTTCTTGAATCGGCACATGCAAATCGCCTGTTTCTTCCAGAGCTGCGTCTTTTGCTTCTACAATAACTTTATGTGCTGAAGCAATTGCACTTGACGGTAATTCCTGCATCGTTGGACGGAATGAGCCCACCGCGTTTACGTGCGTACCTGGTTTCAATGCTTCGGTGAAGACCGGAATTGTCGAGCTCGTTGCAGTCACTAGAATATCTGCTTTACGCACTACTTCATTTGGATTATCATAAAGAACTGTTTTCACATTAAAGTTTTCTTCTAAGAACTGAGCGAACTCTTTAGCTTTTGCATCACTACGATTAAATAAATGGATTTCTTCAATAGATCTTGCAGCCATAACTGCTTCACAAAGACCTTTTGCCTGTTCACCAGTTCCAATAACACCTAGTACTTTCGCATTTTCACGTGCAAAGTACTTTGTCGCAACACCTGATAATGCACCTGTTCGAATAAGAGTTAAAAAAGAGCCTTCAAGCAAAGCTAACGGTTCACCAGTTTCAATATCAGACAATAAAACGACTCCCTGAATAGTTTTGCCAGTTTTCTTATTATCGGGAACTACCGTTACATATTTCACACCCATTGTTTGCAACTCTTTTGCAACGGAAGGCATGACAAGTCCTGTATTTGATTGGCCAAAAGGAAGTGACAACCGAATTGGTGTCTCTGTTCTCGATGCGGAAAATTCATTTAATGCTTGCGCAACACAGTCCATTACCTCATTCATATCCATCAAATTCTTTTGTTCACGTGCACTTAAAATCAACATATCTTTTCCTCCAGTACTAAAATCCCCAACAAATACAAGTTACTCTACGAGATTATTGGACCACCATTTTTGATTCTGCCAAGGGAACATCCTTAGCTTCTTCAAGAGATTCTATTTCATCGCCAAAACGTGTGTGCACAATTGCGGTTCCCGTTAAATCACCAGCGATATTATTCACTGTGTTTCCAGTATCAATAAGTGGTGATACAGCAGCATAAATTGCTACTATTTCAAGTGGTAATCCTAATGTGGACATTAATATTGCCATCATGACAATATCTGCTCCCCTTGCTCCTGCAGTCCCCATCGATAAAGCCAATCCTAAAAAAACAAATTGCATAATTAAAGAAAACGTAATTGGTATATTATATAGATTAGCCGCAAAAACTCCTGTCACACCAAAAGTGACTGCCAACCCATCCATATTAATTGTTGCACCTAAAGGCAATGTAAAACCGTATATTTTATCTGAAATTCCAAGTTGTTTAGACACCCTCATGGACGCTGGTAAAGTGGAATTGCTAGAAGATGTTGCTGCAGCTACAAGGAGTGCTGGGCTTATTGTCTTAAAAAAACCTAAAGGCTTAAATTTAGTGAATATCTTAATCATTGTCGGATACACAATAAACAACAAAATTGCCAAACCGATAAGTGCCGTTAAAACATAGTGCAATGATTCATACAATATTTTTGTGTCTGTTGTTCCGACTAAATTCGCAAGTAATGCAAGAATTCCAATTGGAGCAAGCATCATAATGATATCCGTTATTTTCAACATCAATATTGCACCTTCATTAATCAACTTTTTCATACCGCTTACTTTTTCACCCAAGCTGAGTAATGCGACTCCTATGATGACCGCTACAATTATTATTTGTAGCATATTCGTTTCAGCCATCCCCGCAATAATATTGTTAGGCACCCATTCAACTATATTATCAATGAAGCTGAACTCTTGTGGTGCAATTTCTTTACCACCAGTTAATAATCCTTGTGCGTTCTTACCAGGATTCATTATAAGGGCGACTCCTATACCAATTGAGGCTGCAAGTATAGTTGTTAGTGAATAGTATAAAAAAGTCATACCCCCAATTGATTTTAATGATTTCATTCCTGGTAAATTTGTAATACCATCAATTAGAACAAAGAAAGTTAACGGTACAATTAGCATTTGAAGGAATCTGATAAATATATCACCAATTGGTTTAAGATAACCTGCTTGCTGTCCAAATACCAATCCAATAATTATTCCAATTACTGCCCCGATTGCGACTTGAATAAAAAGATTTTTCTTTTTCCACCACTTTAACAACTTACACCACCCCTTCTTTCTTTAAAGCTCGAAAATATCAGATCTCTTCCAGTAAAAATCCTCTTGGTAAAGTGTCGCGTGGATCAACTAAAAATTGGTGGAAACCTGTCAAATAAGCTTCTCCTGTAACTTTTGGAATGACCGCTTCATACCCCGCTACATTGCTAATCGATAAAATCTCTCCAATGAATTGGCCATCTGTGATGCTTTCATGAACAAAGCTTCCCTGGTCTTCCAATTCACCATGTGCATAAAGGCTCGCTAATCTTGCGCACGTCCCTGTACCACAAGGTGAGCGGTCGATTTGTTCATCTGCAAATATTGTCACATTGCGCAAATCTGCATTCTCTCCTACTGGATCATCTGAGAAAATAACACCATAAATGCCACGAAGACCACTTTCAAGTGGATGAACTACATCTATTTTATCTTCTATATATCGTTTGATTTTTGTTCCCCATTTTTGAATTGCTGGTAAATCTTTAGTATTTACTTTCAAGCTCATCTCTTTGCTTTTAACAACTGCGTAGAAAGCACCTCCAAATGAGATATCAACATTGAATTCATAACCATCAATACTTACAGGCATATCTTTTTCCAATACAAATGACGGGACATTTTCAAAAGAAACCGCTTCCACAATAGAGCCATTGCATTTTGCATAAGCTACTATTTCACCTGCAGGACTATCGATAATAAATTTCTGATTTTCTTCTGTCACGGTGAAACGACCTGTTTCTATCCCCATCGTGATCACACCAACAATTCCATGTCCACACATCGTGCTCCAACCTTCATTGTGCATAAACAGAACTCCAAAATCTGCATGAGGGCTTGCAGGAGGCGTAATAATACATCCATACATACCGTGATGCCCTCTTGGTTCAAGCATCAGCACTTCTCTTATGTAATCAAGATGTTCCATGCAGTAAGCACGTCTTTCCAATTGAGTATCTCCTTTTATCTCGGGTAGCCCGTCCGTAATAATTCGTAATGGTTCGCCTGCAACATGTACATCAACTGTTGTATATACTTTTTTAATAATCATTTAAATCTCTCCAATCCAATTTTTAATATACTGTTTCAAAATTACTTATAAAAAGAGTCTCTAGTTATTTATTAACATATGTTTTATAATTTAAGTGAAAGTTCAATACTTTTGAAGTATTACTTAAATTACGATAACCTAATATTAGATTAGAGATAATATTCTGTCAACTTTATTTTTAAAATATATAATGGTGTATGCTTTACATACATTGAGATGAGGTATTGTTATGGACAAAACAATTGGAGATACAATAAAAAGCCTACGAAAAGAAAGAAAATTAACCCTTAAGGAAATTGCAGACAAGACTGATTTATCCATCAGTTTTCTATCACAAGTTGAGCGTATGAAATCATCTCTAACACTAGAATCGCTCAAGAAAATATCCGAAGTACTTCAAGTAAATCCTAGTTACTTTTTCAACACAGAAACAGAACAAAATCAGCCGACTGTCATTCGAGGAATTAATAACAGTGCGGATTTGACCGTCAACCAATTCATTTACAAAGACCTATCCGGCAATCATACAGGCCTTGGCTTTAACCCACTTCTTATAATTCTAAATCCGGGAGAAAACAAGGGGAATCAATTTACTCATCACGGAAAAGAATTTCTGTATGTTTTAGATGGCAAGCTGACCGTACAAATAAATGATGAAGAATATCATTTAAACGAACATGACTCCATTATCATCGACTCTAGTAGTCCGCATTATTGGTTGAATCTCGCAAGCAAACCTGTTAAATTTTTATGTGTTTCTTCGGAATAAAAATCAATAAATCCTGATTTTGTTTCTATAACTACTAAATAATAATAAAAGAGGAGAGAAATTTCCCTCCTCTTTTTTTAGTCCTCAAATATTGTAGAAACCTAAGAACAAGAAAAAAGAGCAGTCTACGCAGCTCATTGATCTTCGAGTAAAGCCTCCGCTAGTTCAAAAACAAATTTTTTTATTTACCTAATGTTGTATGCAGTCCAGATAAAATTTCTATTAAAAAACTACCTTCTCCAAAAGTAAAGGCAGTTACATTTCTCTAAACCTCAATTCGAAGACAAGTTCTTGTTATTAAGGGCTAAATATTTGGCGTAATGAATCGTGTTTCTTGCTACGTCTAATTCACTATTAAATATTATTGGGATTCCAGGCCGCCAATTTACTTCAAATAACCACAATCTTTGGTTTTCATCGATTCCAACGTCGATTCCTAATTCATCGAGTGGGAAATCATCGTATAATGAATCAAAATGGTTAGAAAAGCTTAATGAAAAATGCTCAAGTAATCTTTTGACATTAAACCAGTCATCATTAAACTCTTTTTGTAAAAAATGATCAAGATAAGCAGTATAACCCCCACTACCTAAATTAGATGTAATACTGCCCAAAGGTCCTATACGGGGGTATATTGATGTTATGACCCATTTTCCTTCTCCATTTTTTTGTACATGCAAACGGAAATCGAATACATGGCCTGATTTTATCTGACTTGAAATAAACCTTTGAACTATATATTCTTGTTCCTGAATTTTAAGTAACGCCAAGTCTAATAACTCTTCTTTCGTATAAATTGAGATTTTGCCTGAGTCATTAATTTTGAATTTATCATCTTCTTTTTCAATGAAAAGGATGCCCTCACCTTGGTGGCCAGAAATAGGTTTCATAACGATTTTTGGATATAGATTAATCATATCCAGTAAATATTTGACATTAGTTAGTTCGAGTGTTGGAATCAGGTATTGTTTAAAATCCTCACCTTCCTTAATCCTTTTATGGACACTCAATTTATCTCCGATTGAATGACTAGTAAATGTAATCCTCTCAGATAAATAGTCGAAGGTTTGCTCTGCTTTTTCACCTAAGGGATAACTTGCATTATAAATGACATCTGGAAATGGATATTCCTTTTCAATCCACACACCATTTTCATAATATTTCCCGATAATTTTTTGGTTTTCAATATCAACTTTACCAGCTGTAAAGTAAAAAAATTCCACACCTTCAGCTTTAGCCACAACAGAATAGGCATAGGCCTTCTTTACTTTCTCAGGTTCTGCTCTATGATGCAGCATTCCAATTAAGATCATATTTTTCCATCTCTCCTTAATAAAAGATACCATTCTAAGAAAATTATTTGAAAAGACTATCCAGTATTCTTCTTTTTATGAACACCTATATCCTATATTATTAATTTATGATTTTCTCTGTACAATTACAAAGATACATGCAAAATAAACCCAAAAGCATGCATTCCAAATTCCAATCAAGTTTGTTAAATATCTAAAGATGCTTAGTAAGACCGATGGATCAAAGATTCGAAAATGCTAATTCGTCTTTTGTTCCTAGCACTTTTGTTCAACAATGATACTTTGACGATCTATTAATTTAGGGCTGATACACTGAATACCGGAAAATTCATGTATGCATACAATCACTTTAATATTCGTTTTTTCTAATCGATACGGAATGTGTATAGTGTCTAAACAATTTCCTTCTATATCAATTGGACGTAATAATGATAGGGAGACATTCGAGTCAATTAAATCCTCAATACGGAAAAAACAAGTTCTAAATAGGGATTGTGAGGTCGTGGTAGTACCAAAGGCAAAATAAGGTTCAGCAGTTGCTGAGGAATATAAAATAAATGGGATGGTTTCCTGAAGTATACCTCGAAAGATTGGTAATTTTGCCTTGTTCTGAGTTTCATAAATCTTTTTCAAAGTAGGTTTCAGATTACAAACGGACTCATCTTCTTCTTTTTTTTCATGTCGGCCATCTATCATTTTTTATCCACTCCAATTAAATAGGTTCAATATAAAAACGGATTTCCTTTGCAGCTTCCTTAGCAGTCCTGATTGCTTCTTCTTTATTTTCTGAAGAAGCCAACACATATCCATAGCGATCGCCCATAGATAAAGGTGGATGTAATACCTTCCCTTTTTTAGGCTTAATAAAAACTTCCTCCACCCCGTCTATCCGAGAACAACGATTTTTTCCTGTTACCTTTATTAAAGTACCAGTAGATACACTTGTTAAATATTGTGCAAATACAAATCTTTTGTATTTTTTTTCGAGATTAGGCTCTTGTCCTAAAAAAATCTTTATGGTTTCTTCAACTAAATTAATTCCATAGGCCGTTTCAATTATTCGATTCATTGCTCCCCCTGATATCCGAGGGTTTATTTCAATTAGTTTCCATTCATTACTAATTAATCGCATTTCTAAATGGCAAGATCCATTATTCAAATTAAAACGTTCCAGTACCAAACAAACGGTTTCATAGATTTTATTGTAAAGGGCTTTGTCCATATCTCCCAACAAACAATAACCAGTAACAATAAAACGGTCGAAAAACGTTATTTCTTGTTCAAGGACTGCAATAATATGAACTTTTCCTTTGTACACACAAGCTTCAATCAAATATTGAGGACCCTCTAAATATTCCTCAATTAATAACTCTCTGTTCCCTTTCATTAATAATGCATTAATGGATTGTTCTAATTGCTTGTCATCTTTGGCAAATAACACATCTTTAGAACCAGTTGAAACGGGGGTTTTTACAATGAGAGGAAATAACCCTTTTTGATTATCGATAAAGTCTTCTAAGGAATCATCTTTTTCAAACTTTACAAAATAGGGGGATACCGGAAGATCTTTTAAAAGTTCACGTGTTGAAAGCTTATCTTCCATTTTCTCTAAAGGTTCAGGGGACACTGCAGTCAAATCAAATTCTTTTGACAGCTTTGCTGCTACATGGACATAAGGATCAATAAAACTCAATATAGCTTCTATTTTTTTTCCTTGTGCTTGTATTGCTCTTATATTTTCTTTTAACAAATTATGATTACTCAATTCAGTCAGAACCATTTGGTGAACTTCGGGGAAATCAAGTCTGTTTTCAAGGAACCGTTTCCTATCGGTTAATAATATAGTAAAAAACCCTAGCCTTTCAGCGGCCTTCATTGCCTCTCTACTTGAACCGGATTTATTACTACCTATAAAAATAATTGTTTTCATAAATTTGCTTATCAACCTTTCTAGTGTCTTTATTGGCATTTTAGTCTTTAAAAATAGTTTATTCAATGGCGACTTGATTTGTTTAGGTCAAATTAACTATGAATAAATAATTTATAATTGGAATAATTTAATTTAACTAAAACTCTACTTTTTCAGAGCAAAATCGACAAGTAACCCTTAGGAAAATTTATAGTTTGTAATTCTTCCGCCATAGACTATAAGCACGCTCTTTTTCTATACTCTCCTTTATATTTTCAAGCCCTTTAAAGACCCAAACTTCTTATGTTTAAATTGAAGAATATCATTTCCCCATAGATTTGTCCGTATATCCTACTATCGTCATTAGGATTAAGACATCTATACCTGCTGCTATCGTACTTCGTAAAATGATTTTGAATGCTGACCATTCAAATTTTTTCTTGGCTTACAAATAATTCTGAGAACACGTAAGCGTGTGTTAATCGTGACAATCTTTAGATAATTCCTTACTCTGTATGATAAACTCCTCTAAGTCATGTGAGTGAATTTTACGAGTACTTTTCCTATCACTTTCTTAGCAGCAGTTAATTCATTACTATAGAACATGATTGTTGCATCCCTATGGCCGCGTGTATAATAGGCTCTAAAATAACGTCTGAATGAATGTTAATTGTTGTTCTGTTAATGCGCTCTTTCTCATTGAATACCTCCTTTAAATCACTGCAAGGATCTTTGATAAAAATAGTCGTATTCAAAAAACACAAAAAAAGACTCTAGCACATAAGCTAGAGTCTTAATGTATATATAGTTTAGGATACCGGTGGTCGGGGTCGAACCGACACTCTCGAAAGAACACGATTTTGAGTCGTGCGCGTCTGCCAATTCCGCCACACCGGCATAATATTATTATAGATCATATGTAGTTATTTTAAAAATAATTGGAGGCGGCAACCGGATTTGAACCGGTGGTAGAGGTGTTGCAGACCTGTGCCTTACCACTTGGCTATGCCGCCGTAAATAGAAAATGGAGCGGAAGACGAGGTTCGAACTCGCGACCCCCACCTTGGCAAGGTGGTGTTCTACCACTGAACTACTTCCGCAAATTTAACTGGGGTACCTGGATTCGAACCAGGGCATGACGGAATCAAAATCCGTTGCCTTACCGCTTGGCTATACCCCAATAATATGGGGCGACTGATGGGAATCGAACCCACGAATGCCTGAACCACAATCAGGTGCGTTAACCACTTCGCCACAACCGCCATAATATTATTATATCTGAATTATTTTATTGTCAAAAATTAAATGGGGCGACTGATGGGAATCGAACCCACGAATGCCTGAACCACAATCAGGTGCGTTAACCACTTCGCCACAACCGCCATTATATAATTTAAATTGGCAGGGGCAGTAGGAATCGAACCCACATCAAAGGTTTTGGAGACCTCTATTCTACCGTTAAACTATGCCCCTAAAATAAAAAAATGGTGGAGGGGGACGGATTCGAACCGCCGAACCCGAAGGAGCGGATTTACAGTCCGCCGCGTTTAGCCTCTTCGCTACCCCTCCAGAAAAACATGGTGCCGGCGAAAGGAGTCGAACCCTCGACCTACTGATTACAAGTCAGTTGCTCTACCAACTGAGCTACACCGGCATTATTATGGTGGGTCAGGACGGAATCGAACCGCCGACACTTAGAGCTTCAATCTAATGCTCTACCAACTGAGCTACTGACCCATAATAATTTAATATTCTTTTTTTAAAAATGGCGGTCCGGACGGGACTCGAACCCGCGACCTCCTGCGTGACAGGCAGGCATTCTAACCAACTGAACTACCGGACCATTTGGTTGCGGGGACAGGATTTGAACCTGTGACCTTCGGGTTATGAGCCCGACGAGCTACCGAACTGCTCCACCCCGCGATAATGGTATTATTAATTTAAATGGTGGAGGATGACGGGATCGAACCGCCGACCCCCTGCTTGTAAGGCAGGTGCTCTCCCAGCTGAGCTAATCCTCCGTATAATGTTATAAATGGTGACCCCTACGGGATTCGAACCCGTGTTACCGCCGTGAAAGGGCGGTGTCTTAACCGCTTGACCAAGGGGCCATATAATAAATGATAATGTGTATGGCGGAGAGCAAGGGATTTGAACCCTTGAGACAAGGTTACTCGCCTACACGATTTCCAATCGTGCTCCTTCGGCCACTCGGACAGCTCTCCAAAAATGGCTCCGAAGGTAGGACTCGAACCTACGACCGTCCGGTTAACAGCCGGATGCTCTACCACTGAGCTACTTCGGAATAATATGATCGCCTAGCAACGTCCTACTCTCACAGGGGGAAACCCCCAACTACCATCGGCGCTAAAGAGCTTAACTTCTGTGTTCGACATGGGAACAGGTGTGACCTCTTTGCCATCGTCACTAGACTATTGTATTACCTAAGGACAAGAATAATTATATCATCTTTTTTAAAGTTTAGCAAGTGTTTTTTGCTATTTTAGAAAAGTTTTTTATTATTCTCTCAAAACTGGATAAATTACATTGAAGTTAGTTAAGTAAAATTTGGTTAAGTCCTCGATCTATTAGTATTCGTCAGCTCCGTATGTCGCCACACTTCCACCTCGAACCTATCTACCTCATCGTCTTTGAGGGATCTTACTTACTTGCGTAATGGGAAATCTCATCTTGAGGGGGGCTTCATGCTTAGATGCTTTCAGCACTTATCCCGTCCACACATAGCTACCCAGCGATGCCCTTGGCAGAACAACTGGTACACCAGCGGTGTGTCCATCCCGGTCCTCTCGTACTAAGGACAGCTCCTCTCAAATTTCCTACGCCCACGACGGATAGGGACCGAACTGTCTCACGACGTTCTGAACCCAGCTCGCGTACCGCTTTAATGGGCGAACAGCCCAACCCTTGGGACCGACTACAGCCCCAGGATGCGATGAGCCGACATCGAGGTGCCAAACCTCCCCGTCGATGTGGACTCTTGGGGGAGATAAGCCTGTTATCCCCGGGGTAGCTTTTATCCGTTGAGCGATGGCCCTTCCATGCGGAACCACCGGATCACTAAGCCCGTCTTTCGACCCTGCTCGACTTGTAGGTCTCGCAGTCAAGCTCCCTTATGCCTTTACACTCTACGAATGATTTCCAACCATTCTGAGGGAACCTTTGGGCGCCTCCGTTACTCTTTAGGAGGCGACCGCCCCAGTCAAACTGCCCGCCTGACACTGTCTCCTACCCCGCTAAGGGGCATGGGTTAGAAGTTCAATACATCTAGGGTAGTATCCCACCAACGCCTCCTCCGAAGCTGGCGCTCCGGAATCTCTGGCTCCTACCTATCCTGTACAAGATGTATCAAAATTCAATATCAGGCTACAGTAAAGCTCCACGGGGTCTTTCCGTCCTGTCGCGGGTAACCTGCATCTTCACAGGTACTATAATTTCACCGAGTCTCTCGTTGAGACAGTGCCCAGATCGTTACGCCTTTCGTGCGGGTCGGAACTTACCCGACAAGGAATTTCGCTACCTTAGGACCGTTATAGTTACGGCCGCCGTTTACTGGGGCTTCAATTCGCACCTTCGCTTGCGCTAAGCACTCCTCTTAACCTTCCAGCACCGGGCAGGCGTCAGCCCCTATACGTCACCTTACGGTTTTGCAGAGACCTGTGTTTTTGCTAAACAGTCGCCTGGGCCTATTCACTGCGGCTCTCTCGGGCTTTCACCCTACTAGAGCACCCCTTCTCCCGAAGTTACGGGGTCATTTTGCCGAGTTCCTTAACGAGAGTTCTCTCGCACACCTTAGGATTCTCTCCTCGACTACCTGTGTCGGTTTGCGGTACGGGCACCTTTTACCTCGCTAGAGGCTTTTCTTGGCAGTGTGAAATCAGGAACTCCGGACATACGTCCTCGTCATCACAGCTCAACGTTATAGAAATGGGATTTGCCTCATTTCACGCCTCACTGCTTGAACATGCATAACCAACAGCATGCTTACCCTATCCTACTGCGTCCCCCCATTGCTCAAATGGTAAATAGGTGGTACAGGAATATCAACCTGTTGTCCATCGCCTACGCCTATCGGCCTCGGCTTAGGTCCCGACTAACCCTGAGCGGACGAGCCTTCCTCAGGAAACCTTAGTCATTCGGTGGACGGGATTCTCACCCGTCTTTCGCTACTCATACCGGCATTCTCACTTCTAAGCGCTCCACCAGTCCTTCCGGTCTGACTTCACAGCACTTAGAACGCTCTCCTACCACGGACATCTAAGATGTCCATCCACAGCTTCGGTGAATTGTTTAGCCCCGATACATTTTCGGCGCAGCGTCACTCGACCAGTGAGCTATTACGCACTCTTTAAATGATGGCTGCTTCTGAGCCAACATCCTGGTTGTCTAAGCAACGTCACATCCTTTTCCACTTAACAATTACTTTGGGACCTTAGCTGGTGGTCTGGGCTGTTTCCCTTTTGACTACGGATCTTATCACTCGCAGTCTGACTCCCGTGCATAAATCACTGGCATTCGGAGTTTGTCTGAATTCGGTAATCCGGGATGGACCCCTAGTTCAAACAGTGCTCTACCTCCAGGATTCTCTATCACGAGGCTAGCCCTAAAGCTATTTCGGAGAGAACCAGCTATCTCCAGGTTCGATTGGAATTTCTCCGCTACCCACACCTCATCCCCGCACTTTTCAACGTACGTGGGTTCGGGCCTCCAGTAAGTGTTACCTTACCTTCACCCTGGACATGGGTAGATCACCTGGTTTCGGGTCTACAACCACATACTCATTCGCCCTATTCAGACTCGCTTTCGCTACGGCTCCGTCTTCTAAAACTTAACCTCGCATGTAATCGTAACTCGCCGGTTCATTCTACAAAAGGCACGCTATCACCCATTAACGGGCTCTAACTACTTGTAGGCACATGGTTTCAGGATCTATTTCACTCCCCTTCCGGGGTGCTTTTCACCTTTCCCTCACGGTACTGGTTCACTATCGGTCACTAGGTAGTATTTAGCCTTGGGAGATGGTCCTCCCAGATTCCGACGGAATTTCACGTGTTCCGCCGTACTCAGGATACACTCAAGAGAGAATGAACTTTCAACTACAGGGCTGTTACCTGCTCTGGCGGGCCTTTCCAGACCGCTTCATTTAACTCATTCCTTTGTAACTCCATATAGAGTGTCCTACAACCCCAAGAGGCAAGCCTCTTGGTTTGGGCTATTCCCGTTTCGCTCGCCGCTACTCAGGGAATCGATTTTTCTTTCTCTTCCTCCAGGTACTTAGATGTTTCAGTTCCCTGGGTCTGCCATCAAGACGCTATGTATTCACGTCAAGATACTGCTCCATTACGAACAGTGGGTTCCCCCATTCGGAAATCTCCGGATCAAAGCTCACTTACAGCTCCCCGAAGCATATCGGTGTTAGTGCCGTCCTTCTTCGGCTCCTAGTGCCAAGGCATCCGCCATGCGCCCTTAATAACTTAACCTAAAAGTTAGTTATTAAGCCTAAAAAACTTAATAATAAAAAATGTGTTACTTAATTTGCTTCAATGTCGTTTTATCCAGTTTTCAAAGAACAATATTGGTGGAGCCTAGCGGGATCGAACCGCTGACCTCCTGCGTGCAAGGCAGGCGCTCTCCCAGCTGAGCTAAGGCCCCAAAAAGAGAAAATATGGTGGGCCTAAATGGACTCGAACCATCGACCTCACGCTTATCAGGCGTGCGCTCTAACCAGCTGAGCTATAGGCCCCTTTTAGGAAAATATATAATTGAAGTATAAACCTTCAAAACTGAACGCAAGACGTTAATCGACAGATCCAAGATCTGTTTCCGTAATAATCCTTAGAAAGGAGGTGATCCAGCCGCACCTTCCGATACGGCTACCTTGTTACGACTTCACCCCAATCATCTATCCCACCTTCGGCGGCTGGCTCCATAAAGGTTACCTCACCGACTTCGGGTGTTACAAACTCTCGTGGTGTGACGGGCGGTGTGTACAAGGCCCGGGAACGTATTCACCGTGGCATGCTGATCCACGATTACTAGCGATTCCGGCTTCATGTAGGCGAGTTGCAGCCTACAATCCGAACTGAGAACGATTTTATGAGATTAGCATACCCTCGCGAGTTAGCGACTCTTTGTATCGTCCATTGTAGCACGTGTGTAGCCCAGGTCATAAGGGGCATGATGATTTGACGTCATCCCCACCTTCCTCCGGTTTGTCACCGGCAGTCACCTTAGAGTGCCCAACTTAATGATGGCAACTAAGATCAAGGGTTGCGCTCGTTGCGGGACTTAACCCAACATCTCACGACACGAGCTGACGACAACCATGCACCACCTGTCACCAATGTCCCCGAAGGGAAAACTCTATCTCTAGAGCGGTCATTGGGATGTCAAGACCTGGTAAGGTTCTTCGCGTTGCTTCGAATTAAACCACATGCTCCACCGCTTGTGCGGGCCCCCGTCAATTCCTTTGAGTTTCAACCTTGCGGCCGTACTCCCCAGGCGGAGTGCTTAATGCGTTAGCTGCAGCACTAAGGGGCGGAAACCCCCTAACACTTAGCACTCATCGTTTACGGCGTGGACTACCAGGGTATCTAATCCTGTTTGCTCCCCACGCTTTCGCGCCTCAGTGTCAGTTACAGACCAGAAAGTCGCCTTCGCCACTGGTGTTCCTCCAAATCTCTACGCATTTCACCGCTACACTTGGAATTCCACTTTCCTCTTCTGCACTCAAGTCTCCCAGTTTCCAATGACCCTCCACGGTTGAGCCGTGGGCTTTCACATCAGACTTAAGAAACCACCTGCGCGCGCTTTACGCCCAATAAATCCGGACAACGCTTGCCACCTACGTATTACCGCGGCTGCTGGCACGTAGTTAGCCGTGGCTTTCTAATAAGGTACCGTCAAGGTACGTTCAGTTACTAACGTACTTGTTCTTCCCTTACAACAGAGTTTTACGATCCGAAAACCTTCATCACTCACGCGGCGTTGCTCCATCAGACTTTCGTCCATTGTGGAAGATTCCCTACTGCTGCCTCCCGTAGGAGTTTGGGCCGTGTCTCAGTCCCAATGTGGCCGATCACCCTCTCAGGTCGGCTATGCATCGTTGCCTTGGTAGGCCGTTACCCCACCAACTAGCTAATGCACCGCGGGCCCATCTAGTAGTGACAGCCGAAACCGCCTTTCAGCATTTTGCCATGTGACAAAATGGATTATTCGGTATTAGCCCCGGTTTCCCGGAGTTATCCCAATCTACTAGGTAGGTTGCCCACGTGTTACTCACCCGTCCGCCGCTAAATCAGAAGAAGCAAGCTTCTTCATCATTCGCTCGACTTGCATGTATTAGGCACGCCGCCAGCGTTCGTCCTGAGCCAGGATCAAACTCTCCATAAAAGTAGTTTGAAAGCTCATTAGCTTTGCTAGCGTATCATCCGAAGATGATATCTATTTTTTGTTTTGATCCACCAACAAAGTTGGCGTCCAAAAACATTTATTGATTAACGTCTTGCATGTTCAGTTTTCAAGGTTCATTTTGTTGTTGTCGTTGTTTGTTTCAGCGACTTTAATATCTTAACACCTTTCTTTTTTGATGTCAACAACTTTTTTAAAAAAGTTTTTCGACTGAAAGTTTTAAGTTTTAACAACACGTCTTAGCGACAATTAATATAATACAATAGTGTCGATGCTCATGTCAACACTTTTTCTAAAAAAAATTGAGACGTTTTAAACGCCTCAATTAATATACAACTAATCAACGATTTCTTCAACCTTATAGTCTCTATGATATATGTTATTTCCCTTAGTCTCTACACGCTCTACAGAGATGTAACCTTTATCTATTAAGTATTCGATGAAAACTTCAAGGTTAACTGAATAGTTTTTTAGCTCCTCTTGTTCATGCAATTCTTGAATTGTCCAAAAGTCTTTTTGAGACATTACTTCTATTACATGCGTTGCACCATCTGCAGTACGAGAATGAATAAAGAACTCACTTGCTAAAAATAATAACTCTAAACGTTTATCTAATGATTCTTCACTTGTAATAAGTTCTTCATATAATTTGTAAATGGCTGGATCAATTTGTTTTACTTGCGACCATACTGTAACCTCGGGGTACAGTCCATTATCCATTACAGCAAGACGAGCTAAATGATGCAATGATTCAACTACATGATTATAGGCATCTAAGTAGTTTCTCTCTTCGAAGCATACTTTACCTTCTAAGTATCTTCGTATTAACTTTGCAAACTCGATACCCATTTTTATTTTCCGACCATAAAAAGGGAACTCCTTCAGTTCCTTCTTTAAATTTGAGAGATACTCATTCCGATCAAATAATACTTTTCCAAAGAATAGCCAGTCGACTATCTTCTTATTAGTTCCTACTAATAACCATTTGTTTAACTGCTTCTCAGTAATGATGTGCATAGCAGCTTTTTTATTTTTAAAAGTATAATGTTTTGTAAATACTGGTCGGTCACTTTCTTTCGTTATAATAAGAAGTATCGTATCGAATGTATCTGTTATCGGGCTTACTTCTTCCCTTTTTTCTATTAAAATTACACCTATTGTATTCGGGTGACTTGCTCGTTCTTGGTATATGGGTCGTAGTAGCTGCTCCATAATGATCCTCCTATAGTCAATAGTCAATTTACTCTGTCTTAAACGTTCGACAAAAATAATAAGATTCCTGCATAAAATTTTCACTTCATATTACGATATCATTTTGTGTTATAGTATGTTGTAGATTAGGAGGCTTACAAATGAAACCATATAAAAACAAGATAAATAAAATCCGTTCATTTGCTTTATCTCTCATATTTATTGGCTTTATCATCATGTACGGTGCCATTTTCTTCAGAGAACACCAATGGTTAGTTATTATCTTCATGACACTAGGTATCCTCTGTATTCTTGGAAGTACTTTTGTATATGGATGGATTGGATTCCTTTCAACCCGAGCAGTATTAGTAGAATGTCCGGGTTGCCATAAACACACGAAAGTGCTTGGACGTGTAGATATGTGTATGTATTGCAATGAACCGCTTACTTTAGATCCTTCATTAGAAGGACAAGAGTTTGATCAATCACTAAACAATCGCACAAATCGTAAAGATTAATTCCTTCGCCTCGTTACTAAATTGTAACGGGGTTTTTTTATCAAAAAAGCATTATATAGTTTACCATAAAAAGAAGCTACCTATGTGTCATTCTTGACAGTTAAGTAGCTCCCTTACTTATTGAACTTTCGTAGCTTGCTCAGAACACGTTGGACAAGTTCCATAAATCTCCATACGGTGTGAGTTGATTTTGAAGCCAGTGACACTAGCGGCGAAATGTTCAACCTCATCAAGTCCTGGGTAATGGAAGTCTACAATCTTCCCACAACCTTCACAAATAATGTGATAATGCTTATTTGTAACAAAATCAAAACGACTTGCGCTATCACCATATGTTAATTCTTTCACTAAACCTGATTCTCGGAATACACGAAGATTATTATAAACCGTTGCTACACTCATATTAGGGAATTTCCCTTCAAGTGCTTTGTATATTTCATCAGCAGTTGGATGTGACATTGTTTCGATTAAATACTCTAAAATAGCATGACGTTGGGGGGTGATCCTTACGCCTGTTGTCTTTAGCGTGTCTAGAGCGCTTTTCAATTGCACTTCAGTCATCGCCATGCACCTCAATTCATAAAAATTATTAGTTTATAATTGTTATAATTAGTTTACTTAAAAACTAGGGCAAATGTCAACATATCCATCTACGAGTCACCTTTTTGTTCGTGTTTTTAATCCAGTATTATTTATTAACCATCAAAAATCAGCTCTAATTATCAAAAATATATCATTTAATCCCTTATATCATTCTCAATTGCTCCTGATTAATGATACTTTCTTCTACAACGATAAAAGTTCCTGACTAATAGCCTCTAGTAATATCCATTTTGTTAATAAGTTCTGTATCTCCCTCTATCCACTTTTTTAAGTTAGGTTTGAAAATTTCTAAACTACGCTCCAAATACCGAGAAGAATGACTTGAAACATGAGGCGAAACAGTAACAGTACTCATCTGCCAAAAAGGATGATCTTCTGGTAGTGGTTCTTCTTCATATACATCTAATACTGCATGTGCGATTTCTCCTGCATTCAATGCATTTATCAATACAGCTGTTGACACTAAATCGCCGCGGCCGAAGTTCATAAATAATGCACTGCCTTTCATCGCTTCAAAATGTTCACTCTTTAATAAATGTTGAGTATCTGCAGTACTTGGTAAAACTGAAATAACTATATCAGCGCTTGGTAATGCCTTTTGCAATGCACTAAAAGAAATCATATCATCCATATAATCTGCCTTACTTCCTGAGCGATTACATCCTATTGTATGTACGCCAAAAGCTTGCAACAATCGGCCAATCTCGGAACCGATTGCGCCAGGTCCTAAAATAAGCGCGGTAGAACCGTGAAGCTCCGTTGCTTTAGACTTACGATTCCATTGAGCTTTTTGCTCT
Organism: Viridibacillus sp. KH_047; assembly: GCF_057838945.1. Taxonomy (NCBI): domain Bacteria; kingdom Bacillati; phylum Bacillota; class Bacilli; order Caryophanales; family Caryophanaceae; genus Viridibacillus; species Viridibacillus sp. KH_047. The sequence continues at coordinate 562,288 of NZ_CM174479.1, read as the reverse complement.
TGTTCATAAATCCATGCTAGTCCTCTTTTATATGATAGAACATGAGCTAGTACAGATTCTGCCATTGGAATTTTATGAATGCCACGTACATTAGAAACAACAATACCACGTTCAGCAATTTCCTTTTGAGGCATTTTCTCTATCCCTGCAGAAGCAACCATTATCCATTTTAGCTTCTCTGCTAACCTGATTTGCTGCGCTTCAATATCTTCACCATAAGTAACTACAACTTCTGCCTCTTTTAATACAGTATGGTCTATATTGTCATGAAAGATAAATTCAATAGTAGGAAAATCTTGTAGTAGCCCCTCTTTTAAATCGGGTCTTGGATCAAAAGTAAAATATACTATCATAATTATTCCCCCTTCTCTCGTATATAAGTTAACACCTCTTCAATATGTCCCTTCACTCGGACTTTGCGCCACTCTTTAATAACTACCCCATTTTCATCTATTATAAAAGTAGTGCGTTCGATACCCATATATTCACGGCCGTACATTTTCTTCAATTTCCAAACGCCATATTTTTCCGCAACCGCATGATCCTCATCTACTAATAGCGAAAATGGTAAACCATACTTTTCTATAAATTTCTCATGTCTTTTTTCATCATCAGGACTTACTCCTAAAATAACAGTATTTAAATCTGAAAAATCACTATGGAAATCTCTAAAATCACATGCCTCTGTAGTACAACCAGGTGTCATATCTTTTGGGTAAAAATATAGCACTACCGATTTCTTTCTATTGTAATCTGCCAGTGATACCAGTTCGCCCTGTTCATTTTTTAGAGTGAAATTTGGTGCTTGTTGTCCTTCTAATACTGTCATATTTAATCCCCCTATTCACTTTTACAATAATTGTATCAATTTTTTGAAGAAACGTCGTTTTTTTGTCTACACTATAGGTTACCGTCATAAGTTAATGAAGCTCATGAATAATCCGTTTGTTGACCATCTTGAGGTAATCGGTTAAAGTAGCGGAATACTAGTATACAGAAAGAGAGGTTACCCATTTCAAATGAAATTAGGTGCCCGTATTTTAAAAACAGGTTTAGCTATTATATTTGCACTTTATATTGCAAATTTGCTTAACTTACCATCACCCGTCTTTGCCGGCATTGCTGCTATTTTCGCAATCCAACCATCTATTTATCGCTCTTATTTAACAATTCTAGAACAAGTACAATCAAATTTAATCGGTGCTGCAATAGCTGTTTCATTTGGTTTACTATTCGGCCATCAATATGTAGCCGTTGGATTAGCTGCTATCATAACTATTTCTATCGTCATTCGACTTGGTTTGGAAAATTGTATTTCCTTATCTCTTGTAACCGTCATCGCGATTTTAGAAGTCCAAGACGGTGATTTTCTTACTTTCGGTTTGATTCGATTTGTTACAGTACTCATCGGGGTACTTGCCGCTTTTATCGTCAACCTTGTCTTTTTACCACCTCGCTATGAACTAAAGTTATTTCAATCCATCAATCTGTTACAGGATGAAATTATTCGCTGGACTCGTCTTGCAGTTCGTCAAGCATCTGAACATACATCAACAAAACAATCTTTGCGAAAATTAAAAGAGCATCATTTAAAGCTCAATCAGTTATATTCATTTTATAAGGAAGAACGTAGGTATATAAAAAATGAAAAGCATGTAAAAGCAAGAAAGCTTGTTGTTTATAGACAAATGATTACAACATCAAAAAAAAGTTTAGAAGTTTTACAAAGACTACATTTACATGAAAATGAGTTATCAAAACTTCCTGAGCAATTTCATATTATGATTCAAGAACGCTTAGATTTCCTACTTACTTATCACGAACAACTCTTTTTGAAATATTCTGGGAAACTAAAGCCTGATCATAAGGCTTGGATTGGTCAAGAGGAATATTTACAAAGAAACGAAGTAATGGATATTTTCGCAGAACAAATTGCAATTTCACGCGAAAATGATGAGGACGAAGAATTTTCAAGCTATCATTTACTGCATATACTCTCTCGTATTTTAGATTATGAAGAAAACTTAGAGCATTTAGATATGCTTATTATGTCGTATCAAAATCACCATGGTGATGAAATTAAACTTGAAATTGAAGACAGCATATTCTAAAAAAAGCATCCAATGTATCGTTTTACTTGATACATTGGATGCTTTTTTCGTTTAGTTTTTCATTTTAGGATCAAGAGCATCTCTTAAACCATCACCCATTAAGTTAAACCCTAGAACAGTTAACATAATCGCTAAACCTGGGAAAATCATAGTCCAAGGAGCATTGATTAAATAGATACGTGCATCAGCTAACATTTTACCCCACTCTGGTGTAGGCGCTTCTGCTCCAAGCCCAAGAAAGCCAAGTGCAGCCGCTTCAATAATTGCAGATGCGACGGCAAGTGTTCCTTGCACAATAACCGGTGTCATCGAATTCGGTAAGATATGTGAAAAAAGAATCCGAGCATCCTTCATACCAATCGCTTTTGCAGAAGTAATATACTCTTCCTGCTTAATGCTCAATACCTTCGAACGAATGAGTCTTCCAAAGTTCGGAACATTGATAATCGCAATAGCAATTAAAGCATTTTGCAAAGATGGACCAAGTATTGATACAACTGCAATAGCAAGTAATATACTTGGGAATGCTAACATAATATCGAAAATTCGTGAGATGATGGTATCAACCCAGCGACCATAATAACCAGCAATAATCCCCAACATACTTCCGACTACAACTGAACCAATAACTGAAGAAAAACCAACCCATAATGATATTCTAGCGCCGTGAACAACCCGTGAAAAAATATCCCGCCCAAAATCATCTGTACCAAACCAATGCTCAGCAGATGGTGGTTGTAAACGATTCTTTAACACTTGGTCATTAATTCCTTCTGGAACAAAAAATGGACCAACTATAGCTAGAAGGATGAAGAACGCAACAATTACTGCCCCTACAAGCGCAGCTTTACTTTTCTTAAAGCTACGCCATGCTTCTCTCCATGGACCAACCGATTGATCTTGTTTAATAACTACATCTATAGTTGCATTCGGTGCCATTTCAGACATATCGAACTCCTCCCTTCCTAGTCATATTTAATCCTCGGATCTATAAAACTATATAAAATATCTACGATTAAATTGATCATAACAAAAACAAAAGCAATCACTAAAATACCGGATTGTATAACCGGATAATCACGGTATCCAATAGCATCATAAATGTAGCGACCAATACCAGGCCAACTAAAGATTGTCTCTGTTAAAATAGCCCCACCTAATAATAGTCCCATTTGCAAACCAATTACTGTTAATACAGGAATGATGGCATTTTTGAGAGCGTGTTTATAAACAACCCAGAACATATTTTGCCCTTTAGCTCGTGCTGTTCGAACATAATCAGAACGCATCACTTCAAGCATACTTGAGCGAGTCATTCTCGCAATAATTGCCATCGGGATTGTCGCTAATGCAATTGCAGGTAATATTAAATGTTTTAACACATCCCAAAGCTGGTCAAATCGTCCATGAATAATCGTATCTACAATATACAAGTACGTAATAGGATCGACAGGATTCCTGGCGTCCTCTCTACCTGATGTAGGGAGTAAATCCATTTGAATACCAAATACCCACTGCCCCATTAAACCTAACCAGAAAATAGGCATAGATACACCGATAAGTGCTAAAATCATTGCAAAATAATCAAACCAAGAATTTTGGAACCATGCTGAAACAATTCCTGCATTCACTCCAATGATTACTGCTAAAATCATTGCAAAAAGAGCCAATTCAAATGTCGCTGCTAAATACGGCCACAATTCACTTGATACTGTTGCTTTCGTACGCATCGACTCACCTAAATCACCTGTCAATAAACCACCTAAATAATTGACGAACTGAATATACCAAGGGTTATCCAATCCTAGGCTTGCTCGCAATGCCGCTCTCGCTTCTTTTGTAGCCTGCTGTCCTAAAATTACTTGAGCAGGATCGCCTGGAATTGCACGAATAATTAAAAATACAATAAAGGTCATTCCGAGCAAAACCGGGATTAACTGTAACAGTCTTTTTCCAATATAGTGAAGCATCTTCTTCACCTCTCCATCTCAATTATGTAGAATAACTCTCGTTTGAAAAAACTCGCCTTCCGCCAAATAAGCGAAAGGCGTAGTTTAGTTGTCTAGCTTATTTAAAATCTACTTTTTCCAATCTGTCAGAACCAGTTGGATGTGGTAATAAGTTAATAACATCTGACTTACTAGCTAAAAGTGGTGTAGAGTGAGCCAGTGGAACCCATGGTGCTTCTTCATTAAAGATTTCTTGGACTTCTTTGTATAGCGCATTACGTTTCTCTTCATCTACTTCTGTTTGAGCTTCAATTAATAACTTGTGTGTTTTAGAATTTTTGTAGTAAGTGTAGTTATTACTGCCAATGCTATCCTCATCAAGAAGAGCATATAGGAAATTATCAGCATCTCCGTTATCGCCAGTCCAGCCAAGTAAGAATGCATCTGCTTCCCCTTTTTCAGCTTTATCTAAATATACGCCCCATTCATATGAAACAATTTTACTCTTCATACCAACGTCAGCTAGATTCTTTTGAATTGCTTCAGCAATTTTTTGGCCATCTGGCATATACGGACGTGGTACAGGCATTGCCCATAATTCAATTTGTTTACCATCATAACCAGCTTCTTTTAATAGAGCCTTAGCTTTTTCTGGATCATATTCATAGCCTTTAACATCGTCATTGTAACCACCAATTACTGGCGGCATTTGGTTTTTCGCAACTTCAGCTTGACCTTCGAAGAATGCGTCAACAATCGCTTGCTTATCGATTGCATAGTTCATCGCTTGACGAACTTTTACATTATCAAAAGGTGGTCGCGTTACAGTTAAACCAAGATAACCAATGTTCATAGATGGACGTTTAAGTAATTGTAAATCAGCATTACTTTCAATCGATGCTGCATCTGACGGACTAATACCGTCTGCTAAATCGATTTCACCTGTAGTTAAAGCATTTAAACGAGCAGAGTTGTCTGGAATAGAACGAAATACTACTTTATCAAGCTTCGGTAGTCCTTCTTGCCAGTACTCAGGATTCTTCTCGATTGTTATTGAATCGTTGCGCTTCCAAGAGACAAATTTGAATGGTCCAGTACCTACTGGATTATCACCAAACTTATCACCAAACTTTTCAAATGCCGTCGGGCTCGCAATAGCGAATGGACTCATTGCAAGGTTTTTCAAGAATGGAGCTTGAGGTTGTTTTAAAGTGATAACTACTTTTAAATCGCCGTCAGCTTTCACAGATTTGATTACTAGACTTTTATCATCTTTAAAGCCACCAAATACTGATTTAAAGTAAGGGAATTTCTCTGCATCGCCGTTCATCCAGCGTTCAAAGTTTTTCACTACTGCATCAGCGTTAAAATCAGTGCCATCATGGAATTTTACGCCTTCTTGTAAGTCAAATGTGTAGCTTAAACCGTCTTCAGCAGCCTCCCAAGACTTAGCTAAACCAGGATTTAATGTTGTATCTTGTTCACCAAAATTGATTAGTTTTTCATATAAGTTCTCTGTTACTTTGTAAGTCTCTCCCTCTGTTGTAGCAATAGGATCAAGTGATACAGAATCTCCCCCGCGACCAAAGACTAACGTTTTTTCTTTTTTCTCTCCGCCGCCTTTATCATCGCCCTTAACATCATCCTTTTCATCGGATGAACATGCTGCTAATGCTGTAGACAACACTAGTAATAACATCAAGCCTAGCGCTAACCATCTCTTTTTCCTCATATACATAACCCCTCCACACTTTGCTCTATTATCATTGTTGACCTTGCTCATTATATAAATGACAAGCAACAGAATGACCTTTCTCAACTTCCTTTAATACAGGTACTGTTTTTGAACAAATATCCATTTTAAATGGACATCTTGTATGGAACGTACATCCCGCAGGAGGATTTGAAGGACTTGGAATGTCCCCTGTTATCAATATTTGCTCCCGTGTAAAGTTTGGATCCGGTACAGGAACTGCTGATAATAAAGCCTTTGAATAAGGATGCAATGGTTTGCTATATAAAGACTCACTATCTGCTAACTCAACCATCTTCCCTAAATACATGACACCTACACGGTCACTAATGTGACGAACAACCCCTAAATCATGCGCTATAAATATATAAGTAAGCTTTAAATCTTTTTGCAAATCTTGCATCAAATTTAAAACTTGAGCTTGAATCGAAACGTCTAGAGCTGAAACAGGTTCATCTGCAATAATCAATTTCGGATTAGTCATTAGCGCTCTGGCTATACCAATACGTTGCCTTTGCCCCCCACTAAATTGATGGGGATATCGTCTTGCATGGTAACTACTTAGACCAACTATTTCCAGAAATTCATTGACCTTTTTCTTACGTTCTTTTGCATCTCCAATACCATGAACAACTAGAGGCTCCTCTAGAATTTTGCCTATTGAATGCCGAGGATTTAATGAGGCATAAGGATCTTGGAAAACCATTTGAATTTCACGGCGGGCTTTACGCATTTCCTCTTTTGTTAAATCAGATAGTAATTTACCGTCAAATTCAATGCTTCCTTCTGTTGGCTCTAGCAATCTCATAAGCATACGTCCTGTAGTAGATTTACCACAGCCGGATTCGCCTACAATCCCAAGTGTTTCTCCTTCATTCACATAAAAAGAAACATCATCTACCGCCTTTACTTGGCCCGATACTTTTCCCAGCATCCCTTTGCGGATTGGAAAGTATTTCTTCAACCCTTTAACTTTCAACAACGGCTCTGTCAACTGCAGACACCTCCTTTCTTTCGTGCAAGAAGCATCTCGTCTTATGCTCTGGGCTTGTTTGATATAAATTTGGATTTTCTACACGGCATTGCTCAAATGCAAATTCACAGCGAGCAGCAAAACGGCAACCAGTATTAACGGATCCCGGTTTTGGTACGTTTCCAGGTATAGAATATAACCGTTGTTTTTTAAAGCGCATATCTGGCACAGATTGAATAAGTCCTTTTGTATATGGATGTTGTGGGTCGTTGAATATTAATTTGACTGGCCCTTCCTCTACTACTTGACCGCCATACATAACGACAACTCGTTCACAAGTTTCTGCGACAACACCTAAATCATGTGTAATCATAATAACTGCTGTATTCAATCTTTCATTTAGGTCTTTCATTAATTGTAAAATCTGTGCTTGAATCGTTACGTCTAATGCTGTAGTTGGTTCATCTGCTATAAGTACTTTCGGATCACAAACAAGTGCCATCGCTATCATCACACGTTGGCGCATACCACCAGATAATTGATGTGGGTATTCCTTTATTAACTCTTCAGCTCTTGGTAAACCTACTAACTTCATCATTTCAATTGCCCGATTTCTAGCTTGTTTTTTTGACCAATCTTTATGATGGATTAATATTGCTTCCATCAATTGATTCCCTATTGTAAATAGTGGATTCAGTGACGTCATTGGTTCTTGGAAAATCATTGCTATATCTTTCCCTCGTACTTTACGCATTTCTTTTTGAGAAAGCTTAGTTAAATCCTTGCCATCAAATTCTATTTGTCCACCTGTAATTTTACCCGGCGGAGATGGTACAAGCCCCATAATCGATAAAGCGCTTACACTCTTGCCACAGCCAGACTCTCCTACAATGCCAAGTATTTCACCTTCTCTTACCGAAAAATTAATATTATCTACTGCAGGGATTTCACCATCATCTGTGAAAAATGTCGTCTGAAGTCCTCTCACTCGTAGTAATTCTTTACGATCACTCATATAGTCCCTCCTTCCAAATTCGATAATTCGATATTTTCTAAATATTCAATTCTTTTTATCTATTTTATACTGTTAATTTGAAAAATTGCAATACTTTTCATATTTAAGTATTTTTATGACAAAAAATAAAGACTTCCCACGAATGAGAAGTCTTTATTTCATGCTATATTACTACTTATTATGCATCTAGTCTTTGCATATGGAACAAGTTATGATAAATACCTTGTTGTTCTATCAATTGCTCATGTGTACCTTGTTCTTTTAGTTCACCATGATCTATAACTAGAATTTGATCGGCATGTGTGATTGTTGATAAACGGTGAGCTACGACGATTGTTGTTCTATCATGAGCTAATTTGTCTAATGATTCTTGAATTAGTGATTCACTTTCTAAATCTAAAGCTGAAGTTGCTTCATCCAGAATAAGGATTGGTGGATTTTTTAGAAAGACTCTGGCAATAGCAACTCGTTGTTTTTGTCCACCAGATAATTTAACACCACGTTCTCCAACTTTCGTATCGTAACCTTCTGGTAGTGACATGATGAAATCATGAGCATTAGCTGCCTTAGCTGCTGCAATTACTTCTTCATCAGAAGCATCTGGTCGACCCATTAAAATATTTGATTTTACAGAATCGCTAAATAGAATATTATCCTGGAGTACGATTCCAATTTGTGAGCGTAACGAATGGATAGTTGCCTCTTTAATATCAACTCCATCAACTTTTATAGCACCTTCCACCACATCGTAAAATCGCGGTATTAGCCCTACTATCGTTGATTTACCTCCACCACTCATTCCAACAAGCGCAATTGTTTGTCCTGCTTGAATATTGAAACTTACATTGTTCAATACATTCTGTTCATCTTCGGTATATCGGAATGATACTTTTTCAAATTGTACATCACCTTTTAGTGGCGGTAGTGCAGCTGCATTTGATTGATTTTCCACATCGTATTTCTCATCTATCAACTCAAATACGCGATCCATCGAGGCGATCGATTGAGTTAGTGTTGTTGAAGAAGTTACAAGTCTACGTAACGGCCCATATAGGCGATCGATATATGCAACAAACGCTACCATCGCACCAACAGAAAGCGGTCCTTGAATAACCATATAACCTGCAAATCCAATAACGAGTAACGGAGCTACTTCAGTAATCGTATTAATCACAGCAAAAGCTTTAGCATTCCATTTGGTTTGATCAAGTGCCTTGTCCAAAAACTCCCCGTTTGTCTCATCGAAAATTTTCTGTTCATGCTTCTCTAATGTGAAGCTTTTTATGATGCTCATTCCTTGAACACGTTCATGTAAATAGCTTTGTACTCCTGCTAATGCTTGTGAGCGTTTGCGTGTTAAATCACGTAATCTACCAAAAAAGTATTTTACACAAATCGCGTAGAATGGAAAGACGATTAATGTTACTAACGTCAATTTCACATCTAATGTTAGCATAATCCCAATAGCGATTAGAATTGTTGCTAAGTCCAGCCAAACATTCATCAGACCGGTCATGATAAAATTCTTCGTTTGCTCCACATCATTAATAACACGTGAAATGATTTCACCAGCACGTGAATTTGCATAATAGTTCATGCTTAACTTTTGAAGATGTCCATACAATTCTTTGCGAATATCATATAATATCTTATTACTCACATGCTGAGCAAAGTATTGGCGATAATATTCTATTGGTGGTCTTAAGACAAAAAATACAACAGCTGTTCCGCCAAGCCAATAGAATAGCTGTAATGTTTTTTCATCGCTTGTTAAATTTTCAGCCATCACAATATCATCAATCACAATTTTGATTAATATCGGAATAAATAATGGGATTGCAAATTTTACAATTCCTATAACAAGTGTTAATAGAATCTCCCAATTATAAGGCTTTACGAATCGCATATAGCGTTTAATACTGTCCAAAAAGTCACTCCCTTTTTCAAGTGAAAAGCCTGCTGGTTTTCACCAACAGGCTTTTATTAGTCATTATCATGAAGCTTTCTTTGAAATTGATAACGGCTCGTCCAAGCCTCTATAAAGTCAGGCGCAAATGGTCCACGTCTTTGGTGAATCCAACTAAGTAACTTATCAACATTTGATTTCAATATTTGATCAATTACAGATGGATAACTCATTTCCTCCTTATGTTGTTCATACTCATCTTCATCAAGTAAAGTATAAGACATATCGGGAAACACTTTTACATCTAAGTCATAGTCAATATACTTAATAGCGTTATTATCAAAAACAAATGGAGAGCTCATATTACAGTAGTAATATACTCCATCTTCTCTCAACATACAAATAATATTAAACCAGTGCTCTGCATGAAAGTAACAAATGGACGGTTCACGTGTTAACCATGTTCTACCATCCGCCTCCGTTACGAGTGTACGTTCATTCGCTCCGATGACTATATTTTTTGTGCCTTTCAATACCATCGTTTCTTGCCAGACACGGTGGATACGGCCATTGTGTTTATAACTATGTATTTGTATTGTTTCACCTTCTAATGGAATCGCCATGCTAATGCCCACCTTTTCGATAAACACTTATTGGAAAAGCGCTCTTTGCTTAACATTATAACAATCATGATTAAAAACGTGTAGCAAAAAATAAGCGAAGGCCAAAAGCCTTCGCTCATTAGGGTGTGTCCCATGATTAGTTCGAGTTATTTTGATTATTATTAGCAAATTTACCCGAAGCTTTTTGCTTGTTTTGCTCAGCTTTATTATTTTGCTTTGCTACTTCGCTGAAATCAGTTTCAGCTCCAAACTCCTCAAACATGTTTTGCGCATTGTTTTGCGCATTGTTTTGTGATTTGTTTGCACTGTTTTGATTCTTTTTCATGGAAATCACCTCCGTGCTATCTAATTTGCGTAGCTTGGAGATATTTATTCTTGGTAATATTTTCTTTAAAAATTTGATGATTCGATTTGATATCTTTGCCACACTTTTTGCATTGGTACTGGCATTGGTAAATCAGCCATCTCTTCAATCGTGAACCATTGGCAATTATCCGGGATGATTTGTTGTTCCTCACAACTAACAAAGTAACTTTCTATATGCCAAGTTAAATGTGAAAAAATATGTTTGAATGAAGTTAATTTTTCGCGTGATAATAAGTTTAAGCTATATTGTTCAGCTAATATTGTTTCGTTTGTAGTATCGGTATCTGTTTTTTGTTCAATTATTGGAAATTGCCACATATTCGCTAGTAGACCTTTTTCAGGACGTTTTTCGATTAAAAATTGGCCTTTAGTATTTCTTACAACATACACATCATAAGGAATGTGCTTCATCTTTGTTTTTTTCGTTTTAATAGGTAAACTCTCCGGATTCCCCTCATTGAAAGCTGTACAAAATTCTCTTACCGGGCATAATAAACACTTAGGAGAAGTCGGAGTACAAATCATCGCACCTAACTCCATCAACCCTTGATTAAATTCGGATGGATGAATTGGGTCAATGAGTTCCATAACTGCATTTTCAAACGTTTTTTTCGTCTTTGGAAGTGCAATATCTTCTTCAATTAGTAAAACTCTGCTTAGTACACGCATAACATTGCCATCAACAGCATGCTCCGCTTTATTATAGGCAATACTAAGAACCGCTCCTGCAGTGTACGGGCCAACACCTTTTAGTTTCGAAATTTCTGGTCTATTATCGGGTACTTTGCTGTTATAATTTTCGACCACTTCTCGAACACCTGCTTGTAAATTGCGTGCACGTGAATAGTATCCTAGCCCTTCCCATTGCTTCAACAACTTCTCCTCAGGTGCGTCTGCCAAATGTCGAATTGTTGGAAATTCACTTAAAAATCGTTCATAATATGGGATAACCGTGTCGACTCTTGTCTGTTGAAGCATCACTTCTGACACCCAAATTTTATAAGGGTCGTTCGTTTTTCTCCACGGTAAATCCCGTTTTTCTTTTTTAAACCACTCGACTAATGCTTGTTGGAATTGATGTTTATATTGATAGTACACTTTTTCCTCCTAGGTATTTTCGATTTATTTTAAAAATGCATTAAGCTATAAAATGTAAACCAACTGATTATTTTATCTAATAAAATTGCAATAATTTCTCTCCCAATATTTAAGGAGCTGATTATTTTTGGATTCAGGGACACATTTAGTAATGGGTATTGCACTAGGTGGTTTAGCATTAGCTGACCCAGTAGTAGCAGATAGTTCCATGACAACAGCTGCAGTTATTACAGCAACAATCATTGGATCACAAGCACCCGATATCGATACAGTTTTAAAATTGCGTAATAATGCTGTTTATATTCGGAACCATCGCGGGATCACACATTCAATTCCCGCTGTTATATTATGGCCTATTTTAATTACAGGCGTGTTATCTTTGTTATTTCAAGGTGCTAATATATTGCATCTATGGCTTTGGACATTTTTGGCTGTTTTTCTTCACGTTTTTGTTGATATTTTTAATGCTTATGGAACACAAGCATTTCGGCCACTCTCGAAGAAATGGATTGCACTCGGGGTTATTAACACATTCGATCCTATAATTTTCGGATTACATGTAATAGCACTAATGCTATGGGCCTTTGGTTTTGATCCCGTTGGGACTATAACTAGTTTATATATCATTATTGTGATTTACTATTTAATCCGCTTTACCTTACAGCAATCCGTTAAACATGCTGTTAAAAATACCATTCCAGATGCCGAAAAAATAATACTTTCACCAACAATGCGCTTTTTTCAATGGCGCGTTGCAGTCAACTCTAGCTCCACTCACTACGTCGGACGTGCATATGGGCGCTCTATCACCATATACGATAAATTCCCAATAGAACCACTACCAGACACTCCATTATTCCACGCAGCATTAGAAGATTCCAATTTAGCTGCATTCGTATCATTCTCTCCCTTATACCGTTGGGAAGTAAGCGAGCTTGAAAATAATTACCATGAAGTACGATTAATCGATCTACGTTATCGAAGCGAAAATCATTATCCATTCGTCGCCGTCGCACTACTAAACGACAATCTTGATGTCATCCAATCGTACACAGGCTGGATATTTAGCGAAGACAAACTAAGAAAGAAAATGCTCGTGGATTAACTTAAATGCTGAAGCGGCCCGTTCAGCCCCGACAAGCACTGGAACCTTCGAATCGAAAACATCTTTTCAGTTTTCGTCCGAGAAGGTGGAAGTGACCTCGAGGGGCTGGCCGCTGAAGCTGGATATACTTAAATGCTGAAGGCGCTCGTTCAGCTGCGAAACACGTTGGAGGGCGGAAGCCAACTGTTGCACTAACTCAAGTGATTATTGCATTTTCACTACTATTTGTTGCGCTAACTTCACTCTTTGTTGTACAAACTCAAGTGATTGTTGCGCTAACTCGCCTCTTTGTTATTTAGCAGAATATTCACGTCCTAAGACCGTTGTATTTCTAGTCTTTCAAACCCTAGATATCCCTTTTATTTATCCAACCTTTAGAAAAGCTGCCAAAATCGGCAGCTTTTCGTGTTTATAATGAAGTTGCTTGATAAATATTATAAATTTTAATCAAGTATCTCATTCAAAAAATGCTACCAATTAATAAACATCCTCAATAAACTGACCGCTACACATTAACGTAGCGGTCAGTTTATTGTAATCAGTTGTCAGTTGCATCTAGTAAGTGAGCGTATTTTGGATTACGTCCTGCGAATTCATGTAGTTGATGACCGTAGCCTTGAATCCATTGGCGAATGATTTTCTCAGTCATTTCAGTACCTTGATAATCATAACCAGCTTTTGCGTATGTCGCTTCAAAATCAGACCATAATAATTCGATCCACACGCGTGCACGTTCTTCTGTTAGTAATTCGTTACTATCTTTTAGTTCCATTACAAGTTGATCTACTATTGCTTCCAATTTACATACCTTCCTTTACTGGTGTTAACATTGAGATTGGTAAAGCTTCTTCATAATGATCGCCACCAAGTCGATATCCCCATCCAAAGCGTCCTTTTAAATATTCTAATTGAAAGAACACACCTGGATCACCTTCTATACGATACATTTCGCCAGGTTTGAAATCGTCTGGGTTCAATAAAAATGCTTGAGCCATCAATGCTTTTCGTTCATAAACAGCAAATTCATTGAGAATGCCCAGTTGCTCTGCTTTTCTCGCCTTTTCTTTTAATGTTGCGATTTCTGTTCGTAATTCTGATGGTGTCATATCGCTATATTTTTTATCCATTCTCTTGCTCCTTCTCTTCTATGAAAGTTTCTATAATATCAGCTGGAAAGCCTTTTTGATATAGAGTTTGCTTTACACGCATATGCAGATCATATCCGCTATATTTCGTAGCATATTTACGCCATGCTTTGTCACCTTGCACTTGAATCATTTGTTGCCATTCATCTTCTTCTCGTGAAAATTCAATTTGTTCAAGTACTTGCTCTATTATCGCAAAGGAATAGCCTTTTCGCATTAAGTTATCTTGAATTTTCTGTTTTACTTGAGTCGGCGTTTTACGTCGTTCAGAAAAAGCTACCTTCTCTCCTAACTTCAAGGCAATACTAAGCTGCTCTTCCTCAGAAAAGGTTTCGAGCACTTCTTCTTGTAACTTTTTATCAATACCCTTTTTCTGCATATCTTGTCTAATTGCACGAGGGCCTTTTTTGGCAGTCTTCTTCTTCGTTTCAAGAAGTGCTTTTGTATATGTGGCATCATTTAAAAAACCATGTTTATTTAATTTTTGAATAGCCTCTTGAATAACGGCCTCTCCAAATTCTAAGTCAAGAAGCTTCTTTCTCACTTCATATTCACTGCGCATTTGATAACTTAGAAAGCCCAGCGCACGATTATACGCTCTTTGAATTTCATCATCAAAGGCAATCTCATCTAGCTCGAGCCCTTCAATCACTTTACCTTTTGTCAGGCCAAACTGAATTAAAATGGTTTCATCAACACTAAAAGCGTATTCTTCATTTAAAAAAATATTATAGCGCTCTTGGTTTTTCTTTTGGCGCGTAATTTTTGTGATTACTCGAGTCATCGAAACACTCCTTCACTTAAATATAGTATACATCTTTTCTAAGTTACCTTCATTTCATCTATACTTATATATAATGAAAGCATACATATGTATGGAAAGCTATTACACTTGATTTGATTAAAGCAATCAAATAGTTCATGTTTTTTCACTACCCAATCTTACACGGAGGGACGTTAAAATTATGAAAATTGCAATTACAGGTGGCACTGGTTTTGTAGGACTTGAGCTTACAAAACTTTTACAGCAACAAGGTCATGACATTTTTATCTTAACGCGGAAAAAAAGCTATGAAGCAAATGGTATTCACTATATACAATGGCTAACAGAAAATGCAATGCCTGAAGCACATTTACAAAGTATAGATGCCTTTATTAATCTAGCTGGTACTTCTTTAAATGAAGGACGCTGGACAGATAAGCGTAAAAAGGATATCTACGACAGTCGCATTACTGCCACCAAGGAAGTCCTACGTATTATTGAAACACTTGATGTGAAACCTAAAGTACTGATTAATGCCAGTGCAATTGGCATCTATCCATCTTCAAAAGCTGCTACCTACACAGAAGGCTCACCTCAAGTGGCAAAAGACTTTTTAGGTAAAACCGTCAAACACTGGGAGCAAGAAGCAAAAAAAGCCGAAAACTTTGGAGTTCGTGTAGCTATGGCTCGCTTTGGTGTCATCTTAGGTAAAGATGCTGGTGCACTTTCTCTAATGGTTTTACCATATAAACTTTATGTAGGTGGTACAGTTGGTTCTGGTTCCCAGTGGGTATCTTGGGTACATGTCAAAGATGTCGCATCTGCATTATGTTTTGCATTAGAAAATGATCGTATTGTAGGACCATTTAATGTAACAGCTCCTAATCCAATTAGGATGAAGCAAGTAGGCGAAATAATTTCATCCGTTCTTGGTAGACCACATTGGTTTCCTACTCCATCATTTTTACTAAAAATTGCATTAGGTGAAAAAAGTAATCTCGTTTTAGAAGGACAGCAGGTTTTACCTAAAGTTTTACTAACAGAAAACTTTCATTTTGAATATCCAACATTAGAAGCTGCGTTAGAAAATTTGTACGCATAAAGATCAATCCTTAGCGCAACCTACCTTAAAAATAGAAAGGTTGCGTTTTTATGTGGAAAAACCATTTGCTCGGAATTGTCATTGCAAGTGCTATTGTTTTTATTGGTGCTATCGTCAATCCGTTTAGCGCTTCTGCAGATGAACTTCATTGGGGTTTAAAAAAAGCTCAGAACGAACAACCGGCAGAAGCTGGTGCAGCACTCGATCAAACCTTAGAAAAGTACGGGGCTCTTTATAAAGGAAGTCCTGATGAAAAGGTCATTTATCTAACCTTCGATAATGGCTATGAAAATGGCTATACAGCAAGCATACTCGACACCTTAAAAAAGGAGAAAATTCAAGCGACATTTTTCCTGACAGGTCATTATTTAACGAGTGCTACCCCACTTGTTAAACGTATGATAGATGAAGGTCATGATATTGGTAACCATTCATATGGCCACCCGAATATGGCAAGACTAAGTGAAGAAGAAATATTAAAGGAATGGAAGAAGTTCGATGATAAGCTAAGAGAGATTACAAAAGTTGAACGAACTATTTTTGCAAGACCACCTGAAGGCACCTTTAACGAAAAACTGCTTCAAGTAGGTAATGATGCTGGCTACCGACACATCTTCTGGTCAGTTGCCTTTAAAGACTGGCTTAAAGACAAACCTCAAGGCTGGAAATATGCATATGACAACCTTATGTCACAACTACACCCTGGTGCTATCGTCCTCATGCATACAGTATCGCCTGATAATGCGGAAGCTTTACCAAAATTCATCGAAGCTGCACGCAAAAAAGGTTATCGATTTGATTCCATTAATAATCTTGTAAACAAAGAAGCAGGTTTAGCTGGTTCTTTCAAAACACACGACCGTTCGTTATAATGAAGGAACATAGCGAAAAAGGACGTGTAATTTTTGACGCAACAATCAATTATGGAAATGGGACAAAAACTTAATATAACAATTAAAAGGCTCGGCATTAATGGTGAAGGAATCGGCTACTATAAACGTAACGTTGTTTTCGTCAAAGGCGCTCTTCCTGGTGAAGACGTCATCGCACAAGTGACGAAGGTTAATCGTAACTTTGCAGAAGCAGAAGTTGTGAAAATTCACAAAAAATCACCGATACGCCAAACACCACCATGTCCAGTTTATGAGGAATGTGGCGGTTGCCAATTACAACATATAACATACAAAGGGCAGTTAGCAGCAAAACGAGATGTCATCGTTCAAGCTCTAACAAAGTATGTAAAATCACAAGCAAACAAAATCGATGTGCGTCCTACAATGGGCATGGACGATCCTTGGCATTATCGAAATAAGAGCCAATTCCAAGTACGGAAGCCTGGCAATAAAGTGCTTGCTGGTTTGTATTCTGCCAATAGCCATAAACTGTTGAATATTGAAGAATGCGTTGTACAACACCCTGCAACAACGAAAATCACAACGGCTACAAAACGTATTTTAGATGAGCTTAACATCCCTATTTACGATGGTCGCTCAAAAGGAATTGTACGTACAATTGTTGTTCGTACTGGAATAAAAACAGGTGAAATACAACTCGTGCTTATTACGACACGTAAAAACTTCCCTAAAAAAGAAGAGCTTGTCGAACGATTAAAACAAATTGATCCAGCTGTTGTATCCATCGTGCAAAATATTAATGCTGAAAAAACCTCATTAATCTTTGGTGACGAGACATATACACTAGCTGGAAAAGAGACGATTCATGAAGAACTTGGTGAACTTGCTTTTGATTTATCAGCACGTGCCTTCTTCCAACTTAACCCTACACAGACTGTCCATCTCTATAATGAGATTAAAAAAGCAGCTGCATTAACAGGCAGAGAGACTGTTGTTGATGCTTATTGTGGTGTTGGTACAATCGGTCTTTGGTTGGCAAAGGATGCAAAAGAAGTACGTGGGATGGATATTATTCCAGAAAGTATTCAAGATGCTAAGCTAAACGCCAAAAAGCATGGCTTTGACCATGTTAAATACGTGACAGGCTCCGCTGAAGAATGGTTAGCAAAATGGCGCAAAGAAAAATTCGTGCCAGATGTACTAACAGTAGATCCTCCAAGAACCGGTCTTGCACCAAGCCTTCTAAATACAATTTTACAAGTTAAACCAAAACGCTTTGTTTATACTTCTTGTAATCCATCGACTTTAGCAAAGGACTTACAGGAGCTTACAAAGGTATATAACATTGAATATATTCAACCGATTGACATGTTTCCCCAAACAGCTCATGTTGAATCAGTCACATTATTAACATTGAAATAATCCATTAAAAAGATTGAAGTTCTTATGAGCTTCAGTCTTTTTTATTATTACTTAATACCCCGATTGCTCTAGATTTGGCGTCAACCACTGTTGGCATCAATCATCACATTGTAAGAGTCATACGTATAAGTTTTGCCAAATCTACTAACTGACAATTTGCATGGATATCGAATTCATAAAGTATATTCATCAAATCTATGTAATCTCTTCTGACAACTCCACCGCCGCAACGAAAAAAGGATCGCACTCACAAGTACAATCCAACTCATTAGAATATTTGATTATAAACAGCAAGAGCATCAGTCATATGAAACTGCTCCGTATTATGATCTCCAGGTGCTCCCGTTGTAATGAATATATACTGCTTACCATCTTTCTCAGCTAAACTTGCCAAACAAAGCCCTGCTTTATCTGTATAGCCTGTTTTGCCACCTAAAATCATTCCACCTTCAATAGTAATGGAGGGGAGCTTTTCAAACATTGAGCTATAAAAAGGAATGCCATCTGGATGTACATTTGTTGCTGAAGTAGTATAACGCTTTGCCGTAAACACTTTATAGAATGTTTCATCCTGTAAAGCATAACGTAGTAATTTCGATAAATCTTTAGCAGTTGAAAAGTGCTCAGTATCTTGTAAACCTGTAGCATTCATAAAATGCGTATTATTCATACCAATGCTTTTTGCCTTGTCATTCATTAACTTTACAAAGGCTTTCTCTGAGCCTGAAACAGCAATGGCTAAGCTAATCGACGCATCTGCTCCAGAAGGTAACATATTCCCGTATAATAAATCACGTACTGTCACTTGCTCTTGTGCTACAAATCCTGCTACCGAGGCATTTTCAGCACGAATCTTATCAAACATCACACTTGGAATTGTGATTCGATGTTCTAAATCAGATAAGTTCTCTATTGCTACAATGGCGGTCATCATTTTCGTTAAAGATGCAGGATATATTTCCATTTCACTTTGTTTATCAAGCAAAACCTTTCCACTATTTAAATCAACTAAAATGGCATTTTCACTAAATAGCCCCGGTTCAGCCTGCGTTACTTGTTGCCTTTCATCTATAAATAAATTAGCAATCCATAGTAAACCTAATACTAATAGAACCATCACTAATTTAATTCTTAATTTCAACTTTCTCTTCTTCACTTGAAACCTCTCCTTTCACTTCTATTAAACCAAATAGAAATGAAGGAAGATTAAAGGAAATCTGATTTTTTTCTTAATTTTTCAAATTAAAAAGTCTTTGTTACTTAAAAAGTAACAAAGACCCTAAATTATATAGATCGCTTTACTGTTCTTCCACCAATTAAAGAAATGAAAAACACACCAAGTAACATGATTGATACAAGTAAAAGGAAGCTATATTGGGTAACAAATTGTAAATAAAGACCGCCTAAAAATGGTCCACTCAAGCTACCTAAGCTAAAAAATATACCGCATAGTAAATTACCAGTTGGCAACAATTCTTTTGGAGTTAAATCTGTCATATATGTAATTCCTAATGAGAATAATGAACCTGCAAATAATCCGGCACATAAAAAGACAACAGCTACCAAAATTTCAGATCCCTCAAGAAAGCTGCCGATACCGAAAATCGTTCCCCCACCTGCTAAGGCAATTAATAGAATTCTGCGACGTCCAATCTTATCTCCAAGCATACCTAATGGCACTTGAGAGATAATCCCGCCCACTGAGAAAGCTGCCAAAATAAAAGATAACATTGCTACATCAAATGATAGTCGTAGTGCATAAACCGGGAACAATGCATTTAAAGAGGATTCTAAAAAGCCATAACAAAATGGTGGTAAAAATGCTACCCAAGCATATCTCAGGGCCGATACATAACGTCCCCATGCTTTTTCATCTACACTTGTCATTTGAATCGCCTCTGGACGCTCATTTTTCAATAAGAAAATAAGTGACCATGCTACTAAACAAAGAACCGATGACACGATAAATGGTAATGCCTCGAAAATGTTCATCAATGGTACAAATAAAGGTCCGAATGCAAAACCTAGACCAAATGATAAGCCATAAATTGCGATACTTTTACCAAGTCGATTTGCTGGAGCCGTACTTGTAATCCACGTTTGTGTTGCATAATGTAATGCGTGATCCCCAATACCGATCAGCAATCGTAATATAAACCAGAACGTTATACTTTTCCATAACGGGAACATGAGTAAAGATAAAAAGACGAGTGCTCCACCTATCACAATAATTGGTTTATATCCAAATTTGCGTAACGGTTGTTCGATAAAAGGGGCTATTAATAATGTTCCAATATATAAACCTGTTGCATTCAAACCATTCAAAGCAGAAGAAACACCATCCTGCTCAAAAATCACCGACACAAGCGGCAATAACATCCCTTGAGAGAATCCCGAAATGGAGACCATAATTACCAAAATCCAAAATCTTCTCTTTTTAAAATTAATACTATGCTCCATTTCTTCCTCCTTGCGAATATTTCAATTTAAGTGCTACTTAATTCTTGTACAATATTATCATAACTCGATTGGATGCTGATATGCTTTTCTCCATAAAAAATGAAGGCCCAGTTCACATTGATAACATGTGTACTGAGCCCTCTAACAATGACTATTATTCATTTTAATTTGCAGTTGCCTTTAAATCCTTAGCGGTAGTTCGCCTTTAACTGCTATCTCCCTCCCTCTACTACAGGTTTTTCAATTTGCTTTTCTAATTATTCTCCTTTCCTATTCTTATATTCACTTTATCACAATACTTAAATAATGTAAATTTTCTAAATATAAATAACATTAAAACATTTAATAAGTCCTAGTATTTCCGTAATTCAATTGAAAAAACTATATAAATCAGCTACTATTGGGTAGAAGAAATGAGGTGTAATGATGGGTAAATCAATTACAGATAAAGATCAACAAGTGACCTACCTAAAAGAACGTCTTCAAATCTTTTTAGAAGTGCTAGACGCAATTGACCCTGAAACTACTGAATTAGAAGATATCGATCGCCTTATTCAGATGATGGACGATTTAGAAGAAAAAATGGATCAATTCAATGACAGACCTGAAAACTAATTAATGAAAATGAATAATTTTTATCAATTTAAAAAAGAGCGTGAATTCACGCTCTTTTTTTCATATTTTGAAAAGGGTATAATGAGTATTGGAATTAAAACATTTCCTTATTTGAGGGGGCAATTTACATGAATTTAGAAAAGCTTGAACAAAGCATTTATGATTTAGTAACTGAAACATCTACAAACTTACCAAAAGATGTACGCCGCGCAATAAAAAAAGCGAAAGATGCTGAAAATGCTGGTACTCGTGCTGCTATGAGTTTAGATACAATCGCTACTAACATTCATATGGCTGACGATAATATTTCACCTATCTGTCAAGATACTGGACTTCCAACATTCAAAATTAAAACTCCTGTTGGTGTAAACCAAATTGAAATCAAAAAAGTAATCAAAAAAGCAATCGCTCGTGCTACTGCTGATGCTAAACTTCGTCCAAACTCAGTAGACTCATTAACTGGTGCAAACAGCGGTGATAATTTAGGTGAAGGTCTCCCTGTTATGAAATTTGAACAATGGGAAAATGACTTCATCGAAATTAAGTTAATCTTAAAAGGTGGCGGCTGTGAAAACAAAAATATTCAATACAGCTTACCTACTGAATTAGAAGGACTTGGACGCGCTGGTCGTGACTTAGATGGTATCCGTAAATGTGTTCTTCACTCTGTATACCAAGCACAAGGTCAAGGCTGCTCAGCTGGATTTATCGGTGTTGGGATTGGTGGAGACCGCTCATCTGGATATGATTTAGCAAAAGAACAATTATTCCGTCATGTTGATGACACAAATCCAAATCCTGATTTGGCTAAATTAGAAGATTACATACTTGAAAAAGCTAATACATTAGGTATTGGTACAATGGGCTTCGGTGGTGAGGCAACATTACTTGGCTGTAAAGTTGGCGTTATGAACCGTATCCCAGCATCATTCTACGTATCTGTAGCTTATAACTGTTGGGCTTACCGTCGTATGGCAATCGATGTTGACGCTACTACTGGTGAAATCAAAAACTGGCATTACCAAGACGGTGAGAAAATCTCGTTCAAAGACGAACCACAAACAGAAGAACCAAAATCGGAGAAAAAAGTTGTTGAATTAACAGCACCAATCTCTGAAGAACAAATTCGTTCATTAAACGTTGGTGATGTAGTTAAAATCACTGGTCGTATGTATACTGGCCGTGACGCTATCCACCATCACTTAATGAGTCATGACTCTCCAGTCGATTTAAACGGACAAATCGTTTATCACTGTGGTCCAGTAATGGCAAAAGACGAAAATGATAATTGGACAGTAAAAGCTGCTGGTCCAACAACTTCTATCCGTGAAGAACCATACCAAGGCGATATTATGAAAAAATTTGGTATTCGCGCAGTTATGGGTAAAGGCGGTATGGGGCCAAAAACACTTTCTGCTTTAGCTGAACACGGAGGCGTTTACTTAAATGCAATCGGTGGCGCTGCACAATACTATGCGGACTGTATCAAATCAGTCGATGGCGTAGACTTAATGGAATTTGGTATTCCTGAAGCAATGTGGCACTTATCAGTTGAAGGTTTCACAGCTGTCGTAACAATGGACTCTCACGGTAACTCATTACACGCAGACGTTCAAAAATCATCTCTTGATAAATTAGCAATACACGCTGAACGCGTATTTTAATAGAATCTTTACGAAACTCTTGGAGGCTATTTATAGTTTTCGAGAGTTTTTTTATTTTCTACATGCACATTTTCTCTTAAACTAACATTTATTAAACAATGCACTTCCCCAATTATATACTCTATGTTATAATAATTCTAAATTAAAAATGATTGTAAAAATGACTGGCAAGCCCTTGTGGTAAGCCAGTTTTATTCATTAAAAGAGGTTTTGATATTGATATTCATTATCAGGAGGTATAACAATGGAAACTATAAAACAACAAAACCACTCGCTAATTGAGAATATGAAAGAACACGCTGAACTCATTGCAGCTCTCTCTTCAGGTGTCTTCATATTAATTGCTTGGTTATTAGGGAAAAATGATATGAACACTTTATCTATACTTGTTTATGTCTTTGCATTTATAATTGGTGGCTTCGCAAAAGCAAAAGAAGGCGTTGAAGAAACAATTGCTAATAAGGAACTAAATGTAGAATTTCTTATGATTTTAGCAGCAGTCGGTTCAGCAATTATTGGTTATTGGACTGAGGGCGCAATTTTAATCTTTATCTTTGCGGTGAGTGGCGCACTTGAAACATACGCAATGAATAAAAGTCACAAAGAAATTTCAGCACTTATGAATTTACAACCTGAAGAAGCATGGCTAGTAAATGAACTAGGTGAACTAACTCGCGTCTCTGTTTCTACTTTAAAAAAAGGTGATCGCCTTTTTATTAAACCAGGTGAACGAGTTCCAGCGGATGGAGTGATTTTTGAAGGTACTACCGCGATTGATGAGGCTGCGATTAGCGGTGAAGCAATACCTGTTACTAAGCTTGAAGGTGACGAAGTATTTGCAGGTACTGTCAATATGAGTGGTGCCGTGACTATGGAAATGACGAAACCAAACTCCGAATCTCTATTCCAGAAAATCATTGACCTTGTACAATCTGCTCAAGATGAGAAATCACCTTCTCAGCAATTTATTGAACGTTTTGAAGGTACTTATGTAAAACTTGTTTTAATCGCCGTTTTGCTAATGATGTTCATCCCCCACTTCTTACTGGATTGGGATTGGACAACTACATTTTATCGCGCAATGGTATTACTAGTTGTTGCATCACCTTGCGCTCTTGTGGCATCTATAATGCCAGCTACACTATCGGCCATTTCTAATGGGGCGAAAAGCAGCATTCTATTTAAAGGTGGCGTTCATTTAGAAAATTTAAGTGTATTAAATGCCATCGCATTTGATAAAACAGGGACACTTACACGAGGTAAACCAATCGTCACTGAGTTTATAGTTCGTGATGGTATTGATCAGCAACAAATGCTCTCTATAGTCGCTGGTATTGAATCACAATCAAATCACCCTCTTGCACAATCGATTACGGCTTATGCGAAACAACAAGGACTAAAATCCTTCGATAAAGCTCAAATTGAAGATGTTCCTGGTTGGGGTATGAAAGCAGTTGTAGATAACATTGCTTATAAGGTAGGGAAAGCTGATTTCGTTGGTCGTGAAGATGCAGTGCGTTTTGCTAATGGGATTGCACTTACATTAGCGGATGAAGGTAAAACAGTTATTTTCGTTCGTGATGAAAAAGGAATTGTTGCCATCGCTGCAATGAAAGATACGGTTCGTGAAGAAGCAAAACGTGCAATTGCCCTGCTAAAAGAGCTAGGTATTCACACAATTATGTTGACTGGGGATAATGAGAATACCGCTAAAGTGATCGCCAAAGAAGCAGGTGTTGATGCTTATATTGCAGAGTGCTTGCCTGAAACAAAAGTACAACATATGAAAGATTTAATGGCCAAGTACAAACATGTCGGAATGGTTGGTGACGGTATTAACGATGCCCCTGCACTTGCAACAGCTACTACAGGGATTGCAATGGGTGAAGGAACAGACGTTGCATTAGAGACAGCGGATGTTGTATTGATGAAAAATGACCTTTCTAAAATTGCTTATGCAATTAAACTGTCGCGTAAAATGCAAAAAACCGTTAAGCAAAATATTGCATTTTCTATTTCGGTCATTGCTTTGCTTATTATCTCAAACTTCCTACAAGTAGTAGATTTACCTTTAGGTGTTATCGGACATGAAGGTAGTACAATTTTAGTGATTTTAAACGGTTTGAGACTGTTAAATAAAAACATATAAAAAAGAGAGTGACCATTTAAGGTCACTCTTTTTTTCGTACTTCCAATATTTCTAGTCTCTTCTGCATAATGGCATTAATTTGTCCACCGGCCATTAAAATCATGCCTGTGAAATATAACCATAACATTAATATGATAATTCCCCCGATACTACCATATGTTGCAGAGTAATTCGCAAAATTACTAACATAGTAAGAAAATCCATAAGATAACACTATCCATGCAACCGTCGCAGCAGCCGAACCGAGTAATACACTGCGTAAATACAACTTTATATTAGGTACAATCCAATACATTGTTGTTAATACTGTGAAAATCAATAGAGGTGGTATGATCGAACGAATACTATTCCAAATCTTCAAGAAATCTACCGCTAACCCAAAGTAAGAGAATAGTATAACACCAATCTGCCTACCAAAGACTGATAGTAGCAATGCCACAATAATCAATCCTACTAATAAAAACGTGAAAATTACAGACACAAATCTCGCTATAATGTATGGCCTTGTTTCGTTTTTATCATAAGAACGGTTTATTGATTTGATCAACGCATCTACACCTTTAGATGCTGACCAAATCGTACCGATAATACCTATCGACAATAATCCACCGTTCCTATTTTCTAAAACTTCACTAATTGTCCCAATTATCAATGAGTACACTTGATCAGGCAAAATGGCATTCAAAAATAAATAAATTTGATCTGGATCAATATTTAAAAACGGTAGTAATGTCACTAAGAAAATGAGTAATGGAAAAAAAGATAATAGGAAGAAATACGCTAACTGCGCACTAAAGCCCGAAATATCATCATTTTTTATCCGCTGTATAATCTCCATCAAAAAGCCTTTTGATGTCGTTATATCATTAACCTTTTCATCCTTATCCCTTTTCTCTATTTGCATCATCTTCACCTTATCAAATACAGTTGAAGACTTTGAATCATCACGATTGTTTCTACTCATTGATCTCTCCCCCTTTGTTCAGGTCAAAGATGAATTATGTTAGGATCTTCCTCTTTTTCTTTTGGAGATACAAATGCATTTTTAGTATCCGTTATTAGATTTTTTACTTGTGGTGTATATGTTCGAATTTCATCAACTTTTTCCATTAAATAATCTTTTTCGGTTGAAAATGAATCATATAAAGTTTGATACTTTTCCACTTTGTTTTGTACTTTTTCAACAAATTCATCGCGATTTTTTGCATAATACTTAACATCATTTGAAATGCTTTTAGCTTTCTTACATGTGCTCTCACGAGTACTACGATCCAACATACTAATTGCTGCTCCAGCAAGTGCACCAATTGTGATTCCTACAAATAACTTATTCGACATAATAAATTCCTCCTTGCATTTAATCCCTTTGAAATAGTATGCCCTTCTACTTTAACAATAAAACTAAAGTGATGGCTATACAATGTAATCTCTTTAAAAAATATTTCTTGACTTATAGACAGAAAATTAAGAATAATAGTATATGATAGGGAAATTAATAGAAATAGGAGGAATATTTTACAAAAATAGTGTTTGAGGGGGAATTATTAAATGGATAAGTTAAATGAGATTTTAGGTTCGATATCAGGCGTATTATGGGGTATTCCATTAATTGTCTTAATCGTCGGTTCAGGGATTTATCTCACTATTCGAGTGGGTGTATTACAACTTAGACTATTACCAACAGCTCTTAGACTTGTATTCTCTAAAAAACACTCTGCAGATGCAGAAGGTGATATTTCACAATTCCAGGCTTTGACAACGGCACTTGCTGCAACAGTTGGTACCGGGAATATCGTTGGGGTTGCAACAGCAGTTGTTCTCGGTGGACCTGGTGCTATATTTTGGATGTGGTTCTCTGCATTCTTTGGTATGGCAACTAAGTATAGTGAGGCTATATTAGCAGTCCGCTTCCGCGTAAAAGATTCGAAGGGACAAATGGCCGGTGGACCGATGTATTATCTTGAGCATGGTCTTAAACAGAAATGGTTAGCTGTATTATTCGCGTTATTCGGTGTGTTAGCTTCATTTGGTATCGGTAACGGTACACAATCCAACTCAGTTGCTGGAGTTGTAAATTCTACTTTTAAAATTGATCCATGGATTACTGGTATTATTTTAACTATTTTTGTAGGTCTTGTAATTCTAGGTGGAATTCAATCTATCGGGAAAGTAACAGCTGTTTTTGTTCCTGTTATGGCTGTTTTCTATTTAGCTTCTGGTTTAATTATTATTATTATGAATATTACTGCTGTACCTGAAGCATTCATGACAATTATTAAAATGGCATTCTCTGGAGAAGCTGCTGCAGGTGGGGCAATCGGTGCCGCAATCCGCTATGGTGTTGCTCGTGGAGTATTCTCCAATGAAGCGGGTCTAGGTTCTGCTCCAATCGCTGCTGCTGCTGCGAAAACAGATTTGCCTGGTCGACAAGCACTTATTTCAATGACACAAGTTTTCTTTGATACATTCTTAATCTGTTCAATCACTGGTTTAACAATTGTTATGTCTGGTGTTTATACAAACCCAAAATTAGAAGCTAATGCAGTTACAACTCAAGCATTTGGTCACTTCTTAGGTAGTTGGGGACCAATTGTTGTAGCAATCGGATTAATTTTCTTTGCTTCTTCTACTATTTTAGGATGGGCATACTATGGAGAGAAATGTTTCCAGTATTTATTTAAAAATCCGTTTGCTCTTTTAATTTACCGTATTATTTTCGTAGGTTTCGTATTTATCGGTGCAACTATTCCACTTGATATCGTTTGGACATTCTCTGATGTTGCAAATGGCTTAATGGCCATTCCAAACTTAATTGGTCTTATTGGCTTATCAGGGATAGTTGTTTTTGAAACGAAACGTATTAAAGAAAAGCTAAAAGAAGAGAAAGAAGAAAAATTAAATAACAAAGCTGAGCAATCATCTGCAAAAGCCTAATCAATTTGTAATTGACATTCCATACATTGCATGAAATGATACTATGTATGGAACGAAAGGTAGGGAATCCTATGAATTTAACTGAACCCTCTACTGAGAATGTCATCTATATGATTGATATGATCAAAGATAAACTTCGTATGGTTAATGCCGATGCAATGAAACCAGAGCATTTTGATACCGAGCAATACGAAGACCTTGTCTATCTTTATGAAATGGTTATGAAACGTGACGCATTTAGCCCAAGTGAGATGCAAGCAATCGTAACTGAATTAGGCTCACTTCGAAAATCATAAAAAAGCTAGGAACAGCCATAATATAATGGCTTTGTTCCTAGCTTTTTTTCATCTAATTATTTATTTAAAGCTACAGCAATTTTAGAACCTACTACTGCATTATGTTTTACTAATGCGATGTTGGCTACCAAGCTCTTGCCTTCTGTTAATTCTTTTACTTTACCTAATAAGAATGGAGTTACTTTTTTACCACTAATACCATTTTCATTAGCTTCTTGCAATGCTGTTTCAATGATGTTCGTGATGAAATCGTGATCCATTGCATCTGCTTCTGGAATTGGATTAGCAATTACTGCTCCACCCTTAAGTCCAAGATCCCATTTTGCACGTAATGTTTCTGCAACTGTTTCAGGATTATCTGCACGGAAGTTTACAGCGAAATCACTTTCACGTGTGTAGAATGCCGGTACTAAGTCTGTTTCATAACCGATTACTGGAACACCTTTTGTTTCAAGGTATTCTAAAGTCAATCCGATATCTAGAATAGATTTTGCACCTGCACATACTACTGCAACATTTGTTTGTGAAAGTTCTTCTAAGTCAGCCGAAATATCCATTGTTGTTTCAGCACCACGGTGAACACCACCGATACCACCTGTTACGAACATTTCAATGCCAGCTAATTCTGCACAAATCATTGTTGCAGCTACAGTTGTAGCACCTTTTTGTTTTGTTGCTAGTAAATAAGCAAGGTCACGACGAGATGTTTTTGCAACGTCTGGTGAATTACCTAGTACTTCTAATTCTTCATCAGAAAGACCGATTTTGATTTTACCGTCTAAAATTGCAATTGTTGCTGGTACTGCACCGTTATCGCGGATGATTTGTTCTACTTCACGTGCTGTAATAACGTTTTGTGGGTATGGCATACCGTGTGAAATGATTGTAGATTCTAATGCTACGATTGGTAGCCCTTTCTCTTGTGCAGCTTTTACTTCTTCTGAGAATGATAAGTATTGTTTCATGAATTATTCCTCCAGCTCATTTTTTAATTTATTTGCAGATAACTCTGGTCTTACTGTAAATGCACTTTGTAAAGTTTTTGCTGCATTCATCAAACCATTTTGAATATTTTCAGCGAAGGGCTCTTGTAGAATCCAGCTATGTAGCAATGCCCCTACAAAAGCATCTCCTGCACCAGTTACATCTTCAACATGATCAATTTGAATTGCAGCATAGTTCTTCACAGCGAGATCTTTAGACGCTGCATAGACACCTCTACTGCCTGCTGTTATAACTACATTTTCGGCGCCTTTTTCCAATAAAGCTTGTACTGCCTTCTTCCAGTCTTCCTCTGAAGTGATCGTACTATCCAAATAGGTTTCTGCTTCATCACGATTACAGATAAACCATGTTACGCCATTTAAATCTTTTGGCATACGATCCATCTTAGGTGACGATACTGGAATTAATACAAATGGTATTTGTCTCACCAATGCAAGTTCTTTGATACTCTCGATTGTTTCTTTAGGGCAATTCAAATCCATAACGATACATGCTGCATTTGACATCGCTGCCTCGTGCTTCATCAGCAACTCTGGCACTAATAGATCATATACATCCATATTCGCTACAGCTAAAAGCATTTCTCCTTGCTCATCTAAAACTGCCGTATAGGAACCCGTTGAAGCGTTTTGGAATTGTTCTACGTTAGAAACATTCATATAGCTTGCTGAAGCTTCCTTAATAGCGTTCCAATCTGAATCCTTACCTGCACCTGTTATAAGTGATACATGGTGTCCTAGGCGTCCTAAATTTTCGGCGATGTTTCGAGTTACTCCACCGATACTTTGAGTAACGGCAGCAGGATTAGACGTACCCAACTGAGCTTTACCTTTAATATGAAACTTACGGTCCATATTAGCTCCACCGATACAAATCACTTCATTTTCTTCCGGCAATATATACGCCCTCCCGACAATTTTACCTTGACGTGTTAATCCTGAGATAATATTCGCTAAAGCGGGTCTAGACATCTTTAACTCTTCAGCCATTTCTTGTTGGGACAAAAATGGGTTTTGGCGAATAAGCTTTAGGATCATTAACTCTTTTTCATTCATGTCATCACCCTCAATACATTTGTTTAGATTATAAACTTTTGTTTTAAGAATGTCAAAAAAAAAAAACGATATGTAAAATACATATCGTTTTTTCTTATTCTGATTTTGCTGATGTTTCTTTTTCGTTTGTATTTGTACCATCCTTTTTCACTAAAGGTTGAATAAGTACCTCTACGCGTCTATTCTTTGCACGACCTTCATCCGTCTTATTAGATGCAACAGGTTCATTTTCTCCATATCCTTTTGCGCTAAAGAATGCTGGATCAAGTTTAGCATTTTCATCTACAACTAATTTCAAGAAATTAACTGCTCGCATAACACTTAGCTCCCAGTTCGAAGCAAATTCTGCATTATTCATAGGTACATTATCTGTATATCCTGTAATGATGACATGACGCGCTGGATCGAATACAAGTAACTCGGATAATTCTTTCGCAATATTCTGATACTCTTCTTTTACATTAGCTTTACCTGGATCAAAGAGAATACTATCACGAATTGTAACGAGTAATCCTTCATCTGTTAGCTTTGTTGCGAATTGCTTTTCAAGCTCATTCACAGCAATAAATTCATCTACATTCCCTTTTATCTGCGATAAGGCTTCTTGATCTTCTAAATATGCTGAGTCACTATCTTTTTCTGAGCTTTTTGGCTTTTGTGGTTCAACTGGTGATGGCTGCTCAAAAACGCCATCACCTGAATCGAAGATAGAACTAAAAACTGTAGAAAGCTGTTGCATTTTTTGTACATCGACGGTACTAGAAGCAAATAAGACGATAAAGAGCGCTAATAATAATGTTAGGATATCGGCATATGGAATTAGCCAAGATTCATCTGTATGTTCTTCATGCCTTTTTCTTCGTTTAGATCTCTTTGCCAAGGCCACTCGCCCCGCTTTCGTCCATTATTTGAGAGCGATCTTCTTTGGTTAAATAAGATGCCAATTTCTGTTCGATTACGCGAGGAGCTTCACCTTCTAGAACCGATAAAATACCTTCAATCATCATTGTTTTTTGACGAATTTCTTGGCTAGATTTACGTTTTAACTTATTTGCAAATGGATGCCATAATACATATCCTGTGAAGATACCTAGAAGTGTCGCTACGAACGCTGCTGAAATAGCATGTCCCAATTTATCAATATCGTTTAAATCTCTTAGTGCCGCGATAAGCCCAATTACTGCACCAAGTACCCCTAAAGTCGGGGCATATGTACCTGCTTGCGAGAAAATCAAAGCTCCACTTGCGTGGCGATCTTCCATCGCTTCCACTTCTTCGTTTAAGACGTCGCGGATATAATCTGCATTTTGACCATCAATAGCCAAAGTCAATCCATTTTTCAAAAACGGATCATCAATTTCGGATACTTTGCTTTCAAGTGCAAGTAGCCCTTCACGACGAGCTAAATCTGCCCATTGTGAAAACATTTTAATAATCTCTACATCACTTACTAACTTTTGCTCCTTGAAGATAAGACCAAACAGCTTAGGTATACGTTTTAGTTCACTCTTAGGAAATGCGATCGTAATCGCTGCGATCGTACCGAAGATGATAATAAGTATCGCTCCTGGATTCAGTAATGCATCAGGAGTAACACCTTTAAAATACATTCCTGCTAATAGCGAAACAAAAGCTATTATTAAACCAATAATCGATGATAAATCCATTTTAGTACCCCCAAAATCGTCATTCTTTTTTTTATTTCGGTTTATATTTCATTATTTTAATAATCTATTGCAAACAATAGAAGATATTTGCCGAAATTTCGTGAAAAGGACAAAAATATGGTCCTTGACTTTTTCTTTTATAATCTTTCAAAAATTGTTACAATTAACTTAAATTAAGGAGGAATGTCGTCATGATTTCATTCAATGAGAAATTAGATCGTTATGCTGAACTTGCTGTTAAAATAGGTGTCAACATCCAACCAAATCAATTTCTTTACATTAGCACTTCTATTGATAATGTAGAGTTAGTCCGTTTAATTACTAAAAAGGCTTATGCGGCTGGTGCTAAACAAGTATTTGTTGATTTCGCGGATGATCAAATTAATCGTTTACGTTATGAGTTAGCTCCTGCAGACTCTTTTGACTTTTACCCACATTGGAAAACAGAAGAACGCAATTGGTTAGCAGAACAAGGTGCTGCTTTCATAAGCATTGTTTCGCAAAGTCCAGATTTACTAGCAGGGATTGAATCTAGCCGTATCTCTGCATTCCAAAAAGCTACGGGTAAAGCCTTGAGTAAATATAGAGAATATGCACAATCTGATAAAATCAGTTGGAATGTTATTGCAGCATCTTCTAAAGATTGGGCTGCCAAAGTGTTCCCTGAACTACCTCAAGATCAACAAGTTGAGCAACTCTGGGACGCTATTTTCAAAGCTGTAAGAGTTGATGTAGCAGATCCAATCCAAGCCTGGAAAACACTTGATGAATCACTGCACGACAAAGTATCCTATTTAAACGAAAAAAAATACCATAAATTACATTACCGTGCGCCTGGAACAGATCTTACAATCGAGCTTCCTAAAAATCATTTATGGTGTGGTGGCGGAAGTATCAATGAGAACGGTAAAGAGTTTATGGCTAATATGCCTACAGAAGAAGTATTCACTGCACCTTTTAAAACTGGTGTTAACGGTTATGTTTCTAGTACTAAACCATTAAGCTATGGTGGCAATATTATAGATCAATTTAAAATTACCTTTGAAAACGGTCGAATCGTGGATGTAACTGCTGAGCAAGGTGAGGAAGTACTAAAACAACTTGTAGCTACTGACGAAGGTTCACATTATTTAGGTGAAGTTGCTTTAGTTCCGCACAATTCACCTATTTCACAATCAGGTCTATTATTCTATAACACACTGTTTGACGAAAATGCTTCCAACCATTTGGCTATTGGTAGTGCTTACGCTTTCAACATAGAAGGTGGTAAAACCATGTCTCGTGAAGAGATTGCCGAGAATGGCTTAAACCAAAGTTTAACACATGTAGATTTTATGATTGGTTCTGACAAAATGGATATAGACGGTATTACGGAAGATAACAATGTAGAACCAATATTCCGCCAAGGAAGCTGGGCATTTTAATATTCCAACAAGTATTCTATAAAACACAATATAACTTTCATTTTTCACACTAAATTCTACTTAAGTGTACAACTTACGTACATATAAGGCATTGGTAAAATGGTAATCCATAAATTAGACTTATCTTGTAACATAATATCATGTATACTGGTAGATAATGAATCTTTAATAATGGTAGAGAGGAGTTTTATCATGGGTACATTTATAGTAACAGTTTTAGGATTTTCAGCTCTTATCCTAATTACTGGTGGAATCCTTATTCACTATTTACTAGTAGGATTAGATACTTCAACTGCATCTCTTGTTGATCCAAAACCAAAAAACTAACTTTTAATCCTAAACAGTTACTTAAAAGTAACTGTTTTTTTATATTTTCCTCACAATTTTGTAACAAACTTGTGACACAATAAACCTAAATCCCTCTACATTTTCCAAAAATTGATTATTATAAAATACTAATATCATATTTTTTCTTTCTACGATTTACAACTTCCAAAATGTAACATAGGGGTTTTATCGTTTTTCCTCTATACTTATGAGGCAATGTTATAAGGGAGGAACTATACAATGTTTTCAACAACTGCAATTGGAATCGATCTTGGCACAGCCAATACGTTAGTATATACAAAAAACAAAGGGATTTTATTAAATGAACCATCAGTTATTTCAATAAATACAACTACAAATGAAGTCATCGCAATCGGTACTGAAGCGAAGAATATGATCGGTAAAACGCCCGCGAATATTCAAGCAATCCGTCCGCTTCGTGATGGTGTCATTGCCGACTTTGATATGACTACCGAAATGATTAAAGTCATTATGCAAAAGGTCGGAAAAATTATTGGTGGCTCACTCCGTAAACCGAGTGTAATTGTCTGCACTCCCTCTGGAGCTACTTCAGTTGAGCGCTTAGCTATAAAAGATGCTGTAAAACAATGTGGTGCTAAAGAAGTCTTCTTAATCGAGGAACCGGTTGCTGCTGCAATCGGTGCTGACCTTCCTGTTAGTGAACCTATCGCAAGTGTCATCGTTGATATCGGTGGAGGAACAACAGAGGTTGGAATCATTTCATTTGGTGGCGTTGTTACTTCAAACACTATGAAACTAGGTGGCGACCGAATGAATGAAGAAATCATTCATTTTGCACGTAAGGAATACAGCGTGCTAATCGGTGAACATACTGCTGAGAATATAAAGAAAGAAATTGGTTATGCTTTAATCCAACATGACAAAGAGTTCATGGAAGTACGCGGTAGAGATATCGTTACTGGCTTACCAAAAACGATCACATTAAATTCAGAAGAAATTCAAAGTTGTCTAAAAGAATCTCTTCTTTCAATCTTAGAGGTTATCCGTAGAACATTAGAAAGCTGTCCACCAGAGTTATCTGGAGATATTGTAGACCGTGGCGTTGTATTAACAGGTGGCGGTTCTCTTTTAAAAGGTATGCCTGAATGGCTTTCAGATGAACTACTTGTTCCTGTTATTCTAGCTCCATCACCATTAGAATCTGTTGCAATTGGTACTGGACGCTCTCTAGATACAATGAACCTTTTACAAAAATTGAATTCATAAATTCGTTAAAACTTATTCTCTTTTCTGAATAGTTATTCTAAAATAAGTATGTAAGGAAAGGGGAACGGTTTAATGTCCATTATAAATGAGATTCTTACATTCAATGAAACCTTTGTAGAAGAAAAGCACTATGAGCCTTTTATTACAAGTAAATTCCCAGATAAGCATTTTGTTATCTTAACATGTATGGATACTCGCCTTGTGGAACTATTACCAAAAGCGATGAATTTACGTAATGGCGATGTCAAAATCGTTAAAAGTGCGGGTGCAACATTAAATCATCCATTTGGCGGTATTATGCGTAGTCTACTTGTTGCAATTTATGAGTTACAAGCAGATGAAATTTTTGTTATTGGGCATTACGATTGTGGTATGAGTGCAGTTAACCCTGACAACATGTTAGCTAAAATGGTTGATCGTGGTGTCTCTCAAGATACGATTGATCTTCTAAATTACTCTGGTGCAAACTTACATGAATGGTTAAGAGGCTTTGATGATGTAACCGAAAACGTTCGAAATAGTGTTGAAATGATTCGAAGTCATCCTCTAGTTATCGACTCTATTCCCGTTCATGGTTTAGTAATTGATCCAAGCACTGGTCGTCTTGATGTAGTTGAAGACGGTTCAAAATAATTGATATGACAAAAAGCGAGTGTCACTTTTCAAGTGACACTCGCTTCTTCTTTTTAAAACAGAAATCGACGCATTTCCCAGGAAATGATTCGCTAATTATTTCATTCCGTACAGCATTCCTCTGACAGTACTTTTCCATCTCCGCCAGACGGCCTTGCCCTTTCAAAAATCATCATCTATATATGAATACAAATAATGATCTTCCCAGTTTCCATTAATGTACAATAGCTTTCTTAATAATCCTTCACGTTGGAATCCTGTTTTCTCTAAAACGCGGACAGAGCCAATGTTTTTAGGCGATACATAAGCTTCTACTCGATGTAGCGACAAATCTTCAAAGGCGAATTTAACTACTAGTTCTAGTGCCTCAGATGCAATTCCTTGGCCAACATAACGCTTATCTACTGAATAACCGACAAAAGCACTTGCAAATGGTAATCTCTTGATAGAATAAATCGAAATATGTCCTACAAGATCCGACGTTCCCATTGCAAATATTGCGAAACTATACTCGCGGTTGAGTCTCATACGCTGAATAGACTCAATAATTTTCTTTCTTTGAGTGTGTTCTGTATAAAACTCATCCTCATGTAATGGCTCATAAATCGACCAATAGCGCTTATTACGCTTTACTAGATTTGTGAATGCCGAAACATCGGCTTCATCTAATGTTCGTAAATAGCAGCGATTTCCTTCAAGAAACATCATGTCAGATCACCCTTTTTGAGTGGTTAATTCTAAAAACTGTTCAACATCCTGTTCACATATACGAATTCCCTTTTCCCAGAATGCCTTTTCTGTAATATCCTCACCTAAATGTTTCATCGCTAAATCTTCTACAGACATAACAGCTGTATCTTGTAATAAAGAGATATATTTATCTTCAAAGCTACTACCTTCTGCTTTTGCTTTAGCATAAATACTTAATGAGAACAAATAGCCAAATGTATATGGAAAATTATAAAACGGCACACTTGTCATATAGAAGTGTAATTTTGAAGCCCAGAAGTGAGGATGAGCAACATTCAGCGCACCTGCATAAGCTTCCTTCTGTGCCTCCTCCATTATTTCATTCAAGCGATGAGCTGGTACTATCCCTGACTCACGTTCTTCATAAAAACGTGTTTCAAATAAGAATCGAGCATGAATATTCATGAAGAATGCTACACTGCGCTGAATTTTATCCTCAAGTAATGCTATTTTTTCATCTTCTGATTTTGCTTCTTGAACAGCTGCATCTGCAACAATCATTTCAGCAAATGTAGAAGCTGTTTCTGCAACACCCATTGCATAGCCAGTATTCAAAGTATGAATTGGGCGTAATGCATACGTATGGAATGCATGACCTAGTTCATGAGCTAATGTTGCAACATTAGACATAGTACCGCTATAAGTCATGAAAATACGTGATTCCTTCGTTAATGGTAATCCAGTACAAAATCCACCCGGACGTTTATTTGGGCGGTTTTCAGCTTCAACCCAGCCGTTTTCAATTGCATGTGTAGCAAAAGCTTCTAGATTCTTGCCAAATCTTCCAAAATTTTTGATAACAAATGCTGCACCTTCTTGATAAGAAATCGTTTCAGTTGATGCAGTAATTGGAGCATCTAAATTGAACCAATCCATTGTACTTGTGTTTAATAGCTCTGCTTTACGCTTTAAATATTCTGCGAAAGGTGCTTTATGGTCTGTAATTGCACTCCACATTGCATCAATCGTTTCAGGCTGCATACGGTTAGTTTGAAGTGGCTCTTGTAATACCGAATCCCAACCTCTTTTTTTGTATGTAGCTA
This sequence comes from Viridibacillus sp. KH_047, assembly GCF_057838945.1. NCBI lineage: Bacteria > Bacillati > Bacillota > Bacilli > Caryophanales > Caryophanaceae > Viridibacillus > Viridibacillus sp. KH_047. The sequence continues at coordinate 524,833 of NZ_CM174479.1, read as the reverse complement.
ACCGGAACCCTGCTATATGATTCAACGTTTTTGCAAAGAATTCCTCTTTTTCAGTCCAGGTTTTTTCAAGAGCTTCATAAGCCGCTTGACGCACTGTAGCATCTGGATGTGAACTTAAGTTATTTGCTTGACCTACAGAAAGCTCTTTTTCCTCACCATCAATTGTAAAAGGAATTTTAATATCGCTAATCAATAGATCATACATTTCTCCCCAAGCATTATAACCATCTACCTTTAATGCGGAAATAATATTCTCTTCCTGCTCAGAAAGTTTTAATTTAGTTTCATCTCGCCATTCGTTTAAAGTGAAATTAAATTGTGATAACTCCTCAGTAGCAAGTAGTTCTGTCCACTTTTCTTCTTCTATGGCACTTAGTACTTGTTGAAATTGCAATTTAATTGGAGCGAAATTCGCAGCTAATGATGAAATTTCACTTCGTAGTAAAGATGCCTTTTTATCAGTCATATCTTGTGCTTGTAAACACGATACAAATGAACCGGTTTGCCCCATATTAATATATACTTCTTTCATTAATTCTAGAACATTTAAAATGGATTTAGAATCTTCTGCTACAATACTTGAAACTGCATTTTGTAGTTCTTCTAATTCAACTTGGATTCTGTCTAATTGGATTCTTAATTCTTCTGAATTACTACCTCCTGCAAATACGCTCTCTAAATCCCATACTTCTGGAAATTTATCATTTGTCATATTCAAGCCTCCATTACCAAATTATCTTACATATTCAGTATAATACTTCCGGAACCGAAATAGTTAGACTTCTTCGCTAATAGTTTCAGAAGGATCAGTAATTTGTAATCCTCTTCGTTCACATTCTCTTGTGACATGTGCAATTACTTCTTTTAACACTTGAATTCGTGCGTACTTTTTATCCTCACCAGATATTAAAATCCACGGTGCATGAGGTTTATCTGTCTTCTTGAACATATCATTTGCTGCTTCAACATAGAGTGGCCACTTGTCACGATTTCGCCAATCTTCATCTGTTAATTTCCATTTTTTATAAGGATCTTCTTGTCGTTCTTTAAATCGATTTAATTGTTCTTCTTTTGACACTTGAATCCAGTATTTTGCTACGATATAGTTATCATCTGTAAGTAGTTTTTCAAATTGGTTAATTTCTTCGTAGGCACGTTGCCAATCTTCTTGTTTAGCAAAGCCTTCAATACGTTCTACTAGTACTCGCCCATACCATGAACGATCGAAAATACCGATTTGCCCTTTGTAAGGTATGCGCGTCCAAAAGCGATGTAGATAGTTGTATTTCAGTTCGAAGGGTTGCGGTGCCGCAATTGGGTGTACAATATACCCACGAGGATCCAGTCGCTGTGTTAAGCGTTTAATGGCTCCACCTTTGCCAGCTGCGTCCATTCCTTCAAATGCTAACACAAGCCCAATATTATGATTAAACAAGAACTGTTGAATATTTAAAAGTTCAAATTGTAATTTTTTTAGTTCCTTTTTGTAGGAAGGTTTATCGTTTAGATGTTTATCTAATTTCATATCTTCAATGCGTTTACTCACTTTAACCTCTCCTTTAACATTTATACTATTATTTTACAGCAAATTCTTCTGAAATGATATTTGTTGTTCTAACTAATCGAATGTATACTTTATATATATGATTTAAAATTGGTAGAGATTGTTTGTATATTTACGCAATGGATAACGAGATACTTTTCTACTTTGGAGTGCAACAAAGCTCAGATTTCCATACTATTCCCAACATGAAGGAGGAGATTTTATTGGGGAGATTAATTATTATTACCATCGCTTATATTGCAATGGTAACCGTGAACTTAGCTGCTAATATTCTTCCACTAAATGGTCAAACTACTGGCGAAATCTCCGAAAGTTATACGGTTCTTTTCACTCCAGCACGATATGTTTTTACTATTTGGGGCTTTATATACATAATTTTAGCTTACTGGATTTATAAGCATTGGTTCAATTATCAGAGTAAGAACACGATTTCTATTCAACAAACACTGTTATTTACAGCCAGTTCACTACTTAATATTTTGTGGATTTTCCTGTGGCATTATAATTACTTCCAACTTACGGTTGTCGTAATGCTTCTATTGTTAACTTGTTTAGCACTTCTATATTTTTCATATAGTAATGATGAACAAACATGGTCAAAACGCATACCCATTTCCATTTACTTTGCTTGGATGTGCGTAGCAACAATCACAAATATCTCTTTTGTTTTAACGCATAATCATTGGAATGGCTTGGGTTTAAGTAATCCTTTGTGGGCTGTTATTATGCTTACCCTAGGTACCGCTATTGCACTTCATATTCGTTTCCACCATTATGATATTTATTTTCCTATCGTCTTCATTTGGGCTTATATAGGGATTGCGATAAAAAATGGCTTTGAGGAATTACTAGTAACGACCGCAGCACTTTTTTTAAGTGGTGTCTTATTGGCAGGAATCTTATTTATAAAAAAGCAAAAGCCTTCTAAATAACTGTAGAAAACAAAAAGGCCTCCCTTGACGAAAATTCAAGGGAGGCTTTTTTATTATTTTAATCTAATTTAGTTGTAATAATAGGTTCACCATCTGTTACGATGATTGTATGTTCATATTGTGCAACTAGTGATTTGTCAGGCGTTATAAATGTCCAACCATCACCTGATTCAACGATATGTTCTGCTTTTTGAGAGATGAACGGTTCAACAGCTAAAACCATACCTTCTTTTAAAATTGTGCGATCCCATGCATCAAAATAATTTAATACATGTTGTGGATCTTCATGAAGTGAACGGCCAATACCATGACCTGTTAAGTTCATAATAACCGCTAGACCGTTTGCTTTTGCTTCACGTTCAACTGCTTTACCAATTTGGTTTAAACGAGCACCTGGTTTTACTTTCGTCATCGCACGATCAAATGCACTTTCTGCAACTTGACAAAGTTTATCGATTTCTGGGTAAGATCCATCACCTACAACAAATGACACGCCAGTATCTGCAAAATAGCCATCAACATGACCAGAAACGTCAATATTAATAAGGTCTCCCTCTTTTAACATAAGGTTCCCTGGAATACCGTGTGCAACCTGTTCGTTCACACTTATACATGTGTATCCAGGAAAATCATATTCACTTTTAGGTCCTGAAACGGCTCCATTTTCTTCAAATAAACGGCCACCAATTTCATCTAATTCTTTAGTTGTAATTCCTGGTTTTGTTGCTGCCTTCATTGCTTCACGGATTTGGGCCATCACACGTCCGGATTTTTTCAATCCTGCAATTTCTTCTTGAGTTATAGCTATCATTTTATACGGTCCCTTCTTCTCATATGTCTACTCTCTACTATAACACTTTTTTTGCAAAATGAAGAACATGAAAATCGAGTATCTTGCTATTTCAAATGTCTATATATTTAGAATAATTTTGTTTAATTCTTATATTAGATATATGAAATTGCGTCACTGAAAGTACTAAAAGAGGATCCCATCTATTAAGGAATCCTCTTTTGTGTATCAATTTTTTTGTTGTAATAAACGAGGTGCTGATGTAAATAAAAGTACAGCTACAACCGCTGTTAATATAGTAGCTGGCAACATATACGTACCATTATAAATTATAGAATACAAATATGCATTTTGATCACCTGCATATTCGCTAAAGAAGACAATCCCTGCTGTAGTATGAGCAAGGTATCTCAATAAACCCCCAAGTGTTGTACCTAACACAATATACAAAGTCATTGCTTTTTTGTTTAATTGCTTACTCGCTGCAAACACTGGTTGTCTCACCACACCAGCAAGTCCGACAGCAGTAAATGCTATAAAATAATCGATAAATCCTTGAATGGGTGTAAAAATTGAAGCACCCATCGCCACTTGCAATAAACCAATTAAAAATCCGGTAATTAAACCACCTGATACACCCCATCGGAATGCCATTAAGACAATTGGTACCATAACCAGGCTAATAGAACCACCTTGAGCCCATAGCTTAAATGACAACTGATCCAAAATTAAACCGATTGCAGCAAAAATCGCAATCTCGATTAAAAACAACAATTTCTTTTTATCCAAAATAAATATCCTCCCGTAGTTCTGATGTAGAACACACAAGACCTCAACGTATCCCAATTGCAAATGGGCTCTAGATAGTAAAACTTTAGGCAACAAAAAAACGACATCAGGACAGGTCCTGACATCGGTTATATGTCGGTTTCTATCCACATTCCTACGCAAGCATTAACTTACAGGTTCAAAGGGTTAGAACTTTGGGTTCACTCTCAGCCGACCATTTCGGCTCCCCTTGTGGTAAATACATCATTTAATTGTAATTATAGAACAACCCTATTGTACTTAAACAATTCTCTTATTTCAATAGATTACTCTGAAATGTTTGAGAGATCTCTTTCAAACATGTATATAATGAACAAAATGGGATTTAATGAGAGGAGTTGTAATTAAGTGATTGATTTACTTAAAAAGTTAATTACATATAAAAGTGATACACCTATTGGGGCAAATGAAGCTTTACAATTTTGTGCTAATTGGCTCGAGCAACAAGGTATAGATGTTAACCTACATCAAAATAATGGACTTGATATTTTAACAGCTGAAATTGGGCAAGGCGCAGATTGTCTTATCTGGAACGGCCATGTCGATGTCGTCCCAGCAGTAATTGAACAATTCACCCCATTTATAGATGGTGACCTATTATACGGCCGTGGAGCTGCTGATATGAAAGCTGGAGTCGCGGCGATGATGTTCAGCTTTGTAGAACTATCTAAATCAGCTGACAAGCTGCCGAGACGCCTTCAACTTCATCTGGTGACAGACGAAGAAACTGGTGGTGAAAATACATCAGGATGGCTTGCCCGTAATGGGTATAATGGTCAATTTGTTATTTGTGGTGAACCTACACAATTGCAAATTGGTTTACAAGCAAAAGGCATTCTTCAATTCGAAATTCAATTCAAGGGTAAAGCATCACATGGTAGTCGTCCTTGGGAGGGGCTAAATGCTGTTTTACAAGCCATGCATTTCCACTCAAAACTGTTAGAATCACCAATAACAATTGCTCGTAATGAATTTTATGATTCTCCATCGATTAATTTGGCTACAATACAAGCAGGAGAACGTTTTAATGTCGTCCCAGATCAGTGCAATGTACGTTATGATATCCGATATGTTCCAGGACAATCAGCTGAAGTTATTCTACATGACATTCAAAAAATTCTAGATGAAGAAAAAATCCAAGCTGAAATCATTATTCACAGTATTGCTCCCGCAGTTACAACAAATGCTGATGATCCATTTGTTTTATCATTAATAAAAACAACTGCTGCAGTTTGCGACAAGCAGGCCAAGCTATTTGGACAACATGGATCTGCTGATACTCGATTTTATGCTGCAGATGGCGTAGGAGCCATTGAATTCGGCCCAACTGGAGCAGATTGGCATGGTCCCGCTGAATATGTCAGCATTTCATCTGTATACCGTTACGCAAATATAATAAAAGCACATGCATTGAGTTGAATCTTTTTGGGTGTTCTAGCGTAGATAATAATATGAATGGAGGTGCTTGGACTGGATAACAATCGAGTAATGTCGGCATTATGTTATTTTAGTATTTTTTTTGCAGGATTTATTTTGCCAGTAATTGTTTATTTTATCAGTGCTGATTCGAGTGTAAAAAACCATGCGAAAAGAGCATTCATATCACATCTTTTACTCATTATCCCATCCATTATCGGTTTCATTATTTTCTTTATCGTATTTGGATTTTATGGCAGTGGTTCTGATAATTTTATTAGTACAGGTCCTATTTTAATAATCTCGTTTATCATTTTAGAAATCCTACTATCTGTAGCAGTGATCATTTGGAATATCATCCAAGGGGTTCGTGTACTACGCGTTTAAGATGAAGCATCAATGGGAATAAATTATTATTAGCTTATAAGAAATGGAGTGCTACTAAATGAAAGTAAGAAACGTAGTAAAAACTGCTATTAAATTAGCGCCAATTATTTATCCAATCGTTATTAAAGTTATTGATTCTCGTAAAGCAAAATTAAAACAAGCGCCCACAACAAGATATAAACCATAATATTAATTGCTCTTATGCGGATAAATCCATGCATAGGGGTTTTTTTATGGAATTGTGATTGTTGCTTTAACTCTGGGATTTGTTGCGCTAACTGAGTCGTTTGTTGCACTAACTCAGTTGTTTGTTGCGCTAACTCACCTGTTTGTTATTTAGCAGAATATTCATGTCCTCCCCTATTCCAAATTACAGCTAAACATCCCCCACTTTACAACAAAAAAACTGGTACGCCCATCAAGGAGGCGTACCAGTTTTTACTCATTTATTTAAAATGCCCAACTACCTTCGCGGAAGATTGGTTCTACTGTACCATCTGCTAAAACACCGTCGATATTCATGTCGGCACTACCAATCATGAAATCCTCATGTGTAATAGAAGTATTAATACCGTGCTCTTCCAGCTGTTCGGGAGATAGTGCACTACCACCTTCGTAGCATGTTGGATATGCTTCACCAATAGCTAAATGATTCGAAGCATTTTCATCAAATAATGTGTTGAAGTAAAGAATATTCGATGCAGAGATTGGTGATTCATGTGGCACTAATGCTACTTCACCAAGATATTTTGAACCTTCATCAGCTTTGATCAATTCTTGTAATAGATCATTGCCCACGCCAGCTTCAGCTTTGACGATTTCGCCATTTTCAAATGTTAATTTGAAGTCATCAATGATATTGCCTTGGAAGACAAGTGGTTTTGTATTTGATACAGTTCCGTTAACTCCATATTTTGATGGCATTGTATATACTTCTTCCGTCGGCATATTAGCCACAAATGAAGTATTCTCTGGTGTTTTACTAGCACCAGTTTGCCAAATATGTTTGTCAGGCAATTCGATTGTTAAATCAGTTCCTGGTGCTGTGTAGTGAAGTTTTGCAAAGCGTTTAGCATTCAGTATTGCAGCACGAGTGTTTAGATTTTCTAAATGCCCATGCCAGTTTTCAACAGCATTTCCATCGCCAATACGAACTGTTTTGAAAATTGCTTCCCATAAGGCTTCCACTTGCTTATCAGCTTCTACATTCGGGAATACTTTCGCTGCCCATTGCTTCGACGGAACGGCAATGATTGCCCATGCAACTTTATCATTCATAACAGCATTGCGGTAATTCGCTAATGCTTTACCTGCTGCTTTTTGTTGTGCAGATAACTTAGACACAGGGACACCCGATAATAAATCTGGATCTGCGGCATCAATCCATAATAAGGCACCTTTTCGTTCGATTAGTTCGTCACGCTGTTCACTAATCCAACGGGGGTATTTTGCGAATTCATCCTCAGGAGCATTATCAAAAAAAGCGCGGTCAATCTCTCCATCAGAAAAATTGACAGTAACGCGGCCTGCTCCTGCTGCATATGCTTCATTTACAACTAAGCGTGTAAACTCAATTGTATCTGTAGTTGTGTTAATTAGAAGTGTTTGACCTTTTTGAATATTAACGCCTACTTTTACAGCAAGCTCAGCAAATTGTGCTAATTTCTCCTGGAATGACATTCTTATTTGCCCCTTTTCACAGTAGGTTTTGTTGTTCCTTCGATTAATTTTCCAGCTGTCCACGTTTTTTCAACGGGTTTTGATGGCAACTCACGAGTCCATTTACGATACGTATGCTCTTCATGGTGTGCAAGCAATGTTAATACTTCACCATCTGCTCCTGCACGTCCTGTACGGCCTGAACGATGTAAGTATTGCTCCATTGTATGTGGTACATCTACATGTATTACATGTGTTAGACCTTCAATATCTAATCCACGTGCAGCTACATCTGTAGCGATTAAAACACGCGCTTCGCCTTTACGGAACGAATCTAGTGCTTTTTTACGTTCTTCTTTTTTCATTTCTGAGTGTAAAACAACAATTGGTGCAGCACGATATGATAATTTTGTTTCTTTCATCAATAATTGATCTAAATTATTTACAAATGCTAAACCACGTAATCCTTCTACATTTGAAAGCTTACGTAACATTTCTGTTTTATTTCTCTCTTCGATTTTCATAAATGAATGTGTTACTTTGCCTTGGTTTGGCATTTCATCTAAGCTAACTTTGAAGCGTACAGGCTCATTCATCATACGTGCAGCAACTAGCTCGATTTCCTCCGTAATTGTTGCAGAAACAACAGCAACTTGGCGATCATGACTTGCTCCATCGATAAATGATTTCACTAATACGCGATAGTCACGACTTAGAAGTTGATCACCTTCATCAAGGACAATTTTCGTTAGTTCATGAAGCTTTAGTTTTTTTGCTTTTACTAATTCATTTAGACGTCCTGGTGTTCCGACAACGATTGTTGGTTTTTTCTTTAGTTTATCAATTTGACGTTGTGGATTTGCACCACCTATTAATGGAACAACTGTAATGTTCGTTCCTGCAACCCATGTACGGATAACTTCAACAATTTGCATACATAACTCTTGTGATGGAGCGATAATTAATGCTTGTGTCGCTTTTTTAGAACCATCAACTGTTTGTAATATTGGTAAAAGATACGCAAGTGTTTTACCTGTTCCTGTTGGAGATTCTGCTACGACGTCTTTGCCCTCCAGTAATGCAGGAATCATTTCATCTTGGATTGGCATTGTATGTTCAAAAGTCCATTTTTTTTGTAAATCTTCATTTAATAATGTTAAAAAAGACATTGCTGTTCCACCTTCTCTCATTCACATTTAATAATGTGAAATATAGTTTTTATATAAAAACCTGCCCTTTAATTGAGATGAAAGGACAGGTTTTTGCGCTCTAATCTAGTAATTCATATCCACAACTAACAATAGCACAATCAGCAAGTACAAGTAACGAATCAATATAAGAATCATCAAGAGTAAGCTCACGGTTCACAATTGAGAGCTCTGTACATCCTAAAATAATACGATCACAGCCTTCAGCTTTTATCGCTTCTTCAATCAAATTCCATTCGTTACGTGTAACGGTTTTTCCAGCTTTCACATAGTCATAAATGATAGACATGACTTGCTTTTGCAGCTGTTCATTTGGAATAACTGGTTCTAATCCAACCTCTTCCAATGCATGTTGATACACGCCAGAGGTAAGGGTACCACTTGTTGCTAATACTCCAACGCGTTTTGCACCGAGTTGCTTTGCTTTATTAGCTGTTTCTCGAATCATATGAAGTACTGGTACTGGTGAGTTTTCTTGTAGCTCATCATAAAATGTATGTGCTGTGTTACAAGGAATTGCAATTAGCTCCGCTCCAGCAGTTGCTAGCTTATGCGTATCCTCAACCATTAAAGGTACCGGACTTGGTTCAGATGGATTCAGAATATGAGCTGTTCTGTCAGGAATACGCGTATCATTATCTATAATGAAATGTACATGTTCCTGATCTGTGAAAGCCTTCGTTCTGCGGACAATCATTTCCCCTACAAGCATTGTTGCAAGTGGTCCTACTCCACCAATAATACCTAATGTTTTTTTATTCATGAATTAAGACAAACCTTTGTTGTTAAAATATTTTTTGTATTTACGGTAGTAGTTTAAATTGTTAAGCGTTAATTTAAACCAACGTTTAATGTTAAAATCCTTTTTATAAAATAACGAATTCGTCATTTTACCCGCTCTGATTAAACGTTTGGCTTCTGCTTTAAGTTCCTCGTTTTGAGCGTATTTGAATAGAACTCCTTTAGGAATAATCATCCATAAATGCTTCTCTTTCGCATACGTTAAACCTAAATCTTTGCCTAACATACGGTCATCTGCTACATACTTCATCAAGTTATGTCCACTTGCTGTTACATAATAGCTACTACGACCGTTACGTAAATTGATTTCGAATAATTTATATTCACCATCACGAGAATCGTACTTCATATCGAAGTTAGCAAAGCCTGTATAACCGATATCCTCTAAGAAGAAACGTACTCGGTCCATAATTTCTTTATCATATGTGTTAATGATAGCTGCATAGCTACCAATTCCTTCTGGTGAATGCTCTTCAAGGATTGGATTACCAAGAGACATCAATTTCACTTTACCATCTTGTCCAACATAAGCGTTCAATACTCGCATATACGAATCATCACCAGGGATGAATTCTTGAATAATTAGATGGTCTTTATATGTTGAGCTATAAATAGCTTTTAATATTGCAGTTTTCTCCGCTTCATCATGTGCAACGAATACTTTTTTCTTCCCTGGGAAGCTACATGCCCAGTATTCCACTGAGTTAGACGCTTTAATAATAATAGGGTAATTAAATTTCACATCATAGCTTTCATATGTTTCGTACGTGCACGTATCAGTTTTTGGATAGCTGAAATTATATTTCTCGCACATTTTGTAGAAGTTTTCTTTCAACAAAATTTGATCCATTAATGATTCATCAATATATGGCACTGTGAAATATTTGATTAACTCTGGTTTGTTTTTAATAATTAGTTTTGCATAATCATCGCCACAAGCTAGTAGTAATAATTTTTTATGAGAATATTTCTTTGCAACTTTCACCAATTCATCTACAAAATTTTCTTGTTTGTTTATATTGGGTACTTGTTCAAAGTGTAGAATACTACTATTTTGTGTTGCAGTTAAATGTGAACGACCGATAACGATTGGTTTAATGCCGTATGCTTCATAAAATCCACGAGCCATTCCGTATGCATTCATATCGGATCCGATTAATATTGGTAAAAATGGTTGTTCTGCCATTGTATATCATCTCACTTATATTCTATTGTTTTGCCATTAGTGTAACATATTTCGCAAATTCTTTTTGAATGTTCATATACGACTTATGCACCCTTATCAAAAAATCACAGAGGTCAATCCCCCTGTGATGATTACTTCCAAATTGCAACAGCTTGTGATCCGAGTTTCTTAAAACTTTTGAAAAAGCTAGTTTCATCGTGAGAAACATAGCCGTGTAACGGATCCATCACAATTACTTTATCATCCATTTGCCCAGTTAGAACAACAGCATGAAGATTACGATACATATCCAGTTTTCTATTAGTTCCCTTAATCCACCAGCCCTCTTTAAAAGTAGGCTTAGATAGATCAAGTGTAACCCAAACTACAACAGGTACTCCCTCTTGTACGAGTGAGATTATTTCCTCTGCACTTTGACCACTTACATTTTCTACTTTCAACGAGACGTTCTTGTCTTTTGCTATTTTCTTTGCTGCCTTTTCAATCACTGGCGCAAAAACATAGGTACCTGTAAGTTTATTAAATGGATCACCCGCATACGCTTTTGCTGGATCAGGACCTATGCGTTTATTCCCTTTTTCAACAATCTCTTGTTTTGGTAAATAGTTTTTAGCCATATCTGTTTTTGAAAGATTTAACCCATAATAATTAAGTGCTGCAGTTAAAGCTGTGATTTCACATCCATGGGGTAGTTCAGGGTTTTGCATTATGATCGGCACATCTAATTGCTGCTCCTCACGTTCAAAATACGTCTCCAATACTACATAGCCCATATCTTCTTGAATCGTCACAAGTTTACCAACACTTTTTTCTTGCTTACTTTCATCTGTATAAATTGATGAAGGGACAAACAAATATTGATGCCCCTCCTGTAAATCTGTAACAATAGCTTCTCCTTCTATATTTCCATTCGCTGTCGTTACATCCTCATTCGTCTCCATATCTCGGACGGTCACTTTCATATCAGGTATCGGCGTGCGGCTGCCGAATTCAACAATAAGTACTTTTATGCCCTCATCTTGCTGCTTTTCTTTTGCTGTGGAAATGTTATTGCAACCGCTCACTGCTACCAGCAGTACAAAGCAAAAGAGGAGCAGCCTCATTGGCATTTTACCTCTCTTATCCAATGCTGATGATCCCTTCTGCTTATCACTTGTTTTTAGCTAAAATATTTTTTGTACCAAACTAAGAACATATAAATTGTCCAGATTTTACGTTGATTTTTCGCTTTACCTTCGTAATGGTCTGTTAATAATTTAACAATTGCTTGTTGGTCAAAGAATTGTGCAGCTTCTGGAGATTCAAATGATTCTTTAATCTTGTTGAAGTATTTTTCTTCTTGTATCCATAAACGAATTGGTACTGGGAAACCGATTTTTTTACGGTTAGCCCAAGCTTCAGGCAATGCGCGTTTAGAAGCTACACGGAATGCATATTTCGTATCAACATCATTAACACGGTAGCGAGACGGCACTTTCGAAGCAACTTTCATTACTTCTTTGTCTAAGAACGGTACGCGCAATTCAATTGAGTGCGCCATACTCATTTTATCTGCTTTTAATAAAATATCGTCGACTAACCATAAATTTAAGTCTAAGATTTGTTTTTTCGTTAAATCGTCTTCGCCCGCTGCTTTTTTATAAACAGGCATCACGATGTCTTTGACAGATGGTGCATCGTTATATTTTGCTGTTAAAATATTAGCTGCTTCTTGCTCTTCGAAAATATGCGCTTGTCCAATAAACGTTTCCTCTACTGGTAAGCCACCTTTCATCAAGAAGTGTTTACCTCTAACTTCTGGAAGCATTTTCGCAACTTCAGATACAGGACGACGGATGAAGCCTGGTACTTTTTTATATTTTTTCATAGATGCTGATTCATCATACTCTTCGTAACCACCGAATAATTCATCGGCACCTTCACCAGATAACACAACTGTTACATGTTTGCGTGCAAGCTCTGCTAAGAAGTAAAGTGGTACGATTGATGGGTTTGAATGTGGCTCATCCATAATATATTGAATCTCGTCGATTTTGTTAAAGCATTCCTCTGGATCAAGTACTTCATTGACATTTTCAATACCAAGCTCTTTAGATAGCTCTTTTGCAGTGTCAATTTCAGAGAAGTTTTGAGCGCTAAAGCCTACCGTGAATGTTTTATCTGGCTTTAAAACAGATGCTACATAGCTTGAGTCAACACCACTTGATAGGAATGAACCAACTTTAACATCTGAGATTTTGTGTGCTTTAATCGAGTCACGTACGACACTATCGATTTCTTCTACGATTTCATCAAGTGGACGCTCTTCAGGATTAAATTTCGGTTCCCAGTAGCGAGTAGTTGTCAATTTGCCGTTTTCGTAAGTCATATAGTGAGCTGCTGGCAATTTGAAGACACCTTTAAAGAATGTCTCGTTTAACACTGGGAATTGGAATGTTAAATATGGTTTTAACGCTTTTTCATTTAATACTTTATCGAAATGTGGATGTGGCAAGAAGGTTTTAATCTCTGAACCGAACATTAAAGTACCGTTCATATGGGCATAATAAAATGGTTTAATACCGAACATATCACGTGCAGCAAATACTCGTTTTTTGTTACGATCCCAAATAACGAATGCGAACATACCACGTAATTTAGTTACTAATTTAGTACCGTATTCTTCATAACCATGAATTAAAACTTCACTATCTGTTTCAGTTGTAAATGTATGCCCTTTTTCTACTAAGTCTTTACGGATATCTTGATAGTTATAAATTTCACCATTGAAAATTAATACTAAAGATTGGTCTTCATTATACAAAGGCTGGCTGCCATTTTCTAAGTCAATAATACTTAAACGACGGAAACCAAGTGCAGCTTCACTATCTGTAAAAGTACCTGCAGAGTCTGGTCCACGGTGAATAATTTGGTTCATCATATTTTCTAACACTACGTCAGGGTTTGAAACCTCACCTATAAATCCTGTAAATCCACACATATATCTAAATTCTCCTATCTTGTTACATTCAGTCTTATATTTTAATATGCACTAGTTTGCTTTATAATAAAAATCACATAGTAATTATACGCTATTTTCTCGATTTCTCCAATGTTTGTCTATGATGATAAAGTCATTTTGTCGCCTAATATCCACGATCATTATACTATTTTCTCACAAAATTGAAAAAGACTGCCACCTAGTAGCAATCTTTTATTGACAATGCTTTTGATATTCTTCCACAAGCTCCTCTATTGATACTTGATAAAGCTGTTGGTCATTAACTTTAAAAACACCTAAAGCCATTAAATCATCTATAATGTGCATCTTTTTACTTTCTTCTAATTGTTCTCTTTGTTCAATCATATAAAAAACCCCTTCTTACTTAAATTGCTCTATTACCCATACCCGAAAGTTCGTATATTAAACAATTTGCTTACATTTTAACCCGATACTTGGAATACCCTTTTTCATCCCTTTGTATACAAGATAACCTAATACCGCGCCCAATGTATTTAACCAAAGATCATCTACATCAGTACTACGCATTTGTGGTAGTTGCATCGTTTCGATAAAGATAGTTAAACCCAACGCTGTAATAAAAACAAAAGGAAACATCTCCATTTTGCGCCATAACAGTGGTAGTAAAAAACCAATTGGCATGAAAATGGCTATATTACCAAGAAAGTTAATGAAAAACGGCTGCCATAAATCTAAATAATGAATAGCGTTATACACATCCTTAAACACTTGAAACAACTTTAAATTTACACCTAAAATCATATCCTCTTGGAAGCGCATTTGAAAATGCTGTAGACTTATTCCATTTCTAGGTACGATTGTTTCATAAAACAAACCAATTACATACACAGAAAAGAACAAAAATCCTATTTCATGCCACATATTAGTCGGAGGATTCCCTTTTCTTTTGCGAGACTTGAATCGTAAATAAACGACAAAAGGAATCGCTACAATCATAACAGGGATCATTTCAAGTAGGTAATACAGTATATCTGACAACCTTTTCACTCATTTCATACTTTCTATTTAACAGGACAAATTATATAGGATTTAGTTGCAAGATAATATTAAAATTCAATTACAATCTTATATCAAAATAATTTAATATTAATTTGCTCACCTTAAGACAGGGGAATCGTCTTATACAAATACCATATTTAAACAATCTCGATTAACTTAACTATAGCATATTATGCTTTTTCTTGTGAGCAATAAACATTAAATTTAATAGCCTCTTATCTCTTTACAAATTCAGTGCTGACAAGGATATGTAAGATTCGACCTTATAAAAAACTGAATACTTTCATCTATAAAATGTTCAATTTTTTTATAGGTCACTTCTCTCTACTATTCAATTAATTAAGTCCATTCACCATGACCCAATGTAATTATATACCATAACAATTTGCTGTTTTCTCCTTCTTTTCTCTATTCAATTAGACCACTTTGCCCATAAAAAAAATCGAGCATATGTGAGATGCTTGATTAGTAAGAAAAAGTATCTTTAATTTCATTTTTGCAGGTTATTTTTTCAAAAAAAATAACCGTCCCCTCCACAAAAGGTTTGACGGTTATTTCTGACCTCGAACCAACAGCTTTTTCTGCGGTGACTAGTCACTAGACTGAACGTTCGCAGCGTTCGGTCTTATTATGGTATGCTTTTCTACCCCTATTATACAATTCTGATAGTGAATTTTCAATAAATGGATTTTATTTCATTATTTCGTATAACCTGCATACTCCATTATTTAGGAACCACTATTTTGTCATCAAAAGTTACAATCACAATCTCAGCATTTGTGATTCCTGGAAATGATCTCGTCATCATTGGGGAATGGTATGCCGAAATTTTCATACCTACTCGCAATTCTGTTCCCACGTCTAGCAATGAGATTACTTTTGTGTCCTTCAAGATGTTCAGAATTACATCATTATTTGTAGTTTGGTCAGAGCCGACATTGATATACAACTGATCTTTCGTCGTACTATTCGATGAGACAATTGTACCTTCAACTTTATTGTGTTCCGTTTCTTTCACAACAATTTTCTTTGCGTGTGTTTGAGCTGGATATATCATGGTCATCATTTCACCGTAGTAGGCCTCAATGCGAACATCAGACTTTAAAGATTCTAACGTTAATGACTTACCTGCTTGATTGACGATTTGAGTGTTCTCATCCACCGATAGAATAACATAATCCACTCCGCCTTTTTTCATAGGATTCCCAATCACAGTGAACTTTTTATCTTCTACATTTGTAATAATACCGATTGTTCCTACAGCCTCTTCTTGAACCACCTCTTCATTTGCCAAGTTAACAACGACATAATCCGTTGTCGATTGAGCCGGAATACTCATCGTAACAGCTGGTCCATAGAATGCTTTGACAGTCATGCCTGGTTTAATTGCACTTACTTTTATTGCTTTTCCATTCTGGTCTAATATCTGAGCTTTATCAGCGAAATGCAAAACAATTTTATCCTTATTCGTTGTGTAGATATCTGTACCTTCTACGACAATCCCACTTTCATTCACTTCAGATATTGTGCCATTAATTCCCGTAAAGTCCTGATCTTGAACAACTAGCTTTAGTGCTTTTCCTCGCGCTGGAAAACTCTTCGTAATTTTAGGATCATAAAATGCCGTAACAGTCTTTTTGTCTTCGATAATTTTTTTCAAAGACACTTTTTTACCTTTTGAATCGATAATTTTAGTACTTTTATTAATAGATAGAATTATTTCATTTTGATCTGTTGTAACAAGCCCATGTCCAGTTACAGTAATAAATTTGCCAGTCTTATCGTTTGCATAATTTGTAATTCGACCGACTGTACCTGGAGAAGTTTTCACTTTATTCTGAGCGAGCCCTTGACCATTATGAATTGGCTTGGCTATAACACTCTGTGCACTTGATGTCACCGTGAGCGCTGACATCAATATGATAGATGCTGTTACTAAAACTTTTTTCAACTTATATTCCTCCAATTTAAGAAATAGTATTTTTACTCCGTACTTTTCAAACCTTCCTCCATTTACAACACAGTCTTCAATAAATTTATTCACATCATTTAATTCCACTTTAAGAAAACCGTATGTCACAATAAAAATGTTGGTTCACTACATCTTAGCGCCTAAATTATACCATTATGTATAAATTCAAGGAAAATATTAGAATACTAATTCCTTATCTGGTAAAATAACGATAACTAGTTGTGCAGGTTGGGCGGTTGGTCACTTCCAAGGGATTGGGGGTGATACTATTGACAACTTACGAAATAATAAGTTTATTGATTCAACTCTCAGTTGGATGGATAGCATTCCTTTCAGTTTTGTTGTCGGTACTCTTTTTTCTATTAAAAAAGAAATAACCGTCCCCTCCACATAAGGTTTGACGGTTATTATTGACCTCGGACCAACCGCTTCATCTGCGGTTACTAGCCACTAGACTGAACGTTCGCAGCGTTCAGTCTTTTTATATTATGTTTTACTATCGTAATAATACAATTCTGTTGTTAAAATCTCTACAAAGGGAATATCATTCCACACTTTACTTCAACAAAGCCGGACTTCTACTCCTGTATAAATTCTGTAATCGCCTCAACTAATTCTGTAGATAACGGAAGTGTCGGATTAGAATAAGTAGCCATATTTCCTTGTATCTCCTCTGGTGCATCTTTTAGAATATGATTCATCTCATCTACAATCATTAGTTTAGCCTCTTCTTTATTCGCCTTTAATATTTTCGCATCGCTTACTGGAACTTGAATATCGTGTGCTCCTTGAATGATTAAGACAGGTGCTGTTACTTTTTGAATGCTCTTAGCTGGATCATACTTTAGCCAAGACATAAGATACGGCTGAACAGAAGGTCTAAATAATGATTGTAATTCTGTTGATATGGTTGCTACAGGCTTGCCTTCTTTTAATGATTCTAGGATTTCAGTAGTTTCTTTTGTAAGAACCGATGTTAATTTGCCTTCTAACTGTTCGCGCAAAATAACATCTGCTGGACGCCCTGCACCTGCTATTGAAGTAAACGAAGCAATGTCGCTATTCTGTGCTGCTAGCATGCCTATTAAAGAACCCTCACTATGACCAATAATATGAATGCTTTTAAATTTATTTTCTGATACTGCGTATTTAATAACTTGGTTAACGTCTTCTACATATTGTTCTATTGATAAATCTTCTTCTTTTGTTGTTAATGGCGCATTATCGCCAATTCCTCTTTTATCATAACGAATAGATGCAATCCCTTGTTTAGCTAGGTCTGCAGCTAGCATTTTTAAGCTATTATTTTTACCAGCGCCTATAGTATTTCCATCTTTGTCGGTCGGACCAGACCCTGCTATTATAATCGCTAATGGATATGAGCCTTCCTTTTCAGGATGTTGCAAAGCTGCCTTTAGATTCCCTCCGTTAACTGGGATATTAATGGATTCATAACTTGCCTTCTCCTCTTTGTAGGGAGTTAATTGAACAGGTAGTGCATTACCATTTTGCTTAAATGTTCCTGTTATTAAATTATCTTGTAACTTACCTTCTATTACGATATTCGAACCTTGTAAATCGATTGTAATCGAAACTTTATTGCCGTCATATGAAACTTCTTTAAATGGATAATCCTTTACCCCTTGGGCAGGAACAGATAAAGTACCACTTTTCTCTTTCAGCGATAAAATAATTTCTAATGGTGATTGTGGAATTTCAATATTCCCTTGCCATTGTCCTAGCATATCCTCATTCACACCTTTCTTAACCTCAGGACTTTCTCCCTTAGAACAAGCTGCTAAAAAGATTAGCACGCAGAGCCACATTACATATTTCTTCATTATTAATAAACTCCTTTTCTACCTAGTTCAAATAATAAATACATAAGCTTTACCTTTGTTCAATCTGTTCTATCTTTAGTATCACAAATCCAACTGATAATTTCAAATAATTTATGGAAATATTATGTATTTTCACAAGTGGAATTGGTTTGATAAATAAACCGAGATTGCTATATGTTAAGTGGATTTTTATTTCAAGATGAATAACATAAATATATCTTTACTTACAGAAAAAAGGATGTTTATTCTTGTGAAAATAAACATCCTTTTTTGTATTCATTTCTTCAGTGCTATATATGTTATGGAATTAACTTTCACATTATTCATCTAAGCCACTTACCTCGCCATCATTTAGGTACAAAAAAAAGTCTTCCAATCGGAAGACTTTGAAATAAATTATGAGTTCGGTATAACTAAAAAAATGGATGGTATGAAAGAAATGCCAAAAAATAAAATGTACCATAAAGACATACGTCGTAACGAAAATTGACGCTGTTTCTTCTGTGCATAGAAAATGTCCATAAAAATAGCAACGATGAGTGGAATACTCATACATGCAATAGCGATTAAAATCACATCTGAAAAGTTCATTGTGCATCCCCCAATTTTCAAACATCTTAATTATAAATGTGACGAAAATGTGTCTTTATTCATTGTACACAATTTCGTCACAAATTGTCAACGAATTTTACCATACTTTTCTAACTTTCGTTGTTTGGTCCAAAAAAAGAAGGCAGAACCAGATCTATCTCCTAGGGTTCTACCTTCTTCTATTTGGCTAATAGTAATTGCCTTATTGAAATTTCTTGTTTTCTTTATAAAACGGAAGCCAGTCTTTTAATACCTTCCTCAATTGTTTCTGGATCAGAATTCGTATAATTAAGGCGCAAAGTTCCTGCTCCTTTAATATTCGTATAGAATGGATCACCAGGAACGAAAGCCACTTTCTTCTCAGTTGCTCGTTTAAAGACTTCTACTGAAGAGACGCCTTCTCCCAAATCTGCCCATAAAAACATACCGCCCTCTGGTTTTGTGAAAGAAACATGAGCGGGTAAATATTTTTCCATCGCCGCTATCATAGCATCACACTGTTGTTTATATAGTGCTGTAATTTTGCTAATGTGCGCTTCATAATCATTATTCTTTAAATAATCATATATAGCATATTGCGCAAGTACATTCGTATGTAAATCAGACGATTGTTTCGCTCCGATTAAATGGCCCATTAGCTCTTTATTTTTTGTACATAAATAACCAATACGCATACCTGGTGATAACGTTTTAGAAAAAGAGCCAAATAGTACACTATTTTCCGTTTTACCACCTGCAATGTAAGGTAATGATTCTCCTTCAAAGCGAAGTTCACCATACGGATCGTCTTCAATTAAGACTGTATTCGTCTTCTTGATGATTTCAAAAATTGCCTCACGTTTCTCTTTTGAGTAAGTTAAACCTGTGGGATTTTGGAAATTAGGGACTGTATACAATAATTTCACATCGTTATTTTGTAAAGTTGCTTCAAGCTCTTCTAAATTTAAGCCATCATCTTCAAGGCTAATTGGTAAAAACTCAGGTTCAAAAAGTGCAAAGGTTTGAATAGCAGCAAGATAACAAGGGCTTTCAACAGCTACTTTATCCCCCTTATTTACTAAAGCTTTTCCCATTAAATCTAGTCCTTGTTGAGAACCAGTTGTAATTAAAATATCATCTGCTGTAACATCCATACCAAATCGTTTTTTATAACGGTCTGCAATCCATTGTCGTAATGGTAAATACCCTTGAGTCCCTGAATACTGGAATACCTTGTCGCCAGATTCTTGTAAAACACGATTAATCGATTCTTGGAACTCTTTCATTGGGAATGAAATAGGGTTTGGTAACCCTCCTGCAAATGAAATAATATCTTCTACCTCAGTCAAACTTAAAATATCTTTTATAAAAGAACTATCTGCTTGTAATACTCTATCTGAAAAAATTTGCACCATCATCAATTCTCCTTTTAAACTACTTCAACTATATTCCGTTTATATTTTTATATTATTATAGCAAATCACATAACATTGTGAATTGTCAATATTTTCTCGTAAATTAAGGTGAATTTACAGTTTTATTAGATTAGATGCTTTGTACTTGTAGATTAATTGGAGCAGAAAAATTCTATTTTATTATCATAATTGACTTACTTGTGATTGCTTTTAACTTACTCGCTCTCTTATTTAATCTACTCGTGCTTTCTTTTGACTCACTCGAGCTCTCTTTTAACCTACTCGCTCTTTCTTTTATCTCACTCAATCTAATTCCAAAACAAAAAAGCATCTCACAAGAGATGCTTTTTTATATTGCCTGTAGCTGACATGATATAAACTTAAAATCTTTGAAGCTATTGCTCTTACATTCCAAATTTTTGTCTAAAACCGCACTTCCTGCATAATTCTTCAACTGCTTCTCTTCTAGTGAATCCATCAAAGAGATTATTGGCTCTCTCACTTTCTACGATTTCAGAGAATGGTTTGTTATTAATATTACCTAAATTTATGACACCTTCTCCATCTAAGCAACATGGGACTACGGTACCGTCAACAAGAATCGCTGCTTGACTGCGAAGTGCATGACAAAATCCTTTCCCTTCATCCTCAGGGGCTTGCAAGCTCGGCCATTGAAATTCATGATCTTGGTTTAAATAAACACGATCGGTAATTTTAACGCCTTTTCCTGGCTGTACTTTTTCTTCAATTTTAAAGTCTAAATTATATTCCTGCTCTAATATATCTAACGTTTCACGGTTTCTTCTCTTCTCTAAATCGGTAACCTGGTCTTTTTGTAGATTCCATAATCGGTACGATATGATGATGTTTTGTTCCGCCGCATCACGCACAAATTCAAGAATATCTCCTAAGTATTTTTCGCGATTCTCTGACCCCTCATGTCCGTCAAAGCTATGTAATGAGAAGTTGATTTGGCGTAACGCAGGCTTTCCTAATAATTTCTCTCGATTCTTTTTAATCAGTGTTCCATTTGTTGTGATATTCACTTTAAACCCTTTAGCATGTGCTGCATCAAGTAATTGGTCGATTTTATTATGTAAAAGAGGTTCTCCTTTTACATGTAGGTAAATATATTTCGTATGCGGCCTGATCTGATCAAGTATATTATTGAATGCATCTAGCTTAATAATATTCGCCTTTCGACTCGTTGGCGGACAGAAGCTACACGCCAGATTACAGACGCTTGTAATTTCTACATAAACTTTTTTAAATGTTTTCAAGACTTGTTCACCATTCCAGTTCTGTATATATTAAGGTACTATAATTATTTTAATCAATATCAATGATAAAGAACAGTTTTTCAACAACGAAGACGGAGAGATTACACACTTTTTCTATTCTTTAATGAATTAGCTACATAATTAAGTCCTTTTATTTGATTTACAACTGTACCGCCAGCTTTGTGATGATCACTAGCGCTTAGCGAACTTGAATATTTAATAATAATTGTGTCTTCACTATAATTCGCAGTCTTTTCAATTTTGGACGTTCGTTCATTTTGGCTAAGCGAGTGCAATTTAGCTACAATAGATTTAGTTTTCGCGTCTACTTTTAAACTACTAACTAGTGAAAATAACAATGCAAAGCTTGCTAAAACTACTACTACTTTTTTTATAATAGATTTCACAATAACCCGCCTTAAATAGCATTCCTTATTTTCTATTTAACGAGGTATATCATTTATACCAATTAATATATATTATTTTGAAATTTACATTCTTTTAATAGTAAATGTTCTTTTTTAGTTTCCGTTGTTTATCTCAACAGATAAGGAATCCACCAAATATTGGATAAAACCCTATCTATTTTAAACATAACAAGAATTACTTGGATGACCGTCTTCAGTTGTACAGAAACACTTGCAAATTATCGTTTTGGTCTATTGTTGCTAATAATACATCTTTAACATCTACGTTAAACATGGATATGACTCTGTCTTTAAGCCAATCTTCATTAATATTTAAGTTCTTCAATTCATAGTAATCAATCTTACCCTCTTTAATAAGTACTGTAGGTAAAGAAAAGGCTTCAGGTGCTATTTTCATATCTGCTCGAGTTAATGTTTGGTATTGAGGGTATAAAAAGCTTGAAATAGTTCCATCTGGCTCCCATAAAGCTAGAGCAACCTTTTGAATATCTTCTATTTTTTCTTTTCTTAATTCAGATAAAAGTAAATCGACGGAAATCCTAGCCTTTGATAAGTTTTTAGAAACAATTTGTCCATCCTTAATAAGTGGGAATGGTGAGGAATCTATTATATGTCGAAACGGGACCCATTTAAGGCTCAAGTATACGCCTACTGAATATAAAATAACTAAAGTTGACATGGTAATAAGGGAACCCTTCATCCCTAACCCTTCATCTGACAAGGGATGGGCAATGATATTTCCTACAGATATTGCCATAGCAAAATCGAGTAATCTCAACTGAGAGATAGAACGTTGCCCCATAACTTTCGCTGCAATGAGTAAAAAAAGAAAAGCAACAATTGATCGGAGAATCCATTGAATTGCCGTAAGCGTTTCTTGTGCATGAAAAAAGTCCATAGCGATACATCCTCTCAATCCTTTTACTTTTCTTATTATCTCCATTAACTTACGTTTTATAAGAAAAGCTTGATACCATAATTCTTCATCTAAAAATAAATGGGTCAGCCTTCTATTACTTTAAGTAATGAAGACCGACCCATTAGATCACTTATTATAATGATTTCTACCTTAACTTAACATCATTACTACTATTCATTGCTTAGTTTTAGAAGATCGTTTAAATCATTTTCAATAATGCCTCTGATCCAACCATTCCTTTAACAATGCCAAATTGCTCTGCTTCAAGGGTTACTGACTCAAGAGGTGCATTCAACAATTGTTCAATTGTCTTCACACCAACTGCTCGACCAGCAACTATTTTACGATCAGCTAATTTCGTATTCAAAAGTCCTACATCTAACGCACCACACATAATATAACCTACATCATTCGAAACCGTTAACAATGTCGTTTTAGGTAAACTTACAGTAACAGCCTTGAATATAGAACCCTCAATATTAATTGTTTCAGTTGAAATCATCTAATTCGCCCCTTCCTCTATATACATATGAAACTGGGCAAAAAGTTGTTCGAATTATTTTGCATGTTCTATTAAATATATATACTATTTACATGCCTATCTTTCTACATTTAGGTATGCAACATATAAAGCCCTTAAATATATCAATTCAAGGGCTCAATAGTTTCATATTTAGCTTTATAAGAATCTCCGTGAATTTTTTTTACCATCATATGAATAGAGAACTACCTTTTCTTCATTATATGTTTCTACATGAACAGGGCGCCCCCACAGCTGATAAATATATCGTAATACATTTTCTAAATAGCGAGTATCGAGCTCCATCCCTTCAAATCCGTGGACTAAATATAATTCACCATTTCGTAAGTAATCTCCATCTTTCACAACAATATATGGGAAGCCGCCATTCACACGCATTGATACGAGTTGATCACGTACATTTTCATAATCTTT
Source organism: Viridibacillus sp. KH_047 (assembly GCF_057838945.1). Classification (NCBI taxonomy): domain Bacteria; kingdom Bacillati; phylum Bacillota; class Bacilli; order Caryophanales; family Caryophanaceae; genus Viridibacillus; species Viridibacillus sp. KH_047. The sequence goes on along the minus strand of NZ_CM174479.1, from coordinate 500,661 downwards.
ATCTGTAATTTTATATTCATTGCCCTTTTTTTCAAATAAATAAAGATCTTCTTGCTTCACTAAGTCTTTGGTTAAATAGTTTCGGATAAAGGAAATGTCCGATTCGACTTCCCTTACTTCAAACATTTTCTCTCGACCGGAGTGCCGTTTCACGCCTAATTTCCGCATCTCTTCCGTTGGGGAATCGTATCGCTTCTCAATATCTTCGAAAATTTTCAGTCCTAGATAATATGGATTAATCGTCGTTTTTGAAGGTTGAACTACACCTGCATTTAACTTGGCATATTCAATCGATTCATCCGTTGTTAAATTTAGCTCTCTCATAATACGTTGATGCCAGAAGGAAGCCCAGCCTTCATTCATAATTTTCGTTTCTAATTGGGGCCAAAAATAGAGCATTTCCTCACGCATCATCGTTAATATGTCTCTTTGCCATTCCTCTAATTCCCGACTATATTGCTCGATGAATAGTAGCAGATCTTTTTCTGGATATGGTGGAAACTGTTTCTTTTTTTGTCGTATTGTCTTCTCTTCTTTTTCTTTTTCGTCTATTCTCCAAAGATCATCATAAGGCGTTTTACGGACAACATCCTCATCTTCATCTATATCGTTTTCATAGGTTAACAACTTGGGTCGTTGTATAGATGGATCAATATGCTCTTGAATAGCTAAAACAGCATCTAAAAACTCTTCTACTTCATCTTTTCCGTAGAGCATTTCATAGTTGGCAATTCGTTCAGCCGTAGCTGTCATACTCTCGACCATATCTCTTCTTGTATTGGAGAAGCGAACGTTATTTTTGAAAAAGTCACAGTGCGCTAAAACGTGCGCAATGATTAGCTTATTTTGTGTTAACTTATTGGTATCAAGTAAGAATGCATAGCAAGGGTTTGAGTTTATGACGAGCTCGTAAATTTGACTTAAACCTAAATCGTACTGTAGCTTCATTTTGTGAAATTGTTTACCGAAACTCCAATGGGAAAAGCGAGTAGGCATACCGTATGCCCCAAATGTATAAATAATATCTGCAGGGCATATTTCATAACGCATCGGGTAAAAGTCTAGACCAAAACCAGTCGCAATTTCCGTAATTTCTTCAATCGCTTGGTGAAGCTCTTTTTCCATTTATCAAAATCCCCCCGTGTCTATTATTAGGGAATGAGTGCTTGGCACCATTCATCTCTCGCTTAAGACTCAACTTTTTGGAAAAAGCTTTTTAGTGCTTCATAAACGTCACTTTTATGTCTCAAAATATAGTGGCGAAATTTCTGATCATCGATTTTTTTATAGTTATACATTAATGTAGAAAAACGATTATGTTGATTTACTTCTCCGTATCCGAACATACTGGATACTTTCATTAATTCCTGAACCAATTTCATACACGTCTCATTGTCTGTTGACATATTTTCACCATCTGAAAAATGGACAGGATAAATATTATATCTAGCTGGGTTATATTTCTGTTTAATAAGTTCTAATGCCTTTTTATAGGCGGATGAACAAAGAGTTCCTCCACTTTCCCCTTTTGAGAAGAAATCCTCCTCTGACACTACTTTTGCTTCTGTATGATGTGCAATAAATTCAATTTCAACTGTTTCGTACTTGGAGCGCAAAAATCTTGTCATCCAAAAGAAAAAGCTCCTTGCACAATACTTCTCAAAATTGCCCATCGAAGCACTTGTATCCATCATTGCAAGGACTACTGCCTTCGATTCAGGTTTTGTCACTTCATCCCAAGTTTTAAAACGTAAATCATCATTATGGATAGGAGTAATCTCCGCTTTTCCGTTAATAGCATTACGTTTAATCGCATTTAAAATCGTACGCTTCTTATCGATATTCCCCATAAGACCTTTTTTACGAATATCGTTAAAATCAATTTTCTCGGTTGTAATATCTGCCATTTCTTTTTCTTTCAAATTTGGTAACTCTAACTCTTTAAATAAGGCACTCTCTATTTCTTCAAGACTGACTTCTGCCTCATAGTAATCTTCTCCAGGTTTGTCACCTGCTTCTTTACCATTCCCTGCACCTTTACCTTTATCACCTTGACTTGGACCTCGTGCTACTACATCGCCTACCTGACTATCACCTTGTCCTTGACCAACATGTTTTGACTTATCGTAGTTATAGCGAATTTTATATTCATCAAGAGATCGTATAGGAATTTTAATAACTTCACGACCATTTGACATAACAATACTTTCTTCACTTATTAAGTCTGGTAAATTATTTTTAATAGCATCTTTTACTTTTTCCATATGGCGTTGTTGATCTTGGTACCCTTTACGATGGAGGGACCAATTTTCCTGAGAGATGACAAAGCGGTTATCCTGGTTTTCGCTCATTTTTATCCTCACCCATCTATAAAATCAAATTCGCCTAAGCCTATTAGCAACCGACTTTACACCCTGATTAAAAAGAACGTTTTTTCTTGGTATTGCATTATTAAGTACGACTCCCTGTAAGTTCTACTTCTTATGTGAGATTCCTCAAAATTGGAAGGCACTTTCCTTATAATATGTTAGTTTTTAGAATTATTTGACTTCTTTTTGTAAATAAAAAAGAGTGCCCTAAAGTTTATCTGGACACCCCTTATTTAAGAAGAAGAAATATTATTCGTTTGACTCTTTTCTTAAGGTTATCTATTCAGCAAGCTACCTACATATTGTAATAATTCATTTGCAGAAGTTGAATTATACCCGTGTTCATCTATAAGCCTTGCAACAACTTCATTAATCTTTTTAAGTTGAGATTCGTCAGGCATTTTTGAGGACGTTGTAATTTTCACAACATCTTTTAAATCAGCAAACAATTTCTTTTGAATCGCTTCGCGTAATCTTTCATGAGAATGATATTCGAATCTCTTTCCATTTCTTGCATAGGCCGAAATACGAATTAATATTTCTTCTCGGAATCCCCTCTTCGCGTTTTCCGAAATGCCTATTTGTTCTTCTATGGATCGCATTAGTTTTTCATCTGGATTCATTTCTTCTCCAGTAAGGAAATCTCGAATTTTATTTTTATTACAATATGCTTCAACATTATCGAGGTAATTGTTCATTAGTGTTTTTGCAGATTCTTCGTACGAATAAACAAATGCTTTTTGAACTTCATTCTTCGCAATCTCATCGTACTCTCTTCTTGCAACTGCAATATAATTCGTATATTTTTCCCGATCTTCCTGAGAAATCGAAGCATGTTGGTCAAGTCCGTCTTTAAGTGAACGTAATACGTCCAATGCATTTATGGACGGTACTTCTTTTCGAATAATGGCAGATGAAATTCGATTTATAATATATCGAGGGTCAATACCATTCATACCTTCATTTGGATACTCTTTTTTCAATTCCTCTACATCAACTGAATTATATCCTTCTACATTTTCTCCGTCATACATACGCATCTTTTTCACAAGGTCAATACTTTGCTTTTTCGGTGTTTCAAGCCTAGTTAATACGGAAAAGATTGCAGCGACTTTTAATGCATGAGGGGCAATATGAACATGTGCCATATCACTTTCATTAATCATTTTCTCGTAAATTCGTTCTTCCTGACTTACTTTTAAATTATATGGAATAGGCATCACAATAATTCTTGAGTGAAGTGCCTCGTTCTTTTTATTTGAAATAAAAGATCGATACTCAGTTTCGTTTGTATGGGCAACAATTAACTCATCTGCACTAATTAATGCAAATCTACCCGCTTTAAAATTGCCTTCTTGTGTTAATGATAATAAGTTCCACAAAAACTTTTCATCTAATTTAAGCATTTCTTGAAATTCCATCATGCCTCGGTTTGCTTTGTTTAGTTCCCCATCAAATCGGTAGGCACGAGGATCTGATTCAGAACCGAATTCCGCAATCGTTGAAAAATCAATACTACCAGTTAAATCGGCAATGTCCTGAGATTTCGGATCAGAAGGTGTAAATGTCCCAATTCCCACACGTTTATCTTCTGAAAATGTAATACGTTCAATCATGACATTTTCAATAAGACCATCATATTCTTTTTCAAGTCTCATCGTGTTTAAAGGAGATAAATTACCTTCAATGCGTATACCATACTCTTCAAAAAAATCTTTGCGCAAATGATGTGGAATTAGGTGGAGTGGGTCTTCATGCATTGGACATCCTTTTATTGCGTATATCGCGCCTTCATCCGTTCGTGAATATTGCTCAAGTCCTCGCTTTAGCAAAGTCACAATTGTCGATTTCCCTCCACTTACGGGTCCCATTAATAATAAAATCCGCTTGCGAACATCCAATCTTCGTGCCGCAGGATGAAAGTATTCCTCTACCAATCGCTCAATTGCTGTTTCTAGCCCGAAAATTTCTTGTCCAAAAAAGTTAAATAATTTTTGTCCGTCTCTTTCTTCTAATCCAGAACTTTTAATCATATTGTACACACGTGAATGAGCTGTTTGAGCGACTTCCGGCCTTTCTTTCACAATGTTTAAGTAATCTGCAAACGAACCTTCCCACTTTAGTCTGTTTTCTTCTTCACGATAAACCTTAAACTTACTTAAAATGTCTATAGCCTTCCCTCCATTCTTAGCCTGATTTATAACATAGTATGAAATTAGAGAAATAATGATACCCAATAATGAGTCATTGTTGAGGATTCTTCCTTAAGGAAATCTTGAAGTAGCTAATGGAGCATGCATTTAACTAGTTAAATTCTCACTAATCCTACTAAAGACCAATTTTTAAGTTGGCAGCAGTTTTTACATCTTCTGCTAATCATTCTAAAAAGCTGGTGAATGTTAATGTGTCATTATGAAACCCCATATGTAACAAACATATAATATACTGTAACAACTTTGGAGGTGATTACACTGATTCATACGATTAAACAAGGTGAAACACTGTTTCAGCTTTCTAGAGATTATCGCACACCGCTATCCGCAATTATTGGCGCGAACCCATCTATCAATCCAAATGTACTTTATATTGGCCAGCCTATTGTTATTCCAGGTTTTCCTGATCCTAATACAATTCCATATCAAATTGATATTTCACTGAACAATCGTTGGCTTAGATTATATAAAGATGGTGTTTTACAAAAGCAATATCCCATTGCGGTTGGAAAAATGTTAACCAATACACCTGTAGGGAATTTTATTATCATTAATAAAGCACCTAACCCTGGAGGCCCATTCGGAACGATGTGGATGAGCTTATCAAAAGATACGTATGGAATTCACGGCACAAATGATCCAAGTTCAATTGGTAAAGCCGTATCTCATGGTTGTATTCGCATGCATAATGAAGATGTAGAAGAATTAGCAAGTATTATTCCGATTGGGACTGCGGTTTTTATACATCCGTAATAGTAAAAAGGACTACCCGCAATAGTCATTGATAGCTGACTTTGTAGTTAGTCCTTATTATAAAATCTATTTATCCCAAACGTCTTTAGCGATACGTACAACATGACGTAATTTTTCCCATTGCTGTTCTTCCGTTAATAGATTGCCTTCTTCAGTAGAGGCAAAGCCACATTGTGGGCTTAAACAAAGCTGATCGATATTCACATATTTCGTTGCTTCTTCGATTCTTCCTTTAATTTCATCTTCATCCTCGAGTTCAGAAGTCTTGGAAGTAATCAAACCCAAAACGACATTTTGATCTTTAATGAATCGCAAAGGTTTAAAATCTCCTGATCGTTCATTATCAAATTCTAAGAAAAAGGCATCCACATTCACACGTGAAAATAGCTCTTTTGCGATCGGCTCATATGCACCTTGATATAACCAAGAAGATTTAAAATTCCCGCGACAAATATGAATCGTAACCGCCATATCTTCCGGTTTATTTGCTAGTGCTTCAACAGTAATATCAGCAAACTTTTTCACTAATTCATCTGGATCAAATCCCTGTTCTTTTATCTTATCTCGAAAAACATCACTGAACAAAGCTCCCCAGCTTGTATCATCTAATTGTAAATAGCGGCATCCTACTTCATAAAAAGCTTGAATCGCATCTTGATATACATTAATAATATCTTTAGCCACATCATCGAGTGAAGCATATGAAGGATTGCTTATATACGGTTCGCTTCCAACTACACCTGAGTAAAAAATCATATTAGGCCCTGGGATTGTAATTTTCGCAACATGCTCACCGGCAATACTTTTCAAATACTTAAAGTCTTGTAAAAATGGATGGTCTTTAGGGAAATTTAATTTCGAATCGACCGTGTATGCCTCCGCTTTTTTCATCGCCCCATTAAAAGCACCAGAAAGGTCTTTTTCATAAACACGAATCCCCTCAATCGCACTGATAAAGTCTAAATGCCACCATCTTCTTCTAAATTCACCATCTGTGACAGCAGATAGACCGACTTCTTTTTGTTTTTCAACAAGCTTTGCAATTTCTATATCCTCAATTAATCGTAATTCTTCTTTAGTTATCTGACCTTGTTGATATTGTGCTCTTGCATCTTTAAGTACTTGTGGACGAAGAAAGCTCCCTACATGGTCTGCTCGAAATGGTGCTTTAGTTATTGTGTTAGTCAAAATGGACAACCCCTCTGAAGTTAAATTTATGTTTTTCACTTAGCTTTTCGGGGTATAAAAAAACCCCTTCTAAAAAAAAGAAGAGATTGGCTTCATAGCTGTTACTCTTCTTATCTTCAAGCGTTACGCTTCTGGAATTAGCACAGTGCAAAAAAAGTCTGTTGCTGAGATATCAAAGGGCCAGTCCCTCCATCTCTCTAAATAAGAAAATTACATATTTTTAATTACTTGTTATCAATCTACATGTATATCCATAGATTGTCAATATTTAGTGTTATTTACCTGTTCAATCCAAGTTTTATCATGTTAAATATTTATTATTACGTAGATTTGAAATTAGTCATATACTTTATTTAATTCTATTGATTTAAGTAGTTTAGGGTACCGCATAATAAAACAATGCCAGGTCTCTATCCTAGACCTGGCATTGTTTTATTAATGTAGATTAAGTTTTTCTTCTACTTTCCGACAGACTTCATCTGCGGATAGGCCCGCCGCTTCAATGATTGAACCTTGAATGGACGTATCGTGAATGCCCAGTGCATTATTGTCCAACCCTGTAATGACACAACAATCTACACCCGTTGCATCTGATTCATGTTTCAGTTCAACGATCTCATATCCCTTTGCAAGCAAAGCCTCTGATACATTCGTTAATGATTGCTCTACACCGATTATCGACATAGTAGGGTTCACCTCCTAGTTGATAAGATGTCCGTTTCTACTTATATTTATGTATACAATTTCAACTAAAACAAAGACAAAACCCCATAATAAGATATCTTGTATAAGTAGTGTCGATGACAATGGTCCATAAAATAAAAAAAAACGCACATCTTAAAAGATGTGCGTTTCTTCAGCTATCTATCATTACCCTCTTCTTCCGCCTCTGCCACCGCGTTTAGACTCGGTGCTGCGTTTTAGAGTAGATAAGTTATCTTCACTTGATTTTAAGAATTTAGCCATCTTATCTTCAAAGGTTTCCTTCGGTTGGAAATTACCTCGTTGGCGATTATCCTTCTGACGATATGGGCGCTTCGTATAAGAAGACGTACTTTCAACAGGTTTATCAATCGCTTTTTTAATAGATAGGGCAATTTTTCCTTCTTTTTCGCTTAGGACCTTTACTTCTACTTGATCCCCAACTTTAAGATGTTCATTAATATCTTTTACGTAAGCTTCTGCAACTTCACTAATGTGCACAAGCCCTGTCACCTTATCCGGTAACTCAACAAACGCACCAAAATTCGTGATTCCTGTAACCTTACCTTGTACCTTACTACCAATTTCTACTGACAATCCATTTCCTCCTAATAAATACTATACTTTATTATATCAAATTTTTTTTTTGATGCCAGTCATCCGTGATATTATTTAATATCAACAATATATTCAATTTAATACTAATAACTTAAGTAGTATTGGTGGCTGGCACCATTAGATTAATAAATAAATTGCACGCAATAGAGGGAATCAATAATATACTCAGAATATATAAGTGAAGGCGAAAGTCCATTTTTGAGAGGAGGAAATGACTAATGTCAAAGAAAGTATTATTGTTAGCTGGAGATGCCGTTGAAGCTTTGGAGATTTATTATCCGTATTTTCGTTGTCTTGAAGAGGGCTATGATGTGCAAATAGCTGCTCCATCGAAGAAAAACTTACAAACGGTCGTTCATGATTTTATTGGTTGGGATACTTATACTGAGAGTAAAGGATACCTTATTGAATCTCATTTGGCGTTTGAGGATGTACAGCCTGAAGAGTATGATGGATTGATTATACCTGGAGGAAGAGCTCCTGAATACATTCGATTAAATGAAAATGTTCCAAAGATCGTCGCTCATTTCTTTGAGGCAAATAAACCAGTTGCAGCAATTTGCCACGCTAGTCTCATTTTAACAACTGTTTCTCAATACTTAAAAGGTCGGGAATTAACGGCTTATATCGCATGTAAACCAGATGTAGAAGCTGCAGGAGCAACTTATATTGAAGACCCTCTCCATGTTCAAGGAAACCTCATTTCCGGACATGCATGGCCAGATCTACCAGGATTTATGAGAGAATTCATTAAACAACTAAATCAATAAAATTTGTTATTAAAAAAGAGACAAAAGAACGTATCCAAAATATCTTAATGTATTTTGGATACGTTTCTTTATAGCTACTGATTCACTTCCTCATAAACCTCATTCATAAACAATAATCATTTGGCCATTGGAATTTTTCTGAATATGATGGCTTTTTTAGTGTGTAACTCAATTGGCCATTCTACACTTTCTGTTACTAAACTCTACCACACTTATTCTGCCTGCATTTATTATTTTTCCATTCGTTTCACAGAATATACTTTTGTAATTAACTATATTTTTTATTTCAAAAATACTATTTAAAATCCCTTCCTTCAAAAGCTTACTTTAATTTTTTTGTTTTTTGAAATAGATATTTATATTGCTATAGCAGCCTAAAACAACATGTAGGATGGACTTTTCACCTCTTCACTATATGTATTAAAAACAAATCTTTGTCCATTCTAATATCACAAGGAGGTGATAGATATGGCTTCAAATAACCGAAGTTCAAATAAACTTGAAGTACCAGGTGTTCAACAAGCGGTTGATCAAATGAAATATGAAATTGCTCAAGAGTTTGGTGTACAACTTGGAGGAGAAGCTTCTTCTCGCGCAAACGGTTCAGTTGGTGGAGAAATTACTAAACGACTAGTTCAAATGGCTGAAAACCAAGTAAAAGGAAATTCTGGACAATAAAAATCCAAAGTAAGAAGGTAGAGTTATTATGCTCTACCTTTTTACTTTGGATTACCTTACTGAATATAGTTTATTACTACTTTCTCCCGCTTTTTCCTTATCCATTAATCTCTTCTTATTAACATAGTTGTTTTACTACTTATGATATTTAACTAAAAACTATATCTCTTTAAAACTTGGAGGATATTTTTTAAATCCTTTTGTTGTAATTAGCGCATAAACAAATCCTATAGCTAACCAAATAAATCCTATTTTTAACGTCATTGGTGACAGATTGATAAATAAGTAGAAACAGATTAAAAATCCAAGAGCCGGAATTAAAAAGTAACGAATAAATTTCTTCTCTTTTTTACGGAAATAATAATACACAATTACGGATAAATTAACGAGCATAAAACCTGCTAAACCACCAAAGTTCATTAATTCTGCAACTAGGTCAATTGGTAAAAAAATCGCACCTACTATACTAATGCTACACAATAATAAAATATTATAGACCGGTGTTTTATATTTCGGGTGTAAATGTGTAAAGAATTTCTTTGAAAGTACTTCATCACGTCCCATACTAAACATTAAACGTGAAGCACTTGCCTGACCAGTTATACCTGCTGTAAATGTCGAAGCAATAATAGCTACTGTGTAAAGTGTTGCAAGCAGTGCACCACCTGCAGCATTTGCAATATCAAATAGAGCTGTATCAGCTGAGCTGAAGCTAGTTACATCTGGCCATACCAGTTGTGCAACATAAGCTTGTACGATAAAAATAACCCCACCGATTAAACAAGAAAGAATAGCCGCTTTCCAAATATCATCTTTTGGATTTACTGCTTCTTCTGATAATGTTGTGATTGAGTCAAATCCCAAGAACGAGAAGCAGGCCATCGCTGCACCAGAAATAATCGTTGTCATTACGAACGTCTCATCATTAAAGAATGGTGTAATCGAAATTAAAGAAAATACACCATCTTCAACAACAATCGCTTTCATACAGAAAATCACAAAAATGACTACAACAATCCCCATGAAGATTACAAGGAGTTGGTTGGTTTTAGCAGCTATTCCGATTCCCAGGACATTTACAACAGTAATTATACCGGCAATAAGTAATACCCACGCCCAGTATGGAATCGCTGGAATTAATGCATTCGCATAGGATGCACCGACCATGAAGACAATTAATGGCACTAATACATAGTCCATAAACATCGCCCATCCTGCAAAAAAACCTAAATGTGCGTTAATCGCACGTTGTGTATATGTATACGTAGAGCCACCAATTGGAAACGCCGCAGCCATTCGACCGTAGCTATATGCAGAAAACATCATCGCTACCATCGCGACTAAATACGCTAACGGTAGCATACCGCCTGTTGATTCTGCCGCAAAGCCGTATATATAAGCAGGAGCAATTGGTGTCATAAACGCGATACCATAGATTACTAAATCTTTCAGTGTGAGAACACGTTTAAAATGAGGAGCTACATTTCCTTGAGTTGTATTGCTCTGAACATTACTCATTTAAAAGCTTCCTCTCTACCCTTGAACTACTGCACGTTGTTCAATTTCTTCTGTAATCAAATCAATGACTTCTACTGTGCTCATTACTTGGCAATAAATTTGATTCATAATCATAATTTCTGCATCATGAAGTTGTTGCGTAGCAGCTGCACATGCATCCTCAACTAGAATCACTTCAAAGCCTGCATCAGCTAGACTTCGTACAGTTGAAGCTACACATTGGTCTGTCACAACTCCTGTACAAACAACCGTTTCAATACCCATGTTGCGAAGTAAAAATTCATAATTTGTGCCACTTAAAACACTGTCTGTCGTTTTATTTACTACGATTTCATCGTCTAATGGTTTTAATTCATCTACCATTTCTGCTCCCGGATCACCGATTGGTAATAAAATATTGTTCCAACCTGGGCGACGTTGTACAGGGGAACGGTCACGTCCGTCCTTATGATGACATGCAATACGACCGAAAGTTACTTCTAAACTATTTTCGCGGAAAAAGTCTAGTAGTTTTTTATTGTTTGGAATCGTTAAGTTATCAATACGATCAAAGAAATATGTCCATTTATCAAACATGTCTTTTTCTCGTGCAATTTGAGCATCCAATCCATCTCGGCTAATAAATTGATGTTGCATATCAACTACTAAAAGCGCTGTTGTTGCTGGATCTAATTTCATTTTTTCTTCACCCGTCGGAATAAAATCATAATAAAGTGTTTGTTGTTTTTCCATTATACGTTCCTCCATTAAGCTCCTATAAGCTAAATTAGTTTTTAACTAAATAAAAAAGAGATCCTCTATGTGCTAAAGAATCTCTTGCAGACAATAAAAAATGACTACATCATTTCTGATTAAGAAACCAAAAATGATGTAGTCATTCTAAAGTCCCCAACCCTGTCTCTTATGAGATAGCACAACTTAATAAACCGGGAAGTTCATTAAGACAGTCCTGTGGTTTTTCACCACAGACCCAGCACGTAATGATGAGAATCCATTGCATGCTTCGGCGACATTCCCTTCTGAATAGCTTCTTCGTCTTCTCTGACTCTACTATTCGCTAATAAATATCGCACCTCTACCTCACAATCAAAAAAGTGAGGTTTATTTAATTATTAAGACCATTATATTGTTATAAGATTTTTCTGTCAATACAGATTTTTGTAATAATTACAAAAGTAGACTTAGCACAATATATTTAATTATGTTTTTACTCTATCCCAATTCCAACTAAGTCACCCACTCTACATGTGTGGAGTGTATGTGGCAACACAATGGATGCTGGTGGGTTTATGTAAAATGATTGGTTAATTTCAGAAACCAATCATTTGTTATTTAATTTATAAATAGTACGCTTAAACAATAGCCATTATATGTTGAAGAAATCTATTTATTGTTTATCATTCAAGCATGGGCCACAGTTACTTAAACAGAACTTTCGTATGGAAATTTATTAAGTGGTCATATGTTCTTTCTTTAAAAATTCCATTAGATATTTTTTGAATTGTAAGACTGCATGTTTAGATGTTTTTCCTTTTAACCAGGCTAGACCAACCGGTCGATAACAATAAGGTTCAATTAACCTAATTTTTTTCAAGTGTGTTAATTCTTCATCGGTATATGCATATTTAGGAAAAAAAGTAATCCCTAGATTCTCTTTGACTAAGTTTAAAATAATCGACAATTCTTTTCCCTCAAACTTTATATTCGGAATAAATCCAGCTTGCTTACAAAAAGAGTCTGTTACAACTCGCCAATTTAAGCCAATTGGGAATGTAATAAATGATTCGTTTTTTAACTCTTCTAAACTTACAAACTCCCTAGTGGCAAGACGATGTTTTTCAGATACTAATAAATAAACTTCTTCATTAAATAAATGAACCCATTCAATTTCTTTGTCTTTTATTTGAGATGTTGAAATACAAATATCAGTTTTTTCATCTTTAAGTGATGCTACCATTTCATCATCTGACATAACATGTTGACTCATTTTTGTATTTGGTCTTTGCGATAAAAATCCACCCACTAATTTAGGCAAAAATCCAGATGTCATAACACCTAGTGAAAAATCCGCATTTCCTAATCCTGCTAAATCATATATCTCATTTTCGGCATCCTCTAATAATTGTAGTGCTTTTTCTACTTTTTCTTTATAAATCTTGCCGTACTTATTTAATTGTATTTGTTTCCCTTTCCGATCAAATAACTGTATCCCTAAGTTTTGCTCTAACCTGGCAATCGATTTACTCAGTGAGCCCTGAGAAATTTCTAGTTCAACTGCAGCTTTTGACATGTGTTGATATTCAGCAACTATTAAAAAGTATTCTAGTTGGAGTAACTGCAAAAAAAAAACCTCCCCCTTTATACCGTATAGTAAAACATTAATTTTCAATCATTTTGTGTACATGTTACCACAATTTATTACCAAAACAACACTTATAACCCTAATGGAATATGTAAGTACTTAGCGGTTATTGAAACACTTTCATTTAAAACATATGATGGAATTGTTCGATAAATTGACACATTTAATTATACAATATTCGCTATAAAGGCGTGATTAAAAGGAGAAGTTATTATGAAAATCCAAGCAGCAGTATCACACAATGTTGGAGAAGCATTAAAAATTGAAGAAGTAGAATTAATGGAACCAGGTTCTGATGAAGTTCTTATTAAAATAGTCGCTACAGGTGTTTGTCACACTGATGCAGAATCAATCAATGGGAAAGGCGCTCCATTTCCAGCAGTACTTGGACACGAAGGTGCTGGTATTGTAGAAAAGGTTGGTTCTAGTGTTACAAATGTACAACCCGGAGATCATGTTGTTCTTTCATATGCTTATTGTGGCGAATGTTCACAATGTTTAACTGGACACCAAAACTTATGTGAAAGAACAGTAGAACTTAATTTTGGTGGTAAATCAAAAGATGGTGATAACCGTATTCATCAACATCATCATTCAGTTTCGTCTTTCTTTGGTCAATCTTCATTTGCAACGTATTCAGTTGCCAATAAAAACAATGTTGTAAAAGTAGATAAAGACGTTGATTTAGCATTATTAGGTCCATTAGGATGTGGTATTCAAACTGGTAGTGGCACAGTCATGAATAGTTTACGTTCAGAACCAGGTACTTCTATTGTTATTTATGGTGGTGGTGCAGTTGGTTTAAGTGCAGTGATGGCTGCTAAAATCATGGGACTAAAGCATATTATTGTTGTTGATCTTCACCAAAGTCGTTTAGATCTTGCAAAAGAACTTGGTGCTACTCATACACTTAATGGTAAAGAAATGGACGTTGTAACAGAAATCAAAGAAATTACAAACGGTGGGTCTCACTATGCTGTTGAAACAACAGGTGCAACACCAGTAATTAAACAATCAATTGCTGCTTTACGCGTATCAGGTAAAGTTGCCATCGTTGGTATGGGTGGAGATGTAACAATTAACTTTACAAATGATATTCTAATGGAAGGTAAATCTATCGTTGGTACAGTTCAAGGAGATTCAGTACCGCAACAACACATTCCTAAATTAGTGAACTACTATAAAGAAGGAAAATTCCCATTCGATAAATTAGTAAAATTCTATGACTTCGAAGACATTAATCAAGCATTTGAAGATTCAAAAACAGGTATCACAATTAAACCAATAGTAAAAATCGCCAAATAGTTTTAGTTGTTAACATTAACCCACACAAATTTAGACCTTTCTAGTTTTGTTTGGGTTTTATTGTATTAGCTAAAAATCAAAACCAACAAAAATTCTGATATATATTAAACTAATTCCAACCACGCGACAGCTTCGCAATGTGTCGCATGCAGGCACATACCACATAGGAGATAAATTTATCTAAACATAAATAATCATACATTTGAAAAAAACATCCTCAATATTTGTGATTGTATTATTACAAAGTTAATCGTTAAAACACAAAAAGCCCTTTCCGTGAAAGAGGCTTTTTGTGAAAATTAAATATGCTATTCCATTACGCTCTATACCTAACAGCCAATCCTTTTAAGAATTTACGTGCGAAATTATCGCCGCACTCTTTATAATTTCTATGCCCTGGTTTTCTAAAGATAGCGCCTAATTCACCTTTTGAAACAGCTATACCGCCATCATCAAGGATATCCAACATATCTTCTGTTGTTAATTGTAGTGCTACTTTCAATTTTTTCAGAAGCATATTATTCACATGATCCTTAGTTGGTTCAGGAGCTTTTGGTTGCCCTGGTTTTGCATCCTGTTTTCCTCTTTTAAAAGTAATGAAGCCATTTAAAAATGACTCTAACATTTTATAATCACATTTTATCTGATCGTCATTTTCTTCTACGTTAACTTCATCATCAAATTCATCTTTTGATTTTGTCAGTATCTTTGGTACTTCTTCTCTTGATACTTCCATACCACCAAGCTTAAATATCTCTACCATATCTCTATTTTTTATATCTAGAGCGTACCTTGTTCTAATTAAAATATCATTGTTATCCATTTATAATGCACCTCATACTATTGCTTTTTTTCTTCATCGCTTCAGCAGTTTAATTGTCCTTTAAGAATCTTAACACGTATATACACAACGTTGTTAGTAGTACCTAAAAAAAATTCGATTTCTATCAATTAGCTTTAGGAGTCGACATCTATAATTACATCACCTAAATTATTCAAAAAGAGTGATAAAGACATACTACTCTACAAATAAGTGTAAACACTTTTACAATCTCCATTTTCACAAGAACTAGCGTTTATTTCAAGTTATGTCGTATTCTCTTTTATAGCTTTTTCAAAATTGAATTGAGCTAGTACTCACACATCATTATTTTCTCGTTCACTAACTAATCTATACTAACCATTTGTTATTTTTATAATTAAACAATTATAAAAAAGACCATAGGGAATTTTTAAATCCATGGTCTTTTATAGCATCGCACAGTATGTGGTTTTGAATTTAGACTTCTTCAATATAAACTGAATAAAGTCATATGATTAATATGCTATCAATCAAAACGGGAATGCTGACGCTTTTCCTTATATGAAATCAATCCAATCAAGCCAACTATGGAGAAGATAACAGGCGCAATGAAACCATAATAGTATCCATCAACTTGATTACCTGTAGTAGCTTGAAAATGATCCAATATATATCCAAAAATGATTGGTAGCAAGACAGCACTTAGAAAGCCACCCGTATTCGCAACTCCAGAAACAATGCCGGATTCCTTTATAGGGAAAGATTGACGTACAGCTGCAAAAGTTAATGCACTTGACCCATATCCAAATCCAATGATAAAGAATAGTATAATTAGTAAGAAAAATGACGGATGCCCATTAGATAAAAGGAAAGAAAACCAACCCAATAAAACCGTGCTATGAACGACAATATATGGCCTTTTTATTGTTTCTAACCGGCTTGAAATCCAACTAGTTAGGGGAGCTCCAATAAGTGCCCCGATGAGACCAACCATAATCAGCTGGCTTGCATCTGAGCGTGTCATTTCATACATATTCATCCCATATGGTACTGCCCAAGAACTGATAAACCCTACATAACCTCCAACTACTCCAAAATGACAAAAGAATAGTGCCCATGCTTGCCGATTTGAAAAAATTCTCCGCAATAAAACTACTGTTTTTTCGCGTTGTACTTCTACTGTTACAACTACCGGTTCATCCAAAAAGATTCGTTTAGGCTTTTTTACAAGTACAATATAAAGGAGAAATCCACATAAACATAATAATAGTCCTGCTGAGAAAAATGCTGCTCTCCAACCAAGTAAAAGTATCAATGTGGAGAAAGGGACTGTCGCCAATAAGAAACCAAGACTTCCTGTCATTCCCGCCAGCCCAATTAATCTCACAAATTCCTTTGTATGAAACCATTGGGCCAAAATTAGCACCATATTAACCCATATAGTCGCATCCCCTATCCCAGTTAATATTCTGGAAAAGAAAAGGACGAATTCATGTGTACCAAGACTATAAATGATTGTACCTAAACCTGTAAGTATGGCACCGATAATTAGAAAAAAGTTTGGGCCAAAACGATCGGCCAAAATCCCCATCGGAATTTGCAAACTCGTGTACACTAAAAATTGTATACTCGTCAATAACCCAATCGTTGATGCAGTTACATTAAAATCCCTCATCAATTGATCCGTAATCAATCCCGGAGCAGTCCGTTGGCTCGCCATTAACAAGTAAGTAAACAATACAGAAACAAATACAATCCATCTGTATCTGCTATTTTGTTTGTCCAATGATCACTACTCCTATTAGCTTTTAGTCTATATATATGTATTCATGTAACGGTAAAAAACTGTTTTCCAGAGTTATTTTATAATTTGAATTGGGGTGGAAATGTTTTAGTTCACTAAGTTTAATAAAAAAGCTTGAATCTTGGATTTTATCGCCTCTGCACAGAATCTTGAGCCCCCCTAACCTTTTCACCAAATTTCAACCCATCATACATAAGATACTTCTTATCATCTTCTTCTCAATCTATACTTCGTTCACAAACAAAAAGTGGATAAAGGATGGAGAGATTGGGATAACCCCTTTTCTCCATCCTTTATCCACACGGTTTGTACAACTTTATTTCATATAGCAAGAGAATCTATTTTTGCTTTACAATACTAGTTTCTACCACGCGACCGCTTAAGTTAGATTTTCTATCTTAACTCGCCTAATTCATAAAATCATAGTAAAACAGACGGTTTAGAAGTGCATTATAACACTTCTAAACCGTCTGTTTTTAACATTTCAAATATCTATTAAGTTAAATTCTTTACCCTAACGTCCCTGATCCTAATTACTATCAGACGCGTTACACAAAAATTCATTTCAATTCGAGCCATGCACAACACTCAACATGTGTTGGGTATATGTGGTGCTGGTGGGTTCAATACCGCATTCATCCCTGCCAATTTACTGCTTAATAAGCTCTAACTTTTTTTTCAGTTACATCATTCTATCGTCAATCAACATTGTTTGATTCAAAGTTATCAAGTAATGCACGCACTTCATCTGTTGATTTCGTGTTCATCAATTGATTTCTTAATTCAGCAGCTCCAGGGAATCCTTTGACATAAATTTTGAAAAAGCGATGAAGCCCTGTCATTGATCGTGGTAGTACTTCCGCATATTGATCTTGAAGATCAAGCTGCAGTCTTAAAAGATCAAGATACTCTTTACTGCTATGCTCTTTTGGCTCTTTTTCAAAAGCAAAAGGATTTTTAAAAATACCTCGCCCGATCATAACGCCATCAATACCATATTGTTCAGCAAGCTGCATCCCAGTTTGACGGTCAGGAATGTCTCCATTGATTGTTAGTAGCGTATTCGGTGCGATACGGTCACGTAATTTTTTGATTTCCGGAATTAGCTCCCAATGCGCATCTACTTGGCTCATTTCCTTTCTTGTACGTAAATGAATAGAAATGTTCGCAATATCCTGCTTTAAAATATGCGTTAGCCACTCCTCCCACTCATTTATCTCGTTATAGCCAATTCGTGTTTTCACGCTGACAGGCAGTCCACCCGCTTTTGCTGCTTGAATAAGTTCTGCCGCAACTTCTGGACGCAGAATAAGGCCACTACCTTTCCCTCTCGTTGCCACATTCGGTACAGGGCAGCCCATATTAATATCGATGCCTTTAAATCCTAGCTCTGCCATGCCAATACTCATTTGACGGAAATATTCGGGATTATCCCCCCAAATATGTGCCACCATTGGCTGTTCATCTTCTGTAAAAACCAAACGGCCTTGCACACTTTTCATGCCCTCTGGATGACAATAGCTATCCGAGTTTGTAAACTCTGTGAAAAATACATCCGGTCGACCGGCTTCACTTACTACGTGACGAAAAACAACATCTGTTACATCTTCCATTGGTGCAAGTACAAAAAACGGCTTCGGTAAACTCTCCCAAAAATTCTCTGTCATATTTAATTTCAAATCCTCTCATTATGGGTACATAGTCAAACGCTCATCCCAAAATTAATAACTAAAATGTTTCTATTTCTTTATTACTTATGCCATGTTTAATATTTAATAGATTAATCCCACCAGTCCCTAACAGTGTTAGGAATATATGTGGACATTCCATAGATGTCTGCTAGTTAAAGTCATTAAATCATTTTAAAGTATAACCTAGCTTTATTAATTTATCTTCATACAATGTTCTCTTAACTATATTTTCATGTTGAAAAAAATATAGTTGGCATTTTCACTTTTTATAATGACCTTGTTATTGAACGGTATTTTTCGTTAAGAAAGGGTAATATAAAAAAATCACGATTTCATTTTATATTGATACATTTCCCCCCACAATATTAGCTTGATTTATTTGAGAAATGTAAAAGTAAAAGCAGATTATTTAGAAGTACATTATCATACTTCTGAACCATCTGCTTTTTTCATTTTACTGTTTAATTAAACTAGCTCCAACCAAGCGACCGCTTCACAATGCGCCGTATGTGGGAACATATCCACAGGTTGCACTTCCTGTGTTTTATAGCCACCATCTTCTAAAATCCTTAAATCTCTTGCCAATGTAGCTGGGTTACAAGATACATACACAACACGTTTTGGACGTTGCTCTAAAATGGTATTTAACAATGCTTCGTCGCAACCTTTGCGTGGTGGATCGACTACTAAAACGTCTGCTGTTTTGCCTTCTTTGTACCAGCGTGGAATGACTTCTTCTGCTGGACCTGCCTCGAAATACGTATTTATAAAGCCATTCAGTTCAGCGTTACGTTTCGCATCTTCAATTGCTTGCGGTACGATTTCCACACCCATTACAGATTTCGCTTTTTGTGCTAGGAATAATGAAATTGAACCAATGCCACAGTAAGCATCGATCACTGTTTCGTCCCCTTTTAGGTCTGCGTAATCTAAAGCTTGCTTATAAAGTACTTCTGTTTGCTCAGGATTTACTTGATAGAATGAACGCGCTGAAATCTCAAAGCGTACGTCACCAATTGTATCTTCAATGGTGTCATTGCCCCATAGTTTTAGCGTTTCGTTACCGAAGATAACGTTTGTTTTTTCACCATTAATATTTTGCATAATTGATGTTACATTTGGTACGAGTTGCTTGATTAATTCCACTGCTGCTTCAGCTTGCGGGAATTTGCGCTTTTTCGTTACAAGTACTACCATTACTTCGTTTGTTGCGCGGCCTTTGCGTACTACTACATGGCGTAGCATACCTTGTCCTGTTTGCTCATCATATGGTTTAATACCTAACTTCCAAAGACGTGGTTTTAAGCCTTCTAAAATGGCGTCTGCCTCTGCCGTTTGGATTAGGCAACGATCTGTATCGACGATATCATGTGATTTTGTTTTGTAAAAGCCTGCAATCGGTGCTTCACCGTTTAGGCCAAATGGAATTTGAGCTTTATTGCGATAGTTCCATGGATTGTCCATACCTTTAACAGGTAACACTGGTGCGTCAATCTTACCGATACGAGTCATGACATTACGGACCATTTTTTCTTTCCATTTCAATTGACCTTCGTATGATAAGTGCTGTAGCTGACAACCGCCACATTGTGCAAATACAGGGCATGGTGCCGCGACGCGGTCAGGTGAAGGTTCTGTAATGTTGATAATTTTTGCAAAGCCGTAGTTTTTTAGTGTTTTCAATACATGGACTTCAGCAGTTTCATCAGGCAGTCCACCTTGGATAAAAAGTGGGTAACCATCGATTTTAGCAACCCCTGCTCCGTCATGCGTTAAGTCTTCTATATAAACCGTCAAGCGGTCATTTTTCTTTACTGGTGCTGTCATTTTCGTACTTCCTCCATTTCAGTTCTTCTATTGTACCATGACCTCTTAGAAGGAACAAAAGCGCCGAGTGCCCGTTCACACCCGTCAAGCGGTGAAGAACACTCATGTGGAATCGCTTTTTGACTTCATTTGAGTGTTTGAAGCGGCCTCGAGGGTGTGGCAGACGAAGCTAGATGCAGAAAAATCCAAGTGCCAGAATCGACACTTGGATTTAAAAAGTTAATTATTCACCTTTCGTAACTGGCCCATCTTTTAATGCTACAAAGAAGGCTACGGCAATGGATGCTGCTAAAATGATAAATGGTGCATAGAAAATTAGAAAATTAACCATTCTGAAAATCCTCCCTTATGCATGATGGTCTTTTTTTCCACGAATATAATCTTTGTTGAATAAGAATAACTTCAAGAGCAAATATATTGATGGTATTAGCAGTAAAAGTCCTAGCACGAAAGCAACTACTAAAGCAGTTGCCATTGCTGGATTCGTAAAGCTATCATATATAGTCAAATATGGGTAAAGTAAATATGGATAATGTGAGATACCGTAGGCAAAAAATGCTAATGCAAATTGACCAACAAGTAAGCCTAGTGCCCAGCTATAATGCTGTTGCTTCCAAATAAACCATACTGTAATGACAAACATGATTGCTGACAGACCGAACATCCAACCAATATCCATCATGCGATTAAAATGTTCGACGTTATGTTTACTTAACTCAAACATAATCCCAATAACAGAAATTGCTAATGGCCCCGCCCAAATAAGCGCGTATTTTCTTAGAAGCTTTGTAGCTTTGCGATCTCCAGCTTTATCTGCATACCAAGTTAAAAATACCGCTGATATATATAAAACAGCCGCTATTGCCAACACGACTATACTCCAAGTTAATGGGCTTGTGAACAATGCATGATAATCCAGCACTGGATTATCATTCACCATCGATACAAAGCCACCTTCAGAAATCGTTAACACTACTGATAATGAAGCTGGGATTAACAATCCTGCTGCTCCGTACATAAACGAATAACCTTTATGTCCCCGTGACCCATACGATTCAAACGCGTAATAACTACCACGAATAGCAAGGAGAATAATCGCAATACTTGCTGGCACGAGTAATGTTGTCCCGTAATAAAAAGCTGTTTTCGGGAAGAAACCAACAACTCCCACGAAAAAGAATACTAAGAATACATTCGTTACTTCCCATACTGGTGACAAATAACGTTGAATAATATTCGTTAAAATATGTTCTCGCCCAGTTAATACACCATAAGCATTGAAAAATCCTGCACCAAAGTCAATCGAACCAATAATTAAATACCCAAGTAAAAACAGCCATAATACAGAAATCCCTAGAATTTCTAATGTCATGAGAAGTCACCGCCTTTTTCAGCTTTGCGATCTTCAATTTCTTGTTCAATTGGATTGTGACGGAACATGCGACGAAGTACAACGACACTACCAACACCTAAAATAATATATAGGCCACAGAATAATATCAGCATAATGTCCACATGATCACTTGTTGTAGCAGCCTCTGCTACCTTCATATACTTACGTAAAATCCACGGTTGGCGACCAACTTCTGCAAGCCACCAGCCAGCTTCAATGGCAATAATAGATAACGGTCCTCCTGCAACAATGACCCTGCGGAACCATTTAGTACTTACAAAAGACCAACCTCGAATTTTACCTAATACATACGCTGCTGACACTAATACCATGAACATACCGATCATGACCATCGTATCGAACAAGTAGTGAATGTAAAGTGGTGGTGTTTCATCTTCTGGAAATTCATTTAACCCAATAACCTCAGCTGTAGGATTTGAATGTGCTAAAAAACTTAAAGCATAAGGTACTTTAATGGCATACTTCACCTCTTCACCATCGGTTACACCAAATAGAACAAGTGGAGCATTTTTCGAAGTTTCAAAATGCCACTCAGCTGCCGCTAATTTTTCTGGTTGATATTCTACTAAGTATTTTGCAGAGAAATCTCCAATGATTGCTGAGGCAACGGCAAATACTAAACCAATTTTCATTAATAAGAACAATGCCTTTTTGTGATAAATGTGATTTGACCCTTTAAGCATTTTAAATGCTGCAATAGCTGCTAAAACAAAGGCTGCTGTCATGTAGGCTGTTACGACCACATGAGCTACTTTAGTTGGCATTGCGGGGTTTAACATCGCTAAAATTGGTTGTATATTGACGAGCTGACCATCTACGACATCAAAGCCTTGTGGCGCATTCATAAATGCATTCACGATTGTAATAAAGACTGCTGACATCGATGCACCAATTGCAACAGGAATTAATAATAATAAATGTTTCTTTTGATTTTCAAAACGGTCCCAAGTGTATAAATAAATACCTAAGAAAATTGCTTCAAAGAAAAACGCAAATGTCTCCATAAAAAGTGGTAATGCAATAACATTACCTGCTAGCTGCATGAAGTTAGGCCATAATAGCGATAACTGCAAACCAATAGCGGTACCTGTTACTACACCAACTGCAACGGTAATAACGAATCCACGCGCCCAACGCCTTGCAAGTAGAATATAATGCTCATCATTCTTCTTAATCCCTACCCATTGTGCAATCATAATCATCAATGGGACACCTACGCCAATCGTAGCGTAAATGATATGGAAAGATAATGTAAGCTCCGTTAAGATACGACTAAAAAATACAGCACTTTCATTTTCCATGATCGTTCCTCCTCAGCTTCCGAAAATACGTCCGACGAGTGACAGCAGCATAATACCTGCTACGATAAAGCTTAACCAGATTAGTTTCTTCTCATGTGTTTTATACATAGCGCACTCTCCCTTACTTATTATTATACCCATAGCAACCTGTATTCTAACTTCCGAACGTGACAGATTTATCACGTATTCATGTTCAAAATATGATAAAAGAATGTTTAAAATGTGAATTGATATTTATCTTAAGCAAAGAATTTGCATTTCACGTTTTAAATAAAAGAAAAGACTAGAAAGCAGCATGGCTTCTAGTCTTAAAACATTCATTATATTATGGTCTATCTTGTTCTCTAATATCATCAATTGGTACAAAAACTTCAATATGTCTTTTTAAATTTCTAAATTCAGCAGGAATATCTCCACCGTATTCACCATCTAAATTTAACTGTACTACTTCATCCGAAGTCACTTTCACATGACTAGCCTTTGCATGGATAACATGTGGGTCTTTAAAATGTTCTCCTCGAACTGCAAGTGAAACAAGCTTGATAAAATCAGCGATATTACATTTTTTTAATATAAACATGGAGAAGTAGCCATCATTAATACTTGAGTTTGGAGATAATTTTTCGAATCCGCCTACTGAATTTGTTAAACCGATTAAGAACATCATTGCTTCATCTTCAAATACTTCCCCATCGTATTCAATACGCATTTTAGAAGCTTTTATAGACGGTAGCATTTCAATTCCTTTTAAATAATAAGCCAGTTGTCCAATCATTGTTTTAAGCTTACTAGGTACTTCGTAAGTCAGTTCAGTAATACGACCGCCACCAGCAATATTGATAAAATGACGATCATTCACTAATCCTACGTCCACTGGAATAGTATCACCTTTGATAATAATATCTACAGCTTGACTTATATCTCGTGGAATATGTACCGCACGTGCAAAGTCATTTGTTGTCCCCATCGGTATTAATCCAATTTTAGGTCTCTCTTCAAATGCACTAACCCCAGCGACAACTTCGTTTAATGTACCATCTCCACCTACAGCAATGATCACATCAAATTTACGCTCAACTGCTGCCTTTGCAGCAGTAGTTGCATCGCCTGCACAGGTAGTAGCATGACAAGAGGCTTCATAGCCGGCGACTTCTAATTTTTCTAATACTTCAGGTAGATGCTTTTTGAAAATTTCTCTACCCGATGTGGGGTTATAAATGATTCGTGCTCGTTTCATATCATTACCTTCTTTGCTCTACAATTTTCTAAATATGTTAACGGAAAAATTCAGAGGAATGTTCCCAAAAGTACTTAAGGCTCAAAATAGGCTGTCTCAACGTTTATATTAAATTCGTTTAGGCAGCCCTTTATTTTTTATAATGTGATATCAAATTTTCAGTTTGAAGCAGTCCAAACATGAAAAGCTTTCAATCTCATTATACAGAATCATCCTTATTGTGCAAATGACGGTTTTATTTTAAAGTGTCTGTTACAACTTTACGGAAATCATCATACACCCAGCCCCAAGCTTCTTCATTTGAAGCATTCTCTTCAGTAATACTTGAGAATAATTCCTTTTGTTTTTCTACAAATGTAGGATCGTCCTGTGCAGGTAGTGTGGCTTTTTTTGCTAACACATATTCTTGTAGTTGTGGTGCACGTGGTCCCCATTTTCCAAGCACTTCTCCTGCTTCACTTAAAATGATATAAACAGGAATAGAGCGACCACCGTTTGTTAAATACTGATCCATTAACTCTAAATTTTGGTCACGGTAAACACAACGCATTTCTAAATTAGCTGCCTCTGCAATTTTGCGGATGATTGGATTGTTCATCATCGCATCACCACACCAGTCTTCTGTTATTGTTAAAATATGTGGTTTTTTAGATACCAGTAAAGAAATGAATGCTTCATCCTCAGGTAGATGGTAATTATTATAAACTTTAAAGCTGTTATCCTTATGCGTTGTCATACTATCCATATAATCTTGAATTGAAATTGCTTCGTTAAAATATTGTTGTTCAGTTTTCATATGTAAAACCCCCTTGAAAATAGTGTAAATGTTTTATGAATTTTTGGCAAAGTTCTAAACATGCTAATCTCAAATAAGATATTATTACTGCACTACACTCGTTTTAAATTAACTTCATATTAAATTGAGTTAGAATTGATTTTGCTAAAACGAAGCGCACTGTCATGAGTGGATCGACTATCTGGCAAATTTCAACTTGACCAGCTGCACTTAATAACATAGTAACTTCAGCTCGTGATCGTCAATGAATGCCCCTTACTTTTTATCTACTATAGCAAAAAGACTGCTTGAGGCACGGATGCCCAAGCAGTCTTTGAAAGTTTTAAATTAGCGTTTGTTGATTTCTTCAAGAAGGATTTTGTTAACCATTGGTGGGTTAGCTTGTCCTTTAGTAGCTTTCATGATTTGACCTACTAAGAAGCCAATTGCACGATCTTTACCGTTTTTGAAGTCTTCAATTGATTGTTGGTTATTGTCCAAAGTTTCTGTAACAATTTTAAGTAAAGCTGTTGGATCAGAAAGTTGAACAAGACCTTTATCTTTAACGATTTTTTCTGCATCGCCACCGTTTTCAACTAGCTCTTTGAAAACTTTTTTAGCGATTTTAGAAGAAATTGTACCTGCAGAGATTAATTTAACCATACCTGCAAGTCCTTCTGGTGTTAAAGCAGTATCTTTTAATTCTTTTTGTTCTGCGTTTAAGTAAGCAGATACTTCACCCATTAACCAGTTAGAAGCAAGTTTTGCGTCTGCTCCAGCTGCTACTGTTGCTTCAAAGAAATCTGCGATGTCTTTTTGCAATGTTAACACACCTGCATCGTATGCAGTTAAGCCTAGTTCTTCAACATAGCGAACTTTACGAGCTGCTGGTAGTTCAGGGATTTCATCTTTTACGCGTTGTAACCATGCATCGTCAATTACGATATCAACTAAGTCTGGCTCTGGGAAGTAACGGTAATCGTCCGCGCCTTCTTTTACACGCATAAGGATTGTTTTACCTGTTTTTTCATCGAAACGACGAGTTTCTTGCTCGATGACACCGCCGGCATTTAATACAGCTGCTTGACGCTTTTCTTCAAACTCAAGACCACGACGAACGAAGTTGAATGAGTTTAAGTTTTTCAATTCAGTTTTTGTACCGAATTCATCTCGGCCGTATGGACGGATTGAGATGTTGGCGTCACAACGAAGTGAGCCTTCTTCCATTTTACAGTCAGATACGCCTGTATATTGGATGATTGATTTGATTTGCTCAAGGTAAGCGTATGCTTCTTCTGGAGTACGGATATCTGGTTCAGATACGATTTCCACAAGTGGTGTACCTTGACGGTTAAAGTCAACTAGAGAGCTGTTTTTACCATGAGTAAGTTTACCAGCATCTTCTTCCATATGAAGACGAGTAATACCGATACGTTTTTTCTCACCGTTTACTTCAATATCAACCCAGCCGTTTTTACCGATTGGTTTATCAAATTGTGAAATTTGGTAAGCTTTCGGATTATCAGGGTAGAAATAGTTTTTACGGTCGAATTTAGTATGTTGTTCGATTTCCATATTAAGTGCTAGAGATGCACGAATTGCGTAATCTACAACGTTTTTGTTTACAACTGGTAAAACACCTGGGTAACCTAGGTCAATTACTGTTGTGTTTGTATTTGGTTCAGCACCAAAGTGGTTTGGTGAACCAGAGAAGATTTTAGAGTTTGTTTTTAACTCTACGTGTACTTCTAAACCAATGACTGTTTCAAAGTTCATATTATTTTACCTCCCAAATTTGAGGAGTTTCTTTGTGGAATTCAGTTGCTTTTTCGAAAGCATCTGCCACACGGTAAATTGTAGCTTCATCGAAGTATTTACCAATAATTTGTAAACCTAGTGGTAGACCATCTTCGAATCCACATGGAATTGAGATAGCTGGTACACCTGCTAAGTTAATAGGAATCGTTAAAATATCGTTAGCGTACATAGTCATAGGATCTTCAACATTTTCTCCAATTTTGAATGCTGGAGTTGGAGTTGTAGGTCCAAGAATTACATCAAATTCTTCGAAAACTTTATCGAAATCTTCTTTGATTAATGTACGAGCTTGTTGTGCTTTTTTGTAGTAAGCATCATAAGTACCTGCACTTAATGAATAAGTTCCAAGCATGATACGACGTTTTACTTCATCTCCGAAACCTTGAGCACGAGTTTCTTTGTAAAGTTCTTCTAGGTTTGTAACGTTTTCAGCGCGGAAGCCAAAACGGATACCGTCAAAACGTGATAAGTTTGAAGATGCTTCAGAAGAAGAAAGGATGTAATATGCTGCTAATGCATATTTAGAGTGAGGAAGTGATACTTCTTCCCAAGTTGCGCCTTGAGCTTCTAATACTTTAAGTGCATCAAGAACTGATTGACGTGCCGCTTCTCCAACACCTTCACCTAAATATTCTTTAGGTACAGCGATACGAAGACCTTTCACATCACCAGTAAGAGCTTCTACAAAGCTTGGTACTTCAACGTTTGCCGAAGTTGAATCATTAGCATCTACACCTGAGATTGCTTCAAGTAATAATGCATTGTCTCGTACATTACGAGTAATTGGCCCGATTTGATCAAGTGAAGAGGCGAATGCTACTAAACCGTAACGAGATACACGACCATAAGTTGGTTTCATCCCAACAACACCACAGAATGATGCTGGTTGACGAATTGAACCACCTGTATCAGAACCTAATGAGAATGGTACTTCTCCCGCTGCTACAGCTGCTGCTGAACCACCTGAAGATCCACCAGGTACGCGGTCAAGACTCCATGGGTTACGAACTGGTTTGATACCTGAGTTTTCATTTGAAGAACCCATTGCAAATTCATCCATGTTCAATTTACCGATTGTTACCATTCCAGCTTCACGTAATTTATTGACAACTGTTGCGTCATAGATTGGGTTGAAGCCTTCTAGAATTTTACTTGCACAAGTTGTTTCTAAGCCTTCAGTGACAATATTGTCTTTAACACCGATAGGTAGACCGAATAGTGGTCCTCTTTCTTCAAAAGGAACTTCATCCATTTCTTTTGCTTGTGCCTTTGCTTTTTCTTCATTTAGTGCTAAAAACGCGCCTACTTCACCATCTAGTGCAGCTACACGTTTGTAAGCTTCTTCTGTTAAGTCAGCGATTGAGATTTCTTTTGTTTTTAAAAGTTCTTGTAACTCTTGTGCTGATTTTGTAAACAATGTCATATGTGGCCCTCCTTACTGACTATTATTCTGTAATGATTGGTGGTACTTTAACTAAACCGTCAACATGTTCTTTTACGTTTAACATCATAACTTCACGATCTAAACCTTTCACTGCAACGTCTTCACGTAAAACGTTTACAAGTGGTAAGACATGTGTTGTTGGTTCAACATTAGTAGTATCTAATTCATTAAGTTGCTCTGCAAATTTAGTAATCGCACCTAATTGTTGTGCAAACTTTTCAGCTTCAGCTTCTGTAATAGCTAGACGAGCTAAGTTAGCAACGTGCTTAACTTCTTCTTTTGTAATATTCGCCATTCTTCACACCTCCGAATTCAATAACCATACCGATAATAATATCATTTTTAGTAATATTTATGCAAGGCGATACTTTTCGCTAAAGTGACGCCAAACGCTTGAAAATAAAGGCTTTTCTTTCCTTTATTAACAACCTTATTATACTCATAATCCATTATAGCAAAATGAATAGAGATAATTGACTACCTTCAGATTATACAATTTATCGACACAAATAAGTATGATTTTAATACTTTCTACTAAAGTAAAAGAGTGCGACAGATTTGTCGCACTCTTTCTATTAAAAACTAATCATTATATATATGAACATATGGCTCACTTGAATTAGCATCTTTTACTACTAATGCCTCTGGTCCGTTGACAGAAGTCACATTAACTTCGACCTTTAAACCTTTAGGGAATTGATCATTTACTGCACCAGCCATGAATTGTGTGAAACCAATAATTTCAGAAGTACCGTAAAATTTAATCGGAATATCTATGTTTAACTTCTTAATTTTATTATCTTGATAGAAGCCTGTTCCAATAACATTTGTATAGTTAGAGAAGTACTTTTCAATATCTTGTTTGAAGTTTTTAAAATACTGATTCATCTCACGGTAATTTTCTTCACTATCATTTGTTGGGAACAAGACATATTCCTCTTGAACCGATTTCCACTCTGAGATTTTATTAGATCCCTCATCAACAATACCGTAAGAGATATATGTGCCCGGAACAATGGCGCTACGACTTTGCTGTTTAAATAGTCCAACAACCATTGGCACATTTTCTAGACCCTCTTTTTGACGTAATCGTTGAATGACTTGGGCAGCAATTTTTTCTCCCTGTTTTGTTAAAACCTGTTCTGGTATTGGTTCTTCATATGTTGCACCATAATCTTCTTTTTGATAATAGTAAATAGAGTTAAGAGCCAAGCCGATTGAAACACCAGCAAGCTTTACTTTATTTTTCCCTGCTTTTTCAAGGTAGTTTTGTTCTACGATATGCGCCAAATAGATAGGAGCCTTTTTAGCACGTTCTGTTGGCGACATACTTTTGGTAGTAGCAGGGTTTAATCCGTCATCTGTTTGAGAACTACGTGCAAGCCATGAAGTGGCAGTTTCCTTATCTATATACTGCCCCTCCTGGAAAAAGTACTTTCCTGGGTCAAATGCGTTTTGAGATAAGCGTAATAGTCCACTTTCTGCTTCTGTAATATCATATTTTGAATAAATGTTTGAAACAATCAAACCTCTACTTGCACTTGCTTTATAAGGTAAAAGAGTACGATAGTATTGGTCATCAATTTGCATATTAGGAATGATCGTTGCTTCTTCCTTGTCTTTAGCATCGCTTTGTACTACTTCCGTGTCATTCTTTAATGATGGAACGCAACCTGCAAGCATGGTGACAACAATCATCGCCGGTATCCAGCGAAGTCGTTTCATGATCTTGATCTCCTTTACACAGTTAATTCTTGAAGAAGGCGGTTTTCATCCCAAACTTCAATGCCAAGTTTTTCAGCTTTTGCTAGTTTTGAGCCTGCTTCTTCTCCGGCGATTACTAGGTCTGTTTTTTTACTTACACTTCCAGTAACTGTACCGCCTAACTGTTCTATTTTCTCTTTTGCATCTTGTCGTGTCAATTGTTCTAATTTACCGGTTAAAACAACTGTCTTGCCTGAAAATATACTCTCTATATCAGCCACATTTACTTTTTTACCTTTAAAGTCCATGTTCACACCTGCATCAGAAAGCCTTTGTATTAATGCTTGGACTTCTTCATTTTCAAAATATGAAAGCAATGATTCAGCCATTTTCTCACCAATATCATTTACATTCACAAGTTCATTTGTTGTAGCCTTCATTAAATTCTGCATAGAACCAAATTCTTCAGATAATACGCGTGCTGCTTTTGCGCCAACATGACGAATACCTAAGCCGAATAATAAGCGTTCCATTGAATTTTCTTTCGAATTTTCAATAGCTGTCACTAAATTATTTGCTGACTTTTCGCCCATACGCTCTAATTGAATTAGTTCTTCTACATTTAATTTATATAGGTCTGATACATCTTTTACAAGTTCAGATTTTAATAATTGCTCTACAACTTTTTCTCCGCAACCATCAATATTCATCGCATTTCGTGATACAAAATGGGCCATCCCCTCTGAAATTTGAGCGAAACATTGTGGATTCACGCAGCGAAGTGCAACTTCATCCTCTAAACGAATAAGCTCACTGTCGCAAGCCGGACAATGTGTCGGCATTTCATAAGGAACCGAATCTTCACTACGTTGATTAAACAATACGGAAACAACTTCAGGGATGATATCACCAGCTTTACGGATAATAACTTGGTCTCCGATTCGAATATCTTTTTCACGAATAATGTCCTCATTATGCAATGTTGCACGTCCAACAGTCGTCCCTGCTACAAGAACTGGTTCTAATATAGCTGTAGGGGTAACAACACCTGTACGACCTACAGTCAAATCAACGTCTAAAACTTTAGTGACCACCTCTTCAGCGGGGAATTTATATGCGATAGACCAACGTGGACTTTTCGCTGTATAACCTAACTCCTCTTGCTGGTCATATCGGTTTACTTTTATGACGATTCCATCAATTTCATATGGTAATTCCGGACGTTTTTCAGTCCATTCTTCGATATAAGCCATTACTTCTTTAATATCCTTGCATGCTCTGCGTTCATGATTCGTATGAAATCCTAATTTATCCATGTAATCTAATGCTTCACTATGGCTGTCTAAATTGTAAGCCTCACCATTACCTCCGATAGCATAAATGAAAGTCGATAAATTACGACTCGCAGCAATTTTAGGGTCTAGTTGACGAAGCGATCCAGCAGCTGCATTACGAGGATTTGCAAATAACTCTTCGCCTTTTTCTGCACGTGCTTTATTTAGATTTGTGAAAGAGCGTTTTGGCATATAACATTCTCCACGTGCCTCAATGGATACTGGCTCTTTTAAACGTAACGGTATAGAACGAACCGTTTTCAAGTTTTCTGTAATATCCTCACCAATTTGACCATCACCACGTGTTGAGCCTATAGCAAAAACACCATTTTCGTAGCGAAGAGAAATCGCTAAACCATCGATTTTCAATTCACAAATATAATTAAAATTGTCACCAATAATAGCACGAGCTCTACGATCGAAGTCATTCAAATCTACTTCGTTAAAAGCATTTGAAAGGCTAAGCATTGGATAGTCATGTGTAACCTTTCTGAAACCTTGTAATATGTCCCCACCTACACGTTGTGTAGGTGAATCCGGATAGATTAAATCCGGATTTTCTTGTTCAATTGCAATGAGTTCATTTAATAATTGATCGTAAATTGCATCTGAAACAACCGGTTTATCCAGTACATAATAGGCATGTCCATATTCATGAAGAAGCTCATTGAGTTCAGCTACACGCTTTTCCAGTTGTATTTTGTCCATTCATTTTCCTCCGCAACTGTGCCTATACTTTTTCGATAGGCGCAAATTTTGCTAATAATCGTTTAATACCTGTTGGGCTTGGGAATGCAATATCTAACTCAACATTCTCTCCTTCACCACGGACACTAACAACTGTACCGACACCCCATTTTTTATGAGATGCTTTGTCGCCAGAAGCCCAGCCAAGTTTTTCTCCACCAGATTGTGTATAAGCTGGTTTTGTCACTACTGTACGAGTTGGCTGTATTGTTGATGTAACAAATCCAGACTGACGTGGTGAACGTCCAGCACTTGTACTACTACTATTGTTAGCCGAAACATCTTCAATAATTCCGTTATCAATTTCCTGTAAGAATCGAGATGGATTGTTATAACTGCTACGTCCAAAAATAGTACGCGTTTGTGC
This sequence comes from Viridibacillus sp. KH_047, assembly GCF_057838945.1. Classification (NCBI taxonomy): domain Bacteria; kingdom Bacillati; phylum Bacillota; class Bacilli; order Caryophanales; family Caryophanaceae; genus Viridibacillus; species Viridibacillus sp. KH_047. The sequence continues at coordinate 467,920 of NZ_CM174479.1, read as the reverse complement.
ACAAGTTAAGAATAGTTTTTGTTCAGCACGTGTGATACCTACATAAGCAAGGCGACGCTCCTCTTCCATTTCATCTTCATCTTGCAATGAACGTGAGTGTGGGAAGATATTTTCTTCCATACCGATGATGAACACGACTGGGAATTCTAAACCTTTTGCAGAGTGCATAGTCATTAAAACAATGCTACCTTTAGACTCATCCTCTTTATCAAGAGAATCAATATCTGCTATAAGAGCTAAATCTGTTAAAAAGGCAACAAGTGTTTTATCTTCACTTTGGGCTTCAAATGCTTTTGTAACTGTTAAGAATTCATCGATATTCTCTAAGCGGCTCTCTGCTTCAATCGTTTTTTCAGTTTTCAACATCTCACGATAGCCCGATTTTTCGAGTACTTGCTCAACTAATTCTGTCACAGACAAAAATTCCTGCATTCGCGTAAAGTCCGAAATCATCGCATGGAATTTTGCTGCTGCGTTAGCTGCTCTTGCAGGCAAGCCCATAAAGTCAACTTCTCTTAATGCATCAAAAATAGACCGATCTTGTTCGAATGCGAATTGTGCCATACGATCAAAAGAAGTCGCACCAATACTACGTTTTGGTTCGTTAATAATTCGCGCTAAAGATAAATCATCGTCATTATTAGCAATTAAACGTAGGTATGCTAGTAAATCCTTTATCTCTTTACGATCATAGAACTTCGTACCACCAACAATTGTATAAGCCATGTTCGACTTCACCAGCACCTCTTCCATTGCACGCGATTGTGCATTCGTGCGATAAAGAATTGCGAAATCATCAAGTGAGCGATTATCTTTTAACATTAGTTCTTGAATTGTTTGTACGACAAATTGCGCTTCTTGTTTCTCATCATAAGAACGTGAAATAGCAATTTTCTCACCTTCAGCATTTTCTGTACGAAGTTCTTTTGGATAGCGACTTGAGTTATTTTTTATGACGTCATTAGCCGCTTGAAGGATGCGTGCAGATGAGCGATAATTCTGTTCTAACATGATCGCTTTTGCCTTAGGATAGTCTTTTTCAAAAGATAAAATATTTTGGATATCTGCTCCGCGCCAACGATAAATTGATTGGTCAGAGTCACCAACAACACAAATGTTTTGGAATTTCTTCGCAAGCATTTGAACTAATTGATATTGAGAATGGTTCGTATCTTGATATTCATCCACGTGAATGTATTGGAATCGATTTTGGTAATACTCTAATACTTCAGGTACCTGTTGGAATAGACGAATAGTGATCATGATTAAATCATCAAAATCTAATGATTGGTTTTTTCGCAATCGTCTTTGATAACCTTCATATACATCTGCTACTGTTTTTTCATATGGGTTTGTTGAACTCACTTGTGCTTTATATGTTTCAACATCGATACATTCGTTTTTCGCAGAACTAATCGCATTTAACATAGAGCGTGGATCATGACGTTTAGGATCTATATTTAACTCTTTTAAAACGTTTTTAATTACTGTCAATTGATCCGTTGTGTCTAGAATGGAGAAGTTTTTGTTGTAACCAATACGATCGATATCACGGCGTAAAATTCGAACACACATAGAGTGGAATGTAGATACCCACATTTGTGCACCCGTGCCGTTGCCTAGTAACCCATCGATACGTTCTCTCATTTCACGAGCCGCTTTATTCGTGAATGTGATGGCTAATATTTTCGAAGGATAAACCTTTTTTTCAATTACTAAATACGCGATACGATGAGTTAGTACGCGCGTTTTCCCTGATCCTGCTCCGGCCATTATTAACAATGGGCCTTCTGTTGTTTTCACAGCCTCTGCCTGTTCAGGGTTCATTCCTTTTAATAAATTATTCGTTAGCTGTTCCATAACGCACCACCTTTTTACAATACAAACATTTGTTCTTGATTATACTATAGTTTTATATTTCTTTCACTGCTTTTACTGTACTAAGCGCTGCTTTTAAATCTTCATAAATAATATTGCCAATTACGACGGTATTAGCTGATTGCGCCATTTCCTTTGCCTGTTCAGGGTTAGAAATACCTCCACCGTAAAATAATCGTGTATTTTCTAAAACTGCTTGAACATCTTTTACTACATTAGGATTCCCGTAAACACCACTATATTCTAGATAAAAAATAGGTAAATTGAACAGATTTTCAGCCATTCTTGCGTAAGCTACTACGTCTTCTGCATCTAACTCAGTATTTGCCTCCGTCACTTTTGCAGCTTTGCAATCTGCATTTAATATGCAATAGCCTTCTGCAAAAAGCTCGTCCCACATCATAATATCGCCGTATTCTTTAATCGCTTGATGATGTAAATCCTTTACCCATGTGGTGTTACTGCTATTTAATACTGTTGGTATAAAGTAATAATCGAAACCTGGTGTAACGGATTCTAAATTAGAAATTTCTAAAACGACTGGCACTATAAAACGTCGAATTCTTACCAATAAATCTAATACATTATCTATTGTCACATCATCTGTACCACCAACAATTATTGCATCTGTGCCTGATTCGCACAATTGCTCTAGCACTTCATCTGTCATTGGTTTTGCGGGATCTACTTTAAATACATGACGCCAATTTTGAAACTCCATTTTAACCCACCTATCTGTAATATTAATATCTATTTGACTTAGCCAAAGAGTAACCAAGTTTTTCTCTAATTACCAGTATACATTAGTCAAACGTGGCCTCAATTGAATATTCGAAAAGGCTAGAAAGAATTTATCAAAAATTTATTTCACAAGAAAAAAACTGAACAGATATCTGCTCAGTCGGTTTCATTATATTTGTTAAACAACTTCTCAGTCTTTAGGCGCTAGAAAAGGTTTTTCATCTGGATAAAGGCGACCAAGCATTTCATCATATGTATCATTTCCGTAATCAAAACAACGGCGTACACGAGAAATTGTTGCTGTGGAAGCACCTGTTTCCTTTTTGATTGTTTCATACGTTTTTTTCAGGCGTAATAAATGCGCTACTTCAAAACGTTGTGCTAAAGATTGGATTTCGCTTATTGTACATAGATCATCAAAGAATTTATAGCATTCTTCTATGTCATTTAACTCCAAAACTGCTTTAAATAGTTGTTCTGTTTGATGACCTTTAATTTTTTCAATTTGCATGCTTCATTCCCCCTTTCCTCATTAAGGTTCATATGTGACCGCTTTTGCTAATCCAGGATTGGAAGGTACAAGGTGAATCCACGACTTACCAGGCACTAATTTAACAGGCTGATCATTTGCATATGGTACTAATACACCATCTACATTTCGCCATTTGACATCTAACTTTTGTCCAGCTTGAAATACATAACCATTTCCACCTGAAGTCAAATCAAGCGATTGACGTCCCTTTTGATCAACAGTACTTTGATTCACTTCAAAGAATAATACATTGGCAACTTGTACAGATTCATCGTTTAATAAATCCTTAGTAACTACGCCGCCAGATTGACGTTCATATAATTTACTGTCTTCATTAAAAGTATATGTGTTATGGAATTGTTCATCAACACCATAACGAATATCTACTTTCGAAATATCCTTTTCTATTTTAACATCTTCAGCAGACTCATAAAAAGAGAAAGGTACTTTTTTGTGCATTTTTAATGAAGCTCCTACCTTTTTAAATCCTAACTTTACATTTTCTTCTGAAATATAGGAGTTGTGTGGCGCTACTCGATCCGCTGATCGTTGAAATAATGAACCATCATATTGCATCCCATTAATATTATCCACTACACCAGCACTTAACACCCTTTTCGCCTCTGGACTATATCCATGTGCAATATAAAATGCATCTAACCCTTTTGCTAGCTCAACAAAATAATCTCTTGCACTTCTTACAGGACCCATATTCTCAGGCAACTCGCTTTGGAATACTGCAAGCAAACGTGTAATATTCCCTTCAGCTACCATCTCATAAACTAGATCAGCCGAAGTTAGACCAGATTGAGGACGTGCTTGCGGATGATTATTAATCGTCACCATCACTGGCCGCATTTTTGGTTTTTGCTCTACCTCTAAACCAGTGAACGGTGTGAAATATGTCTTTTTCTCAACTTCTGCTTCCGCTTGTACTTCCGTTTTTTCTGGTTCCTTCTTTACTTCTTTTTCTTCTTTCTCCTTAGAGCATCCGACGATAAAAACGCCAAGTACTAATAGCCCCACCATCAACTTCTTTTTCAAAAGATTTCCTCCTATCTCATAACGGACGGGAATAGAACGGTTTTCTTCATCACATCGAAAATACCGCGTTGAGTAATCCGAATATAAGGTAAATGTGTAGATTGTAAAAATAGCAATGTATAAATAGCATCACCCAGATTATAGCCTCGTTCTTGTAACGCCTTCTTTAGAGCTAATTCTTGCTCTATTAATACTTCAACAGGCTCGGCGGATAATCCTCCTCCAATTGAAAGTGGTAGGCTTTCTAAAACTCGCCCATTTTCAACAATTACGATACCACCCTTCATTTTTTTCATTTCATTGAAGGCTATTAACATATCTTTTGTATTTTTTCCTATTAAGATTATATCGCCAGTACTTGAGTAAGAGGATGCAAATCCTTGAAGATGTGTTGCAAACCCTTTTAGCAAAGTATTTACACGCCACTTTCCATTTTTATCAACTAGCATTAAATAGCATTCATCGTGATCCGTGTGAAGTTTACCTTCATTCGTATGAACGGATACGCTATATGGTTTCGTTATAACATCATTCACCAACTGGATCCCAAATGGCATCGAGAATTGAAAGTCATCATCAGATAAATCAAATCTCAAATCGAGTGTGCCCATCGCTGACCAATCGATTGATGGTAGAGTGAACTCCTTTTGATTGTCGCGTTTTAACCAAACACCTTTTGACAATACGCTTACAGGAACTGGATTAAATTCATTTTCTAAAAAGTTCAGAGTAGCATACCGTCCTGTTGCTATAATTCCGTGTAAATTACTCATATTATAATAGCGCGCAACATTGTAAGATGCCATTTGATAGGCATCGATCGGCGCCACTCCAGCATCAAGGGCTACTTGAACACATTTGTCCATCACACCATCTCTATGGAATGAAGGTGTAGCACCATCTGTCGTCATCATTAAGTGATCAAAAATATTCAATTTCTTCTCAACAATATCTTTCAAAAGTATTGGTAAATCTGGACGGATTGAAGAATGACGTAAAGTTACTGCATATCCATGTAAAATACGATTTTCCACTTCTTCTAAAGTCATTGATTCATGGTCCCCATCAGCACCAAAAAGCTTCATGCGGACTAAGGTTCTTTCAGATGCACCCGGCAAATGTGCTTCAATTTTTTTACCATGTGCTTTTGCGAGTTTTAACCAATATAGCATTTGGTCATCGCCTGCTAGTAATCTTGGCCAACCTGTTAACTCCCCACCTAACATGACATCTGTTCGTTCAAGCCAATCATTAATTGCTTTTGTCGTAAAGAGATCATGTTCATTTTCAAGCTCCGTTTGCGAATCAAATCGAGCCCACCAGTAGAATGAGAATGGCAGTTGCTTTAATTGATCTAAAATTGTAAACGCTTTCTTGTTTTTAATTGCCAAAAATAGCGTCAAGTTGTCAGATAGAAACGTCGTCGTTCCACGTTGCGCTGCATAATCCGCAAAGGATTGGGGATTATAAAGCTGAAATGGATGAACATGTGGTTCAATGTAACCTGGAACAATCGTCTGTCCCTCAGCATCAACAATCTCTGTTGTCGCTGTGTTTGGTGGCATTTTAGGTCCTGCGTAAATAATACGATCTTTATCAATCCAAATATTCCCCTGGATCCATTGTTTATATACGCCATGTAAATAACGCGCGTTTTTAATTACTAAATTAGGTGCTTCTTTACCATCAATGATGGCTATTTGTTGACGGATTTGACTGATTTTCCATGAGGGTTCTGGCATTACATCCATCTCCTTTCGCTTTCCTTTTTTGTTTATATGCTCGTTAAATCGATTATTTAATTTATGTCAAAAATAGGATTTAATACTGTTTTAGCATTATTGAATTATCGTATCACAGCACTTTAGGAAAGCAAAGTTTTTAGTAGTATTTTGTGGGAAAATTTGTATAGGAGGGTGACTTAATTGACACAATCAGAAAACTTAAGTACGAGGAATGCTTTTATGCAGTTAACATGTGGTATAACTATGACAGCATTTGGTATCGGTAGAATTTCGCGCAATTCTAATTGTACTAGTGGTCGATTGATGATTATTTTCGGTGCTTATAAAACAGCGGAAGGTATTTTAAAGTATTGTCCAAGAAAGGCAATGATGAACTCCACTATGAAATCCGTAATGGATAGTTCTATGGCAAGTGCTTTTGGTGGCCAAGCTGCAAGTATTATTCCGAATATTGATCAATTGATGAAAGATTTTGCTGGTGGAAATTCGAATGCTAATACTAATTCCAATAGTAATTCGAATGCTAATACTAATTCCAATAGTAATTCGAATAGTAATTCGAATAGTAACTCCAATAACAATGGTGAAAAGAATAATTCACAAAACAGCAACTCTAAAAATCAGTCAAATGATCAAAAACAGAACAATAATAATAGTCAATCTAACTCAACTAATTCATAATTCCCATACTATACAAAAAGCTGTCCGACCTAAAAATCGGGCAGCTTTTCGTTTTACTTCATTGTACGCCAACCAATATCCGAACGGTGGAAAAAGCCCGCCCAAGATTCTTTAGATAGACCTTCATATACTTGTTGTTGTGCTTCTTTTAATGATGTAGCCTTTGTAGTAACTAGTAGTACACGTCCACCATTTCCTACAAAGTCTTCTCCTACTAGCTTTGTTCCGGCATGAAACACATCGAAGTTTGCTGATAATTTTTCAAGTGACGGTAATTTCGCACCTTTTTTTACATCGCCTGGATATCCTTCAGAAGCAATTACTACACCTAGCATTGCATCTTTCGACCATTCCAATGTATAAGGTTCTCCATTCATTAACGCCATCATGAATTCTCCAAAATCAGAAGCCATACGTGGTAATACAACTTGTGTTTCAGGATCACCAAAGCGTGCATTGAATTCAATTACCTTTGGACCTTCAGCAGTTAAAATAAGTCCTGCATATAAAATCCCAGTGAAAGGTGCACCTTCAGTTGTCATCGCTTGTACAGTTGGTACGACTACTTCAGCATATGCACGTTTAACAACCGCATCAGAAATTTGAGGTACTGGAGAGTAAGCACCCATTCCACCTGTATTTGGACCTTTATCACCGTCATATGCACGTTTATGGTCTTGTGCAATAACCATTGGATAAATTTGACCATTATGTACAAATGACATGTAAGAGAACTCTTCCCCATCAAGGAACTCTTCAATTACTACACGAGAAGAAGAATCGCCAAAACGTTGATTACCAATCATGTCTTTGATGCCTTCAATCGCTTCCTCTTCAGTTAATGCAACGATTACACCTTTTCCGGCAGCTAGACCATCTGCTTTTACAACAATTGGTGCCCCCATTTTTTTCACATATGCAATTGCAGCATCTGCTTCAGTAAATGTTGCGGAAGCTGCTGTCGGGATATTATATTTTTGCATTAGTTCTTTTGCAAATGATTTACTACCTTCTATTTTAGCTGCCGCCTTTGTTGGGCCAAAAATGCGCAAACCTGCTTCTTGAAAAGCATCTACGATACCAGCTACTAAAGGTTGTTCAGGCCCGACAAATGTTAAGTCGATTGACTGCTCTTTAGCAAAAGCTATAAGTTCCGCAAAGTTGAAAACGTCAATCGCCACACACTCTGCATCATTTTTCATACCATCGTTACCTGGAGCTACAAATACTTTCTCAACGGATGCTGCATTTGCAAATTGTTTAGCAATTGCATGCTCGCGACCGCCACTACCAATAACTAGTACTTTCATTGATGTTTCCCCCTACTTATAAATTAATGGAACACGCCGATGTATTATCGTTGTGTTCCTTGGGCCAACAGGATGTTGGTCATGCAACCATTGCGACACGACGTCGCGCTTTTAGGTTGCCTTCCTTATTCAGATATCCAACTTCAGGCGCTAGCTACTCGGGTCGTTTCAGTCGGGCGCTCAAAGCCTAAGAGCGACTTTGGCTTCCGCCTTCCAACGACCTCGCAGCTGGGCGAGCGCCTTGGGCCAACAGGATGTTGGTCATGCAACCGTCGCGACACGACGTCGCGCATTTAGGTTGCCTTCCTTATTCAGATATCCGGTTCAAGGCGCTATCGGCCCGAGGTCACTTCAGTCTCTCGGTCAAAGGCAAAAAGCGCCTTTGATTCGAGCCTTCCAGTGCTTGTCGCCGATGATCGAGCGCCTTGAGCCAGCAGGATGCTGGTCATTCAACCGTCGCGACACGACGTCGCGCATTTAGGTTGCCTTCCTTAACTAGCATATCCAGCTTCAGGCGCTAGCTACTCGGGTCGTTTCAGTCGGGCGCTCAAAGTCTAAGAGCGACTTTGGCTTCCGCCTTACAACGACCTCGCAGCTGGGCGAGCGCCTTCAGCATTTAATGTTTAAAGTGTCTTACTCCTGTAAATACCATTGTGATGCCGTATTCGTTTGCTTTGTCGATTGAATCTTGGTCTTTGATTGAGCCACCTGTTTGGATGATTGCTGTGATGCCTGCTTTAGCGGCAGTTTCTACAGTGTCATTCATAGGGAAGAATGCATCTGATGCAAGTGCTGCACCTTGTGCTTTTTCACCAGCTTGCTCTAATGCGATTTTCGCTGAGCCTACACGGTTCATTTGACCAGCACCAACGCCTAATGTCATTTTGTCATCAGTTACAACGATGGCATTTGATTTAACGTGTTTTACTACTGACCAACCAAGTTTCATTGCTGCCCATTCTTCTTCAGTTGGTTCACGGTCTGTTACTACTTTTACTTCTCCATCTTTTAAGCCGAAACGGTCTGGCTCTTGAACAAGTAAGCCACCCTCAACAGATACTATGTTGAATGCATCACGTTTTTCTTGTGCAAATGAAATTGTTAATAAGCGAATATTTTTCTTCGCAGATAATTTTTCAAGCGCTTCAGCAGTAAATGCAGGAGCGATGATAATTTCTAAGAAGATTCCAGCAAGCTGTTCTGCTGTTGCTAAATCTACTTCACGGTTCAACGCAATGATACCTCCGAAGATTGAAGTTGAATCTGCTTCATATGCTTTAGCGAATGCTTCAGATATTGTTTCAGCTGTACCAACACCACAAGGGTTCATATGTTTAACCGCTACTGCAGCTGGTGCGTCAAATTCTTTGATAATTTGAAGTGCTGCATTTGCATCTTGAATATTATTGTAAGAAAGTTCTTTACCGTGTAATTGCTCAGCTGATGCGATTGAGAAATCTGAGCCTAAGTGCTTTTGGTAGAAAGCTGCTTTTTGATGTGGATTTTCACCGTAACGAAGTGGTTGTTTTAATTCGTATGTTAAAGTCATTTGCTCTGGGAATTCTTCACCAGTGTATTCTGTTAAGTAGTTAGAAATATAAGAATCGTAAGCCGCTGTATGACGGAATACTTTTGCACCTAGACGACGACGTGTTTCAAGTGTTGTTTGACCTTCTGCTTTTAGCTCTGCTAATACAGTTGCATAATCATTTGAATCGACGATAACAGTTACATATTTTTGATTTTTAGCAGCCGAACGAAGCATTGTTGGACCACCAATATCAATATTTTCAATAGCATCGACGATTGTTACATTAGGCTTTGAAATTGTTTCAACGAATGGATATAGATTTACACAAACGATTTCGATTGGTTGAATACCATGTTCAGCCATTTGCGCTTGGTGTTCAGGATCATCATGTTTTGCAAGTAATCCACCATGAATAAGCGGGTTCAATGTTTTAACACGTCCACCTAAAATTTCTGGGAAGTTTGTTACTTGGTCAACAGCAGTTACTGCTACACCGTTTTCTTGTAAATGTTTTTTTGTACCGCCTGTTGATAAAATTTCATAGCCTAATGCCTCTAATTCCTTAGCAAATTCTAAAACACCTGATTTATCAGAGACACTGATTAATGCACGTTTCGTCACGATTATTTCCTCCTTAGATTTGAAAGCAAGTTGTAATTCTTATGTAGTATATAATCGGAACCAAAGCACGAAGCTCTGGTTCCACTTAATTATTTATTTTAAAGTTTCCTGTAATGCTTCTTTATAAAGATCATGCTCAATAGCATGAATTGCTTGTTCAGTTGCCACGCGGTCACCGTCAGTGACTGCTACAGCACGTTGCGCAATAATTGGACCTGTATCCATCCCCGCATCTACAAAGTGAACTGTTACACCCGTTACTTTCACACGATGTTCCATTGCTTGTCCAATGGCATCTTTTCCTGGAAACGAAGGTAATAGAGAAGGGTGAATATTAACAATTTTCGAAGTATAGGAATTTAATAATGTTTCACCGATTAAACGCATATATCCCGCAAGAACGATCCATTTCACTTCACACTCTTGTAGCTTAGCTAAAATAGCTTGTTCATAAGCTTCCTTAGAACCAAAATCCTTAGGACTTAGTGCTAATACAGGGATACCTTTTGCTTTAGCACGTTCTACAACATAAGCACCAGGCTTATCTGTGACAACGAGCTCAATTTTCGCATTTAGTTCACCGCGTTCAATTGCTTCTTGAATAGCTTGAAAATTAGAACCGCTGCCTGATGCGAAAACTGCGATGGAAACGATATTACTCATGAGTTAGGCTCCCATCATGATTACCGTTGAAAAGAACACCTTCACCTTTCACAACTCGACCAATTTCATACGCTTTTTCACCATGCTGTTCCGCAACCTCGATAATACGAGCCGCTTCAGAAGCTGGTACTGAAAGTACGTATCCAATTCCCATATTGAAAACATTATATAAATCACGCTCTTGTAGATTACCTTTCTCTTTTAAGAATTCAAAGACAGGTAATACTGGCCAAGTGCCTAAATCAATTTCAGTTGCTAGTCCTTCTGGCATCATACGAGGTAGGTTTTCGTAGAAACCACCACCTGTAACGTGTGCCATACCATGCACTTCACACTCTTTTAGCATTGCTAAAACAGGTTTTGCATAAATTTTTGTTGGTACTAATAAAGCTTCACCAATCGGTCCTAGGTTCTCGTAGCCTTCAACAATTGTTTCAGGTGTAAAGCCATTATCAGCAAAAACAATTTTACGGACAAGTGAATAACCATTTGAGTGAATACCGCTAGAAGCTAGACCTACAAGTACGTCACCTTCTGAAATTTTCTCACCTGTTACGATGTTTGCTTTTTCAGCAGCACCTACCGCAAAGCCCGCTAAATCATATTCATCCTCTTCATACAGACCAGGCATTTCAGCTGTTTCGCCACCGATTAACGCAGCACCCGCTTGAACACAACCATCAGCAACACCTTTAACAATTTGCTCAATTTTAGCAGGTTCAGCTTTACCAACTGCTACGTAATCTAAAAAGTATAATGGCTCTGCACCTTGTGCAACGATATCGTTTACACACATTGCTACGCAATCTACTCCGATTGTATCGTGTTTATCAGCCATAAACGCTAGTTTTAATTTTGTCCCAACACCATCAGTACCAGAAATAAGAACTGGTTCCTTCAAGTTTAATTCAGATAAATCGAACATGCCGCCAAAGCCACCAAATGAACCCATGATGCCTTTTCTTGCTGTACGTTCAACATGTGATTTCATTCTTTGGACTGCTTCATAGCCTGCTTCAATATTAACGCCTGCTTGTTCATATGCTTTTGACATGTAGATCGTCTCCTTAACGTATAAGTTCTTTTTCGTGTGGCAAGATAGTATCCGGGAAAATCTCAGTTGGGTATTTTCCAGTAAAACATGCTAAGCATAGACCACGTTCCGGACCTTCGTGTTGACGAGCAATAGATTCTACCATGCCTTCAACAGATAAAAACGTTACCGTATCAGCACCAATTGCATCACGGATTTCTTCAACACTATGACTAGAAGCTATAAGTTCTTCTGATGAAGATGTATCTATACCGTAGTAGCATGGGTCTGTCATTGGTGGAGAACTGATGACAACATGTACTTCTGCTGCTCCAGCTTCCTTCAACATTTTAACTATACGTCTTGAAGTTGTACCACGAACAATTGAATCATCTACCATTACAACACGTTTTCCTTGAACAACTTGACGTACTGGAGATAATTTCATTTTCACACCACGTTCACGTAACTCTTGTGTCGGTTGAATGAACGTACGACCAACATAACGGTTTTTAATAAGGCCTAATTCGTAAGGAATCCCACTCTCTTCTGCAAAACCAATCGCTGCAGAAATACTTGAATCTGGAACACCGGTTACAACATCTGCCTCAATATGAGCACATTCTTTAGCAAGTGTTTTACCCATACGTTTACGTGCCATATGCACGTTTATGCCACCAATTTCTGAATCTGGTCGTGCTAAATATACATATTCCATTGCACACATTGCACGTTTAGCTGGTTCTACAAAACGGTCGCTTTTCACACCAGAATCATTTATGACAATTAATTCTCCTGGTTCTACTGATCGAACGAATTCTGCACCAATTAAATCGAATGCACAAGTTTCAGAAGCAACAACCCAGCTGTCACCTAATTTACCAAGTGCTAAAGGGCGTAAACCGTGCTGATCTCGAGCTACGATTAAACCTTCTTCAGATAACATCAAGATTGAAAATGCACCTTTTAACAAAGTAAGCGCATTTTTCACTTTTGATAGAAATGTCGGATGCGTACTTTTTTTAATTAAGTGAGCAAGTACTTCTGTATCAGAAGTTGAGTTAAAAATGCTACCTTGACGTTCTAAATGTTGCTTTAAGTGATTTGCATTAACTAAATTACCATTATGTGCAATTGATAAACTGCCTGTTGATGAGCGGAACAGCAGCGGCTGAACATTTTCAATTCCGCCGCCTCCTGCTGTCGTATAACGTGCATGAGCTATTGCTGCTTGTCCTTTTAAGCCTTCTAATTTACCTTCACTAAATACATCATTTACAAGGCCTTCGCCTTTTACAGCGCGAAATTGCTTGCCATCTTTGACAACAATCCCTGCTCCTTCTTGACCACGATGTTGTAATGCATGTAAACCGTAATAACTAAGCTGCGCTGGGTTTTCATTACCCCAAATCCCAAACACGCCACATTCTTCATTTAAGCCTCTGAGTTCACCAAACATGGTATTGCCCCTTTCCAAGCATCTTGGAATTCTGCTACTGGACCTTCGATTAATGTAGAACCGTCTTCACCACGAACACTCAATGCGGCATCTGCTGAAACAACACCAATTTTACGAGCATCTTTTACAGCTACTTCAAACGCTTGTGCATTTTCAGCTTTAACTGTAACTAAGAAACGTGATTGCGATTCACTAAATAAAGCAGTTACTGCCGAACCTTCTAAGATGATTTCTGCTCCGAAAATTGTACCGAATGTTTTTTCTGCTAATGCAACAGCTACGCCACCTTCAGCAACATCGTGTGCAGATGCAACTAAACCTTGTTGAATAGCTTTTAATAATGCATCTTGACGTTCTGCTTCTACAGTTAAATCGATTTCTGGTGCTAGACCAAAAATACGACCATCATTTTGCATTTTTTGAAGTTCAGATCCACCAAATTCAGTTTTTGTATTGCCGATTAAGTAGATATAGTCTCCCGCTTCTTTAACTTGTTGTGTTGTAACGTGAGCTAAGTCTTCTACTAAACCAACCATACCAATTGTTGGCGTTGGATAAACAGCTACTCCACTACGCTCATTGTAAAGAGAAACGTTACCACCGATTACTGGTGATTCTAATGCTAAACAAGCCTCTGAAATACCGTCAGCTGATTTTTCGATTTGCCAGAAGATTTCTGGTTTTTCAGGGTTACCAAAGTTCAAGCAATCTGTAATTGCAAGTGGCTTACCACCAGAACAAACGATGTTACGGGCTGCTTCTGCTACCGCAATTTTCCCGCCAACTTCTGGATCTAAGTAAATATAACGAGAGTTACAGTCAGTTGTCATTGCAAGACCTTTGTTCGTACCACGTACACGTACTACTGCTGCATCAGATCCTGGTGCTACAACTGTTGATGTACGTACTTGATAATCATACTGGTCATAAACCCACTCTTTAGAAGCAATTGTAGATTGTTTTAATAGTGAGATTAAAGTTTCTTTATAGTCAGCTACTGTAGGCTCTACATTTTCCATTGCTTGGAATTCATTGTAGTAAGCTGGTACTGCTGATGGTTTGTTATAAACAGGTGCTTCCTCTGCAAGGGCATCAGCAGGAACATTTGCTACAACTTCTCCTTTATGTATAAGGCGTAGCATTTTATCGTCAGTTACATGACCGATTGTTACAGCATCTAAACCGTACTTCTCGAATAAAGTAACGATTTCAGCTTCATGACCTTTTTTCACAACGATTAACATACGCTCTTGAGATTCTGAAAGCATCATTTCGTAAGCTGTCATACCTGTTTCACGTTGAGGTACTAGATCTAAGTTCATCTCAATACCGTAACCTGCTTTAGAAGCCATTTCGGCAGATGATGAAGTTAAGCCTGCAGCACCCATATCTTGAATACCAACTAGTGAATCAAATTTCACTAATTCTAGGCAAGCTTCAAGAAGTAATTTCTCCATGAATGGATCACCAACTTGTACAGCTGGGCGTTTTTCCTCTGATGACTCACTTAATTCCTCAGAAGCAAATGTGGCACCGTGAATACCATCACGACCTGTTTTAGCACCAACGTACATTACTGGGTTACCTACACCTGAAGCAATCCCTTTTTGAATGTCTTTATGATCGATTAAACCGACACACATAGCATTTACTAATGGATTACCTTCGTAACAATCATCAAATTGAATTTCTCCACCAACTGTTGGAATACCGATACAGTTACCGTAGCCTGCAATTCCTGCTACTACTTCTTCAAACAAATATTTTACGCGTGGAGTTTTCAACTCACCAAAGCGTAGAGAGTTTAACATAGCAATCGGGCGTGCACCCATTGAGAACACATCACGGATAATACCGCCAACACCTGTTGCTGCACCTTGATAAGGTTCAATTGCAGACGGGTGATTATGTGATTCCATTTTGAACACAACGGCTTGGTCATCGCCGATATCGACGATTCCTGCACCTTCACCAGGGCCTTGTAATACTCGAGGTCCTGTAGTTGGGAATTTACGTAGCACCGGTTTAGAGTTTTTATATGAGCAGTGCTCTGACCACATTACTGAGAACAGACCTGTTTCAGTCCAGTTCGGTAGACGTCCTAGAATACTTTCAACTAACGCAAATTCTTCATCGGACAAGCCCATTTGTGCATAGAGTTTTTGCTCTTTAATTTGCTCTTGTGTTGGTTCAAGCTTGATTGACATGTGTTTCCCTCCACTGTTTGACGATTGATTTAAATACTGCAAGTCCATCTGCGCCACCGATTAATTCGTTCACTGCGCGCTCTGGGTGAGGCATCATACCAAGTACATTACCGCGTTCATTGACGATTCCTGCAATATCTTCTAAACTACCATTTGGATTTTCGCTAGAATAAGTGAAAACAATTTGGTTATTGTCCTTTAATGATTGCAAAGTATCTTCGTCACAGTAATAATTTCCTTCACCATGGGCGATAGGTACTTTAATAATTTCATCTTTTGCATATTGATTTGTAAATTTTGTATTATTGTTAACTACTTTTAAATCAACAGTACGACACATGAATTTCAAGTTTTTATTGCGTAGAAGGGCACCCGGAAGTAGGCCTGCCTCAGTTAAAATTTGGAATCCATTACAAACGCCAAGGATTGGCTTACCTGCTTCAGCAGCTTTTACTACTTCAGTCATAACATTTGAAGAGCGAGCAATTGCACCACAACGTAGGTAATCTCCGTAAGAGAATCCACCTGGTAATAATATACCGTCATAGCTACTTAAATCTTTTGTATCGTGCCATACATATTCTGCTTCTTCACCAAGCTCGTCTTTAATTGCGTGATACATATCTAAATCACAGTTCGATCCTGGGAAAACGAGTACTGCGAACTTCATAGTTAGTTAGCCTCCTCGACTTCAAAACGGTAGTCTTCTATAACAGTATTTGTAAGTAGTTTTTCGCACATTTCTCTTACTACTACATTTAAATCACGATCAGATGGTTCGATTTGTAATTCTAAATATTTACCAATACGAACGTCTGCAACTTCTTTGTATCCCATTGTGTGTAATGAGCCTTTCACTGCAGAACCTTGTGGATCTAATACACTTTCACGTAATGTTACATAAACTTTTACCTTTTTCATTTTGATAGTCCTCCTAGGCGAGCTAATATGATTTTATAAACATCTGTTAAATTACCAAGATCTCGACGAAAAACGTCTTTATCAAGTTTTTGATTTGTTTCTATGTCCCAAAGACGGCAAGTATCTGGTGAAACTTCATCTGCTAATAGCACATGCCCACTAGCATCACGACCAAACTCTAGTTTGAAGTCTACTAGAGTTACGCCGATTTCTTGGAATAATGGACGGAGAACTTCATTCACCTTTAAGCCATTGTCATAAAGAGCTTGTACTTCTTCTGGTGTAGCAATATTCAATATATCAATATGCTCTGTTGTGATGAGTGGATCTCCAAGATCATCGTTTTTGTAATAAAATTCAACGATTGGACGACGAAGAGTTGTACCCTCTTCGTATCCAAGTCGTTTTGCAAGGCTACCTGCTGCAATATTGCGGACAACCAATTCAATTGGAATAATGTCAACTTTTTTTACAAGCTGTTCGTTTTCTGAAATTTGTTCAACAAAGTGAGATTCGATTCCCGCTGACTTTAATTTATCGAAAATTAAAGTAGTAATTTTATTATTTAAAATACCTTTACCTGCGATTTCCTCTTTTTTCTCACCATTGAATGCTGTAGCACTATCTTTGTACTCAACAAACAGAATATTTTCTTCTGCTGTTGAGTACAATCTTTTAGCTTTTCCTTCATACAAAAGTTGACCTTTTTCCACTGTTAATTCCCCCGGTTTAGTTTAATCCTAGACGTTCAAAAATTGTATCTACATGTTGTAGATGATGATTGTAATCAAAGCAATCATCTAACTCTTCTTTTGATAAATGAGCAGTGATTTTCTCACTAGCATCAACTAGTCCACGGAACTGCACTTGTTCGTCCCAAGCTTTAGCAGTTAGGGGCTGTACTGTATCGTACGCTTCTTCACGTGCAAGGCCTTTGTCGATCAAAGCAAGTAATACACGTTGTGAATAGATAAGGCCAAATGTGCGACCCATATTGCGTTTCATATTGTCAGGGAATACCGTTAAGTTTTTCACAATGTTTGCGAAACGATTTAACATATAGTTTAGAGCAATTGTACCGTCTGGTAAGATTACACGCTCTGCTGATGAATGTGAGATATCACGTTCATGCCATAGTGACACGTTTTCATAAGCTGTCATCATATAACCGCGAAGTAAACGAGCCATACCAACCATATTCTCAGAACCGATTGGATTACGTTTGTGAGGCATTGCAGAAGAGCCTTTTTGACCTTTTGCGAAGAATTCCTCTACTTCACGTGTTTCTGATTTTTGTAAACCACGAATTTCAGTTGCGAATTTCTCAATTGAAGATCCGATTAAAGCTAAAGTTGCCATGTATTGTGCATGACGGTCACGTTGTAACGTTTGAGTAGAAATAGGAGCTGCTTGAAGGCCTAATTTTTCGCAAACGTATTTTTCAACAAATGGATTAATATTAGCATAAGTACCAACCGCTCCAGAAATTTTACCTGTTTCGATTACTTGAGCTGATGCTTCGAAGCGGTCTAAATTGCGTTTCATTTCTTCTAACCATAATGCGAGTTTTAAACCGAATGTAGTTGGTTCAGCATGAACACCGTGTGTACGGCCCATCATAACTGTGTATTTATGTTCTTTCGCTTTATTCTCTAAAATTTCGATAAAGTTTTTAATATCTTTACGTAAAATTTCGTTAGCTTGTTTAATTAAATAAGAAAGAGCAGTATCTACAACATCCGTAGAAGTTAAACCGTAATGTACCCATTTACGTTCTTCCCCTAGAGTTTCAGAAACAGCACGTGTAAATGCAACTACATCATGTCGAGTATCTTTTTCAATTTCTAAAATACGGTCGATATCAAAACTTGCACCCTCACGGATTTTCACAACATCCTCTTTCGGGATATCCCCAAGTTCTGCCCAAGCCTCACATGATAAGATTTCAACTTCCAACCAAGCTTGATATCTGTTTTCTTCTGTCCAAATTGCGCCCATTTCTGGACGAGTATAGCGTGCTATCATATTGTTCTCCTTCTATTCCTACCAAATGTGGGAATCATTAATTTCTGTTAACGTTTTTTCAATGTCGTTAGTCATGATTGTAACGTGGCCCATTTTACGATTATGTTTTGCTTCTTGCTTACCATATAAATGAATAGACCAGTCAGAGTATTTTGAAATAGAATTACTCAGTGGTACGACATGTTGTCCAAGGACATTAACCATAATCGAAGGCGACCATAATTGTGGTTTACGTAATGGCCAACCACATACAGCACGTATATGCTGATGGAATTGTGAAATGTTGCAGGCCTCAATCGAATAGTGTCCTGAGTTGTGTGGACGTGGTGCTAACTCATTAATAATAACTTGTCCATCCTCTAAAACAAATAGTTCTACAGCTAGTGTACCCACTAATTTAAGATGATTCGCAATTTTTTCTGCTTCTTCAGTAGCTCGTTTAGCAGTTTCTTCTGTAATACGTGCCGGTACAATCGTTTCGTGTAAAATATGATTCACATGAATATTTTCTCCAATAGGAAGGCAATACGTTTCTCCTTGAACATTACGTTGTACGATGACAGAAATTTCTTTCTCGAATGGTACAAATGCTTCGGCTACACAAGCAGAATGTTCAAATAAAGATTTCGCTAATGGCAGATCATTTTCTGATCGTAGCGTCTGTTGGCCTTTCCCATCATAACCACCTCTTGCAGTTTTTACGACGCAAGGATAACCAACAATTTCGATTTTACTCTGAAGCTCCTCGAAGCTTTCAGCATTTATGTATGTTGCGACTGGACATCCAGCCTCATTAATTGCAGCTTTTTCAAGAATACGGTTCTGCGTAATACGTACAAGTTCAGCACCTTGAGGTACATAAGCAATTTCAGATAATCTTTTCAAACCCGCATAATCGATGTTTTCAAATTCGAATGTAATAACGTCACTCACTTCTGCAAGCTCTTCTAATGCCGCTTCGTCGTTATACGGGGCAACAATACGAATATCCGCAACTTGACCACATGGTGAATCCATTGTCGGCTCAAGTACAGCGATTTTAAAACCAGCTTCCTTTGCAGCCATTGCCATCATACGACCAAGTTGACCGCCACCGATTATACCAATAGTTTGACCAGGATAAATTTTCGTCACTCTAACTCACCTGAACTTTCTAGAGCTTTCATTTCCATTGCTTGGCGTCGTGCTTCTATTTTTTCTGTAATTTCAGAATCTGTTGTAGATAGAATTTGTGCTGCTAGTAATCCTGCGTTTGTCGCACCAGCTTTACCAATAGCTACAGTCGCTACTGGAACACCACCTGGCATCTGCACGATGGATAATAAAGAATCTAGCCCATTTAATGCTTTTGATTGAACAGGTACACCAATAACCGGTAGAGTTGTTTTTGCTGCTACCATACCTGGTAAATGTGCTGCACCACCTGCTCCAGCAATAATGACATGAAGGCCTCTTGTACGAGCTTCCTGTGCATATTCAAACATCAAATCTGGTGTTCTATGTGCCGATACCACTTTTTTCTCATATGGAATCTGCAATTCATCTAATACATCACACGCATGTTTCATTGTTTCCCAATCACTTGAACTTCCCATGATCACGCCAATTTTTGAACTCATACATTCCGCTCCTTTAAACAAATAAAAGTCCCCAAATAAAATACTTCACACAGACATGCGTGAAAGCAATTTACTTGAGGACTTAACAAAAGAGTTGGGCTTAGAAACATTAGCTGTACGCAATTGTGTCACACCTTTCACTCTCATTCCAAAAGTTGCTTTCCCGCATAGTCCGACATTTACGGTGTCGGGTAGAGACACTAAGGCCAATTCCTTAGAATATATGGGGATTCGATGTTTTCCTTCTCACATTTTAACAATTGCACGAGTACAAGTCAACGTAAAAATACGAACGATAAATTTTAGTTAATGAGTATCGTTCGTATTTAGATTCATTTTCTAGTTAATCTTCGCATAACATACCTTTAAATCGTATTATTTGACGAACTGGGAAAGGATTTCCGTCTCTCATTTCAAAAAGAGGTTCCTCTTTTCGTGCAATCGGCATATAACCAGCCTCTTTCATGCGTTGTAAACACGCATCAATCGTTTCGTTTTCTTCCACTTCGAACCATACTTGCTTTTTACTCACACTTTCACTTCCTTAAATAACATTACCCTTATTATAGCTTTCTTTCCTCATTTCTTACTCGCAAATCTTTAAGAATTTATGATATCTTTTCTATTAAAATCAATAAAAAAAGGGATGTCCTACAAAAGTCGTTTTATCGACTCTTTGGACACCCTTTTACTTTACTTTATTTATTTTCGACAGCTACAGGCTTTTTAGCAACACCAGTCTTGATTGCAGCTTCACTAACAGCCTTCGCAACTATAGGAGCTACACGTTCATCTAAAGCATCCGGAATAATCGTACCTTGTGCTAAATCATTTTCATCAATTAAAGAAGCAATTGCAAATACAGCCGCCAATTTCATTTCCTCATTAATCTCTGAAGCATGAACATCCAATGCTCCACGGAAAATCCCAGGGAATGCTAACATATTATTTACCTGATTAGGATAATCCGAACGACCTGTTGCGAAAATACGCACACCCCATCGCATAGCATTTTCATAAGATACTTCTGGATTTGGATTAGCCAGTGCAAAAATGATAGGGTCATGATTCATACTCTGTATCATTTCTTCATCCAAAATATTTGCAACAGATACTCCGATGAAAATATCTGCACCAATAAGCGCTTCCCTTAATGATCCTTTTCGTCCCTCACTATTCGTCACTTTAGCAAGGTCATGTTTTACCGAATTCATCCCATTTTCGCGACCTTCATAGATAATACCTGTGGAATCACAGATTATTATATGTTCATAGCCAATTTGTTTCAATATTTTCAAGATAGCTACACCCGCAGCTCCAGCACCATTTATAACAATACGTACATTGCTCTTATCCTTATTAATAACCTTTAAGGCATTACTTAGACCAGCACCAACTACAATCGCTGTACCATGCTGATCATCATGAAATACAGGTATAGAACATTCTTTACGTAGTTTCTCTTCTATTTCAAAACATCTAGGAGCTGCTATATCTTCTAAATTGATGCCTCCAAATGTTGGGCTTATTCCTTTTACAATTCGTACGATTTCATCTACATCTGTAGTATCTAAGCAGATAGGTACAGCATCGATGTTAGCCATCTTTTTAAAAAGAATTGCCTTACCTTCCATAACAGGTAATGCAGCTTCAGGACCGATATTACCTAACCCTAATACAGCTGTACCATCTGTTACAACAGCCACTAAATTACCCTTTGCCGTATAATCGTAAACTGCAGTTGGATCCTTCGCTATCTCCATGCAAGGTGCAGCAACTCCTGGAGAATAAGCTAAACTTAAATCATCTATCGTATTAATCTCCACTTTGGAAATTACTTCAATCTTACCTCTATTTTTTTTATGCATTGCTAACGCATTATTTTTTAATTCACTCATACTTTTCCCCCGATTCATTTTTTAACACAAAATAGAAAATATCATACATAACAAAGGATATTTTTCATTTTTCATTTTCTATATTAACACAAAACAAAAAAATCATGCATATCTTAGATTATTTATAGATTTCTATTTGAACGTTATAAGAATATATCATAGTTCATTCCGAAAATTCTGTCAATTTATTTTATATTTTTCCTAATGACTATTTATTTATGTATTAATGTGGAAATTATTTATGTAAAATATTGCAAACAATTGTCGCTATTTGATTTTTAAAAGTCGAACATTATCACCGGATTAGTTAAAGAATACATATTTAATATCATAATAGATTATTTACAAAATCGTAGTAAACAAAACTAAAATTACTTGTTCAACAGGAGGTTTTGATTTCGACCTCTTTGCTTGCAAACAGCTAAGGATCCTTTCAATTTACCGTAAACTATTTTTTCTAATCTGTTTTTATGGATGGCTGCAATCTCATTGGCACTTACTCTCTCACAAGTAATCTATCGTTTCTTGATTTCTTATATACCTAGCAATTGGTTTTCATATAATCCAACAGCACCGACATATATCCCTTAGAATTCTAGATGTTCTATTTTCAATCAGTCATAGCCTTTGGTTTTAAAAAAACAAATAAAAAAGACACAACCGATAAAATCAGTTGTGCCTTAGTATGCCTAGCAACGTCCTACTCTCACAGGGGGAAACCCCCAACTACCATCGGCGCTAAAGAGCTTAACTTCCGTGTTCGGCATGGGAACGGGTGTGACCTCTTTGCCATCATCACTAGACTATATTAGAGAACTTGTTCTCTCAAAACTGGATAAATTACATTGAAGTTTATTAAGTAAAATTTGGTTAAGTCCTCGATCTATTAGTATTCGTCAGCTCCGTATGTCGCCACACTTCCACCTCGAACCTATCTACCTCATCGTCTTTGAGGGATCTTACTTACTTGCGTAATGGGAAATCTCATCTTGAGGGGGGCTTCATGCTTAGATGCTTTCAGCACTTATCCCGTCCACACATAGCTACCCAGCGATGCCCTTGGCAGAACAACTGGTACACCAGCGGTGTGTCCATCCCGGTCCTCTCGTACTAAGGACAGCTCCTCTCAAATTTCCTACGCCCACGACGGATAGGGACCGAACTGTCTCACGACGTTCTGAACCCAGCTCGCGTACCGCTTTAATGGGCGAACAGCCCAACCCTTGGGACCGACTACAGCCCCAGGATGCGATGAGCCGACATCGAGGTGCCAAACCTCCCCGTCGATGTGGACTCTTGGGGGAGATAAGCCTGTTATCCCCGGGGTAGCTTTTATCCGTTGAGCGATGGCCCTTCCATGCGGAACCACCGGATCACTAAGCCCGTCTTTCGACCCTGCTCGACTTGTAGGTCTCGCAGTCAAGCTCCCTTATGCCTTTACACTCTACGAATGATTTCCAACCATTCTGAGGGAACCTTTGGGCGCCTCCGTTACTCTTTAGGAGGCGACCGCCCCAGTCAAACTGCCCGCCTGACACTGTCTCCTACCCCGCTAAGGGGCATGGGTTAGAAGTTCAATACATCTAGGGTAGTATCCCACCAACGCCTCCTCCGAAGCTGGCGCTCCGGAATCTCTGGCTCCTACCTATCCTGTACAAGATGTATCAAAATTCAATATCAGGCTACAGTAAAGCTCCACGGGGTCTTTCCGTCCTGTCGCGGGTAACCTGCATCTTCACAGGTACTATAATTTCACCGAGTCTCTCGTTGAGACAGTGCCCAGATCGTTACGCCTTTCGTGCGGGTCGGAACTTACCCGACAAGGAATTTCGCTACCTTAGGACCGTTATAGTTACGGCCGCC
This sequence comes from Viridibacillus sp. KH_047, assembly GCF_057838945.1. Classification (NCBI taxonomy): domain Bacteria; kingdom Bacillati; phylum Bacillota; class Bacilli; order Caryophanales; family Caryophanaceae; genus Viridibacillus; species Viridibacillus sp. KH_047. The sequence goes on along the minus strand of NZ_CM174479.1, from coordinate 444,149 downwards.
GTTTACTGGGGCTTCAATTCGCACCTTCGCTTGCGCTAAGCACTCCTCTTAACCTTCCAGCACCGGGCAGGCGTCAGCCCCTATACGTCACCTTACGGTTTTGCAGAGACCTGTGTTTTTGCTAAACAGTCGCCTGGGCCTATTCACTGCGGCTCTCTCGGGCTTTCACCCTACTAGAGCACCCCTTCTCCCGAAGTTACGGGGTCATTTTGCCGAGTTCCTTAACGAGAGTTCTCTCGCACACCTTAGGATTCTCTCCTCGACTACCTGTGTCGGTTTGCGGTACGGGCACCTTTTACCTCGCTAGAGGCTTTTCTTGGCAGTGTGAAATCAGGAACTCCGGACATACGTCCTCGTCATCACAGCTCAACGTTATAGAAATGGGATTTGCCTCATTTCACGCCTCACTGCTTGAACATGCATAACCAACAGCATGCTTACCCTATCCTACTGCGTCCCCCCATTGCTCAAATGGTAAATAGGTGGTACAGGAATATCAACCTGTTGTCCATCGCCTACGCCTATCGGCCTCGGCTTAGGTCCCGACTAACCCTGAGCGGACGAGCCTTCCTCAGGAAACCTTAGTCATTCGGTGGACGGGATTCTCACCCGTCTTTCGCTACTCATACCGGCATTCTCACTTCTAAGCGCTCCACCAGTCCTTCCGGTCTGACTTCACAGCACTTAGAACGCTCTCCTACCACGGACATCTAAGATGTCCATCCACAGCTTCGGTGAATTGTTTAGCCCCGATACATTTTCGGCGCAGCGTCACTCGACCAGTGAGCTATTACGCACTCTTTAAATGATGGCTGCTTCTGAGCCAACATCCTGGTTGTCTAAGCAACGTCACATCCTTTTCCACTTAACAATTACTTTGGGACCTTAGCTGGTGGTCTGGGCTGTTTCCCTTTTGACTACGGATCTTATCACTCGCAGTCTGACTCCCGTGCATAAATCACTGGCATTCGGAGTTTGTCTGAATTCGGTAATCCGGGATGGACCCCTAGTTCAAACAGTGCTCTACCTCCAGGATTCTCTATCACGAGGCTAGCCCTAAAGCTATTTCGGAGAGAACCAGCTATCTCCAGGTTCGATTGGAATTTCTCCGCTACCCACACCTCATCCCCGCACTTTTCAACGTACGTGGGTTCGGGCCTCCAGTAAGTGTTACCTTACCTTCACCCTGGACATGGGTAGATCACCTGGTTTCGGGTCTACAACCACATACTCATTCGCCCTATTCAGACTCGCTTTCGCTACGGCTCCGTCTTCTAAAACTTAACCTCGCATGTAATCGTAACTCGCCGGTTCATTCTACAAAAGGCACGCTATCACCCATTAACGGGCTCTAACTACTTGTAGGCACATGGTTTCAGGATCTATTTCACTCCCCTTCCGGGGTGCTTTTCACCTTTCCCTCACGGTACTGGTTCACTATCGGTCACTAGGTAGTATTTAGCCTTGGGAGATGGTCCTCCCAGATTCCGACGGAATTTCACGTGTTCCGCCGTACTCAGGATACACTCAAGAGAGAATGAACTTTCAACTACAGGGCTGTTACCTGCTCTGGCGGGCCTTTCCAGACCGCTTCATTTAACTCATTCCTTTGTAACTCCATATAGAGTGTCCTACAACCCCAAGAGGCAAGCCTCTTGGTTTGGGCTATTCCCGTTTCGCTCGCCGCTACTCAGGGAATCGATTTTTCTTTCTCTTCCTCCAGGTACTTAGATGTTTCAGTTCCCTGGGTCTGCCATCAAGACGCTATGTATTCACGTCAAGATACTGCTCCATTACGAACAGTGGGTTCCCCCATTCGGAAATCTCCGGATCAAAGCTCACTTACAGCTCCCCGAAGCATATCGGTGTTAGTGCCGTCCTTCTTCGGCTCCTAGTGCCAAGGCATCCGCCATGCGCCCTTAATAACTTAACCTAAAAGTTAGTTATTAAGCCTAAAAAACTTAATAATAAAAAATGTGTTACTTAATTTGCTTCAATGTCGTTTTATCCAGTTTTCAAAGAACAAGGTTTTGAAGATCATTTTACAATGAGCCTTCAAAACTGAACGCAAGACGTTAATCGACAGATCCAAGATCTGTTTCCGTAATTATCCTTAGAAAGGAGGTGATCCAGCCGCACCTTCCGATACGGCTACCTTGTTACGACTTCACCCCAATCATCTATCCCACCTTCGGCGGCTGGCTCCATAAAGGTTACCTCACCGACTTCGGGTGTTACAAACTCTCGTGGTGTGACGGGCGGTGTGTACAAGGCCCGGGAACGTATTCACCGTGGCATGCTGATCCACGATTACTAGCGATTCCGGCTTCATGTAGGCGAGTTGCAGCCTACAATCCGAACTGAGAACGATTTTATGAGATTAGCATACCCTCGCGAGTTAGCGACTCTTTGTATCGTCCATTGTAGCACGTGTGTAGCCCAGGTCATAAGGGGCATGATGATTTGACGTCATCCCCACCTTCCTCCGGTTTGTCACCGGCAGTCACCTTAGAGTGCCCAACTTAATGATGGCAACTAAGATCAAGGGTTGCGCTCGTTGCGGGACTTAACCCAACATCTCACGACACGAGCTGACGACAACCATGCACCACCTGTCACCAATGTCCCCGAAGGGAAAACTCTATCTCTAGAGCGGTCATTGGGATGTCAAGACCTGGTAAGGTTCTTCGCGTTGCTTCGAATTAAACCACATGCTCCACCGCTTGTGCGGGCCCCCGTCAATTCCTTTGAGTTTCAACCTTGCGGCCGTACTCCCCAGGCGGAGTGCTTAATGCGTTAGCTGCAGCACTAAGGGGCGGAAACCCCCTAACACTTAGCACTCATCGTTTACGGCGTGGACTACCAGGGTATCTAATCCTGTTTGCTCCCCACGCTTTCGCGCCTCAGTGTCAGTTACAGACCAGAAAGTCGCCTTCGCCACTGGTGTTCCTCCAAATCTCTACGCATTTCACCGCTACACTTGGAATTCCACTTTCCTCTTCTGCACTCAAGTCTCCCAGTTTCCAATGACCCTCCACGGTTGAGCCGTGGGCTTTCACATCAGACTTAAGAAACCACCTGCGCGCGCTTTACGCCCAATAAATCCGGACAACGCTTGCCACCTACGTATTACCGCGGCTGCTGGCACGTAGTTAGCCGTGGCTTTCTAATAAGGTACCGTCAAGGTACGTTCAGTTACTAACGTACTTGTTCTTCCCTTACAACAGAGTTTTACGATCCGAAAACCTTCATCACTCACGCGGCGTTGCTCCATCAGACTTTCGTCCATTGTGGAAGATTCCCTACTGCTGCCTCCCGTAGGAGTTTGGGCCGTGTCTCAGTCCCAATGTGGCCGATCACCCTCTCAGGTCGGCTATGCATCGTTGCCTTGGTAGGCCGTTACCCCACCAACTAGCTAATGCACCGCGGGCCCATCTAGTAGTGACAGCCGAAACCGCCTTTCAGCATTTTGCCATGTGACAAAATGGATTATTCGGTATTAGCCCCGGTTTCCCGGAGTTATCCCAATCTACTAGGTAGGTTGCCCACGTGTTACTCACCCGTCCGCCGCTAAATCAGAAGAAGCAAGCTTCTTCATCATTCGCTCGACTTGCATGTATTAGGCACGCCGCCAGCGTTCGTCCTGAGCCAGGATCAAACTCTCCATAAAAGTAGTTTGAAAGCTCATTAGCTTTGCTAGCGTATCACCCTAAGATGATATCTATTTTTGTTTTGACCCACCAACAGAGTTGATGTTCAAAAGCATTTATTGATTAACGTCTTGCATGTTCAGTTTTCAAGGTTCATTTTGTTTGCCACTGCATTAGCGACTCACTTATTATATCAGGATAACTTTTCGTTGTCAACAACTATTTTAAAATTTCTTTTTAAGTTGTTTCCCTGGATGTAATACCGCTGCTCAATCAGCAACTTTTATATCATAACAACTTACTACCTTGTTGTCAACACCTTTGTATAAAGAGTTTTAACTAAGCGTTTAAGCTGTAATTTCATTGTCTCAGTGACAACGTTACTTACTATATCATCCTATGTGATATGTTGCAATAGTTTTCTGTTAAAAAGTTTTATTAATTAATAAAAGACTCTTTAACTCTCTTTATATAGAAGAAGCTCCCTACCATTTGGAGGGAGCTTCTTCTATATAATAGCGTTTTAATTATCGAACCCAGATGAAGTACGCAAGGAAGACAAAGAACAATACATACATCAAAGGATGAATTTCTTTCTTTCTACCTGCTAGTAACATTGTGATAGGGTAGAAGATGAAACCCACTGCAATACCAGTTGCGATACTGTAACCTAATGGCATCATGATCATTGTTAAGAATGCCGGTACAGCAATTTCGAATTTATCCCACTCGATTAAACGTAATGATGAAACCATCAATACTCCAACAATTACTAGTGCTGGCGCAGTTACTGCCGAAGTAATTACATCTAATAGCGGGAAGAAAAACATTGCTAGCAAGAATAATACTGCTGTGACAACTGCCGAGAAACCTGATCTTGCTCCAGCAGCTACACCTGATGAAGATTCAACGTAAGCAGTTGTTGTTGATGTACCAAATAAAGAACCGATTGTTGTTGCAATTGCATCTGCCATTAAAGCACGGCCCGCACGTGGTAACTTATCATCTTTAACTAATCCTGCTTGGTTTGCTACAGCCATTAATGTTCCAGCTGTATCAAAGAAATCTACGAATAAAAATGTTAGTACAACGATTAAGAATTGAACATTGAATAATTCTTTGAATCCATTTGAAAATCCGTCAATAATAGGATCTAACGCTACCCCAAAAGTTGAAGATACATCAGGAATACCTGATACAACAGCAGTTGGTACAGCGATTAAGTTGAAAATCATACCAACAATTGCTGTAATAATAATCCCTAAAAAAATGGATCCTTTAATATTTTTAGCCATTAGGACAACTGTTAAAACGATACCAAATACCGCTAATAATGTTGCTCCTTTAAATTCACCTAAAGTAACAAGTGTGGCTGGATCAGAAACAATAATTCCTGCTCCTTTTAAACCAACAAATGTTACAAATAAACCGATACCTGCTGATACTGCATATTTTAATTGTGTTGGAATAGCATTAATAACTGTTTCACGAACACCTGTTAAAGATAAGATAATGAAAATAATACCTGAGAAGAATACACCAGTTAAACCTGTTTGCCACGGAATACCATATGTTAATACTACTGTGTAAGCGAAGAATGCGTTAAGCCCCATGCCGGGTGCTAATGCAATCGGAAAGTTCGCAAAGATCCCCATCACCAACGAACCAGCCGCTGCTGCTAATGCTGTAGCGACAAACACAGCACCTTTATCCATACCAGCGTCTCCTAAAATCATTGGGTTTACCGCTAAAATATATGCCATCGCTAAGAATGTTGTAATACCACCTATTATCTCACGACGATAATTTGTTCCAAGTTCTTCAAACTGGAAATACTTTTTCATGATAATCCTCCGTATGTCGTCTTATACATCTTAGAGAATAAAAAAGACATGCAACTAATTAGAAATAGTCGAATGTCTACGATTCCTTGCTAAGTATTCACACTCACAAGGTTATAAAAGAATCAGCAAAGCCAATTTCTTTTAATCGTAGTCAAGTTATTTAAGGTAACTTGGTAGATACTCTCGGGCCATATTCCCGACATTATACGACGACGTTATTTGTTTATAGTAGATAATATATCATTCTTAGTTTTCATTTTCAATAGTTTTTCCGAACATTTTCACATTCTTCTTCATTATAGTTCGTGAATAAGGCGATTTATCCCAAGTTACTAGATAATTACAATACATGTTTTAGCAATTTATTAAGTGTGTATCTAGAGTATTACTGATAAAATGATACAAAGTGGATTGGAGAGGAATTATAATATGCCTAAAATCATAGAACCTTCGCAACATTATTTAACAACAATCGAAAATGAAGAGATGATGCTAGAGGAAATTGAAGCGAACTCTTTACTTAAAGGATGTCAAATCGATTGTCGCTTTGGTACGCGCCAATTAAATGAAGTTAAATTCGAGAATTGTGTATTCCTAACAGATGATTTTACTAAAATGGAGTTTTTAGATGTCATTTTCGCAAAATGTGATTTATCAAATTGTAATTTTGCAGAATCTGTTTTTTATCGAGTCAAATTTGATACATGCAAACTAATTGGTTCTAGCTTCTTTCGTACACAGCTCAAAAATGTTGAATTACTCGATTGTCTTTTAAACTATGGTACTTTTTCAGAATCGAAAATGCATGCAGTTGCTTTTAAAGATGGCCAATTAAACGAAAGCACTTTACAAGATGTAAAGTTAACTCAAGTCACGTTTCAAGGGATGGAACTAAACGCAGCTGACTTTTCTGATACAAACTTAAAAGGAATTGATTTGTCGTCTTGTTATTTCGAACAAATCAACTTAGATCCAACATTAGCAAAAGGTTTATCAATTCGTCATGATCAGGCCACTGCAATCGTCGCTATCCTTGGCATTAATATTCAATAAGAATTGCAAAATAACCGTCTTCCTTCGATTAGGAGATACGGTTATTTTCGTATACCTTATGCATTCTACTGTATCCTCTGAAAATTAGGGCAAAAAAATAAGCATTCCCGAAAGAATGCTTATCACCTTATTCATGTTCGTAAATCGTATCAGCAATGTTGTTAGCATGATCGCCAATACGTTCTAGATTGCTAATAATATCAGCAAATACAATACCTGCTGAACCCGAGCAAATACCTTCATTTAATCGACGAATATGATGTTTACGTAAACTACGTTCCATTTCGTCAATACGTTCTTCTTGTGATCTCACTTGCTGTGCCAACGACACATCACGTGTATCCAGCGCCTGCATTGCTATTTTTACTGTATCAATGACAAGCTCAAACATTTTCTCTAGCTCTTGTGTCGCTTCTTGACTAAGTTTTATTCGATTTGATTCTTTATAATCAATAAGCTCAATTAGGTTTTCTACATGATCACCAACACGTTCAATATCACGAATATTTTCAAGTAGTGCATGATGGATATGAGAATTTGCACCTGATAATGATTGTTTCGATAAACTTACTAAATAATCCGTTGTTTTTTGATCGAGATTATTTATTGCCTCTTCTAATTGTGCCGCTGTACTTGCCTGCTTCACATCTAGCGTTTTTAAATAGTCCATTGCTGATGATAATCCTTGTACACCGAAATCTCCCATACGAACCACTTCTTGTTTTGCTTGTCCTAACGCAATACCTGGTGATTTAGTAATTAACGAGTAATCTAAATACTTCGGTTTATATTCGACAATAGTATCCTCACCCGGTATTAACTTGGTAACGACATAAGCCCATACGCCTATTAACGGTAGTTGAATAAGTGTATTGACAACGTTGAACGTTCCATGTGCGAAGGCAATTTGCATTTTAGGTTCTAAGCCTAATATGCCAGTAATCCATTCTATATAATTCGTAAATAACCCCAGCACGAGCAAGAAAATGATTGAACCAGCTACATTAAATAATACATGTGTTGCCGCTGCACGTCTCGCTGCAACAGAAGCCCCTAATGCTGCCAGTATCGCCGTAATCGTTGTTCCGATATTATCACCGAAAAGTACCGGCAACGCACCTTGAAGCGTTATTAAGTTTTCTGCATACAAGCCCTGTAAAATACCCACTGTTGCAGAAGATGATTGTACAATTAGCGTAAATATTGCACCAACAATAACACCGAGTATCGGAGAATCACTCATATTTAATGTTAAATCAATAAAGGCCGGCCAATCACGTAATGGCTTCATACCGCTCGACATCAACTCTAGACCGATAAATAAACCTGAGAAGCCAAATAATACTTGACCAATATTTTGAATCTTACTTTTCTTAAAGAAAAACAGCAAAACTGCCCCAAGTGCCATAATAGGATAAGCATATTCCCCTACATTAATCCCAATGATGAAGGCTGTAACCGTCGTCCCGATATTCGCACCCATAATGACACCAATCGCTTGTCGTAATGTCATAAAGCCTGCACTGACTAAACCGACCGTAATAACGGTTGTCCCTGAGCTCGACTGAATAAGTACTGTGACAAAAATACCGACTAAGACACCCATAAATGGATTTGTCGTAAAACGATCTAATATATCTCTTAAACGGTCTCCGGCTGCTTTTTGCAGACCATCCCCCATGTATTTAATCGCAAATAAAAAGAGCCCTAGTCCACCCAGGAATTGAAAAATCATTTCTTGCCAGTTTAACTCCATGCTGCCACTCCTTCATGTTTTATCACATTTATTATAAAAAATGCTGGCTTTCTGTGTTGGCTTTTCACAGAGTTTTTACATGCTCTTTACACTGCCTTTACAATTCGGTCGTAATTTCGGCAAATTTCTTTATATTTTTGTGATAAGCTAAAAGTTTATAGAATTTTTTATCTATTTTATAAAAAACTTATATAACACAGTCAATGTACTGCATAAGTTTTTTTATTTATAGGTGCGTCCTTTGACGTTAGTTTTCCTTATTTCCCTCTACATATGCATTCACTATATCCTTAAATTCAATTGTGTCATGGCATAAAGCATATTGGTATCAAGACTGGTATTACGCAAACAAAAAAAGCTCGGAAAACCTACTAATGTAGGCTCTCCAAGCTTTAATATTATTATTCCCACTCTATAGTTGCTGGTGGCTTAGATGTAATGTCATACAGTACGCGGTTGATATGATCAACTTCGTTTACTAGACGTACTGAGATTTTCTCTAAAACTTCCCAAGGGATACGTGCCCAGTCAGAAGTCATACCGTCGATTGACGTTACAGCACGGATACCGATTGCATAATCGTAAGTACGTTGGTCACCCATTACACCTACGCTTTTCAGATCAGGAAGTACTGTGAAGTATTGCCAAATGTCGCGATCTAAACCATGTTTAGCGATTTCTTCGCGTAAGATAGCATCTGATTCACGTACAATTTTTAATTTTTCTTCTGTTATTTCACCAAGTACGCGGATAGCAAGACCCGGACCTGGGAATGGTTGACGCCATACGATTTCATCAGCTAGTCCAAGTTCAGAACCTAGTGCACGTACTTCGTCTTTGAATAATGTTTTTAATGGTTCGATTAGTTCGAACTGCATATCCTCAGGTAATCCACCTACGTTATGGTGAGATTTAATTGTTTGTGCAGTTGCTGTACCAGACTCAATAATATCAGTGTAAAGAGTTCCTTGTGCAAGGAAATCCATACCTTCAAGTTTTGAAGCTTCTTCATCGAATACGTAGATAAATTCGTTACCAATAATTTTACGTTTTTTCTCAGGATCTGAAACGCCAGCTAATTTGCTCATGAAGCGTTCACGAGCATCGATTTTAATAACGTTCATGTTGAAACCTTCTGTGAAAGTTTTCATTACTTGTTCAACTTCACCTTTACGGTTTAAGTTGTGGTCAACGAACATACAAGTTAATTGGTCACCAATCGCTTTGTGGATAAGAACAGCAACAACTGATGAATCTACGCCACCAGAAAGTGCACAAAGAACTTTTTTGTCGCCAACTTGCTCACGGATTTTTTGAATTTCAACTTCAACGAAGCTTTCCATTGACCAATCGCCTTTAGCGTTACAAACATCGAATACGAATTGACGTAATAAGTCATTTCCGTACACTGAGTGACGTACTTCTGGGTGGAATTGAACTGCGTAGAATTTACGCTCAGCGTTAGCCATTGCGGCAATTGGACATGAAGCACTTGTCGCAATTGTTTCAAAGCCTTCAGGAGTTACAGTTACTAAATCACCATGGCTCATCCAAACAACTTGCTCTTTTGGTAATTCGCCGAATAATGCATTGTCATTCAATACTTGAATTTCTGCTTTACCATACTCACGGTGTGCAGCTTTTTCAACTTTCCCACCTAAAGCATGTGTCATTAATTGCATACCGTAGCAAATCCCTAAAATAGGAAGACCTAAATTAAAAATTTCTTCATCGATATGGAATGCATTTTCATCATATACAGAGTTAGGGCCACCAGAGAAAATAATCCCTGTAGCATTCATTGCTTTTAACTCTTCTGCAGTAATAGTATGTGCATGCAATTCGCTGTAAACTCCGAATTCACGAATACGGCGAGTAATAAGCTGATTATATTGGCTACCAAAGTCAAGAACGATAATCTTTTCTTGATCTTGTAAAATTGAACTAGCTGACAACGTTTCCACCTCTTCTAATATTAATAACTGTTTACCTACTCATTTTAACATTTCTATACGAAAAGAACGCGTGTGAAATTACATCCTACGCGTCCTTATGCTCTACATCAAAAAAGGTGAATGCTAGTACATGGATTAACCACGCTGTCATTCACCTTCATAGTCAAGTCATTTACGGTAACCTGGTAGAGACATCCGAACCTTATTTTCGAACATATATGAGGGTAATCAATATATTTAATTTTTCTCAATTTTACATGTTGTAACACTTAAAATCAACCGCTTGTACGATTGATTAAATATTCCCAACTTTCTTTTATATCTAACCAATCTAATTGAGTGTAATTATTACTATAAATTTGTTGCTCATATAAAGCAGTTATTTTACTCATATGCTTAGTACTTAAGCGTTCATCTACATACTTCGCAAAGTCTTGTAGGGTCTGCCCATTCCCCTTTTTCAAACCAGCATGCTCTAATTGTTTCAACAATTGATGGTAAGCTTGATCTATGGAAATATTCTCGGGTTTTTTCATACGATAATAAGTAATTATTGCTTTTGGTATCCACTTTCTACGTAATAATACTAGAATTAAAGCTAGCACTAACAAAGCTCCAATAATTATTGCTATCACTATTGCAGATTCCTTACTTATTATAGGTTCTTTTGTTTTTTCTTTTTGAGCTTGTTTTTTATCTTTTTCTTGCTTCTGCTTCTCTTCTTTTGGTTTTTCTTCTTTCTTCTTTTCAGCTCTTTGTTGTTTTTTCTTTTCTTCTTTGTTTTCTTTTTTGGGATTGATCGGTGTAGGCTGTTGTTGATTTTTCACATCATCTAACACATTATCAAAACCTTCAAAGCCTATAGTAGGTTCAAAAGACATCCAACCTATTCCAGGCAAATATGCTTCTACCCATGAATGAGCATTATTATTTGTGATGACAAATTCATTCTGTTCACCTGCAACACTCTGTATTTCTTCACCTTCAGAAAAACCTTTTACCCAGCGTGCTGGAATACCAATAGAGCGCAACATGACAACCATTGAACTTGAGAAGTTATCACAATAGCCCATTTTTGTATCAAACAAAAATTGATCAACATAATCATCATGTTTCCCCGGAATCGCCACTTTGTCACGACTATAGACATAATTGTTATATTTAAAATAATCTACAATTGCATTAGCCTTACCGTATAAGCTCTTTTCATCTTTCGTAATGTCTTTTGAAAGTTTCCTCACTCGTTTCGGCAAAGTTTTAGGTAATTGCAAATAAGTATTATAATCCTTCGATAACTTTTTCAAATCGTTTGCATTTGTTTTCTTGAGTGCCTTCAAACTATATTTTGGTGAACTATAGGATAGCGTATACGCCTCTAATGCAATTTCATTTTCATCCTTTAAAGAACGAATCTTTTCACCGTCTATTTCTCGGTAGAAAGATACATCTGGTTCTACATTATTAACCGCCATCAAACCATATGGCTGCATAATGAATTTAAAATCTTTCTTCATTTCAATTTCTGCAGTAGTTTGATCCTTTTTACTTCCTGGTTTAATAGTTAAAGGGATATTCTCATTTTGATTAAAGACCTCGACATAAACATCACCCTTTTTACGTTCCCATCCTTTAGAAGTATAAATATCCTTTGTTTCAATTCTCCAATATTGTTTACTATCAGCCTTTGCAATAAAGACGATGCGAGCATCCATTTCAAATGGTCCACCTAGCTTTTTATCATCCTCAACATAACCAATTCTTCCAATAGCAGAACTACCTTTACCTTGTTGATCTATTAGAGTAGAAAGTGATTTCGGTAAAGTTACCATCGGGCCTTTTTTCGGCATCACATAGGCAAATACAGTACTCGCAATAAGCATAACCGCTAACGGAATTAGAACAGCGATATACTTTGTTCCTTTTCTCTCCACAGCATTTGTCTCAAATAAATGATTAGCATATAAAGTACCTAGTAAAAGTAATCCTAAAAACATAACTCTTATAATGGCAAACTTCGCATTATACTCACTAAAAGTATCTAACAAAGCTAAAAATATAATCGTTACGAATAAGAAATGAATAATAGTATGCTTCACCGTCACCCAATAGTGAATTAGATAAATCGTCATCCAAAGCAAGATAAAAAATAAGATACTGCGGAAAGAGTTCGCCACACCGTTCCAATCTCTTTGTATCAATGCTAACCAACTATTTTGAAGATCACTACTTAATGTTAGTACACTCTCAATTGAAAATACTTTCGTTCCTGTATAAACGTACATTAAAAACCATAATATATAGGCAGATTTTATAATAGCCGATATCCAACCATTTAAACGGACTATATTCGCCAGCAGACAGATAGCTACGAATAATAAGAATAAGTTTAGATGACCTGTATTAGTCAAAATAACGATAGGCAGAAGCCATTCTCTTAACATGAAGAAAATCACAATGTAGAGCGCCACTAATCCAATCATTCTCTTTATAGGGTGCTCTGTCATTTCAACACCCCCGTAAAAGCTTCTGTAAATTGTTCCTTAGCAATCGTATTAACTCTAATACCACGTGTGCGAGCTAATTTCTCCATAGCCTGTTCCTGGGTGGACATAACTTGTCCTTTACTTCGAATAACAAAGCAAAGACAGGCACGTGATGACTTTGATGCCTTTGTTAAAATATCAAGCCACTCTGTTGTAAGCTCACTTGTCACAAAAAGAATTTGAGCAGCATTCGCTAACGTACGATCTTGTCCGTACAAACGATTGACTGAATCTCCTAAATCATCTTGTACACTCGCCAAATGGAACATAACCTCTTTCAATTGGCTTTCTGTTTGAATGGCTTCAAAAAGCATACGATTTCTACCTGCCGACAAAAATGCCATCGTGATTTGCTGACGAACACTCGCATCCAAGATAGAGGCAACAAATTCAACTTGATCTTCAAATAATGCTGATGGTGAACAATCTAGCACTAGGCATAAATCTTGTGATTGTTGATCTTCAAACTCTTTCGTACGAAGCTCTCCCGTTTTCGCAAATGTCTTCCAGTGTACCCAAGAAATCCGGTCTCCAGGTTGATACTCGCGCAATCCTGACACCATTGTCGTATCCCGTACAATTGCAGAAGATACCGGTCCAGTTCCAGTTTGCATGCCCATATCAAGGGGTCTGAAAATCATTTTCGTCACGTTTGGATACACAACAACCGTACGTTTCGCAGGGATGATTTGCGTTTTTTTAATCCAGCCAAAGAAATCACTAACTGTTATTTCAACACCTTGTAAATAGTGTTCTCCTCGCGGTATTTCTTCAATTTCATATGTCCACTTAACTTCCTTTTTAAATCCAACTAACAATAACCTTTGCATTGGTTGCATCATTGCATTTACCAATACTTCACTAGGCTTCGCTTCACGAATAACTGCATATACAATAGGCCATCTATTATTGCGCTTTAGAGTCATTGTCATCTTCAATGAATCACCGTTTCTCATATGTTCCTGTTCAATACTGCGCTCTATTTTCATTTTTTTTAAAGGTGTAAAAAACAACAACAATGAATATGTTGAGAAAGGAAGTAACATGAAAAAGACAAACCAGATTACAAAACCGCCTTCTATGATGCCAAATGCTAGTGTACTAAGCAGTAGCAAAACGACTAGCATCAGGCGTATGATTCTCCCTGAAACATATCGTAATCTACTTATTGTCATTGATTTGCAGACCTTTTAATGGGCACAACTGTATTAATTAAAATGCGTCCAATAATTTCTTCAGGTGAAACTCCATCATAACGAGCTTCAGGCCTTAGCATTATACGATGCGAGAATACAAATGGTGCTAAAAACTGTACATCATCAGGTGTAACAAAACTACGACCACGAAGTAATGCATATGCTTGCGAAGCTTTCATCAATGCAATGGAGCCTCGTGGACTAACACCCAAATATACATATTGGTTTTCTCTAGTTGCACGAGATAAATCAACAATATAACCTTTCACAACTTCATCAACAAAAACATCTTTTACTTGTTGTTGCAAAGTAATTAATTCTTCTATGGTAATGACAGATGTTAAAAAATCGATTGGCTTACCTTGTTCAGCACGACGTAGTACTTCAATTTCATCATCATAAGATGGATAACCCATTTTCATCTTCAACAAAAATCGATCGAGTTGTGCCTCTGGTAATGGATAGGTTCCCTCATATTCAATCGGATTTTGTGTTGCCATTACAAAAAAAGGTTTTGGGATACTGTATGTTTCACCATCGATTGTCACAGCAGCCTCTTCCATACCTTCAAGTAATGCAGCCTGCGTTTTTGGAGAAGTACGATTAATTTCATCAGCCAATATGATATTGCCCATGATTGGCCCCGGTCGAAAATGGAATTCCATATCTTTTGGGTTATAAATGGATACACCTAGAACATCAGAAGGCAATAAATCTGGTGTAAATTGAATACGCTTAAATTGTGCTCCTACTGATTTTGCCAAAGCCCGTACCATCATAGTTTTACCAACTCCAGGTACATCCTCTAATAATACATGCCCTTGAGCAAGCAACGATACTACACTCAATTCTGCTATATGCTTTTTACCTATCATGACCTTTTCAATATTACGTACGACCTCTTGAAGCTTTTCTTGTGTTTCCATCAATTGAACCTCCACTTTACAAAGTCTATCGTTTTAATCCATTAGACAAAAAATAAGCCTTATGAACCGCATCCCTTAATATAATTGGACTTATTATACCATGACCATTAGATTTCTTTTGATTACAAACCTTTAACAAAACAAAGAGTAGAATAATTATTAGCTCAATTTATCTTTTTAGTTCCTTACTATTATTGCGCCTTAATGCTCTTTACTAACCCCTTTTTCTTATAATTTTAAAATATACTTTAGAGCAGAATTTTCAATAAATATTAGGTGACAGTTTTATTAATTAATTGTATGTTTCTAATATATTTCACAAATGCACGTCCTTCGGTTGGGGTAATAAAAAAACCGAATCCTCACTTCAGGATTCGGCTCATCTATATTATTTAATTACTTCCAAAAATCATCATACACAGTTATTGGTAGGTGACGTTTATGTTGCGAACGTAAGTAATGCCCTTCTAAGACTTTACGAGCCTCATCAGGAATTACTTTACCTTCCAAATAATCATCAATTTGATCATATGTCACACCTAGTGCAACCTCATCGGGTAATGAAGGTCGTTCCTCTTCTAAATCTGCTGTTGGTGTTTTCTCGTACAAATGCTTCGGACATCCAAGCTCCACAAGTAATGCTCTACCTTGGCGCTTGTTTAAACGGAATATCGGCACAACATCTGATCCACCATCACCGAACTTAGTGTAGAATCCCGTAATGGCTTCTGCCGCATGGTCTGTCCCAATGACAATCCCGGCATTTGTTGCTGCAATTGCAAATTGAACTTTCATACGTTCGCGTGCTTTTTCATTCCCTTTTACAAAATCAGAAAGTACAACTCCCGCATCAGCCAAAGCTTGTACACCAGCATCTACAGCTGCTTTAATATTCACAGTATAGACTTTTGTAGGTTGGATAAAATCAATTGCGTCTTGGCAATCCTGTTCATCAGATTGTACTCCGTATGGAAGACGCACTGCCCAGAAAGAGTATTGATCTTTACCTACTTGGGCATTTAGTTCGTCTACTGCCATTTGCGCTAATTTACCACTTAAAGTCGAATCCTGACCACCAGATATACCTAAAACGAAACCCTTTACGAAAGAATGCTTAAGTGCGTATGCTTTTAGGAAATCTACTGAACGACGAATTTCTCCTTGTACATCAATTATTGGTAAAACTCGTAACTCTTCAATAATTTGTTGTTGTAAATTTGACATACTACTTACCTCCTTAACCAAGCTCGATTTGTTCAACCATATCTTTCACTTCTTGAATGTTACGCATCTTATTATCCCAGCATTTTTGGCTTAAATCGACTGGATATTCCTCAGGATTCAAAGAACGCTTATATTCATCCCATAATAAGTCTAAATTTTCGGTCGCGTACTCTCTCATTGCTTGTACAGAAGGACTTTCGTAGATTACTTGTCCATTTTCTACTACTTTCGTGTGTAAATTTTTAGCTTCGAAATTAGTGACAAATTTGGAGATGAATGTATGAACTGGGTGGAACATTTTAATACGTTCCTCCAATTGAGGATCTTCATCAAACATCGTAATGTAGTCACCTTCAGCTTTACCATTTTCACGATCAATAATGCGATATAATTTTTTCTTCCCAGGCGTAGACACTTTTTCAACGTTAGCAGAAATTTTAATGGTATCTTCCATTTGTCCATTTTCTTTTTCAATAGCTACTATTTTGTACACTGCACCTAAAGCGGGTTGATCGTAACCAGTAATTAATTTTGTACCAATACCCCACATATCAACCATTGCATTTTGAGCTTTTAAATTCAAAATAGTATATTCATCTAAATCATTTGATACAACGATTTTGGCATTTGGGAATCCAGCGTCATCTAACATTTTACGTGCTGCTTTTGATAAAAATGCAATGTCTCCACTGTCTAAGCGGATACCCATAAAGTTAATTTTATCGCCCAGTTCTTTTGCTACTTTGATTGCAGTTGGAACTCCTGATTTAAGAGTATTATACGTATCAACTAAAAACACACAGTCTTTATGACGTCTTGCATAAGCATGAAACGCCTCGTAGTCGTTTTTATAAGCTTGAACAAGTGAGTGAGCATGAGTGCCCGCAACTGGCAAATTAAATAATTTACCTGCACGCACATTACTTGTTGATTCCAATCCACCTATAATTGCTGCACGTGTACCCCAAATGGCTGCATCCATCTCTTGAGCACGACGTGTACCAAATTCCATTACCACATCGTCTTTTACAATTTGCTTAATACGACTTGCTTTTGTAGCAATCAATGTTTGATAATTAACAATGTTCAGTAGAGCCGTTTCAACTAATTGTGCTTCTACTAAAGGCGCTTCAATACGCACAATCGGTTCATTACCGAAGACTAGTTCACCTTCAACCATTGAATACACATCTCCGGTAAAGCGTAAATCTCTTAAATACTCGATAAAATCTTCGCTATAACCTAAATCATTTTGCAAATACTCTAAATCGCTTTCACTAAAACGGAAATCACGTAAATATTCCAGCATTCTTTCTAGACCAGCAAAAATTGCAAAACCGTTGCCAAATGGTAATTTTCTGAAATACAGCTCAAACACTGATTTTCTATTATGTATACCATCCGCCCAATAAGATTCTGCCATGTTTATCTGATATAAGTCTGTATGTAGCGCTAAGCTATCATCTGGATATTTCGACTTCATACTTAGTCCCTTCTTCCACCATCGTAATTAGTCATAGTATACACTATTTAACGTTAAACATGTTTTGAAAACCGCTATTCTATCTCGTGAACCGTATATTTCTTCATTAATTTCACTGTAAATTTCTAAATCTTCTCAGTAATCCATTAACTACAAATTTGAACATTAGTTTTAAAGGTGATAACATTGTTTTTGAATCGAACAATCCCGTATACTTCCAGTAAAGTGTATTAAAAATATTTAGGTATTCATCGTGATATTGCTATATTTAGGAATGGTCACGTTATTTTTTGATGATGCACATTATTACAACTTAAATCATCTGAAAATTTAAAGACTATTAGAGACCTATTTATATAAACCATCGGGTGTTTTTTGAAATTGTCTCATTAGTTATTTTGTAAATCGGAGGATTTTATGCAATGAAAACTTATGAATTACATGTCGCAGGTTTAAAGCGTCATTTACCCATTATTCAAATTAAAGAAAATCTCTCTATAGCTAGCTTTGTTTTATTAGGTGATATAGAGATGGTGGATGCTGCAGCAACTGCCCTTGCTGAAAAGCTACCTGATGTAGATCTACTCATTACAGCAGAAGCAAAAGGGATTCCTTTAGTATATGAACTTTCAAAGCGGATGAAATTACCACGTTATGTCGTAGCGCGTAAATCATTAAAAACCTATATGCTTGAACCACTTATCCATGAAGTGAAATCAATTACGACAGAAGAAAAACAAATCCTTTGTCTAGATTTCCATGATGTTGCCTTTTTAAAATATAAAAGGGTTGCAATTATTGATGATGTTATTAGCACTGGTGAGTCTATTAAAGTTTTAGAAGAGCTTGTGACAAAAGCCGGTGGTCGAGTTGTTGCAAAAGCCGCTATTATAGCAGAAGGTGATGCTATTAAACGGGATGACATTATTTTCTTAGGAGAATTGCCACTCTTCCCTCATAACCAATAAACTTACAAATTCACAAGCCAATTCAATTTTGAAGTGGCTTTTAATTTTGTCAAAATTTTATTTACGCTAATAAAATGTACGATTCTCACACTAAGGGATTAAGGAGTTCAAGTCTTAATTGAAGTAGTTTTATTATCCGAAACGACTTTAATCAGACAAGCATAACTAGGTTATGTGAACTATAAAACCCCTTCAAGATGATTTGAATTGACATTATTAATTTATATTATTGTTACTATTTATATAGGAAGAAACTCGATTTTATTGCATCAAATTGGTAAAATAGTTTCTCTGTTTTCATAGCTCATGTATTTCATTTTTCTAATGCAAGTAGTGCTTTTTTCATCGTTAGTCCGCTACGAAAACCTGTAAGTTGACCATCTTTTCCGATAACGCGATGACATGGTACGATTATCAAAATTGGATTTGCACCAATTGCTGTACCTACAGCTCGCACTGCCTTTGGATTATTTATTTGATTGGCGATTGCTGAGTAAGTTGTTGTTTCGCCATAAGGAATTCCTTGTAAAGCTTTCCAAACAGCTTGTTGAAACTCTGTACCTCCTGTATCTAGAGGCATCACGAATTCCCTTTTCTCACCTTTAAAATAGTCTAGCAATTCTTTTTTATGCGTTTCTAATTTTCCATCAGATTCTATTAAGGTATACTGTTTAAACCTTTTTGCAGACATCGTTTCCAACTCATCCATACTAATACCTACATAACTAAGCCCCTGGTCTGTAGCGGCTAAATAAATTCTCCAATCCTCATATTGAAAACATGTCCAATAAATTTCTTTTATCATGCTAATATTCCCCTTTTTAGTTAAGACTTTGGTATTACACCAATCATTTTTATTAATAATGTAATAAAATACGATACATTTGATTCGCACCTATTCAAGATATAGCACGCTAATGTAGATTGTTCTTCGGTAGGATGCAAAAACAACCTTAATTTTTAAGTATAATTATAATACACCAAATGTTGTTAGGTGAAAGTGTGGTTTTAGATTGTAAAAGCAAGAATTTGAAAATCCCACACGTTGCTAACAAAAAATGGAGCATTGCTTGCTTTAATAATGAACGCTTAACCCTTCTAAAATAGAAGATTATTCTTCAACTATGGTACATTTAGTGTAAAGAACTTTATTCAGGAGGCTTACAAATGGATAATGTATATGAGCCAGCTATACATTTTAATCATGTTGATTTTCAAATTGGTGACTCTAAAATAATAAAAAAAGTTACTGGATCCTTTCCAAAGGGAAAAATCACAACACTCGTTGGCCCATCTGGCGCGGGTAAGACAACTTTACTCAAAATGTGCAACGGTTTAATCTCCCCTAGTGCTGGTGAAATTTTCATTCATAATAAACTCATTACTAATTATGACCCAATTGATTTACGGAGAAATGTCGGAATGGCATTGCAAGCTGCTCCTATGATCAAAGGCACAGTTTTTGAAAATTTAGAGCTTCCATTAGCATTGCAAAACAAAAAATTACCTGAAGAAGATGCTATCTCGTACTTAGAAGATGTAGGTTTGGAACGCTCTTTTTTACATAAAGATGCAGATAATTTATCCGGTGGACAACGCCAAAAAGTATCGATTGCTAGAACCCTAGTCAATCAATCTGAAATTTTGTTACTCGATGAAATTACATCTGCACTAGATCGTGCTTCATTAAAAGAAATAGAAGCACTAATCGTCAAAATCAACGAAAAATATAACGTGACGATGATTTGGATTACACATAATCTTGAGCAAGCATTAAAAATAGGTCACTATACTTGGGTTTTAATGAAAGGTGAAGTTATTGAGGCTGGAAATAGCAAACTATTAGAAGACCCTCAAGGTGAGCTTGTAAAACGCTTTGTACAAGGAGTGATTAAGTGAGCTATTTGGCATTATCCTTAACGTTGATTTTCGTACTTATACCACTAATTTTATCAAAAACTTTAAAACTCGGATTAGAAAAAGATACATTTATTGCAACGATACGCTCCATTATCCAGTTACTTGCTGTCGGCTATGTATTAAAATTTGTTTTTGATTCCAATCATTTTATCTACGTATTCTTAATGATTGCTTTGATGATTGGGACTGCTACATTAAACGCACGTAAAAAAGGTAAGTCCATTGACGGGATTACGTGGAAAATTGCTGTTACTTTACTGACTGTTGAAGTATTGACGCAAGCCATACTACTAGGCTTCCACATTGTACCCGCAACTGCACAATATATTATTCCAATTAGTGGTATGATCATCGGGAATTCCATGGTACTATCCATTTTATTCTTAAATCGTTTCACAGCTGAAATGCACGCTCATCGTGATCAAGTAGAGCTTATTTTATCGTTAGGTGGAACACCAAAACAGGCTATTCATCATCAATTAATTAGTGCGATAAAAGCAAGCATGATTCCAACGATAGAAAGCCAAAAAACTATTGGACTTGTACAACTTCCCGGCATGATGAGTGGTCAAATCATTGCTGGAGCTGACCCTATCCAGGCAGTTCAGTTTCAATTACTAATCGTTTTTATCTTGCTTACGACAGCGGCTGTATCAAGTATTTTCCTTGGTTTTTTGTCCTATCCAACATTGTTTAACAGTCGCATGCAAATGTTGAAAGAAAAATTTTAATTAAAAAGCTTCTTCTCCATACGTCTTAGAGAAGAAGCTTTTTTGTCATAATAATATGTACTGGGGAGCCATATATTATTTAGAATGTTTGTCGTAAAAAGCAATAAAGTTTTCTACAACCGTATCAAGGAATGCAATTGTTTTCTCATCTGTTAGTTCACCAGCTTCGTTTAACTTTGTATGAACTGCTCCTATATATACTTCATTACCTGGTAGTAGTACTGGCCCTAAAGTTGGATTTAAAAGTATTTCACGTAAATGGATTTGGGCACGAACACTTCCTAAAACACCCATTGATGAACCTACAATGAATCCCAGTTTATCTTTGATTGTATAATCACCACCACGTGATAACCAGTCAATTGCATTTTTCAATGCACCTGGAATTGAATAGTTATATTCAGGAACAGCAAATAATACTGCATCAGAATCTTTAACATCCGCTTTAAAAGCTGTCGCACCAGCTGGTGGATTGTTTTCAATATCAATTGAGAACATTTCAACATCATTAATTAAAACTGGTGTAATATCCAGTTTGTTTGAATATCGTTTTTTCATAAAGTTTACAATTTTTAAATTATTTGAAGTTGAGCTAGTTGAACCTATAATTGCTTTTACTTTAATAGTCATTTAATGTCTACTTCCTTTTCTATTTCAAAATTTTGTAACGAGTAAAGCATATACCCTATATATAGAATATTCCACCAATTTGACTCAGTGACGAAAAACAACTTGTATTTTATTGAATTAACATACTCGAGCTTCCTTTTAACCTACTCGCTCCTACATTCGTAATCTTTCCAACAAAAAAGCACCTCACAAGGAGATGCTGATTAATTTACAATATGGATTTATATAAAACTCACTTAGCCAGCTTTTCGCTCTATTTGTTCCATCCTTTTTCCTTAAAACGAGCGATAGCTTCAATTCGATTGCTTACTTCTAGTTTGTCTAAGATGGTTGAAATATAGTTTCGCACGGTACCGGGCGAAAGAAAAAGCTCCCCCGCTATTTCCTTCGTCGTTTTACCCTCCGCTACTAGCTCTAGTACTTCACTTTCACGTTCTGTGAGCGGATTTTCAATCGTCTCTTCATAGACAATATCGATTAATTCAGGTGCATATAGCCGTCTGCCTTCCATAATTACACGGATAGAATTTACAAGTTCTTCAATGGGACTGTCTTTTAATAGATAACCACGCACACCCGCTTTACGAGCGCGTTCGAAATAACCTGGACGTGCAAAAGTAGTTAAGATGATAATCTTACAAGGATGATCTTGTAATTCTTCAGCAGCATCTAATCCGGTTTTCAAGGGCATTTCAATATCCATAATACAAATATCTGGATTATGCTCCTCTACAAGCGCAACAGCTTCAGCTCCATTTTTTCCAATGCCGACTACTTCCATATCATCTTCCATATTGAGTAAAGATTTCATAGCACCTAATAGCATACCTTGATCTTCAGCTATGACGATTTTAATCATGTTGGTCACTTCCTTTTTGATGTGTGATGACGACAGGTACAGTAATGTTAAGCACTGTGCCGTTTTGTTCAGTAATTTGCAGATTGCCGTTGACGAACTCTAATCGTTCCCGCATGCCATTTAAACCATTACCTTCTGATTTCTCTTTTTTGGCTGATAGGCCAACGCCATTATCTGCAATGATAATCTGTAATTCATTTTTATTTTGGACGAATGTAATTTCACACTTCGATCCATCACTATGTTTTACTATGTTATTAACAGCTTCCTTTAAACACATGCTTAGAACGTTTTCAACGATTGTTGGAACTTTATCAAAATTAGGGTCTCCTACAATCGTCAATTCCATTTCAGCTGCATCTAAAATTTGCTGGATACGGACAAGTTCATCACGTAACTTCACTGTGCGCATATCTGCGACAAGTTCACGTACTTCCTTCAACGCAATGCTCGCTGTTTGGCGGATATCTTTTAATTCCATCACTGCTGCCTGTGGATCCTTTTCCACTAAACGTGCAGCCAAATCACTTTTCAAACCAATCATAGAAAGCTTTTGCCCGAGGGTATCATGCAAATCGCGCGCAATACGCTGGCGCTCTTCATAGATACTAAGCTCAGAAATACGTTCTTTTGCCGACTCAAGTTGTCCCTCAAGCTTTTCACGTCTATTCCAGTTATATAAATTAAACGGTAATAGGACCGTTCCAATAACCGAAATAATGATAAAGTGAATTTGAGGAAGAAACAAATCAATTTCAATGAAAAATCCTGCTACTATCGCGCCAATTGTAAAAGCGATATGTAAGCCATACATAATATAAAACCCTACAGTATTACGGATATTCCCGATAAAAAATGCCGTAAATAATGAGAGATAAACATAACCAAAAAGTAATGTCATCGCAACATTAATTATCATTTCAAAGGATACCCACATATATACGAGTCCATTGTGTGATCTATGTGAAAAACGATATGAAACAAAATATAAAAGTAAAATTGAAATTCCTATCGTTATTTCTAAAAATGAAGATGACCTAAATATGAAAAAGAACGGTAGTAAACAGAAAATAACCCAAGCATAGATACTTAGCCAAGGACTTTTCGGGAAAATACTAAACCAGCTCAGCATAAATTCATTCACCGCCCCATCTAATTGCCCCTATTATATCAAATGTCGTACAAACAAAAACAGCCATCTCTGTTTAAAGAAATGACCGTTTTTCATACTTAGCTTGCTTTTTTCATAGGTACCTCTTGATTTTTTGACAAACGATCATGTTCATCTACTAACCTTTGTACAGATTTGAAAGTCACAAAGGCTTTATGTGATGGATCATATAATTTATAACGTAATG
Source organism: Viridibacillus sp. KH_047 (assembly GCF_057838945.1). Taxonomy (NCBI): domain Bacteria; kingdom Bacillati; phylum Bacillota; class Bacilli; order Caryophanales; family Caryophanaceae; genus Viridibacillus; species Viridibacillus sp. KH_047. The sequence continues at coordinate 420,053 of NZ_CM174479.1, read as the reverse complement.
ATTCTAAACTTGTTTTGATAGTTACTGTTGTTGCTTTTTGAAGTGGTGGTACTTTTTCATGTGCTTCTTCTAATAAGTAATTAGGTACACGTGGTGATAGATGATGTACGTGATGGAAACCAATATTACCTGTTACCCATTGTAAAACTAGTGGCAATTTATAATATGAACTTCCTTCAATCGCTGCTTTTACATAATCCCACTCAGATTCTTCTTCAAAATAAGAATCTTCAAATGTATGTTGAATGTAGAATAACCAAATTCCTAATGCCCCAGCTACAAACATCGTCGTACCGTGTACGATTAAAAATGCAGTCCATCCGGCAGTCATCACAAGCGTAGTTGCTAATGCTACGATAATAACATTTGATAAATACGTATTCATACGCTCTTTTCGTTTTGCATCCTTACGATTAAAACGACTTGAAACTAAAACTAAATATAGTGGGCCCAATCCGAACATTACAAGCGGGTTACGGTAAGCACGATATTTGAATCGCTCCATTTTTGATGCTGCAATGTACTCATCAATTGTCATTACCCAAATGTCACCAACACCACGTTTATCTAAATTTGAACTTGTTGCATGGTGAATTGCGTGTTCACGTTTCCATTTTTCATAAGAAAACAATGTTAATACTCCTGTTATTGTACCAACGATATCTGTTGCTTTTTTATTTTTAAAAAATGACCCGTGAGTACAATCATGAAATATAATGAATGTACGAACTACAAAACCTGCTGCGATTATACTTAAACCAACCGATGCCCAAACAGAAACTGGAACTAATAGATACGCTGCTGTCCATAAGATTATTAGTGGTAGCAAAGTGTTAACCATTTGCATAATACTTTTATTCAAATGAGACTTAGCGAACGGTGCGACGTCTTTACGTAATTGCTTCGTCTTTTCTATATTATTCATGTGATGTCCCTCACTTTTCTTCGCTTTATATATTCTCATCTTAAAACTTATAGTTACATGACAGTAGATATAGTTGTCATGATTAACATATGACATCTGTCATATAGCAAGTCTTAATACTTGGTAACAAGATTTGAAATACACTTGATAATCGTTACTTTGTTTAACAGTTATCATTAAATAATAAGGATGGATTTTGTTTTTTTACTCGAAATAACACATATAATCTATCTAAAAGAAATGCAAAAAGCGAGATGACTTAAATCCATCTCGCTTTTTTTCATTCTACATTGAAATATCTTGCATCAGGATGTGCAAAAACAATTGCTGATACGGATGCTTCTGGCGACATCATATACTCCTCTGTAAGATGTACACCTATATCTTCTGGTTTGATCAAACCAAATAGTTTCGATTGATCTTCTAAATTTGGACATGCTGGGTAGCCAAATGAAAAACGCTGTCCTTGATATTTTGCTGCAAAACGGTCACGCATTGTGAAATCTGTGGCATCTGGGAACCCCCATTGGTCTCGAATTTCTTGATGGATGCGTTCTGCAAAACCTTCTGCTAATTCCAGAGCTGTTGCTTGGAATGCATGACTTTCAAGGAATTTCCCTTGCTCTTTCAAACGTGATGCAGCCTCTCGTACGCCGTGCCCAGCCGTTACTTGCATAAAAGCAACATAATCCATTTCTCCACTATCAACTGTTTTCAAGAAATCAGCTAAACATAAGTACGGCGTCTTATTTTGACGTGGGAAAGTAAAGCGCTCAATAACGGTCTTACTATCTTTTGGATCATAAATGACAACATCATCTCCATCTGCTTGTGCAGGGAAGAATTGATACATACCTGATGGATTTAACATACCTGATTCCAAGAATTCTGTTACTAATTCGTATAACTCAACTGCTCGAGAGTCACCTTTTTCAAGCATTTCATCACTATATCCTCTTAAACCTAAGTGATGGCCAATTAATGTTCTCATATTCACATATGGATACAAATGAGATACTGAATAGTCTTTTAATACGTGACGTCGTAAATCAGTCGGTACAAAAACCGGTGCATCTGAACGTACTGTTTTAATCGGTTTTTCTGCTACAGCAACAGCTGGTCTTGAAGCGCGCTTTTCTTCTGATGCTGCACGTTTTTCAATTGCGTCTTCTAACTCATGTAGCAATTCACCTTTATCTTTACTTTGCAGTCTGTTAGCTAACTCAAGCCCATGCATTGCGTCTTTTGCATACATAACTGGACCATCGTATTCTGCTGCAATTTTCGTTTCGGTAAAGCGTCTTGATAATGCCGCTCCACCTACAAGCATTGGAGTAATGATGCCTGCATCCTTGAAATCTTGTGCAGTAATAACCATCTGTTGTGCTGATTTTACGAGTAATCCCGATAATCCAACAATATCTGGATGTTCTTTTTTAATAACTTCAATTAGTGCTTGGGGTGTAACTTTAATACCAACATCAATTACCTTATAACCGTTATTACTTAAAATAATATCAACAAGGTTTTTTCCGATATCATGTACATCACCTTTAACCGTTGCTAATATTACTTTCCCTTTACCAGTGTCATTTTCATTTTTTTCCATGAACTGTTCTAGGAATGATACAGATGCTTTCATAACTCCAGCACTTTGTAGTACTTCTGCTACGATTAGCTGGTTGTCATTGAACAAACGTCCAACTTCAGCCATCCCTGACATCAAAGGTCCATTAATTATTTCTAACGGTGAATCATACATGTTCATCGCAGCTTCTAAATCAGGGATTAGTCCTTCTTTTGTACCTTCAATAATGTAATACGCTAGTCGCTCTGGTACTGTTTTCGGAATATCATCTTCGGTCTTTTCTTTCTTTTTGTCACGATAGAAATCCGTAAAATCAGCAAGTGTTTTGTCGTTTGTTTTATAGATTAAATCATTTGCTAAGTTAATCTCAGCTTCTGGAATTGAAGCATATCGCTCTAATTTCTCTGTATTTACAATTGCATAATCTAGCCCGGCTTGTGTACAGTGATATAGATACACAGCGTTTAATACTTCCCGTCCAACTGGAGGTAAACCAAAGGATACATTACTAACACCTAAAATAGTTAATACTCGAGGCATTTTTTCTTTGATTAAGCGAATACCTTCAATCGTTTCTTCAGCTGCTCCTATATATTGTTCATCCCCCGTACCAACTGGGAATACGAGAGGATCGAAAATAATGTCTTCTGGTGCGATTCCCCATTTGTTCACTAGCAGGTCATAAGAACGTTCAGCAACTTTCAATTTACTATGGCGGTCAACGGCCATTCCTTTTTCATCAATTGTTCCGATAACGATAGATGCACCGTATTTTTTCACTATTGGTAAAACCGCATCATAACGTTCTTCTCCATCCTCTAAATTGATAGAGTTTATGATTGCTTTCCCTTGGGAATATTTCAATGCTTCTTCGATTACCTTTTCATCCGTTGAATCGATTACAAGGGGAACTTTAACCTTCTTTACCACTTCCGTCATGAAGTTTTTCATATCTTCAAGTTCATCACGGTCAGGGTTTGCTAAGCAAATATCCATTACGTGCGCACCGTTTTTCACCTGGGCACGAGCAATTTCTGCCGCTTCTTCAAATTTACCTTCTATAATTAAACGCTTAAATTTTCGTGAACCAATAACATTTGTACGTTCTCCTACAAATAATGGGCGCATTGAATCATCATAAATAAGCGGTTCAATTCCTGCTACGACATGCCCATGCTCGGCTTCAGGCATTTGGCGGGGCTGCTTATTCTCTACTACTTTACGGATTGATTTAATGTGTTCCGGCGTCGTACCACAACAACCCCCAACGATATTTAACCAACCTTTATCTGCAAAACCTTCAAGCTTTTTAGACAAGGATTCTGGAGTTTCATGATAATGCCCTTCTTCATCTGGTAATCCTGCATTCGGATAACAACTAACATAGCTTGTTGCTAATTCTGAAAGCGAGCGTAAATGATCTGTCATAAATTCAGGTCCGGTAGCACAGTTCAACCCTACTGATAATGGTTTAATATGTTCAATTGAAATATAAAAGGCTTCAATACTTTGCCCTGCCAGAGTAGTTCCCATAGGTTCAATTGTTCCCGAGATCATCACAGGCAGCTCTTTACCAAGCTCTTCAAATGCTTGTTTAATACCTAGAGTACCAGCCTTAACATTCAGCATATCTTGACTTGTTTCAAGTAATAATAAATCCGCTCCGCCTTCAATTAATGCCTTTGCTTGCACGTAAAAGTCATGTAATAGCTCATCAAATGTAATACCACCCGTTACTGATAAGGTTTTAGTCGTTGGTCCGATTGCGCCAGCAACATATCGAGGCCATTCAGGTGTTGATATTTCATCCACTACTTTTTTAGCAATTTGCACTGCTAATACGTTAATTTCATGCGCTTGATCACCCAGAGCATATTCATTTAACACAACAGGAGTCCCACCAAATGTATTCGTACTAATAATATCTGAACCCGCCTCTAGATAAGCACGGTGTACATTTTCGATTACGTCAGGTCGTGTAATATTCAAATATTCATTACAGCCATCATATTCATCCCCACCAAAATCTTCGGGTGTTAAATTAGCATTTTGGAGCATAGTCCCCATTGCACCGTCTAGTATAAGAATATGTTGTTGGAGTCGTTCTTTAATTGGTTGTTTTAACATAGTTGTGATCTCCTACTTTCTGTTTGTCTAGCTCTTGAATATAATGAATCAATTCTACTGACATGTCGTAACGTGTAAATGGCGTAATGATATAAATGCCGTTGAATAACTCTGCGGCAGTATCAATTAATTCCTTAGCAATAGCTATACCTTCTGCTGTTGCAAGGTTTTTATCATCACCCGTTGCGCGCATTCTTTCAAGTACTTCATCAGAGAGCTTAATCCCCGGTACTTCATGATGTAAAAACTCTGAATTTCGAATACCAGTTAGTGGCATGACTCCTATGAAGATAGGGGTTTCTAAATGTTTCGTAGCTTCATATATCTCTATTATTTTTTCCTTCGTATATACAGGCTGTGTGATGAAATAATCTGCTCCACACTCAATTTTCTTTTCTAATCTTTTTACGGCTCTATCAAGCACTCGTACATTAGGATTAAATGCAGCTGCAATAGAGAAATTAGCCTTTTTACGTAAAGGTTTACCTGAGAATGATATTCCTTCATTCAACTGTTTGATTAATTGAAGTAATTCTAAACTTGAGACATCGTAAACGCTAGTTGCACCTGGGAAATCCCCCACTTTTGTAGGGTCTCCAGTGACCGCTAAAATTTCATTAATACCTAATGCATCTAGACCCATTAAATGCGATTGCAAGCCGATGAGATTGCGATCACGACAAGTAATATGAGCCAAGGAACGAATACTATTTTGCGTTTTCAAAATTGAGCCCATTGCCATGTTACTAATACGAGGGGATGCCAATGAATTATCAGCCATAGTGACAGCATCAATACCTGTTGCGTTGAGTATTTGTGCACCTTCTATAAAGGCAGTCGTATCAAGATGGCGAGGTGTATCAAGCTCTACAATTATTGTACGTTCTCTTTTCGCCTTTTCGTGAAGTGGCTCATGATGATCAGGAGTCGCTTCTTTAATCTCGATTGCTTTTTTCTTCTTTACAACTTTATATTCAATTGGGGGTAGGTCAGCAATACGTTTTTTCACAGCTTCTATATGCTTCGGTGTCGTACCACAACATCCACCAATTAAGCGAACACCTTGGTCACGTAGTAAAACACCAGCACGACCAAAATAATCAGCCTCTGATTCGTAAACAATTTTGCCATCTTCTAAATCTAGCAAACTAGCATTTGGATATGCAGATAGGAATGCTTTGGATGGTAATTCAACATCTTCAAACGCTTGGATTGTATGATGGGGGCCTAAACGACAGTTTACTCCGACAATATCTGCACCCAAAGCTTCTAATTGGTGCAGTGCATCATTTAACAATAAGCCATTTTGTAAAATACCTGGTTCATGCATCGATACTTGAGAGATGATTGGTACATCAGTTAATTTTCTCAAATGTTTCACTACAGATGAAAGTTCCTCAAAATCATAGTACGTCTCTAGTAATAAACCATCAGGATTACCAGCTAATAGATACCCCGCCTGCTCATCTAATGCAGCTATAATCTCATCTAGTGTCGCTTCACTTTTACGAATACCGCGAATACCACCAATTGTCCCTAAGACAAATTGGCCGCCTGGTGCTGCAGCACGTTTTGCAATGGCGATTGCCGATTCATTAAACTCCTTTACTGAGCTTTCTAAACCATAACGTTCTAATTTAATGGCATTCGCTGTATACGTATTAGTCTGAATAATGTCAGCGCCTGCTTTAATATATTGATGATGTATATTTTCAATCACTTCAGGCTTGGTAATGTTTAATTCCTCATAACAATAGTCAATTCCGTAAGAATATAATAAAGTGCCCATCGCACCGTCAGCTGTTAACACTTGTGTATGCAATTTTTCAAGTAATCCCATTAATATCCCTTCCTTTCTACATGAAAAAGCCTTCTCATGGATAAGAAGGCTTGACGATTACGCTATTCGCTCCTTCTTATCTTTTCGGACAATCTGTAAATCCGCTGGAGTTAGCACCTGACCAGATGGCTGGTTGCTGAAGCTTCAAAGGGCCAGTCCCTCAGCTTCTCTTGATAAGAAATATTTATTTAATTGTTTGAATAATTAAAAGAATCATAACCCTATAAAAGAATATCGTCAAGAGTATTTTTGTAATTGTAGCAAAACTCTGTATTATAAGTATATTTTAAATCGTTAATGCTATGTCTTGTTGCTCAATCGTTGCCTTCGACATATTCGAAATGAAATACCCCATGATTGGTTGATAGAAAATGAATACTAAACCAATTACTAACAAGAGGATGCCTAAAATCAAACTTCCCTTTTTTCGCCCTTCTTTTTACTCATTCATTTTAAAGTAACAATTCATTTAGCATTTTCAAGCAGTTTGACATACTGTTAAAATTTATCCTAAAAAAAAGAGCTAAAGAAATTGGTATCTCTTTAGCTCTTTTCTATCTACCTTGTTAATTTTGCTAGAATCGATTCTGCTGTTTCTTTCCCGTTCTTAATACACGGTCCAATACCTACACCGTAATAAGAACAACCTGCTAGTAATATATTGTCATATGAAGAAGCCATTTTAGTTGATAGGGCTTCTACTGTTTTTGCATGACCAAGATGATAAACAGGCATTAAATCATTCCATTTTGTCACATCTATAACAGTAGGCTCTGCTTTTATCTTCAAGCTTTTTGCAATATCATCTAATGCAATTTTAGTTAATTCTTCTTTACTTAAATGCTTCATATTCTCAAAATCCGGGTTTGAATTTTTATAAAATAAACGCACAAGCAATTTGCCATCTTTTGAAGTATGGCTCCACTTACGGCTTGTCCATGTACAAGCATTACATTTGACGTCACTGTTTTCAGACACAATAAAACCAGTACCGTCTGCAGGTAATTGACTGTCAGGAATGTCAAAGCCTAAATAAATCGTAATTAGTGAGGCGTTGCTAAATTCATTAAATTCCTCATCCAAATTTGGATCTTTTAATAGCTTTTTAGTTACATCATGTGGTGTTGTTAACACGATGAACTCAGCTTCAATTGCTTCGTGATTATGAAACGTCAGTTTATATTTGGCTCCGCTTTTTTCGATATGATTTGTTGAAACGCCTTTTAGTATTGTAATGTCTGTTAACTTCTCCTCAAAACGATTAAACAAAGAAGATAATCCATTTTTAAAGGATATGAATTTTTTATTTGCTGCTTTTTGAAATTCTTCTTTATGTGCGCCAAACCCTTTAATAATACTTCCGTACTGCTCTTTATAATCGAGTAAATACGGTAATGTTGAAGCCATTGTCAGCGTATCTAATTTCCCTGAATATACCCCTGATAATACTGGCGCTATTTGCTTTCCAACAAGTTCTTTTCCTAAAAAATACTCTAAGAAAGCACCGATTGAGCTATCTTTTGTAAAATGTTCATTAGGCAATTCTAAATCTTTTAACGCCTCTTTTTTTCCCTCTGCCGAAACTAATGTGCTACTTTCAAGGGACTCTATACTTGTAGGAATGCCAAAAACGCTGTCTGCTGGAATCGCGTGCAATGTATTATTTGTGTAAATATACGAAATTCCTGTACCATTATATACAAGGTCATCTTGTAACCCTAAGTCTTCTACTAAAGGCATAACACTTGAATGACGCGCAACAATCGAATCCGCACCCGTCTCCAAAATAAAGCCGTCATTTTCTACAGAGTGCATTTTACCGCCTAAGTAGTCATTCTTTTCTACCAATACTAAATTTATATCTAATCCTTTTTTCTCTTTTTCCTTTTGTAAATAATGCACAGTAGAAAGGCCTGTTATACCGCCACCAACTACAACAACTGTTTTCAATATATTCACTCCTCACAGGGACTTTATCTTAAATAAAATGTTCATTTGTAGTTCTAGTATAAACTTTCATTTTTGAAACTGTCATGATATCTATCACATATTCACGTAAATATTTGTGAACGATTACAACTTTGTCAAATTTAACGTGGTCTTTTCATATAGTCTTAAAAGCTTCTTTATACCGTACATTTATTTCTGACAAAGGGTAATGAATAACTACTTACTTTTCTATCGATACTTTTTTGAAGGGAGTTTTTTATGGATTTATTAATTACAATCCTCTTACTATTAAATTGCCTGTTATTATCAAATGCAATTGGATATTTTATTCCATTTATACCTACAGCACTAATCCAAATAGCACTTGGCGTTCTACTAGCTATATTCGCTAATGAAATGACGCTCCAGCTTGAATCCGAATGGTTTTTATTACTTTTTGTTGCCCCACTTTTGTATAATGATGGACGCAATTTCCCTAGAGAAGAACTATGGAGAATGCGCGCGCCTATTCTTGGGAATGCCATTATATTAGTTCTTCTCACGACACTTGGCGGTGGTTACTTTATTCATTGGCTAATTCCTGATATACCACTTGCTGCCGCATTTGCACTTGCAGCTATCTTATCGCCAACAGATCCAGTAGCAGTAAACGGTATTGCAAAGCGTATCCAAATACCCGAGAAGATTTTAAATCTTGTTCATGGTGAATCACTTATTAATGATGCTTCTGGCTTAGTTGCTTTCAAATTCGCCGTGGCTGCTGTTGTCACAGGGTATTTTTCAATTAAGGAAGCTCTTTTTGAATTTACTTATACATTTTTAGCCGGAGCTATTCTTGGTCTAATCTTAGCCGTCGTAATTACACAGGTGCGCTTTACCCTTCGGAAGAAGGGCATCCATGATGTCGTTTTCCATTCACTATTACAGCTACTAACACCTTTTATTATTTACTTAATTGCTGAAGATGTTTTCCATGCATCCGGGGTTATTGCAGTTGTTGTAGGTGGTATTGTACATGCACTTGTAAAAGATCATACGGAGACTTTAATTGCAGAAGAACAACTAATAACAGAAAACACTTGGTCTATCGTACTGTTTATCTTAAACGGGGTCGTATTCTTGTTACTTGGATTGAATATTCCGTTGTCTATGACAGAAACACTAGAGAATCCATCTATGAATAACTGGAAAATCATCGGTTACTCCATTGCCATTGGCTTTGTTATTTTAGGTATTCGTTTCATTTGGTCATACGCTTTTTCTTACTATGAATATAAAAAAGACGCAATTCAAGAAATAGAAAAACCTAGTCTGAAAACGAGTTTACTGACAAGCTTAACAGGCGTACGCGGTGCTGTCACAATGGCAGGGGTCTTATCCCTTCCTTTACTAGTCGATAACGGAAATTTGTTTCCAGAACGCTCGCTGATTTTATTTTTAGCATCTAGTGTTATTTTATTTACATTGCTGATTGCTACAATTTTCTTACCTCTTTTAATTGATGAAGAAGAAATTTTAGAAATACGTGAAGGAAAACTCACTTTCAATGAAGCAAAGAAACGCTTGCTGATTGCTTCAATTCGTAAAATCAATACAGTGATGACTGAAGAAAACCAAACTGTCGCTTTTGAATTAATAGACGAATATAAATTAATGTTTAATCAAATCGATGTAGAGTTCAATGCAGAAAAGTTAGTTTCGAAAGAACGTAAGCAACAAATAAAGAGACTGCGTTTACTCGGCTTAAAAGCAGAAAAAGAGTATATAGAAATGACTCAAAAGGAACAAAATTTAGACCCTGATATATATTCTGCCTGCCAAATTGCTTTTAAAGAACGCGAAAAAAATATTTGTAATCCAAATCGTCCTAAAGTCATTGCCCTCCTATATAAAATTTTACTTCACTGGCGAACTTCTAGAAAAATATACAGTCTAAATAAAGATAAACGCATTGAATATTTCCGCCAAAAGAAAGAGTTGCGTATGCGCGCTATAGGTGCAGGTATAGATGCTTTAGAACAATATGCTAAATCTGAAGAAAATCCTGATCTTGTAAATTCTATTATTTACGAGTATCGCAAAATCATGGATAGGATGAAACAATCCGTCATTCAAAATTCTGAACGACGCGATGAAATAAAAGAAGAATTACGGGCTCTTCTAATCGAAACTGAACGTATGGAAATTCAGAAAATGTACGAAGCCGGTGAAATTGAACGAGCAGAAGAAAAAGAGCTGCGAAGATTTGTAAATTATATTGAGAGCATTTCATTGTATGAAGTGATCGAATAACATAATAGAAAAACATAAAAGAAAGAACGACTGATAATATCAGTCGTTCTTTTTTGTACTGTATAGATTTTTTGACAACTGTCTTATTTTATAGACATAGATAAAATAATTAACTCTTTTGGAGAAGTAGTCAAAATTTCTATTCCATCCTTTTTAATTAACACATCATCTTCAATACGAACTCCGCCTATATTAGGTAGATAAATACCAGGTTCAACAGTTAACACCATTCCTTCTTGTAATAACTCTTCCGAAACTGGAGACATGAAAATGTCCTCATGAATATCTAACCCTATCCCATGTCCAGAACCATGTCCATATTGCTTTCCGAATCCTTTTTCTTCTATATATTGTCTTGTCAAAGCATCAGCTTCTTTACCAGTCATGCCTACTTTAATATGAGTCAGTGCATTTTCTAGTGCACCATGAACAATATTATAGATTTCTTTCATTTCTTCTGTTGGTTGTCCTATAGCAATTGTACGTGTCATGTCTGAACGATAGCCATCATAGTAAGCCCCAAAATCAAGCGTTATGATATCCCCTTCTTCTATTAACTTATTACTAGCGACACCATGTGGTAATGCTGATCGATGCCCTGAAGCTATAATCATATCAAAAGCAGACGAAGTAGCTCCTTTTTTTCGCATGTAAAACTCTAGTTCATTGGCAATATCAATTTCTGATATGCCTGGTTTTATATAATCTAATATATGCGTAAATGCTGCATCAGAAATACTTGCCGCTATTTTAATCTTTTCAATTTCTTCAGGTAATTTAATCATACGTAATTTTTCTACTGCACCTGAAACGGGTACAAGTTCTGCTTGAATATGCTTAGCAAAAAATGAATGTAAGTAATACGTAATATTCTTTTCCTCAAATCCAACTCTACTAATATTTTCTTCCTGTAATGTATCAGAAATTACTTCATACATAACAGCGCGGTCAATTTCTTGCACAGTAAAGTCCGTTGCTTGATCTTGTGCTTGTTGAACATAGCGGAAATCCACAAATAAAAATGCTTTGTTTTTTGTTACCAACACAGTTCCTGCACTCCCTGTAAACCCTGTTAAGTAACGTCGATTTTGATCATTTGTCACAATTAAACTTTCCAACCCTTGCTCTTCTAATACGGCTCTTAGCTTTTCTAATTTCCCCATTTTCAACCCTCCAATAATTTAATATTTAACATGTTGCAAGTATTATGCCAGTCTTCCACTAAATTTGTACCTAAATAAAAATATAGGCATGAATATTGCATACTATTACTACGACTCACATTCAGAAGGAGGATATGATTCCTTTCGTTTGTTGGGATTTTAAAATAGGGGGGCTTATTTTATGAAGAAGAAATTTTTGTTTTCTTTCACGTTATTATTTTCTTTAATGATTATTTTAACAGGCTGCTACGGTAAGGATGAAGCTACTAAAACGGAAGGTGAAAAAGCTAATGACCCTAACAGTTCAACGGCTGAACAAGTATTAAATCTATCTGCGTCAGGAGATTTAACAACGATGAGTACACTCGGTAGCTTAGACGCCTTAGCAGTAACTGCTATGAACTCTGTTTATGAAGGCTTATATCGCATCGGGCCTGAAAACGAAGCAGTTCCAGGTATCGCCGAGTCACATGAAATATCCGAAGATGGTAAGACTTATACTTTCAAACTTCGCAAAGATGCTGTTTGGAGTAATGATGCTCCAGTTACGACACACGACTTTATTTATGCTTGGTCAAAGGCTATTAATCCCGAAACACAAGCTGTCTATTCTTATCTAATGCTAGACATTAAAAATGCTGTAAAAATTCAAGATAAAAACGACCCACTTTATGGTAAAATTGATCAACTTGGAATTAAAGCAGTAGATGACTATACATTAGAAATCGAACTAGAAAGACCAATTCCATATTTCTTAAGCTTAACAACTTACGCACCATTCTTCCCACAAAATGAAGAATTCACGGAAGCACAAGGTGACCAGTATGCACTTGAAACTGACAAAATGATATACAATGGTCCCTTTGTATTAGAATCATGGAAACAAGGTCAAGGTTGGACATTTAAAAAGAATGGAAAATATTGGGATAAAGATACTGTAAAACTAACTACAATTAACCAAAAAATCGTTAAAGATACGGCAACTGCTATGAATCTATACGAGGCAAATGAAATTGATACTGCTACTTTATCAAGTGAATTTGTTGATCAATACAAAGATAGCCCAGAATTCTCAACTTTCTTAAAACCTAACACATACTTTTTACGTATTAATCACAAAAATAAATATCTATCTAATCAAAATATCCGTAAAGCTATCGATATGGGTTGGGATAAAGAATCTATGGCAAATGTCATTATGAAAAACGGTTCTATCGCTGCATATTTCCTAGTACCAAAAGGTTTATCTTCAGGCCCCGATGGTAAAGACTTCCGTGATGGCAATGGTGATATGAACAAAACTGATATTAAAAAGGCTCAAGAATATTGGGCGAAAGGCTTAAAAGAATTAGGTACTGACAAAGTGACTCTAGAATTACTAAGTTACGATACTGCACAAACTAAAAGCGCAGTCGAATACATTAAAAATCAACTTGAAAAAAACTTAAAAGGTATTGAACTAACTATTAATATGCAACCTAACAAACAAAAATTAGCTTTAGAAGCTAAAGTCGATTTTGACTTAGATTATGGTGGCTGGGGACCCGACTACCAAGATCCTATGACGTATATCGATTTATTTGAGACAGGTGCACCATACAATCAATCTAACTACAGTAATAGTAGCGTTGATAAACTTATCAAAGAAGCGAAAGTAACTGTCGACACTAAAAAACGTTGGGAATTAATGCAACAAGCTGAGAAGTTAATGCTAGATGATGTCGCATTCGCACCAACTTACCAAATAGGTATTAGCCGCTTGACGAAACCTTATGTGAAAAACCTTTATGAGCATCCATTCTCTGCAGATATGAGTTACAAATGGGCATACATTGAAAAATAGAGAGTGATTAACTAACCAAGTCATTTCGCATAGAAAATACAATCATAATAGGACATACAAAAAAGAGATGTGAGCAAATTGCTCACATCTCTTTTTTTAAAAATAAACAACTGAAATTAACAATACGAGTATAAATTGAATGCCCCCTGCTATTAATATGGGATACGTGTAATCACTTGAAAAAACTGAAGTATATTCAACTTCTCCGTCAATTGCTGTAGCATACTCTCCTAATCTAGTTATTCGACTAAAAAATCGTTTAAAACTATAAGTAATACCATTGAAGAATCCCCCTTGAAGAACAAAAAATCCTCCACCGATTATTAACAATATAGATGCTATGATAAATAAATTGTTTAATATACTCAGAAATACATTCGTTTGCCCAAACACATAGATAAATACGACTGACAAGACAATAGAAATCAACATACAAATTACGATTCTATAAACATCTTTAAAAGACATTAATGAACCACCACCTCAAGATTTTTCTTATACTCTTCATATTCTTGTTCGGTGCACATCACAAAATGCCCTTCTCTAACTTCTCTTAGAATTTCATTTTCTCGATTTCTACCTTCATGAGATTTATCATCAAAGATGATACGTTTACGCTCTCTTTCTAACAATGGATCAGGCAGTGGTAATGCCGATAGTAATGATTTTGTATAAGGATGTATTGGATTTTCATATAATTCTTCACTGCTAGCCATCTCTACAATTTTCCCTCTATACATTACGCCAATTCGATCACTAATATATTTCACCATCGATAAATCGTGAGCAATAAACAAATAAGTAAGCCCTTTTTCTTTTTGTAACTTCTTTAGCAGATTTACTATTTGCGCTTGAATCGAAACATCTAGCGCAGAAATTGGTTCATCCGCAATGATAAAGTCTGGTTCCACTGCTAGAGCTCTTGCAATACCAATACGTTGGCGCTGACCACCACTAAATTCATGAGGGTAGCGATTAGCATGCTCTTTATTTAGGCCTACAGTTTCAAGTAATTCATGTACTTTTTCTTGACGCTGCCCTAAATTTTGCTGATGAATATCAAGCCCTTCTGCAATTATGTCAGCGACTTTCATCCTCGGGTTGAGAGAAGAATAAGGATCCTGGAAAATCATTTGAACTTTACGATTAAACTCCAGTAACTCCTTCTTAGACTTCACTTTTCTAATATCCTTTCCATCAATTATTACTTCTCCCTCAGTCATATCGTTTAGTTTAATGAGAGAGCGACCTGTCGTTGATTTTCCGCATCCTGATTCACCTACTAAACCAAAAATTTCGCCCTTATATATACTAAAACTGATATCATCAACTGCTTTTACAGTATTATGCTTATCCAATTTAAAATACTGCTTTAATCCTTTAACTAAAATCAGATTTTCCTTTGCAATACGATCCTTTTCTAGTGCATGATTACTAGGTATTGGATCCACAGATTTATTTTCTAATGGCGCTGTTTTTGGTGCAAGTTCATGCAATAGCCATGTCGCAGCAAAATGCGTATCTGATATCTGAAATAAAGGCGGTTCTTCTAAAAAATCTATTTTCAACGCCTGTTTATTGCGCTCTGCAAATGCATCACCTTGAGGGAGATTTAGTAAATCTGGCGGAGAGCCTGGGATTGAATAGAGTTCATCTGACATCATATTTGGTCTAGGCATGGCTGCAAGTAATCCCTTGGTATACGGATGTGTTGTTTTATAAAAAACCTCATCTGCTAAGCCGATTTCAATAATCTTGCCTGCATACATAACTGCAACACGATCAGCCATTTTTGCTACAACACCCAAATCATGTGTGATAAATACAATAGATAGACCCATTTGCTGTTGTATATGTTTTAAAAGTTCCAGTATTTGCGCTTGAATTGAAACATCTAATGCGGTTGTCGGTTCATCCGCAATAATAATCTTAGGCTCACATGCTAACGCCATTGCAATGACAATACGTTGTCGCATCCCACCAGAAAATTGATGTGGATATTGCTTTATACGAATTTCAGCATCTTTTATTCCAACCATTTGAAGGAGCTCAATTACTCGCTCTTTAACCTTGGCACCGCCCATACTAGTGTGTTTTCGGATACTCTCCGCAATCTGTTTTCCAATCGTCATCGTTGGATTTAATGCAGTCATCGGATCCTGGAAAATCATCGCAATATCTGCGCCACGTATTTTACGCATTTCTTGCTCAGTAATATTCAAGATATTTCTTCCCTCAAACAGGATTTCACCGTTCTTTACCCTCGTAGAATCAGGGGGATTTAATCGCACCAAACTTTTTGATGTTACAGATTTCCCTGAACCTGATTCACCTACAATCGCTAGTGTTTCACCAGCCTTCAAATCAAAAGAAACACCTCGTACAGCCTGTACTTCTCCTGCATATGTATCAAAAGATACATGAAGATTTTTCACTTGAAGTATATTATCCATGTTTCATCCCCCTCATTTTCTCATTTTAGGGTCAAACGCATCCCGTAAACCATCACCTAATAAATTGAAGCTAATCATGATTAAACTAATTATGATTGACGATACGATCATTCCATGTGGATATATTCGCAATAATTTATAAGAATCATTCACAATGGTTCCTAAAGAGGCGACAGGCGGCTGTAATCCTAAACCAATAAAGCTCAATAAAGCCTCTGTAAAAATAGCACCTGGAATAGTGAATGTTGTAACCACAATAATTGGACCAAATGTATTGGGTATCAAATGTTTCCATATTAAACGCTGGTTGCTCGCACCTAAAGTTTTAGAAGCTAATACATATTCTTGACCTTTCAGCTTTAGTATTTGTGCTCGGACAATCCGGGCCATTCCTATCCAACCTACGATAACCATTGCTAATGTAATGGAAAGAATCCCTGGCTTTAGTATTAAGATCAATAGTATATTGACAATTAAACCTGGAATCCCAACTAGAACTTCAATAATGCGTTGCATCAATGTATCAAGTCTTCCTCCATAAAATGAAGATACCGCGCCATATGCTACGCCAATAATTAAATCAATAGTGGCTGCTAAAAAAGCAATATATAACGAAATCCTAGTCCCTTGCCAAATCCTCGTCCATAAATCTCGTCCCAATTCATCTGTACCAAACCAAAAGAACTCATCAACGTTTTTAGAAGCATATTGATCGACATTACGAATATCCTTGCCATCAACCCCTAAAAATGAAATATTCTCTAGCACAGGAATCTTTGGTGGCAAATTAGTGCGGTTTAAATCTTGTTCGTCATAACCATGACTGTTCATATAGGGGCCAAATATCGCCAATAAAATGACACCTACAATAATCAGTAAACCTAAAAAAGCGGCTTTATTTTTTTTCAGCCTATTCCAGGCATCCTGCCAAAAGGATTGCTCAGGTCTCATGATTTGTTCTCTTTTTATTGCATCTTGATTGGATGGTTCAAATAAATCAGGTGTATACTTTTTCTCTTTTAAATTTTCATCATGTTTTATTACCATTATCGATTCCCCCCCGCTACTCTAATACGCGGATCAATAAAGCCGTATAAAATATCTACAATTAATACAACTACTATGAAGAGAACAGCATAAAAAATAGTAGTTCCCATAATCAGTTGGTAGTCATTCGTAATAATTGAATTTACAAATTGTTCGCCCAATCCTGGTATACTAAAAATCTTCTCAATAACAAGTGAGCCCGTAATAGTATTAACAATAAGTGGTCCGATAATTGTAATAATGGGAATAAGTGCGTTTCTTATTCCATGCTTACCTATGATTTCGAAACTGGATAGCCCTTTTGATTTTGCAGTTATAATATACTCCTGTCCTAAGACTTCTAACATTTCGATTCTTGTAAATCTAGCAATCGTTGCAACAACACTTACTGACAGCGCAAATGTCGGCAAAATTGAATATTCAAATCCTCCCCAAAAGGCAATTGGTAACCACTCTAGTTTGACCCCTACCCAATATTGTAAAAACCCTGCAAATACAAATGACGGAATTGAAATACCCAATACTGCTATTAACATGGCACCATAATCCCAAAATGAGTTATGTCTTAATGCAGCTAAAATACCTAATAATAAACCTACCATCGTCCCTAATAGAATCGCTTGTATCCCTAAAACGGCTGATGCGCCAATGCGTTCACTAATAATCTTCGTTACTGGACGATTATCAAAGGTAAAGGAAACACCTAAATCCCCTTGTGATAAATTTTTCAAGTAAATTACAAACTGTTCGGCTACCGGCTTATCTAACCCATACTTTTCGTATAATAATTCTTTTTGTGCAGGTGGCAATTTTTCATCATTAAAAGGTGACCCAGGTAACGTCTGCATTAATACAAACGATAATAAAATAATGATAAACAATGTAACAAACATATAACCAATCCTACTCATAATATAGCGAAACATAAAATACCCCCCATCTCCCATTAAATTGAAATCCATCGTTTTCATAAATTATTATATGCAATCTTCATGCCACTTCGAGTTTCTACCGACACAACACGACATATTTTGATTTTAAATTCAAAATAATCTATCATTAGTGAATAACTACATTAACCACTATTTTATTTACTTTAAATGGAAAAATACTGAAAATTTAAATCCAAACAAATTCTTCTATGGTATATTTTCATAGAAAAACTTATATTTTAGGAAATAGAACATGTGCTACAATAATCAAATAATGGTTGAATTAGATTAGAGGGGGATTATATGGAACTTGTAATTCAACAACGTCAGGAATTGAAAATGTTAATGACAGTTCAACTTAGACAGTCAATCGAGTTACTTCAATACTCTAATGATGATTTAGAACAATTTATTCGGCAACAAGAATTAGAGAACCCTTTAATTGAACTTCAAGAAAAAGCAGATGATCAATACGTCGAGAAGTTACCTATGTACACTTTTTCAAATCACTCAAGAAAAGAAACTACAGATATTACATATAAGGCTGAAATTGATTTTAGAGATTATTTATATAAATTAGTAAAACTTAATTTCAATGATGCCTGTATACAAAAACAGTTAAAATACATTATTTATAATTTAAATGATCAAGGATACTTCCAAACGGATCATATACATACCACTGCTCAAACAAAAGAAATTACTGAAGGAATACAACTATTACAACAAATCGGTCCTTCTGGTATTGGTGCCCGTACATTAGAAGAATGTCTAACCTTACAAGCTCGTGATCGATATCCTGAACACCAACAACTTACTATTCTTATTAATGAACATTTAAATTTATTAGCAGAGAAAAAATGGCAAGTTATTGCCAATAAAATGCGTATTTCACTCGCAGAAATAAAAGAATGTAATGATTTGATTAAAACCTTGAACCCGAAACCCTGTGCTGTTATGAGTAATGACACAACGGAATATTTGCGTCCAGATATTATTGTGGAAGAACATAATCAACAATTACTATTCCATTTAAATGATACCTACCTACCAAATATCCATTTAAATAGTTTTTACATGAACTTACCAACTGCAAATCGTGATGAAAAAAAATATATTAATGAGCATTATAAAAACTATAATTGGCTCATTAACAGCATCGAACAACGTCGTAATACAATTATTAAAATCATGCAGGTACTTTTAGGAAAGCAGCAGGAATTTTTTCTTAAAGGCTTTTCTGCTTTACAACCACTTACTTTAAAAGAAGTAGCAGAAGCTATAGAAATGCATGAATCTACCGTAAGTCGAGCAACAACCAATAAGTTTGTTCAAACACCAACTGGTACATTTGAACTTAAAAACTTATTTACATCCAAACTAGAAACAAAAGATGGCCATACGATTTCACAAGAAAAAGTAAAGACTCTTTTGCAACAGCTCATTGCTGAAGAAAATAAAATAAAACCATATTCCGACCAAAAAATGGCAGAATATTTTAACTCCGAATATGGCATCACAATTTCTAGGAGAACTATCAATAAATACCGGGAGGAAATGAGGATTCCTTCTGCTAGTAAGCGTAAGGAGCTTTAACTTCAACTACAAAATGCTCGATATCCTAAATAGGATATCGAGCATTTTCTTTAATACTAATATTGAAATGTTACTCTTAATTTTACAATGTGCTAAAGCATCTTATTTAAAAGTCGATTTGTTATGAACGTTTAATATTCACAAATACACTCTTAACCTCAGTGTAGTTTGCTAGACCATATTCTCCGCCCATTTCTCTACCAACACCGGATTTTTTATAGCCTCCAAACGGCATTGTTTCCCATTCAAGACCAAAATCATTAATCCATACTGTCCCTGATTGTAAACGATTGGCGATATAATGACCTGTTTTAATATTCTCAGTCCACACACTAGCAGCTAAACCATAGTCACTATCATTCGCACGTCGAATAACCTCATCAACTGTATCAAATACAAATACAGCAAGTACTGGTCCAAAAATCTCCTCACGAGCAATAGTCATATGATCTTCAACATCTACAAAAATAGTAGGTTCTACAAAATAACCTTTATCAAATGGCTTGCCGCCACCTGTAACTAATTTTGCACCTTCAGCTTTTCCTTTTTCAATATAGCCTAATACAGTATTTTGCTGTTTTGCAGATACTAATGGACCCATATCTGTTGAAGGCTCTAAACCACGTCCTAGTTTTAAGTTTTTAGCTCGTTTCACTAATTCCTCAACAACATTATCATGATGTTTGCGGTGAATAAATAAGCGTGAGCATGCACTACAGTTTTGACCGTGGTTGTACATAATCCCATTGAATACACCTTCAATAGCTTCTTCCAAGTTAGCATCTTCTAAAATGATGCTTGGTGATTTACCACCAAGTTCTAATGTCACGCCTTTAATTTGCTGAGCAGCTGTTTCCATTACTTTTTTACCCGTCGCAGTGGATCCTGTAAACGCCACTCTATCAACATGAGGATGCTCTACAATTGCTCCACCTGCTCCTTGACCTGATCCTGGAACAACATTTACAACACCATCTGGGAAGCCCGCTTCTTTAAATAATTTAGCCGCGTATAATAATGACAATGGCGTTTCTGCCGCCGGCTTAATCACTACGGTACAACCTACTGCCAGAGCAGCTCCAAGTTTCCAAGCGGCCATCGCTAACGGGAAATTCCACGGAATTATCTGCCCTACAACACCTACAGGCTCGTGAACCGTATAAGTTACGTAATCAGGAGATACTGGAACTGTATTACCTAAACTTTTTGTTGCCCACCCTGAATAATATCTAAAATGCTGAATTGTACCATCGATATCATCTGCCAAAGCCACTTCATATGGTTTACCATTATCAAGTGACTCTAATTGTGCAAGTTCCTCACGATGTTCCTCTAATAAATCTGCAAATTTGTACATAAGACGTGATCTCTCTGCTGCTTCTAATTTCGTCCATGTACCTTCATCAAAAGCTTTGCGAGCTGCAGATACTGCTACATCAATATCTTCTGCTTGAGCCTCACATACTTGTGTGATGATGTCCTCTGTAGCAGGGTCAATAACGTCTATCTTTCCCCCACTAATCGATGGTACGTATTCTCCGTTAATATACAAGCCAATGGTTCCGTTTAGAAATTCTACTACTTTTTCTTTTAGACTATAATTAATTGTTGTCATTTCTCTTGCTCCCTCCATAAGAAATTCATTCAAAACAATCCTCCTTTAGTTGTTCACTAAGAGAGGATTATTTTCTCTATATCTATATATTCCTTTTATAGTTTTCTATTAAACTATTGTGGTACTGTTTCTACATTTTTAATAAGCTCTTGTAATTGTGCGTCCTCTTCCTCTGTCAATGGTAAGCGTGGCTTACGTGCCGGACCACCCGCTAATCCTTTAATCTCCATTGCTCGTTTAACGATTTGCACATACTTTCCTGAACCCTCTAGGAAGTTACATAATGGTAATAAGCGATCATATACTGACCAAGCATTATCTAAATCGCCATTTTGCACACTCTCATATAGTTCTACCGCTAATTTTGGCGCGATATTACCTGCTACTGAAATCCATCCTGTCGCTCCAACTAGGAATGATTCTAATACTAAATCATCTGCACCACAGAATGTTTTGATAAAGCCTTTACCTTGGCGTGTAATATCACGTACTTTACGGATTTCGCCACTTGATTCTTTAATATGTGTAATATTCTCTACGTCACGACCGACTTGTAAAATCGTTTCTTGGCTAATATTTACGCCAGATGTGAATGGATTATTATAAATCATGATTGGTAATTTCACAGATTCTGCGACTTCTTTGAAATGCTCGTAGATTTCATTTTCTTTTGGATGAGCATAGTATGAATTGATTAATAATGCTGCATCAGCACCTGCTTCTTCAGCTTGTTTTGTAAACTCAATTGCATCAGCAGTCGTTTCTGCTGCTGTACCAACAATTAAGGGTATACGACCATTTACTTGTGCAACAGCGATTTCTACAGCTTTAAAACGTTCTTCTTTTGTTAAACTAACAAATTCTCCTGTACTACCATTAATCGTGATACCACCTACATTTTGTGCAACAAAATACTCAATATTGTTTTTGAATCCTTCCCAATTCACTTCACCATTGTCGAACATAGGTGTGATTAATACTGGAAAAACGCCTTCTAATTTTGTCATGTTATTTCCTCCTCAAATTTGTTTAAGCTAATATAAAACCGTTTTCTAACGGATCTTCCTGATCGAATATAAACTGATGTATACCTGTCACAAAAGCTTCTGTTGAAATAGTATAAAGCGATTTACTTGAATCCTTTTGCACTATAAATGTACTGTTAAAAATACTTGAGTTTTGTAATACTTCTTTCTGATACACTTTTGCGATCGCAAGAGTACTATCGATACCTGGTGAGCGTAAAATATAGCCATCACTCTCAAATGTTACTGAGCGTACTTGAGAAATATCTTCAGCATCTTGTTCTATTAAAACAACACCCGTAACATTTATACCTTTTTCCATTAAGTTACGAATTTTTCCCTTGCCCCATTTACTAAGTGAAGCTAAATTCTCCAAAGTAATTTCTTGAGCTTCATTCTCCTTCTCATATATTGCATACTGTCTCTCTTCATCTATTACTATTAGAGGCGTATCCTGAGAATTCTCAACTATTAAATCACTTGAGTGACGAAGTGTTACAGCAATAACTTCACCATCAGCTATTTCAGCATGTAACTCAAAAATTCCGTTCACTGTTTCAATGGTATAAAGGTTTGAAGATTTTTGTTGTAAATTCCCTGTTTCTAATAGTCCTGTTAAAGTTGCAATTAAAGACTCGCATTTAAAATTGCTTACTCCTTCATGAGTAAAGAATAGTAGGCTAAAATCTGCTACAACCGATGGTAGAACGATGCATCCGTGCATACCTCGATGGCCTCTAGGTTCTTTTAGCAACAGATTTTTAGTATTTTCAAATTGTGATTGTAGTTTTTCGTGATTCATTTTAATGTTATTTTCTGCAAAGGTGATTGGTGATTGAATTACGATACGGTATGCTTCGCCCGCAACATGCGCATCAATCGTGCTAAACATTTTCTCAAACTTCATTTAGACACCTTCTTTCTCTGTTTCATGTTCCATAGGTGGAATAAGTAGGAACCCTTCTTTTAAAGGGTCACGTTCATTATAGAAGAAGCGGTGCATACCCATAAGCCAAGCCGAACCGGTTACTTCAGTGATCACAGCATCTAATTGTTTAACTTTCGTTTTTTCTAATACTCTCGCTTTAAATAGAGTGCCCACAATACTTTCATGTACAAAGAGCTCATCTATGCCAATTTCACCTTTACTAAACAATGTAGCCAGTTTTGCAGAAGTCCCTGTTCCACAAGGTGAACGATCAATTCCACCTGGAGGAACAATTACTGTATTTTTCACATCTGCCGTTGGATGAACCGGATCTGTAAAAAATTCAATATGTGTTAGACCACGGATAAACGGAAATTCAGGATGCACAATATCTTCACGCTCATTTATAGCGTTACGAATTTGAATACCTATGTCGATAATGGTAGATGCATTGTTTTCAACTAATGGTAGATCCAATGATCGAGCATCTATAATTCCATAAAAATTCCCACCATAAGCAATATCACATTTCACTTCCCCAATATCTTCCACATCAATTTCAATAGACTTCAATAAAAATGCTGGAACATTAGCAAAAGTTACTTCTTTTGCTATGCCTTTTTCCACCATCACTTGTACATCTACTAATCCTGCAGGTGTATCTACTTTAATATTTGTATACGGTTCTACAACCGGCACCATTCCCGTTTCAATCAATGCTGTACACAGACCAATTGTGTCGTGTCCACACATCGGTAAATAACCGCCCGTTTCTACATAAATTACGCCAACATCTGCATCTGGATGACAAGGGTCCGTAATAAAAGCACCGGACATCACATCGTGTCCACGAGGTTCATTCATCAAAAATTTTCTAATCCAATCATAGTTTTGTTGCATGTAGAGCATTTTTTCAGACATAGTTTTACCTTTTAATGGTGGTAACCCACTAACTAATGTTCGTGTTGGATTCCCTCCTGTATGAGTATCAACGGTTGTAAATAATCTTTGCAGATTCATTAGGTTAACATCCTTTCCCTAAAACGTTGTAATCTTAAAGGTTCAATTGGAACAGAAGTAGCTTTTTCAGTAAGCATTTCTTCAATTAATTTCCCAGTCACAGCTGCTAAACTAATACCATCACCCTCATGTCCTGCTGCAATATAAAATCCAGGAATATGTTCAACTTCAGAAATTATAGGTAAATGATCCACTGTCCATGGTCGTAATCCTGCATACGTTCGAATTACTGTCATATCAGCCATTTTAGGATAAAAACGAACTGCCCTCTTTGCTATATACTTCGTTACTTCATGGTCTACTCTTGTATCAAATCCAGCAAACTGGCGGCTACTACCAATTAAAAAATTTTGACTCTCTGTTGGTTCAAAAACTAAAGCAACGCCATATTGTTCAGTCGCTTTATCCACCTGTCTTTCTCCACCGAATTTCGATATTAAATAACCAAATTCCATCACTTTACGCAGACCAACCGGCTCTTGACGAGATGCCACAATAAGCTGACCTTTCCTTGGTATGATGGGGATATGTAAATCTAACATTTCTCCAATTTTCGGAGCCCAAACTCCGCATGCATTAACTACTTTATTTGCTGAAAAGATGCCATTTGACGTTTCGATTGTAAAGCGACCATCCGGATCTTTCTTTATATGCTTTACTTCAATATTTTTATGAATTCTTGTACCTTGCTTTTCTGCACTATGAAACATAGAAAACGTCAGCATATACGGGTTTACAGTTGAGTCGGTTGCACACTCTAGTCCCCCATATAAATCATCTGCAAAATACTTTGATTCGTTGCGTAAATCTTGTCGATCTAACATTTTGAAATCTAAACCAGCTTCTTGTTGCTTTTTCACCCATTGATTTGCTGCTTCCATTTCAGCATCATTTTCACAAACTAAAATACTACCAGGATTCCTATATTCAAAAGGAATTTCTAATTCATTACTCAATTTATGAACAAGTTCCTGGCTTTTCAAAGACATTTGACTATCAAAACCTGGATCTTTATCTATTGCTAAAATATTGCCGTCGCATCTTGAAGATGTTCCGCTAGCCAGTTCATTTTTTTCAAGTACTGTTATATCTAAACCTGCTTTAGAGCCATAATACGCGATTGCTGCACCAATGATCCCACCACCTATCACAACAATATCTCGATGTTGTATAGCACTCACTATGTCTCCTCCTTTTTCTTTCCGTCAGCAATATATTATGCAGGAACCGTGCCAATTTTTAATTTTGCTCAGAAGATATCACTGATTTAATAAAAATAGATAAATTAATTAGTATTAAAAACCGCTCTATATCAGTTGGATTGAATTATCTATTTAGCATTCAGCTTATTTGATTGCTAAAGTACAATCATTATAAATATGAAACAACCAATTTTTAGCGAAACTTTTAGAATAGTTGGATTAACTTTCTATTTTTTCTTATATTGTGTAAAATAAATTAGACAATTCTAATTTATTTTACAATTAAGGTAGGGGATATTTATGAATAATGAACAAAAATTACTTCTTAAGCTCTTATCAAAAAACTTTTCAATTCTTGATTCAAAAGAACTTTTAACCTCTTCATTACAAACTAATTCCTCAGAACAAACTTTTTTTCGTAATGATACTGGGGAAATATTTATTAAATTAGATAATTCACAGATCTTTTGCGATATCTTTTCTTTTGATACTCCGATGCCAACTATTCTTAATGCTTGTAAGCATAATAAGCCTTTTTTATTTACTATGGATGATGAAATTATCGGCTATACTACTAGCACTCTATTACTTTCTAATTTATTTACAGAGCACATAAAGGCTAATATATTTTTTGATACGATTTTAAATACGATTGATGAATCTTGCACAGTTATTGATGAAAATCAGAACATATTATATTGGACAAAAGGTGCAGAGGAGTTATTTACGTTAAAGGAACGTGATGTATTAGGTCGACCTATCACTGATTTTTTCCAGGCTGAACACCTCGAAATTCTAAATTCATTGCAAAAAGGTACATCTATTCAACACGCTCAGCATCAGCCACGAGAAGATTTAGTGGTACTAATTAATTCAAATCCAGTAATTTGGCAAGATACTATAATTGGAGCAGTTGTCTCAGAAGCGAATATTACAAATCAAATTCGTTTAAATAATGAGCTTTACGAGACTTCAGAAAAATTATTCTCTCTAGAAGAAGCAGTAAGAAAAGTAAAAAACGCTGATAATCCCTTCACTTACATAAAAGGAAATAGCCCTACACTAAAAAAGACATTAGATAGAGTAAAAAAGGCTGCTACAACACATGCCAACATTTTGATTAATGGTGAAAGCGGTGTCGGAAAAGAGTTATTTGCTAAAGCCATTCACACTATTAGAGAAGATGATAAAGCTCCGTTTATAGCTATTAACTGTGGTGCCATTCCACCAGGACTATTTGAAAGTGAAATCTTTGGTTATGAAAAAGGGGCATTTTCTGGAGCAGATCAAAAAGGGAAAAAAGGAAAAGTAGAACTTGCAAAGGGCGGAACATTGTTTTTAGATGAAATCGGTGAAATGCCACTCGATATGCAGGTTAAAATCTTACGGCTTCTGCAAGAAAAGAAATTCTATCCTGTTGGGGGAACAAAGGAAATTGAAGTTGATTTTCATGTTGTTGCAGCTACTAACCGTGATCTTATGGAGCTTATAAAAGAAGGAAAGTTTAGAGAAGATTTATATTATCGCTTAAACGTAGTCAACATTAAAATTCCTGCTCTACGTGAAAGAATCAGCGACATAATCGAATTAACCCATTATTTCTTATATGAAATTTCTATTAAGTACAACCGCCCTGTTCACGGTATTTCTCAAGACATACTACAAAATCTAATGGACTACTCATGGCCAGGAAATATTCGTGAACTAAAAAACGTCGTTGAAAGACTTGTTGTATTCTCTGATAACGGAATAATAAAATCTGAGGACTTACCAATCGAGTTACATGCTCCCTCCCCTACCAATAGTAAAAAAGAGGAGAGCGATTCTTTGAAACAATACGATTCCTTCCCCTTGAATCTTCAATTACAGGAATACGAAAAAGATATATTACTTAAAGAGTTACATAAAGCCGATGGGAATAAAAATACATGTGCAAAAAATCTTGGTATCACCCGCGCTACACTTTACAACCGTCTCAATAAATTAGGCATAAAATAACTATTGTTGATTTTTGGCATAGTTCTTGCATTTATTTTTAAGAATATATTGCAAACATTTTTGAAAGTGGTGAGCTTATTGTCAGAAAACAACATGATAATTTGTAGATGTGAAGAAGTAACATACGGGGAATTGGTCGAAACAGCAACAACCTACGATTGCACAGCCCGCGAACTAAAGCTCCGCACTAGAGCTGGTATGGGCTACTGTGGAGGTAGAACATGCCGCAATTTGGTCGACAGTATAGCTAATAAAGTTCAACCGCGAAACGAGAAACAAGTTTCCTTAAAATATCAGCCACCCATTCGTCCAATTCACTTTGGAGACTTAGGAGGTGTAAATAAATGACAATGCGTATTATAGATCACCCGGTATTAGGGCGATTAAATGACTTAAAAACAATTTCATTTACTTATAACGGTGAAACACTAACAGGTTTATTAGGAGAATCTATTGCTGCTGCTTTATTGGCAAACGGTATTCGTACAATCCGTTATCACGAGGAGAGCGGGACACCACGAGGTATTTACTGCAATATTGGACATTGTTTCGAATGCAGAGTACATGTTAACGGCCAACAAGGAGTACGTGCATGTTTAACACCTTTAGAGGAGAATATGGACATCATAAGTGGTGGAAAATTACCGACACCTGTTCGTGATTGGAGGGCTAATAATGAATAATGCTATCGTAATCGGTGCAGGGCCAGCAGGCTTATCTGGGGCTATCTCCATGGCACAACAAGGATTAAAAGTAACTGTCATTGATGAATATATGAAAGCAGGTGGTAGATTACTTGGTCAATTATACGAAGAACCAACAGGTGGCTGGTGGAATGGCGTCAAGGAATCCGCAAACCTTTACAATAGCGCACTAGCATTAGGTGTTGATTTTAAATTAAGTACTCCAGTCTCTAATATTGAAAAAATTGATAGCCAGTGGGTTGTATATACTAATGAACATACCTATACAACACCAAATTTATTATTAGCGACAGGTGCTGCTGAATCGGCAATCCCTATACCTGGGTGGACGCTACCAGGTGTAATGTCTGTAGGCGCTGCTCAAGTTATGACAAATGTTCATCGTGTTAAACCAGGGAATAAAGGCGTGATCGTAGGTGTCAATGTACTTTCTTCTGCGATTGCAATGGAGTTAAAAATAGCAAATATAGAAGTTGCATGTATTGCCTTACCTAAGCTAACAAAGGTAACGGAGGAAACTGGGAATCCTCTAGCCGTTATGAATTCCTTATTAAATGTGGCACATATGGCTCCTTCCCAATTAGTAAAAATGGGAAGTAAATTAATGAAAAATGATTTTCTAAAAAAAATGGGCATCACCTTCTATCCTAAAAAAGGCATGAAAATGTGGGATATTCCAATTATGCTTCGTAAAGCTGTTATTGAGATTTATGGTAATAATTCTGTAGAAGGTGTTGTCCTAGCAGATATTAGTCCATCAGGCGAAATAATCCCTGGTACAGAAACAAAAATTAGTGCTGATTTTGTCTGCATCGCTGGTGGCTTATATCCTTTAGCAGAATTAGCTGCTTTAGCAGGCTGTCCATTCCATTGGATTGAAGAACTTGGTGGCTATGTTCCCCTACATAATGAGACGATGGAAACGGTTCTAGATGGCCTTTACGTAGCTGGCAATATCACAGGGATTGAAGGTGCTAAAATTGCTATTAAACAAGGACATTTAGCGGGTTTAACAATTGCCAATAAAAATTATAATGGCAATCTAGAACAAGAGATACAAGATGCGCTTAAACAATTGAACTCAACTAGAGAAAATGCATTTATTCAATTCCACCCGGATATCAACATTGGAAAGCGAAAATTACAGCAATACTGGATAAAACATCAACAGGATATAAAACTAGTAAAAAATTAAAAAAAAAGAGCTCCTCCATTTGAAGTTTAGCTTAACAAATGGAGTGGCTCTTTTTTTATTTTCAAAGTAACCCCAAAAAATCTTGGCACAGAAATTGCATTAACTATATCTCAAGTAGGAATTATTTATTTTGATTAAGAAAGGACCGTGAATATATTCCAACAGTAAATCTCAACCACTACTATCCTATGTCAACTGAACTTACTTTTACAAAGGAGGCAATTTTGAATAAGTACTTTATTCCTTCATCTATTTTATTACTAAGAAATTATCTAGTTCACCAAATAACTATGTAGAGTTATACATCATGATGCTTCGATCATATACGCCACTAATGCAGCCATTGGTATCAATTATTTATTGTTTTAAATTCTATTTACAATCATGAGGGGGAGTCAAGATGGAGACTATCGTAACTTGGTTAGCAGATCAGGTATGGAGTACAGGACTAGTTATATTTGCTTTAGGTGCAGGTTTATTTTTTACGGTTATGACAAAGTTTGTACAGTTTAGATACTTCAAAGAAATGATAATGCTACTATTTGAAGGTAAAAATTCTGAACATGGCATTTCTTCTTTCCAAGCTTTCTGTTTAGCTTTATCAGGAAGGGTTGGTATTGGGAATATTGCAGGTGTGGCTACAGCAATCGCGTTTGGTGGACCAGGTGCAGTATTCTGGATGTGGGTTATGGCTTTACTCGGGGGTGCCAGTGCTTTTATCGAATCTACACTTGCTCAAGTTTATAAAAGTAAAATAGGTACTCAATATCGCGGGGGAACACCTTACTTTATTGAAAAAGGATTGAAGATTAAGTGGTTTGCGATATTAGTTGCTATTGTTGTGACAATATCTTATGGTATCTTACTGCCAGGCATTCAATCAAACAGTATTGCATCAGGTTTTGAAAACGTTTTCGGTATCAATAAAAATGTTTCTGGTCTTATTATCGTAGTGCTTTTAGGGTTTATCATTTTCGGTGGTGTTAAACGTATTGCAACAGTTGCTGACAAAGCAGTTCCTTTTATGGCTATCGGTTATGTAGCAGTGACACTTATTGTATTATTTGCTAACTTTTCAGAAATTCCAGCTATGTTCTCTCTTATCATCTCAAGTGCATTTGGTGCACATGAAGCATTTGGTGGTATTGTAGGAGCGGCCATTTCATGGGGTGTCCGTAGAGCGGTATTCTCAAACGTAGCAGGTGTTGGCGAGGCAACTTATAGTTCTGCAGCAGCTGAAGTATCTCACCCTGCTAAGCAAGGTCTTGTACAAGCATTTTCTGTATATATTGATACAATTGTCGTCTGTACAGCAACAGCCTTTATGATATTGATTTCAGGTATGTATAGCGTAACACCTGAAGGTAAGGCACCAATTGTAGATAATATGAAAGGAATCGATGCAGGCCCTATTTATACACAATCCGCTGTAGAGGCCGTATTACCAGGGTTCGGAGGCATATTCATATCAATTGCAATATTCTTCTTTGCTTTCACGACTTTAATGGCCTATTACTATATCGCTGAAACAACATTAGTATATTTAGACAAACACACAAAATTCCGTTGGCTAAATTTTGTGTTGAAAATTGGATTATTAGGTATGGTCTATATTGGAAGTGTAGAATCTGTTTCCTTCATTTGGGCATTAGGTGATTTAGGTATCGGAAGTATGGCTTGGCTTAATTTAGCCGCTATTTTGTTACTTTCTAAGCCCGCCTTAAAAGTATTGAAAGACTATGATAGTCAGAAAAAAGCTGGTTTGGATCCGATATTTGATCCAAGAAAAGTTGGTATTGAAAATGCTGATTTTTGGATTAATAAATGTGATGAACTGAATAGTAAAAATGGATTGACTGCAATGCTCGATCCTAAGGAAGCTGTTATTGAGCATGCCAATTCATTAATTAATAAAGAAGATAAAGTAAAAAGTAAAACACCTCTCAACAAATAATGGCTCGATTCAAGAACATGTGTAGTTTATAACTTAACGTACTATTATTGAATATCTATATCTATTTTTGCAAAAAGCCTCCAAAAGTTAGAACTTCAACTTTTGGAGGCTTTTTAATAATCTAGATATGCCGTTTTTTTATTTGTTAATTTTCACTTATCGTTCATAGATTGCGCTATAGCTTCGCGAACAATTGTGGCATAAAATTCCCCACCCTTTTCATTTGGATGAATCATATCTGGATAGAAGATGTCTTTACCAGTATTTGTTTCGCTATACCAATCTACTAATGTTACATTATTATTTTTTCTTGCAGCTTCACTTAATTTTTTATTTACCCCGTCTTGCCAATCCCTCGGCAACCTTGTATTTATCAAGTAAATTGTACGTTCCTTGCCAATGGCTTTTAATAACGCATCTAATTGTGTTGTACTAAAATCACCATTAGAGCCAAGACCTATCACAACAACTTGTCCAAGTTTACCTTCGCTTTTTAAATCCGTCACAACTTTCGAAGCATCATATACTTGACGACCTATTTGTGCATCAACAATAATTTGAGGTATTTTCTTCTGTAACTCCGTAGCAGCACTTAACATAACCGAATCACCAATTGCACTAACTGTTATATCGATTGGTATTTCCTGTTCCTTTTTAGCCTTTTCCCTTTCTAAAGCTTCAACTTGTTCTTTTGCTGCTTCAGCTTTCGCCTTCGCTTCTTCGCGTCTCTCTTCTTCCTCTTGATTCATTCTCTCTTCATTAGCTTTCTCTGCTTCTATACTCTGTTCTTGTTGTACTTTTTCGAGTTTTTTTTGTTCTGCTATTAAATGTTCTTCCAATTGTTCACTCGCAGACTGCTTAGTTGGCGTGAAAATCATCCCTAGAATGAAAATAATCAGTACACAGCCACCTATTGCTGAGCCAATACGATAAGGTAATTCCCATTGAGACCAAGACCATGACCATTCTTTCGATTGAAAATTTCTTAGCCATATCCGCCATTGACCTCTGCGAATCGGGTCCTCCACAAATCGCCAAGATAAACCAGCAAATAGTAGTGTTAAGCCAATAATGACCATCACTTTGAAAGAGCTAACATCCTCATATCCAACCCCTGCTCCCATTAAAACAATAATCGGGAAATGCCAAATATATATACCGTAAGAGCGTACCCCTATCCAAATAAGAGGTTTAAAACTAAATAGATTTCCTATAAAACTTGCCGGATGAACTATAACTGCAATTAATATAGCAGTCACAACTGAAGCTAATAGCATACCGCCCATATATAAGAATGAACCTGTCTCATCCATCGTCATCATCATCAATACTAATAAAGCAAAACTAATGATTCCTACAATGTTAAGAAGTTTTTTTGCATCATCCGTGACATTTTTAGCTAGCTTCCTACTTGGCCATACAAATGCCAATGCTGCTCCTATTAATACTGAAAATGCTCGAGTATCTGTGCCATAATAAACGCGACTAGGATCTATACCTGGTTCATACATTACTAACATTAAAATAGCAGATACAAGTGCCCCTATGAAAATACCTATTGCAAGATTTCCTCTATTCTTAACTAACTTCAAACCAATCATCATAATAATTGGCCATAATATGTAAAATTGTTCCTCTACTGCAAGTGACCACATATGTTGCAACGGGGATGGCGGAGCAAACGATGTAAAATACGAATGATCTTGTGCTATGTAAAACCAGTTGCTAACATATAATGCTGCCGCTACAATTTCTGAACGTAGCCCTACTAAAAACGTTCTCTGGAAAAGCGTAATCCATGTACCAACTAGGATTAACATGATAAATAATGCTGGGATTAACCTTCTAAATCGCCGGATCCAGAATCCTTTCAGATCAATCCTGCCTGTTTTTTCCCATTCATTTACTAGTAAATCTGTTATTAAATAACCTGACAAAACAAAGAAAATGGTTACACCTAAATATCCACCGTCTACTGACTTAAAATGTAGATGATATAAGACGACCGCCAACACTGACAAAGCCCTTAGTCCGTCCAAACCACTTATATATCTGCGATTATCTTTTACTGGCTTTGGCATTACACTACCCCCTAAATACGCACTACTGTTTTCTATTTATATTTGACGAATTAATCAATAGAATAGTTTTTAAAATATAGTTTTTTCTGCAAAAAATATAATAATTTATTAGTTAAATCTTATTACTTCTATACTGCTCCTAGCATTTTATAGCAAACTCTCTATTTATTCATAAATATAACTACTTAATTTCAAAAAGTACTTTCTCCTATTTATTTTCAAATTAAACCCAATAAAAAACTACCTTTCCGATTTACTTTAAAGTAAATCTAAAAGGCAGCTTTTTATAGATTTAGAGCTCATTTTGGTATGTTTTTTTAAATTATGATATGTATAAAGCCCAAAACCCGGAATAACTTACCAATAATAATATAGTGCGAATTTATCTATAATGTAGTATGTTAAAAAGTAACGTATGTAATCTACATGTTAAATATGAATCCATTATTATATATAGTCTAAAAACCCATTACACTTTCCATATTTCACTAGCAATTCCATAGATTCATTGTACTTTAGCTCCTACCCTATTATTATTAAAATATTTCCTTTTCGCGTTAAAGTACAACCGCGATATTGACTTTTGTTTAACATATCTCTCTTTTTCCAATGCACTGCACTTTGATTTTATAAGCCCAGATACGATACCTTAAGACCTCTACTACCACGCAAAAAAACTAATTTTGTATATTTTTTCAGGTACTTTTAATACTTCAGCAAGCCTCTCAAACCTTCTATATTATTTCAGAAAAATAGATATTTTCATAAAAGACATTTAAATCAAATGATTCTATTTACTTACCAAAAATTCCAGATTAAGAACAATACTTTAGTCACTTATTTATATTTAATTGGTTATATGGATTCATTTTTACATATCATATTCGAATGTGATTTAATAGTTATATATAGATTAATTTTATTAAAAAACCATTACATTTAAGTAACAAATAATATAAAATTCTCACGTTTCATTTAAAATACGCCTTTTTTACTAAATAAGCATTAATATAGCGAATGAGGAGGTATAGAATGAAAAATACTAGATTCAAATTCATGTTTTTACTTCTCCTATGTAGCATATTAATCATTCCTTCCTTTGTCGGTGCAAGACAAGCAAACGCCGCATCAACCGTCACTATGAAAGTGAATGCTGAATCACTCAATATGCGATCAGGTCCAAGTACGAACTACAAAGTTGTGAAAGTTTTAAAAAAAGGCAACAAGGTAACAAAGATTTCTACTAAGGGTACTTGGACAAAAGTGAAATCTATCAATACAACAGGTTGGGTTTCTTCTAAGTATGTTGAGAAAGTCTCAACGACAGCAACGTCCAGTACTACAAAAAAAGCCGTCGCTACAGTAAGTAATTTAAACATTCGTAGCGGAGCTGGTACTTCGTATAAAAGTCTTGGTAAGTTATCTAAAGGAACATCAGGAACAGTCATCGCTGAAAAAAATGACTGGGTACAAATCAAAACGAGTAAGTATACAGGATGGGTTAGTAAATCGTATGTCTCTATTACGACTAAGAAAAGCACATCTACTGGCAGTTCAAATGATTCAACAGTAAAACCAGCAGCAACTCCAACTGCTAATGTTGGTAAATATTTTACCGTAAAAGTTGATTCATTAAATGTTCGAAAAAGTGCTTCAGCTAGTTCCACAAAACTAGCAGTAATTAAAAAAAATAGCTCATATAAAATTCTTGCACAGTCTAGTAATAATTGGGTTAAAATTACATACGCTACAGGCAAAACAGGTTGGGTTTCTGCAAGTACTAGCTATGGTAAAATCACAAAAACAAAGCCAACAACCACTTCATCGAATGGTAATTCAAATACAGGGACAGTAGTACCTTCAACTGATATCGGAAAATACTTTACTATTACAGCTGATTCTTTAAACGTTCGTAAAAGTGCTTCAGCAACTGCAACAAAATTGAGCGCTGTTAAATATGGCAGTTCATTTAAGATTTTGGATAAATCGAGCAATAACTGGATTAAAATTACATATGCTACAGGTAAAACCGGTTGGGTTTCTGGTAGCTACGGTAAAATCACAAAATCTAAACCTACAAAGCCTGTATCAAATGATGGGACAAATTCATCAGGTGGTTCTTTAAGTGGTAAGGTTATTGTCGTTGATGCAGGTCATGGAGGATCAGACTCAGGTTCTGTCGCAAACGGTGTACTAGAGAAAGATTTAAATCTTCAAGCTGCATTAGCTTTGCGATCAAAATTGCAAGCTGCGGGTGCTATAGTGAAAATGACACGAACTACGGACATTTTCCCTACATTATATGACCGCGTTGCCTTTTCAAATATGATGAAGCCGGATGCTTTTATAAGTCTTCATCATGATTCTGCTACAGCTTCAGCTCGTGGTTTCAGCGTTCTATATACAAAAGGAAAAGACAGTACTCTTGCCTCGTACGTCAAACAGGGAATGAGCAGCTCACTACCGAACATGGTTAATCGCGGACACAAATACCAAAATTTGTATGTACTAAGAGAAAATCCACAAATCGGGGTCCTTGTTGAATTAGGTTTCATCACGAATCTGCAAGAAGTACAAACTTTAAAAACGGCTACTTTCCGTAATTCTGCCGCAAACGGAATTACAAATGGTTTGATAAATTATTTTAACAAGTAAATTAAAAAAGGAAACGCCTCTCTAATCAGAGGCGTTTCCTTTTTTGTCCTATTATTTATTTTTCTGTTTAAATGGTGATGTTTTATAGATAAAAAATGTAATCCCTGCAATGATGAATGCAATAATAAAATACTTATAAAATAGAAGTGTAACGAACAATTTCATAATTGACATACCAAATTTCAAAATAATAAATAGAAATAAAATAATCCCTAATAGTTTTAAGATAGGATTCACAGCTAACATACCCTTCGCATCAGCTTTTAAATCGCCGACTCTTTGTTAGTTATTATAGCATGTCTACTCAATTTAGCTCTTCTACTTCTTAGTATTACTTCACTTATCTAATGAAAACTATTTTTAATAATGCATTCACTATTAAATTAAAACCAAAAAGACTGCCCCTTCATAATGACGGAACAGCCCTTTTGAGATTTATATATATTTATTAACCCCTGGCATTATTTTAGTCGCTAGTAATTCTATTGACTTAGCTACTTCTTTGTAAGGAAGCGCACCGATGTCTAGCTGTGCTAAAAAGCGAGAATGACCTAGTAATTCATGCTGTTTTAATATCTTCTCAATAATTTCATCTGGTTCTCCAATAAACAAAGAGCCATCTGGGGATGTCATTTGATCATAATCTTCACGATCTAAGTGAAAAAACATATTACGTTGTTTGTTAACATATGTCCAATAATTATTAAAATAAGTATAAAATTTCTCTCTCGCTTGCTTTCCATCTTCAGTAAAATAACCATGACCCGTTATAGCTAATTGACACTGTTCTTTTGGATGGCCCGCTGCATTAAAAGCTGTTCTGTAATCCTCTACTAAAGGTACAAAACATTTTGGCTCATCTCCGAGAATAACAATTGCCATCCCTACCCCATAACGCCCAGCTCTTTTCGCACTTGCTGGTGTACCTCCCACACCAACCCATACAGGAATGGGATTTGTCGCTCGTGGGGAAATCTCTGCATTGGATAAGGCAGGACGGTGATTTCCTTTCCATGTAATAGTAGCTTCACTATTTAACTTTAAAAACAATTCAAGATGCTCTTCAAATAATTCGTTATATTGCTCAAGATTGTAACCAAACAATTGAAATGAATCTAATAAAGCTCCACGTCCTGCCATAATTTCCGCACGACCATTCGATAATAAATCTAAAGTTGCAAAATCTTCATATAATCGAACTGGATCTACAGTACTAAGGACGGTTGTTGCACTTGTTAACTTTATATTTTTTGTCTGCTGAGAAATTGCACTTAATACTACTGGCACTGAAGAAATTGCATAATCAAGTCGATGATGCTCACCTACTCCAAATACTTGAAGTCCAACTTCATCCGCAAGTTTTGCGGCTTGTAATATCTCTTGCAAACGGTCCTTTGCATTGCCCAACTTTCCTGTTTGAGGATCGACTCCTAAATCAGCAAAGGTATATACTCCAAACTCCATTTTGCCAACTCCTCATTGTGAGATTAGAATATGATTGATAGATGAATCTGTTACTTTAAAATCCTTTTTATTTTGTAAACCTCTTCTCCTACACTACAAAATGCTCTACATAGGATTACTTTAACTGATTTAATTCCAACATCATTGTTGTAATTTTATTTTTTTTATGGTGAAGTTCTTGTTCTTCTTTTAGTACGGATTCTAGTTCCAGATCAAGGCTATTTAATAATCCTTGAATTAACTTTTCTGACCCGCAGCCATCAGTTCGCTTTAAATTGAATATTTCCTGTACATCCTTTAATGTAAATCCAATTAACTGCATCTCCTTAATTGCATGAAAATCATTAATATCTTTTACTGAATAATCCCTTATTCCATTGATCCAATCCGGTTTCACTAAATCCAATTCCTCATAGTAGCGAACTGTATCCTTTGTCGTATTCACTTGTTTTATGAATTCACTAATTTTCACTGCTTCAGCCCCTAAAAAAGTAATTGGTTGACGTGGGGTTAACCCCATATTCTATCCTTTAATAAATATGAAAGGATGGATGAAATTGGTTAGTAGTTTAATAATAATATTATATTCTATGGTATGCATTATTGGCTTGGTTGCCTTAATAATTGGAAATTTAAAACAGAGCATAACAGTTAGTATTTCTCAAAAGATTTCGCTGACTTTTTTCGCAATAAGTCACCTCTTCTTTTTAGCTTTAGGCATAATAACCTTATTTAGTGCTTTGTCCTTCACCTGGTTAGTTGCAACTGGATTCCTAATATTTGTATCAAGAATACTTAATGGCCTAGCTCTTTATGGGAAGAATAATTGGCGACATTATATAATCACTGGAACTATTTTATTTTTAATTCTCTTACTTTATTTAATGGACTTATAGTTCTTTTATTTAAAGTGTATTTGTCACCTACATTTAGCATTCAAATAAACTCATAAAAAATCGCCCTAAATCCAATTAGATTTAGGGCGTCCTTGTAGTCAAATGAACATCTCAAATATCCCGATACAGATAAGCAATAATCCTGAAAGCACAGTGGAATATTTACTAATAAAAGTATTGGTTAATAATGAGCCAAAATGGTTACCTACTCCAATCGTAATTAGTGAAAATAAACCAATTGATACAACTGTCCATATAGCTGAAATACCATTGGCACCAATCCCTATCCCTCCTGCAAGACAGTTTGCAGATAGAGCCAACCCTAGAGGCATCGATTCTTTAATAGAAATAATTCGATTCATATCTCTATCCATTGTTTCAGGATTTTTCAAAGATTCCTGATTTTTGAACCTTGAGGACAATAGAGTCCAAAGCCCAATTCCACACAACAAAAAGCTCCCTATAAGGCTAGCGCTATGGGTCGAAATATATCTGGTCACCTCAGAACCCGCGATTACCGCTATATACGTTATGACCATCGCCATAAACGCAATAGTAATGTTTGAAATCATAGGGATTTTTGTTTGTTTAACCCCATAAGCTAGACCAATGCCTAAGTTGTCTAGATTAGCTGCAACCCCCATAAGTAGAATGGTAACCCAATGCATAATGACCTCCTTGTAACGATACACTCATTCTTTAAATCATATGCATAAATAATTAAAGGGTGCATTTAAATGAATTTGAATGCGCCCTTCCATATAAAACATCAATACTAAAATTCACATCCACGTTATGATTTTATATAAATCATTTGTTTAGCTGCGCAAGTTTCTGCTACAAAG
The DNA here is from genome assembly GCF_057838945.1 of Viridibacillus sp. KH_047. Lineage (NCBI taxonomy): Bacteria > Bacillati > Bacillota > Bacilli > Caryophanales > Caryophanaceae > Viridibacillus > Viridibacillus sp. KH_047. The sequence goes on along the minus strand of NZ_CM174479.1, from coordinate 380,715 downwards.
CAACTGATTAGTTTTAGTTGAAGTACATAACTATATTTTCGTAATCATTTTACAGTGTGTTAGACAACGCCTACAAAGCAAAATGATATACATTTACGTTCGGTCAAGGTACCATATATGAATACTAAATTAAAATTTGTACAATCTTATAATTAGTAGGGAGAGATATAGATGCAAAATATTAATGGTAAAACAGCGCTTATAACTGGTGGAGGACGTGGAATTGGCCGTTCTACGGCAATTGCTTTCGCAAAAGAAGGCATTAACATTGGCTTAATTGGACGTACTCTTGAAAATTTAGAAAATGTAGTGGCTGAACTAAAAGAATATGGAGTGAAGGTAGCCATTGCAACTGGGGATGTATCGAATATCGATGAAGCAAATGCAGCAGTCGAAAAAATTCACGGGGAACTTGGTGCTATCGATATTTTAGTAAACAGCGCTGGTATTTCTAAATTCGGAAACTTCCTTGAACTAGATCCAGAAGAGTGGGCTAAAATCATCCAAGTAAATGTCATGGGCGTATATTACATAACACGTGCTGTTCTTCCAGAAATGATTGAACGCCAAACTGGTGATATCATTAATATCTCTTCAACAGCTGGTCAAAAAGGGGCACCTGTTACTAGTGCATACAGTGCTTCAAAAGCTGCTGTTATAGCTCTAAGTGAATCATTAATGCTTGAAGTAAGAAAACACAATATTCGTGTTAGTACCTTAACACCAAGCACTGTAGCTACTGATATGGCAGTCGAACTGAATTTAACTGATGGAAATCCAGATAAAGTAATGCAGCCGGAAGATATTGCAGACTTTATGGTTGCTCAACTTAAATTGCACCCAAGAGTTCTTCTAAAATCAGCTGGTTTATGGTCAACAAATCCATAAGTATTTGTATAAAAAAGAGAAACTCCTCACCTTTTTCATAAGATGAGGAGTTTCTTTTGATTTTCAGCTTATACTCTTACTAACCACTGCCCATGAGTAATGGGATTCTAAGACGGATTTATTTCAGAAGATGCAGTGTTAAAGGATGTTGACCTATTAGTTTGAGTTGCAGATGTATCGTAGGCAATCAGAGTTACACCCAATTTCTCTTCCATTTCATTAATTTCTCTCAATTGTTCATGATTAAGTTGTGCGTATTTATTTTCCTCCATCTAAACACTCATCCTTTCTGTAAATATAGTCTTTCCACGGAAAAATGGATTATGCAGAAGATAGATGATATGTAAAAGCAACCTTGCTAAGTATCTGCAAGGTTGCTTTAGATTTTCATTTTGAGCAAGAGTAAATTATTATCATTTAAAAAAGTAACTCTCTCTTACTTAGCAAATTAAGGACGCATATTTTTGAACGCTTCTAATTGTTCTCTTTTTCTTTTTCTGCAGCGAAATGCTCTATACTTGAAGTACCGAAAAAACCACAAATACCGTCCACTTTGTTAATCACATATTCAGCAACTGCTGGTTCCGCGATTGGTCCACCATCAACACATTATAGTGCTATAAAAATTAAACTTATTTAAATATGAAGAAAGACAAAATAAATTAGCGAGAATCATTACTATGGATTAAGCAACACTCGAAAGATAACTTTGTAATCAACATAAATCTAACTTTGCTCATGACTTTAATATTATTCATCAAATAAAAATATTAAGTCAAAGACTAACCGCACTTATTTTCCCTTTTAAGTTGATTGTTTATTAAAAAGTGTTATAAACTTAAAAGTATGCAATAAAGGAGGCAGATAAATGGAATGGATCGGGAATATAGTTGATGAAACAAATAATGTTTTATGGACATATATATTAATCGTATTACTACTAGGTGCTGGTTTGTATTTTACGATTGGGACTAAATTTGTACAGTTTCGTATGTTTGGCGAAATGTTCCGTTTAATAATGGAGAAAAAAGAAAAAGACGAGGGCGTTTCCGCGTTTCAGGCTTTTACTATTAGTACAGCTTCTCGTGTAGGTACAGGAAATATAACAGGAGTAGCACTAGCTATCGGGGTCGGTGGACCTGGAGCTATATTCTGGATGTGGATTATCGCCATTATCGGAATGGCTACCGCGTTTATTGAAAGTACACTTGCACAGGTTTACAAAGTAAGAGATGGAAAATCTTTCCGAGGCGGTCCTGCTTACTACATGGAAAAAGCGCTTGGCCAACGTAAATTGGCAATAGTTTTTAGTATTCTTTTAACTTTAAGCTTTGGTTTTATATTTAATGCGGTGCAGTCCAATACGATTGCTACTTCAGTTGGTGAAGCATTTAATATCAAACCTTATATCATTGGGATTGTATTAGTTGTGTTAACAGCTATGATTATTTTTGGTGGTGTACATAGAATTGTGAAAGTTACACAAGTAATTGTACCCGTTATGGCCATCTTCTATTTACTCATCGCTCTTTACGTTGTCGTGACTAATATTTCTGAAATCCCTTCAGTCTTCAACTTAATATTATCTGAGGCATTCGGCTTGAAAGAAGCAGCTGGAGGAGCTATAGGGGCTGCGATTATGCAAGGTGTACGTCGAGGCTTATTTTCAAATGAAGCTGGTATGGGTAGTGTACCTAATGCAGCTGCTACTGCAAGCACTTCACATCCGGCAAAACAAGGTCTCGTTCAAAGCCTAGGCGTATTCTTCGATACAATTGTTATTTGTTCCGCTACTGCTTTCATTATTATTTTGGCAGGTCTATATTCAACAGGACCAGATAACGGAATTGTCCTAACTCAAAATTCCTTCGCTGTACATGTAGGAAGTTGGGCTCCATACTTTATAGCAATTGCGATTATTTTCTTCGCATTTAGTTCGATTGTGGGAAATTACTATTATGGCGAAACAAATATCGAATTTATGAACGCACATAAAGGATGGTTAACTGGTTATCGTTTAGTAGTTCTAGGAATGGTCATGTTCGGTTCTGTAGCTCATGTATCACTTGTTTGGAACTTAGCCGATTTATTTATGGGACTAATGGCGATGTTAAATATCATCATCATTATCTTACTAGGAAAAGTAGCTTTCCGTGTATTGGATGACTTTACTAAACAACGTAAACAAGGGAAAAACCCATCGTTTTATGCAAAATCAATTCCGGGATTAAAAAATACGGAATGTTGGGAAGAAGAAGATAGATAAGAAACAAAAACGTGCAGCACTTGCTTGCACGTTTTTTTATGGAAAAATATTATTTTATATTATAAAGGTGCTTAAATACAAAAAAACTGCATCTCAATTGCCAGTTTACGCTTAACAATTGAGTGCAGTTCAATTTGCTCCCCATTTTATGGCTATATCGTTCAGCCAAAGCTAGTGTTTGCCCCATTTCCCTTATTAATTTGCAAGAAATCGATTAATGGCAGTTATACTATGCTTGTTAAATAGTGTAATTGGTTTGAGTAAGATAGAATATGTTTTACCAGAAGAATGCTGAAACTAATGCGATCCCAGCAATTGCACCAAGAGCTATACCAAATCCAGTTCCGAATCCACGTCCGAATCCACCTCTGAATCCAAAACCTTCTCCAAAGAATCCTAAACCAAATCCACCAAGACCTCTAGTAGGTCGAATCCAGACCATATCTCTATTAATTCTGGTAATTTCTCCTACATGAACTCTACCATCATGGCAATTAATCCTCACCATTCTTCCATGAAATCTACAACATTGATCATATATTTGATTCATTTTCATCCTCCTCCCACGACTATTTACATACAAGTATGCTCTGCTAGTATATGGGAGTGATAAATTATCGTAATGGACAATCGTCTAGTGAATAAAGGATTAGTAGCAAATTATATTTATGAAAAGCAATGAAGAATCCCAAACATATAATAAAAGACATCAAAACTAAAAGGAGGAGATATATGTCAGTGATAAAAACGCAACCTTGGCTTTATGAATTTATCGAACTATGTGAGGAGCAGTCTGGTAAAGGCGCATCTTACATACAATGTGAGACACTATGTGGACCGCTCGAAGGATTAAAGCCTAAAGCCAATCCAGAAGTCTGGCAATATGAACTTCAGAATTATGGACTTTTTGAGCCATATGAATGGACCGACTTAAAGAGCACCATGAAGGCGTTAGAAAATCAGAAAGTTTGGCAAATTGTCGAGCAAGAATATCAGTATTTACGGGGATTATGGAAGGGTCCAAAAGTTTCAATCTATATTTTCCCTATAAAAAACGCAAATATGAAATCAGGAAAACAAACACCAAATAAAAACGGTGTGGCCTATAGTGGGGCATTATTTTTATTTGTATCTGTAGATCTTCCAATAACAGAGCTAAAGGCTTTATTAGCCCATGAATATAACCATGTTTGTCGCATAAAACATTTAGATTTGGCTTCGAATAAAATTACGTTAAAAGATTCACTCATCATTGAAGGTCTTGGAGAATATGCAGTAAAAGATTTATATGGTGAAAAATGGCTTGGTCCTTGGGTTAATCTCTACTCATTTGAAGACGCTTCTGCTATATGGAAACGACGCTTTATACCTTCTTTAAATGTTCAAGACATAAATAATCATTACCCTTTTTTATATGGTAAATCTAGAGGCCCACTTCCAAAATGGATTGGTTATCATCTAGGCTTTCAGATTGTTGATAGCTATCAACAAAATCACGGTCCCTTTAAAAAAGGCGAGTTATATTATAAATCCTCTGACGAAATAATTGCCGGTTCCAAATTTGCAATTGATGAGTAACTATTAAATGCCATTTCCATTCTTTTTTTAGTTAAATTAGAAATAGCATTTAAAAGCACGATAACCTATGAAATGACGATAATGAGTTATTAATTCGTTATGCTCTTCCAATAAATCAAAGAGTTCTTTTTTTATGTTATCCGATTGATTAATATCATCTACTTCACTTGGACTAAGTTCAGATGGTGTATCGATTATTTCAATACGGGTAAATCCAGCTTGATGTAGCTTTTCCCGCCACTCTTCTTCACTTAAAATTTCTTTGATACCATATAAGTTGCATACAGTCCTTTGTAATTCTTTCGACAGGTTCTTTTCTGCTGTCATTTCAAGAAGAATTATCCTTCCATTACTTTTCATAACTCTAGCAAGTTCATGTAAAGTCTTTTCAATATCCGTAAACACGATAACAGATTCAGCGATGATGAAATCGAAGGAGTCATCCTCAAAATTCAAACATTCCGCGTCCCCTTCCACTACTTTAACTGAGGCTGGATTATTCTTGAATCGTTCCACTGCTTTTTCTATCATAATTGGATGCTTATCTATTGCAGTCACTTGGCAATTAAATCGTTTTGCCAAGAAAGCTGATGTCTGCCCTGTACCACAACCTACATCTAGTACGGATTCACTTAGCTGAATATTTGCGTCTTCCAATATAGTTTGGGTTAGATTAAACCCACCAGGATGTGCACCACCAATTCCAAAGTAAGCTAATAAGTCTAAGTAAGCGTTAGACACTGGATATCCCCCCTATTTATAAGGTTATAGTATGCTTGCTCTTTAGATATGTAGATGTATAGAGTAAGCACTTAACGAAAATATTACTTCATAGTAATAATAATTTTTGATACAAAAAAGCAACCTTGCAGTGATTGCAGGGTTGCTTTTACTTTCATAAGAAAGTGATATTTAAAATTTAGAGTATTAAACTTTTGGTATAGATTATATTTCTACTATTTAGTTAAGCTATTAGGTTTGTTGTTGGTAAATACAAAAGATTTGAGGCAGGTATTCCACTGCATAGTTTGGTTTAGGAATTTCAATCTTTTTCAAAAAGGAATTTTTTTGAGTGAGATTCACATTTTTGAATAAATGATAAGCTCTTGTAGGAAGATAATATGGAATCGAAAAGAAAGGATGAGTTAAAATTATGAGTCAACCGTATTTATGCCCACAATGTCGAACTAACCGTACTCGCTTTGCTATTATTGAACAGACCCCCATTTATATAAAATTAGATCCACAGAGTGGGGAGATCATCCAACAGTATGATAATCCGGAACAACTGCAAATACAATACAATGGGAGCGAATTGCGCGTTCATTGTGGAGCATGTGGTTTAATAGAAGATGAGCAAAGCTTTATCGCTACTGCTAAGCGCTTAAAATTTGGAGAGGGCACTTCGCCGTCGCAAGTAGCAGTCAATCCTAATGAACAATTTGAACAAAATCAGTTCGATCAGCCTTAGATTTTTTAGATAGATGATAGCAGCGGTGAGGAAATACTTTAAGAAAACATAATGCTTAATCGAGACAAACATTACAATTACGAATCCCTTCTTATTATCAAATCCAACAAGTTCGCCCAATTGTTGATCATTAAAACTACGCCATTATATATAAGAAATCAATCACAAGCTTGTATATGATGGTTTTTCATTACGCAAAAAATACACTGCTATTATATATATGAATTAAATACCTTTGATTGGCTTTATGTGTCCAATGCAAATTTCGATTTTCTATTGATTTTCTCAACTCTAAAATCTTTCCACATCTCCCTACCCTCACCAAAGATTTGTTTCATCTATTGAAATGGTTAGAAAGCCACGGAGTCACACATACGTCGTTACTTGCAAAGGCTAAAGTAGGATTAGAAGAAATTATGAATCGATTGGGAAATTGTGTTGATGAAACAACTAAAAACGTTTATCTTCATATAACGAAAGAAATAAAAAAAGAAGCTTCCCAAAAGTTTACACAACTAATGAGAAGCCTCTATTATAATCCTCTATGTTAGCAAAATGTTAGCATTTCACTTTCACCTTACATACAAACCCTTATATATCAAAGGTTGCAGGGGCTTATTACATCATACCGCCCATGCCGCCCATATCAGGCATTGCAGGAGCTGCTGCTTCTTTAATGTTTGCTACAACTGCTTCTGTAGTTAAGAATAGAGCTGCTACAGATGCTGCGTTTTGTAGTGCTGAACGAGTTACTTTAGTTGGATCTACGATACCAGCGTCGATCATGTTAACCCATTCGCCGTTTGCTGCGTTGAAACCAATGCCGTTTTCTTCGCGTTTTAGGCGGTCTACGATGATTGAACCTTCAAGACCTGCGTTATTAGCGATTTGACGAACTGGTTCTTCAAGAGCACGAAGAACGATTTTAACACCAGTTGCTACGTCGCCTTCGTGTGCCTCTGCAACTTCAGCTACTTTGTTATAGATGCTTACTAGTGCAACACCACCACCAGCTACAATACCTTCTTGTACTGCTGCGCGAGTTGAGTTTAGAGCATCTTCAATGCGTAGTTTACGTTCTTTAAGTTCTGTTTCAGTTGCAGCACCAACTTTGATTACTGCTACACCACCAGCTAATTTAGCAAGGCGTTCTTGTAGTTTTTCTTTATCGAATTCAGAAGTAGATTCTTCGTATTGTGCACGAATTTGGCCTACGCGAGCTTCGATTGAACCGATTTCGCCAGCGCCTTCTACTACTGTAGTGTGGTCTTTAGTTACAACAACTTTCGCTGCGCGACCAAGCATATCGATTGAAGTTTGTTTAAGATCTAAACCGATATCTTCAGTGATTACTTGTCCACCAGTTAGGATTGCGATATCTTCTAATAAAGCTTTACGACGGTCACCGAATCCAGGAGCTTTAACTGCTACTGCATTGAATGTACCACGAAGTTTGTTCACTACTAATGTAGCAAGTGCTTCGCCTTCTACGTCTTCAGCAATGATTAAAAGTGGTTTACCTTGTTGAACAACTTGTTCAAGTACTGGTAAGATTTCTTGGATATTAGCGATTTTCTTGTCAGTGATTAAGATGTATGGGTTGTCTAGGACAGCTTCCATTTTATCTGTATCAGTCACCATGTAATGAGATGCATAACCACGGTCGAATTGCATACCTTCTACTACATCAAGTTCAGTAGTGAAGCCTTTTGACTCTTCGATAGTGATAACGCCGTCGTTACCAACGCGTTCCATAGCTTCTGCGATTAATTCGCCTACTTCTTCGTCAGCTGCAGAGATAGCTGCTACTTGAGCGATAGCTTCTTTGTTTTCAACTGGTTTAGAAATAGTTTGTAGTTCAGTAATAGCTGTAGCAACCGCTTTATCGATACCTTTACGAATGCCGACTGGGTTAGCACCAGCTGTAACGTTTTTCAATCCTTCACGGATCATTGCTTGCGCAAGAACTGTTGCCGTAGTAGTACCGTCACCAGCGATTTCGTTAGTTTTAGAAGCAACTTCAGATACAAGTTTTGCACCCATGTTTTCGTATGGATCTTCTAACTCGATTTCTTTTGCGATCGTTACACCATCGTTTGTGATTAGTGGTGAGCCGAAAGATTTTTCTAGAACGACGTTACGTCCTTTAGGTCCTAATGTTACTTTAACAGCGTCTGCTAATTTATCTACACCGCGAAGCATTAAGCTGCGTGCTTCTTCACTAAATTTAATATCTTTTGCCATTGATGCGTACCCCCTGAATAGTTTTTAGTTTCAGTTATTAGCCGATAATAGCCAAAATATCGCTTTCGCGTAAAATTAAATATTCTTTACCATCATATTTTACTTCTGTACCAGCGTATTGAGAGTAGATAACGCGGTCTCCTTCTTTTACGTTAAGTGGAACAGTTGTACCACTGTCAGTCAAGAAGCCAGTACCTACTGCGATAACGTTACCTTCCTGAGGTTTCTCTTTTGCAGAGTCTGGAAGGACGATGCCGAATGCTGTTTTTTCTTCTACTTCGACTAATTCGATAATAATGCGATCACCTAATGGTCTTAACAAGTGAAACAACCTCCTAGAAATGTGGAATTTATATTTTATTAGCACTCTTAAGTCATGAGTGCTAACACAATTCTAATAATAAAGAATTCCGTCTTTTTTTGCAAGTATGAAGCATAAATTATTTTGTTTTCGAAAGCGAGTATTCTACAATAGAGATAATACCTTTTTTAAGAGAGGATTTTAAATTTGAAATCAAAGAAAACCGCATTTTTTGTTTTGATTGTCTACATTATTATGCAACTGTCATCTATTCTTTTTTTGAAACCGCTTCTCAAGCTCATACAAAAAATGAATCCTGACCTTAGTTTAAAGACAGCTATTCTAATGACCCAAGGTTGGTGGATATTCATCAGTATGGGTACTGCTCTAATCGTTTCACTCATTCTTGTTAGGCGAGACAAAGGTTTTTGGCAAGTTTTTAAAGGTGAAAAAGCTTCCATTCCTATGTCAATTGGCTGGGGTATAATTGGCTTCTTCCTCGTATTCTTTGGCCAAACAGTCGGCGCTCTAATCGAACAAGGCCTAGGCATAAAAACTGGCTCAGAAAATACAGCCAATTTAATCGAAATTGCAGATGTGGCTCCAGTAGCTATTATAGGAATTGTAGTGTTTGGACCAATTTTAGAGGAATTTATCTTCCGTCGTGTTATTTTCGGTTCAATTTTCCGAAAAACTAATTTCTTTATCGCTGCTGCTGTGAGTGCAATTGTCTTTGCTGTTATCCACTTCGACTTTTCACACATCATACTGTATGCGATTTCCGGTTTTATATTCGCGTTTCTATACCATAAGACACAACGCATTATTACATCGATTATTGCGCATATGATGCTAAACGGCTTTGTGACAATAGTTCAGCTTTATCAAGATGATCTTATGAAGTTTTTAGGACAGTAAGATTTGCACAACCTACTCTTTTGTTGAGTAGGTTTTTTTGTATGTATTTTATATAATGTATATTTCCCATAAAAAAAACCTTCAACTGATTATTCATCAGTCGAAGGGTTTTTTGCTAATTCAATCTGGCGTTGCTGTTCTGCTCTTAAGTACTTGCGGTAGCCTACGCGAGAAATAAGAATACTAATCTCATATAAAATACAAAGTGGTAATGTTACAAACATATGAGACATAATATCTGGCGGTGTAATGATAGCAGCAATGACTAGTAAGATAAAGTACGCGTATTTCCGTACTTTAGCCAACATCATTGGTGTGATTATGCCTAAACGTGTAAGGAATAAAACCACTATCGGTAATTGGAATATTACACCAAACGGCAAGGTGATTTGCATTAAAAATTGGAAATATTCATTGATCCCTATCGTTTGTTGTATATCTAATTCAACAGACATTTGCATCATAAACTTAATAATATAAGGGAATAATACTTCGTAAGAAAAGACTACTCCGCCTAAGAAAAGTAACACACTGTAAGGAATATAGCTCAATGTTACTCTACGTTCTTTTTCATATAAACCTGGACTAATAAATGACCAAATCTGATACAAAATAATAGGTGATGTTATGATAACGGATAAAATGAAAATAACTTGAAAATAGACTTTGACAGGATCTGTTACTTTAAATGAATGCAATTGTAATTGTTGTGCTTCTTCACTATTAAATTGTAAAAAGTGGATTAACGGTTCCGCTAAAAAGAAACTACCAACCACACTAATAACAAAGAAAACGGCAACTATGTATAACCGTTTTCTTATTTCTTCTATATGTTCGATAATCGTTAGTTCATTATTGTTCATCCAACTAACATCCTAACTTATTTTTCTTCTACTTTTTTAGTTTCGATAACTTTTTTTGATTCATCTTCGTCATCTGCTAAACCTTTAGTAGCGTTTTTGAATTCGCGGAGAGTAGAACCCATTGCTTTTCCAAGCTCAGGTAATTTCTTCGGTCCGAAAATAAGTAGGGCTACAATCCCAATGATAATAGCACTCCCAGCGCCAATTCCCATAACAGACACCTCCTCATAATATGTTCTTATTTTAACTCATTTCGCTAAATTTTGCTATTTTATTTATGTGAATATTTCGAGTTATTCTTCATCATTTCGCATGAAATATATGAGTGTTTGTAACTCGATAGATAAGTCAATTGTATGCACCCGGATTGAATCCGGTACTGATATTCTAATCGGTGTAAAGTTTAATATACCTCTAACATTCATCTTCACTAGACGATCTGTCATCATCTGAGCAGAGCGTGACGGTACTGTTAAGATTGGAAGCTCTGCTCCGTACTCAACAAACTTGTCCTCTAACGCATCTGGATGATACACAGGTATACCACTTATCATTTTACCTTCTAGTGGAGCTTTTGTATCAAATGCAACGACAATTTTCGTATTATGATTCTTTTGAAAGTTATATTTCAAAAAGGCATTCCCTAAATTCCCCACCCCTATTAGGGCTACATTCATGCGCTCATCTTGGTCTAAAATATTTCTAAAAAACGCTAGCATTTTTTGGACATCGTAGCCGTAGCCCTTTTTGCCAAGCGCTCCAAAATGAGAAAAGTCTCTACGAATGGTCGCAGAATCAATTTTCATCGCTTCACTTAATTCTTTTGAAGAGACGCGTTCCTGCCCTGCTTTAGCGAAGTTTTGAATAAATCGATAATAGAGAGGAAGCCTTTTTGTCGTAGCTTGTGGAATTTTAGTTGATTCGTGTTTCACACAGTTTCCTCCTGCAATCAATCCGAAATCGTTTCAATATTACATGACGATTGTTCTCCTGTAAAGTTATCTCATTGCACCCTACTGCGCAATCCGATAAACTAAGATTGAACTGAGGTGTCTAAAATGATTGTTTTACAAGTCAATCAATTATATAAATCTTACATTGCGGACGAAATTTTAAGTGGTGTTAAGCTAGAAGTGCAGCATCGAGATCGTGTTGCACTTGTTGGTCGTAACGGCGCTGGTAAATCTACATTACTGAAAATTATCGCGGGTCAGCTTTCTTATGACTCTGGTGATATCATTATGCCAAAAGATGTTCGACTAGGATATTTAGAACAGCATGCTGGTTTAGAATCTTCTCTAACTATATGGGAAGAGATGATGACTATTTTCGAACCAATAAAAAAACAAGAACAGCAGTTACGAAACTTAGAACATAAAATGGCTGATCCAGCTGTGTATGATGATGCAGAAACTTATGCTAAGGTAATGGCTGAGTACGATCAGTTACAGCATGATTTCAAAGAGCAAGGTGGCTATCAATACGAAGCCGATACACGCTCCGTTTTGCATGGTATGCAATTCTATCCAGCTGATTATGATAAGTATATTTCCGCCCTTTCTGGTGGACAGCGTACGCGTCTTGCCCTTGCAAAGCTTCTTTTAACAAAGCCTGATTTGCTAATCTTGGATGAACCGACAAACCATCTAGATATCGAAACATTAAGCTGGCTTGAAAACTATTTAAAAAATTATGACGGCGCTATTTTAATCGTATCACATGACCGCTATTTCTTGGACCAAGTTGTATCTATTGTGTACGAAGTTTCTCGTCATCATGTCACAAAGTTCACAGGTAACTATAGTCGCTACTTAGATGAGAAGGCGAAAAACTATGAACGTGATATGAAACTATTTGAAAAGCAACAAGATGAAAAAGCAAAATTAGAAGTCTTTATCCAAAAAAATATTGCTCGTGCTTCCACGACGAAAATGGCTCAAAGCCGACGTAAAGTGCTAGAGAAAACGGATTGGATGGATTCACCTGATGGCGATGAGAAATCAGCAACATTTACCTTTGGCATCGACCGACAAAGCGGTAATGATGTACTGGCAGTGAATGATGTGGCGATAGGCTATAATGGGAAATTAGTATCTCAACATATTAATATGCGTATTTTCCGCGAAGATCGCATCGCGCTTGTTGGACCAAATGGTGTTGGTAAATCTACACTACTAAAAACCATTGTGAAGGACAAACCTGTGATTGCAGGAGACATTCATTATGGTACGAATATTCAAATCGGTTATTATGACCAAGAGCAAGCGAAACTTACAAGCAACAAAACTGTTTTAAAAGAGCTCTGGGATGAATGGCCATTGATGAACGAAAAAGACATTCGCACAGTGCTAGGTCGCTTCCTATTCTCTGGTGATGACGTTAGTAAAATCGTACAAGATTTATCGGGTGGAGAAAAAGCACGTCTTGCACTCGCGAAACTAATGCTACAAAAATGTAATTTCCTTATTCTTGATGAACCGACGAACCATTTAGACTTAGATAGTAAAGAAATATTGGAAAATGCGCTCATCGATTATCCAGGCACATTACTATTTGTTTCGCACGACCGTTATTTCATTAATCGTATTGCTACAAAAGTTATTGATTTATCAGCTGATGGAAGCTTTGAATATCTAGGTGATTATGATTATTTTTTAGAGAAGAAAAAAGAGCTTGAAGAATTAGCAGCTGAAAAACTTGCGGCAATGCCTCTTTCAAAAGAGCAAGCTCCAGAGAAAGTGACTACAAATGGAAAAATCGATAAGGACGCGAAAAAGAAAGAACGCCAAATTCGTCGACGAATTGAAGAGATTGAAGATAGTATGGCAAACTATGAAGAGCAAATCCGTTTCATAGAAGAGCAACTGTGCGATCCAGAAATCTTTCCTGATCACGAAAAAGTAATGGCCCTTCAACATCAACTTGATGAAACCAAAGAAGAGCACGAAACAGCTGAAATGGAATGGCTAGAACTAAACGAACAACTTGAAATGTTTTAAAAGAAAACCGCGTGTCGATGAACACGCGGTTTTTGTCGTACAAGAACAATTCACGTCCCATATATAGGTCAAGAAGAAATTTTAAGTATATTTTATCCACGGGGTTATACACATTACAAATCCTTTATTTCCAACATATCAATATAGTTATACACATTATTCACAGTATAAATTTATTTTGCACACATTTAGTTGTGTAAAAGACAACACTATATATTGAAAACACACATATTATCCACAACTTATCCACAGATTGTGCATAAGTACGAATGTTCGCATTTTTCGACCCGTGTTCCCATTTTATGAAAAAAAGATCACTTTCTGACGAAAGTAATCTTTTCTCATACACAATTTAGTTTTAGTAAATAGAAGTGATCTTATTTATGCCAAGATACTAATTCCATACCTGGGCGTCCATTCATTCCCATATCGCTACGTTTTCCAGCCTCAAACATAAATGTACCGGCAGCTGCAATCATCGCCGCATTATCTGTACATAGCTTAAGTGGCGGCACATAAAAAGGAATACCTTCATTAGCGAATGTTTCTTCTAATGATTTACGCAGACCTTTATTAGCGGAAACTCCTCCAGCTGCAATTACTTGCTTCACATTATACTGGCGCGCTGCTCGTAATGTTTTCGCTGTTAATACTTCTACAACACTATCTTGGAACCCTTTGGCAACATGCAATGGATTCACTTCGATGCCTCGTTGTTCTGCATTATGCTTATAGTTAATCACTGCAGATTTTAAACCACTAAAACTGAAATCATATGAATCCTCTTCCAGCCAAACTCGAGGGAATTTAACTGCTTCATCACTCTCATGCGCCATACGGTCAATGTGCGGACCACCTGGGTATTGAATATTCAATACGCGAGCTACCTTATCATAAGCCTCACCAGCAGCATCATCGCGTGTTTCTCCGATCAATTCAAATGAGCCATGTTCCTTCATGAAAACAAGCTCAGTATGTCCACCAGATACGACAAGAGCAAGTAAAGGAAATTCCATCGGCTGCATTAAAGCATTCGCATAAATATGCCCTGCAATATGATGCACGCCTATTAATGGGAGGCCATTAGCAAATGCAAAAGCCTTCGCAGCATTAATACCGATTAAAAGTGCACCAACTAATCCAGGACCTTCCGTTACAGCTACCGCATCCAAATCCTCTGGCTTCAGATTTGCCTGCGCTAATGCTTCTTCAATTACTAGTGTCACTTGCTCTACATGGTGTCTTGAAGCAATTTCAGGTACAACACCACCAAAACGTTTATGACTCTCAATTTGAGATGCCACTACATTTGACACTATTTCACACCCATTTTTGACAATAGAAGCTGCTGTTTCATCACAACTACTTTCGATCCCTAATATATATCGATTTTCCATTATAAATTCACCCACATGACAAGAGCGTCCTCTTGATTATCTGTATAGTATCCTTTACGGATACCTCCATCTTGAAAGCCAAGTTTACGATAAAGATTTTGGGCAACTGTATTTGTAACACGTACTTCTAAACTCATGACGACAACTGCCCGTTCACGAGCGATACGAATTGCTTCACGCATTAGCCCTTCACCTATTCCTAAACCCCTAGCAGATGCTGTTACTGCCACATTTGTAATTTGACTTTCATCTAATACAATCCACATGCCACAAAACCCTATAATTTGCTCTGTGCCGTCCACAGCAACAACATAGGTAGCTTGTGTATTTGTAGTCATTTCATGATAAAAAGAATCCATCGTCCACGGTGATGGAAATACTTCAACTTCAATTGCATACACTGCTGGTACATCCGTCACTGTCATCTCTCGATAAGTAATCATCTTTTCACCTATTACTGACCCTTCTGCTCTTTTATCCAATTTGCCTCAGCCTCAGCTAAACGACGATATTGAGGTACAAATGAATGTACAGCTTCAATATCAGGCAATTCTTGTTGTGAAGCCAATTGAATAAGCTGACTAGCACTAGGCAGATCTAATGTAAAAGGTGCACGTACTGCATGATTTCCTAATTGGGCTTGAATTGATTCCCAAAATAAATCCACATCATGTCCAACGAACATTACCGGTGCATTTAAATCCTTTAATTTTTCAAGTAAGCCTTGCAAGCTATAATGCCCATCCTCAACTACTGACGTTAGGTCTGCCGTCGTATTATAAGCTCCTGCATAGACATTTTGTCTTCTCGCATCGATAATAGAGCATACAACTCCATTATAAAGTGCAGCATTTGCTGCTAAGAGCTTTAAGCTAGAAATACCAACTAGTGGTTTTTTCAGCGTCCAAGCAAGTGTCTTAGCGATTGTAACACCAATACGCACACCTGTATAAGAACCCGGACCCTCACCAACTGCAATTGCATCAACTTCGGCTGGTTTCATCTTAGTTCTTTCAAACAATCGCTCAATCGCTGGCATAGCCCCAATTGAATGATTTAATTTAATATTCGTTACTTCCTCCGCTACAACTTGACCATCTTTTACAATGGCCACAGCTAATGGGGAATTCGATGTATCTATTCCTAACCAAATCATTTCATTAACTCCTCACACAATCGTTCATAACGCTTACCGATTGGTTTCAATAAAAATCGTCTTTTATTCTCATCTATTCGATGGATTTCAATTCCTAGTCGTTCAGCAGGTAGATCTTGTTCAATAAGATGAGCCCATTCTATTACAGACACAGCATCACCGAAAAACAACTCATCCCAGCCTAAATCTTCATCGCTATCAGCTAGTCGATAGACATCTAAATGATTGAATGGCAACCTACCTTCATATTGCTTTAAAATTGTAAAGGTTGGGCTATTCACTGTACGTGTAATTCCCAATCCCTTAGCCAAAGACTGTGTAAAAGTTGTCTTACCTGCGCCAAGATCTCCTTCAAGTGTAATCGTATCCTGTGCTTCCAGCAAATCAGCCAGTTTCAAAGCAAGACTTTTTGTTTCTTCTAATGAATTAACCAATATCTCCATTGTCATTCGACCTTATCCTCTCAAACTTACATTAACTATAGTTTACCTAAAGCATCGCAAATGTTCAAAGTGAACGGGCTAAAAATTTTTTAGACATAAAAAAATAACACAGCTACATTAGCTGTGTTTACATTTGAATTTATAAGTAAAAGTAAATGGCGGTCCGGACGGGACTCGAACCCGCGACCTCCTGCGTGACAGGCAGGCATTCTAACCAACTGAACTACCGGACCATTTCTTTAAGACAAGATTTATTATATCAGCTAATCTATGCTTTAGCAATAGTTTTTCAAAAAAAAACTACTTTTACATAAAATATTTTCACTTTATCCAGCTAATATTGTATGATTCTAGTATTTCTAACACTTTAAACTATCTATCATTAATAATTTAATAATGAGGTTACATAAACTCTCTATTAAAAAGTAATATTCAAAAGTTGTAAGTCTCAAAGTTTCTTAAATAATGAATTTTTCTTGCCATGCAATTCTGGATCAATATTAATTATCTTATGAATAAAACTAGACTTTAGGAATGATTCTACTAAACCATCACCACTGAGACATGCAATAAAACCAGTCAAACTTATAACAATATAAAAAATTATATTCAATGATATATAAATCTTATATACATTATGTTTTGAAAAATAAAAAAGCACAACTGATTAAATCAGCTGTGCTTTAATTTGCCTAGCAACGTCCTACTCTCACAGGGGGAGACCCCCAACTACCATCGGCGCTAAAGAGCTTAACTTCCGTGTTCGGCATGGGAACGGGTGTGACCTCTTTGCCATCATCACTAGACTATATTAGAGAACTTGTTCTCTCAAAACTGGATAAATTACATTGAAGTTTGTTAAGTAAAATTTGGTTAAGTCCTCGATCTATTAGTATTCGTCAGCTCCGTATGTCGCCACACTTCCACCTCGAACCTATCTACCTCATCGTCTTTGAGGGATCTTACTTACTTGCGTAATGGGAAATCTCATCTTGAGGGGGGCTTCATGCTTAGATGCTTTCAGCACTTATCCCGTCCACACATAGCTACCCAGCGATGCCCTTGGCAGAACAACTGGTACACCAGCGGTGTGTCCATCCCGGTCCTCTCGTACTAAGGACAGCTCCTCTCAAATTTCCTACGCCCACGACGGATAGGGACCGAACTGTCTCACGACGTTCTGAACCCAGCTCGCGTACCGCTTTAATGGGCGAACAGCCCAACCCTTGGGACCGACTACAGCCCCAGGATGCGATGAGCCGACATCGAGGTGCCAAACCTCCCCGTCGATGTGGACTCTTGGGGGAGATAAGCCTGTTATCCCCGGGGTAGCTTTTATCCGTTGAGCGATGGCCCTTCCATGCGGAACCACCGGATCACTAAGCCCGTCTTTCGACCCTGCTCGACTTGTAGGTCTCGCAGTCAAGCTCCCTTATGCCTTTACACTCTACGAATGATTTCCAACCATTCTGAGGGAACCTTTGGGCGCCTCCGTTACTCTTTAGGAGGCGACCGCCCCAGTCAAACTGCCCGCCTGACACTGTCTCCTACCCCGCTAAGGGGCATGGGTTAGAAGTTCAATACATCTAGGGTAGTATCCCACCAACGCCTCCTCCGAAGCTGGCGCTCCGGAATCTCTGGCTCCTACCTATCCTGTACAAGATGTATCAAAATTCAATATCAGGCTACAGTAAAGCTCCACGGGGTCTTTCCGTCCTGTCGCGGGTAACCTGCATCTTCACAGGTACTATAATTTCACCGAGTCTCTCGTTGAGACAGTGCCCAGATCGTTACGCCTTTCGTGCGGGTCGGAACTTACCCGACAAGGAATTTCGCTACCTTAGGACCGTTATAGTTACGGCCGCCGTTTACTGGGGCTTCAATTCGCACCTTCGCTTGCGCTAAGCACTCCTCTTAACCTTCCAGCACCGGGCAGGCGTCAGCCCCTATACGTCACCTTACGGTTTTGCAGAGACCTGTGTTTTTGCTAAACAGTCGCCTGGGCCTATTCACTGCGGCTCTCTCGGGCTTTCACCCTACTAGAGCACCCCTTCTCCCGAAGTTACGGGGTCATTTTGCCGAGTTCCTTAACGAGAGTTCTCTCGCACACCTTAGGATTCTCTCCTCGACTACCTGTGTCGGTTTGCGGTACGGGCACCTTTTACCTCGCTAGAGGCTTTTCTTGGCAGTGTGAAATCAGGAACTCCGGACATACGTCCTCGTCATCACAGCTCAACGTTATAGAAATGGGATTTGCCTCATTTCACGCCTCACTGCTTGAACATGCATAACCAACAGCATGCTTACCCTATCCTACTGCGTCCCCCCATTGCTCAAATGGTAAATAGGTGGTACAGGAATATCAACCTGTTGTCCATCGCCTACGCCTATCGGCCTCGGCTTAGGTCCCGACTAACCCTGAGCGGACGAGCCTTCCTCAGGAAACCTTAGTCATTCGGTGGACGGGATTCTCACCCGTCTTTCGCTACTCATACCGGCATTCTCACTTCTAAGCGCTCCACCAGTCCTTCCGGTCTGACTTCACAGCACTTAGAACGCTCTCCTACCACGGACATCTAAGATGTCCATCCACAGCTTCGGTGAATTGTTTAGCCCCGATACATTTTCGGCGCAGCGTCACTCGACCAGTGAGCTATTACGCACTCTTTAAATGATGGCTGCTTCTGAGCCAACATCCTGGTTGTCTAAGCAACGTCACATCCTTTTCCACTTAACAATTACTTTGGGACCTTAGCTGGTGGTCTGGGCTGTTTCCCTTTTGACTACGGATCTTATCACTCGCAGTCTGACTCCCGTGCATAAATCACTGGCATTCGGAGTTTGTCTGAATTCGGTAATCCGGGATGGACCCCTAGTTCAAACAGTGCTCTACCTCCAGGATTCTCTATCACGAGGCTAGCCCTAAAGCTATTTCGGAGAGAACCAGCTATCTCCAGGTTCGATTGGAATTTCTCCGCTACCCACACCTCATCCCCGCACTTTTCAACGTACGTGGGTTCGGGCCTCCAGTAAGTGTTACCTTACCTTCACCCTGGACATGGGTAGATCACCTGGTTTCGGGTCTACAACCACATACTCATTCGCCCTATTCAGACTCGCTTTCGCTACGGCTCCGTCTTCTAAAACTTAACCTCGCATGTAATCGTAACTCGCCGGTTCATTCTACAAAAGGCACGCTATCACCCATTAACGGGCTCTAACTACTTGTAGGCACATGGTTTCAGGATCTATTTCACTCCCCTTCCGGGGTGCTTTTCACCTTTCCCTCACGGTACTGGTTCACTATCGGTCACTAGGTAGTATTTAGCCTTGGGAGATGGTCCTCCCAGATTCCGACGGAATTTCACGTGTTCCGCCGTACTCAGGATACACTCAAGAGAGAATGAACTTTCAACTACAGGGCTGTTACCTGCTCTGGCGGGCCTTTCCAGACCGCTTCATTTAACTCATTCCTTTGTAACTCCATATAGAGTGTCCTACAACCCCAAGAGGCAAGCCTCTTGGTTTGGGCTATTCCCGTTTCGCTCGCCGCTACTCAGGGAATCGATTTTTCTTTCTCTTCCTCCAGGTACTTAGATGTTTCAGTTCCCTGGGTCTGCCATCAAGACGCTATGTATTCACGTCAAGATACTGCTCCATTACGAACAGTGGGTTCCCCCATTCGGAAATCTCCGGATCAAAGCTCACTTACAGCTCCCCGAAGCATATCGGTGTTAGTGCCGTCCTTCTTCGGCTCCTAGTGCCAAGGCATCCGCCATGCGCCCTTAATAACTTAACCTAAAAGTTAGTTATTAAGCCTAAAAAACTTAATAATAAAAAATGTGTTACTTAATTTGCTTCAATGTCGTTTTATCCAGTTTTCAAAGAACAAGGTTTTGAAGATCATTTTACAATGAGCCTTCAAAACTGAACGCAAGACGTTAATCGACAGATCCAAGATCTGTTTCCGTAATTATCCTTAGAAAGGAGGTGATCCAGCCGCACCTTCCGATACGGCTACCTTGTTACGACTTCACCCCAATCATCTATCCCACCTTCGGCGGCTGGCTCCATAAAGGTTACCTCACCGACTTCGGGTGTTACAAACTCTCGTGGTGTGACGGGCGGTGTGTACAAGGCCCGGGAACGTATTCACCGTGGCATGCTGATCCACGATTACTAGCGATTCCGGCTTCATGTAGGCGAGTTGCAGCCTACAATCCGAACTGAGAACGATTTTATGAGATTAGCATACCCTCGCGAGTTAGCGACTCTTTGTATCGTCCATTGTAGCACGTGTGTAGCCCAGGTCATAAGGGGCATGATGATTTGACGTCATCCCCACCTTCCTCCGGTTTGTCACCGGCAGTCACCTTAGAGTGCCCAACTTAATGATGGCAACTAAGATCAAGGGTTGCGCTCGTTGCGGGACTTAACCCAACATCTCACGACACGAGCTGACGACAACCATGCACCACCTGTCACCAATGTCCCCGAAGGGAAAACTCTATCTCTAGAGCGGTCATTGGGATGTCAAGACCTGGTAAGGTTCTTCGCGTTGCTTCGAATTAAACCACATGCTCCACCGCTTGTGCGGGCCCCCGTCAATTCCTTTGAGTTTCAACCTTGCGGCCGTACTCCCCAGGCGGAGTGCTTAATGCGTTAGCTGCAGCACTAAGGGGCGGAAACCCCCTAACACTTAGCACTCATCGTTTACGGCGTGGACTACCAGGGTATCTAATCCTGTTTGCTCCCCACGCTTTCGCGCCTCAGTGTCAGTTACAGACCAGAAAGTCGCCTTCGCCACTGGTGTTCCTCCAAATCTCTACGCATTTCACCGCTACACTTGGAATTCCACTTTCCTCTTCTGCACTCAAGTCTCCCAGTTTCCAATGACCCTCCACGGTTGAGCCGTGGGCTTTCACATCAGACTTAAGAAACCACCTGCGCGCGCTTTACGCCCAATAAATCCGGACAACGCTTGCCACCTACGTATTACCGCGGCTGCTGGCACGTAGTTAGCCGTGGCTTTCTAATAAGGTACCGTCAAGGTACGTTCAGTTACTAACGTACTTGTTCTTCCCTTACAACAGAGTTTTACGATCCGAAAACCTTCATCACTCACGCGGCGTTGCTCCATCAGACTTTCGTCCATTGTGGAAGATTCCCTACTGCTGCCTCCCGTAGGAGTTTGGGCCGTGTCTCAGTCCCAATGTGGCCGATCACCCTCTCAGGTCGGCTATGCATCGTTGCCTTGGTAGGCTGTTACCCCACCAACTAGCTAATGCACCGCGGGCCCATCTAGTAGTGACAGCCGAAACCGCCTTTCAGCATTTTGCCATGTGACAAAATGGATTATTCGGTATTAGCCCCGGTTTCCCGGAGTTATCCCAATCTACTAGGTAGGTTGCCCACGTGTTACTCACCCGTCCGCCGCTAAATCAGAAGAAGCAAGCTTCTTCATCATTCGCTCGACTTGCATGTATTAGGCACGCCGCCAGCGTTCGTCCTGAGCCAGGATCAAACTCTCCATAAAAGTAGTTTGAAAGCTCATTAGCTTTGCTAGCGTATCATCCGAAGATGATATCTATTTTTTTGTTTTGATCCACCAACAGAGTTGATGTTCAAAAACATTTATTGATTAACGTCTTGCATGTTCAGTTTTCAAGGTTCATAAATTATATTGGAGCGGGTGAAGAGAATCGAACTCTCGACAACAGCTTGGAAGGCTGTGGTTTTACCACTAAACTACACCCGCGTTGAAATTATAATTTTTAAAAAATATGGCGCGCCCGGCAGAAGTCGAATCCACAACCTTCTGATCCGTAGTCAGACGCTCTATCCAATTGAGCTACGGGCGCATATCGTATATTATATATTGTAAGTGTTTGGTGCGGTCGAGAGGACTTGAACCTCCACCGAGTAAACCTCGACTAGGCCCTCAACCTAGCGCGTCTGCCATTCCGCCACGGCCGCATTTTAATTGACGTGTAGGTTATATTATATCACCTTAAAACATAATGTCAAGTTAAAATGGTGAGTCATGCAGGATTCGAACCTGCGACCCTCTGATTAAAAGTCAGATGCTCTACCAACTGAGCTAATGACTCGTAGCTTGAAGAATGGAAATGGCTGGGGTACCTGGATTCGAACCAGGGCATGACGGAATCAAAATCCGTTGCCTTACCGCTTGGCTATACCCCAAAAAGTAAATGGCGGTCCGGACGGGACTCGAACCCGCGACCTCCTGCGTGACAGGCAGGCATTCTAACCAACTGAACTACCGGACCATATAAAATTTGGTGACCCCTACGGGATTCGAACCCGTGTTACCGCCGTGAAAGGGCGGTGTCTTAACCGCTTGACCAAGGGGCCATATGGCTCCGAAGGTAGGACTCGAACCTACGACCGTCCGGTTAACAGCCGGATGCTCTACCACTGAGCTACTTCGGAAAACATGTTGCATTTTGTTACATTTTGTCGTCATCACCTTGTCGACTTTTATTATTATAGACAGGTATTCAGAAAAGGTCAAGCGTTTTTCTAAAAAAACTTTTAACCATTTTCCTTGATGCGCCCTGAACACTTGCTACAACGGTATTTAGAAGGGTTCATTCTTTTTTTCCTAACATAGTTTGTACCGCATTTTACACATATATAGGTATAACTTTTATTAGAGCTTCTTCCCTTTATACCTGTTAAATTAGAACAGTATCTAGGAGCATTCGTGTTCTTTAATAGAATGCGGAAATCTGCATCACGATGTTTATACCCCTTTCCTTCTATATGAAGATGATAATGACATAGCTCATGACGAATAATTCCTTCTACTTCCTGTATACCGAACTTTTCAAAGGATTTCGGGTTAATCTCTATATTATGTGATTGTAATAAGTATCTACCGCCAGTAGAACGTAATCGCTTATTAAAATAGGCTTGATGTCTAAAAGGCTTATGGAATACGTTTATAGAGATTTCTATTACAAGGTTTTGTAGTTCTTCATCTGTCATATTATCCTTCCCTTTCTTCTATAAAATAAACCTCGCTTTAATGCGAGGTTTATTTTTCTGCTATTTTAATCGATTTGTTTTGCTGGGGGAAGCATAGTTAATGCAATTCTCCCTTTATCTTTCTCAATCTTTTCTACCCATACTGTTACAATGTCACCAAGAGCTACTACATCTAAAGGATGTTTTACATAGCCGTTTTTTAATTTAGAAATATGGACAAGACCATCTTGTTTAACACCAATATCGACAAATGCACCGAAATCCACTACGTTGCGTACTGTCCCTTGCATCTCCATTCCTGGTTGCAAATCTTCCATTTTCAAAATATCTTTCTTCAACAATGGTTGCGGGAAGGCATCGCGTGGATCACGTGATGGTTTCATCAATGTATCAATGATATCTTTTAATGTTACTTCTCCTACATCCCACTGCGAGCTTAAAGTTGAAATATCTAAGTTAGCTAGCGCTTGTTCAGCCTCCGCTGTTCCTAGTTGTTCCTTCTTAATAGAAGCTACTTCGAGTAGTTTGTTTGCTAGGTCATAACTCTCTGGGTGAATGCCCGTTGCATCCAATGGGTTTTTCGCTTCAGAAATTCGTAAGAAACCGATTGCTTGTTCATACGTTTTAGCCCCTAGGCGCGGAATTTTCTTCAACTGTGTACGAGCTGTAAATTTCCCATTTTCACCACGAACTTTAACAATGTTTTCTGCAACTGTTTTTGATAACCCCGATACATATTGTAAAAGTGAAGATGATGCAGTATTCACATCTACACCAACTTGGTTAACAGCTGTTTCAACAATGAACGTTAAAGAGTCTGCAAGCTTCTTCTGAGATACGTCATGTTGATATTGCCCCACACCTACTGCTTTCGGTTCAATTTTCACAAGCTCAGCCAGCGGATCTTGTAATCTTCTCGCAATTGAAACGGCACTGCGTTGCTCAACTTGCAAATCCGGAAACTCTTCCCGCGCTACTTCCGATGCGGAATATACACTTGCTCCAGCTTCATTAACAATAACAAACGCAGTTTCACTATTTAACTCTTTCAAACATTCTGCTACAAACTGCTCTGACTCGCGGGAGGCTGTCCCATTACCAATAGCGATAATAGATATCGGATACCTTTGCAATATATCCTTGAATACCTTTTTAGCTTGAACAGGATCTGCTTTTGGCGGATGTGGATAGATAACAGAGATTTCAAGCATTTTACCCGTGTCATCCACTACAGCCAATTTACAACCCGTTCGATATGCTGGGTCCAGTCCCAATACAAAGCGATCTTTTAGTGGCGGTTGTAATAACAGATTACGTAAATTTTCAGAGAAAATATGAATCGCTTGAGCCTCCGCCTTCTCCGTCAACTCTCCACGCAATTCTCTTTCAATTGAAGGTTGAATTAATCGTTTGTAAGCATCTTCAATGGCTAATTCAACTTGTTTAGCTGCTGGTGAGGATGTACGCGGAATCCATTCTGTACACATCAATTGATGAACACGCTCTACTGGTACAGCTATATTAATTTTCAAAATGTCTTCTTTTTCACCGCGATTAATAGCTAATATGCGGTGAGGAACAATTTTATTAATTGGTTCTTCGTATTCATAGTACATTTCATAAACTGATTTTTCGTCCAAATTTTGATCTTTCACTGCGGAAAGAATCTTGCCATTTTGCCATGATAGTTTACGAATTTTCTCACGAATAGCAGCATCATCTGCAAAACGCTCTGCTAAAATATCGCTAGCACCTTGCAATGCTTCCTCAACTGACTCCACATTCTCATTGATATATGGTGCAGCTAAATCAGCTAGTGAAGTTGCCGCAAATTTCATCAATTCATCCGCTAAAGGCTCTAACCCTTTTTCTTTAGCGATTGTCGCTTTTGTTCTACGTTTTTGTTTATAGGGACGATATAAGTCTTCCACTCGTTTTAAAATGGTTGCCGCCTCTATATCTTTTTTAAGTTCTTCAGTTAGTTTACCTTGTTCATCGATAAGGCGAAGCACTTCTTCTTTTCGTTGTTGTAGTTGTTGTAAATAATGATAACGGTCTTCGATTGCTTTAATTTGGACTTCATCAAGTGAACCAGTTGCTTCTTTACGATAGCGCGCTATAAACGGCACCGTATTTGAACCTTCTAGCAATTCGATAACCGATTCTACTTGTTTTGGTCGGATGCTAAGTTCTTTCGAAATTAATTGCTGCATTTTTTTGTTGTCCATTCAGTCACAACCTTTCTCTATCCTATTTATATTATCATATAGGTAATTATAAAAACCTTTGTCACGTTGCATTGCATCACCTTAAATTCTATTATTTCACAATAAATAAAAAGCCTACTCCAAAAGAGCAGACTCCTAACATCAAAGTTTCTATTGTTATTTTGGCTTTCGCCAACCATCACCGCTTTAATAAGGTGTCCAGTCTTCCAACGCCGCGCCATTTTATTACTTCGAGTATGGCATAGATAGGGATTCTTGTATTACATAAACCTGTATTTATAACTATCATTAAACCATTATTCTAATCTAAATTGAATTTTTAATGGATACTACTGGTGGTACCAACAGCCTCTTGTAGCTTTTTTATCGCTTTCCTCTGTAATCTAGAAACATGCATTTGAGAAATCCCCAGACTTTCTCCTGCTTCTTTCTGACTTAATTGATCCAAATATGTAAGCTGGATGATATGCTTTTCTTTTTCTGTTAAAACCGCCATAGCTTCAGCCACTATCATACGTCGATTTGTTTTTTCATACCCCTCATCTTCATCACCAACAATATCGAAAAGGGTCATAGAACTACCATCTGAATCGGATTCCATCGTATAATCCATCGACAATGCTTGATAACCCCGTCCCATCTCCATTTCTTCTAATACTTCTTCTTCTTCAACTCCCAAGTACTCCGCAATTTCATTTACACGCGGGGAACGTTGGAATTCTATTGTCAGTTGTTCTACTGCGGACTTGATACGTGGCCCAAGCTCTTTAATACGCCTTGGCACATGGACATCCCATGATTTATCGCGTAAAAAACGCTTTATCTCACCGATGATTGTAGGAACTGCAAAAGCTTCAAAGTTACGACCAAAAGACACATCAAATCTTCTAATAGCCCCAAGTAACCCAAGCATACCTACTTGGACAATATCCTCGTGGTAAGAACCACCTTTTGAATACTTTCTTGCAAGCGACTCAACTAAGTATTTATATTGTAAAACCAAATTGGTTTGCGCTTCATTATCTTCATTTTCTTGATATCTATTAATCCATTCTATAACTTGTTCTTTTGAGGCTGATTTAGAGGGTGATTTTTTCCACATTGTCAGTCACCTGCTCTCTGGCGACATATTTTGTCATTAAAACAGTAACGCCATTGTCGTTAAGCACTTTTACCTCATCCATTAGAGTTTCAATTAAATAAAGACCTAGGCCACCTTCTCGAATAAATTGAATATCTTCTTCTTCATGATAAGGTCCTACCCTTTTTTTCACTTCCTTAAAATCAAAGCTATAACCATAATCCGCTACCATGATTTCAATTTTTTCTTTATATAACGCACATCCTACTACAACTTCACCGTCATCATCTTCTTCATAAGCATGTTGAATAGCATTGGTAATCGCTTCACTAGAGGCAATTTTTAAATCTTCAATATCATCATAAGAAAAGCCAATTCGATTCGCTAAACCTGAAATGGTCAATCGTACAACCCCTACATACTGAGGCTTTGCTGGTATTCTCATTTCAAAGTAATCAAATTCCTTCATGGTTAGTAGTCGCCTTCCCCTCTTCTTCAATATTCATAATGTCACTTAGTCCAGTTATATTAAACAAGCGATATAAACGTGGTGATAACCTTCTTAATTTCACATCTCCACCGACGCTAATTACGTTTTTATAAAAAGCAACGATGACACCTAGTCCTGTACTATCCATATATACTACTTCATGAAAGTCTAATTCAATCTGGATACTCTCAGTTAATTTAATGTTATTTAGTTGCTCACGAAGCTTAGGTGCAGTGAAAGCATCTATTTCACCTTTGACATAAGCTATACTTTTTTGTACATCTACAGTTTCTAGTTTGAAATCCATATTAAAATCTCCTTCCATCTACTAATCTAGTTCAAGTACTCATATATTACCCTATTACGCTAGCATTAAACCTTTTCGTTAGTTTTTTTAAATCTCTTGCATTAAATGTAATCCGTATCCACCCTCTCATCAGAATAACAATGACAATCGGCAAATAAAAAAAGCACCAAAGTGAGATCCACTTCAGTGCTTAACATTTATGTATACCGTTAGAATTTCAAAAGTCCCAAGCTAATTTCTAATGCTTCTTCTACTTTTTCCATTAAGGGATCATCAAGTTGTGTTATTTTATCAGTCAATCGTGATTTATCTATTGTACGCAATTGTTCAAGTAAGATGACTGAATCTCTTTCGAAACCATACTGCTTAGCATCTATTTCGACATGAGTTGGTAGTTTTGCCTTTTGAATTTGCGCAGTAATGGCCGCAATAATTACTGTTGGGCTGAAACGATTTCCTATGTCATTTTGAATAACCAGAACGGGTCTTGTACCACCTTGCTCAGACCCGATAACTGGTGATAAATCAGCAAAAAAAACGTCACCACGTTTTACGATCAAGTTTTCATCCTCCGCTTACGAGACGCTCCACCATATGTTCTGCTTCATACTCTAAATGTAGACATTCGCTACATATGGATAAGTTAATTTGTGACATCTCTATATAACCTTTAACCATTGCTTCTCGTATTTGATTTTGTTTGTATTCTCTTTTGTATCTCTTTGTTGGTGTATAAACGAATTCATCGCATTCTGTCGTAACTTGTCTATAAGCTTGTTCAATATTCTCAGCCATCTTATGCTTAGGTAGCTCTAAGATAACTTCACTTATCCTCTTCTTATTCACGGCCAGCACCTCCGACAAAACATTCCATCTTTTTCAATTCAACTTTCAACTTATCCCTATCTTAACATTGAAATTAATTGTTGAATAGACAAGAAAGGTAAGAATTTGACATTGTGGGTGGAAATGTTTTTATTTGTCGGCTGCAATCATTGTTATTAAAGACTTAAAGTTGTTGAAATTATTTATAAATCCTTGGAATTCTTGATGTTAACATACACGGTATTTCATATACAATTGTCTGAAGTCTTTCTGACCATTCTTTCATATGAATTTCCTCTTGCTGTTGTTGACCAATTAATATAACCTTTTCTCCAACCGACATTTCATATGGTAGCTTGATCATACATTGATCCATGCATATACGTCCAATAATCGGAACGCGATTCCCTTGTATCAATACTTCTTGACCGGCAAGTCCTCGTAATAGACCATCCGCATAGCCAATCGGCATTGTACCAATCCACTCTTCTTCAGTTGCTACATAGTTGCCACCATAACTCACTCTATCACCTTGTTCAATTTTCTTCACATGAACAAGTTCACTTTCAAGTGACAAAGCAGGTTTCAAAGAAAATGGTAGATGCTTATCCACATATGGTGATGGTGCTAGTCCATACATAGAAATACCAAATCTGACGGCATCGAATTGTACATTTTCTTTATTTAGTGTCGCAGCTGTATTGGCAGCATGTACAAGACGCGGCTTCTTAGGTAAACTCTCAACAAATGATACGAACGTTGCTAATTGTTCGTTGTATTGAGTAGAATCTTCTTCATCTGCTGTTGCAAAATGAGTGAACATGCCATCGATTAAAAAGTGCTTGTTCGCATCGATGGCATTATATAATGCTGTTAACTCAGTTTGTTTTCTAACGCCGATACGTCCCATACCACTATCAATTTTAATATGTAGCTTCAAAGCTTTTTTAAAATTCATCGCTTGTTTCGCAACTTCATTTACCCAATCTAACGAAAACGCAGTTAGAGATATATCATATTGTGCAGCAAAAGTTGCAAAATATACCGGTGTTGCTCCTAAAATTAATATTGGGGCTTCTTTTATAAACTCTCTTAAATGAAGTGCTTCCTCAGGAGTTGCAACAGCTAGCATTGAGGCTCCCGCCTGCAACGCCGCATTTGCTACCTGTAAATCACCATGACCGTATGCATTCGCTTTAACAACTGCAATAATCTCTGTCGTAGTATGTAAGTGTTCACGCAGTTGTTTGATGTTATACTGAATATTTTCTAATTCAATGATTGCCTTAGTAGGGCGGAAATTTTGAAGCTGATACATAGATGATCCCTCTTTAAAAATGGATTTTTTTCTATTATCCGCCCTGAAAAAGGTCAGGTCAAATGTTTCATCATTTTACTTCGCCATTTACCATAGATGATGCAACTTCCACCATCTCTTCACGAGTTAAAGAATTTGTCGCTATAAAGAAAGATACCCCATTTTTCTCCCAGCTAATCGAATTATCTGTAATTGCTCCAATAGTAAACCCTAAATCAGCAGGATCTCCTGGTGCAAATACCGGAACAGAGAGTGGATTTGTATTAGCAGCTTGTTCAATCACTGTGAATGGCTTGTCACCTTCGAATGTCAAAATTCTTCTTTCACCATCTGCACTTGCAACTGTTTTTTCATCAGTCAGTTTGACATTATCCCATTTAAGAACTGGGTAATGTGTTTGGAATTCAGGATTTTCAATTTCAGCTCCTGCTTGTGCATCACCCGTTACGCTTTTAGTCCCTGCTTTGTCTTCTCCAGTTGTATTCTCTGATGTTTTTCCAGAGTCATCTTTAGCATTTTCTTTTTCAGTTGTGGTTCCGTCAGCTTTTTCATCAGTTGCATTTTCTTTTGTTGCTGTTCCATCAGTTGTCCCTTTATCATTCGCGCCTTTTTTAGAGAAATCCTCTACTGCATAGTCTGTACCTTTTCTTGACGTTCCAAGCGAGATTTTCTTGAATGTAATAACAATTTGTTCTTCCTTCGCTTCATTTAATACCGAAACTTTAGTTGGAAGTAATGTCTTTTTATCAATAAAGATTTGCTGATAAGGTAACATCTTCGAATGATTATTACGTGTCTTGACTTCAAAGACATAAGACTTGTCTGATTCTGTCATCTTCGCATTCTCGTCAGCTTTTAAATCTTCAGCAAGTGCACCGATTAAGTAAGCCTGACTATTTTGTTTCGGCCAATCACTTTGGAATTTATACGTCTTTTTCATAGAGGGTGTTACAACAAATACACCATTTTCATTACGAATAATCATTTGCGAATCTTTTTCACCTTGTTGTGCAACGGCTACACGATAAAAATCAGGTTTTGTATGCCATACATTGACATCATAAGTACGAGGTTCTGCACCTGATTTAATCTCCATTTGAGCAGTCAAATCATACCCCTTAGTTTCAGTCCATTTATTACTCGTTTTTTTCAAAACTGCTTCCTTTGAATTTGAACCACAAGCTCCCAAAACCAGTGATACAATCATAAGTAACGCAACTACTATAAAACGTTTTCGCAATTTCCCATCCCTTCTCAATTCTATCCGTTAAGATATCTTATGAAACAAGCTAAGCGTTTATGCTAGAAGGATTACTTGAGCTGCAGCATATTCTTTTGAATGGGTTATACTAACATAACCATCTACACTTTTCCCTTTAAAATAAAGAGTCGGTTGACCCAACTGATTAGGTAAGACTTCGATGTCTAGAAAGCCACAACTCTTACCAATACCCGTTCCATTTGCTTTTGAGTAAGCTTCTTTAGCAGAGAATCTCCCAGCTAAGAATTCCATTTGGCGGCGTGCTTTTAATGTATCAAAAATAGCGAGTTCCTTATTTGTTAAAATACGCTGTCTAAATTTTTCACTGAGATCATTGGATCGTTTGACACGTTTGATTTCGACGATATCTAATCCGATTCCTTTTATCATATAAGGTTCTCCTTTCTTTCATTAGCTAAAACAATGTATAATAATTATACAAAATTGAGGTGAATAGATGTTTAATCGTAGAGAAAATTTTTCACAGTACATAAAATACTACCCTGTCGTCTCATTAATAATTGCACTGAATATTTTAGTCTATGCAATGGGTGTTATACCTATCGTTGGAGATAACGTATTCAACTTAGGTGCCGGTGCAAACTTTTTAATTGCCGACGGGGAATATTGGCGACTAGTGACTCCAATCTTCCTTCATGCAGGTTTTCTACACTTGCTATTTAATATGTTCTGGCTTTATTTATTTGGTCCTGAACTCGAAAAAATTGCAGGGAAGATGAGATTCTTCACCATCTATTTTTTCGCAGGACTTTTAGGTAATGTAGCAACCTATTTAATACAGCCACCAAACTACATCAGTGTTGGAGCTAGTGGTGCGATATTTGGTATTTTCGGTGCATTTGCTGCACTAGTCTATTATACAAGAAATACCATGCCGCAATTAAAGCAAACATTCATGCCTATTATCATCGTTAGTATTATAATGACATTCCTACAATCCAATGTTAATGCAACTGCAC
This sequence comes from Viridibacillus sp. KH_047, assembly GCF_057838945.1. Taxonomy (NCBI): domain Bacteria; kingdom Bacillati; phylum Bacillota; class Bacilli; order Caryophanales; family Caryophanaceae; genus Viridibacillus; species Viridibacillus sp. KH_047. Next base: position 348,690 of record NZ_CM174479.1, on the reverse strand, counting down.
ACATTGTTGGTTTGCTAACTGGTTTCGTTATCGGTCTAATCGACTTCCATCCACGCAGAATTTTAAATTGGCGGATAAAAAAGAAAAAATAATAAAAGCTGTTGAGTTTCTTACTCAACAGCTTTTTTCTTATGGCCCATAAACCTGCCGTTCATCATGAACCTGTTTCGTATTCGGTTTATACCAAGCCATTATTTTTTCCATATCATTTTTTTCAAAATGAGCAATCACAGCTGATGACCCCATTGAACCTGACATAATCGTCGTTCCAATTGAAGCAACACCTTTTTTTCTTTGGAAATACGTTTGTCGCAAACTCATCTGCTGAATACGTTTTTTCTCCATGAAGATTGTTGTCCTACTAAATGAACGATAACTAATTGTTAGTTGATGCCCCTCTACAGAATAGCCTGCAGTCTTATGCTGCCACATGCCAAGTAACATCGCTAACGGAATAATGATTAGTGACAATAATCCATAAGGGAAGAAAAAGTAACTTACTAACGCTATTAATGGTAGCATCCATAAAAAATCTATGCGATAGTAAAATGGACGACCTTTTTTAGGAGAGCGTTTTAACATTGGTAACCAATTGATTTCCGGGAACAATTGTTGTAATGGAGCTATTGCTTGGCCACTTTTCACAAGTGGCATAAGAATAATTTTCTTATCTTTATCAAGCACTGCACCTCCAGCACTTTCTACAACAACCGTTGCATAGCCAAACATTTGACGCAGTGGATTCTCTACAATTTTAATACCTTGAATTCGATTAATAGGAATAGTTATACGCTTTTTCTCTAATAACCCCCGCGTAATAATAAGCTTGTCATTTTCACGTTCAACAATGAACCCATAATTACTCAATAATGTTAGAACCACAGATAAGGCCCAAGCAACAAGTAACACAAAAAATATCACTAGCGCTATTAATAATACACCCACTTTAATAAATGCTTGAAACTCCCCATACAAATAATCATACGGAATAATATTTCCAAACTGCGATGCTATAGCTGCCAAACCTGAAAATACCACACCAACACCACCTGATGTAGTTGCTAAAACAAGTAAGTCCTTTATAGACATGTTGAAGATAACATCTCTTTGAATATTCTCTTCAATAAATTGTTTTTGTTGATTTGCGACTAGCTTGACATCAGCTTCAGATAAATAGTCATGACCAATTTCATCTACTGATTTGTTTAGGGTAGATACTTGTCGTTTCTCCTTCTTTGTCCGTTTCATCTCAATTTCAATCATATCTGCAGCAGTTCGCGTAATAGCAGTCAATTCCGCTTCTGCTTTCCCATCATTACTACCAGCTGTTTCTACACTGACCTTAACAAGCCCAAATGGTCGATGAAAGATTCCCTCTTGATAATTCAAGCTTTGAATCCGTTCAAATGGGATATAACGTTTCTTTTTCACGAAGAGCCCATACTCTACTCTCAGTTCACCATCTTCAAACCAGTAAACAAAGCGTCGCCATTTCACAATCCCACTAATTAAATTTAATATTAATAAGAGCCCAACAATCGCTAATGGTACGAGATCCGCCCAAAACTCTTCATCATGCGGATCTAAATTCAACTTAAATCCATTACTAACAAAAATAATGACAAACGGTAATATTAAATCCTTTAAACCTGTGATGAAATTTATAACAGCTGATATTGGGTGTAATTTAAATTTTTCATCAGACATCGTCTTCCGCCACCCTTGCTAATTCAGATATACGCGCTCGTAAATCATCTGCCTCAGCCATAACGAGAGCCGGAATTGTATGTGTTGTTGCTGCTGTTGAGATTGTCATTTCAGCTAATCCATAACGCTTTAATATTGGACCTTGAGAAGTATCAACATGTTGTACACGCACCATCGGCACTAATGTCCTAACAACAATAAACAGCCCATGTTGCACTTCAATTTCTTGTTCACGTACTTCGTAACGCCAATGATCCCAACGTATTTTAGGAAATAGATAAATAAATAAAAATGCAAAAACAAACGGCACTACTGCGCAGATTATGTATATCCACCAATACCATTCAAAAAACCACGTTAACGCTCCAACGCCTGCGACTATTAATAAAACAATTAGTGATTGAATGATACCGTAAACACGCCATACGGTTAGACCTTTTCTTGATATTTGATATTTTGGTTCTACACTCACTTTGTCCACCTCTCTTCTCTTATATCTCTTTTACGTTTGAATAGTAAGAAATGTTTCATTTATTTTCAGTCTACAGAGAGGCAGGTGAACTGTCCAATAGTTAAGTCTAAATCAATATAGAGTAAACAAAAAAGCTATCCCACCGAAATGGGATAGCTTTAATAAATAAATTTTAGTCTTCGCTACGTTTGCGTGGTGCACGAGTGCGTCCACCTTGGCTAGCTCCGCCTTCACGACGACCGCCACCTTCACGACGAGCACGATCTCCGCCACGTTCTCCACGGCTTCCACCGCGTTCTCCGCCACGTCCACCGCGTTCTCCACCACGACTGCTGCCGCCACTTGAGCGACCGCCACGGTAACCGCCACCGCCGCCGCTTGAGCGACCGCCACGACTACCGCCACCACCTGAACGTCCGCCACGTTGTGGTAATGGGCGTTCTTCAGTGATTTTGATTGGTGTATCATCAGGCTCTTTAGTCATTGATTTAATAGCTGCTGCTACTAAGTCAACAGCTTCGTGTTTAGCTAATAAGTCTTCTGCCATTGAACGGTAATCACTTAAGTGATTTTTCTCAACTAGTTCAGTTAATTGTTCTACTGCAAGAGCTTGTTGGCCAACTAAAGCTTCATCCGCTGTTGGTGGTTGAAGAGCTGTCATACGTTTTTTAGTTGTTTCTTCAACGATACGTAGGTAACCCATTTCACGTGGAGTTACAAATGTAATTGCCTTACCTGATTTACCAGCACGACCTGTACGTCCAATACGGTGAACGTAAGATTCTGGGTCTTGTGGAATATCGAAGTTATAAACGTGAGTTACACCTGAAATATCAAGGCCACGAGCTGCTACGTCTGTTGCAACTAATACATCAATTTTATTTTCTTTGAATTGACGTAATACTGAAATACGTTTCGCTTGGCTTAAATCACCATGAATACCTTCAGCAAGGTAGCCGCGAATGCTTAAAGCATGCGCTAATTCATCAACACGACGTTTAGTACGACCAAATACGATCGCTAATTCTGGTTGGTGAACATTTAAAAGACGAGAAAGGATATCGAATTTTTCGCGTTCTTGAGACTTAACGAAAAATTGTTCAATGTTTTCTACTGTCATTTCTTTAGATTTAATTTTAACCACTTCAGGGTCTTTCATGAATTTCTCAGCAATTTTACGAATCGGTCCAGGCATAGTAGCTGAGAACAGTAATGTTTGGCGTTCAGCTGGAACGTTTTCTAAAATTGTATTGATATCTTCAATGAATCCCATGTTTAACATTTCATCAGCTTCGTCTAACACAAGTGTTTGAACATTATCTAATTTCAATGTGCGACGGTTGATATGGTCAAGAATACGACCAGGAGTACCAACAATAATTTGTGGTTTATTTTTAAGAGCACGGATTTGGCGACCAATATCCTGTCCACCATATACTGATAAAATTCGTGCACGTGTATCATAACCAATTTTATGAAGTTCTTCAGAAACTTGGATTGCTAATTCGCGAGTTGGGGCAATAATTAAGCCTTGGATTGCAGGATTATTGATATCAATTTTCTCGATAAGCGGAATACCAAACGCTGCAGTTTTACCAGTACCAGTTTGTGCCTGGCCGATAATGTCGCGTCCTTCTTTCGCAAATGAAATTGTACCTTCTTGGATTGGGGTTGCTTCTTCAAAGCCCATACGTGATAGGGATTTTTGAATAGAAGCGCTAACGTTTAATTCTGAAAAATTTGTCAAAGTTTCATTCTCCTTTTTGCTCATGCATTTGACAAATGGTTACATTTTCAGATGAAAATAGGGCAAATCGAGCCTTGTGAGAGGAACGTTTCCGTCTCTTAATATATCTCTGTTTAAGTTCCAGAGGAATTTTATATATATAAAGTAAAGCCCGGTCTTTGCCGAGCGGTTCAATTCTCGGGGAATTCTAACCCAAAAAAGAATAAACCGTAATGTTCAAAAAAAAGCACTCTCCATCATCTCGGAGAGTCTTCACACAAAATGTATCCATTGCTTTCAATAGTCTAACACGAGTAACCACACTATGCAATCAATATCCATCAGTCAAAATTATCAGTTTTTTTAATCTAACAAAAAGTTTAGTACAGATTGAAACCATTCATCCCTATCATCGCTATAGCAAATATGATGCTTGCCATTTGGTGAAAGTATTAATTGCTTTTTTGTAGACCCTAATCGGTCATATAAAAATTGTGCGGTTATTGCTGGCACTATTCCATCCACTTCCCCTTGCACTATACATATGGGGACTGTGATTTTTTCATAATACGGTTCTACTTTTCGCACTAAACGAAGAAATTCTAAAGTCGATGACATTGGTACATTGCTAATTTTATTGTCGTAGCGATGGTATAACTCATTTTGCTCGAGCTCCCCATGAAACAAATCGTTGGTCAATTCTTTAATATCTTTCAGCAATTGGCGGACGCTGATATATTTTGCCGCGGCGCTTAGTAATACCAACTTCTCCACTTCATAGCGTAACGCTAGATAAAGGGCTATTAATCCACCCATCGAAAAACCTACAACAATGACTACATCTACTTCTTTAGCTAACTTTTTATAAGCCAGTTCCGCATCCATTAGCCAATGTTCAGCTTTATAATTATCTAAATGTAATTCTTCACCATGTCCTGAAAGAGTCGGTACAAGAACCAGCCAATCAGTTTTCTGCTGTAAAAAATCAACAAATGGTTTTAATTCTTGTGGTCCACCTGTAAAACCATGAATACATAGCACGCCTGTAGTCATCACGTCACCCTCCGCTAATAGTGTACCCATTATTTTATAAGAAAAAAGCATCTAAAAGGAACTTAACCTTTTCAGATGCTTTTACAAATAAGATATTATTTAAACGCGTTCAATACATTTTCGAGCGCCATTCCACGTGAACCTTTTAACAAGACAATAGAATTTGCACCTGCATTCTCACGAAGGTGTTGAATGATTATTTCATAATCTTCTGCAGTCCATAATAGACGATCCGCTGGTAGATCATTTTTCAACTTATCGTATAGCCACTTCATACGTGGTCCAAATAAGCATACTTGATGGATGCTCTTACCATCAATTACCTCCGCAATTTCCTCATGGTACTGTTGCTCTAGCTCACCTAGTTCTAACATATCTCCAAGTACTACCCATTTATCTGAACGCATTTCTGTCGTTTGTAAAAACTGTAATGCTGCCTTCATAGAAGTTGGTGCTGCGTTGTAAGCGTCATTAATAAATAAGATGTCTTGCGCTCCATTTACTAATTGCATGCGCATATTTGTTAATGAAACCTTTTTTAAAGCTTCGCGAATTTGTTCGGCTGATAGCCCTACTTCACGCGCAATCAAAATCGCTACCAACGTATTTTTCACTTGGTGACTTCCTAATACTGAGATGAAGAAATCCTCATTCAACAAACCCTCAACAATAAACGAACTACCGTTTTCAGTTGTCGTTATATTAGTCGCCGTTATATCCGCTGAACCTTTCAGTCCAAATGATACTGCTTGTAAATCTTTTTGTTCCGTAACAAGTGGCTTAAGTAATGGCTCATCACCGTCATAGAACAACTTACCACCTGGTTGTAAACCTTGAACAATTTCAAACTTCGCTTTTGCAATGCCCGCTCTTGAACCAAGATCTTGCATATGCGCTTCTCCTATATTCGTGATAGCTGTGAAATGTGGTTTAGCTAATTTAGTCAAAAATTCAATTTCACCAAAACCACTCATTCCCATCTCGAGAATAGCAAAATCTGTATCTTCATCTAGTGATAAAATTGTTAACGGTAAACCTAACTCATTATTAAAATTTCCTTCTGTTTTTTGCACTTTGTAGTATGGTGACAACACACCTGCTACTAAGTCTTTTGTTGAAGTTTTCCCATTAGAGCCTGTAATACCGATAAACGTTGCACTGTGCTCTTGTCGATATGCTGATGCCATTTGTTGAAGTGCCTCTTCTGCATCATCTACAAAAAGTAATGGTAGGCCCGCAGGAGGATTCGGTTCATCCTTTAACCAAAACGATGCCGCTGCACCGTTCTCAAATGCTTGTGTTACATAACGATGCCCATTTGTTTTTTCTCCTCGGAAAGGGATAAATAAATCTCCTGCTTGCAACGTACGTGTATTTATCGAGATTCCCGTCACAACAACGTCTTCTAATTGTTGTTGATCACAATTTAACCACTTTGCAATTTGCTTTAATGTTTTTTTCATTATCTCATCACACTCGCGTCTTATTGATATTGAAGCTGTTGTTTTTCGTCATGTCTTTCAATTGCCAGATCAATCAATTGTTCGATCAAATCTGAGTAAGTGACACCTGTATTTTGCCATAAAATCGGGTACATGCTGACAGGCGTAAATCCTGGCATCGTATTAACTTCATTAATAACAATATCATCTTCAGCTGTTACAAAGAAATCTGCGCGAACAAGACCTGAACAATCTAATACTTTAAATGCACGAATAGCCATATCCTTCATACGCTCTACAACATCAGTTGTTACTGGAGCAGGAATAATTAGACCTGTATTATTATCATTATATTTTGAATCGTAATCATAGAAGTCTGTTACTGGTTTGATTTCACCAGGTACGGATACTTTTGGTGAATCGTTTCCGAGTACTCCCATTTCTACTTCACGTGCAACGATTCCAGTTTCAACAATAATTTTGCGATCGTATTTTGAAGCAAGATCAATTGCTTTAATCAGCTCTTCGCGGTTAGATGCTTTACTAATTCCAACACTTGAACCTAAGTTAGCAGGTTTAACGAACATCGGCCAAGTTAGCTCTTCTTCCATTTTAGCAATTAATGCATCTTGATTTTTGTTCCACTCTTTACGGATGAAGTAGACATAAGGAACTTGTTTTAAACCAGCATGCTCGAATAATTGCTTCATCACTACCTTATCCATCCCTGCAGAAGAAGCTAAAACTCCATTGCCGACATATGGTAAGTTCAATACTTCCAATAAACCTTGCACTGTACCATCTTCCCCGTTTGTACCATGAAGCAATGGGAAAATAACATCAAATTCTTTTTCATCTTTATTTAATAAAAAGCTTGATACATCATTCGGAATGCTTTCCTGCGTACCTTTGCCTAATTGTAATTGCTCAATTGACTCTGCTGGCGCAGTTAACTGGTCTCCTTTTCTCCATTCGCCATCGCGTGTAATGAAAATCGGGAATACATCAAATTTATCAAAGTTTAACGCTTGAGTGACTGCTCTTGCTGTAGAAAGAGAAACATCATGCTCAGCTGATTTACCACCATATAATAAGCCTAATTTTTTTTTCATTTTATAAACGTCCTCCAGTTTGTTGTACTTTTAGTTTATCATGAACCAAAATGATTCATGAAATGATTTCATCTTGAAGAGTCGCAGGACTTTCAATCTTTTCTCACTAAAAATATCTTTACTTATAATAGCACTCTAGAAAATTTATGCATGCTAATATGAAAAAATTCTCCACAGAAATATCCGTGGAGAACCTTTTAAAATAGTCGGCACTCAATGAACTTCCATAATTTGCTCTGCCTTTTTCTTTAATATTGTATTTAACTCATCCCAAATTTCATCGGGGAAAGTTAAATCGGAAATATTGCGCAATTCTAAGACATATGCAAGGTCTGGCTTTTCAATTCTGTACATTGAAAACAATACACCATCCTTCACTTCCTCGCGAAAGCTCGAAAGCATTTCTTTCGTAAAAGTTGGTATACTGTCTTTTACTTTTCTTCTCCAAAATGTCGCAGGCTTTTCTTTTTCTTGAATAATGGCATTAAACAAATTAGCTAATAATTCTTCGACATCTTGTAAATCTCGAAAATAAATTTTAGACATCTTTTCATCTTCATTGGCCAAATATACGTATTTATTTTGTAACTGGTGATAAAACGGCGTACGGACAGGCTCTTTTTTATGACCGATATATAATAGCTCCGCCTGTTCTTGTGGCGTTAAAAGATTTAATCGTTTTTCGTCTGAGAAATCAATCCAGCAAAGCTCTTTTTTTGAATCTGAGGCTTTCTTTATAAACTTCCTGATACTTCTTTCTTCTACGAATTCTAACTGTGTATGCATATTAAATGAACCGTCTTCGTATTCATTTTTCAAGAGTAAAATATTTTGAAGCGGACCGACTGAAGAAACGAATTCTTGAAACGTTAAACCACTAAAAATGACAAATTGATTAAGCTCATTCATATGTACATATAAGTGGTGCAAAAAATCATCAGCAGCTCTCATTTTTTTTGCCAAGTCGATCACCTCATTTCCAACTCTCATTATAAGATGAATTATCATAATTTGAAACATTTGTGATTCGATTTCGTCACATCTTTATTATGAAGCGTGATACAATGATTTACGCTATAATGAAATGAGAAATGAAACTAAATAATTTAGGTGACGTAAATGAATACTAATAAAAAATTTTCCGATCGTTTTGACTGGACGCTCGCTTTTATAATGCTCCTATTTTGTATTATTAGTGTAACAGCTATTGCTTCAGCTCAAACTTCTGGTCAATATGCAGCAAACTTTGTAACTAAGCAATTATTTTGGTATTTTATCGGCGCATGTATCGTTAGTGCGATGATGTATTTTGAACCCGACCAGTACAAGAAAATGTCCTGGTATTTATATGGAGCTGGGATTTTCCTATTAGCTCTATTATTAATTGCCCCTGGTGGAGAAGGTCAAATTGCCGAACCACGAAATGGCGCGAAAAGTTGGTTCCATTTACCTGTAGGTGATATTCAGCCTTCCGAATTTATGAAAACATTTTTCATACTCGCACTCGCCCGAATGGTCAGTAAGCATCACGAAAAATACTCTATGAGATCTTTGAAAACAGATTTCATGTTATTAGGTAAAATTTTTGGCGTGTTATTAATTCCATTAGCATTTATTATGCAACAGCCTGATTTAGGCTCTGCGCTCGTATTCTTTGCTATTACTGCAGCAACTGTAATCGTAGCGGGGATATCTTGGAAAATCATTTTACCTATAGCAGGTAGTGCCGCAGCTTTAGGTGCTGGTTTATTATGGATGGCCCTTTATATGCAAGACTTCCTACAACATAAATTAGGTTTTAGCCCTTATCAATTTGCTCGAATCTATTCTTGGTTAGACCCTTATTCCTATGCATCTAGTGATGGCTATCACTTAATTTCATCCTTAAACGCTATTGGCTCAGGTGAAATTTTCGGGAAGGGTTTCCAAGGTCGTGAAGTATATGTACCTGAAAACCATACTGACTTTGTCTTTAGTGTGATCGGTGAAGAGTACGGCTTTATCGGAGCAAGCGTCGTTATTTGTTTATTCTTTTTCCTAATCTTCCATCTGACAAAGTTAACTTTGCAAATGAAAGACCCATTCTGTACATATGTTTGTGCTGGGATTATCGCGATGATAACATTCCATGTCTTTGAAAACATCGGTATGACAATTCAATTACTACCTATAACCGGTATTCCATTACCATTCATCAGTTACGGTGGTAGCTCAATGATGGGAAATGCACTGGCATTAGGCCTAGTATTCAGTATGAAATTCCATCACCGCACATATATGTTCGGAAATCATGATGAAGATGAAGAGTTTTAAAAATAATAGTAAAGCCCAGAGAAATTAAATTTTCTCTGGGCTTTTTTTGCAAATAAAAAAACTTCGACATCGTATAGTCGAAGCGGAGCATGTTAGTTTTGTGTTTGTGGTGATTGTTTTGGTGGTGCTATTGCTTTAAGTAATTCCAAGCGTGATTTTGTTGTCGTTGCTTTAACGCCAAGCTTTGATAAGTTAGAAACAATTTTAGTCAAATCTACTTCTCTTCCCATACTTTCCACCTCTTCTTTTCTTTATATTTAAGACGTAGTGTCCCATAAAAGGTTTCAACTACATCATACCCACTAATTAAGTATTTCATGCTTATTATTATAACATTTTTTCATCATCTGATACGTTTCAATATTGTTACATATATTAAGTGGAAGTAAATCATACTATACGATAAGCCTTATTGACAATTGTGTTTTCAAAATATTTATGCTACCTATTACTCTTTAGTTACCTTGAACAGTAATATTTAAACGAGGTATTTAAATCATTAATTTTGAATACCCCCCTATAGTATGATAAAATAACTTCATCAAACGTAGGAGGAACAAAATGACGAACGAATGTCACGATAACTCTTGTCGTAAAAGTCACCATCCAGAGCAAGTAAAAAAAGATTTAATCACTCGATTAAATCGCGCCGAAGGTCAAATTCGCGGTATTAAGGGCATGGTCGAAAAGGATGTTTACTGTGACGATATCATCACACAACTATCCGCAACACAATCAGCTTTAAATAGTGTCGCAAAAGTGCTCTTAAACGGACACTTAAAAGGCTGTGTAAAGGACAGACTAGCTGAAGGCGATGACGAAGTATTAGATGAACTTCTCACCACTATACAAAAACTAATGAGAAAATAAGGAGTATTTGATATGGCAAAAACAATTCAATTAAATGTAGAAGGCATGTCTTGTGGTCACTGTGTAAAAGCTATTGAAACTGACGTTAGTGCACTAGCAGGTGTAAATACTGTATCAGTAAACCTTCAAGAAAGCACAGTAGATGTAGCTTATGATAATTCGAAATTGGATAAAACAGACATTTCACAAGCAATTGAAGAGGCAGGATATGCCGTTAAGGGCTTAGTAGATCCTTCTTAACAGAAAACTTTTATCTTAATAATTTTTAAACACACATAAAACAACTGCTCCTAGCAGTTGTTTTTTATGTTCATAGAAAATATTTTTTATTCATACACCCACAAGTTGTCACAAATTACTCAGTCTTATCACATTATGATAACAAGGAAATTGTGCAACCTCAAAAGATCATCGTGTCACAATGGTTGTTGCATTAAATCCTTCATACTGCAACCAGAAAAACTATAGAATGGGTATAAGGAGCGTTCAATTCGATATATTCAAACGCTTCTTTACTTTATCTCTTATAGTTGTTTCTAAATTTATACAGCGTTAAAATGAACATACTTATGTTTATAGAAAGCAGGGATTATATGAAAAAATCCATCCTATTATTAATGTCCGTACAGTTTTTTGTTTATTTAGGATTTGGGTTAATCATTCCAATTTTGCCTGAGGTTGTAGTACAACAAGGCTTTAACAAAATGCATGTAGGTGGATTATTAACAGTTTATTCTTTAGCAAGCTTCTTCACAGCGCCTCTTTGGGGTATATTATCAGATAAAATGGGTCGTAAAAAATTAATTTTAGTGGGGCTTCTTGGTTTCTGCACAAGTTTCTTATTAATTTCGTTCTTTATCGATTCACTTACAATGCTCTATGTCTCTCGTGTTGTCGGTGGGCTATTCTCGGGAGCACTTTATACGGCTGTCACAGGTTTTATAGGTGACATGTCTACAGAGGAAAATCGCAATAAGTACATGGGCTTCATGGGGATGTCAATCGGTTTAGGTTTCATCTTCGGCCCAGCTATTGGCGGATTACTTGGTCATTATAGCCTGAGCTTACCATTTACAGCCTCAGCCATTTTAATCTTCCTATTATTCATTTATGCAAGTATCGTATTAGTAGAACCCGAGCGACTTGGCGAAGCGAATAAACGTGCAATTGTTCCAAAAGGTGCTTCTACCCTTTTCAAATATCGAGTGCGGTACTTATTCCTATTTTCATTCGTTGTAACCTTTTTACTTGCGGGTGTTGAGTCAACCCTACAATTATTCCAAATGGATAAAATCAACATCACTTCAGCTCAACTTGGATCACTATTTTTATTTAGCGGCTTTGTAGATTTCTTAGTCCAAGGTGGTCTTGTTCGTCGAATTAAAGACGGGTCTGAAGCAAAATGGTTAATGATTGCTCAAATTATTACAGCATGCGGTTTATTACTATTTCCCTTTACAACAAGCCTTACTTTCGCGGGATTTGCGCTATGTGTCTTCACAGCAGGTAACGCTTTAGCAAGAACTTTAACAGTTTCGTTAACATCAAAAGAATCTGGCGGTAAATACGGAACAGCAGCTGGTATAACATATTCAATGGATAATATGGGGCGTATTATCGGCCCACTATTCTTCACTTGGGTTTTCACTATGCAAGCAAACTCAACATATTTTATTTCTGCATCGTTAGCTGTAGTAAGTATCCTAGTCATCCTGCTATTCAAATCAACTAAAAAAACATTACGTATTTCAGAATAAAAGTGAAAATCCAGCAACCATTACGGTTGCTGGATTTTTTCTGTCAATTTAAATGACTTTGTTTCTTTCGCTAATTCCGGATACGCCTCTTTTAGTACGGAGGATCTTAGCATATAAAGTGTTATGCCAATAAGGATAATACTTGAGCCGAGCAAGATCCACTGTGCGGGGAATTTATCAAATAATACCCCGAATAGCATTGTTCCAAGTGGCATCATCGCCATCGCCATTGTTTCTAGAATACCGAATACTCTACCACGATATTCTTCCTCTACTTCCGTTTGCATCATGACGCCAATTGGTGTATTCGTAAATACACCAAATACAGAAAAGCTTATAAAAATAGTTATATAGAAAATAACTATCCAAATATACGAGAACTCTATCAAAAGTGGAATAGTCATTAAACCTAATGATATGGCCATTAACAATATAGATCGTTTTGAAAATAATAACGGATATTTTACTTGCTTTCTTGTCGCAAAATAAATAGACGCTATAAGCATCCCTACTGCACCTGATGCCTCAATAATTCCAATATGTCGCGAATTCACATGTAATAATTGAACTAACACATAAGTTCCACCCACGCTCAAAGCCGAGAAGAAGAAGTTAATCCAAAGTGCAACCCATATAATAATTGAGACGACACGCTTTGTTTTTAAATATCTAAATCCTTCTTTAAAGCTTTGTAAAAAGCTCTCTTTATCTCCCTCACTTTTATCTTCCTTTTTTGTATACAATTTGAAATTCATTGTTGCTTCGAGTAAAAAAGCTGTAGCATATGCAGCCATATGAATTATTAAGAATACTTCTATCGAAACAAAACCATACATCATACCACCAAGAGCAGGACCACCAATTGCCGCTACTGATAATGAAGCTTGATTAAATGATGTAGCTTTTTGCAAACGTTCTCCATCAACTAAATTTGCAATAGAAGAAGAAAATGTAATGCCTATAAATGTTGAAGTAATTGAATAAATTGCTGTTGTAATATAGATCGCTGTTACTGACATCCCGAATATAGATGAATACGTAAGGAGTCCACCCATAGTTAATACGGTACAAGCTTGTGCACTTAATATGATAGGTTTCTTCGAATATTTGTCTGCCATCATACCTGCAATTGGTGCTAACAAAGTTCTAGGAACAATAGAACAAATCATATTCACAGCAAAAGATGTCGCTGATCCCGTCATCGCCAAAATATATAAACTAATACCAAACCCTAATACATTTGAACCCAATGAAGAAATCATTTTACTAATCGTAAAAGTCCATAAATGATAAGTCGCTTTTTTTAACTTTAACGCTTCATCCACTTGCCATCTCCACCTTTAGTTTAATTTAATTGAAATGTTTAATTTAATTAAACAAATAATACCACGGACTTGACTTCCATTGCAAGCTAAAGTTTAATATAATTAAACTAATTCAAAAAAATAGTGAGGTGTCTGTATGGAGACTCTTGGAATGCGTATACGTAAAATCCGCAAAGAGCGAAAGCTTACATTAGCAGAGCTAGCAGGCGACCGTTTAACAAAAGGTATGCTCAGTCTAATTGAAAATGATAAAGCCAATCCTTCTATGGATAGCTTGGCATATATTGCAGAACAGCTTGGCATTGAAGTAAGTGAATTATTAGAGGAAGTAAGTACTTCTGAATTGCGTGAACTGCTCGAGACAGTGAAAAAAGTGATAATCCATTCCAATGAGCAACAACGCGAAAGAATGGAACTTATTGAACCTTATTTAGAACGCCTCCCTGTTAGCTACGAGGCTGGACAACTATTAGTGCTCTATTCTAATGCAAAATATGATATAGATAAGGCCGATTGGGAAGAACCACTAGATCGTGCTATAAAAATGTTTAAGAAAATGAACTTGATGAATGACTGGCTTCGTGCCTATATATTAAAATCATCTACTGAATTCATTAAACATAATTATAAAAAGGCGCTGGATATATTACTAACAGTGAAAAAAGAAGTGGAATTAAATTACTATGTCATTGATGAACTAACTAGTCTCGATCTACTTTATATGGTAGCAGTTGAATATTTAGCTGTCGGCATGGCTGATGAAGGCTTTGTAGTAACGAATGAAGCAATAAAACTATCGAAAGAAAAGCGCATTTTCTACCGTATCGACGATCTCTATCGATTAGCAGCAGTCAAAGCAATGATGGATTACAATGAACAGGACTTGCAATATTATTTTAAAAAGCTGGAACAATATGCTGATTTTACAGAGGATGTTCCGACAAAAAGACTTTACCTTTCGATAAAAGCTCATTATTATAACACCTTTATTAAAGATTATGAAAAAGGAAATGAACTTGCGGAGCAATTCAAAGACTTAGATACAAGCGAAACGAACATGCCGTTGTACTTTTATTATCTTGAAAAAGGCAAATCATTATTCGGTATGAAGCGTTATAAAGACGCGCTCGAAATATTCAACCAGATTGGTGAGTTCTCTGAGTTCATACATCACCCTTACGATTTATCTATCCAATACGAATTATATGCTTATAAAGCTTTATGCTATGAGCAACAAGGACAATTAGCGAAAGCATTAGAAGAAGCTAAAATCGGTGTAGATTTAGTTAAGCCACTAATCGATACACCCTATAAGCAATTTATTAATGACACATACGAAAAGCTAAAAAAGAAAGCAGATGGGCGTTAGCGCCATCTGCTTTTTTGCGTTCTAGTTTTAACAGTTCAACTAGTCCATTCAACATTTAAGTTTTCTGTATTCCTTATACTTACTATACCATTTCTTAAAGCGTTCCCATGCTTCATCAAAGTCAGGTTGGATGATTGAAATTTGCACCCATCCGCGCTCTTTTAAATAAGCACTTTCGTAGTGTAAATGGAAACCATTCATCGCTGCGGCGTCTGCCATACTCGTTAAAGATTCATCTGCTTTCAATGTGACGATCATCGGATAGCCTTCTGTTGTTAAGAATGTAAAGTCACCATCTGTAGCTGCCTGTTGTAATTTTTTATATCGTGTTTGCAATAAATCGTAGCGATTTCCTTCAGTATAAGCTAGTAGCGCGCTGTTAAAACTCTCCATCAACTGCGCTGGATAAGTAAATGGAATATTATGATTAGAATAATTGCCTAAATCAATATACGATGGAAGTTGCTCACTTTTTGCAATAACATGATTTGAAAATACTACGGCTATACCACTCATTGTGCCGACTGCCTTACCACTAACCGCTGTTGCTATAAATACTTTCTCCATTGAAAAGTGATGTGTCCCAAAAGAACTTACACAATCCATACAAAGCTTTACATTATACGTCTGGCATAGATTTTGTACCATCTCTAGATTATTTAACATTCCAGTAGATGTTTCACCATGAGCCATTAATAGCCAATCAAAATCAGACTGTTTTAAAACACTTTCTAATTCTGCTTCGTTAAAAGATTCTCCCCAATCATAACGTAGCCAATCATGTTCTAAATGCCAACGCTCTGCCTGCTTTTGCAAGCGCTCTCCAAAGGCACCATTTGTAACAATTACTCCTCTTCCAGAGAGTTTGGTAAGCTGTGCAATCATTGCCTCATTCGCCAATGTGCCGCTTCCAAACAGCAAGTGTGCATAACGCGCCCCACTTAATGCTTCCAGTTTACCTCGCACCTGTCCGATTGTTCTAGAAAAAGAATAGGAACGATGAGATACTGGCGTCTTTAGTAAGGGCGCTTGAATAGCATCTGTCAGTTGGACTGGTCCTGGATAAAAGGAGTAACGTCGTTGCTTAAAACGACCTGCTAATGATTTCTCATAGCGCTCAGTCGTTAACACCATTGGGATAAATTTTGCATCATCTGCCCCAACTGGTTCTGAAAATGCCTCAAAGCCCATTTGCATATACAATTTTTCTTCGCGTACAGTACCAGAGATAACTGCAGCGCCATAGCCGTTTTCATAAGCATAGTCGATTAGAGCTCGTGTCAGCATAAAAAAGACACGACCATTACGATGCTCCTTCTTAACAGCTAACAATCGTACCTCACAAAGCTTCCCTAATAAAGCATCTGCAGGTAATAACTTTTCCACTGGACCAATCTTTTTATCTAAAGAGAAAGGTCGAGTATCCCGAAAAGCAACCATACCAACGAGTTCTTCATCCTTCAATACAACTAAGTACATATTTTCATGATGAAAAGCATCCACTCGTCGACCGCTAGGGTTTGGCTCATGCTGAGGGATTTCTTCTACAAATGTTTCGTAGTTAAGCTTGGCGATTTCATCAAATTCATGTTCTGTTTGCGCAATTTTACACCAATACATAGAAAAGCCCCTTTAACGTTTTACTATAATAACGAAATGTTTAAATAGAAGTTTCCATATAAATACTATTAACCACAAAACAGGAATATTTTCTACTACTTTCATTTTATAGCTAAATGGCTACGAAAAAAAGGAGGTAATTTCCCATTTTGTATTATTGTGCAATTAATTCGAAATCACCTGAATTTGTTCGGGATTTCACCATCGGGTTTCCGTTACCGATTTCCCCCAAAATTCGATGATCTTTTTTCTCTTTAAAAGTCATACCAGAATATATTACTGTCGCATCTCCTGAATCACTCATGAAATCTACACTTAAATTATCTGCCTTGTTTTTCAATATTACTGCCGTATCTCCACTTGCAGTACTAAGCGTTATATTTTCATTCAATGTTTTTACTAATACCGCAATATCTCCTGAGCTAGTTTTGGCTGTAATATCTCCAGATAAATAATCCGCTGCTATATCTCCCGATGTACTATTCATTACTATGCTCTTTGCTTTTACATCCTGAGTGCCTAAATCTCCACTAGATGTAGTTAGTTTTGCTTCACCATCTACGGTAATGCTTTGACCTGTAACATCTCCTGAAGTTGCATCCATTATAACTTTCTTCGCTTGCATATGTCGGACGCTTATATCCCCACTAGAAGTAGTTAATTCTATGTCACCATCTACAGTAATATTATTCCCAGCTATATCACCTGAAGCAGTATGAATAGCTAACCCTTTCGTAACAATATCCAAATACGCTACATCACCTGACGAAGTATTCACAGATATTTTTTCATACGTAGCTTTAGGCAATGCTACTTTTAAGTGGACTGACCCTCTATTGAAACTAAAAAAAGAGAATAATCTTTTAAATTTCGCTTCAGCTACAATAGTGCGATCAGTTTTCTTTACATCTAAAGAAATTTTCTTTGCCAAATTAGGAGTTGCTCTCCCTGATATAGTGAAAACCGCTTTATCCCCTTTACCTTCAACGACTTCAATATCAATCGACGAGCTTAACAACTCAATCGCATCTATATCTGTTACCACAATCTCCTTCTCGATAATCGCATTTTTCATTTTAAATCCACTAAAGTAATAAAAGCCACAAACTATAATTATTGCTATTAAAAATATACTTACCAATACTTTCTTCACAACAGCACCTCTTTCCTTTATTTTACTATACCAAATAGAAAGATATACCATATCAGACCAGAGACGTATTTAAAAAGGGGCGCTAGATGTAAAAAAAGCCTGATCTAATTAATATTAGAGCAGGCTTTCATTAAGTATATTAAATTTCAGTTAGTTCTTGTGATGTTTCAGTGTTATAAATACCTTTATCTAGTTCTCCTGTCACACGTGCAGTTGCAACACCTGCAGTCATTGAACCATTTACATTTAACGCTGTACGTCCCATATCAATTAATGGCTCAACAGAAATTAAAACACCTGCAAGGGCTACTGGTAAATTCATCGCTGATAAAACGAGAATTGCAGCGAATGTTGCACCACCGCCAACACCTGCCACACCGAATGAGCTAATTGCTACTACAGCAATCAATGTTAGAATGAATGATGGTTCTAGTGGGTTAATTCCAACACTTGGGGCAATCATAACAGCAAGCATAGCTGGATAAATACCTGCACACCCATTTTGACCAATTGACAAACCAAACGAACCTGAGAAGTTTGCAATCCCTTCTGAAACACCTAAACGGTTTGTCTGTGTTTGAATATTAAGTGGTAATGTACCTGCACTCGATCTTGAAGTGAAGGCAAATAATAATGTTGGCGCCACTTTTTTTACATAAGTAATTGGATTTAAACCTGACGCAGTCACAATCAATAAGTGAACAATGAACATTACGAACAACGCTACATATGAAGCGATAACGAATTTACCCATATTGTAGATTGCACCAAAATCTGATGTTGCAACTGTCGCTGCCATAATAGCCAAAATACCGAATGGAGTTAAACGTAAAACGATTTTTACAACCCCCATTACTAGAGCATAAATTGCATCAATTCCAACTTTTATTGTATCTGCTGTCTTTTCGTCTTGACGCTTAACTGCAATATAGGCAAACCCTAGGAACGCTGCGAAAATAACAACTGCAATTGTTGAAGAAGAACGTGCACCTGTTAGATCTAAAAATGGATTAGCTGGCAGTAAATCGATAATTTGTTGTGGTAATGTTTTTTCACTTATATCTGCTGATTTCGCAGTAATATCTTCACCGCGTTGCATTTCAGCATCACCTTGTACAATTTGCGATGCATCCAATTGAAAACCTACTGCTGATGTAATACCCACTGCCGCAGCTACTGCCGTTGTACCAACTAATATGAATAAAATAAGTCCAGCCATTTTACCAAAATTTTTGCCGATAATCACTTTCGTAAACGCTGAAAGTATTGAGATAAAGACTAATGGCATTGCAACCATTTGAAGTAATTTTACATATCCCGAGCCAATGATACTAAACCATCCAACAGAGTCCACTAATACTTGTGCATCAACACCATACGCAAAATGTAAGATTAAACCGTATGCAATCCCTAAACCTAGCCCAGCAAATACCCGTTTTGAAAACGATATTTGTTTGCGATGCATAATAACTAATAAACCAATGAGTAATAAAAGTACTATAACATTGAGAATTATCAATAAAATATTCATAGTAAATCCCCCCCAGTAAAATACAACATAATGATAAATATATAGAATACCATAAACCATTAATACCTATCGGTCAAGTAGGTTTTAAAGAAACTTATAGGCGGACTTTATATTCTTCTTTCTTATAGATTTATAAGATATACTAAAGAAAAGAAATTATGGAAGAAGGTGTAGCGTATGGTTGTAACAATCTTTTCATTTATGGTATCCCTCATCTTATCGTTGAACATCTTATTAGCAATCCCCATTATATTTTTAGAACGACGTGAGCCTTCCTCTACATGGGCTTGGATATTAGTCCTTTTCTTCTTCCCAGTAGGCGGTTTCATACTTTATTTATTATTAGGTCGCAAATTACGTAAAAAGCACCTTTTTCGATGGGAAGGTCGCAAGAAAATTGGGATTGAAAAACTAATCGATTATCAAATGGAAGCAATTGAAGATAGTACGTTTGAATACCGTTTAGATGATGCAGCTCATTATAAAGACCTTATTTATATGCACCTAAGTACAAATCATGCTGTACTAACACAAGACAACTCTGTGAAGATTTATTCTGATGGTGCTGAAAAATTTAAAGCTTTGCTAAAAGATATTGAAACTGCAAAGGACCATATCCATGTTCAATACTATATTTTCAAAATGGATAACTTAGGAAGACATATATACAAGGAATTAATAAAAAAAGCAAAGCAAGGGATACAAGTAAGAGTATTATATGATGAAATGGGTTCTAGAGGAGTACACAAGCGGCATTTCAAGGAGTTGATAGAGGCAGGTGGTGAGGTGGAAGTATTTTTCCCATCAATTTTACCTCTCATTAATCCCCGTTTAAATTACCGCAATCATCGCAAGCTTGTTATAGTGGATGGTCGAATAGGATACCTCGGCGGATTTAATGTCGGTGATGAATATCTTGGATTAAACAAAAAATTCGGCTACTGGCGTGACACACATTTACGTATAGAAGGAAGTTCTGTACATCCACTTCAAACTCGTTTCATTTTAGACTGGAATCAAGCATCTGATAACCAAGATATTGAATATTCTGATCGATACTTTCCTACCTTTTCCCGTAAAGGTGAAGTTGGTTTGCAAATAGTTTCTAGTGGACCTGATTCAGAATGGGAACAAATTAAAATCGGCTATGTAAAACTAATTGGTATGGCTAAGAAGTACGTTTATATCCAAACTCCATATTTCATTCCTGATGATAGTTTTATGGATGCAGTGAGAATTGCTTGTTTATCAGGAATTGATGTGCGTATTATGATTCCTAACAAACCTGATCATATGTTTGTTTACTGGGCAACCTATTCATATATTGGTCAACTCATTAAAGCTGGCGCTAAAATCTATATTTATGAAAATGGCTTCTTGCATTCAAAAATGATCGTCATCGATGATGAAGCCTCTACAGTAGGTACAGCTAATATTGACTTCCGAAGCTTCAAACTGAATTTTGAAGTAAATGCATTTATCTATGATCGAGAAACTTCCCATCAATTAGCAGAACTGTTTGAGCAAGATATGCAGTTAAGTACAGAATTAACACCCGAAAGATACGCTAACCGTTCTCGTATTATTAAAATGAAAGAATCAGTATCTCGGCTATTATCACCAATTTTATAAACAATAAAAGCCTTCTGAATTTATGTTCAGAAGGCTTTCCTATTATATAGCATTTTATTTTTCGATTTCTAAGTATTCTTCTAATGTACTTTTATTTTTATAGATATCTTTAGCAATATCTTTACCTACATATCGGAAATGCCAAGATTCATGCATATAACCTGTGACATCTTCTTTTCCTTCAGGATAGCGCATTATAAAACCATATTTATGGGCATTTTTTGCAAGCCATTTCCCTGCTGCGGTTGTACCGAAACCTTCATCAGCAAATAACTGTTCATTTCCTACCTCTCCAATATCAAAAGCTAACCCTGTTTGATGTTCAGAATAACCCGGACGAGCACTATACGTATCTGCAGCTTCTTTGCCATCCCTATTTACATAATTCGCATACAACTCAACTTGACGATCATAAGAACGATAAGTACTAAAAGCATTAAAAGTATATCCTTCAAGTACAGCTGCAGCATTTAATTCTTCAAAGGCTGCACGTGCTTCAGGATCTTCACCTGGAGCAAAATCAGCAGGTAAAGGATATCTTTTACTCGCTATTAACAAATTGCTTATATAAGTTGCTTCTTTTGGAAGCTCTTGTCCCACGATATAGCCACCAGCATCACGTACTACTTCTTGTTCATTCTTTTTTTGATCTTGCATTTCTAAATCCTCTTGGAATGTTTCAGTTGTTTTTGATGATTGTTCATCCTTATTTTCGGCATTTTCATTTCCACAACCTGACATCATTAGCGCAAAAACGGCAAATGAAGCCATCATCTTAAATGGAAATTCGATATGGTTATTTTTACTCATTACAAATCGATACCTATCCTTCTTTTGTATATTTTCTGTCATTTTATAGTGATTCTATTGAATCATCAATTACCAATTCTCTTTTATATAGACGATCTATTTGCAGTAATGTTTCGTTTAACAATAAAAACGATATCTAGCAATCGCAAGATACCGTTTCATCATAAGGTTATATGAAATTCACTACTAAAATCGCTAACGTAGCTACACCGAAGAAAATAGACATTCCTCGCATCCATTTAGCCTCTTTTTCAAAACCTTTTTCCTTAAAATCTTTTGCTCTAAATCCGTTTGTCACAGTGAACATTAATGTCATGAAGAGTATAGCTACATTAAAATTCTGTTTAATGATGAAATATAGAGCCAATAAACTCGTAACGACAACAAGTACACCCGTAATTTGTTTTGCTTTCAAAGTATTTTCCTCCAAAAAAATCGGGACACTATCTGCCCCGATCATTGTATTACTATTCTGCTGCTTTTTCTGGATGTTGCGAATAGAACTTACGACCAAGATATGTTTGGAATATTAAAATCGCACCGCTGACAGACCAGTAAAGTGGTAATGCTGCCATACTAGAGAATGAGATGAACATAATCATAATTGGTGAAATATACATCATCAATTTCATTTGCGACTTTTGCTGTTCAGGAACAGTCCATAAAGATACTTGTGCTTGAACGAAATAAATCGCACCAGCAATCAATGTCATAATAATATCCGGTTTACCCAGGCTAAACCATAAGAATTCATGTGCTTTAACCTCAGTCGAATAAAGGATTGCATAGTAAAGCCCCATGATGATTGGCATTTGTATCACTACTGGTAAACAACCCATATTCAATGGATTGACTCCATGTTTACGATATAAACCCATCATTTCTTGTTGCAATGCCATTTGTTCTTCTTTTGTTTTTGCTGCTTTCAATTTCTTTTGGATATCATCCATTTCAGGTTTTAACTTATCCATTTTCGTCTTCATACCTTGTTGATGCTTATAGTTTTTAAGCATAAACGGCATCAAGATAAGTCGAATAAGAACCGTAATTAAGATGATCGCCAACCCGTAACTATCTGTAAATAACGTATTTCCAAAGAAATCCAAAACAAATTCCATTGGCTTTACGAACAAGCTATAAAAAAAGCCTTCTTGGTTTTGCACTGAATCACAACCAGCTAGCACAAATGGCGCTAAACCAAGCATTGAGAGTAACCCAAGTTTCTTCTTCAATTTTCTCACCTACAATTTCTCAAACTATAGTGAAGTATACCTTAAATATATAGTACATATCAAATCAAAGAAGATGCAAACTATCAATATTTTCAAATATTTCGGTCTGGTAGTTGAAAACGAAAGTACTCGTGATTTGGTTGATCCCTAAAGTGCTTGGGAGTTAGCCCCACATACTTCTTGAAAATACGCGTATAGTAGCTCTGGTTACAGAAGTGAAATTGCTCTGAAATATCTGAAATACTTTTATTTGTATGTCTTAAGTAATACTGCGATTCCTCTACACGTCTTACGTTCAAATACTCTACTAATGTAATTCCCACATGCTCCTTAAAGATACGCGACAAATGGCTTGTACTGATTGTAAAGTACAAAGCAATATCTTCTACAGATAAGTCTGTCTCCACCTCATCATCGATAAACATAATGACTTTATTGACAGTTTGATGCTTGTAAGAAGGTTGTTTTCTTTCAGAAATCACATAAATATAGAACTCTATTAAATCATCCGCAAACTGCAAAAATTCTGCATCATTCATACGTTGATCAATCATCTCAACGCAAGCGGCGTTAAAGGCAAATGCCTTTTTAGATGGTGCCTGATTTTCAATAAGCCTTCTGGTAACAACTGATGAAAGTACAACAAAATAATGCCTGATTGCTCTGAAAAAGTGCTTCCCAGATCGCTCTGATAGTATATCGATTAGACGACGCAAAGATTCCTTAGAAGCTTCAGCCTCTAATTGATAAATCTCTCTCAACAATTGGGATTCAATTTCAAAAAATCTTTCAATACCCTCATAACGGTTCATCGTTTCAATCTCTTGGAAATACCTCTTTGAAATAGCTTCTGAAATAGAATATTGGTGTTGTAGCATATACTCCCCATCTTTCTACAATATGCGCATGTTTTATAATAGACTTTAAATAACTATATAACGAAATTGGTAATATGAAAATAGTTTTATGCCTTTCTAAGCAAAATTTGTAAAAAAAGATATTATAGGTCGTTATTCTCACTAATTTTACAGGTGATTTATATATATTATACATAATTTATCCATTAATAATAATTAAAGGGCATATTTTTTGTTTACATTTGAATGCAAGCTACAATTCTTTACATACTCTTATGACAAAACTCTAGTATTAACCAAGCAAAGCATGTACCTTTTGTTTCACCCTAAATCCAACAATTAATTTCTCAAAATTCCAATCATTCTATTTACTTAAATTCCTCTTTAAACTATAGTAAAATGTTAGGAAAGTACTTAAGAATGGAAAGAAACGGGGTAAGGATTTATGGATCCACGATCTATCGAGGAATTGATACAGATTATTATGGAGTTTTTCCCTGATAACACTTCAATCGTTATTTCAGATACTGAAGAATACTTATATTATCAGCCAAGCAAAAAAGTTGATTTAAAAATCAAACCGGGTGATTTAATCCCTGAAGGTTCAGCAACTCACCAAGCTCTTCGTTACGGACAAAAAATCAATTCATTTATCGAACCTGAAGTGTTCGGCGTTCCTTACTATGGAATGAGTATTCCGTTAATGGAAGAAGGGGAAACCAAAGGGGCTATTACAGCTATTTTCCCACAAAAGCCATCTCCTTTCCTTACAAACTACATTACGATTAAAATTGATGACTGTTGGTACCCTGTCAAACATAAAGAGGTTATCTATTTAGAAACCCAACTACGAAAGACTTTTGTGAAAACAATGCACAAAGAAGGCTACCATCGTTTGAATTTAAGTGATCTAGAGCTTTTCTTATCTCCGGACTCTTTCATCCGTTGCCATCGTTCATACATTGTTAATATCGACTTTATTGAAGAAATCCAACCAGATTCTCATTCAACTTTCTTATTAATTATGAAGGATGGGACAAGAATTCCTGTCAGTCAACGTTACGCAAGCTATTTCCGTCGTTCACTAGGATTCTAAGTAAACATAAGAAAAAGCTGTCTTTTAAGGCAGCTTTTTCTCGTTCGTACGTTTTTTTTCTCGCTCGCGCTAGTTTTAAGCCTTTTCATGCTTTTTTCGAGCAAATGTGACAATTCGATGATAATATAAAAAATAGGTATAATCTTCATTCCTGGCTATTTTATAGAATTAGAAACTTCATGTAATAATGATTAAAAAGCATTCATTAAGCAGAGAGGATGATAGTAATGACAGTAAAAATCGAAGAAAGACTTCGTCATGCAGAACTTGCGAAAAAAGTAATTACAGCTGAGGAGGCTGCATCTTTCATTCAAGATGGCATGGCACTAGGTCTAAGTGGCTTCACACGTTCAGGGGATGCAAAAGCAGTACCAATGGCTTTAGTAGAGCGTTCTAAAAACGAAAAGTTCAAAGTTGATGTATATACAGGTGCATCTCTAGGATCTGATATCGATACTATTATGTCTGATGCTGGTATTATTGGTAAACGCGTACCTTTCCAATCTGATAGCGCTATGCGTGGTCACATTAATAATGGTGACATGTACTATATCGATCAACATTTATCTATTACTGCTGAGTACTTACGTCAAGGCGCTATGAAAGGCGTAGACGTAGCTATCATTGAAGCAGTAGCGATTACTGAAGATGGTATGTTAATTCCAACTACTTCTGTTGGTAACTCACCAATTTTCGTTAAAACTGCAGATAAAGTAATTATCGAGTTAAACCTTGCTTCTTATCCAGCTCTTGAAGGTATGCACGATATTTACATTCCAGATAACCAAGGTGAACGTGGTCCAATCCCATTGTTAAATGCTTCTGATCGTATTGGTACAATCGGTATTCCTTTAGATTTAGATAAAGTCGCTGGTATTGTTATTACAAATCAAGAAGACTCTGAATCTGCAATCGTACCACCAGATGCTGAAACAGACCAAATCGCTTCCCACTTACTAGGTTTCTTACGTAACGAAATCAAAGAAGGTCGTTTAACTGAAGAACTTGCTCCAATGCAATCTGGTGTTGGTTCAGTTGCAAACGCTGTACTTCACGGTATGTTAGATTCTGAATTCAAAGATTTAGAGGTTTACTCTGAAGTTTTACAAGATGCTGTATTCGACTTAATCGATGCTGGCAAAGTAAAATTTGCTAGTGGTTGCTCTACAACACTTTCTCAAGAGAAAATGGAATCTGTTTATCACAATTTAGATAAATACAAAGAAAAAGTATTATTACGCCCACAAGAAATTTCTAACCATCCAGAATTAATCCGTCGTATGGGACTAATCGCGATTAATACTGCTCTTGAGCTTGATATCTACGGAAACGTAAACTCAACTCACGTAAGCGGTACGAAAATGATGAATGGTATCGGTGGATCAGGAGACTTTACACGTAATTCTCGTGTTTCTATCTTTGTTACTAAATCATACGCTAAAGGTGGCAAAATTTCTTCAGTAGTACCATTCGTTTCTCACGTTGACCATACAGAACATGACGTGGATGTAATTGTAACTGAACAAGGTTATGCTGATTTACGCGGACTTGCTCCTCGTGAACGTGCAGCACTAATTATTGAAAACTGTGCTCACCCTAAATTCAAAGCTGCATTAAATGCATATGTAGAAGAAGCTAATGCACGTGGAGGACAAACTCCTCACGTATTAGAAAAAGCTTTTGAATTCCATACAAACCTTGCTAAATACGGTCAAATGTTAGCTCCAGAACTTGAAGAAGTAAAATAATAATTCAGTTCTAAATTGCTTATTATAAGAGGAGCCCAAATCTTTGAAATTCCGAAGATTTGGGCTCCTCTTTTTTGTATTCATTGATACAAAAAAGAAAGCCAACCGCAAATCAATTACGGTTGGCTTTTACAATATTATTTTTTTTTATCATCTGCAGGCTGTTCTGGGTCATCAAATGAATTATCTTGTCTATCACCCTGCACTTCAGCATTGTAATATTGAACGCTTGTTAGCGCACCTTCATCAACCATTCTAGAATCACCCTCATCATAAGGGTTCGGATGTCCTGCTTCAGTTAAATCAGAATAATTGTGTTTTTGCGCTTCAATAAATGAATTAACTTTTACCTTTGTATTATTAAATGCAACTACCGCTTTATCACGGTTTTCTTTTTTTCGGAAATATGCATATGCACCTGCTGCTATACCAGCGATAACTAAAGATTTACCTTTTGCCATTGAACATCATTCCTTCCAATATTTTGTTCCATCATACTATGTTATTTACCTTATATCCAAATAACTAAACATGACATTTCAACTCACCTTGCAAAATACTATTTTTTTCGTTTACACACCATATCAATATGAGGCAAACATTCCATAATATATTCCTCCGAAACAGCTTCAAACCCAAAAGCACCGTAGAATTTTTTTAAATAGGCTTGAGCTTCTATAAATAGGTCTGCTTCAGGCCAATTGCGTTCTAGAATTGCCATTACTCTTTTTATGAGTTCTTGTGCTAGCCCTGTTCCTCTGGCTTCTGGTAAAACGATTACTCGTCCAAATGAAGCCATTTCAAATTTCTCGCCTGGTGGTACAACTCGTGCATAAGCAATTAGTTTGCCATCCTTTTCATACGTTACATGTATACAATTTTGATCATGGTCATCCAGATCTGCATAATATGCCTTTTGTTCAACTACAAATACGTTTATGCGCAATTGTAGTATGCGGTATAAATCTGTTGTTGTTAACTCGTCAAATGTCTGTTCTTTCCATGCCATTATATATCACTCCTTAGTATTCATTATTTCACATTTTCTATACCTTTTCGACCCAATCACTGCTAAACAAATAAAAAAATCGGACAATTTTGAAGTAGGTTTAAGAATAGTTCATATAGCTTTTTTTTCATCATTTTCAAAAATAATTTAGAGTTCTCTAAGAACATTCCACATAGAGATAATTAATATTACTTACCATATTATTACTACAATAATAAACGCGTTTCTGTTTCACCAATAAATAAAAAGAGCTATCAGTTTTTTTACTGAGAGCTCTTTTGTTCTATTCATTTACATAAAAAGTATCAATTTCTTCAACTTTTGGTTTTCTTACAAAACTCATGATTGCTGCAATATAAAATAGAATTGCTGTTAGCGAGATAATTCCTGCACATACACCTGCTAATATAAAGAAAGTGCCTGCTACATTTTGTTTATCACTCTTTCTAATATACACAACACCTAAAATGCCAAACACTAGCGATACTACTAATAGAGCAATACCAAGCCATCCAAAAGCATTTATGTAAGTTGGCATATTCTCAATAAAAGGAGTTGCCGCTTCAATCTCTCCTGCAGTGAAATTAGGATCATTCTGCATTTCTGACAATAGTTCATCTGTGAATGTTGAATCATTCGCAAATGTTGAGATACCGAACATCATTATAGCAAGTGCAATAATTACAATTACATTTAATACAGAACCAATAATACCTAAAGCTATTTCTCCAGTTCTCTTCATCTAATCACCTCTTAATTATCATTTCTACTTACTATACGGTATTCCTTTAATTTGGTTTCACTTTTATTAAAAACAGCCCACTAAATATTCAGTGAGCTGTTTGTTAAACCTAATGTTCAATTCTATGAAAGTAATTATACTTTAATGTCATCATATGCATTTGATTTTTCAAAAGCGGCTACTACATACGTGCAAACAGCTTCAATCTTGAATTCTTTTTCTCTAGCATAATCAGCTGCACGATCTAATAGTTTTTTAGCAATACCTTGTCCACGTAATTTTTCGGACACAAATGTATGGTCAACAACCATAATATCCCCTAATTTTGTCCAACAAATTTCCGCTAATAGTTCATCATTTTCTTTGTACTCAAAAGCGAATTCTTCGTTGCCACGATTATTAAATTGAAATTCCATATTACACACCCCTTTTTTAATTTAGTGTAGCACAATTTATTCTGACAGTGTTAGCGGTCGCAATTTCGCTTCAATTTTTTCACGTTGAGGCTCTAAGAATGGTGGTAATGCTAATTGTTCTCCTAAAGTTTCAAGTGGCTCATCTGATGTAAAGCCCGGCTCATCTGTTGCTAATTCAAATAATATACCGTTTGGTTCACGGAAATAAATCGAACGGAAATAAAAGCGATCTACTTTGCCTGAAGTATGGAAACCATGCTCTCTTAATTTTTCTTCCCATAAATCATATTCTTCAAAAGTATTTACTCGGAAAGCGACATGGTGTACACTTCCTCTACCTGGACGTTCACGTGGAAGGTCTGGCCGTTCTTCAATATGCACTTCTGCACTGGCACCACCCTGACCTGTTTTATAAACAATAATCTCTGGCATATTAGGTATTGCTGATGGATATGTTCCCACTTTTTCAAACCCCAAAGTTTTCGATAATACGGTTTCAGTTGGCGTAGCCATATGGACAGTTAATGTTACAGGCCCTAACCCAACTATCGCATACTCTGCTGGTATATCCGTTTCTGTCCATGCTTTTCCATAAGGTACACCTTCCCCATTATCTACTACAAGCATTAATCGAGAACCTTCAAAATCCCGAAATGTTAGCGTTTGGCGACCGAAGCGCTCCATCACCTCGTCATGCTCTACCTCTAATTCTTTAAAGCGACTCAACCAATATTGTAATGCTTCTTTAGATTTTATTCGAAAAGCTGTATTGTTAATACTTGAAACACCGGGATAAGTGCGACCTGCAACGGGAATATCGAAATACGTCATATCTGATCCAGGTGTACCAACTGCATCTGCGTAAAATAAATGATATGAAGATGTATCGTCTTGGTTAACTGTTTTTTTCACAAGACGCATCCCTAAAACTATTGTAAAAAAATGATGGTTTTTTTCTGCGTTAGCTGTAATCGCTGAAACATGGTGAATTCCTGCTAAATGTAATGACATATTAAATGCCTCCTATTATATAAAAAAATCGCTATAAATATATCTCGAATTCGAGATATTTATTAAACACATATTATCACTCTAATATTTCTATTGCAATTACAATGCTCAGTTAATCTTCCACTACATAAAAAGACTACTCCGTATCTATAGTACGGAGTAGTCTCTTAAATTGGCATTATCAGCACTTAGTTAAAAATACCACTAATGCCGTCCATTATTTTTTGGAAAAAGTTTTTTACACTTGCCCAGAAGCCTGTATCGCTCTTAATATCTTCTGAAATGCTACCTAGTTTATCTTTTAGTGTACTACTTAAATCTTCTAATTGACTTCCCCACTTACTAAAATCGATATCTAAATTACTGATTTTATTCATCAAATCAATTAGTAATTGACGATCCTTATCGCTTAAATTAATCTCTAATTTACTAAGTTGTTCGTTTACTATTTTCTCAACATCTTCTTTTGTTGCTGGTTTTTGTTCTGCAATTTGCTTTTTGATTTCAGTTAATAGTTGACTTACTTTTTCATCATCAACACCTGATTTTTGTGCTAAGTCCGTTGCGACAGAAAGTTCTTCATTCGCCACATCTGTACGTTCTGTGTCTAGCTTTTCTCCAGTTGTTACTTCATATGCTTTATAAATACCTACAAGTGCAGAGTGTCCTGTAACTGCTTTAGGAGCGGCTACTTCTACTACAGCGTCCTCAATACCAGCTGTTAACATAGCATTTGAATACATATCTGAGGTCACTTGGGTAATATTTTGTGGTGTTACAATATTAATGACTAATCCTGCTCCAGCATCTTTACGCGTAATCTTAGCTGATGAATACATGCGAGAACGTGCATCACCATCTGAGATGTACTTCACCAAATCCGCACCTGTTACTGTAATCTCTTCTACTTCCGCTTCACTTGCTACATCTAGACTTTTCTTTACGCTTTCTTTCTCTATATCTGATAGGTTGCCACCGTAAACAACGATTGGCACTCCTAATTTTTCATTAATCCCTTTTTTTGTTGAAGTATCAGTTGTGCTTGCAAAACTAATTGATGGTGCTACAACTGAGGCTGTTAAAAACATAGCCGTTAAAACGGCTAAAAATTTCTTCTTCATCTTTTCTTCCTCCTTCATTTACATGTCATTCATATACATTATTAGATTCGATTTTTTCATAATGATGCATTCAAGAACAATTATTAGTAATGAGACATAGGAAAACTGATCATGTAACTACATCATTGCATTGTTTTGATGGCAATTGCGGTATACTATAATTTTATTTTCTCACCTCTATGTATTAATACGAAAAAAAGGAGCAAAAAGTTTCTGAAAGTATGGAAACTTTCTACTTTTGCTCCATCAATTTTATTCTTTAATTTCTGTCCAGCCATCTACTTGTGTAATTCGACCGGCTTTCATTAATGTTCCTAAAGCACGTTTAAATGATGCTTTACTCATATGGAACATCTCTTTAATTTCCTCGGGTGACGATTTATCTCCGAATGGCATTTTACCGCCAGTTTCTTGTAAGTATGCGAAGATTTTTTCAGCGTCATCCGATAGACGTTCGTACTTACGTGGTAACATCGAAGCGTTAATCGTACCATCTTCTTTCACTTCAATTACACGCACTGAGATATCTGCACCAAGGCGAGGCTCTGAATTACGCTCTGACTCATGTACGAAAATACGATAAGGTTTATCTACACCAATAAGGAAAGTCCCTACTGGTAATAAACGATACGGACGAGCGATGATATTTTGGTTGAAAAGTTCCGGTTCTGCATCTTCATACATTTCCAATACCTTTTCTTCTGTAGCAAGGCGTCCGAATAAACCTCCATCACGGTCTGTGCGCAACGTGATGAATAAATGGTTACCCGGCTCTGGCCATAGTGGCTTAAGCTTCGGTAAATCTTCCGCTGGTACCAATACTTCTCTTGAAGTACCAATATCAACATAAGCACCATCACGATCTTTTACATGTAATACGCGTGCCCAGCCGTATTCATCTTTATTAATATGAGGTATGGCTGTTGTAGCTGATAGGTTTCCTCTACGGTCAGCGAATAAAAATACCTCAATTTTACTGTTTAATTCTAAAGGCTCCGTTACTTCCGAAATATTCAGTGGAATATCAACAAAATCATTAGTAAGAATATACTTCGAATCTTGTTTTTCTTTCACAAATAGTTTAACGATATCGCCTGATTGTAATTCTGCCATACATCTAGCTCCCTTCATATGACATATCATTCACTTTGTTGAGTTTTTAACTCCTCAAGCTGTTGAATAAATGTAGGATTTTCTTCCATTACTTGTATAAGATCTGCAATACGGTCTATGGAATTCCAACTCAAATGATGCTCGATTCCTTCAACATCATTGTAAATTCGTTCTTCATCTACACCAATTAGTCTTAAAAAATTCTCTAGTAGATCATGTCGTTCTACTAAACGCTTGCCTAGCTTGGAGCCTTTAGGGGTCAACATGAGGCCTCTATAACGTTCGTACACTAAGTAACCATCTTTATCAAGCTTCTGAACCATTTTGGTAACAGAGGAAGGAAGAACTGACAATGCTTCAGCGATATCCGAAACGCGTGCATAGCCCTTTTGATCAATTAATAAATATATTTGTTCGATGTGGTCTTCCATACTCGGTGTCGGCATCTCATGTCCCTCTCTTTCCATATCCTACTCTATAGTTTACTACAAGCACTAATAAAACGTAACCTATAACAGAGGATTGTCTTTTAATGTCCAGATTTATGACTAACAATGTGAATAGCATGAATAATTTGTCTATTAATTTGTTCGATACTATCGGGTGTCTTTAAGATAGCGTACACATTCTCACGTTCTTCTTTTGTTGTCACAAAATGATTATCTAAATGATTTAACGTAATAGCACAAATATCTAATTCACATTTTTGACAGCGACAAAAGGTTGGATAGTCAGGACCATGAATGGTGAACGACACAAGTCCCCGCACGATTTCTTCAGTTACGTTCAACAATTGTGCTTCTTCTGTAACTGGCGAGGGTTTCATTTGTTCCGTCATATTATCTCTCCTTCAATTACTTCCGACAATTCCCTTATGTTTAGGTTTTAAAAAAGGGGGGAATTGTTTATGCATAACAACAAAAGGGGTGTTCCTAATGGGGCAACTGCTATGGTGGATTATCAGTATTTTAATCGTATTTTGGGTATTTGGCTTACTTTTTAAAATAGGCGGCGGTCTCATCCACATTATCTTAGTTCTTGCAGGTATTCTGTTCTTCGTTCAGTTACTGGTAGGAAGGAAATTATTATAACATTCGAATGCCAATGCGTAAACGCATTGGCATTCGTTTTTTCAGTGTGTTTTCGCGTATATACAAGTATCTCGTAATGCCTTACCGTTAGCAGAAATTGAATCATTTTTAAAGATGCCCTCTAACTGGTACCGTGCTCGTTCAGCAACAGCCCGACTACGAATATTTTCAGTATCACAACGAATTTCTATACGTGCTGCGTGTAACTCTTCAAAAGCAAACTGTGTAATTCGCTCGACTGCTTCTGTCATATAACCTTTACCTTCATGACGTACATCCAACCAATAGCCAATTTCAAATTTCGGAATATCCCAATCGATTTTGTGTAAACCAGAGCTACCTATAAACTCCCCTGTCTCTTTCAAAAATATATGCAATCTTAATTCTTTTCTAGCAAAAAAATCTGCAATAGCTAGCCGAATATTCTCTCTTGTCTCTTCAGATTTAGGCAAATTTTGCGCCCAATGCATATACTGTTTTAATGAATTTGCTGATTGAATAATCGAATCCCAAACTACTTCGGCATCTTCCATAAGAGGCATACGTATAATCAATCTTTCAGAATTAAATGAATTAGGAAAATCCCAGTTTTTTTCGAAACGAACTTCCTCTTTCACTTTTTCATCGTCCCAACTAACAGGCGTTGTTTTACCTTCTAAAAAGTCTTCACGAGTGATACCGTATGTGACAGCATCGTAATATGCATACTCTTTTGGCACAAACCATGCTTGTCTTAAATGTGCTTCTTTTAAGAAACCAGCACGCTCAAACGTTTTGCGCATAGGGAAGTTATCTTGTCGTGTATGCCCTTCAAGACGAATTTTCTTTTCAGGCATACGAAATACATAATCTGATATAAGTCTTAATGCAACAGTTCCATGCCCTAAACCTCGCCAATTCTCCGCAATACGTAAGTCAAAAAGGGGTATTTCATCTTGTAGATCATAGATTTTCACCATACCTACCTTTTCACCTTCATCGCTTTCTAACCAGAATGTCTTCACCTCTTCTGATTCGTAGCCCCCCTCATCAATCGCCTTTTCAATTAGTTCACGACCAGGATGAGAATTGACGTGATACGGCCACGTATTCATCGTCATAAAATGAATTAACTGTTCCTGTTCCTCCATTGTCCACTCTATTAGTTTCACAACATTCGACCTCCGATTACACGATACCGTTATTTCTGCATGCGCATTAAACGTAACGAATTTAATACTACTAGTAGGGTTGCACCCATATCTGCAAAGATAGCAATCCAGAGTGTCAACCAGCCTGGAATTATTAGAAGTAATGCTATCAATTTTAGCCCTAATGCAAACATAATATTTTCTTTAACAATTCGCAACGTTTTTCGACTAAGTCTTATCGTATATGGCAACTTTTCAAGGTCATCAGCCATTAATGCGACATCCGCTGTCTCTAATGCTGTATCTGTACCAGCACCACCCATTGCAATACCAACTGTTGCATTTGCTAAAGCAGGAGCATCATTTATACCATCACCAACCATAGCAACAGAACCATACTGTGACTGTAATTCCTTCATTGCCTGTAGTTTATCTTCAGGTAAAAGTCCAGCACGAATATCTGTTAACTGAAGCTCCTGTGCTATCGCTCGGGCTGTGGGCTCAGCATCACCAGTTAGCATGACTGTATGTGCAATACCATTGGCGCGAAGTTTTCGGATAACACTTACACTATTACTACGAACTTTATCCGCTATTGCTATAGAACCAAGGAAAGTTTCCCCAGACATTGCAGCAATGACAGATTTTCCTTCTTTTTGAAGGTTGTTAATAGCAGATTGCATAGATTTCGGAACACTTACGGTTTCTTGAATCCATGTTAAACTTCCTACAGAAATACGTACACCCTCTATTTCTGCATATGCCCCCTTACCTGTCACAGATTGGAATTGCTCAGCAATAGCTGGCTGTACCTTATGTTCTTTAGCGTATTGTAAAATCGCTCGAGCTAATGGATGCTGTGATGACTGTTCCACTGCAGCTACTAAACGAATCAAAGTTTCTTCCGTTATATGATCCGCTACTAATACATTTGTTACTTCAGGAACGCCGTTTGTTAATGTACCTGTTTTATCAAACGCAATTGCCTTTATACGGCCCAATTGCTCTAGATGCACTCCACCCTTTATAAGAACTCCTTGTCTTGCTGCATTTCCAATTGCAGTAACAATAGCCACTGGGGTTGAAATAACAAGTGCACATGGGCATCCTACTACTAAAACAGCCAACCCTTGATATATCCAGTGATTCCAATCTCCCAAAAATAGGGGTGTTACAAATGCCACTAGAAGCGCGATTAAAATAATCAGTGGTGTGTAATATTTTGCAAACTGATCTACAAACTTTTGGGCAGGGGCTTTTTCTGCCTGGGCTTCTTCTACCAAATGAATAATTTTCGCAATCGTTGTATCTTTTACATGCTTCGTAACAACGATTTCTAATGCGCCCTCTTCGTTCAATGTTCCAGCAAATACTTCGTCGCCTATTTCTTTCTTAACTGGAATGGATTCACCCGTAATTGGAGCTTGGTTAACACTCGAAATACCACTCTGTACTTTACCGTCCATGGCAATCTTTTGACCGGGTTTAACAATTAAAATATCTCCAATAAGAATGTCCTCTGTAGCAAGTTCTACTAATTGATTTCCTCTGCGCACCATTGCGGTTGCTGGTGCAATATCCATCAAACTACTAATTGACTGTCTCGCTTTATTCATTGAATACGCTTCTAACGCCTCGCTTACAGCAAATAAAAAGACAACAACTGCCCCTTCTTTCCATTCACCTATTATTGCTGCTCCAATAATCGCAATCGTCATTAACGTTTTCATATCAAATTCTAACCGGAATAAATTTTTAAATCCTGTTTTGAAAATATCGTATCCACCAATCACTATGGCTAATAAAAATAGCGCAATTGCTGGTAAATAATCATCGCCTTTAAACGCTGCTGCTAAATAGCCTGCTAAAACGAATATTAAAGAAATACCAGCTAAGATATTTTCTTTCTTTTTAAAAAAGGGGGTATTCTTCTCAATCCTTCTATCATCTGCGCGTTTAACTTTTATACCATCAAAAGCACCTGCTTCTTCAAGTTGCTCTATTGATACTTCTCCTTTAACCGTGAGCTTAGCTGCCCCAAAATTCAATTGTACTTCTTCTACTGTAGAGATATTTTGAATGTTTTTCTCAAACTTTTTTGCACAACTTGCACAAGATAAATTCTGCAATCGATATTCCTGTTGCTCACTTTTCCTCAATGCAATCCCCTTCTTTCGAATGTTCATAAGCAATTTTCACAAGCTGTTCAACATGGTCATCCGCAAGTTCATAATAAATTAGTTTTCCTTCGCGATGCGATTTTGCTAAAGCATTATCACGTAAATAGCGTAAATGATGTGAAGCCGTGGCCGTAGATGAACCAATAATAGCTGCTACATCACAGACACACAATGATTTTTCAATTGTTAATGCATATAAAATCTTTAGTCGTGTTTCATCTGAAAATGCTTTAAAGAATTGGGCTAACTTCTGCAATTCAGGAATTTGACTTTGTACTCGCTCTACCGCTTCTTCATGTACTTTAGTTACTTCACACATATCTTTTTGCATTTTGCGCCTCCTCATTCAAACATCCATTTGATTGTTGATAACAGTATACATTTTTTACATATATTATTCAAATGTCTATTTGATTGTTCAAGACATTTTTCTTCATTGTTTATTTTCTGAATATTCAATATAATTAATAAAAAGATTGTTAGGAGGGATTAGTTATGAATAAAGGGCGATGGAATGCTATAACGGATGTCCCAAATGTACAAGTTGGCCATGTAACACTACATAAGAAGATTGATGAAGTAGATACAATTTGCACTGGTGTAACAGCCATCTTACCTCATAACCAAAATCTATTTGAACAAAAAGTACCTGCTGCAAGTTTTGTATTGAACGGTTTTGGTAAAACAGCAGGTCTTATACAAATAGAAGAGTTGGGGGTATTAGAATCACCTATCATGCTAACAAACACATTTAGTGTTGGTGCAGTTTTAGAAGGCACTTTGCAGCATATGTTGCAAGAAAGTCCGTCAATTGGAGATTCTACTAGTTCACTTAATATTGTTGTTGGAGAGTGTAACGATAGTCATTTAAATAGCATGCGTTTAATGGCAGTTAGACCCGAGCATGCACAAAATGCGATTCAACATGCTGAGAGTGGTCCTGTTCAACAGGGAGCAGTCGGTGCTGGTAAAGGTATGATTTGTTACGGTGTAAAGGGAGGAATTGGCTCCTCTTCTAGAATTGTAGAAAACGAAGATCAACCTTATACAGTTGGAGTATTATCCTTAACGAACTTTGGTAATGCCCATGAATGCAAATTAGCGAACTGGCAACAAGATCAAATTGACAAACCAGATGGTTCAGTCATTATTGTTGTCGCTACCAATGCTCCAGTTAATGCCCGTCAACTAAAACGCTTGGCTAAACGTGCTTCCATTGGCTTAGGTAGAACAGGTACACATATCCATAACGGTAGTGGTGATATTATTATCAGCTTTTCAAATGCATATACAATTCCACACACATCGAATTCATTGACTGAAGAATATTCAATATTACGTGATGATACAGACGTCATGAATAACCTTTTCCAAGCAGTAATTGAGGCAACTGAAGAATCTATATACCAATCTTTACTACATGCTGAAACGACAACTGGCCGGAAGAATCGTATGATTAGCAAAGGACAATTATAAAAAGGAAGCTTGGCATTTTTGCCGAGCTTCCTTTTGGATTAAGCGAATATTTGCCAACCAAGCGTTACGAAAACAATCCCGACAAATAATGTGAGTACTGGATACAATAGTATTGCCCGATAATCACGTTCTTCTATTAATTTTACAACGTCAAAAGCAAATGTAGAAAATGTAGTGAATGCTCCTAAAAAGCCAATTGTGAAGAATGAAGAAAGCGTCGCTTGTTCCGCTCCTAAATGTAAAGCCATCCCCATTAATAGTGAACCAACACTATTTACAAGAAAGGTGGCTATAAAAAAGGGCTGATCCTTATGCTTCATCCACTCTATCACACCATAGCGAGTAATAGCACCGAGCCCACCACCTGCAGCAATTAATAGCCAAATCATAATCGTTCACCTGCTTTTACTTTTGGAGCTGTACATAAGTAACCAAAAGAGGCTAAAGCAACGCAAACAGCTGTCATCATAATTGCATACAAGATAGCTAATAACGTGTTAGTCTGCATGAGAGCAAACCAACTTGCAGAAAAAGTGGAAAATGTCGTAAATGCTCCTAACATACCTGTTGTTAAGAGAAGTCGCAATGAATTGGATGGTCTATATCTAATAAATAGCCCGTTTAGAATCCCTAATACGGCACTTCCAATACCATTGACAACCCACAACATCCATTCAGTGGGCACTGTTATAGTCACACAATAGCGAAGTATTGCTCCTATCATACCACCCAGAGCTACCGATATTATTTCTACCATTAATAAAACACCTTCTATGTTATTGAGCCTTTAATAATAATTTCTTACCGTTAGGCACATCACCTGTAATAATGGTCTCATGATACTTCCCATTCGCCCAATCGTCAACTTGGTCGTTATACCACTCAGACTTCATATGACCACTTTGCCCAGGTCCCACAATATGATACCCCTTCGATAAGTCACTTAAATCTGCAACAAAACGCCAAGATGCGCCGTGGTTTACATTACCATTTTCTTTGTTTGCAGCTGCCTGTACTGTGAATTTAGAACCTCCGATTGGTACTGGCTTTGGATTAAGTAATTTTGCTAGAATTGGAGAGGCTGCCGATAATGGGTGGTTAAATGTTAACTGATGATAATCTCCCCATTGCCACTTTTCGGCGTTTTTACCGAACTCAGCTTCAATATCTTGAAGCGTCCTTTTAAAGGAATTGTACATAAGCTTATCAATACCACCTGCTTTGGTCACCCATGCACCTTGTTTTCCTGCAAAGGCCTGGCGCATAATTTCATCTGTAATATTGTATTTACCAGGCATCATTTCGTACACATCTTTTGGTAAATTATCTTCAAACAATTCCTTCTGAATATTAATAATCCACAAGTTGAAAACTAACGGGGCACCAGATTCTTTTGAATCGACTTGATTCCAGTCCTCCATCATTTTCAAAATATCCTTATATTCTTTTTTACTATCAACTTGCTTTACCGAGCCTAGCATATCTTTCAAAAACTCACCTGCATATAAGTCTTTCTGATCCATTTGCAAGTTTTGCATATCTTTTACTGTTAGCTTCTCCTTGCTTTCTAGCACTTCAGAAATTCGTTCATAACGATATGGTTGTGCCCAAAAGTCCGAAATATGATATGGATATTCGTCACCGACTACTTCATTATTCGCTGTCGCAATAAAGCCTTCAGCCGGATTCACGACTTTTGGTAATTTATCGTAATCAATATACCCTTTCCAATCATATTCTGCTGAGTCTCCTGGAACCGGTAGCTGCCCATCACCTTTTTTACGAATTGGAATTCGACCATTTGCTTTATAAGCAATCGTACCGTCCTCTGAGGCAAAAACAAAATTTTGTGCTGGTGCTTGGAAATCCTCTAGAGCTGTTTCGAACTGCTCCCAATTTTCAGCACGGTTCATATTTAATATCGCTTGTAATTCCAACGTTGGTTCTAGAGCAGTCCATTGCATAGAGAAGACTGCAGTTGGCTTTTCCTTCTTAAATGCCAAATCTGAAATAATCGGACCATGTCTCGTTTCTACAACTTCAAAATCTATCGTTTTACCACCTTTAATTTTGATAGGTTCCTCTCGTACTGTAGCCTTTTCCCATTTGCCTTCATATTTAAATTCAGTTGCATTACTTGGGTTCGGTATTTCTATATATAAATCCTGTGCATCTGGACCAACATTCGTCACGCCCCATGCTATTTTCTCGTTATGCCCTAAAATAATACCAGGTATTCCTGCGAAAATAACTCCACTTACATTCTGCGTAGGTGTTTCCAAATGCATTTGATACCAAATAGATGGTGTACTTAAACCTAAATGTGGATCATCCGCTAGTAAAGGCTTCCCTGACTCTGTTTTACTACCCGATACTACCCAGTTATTACTACCATTAAATTCGTGAGGTATTAGTGACGCATCGAACTGTCCTGCAACATTAACAGGTGTGTTTTTATTAGCTGCAATAATTGACTTCGCATTTTCTGGATACTTAATGAATAATTCCTTAGATTCTTCATCAGGTAAATTGTTTAATGCCCAATGTCTAAACGCTAACATATCCCAATGACCACCTAAATCATAAGCCATGTATTTACCAATTGTTAATGAATCCACTGCCGTCCAAGGCTCAGGTTCATAGCCAAGCAAACGAAATTCATACGATAAAGTGCCCTCTTTCTTTGCCTGTTCCATAAATGCATTTACACCTTCAGCATACCAAGCTAAAACTTGCTTAGCCTCTTGTGAATAACCCGCTTCAGATTTTTCGGCGGCCGAACGCAAACTAAATGTACGGAAGAACTTATCCGTATCTACCGCAGACTCACCGACGACCTCTGCCAGTCTACCGCTTGCCTGTCTTCTCGCTAAATCCATTTGGAATAATCGATCTTGAGCTTGCACAAAACCTTGCGCTCGATATAAATCTGCATCCGATTTAGCTGTAAGATGTGGTACTCCTTTGTCATCTCTTACTACTTTCACATTTTCATCCAATACCGCTACTTGCATTTCGCCATCTATTTTTGGTTTAGACTTGCCTATGTAACCGTTAACAAAAATAAGTGCTCCACATGCAATAAGTATTAAAACCCCTAAAGTCCAGCTTAGCCATTTCCATAATCGGCCACGCTTTTTCTCTTTGACCATAATTTCGCCTCCCCTTACTCCTATTATATTCGGCTCTCGAAGTGTTTTCCCCTTTTAAATAAAACAAAAAAACCACGCTTTTTCGACAAAAAACGTGATTTCTCTATATAAAACATATTATTTTAATTTTAATACGATTGGACAATGGTCACTCCCTAGAATACTAGCATGTACTTCCGCACTTTCAATTTTCTCTTGCAAACGATCTGAGACGATAAAGTAATCGATCCGCCAGCCAATATTCCGCTCTCTTACTTTATTCATATAAGACCACCACGTATAAGTATCTGTTTGCGTTGGATATAGATAACGGAAAGTGTCTGTAAATCCTGAACCTAACAATGTTGTCATTCTGCCACGCTCTTCTTCTGTAAAACCAGAATTCCCTATATTAGCCTTAGCATTTTTTATATCTATTTCTTCATGAGCAACATTCAAATCACCACAATAAATAACAGGCTTTACTTCGTCTAAGGTTTGTAAGTAACCTCGCAATTCATCCTCCCATTCAATTCGGTAATCAAGACGCGCTAAGTCCCGTTTTGAATTTGGTGTATACACATTTACTAAATAGAAATCTTCATATTCTAATGTAATGATACGTCCTTCTTCTTGCGTTGATTGGTCACCTACACCATATTTAACGGACAATGGCGTATGTTTTGTAAAAATAGCTGTACCTGAATAGCCTTTGCGCTCTGCATAATTCCAATATTGCTCATAGCCTGGCAAATCTAATTCTACTTGTCCATCTTGGCATTTTGACTCTTGAATACAGAAAAAATCCGCATCCATTTCATTAAAATAATCTAAAAAGCCCTTTTTTAAGCACGCTCGAATTCCATTAACATTCCAAGATACAAATTTCATAGTGATCTCCCCTTTAAATATAAATACGCCTTCCGCATGTAATACGAAAGGCGTTCTCTGTAGTTTTTAGTTTAATAAAATTTACAATGATCCGTTTTTAGAAGGTTCTTCACCAACGAT
The DNA here is from genome assembly GCF_057838945.1 of Viridibacillus sp. KH_047. Lineage (NCBI taxonomy): Bacteria > Bacillati > Bacillota > Bacilli > Caryophanales > Caryophanaceae > Viridibacillus > Viridibacillus sp. KH_047. Next base: position 306,434 of record NZ_CM174479.1, on the reverse strand, counting down.
TTTTACTTCTAATTCTAAATCAACATCAAATTTCTCTTTCACAGTTGCTTGCACCATTTTAATTGTGTTGATGTAATCAGTAGCTGTTGCGCCACCTTTATTTACTATAAAGCCAGCATGCTTCGTAGAAACCTCTGCACCGCCTACACCTTTACCTTGTAGCTCACTGTCTTGAATCAATTTACCTGCAAAGTAACCTGGAGGGCGTTTAAATACACTTCCTGCTGAAGGATATTCAAGCGGTTGTTTCGATTCACGCAAAAATGTTAACTCAGCAATTTTTGCATCAATTTCTTGTTGATCGCCTCGTTGTAATTCAAACTCAGAAGATAATACGTAGTAGCCCTTTTTAGAGATAATACTTTTACGATAGCTTAGGTCAAGTTGTTCTTTGTTTAAAACTAATTTTTCGCCTGTTGGTGTTAGTACAGTTGATTGTAAAATAACATCTTTTATTTCCCCGCCGTATGCACCTGCATTCATAGCCATTGCGCCACCAATAGATCCTGGAATACCACATGAGAATTCTAAACCTGTTAAAGTTGCCTCTGCCGCTGCTATTGATACGTCTTTAAGCAATGCACCTGCTTGTGCATAAACAGTTGTACCATCAATGCGGATTGCATCCAATTTCGAAAAGTTCAGGACAATTCCTCTAACTCCGCCATCACGTACAACCATATTAGAGCCATTCCCTAATAGCAATATCGGGATATCATTGTTATTCGCATATTTTACGATTGCTACTGCTTCTTCTTCAGTAGAAGGCATGACAAAAACATCGGCGCTACCGCCTAACTTTGTCATCGTGTATTGATCTAGTGGTTCATCTATTTTAACGTTTACTGGATTTACTATAGTAGATAATTTTGCTGCCCATTGTTGTTTCATTATTGAAAGACCTTTCCTTTCTAAACTTCTATTCATTCATAGTATGAATAGACAACGGCATTTTTACAAGTGATTTTCACTTAAAGCCATTTTTTTGACCAATTTTCAATCTCATCGATTGCAGCTTTTAAACCTTGGCCTTTTTCTGTCAAAGTATATTCTACTCGAACGGGTACTTCAGTATACACATGGCGCTCAACAAGACCTTCTTTTTCAAGTTCTTTTAGACGCTCAGATAGCAGTCGCCCGCTAATTGGCATCGATGACTCGATTTCATTAAAGCGCTGCGGTCCCTCTAATAATTGATATAAAATTAAGCCCATCCAGCGTTTACCTATCAAATCCATAGATTTTGCTAAACGAGGGCATAATGCGGATTCCTTCATTTGTTTCACCTCTATATATGCTATTGTAGCGGGATTATTTTAAAAAGTAAACTTTCGGTAACTTATTTACTTGACGTAAGTAATTTATTATTTTATAGTTAGTTACTAAAAGTAAGCTTGAAGAATTATTTGAAGGGAGGAACTACTTTGACTTTCAAATTAGATCCCAAAATGACATTAGGATATGTTCAGTTAAGCGTACAGTCTCTAGAAAAACAAAAAGAGTTTTATCAAATGTTAGGGTTCCATATTATTAAGGAATCCACTACAGAAGTTATATTTGGTACAGGTAGTACTGAACCGATTCTAATATTAACTACTACACAGGATGTTGTTCCAAGACCAACATGTACTACAGGTCTTTTCCACTTCGCAATATTAGTCCCAAGTCGCGAAGATTTAGCGTATGTTATCGGAAATTTATTAGAAATTGGTGCCCCTATCTCAGGAGCAGGTGACCACCTTTACTCTGAAGCGTTCTATCTAAGTGACCCAGAAGGCAACGGAATTGAAATATACCGAGATCTACCAAGAAGTGAGTGGCTGATTGAACCAAACGGTCAAGTGAACACAGCTACTGAACCGATCGATTTCAAAGGTATCATGGCTTTATACAAATCTGAGCGTACATGGACAGGGTTCCCAGAAGGTACAATTTTAGGCCATATGCATTTAAACGTTACGAACTTAGACGATGCAACAAGCCATTTCTATTTAGAGGCTCTAGGATTAGATTTAATGACTAACTTTATGGATTCAGCTTTCTTTATGTCTGCTGGGGGTTATCACCACCATATTGCAACAAATATTTGGCAAGGTGTAGGTGCTTCACTCCCACCGGAAAATGCTACTGGATTAATGGGCTACTCTCTTAAGCTGTCTTCAAAAGATGAACTAAACAAACTGAAAGAAAATTTACAAACCTACAATGTTTCATTCTCTGAAAATGAAGGGGAAATTATTGTAAAAGATCTAAATAAGAGTGACATGATTTTCTTTGCATAATCATATAATTCATCTGTAACATTAAATTATCTCTAATTCAAAACTCTTGATTTCGAGATAATATTGTATTATGATAAATGTACTAAATAACAAACACTTTTTAGGAGGAATTTTAAAATGACAAAATATAACGTAGACCAAGCTCACTCTAATTTAGGTTTCCAAGTAAAACACATGATGATTTCAAAAGTTAAAGGTAACTTCGGTTCTTTCACTGCTGATATCGATGCTAATCCAGAAGATTTAACTGGTGCATCAATTAAATTCGTAATTGATGTAGCGAGTGTAAATTCAAATAATGAAGATCGTGATAACCACTTAAAGTCAGCTGAATTCTTTGATGTTGAACAGTTCCCTAAAATGACTTTCGTTGCAACAAACATTAAATCTACTGGTGACGGCGAATACGAAATTACTGGCGATTTTACAATTAAGGATGTAACGAAATCTGTAACTTTTGAAGCTGAATACGGTGGTAAAGGTACTAACCCATGGGGTCAAGAAGTTGTAGGTTTTGAAGCGGAAACTAAAATTAATCGTAAAGACTTTGGTTTAACTTGGAACGCAGCACTTGAAACTGGTGGCGTACTAGTTGGCGATGATATCAAAATTAATATCGAACTTGAAGCAAACCCTGCTTAAGTCAAATATAAACTTATAACCAATTTGCTATTAGCATAGCAAGCCTAACCAGTCACCAAAGTGTGGCTGGTTATTTTGTTGTATCTACTTTAAAGCAAAGCACAATTGTGACTTCCTTATAGATTCGAGTAAATATGGAACAAGAAGTAGACCTGCAAATAATTTATTTATGTCTTCAGCAGGAGAGGCTATTAAAGTAGCCTATATCTTGAACGACAACCAGAAAGGGTTATCATCACCTTTTTTTGAAACTATTCTAATGGTGCTTCCGTAAATGATATTATAAAGAATGTATGGAGGTGATTATTATGTCGAATGGCATGTTCGGTGATGATATATCTTTTTTTGTAGGTACTGGATTATTTGGGGTATTTTTTGTTATCGTTTTCCTTATTATTGTTAGTGCATTTATATTTGTTATTGTAAAAGGAGTTTCTCAGTGGTCTAAAAATAATGCTTCTCCTATTTTAACTGTGCCTGCAGAGGTTGTTACAAAGCGGTCAAAAACGTCTGGTGGCAGTGGAGATACTTCAGCCAGCACTAGGTATTATACGACCTTCGAGGTACAAAGTGGCGACCGAATTGAGTTGCCTGTAAGCGGACGTGAATACGGTATGCTCGTTGAGGGAGACCTTGGTTTACTAACATTTCAAGGCACTCGTTATAAAGGTTTTGAACGCAATGGAAAAGAGGGAAGCACCATTTAATGGGCCTCCCTCTTTCTTTATAAATAGCCCAATTAAACATTAGGCATTCACTATTACTTTAAAATTAAGCGTGAACAGCTGATAATGATTTTGCTGCTGCTTTAACGCGTTCCATACCTTCAGCAATAATTGCTTCTGCTTTGTCTGGCATTGCGTTATGGCCTTCGATTACTACTTCTTCAACTGACATACCGAATACGCCGCCGAATACATTACGCATATAGTTTACAGCCATTTCCATTGGTGCTGTTTCTGGAGTTGAATAGATACCACCACGAGCGCTTAAAAGAATAGCTTTTTTCTCTGGCATTAAGTTAATCATGTTACCTTCTGCATCATATTTGAAAGCAAAACCTGCTTGGTATACGTAATCAACGAAAGTTTGTAATTTAGCTGGAATTGTTAAGTTCCATAATGGGAATGCGAATACTACTACGTCAGCAGCAGTTAAAGCGTCCATTGCTTTTTGTTTTGCAGCAAGAAGGCGACCTTCTAAATCTGTAAGTTCTTCACCATTTTGTACTTTACCAAATGCATTGAATAAATCTTGTCCGAAGTATGGTAGATCTTCAGCGAATACATCAAATGTAGTCACGTTTAAATCTTGTGCACCTTTTACTTCTTCCATGAATACTTCATACATTTTACTAGAAACGCCTTCAGTAGAAGGACGGTTATTTGCTTTAACAACTAATACGTTTGTCAATTTAATCTCTCACTCTCTTAGTTAAAAAATAGCTCTCGAAAAAATATCTCAAATTCAAGATAATTTTATTTTATAAAAAAACAGATACACTGTCAATGCATCTGCTCTCATACTTTTGACTGAAGATTAAAGATTAAAGTTCACACTTGCCATCTTCACAAATGCCTGTACCTTCAGCTCCCATCATTTTAAGTGTCGGTTGAATCCCCTCTTCAGCTGCCACTTTACGAATTGTCTCTTCGAATAATTCTTGTGGTTGAGCACCTGAAATTGCATATTTACGATTTAATACAAAGAATGGGACACCTCTAACACCTATTTGTGAAGCCTCTTGAATATCAGCCAATACCTCTGATGAATAATTATCTGAATTTAGTACATCTAGTACTCTCTCACGATTTAAACCAACTTCTGCTGCCAACTCTACTAATACTTCAGTTAAGCCAAGTTGTTTTGCTTCAATAAAGTGCGCACGTAGTAAACGCTCAGTCATCTCAGCAGCTTTACCTTCTGCTTCGGCGTATTTTGCTAAACGATGTGATTTGAAAGTATTAGCAGGTTTCATATTTTCAAAATCAAAATCTAATCCTACTTCTTTTGCACGGCCAGCAACACCAACTGTTTGGGCTTTTGCCGCTTCAATTGTAGAACCGAATTTTTTAGCTAACGCTTCGTACATGGATAAATCCGATGTAGCTGGAGTGCTTGGATCTAACTGATAACTCTTGAATATTACTTCTGTTTGTTCACTGAATCCTGTATCTTGCAATGCTTTTTCTAATTGTCTTTTACCGATATAACAAAATGGACATACATAGTCTGACCAAATTTCAATTTTCATCAATGCTCACCTCTTGCAGATATTGTATATGTGAACATATGAAACATCAATTTATCTGCTTATACATAATTCCTCAAAAACTCCACATGCTAAAAAAAATGTACTTGGAGGCATCTTATGGCATCTTCAATTTGGCTAGATAAACAAGCACCTTTTGCAAGACCTACACTCGAACAATCAATCGAAACTGACATCTGTATTATTGGTGGTGGTATTTCTGGCATACTTGCTGCTTATTTACTCTCAAAAGTTGGTAGGAAGGTTACTTTATTAGAAGGCAATACTTTATTTTCAGGTACTACCGGACATTCCACTGGGAAGGTAACTGCACAACAAGGTCTATTATATAGTCAACTTATTACTAAATTTGGTATGGAAGCAGCTCAACAATATTATGAGCTCAACCAGCAAGCTGTGGAACTATCATTTAATTTAGCAGAACCCGATTGTGTGCATCATGCTGATTCCTTCTTATATACACAGAAAGCTGACGGTAAAAAGGACTTAGAAGATGAATGGAAGGCTTACCAGACTCTTGGTATTCCTGGAGAATGGAACGCCGATTGCGAAATTCCATATGACATTGCCGCTTCCTTGAAAATGCCCAAACAAGCGCAAATCCATCCTGTACGCTTTGGACGAACTATCGCAGAAAAGGCAATCCAATCAGGTGCTGAGATTTACGAGCATTCACGCGTGCAAAAGGTCAATATTTTAAAACCATGTGTAGAACTAGAGAATGGTCATACAGTTTGTTATAAAGAGTTAATTTTATGCTCCCATTATCCACTAGAAGCTATTATTGGTATGCAAATTTTCAAACTAGAAGTCACTCGTTCTTATATCGTTTCTTTTGAAGCAAGCGAATTGTATAAAGGTCAGTATTTATCTATCGATAAACCTGGTCGCTCTATTCGAACAACATTAATCGATGACAAACCTTTTATATTATTAGCTGGGGATAGCCACCCTGCAGGCTCTATTTCCAATACCTCCATGTATTATGAAGCGTTGCAATTAGAAGCTAAAGATAGATTCGCAGCTAACCACTGCAACTATCACTGGTCTGCGCAAGATCCTGAAACAGTAGATTTAATTCCTTATGTTGGGCAGATCAGTTCCCGTTTACCGAATATTTGGATGGCTTCCGGTTTCAGAAAATGGGGGTTAGCTAATTCCATTGTGGCAGCACAACTGCTCCGAGATGGAATTGTTGGAAAACAAAATGTCGGACTCTCTCTGTATTCTCCGAAGCATACTAAATTTGGAGATGCTGTTTTACAAGCTTTAAAATTAGGCGGAAAAGTAACGAAGGATTTTGTCGGTGGTCATGTCACTCGTCGTGCTATGCCTCGTTGTACTCATTTAGGTTGTAAAACGAGATGGAATGAAGCAGATGAAACATGGGACTGTCCTTGTCATGGCTCACGCTTTTCAAAGGATGGTGCAGTACTTGAAGGGCCTGCAGTATATCCACTTGACCTAAGTGGATTATAAGTGTAATTTTCAGCAATAAAAAACCGCCTATTCCAATTGAAATAGGCAGTTCCTCCTCAAACAAGGATTATTTTAATGTATCAGTTAATGCTGGGACAATTTGTTTTTTACGAGAAACTACACCTTTTAATAACGCACGATTATTATCAGCCACAACGTTAAATGCTGTATAAGCTTTTTCAGCTTGTGCACCTATTGCAACAGCAACAGAATCATTGTTAATGATATCCGTTACAACGAAGAAGAATAGGTCTAGACCTTTTTCTGCAACAGTGTTGTTTAATAAAACTTCTAAATCAGCTTGGCGATCTAAAACGTCATTTACATCAACAGCATTTACTTGAGCGATGACAACTTTGTGATCTCCCATGCTGAATTCTTTTGCATCAAGAGAAAGCAAATCTTCTAATGATTTATCACTTAAATCAGCACCTGCTTTTAACATTGCAAGCCCATACTCAGCAGCGTCAACATCTGCAATTGCAGCTAACTCATTTGCTGCTTTCACATCTTGCTCTGTGCATGTTGGTGATTTGAATAATAATGTATCAGAGATGATAGCAGATAACATAAGACCTGCATAGTTAGCTGGAATCTCAACTTCATTTTCTTTGAAGATTTTATTTAGAATTGTTGCTGTACAACCAACAGGTTCCGCGCGGTAGTACAATGGATCCGCTGTTTCAAAGTTAGCAATACGGTGATGATCAATAACTTCCATTACTTGAACTTCAGCAATATCATCAGCACTTTGTTGACGTTCGTTATGATCAACTAATATTACTTGAGCAGCTTCTCCTGCAACTTTTTCCACAAAGCGTGGTGCTTCAAATCCAAATTTTTCTAAAGCGTAAGCTGTTTCGTTGTTCAGTTCGCCAAGGCGAATTGCTTCAGCATCAACGCCTAGTTGTTTTTTTAAATATGCATATACTAACGCAGATGTGATTGTATCAGTATCTGGGTTTTTGTGTCCGAATACAAGTACTTTACTCATTTAAATTTTGCCTCCTAGATTTCAACAATTTCCGAATATATCTTATCACAAATAGCACTGAAAAAGAATGTCAGCGCTTTGATGATAAATGTTCAATCCTTATTATGGTCTTAATTAAAAGCATATTATTCCTGTATTCTATTTTATAAAGTTAATTTTACAAAATCACATCATCTTCTATATCCCTTTATATTAAAATAGTCTTTTTTATCCATAAAAATAAATAATAATCATAGAAATCGTGTAATTAGACTTAATACTATGTTACTATTTCTAATATAATATATACATATAATAAAGAGGGGTAATAATGGAAAATAAGATTGAAAAGAAATACATACCACTAGCTGAATATTTCAGCTCCGCAAAAGACGATAAAATTCAACTTTCCTTCACAGAAATCGAAACAATTATGGGACATTCATTACCTAACTCTTCTTATTTAAATAAGAGTTGGTGGAAAAAAACTAAACCTCCTCTAAGACATTATCTAGCTTGGATAGAACAAGGATACTATGTAACCACAGTACAGCCTGGTTATCATGTGACATTTGAAAAACCTTCAAATAACAATAATGATGAATTGGATAGTTTAAATAAAGCTAAAAATACTTTTATCACTCGTTCTATTGAAACGGATGATGCCCGTGATCTAGCCAAATTATTGTCTACGTTAGATGCAGAGACAGAATTTATGCTTTATGGTATAAACGAACGCGACCCATCTGTTCAAAGTGTACGCAAGAAAATTACTAACTTACGTAAAGACAATTCTAGTTCAATTATAGTAGCAGTTGTTGAAGGTCAAATTGGAGGCATGATTTCTATTTCTGGTAATAAAGCTCAACGTGCTAAACACCGTGTATCGATTTACCTCGGTGTCAAACAGAAATTTACTAACCAAGGCATAGGCACAGCACTTTTAAAAGAGGCTGAAAAATGGGCAATGTCAAATTGCATTAAAAGAATTGAATTAAGTGTTAGTAAATCCAATACTATCGCTATCAATATGTTTAACAGATTTGGATTTGGAATAGATGGAGAGCGTCAACAATCATTGAAAATAAACGATGACTATGAAGATGAACTTTATATGAGTAAACTATTAATAATATAATGAAAAAAACTATGCAAATTTTGCATAGTTTTTTGTTTATCGATAAACTTTTTGACTTACAGTAAGTTGATCCATTAATTCTACGTTAGGTTCATAGCCAATTCCAAAACTTTCTGGCACTGAAATGTAGCCATTTTCAACATGCACTTCAGGTGAGATAATATCTTGGTCCCAATAATGACTAGAACCTGCAGTATCCCCTGGTAATACAAAATTTTCCAGAGTCGTAAGTGCAACATTATGCGCTCGACCAATACCCGATTCTAACATACCACCACACCAAACTTTAATATTATGTTGCTGGCATAAATCATGGATTAGTTTTGCCTCAGTTAAACCACCTACACGACCAAACTTGATGTTGATGATACCACAGCTTCCAAGCTCAATCGCTGTACGTGCATCCTCATAAGAACAAATACTTTCATCTAAACAAATTGGCGTTTTTAAATGCTTTTGTAGCTTTGCGTGATCGATAATGTCATCCGATGCAAGAGGCTGTTCAATCATCATTAAATTGTACTCATCTAGTTTTTTTAGCAACTCTATATCATCTAAAGTATAAGCTGAATTGGCGTCCACCATTAGTGGTACTTCTGGAAACTTTGCTCGGATTGCCTGAATGACATCAATGTCATTGCCTGGTTTAATCTTAACCTTCATACGTTTATAGCCTGCTGAAATATAATTTTCAATGTACTGTAACAGCTGATCAATTGTCGGCTGAATACCAATACTTATACCCACTTCAATTTTCTTTTTCGCTCCACCTAATGCATTCGAAAGTGACTGTTTTGTCTTCTTGGCATATAGATCCCATACCGCACATTCAAGAGTCGCCTTTGCCATTTTATTTTGGCGGATTACTTTGAACATATCGCTTATTTCATCTGGATGCTGAAAATCTTTATTAAGCACTAGTGGAATAAGGAAATCTTCAAGCATATGCCAACTCGTCTTAACTGTCTCCTCTGTATACCAAGGGATTTCAAAAGCAACCCCTTCCCCCCAACCAGATATTCCACTATCATCTTTAGCTTCTAATATTAAAAACTGCTTATCTTGCACTGTACCGAAGCTTGTTGAAAATGGCGATTTCATTCGCATACTTAGTTGCCGAATTTTAATTTCTGTTATCTTCACACTACCGCACCTTCCACTATCCAACCTAAATTAACGTTTTAATAAAACATACGCTAATATACGATTTTCAGCAAGAGAGGGCTTCCTTTTCTGCATGTGCAAATGCACCTAATACTGTACGTGCCAAAATTTCTACTCCGACAATTAACTGATCCTTATTAAATGTCATTTTTGGATGATGCAGCCCTGGCGTTAATCCGCAACCAAGTCCTAACATGGCTGCCTTTACATTCGCCCTTTTAACAGTATAAAAATGAAAATCTTCTCCACCTGGTGTAATAACAGGGGGACGTAAATACTCTTCACCTACTGATTCAATAATTGCTTGCTCAATTATATCCTTTGCTTCGTCATCTACTTCAGCTGCTGCAACCCTAACTTGTTCATGTAAATCAATTGAAACTTCATATAAGGATTCAATTGCTCTTATGGTACGCTCTATGCCATCATGCAATTGCTCAATTCCTTCATTTGTTTGTGCACGTACATCAATCGTGAAGTAGGCCTTCGCCGGAATTATATTTCCTGATTCTCCGCCCGCTTGAAATTTCGTTACTTTTACCGAAAACGGGATCATTGTATCTATATGAATCGTTTTTAGTGCTTCGATTAAGCTTGCTCCAATTTCAATGGCATTTTTACCTAAATGGGGTCTTGCGGCATGTGATTCCACACCGTTAATTTGACCACATAACAGTCTGGATGCACCATGATATAGCGCTGGACAAAATGTGCCATCACTTAGCTCCTGCACCGGACGGACATGTACACCAAATAGATAGTCCATATCGTCGACCAACCCACGGTCAACAAAGGACAATGCTCCCTGTCCTTTTTCCTCAGCCGGTTGGAATAATACCCGAATGGTCCCTCTCCATGTTCTTTTCAGGCGCTTTAATAATAGTAAAACACCAATCACCATTGTCATATGTGCATCATGTCCACAAGAATGATGTGCCTGAAATTCACCATCAACTTCTTGCCACAAGGCATCGATATCAGTTCGTAGACCTACAACCGGTCTCCCCTCACCGATTTCCACATATAAACCCGTACTATCAGTAAACGTATGCACCTTGTATCCTTCTTGTTCTAATATCTCTTTAATGTAATCAGTAGTTCGCCTCTCTTTCCAGCTAATTTCAGGATTTTCATGCAAATACTTAAAAACACTTTTCAATTGTGGTTCAAGTAATGTTAACTGCTCCTTCATCATAAGCGTCTCCTATCTATTTATTTTTGAAAAATATATTTTTATATTAAGCTTTTCCTAACATATTTTTTCTCTCTTATAGGTATATATATGTAACATGCCATTTTGATATCGTGAACAATGTTTATTATTCATCAAAAAAACCCGTTTAGTTAAAAAACGGGTTTAGTATTTCTTACATTAGATTTAGTTTTTTTGCTTCAAATATAAGCTCGTCCTTAAATTTCGGATGCGCAATTTCGATTAACGACTTCGCCCTCGCTGATATCGATTTGCCTTTTAACTCAGCTACACCATACTCCGTTACTACCTTATCTACTTCATTTTTGGAGGTTGTTACGACTGAGCCGCTTGTTAATAAAACTTTTATTCTCGATATCGTATCGTTTTTCGTAGTCGAATGCATGCATATAAATCCACGGCCATTTTCCGCAAAATTTGCTCCACGTGCAAAATCAAATTGACCACCAGTGGAAGAATAATACTTTCCTGCAACTGTTTCAGAGGCGCATTGACCATAAATGTCCACTTCCGTTGTAGCATTGATAGAAACGATATTATCCTCTTTGGCAATTAAGCGCGGATCGTTCGTCACATCAACTGTTTGGAATTCAACAATCGGATTATTATGCAGGAATTCATATAACTTATCCGTCCCTAACGCAAAAGTACCGACGATTTTCCCCTTATTCGTTTTCTTCTGAGACCCATCGATTACACCTTTCTCCACTAAACCAACTACCCCGTCCGTTATCAGTTCCGTATGAATACCTAAATGGCGATGATCATTTAGTAAACTAATTACCGCATTTGGAATCGAACCTATCCCAGCCTGCAATGTATCACCATTTTTAATATATTCTGCAACATATTCTGCAATACGTATGTCTTTTTCTTCGATTACGGGTTCCGGATTTTTTACTAGCGGTGTATGATGCTCAATAAAGCCTTCTATTTGGCTAATATGTATTAAATTTTGACCAAATGTTCTTGGCATATGCTCATTTACTTCCAAGAAAAAGGGAGCAATACCTATAAAACATGCAGCATAATCGGCTTGTGTTCCAAGAGTAAAATATCCGTGCTCATCCATTGGTGAAGCAACTGCCATTATAAGAGATGCTTTCGTATAATCCTTCATAATACGTGGTACTTCATGAAAATAATTTGGCATCAATTCACAATGCCCATTATAATAAGCCTTACGTGTAGCACCGCTCAAAAAGTATGAGACATGTGATAAGTGCCCTTTATAAGCTCCATCTATATATTTACGAGGATGCATCGTTAACATCTGATGAATACGCACATCTTTTAAGTAGTCTGCGTTCTCTTCCAAAATATCCAATAGCTTTACTGGTTCTCCATTCGCTATTGGTATAATAATATCTGCTCCGTCCTCAATATACGAGAGAACATCTTGAGGTTTTTTTAACTTCGCTTTGTAAAGCCCTTGAAAATTATTTACCATACAACAACAACCTTCTCCATTTCTACATTAAGCATGCATTTCTCTTAAAAATAACACCTTTACTTTAGCGTAACATAATCTTCGTATTTTCCCGGCTTTTTTATCATACAAAAAGAAAGGGAATTCGTATGATCCCCTTTCTCTGAAATACTATTCTCCACTAAAACTATTAACAATATTATTAGAGATATCCACATTATTTTAAAAAATAGTGGAAAAGCCTATTTATTAACCAAAGAGGACTAAATTAATATCAATAAAAATCATTTTTTTATCCACTATACACATTTTTATCCCCACTATACACAAAATGCTATCAAAAAAAGCAGTTCACCTTTGAAAAGTGAACTGCTACATGTGTATTACTATTATTTAAACGCTTGGGCTGCATGTATAGCCTTTTTCCAGCCTTTGTATAAATCTTCACGTCTTTCTTCTTCCATATTCGGACTGAATTGCGTATCTAAATTCCAGTATTTCGAAATCTCGTCGCGATCCTTCCAGAACCCAACTGCCAATCCAGCTAAATACGCTGCACCGAGTGCTGTAGTTTCATTAATCGATGGACGTTCTACCGGAACATCAAGTAAATCTGCTTGGAATTGCATTAACAAATTATTCATGACAGCTCCGCCATCCACTCGTAATGTTTTTAACGAGATGCCTGAATCTGCTTCCATAGCACCCAGCACATCTTTTGTTTGATACGCTAATGACTCCAGTGTTGCGCGTATGAAATGCTCTTTTTCTGTACCACGTGTTAAACCGAATACAGCACCACGTACGTCACTATCCCAATATGGTGTACCTAACCCAACGAATGCTGGAACAACGTATACACCTTCAGTCGAGTCAACCTTTTCTGCATAGCGCTCACTTTCTTTTGAATCATGGAACATCCGTAAACCGTCACGTAACCATTGAATAGCTGAGCCCGCTACGAAAATGCTACCCTCTAATGCATACTCTACTTTTCCATCAATTCCCCAAGCAATTGTTGTTAACAAACCGTTATCGGATTTAACAGCCTTTTCACCTGTGTTCATAAGCATAAAGCAACCAGTGCCATAAGTATTTTTCACCATACCACTTTCAAAACAAGCTTGGCCAAATAAAGCAGCTTGTTGGTCACCCGCAATACCAGCAATAGGTACTTCTTGACCAAAGAAGTGATTTCCATCCGTTAAACCATACACTTCAGATGAAGGACGAACTTCTGGCAGCATTGATGCTGGGACTCCCAAAATCTCTAATAGCTCTTCATCCCATTTCAAGTCGTAAATATTATACATTAATGTTCTAGAAGCATTCGAATAGTCTGTTACATGTACTTTCCCATCTGTTAGTTTCCAGATCAGCCATGTGTCAATGGTACCAAATAACAAATCACCATTCTCCGCTTTTTCTCTTGCCCCTTCAACATTATCTAATATCCACTTCACTTTTGTGCCTGAGAAGTATGCATCAATAAGTAATCCCGTTTTATCTCTAAATAAATCATTATAGCCTTTCTCTTTCAACTCTTCACAAATGCCTGCTGTTTGGCGTGATTGCCATACGATAGCATTATGCACTGGTACTCCCGTATTTTTATCCCAAACAACCGTCGTTTCACGTTGATTGGTGATACCAATCCCTTGAACTTGATCTGCATGGACATTTTTCTCTGAAAGGACACCAGCTATGACAGATGAAATTGAGCTCCAAATTTGCTCTGCATTATGCTCTACCCATCCTGATTGTGGGAAATATTGTGGAAATTCCTGTTGAGCACTATTAAAAATATTGCCTTCTTCGTCAAATAAAATTGCACGTGAGCTTGTAGTACCTTGGTCTAATGCCAGAATATACTTTTTTGTCATTTGATGACCTCCAGATTTTAATTTATTATTCTATCTTACAACTTTATTCACTGTAGCCTGTGCTCCTATGAAAATCGCTAGCACGATTACTCCTACTATCCAAAATGCGATACTATTTACGCCTTCAAAAACTTGTTTATAAAACAACGCTCCAAATAGTCCTCCAATAATGGGACCAACTACCGGTACCCATGAATAGCTCCAATTAGAATCTCTTTTCCCTGGAATCGGAAGGAAGAAATGTGCTATACGAGGCCCTAAATCACGTGCTGGATTAATAGCATACCCTGTTGGGCCACCAAGTGCCATACCAATTACGATAATTAAAGCTCCTACTATTAAGGGATTTAAGCCATCTGTAATATTATTTGTGCCTATAGCTAAAATACCAAGAACTAAGATAAACGTGCCAATCATTTCCGTTGTTAAATTTGATAACGGATGATTATATGCTGGCGCTGTACAAAAAACACTTAGTTTGGCATCTGGATCTTCAGTTGGTTTCCAATGTGCTAAATAAGTTAAGTAGACTAAAATAGCTCCTATAATTGCTCCAATCATTTGAGCAAGTATGAACATGGGAACATCTGACCACTCAAATTTCCCAATTGTCGCCAACGCGATTGTCAATGCAGGATTTAAATGTGCACCACTTATACCTCCTACTGCAAATGCTCCCATAGCTACTGCAAGACCCCAGGCAACAGTAATAACGATCCAACCACCATCTTTTCCTTTAGAGCCTTTCAAAGAAACAGCCGCAACTACGCCGCCCCCGAACAGTATCAAAATCATTGTCCCTACCATCTCGGCCATAAAAGTTGACATACCGTACTCCTCCTTCTTATAACGATATTATGAAAGCGTAAACAATAAAATATATTCTCATAAAATTCAAGTTATGCTAATTCAATTATTATAATAATATGTTTCAAGATTTGCTATGTAAAAAAATATGCTTAAAAAGTATTAAATTGTTTTTAAAATAAAAAGAGCCCCAAATAACTCAGTTATCTGAAAGGTCATCTAGTTGTGCTATTTAATCACTAATTGCATTCTTCAGCATTTGCTTTCGTTCTATTTTTTAACTAAAAAAATACTGATTTCATATAGCAAAATCCGGTGGCGTCGTCATTGATGCAAAAACGGCCACAAATACATATGCCCATTTTCGAATTGCCCTCAATAAAAAAGCAGCCTCATTTGAGACTACTTTTCCCTTTTTTACAATTTCTCAACCATTTGTTCAGCTGGGACGGAGAAGAAAATATAATACTGTTTACATTAGATTGAATCATCATATTCATAACCCCTGGTCTGGCATCAACAGGGAAGCGCCAAATCCATCGTAAAAACTCTGCATCAACCTTTTCAGGGCACCCCTCCCCCATATCAGGCCTTGTCCTCCCGCGATATTGAATAGTACGTTTTAACACTCGATAAGTGCAAAGCTTATTAGAAAAATCCAGGAAAATAATAAGGTCTGCATATTTGGCTCGCAGTTCTAGTGTCGAATCGAAATTTCCATCAATAATCCAAGCAGGCTTTTCAAGTTCTAATTGAAGCCTTTCAATAAAATCTGCTTTATCAGATTTCTGCCAACCAAATTTCCAATACATAGCATCTAGATGGACGAGCGGCAGTTCCCATAATCCACTTAATGTACGTGACAATGTTGATTTCCCTGCCCCACCAGATCCAATAATCAAAACCCTTTGATGTTTCGCTGGGTATTTCACCTATCATCCCCCCTAGCTTTTTTACTATTTTATAATGAACTCTTCTAACGCCTTTTCTACGCTATTCAAGAAGGTATTACCCACTCCCCAATCAAAACGGAAAAAGGCCCCTTCTCCACCACCAGAAGCAACTGCATGAATTTTCGTTTTACCTTCTAAATTGTCAACTGTTACTGTTAAGCTTGCACGATTACTAGTACGCATATAATACTTTTCAAGTATACAAACTACTACTTGTTGATCCCCTACAATACGTTCATATTGATCGATAAGCTTTCCAGAAAAACTGCCCTCCACAATGTTTGTTTTAATACGGTTTAATACATCATGTGGCTCAATTGATACGTAAAATTCTGTTACATCCATAGCGCTCACTCCTTTTATGTATAACTTTATTACGTTATAAATCTACTATTAGTTTCAAATTAAGGAAAAATACCCATAATATAAAGATTAATCTTGTGCCTGAATTACTTGAACATTTGTATCGTTAAACTGATTTATAATATGTTGGTCTAGTTTTGAATCAGTAATCAACAAAAGACAAAATCATAAAACTATATCATTACTCCTTCAAGTAATTCTTGCAGGAGCTTTTTTATACCACGACATATAATACCCCTTTCATTGAATGTACTAACAAAATAAAACGACCTTCTCTCTATTAAATAGTGAGAGAAGATCGTTAATAGTATTATAAAGGCTTATAGAAAGAAGGATATTCCCTCTTAAATTTTCCTACTCTAACTCTGTCTGTTTTGTCTCTGTACCTAGTGCAATAATTGCAACTACACCTATTATTATCGAAATACAGAAGATACCGAAGATCAAATTCAATTCATATCCTTTTGCTACAAGTGAACCTACAAGCAAAGGTCCAAATATTCCTCCTAATCGGCCAACAGAGGCAGCCATACCAGCACCTGTACCACGAATAATTGTTGGATACTGCTCAGGTGTATAAGCATACAATGCACCCCAGGCTCCTAGATTAAAGAATGATAAGAACATTCCAGCTACAAGTAAAAGACCAATTGTTTCAGCATTACCAAAAACAAGTGCACTTACAGCAGTTCCTAACAAATAGGTAGCTAAGACAAATTTTCTGCCTGCTCTTTCAATTAGCCAAGCAGCTGTAAAATAACCTGGTAATTGAGCTAGCGTCATTATCAGCACATATTTAAAGCTTGCTATTAAACTAAAACCCTTCATAACCATAACACTAGGCAACCACAAAAACATGCCATAATAAGAAAAGACAACTGTAAACCAAACAATCCAAAGCATTAATGTACGACGAGCATATTCTTTCGACCAAACATCTTTAATATTTTGACCGATATTACGTACAACATCCTTTTTGGCTGTAAACTGAGGTGAATCAGGTAAATGTAACCGCAAGTATATCGCATAAACTGCTGGAAGAGCCGTTAATAATAAAGCAATTCGCCAGCCGTAGTTTGGTATAACAAAATATGAAATAAGTGCTGCTAATAACCAACCGCCAGCCCAGAAGCTTTCTAATAAGACAACAATGCGTCCACGTTCATGTGATGCAACACTTTCAGAAACAAGCGTTGAAGCTACAGGCAATTCACCACCAAGACCCATACCAATGAAAAATCTTAAAATCATAAATGCTGCTAAAGTCGTCGTTAATGCCGATAAACCACTAGCAACAGAGAAAATTACAAGTGTCCATATAAATACCGATTTACGGCCAATACGATCGGCTAATATTCCAAATACAAAGGCTCCAACTGCCATTCCTATTGAGTTAACACTGCCTATCCAGCCCATTTCACTTGGTGATAGCATCCATTCTTTTGCTAAAGCAGCTATGACAAAAGATAAAATACCCACATCTAATGCATCAAACATCCATCCAACTCCCGCAATACCTAGAAGCTTATTACGAGATATTACCTTAGTACCTGCCTGTTGATTCGTTGTCATTATTATTCCCCCGTATGTCTTTACACTTGAATACACATTTGACTATCCTAACTATACACATCTTTATATTTTGTGACAAGATGCAAAATAAATTCAATTGTTCCGAAAATTTAGCAATTTCCTATTGAAACATATACCCAAAATACGTTAAAATGTCTCTTATAGAAAAACAAATGTTTTTTCAGGATGAACAAAAAGGAGAATGTTATATATGTGGAAAGGTCTTATCGATCACTATAAAGAATATCTACCTGTCTCAGAAAATACACCTGCTCTTACTTTACATGAGGGTAATACACCGCTCATTCATTTAAATACGCTATCAAAAGAACTAGAAATCGATCTTTATGTTAAATATGAAGGTTTAAATCCAACAGGTTCATTCAAGGACCGTGGCATGGTAATGGCAGTAGCAAAAGCCGTTGAAGCTGGAAGTAAATTTGTTATTTGTGCTTCAACAGGTAATACATCAGCTGCAGCCGCTGCATACGCAGCACGCGCTGGCATCCAAGCTATTATCGTTATCCCAAAAGGTAAAGTAGCTGCTGGTAAACTAGCACAAGCTTACATGTATGGTGCAAAAATCATCGAAATTGATGGTAACTTTGATGAAGCACTACAAATTGTTCGTGACATTAGTGAAAACACTTCAGTAACATTAGTAAACTCAGTTAATCCATATAGATTAGAAGGTCAAAAAACAGCTGCTTTTGAAATTTGTGACGGTCTAGGCAGCGCACCGGATATTCTTGCAATCCCTGTCGGAAATGCAGGTAACATTAGTGCTTACTGGAAAGGCTTTAAAGAATACAATGCAAAAAAACAAACAGGTCTACCAAAAATGTTCGGCTTTGAAGCAGAAGGCGCTGCGGCAATTGTACGTGGTGAAGTAATACCACACCCTGAAACTGTTGCTACTGCTATTCGTATCGGGAATCCAGCAAGTTGGAAACTAGCTGAAGCTGCTCGTGATGAATCCGGAGGTAAAATCGCTGCAGTTACAGATGAAGAGATTTTAAATGCATACCGCTTGATTGCTTCTAAAGAAGGTATCTTTGCAGAGCCAGGATCAGCCGCTTCTATTGCTGGTGTCCTTCAATCGGTTGCAAATGGATCAATTCCTAAAGGAAGTCGTATAGTTGCTGTATTAACAGGAAACGGATTAAAAGACCCTGATACAGCCGTAAAAGCATCTACTGTCGATATGGTTTCTTTAGCAAATGACGAAGTAGAAATCCGTACTTACATCGAGGGATTGCTATGACAACAAAGTGGTCCATATCTGTTCCGGGAAGCACCGCTAATCTTGGACCAGGATTCGACTCTATTGGACTAGCATTAGGTCTCTATTTAACACTAGACGTAACTTTACAAGAAAATTGGGAGTTTGAGCATCGTTCAGAACACCTTCCTGTAAATGTTAAAGTTGAAGACCATCTCGTCTATAAAGTTGCTAAAGAAACCGCTGAACGGTACAAAGCTACACTGCCTCCTTGTAAAGTCGTGATGCACAGTGAACTACCTCTTGCTCGTGGACTTGGAAGTAGCGCATCTGCTATCGTGGCGGGTATTGAACTCACAAATCAAGTATGTGATTTACAACTCTCTATTGAAGAACGTTGTAAACTTGCTTCGAAATTGGAAGGGCATCCTGACAATGCAGCTGCATCTGTACATGGTGGTCTAACGATTGCTTCAACATTGCCAAACGGTCAATTAGAATTGATTAATGCACGTGATGTTGACGCTGCATTCGCTGTATTCATTCCAAATGTTGAATTGAAAACAGAGGAAGCCCGTAAAGTATTACCGTCAAACTATGACAAAGCATACGCTGTTCACGCAAGTGCCCATGCCAATATGTTAACTGCATCATTACTTATAAAGGATTATGAACGTGTAGGTAAATTCATGGAGCATGATTTATTTCATGAACCATTCCGCGCAAATTTAATCCCTAATTATCATGAAATTCGTCAAACAGCACAGGATGCAGGTGCCTTTGGTACAGCTATTAGCGGTGCCGGTCCAACTGTCATCTCATTAATCTCAAAAGATCGCGTAGATGCCTTCGTTGCTAAATTGAAGCCCATCTTCCCTTCTTATGTTATTAAAGCCGTTCCAGTTGATACAAAAGGTGTTCAAGTTACAAGCGAATAAGCGAAATAGAAAATGCCAAGAGTATGTGCCTCTTGGCATTTTTTCTTGGCAAAAATCACCGATGTGTTAAAGTTATGACCTTTCCTAAATCAAATGAATTGATGATTTGGTATTACTTCAAGGTTCACTGTAGCATCCGAAAACTAAATGGCACACTAAAAAAACAGGCCCCATAATAATGGACCTGTTTTTTCAAACTAATAATACTAAACTAATAGCCATTACAGCCATACCGACAATTACACCGTAAATCGATGTATGCGCCTCATCATATTTCTTTGCAGCTGGTAATAATTCATCTAACGAAATGAATACCATAATACCGGCAACACCAGCAAAAAGCATTCCGAACACAATATCATTTAAGAATGGCATTAAAATCAAATATGCTACAAATGCTCCAACTGGCTCAGCTAAACCTGATAAAAATGAAAGCTTAAATGCTTTTTTACGATCTCCTGTCGCAAAGAAAATCGGGACAGAGACAGCAATTCCCTCTGGAATATTATGAATAGCAACCGCAATTGCAATCGCAATACCGAGATTCGGATCTTGCAAGGCAGATGCAAATGTTGCAATTCCTTCTGGAAAGTTATGAATTCCAATTGCAAGCGCGGTGAATATACCCATTTTCATTAACTTAGCATATTCATCATTTGATGGTCCTACCTGCATATCTTCAACCTTTTTTATTTCATGAGGATTTTCGTGTTTTGGAATCATTTTATCAATGAGTGCGATTAACAGCATACCGGCAAAAAAACCAATTACCGTGAATGTGTAGCCTTGCTTTTCCCCTAACTCACCAACGAGCGAATCCTTAGCTTTCACAAATATTTCAACAAGTGAAACATAAATCATGACACCTGCAGAAAAACCTAAAGAAAACGATAGGAACTTCGTATTCGTCCTCGATGTAAATAATGCTATTAAACTACCTACGCCTGTTGCTAAACCAGCGAAGAGCGTTAACGCTAAAGCAAAAACGACATTCCCATCCATATACTCAACTACTTTCTCTATTAAAATGTTAATTTCATTGTATGCAAAATGTTTCCTTAACGCAACTTTCTTTAACTCCGTGAAAGAAATTTTTAGAAATCATAACACTTTTCTACACGTATACAGCTTTCATGAATACCCCTTTTAAATCCATGTACAAATCTAATCAATTGTTATTATGATTTGTACATCCTTATAATAAGTATTAAATAATTCAATTTTGGAGTGACCTCTAATGGACTATATAAAACGTGGTACCGTTAGCTTCCGAAATGCGAATTTAGCATTGTTCGCAGGGGCTTTTAGTACATTTGCAAATTTATACATGACACAACCATTACTCCCGACTTTCACAAAAGTGTTCCACATTTCGCCTACAATAGCTAGTTTGTCATTATCTGTAACGACTTTAACATTAGCCTTCAGCATGCTTATCATTGGCTCATTATCAGAGGCTTGGGGCAGAAAAAAGATTATGACATTCTCTATGTTTGCAGGTGCTATTTTAACCTTATTTATTGCTTTTGCACCTAATTATTCAATTTTACTTACATTAAGAGTTATACAAGGTATTGTATTTGCCGGGCTTCCGGCCATTGCTATGGCTTATTTAGGCGAAGAAATCGACCCTAAAAGTTTAGGGATTGCTATGGGATTATATATTAGTGGTAATACAATTGGTGGATTAGGTGGGCGAATCATCGTTGGGACGATGACCGATTTATTCAACTGGCGTATTGGGATGATTGCAATTGGAGTGATTAGTTTTCTAGTGAGCTTCGCTTTTTACTTTTTGCTACCATCGTCTAAACACTTTGAAGCGAAGAAACTTAATATAAAAGCACTGTTACATTCATTGATCCTTCATTTGAAAGATCCTGCTTTACTAAGTTTATTCGGATTAGGCTTTTTGTTAATGGGGAGCTTTGTCACACTTTATAATTATATCGGCTTTCAATTAGTAGAACCGCCATTTTCTTTAAGTCAAACAATTGTTGGTTGGATATTCATTATCTACCTTGTAGGTACATTTAGTTCTACATGGTTTGGCAGTCTTTCTGATCGTTTTGGAAAATATAAAATGTTAGTCATTGCAATAGTTATTATGTTTATCGGTGGTATTATCACGCTAGAAAACCACTTACTTTTAAAGATAGCTGGCATCGCCATTTTCACATTCGGCTTCTTTGGTGGACACTCAATTGCTAGTAGTTGGGTTGGTCGACGTGCTACACACGATAAAGCACAGGCATCCTCATTGTACTTATTCTTTTACTATGTAGGTTCAAGTGTAGGCGGAACGGTAGGTGGAATCTTCTGGACCATATATGGCTGGCATGGGGTTATTGGTATGATTACAAGTTTTCTACTTGCCTCTTTCATATTAGCCTTTTATTTACGTAAAATTCTGCATGAGCAAGCTATATAGGGAGATGCGGTTAGGTAACTAACCAAACTAACTTTATCTGAATGATTATTCTATCGTTAGTTGTTGTGGAAACTATTAGATTAATAGATATAGTTCTTATATAAACATGTAAATAATTACAAATATTATTAACTATAGAACCATCGAATTATAAAAAGTCTCTTAGCATAAATAACGGTCTTTCTTCTGTTTTTATGTAGATCTCAAAACAAAACAACCAGTTGTCGATACGTACTCGACGACTGGTTGTTTTATTTTGATTAATTTCAAATAACGTAAAACTAAGTAATTTATTATTCTTCTATTTTTTCCTGTTCTAACTCTTTAAATATTCGTTTTCTTCGTTCATACCATATTACTGCAATGATAAACCAAGTGTAACCCATCGACCAGCCCGCTAACACGTCTGAAGCGAAGTGACGGCTTTCAGCAACACGTGACATACCAATAAGCACTGTCAGTATGACTGCTCCTATCCAAGTGAGTATCTTTACCTTTTTAGAATATTGATATTCATTTGCTATATAGGCCAATGTAAACAAATATAAAATCCCCGTCATGGAATGTCCTGATGGAAAACTAAAACTTTTAAGCTGATCAGGTATATCAGGACGTGGTCTCTGCACCCACACTTTCAATAACTGATTAAGTACGTTACCCGCTGCTATTGTTACAAGCGCAAAAAACATTCCACGGTAATTACGATCCCTTATCCATAGCACTACTATTAAAATAACGGCAACGACAACAACGAAAGCTGGTTCACCAAAGTAATGGAAAAAACCTAAAAACTGATTATCCTTCAACAAATCTGATGCCCACTGATCTAGATTGAATACCCAATTACTTTTTATATTTAAAAAAAGCACGATATAAACGATTGCGGTAACTATCGCAAGTGGATAAAACAACTTTTTCATACTAATCCCTCCTCAAGCTTGCGATTAACATTTATTCTACTATAGCTCTTTTCTACTCAATGTAATAGCAAAATGAACGAAAATAACAAAAAATGCTCTAGCATCAAGCTAGAGCATTTTCAGTAATAATAAGCTAGGGGAGCTTACTTTATTTTGTTACTTTTACTTCATAGACGTTTTGGCTCGATTCGATTATATACTCTGGTTTGGGCTTGCCGATATTCGCTTTATGACCAGCGATGTGCTCCGGACTCTTCTCCCAATTTTTCCAATCCTCTTCACTTTGCCATTGAACGAGGATCATTACTTCCTCGTCTCCACGCCTTACTTTCTTCACAAGTACTTTCAAATCAACGAAACCAGGTTGCTTTGCTAATGGTGTATCGCCACTAAAACGTTCTACAACCTGCCCAGAAAAACCTTCCTGTACAATAATTCGTTTCATTTGATAAAACATATTATAATGCCTTCTCTACTTCATCGATCATTAATGATACTGATTGTAATCCGCCGCCTGATAGGTACCAAACTTCTGGATTTAAGTAGAACATTTTACCGTCTTTATAAGCATTTGTTTTCTTCACTAAAGCATTTTCGATTGCGTCTTTAGCAGATGCACCTTCAGTTACTACTGCATCGCGGTCAACTACAAAGATAATATCTGGATTTTTCTCTAGTACATATTCAAATGATACGTTTTGTCCGTGAGTTGAAACTTCAATACCTTCATCAGCAGGTTTAAAACCAAATACATCATGAATTACACCAAAACGAGATGCTGGACCGTAAGCACTGATTTTACCTTCAGAACCTAGGATGATTAATGCATTTTTATCTAAAGCAGACGCTTTCTCATTAATTGTAGCAATTTTATCATCAACTTTTGTTAGTTCTTCTTTTACTTGATCTTCTTTATCGAAGATTTTACCAGCTAATTCTGTATTAGCTTTGAATGATTCCATGTATTTTGAAGTATCTAATCCTACATAAACAGTTGGAGCGATTTCTTTAAGTTGTTCGTAAAGGCTAGCTTGACGACCAGAGATGAAGATTACATCTGGTTTTAAAGCAGCAATCGCTTCAAAATCAGGTTCTTTTAAAGAACCAACGTTTTTATAATCTGCACTCTTATATTTTTCAAGGTAACTTGGAACTGAATCTTGTGGTAATGCAGCAACTTTAACACCTAAAGTGTCAAGAGTATCTAAGAATCCCATATCAAATACAACAACTTTTTCAGCGTTTTTCTTAACTTTTACTTCGTCTTTCACGTTATCAGAAGTTCCATCATCTTTTGAAATACCGAAGTCATTTGTAATCGTAATTTCTTCTGCTTTTGAACCTGAAGTTGATTCTTCCTTTTTATCGTCTTTAGAGCCACAAGCTGCTAATACTAAAAGCATTGCAAAAACTAACGTAAGTAATTTCCAGTTTTTCATTGGGTAAAGTCTCCTTTTGTTATGAATTAAAATAGACACAAATACGGCAACTATTCATTTCCTGAATAGGTATATCCATATCGTAAATTTCTTTTAATGATTCTGAATTGATAATGTCATTGGTTGGGCCATCTTTTACAATACGCCCATCTTTCAAAGCAACAATTCGATCTGAGTAAACAGAAGCGAAGTTAATATCATGCAAAACGATGACTACTGTTTTCCCTAAATCATCCACAAGTTTTCTTAGAATTTTCATAATCTGCACCGAGTGCTTCATATCTAAGTTGTTGAGTGGTTCATCAAGTAATATATATTCGGTATCTTGTGCGATAACCATTGCGATGAAAGCACGTTGGCGTTGGCCACCAGATAATTCGTCCAAAAAATCATATTGGATTTCTTCTAAATTCATATACTCAATCGCTTGGTCGATCATTTTTACATCTTCCTCATTTAAGCGACCTCGAGAATATGGGAAACGGCCAAAAGATACAAGCTCACGAATCGTCAAACGCACATTCATATAGTTTGATTGTTTTAAAATTGATACCCGTTTAGCAAAATCATTAGACTTTAATTTTTTCACATCTGAGCTGTCTAGTAATACATCTCCAGTGTCTGCATCAAGTAAACGACTTACCATTGACAGAAGCGTAGATTTACCTGCACCATTTGGGCCGATAAAAGACGTGATTTTGCCGCGTTGAATATCGACGCTTACCTTATCAACTACAACTTTCTTGCCGAATAGTTTAGATATTTCTTTTACTTGGATCATGCAGATCGACTCTCCCTTAATAATAGATAGATGAAGTAGATACCACCGACAAAGTTGACGATAACACTTAATGTTGTTGAGAATGTGAATACACGCTCAACAATCCATTGCCCACCAATTAACGCCACTAAACTCATTAGACCAGCACCAGTGATTAACACCGTGTGCTTGTACGTTTTAAAGAATTGATAAGACAAGTTTGCAACGATTAAACCGAAGAAAGTTATCGGTCCTACTAGTGCTGTAGACGAAGCAATTAAAATCGCTGAAATAACAAGCATACGTTTGACGACTTTATCGTAAGGAACACCTAAGTTGATGGCATTATCTCTCCCTAGAGATAATACATCCAAGTCGCGAACCATTCGCCACCCGTATATCATCGTCACTAGTACGATAATTAATGCAAACCATACTAAGTCTCCACTTACGTTATTGAAGCTGGCAAACATTTTATCCTGCACGCGCATAAATTCATTTGGATCAATTAATACTTGCATGAATGTCGTGATACTACCTAACAAAGTGCCAAGAATTATACCTACAAGCAGTAGGAAATAAATTGGCTGTTTTCCTGTACGGAAGAGAAATTTGTATAGTAGCAGTGCAAACCCAATCATGACGACTAATGATAGAACGAAGTTTACTTTTGTATTGAGAACTACTATATGCCCGGAACCTAAGAAGAATATAATCACTGTTTGCAATAGCAAATAAAGTGAATCTAGTCCCATAATACTTGGCGTTAAAATGCGGTTATGCGTAATTGTTTGGAAAACAACTGTTGAATACGCAATAGCAATACCCGTTATGGCCATTGCTAGCACTTTAATACCTCGGCGAGGCAATGCATAGTCATAGCTTCCATTTAAACCTTGAAACAAATATAATCCACAAAATACTGCAGCAAATGCTGCTAATAGTATCATTTTTGTACTGTTACGCATACGCCTTCCCCCTAAATAACAAGTATAGGAAGACGCCACTACCAATTACCCCAACCATTAAGCTAATTGAAATCTCATATGGATAAATCAATATCCTACCTAGAATATCGCAGGCTAATAAGAAAATTGCACCTAATAATGCGGTATGCGGAAGTGTTTTTTGTAAATGATCTCCCTTGAAGATCGATACAATGTTCGGAATGATTAAACCAAGGAAAGGTATCATCCCAACCGTTAGCACAACGGTTGTTGTAACGAGTGCCACGAGGATTAAACCAAAGTTAACGATTCTTTTATAAGCAAGCCCAAGGTTTTTCGAAAAATCTTCACCCATACCTGCAACCGTAAATCGGTTCGCATACAAATACGCGATGATTAATATAGGTACACTTATGTATAAAAGTTCATAACGCCCCTTCATAACCATTGAGAAATCACCTTGTAACCAAGAAGATATATTTTGAATGACATCCGCTTTATAGGCGAAAAACGTCGTGATAGACGATAAAATATTTCCGAACATTAATCCAACAAGTGGAATAAAAATGGCATCCTTGAATTTAATACGATTTAAAATTTGCATAAATAAAAGCGTGCCGGCTAGCGCAAATACAAATGAAACCGCCATTTTCTCAATCAAAGATGCATTCGCAAACAGTAACATTGATACTAGTATGCCTAGCTTAGTGGCATCTAATGTACCTGCAGTTGTTGGCGAAACAAATTTATTTCTACTTAAACTTTGCATGATCAAACCTGCAATACTCATTCCCATACCAGCTAAAATAATGGCTACTAGTCTAGGTACACGACTAATTAAGAAAATTTGAGTTTCTTCAGATTCAAAATCTAGCAAATCTGTCGGAGAGATTCGGCTCACTCCCACAAAAAGCGATATTAATGATAACAAAATAAGTGCTATAAAAAGGTATCGTTTCTTCATTGTAATCCCCGATGTCTTCATTTTATGAGTAAATAACCCTCTTATTGAAAATGATTATCATTTACTCACAATTCCCATTATAACATGACGGCTTTTTCCGTCAACCCTAAATGAAAATGATTATCACACTATAATGACAGTTTCGTGAATTCAGAAAGTAGCTCATTACCCTAAAACACCGGTATAGAGCTATTTTGAAGTAAAACGCTTACAAACTATTTCATTCTATTAAAATCTATTTATTCTTCTTTATCCAGACTAATTTCGTTATAGATACGTAATATCCTAGGATTTTATGCATTAGTTTCTTTCATTGCTTATAAATAAAAAAGCACTGAGATTCGAATAATCCCAGCGCTTTTAAAATTGTTTATTAACGAATACCTTGCATCTTTTTCGAAATCATTGGTGAAATTGTTAGCATCACGATACCAAGTAGTACAGAAGCTGTACCTATTGTACCGAAGTATGCAACTTCACTAATTTTATCGAATATTTTTACTAACTGTGCATTCACCGCTTGGGCTGCTGCGCTCGTTAGGAACCATAAACTCATAGTTTGTGCACTAAATGCCTTTGGTGCTAATTTCGTTGTAACAGATAGCCCTACTGGCGAGATTAATAATTCTCCTATTACTACTAGGAAGAAGCTCAGTACTAGCCACCAAGGACTTACTAAAGCTGTACCTCCAGAAAGAAACGCGGGAATTACCATGACAATGAATGAGAACCCAGAGAAAAATAATGCTAATGCAAATTTAACTGGTGTAGATGGTTGGCGAGTTCCTAGTTTCATCCAAATCCAAGCAAATAAAGGTGCCATTGTAATAATAAATAAAGGATTTAATGACTGGAACCAAGAAGATTGCAATTTAATTGGACCAAGGTTTAAATCAGTACGTGAGTCTGCATACGTTCCTAGAATATTTGACCCTTGCTCTTGAATCGCCCAAAACATTACAGCAGCAATGAACATTGGTATATAAGCCAATACACGAGATTTTTCTTCTGCGTTAGTTTTTGGACTTCTATACATAGCCACAAAAAATGCAGTAGGGATTAGAATTCCTAGAATAGAAATGAATAATATAACATTGTTAATTGTTAATTGATCGTTTATATAAGCAATCACTGCGAGTACTGCAACAATTACAACGCCTATGATTGTTTTTAGTGCTAATTTAGAGAGTTCATCTTTTGTTAATGGATTATTAATTTGTTTACCTGCTAAGCCTAGATATTTCTTAGCAGTAATTAAATACATGACTAAACCAATAAACATACCGATTGCAGCAACACCGAAACCTAAATGGAAGCTGTACTTTTGTCCAATTGTTCCGACTATTAAAGGTGCAATGAATGAACCTAAGTTAATACCCATATAAAAAATACTGAATCCAGCATCTCTACGGTTATCGGCTTCAGCATAGATGTCACCAACAATACTTGAAACGTTTGGTTTTAATAAACCTGTTCCCAGTACAATGAATACCATTGAAATTAGTAGCATTGTCAATCCACCTGGGAATGCCAAACAAATATGACCTAGCATTATTAAAATACCACCGTAAAATACTGTTCTTCTGGTACCTAATACACGGTCAGCAATCCAACCACCAATAATCCCCGACATATATACAAGTGAGCCGTATATAGCGAATATTGAGTTAGCTGTCGTTCTATCTAATCCTAGACCACCATCATTTAAACTATAGTACATAAAGTAAAGTAAAATGGCCCGCATGCCATAGTATGAAAAACGTTCCCAGAATTCTGTAAAGAATAAGGTTGATAATCCTTTAGGATGACCAACAAAACCTTTTTGGGGTACCGACTTAACGATATCTTCTTTCGTTATCATTTATATTCCCTCTTTCCAATAAGTAAATAGGATGTCTATTTTCAGAAAATACAGTAAGTCTATTATAAATAGTTAGTTGTACGCATGTCAAAGAATAGGAGTTTGCGTAATATTGATTATTTTAACATTTTTTTGAATTATAAAATAATTGTAGGTTGAAAGAGTTATTACATTTATCTAACTTTTTCGTTATAATACAAATAATTGAATTTACAGAGGAGCAAATAAATGCTAAAACAATTTTTTTCCTATTACAAACCACATAAGCGATTATTTATCGTCGATTTTACAAGTGCTGTCATTGTCGCAATTTTAGAACTTGCCTTCCCAATTGCTGTACAATGGTTTATTGATAAACTTTTACCAAGTGGCGAATGGGGCACCATTGTGACAGTGAGTGTACTACTATTAATCATTTATCTTATTAGCACCTTGTTGCAATATATCGTCAGCTATTTAGGTCATAAACTTGGCATTAATATTGAAACAGATATGCGACAAGAACTTTTTAATCATGTACAAAAACAATCATTCCGCTTTTTTGATAACACGAAAACAGGTCATATTATGAGTCGGGTTACGAATGATTTATTTGATATCGGTGAGCTCGCTCATCATGGTCCGGAAGATCTCTTCATCGCCATTATGACGTTCTTTGGTGCTTTTGCTATTATGTTCAGTATCAACCCACAATTAGCCATTATCGCTATAATCATGGTACCCTTCTTAGTTTGGTTAGTAACATATTGCAATGTTAAAATGAATGTAGCTTGGAAATCGATGTATGGCAGTATTGCAGACGTCAATGCTCGTGTAGAAGATAGCGTGTCAGGCGTACGTGTTGTACAAGCATTTACAAACGAACAATTTGAAATGGATCGCTTCAAAGTAAATAACGGTCGTTTCCGTCTTGCTAAGCTTTCTGCATATAAAATCATGGCTGGTACACATTCCAGCATTTATATGATGACCCGCCTTGTCACACTAATCATATTAGTTGTTGGGGCGTGGTTGAGCTTCAACGGCTCGCTAACTTATGGTGAACTCGTTAGTTTCGTGCTCTATTCAAATGTACTGATTAAACCAGTCGATAAAATTAGCGCCCTCTTAGAGTTGTATCCTAAAGGAATGGCTGGATTCAAGAGATTTCGTGAGCTTATTGACCAAGAACCTGACATCCAAAATCGTAAGAATGCAATCGATAATCATGCATTGTCTGGAAATATTCAATTTAAAAATGTACATTTCAGATACGAGTCTTATAAAGAGATTTTGTCCAATATTAATTTATCGATTCAAGAAGGACAGACAATTGCTTTCGTTGGTCCTTCAGGTGCTGGTAAAACAACGATTTGTTCATTAATACCAAGATTTTATGATGTCACTGAAGGTTCGATTTCAATTGATGGCATTGATGTACGTGATATGACATTACACTCTTTACGCTCACAAATCGGCATCGTACAACAGGACGTCTTCTTATTTACCGGAACGGTCCGCGATAATATTGCATATGGTAAACTTGGGGCTTCATTTGAAGAAATCCAAGCGGCTGCAAAAAAGGCTCATTTAGAGGAGTTTATCGAAGGTCTTCAAGATGGTTATGATACACAAATTGGTGAAAGAGGATTGAAGTTATCCGGTGGTCAAAAACAACGACTAGCAATTGCACGGATGTTCCTAAAAAATCCTCCTATTCTCATTTTAGATGAAGCAACATCTGCTCTAGATACAGAAACAGAGAAAATTATTCAACGCGCTTTAAATGAACTTGCAAAAAATCGTACGACTCTAGTCATCGCTCATCGTCTTGCAACAATACGAGATGCCGATCGAGTCGTCGTCGTCACTGAAGACGGAATTGCTGAAGATGGTAAGTACGACGAACTTGTCGCGGCAAACGGAATTTTCACAAAGCTACACAACATTCAGTTTGATCAAAACTAAAAGAGTAGAGGGTCGGTTACACATCGACTCTCTACTCTTTCTTATTTCAAGATAAATTCAGCAAAGCGATTTGCATCTGCTTCTTTCATTTCAACTTTCAACACAGTACCTTCTTCTTCATATGCTGTTTCTTGAATATTACTATACTCATTTAAATACGAGACAATATCCCCTCGATCATATGGTATGCAAATGCGACATGTTACATAATCAGAGAAAATATGGCGACGAACAACCTGTAAAAGTTCATCCAATCCCACGCCCTCTTTTGCAGACATCCATACCGTATCTCCACTTACTTGCGGATACTCTGCATTAGCAAGATCAGCCTTATTATACACATATACTGTTGGTACATCTTCAACCCCAACAGCATGTAATGTATTATTCGTTACTTCCATCATATACTGATATTCTTCGTTTGAAGAATCCACTACATGTAAAAGTAAATCTGCATCTCGTGCTTCTTCCAAAGTAGAACGAAACGCCTTTACTAAATGGTGGGGTAATTTACTAACAAAACCAACAGTATCAGTTAATAGGAAGCTTTTATGATCCGGTAATTCAATCTGTCGAACCGATGTTTCAAGAGTAGCAAAAAGCATATCTTTTTCGAATACTTGCTTATGTTCTTCATGCTCAGTTTTACGTAACAACTGATTCATAATCGTCGATTTTCCAGCATTCGTATATCCTACAATGGATACGACAGGTATTTCATTTTTGCGTCGTTGCTTACGCTGTGTTTCACGTTGTTCTTTGACCACTTCTAAATCACGGCGTAATTTTGCAATTTGATCCTCGATTTTACGACGATCTAGTTCAAGTTTTGTTTCACCTGCACCACGGTTTTTGAAACCACCGCCTGTTCCTCCACCTTGGCGGCTAAGGGACGCATGCAAACCTACTAAACGTGGTAGCATATATTGTAACTGTGCTAATTCTACTTGCATTTGTGCTTCTTTCGATTTTGCACGTCTAGCAAATATATCTAAGATCAACATTGTACGATCAATCACTTTACATTCTAGATCAGCCTCAAGATTACGTATTTGAGATGGTGATAACTCATCATCAAAAATGACTAAATTTGCGTCTGATTCATCATAGAAATTTTTAATTTCTTCTATTTTACCTGTTCCAACATAATGAGATGGATTTACACGTTCTAAATTTTGTGTAACGGTGCCAGCTACTTCTACATCTAGTGCTTCCGCCAAATTTCGGAGCTCCTCAAGCGAATATTCGAAATGAACATCCCCTCGTAAATTAACACCAACTAATACAGCTTTTTCAATTAATTCATCCAACAAATTTCCTCCTCTTACTATGCAAAACAAAGCGTATGAATATATTCTTAATTTCCACTGAAATAAACAGTAGAGTAGAGCTGATATATCTACTCTTCTCTTACCATTAAATATAAAATGTTCTAAAAAACAGCTGTGTCATAATCACCCCGTAAAATATTCAAGCAGTTCCGTTCAAATACCATTTAGAACCCTTATTTAAAAAGGTAAATTTATCCTAACATATTCATTTCTTAACTCTCAACCTTTTGCAATTTCAATTGCGTGCAATCGTTCCTTACTATCATGTTTTTCCTCAAAAACAAATACTGTATTCCCCAGCTTCAATGTATTCCCCTTTGTAGATAACGATAATAATCTAGACCAATGAATAAGCTTCTCTTCTACATTTTTCACATGGAAGATACAATGTTTAATCGTCAATTCTTCATGTTCAGGTTTGACTGTTCCATCTTTTCTTAAAGACGAATAACGTTCTTCATCCGTCTGCTCCCACTGTATAAAAAATGGATAAGGTAAAGTATGGTCAATTTTATGATCAATGAAAAGCATTTTCCATCTACGCAAACCGCCATTGGACGTTCTTCTCTCGGCAGGGATAATTCCTGATGTACGATAGCCCATCTTTTTAAAATAGCGATTCTTCTTTTCTAAATCGTTTGAACGTAAGCATAATGATGCAAAACCTTCACCATCGACAATATCATATAAAAGTTGTTTCACTAAAGGCTGAGTTGATTGTTTCGCTATATTTTCATGTTCAACAGCCAGCCATTCAATATAACTATTCTTTGTATAAAAAAGTGCATTATACGTTCCCCAATCCAAATGCTGCCCACCTTCGACAGGGTGCAAACCTTCAATTTGTTCCTGTTCGACAACCTGCTTCGGATTTTTTGTTGTGAAATATACGACATGATCTAATTCAAACATCCCTATCACCCCTTATGTATATAGAAAAGTCCGTAGCTGTATGTATGCAAGCATAGCCAACTACGGACACAAGAATGATTAACCTTCTTGTTCTTTTTTCAATAACTCTATTGTTCTATCAAACTCTTCTTCAATTTCTTTATTAGGTTTATACGTTAATAAACTAACAACAACCGCTACGAGTAGACAGATAATAAATCCTGGTACAATTTCGTACATAGCCGCATGAAGCTTTTCATTTGAACCCCAAACATATGCTGTCACTGCGCCAGTTACCATACCTGCTAAAGCACCCCAGTTTGTGATTTTCTTCCAGTATAATGTCAATAAAATAATAGGGCCAAATGCCGCGCCAAAACCAGCCCAGGCAAAGGATACTAAATCCAAAATTTTGTTATCCTGTTTCCAAGCTAACGCCATTGCTAAAATAGATACTAAAAGTACAGCCATACGTCCTAAAAACACATATTGTTTATCTGAAGCATTTGATTTAAATACCGCTTTATAAATGTCTTCCACTAATGCAGATGATGTTACGATTAATTGAGATGAAATAGTACTCATAATTGCAGCTAAAATAGCTGCAAGCATAATACCCGCAATGAATGGGTGGAATAAAATTTGCCCTAAAGCAATAAATACTGTTTCAGGATTCTTTAATACTCCAGCATTTTGTTGGTAATAGGCAACGCCAACAAGCGCTGTTGCAATAGCACCAAATAAACTTAGTAACATCCAGCTTATTCCGATTCTACGAGCTTGTTTTGTTTCCTTCACACTCTTAATAGCCATAAAACGAACGATAATATGCGGCTGACCAAAATAACCTAGCCCCCATGCCACAGTAGAAATAATTCCTGTAATCGTTGTACCAGCAAATAAACTTAATAATTTCGGATCAACTTCTTTTATTGAATCTACAGTTTCTCCAAATCCACCTGTTAAGAATAAACCGAAAATCGGAACAATTATAAGTGCTAAAAACATAACTAATCCTTGGATAAAGTCTGTATAACTAACAGCTAAAAATCCTCCAAATAGTGTATATGCAATTACAACACCAGATGAAATTAATAGGCCCGTATGATAATCATATCCAAACGAACTCTCGAAAAATACTCCACCTGCAACCATTCCTGAAGAAACATAGAAAGTAAAGAACACAAGAATAATTAAACCTGAAGCAATGCGAAGTAACTTCGTTTTATCTCTTAAGCGGTTATCTAAATAACTTGGAATTGTAATTGAATTGTTTGATACTTGTGTGTACATACGTAAACGTGGTGCAACAAACATCCAGTTTAAATATGCTCCTACAGTTAAACCAACAGCAATCCAAGCCTCTATTAATCCACTTGCGTAAATTGCACCTGGTAGCCCCATTAATAACCAACCCGACATATCTGCTGCTCCAGCACTTAATGCTGTAACTGCTGGTCCTAATGAGCGACCGCCGAGCATGTAATCTGTCAAATTAGTCGTACGCCTAAATGCATACCATCCAATT
Organism: Viridibacillus sp. KH_047; assembly: GCF_057838945.1. Taxonomy (NCBI): domain Bacteria; kingdom Bacillati; phylum Bacillota; class Bacilli; order Caryophanales; family Caryophanaceae; genus Viridibacillus; species Viridibacillus sp. KH_047. The sequence continues at coordinate 271,085 of NZ_CM174479.1, read as the reverse complement.
ATTAACATTGCAATCATATAAATAACGATTGCAATGAGTTGATACGTATTATCAGACATGATAAATCTCACTCTTCCCTTCACCTATATGATATAGCCATTTTATCATGATTATCCTAGCATAAGTAAATAGGGTAGTATATTTATTCATAACGCGCCAACATTTCTCATCTATTAAATTACTAAAAGCGCGAACGAAATATACAAATCCTCAACATTTAACCTGCTCTCATAACAACTCACTTAACTAGGTGTAATTGTGATAATTCTCTTAATCTAAACTTCTGAATTTTCCCTGAGGCTGTCATTGGATATTCATCTATAAACTGAATATACTTCGGAATTTTATGATAGGAGATCTTCCCTTTACAATATGCTCTAAGCTCTTCTACCGTGACAGATGCCCCCTCTTTTAATATGACCCAAGCCATTAGTTCTTCTCCGTATTTTTCATCCGGTACTCCGACAACCTGAACATCTTGAATTTGTGGATGCTCATATAAAAACTCCTCCACCTCACGAGGATAAATATTTTCACCGCCACGGATCACCATGTCTTTAATCCTCCCCGTAATATCGATATAACCATCCTCATCCATAACTGCGATATCACCTGTATGAAGCCAACCTTCATGATCGATTGCTGCATGTGTAGCTTCCGGATTATTATAGTAGCCCTTCATAATTAAATAACCACGCGCACATAATTCACCTGGTGTACCAATTTGTACTTCATCCCCAGTCACTGGATCAATAATCTTTACCTCTACATTCGGATGAGGCTTACCAACTGTGGATACACGCTTTTCAATCGAATCATCCGTGCTTGTTTGTGTAATAACTGGTGAGGATTCTGTCTGACCATAGCAAATCGTAATTTCACGAGCACCCATATCGTTAATGACCTTCTTCATTACCTCGATTGGACAAATTGACCCCGCCATAATCCCTGTACGTAGTGAGGATAATTCAAACTTTCCAAAGTCAGGATGATTTAGTTCTGCGATGAACATTGTAGGTACCCCTTGTAAAGCTGTACACTTTTCATCTTGGACAATTTGTAGCACTAAGCCTGGTTCAAACTGTTCCAACACGACCATTGTGGTACCACGTAATACAGAAGCTAATGTACTCATCACACAACCAAAGCAGTGGAAGAATGGTACTGGGATGCACAAACGATCATGCTCCGTTAAGTGAATATACTCTCCAACTAACTGAGCATTATTAACGACATTATTATGTGTTAACATGACTCCTTTTGGAAAACCTGTTGTTCCTGATGTGTATTGAATATTAATAACATCATCTGGATCTAGAGATTGAAAACGTTCTTCTAATTCTTCATCTGTCACTTGCTTCGCAAACTCTTCAAGTTCACTCCATGTATATATACCCGGATAATCATTTTCACTCATAACTATTACTCTTTTGAACTGTGGTAATTTATCTGATAGAATATTACCTTTTTTGGAGATTGTTAGTTCAGGACATATTGTTTGAATGATATTAATATAAGAAGTACCTTTAAATTCTTCCCCTAGAATTAATGTCGTTGAGTCCGATTGCTTTAGCAAATATTCAAGTTCTTTTTCTTGATAATTCGTATTTACTGTTACAAGAACAGCTCCCATCTTCCCTGATGCAAACTGACTAAGTAGCCATTCCCTCTTATTATCCGACCAAATGGCAATATGCTCCCCTTTTTCGATACCCATGCCGATAAATGCCTTCGCTATTTCGTCCGTTTCGTGATTAAATTCCTCATAAGTTTTTCTCACATTATTTTCTGGATACACATATGCTTCATTATTCGGAAACGCTTCCACTGTACTACGTAAAACTTCTCCAACAGTCTTATGTAATAACATACAACATGCCCCCTTTTTTCGAAGTATTATCTTAAGTCATTTTATCACAAAATTCTAATTAGTTAACTTATTAAATGGCAAAGTTTATTAGTTATTATTATTTTTTTCCAACATAATATAGCAATCTTTTATTCTCTACATTATTATTAGTTAATAAGGATTATGAATTTCCTAAAACAAAGATACCATATACCTAACTACAGCAATTAAAAATAATATATTTAAGGAGATCCTTTACTATGAACATGCAATTATTATCTAAAGCAGATTGGAAGAGAAAGAATTTTTTTATTTTCCTAGTAACAATTATCACTACAGGCGTAGGTTTTCTAGCACAATTACTTTTCGACTCACACCCTATGGTCAAACTTGTGATAGGAAGTATTTTTGCACTCGTATTAATTTCTTTTCTTATTGAACGTAAATTAGTGATTTTCGAACGCTTCTTTCCATACTTCATTCTATTAATGATCTTCTTCACTATCATAGGCACAATACTTGGTGAAGGTGTTAGTTCATTAGGATCTATAGCATTATCTTTTTTCTTAATAATGATATCTAGTATTCATTCAAGTAAAAAGTTGCTGATCTTTGGTTACCTTTTAAGCGCTATTTCGATGGTCTTTAACAAAATATGTTTTGAACAAGTGGATATAATGTCTGATCAATATCAAAACTTATTACTTGTGCACTTCCTGTCTGGTATTGCAGTCTTTTTACAAATCCATCAAAATACACATAACTCAAATAATAACGCTGAACTATATGAACAATTAGAAGCGAAATCACATCAGGAAACTTTGTTGATGGACAAACTTACTTCTTCAGTTCAAGCGATTACAGCAAATCTTCAAAGCATCACACAGAATACTAACAGTGCGACAGCTGCACAACGAGAAATGCTTATTGCTGTTAACGAGATTAGCGCAGGTTCTGAACAACAAGCTGATCGGATTTCAGATATCGTACTAAACTCAGAAGCTACAGCACAGACAATCCGTAACATCTCTACTTCACTGAAAGAGGCCGTACAACAATCTAGCCAGGCGGGAACCCAAGCAACGAATGGTGCTACACGGATGCAAGTTATGAAGAATGATATCGATGACTTCACAAAGTTCTTTATCGATTTAAGTATGGCTTTCAAAGATTTAACAGAAAAAATTTCTGAAACAAATTCATTTACAGTAGCCATTCGTCAAATTACGGAGCAAACGAACTTACTAGCATTAAACGCATCCATTGAAGCAGCTCGTGCTGGTGAACATGGGAAAGGTTTTGCTGTCGTAGCAGATGAAATTCGAAAACTTGCTAGTGTAACGGATGAAACACTCGTGAAAATTGATTCGAACTTACGTAATGTTAATGAATATAATGAAGTAACCCTCACTAAATTAGAGGATGGAATGAACAAGATATACAAACAAGTATCTGAGGCTGAACATTCTACAACCGCCTTCAATGAGCTACACAAAACTATGGACACATTGCAACAACAAATGACCCAACTTTTGACTAATATGACGCAAATAGAGGGCAACTCCGAAACTATTCAACAAAGTACTACTGAGTTTGCTGCGGTTATTGAGGAAAGTACTGCAGCTCTTGAAGAGCTAAATGCGACCTTATTAAACTTAACAGAGGAACAAGCTCAAATAGCTAGGTATGTTAACCAAACATATGAAGTGGCAAATTCGATAAAAGCCTAGTCTACTTTCTTCTCCACTATCGGCATTACTTTGCCGATAGTTTTTTTTATGAGTAACTTATGTATACCTTGAAATACACTATCAATAGACTTTCTTTCTAATTAAGATATAAAAATACTGTTTCAAACAATATATTTAGGTCAAATCTATTGACTATATACTCAAACGTGGTAGAATTTTTATTAACTTCAATGCGTTGAAGCGACAAAGTGAATATTACGAGTGATGGACATAGTAGGTATTTTACAGACAGCAATTAGAGACTAAGTAATTGGTGCAAACTTAGGTCTGTATTATAGATGAATTACACCATTAGATACTCGTTTTAAATGAAGTGGTTGGATTCAATTATTCAACAATTAGGGTGGTACCGCGGAGTTCTCCTTCGTCCCTTTTTATAGGGATAGAAGGATTTTTTTATGCCATCTTAATATATAGGAGGATTTCCATGTTTCGTATTCAATCTAAAATCACACCATCTTTTTTTGAAGCATTACTTCTCGTAGGCATCATTATTGCCACAATGGGAATTAGTATTGCTAAATTTGATGCAGTACCTCATATACCAATTATTATGAGTATCTTATTGCTAATCGCTTACGGCTCAATCAAAAAAGTTTCTTATAAACACCTAGAAGAAGGTCTAGTCGAAGGTTCTAAAGCAGGTTTAAGTGCTATTTTCATCTTCTTCTTTATCGGTATTTTAATTAGTAGTTGGATGATGGGTGGTACCATCCCGACACTGATTTACTTAGGTTTCCAAACAATTACACCACACTTCTTTTATGCTGTTGTATTTCTTGTTACTTGTATTGTTGGGCTTGCAGTTGGGAGCTCACTTACAACTACTGCTACAGTTGGTGTAGCATTTATCGGCATGGCTAGCGCAATGGATATCTCCTTAGCAATCACTGCCGGCGCTATCGTTTCAGGTGCTTTTTTTGGTGATAAGATGTCACCTCTATCTGATACGACGAACCTTTCATCATCCATTGTAGGTGTAGATCTATTTGAACATATAAAAAACATGGGATGGACGACTATTCCCGGATTTTTCATCTCACTTATTATTTACGGGATTATTTCACCAAACAAGGAATTGCAACATGCAGAGAAGATTGATGTTTTCCAAAGTGGATTGATTCAAACAGGTTCAATTCATTGGTATACACTTATTCCATTAGTTGTTCTTATCATTCTAACATTGAAAAAAACACCAGCCATTTTAACATTAGCAATTAGTTCTATTGCAGCTATTATCGTTTCTTATTTCCATACACAATTTGGATTTAGTGAAGTAATGGACATTCTATTTAACGGCTTCAAATCTACTACAGGTATTGAAGACATTGATTCCCTACTGTCACGTGGCGGAATTAATAGCATGATGTTCACAATCGGACTTGTCCTTTTAGCACTTAGTATGGGTGGCTTGTTGTTCACTCTTGGTATCGTGCAAGCACTATTATCAAAAGTAGAAAGCTTCTTTAAAAGTACTGGCTCTGTTATTACAGGTGCAGCCGTTACAGCGATCGGTATTAACACATTAATTGGTGAACAATACTTATCTATTTTACTAACAGGTGAGGCATTCCAGGCACAGTTCAAAAAGGTTGGCTTGAAAAGTAAAAACCTTGCACGTGTAATGGAAGATGCAGGTACCGTTGTAAACCCACTCGTTCCTTGGAGTGTATGTGGTATTTTCATCACCAATGTATTAGGTGTTTCAACTTGGGCGTACTTGCCATTTGCTTTCTTCTGTTTGTTATCACCAATCTTAACAATTATATTTGGTTGGACAGGCAAAACACTTTCATACATTGATGAAAAATAATTCCTCAACTTCTTTTATTCTTTGATGAGGGCGAATTATGGTACACTAATGCCAACTATTAAACAATAAAGAAGGCGAGTAACAATGGATTATCAAGAAATGACACAAGCGTTATTGCAACGACTGTTAAATAAAGAATTAGTAGCTGCTACAATTAGCCAGCCACGTACAAAATCAAATGAAATTAAACGTATTAAATTAAAGCCGATTGAACTAAAAGGTATTTATCATATTCAACTTGAATATCAATATGAACGTATTTTAAAGCACGAAAATATACCGTTATCTTCTATTGAACTGACGATTAATGAGCTATTTGAGCAATACCGTCAGTTCCATGGAGAATTCACTAGTGAGAATATACAAATCCAACTATCCAAGAAAAACAAAGTACTTTGGAAAGTTGAACAAACAGCAAATAAAACGGTCGACCTTTCACATAATCGCAAAAAAAATTACTTGTTAGATCCTGACACTGTTTATCCATTCCTTATCCGCCTAGGGGTGCAAACTGCTGATGGTAAAGTGAAAAAGCAAAAATACGATAAATTCAAACAGATTAATCGCTTTATCGAATTTATCCACGATTCACTCGACTATTTACCAAAAGACCGTACCATTCGTATACTCGATTTTGGATCAGGTAAATCGTATTTAACTTTCGCACTTTATCACTATTTAAAAATTGAGCAAGGTCTAGATATTCGTGTAACAGGTTTAGACTTAAAGAAGGAAGTCATTGAGCATTGTGCGCAGATCGCCCAGGATCTAGAATATGACCAGCTTGAGTTTTTGGTAGGTGATATTAATGACTATAATGATGAAACAGCTGTCGATATGGTCGTTACTTTACACGCATGTGATGTTGCTACAGATATGGCATTAGCTCGTGCAGTAAAATGGGGAGCGAAAGTGATTTTGAGTGTTCCTTGCTGCCAACATGAATTAAATACTCAAATTCAATCTTCACCACTCGATATTATGCTTCAACATGGTTTAGTAAAAGAGCGATTTGCTGCACTAGCTACAGACTCTATCCGTGCTGAGATTTTAACACTTGTTGGTTATGAAACACAGCTACTAGAATTTATCGATATGGAGAATACACCAAAGAACATATTAATTCGCGCATACTTCACAGGTAAAAAACCAACAGTTATTCAAAAGGCACGCTATGATGCCTTTACTAAATTTTTATCTGCAAAACCCTTCTTAGAAAAAGAATTAAAGGAATATCTCAACTAACAATTTCTCCTGTTCCAATATTTGGTTCAGGGGATTTTTTTGTAAATTGCAAGTAACTTTGTGAGGTAAATCATATCTACTGAAACTATCAAAAAGAGCGATTAGCCTAATGGCCAATCGCTCTTTTTATAATTATTATTCCTGTCTCAAAGCTTGGATGACATCAATTTTTGTAGCCTTACGTGCTGGTCTCCAGCCTGAAAGTAATGCTACTCCAATACTAATTACTGAAGCTACAAGTATGAGTTGCCATGGAATATGTGAGAACACAATATCCGCTTCTTGGAATTGATTTGAATCAGTAGCCATATCAATAATAATCGGTAATAGCCAGTTCGATAAGAAACTAATGCCATATGAAATAACAATTGCAATTGCTGTTCCTATAATCCCAATCCAAGCACTTTCCATTAAGAATAATCGCTGGATTAATTTTGGACTTGCTCCAATCGCTTTCATAACGCCAATTTCACGTGTGCGTTCAGTTACTGCCATTGTCATTGTATTGAAAATGCCAATAGAAGCGATTAAAACCGCAATCGTCCCTACAAAAATTAAACCTACTTTAAATGCTAAGAATATAACATTAATTTCATCCAACTGCTCTGTAATTGAGTAAACACTTAAACCTTGGTCCTTCAATTTGGCAATTACACCTTTTACTGCTTCTAAATTCGTTGCATGTACTTTTAATTCTGTATATAAGATATTTTCTTCAGGTTTAACATCTTTTGAATCTTTCACAGATGATTTATAAATATTATAAAAGTCACTTTTTAGATCATTACTAAATAGAATTAAATTCTGAATATCCCATTCTTTCGCTGGTTTCTCTGTTACACCAACAACTTTGAAAGTTAATTCTTTATTAATTGGCTTTTCACTTTCATAAGTTTGTAGTTTTACTGAAATTGTTTTACCTACTAGAGATTCCTTATAACCAAATTTCTTTACTTGCTCAGATACAGCTGTATTATTTTCAGAAGCTTTCTCATTTAACATCTCTTGCTCTTTCAAATCTGCTTTTGATAATAAATTTTCAGCAAAATGATAGCCTACTACAATTTCATTTGAGTTTTGAGGCAAACGACCTTCCGATAACTTTCTACCAACCTTTTCTTCTTCTTTAAAATCAGTCATTTTTACATTTACAGAGTTTGCACGATTTTCAAACTTTACATTTGCTAATAATTCAGCAGAAGTTTTTGGAATTACTGCTCTGACGTTATCCATTTTACGTATAGCATCTACATTTGTTTTATTCTGTCCATCTTCATATACTTGAATTTCAGTCACAGCTTGGTCTGTTAAAATCTCTCTTTCCATCGAACCTTGTAACCCAAAACCGATGGATGCTAAGACGATTAAAAATGCACATCCCATAGTTGTAGCTAGTACAGTTGTAAATACTCGCAGTCTATTTCTCTTTAAATGTTGTCTAACAAAATCTACTTGATCTTTAAATAACATATTACTGCCCCTCCTTCACTAATTCGCCATCGTGCATTCGGAATTTGCGATGTGCAATGTTCGCAACTTCTTCATCGTGCGTTATGATGACAAACGTTAAATTCAGTGCTTTGTTGAGACTTTGAATAAGGAGCAGAATATCTTGCTCTGTTTCCGAATCTAAACTACCCGTAGGCTCGTCCGCTAATAATATTGGTGGATTAGTTACTAATGCTCGGGCAATACTAACACGTTGTTGTTGCCCACCTGATAACTCATTTGGATAATGGTCTGAAACATTTTCCAATCCTACTTGTTGTAATAATTCTTTTACTTTTACCTTCCTCTTTGCAGACGGAATACCTTTAATCTTTAGCGGTAATTCAATATTTTCAAACGCCGTTAAACCAGGCATCAACTGAAAATTTTGAAAGATAAATCCGAAATTTTCTAATCGGAACTGTGCATGAGTAACTTCATTCATAGATGCTGTTTCTTGACCGTTGATAACAATTGACCCATATTCAGGCGTCATAAAACCAGCAATAGTATTCAGCAATGTCGATTTACCAGACCCACTCTTACCAACAATTGAAACTATTTCTCCTTTTGCCACATCGAATGATAAATCCTTCAATACTGGCACTTTCTTTTCTTTACCTTTTTTTCCTATTGCAAATGTATGACTCACATTTTTTATTTCAATCAATTTATTTTAGCCCCTCTCCATTTACTTACTGAAACTAAGTATATACATAGATTCTTAAGTAATAAGAAGGATAAAGATGAAGAAATTCTTAAGATTAGATATAGTGGCGTTAAGGTTTTCAAATTAAATTGTGATAGAAGCAAACTTTTCGAGGTACTTCCAAGTCAAAATATCGTAGTGTTTTCGCGATACGCTATATTTGTGAAGGAGTTTAACTGGTCATGACAAAAGAGGAAAAATACAAGCTTGTAGAAGCATTTATAATAGAAAATCAGCATTCTTATTACCGACTAGCATTTAGCTATGTCAAAAACAAAGAAGATGCACTAGATATCGTACAGGAGAGCATTGTTAAAGCACTCAAATCAATCGATAATATAGAACAAATTGAATATATTAAAACATGGTTTTACCGTATTTTAATCAATACATCCATAGATTATATAAAGAGAAACAAACGAACAATCGCCTCTCCAGATGAAATTCTAGATTTTCATTTACCCAACCAAGAAATTAATTTACATGATTTAGATTTATATGAAGCCATTGATCATTTACCCATTACTTACAAAACCATTATCATATTGCGCTTCTTCGAGGATATGAAAATCGATGATATTGCCGAAATGCTCGGGGAAAATAGCAACACAATTAAAACAAGGCTTTATGCCGCATTGCGTAAGCTACGCATAGAAATGAAAGAGGATGTGGAATCATGAGTAAAATTAACGACGCCCAAAAAAAATTCGACGATATTGAAATTCCTGAAGAACTAGATTTTGTTGTCCAAACAGCTATAAAGGAAGCTAACCCAATGAAAAACAATAAACGAAAAAAAATGAACCCTTTTAAAAGTTTTGGATTAGGGGCTGCAGCTGCTGCAATATTATTCGCAGGTAGTGTAAACATAAGTCCAGCCTTTGCACAATCAATGTCTAACATTCCTGTCTTAAATTCAATTGTCCAAGTTATCACTATTAATGAAATAGTTGATGGTAATGACGATTCGCAAGCTAACATTTCAACTCCTCAAATTACGGGCCTTGAGAACAAAGAATTGGAAGCAACATTGAATTCAAAATACGAGCAAGAAAATGCCAAGCTATTTGCTCAGTTCCAAAAGAAAATGGCCAAAATTGAAGAACAAGGCGGGGGACACTTAGGGGTAGACGCCGGCTATAAAGTATTAACAGATACAGAAAATTTACTTTCAATTAGTCGTTATACAGTAGAAACACAAGCTTCAAGTTATGAGACAATTCACAACGATACAATAGACAAGAAGAATGAATTACTCATTACTTTACCAAGTCTATTCAAAGACAATGAATATATCGAAACCATCTCAAATTATATTAAAGATGAAATGCGTAAACAAATGGCTGATGATGTTGAGAAAACCTACTTTATTGCAGGAGAATCAGATGCAAACAATGGCTTTGACAAAATTAAAGCAGATCAAAACTTCACTATTACAGAGAATAATGAGCTTATTATCTACTTTGATCAATATGAGGTTGCACCAGGCTATATGGGTGCTGTAAAATTCAAAATCCCAACAAATGTTATGCAAAAAGACCTTGTAAGTAATCACTATATTAAATAATATAAAGCCTTGCACTCAGCAGTATTTCTTCTGCTGTAGTACAAGGCTTTTTAATATTATAATTTAAAATTGAATCATTTTCACTGGGTCTACTATTTCATCAAATTGAGCTTCAGTTAATAATCCTGTTTCAAGAGCTGCTTCTTTTAATGTTAGGTCATTTTTATGTGCATGCTTCGCTATTTTCGCTGCATTTTCATAACCAATGTGTGGATTAAGTGCGGTCACTAACATAAGTGAATTTTTCACAAAATGGTCTAGTTTTTCTTCATTTGCCTCAATGCCTACTAAACAGTGTTCGTTAAAACTTCGGATAACATCGCTTAACAAACTGACAGATTGCATGAAGTTATATAGAATAACAGGCTTAAATACATTGAGTTCAAAATTCCCTTGGCTAGCTGCAATTCCAATCGTCACATCATTGCCCATAACTTGAGTCGCCACCATCGTAACAGCTTCACATTGCGTTGGGTTTACTTTACCAGGCATAATCGAACTACCCGGTTCATTTTCAGGAATAGTGATTTCGCCAATACCACTTCGAGGACCACTTGCAAGCCAACGAACATCATTGGCAATTTTCATCATATCTGCTGCCAAGCCCTTTAAAGCACCATGCACATGAACAATTTGATCATGGCTTGTGAGCGCATGAAATTTATTTTCAGATGAAATGAAATGGAGTCCTGTTTCTTCATCTAAAGCTTTAGCTACTCTATCACCAAATTCACTAGGTGCATTGATACCCGTTCCTACTGCCGTTCCTCCAATCGCAAGCTCTAGTAAATGTTCTTTACTTTGCTTAATCATTTGCTCTGATTTCTCAATCATATGCAACCATCCACTTATCTCTTGCCCCAGTGTTAAAGGTGTTGCATCTTGCAAATGCGTACGGCCAATTTTAATCGTCATTTTAAATTGCTCAGCTTTCGCCTGCAATGTTGCTTTTATCTCTTGTAGAGCTGGTAGTAAATCATTCGTAACAACAGTAATAGCTGCAATATGCATAGCTGTCGGAAAAGAGTCGTTAGAGCTTTGAGATTTGTTAACATCATCATTTGGGTGCAGTCTTTCATCACTACCTTGTTTTTGCAAATATGCATTCCCAAGATGAGCGATCACTTCATTGACATTCATATTGGTTTGCGTACCACTACCCGTTTGCCACACAACAAGCGGGAATTCTTCATCCCATTTACCTGCAATAATTTCATCAGCTGCGTGAACAATGGCATTTGCCTTAACTTGTGACAGATTACCAAGCTCAGCACTAACAGTAGCTGCTGCTTTTTTTAGAAGTGCATACGCATAAATAAATTCAATTGGCATTTGTTCTGTACCAATTTTAAAATTTTCCTTACTACGCTGTGTTTGAGCTCCCCATTTATGTGCTGATGGTACTTTTATCTCTCCCATAGAATCATGTTCAATACGATAATCCAAAGTCATCCATCTCCCTTGTTTTCATACGAAACTTATTACCTTTCCACCATTTATGATAACGCTTTCTTATTAGAATGTCTTAAATGCTGTTTGCCATAAGAGATATTAAAAAACCCCTGCACGCAAAAGCTTGTACAAGGATTGAAAATCATATTAAGCTGGTGTTGGTGTTGGCGTCGGTTTAGCGTAACCTTCTTTATAAGCGTCATCAATTACATCTCGAATCTCTTTTAATGACTTACCCTCTTGCGCCATTTTAATTGATTGGATTGCTATTTCTACGCAAGCTACACATCGTGTTCCATGATCATCCCAAACGATTGAGCCATCCTTTTTTACTTCTTTAATAAAGCAGTTCATATTACTTTTATGGCCAGCACTTTCTCCACATCCGCAGTAGCAAGGTATCCATTTTAAAATCTCCGTTGCTTGACCTGTCGCTTTATAAACAAGCTTCAAATCTTCAGATTGTTTATCTAAAAAGCTTGGTAGAACTTCTGCTGAAGCTGTAGTCTCTTGAATATCACCGTTAGCTACAGTGTGTTGATGTCCCGCTTCTTCATTGTGTTGTTCTTGCTTTACCGGCTCATCTGCCTTGTCCTCACCACTACTGCAAGCAGTCAATAACATAGAACCAGCTAGTAATAACGTAAACCATTTAAATTTCATAGCTAATAACCCCTTCATACACTTTTCCCCTATTGTACCTTAATAAGTATCAAAACTTGTATGACAAATAAGCAACATTAATATTAAGCAGTAAGATTTTCTATATTGTTAAACAAGTCTTCTTCTTTTTAAACATAAAAAGCTGACTCATTTTCATGAGCCAGCTCTTTCATTTAAGCTTCTTCTTTAGATTCAATAACTTCAGTTGTAGATGCATTTGACTTACCTTGTACTTCATCTGCTAATCGTTCGATACTTGGGCGGATAGTACCTTTGCCTGAGTAATTTTCGATTAACTCTTTCATATCGATACCCGATGTTTCTTTTAGTGATTCTTGTAGTGTAGACATTAAGTTGGTTGCATAAGCAGTGACTTTGTTAGCACCACCGCCGCCTTCACCACCACTTCCTGTATCAACGACTGTTATTTTGTCGATATTTGAAAGCGGGCTAGCAACTTGTTTCGCATACTCAGGCATCATGTGGATAACCATATCGAGCACCGCCGCTTGGCCGTATTGTTCGAATGCTTCGGCAATTTTACGTTTCGCTTCGGCTTCTGCAAGACCTTTAAGACGGATAATATCTGCTTCGGCTTCACCTTGTGCACGTTCTGAGTCAGCTTTTGCAAGACCATCTAAACGTACTTTTTCTGCATCAGCTTTCGCTCTTGCTTCAATGCTATATTTCTCCGCATCGGCTTGAGCTAATTGTTTCATTTTCTCTGCTGCTGCATTTTGCTCTATTGCATAACGATCCGCGTCGGCTTTTTTCTTCACTTCAGAATCGTATTGTTTCTCACGACGAAGAATCTCTTTTTCTTCTAATTCAATTTGTTTTTGACGCTCGATGATACGAACTTGCATTTCCTGTTCTGTTACTTCTTGTTTTGCTTTAGCTGATTCTAACTCATATGCTTGGTCAGCACGGGCTTTCGCGACATCTTGCTCGCGGCGGAATTCAGCTACTTTTAATTGGTTTTCTTTTTCTGCTTCTGCAATCTCAGTGGCACGTTCAAGCTCTGCTTTTTGCGCTTCTTTATCTGATTCAGCACGTTTAATACGTGTTTCTTTTTCTGCCTCTGCTGTTGCAATATCAGCGTCACGTCTTACTTGTGCGATTCTTGGCTTCCCTAATGAATCAAGGTAACCGTTTTTATCACGTACATCCTTGATTGTAAATGAAACGATGATTAAACCCATTTTGGCTAAATCTTGTGATGCAACACGTTGAACTTCTTGTGAGAATTTATCGCGATTTTTATAAATTTCTTCAACTGTCATAGAACCTAAGATCGAACGTAGATGACCTTCTAAAACTTCCTTCGCCTCATTTTCGCGTTCTTCTTTAGGTTTTCCTAAGAACTGCTCTGCTGCTGTCGCAATTTCAGAAATAGAACCGCCGATTTTAATGATTGCAATACCATCCGCCATTACTGGAACACCTTGCTCTGTATATACTTCAGGTGTTGTCACTTCTAGTTTACTAGATAATAAGCTTAATGGTTCTGCTTGTTGGAATACAGGAAGTACGAATGTACCACCACCGCGGATAATTTTAATTCGATTACCTGATTCGTCTGTATGTACATTTTTTGATCCTAAGTAACTACCAGTTACGATTAGCGCTTCATCTGGACCTGCTGTTCGGTATTTCGTGACATAAACACCTATAATCGCTAATAAAACAAAAGCTACAATTCCTATTACGACTAATAACCCTATATTCCCAAAATCCATTTCATTTCCCCCTTTAATCTATTTTGAAAACATCGGCTCATATGCTCTGACATACACCGTGCCTTCTTTTACTTCTACTATAAGGACATGTTGGTTATACTCAATTTCTTCATTATCAAAACCTACAGCACGTTTTGAAATTAAACCATTTACAGTTTCAATAACAACTTCACCAAACCCATCAACAGGAATAGGTACGATTACCTTACCAAGTTGCCCTGCCAATGACTCATCTGTATACGCCATTGATACTTCTGCTGACTTAAGTGGTAATAAGATAAAGAAATAGAGCAATACACTTAATACGGTAGAGATAATTGTTGCAAATGCGATGATCACGATACTAGAAAATGACGTTAAACTTTCAAAGATGAAACCAATTGCTGCAAAGAATGTTAGAAAAGAAAGAATAACCGCTGGATTAAAAAACGGAATACCTTCTCCAACACCATCAATTACATCTCCAAAAAATAAAAATAAGACCATGCATACTGCAAGAATTATTAGGGAATATAAATATACTTGTTGGATTGCTATACCAAACAGTTCTATTAGACTCACCTCTCATACTTATGTTATTTTCCTTACAATAAGTTATACGGTTAAGTAGATAGAAAGTTTCTTTTTTTAAAAATATTTTACACATTTTATTTGGAGTTATTTCTAATGTTACGGGAATGTAAATTTTAGTCGGAATTATGTAAATAATGTGGGGATTCCTATTGCATTTTGATATGATTGTGTAGCGTTAAAAGAGATTGATAAGTTGATATTCAACCTAGGAGGATTCACATGTTTAGCTCAAAAAAACAAGACCCTTTTTTTGCGTCGCTGTTGAAAATTGCAGAAACAGTTAATGAAGCTGTACATTATGCAGATGATTTTAAAATTACAAGCATCGCAGATTTAAAAGAGCTTAGCGTAACATTAAAACAGTATGAGACCGATGGAGATAAATTAATTCATGAATTAATTTTCATGTTAAACAAATCATTTATGACACCGATCGAACGTGAAGATATTTTGGAATTAGCTGTACGTATGGATGATGTTCTTGATGGCATTGAAGGCTGTATCGCCCACTTCGAAATGTTCTCATTAACAGAGGTAGACGACTATATGCGTGACTTCCTTAAATACATCGTAAAAAGTACAGATGAAATTGTCGCAGCAATGGGACATTTAACAAACAAAAAACTGATCGATATGCGTGATCATTCCATCCTCATTAAAGACTATGAGCGCAAATGTGATGACGTTCTTCGCACATCAATTAAACAACTATTCTTACATGAAAAAGATCCTATTCGCATAATTCAGTTCAAAGATATTTACGAACAACTTGAAGAAGTAGCTGATTACTGCCAAGATGTTGCAAATACAATGGATACAATTATAATGCGTAACGCCTAGGAGATGTAGTTATATTGGATACTGTACTATTTTTAACCATTCTTGTTGTAGTATTCGCATTATTATTTGACTTCATTAATGGTTTTCACGATACTGCAAATGCCATCGCAACTGCTGTTTCTACACGTGCATTACCTCCTCGTGTAGCTGTCTTAATGGCCGCAACTATGAACTTTATAGGTGCAATAACATTTACAGGCGTAGCTAAAGCATTGGCCCAAGATATCGTTGACCCTTTTGCAATTGATAACGGGGTTGTCATTATTTTAGCTGCTTTGCTATCCGCAATTATTTGGAACTTAGTAACTTGGTATTATGGTATTCCGTCTAGTTCATCACATGCTCTAATCGGCTCCTTAGCTGGTGCAGCGATTGCTGCTGCAGGTTTTGCTGTTTTGAACTATGAAGGATTTATCAAAATTATTAAAGCATTAATCTTCTCACCATTTATTGCTATCGTTGCTGGTTTTATCATGATGTCCATTTTCAAAGTGGTATTCAAAGACTTAAACTTATATCGTACTAATAAAGGATTCCGTAGACTACAGATTTTCACTGCTGCGATACAATCTTTTACCCACGGTACAAACGATGCTCAAAAATCAATGGGTATTATTACAATGGCTTTAATTGCTGCTGGCTTACAAACTGGTGACGATATTCCAATGTGGGTGCGTATTGCAGCTGCAACTGCAATGGGATTAGGTACATCCATTGGTGGATATAAAATTATCAAAACTGTTGGCGGTAAAATTATGAAAATCCGACCTGTTAACGGAGCAGCTGCTGATTTAGCTTCTGCTGCTGTTATTTTTGGTGCTACACAACTTCACTTACCTGTAAGTACAACACATGTTATCTCCACTTCTATTATGGGGGTTGGTTCGGCTCAACGTGTAAAAGGGGTTAAATGGGGCGTAGCAAGGAAAATCGTTATTACGTGGATTATCACTTTGCCAACATCTGCATTAATGGGAGCAGCTATCTTTTTTGTTCTCAACTTATTTATCTAATAATTTCCTTAATAGGTTTCCGTTCGCTATCGGATGGGAGCTTTTTTTATGTAAAAATTTCGACTGTTTAACGACAAATTAAGACATAAGCTTTACACTAATTACATAGAGTTGTTTAAGAAAGGTGGTACATACATTTGCAATACTTATCTCGATTTATAACAAAATATTATAAAATAATTGCAACGATTTGGTGTGCATTTTTCATTATCTTTGCATACTTTGCTATTCAATTACCCGGTCAATTAAAAGGTGATGGTTTTAAAGTTAATGGCGATCATCAAGCGGTTATGAACGAACTAACAGCAGAATTTGGTCTACCTGCTGAAACCATATTTGTCGTATTTGATAAAGTCAAAGACGACGATATTAAAGCGACATTACAGAAAATAGAAGAGGTAGAGGAAATCGATTCCATTCAATCTCCTTTAAAGAACTCGGAACTTCATAAAAAAAATATCTCATATGCTATTTTGAATTTCGATAATTCCATAGAGGATATGTCAATTGTAGTAACGAAAATACGAGACAAGATAAACGACAAACAAGGAGTTACTATAACAGGTGGATCGGTGATTTCATCCGATCTTAATACAGCCAGTCAAAAAGATTTAGCTAGCGCAGAAGCAATTGGATTACCCATTGCAGTACTTGTTTTATTACTAGCATTTGGTAGCGTCGTCGCTTCAATTCTACCAATTGTAATTGGAATCATTACCGTCGTATCTGCGTTTGGCATACTATCTATGTTGAGTGGACAGTTTAATTTATCCATCTTCATAATGAATATTATTCCTATGCTTGGACTCGCACTCAGCATAGATTTCGCTTTGTTATTTATCAATCGTTATCGTGAGGAAAGATTGCACTCTACCATTCAACAAGCTGTGCAAACAACTATTCAAACTGCCGGGCGATCGATTATCTTTTCTGCATTTTGTGTCATGATTGGTCTCGGTGCGATGATTGTTATCCAAGTAGAAATATTCCATAATATCGCGCTAGGCGGTACGATTGCAGTTTTCCTAGCAGTTGTTGCTTCATTAACTTTGTTACCTGCAAGCATATTGTTATTGGGCGATCGCTTAAATAAATGGACCATTATTCGAGTGAAACCGAATAGTGTATCGCGTTGGCGTAGTTTTGCAACACTAGTTATGAAACGTCCAGTGACAATTGCTATTATTTCCTTGATCATCTTAGGAATAGGTATTGTCCCTGTGAAGGATATGAAACTAACCATTCCAACAATGGATGCTTTACCCACTTCATATGATTCTCGTACTTCTTTTGAGAAACTACAAAAAGAATTTGATTTAGGCAAAAATTCTACAGTTTATTTATTAGCAGAACGTGAAGATGGATGGGATTCCAAAGCTGGTTTAAATGACATCCTAAAGCTACAAAAAGCATTACAGAAAGATGCCTTAGTCCTTGATGTGAAGACCATTTTCACGGAATCTAAAATCAGTCGCATAGAGGAATGGCAGCAAAGTATGAAAAACATTTCTGCTAGCGAACAACTAAAACCTATACAAGAAACATTTATACATGATAAACAGTTATTTATCCCAATTACATTAGATGCTAAAGGAGCTTCTACAAAGGCACAAGATTGGGTGAGAAAGTGGTCGGATAAAGATTTAAATATGAACTTTAAACTTGGTGGAGAAGCGAAATTTAATCAAGAAATTTTCGATGAAATTTCAAATAAAATCGTTATAGCCTTATCCATTATTATTGTTTCAACATTCTTTATTCTAATGCTTGCATTCCGTTCTGTGTTAATTCCTATAAAGGCTATTTTAATGAATATTATTGGCCTATCATCAGCTTTTGGAATACTTGTATATTTATTCCAATACGGAGGTTTCGGAATAGAGGAAGGGACAATTGTTTTAATCATACCTGTTATTACATTTTGCCTTGTATTCGGCTTAAGTATGGACTATGAAGTATTCCTTATCTCCAGAATACAAGAAGAATATGAAAAAGGTGCGAGTAATACGCGCGCTACGATTGATGGACTTACTTCTACAAGTAAAATCATTACATCTGCTGCGTTAATCATGATTGTTATTACAGGTGCATTTGCCTTCACAGATGTAATGCCTGTGAAGCAAATAGGTGTCGGCATTGCCATTGCCATTGCTATTGATGCGACAATTATACGTCTAATGCTCGTACCAAGTCTGATGAAATTATTAGGTGACTGGAACTGGTGGATGCCGTTTCAAAAGAAAAATCGCAAATAAAAAAGAGGTAACCTTAATCAGGTTACCTCTTTTCATATATATTAAAAGTGATTTTCATACCAAGCTTTTGCTGCTTTTAATTCATCATGTGTTAATTGATGACCATAGTCGCTCCAATATACTTCTACTTCTGCCCCTGCTGCTGTTAACAATCCTTCTAAATCTTTAGATTCTTGAGGAGGGCACATATAATCATTTTTTCCAGCACCAATCCAAATTGGTAACTTTGGTAATACCGGTACTTCAATGTCTCTTCTTGGAACCATTGGATGATGCAAAATAGCACCTTTCAAGATTGCCCCATTTCGGAATAACAAACTACCTGCAATATTTGCCCCGTTAGAATAGCCAATTGCTACAACATTCTCTCGATTGAAGCTATATCGCACCGCTGCTTCATCGATAAATTCAGCCAATTCCTTTGTACGGACCTCTAAATCAGCCATATCAAAAATGCCTTCTGCTAAACGTCTGAAAAAGCGTGGCATGCCATTCTCCACAACATTTCCTCGTACACCTAAAAGAGAAGCTGTTGGATCAATCTCTTTTGCTAAAGAGATTAAATCATGTTCATTCCCACCAGTGCCATGTAGCAACAACAATGTTGGCTTACTATCATCAGTACCTTTAATGAAAATATGTTGCACGGAGAATCCCCCTATCTATATTCTACAATCATTATCTTGAATTCGAGATAATTATAGATTGAACAGTACTAGGAGTCAATGAATATGCTTTGGAACCTTGCGTAGAATGATTCTTATAAAATAGTTGAATTGAAAGGACAATCAATATAACTGAAATTATTACGACAGTAATTAATGCAATAACTGTTTTTTTACCAGACATAAAATTCCCTACTTCCTTGAGCATTCCTTTGCGAGAATTATCCGATCTCGACATTGTATGCCGTACTCAAAAATTTCTTCTAAATAATGATTAATCAAATAATCATGTTCAATCTTGATCATGTGGAATCCATATTTTTGATACAGCGCCAGTTGCCCAATGCTAGAGTTACCAGTAGCAAATAGAAATCGACAATAACCACCTACTATCGCTTCACTTATGGCGTACTGAATAAGTGACTTACCAAAGCTATCTCCTTGCCATTTTCCAGCTATCGTAATGTTCATTATCAGGATAATTTCTGTATTATAAATCAACAAAACGACCACCCCTACACTCACCCGCCATACTCGCGATATAATAACTACCATCGCGAATATATTGTGCAATCATGTGCTCAGACGGATCAGCTAGTAACAGCAAGTCCATTGGTGGTCGTTCAGATACCGTCAATAAACGATATTGTTAGCATCATTTTTTAGACGGCTTAAAGCCTTCAGAATATAAATAGTTTTCCGCATCATCACGAGTTCCAAAGCTTTCTTCTAAATTGAAGCCATGATAAACATTCCAAAAAGGATCTTCTTCTACTAAAAGAAGTTGGTCATCATTACGGTTACGCCAGCTTTGCTCAATTCTCACTTCGGGAACTACTTCATCAATTTCAGACAAATACGTAAGGGAATCTTCAATAATTTCACGAAGCTCTTGCTCAGAGAAATCACGAATATTTACTAACCCACGATCGTCTGCTTTATAACTTAGTAAATCTCCTACGTAAACAAAACCGTTACCGTTTGGGTGTAATTTTTCTACCACAATTTTTTTCTCATATTGGCTACCATCAAAGTGATAATTTAATCGTTTCATCGAAATTTCTTTACGCGTTAATTGAGGGAAACTTTCGATGATCGCTTGTTTTTGTTCAAATGTTAACATAATTTACTCCTCTTTCGTTTGCATTCATCCTTTAGTATAGCATTTTTTACATATCAATTCGCTTTATATCAACATCTTGTCCATCTTTCGTCAATAAAAATACATCAGGATTCCTCATAGTTTTCCATCCTGTAAAACCAAATTTCGAATTGTATTTGGTAATGAGTAATGATAATAGATTACCATGCGAAACAATTGCAGTATCCGTAGTAGATGATTCGAGTAATTCTTTGATTAACTGTTCAATTCGTGCAACTGCTTCTTTGCTTGATTCTCCACCTATGTACCTCAAATTTTCATCGAGAAAAGTTTGTTCCAACTTTTCTCACCAATCATCAAAATTTTGTGTACTTAATACACGTTCAGCTAATCTTTCATCTTGTTCAATTTCTATTTGCATTTTCTTAGAAAATGGTTCTATCGTCTGGATTGCTCTTGTAAACGGACTAGAAATAATTCTCCTTATATCGTATTGTTGTAATCTCTCTGCCAATTGTTTAGCCAGCTCAATGCCTTCAACGGTTAGCGCTGCCTGTGCTTCTTGCCCTGAGGCCTTACAATGACGAATAATATAAATTTTCTTCACTAATAACTCCCCCATCTTTTGAATAATATTATACAGTATTGACATACTATTCAGATAATACTATAATCACAAACAACAATAATTGAAACTAAGACAAGGATTAGTAAAGAATACCCTGTTTTTATAGAGAGAGAATTGATCGGTGGAAGATTCTCATTAACAGCTTCTTGAACCTACCTTCGAGTTCGTCATTAAAAAATGACGCGGCGACAGTCGTTAACATGTTTGAGAGTAGAGCTTTGCTTTAAATAAGGGTGGTACCGCCGTAATGGGTCCCTTATTTAAGGCGGAGCTTTTTATTTTAAAGAAGAGGTGTTTAAAATGGCAAAACAATTTGTAAAAGACGTAACAGCAATGGATGAGGATTTTGCTCAATGGTATACAGACGTTGTAACAAAAGCTGATTTAATCGATTATTCAAGCGTTCGTGGTTCAATGATTATCCGTCCTTATGGCTATGCATTATGGGACAATATCAAAAATGAACTCGATGCAAAACTAAAAGAAACAGGTCATGAAAATGTTTATATGCCTCTATTCATACCTGAATCGCTTTTACAAAAGGAAAAAGATCACGTAAAAGGATTTGCACCTGAAGTGGCGTGGGTTACGCATGGCGGGGATGAAAAACTACAAGAGCGCTTAGTTGTCCGCCCAACATCCGAAACACTGTTCTGCGAACACTATGCTAATATTATTCATTCTTATCGTGATCTACCAAAGCTTTATAACCAATGGGCTAATGTCGTCCGCTGGGAAAAAACAACACGTCCATTCTTGCGTACACTTGAGTTCTTATGGCAAGAGGGGCACACTGCTCACGCTACTCAAGAAGAAGCTCAAGAAGAAACATTACTTATGTTAAATGTGTATGCTCAAATTTGTGAAGAGTACTTAGCTATTCCTGTATTAAAAGGTCAAAAAACTGAGAAAGAAAAATTCGCAGGCGCTGAATCCACTTACACAATCGAAACACTAATGCATGACGGGAAAGCACTACAATCAGGAACATCACATAATTTCGGAGATGGTTTTGCACGTGCATTTGATATTAAATATCTTGATAAAGAAGGCAAACAACAATTTGTTCATCAAACATCTTGGGGTTTCACAACTCGTATAATCGGTGCACTTATTATGGTTCATGGTGATGATCGGGGTTTAGTCGTTCCCCCTCGTATTGCGCCAACACAAGTAATGATTGTACCCATTGCTCAACATAAAGAAGGCGTCCTAGATTTTGCTTATGATTTAAAAGAACGTCTAGGGAAAGTAGCACGGGTTAATATTGATGCTAGCGACAAAAAGCCAGGTTGGAAATTCAATGAGTATGAAATGAAGGGTATTCCTGTACGCCTTGAAGTAGGACCAAAAGACATCGAAAATAATCAAGTGGTTCTAGCCCGTCGTGATTCAGGAGAAAAAATTATCGTGACACTTGATGAACTAGAAGTAAAATTACCTGCAATATTAGAAGAAATTCAAAATGATTTATACATTAAAGCACTAAATCACCGCGAAGAAAACACATTTACCGTTCAAACATTTGATGCATTCAAAGTACAACTTGAAGAAAAACAAGGATTTATCAAAGCCATGTGGTGTGGTGACCAAGCGTGTGAGGATAAGATAAAAGAAGAAACCGGTGCAACTTCCCGATGTATGCCATTCGAACAAGAACATATCTCAGAAGTATGTATCTGTTGCAGCAAACCAGCAGAAAAAATGGTCGTATGGGCCAAGGCATATTAAATGCTGAAAAGGCCCGTTCAGCCCCGACAAGCACTGGAAGGCTCGAATCAAAGGCGCTTTTTGCCTTTGAAAGAGTATCAAGGAAGGCAACCTAGGTACGCGGCGCCCTGCCGCAACGGTTGCATGGCCCACATCCTGTGGGACTAAGTGACCTCGAGGGGCTGGCCGCTGAAGCTGGATACTCTTAAATGCTAAAGGCGCTCGTCCAGACTCGACAGGCGTTGGAGGGCTCGAACACAAGACGCTTTTTGTCTTGTGCCGAGAGACCGAAACGACCCGAGAGTCTAGCGCCTGAAGCTGGATATTCTTAATGCTGAAGCCGCCCATATAAAAGAAGATAGCCTAAAATCGCCGCGTTCTGTGGCAACGGCTATACTTCAAAAAATACAAAAAGCACGTTGCATTTGCAACGTGCTTCTCTTATAAAACTTCCATTAATTTAGCTAAAACATTATCCATATAGGATGCATTATGCTTAACAAAATCAGCGTGTATAGCATATTTTACAAGGGGTATCTTCTTTCCACCTTCGATGATTTCAAACCCCTCGACATATAGAGTTTTAAGCTTACCTGAGTAGAAATCCCGCACTGTACAAAGCTCTGCTCGAACAATACCAGCAACCTCATCCTCCTGTAATTGAAATCCTACAAAGTCTGTGTCACTAAATACATAGTACACATGGGCAAATTCCATATCGATCATCGGTGGCTGTTGAATATGCGTTTCAAATACCCCAAGCTTTTTCATATCATTAACCGTAAGTGGCAAACCAAGCTCCTCTTGTAATTCACGAATGCCTTCCTCAGCTCGTTCATTCGCTAGTAAATGCCCAGCGGCCGTTATATCAAACTGACTTGCATAATCCTTCTTACAAGCGCTTCTGAGCTGAAAATAAAGATAGTACTTATCTTCTATCTTACTAACAAGCCAGCAATGGAAAGTCTCATGCCAAAAGCCTTTCGCGTGTACATCTTCTCTAGTTGCCTCACCAATAGGTTCATGTTCATCATTAAATATTCTTAATAATTCACTGTCCATATTTGGCACCTACACATTCTTGGTTGCAGCTGAACGAATTTCTTTACGATGTTCATAAACATTTTTTACAATTACTTTCCCAACCGCATAAGCAGGTACACCAAGTAAAATACCTAGGAACCCTGCAATATTACCTGCAGCTAAAATGATTGTAATAACAGTCAATGGATGAATATCTAGTGATTTCCCCATAACATTCGGTGTAATTAGATTACTATCAATCTGTTGCGCTACTAACGTTACAACACACACCCATATAGCTAATTTAGGTTCTTGTAAAAACCCGATGATTAGCGCTGGCACAAAAGCAATCCACGGTCCAATAAATGGAATGACATTCATGAAAAAGGCAAAAACAACTAATATCAATGCGTAATCTAATCCAATTATTAAATAACCGATATACATCATTATAGCTAATAATAGACTTATTAGTAGTTGTCCTTGAATATAAGCACGCAGTACATCATCAATATCCGACAGTGTTTTCTTTATCCATTCACGACGGTTCCCAGAAAACAGTTTATACATTGAAGGTGCAAATTTCTCGTGATCCTTTAACATGAAGATAAAGAAGAAAGGCACCAATATTAAGATAAATGCCCATGACACAATCGTTTGTATTAGTTGCACTAAAAATACACTCGTCATAACTGCGTATTCTTGAATAGAGTTTGCCATCTTATCTATGAATTCATTTACTTGAGATGGAAAGCTTCCACGATTATCTTGGATATAATCAGCCATATCTGTAATTTCACTCGCTAGGTAAGGTGCGCTCTTTACTAAATGATTCATCTGTTCTGCAATAGAAGGACCAATCAACGAAACAAAGCCCCCAAGTGCTCCTATTAATGCAATAATAATGGTCAAAATACTCGCCCAGCGCGGAAATTTACGTTTCTCTAAAAAACGCTGAATAGGCTCTGTTATGTAATATAAAATTCCGCCTAGTAAAAGTGGAGTAAAAATTGCGCTTGCAATAATAACCACTGGATAAAACAAATGTTTAATTTCTAAAAAATACTTAACTATTAATAAAGCGAGTAATATACCGACACCTGTTTGAAACCATAACTTTTTTGTCACAAACTTCACTTCCTTATCGCCTAAACGGGCCCATTTTATCATTAAGTATACGATATTTTATACAGGAAAAGAAATTTAACAGTTATAATAGAAAATGCAATAATGCAAATATTCTAAAAAAATTAAATAATTCCAGTGACATTAGTTGATTTTCCTGTTGGGTGTTGTTACGTTATTTAGTAGAAATTTACATAAAGGTGATGGTGTAATGAAAAGCAATCAGGCTCATATGGCCAAGAAATATTTACTACATCCATATACACTCATTCTCACCGTATTACTTGTGAAGATAATCGCATTTCGTACGGTGATTTTCCACAACCGCTCTGTTACTCAAATTGTGTTGCTAGAGTATCCAATGTGGGCTTTGGCACTTACTCTTGTCGTAGTGTTATTTAAAAAGCGTACATGGCTTGCTGTATGGATTTTCAATACTATTTTATCTACTTTATTTATCGTCATATTGTATTACACTCGGTATTTTTCAACCTTACCGTCTTATTATGACGTCAAGCAAATTTACCAATCTCATTCAGTCGGTGGTACCGTTGCCCTACTTGGAACCCCTTATGACTACCTGTTTTTCCTAGATGTTGTTTTGTTGTTACCACTAATTCGTTATTTCACAAAAGACAAGCGCCCACTTTACTTCACCGGCGTTAGAAAAGGGCTACTTGCCTTCACTTGTATCTGTGTCGTATCGACAGCACTTGCATTCAGACAGCCTCTTATTGATGTATCTTATTTCGCAAAAGAAAACGGTTACTTACAATCACAAGTCGTCCAATTGTACGCACGAAGCTTTGGTGTCGCACTTGCTACTCAAGAAAAGCTAAGTGATGCTGATCTTGAAAAACTAAAGGGCAATGACTATGTCCCATTTAACCAGCACAAAACATTTGGCGTAGCTAAAAAACGAAACGTCTTTGTAATTCAAATAGAATCGTTACAAAATTTTGTCATTAACCGTGATATTAACGGCCAAGAAATTACTCCCAATCTGAATAAGCTACTAGAAGATAGTGCATATTTCAATAATGTTTACCAACAAATCGGTGCAGGTAACACTTCAGATGCTGAATGGGTTATGCATACAGGACTTTATCCCGAAGGCATGGATCCTACTGTCAATTTGTTAAAGGATTCTGAGATTGCTTCCTTGCCCCGAATGCTAAGTGAAGAAGGTTACGGTACAGCCACATTTCATGCAGATGATATATCGTATTGGAATCGAAATAAGTTATATCCTGCACTCGGTTTTAATCATATTTATACTTCGGAGGATATTCCAGAACAGAAAATTATCGGCTTTGGCCCCGCAGATGAAGTAACATTTCGTTTTGCAGAATCACAAATACAAAGCTTATTACTACAATTCAATAGAGTTTACGCCAATATCATTACACTAACTAGTCATACGCCATTTAAAATGCCTGAAGACTACAATTATCTAGACTTACCAACGAAATTCAACGACACATATGTTGGAGACTATTTACAATCAGTTCGTTATACAGATAGGCAAATTGGACAGTTTGTTGCAAATCTTAAGCGTTTAGGATTGTACGATAATTCCGTTATTCTCATTTATGGTGATCATTCGGGTTTACATGGAAAACCTGTAACAGAAGAAGACCAAGTACTATTGGAAGATTTGCTTGGTCATCCTTACAATTTGAATGATCGATTCATAGTACCCGTAATATTTACGGTACCAGGAATTTTTGACAATGAGCAAATTTCGCATCTTGGTGGACAAACGGATTTAATGCCTACACTTTTGAATTTACTTGGCATTGAACCTACTTCACAGCTCATAGGACATAACTTATTCCAATATGAACATAATCTACTCGGTATGCGCTACTACTTGCCTGGGGGCTCTTATATAAGCGATCACACGATGTATATCGCCCCAAGTGCTCAGCATCCCGCCTCATTGTTAACGAGGGAAACAATGAAAAAGGCAAAACTCACAAACAGATCACAAAAAAATATCAATAATACATTAACGATACTGCAATACTCCGATCAACTTCGGCGAGAGCAAATCGGACAATAGTAGAAAGCCTTATTGAAAACTTAAATTCAATAAGGCTTTTTTATACATAAATATTTTCTCTACATTATAAATGGTCTTCTACTATTTTAATTTATAAGGCTCAATATAAATGAAAAAACTCGCCCCTCTCAATCATTAAAATGATTAAAAAGGACGAGATATTTACCGGTGCCTAATAGATACCTTTTACAATTTGTCATCCTCAACTGAATTTAGGTATTCCTCAATCGAATCAATGACAGATTCAACACAACCTTCTTCAAAAGGCGATACTAGATTCGCTTCCGCTACAAGATTAGTGAAAGATTGTGAACCTCCTAGTTGGCAAAGATGGATATAATCTTCCCATGCTTCCTCGTGATTTTCTCTTGAACGTTTCCAGAATTGGAATGCACAGATCTGCGCTAACGTGTAATCAATATAATAGAACGGGCTAGCATAAATATGAGCTTGACGCTGCCAGAAACCACCTTGCTCTACATATTCAATACCATCATAGTCACGGTGTGGTAAGTAAATTTCCTCTATTTTCTTCCAAGCAGCTTTTCGATCTGCTGGTGTCATTTCAGGATTTTCATAAACAACATGTTGGAACTCGTCTACAGCTACACCATATGGTAAGAATAATAACGCACCACTTAGATGAGCAAATTTGTATTTCTCTGTATCTTCTTTGAAGAATAGCTCCATCCAAGGCCATGTAAAGAATTCCATACTCATAGAATGGATTTCACAAGACTCAAATGTTGGCCAAATATATTCTGGGATACCAATATTACGGCTCGTATATACTTGGAAAGCATGGCCTGCTTCATGTGTTAACACATCAATATCACCAGAAGTACCATTAAAGTTTGAGAAAATGAACGGTGATTCGTAATCATCGATAAACGTACAATAACCGCCCCCCTCTTTTCCTTTTTTCGCTACTAAATCCATCAAATCATTGTCAATCATGAAATTGAAGAATTCAGCAGTTTCTGGTGATAACTCTTCATACATTTTTTTACCGTTTTCCACAATCCATTCAGGTGTTCCTTTTGGTGTTGCGTTACCTGTTAAGAAATTTAATCCTTCATCTTGGTATTTTAATTTATCTACACCAATGCGCTTCGCTTGGCGTTCATATAATTTATTTGCTACAGGAACGATATAATCTCGTACTTGATCACGGAATTTTTTTACCATTTCAGCGTTATAGTCAATACGATTCATTTGAATATAACCTAGTTCAACAAAGTTTTTATAACCTAATTTCACTGCCATTTCATGACGTACTTTTACAAGCTCATCATATATCTCATCAAATTTAGCTTCATTTTCCTTAAAGAAACCAAAGCTTGCTTCTTTTGCTTTTTTACGAGTTTCAGCGTTTGTCGATTCTCCATAAGGACCTAATTGTGCAAGCGTTAATACTTCACCATTAAAATCAATTTGAGCTGAAGCTACTAATTTAGAATACTCCGACGTTAGTTTGTTCTCTTTTTGCATCAATGAGATGAGCTCAGGTGAGAAAGATTTAATTTGGTATTCTGCTAAATCAAATAATTGCTGTCCCCATTTTTCTTGCAATTCTTGTTTAAACGCTGAAGTTGTTAGAGCTTTATAATATTCAGTAACTAAATCATCCATCTCAGGGTTAATTTCATCGAAATAGTCTCTCTCTTTTTGATAAAATTCATTATTTGTATCAATAGAAGCACGAATTTCTACTAAAGTAGATTGTGTAGAAAAATTATTACGTAATTCATTTATAGCACTGATCACTGCACTTTGTTCTTCTACTGTTTGTGCCGCTTTAAATTCCTCTAAAAGTTTGTGGAATTTACTTTTAGTTGCAGCTAAATCCGGCTTTTTATATTCATAGTCTTTAAATGTTGTCATATGTATCCTTCTCCCCTTTATCTTTCGATAGTCGAAACGTTAAGCTTATTGTTCAATATTTTCAGAAATATTGCAACTATTATTGTCGTAAATAGTTAAAAAAATGGTATTTAATTACTTATTTAAAATACTACGTCTAAAAGACTTATGTTTTAGCTCATTTTGTGCTAACCTATTTTCATGCCTAATTATAAAGTGAGGTGCTTTACATTGATAGGTCGTAACGATCCTTGTCCATGTGGCAGTGGTAAAAAATACAAAAAATGTTGTGGTAAAAATGCAGTAGGAGATATTTCAACACTAGTAAGTGAAGATATCGATCGCATCGTGGAAGGTTTTGTAAAAGAATCTTTTAATACAGCTGACTATCATGCATTAGAAAAACGCAATCATCAATGGCAAACTGCATTAAATCATGCATTTGCAGACAGTTTAATAGATACAATTGCTATGGAAACATATATTTATATTGATCGCCCAAATTTGTGGAGAAACTATTTAAATAAACAATTAGCACAACCTATTCGTCCTCAAGTAAAAGATATTCTATCAGCTTGGTTAACACCGGCTTTCTTACTTGCAAAAGTTGAGTCGCAAAATGGCGAATTAATTACTTTAATAGATGAAGTATCTAAAAAACGTTATTTGATGACTGGCTCTCCATCTAAGAAATTCAGCGGTAACTGGTTATTCGGTATTTTCATGCCGGATAAGCGTAAAGGTGAAAATGGTTTAACTGCAACAAGTAGCGTTATTTTCATTCCAAATGACAAAGTAAACATTTCAAAAGCTTTAGCTAGCAAGCTTGAAAGTAATGTTACTGATTCATTTGAATTGTACAAAACGTTCCTAGAAGCTGTTGCTCCAGAGATTCAATCAGAAGTGGCAGCTACTGTTGTTGAAGAAGTACCTGTGACTAAAGCTGTTGAAGTAGAGACAACAGAAACAGAAAGTGAACTATCACCTTTCCAAACTGAAATTCTTGAACTAGTGCAGCAATACTTAACTGAATACAATCTGTCTGCTGATGCATTCACTGCCCTACTACAACAATATTTAGAACAAAACACAGTAAAAGCTAAAAAAGCAAATACTGTCGCTGCAGGTGCAGTGCTTGCTGGACAAGCTTCTGCTATCATTCCTGAAGGCGGTTTATCAAAAGTCAAAGATGTTGCAGCATACTATGAAGTATCCGCTTCATCTGTGTCAAAATATCGCGACCAAATTAGCGAATTTTTAGCACAATAACAAAAAGGCAATCCAATTAGGGATTGCCTTTTTATTATTTTAATGCTCGAATAAATTCTTGCAACAATGGTACATCGTCAGAATATGCCATCGGTAAGGACGATAGCTCTTCACCCTTTTTCCACGCGATTTCATAAATTAAATTGTCGGGATCTGCGATAACTTGCTCTCCACCTATGATTTCCACATGAAAATAATGTACATCAATCTCAATACCTAGCGCTTTAAGTTCGTTTGACTTCGTATAAAGTTCTCTTATCACTTTTACTTCATAACCTGTCTCCTCAAAAAATTCTCGACGACAGCATTCCTCAAACGATTCATTACCTTCGACGCCACCGCTAGGTACTGTCCATTTCTTCTCTTCACCTGGTGCTGCTTGAAGCACCATCAATACTTCTCCGTTGTCATTTAAACAAACCCCTGCCGCACCTTGCCATTTATAAATACTCACTTAACAGCCTCCTATTAACTACCTACCCAGTATATATGATTTTACTAATGCAAAACGTTCACGGAAACGTACTTTTGCCTCAATAATTTTAGGCGTTTTCGCTGTAACTACATCTACTTTAAGACCCAATCGATTAGCAAGCACCTTAGCTCTTGCTAAATGATAATCGCTTGAAATGATTGTTAAAGCACTAATACCCTCATCCACTAACCTTAAAGAATAAACAATATTTTCATAGGTATTTGTTGCTTTTTCCTCTATTATAATACGTTCAGGGCTTAAACCATGCTCAACTAGATATGCTTGCATAACAGATCCTTCCGTAGCATCTTCATCCGGCCCTTGACCACCTGACACAATCAACTTGACGTGAGGATATTGCTTTGCATATTGTAACGCAGCATCTAATCGATAGGAAAGAGATTTTGATGGGACGCTCCCTTTTTTCACTTTTGCACCTAGTACAAGTGCATACTCATTGGAGCCATCCGCTTTTGGTTCCGCTCCATCTGATAGCCATCTAGTTGTCACAACCCAAAACGTTAAACCCGCTACGACAACAATGCCTCCTCCAATCATTAGAAACCTCCTCAATAAACCTTTCAATATATCAACCTCTTCCACTTTTTATTTTTAAACGATAAAGATGATGGAAAATATTCAAAAGTGAATGCTGTTATAAATCTTTCTCTAGTATTATTTTATGGTTCCCTTTTTTACTTATAAATGTTTCGATTACATTAAAACCATACTTAATATTAAGAATAAGCATCGCTCGACGGTGGTTTCTCCCAATCGTACGAATTGTTTTATACCCTCTCTCCTGTACTACTTTATGCTGTAGCTCCATTAAGTAAGAAGCAATTCCTTGACCACGGTAATCCGCATGAACTCCACCAAGCCAACTATAAAACTTCCCTTCTTCCATCTCATACCCTAATTTGAAACCAGCTAATCTAGCATTATCTAAAGCAACACAGCACAGCAATTGAGGCTTCATCTTCAGCTCACTCACCTCTAGCTCTGCACCTTCAA
Organism: Viridibacillus sp. KH_047; assembly: GCF_057838945.1. Lineage (NCBI taxonomy): Bacteria > Bacillati > Bacillota > Bacilli > Caryophanales > Caryophanaceae > Viridibacillus > Viridibacillus sp. KH_047. The sequence continues at coordinate 239,189 of NZ_CM174479.1, read as the reverse complement.
ATACATGCTTATGTAGGTCTTGTATGCCTTTGACAAATTCTTCATTAGGAACTCCCTTAATGTATGTATAATTCATTTTCCCCTCTCCCCTAATCATCAGCAAAAAGCTCATGTAAGATAGCTTGCCGATTATCTAAAAAACGTTTTGTTAAAATATAATGTAATGTTTCCTCATAACGCACTTCTTGAATAGGTTGACTATCAAAATCATAAATAGTCGCCTCCGGATAACCAAGTAAAATAGGTGAATGTGTTACAATAATAAACTGTGCTTCCTGCTCTAAATCTTTCATAATGCGCATTAAGGATAATTGTCTAGCAGGAGATAATGCTGCTTCAGGTTCATCCAATAAGTATATGGCTTTTTTACCAAATCTATTTTTAAAAAGTGAAAGAAACGCTTCTCCATGGGATTGTTGATGTAATGATTTTCCACCGTATGCTTTTAAATGCATAGGATCCGAATCGATATGTGAAGCAAATTGATAAAACGTTTCCGCTCGAAGGAAAAAACCATTCATCACTTTTGGTGACCAAGATAACCGTAAATGGTTCCCTAATTCAGATTCTGCAGCATGCACCTCATATAAATTATTGCGACCTCCACCTGCTGTATTAAACTCACATTTATCAGCAATACCCTCTAGTAATGTCGATTTCCCGGAACCATTTTCACCTACTAAAAACGTTACATTTTGCGTAAATTCTAATGTTTCAAGCGCTTGTAATGAAGGAATGTTGAACGGATAATCACCTAAATTTTCAGTACCGTCTTTTAATATAGTTACTTTCTTTAGAAACACGTCAATTTCCTCCTTCTGAATATTCCCTTAATTGTATTAAAGATACCCTATGAGCTATCGATGCTCCAATAATTAATTCTCTAAATTAGTCTTCTTTCAGGTTTGACTACCAACAAGAAATATAAATACACCTTCTATCTTTGTATATAAAAAGAGGTATCTTTAAGTCAAAAAAATCGACTTATGAGATACCTCTTAGTTTTTATTTTACACCGCTCTAATTCAACATATGCATATTCTTATGCACATTCTTTTGGTATATGACGATTATTGTTACTAACATTATGGAATCAGTAACGCCTTTAAAATTTCTTGTACTGATAATATTATCGCCTCAAAAGTTCATAAAAAAGCCAGTGGCGAAATTGCCACTGGCTTTAAGTTGTCCGAGTTAGAAATTACATTTCTTGAATCAGAATACCTTAGCTATTAAAGTTCAACATTATGATAAACTTGTTGAACATCATCAAGTTCTTCTAGTGCATCAATTAGCTTTTCGAATTTTGCTAGGTCATCGCCTTCAAGTTGGATTTCAGTTTGTGGTAGCATTGTTAATTCTGCTACTGTGAATTCCGTAATGCCTTGTGCTTTTAAAGCTTCTTGTACTGCGTTGAACTGAGATGGTTCAGCATAAATAATTGTTGCTTCACCTTCATCAAATACGTCACGTACATCAACATCAGCTTCAATTAGCATTTCAAGTACTTCTTCAGCTTCTTTTCCTTCAATACCGAATACAGCTGTAGGGTCGAACATATAAGCTACAGAACCACTGACACCCATGTTCCCGTTATTTTTACCGTATGTAGCACGTACATCTGCAGCAGTACGGTTTACGTTATTTGTTAAAGCATCCACGATGACCATAGAGCCATTCGGTCCGAAACCTTCATAACGAAGTTCATCGAAGTTTTCATCTCCGCCGCCCTTAGCTTTATCGATTGCACGATCAATAATATGTTTTGGTACACTGTATGTTTTAGCTCGTTCTAAAACAACTTTTAATGCACCGTTAGATTCTGGATTCGGTTCCCCTTGTTTAGCAGCTACATAAATTTCACGTCCAAATTTAGCGTTAATACGGCTTGTACTTTGGTCTTTAGCAGCTTTTTTCTCTTTAATATTGTTCCACTTACGTCCCATGTATTTTCACTCTCTTTCAAATAGTCTACATATAAATGACGCGCGGGCATTACTTTTGCCCACTTGAGGATAAGCCATTAATTTACTGTAGTATTATACACTATTTTCATAGCAATTAATATATTCGTCAAATGCGAAAAAGGTGCTAAACTAGTCTTCTTTCTTATTTTCCAGCGTTTTATACCCTTTTCTAGTTCCTATAAGTATTTGGCATTGAAAGTGTCTCCACCTTCAGGATTGCCACCTAGTAATGTATAGAGAAGGACAATAATTATACCGATACCGCCTATGCCCCCTCCAATTACAGCAGGACTCTTCATGCCTCTCCGATCCTCTACATTGGAGCTTTGCCTTCTACCTTTCCAATTAGTGGTAATACATTTCCTTATTACTCTAACTTCATTTATTTTTACCCATCTGTATATACCCTTAGTCATGAATAGAAAGAAATCCAATTCAAGATAAAAATAAAAGCTACTCTACACATCTCTTTAAAATGAAATGGCAAAGTAGCTTACATTTTATTTTTTTAAAGAATCCCTTTAATTATTGGACTTCTTTTTACCACCAAAATGTCTAAGCTTATCAGTTAGACCAAACATTGCAGGTGTGAAGATTGGCATCAATAGTAAACTCATTAATACAAGCCCCACTATGACAACTAGTGCTACTTGTATCAACGTCAAAATACCTGAAGGAATCAACGCAGCAAATGTACCACCTAAAATAACCGCTGCTGATAATACAACCGCACCGATATTTTTTGCAGCCTCTATTATTGCTTCACTAGATTTCTGTTCAAGTTCATTGAAGCGCATCATCATGAAGATACTATAATCTACTCCTAATGAAATTAGCATAATGAAGCCAAAGAAGGGGACATTCCAGCTTAAGGCATCAATATCTAGAATGTATTTACTAATTAATTCACTAATCCCAAGTGATGAGTAATAGGCAATAACTAATGAAGCAATAATGATTATTGGCCTCCAAAGTGAACGTGTAATAATAACTAGTACCACTCCAATACCGATGAGCATAATTATAATAGTCCTCGTAAAATCATTGCTCGAAATATCTTGTAAATCTAGATTTTGAGAAGACTTCCCGCCTACTGCAATTTGCGTATTTTTTAGCTCGCCAGTTTTTGAAACTGATTCAATACGTTCATTGATTTTCTCAACGATATGCATCGCCTCTTTTGAATATGGATTAACATCAAGAACGACCATTAATCTTGTCATTTCTCGATTTTCAGACATGTACATATCCAAACTTCTTTGGAAATCCTCTCCCTCTAAAATATTCTTAGGAACAAAGAATTTCGCAGTTGATTTTGAGTTACTAACGTTTCCTAAATAATCTTGTGCATTCGCCAGGCCTGCACTAACTTCATCTAAACCATCTGTACTATCAGCAAGACCTTTTTGCAAAGTTTCCATGTGTTGTTGTAAATCAGAAAGTCCTGACTTCAGTTGCTCTTGACCATTATTAATTTGAGTCAGTCCGTTTTGTAAATAGGGTAGATTACTAGCAATTTGCTCAGAGCCATTTTCTCCTTTATCTAATCCTGTTTTTAATTCTCGTGCTCCATCCTCAAGTTGCTTCACTCCCTGCTCAACATACATTAAGCCATTATTAATTTTTGAGAATGAAGTATTCGCTTTATTAAATGATTTCATCGCATTATTATACTGTGGCTCAATTTTATTCATTTGGTTTTTTAATACCAAGAACTCTAGCTGACCCGCTTGTGTTATACGTAGAGTGGTTCCTACATTTTCATCATTTTCTAATTCAGGATTTGTTTTAATCAGAGCCCTCATCGAAACTTCAATCTGTGCATACCCTTGTCTAGCGCCGATAATTGCATCACTCAATGATGAAAAATATTGTGAAAATGTATTAAGGCCTGTATATAAATCTTCATAACCATTCTGTAATTGTCTGGTACCATCGGACAATTTCGCTATATTGGTATTTAATTCATGTAAGCCTGTTTGAATCTGACCTGCTCCTGTTACTCCATGTTGGAAGCCATTTGTAACTTTCTCCATAGCAGAGTTCAATGCTAATACTCCTGATTTTACTTCTGTAGTACCGTCAATTAACTTTTGAACATTTTCAATTCCACTATCATCGGCTTTACTAAGTCCATCCCCAGCAGTTGATAAACCATTATGAATTGCACCGATGCCATCCTGTGCATTTCCTAAGCCACTATTAACTTGATCAGTTTGGCGGTTCAAGTAAAGTTCTTTCACTCGATTCCCTTCAGGTCTAGTTGACGAATATACCTTTGATACACCATTTATTTCTGCAATTGCTTGCGTTAATTCATCAATTGATTGTAGAGACTTTTGGTTATCTAAAGTCGTTCTTCCTTTAATGACGATATTTGTTGGAGATGAGAAACCTGGTGGGAAATGCTCTTCAATAACTTTAATCCCTTGCTTCGATTCATAGCTATCAGCAATCTCTAATAAATCATTGTAATTCAATTCACCTGAATTTTTTATTATAAACGGCGTACATATAATGGCTACTAAAAGCAGCGCTAAGATAGGTCTTAAATAGGCATACTTCGCTAAAATTGACCATAATTTACTATCACCATGTCCTTCGAAATTTCTGACTGGCCAGAACATTTTTTTACCTAGGAAAACCATAAAGAATGGGTTCAACGTGATAAGGACAAGTAATAAGATCCCCACACCTACTGCTACGAGTGAACTTGCCTTATATAAAGGAAAATCTGAAAGGCCCAATGCTATAAAACCTATAAATACAGCTGCACCACTATAAAGAACCGTTTTCCCAGCAGTTTTATAAGTTGCTCTTACAGCTATTAAATAATTGCTAGTATCTCTAAGTTCTTTTTTAAAGCGGGTATACAGTAAGATGTTGTAATCTGTACCGATACCAAAGAGCGCAACAACTAGGAATACTTGTGTAAAATTGGAGAATGGAAAATTCCACTTATCCACTAAATGTGCGATAACTCCTAAAGAAACGATGTAAGATATGCCAACTGTTACTAAAGAAATCAATGGAACTACCGGAGAACGAAAAACTAGAATTAATACAACTACAATAAACATAATGGCAATAACTTCTGTCTTCGCAACGCCATCTTGTGTAGACTTTGCAAAATCTCTAATCACCAAGTCATTTCCAGTTAAATATGTATCTACATTATTCAATTGAAAATATGTATTTAATTCTTTCTCAACGTTTGAAATTTCACCTTGCTTTTTATCTATTGAAATTTGCGTCAAGATGGTTGTCCCATCTTCTGAAACCAGCTGCGATTTCACTTCCTTACTGTCTGTATGCGATATTATGGATGAAATGCCTAAATCATTTTGGTGATCTTTTAAACGAGTAATCACTGTACGAATTTCTTCTAATTGCTCACCAGATAATTTTTTATCCGTATTACTATGGAAGACTGCAGTGAAAGAATAGTGTTCACCACTTTTATCATTCATTTCTTTCATCATCTCAGCTGCAATTCCACTTTGTACTGCATTACTTATATTCAGTTGCCCTTTTTCCTTAACAAGCCGATCCATATTAGGCATTGTCAAAACCATAACTATTGTTATAATTAGCCATGCTACTAATGCTACCGACCTAACATTTATGAACTTCTTCAACTCTTTACACCTCTTATTCTAAAAAAACTGCATATTATTAAATACACTCTTATTCAATTATTTTTACAATCTGTTCACTATTTTAATGTATATTCCATATCTATTATAATTATTTGATGCACACAAATATATATAAACAATTTTTTATTACTTTACATAGATTAATACAAAACAAAAAGGCCTCCCTTGATAGGAAGACCTTTTATATTCATTCTATAAATCTCATTTTTACAATTTAATTGAATATACCTTTTTACATCACAAAATATCAATTAAGGTTCTCTTATTTAACTATTGATATAGGGAAAAATTTAAGCTTCACTTCGCCCTTCACTGCATCTTTTGAAATAAAGCCATATTCTCTACTATCTGAGCTTTCCAAACGATTATCCCCAAGAACAAAATAGCTATTAGAAGGCACTACTTTTTCATCTGTTATTTCTTCTAACGTAAAATCATATGTAAAATGACCTTCCAATAAATTTTCTTTCTTCGTACTTAAGTAAGGCTCATCGTATGCCTTCCCATTTATGTAAAGAGTGTCATCCTTCATTGCTACATGGTCACCCGGTAAGCCAATTACCCTTTTAATATATTTCTCATCTGAGTCAGGCGCATCAAATACAATGATATCGAATCTTTCGATATGACTTAATTTACTTATTAACACTTTATTGTCATCAACATATGTTGGCTCCATTGACTCTCCCCTAACTGTTATAGGTGCAATTAAAAACTGGCGACAAACAACAGCGATAATGACAGCGATGAGAATGGGACGTAACCATGAAAGTAGTTCTTTTTTTTGACTTTTTTCCACTTAAACTCTCCCCCTACTAAAGGTATTCCATATATTTCATTATATCTTAACATTAGTTATATTATCCCATCTACTTGCTCATTAACGCAATTTTTCACTACAACTATTTATACAAGTCAACCAATTAATCCTTTTTCTAAGTAATTGAACCTAAAAAAAGCACCATATCAAATCAGATATGGCGCTGAAAAGTAGTATTTATTTATGTATTTGGATGGTCCTTTAATACAATAAGATGTTCTTCCGTTATCCCCAAAACATCATAAACCTTTTGTAAAGTCGTTTCACGAACTTTTGTGTCTCCACGTTCAATTCTACTTACCGTTTTCTGCGTTACATTTGCCTGTACCGCTAATTCAGACTGCGTAAGTCCAACTGACATTCTTTGTTTGAAAATCAGTTGACTACGCTTTTCTGCCATTACTTCTAACGGAGACTTACCTCCAACTTTCTCGTCTTTTTCATAAAAATCAACAGTAACCATACGCTCCACCCCTAAAAGAAATTGTGTATTAACGATTCTTTTTCAGCTACTTTAAAGTTGATTTGCCCCCGCAGTAAGTAGATATACTCTATGTTGTTTTTTAGTCACTAACTGATTAAAAATCAGCTAGCGTCATGAGCAATTTTCTCTTCTAGCTTCTTCTGTAACGTAGCTAATTGTTCTTCAAGAAGACGCGTAAATTCTTCTCTTCCAGCTTTACCTTTAGCCGTAATATAAATGGGTTCACCATAGATAAGGTAGCCCTTTTCACGAGCAAACACTTCACGCGGTGTATTCGGCCCAATATATGCAGCTGGTACAATTGGTGCTTTAGATAATTGAGCAATTGTAATCGCACCTTGCTTTAAAGAGTTTCCTTCCGCATTTCGTGTTCCGCTTGGGAAAATACCTACTACTTCACCTTCTTTTAACAACTTCATTGGTATTTTAATTGCACTTGGTCCTGGGTTATCACGATCTACAGGAAAAGCATTCATCTTCGTGATAAACCAACCTAGTAGCTTATGATCAAAAAGTTGCTTCTTAGCCATGAAATGAATAGGTTTCGGGTATATAGAAACACCAAGATTCAAAATATCAATCCAACCTGTGTGAGTACAAGCTACAACATAACCACCCTCTGTTGGCACATTATGCTTGTCAAAAACTCTCACCTTATTAAATAAACCTAAAAACTTTACTACAAAAAGACCTACAAATCTATACACTTTTCTACTCCTTACTTGCACTATGAATATCTATCTTCAGCGATATTCATTTCCTGCGATTGTTACTATTTTGAAGAGCTCTAATAATCTCTACTAGAGATAGTATCTAAAAAAGAAATTATATTCAAACGATAGCAACGAATAGGTGGTTCATATATTGAATCCATAATTCTACATTCCCCTACCTATTATTGTAATCGATATTTATAAAATTTGTACCAATTGTACAAAAAAAGGTTATAATTAATTGTTTTTTCAAACACTTTAAGTTAAATGAGGTATGTTTATGCGGAATCGAGCAGCTACTGTCATTATCCGAGAAGATAAAGTAGCTTTATTGAAAAGAAATAAAGGTCATGGTAACTATTATGCTTTCGCTGGGGGGTGGAATTGAGCATGGCGAAACAGCTGAACAAGCAGCGATAAGGGAAACCTTTGAAGAACTAGGTGTTCACGTAAAACTCAAAAAACTACTCACAACCGTTCCATTCAATGGTACACAATATTATTTCACAGCTCAAATCATATCAGGGGAATTTGGCACAGGAAATGGTGAAGAATTCACAAAATCTTCAATTGAAGGTGGTACATATGAAGCCGTCTGGATACCCCTCAAAAAAATAAGTGAATTAGATGTTCGCCCATTAGAAGTAGTGAGAATTCTTATAGCTAATGATTCTACTGACTAAAAAAAGCATCATACTGTCTAGAAAACTAGACGATATGATGCTTCTTTTTTATTACATTTAACGCATTTGCTTCACTAAAAATCCTCCATTGAGCTTACTTGGTTCATATGAGATAACAAATGCCTTTGGCGAAATGCCTATTATTGTTGCACGTAATTTTGCTTCATTTTTGCGCTTGGCTATTACTGTCATACTTATTTTCTTGCCATCCTTACCATCTGCAAACCATGAAGTGACACCATACCCTTTAGCACGTAACTCTCCGACTAGTGCCGCTTCACTTGCATCAACTATTACTTCAAATAGCACATAGCCTAATGCCAGGCGCTGTTCAATTAAACTCCCCGAATAAACACCTAATCCCCAACCTAGGCAGTAAGCAGCGATATTCCACGGATTATCTAAATTGTCTAATACAATCGTTAATCCCATCAAATAGATAAATACTTCTACCATTGAGAGCAGAGACGCAACTTTCGGATAGCCTTTAATGACCAAAATCATACGTAGAGTTGTTAAAGTCATATAAGAAATGTTAATCACAATGATTAGTAAAATCATTTCAATCATAGTTTTCAACTCCTAGTCGCATTCAAAATAGATTCTTTACATATTTTTATAGTTCCCGAAAAAAAGATTTATACACTTAAAAATGAAAGAAGCCACTTGTAAAAATAGTAGCTCCTCGCATATCAATGATTTATTTATCTAGTTTTGTGATGTATTTCTTGTACAAGATTGTGGACAAGTTGTGGAAAACTACTACCCAATGTTGCAAATGTATAACCAGCAGACTCTGCTTTTGACGTTTCCATATACCAAGAATCCGGAATATTATAAGGTGAAACATTTTCCTGTTCCACTTCAGCTGAAACAATTGCCCTTTTACCGACTTCTTCTTCAATAATTCCTAGCATTTCTGCTAATGAATAGGTGCCTTTTAATGTCGCATTTATAGGCCCAGTAACCTGCTCTTGTCCAACCCATTTCAAGAAAGAGCCTGCTTCATCAGATGAGATAAAGGACATACGCGCTTCTGTATTAACCATTCCTATTTCTTCTTCATTTTTCACATGCTCAACATGGAAAAGTAGTCTTTCTGTATAATCCTCTTCACCAATTACAATTGGGAATCGGACTGCTGTTACTGGAAACGTTTCTTTTTGGAAAAATACAGCTTCTGATAAACGTTTCCCTTCGCCATATGAAAATGCATGTTGATCTCCCATTTGAATTGGATAAGTATAAGGATCAAAATCCTCTTCTATCTTAGCAACCCCATCTGCTGAATAAACTGATAATGTGGAAGTGAAAACATAATGACCTACATTTTTATCAAAGATAGCACAAGCCACTGCTGCATCATCCGGTGAATAACAAATATTATCGTATACAATATCCCATTGTTCATTTCCTACTGCTGATTTTAGCGCTTTGGCATTTAGTCTATCTACTGTGATTTGTTGTACCTTATCACCGAAAGGATTGGCTAAATTTCCACGTGTAGCAATTGTTACATCATGACCATCCTCTACTAATAATTCAACTAATCTCTTGCCAAAAAAACGTGTGCCACCTAATACTAAAATTTTCTTCATAATCTCTCCCCCTTATTAAATTTCTACCATTCTTATTTTAGCAAATATTTTGTCATTTATATATTTTTAACTACATTAAAACCCCTTGTACAAGATGTACAAGGGGCTAGATATTATCTTTCTGCAACGGTAATGCTACCGTTATCTGTTTTCAAGGAGATGGGTAATAAACCATTACCCAAGATTACTTTTTTCGTTTTTTCTCCGAAAATTATACTTTTACCCATGTCTTTTTTAGTCTGAATCGTAGCATTATCTGGCTTTTCTTTTACGTATAGTTGAATGCTCCCATTGTCCGTTTTCAAGGAGATGGGTTTAGTGATAATAGGAATAAAAGCTTCAATACGGCCATTATCTGTTTCTGCTTCAATGGCACCTGTTACTTCTTGAATGTCGATTCGACCATTATCTGTTTTAACCTTAACTGTCTCTGTTTGTACATGATGTAACTCTATACGGCCATTGTCCGTCTCACCCGTTAATGTTTTACATTGAACATCTTTTAACGTAATACGACCATTGTCAGTTTCTACATGTAAGTTTGTAGAGGCACTATCTGTTAATATAATTCGACCATTATCTGATTCGATATGCATTAAAATAGCATGTAATTGTTCCGCTTTCGTTGTACCATTATCGTTATCAATTCGAATCATATCATACATACGTTTAGGTAATTTAATCGTCACTTTAGGAGCGTTGCCAAATGTTAAAATTATGCCAAACGCGAACCATTTTTTCTTCTCTTTAATAACGATTTTAAGTGTATCTCCGACAATATCCATTGAAATCAACTTATTGCTTAGTTGATCTTTCATATCAACATATGCACGGTCATCTGGTGATGGAATAATATCTAAGTCTGCAAAATCAGCCTCTATACTTACTTTCGTAAAGTACTCCCCTTTAGGCTGTTCCTCCGTCACCTTCATATCCTCCTCACCATAAGCCTTTAATAATTCCTCAGCAATATGTGCTGGAGTCCCAAGGGCATCAATGATTGCAGTATCCGTTTTCCCTTCACTACGTCCATTTGAAAAATACTCGCGAAAATCCCGAATGATATCCTGTCTTTCCTCTTGTTTTAAGCAATCCAACTCTTTTTCTAGTGCTTGCAAATACCGTTCTTCATTCATTTTACATCCCCCTCATGGATTAAATGATTAACTCCAGCAATAAATGAATCCCATTCTTGACGTAATTCTTCTAGATAAATTAAACCTTGCTTTGTAATTTGATAATACTTACGTGGCGGTCCTTCAGTTGATTCCTTTAAATAAGTGGTAAAATAGCCTTCTTTCGTGAGACGGCGAAGCAATGGATAAACAGAGCCCTCTGAAAAGGAAAGTACACCCAAGTATTCTTCCATTTTCTAAACGTCTTTCCTGTTGCCTGCACTTGATCGATCGTTGTATTAAAATATTTCTCTTCTAAAGCCTGTAATTGCCTTTTTAAAAAGATACTTAACCTAATATTACTAACCGCTAAAATAATAATTGATATAGGAATCATCCACCAAATAGGTGCCAAATCTTCAAAGTCCAACATAAACAACATTAAACAAAATGGCATGAAAATAATCAATAGTATCCATGCGCTAATAATTGCAAACTGGCCCCATTTATCCTGATGAGAACTAATACGTCTCAAAACACCATCTCTTGAAGGAAAGAGGGAAATAAATGGATGATCATTCTTCACTATTTGCCAATGCTTTGCTTTCACAACTTCCTGCCATCCATTATTTTGTAGCGTTTTTGCTAATTGAGCTGACTTGCCATATTGAATTTGATAAGTTGTTTCAATTGATGCCACTTTTTCAAATTGAAACAAACGACTAAATCGTTGTATATGCGATAGCTGCAAACCGTCACGCGCCATTTCAGCTAACCATTGCTCCGTCTCTTCAATGCGATAACTCCAAAGTGGTCTCCACTTTTTTATGATCACTCAAAAGCCCCCTTGTATTTTGCGATATTCACATACAATTCATTTAAGCGCTTCATTTCATTGATTTACTCTATATTCATGAGACAACTCTTTTTACCCCAACTATGTCACAATTCGACTATATCACTCTGCGATATACCCAATCAACATTATTTACCAAAAATAAAAAACTATCCCACTTTTAGCGAGATAGCTTTCTTAGCAGTTATGCTTTTTTATTCGAGTCTTGCTTTGCCAAAAATATAAAAAGTCCGATCAAGCTAATGATATTTAAAATCGTGCCGCTAATAAGTAATATCCATTGCATCGTCAAAGGTAAATTACGCGTCATACCAAATGTGATACTAAGGGAGCCGATAGCGATTAGCACCATGTATAATGGTAAACCTTTTAACAAATTACTTCGCCTCTTTATTTGAAAGTTTCGGTTTTATTTAATTCGATAGTACCATGATAAATATGAATCTGCTAGTGAAAGAATGTTATTATTCCACTACTAGATAATCTGTTTCTAAAGCTTGAATACCATTTGGTAAAATGAACATCGGATCTGTATGACCAAAGAGCAGCCTTTTTTGAAAGTATTATTTTGTTCCAATAGAAACATTTCCATCTTCGTTCACCTCAACAAATCGGCTGTCTTTCAACTGGATCACCAATGGAAAACTAACTGCCTCTTTCGTCGAAAAATACCATATTCGCTTAGTAGGCGCTAATAAAAAAAAGGTACCCTCTTCCCTTTCGCCTAAAAAATTAAGTGCATTCGGTTCTAATGGCTCTTCATCCGTTGGGACAACACCATATTTTCGTAATTCACTACCCACATTCAAAATATCATCTGTAGTAACATTTATTTCACTAATATTTAATAGATTCTTTCCTAAAAAAGGTTCAGTTAGTTTGATTTGTGGAGATGATCCATAACGTGAAATCAGCTCTACAATATTACCAGAAGGATCTTCGAAGTAGCATGAGAATGCTTTAGCTGATTCAAAATGCACCTCATCATTTCCTTCTTCATCATTATTTAAGGATACTAATTGCATAATCCATTTTTTAGCTTCTCGAAATAAATTACCAGGTACATTGAATGCAAAATGATAGAATGGCATACCTTCCCCATCATATTCTTTAAATTCTAAAATACTTGTACCAACTGCTATTTCAAAACTATTAATACTTTCATTTACAAGCATTAATCCCAATTTCCCCACATAAAAATTCTTCGTTTCTTCTAAATTCGAGCTATACAAACTCACTTTTTGGATAATCATCACATTCCCTCCAATCGATACTACCATCATATGTTAATAACATTAGTATTTTATACCATCAATTGGATGAAATTCCTTTCATACTATTGAATGAGAAAGCGACTGCCAGAATGTCATATTATCAATCTAGCAGTCGCTTTAGATACTCATTTTTTTACAGCTTCACTACCCACTTTTCATCATCCAACGCTTGTGGCAATAGGACGAACGAAATACCCGATAATTGTTGGGCGTATTCTTTCTATATTATTTCCCACACAAAACAAAAAACTGTGCTATAAATCCTCCTAAGGGTTTATGGCACAGAATATAATATTACTTTTTCTTTTGGTCTTTTAAAAACGTTTCATATAACGGTTTAAGTGTTTTTGAATTGACATCGATGTCATTTTCGTACGCATATTTCACCGCATAGCCTAATGCGATTGTCATTCCGCCTGCAACACTCGCACCAGCTACAGTACCTGCTCCTGGTACGAATTTTACTATTTGGCGGAATATTGTTTTCCCAACATTACCAACTATCGTTGCGATAATCATTTCCTTAGCTTTATCTTTAGAGATAGGTTTTCCATAAAGGGTAGATAGCTTCAGCATCATACCTACTTGTAAGGTCGTTAATGGCACGAAATCAGCACCTGGAATCGGCACTGCTCCAATCGCAGCTGCTGAAGCACCTGCCCCTAAAATCCACTTTTTAGCAGTAGCCGACTTATCAGCCATGTGAGCTGCCATTAAAATGTCTTTTTTTTTGACCTCTAAAAGCTCTAGCACCTTTTCTTGTAACATGGACATATTTTCACCTGTGCGAGAAGAAATCGGTGTCACTGGATACTGATAATTTGTATGGTCCTGTACATATTTCACAAGGCTTGGTATATCGTCAGCTGCATCAATTTTGTTAAGTACTAGAATAATGTCTTTATTGACCGCGCTTATTTTCTTTAATGAAGAAAGCTCCGTTTCTGAAAGAACAGTACCCGCTGCATTAAGGAAAAATAGCACTACATCAGCCTCATGGAAAAAATTCATGGTTATATTTGAGTTCTCGCTTTTAATATCATCAAGCCCTGGAGTATCGACGAATACAATTTTATCTTTATATATATACTTTTTAATATGTTGAGTTTCACCAGGATTTGCGCCCACTGGTGCGACATCGTCACCCATTAATTTGTTTACTGTTGAAGATTTCCCAGCATTTACATCACCTATCATGGCTATCAAAATTTCACGATCTAGCTGGGCATTAATTTCTTCTGACTTTTCTTCAAAAATACGATCAAATTCTGCATCTGTAAAAGGTTGATTTGTGTTCATCTGTTAAAACCTCCTGAAGGTTGGACAATACTTCTCATATTTTAAAGCTATAACAGACCTCTAAAGAATGCAAACTTTTTACTTTTTTGTACTTTTAGAAATCCGCCTTTATCTGCAAAACTAATGAGTATATAGAAAGTTAGAAGGTAGTTTTTATTGGTTTGGAGAAGCGTAGCGACGAAGCGGCTCGGCGCTCGACCACGGAAAGCGAGCGGTAAGCTTCGGAAGAGTCGTTCTATCCTGTATAAAAATAAAAAGACTGTAGATAAATCCAAATTTCTTCGGATTTGTCTACAGTCTAGAGCTGCTTCATAAATTGAAGTAGCTTTTTTGTTAATTATTTTTTTCAGTATAATAAGCCGTTAGCTCATTATAATATTTGTTTAATGAAGATGGAGAAACCTCAAAGTTTTCAGCGATTTCTTTCACTGTCATTCCAAGTGGTTCAAATAATTTTTGTTCTTCACCAAAACGAATAGCACCTGCTGCAATTGCAACAGCCTTACGCGCTTTCGGTTGGCGCTCTACTACATAATCTTCTACAATTTCAAGAACAGGTCTTGGATCTTGTCCTTTGCTTTCTAAAAACTCTAGCACACGTAAAAATACATCCGCTTCAAAATCCGTAAATTCCCCGCCTTCAAAGCCAGCTTCACCTAGCTCTTTCCAGAAGCTCAGGCTATTTTCTTTCCAGTAAGCTTCCTCGTCCAAAGCTGATTGTGCTTTAAACGTATCTGCTAATTTTCCGAATACAGCTTGATGATCTTTCGGGAAGAAAATCATACTTGATACCGCTAAATAATGTGATTCTTTATTTGAGCCGTCTGGTAAGATAAAGCAAAATACATGCACGCCTACAGGAACAGGTTTGTCACTTTCACGACGCAAATGTATAACTTCATCTGTTAATATATTTCGCACCAACATATAATTCTCTTCAATTGCTGTTACTTCAGCAACCATCATTGTTGGATGCTCCCAAGTGTTTAATACAGTTAAAGTCGATGGGCGTACTATTTCTTTTTTCACTTTTTGCAAATATCCTTGCCAAATATCCGTTCTTTCATGGAAGAAATATGCATCTAATGCAATGGCTTCAATCATATCTTCTAATAAATATTTGCCGACTGCATCATGCCATTTCTTCGCTACTTCAGCAAACTCAGGAATGTCGCTACGTAACGGATACTTATCATAAAATGTTTGCAATACTCGTTCTAATTCTTCTGCGTATACGGTTTCTACTGTGACTGCTTCTTTCTTCTCACAGCATTTTTTGTATTTCTTACCACTACCACATGGACACGGTTCATTACGTCCGGGCATTCTAACACGTCCTTTATCATTTAAGTACTTTTTTAGCATAACATCTTTCATAAGATTACAAAAGATAACAGTATAATTAGCATTTTCATTACGCCGACTGAAAATCCTGTCGATTTATGGTATGGTTCTTATATGAAAAAATTAATTCCATTACTCATATTACTGTTAG
Organism: Viridibacillus sp. KH_047; assembly: GCF_057838945.1. Taxonomy (NCBI): domain Bacteria; kingdom Bacillati; phylum Bacillota; class Bacilli; order Caryophanales; family Caryophanaceae; genus Viridibacillus; species Viridibacillus sp. KH_047. Next base: position 223,226 of record NZ_CM174479.1, on the reverse strand, counting down.
TCATCTTCATCTCATCTAGTCAGAGTTATGAGCAGCAAACTATCGTACCAACATTACGTGAGTGGTTTCCAAATGAACCATTAAGACCTCTATTATCCCTATTAGAAATTCCCTATTGGGGCATAATTGTATCTGTAGACGAGCGCGGCTATTATTACTTTTTAGAATTCTTAATCCGAAAAGCTGCACACTTTGGCATGTTCGGATTAATAGCGATAACAATATTTATTGCTTTACCTAAACATAAATTCCGCCTATTTACCGCAGCCCTTCTGACATTTTCATTAGCGGCATTTGATGAATTTCATCAATATTTTACAACCGGTCGAACAGCTACTTTTCAAGATGTGATGTTAGATACAGCAGGCGCTGTCACATTTCTCATCCTTTTAAAACTCATACTAGTACTAACACGAAGAAAATCCGTAGAGGCTTAATATCTCTACGGATTTTCATTTTATATAGAAGCTGGACTAAAAACCACCTATATATATCTTATGATTTTCGTTTTGCTATCTGTTGAATCGGATCCCAAACTCCGTTATATGGCGGTGCATAGGCAAGATCCAAATCCAATAAGTCATTCAGAGTCATTTCATGATAGAGTGCTGTTGCAAAAACATCAATACGTTTATCTACACCATTTCCACCGATAATCTGTGCTCCGAATAATTTCTGATTCGTTCTTTTATAGATAAACTTCAATTGCATTTCCTGGTTACCAGGGTAGTAACCAGCAATATCTTTCGCTTTTTGTTTATGCACTTCGTAATCGAATCCAAGCTTCTCTGCCTCTTTTTCAGATAATCCGGTTCGCCCTAAAGTTAGATGAAAGAATTTCACGACAGAAGTACCTACGATGCCCTTGAACGTATTTGCACATCCAGCCATATTCATTCCTGCAATACGACCTTGCTTATTTGCTGTAGTCCCAAGCGGGATATAATCAGCCTTCTGTTTAATACGATGATAATGACTAGCACAATCACCAGCGGCATAAACGTTTTCTAAATTTGTCTCCATATATGGATTCACCAAAATTGCACCATTTTGCGTCATATGCATACCGGTTCCATCAAGAAATCTTGTATTAGGTTTTACACCAATTGCTGCTAGTACAAAATCCGTCTCATGTTCTCCCTTATCCGTCACAACTGTTTGCACATGACCCTCTCCCTTAAAGCCTTTCACTTCTTCATTGAAAATTAATTCAATACCATTTTGTCTTGCCTCTTCATGAATGAGCTCTGCCATATCTTGATCGAATATATCTGCTAACTGACTACCCAGTTGGATAATGCGTACCTGCTTGCCAAGTTCTGCTATACTTTCAGCCATTTCTAAGCCTATGTAGCCACCTCCAATGATGGTTACCTGTTTAACAGAATCATTTAAATCATTTAAAATAGCGTTTGTATCAGGTATAGTTTTTAACGTATGAATCCCAGCTAAGTCAGAACCCTCAAAGTTAGGGAAGATAGGGTTAGCTCCAGTAGCAATAAGTAAACGGTCATATGAAATATGAAAGCTCTCATCCGTCTCAAGAACAACACCAGATACTGTTTTCGCCTCAGAATCGATGCTTGTTACATTATGCCCTGTTCTTGCATCAATACCATATTTCGTTCGAAAAGTTTCTACACGCCGTGCGATCACATTGTCTGTCGATGGGATTCGACCATCTATAACATAAGGCAAACCACATTGTCCATAAGAGTAAATATACCCCTTATCCAATGTTGTTACTTCCGCTTGTTTATCACGACGTACAATTTCCATCGCTGCGCTCATACCTGCAGCATCCCCGCCAATAATTACATATTTCATAATCATTCACCTCTGCTTCCATTATTCCCATTCTATGCACATTAAAACTCCATATTGCATTTTGACCTCTTTAGTTCTATACATTATTCAATACATCAGATAAATCATTATCTAGCCTGAACACATTAAAAAGAAGTTTTTAAAATAAAAAAACTCCGCAATAATATCACGGAGTTTTGTCTTATATTTTCCCAATAAGTATATCTAAATCAATCGTAATTTCAGTTAAATTTGTAACTGCTTCATCATTTTTTTGATGCCAGCCCATTGGTGTCATATGCATTAATAAAGGCACCAATTCCTGATTTATTTCTATTGTTTGTGTAATACGCTTTACTTCAACCTCACGGAAATTCTCCTTGAACCGCTCAACCGTAAGTTCATTTGAATAAGATTCCTTTTCAGAATCTGCAAAGAATAAAGCACGTAATTGCTGTAAATATCCACTTTGTGGTACGACTTTAATAACCAATCCATTCGGCTTCAAAAGACGCTTAAACTCCGTGTAATTTGCGGGTGATAAAATATTTAATATTGCATTAAAACTTGCTTGTTGATACGGACTTTTTGCTAGGTCACCGACACACCAAATCATGTCATTATAATGACGCCCTGCTGCAATAATTCCTTCTTTTGCGATATCAATACCTACTCCAACAAAACTGTTATCAGATTGCTCCTGGAATTTATTTTTAATACTTGCTAAATGCGATCCTTCTCCGCAACCTGTATCTAATACGGCAACATTAGTATTCATCTGCTTCAGTAATTCACAAATCGCTGCATGCATCGGTGCATACAATCCACTTTCAATAACCAGCTTACGTGCTTCAAATAAATCTTTGCCATACATTGAAGTCGCAGCATGTGTCATGAAATTTACATAGCCTTGCTTTGCAATATCGAAAGAATGTCGATTATCACAAACAACAATACAATCCTCAGTCACCGTCATCTCATTCCCGCAAACTGGACAAGCGAACAGCGCTTGATTCTCTCTCATATAATTAGCACTCGCTACTTTTCTCGGCAATGCCATGCCAAACACCTCGTTCATTAATCTTCTTTACCAAGTATACAAAACAAAGTGTTGATTGGCTAAGGATAAAATATCTAGGGGCGTACATAAGCATCTTGATAATAGGGATTCTTACGAACAGTGAGCAATCTTTTTATAATAAAAAAATCACTGATGACTTTATGCCATCAGCGATTAAAATATCAAAAAACACTAATATATCACTTACAAAATTCACATCTAATCAAATTATTTCGTTTTATCAGGTGCAACGAGCGCATATCTTTCCCAGCGACGACTTTTCCATCTAAAGAAAACAAGAATAGCTCGGAACCATTCATCCGCTGCAATTGCTAACCATACACCTACTAAACCCATGTCTAATTGGAATACAAGTAAATAACCAAGTGGTAAGCTCATACAAACCATCGAGAAAAATCCGATGATTAACGGATATTTGGCATCACCTGAAGCACGCAATGAATTGATAATCGTAATATTAAATGTACGTCCTGTTTCTAACAAAATACTACACACTAATACTGCTGCACCAATTTTTATAACCTCTGGATTATCAGTAAAGAGACGCATCAATGGATAGCGGAAAACAACGACCACTGAGACCATCACTAATGTAAATATAATCGCCCATCTTATGCTAACCCACAATTGTTTATACGCTGCATCCTTTTCATTGGCACCAACGTAACGGCCAACCATAATCGCAGTTCCCGTTCCAATTGCTATGGCAAATAAATAGGTGAACATTGAAATATTATAAGCATATTGCCGAGCTGCTAGTGATTCTGCACCTAAATACGTCACATAGTATAAGAAGACAATTTGGCAACCTTGGTACATCACTTGCTCAAATGCAGATGGAAGCCCTATTTGCAAAATCTTACCGATGTATTCTTTTGATAGTGACACGTAGTATTGAAATTTAATACGTACCTCTAGCGCTTGATACAATAGCCAGAAGAATACTAGTAGCGCCAAAACACGGCTGACAACTGATGAAATTGCCGCACCTTGCACTCCTAGTTCAGGGAAGCCAAATTTACCGAAAATCAAAACATAGTTCCCTATTACGTGAAAAATATTCATTCCAAGTGACACATACATCGTCTGTTTCGTCCAACCATGCACACGAATAATCGCTGCTAACGAGTTGATGATTGCTTGTAGGAAAATAGCTCCCCCAACAATGAATAAATATTTACTAGCGTACTCAAGAACATCACCTTGTAAATTCATTGCAATCATAATATTTTTCGAGAAAATTACGAAAGCGACACTCATTATTAAACCAATAACTAAATTCAAGGAAACGGCTAGTGCTGAAATTTTAGCTGCTTCCAAATAACGCTTAGACCCTAAGTATTGAGCAACAACAATCGATGCCCCGTTTCCTATTACTTCTAAAATTAATATTGCTATATGAATATATTGATTGGCCGCTCCTACTCCTGATACCGCATCATCAGACAATGCGCTCAGCATAAATGTATCAGCAAGCCCCATTAACATAAATAAAAATACTTCTAAAAAAATCGGCCAAGTTAAATGAAATAAATTCAATTTTTCTTCTGGCCCTTTCACTGTTGCCGTAGCGCCCATCTAAACACCTTGCTTCCCACTATAAAATTCAGATAATTTGTATCTTAACATAGAATTTGGTGCACATCTATGGCTTAATGCCATTTATTACAATCTATTTACTTTGCTTAATTACACCTTGCTAATTCCAATATTTATGTTATATTGATGTTGAAAACTAAATCGCTTTTTAACCACTAGGGGAGTCATTTAATTGGCTGAGACGCAGAGTGCTGCGGACCCTTGGAACCTGATCTGGCTCATACCAGCGGAGGGAAGTGGCGCTATCAGTCTATTTTGTTTTATTGAAAATGATTGTTCGCCGCCTACTGACACAGATCAGGGGCGGCTTTTTATTTTCAAAAAACAAAAGAATTTGGGGTGCATAAAGATGACATTTTGTGAAGAAGTAAGACAAGAATGTAATGATTTATGGGAAGGTAGCTTTCAACATCCTTTTATAAAATCATTAGCAGCAGGTACTTTGCCACTCGATATTTTTCAATATTACGTACAACAAGATGCTTATTATTTAACCCACTTTGCAAAGGTGCAAGCACTAGGAGCAGTAAAGGCAAATGATTTACATACTACACAACGTTTTGCCAAACATGCTGAATCAACATGTATCGCTGAGTTGTCACTTCATGAGCAATTTTTTACTATGTTAGAAATTACAGATGAAGAGCTTGCTGCATTTAAGCCTGCACCGACAGCATATGAATATGTATCTCATATGTATCGTTCTGCAAATAATGGTGATTTAGCTGATACTCTTGCTGCAATACTTCCTTGCTACTGGCTTTACTATGAAATCGGTGAACGCCTAAAAGAATCAAAACCTAATCACCCTATTTATGATAAATGGATTCAAACATATGGCTCTGAGTGGTTCGGAGAATTAGTAGAAGAACAAATTAATCGCATGAATGAACTTGCCGAAGACTTACCCCCTGCACGTATTCAACAACTAAAAGAACATTTCCGTAAAAGTAGTTATTATGAATGGCATTTCTGGGAAATGGCATGGACCAAACAACAATGGACAATTGGACATTACGAAAAGGAGTTGACTAAATAATGGGTCAACAACATTTCCTTGAAAAGTTACGTTTTGAAAAACCGCTAGTCCACAATATTGCAAATATCGTTGTTGCCAATTTCCAAGCTAATGGTCTCCTCGCACTAGGTGCTTCCCCTATGATGGCGGAGGGAATCGAGGAAGTAGCTGAAACGGCTGCTCTAGCAGACTGTACGGTTCTTAACATCGGTACACTCGATCAAGGAACTGTTTTATCCATCATTGAAGCCGGTAAAAGTGCCAACAAAAAGGGTATTCCCGTTGTTCTTGACCCAGTTGGCGTAGGTGCTAGTGAGTTTCGTAAGTACTCTGTAACAAATATTTTGAAAGAAGTCCAGGTTACAGCTATCCGCTGTAATGTAGGTGAACTTGCTGCACTCGGTAATATCAAATGGCAATCAAGAGGAGCAGATTCTGGCGAAGGTCAAATAGATGTACAACTAATTGCTAAACAAGTTGCTAACCGGCTTAACTGCATTGTTGCAGTCACTGGGGTTGAAGATACCGTAACCGATGGCCAAACGACAATTCAAATTGATGGTGGGCATGACTTAATGCCACTAATTACAGGCTCCGGGTGCTTGCTTAGCGCGGTGACAGGCGCATTTCTTGCTGTTTCTGAAGGCCATCATTTGCAAGCAACAGCTAATGCTCTATCATTTTACAAACAAGTTGGAGAAAGAACTGCTAAAACAGCCATTGCTCCAGGCACTTTTGCAATTGAAATGATTAACAGTTTATATTCTCTTACTTCAGAAGATTTACGTGACAATATGAAAATTGTAGAAAAAGAGGATATTCAAATATGACAAGTGTTGCTATGACAATCGCAGGTTCTGATAGTGGTGGTGGAGCAGGTATCCAAGCAGATTTAAAAACATTTCAAGAACTTGGTGCATTTGGTACATCTGTAATCACAGCAGTGACTTCACAAAATACACTAGGTGTTCTCGACGTTTATGCCATAGAAGTTAACAGTGTAGTCAGCCAAATCAAAGCTGTCCTTGATGACTTTCAAGTAGGAGCTATTAAAACTGGGATGCTTTTTTCAGCAGAAATCATCCACGGAGTAGCTGAAACATTAAAAAGTTATGACCTTCCAATGCTCGTCATTGATCCAGTCATGATTGCAAAAGGTGGGGCATCACTTCTATTAAATGAAGCTGTGCACTCGATGAAAACTGAGCTACTACCACTTGCAACCATTATTACACCTAATATTCCTGAAGCTGAAGTACTCACAGGTTTAACAATTCAATCAGATAATGATGTAGAGAATGCTGCAAATCGGCTAATTACAATGGGTGCTAAAGCCGTTGTCTTAAAAGGTGGACATCGCAATACAAAAGATTATGCAGAGGATTTATTTTTATCAGCGAAAGGTGAACGATTCATTATGCGTTCTGAAAGAATCAACACGAAAGATACACACGGTACCGGCTGTACATTCTCAGCCGCTATTGCAGCACGTTTGGCACAAGGTTTCACCGCTTCAGATGCAGTAATTGATGCGAAATATTTTATACAGGCTGCTATAGCTAATGGACTACAATTGGGTGCTGGTCATGGACCGACAAATCATTGGGCCTATCGTGAAATTTCAGAAAAGGCCCGAAAGGAAGTTATGATCATTGAATAGAGAACAACTTCAATTATATTTCATTATGGGAAGCCAAAATGTCGAAGAACACGATCCGCTCGTTGTTTTAGAAGAAGCTCTTCGTGGTGGCATTACCCTCTTTCAATTCAGAGAAAAAGGAGAAAATGCACTCACCGGGGAAGATAAATTAAATTTTGCTAAAGCATGCCAAGCCCTGTGTAAAAAATATAATATACCTTTCATTGTCAATGACGATGTAAATTTAGCAGTCGCTCTAGATGCAGATGGTGTGCATGTCGGTCAAGATGACGCTAGTGCTAATGCAGTCCGAGAAAAGATTGGTCTAAATAAAATTCTAGGTGTCTCCACTCATTCATTAAAAGAGGTGACTGCTGCAATAAATGCAGGTGCTGATTACGTTGGGATTGGACCAGTTTTCGCTACTACCTCTATGCGAGATGCGAATTCTCCAGTTGGTACAAATTTAATTGAACAAACAGCTGCTACGTATCCCTCCCTACCTATTGTTGGGATTGGCGGAATTACAATTGATAATTGTCAAACCGTTATCAGAGCAGGAGCAGATGGTGTTTCGCTCATCTCTGCTATCGCAAAACATGAAGAACCATTTGTAGCTACACGACAATTACTACATGTCTTACAACAGGTGGCGAAAATTTCATGACTTCACACAAAACGGCTATAGCCATGTTTGTCGCTATTGCCGTTGCAGGATCTGTTTTTGTATCATTTCCAACAGGTATTGCACGCGCTTATCCCATTCAACATTCTGTAAATGTTCTAGCAGCTGTAATGCTAGGGCCTGGCCCCGCCCGCTATTCTAATTGCATTTCTTACTGGACTTGTTCGAGTAATAACCGGCACTGGTTCATTACTCGCCTTTCCTGGTGGTATGATCGGGGCTTTTTTAGCGGGTATGCTATACAAGTATTACGGTAAAGTGTGGTTACAGCTGTAGGAGAAGCTGTTGGTACTGGTATACTCGCTTCATTGGTTGCAGTACCATATGCTAAAATTTTAATGGGCACTTCATTTACTGCTCTATTCTTTATGCCTACTTTCCTTGTATCAAGCGTTAGCGGAGCTTTGTTTGGTTACATTATCGTAGTTCGCTTAAAGGAAACAAATTTTGCTCATCAATTACAAAAGCACTAAATATGCCCATAAAAAAACTGTCCACAATCTCACTTGATTGTTAGACAGTTTTTTTATTTAGGATAAGTAACTTAATACTAGTCCTACAGACAATAAAAATCCAAAAAATGTATTCGTCAGTGCAGTGGATTTCATTGCAATCCCTTGCTTAGCTGGATCATTTACACCCTCTTTAAATGCCTTAATTGCCAGTATTGGTTTCGGAATACTTATTAATACAACAAGTAACCACGGACTAACCGTACCAATAATAACAAGTACAATTATCCATACATAGGACACGACAAATGAAAACGCTAGTAAATTCACAGCCTTTTCACGTCCTAGTATAATAGCTAATGTTTTACGCCCACCAATTGTATCTTCCTTAATATCACGAATGTTGTTCGACATATTAATGCCCCCAACTAATATCCCTAGTGGAATCGACACTAATAAACTTGTCATACTAACTGTTCCAGCTTGTATAAAGTATGAAATTAATACAAATCCGATTCCCATACTAAGACCTGCAAACAGTTCCCCAAACGGTGTATACGCTATTGGGTAAGGACCACCAGTATACAAATAACCGATCGCCATACCTACTGCACCGATCGCAACAAGCCACCAACTACTATTCATACAAATAAAAATACCAAGTACAACTGCAACTCCATATAACGCTAGTGCAAAAGCTAGTACTGTAGAAGGTTTAGTACCGTGACGTACAAGTGCACCACCAATCCCTACAGAATCTGCTGTATCTAATCCACGTTTGAAATCATAGTATTCATTGAATAAATTTGTTGCAATTTGTAGTGCTAAACAGCACACAAGCATTGCTACAAATAATAGCAAATCTATTCTTACATCAAACACAGCAAGCACTGTCCCTAGAATGACTGGTACGAATGTCGCCGTCAATGTATGTGGGCGAGTAAGTTGCCACATCAACTTAGCTGTACTAATCTCTTCTATATTTTGATTACGATTTTGACTCATAATCTACTTCCTTTCATATTAAACTACAACTACTCTATATTAACTGATTTTCAGATATCACGCCAAAGGAGAAATTTCTAACGAATTGTATAGAACTTTAATAGATTACATGATTTGCTGAAACTACAAAAAAGCTGCTCCTAAGTCGTACTTAGGAACAACTTTAAAATATATAACTTATTTGCCCAGCTGCAACAACCGGTTTACCGAAAGGCATTTCAGCAAGTAATTTCCAATCTAGAGGATTCCACTCGCTTTTCACTTCATCATTATTTTATGGATTGTAATGAGGCACCAAAACCATCTTGTATATGGCATGGCACTCCAGCCTATTTCAAAAACAATGCAAGAGTGTGGTGCAAAGCATATTGAACATATGAAAGAAAAAGAATAATAACACGCGCACATACCCCGCCCAATTCGCATACATTATGTAACGACTAGAAGCAGAGGATGTGAAATGATGTGTGGTATCACAGGATGGGTAAATTTCAAAAAGGATTTACGGTTGCAACAAAATGTTTTACTTACCATGACTAAAACATTAAAAAAACGTGGCCCAGATGCAGAAAACATTTGGACTGAAACACATGCAGCATTTGGACATCAAAGGCTCATCGTCATCGATCCAAGTGGTGGCGAGCAACCAATGACCCGCTCAAAAAACGGCACTAACTACACAATGGCCTATAATGGCGAACTCTATAATACAGACGAATTGCGTTGTGAATTGCAAAAGCGCGGCTACCAATTTTCGTCTAATTCAGATACTGAAGTTTTACTAATAAGCTATATTGAATGGCAGGAACAATGTGTCGATCATCTAAACGGTATTTTCGCCTTTACTATTTGGGATAATATTTCTGAAAAGCTCTTCATTGCACGAGATCGACTTGGCGTAAAGCCACTCTTCTATACAGAACAAAACAGTGGCTTATTATTTGGATCTGAAATAAAAGCTCTACTTGCGCACCCGGATATTCAACCAATCATTAAACACGAAGGGCTCGCTGATGTTTTTAGTCTGGGACCTTCTCGTACTCCAGGCAAAGGAATATTCAATAATATACATGAATTACGTCCTGCTCACGCACTTACTTTTACGAAAAACGGTCTTCGTATTTGGCGATACTGGAATGTTAAAAGTTCAGAGCATACAGATTCCTTTGAACAGACGGTGACCAACGTTCGTGACCTTGTGACAGATGCAGTGGAGCGACAACTCGTTTCCGATGTACCCCTTTGTACTTTCTTATCAGGAGGATTAGATTCCAGTATTATTACAGCAATAGCAGCGAATAAATATAAAAAAGATAGTAAAGAAGCTCTTCATACCTATTCCATCGATTACGAAGATAATGCTAAGTTTTTTGAATCGAATGATTTTCAAGTCTCCACAGATGCTTTCTGGATTCAAAAAATGACCGAAACGTTTAAAACCGTACATCATTCAGAAATAATTACACAACAAGAGCTCATTGATTATTTGAAAGAAGCAGTGCATGTACGCGATGTCCCAGGTATGGCTGATGTGGACTCATCGCTATTATGGTTTGCGAAAGTAGTTAAAAAAGACTTCACTGTTGGTTTGTCAGGTGAATGTGCAGATGAAATATTTGGAGGCTACCCTTGGTTTAAACAGCCCTTCTCCAGCTTCCCTTGGATTAGATCAATTAATGAACGCGAATCTGTTCTACGCACTGAGTGGCAGCAAAAGCTTAATATCCCAGACTATATGCAAAATGCCTATGAAGTATCAATTGCCGAAACACCTCGACTTGACGGAGAAGCACCGGAAGACGCAAAACGACGTGAATTGTTCTATCTCAACATGATTTGGTTTATGACGACATTATTAGAACGCAAGGACCGTATGAGTATGGGTGCGGGACTTGAAGTGCGAGTTCCTTTTGCAGACCATCGCCTCGTTGAATACATGTGGAATATTCCCTGGGAAATGAAGTCAACAGGTCATATGGAAAAAGGCCTTTTGCGAAAGGCAATGGAAGAGCTTTTGCCAAAAGAAGTGCTCTATCGACAAAAGAATCCATATCCAAAAACATATCACCCTGCTTACACAGCTGGTGTCCAACAATGGCTTAAAGAAATCCTCCAAGATAAAAACTCAATCCTACATGAATTCTTTGAACGCAAACGTCTAGATAGCCTCATAGAATCCGGTGGTACTTCATTTAAAGTCCCTTGGTTTGGGCAATTAATGGCCGGTCCTCAGCTTCTCGCCTATTTAGCACAAATTCATACATGGTTTGAAGATTATCAGATTCAGATTAAAGACTAACAAAAAAGGCGCTATTTTAGCACCTTTTTTTGTGTTTGTTAAAAATTGTTCCATCTGCATTTTGAATCGTTTTAACATAATGATTCCTATCTATTCTCTCCATTATAATCAGATTGTTAATCATTGACAAAATACAAACGAATATGTATTATGTTTATAAATAAACAAACATTTTGCATCTAAGTTTGAAAATAAAAAAATCAAGAATTGAAGGTGTTTATATATGGAGAACTCAGAACTATTTTGGAATGCATCAATAGATCAACTAAAAAAAGGCTATTCAGAAGATGTACATTGTTACACTTGCCTTCTTTGCGGCGAAAAAATAGAAAAGGGCATTATTTATCCCCAAAATGATGTACTTTATGAAGCGGAGAAATATATGCAAATGCATATTAAAGAAACACATCAATCTGTTTTTGCCTATTTAATCGGACTTAACAAAAAGATGACAGGCCTCACTGAGCATCAAAGCAATTTATTACGTCTATTTTATGCAGGAAAGACAGATGCTGAAGTACAGCAAGAATTAGAAATTGGTAGTGCCTCTACAATCCGTCATCATCGATTTGCCTTAAAGGAAAAGGAACGCCAAGCGAAAACATTTTTAGTCATGATGGAGCTATTAAAGGAAAAAGATATGAATGCACCTTCATTTGTTCCTGTACACAAAACCGCTACGATGGTGGATGACCGCTATAATATTACCAACAAAGAACAGAATGAAGTTTTAAATAAACTTTTCCCAGAAGGTACAAATGGACCTTTGTTACGTTTTCCAAAAAAGGAAAAACAAAAACTTATTATCCTACGCGAGATTACAAACCGCTTTGATAGCGAAAGTACTTATACAGAAAAAGAAATTAATGCTATTCTCATGCTTATTCATGATGACTATGCTATGATTCGTCGTTATTTAATTGAATACGGCTTTTTAGATCGTAAAGCAGATGGCAGTGCATATTGGATTAAAAAATAAAGAAAGCAGGTAGCTCATAGTGGACCGTCAAAAAGAACTCAAACAACTTTATAAAGAAACCCCTATCCAATCAGGTGTTTATAAAATTACTAACACAGCAAATAAAAAAATCTATATCGGCAGTACAAATAATTTAAAGAGATTGAATGGTGTACAATTCATGCTGAAGATGAATAACCATACAAATAAAGCTCTACAAGCAGATTGGAACAAATTTGGTGAAACTTCATTTGAAATTGAAATTCTTGAAGTGTTGAAGAAAAAAGAAGAAGGTTTCTACGATGCGAAGAGAGAATTAGCAAAACTTGAAGAGCAATGGATTGCTAAATTAGAACCATTTGGTGAACGCGGTTATCTCGATAAATAACCTTCTCACTTGAACTTCCCGCTCCTTTTTATTACAATTTAATTAACTTAATACAACAATGATTTCTAGGGTTCCGTAGCATATTGCTAGCCTGGTCCGAGAGAAATCTCATAGCTATTTAGCTATGCCACGGAAGGATAAAAGCCTGGGAGACTACTGATAATTCAGTATCTCCTGGGCTTTTTTTATCGAAAATTAGAAAGGATGAATAAGTTGAACAAACATTGGTTAATTGTAATTGTAGCATCTGTTTTTGAAGTGTTATGGGTTATCGGATTAAAACACTCATATAACGTTTGGACGTGGGGGGGTACTGCGTTTGCCATCGTCTTTACTTTTTATTTATTACTCGTTGCAGGGCGTTATCTTCCTGTTGGCACGGTATATGCCGTTTTTGTCGGACTTGGTACTGCTGGTACCGTCATTACAGGCATTTTGTTTTTCGATGAACCATTTAAAATTTCGAAAATTTTACTCATTATTTTATTGCTTGTCGGTGTAATGGGCTTGAAGATTGTCACGGATGATAAAAAGGAAGGTGCGGAATAATGGCTTGGATCGCGTTAATTGTAGCAGGATTTTGTGAGGTTTTCGGAGTAGCAATGATGAACAAATGGCAGTATGAAAAGAAAGCAACTATTATGTTAAGCCTAATCGCCGGCTTTACAATTAGCTTTTCTTTTCTATCTTATGCTATGAACACAATTCCTATGGGCACTGCTTATGCTATCTGGACAGGAATCGGCGCATCTGGCGGAGCATTGATTGGCATTTTCTTTTTTGGTGAATCAAAAGATTGGAAACGTATTGTTTTCATTACGATGGTGCTAAGTGCAGCAGTCGGACTAAAGCTCGTATCTTAATATATTTTCAGATAATTACACCATTTCTCTGCTTTATAGAATATAATATTTCCAAGCATTGAAATCTATTATAAATGAGGCAACCTTATGGCGGAACAAGTGATGATTGATGCAATGAAACCCACTGATTGGGACCAAGTTAGAGCTATTTTTATTGAAGGGATTGAAGGCGGTAATTCAACATTTCGCACGACTCCTCCTACATGGGAACAATGGGACGCTGGACATTTAAATGAATGTCGTTTTGTCGCACGTGTGGAAGGAGAAATCGTTGGGTGGGTTGCACTTAGCCCCTTTTCCAATAATACATTCCACAAAGGTGTGACAGAAGATAGCATATATATTAGTAAGCGTGCTCAAGGAATGGGTGTTGGTACTAAGCTATTGAAAAAATGCATCGAAGAAAGTGAAAAGTGTGGTATTTGGACAATCCAGGCGCAAATTTTCTCTGAGAATGCCTCGAGCATACATCTACATCAGAAATTCGGCTTCAAGGAGATTGGCGTACGTGAACGCTTTGGCCAGTTAAATGGTGTGTGGCGAGATGTTACCTTACTTGATAGAAGAAGTACCGTTGTGGGTCAAGACTAAATAAGACACCGTTTCTATAGGAAACGGTGTCTTATTTTTATATATTAGTAAGCTGTCCAACCTGCATCTGCAACAATTACTGTTCCATTAACAAAGCTAGAGTCCTCAGATCCTAAAAATAATGCTACTTTTGCAATTTCATCCGGTTGACCAACTCGAGGGTTAATATTTAATCCTGACATTGCGCGTCCAACACCAAATTCATTAATGTTCGTCATTGAACTATTAATATTTGTTTCTACTGCTCCCGGTGCAATCGCATTACAGCGAATTCCATCATTTGCATACATGAACGCCGTATTTTTCGTGAAACCAACAACTGCATGTTTAGAAGCTGTATAAGCTGCTCCTGCACGAGTTCCGTTTAAGCCACCTGCCGATGCGACATTTACGATTGCTCCCTTTTTCTTTGCTAAGAAAATAGGTAAAACTTTACGTGTCGCACGCATTACGCTCGTTGTATTAATAGCAAAAATTCTTTCCCATTGATTATCTTCAATATCAGCTGCCGCTTCGAAATTGTCCATTATTCCTGCATTATTTACAAGAATATCAACGGTTCCATAAAGATTCACTGCTGTATCGATTAAGTTCTGAATGTCTTCTTCTTTAGCTACGTTTGCCACTATTGCTGTTGCTTCTCCACCATTAGCTTTGATTTCCGCAACCGCTACATCCGCAGCTTCTGCATTAATATCTGATACGATTACCTTTGCTCCCTCTTGTGCATATAAAGTAGCAATTGCTTTACCCATCCCTGAAGCAGCTCCTGTTACAACTGCAACCTGTCCTTGAAGTTTCATATAGACTTCCCCCTACTATTATAGTAATCAACAGATGTTTAATACACCTCATCCATTTATAGTATAATGTGGTTTAGATACGCCATTCAATCAGCAAATCATAGGCCTATTGTTGAATAAGCAACAGTTGATTAGGTATTTGTTCATTAATCTAAAATATTGAACAGCGGAGGCACGTTTATGTCTACAAAAAATTCTATAGTTGATAAACGAATTATTAAATCTAAAATAGCATTAAAAGAATCGTTACTTTCTTTAATGCAAAATAAGGATTTCAAAGCTATCACTATTACTGATATTGTACAACTTGCAGATCTCAACCGTGGTACCTTCTATAAACATTACCAATATAAAGAAGAGCTATTGAATGAGATTATTGAGGATGTCGTCGCAGATTTAATTATTTCCTATCGTGAACCGTATAAACAAGTAAAAAATTTTGTAATTAGAGAACTCAATTCATCTGCTGTGAAAATTTTCGAACATGTCGAAAAACACTCGAGCTTCTATACGCTTATAGTTAAAACAAATGTTTTATACGGCTTTCAAAATAGAATTTGCATTGAGTTGAAAAGATTAGCTCTAGAAGATCTTTCGAATATATATACTAACAATAAAATAGATAATAATTTACTTGCCAGTTATACTTCATATGCTATTTTAGGCATGATGATAGAATGGGTGAAAGAGGGGTTTCAACACTCATCTTCATACATGGCAGAACAATTAATAGAGATTCTTAACACAGCACCTGTTAAAATAACTTATAGAACTAACCCAATTTCGGAATAGAAAAAGTAGAGGAGCTGAATTATTTGAAAACGCACAAAATCACAACACAAGAAGACTTACAAAAAGCATTTGATATTCGAGTTAAAGTATTTGTAGAGGAACAAAAAGTACCTGCTGAAGAGGAAATCGATCAATTCGATCATCTTGGTGGAGAATGCCATCATATTCTTGTTACAAATGATGAAGGTCAAGCAGTCGGCACAGGCCGCATCCGCTTAGTCGAAGGTGTTGGTAAAATACAACGTGTCGCTATTCTTGAAGAATATCGTAAACTTGGATTGGGCCGCGTTATTATTCAAGCGTTAGAGGATATTGCTTCAAAAGAATTAGGTGCTTCAAAAGTAAAATTAGATGGCCAAGTTCAAGCACAAGGTTTCTATGAGAAATTAGGCTATCGCGTAGCATCTGATATTTTCTTAGATGCAGGTATTGGACATGTATTAATGATAAAAGAAGTTTAAGTCTATAAAGAGCTGTCCCATATAACTTGAGATAGCTCCTTTTATACTTGTGACAATTCAGCAATCTGCTTACTTGGCTTAACTAGAGTATAAATAATGCCTGCGAAAATAAGTACTATTCCAGCAGTTTGTATCAAATTAGGTCGGAAATCTAAAATCGCAATATCCAATAATATTGCAACGACTGGATCGACAAAAACTAACGCAGACACCACAATTGTCGGCAACTTACGTAAGCTATCAAAAAATAAATAATAAACAAAGCCAGTATGTATTAACCCCGTCCCTAAAATGTACATCCAATTTGAAGTTGTCAGTCCTTCAAATACCCCATAATCCATAAACGGTAATAATATGACAATTCCAACCGTTGTCTGTATAAACGTCATTGCATAGGCACTTAAGTGAGTTATGCCCTTTCCTACAAACATCGTTAATGCATAACAAATTGCAGACAACATGGCCCATACAAACCCTGACGTGAACAATGCTTTAAAAGATGTAAACTGATCTAATCCGATAATAAAAGCACTACCAAGGAAACATACAATAACAGCTAAAATCGCTTGAACCGTCATTTTTTCCTTTAAAAATAAACTCCCCAAAATCAGCACGAAAATAGGCGCTAAATTATAAATCGTAATAGCAACTGAAATAGACATCTCCTGAAATGCTTTGAATAAAAACACCCAGTTTAATACTAAAAACACACCACAAATAAGTGTCTGGATTACCTCCTGGCGTGACCACTGCTCTGTTTTATGACCGCCAGTAAAAAACCATATTCCTCCTAAAAAAAATGTCGCACAAATACAGCGAACGAATACTAGTTCCTCTGCTGGAATTCCTGTATTCACTGTAAAAAATCCAATAGAGCCGAATAACGCCATCGCAATAATCATCTTGAACATTGCTGCTATATTCATGACATTTCAACCTTTCCTATATTTTTAATATTATGTTAATTATTTTATATCATACCATTTATCATATTGTTAACCTATATTGGGTTATTAATAAATTTAAAACACTGAAAATTCTATATATAACCACTATTTAATTTGTTTAGGTGATTATATACTCCTACTATATATATTATATTTTTAGTGTATTAAGGACTAAGTTTGTTATAATATAATTATGCTTTATTAACTATTTTAAAAAAATTTATATTAGAGGTGTTAAACAAATGCAACAAATCCAACAACTTTTCCCTAGTGAAGACGGGAATCTAGAACAACGTAAAGAGATTTTAAATTATATAGAAAAAATCTTCACATCACTTGATGAGTTGAAAGATCCAGAAAAAAGCACACTAGGTCCTATGCAAGAACGATCTGCTAATTTCTATAAAGAACTAATTGAAAACTATGAAGTTCCTGTTAAAGCAACTGGAATGGACAATGTAGTAAATGATTTAATCGACTTAATGAAAGGCCACCCATATCATACAAGAAAATTTGTAACAAACGTTCTACCAATGGCTAGTATTCCTGGCATCATCGGATTATTAACAACGACATTATTAAATGGTAATAATCTATGGGATGTTTACGGACCGGCTGCAGCTGAAAGTGAAGTAAAAGTTATTGGCATGATGTCGAAACTTGTTGGGTATGATTTCACACAAAGCTGGGGTTATACAACTTGGGGAGGACAAGGGGCAGTATTTAGCGGATTACGTCTAGCAATCGCAAAACAATTCCCACATGCAAAAGAAGAAGGCGTTCCTCGTAATTTATATTGCTTCGCTTCTGAAAATGCTCACTATAGTCTATTAAAATCTGCTGAAGCTGTTGGCATCGGTAGTAATAACCTTATTCGAGTTAAAGCGACTAGTGATCATTCGATGGATTTAAAAGACTTGGCAAACAAATTAGAAGAAGTTATTCATAAAGGCGGTATCCCTGTTTATATTGTTGCTACAACTGGAGCAACAGATAGTTTTGCGATTGACGATGTCAAAGCTATCAAAGACATCACTACTAAAGTTGAAGATAAATATGACTTGAAACCAATTCATATTCACGCTGACTCGGCATTGGGTGGATTCTATTCTTTCTTTAAATCTTATGATTTTATTACAAACCCACTTAAATTCGAGGACAATGTGGTTGCGAGCTTACAAAATATTAATGAGCGTATGCAACATATCTCCCTTGCCGATAGCTTGTGCTTTGACTTCCAAAAGCTTGGGCAAACACCTTACCTAACAAGCTTATTTTTAGTCAAAGAAGGTAAACACTTTGGATTACTCGATTTAGAAGACTTTGATACACCTTATGTTGGTAATAGAGGATATGGTAGTTATCATACAGGCTATACGCTAGAGTGCTCTCGTATGGGTAGCTCAATAGCTATTTATGCTGCTTTAACTGCTTTCGGTATAGAAGGTTATCAGCAAATATTAGCTAACTATGTACGTGTAAACCTAGCATTCAGAGACAAAATCCAAAACCATCTTTCTAATGTATCCGTTGTGAATGATTCAAATATCGGTCCTGTAACAGCATTCCGCCTATATCCAAAAGGATTAGATTGGTCTCAAGAAAAAACAGGTACCTTTACATTAGAGCAAGTTCAGGTAATCAATAATTTAAATCAATCTCTATTCGAAATACTAGGCCATAACCGTGAAAATGTTTTCTTTGGCGATACAACGAAGGTTTGCACTATCCCTGTTATCGATTCAGAGGATATGATCCCTGTTGCAGCTGCAAAACTTTTTGCGATTTCACCTTATACAGAGGTTCAACATTTAGATGAAATGGTAGCTTCTATTTCAACTGCAATACAAACTTTGGAGGAGTCTAAAGTTGAACTTGTTTACTAAATTCAAAAGCTCAATTTTGTATAAATATGTATTTAGTTTCGTAATACCAATTGCGATTTTCTCAATCATTTTCAGCATTGCACTATACTTGTTCTCAACGCATATTATAAATAACTATGTAATTGTACAATTTGAAAAAAGTCTTACTTTAATATCACAAGATATTATGTCAGATATAGACAAAGAACTTGTTATAAGTGCAGACAACAATAATGTTGAAAAATACAATGAATTACTTAGTATTTTAAACAAAAAACAAAAAGCGTTTGGCGTTGAAAATACATATGTCCTTTCAAATTCAAATGGTAAAGAACATATCGTTGCTTTAAGTAATACAGATGATCAACAAGCTGACTATACTTTCAATGACAATATGATCAAGACAGTCAAGGAACAAAAAACTCAAACTAGTGAAATTTACAAAGATGAATACGGGGTCCATAAATCAATATTTGTTCCGTTTATTGGTACAGATATTATTTTCGGCATTGATATGGATGCTTCCTTTATCTCTTCCCTACAATCAACCGTTCTAATGATTTCCGTCGGTTTGACACTTATCTTTATAATACTTGGAGCACTCATCGCTTACGTAATAAGTAAACGGATTACGACTCCAATCGTTGCTGTTGTAGAATATGTGGAGGAAATTGCACAAGGCAATCTTACATTGGAACGTTTAAAGACTACAGGGCAAGATGAGGTCGCACAATTGTCCGAAGGCGTTCATAATATGGCAACCGATTTACGATCTTTAATCACTTCGATTGCAGAAAATGCTGAACAAGTCGCAGTTACTTCTGAGGAACTTACTGCTAGCTCCGAACAAACGAATGAATCGATTAAACAAATTACAGAATCCATGCAGGAGGTTGCGGCAGGTTCGGAAACGCAAACAAGCGCTGTAGAAGAAATGAATACGACCGTTTCAACGATTTCTACCAAAATGAATCAAATCGCTTCAAGTACTGAAGATGTATCTGCCAAAGCTCAAGAAACTTCGAAGATTGCTACAAGTGGAAACACAATTATCAACAGTGCTGTAGAGAAGATGAATACTACCTATGATGCCATTCAAGAAACATCTGCAGTAGTGAAACGTCTAAGCGATAATACAAGAGAAATCGATAATATCGTGACACTCATAACTGAAATTACAGATCAAACCAACTTACTTGCTCTAAACGCTTCAATTGAAGCGGCTCGTGCAGGTGACCACGGTAAAGGTTTTGCTGTAGTTGCACAAGAGGTCCGTAAATTAGCTGAGCAATCTCGCGAAGCAGCAAATGAAATTAGAACTCGGATTGAAACAATTCAAACCGATTCATCAGACGCCTCTGAATCAATGGCTATCAGCTATGGCAACTTAAAAGACAGTGCAACAACATTCGAAAATGCAGGCGAAGCTTTTGAGAACATTGTTACATCTGTAGACCAAGTAAATGCTCAAATGACTGAAGTGAATAACGCCATTGAGAATATGAATAAGGGTATTGAGGATATTGCCCAGTCGATGGACCAGGTAAGCGTCATTTCTGTAGAAACATCTAGTAGCATTCAAAATGTAGCTGCTGCCTCCGAAGAACAATCTGCAAGTATTGAAGAAATCACCACTTCTTCAAATAATCTTGCTCAAATGGCCGAAACACTACACCGTGCCGTTCATAAATTTAAAATCTAAAAACATTAAAACTCCCTATTACCTTATTAATTTTCTGGTAATAGAGAGTTTTAATTTTGCTTTATTAAATTATTCCAAACAATATTCTTGTATTACCTTCCTTTTTTCCTCTGTCAGCCCAAATTCTTTTTCAAAAAAAGTACTATAATTTCCATAACGTTTTTTAATCGCATCAAAAGTAGCTTGTAAATATCGCTCTTTAGCACTCATAATATCACCAAAATGCTGTAATTGTTCTGAATTTAAATGTTGCGACAACATAGGAATCATCGCATCTTGTACTGGCTTCATACAAGCATTTGTTATTAAGTAATCCTGCATTACAACGTCTTCCTCTACACCTAGGACAAGTAAAATAAGTGCTCCACCAACACCTGTGCGATCCTTACCTACTGCACAATGATGTAATAATCCGAGATTTTCAGGATCCTGAATAATGTCCATTAAACGCTTATACGATGGATTATCCAACGGTAAATGTGCATAGTGTTCCGTAAATACGTCCGCATTAACAGTTTGTAGAAATGTTCGGTTATCCATTTCCTTCAAAGAAGAAGTCGGCATTTTAAAGCCTACGTCCCCTTTTGCAGGAATACGCTCATTATGTACATTTTCTAATTGAGGATCAGGCTTAGATTCTGCCTCTTTATCATCTCGATAATCGAAAACCGTTTTAATTCCTAAAGTTTTAAAAAGTTCATGATCAGCTGTAGTCATTTTATGTAACTCGCCCGAGCGGTAAAACACTCCGTACTTCACTTTGCGACCATCTGCTGCAGGGTAGCCACCCATATCTCTGAAGTTCACAACTTGTTCAAACGGTAACACACGATTCCCATTATCTATAGACATATTATATCCCACTCTCTTAAATTTTAAGAATATTCTCTATAAATAAGAGTAGCATTTTTCGTAGAAAGAAGGAATCTTTAAAGCCGCTACTTCAAATCAAGACTTTTAAAACGATAAAAGTATATGATACAAAACTAATTACAATTCCCTACTTATCTCGCTATTTTGTATCTTTCAGACTAATACTTGTTGACTATTATTTGTTTTTCCATCAAAGTAATTATTATATTAAATCTAAAAAAGGGAGAAGGTTCCAAGATATGTCCGTCGGCAAAAAATTAAATATAGGATTTCTCAATCTTGTTGGTTTATTAGCTTTAATAATTGTTTTATCTTACTATCAATATTCTAAAATCCAATCACAAGTAGAGGAAGCAATTGATCATCACTTTGTTCAAATAGAAATCACAAAAGATATTCAATTTGGTCTAGCAATGCAAGATTCTTCTTTGCGTTCTTATTTCATACAAGACATTGGCGTAAGGCTAGATAATTTACACACTTATCAAAATTTAGTTAGTGATAAAATTGCTGAATTATCTCAAATATCCAATTCCGAAGAAGTGAAAGGCTACTTAAAAGAAACGACTAAATTTAACGATGATTTTAATATTGCAGTTGCAAGTGCATTGAAAGAATTTGATAACGGAAATAAAGACGCTGCAATCCAAATAGTTGATACAACAACTACGAGCGCAAGCAAAGGTCTTCTAGAATCATCTAACAAAATCATTCAGTACCAAAAAGAGCAGTTACAAATTACCGGTGATGGATTAAAGGCTCTTCTTAAGCAATCTCTATGGAGTTCAATAGCTGCTCTAATAGTTAGCTTAGCTCTAGGTGTATTTTTCATTAGCTTTGTTAGAAAGTCGATAACAAAGCCATTAAAAGAAGTAGTTCAATCTGCTGAGATTATTGCTATGGGTGATCTATCTCAATCCGATATTACATACAAATCTAAAGATGAAATTGGCACATTGGCCAATGTCTTCAATAATATGAAGGTCAATTTGCGAGATCTCATCCATAATATTCAAAAAAACAGTGAGCATCTCTCTGCATCTTCACAGGAATTATCAGCTAGTACTGAAGAAATTACTGCAGCTGGTAGCGAAGTAGCAAAACGTATCCACCAAACTGCAGATATCGCTTCTATTTCTGCTTCGGCAGCGAAAGAAAGTGCTGTTGCAATGGACGAAACAGCAGCTGGTGTTCAGCGTATAGCTGAAGCAACACAAACATTACATCAAAATACCGTTAATATGACTACAACTGCAAAAGATGGTGTAGAAACAATTGAAGTGGCCCAAAACCAGATGCAAACCATCTCTAATTCAACTAATTTAATCGCCGAACTAACAGGAAAACTAAGCAAACAGTCTGAAGAAATTAGCGCCATTACGCATGTTATTACGGATATTACAGACCAAACAAATTTACTTGCTCTTAATGCAGCAATCGAAGCAGCTCGTGCAGGCGAACATGGTAAAGGCTTTGCTGTTGTAGCAGATGAGGTTCGTAAACTTGCAGAGGAGTCGAAAAAGTCAGCAATTCAAATCGTAACACTTACTGAAGAAATTCAAAGTGATACTAAAAACGTTGCTTCCGCTGTGAGTGAAGGTTTAACCTCTGTCAAAGATGGTGTTCAAGTTATTGGAGAAGCAGGAGTAGCTTTCAAAACAATTTCTTCTGCTATTGAATCAATCACTGTCCAGGTAGAAGAAATTTCCGCTACATCAGAAGAAATTTCGGCTAGTGCTGAAGAGGTTTCCGCATCTGTTACTGAAATTGCAAGCGGGTCATCAGATTCATCGGATAATATAGCATTAATCTCTTCATCTATTGAAGAACAAACTACTTCGATGAACCAAGTTAACTCAGTTGCTGAAGACTTAAGTACAAATGCTCAAGAATTACAAAACATGATTCAAGAATTTAAAGTGTAAAACTATAGATAGATGCCTAGCCATAAATAGTCTGGGCATCTTTTTGTACTTTTAATACCATATCTAGACAAATGGTTAAAAAAGGTTTAGTATTTTAATAGTTACTTAACCTAACTAACTATACGGAGGATATTTCGATATGCAACCACATCAAGCTTTTTTCCATGAATACCGAATGATGTACCGCCCTTTCATTAATAAATTGAACGTTTATTTGGCGAGCCATCAACTTTATAGCTCTCAATGGGCTATCCTACGATTACTCATTAGCGAAAAATCACTTACTCTTGTTGAAATTTCTAATTCCTTGAATGTAGAAAAACCAACTACTACTAGAATGATTCAAAAATTAATCGAGCTTGGTTATGTAACTACCGTACCAGGTAAGGATAAACGTGAAAAAAAAGTACAGTTGACTTCATTTGGACACGATGTATGTAAAGATGTACAAATAACAATTGAACAATTTCAACTTGATGCATTAGAGGGTGTAAGTGAAGACGAGCAAATAATCGTTAGTAAAGTACTCGAAACTGTACGAAATAATCTATTGAAATAGGAGATGCGAATGACGAATGCCTAAAGAAAAACTATGGACAAAAGATTTTATCATTGTTTCATTAA
The DNA here is from genome assembly GCF_057838945.1 of Viridibacillus sp. KH_047. NCBI lineage: Bacteria > Bacillati > Bacillota > Bacilli > Caryophanales > Caryophanaceae > Viridibacillus > Viridibacillus sp. KH_047. The sequence continues at coordinate 198,850 of NZ_CM174479.1, read as the reverse complement.
TTAACTTTCTAATTACATTAATTTTTTTCATGTTGATGGTCACTATTGCATCATTTGCAAAATCAGAATTTAACGCTTCAACTAGCATGGCTGGTTTAGTATCTAGTATTTTCATTATCGGGACATTAATGGGGCGACTAGTTACTGGTCGAATTATCGGCGACGTAGGCAGTAAAAAAACATTATTAATCGGACTAATTGCTTTTTCAGCTACTACAGCATTGTACTTCGGTGCATTTAATCTACCACTTTTATTAGCAAACCGTTTCCTTCACGGGCTCTCTGTTGGGATTGCAAGTACTGCAACAGGTACAATCATTGCCCAACTAATTCCTCCTACACGACGTGGTGAGGGTATTGGTTATTACAGTATGAGCGCCATTATGGCAACAGCAGTAGGACCATTTGTTGGTATTTTACTCACTCAAATCTTCCCGGATTTCTATATGATTTTCTTAATCAATTTAGGTTTATCTTTCATCTGCTTAGCTACTTTCTTACTAGTAAAAGTACCACAACAAGTAGCAACTAAGTCTTCACAAAACGAAAAAGCTTCTACTTCAGGGTTTAAACTTTCAAACTTTATCGAAACAAAAGCAGTTCCTATCTCATTCGTAGCTCTAGTCATCGGCTTTAGTTATTCTGGAGTTATGTCATTCTTATCATTTTATTCAGAGTCTATTAATCTAGTCACTGCAGGTAGTTATTTCTTCCTTATTTATGCAATTGTTATATTACTCTCAAGACCATTTACTGGACGCTTAATGGATACTAAAGGTGCCAACATAATCGTCTACCCAAGTCTAATCATCTTTGCAGTTGGTATGACATTATTCAGTCAAGCAGGCTCAGGTATTATTCTGCTTTTAGCTGCTGCATTAATCGGCCTAGGCTATGGTAACTTTAATTCCATTGCCCAAGCACTTGCGATTAAAGTAACACCGAATCATCGATTAGGATTAGCAACATCCACCTATTTTATATTTTTCGACTTTGGTCTCGGTGTAGGCCCTTATTTACTTGGCTTCCTAGTACCTGTATTGGGCTATCGTCATCTATTTCTTTCAATGGTAATAGTCATCTTAATTTCAATTGTTCTATATTATTTTCTACACGGTCGAAAAGATAAAGCTCTTTTACAAGCTTAATACAAAGAAAAGGTTTTGCCCCCACTTCAACGTTTGGGCAAAACCTTTTCTTTGTAAATTTTGATACCTATTAAGGGAATTTTAAACTCAATATTCAATCACTCAAATGTAAGTTGCCAAGAAACACCGAATTGATCAACAAGCCAACCAAATTTTTTGCTAAAGCCATAATTACCTATTGGCATTAACTCACTGCCTCCATCAGATAACTTACCGTATAAATAATCTATTTCCTTCTCTGAATCACAAGTAATATAAAGAGAAAATGATGGCGTAAATGTAAAATCATGTTGTATATTACTATCGATGCACAAAATCTCCTGCCCTTTCAATGAAAATGCAGCTTTCATTACACTACCCTCAGTTCCAGTTCCATTAGCCCCATAACGGGTAATATGCAAAACTTTTGAATCTGGAACTAAAGAAACATAATAATTCATCGCTTCCTCAGCATTTCCTTGAAACATTAAAAACGGTGTCACTTTTGTCATTTCCCTCACCCTTTCTCTTCACTTACTATCAGTGGAATAGTTATTACATATACTAACTACTCCGTATCTGTTATAGTCTCATTTTCTACAACGTACTTCAATTTTGTTAACTTGTTATTCCAAAATTGCTCATAGAAGGCTAGCCATTGCTTCAATTCTGTTAATGGTTCTGGCTGTAGCATATAGATTTTCTCTCTACCCACTTTTGTACCACGTACAAGCTCCGCATCTGCAAGTACATGAAGATGCTTTGCTATTGCTGTACGACTCATATCAAAATGCATAGTAATTTCTGCAATAGACCGTTCCTTTGTAGCTAATAAATGTAATACTTCTCTACGTGTTGGATCAGCAATTGCTTGGAACACATCATACTTTTCTGCAGCTGACATACTTAGCCTTCAACCACTTTTTTGAACTTATGCTGAACGATACCAACCCAACCTTGTTCCATTGTATCTCGAATAATAGAGCTTGGCTGTTGTGCTTTCGTTACAATAGTATCTGCATACTTCCATCCACCGTGAATAAGAGTAAATTCCGTTTTCTCTCCTAATGCTTTTAGAATGAAAGTCACAACCCAGCCATCAGTATCCCATTCAAACGATAAGCGATTTGGTTCACTGATTTCGATTACTTTACAAGGAGAAGGACCAAATGGAGATTGCACTTGGAATTCATACCCTTTTTCTAATTTAAAATTATTTGGCATAAACCAAGCTTCAATTCCTTCAGCCGACGATACATAATCCCACACCTTTTGAATCGGTGCATTTACGAGTACTGTTTGTTTTATATCTTGTAATGTCTCTTGCTTATTGTTTGTCATTGATATTCTCCTTTTCCTACCACAAATATATAACCATTTGGTTTCGTATTAAAATTATATACAACCATTTGGTTTCATGTCAACAAAATAGATATTCTAATCTTGTGATTTCAATTATTTACCGAAGTACTATATGATTATTAGTAAAGGGACCGTTATTAATTGGAGGGACTAAATAAGTGACCAGCATTTTAATTGTGGATGATGATGTAAATATTCTAAATTTGGTAGAGGTGCATTTACAAGATGCTGGATACCATGTATATAAAGCAAATGATGGTATGGAAGCATTGCGTATTCTTAAAGGTACGCTCTGTGATTTAGCAGTTATCGATGTGATGATGCCATATATGGATGGCTATTCTTTAACAAAAGAAATACGTCAGCACTACGATATTCCTGTCATCTTACTAACTGCCAAAAACCAAATTACCGATAAGGAAAAAGGCTATGATTCCGGTACAGATGATTATCTTGTAAAGCCATTTGAACCGCAAGAATTACTATTTCGTATTAAAGCATTATTACGCCGTTATGATAAACAAGTTGGTGATTCTGTCATTCGTCTAGGTGACATCTCAATAAATAAATCAAATTATGAAGTGCATATTGGTAATCGCACAATATTTTTACCATTGAAGGAATTTGAATTGATGTATTTTTTAATGTCTCATCCTAAACAAGTATTTTCTAGAGAGCATTTAATTGAACAAGTTTGGGGATTAGACTTTGCAGGTGATGATCGTACGGTCGATGTTCATATTAAACGTTTACGTGAGCGCTTTTCCGATCTAACAGATACCATTCATATTAAGACCGTACGCGGGATCGGCTACTTACTGGAGGACAAAAGTATATGAGATCCCTCTACTTTAAATTCATTATGTTGACGATTGGCATTATGCTCCTAAGTGGCGTGCTATCATTCTTTATATCCAATACGTATTATCAACAAAAGCTAAAACCATTTAACGATGCAAAGAATACACAAATTGCGTTAGACATTGCTGAATTTGCAGAAAAACATCCTACCACTGACTTGAAGGACTATCTCGAAAATCTATCATTCATCGGTTATCAACTATACTTGGTTGATACCTCTCGGAAAGGCACTTATTTTGGTGCAGATTTCCGTGTGAAGGAACTGCCAAAATCTACAATCGACCAAGTATTAAATAATGAAGTTTACCACGGACTTCTTCATTTCCCACAAGAAACATTTGTCACTGGTTTTTTTGCAAATGAATTGAGAAATACGATTGGAGTACCATTAACACATGATAACAAAAAATATGCACTCTTCCTTAGACCAGACATAAAATTACTTTTCAATGAGATGCATATTTTATTTGGTTGGCTATTTGCATCAACAATAATACTAAGTATTTTAATGGTAATCATCAGTACAAAATATTTAGTAAATCCTATTACTAAATTAACAAAAGCGACGAACTCGTTAGCCGAAGGGAAATTTAATGTCGAGCTCGATATACATCGCAGTGATGAATTAGGAAAGCTAGCAAATAGCTTCTCTCATATGGCAAACCAATTAGAACAATTTGATGATATTCGAAAAGAATTCATCACAAATATTTCTCATGATATCCAGTCTCCTCTTTCGAATATTAAAGGATATACAAACTTATTGGGCAAAGTTGAACTACCATCAGAAGATAAAGAAAAATATATTGCAGTTATAAATGGGGAAATTGAAAGACTCTCTACTCTAACCAAGCAACTACTACTCCTCTCATCTTTAGATCAGAATGAGGATATTATGAAGAAAAAATCATTCAATATAGCAGAGCAACTTAAAGAACTTGTCCGCCAGTATCAATGGGCTGTAGGAGAAAAAGGAATTATGCTTAGTTATTCTCTACCAGATTTCGAAATAGTAGGCGACCCTTTACTACTTAACACCGTATGGGACAACCTCTTAACGAATGCGATAAAGTACAATAAAGAAAATGGAAGCATTGATATAGCAATAGCCAAAAAAGATTCATCCATTATCGTCACTTTCCAAGATAAAGGGATAGGTTTATCTGAGAATGAAATTGATAGGATATTTGATCGGTTCTACCGTGTGGATACTTCAAGAACCAATTCTGTTGAAGGCTCTGGACTTGGTTTATCCATCGTCTCATCCATCATCAAATTGCATAATGGGAAAATAGATGTTATAAGTGAAGAAAATAAAGGTACGATCTTTTCTGTGACATTACCCATTCAATAATATTGTCAGTTATTATCTTGTGGACTTCTCCATAAATAATAACTGACTTTTTTTGTAATTTCCTATTCATCTTCCGTTCATATTCAAGATGTACATTATGGATGTAACCTAGAACAGGAGGATGAAGTAGATATGTTTTCTCTTTCATTAAAAGAAATTCGGTTTTTCAAGCTTAGATATTCATTGATCGGTTTTATCATGTTTTTCGTTGCAGCATTGGTGTTTATCATTAGCGGATTGGCTAACGGTTTGTCATCAGATAACGCATCTTCTATTCAGAACATGAATGCACATGCATTTTACTTAGACAAAGATGCAGACAATCGCCTCGATCGCTCTCGCTTTGATGAAAAAGTATTATCGGATATAAAAGACAATGAAAATCTGCAAACAGTCGGTCTACAAATGCTTTCTTTAAAGGAAGTAAACTCAGATAAAAAAGTTGACGTAAGTATGATGGGAATTAACCCAAATAGCTTCCTAATGCCTAAAGTAACTGAAGGCTCAACTATTAAATCATCTAAAGGACCAACAATTGTTGCTGATGACTCATTAAAAAAACAAGGCATTGAAATCGGCGATAAGTTATACGAGGAAAACTCAGATATTACTTATACAGTAGTTGGTTTTACTGAGAAACAAACGTTCAGTCATACACCCGTAGCTTTTGTAAACAAAGAAAGCTGGGAAAACCTTTTTCCATCAAAACAAAAAGTATCTTATAACACGATTGTTATAAAGGATGCTAATAAAGATTTACAAGAAGATGTTTCATCTACTATAAAAGATGGGGTTTGGGCAGAAAAAGGCGATGTTATTAAAGGCATACCTGGTTATGATGCTGAACAAAAATCATTATTCATGATGTTGGCATTTCTAATCGTAATAGCAGTATTCGTTTTAACAGCCTTCTTCTATATTATGACGATTCAAAAAGTTAACCAATTTGGTGTTTTAAAAGCAATTGGTGCAAAAAACAGTTTCCTCATTGGTTCTACAATTATCCAAGTAATTATCCTATCCATTGTAAGTATTGGTGCAGCAATCGGTTTTGCAGCAATCTTGCAAGCTATTATGCCAAAAGGTATTCCATTCGTCTTTGACTTTGGTGTAATCCTTATATACTCTGGTGTTTTATTTATCGTGTCGATTTTCGGTGCGTTACTTTCAAGTGCTAGCATTGTAAAAGCGGATCCTTTACAAGCTATGGGGAGGGCAGAATAATGACTAAAATTCCATTAGAATTAAAAAATATTCGTAAAGTATTTCAAGACGGTGAACAGGAAGTTGAGATTTTACACGACCTCAATTTCCAAGCAATTAAAGGTGAGCTTATTGCTATACTCGGTCCATCAGGTTCAGGTAAAAGTACACTACTATCTATTGCAGGCGCACTTCTGAGCCCAGATGGCGGTGAAATGATCGTTAACGGTGAAAATATAGCAAACTTTAATGACAAACAAAAAGCAGAAGTACGCTTACGTTCAATCGGCTATATATTCCAAGCTTCTAATCTAGTTCCTTATTTAAAAGTAAAAGATCAGCTTAAATTAGTAGCTGATCTTGCAGGCTCTTGGAATAAAGAAACACAACAGAGAGCAGATGAACTGTTAAAATCAGTAGGTCTTGATCATCGCGCAAATCACTTTGTACAGCATCTATCTGGTGGTGAAAAACAACGTGTCGCAATTGCACGTTCATTAATGAACAACCCTGATATTATTCTTGCTGATGAACCAACTGCTAGCCTTGATTCTGAGCGTAGTAGCGAAATCGTTGCACTCATTGCAAAAGAGGTAAAGGAAAAAAATAAAGCAGCTGTGATGGTAACGCACGATGAAAGCATCTTATCTTATTGCGATAAAATTTATGAAATGAAAAATGGCCAGTTAACATTAAGAACAACTTAAATAAGGAGACACGGTTCATTACCGTGTCTCCTTTTCAATTGACTTTCATTCTACTTTTTTATAAATTTACTTTTTAAAATATAAACCTCTTTATTATCTGATAGCTCTTTGATCAATTTTTGAGGATTCTCGCTAAGCTCCTCATAATTGTGAGGTTCTGTTTCATTAGAGTATCCATGAATCATATAACCTAAAATCATTTCAGACTCAATATTTTTCTCATCTGCAATTGTACTTTTCCATACTGTAAAAGTCGGATCGGATGCCATTTTTGGAAGCTGCGTCCTTATACTACTTGAGTTACTTCCATTACCAGAGGTTACACTCAAACTTAATATATTTTCTTCATTGGATTCAGCTTTTTTAATTGTATTCATAATGATGGTACCACTACCTTTTACTTCAGAGTTAAGGAGTAAAACTTCTGAATCGGCTAACTTCCCCTTTTCATATGCCTCAACCCATAATCTTAAGTGATTGTACGATTTATCTATTTGGTATTCATAAATAAGATATTGTTCCGTAGTTCTATCTAATATAGTTTCTTCCCTTGTAGTTAACTTAGGGAATTTCATCATATTTTTTTCAGTGAACATAACTTGCTGTTCAATCGGTTTATCAATAGCTTTTTCTGCAATACTACAAGCACAAAGTAACAATATACATCCTATTAATGCTGCTCCTCTTTTTAATGCGCTCATTCATCCCCCGTCCTTCTATAAGATGCATGACTTGCATCTCAACACCAAAATAGCGATTCGAATTTTATAGAAAGTCTTAACTTCTATACTATTTTCTGCAGAATCATTTAGATTCTAATACTCTATATAAAATTTCCCCTTTATTTTGAGCTTAACTTTAACAATCTATAGAGGTATAAAAAATCGAAAGTAGTAAATACATATTATAATTTTCACTTCCTCTACTTTGTAAGTCTTAGGATTATTATTCTACCTAAATAAAAAATACCCTTCAGATTTAGCAATCTAAAGGGCAAATATTATTTAGCTTTTATTGAATTCTCTGTTAACCACTTATGGTTTTCCACTGCTTTACCACCCGTAGTTGGTTTTTAATTAACCATATATTTTTCCCAACTAGTATGTACCGTTCCCTATATAGCAAAAAAACCTCCAACAATGGACCTTACTAAATACACCTAAAGCTATCATAGTTAAATAATCCTTCCTATTCAACCTAATTTAAAATGTTTAGCGATTTGCATATATACAACGCCTTCTAATTTCGGCATACTCTTCTTAATTTTCAATGCAAAATATAATGTTTTCATAAAATGAAGTGTACAAGTTCTTGCTTTAAAATACGATGGATCATACCCTATGCTATATAGATGATGATCTAGCTTATCAAAAACTTGCTCAGCCCATTCAACGAGTACTTCTTCTGAAACACCTTTTTTCATCATTTCTTCTATCACAATGATTAAACGCTCTTCTTCATCATCTATATAGACGGCATTTTTCCATAGGCATGCTTTAATTGCTTGCAGTATCGGTGGTGCCATACGCAATTCAAAGGCGGGATGACGAACCGTAGCGGCAGCTAAATCAGCTCCATGCGCTATACTGTGTGCCCATCCCTTACCATCTAAAAACCCTCGAACATCACATTCTTTTTGTAAATAATGACCGCTTTTTTCTAGATATGTAGACAATGCATCATTAGGTAAGAATTTTAATTCTGCATCTGTTGTTAAAATACCTGTCAACAACAACGCTGAAAAAGAACGGGTTAATACTGTATCAGTCTGTTCGTCACCAATTTGGAAAAACAAATATTGTTCCGATACAATCTCTTTATACAAATATTGCATTTGCTCGTGTGAGAGTAACTGCTCCCCAAGCATCTCCATAAAAGTTCTATAAATCAGTTGATCACGTAATTCTGCATCGACAGCACCTATTTCCTGTAGCATATTGGATAACAACTCGTCACCCTGCTCAGCAATCAGAATTTTACGCTCTAATATAGGCATCGATACCCAATCAATTAAAATCTGCTTTAAATCCATAACATCCTCCATTAATTTCCCTCATTTGTCACTGTGTACATTATGCCATGAACATCGAAATAGCTGCAGTAGAAATTAAAAAGCCACCTATCATTCGGACATTGAAAGGTGACTTAGATGTGAGATTGTTAAGAGAATTCATGATATTTCCGTAGTATTCTTTATTCATTTGTTAAAAAACTACTCACTAGATTGTAATTCCCTAAAAATATTCAGTCGTATCGATTATTCTCATATACTAATCTCCCTCTAATAAATATGTTCTATCTTCATTAAATTCACACCTTCAAACGACAACTTATAGATATCTGGCATTTGTAGCTCTTTCCAAAATGCAAAATCATATTTTGCATCAAAGTAATTCATGATCAACACCATCAGATTCCCATGTGTTCCAATCACAATATTTCGATCTTGATAAGTATGTAAAACATCCATCAAACCTTTTATACCTCTGGATTGAGCTCTATAATTGGATTCCCCTTCATCAAACGCGAAATCTGGTTCTTGCCAAACTTTTGTTATTGCTGCAGTAAAATCCTTTACTTCTCCTTGAGCTAGTCTACGTTCTTGAAAAGTCTCATTTAGTTTAATTTCAGCTTTATTGTATTTTGCTAGAGGCTCAATTGTTTGAATCGCTCTTCTATATGGGCTAGATATGAATGTATCAATTTCCTCCAATTTAAGCTTTTCTAAAATGTTATTGGCATTTCTTAGCCCTTTTTCGGATAATGGTCGTGTTAATTCATCCGGTGTATACACTGAATGCGCATGCCTTACAAAGTAAACATTTGTTGTCATCTCAGCATCTTCCCTTGCTATTTTTGTTTACCGTCATTAAAAAATTCCATATGCTTTTTATCTTGTTTGTAATAATCCATTCTGTCTTGTAATGTACCTGTATGAAATTCGAACTTATGACCATCTAAATCTGTAAAATAGATAGATTTCTTATCCCGTTGATCTCTTTGCCTACCAGATAGTATATTTACATTTAAACTTCTAAGTTTTTCAAACATTTCATCGAAATCCGAATCTTTTATTGTGAATGCTATGTGAATATAGGACTGGTGTATTTCATTGCGTGATATATCTTCTTCTACGTTTAATGCTAGCCATATACCACCGACATCAAAATATGCTGTAGAGCGCCCTTTTACTAATAACTTTGCATCAAATACATTTCGATAAAATTCAATGGACTTTTCTAAATTTGAAACAGAAAACAAAAGGTGATTTATACCTTGAATATTCATGAAAGCCGCCCTTTACCAATTCATTTTCATCTATAAAAATTAATTTATTTTCTCAACAATGTGCTCAATTATTTCAGTTAAATCTTTGTTCTCCGTATTAATATAATGTGAAAAATCATTGTTTTCGTATGATGCTAAACATTTATCTGTCTGCTGAAAACACCAATCCCCCATAACTTCTCCTCGCTCTAACAAACGTTTATGAATTGTCTCTTTAGTAGCTGTTAAGCAGAAATGATACACTTTTTTATCTACTTTATATAAGCCATCCATGATTTCAGTGAAGTATTCCAAGTTCCTAATAGTCATTGGGACAATCAATGTCTTCCCATACTGCTCATGAAGACATCTGGCTGTTTCCACAAATAACTTTCTCCATAAAATAAAATCCTGAAAATCTCTACTAGGCGCCTCTTTTTCTTTTATATCATTAGGTAACATATGTCTAAGCATAAATCCCACTAGTTCCGGGTCAAAAATAATACTCTCTTCTAAATTCTCATGCAATTGTTCAGCAACACTTGTTTTCCCAACACCAAAGGCGCCATTAATTAAAATAATCATAGTTTCTCCTTTTTATCTTTAGACTTTTTTATTCACAAATAAAATTAAAGCCCTGTAATTAAATACAGGGCTTTAATTCATTTAAGCTATAAGGATAAGGATTTTCTTTGTATTATATATTCAGTAAAACTTTATAAAACCCTCTTTTATTTTTGCAAATGATATGGAACTGTGATGAGGACTACATTTCTCCGATACAGTAAAGACGTGTGTATTAATAGACTCGACTGATTGTGAAGAATATTTTGCCAACCTTTCTTAGGTAAAAATTGTGGAATGATGACAGAGACCTGATAGTTTGACTTGCTCGCTAGTCTTTCAGCTTTGTCTATGAATTTCGTTAGTGGTTGCACAATACTACGATAAGGAGAGTACAATGTCACCAACTTCACATCGGGTTGCCACTTCATCCACTGTTCCTCAAACTTTCTCGTATCCTCTCTTTCAAATGCAATATATACTGCAATAATTTGATCAGCAGACAACGATTTTGCGTAATTTAATGAATTTCTTACAACCTTCGTAATGCCTGCGACAGGAACAATAATAACATTACCTTCGATTGGTGGAATTTCTTCATCAGCTATTAATCTGAGCTGTGGCCCCACCGAATCGTAATGTTTTTTTATACGATGGAAAGCAAAGATAATGATTGGTAAGAAAATAAACACCGGCCATACTGCAGGCAATTTTGTCACGAAAAACACAATTGTTACAACAAACGATATCGCCGCTCCAACCGAGTTGATGATTAGTTTTGTTACCCAGCCTTGAGGTTTTTCTCTTATCCATTTCACAATCATTCCCGTTTGAGATAATGTGAAAGGTATAAAAACCCCAACAGCATATAAAGGAATTAAATTCTCAGTAGTACCATTAAATACGATGATTAATAGAATTGCTGCCAAACTCAATAAAATAATTCCATTAGAATACCCTAAACGATCTCCTCTTATTTGAAACATTCTAGGAATAAATTTATCTTTTGATAGATTCACAGCTAGTAATGGGAACGCTGAATATCCTGTATTTGCAGCGAGCACTAATATCAACGCTGTAGTTCCTTGAATGAAGTAATAAACCAGATTACGCCCGAAGCTTACTTCAGCGATTTGGGATACAACAGTTGATGTCGCGCTCGGTGTAATCCCGTAATAATAAGCTAGGAAAACAATGCCCGAAAATAAAATTGCGAGTAAACCACCCATTGCCATTAAAGTTTTCGCAGCATTTACAGGTGCAGGTTCTTTAAAATTGGGAATGGCATTCGAAATGGCTTCGACACCAGTTAAAGCAGAACTACCTGAAGCAAAAGCTTTTAATAAAATAAACAAGCTAAGCCCTGCAACAGGGGTACCAATTGATGTATGCAAATTCGATGGAACATTACCTGTCACAACATTAAAGATTCCTACGCCAATCAAGATAAATAATGCTAACACAAATAAGTACACTGGATATGCTAAAACCGAAGCTGATTCCGTCACGCCTCTTAAATTCAATATCGTTAGTAAGATAACGAATACAATGGCAATCTCCACATTATAATCATGGAGACTTGGAAGCGCTGATGTTATAGCATCTGTTCCAGCAGACACACTAACAGCCACCGTTAAAATATAATCTACTAATAATGACCCACCGGCAACAAGACCTGGATTAACCCCGAGATTTTCCCTAGATACAACATAAGCCCCACCCCCATGAGGATAAGCATAAATAATTTGGCGATATGACAGTATAAGTGCTGTTAAAAGAATGATGACACCAAATGCAATGGGTATCGAATACCATAGAGCAGCTGCTCCAACTGTCACTAAAACAATCAATATCTGCTCAGGACCATATGCTACAGACGATAGAGCATCTGATGAAAGGATCGCCAATGCTTTCGTTTTATTTAACCTTTGTTCACCTAATTCAGTCGATTTCAAAGGTCTACCGATCAACATTCTTTTCAATGAGGCTTTCATTTTTCTCACCCAATCTAGAGGAATTTTTAATTTTAGAGAATAAAAAAAGCCTACAGGTCATCAACAAATAGACCTGTAGACATTAGGATTCCTGTCTAACAAGCTCCACCTTCCTTCTCATATAACGCTTACGAGGTTAGCTGTCGGATTCGGACCTTGAGTAGCCCTACCTTTTTTAAAGGATTCACCCCTAGGATTACATTGCAATCCACGAAAATGGGTCCCCCGTGTTTCACTTCAGCGATTTAGAAATTTGAAACTGATGTAATATTACTCCCAAGTTTTAGAAAAGTAAATAAATATTTTTTCACAAATAAAAAGTGACTTTTCTCAATGAGAAGCCACTTCAAACTGAAGACATACTATTCTAGTTCACTCGCCTATTTTGGTTCGTTTATTAAATACTAAAAAAAATTATTCGTTCTCTAATGAAGAATAGACATATCTCTAACTTTTCTATTAATCAATATTAAACAAGCTCATCCCCTGGAACACCAATATTAGATTTTCTCATTAGATATGTAATACATAGCGTCAATGCTATACTCACACAAATCAAGATTACTTTAGCATCGACATAATCAAATAACGCACCAAAAATTAATGCGCCAATAGGACCTGTACCAACCGATAACGTTTCGATAATACCAAATACTCGGCCACGGTACTCATCATCGATGGATCGTTGAAGCACTATACCAATCGGCGTATTCGTACAAACACCCATTGCTGAAAACAAGATCATTAACACCATATAAAAAATGAAGGTGCTAATACCATTAAAATTCATAAATAAAGGAATTGTAATACTAGCAACGACTGCACACATCATAAACGCAGCACGCTTTACAAAATGCAACGGTGATTTCAAATCGCTGCGAGTAGATAAATAAATAGAAACGACAAGCATACCAATCGCTCCGGCCCCTTGAATAATACCTACTTGGGTTGATGGGATACTTAACTTTTCAACTAAGATAAATACGAGCCCCACACTAACGGCGGAAAAGAAAAAGTTCATCCATAGTGTGGTCATCAATAACGTTTGCACTAGTTGCTTTGTACGTAAATACTGGAATCCTTCTTTCATGCTCGCTACCATCGATTCTTTTCTCTTCTTCACAGGTACTTCAAACAATGTAAAATCCATTGTAGCTTCTAAACATAACGCGATAACATAGGCTATAAACATCGTCATCAGGAACACTTCCATTGAGACAAATCCAAATAACATGCCTCCAATAGACGGCCCACCAATTGCGCCAATAGAATGTGACACCTGATTAAAAGAAACCGCCTTCTGTAAACGTTCCTTTCCAACTAAATTCGGTATAGAGCTTGAAAAAGCAATTCCATTAAACGCTCCGAATGTAGAAAAAATCGCCGTAATTGTATATATGGCAGGTACTGATATTCCGTACATCAACGTATAAACAATCAAAATACCCACTGACAAACTAATACCAACCATACTTGTCACAACAACACGCTTCTTTGGAAAACGATCCGCCACATACCCCGCAACTGGTGCTGCTAAAGCACGTGGGAGTACATTAAATAGAATATTCGTTGCAAAGCTAAGTGCTGAACCCGTAACTGATAATATGTATAAACTCATTCCAAAGTTAAAGACGCCAAAACCAAGTGACGTCACCATCTTACTCACTAGAAAGGTATACAAATTGCGCTGTGCCTTTCTCGACTGACTCTCTCTCAAGTTACTCTACCCTCTAACATCCATTATTTTTCGGTTACCGTAATAATTTATTTTACGGTTTGAATGTATCGAAGTCAAAGTACCCTTTAGATTTATTATTTATTAAGAAAGTACAACGAATTTTCAAAAGTAAAACACTGACCTATTTTCTTTTCCTATCACTTCTACATGTCTTAGTGACATTTCTTTTATAGATCATTCTGCAACAATATCTTTTTGTGCCTTTTTAAAGTTTGACTATTCCTAAACCATTATAGATTCTCCTATTTATTCATTACGATAAATTCTGTTGAGTCCTTACTAAATTCCATCATCTTAACAAAGCCAAGTTTTTCATACAAATGAATAGCTCTATGATTAAATTTAGCAACTGTTAAACGTATTGGTAGAGAATTTTCACTTTGAATATGATTAAGTATGAATGAAAAAAAGGTATAACCATACCCTTTACCTGTTAATCCAGGCTTCATTCCTATACCAATATCAACTCGTTCCTCTACATAGGCACCAAATAGAGAACCGATTGGTACTTGCGCGGACTCTCCAATACAAAAAAAGCCGACCAATTCCCCATTAGCGTCTGCTACTGAATAATATGGGTTTTCTAGCATTTCATTTAATGAATCTGTATCTAAATCATTGTTATAAAAATCATATGGTACATCATATCTCCAACTTAAAATTTCCTTTGCAAGATCGATATTCATTTCACCAACAAATAATTGCTGCATCGAATCACCTCTTCCATTTATTCATTACATAAATAAATTAATCTAAATAAACAAGTTCTTGTGGATTATTTAGACTTTTAAATATCCATTCAATTTGAGTTTGTGTATTCCGAGCTGTTGATAAGGATGGTAATTCATTTTCAGAGAAAAACGCCACTGCATTGGTTTCAATACCCTTCATTGGTTCTCCGCCAATTATTTCACATTGAATAAAAATTTTATAAACATGATGAAGGGATGGAGGATGTGGATGGCACTTCTTATCTAGTACACCTAATAACTTAACTGCTTTTACATCAAACCCTGATTCTTCTTTTACTTCTTTTACTGCGACTTCACTTGGCGTCAGCCCAATATCAGCCCATCCCCCTGGTAACGCCCAATCACCATCAGTATTTTCTCTAACCATTAATAATCTATTATCTTGAAAAATGACTGCCCTAATATCTACTTTAGGAGTGGCATATCCAGTTTCATTCGCAAATAGTTCCTTTACTCTCGTCTTATCTATTCCTGTTTGATACGACATCATTTCCACGCTAATTTCCCTTATTAGCTCAAACCTTTCCAAATCGTAGACATCCTTTGAATAAGTTATCCCCGCCTGTGCGATAGATTGAAGCTGTTTCGTCCATTCAAGCCATTTAGGTTCCATTTATCATCACCATCCTAACTAATGTCATATATTTACACTCAATTATATAAAACTCCCGTTAACTTGTATATTATTCAATAAAAGAATTTATTTGGTATATTATTAATCGAAATGGATTCTCTACATTTATCCCAGATAAAACGAAGATCATCACACCTTATTTTCTTCTATCCCCCCTAAATTTCCTGGACATTCTATGTAAACATCCAATTTTACTTTTGCTATAGTGATAATGGAACTAAATTGATTAACTATTTTGATAATTTATTCTAAATATCTCTTTATAGAATATAACGGATTATAAAGGAGGAATTCAAAGAGACAAATTAAATATTGCCTAGTAAATATTGGCCGAGACATTGCTTTATTCATTATGATTTGCCAAGCGTCGAGTGAACTTCTTTTGTACAAAAAACTCATATGAAAAGGATGGATAATATGCCGAAAATTGAATTAGGTAAATACAAAATTTTATCATTTTATAATGATTTAGAGGTTGTTCCTCCTGGAGTAGATCTCATCAAAGCAAGAGAAATTTGGACAGAGGCTTCCGAAGGTAGTGGTGTCGTTGTAGCTATTTTAGATACGGGTATTGCCACACATCACCCTGATTTAACAGACGCCATTATCGGTGGATATAATTTTACAGATGATGATAATGGTGAGCCAAGCATTTTTGAAGATCATAATGGCCATGGTACACACGTTGCTGGAATTATAGGAGCTAGAAATAATGGAGTGGGTGTTATAGGTGTAGCACCTAAATGTAACTTACTTATCCTAAAAGTGTTAGATAAAAGAGGGGCTGGTTCTTATGATCAATTAATTGAAGCTTTGGATTATGCAATGAAGTGGACAGGTCCTAATGGTGAGAAAGTAAGCGTGATTAATATGTCGTTAGGCGGTCCTACACATACAAACGAATTATATAAAACGATTAAAAATGTATATGATGCAGGTATTATTATTGTTGCTGCAGCTGGGAATGGCGGTGATGGTGATTCTGAAACATACGAAATTTCATATCCGGCTTTTTATGAAGAAACACTTTCGATAGGATCTGTAAATAATGATTTAGTTCCTTCTGTCTTTTCTCATACTAATCTAAACCTAAAATTCATGGCACCTGGTGAAGATGTTTTATCTACTCATTTAAATGGGCAATACGTGAAATTAACCGGTACTTCAATGGCAGCTCCACACGCTTCTGGAGCAGTTGCACTAGTTTTAAATCTCATACAAAAACATGATCAAATGCTACTCCCATCACAAGTTGAAAGATATTTTAGTAGTCATTCAAGAAAAATGGATTTCCCTATCAGTCAAGTAGGCAATGGTTTTATCCAATTAAACTAGGAGGGGTTATTATGGGAACCGATACAGATTGGGTTTTTTTAATCTCAAATTTTGGATTTCCAATTGTAATGACAATATACCTTTTAATACGTTTTGAAAAAAAACTAGAACGATTAACAGTTGGATTAGACTATCTCCGGGAAGTAATTGTTCAGAAAAAAAAGGGTGAATTAAACAATAGAATCTCTTGTCTTAACTAATCAGACCATAATTATGGAAAGGGTCATAATATATGAAAACAACATCGACGATTACTAGACAATTCATAAAGTAGAATAGCAAAACAGATAAATTATGACCCTTTCAACGCAATTTAGTAGTAAAAATTTACCATCTAGTAATTTTCTTATAAAAAGCGGGAAGTCCCATTACCAAAAATCATTATTCATTTTTAATAATGATATGCGTTTTTCACTAAAAATGATAAAAAAGATACATTTTCATTTCAAACATGTGTGTTATCGTTAAAATTAACATAATTACTAAATTAACCCATAAACTAGTAGTGTAAACAATAATTCAAACACCACTTTTTCTCCCTAAAAATTCTAAAATTCATAATACTATTTCTCGATCAATTTGCTTTATATTTCTCTTTCACCTGAAAGGAGGAGTGTAGATGATGACAGTTAGAGAAGAAGAATTTTTCAAGAAATATGATGCTATGATGAAACAACCTATTATGAAAGAATTCTTAAAAAGTGGTGATAATCAACGTATTTTTAATAAGGCAATCAATGACCTGGACAAAGAAAGTATCGAACAACTAAATGCAACCTTTCGCAGATACTATAAAAACATTATTCTAATTTCTTATATCTCAAAAACTATCCACTTTTCTGCAATTGAATTTGATAAAAAATTACGTAACTATTATAAAAAAAACCTTCCTATTCCCGGTGTAACTGAAGAATCCATCGCCCAGGAAAAACACCTATTAATGGATCTTCTAATGTCGACCGATGAGGATACGACTTTTATTAATTTTCAACGAAAACAAACAAACATTAGTGACTATATTGCTAATGCTCATCTAAATTCTAAGATGAAGTTGCTATCAAATAAGCAATTACGTATTTTGGAATTAATCTACATTCACAATTTTAACAACAAACAAATAGCAAAAATATTAAACGAATCAGAACAAACTATCTCATATAACCATCAAGCTGCTTTAAAGAAATTAAGAAATGCATGCAAACAGGAAAAATAAAATGGGGAATTACTTATTCAATTCACGTTTGTTACAGTGATAATCTACTTAAAATCGCAATCATTTTTCAAGCAAAATATTATATTTTTTTCAATGCCCTTTAGATAGATTTTAGAGAGAAATGGGGGAACATGATGGAAAACCAAATCTTGCATGAAGTAGAAAACAAAGACCTAGAGCGCTTACTAGAAATCTTTAGACCTGCTATTAAGAAAAGTTTGATTAACACCCGTATGCAAGAGCGAGAAGATTTGGAACAAGAGATCAGTATGAAAATCCTAGAGAAATTAAGTTATTTGCAAGAAATACGAACTCCTGACTTTTTTGAGTTTATCGAATATCATGTAGATTAATTTGATATGAGCTGATTCTATAGTTTCATAATCATAAGCGTCCCTCTTTACGAAATGCTCATGATTTGGTTCTAGTAAAGAATCCGCAAGATCATTTTGGTAAGCCCAAAATTTAAAAATAAGAGGGAACGTGTCCATATTGCTGATAAGTCTTCCTACAATTGAGTTAAAAATGGATAATCTCCGTAAAAGACAACGAATAAAGGACGAGTTATGCTGGTGCTAATAAGTAGTGGGCCCTTACCATAGCTATACCTGCATTTGTTGTCTTTTATAATTATTTAACTCAGTGAAATAAAAAAGAACTCATTTTGATAAATTACTACTCAAAATGAATTCTCCTATAATCAATCTGATATTAAATCTTTTTAACGAATTCCGATTTTAATTTCATTGCTCCAAAACCATCAATTTTACAATCAATATTATGATCGCCTTCAACTAAGCGAATGCTCTTTACTTTTGTCCCTATTTTCAAAACAGAAGAGCTACCTTTTACTTTAAGGTCTTTAATAACAGTAACCGAATCACCATCGTTTAAGACGTTTCCATTAGCATCCTTGATGACTTTTGTATCTTCACTCTCTTCAGATTCTAAAGTCCATTCATGTGCACATTCTGGGCAGACAAAAAGACTTCCATCCTCATAAGTGTATTCTGAATTACATTTCGGGCAATTTGGTAAATCTAACATCGTGTTTTTTCCTCCGTTCGCTTTGGTCCATTTCCTCCTAAAAGGATTTATAGTGCTCAGTAAAAATAGCTATTACGAGCTGGACATACTAAAATTATATAAGTTATAGCTTGCATGCTTATATACTGTCATAGTCCTTTCAGATTTACAAGCATTCCTTCAATTCCCGTTTTCACCAAAAAGAATTATCATTTATTCTCTCCTCTATAATCCTCTTTCATCCCCATTTTTATGCTAATAAAAACGCCCGATTTTACAGCTTTAAGGCTGCATTTTCGAACGTTCTAATAACAGTAATTACACTGCCGTTTTTTTATTTACTATCTAGTATTTGATATAACTCATCAAGCCTTTGAATCTGAAACGTTGGCATAATTTCAGTGTTATTTAACTTCATATGTGGATTAAACCAACATGTATCAATATTTGCTAGCTGTCCACCTTTAATATCCGAACTTAGAGAATCCCCGATAATTAAAGTATTTTCCTTCATCAAGTTTGGAATTCGTGCAAAGACATAACCAAAGTATTCCTTCATCGGCTTTTGAAAACCTGTATCTTCTGAAACGAAAATATCCTTAAATAGTGTATGTAATCCTGAAGCTCTTAGGCGTTTGTCCTGTGTTTTGGAAACGCCGTTAGTCACTATATATAAATTATATTTGTCTTGTAGGCCTGTGATTAATTCCAAGGCTCCCTCTATAAGCTGATGTCCTTCTTCTAAATGAATTCGATAATTTCTTTCTAATAAGGCTCCATCTACTTCTTTACCGTATTCTTTGAATAGAAGAGCAAAGCGCGTGTTTACTACCTCATCACGATCAATTTCGCCATTTTCAAAAGCACTCCAAAGACCTTGATTTATTTCTTTATATCGCTCTTCAATCTCTTTCGTTAAAGGTAAGTTTTGATCTTTAAAAAGTAAGTATAATGCCTCTTTCTCCGCTGCCCCGAAGTCTAATAACGTATCATCTACATCAAATAATAATGTCTGATATTTTTTCAAATTTGTTCCCCCGTCCCTACTGTTCTGCCACCAAATTTATAGACAATTATACCACCAGCTATGACTAGAACGCCTAGTAACTGCTGGAATGTAAAAGGAACTTGCTCTAGACCTAACCAACCTAGTGAGTCCCATAATACTGCAAAGCTAAGTTGTGATGTTAGTACAATTGAAATCGCGTATGTCGGACCAAGCAATTTGATTCCATTCAAAATGCAGGTAACAACTCCGACACCTATTAACCCGCTGAACCAATACCATAGCTGCATGTTTTGTAAATTAAATAAGTTGCCACCTTCAACAATTAGTCCCATCGTTAGTGATGCTAAAAACCCCATTCCTAACACCAATGTCGTTGAAGCCCAAGAACCTGTATGTTCATTCACTTTGCTATTAAAAATATTTTGCAAACCAACTAATGAACCTGCCACAAGCGCTAATATTAATCCTACAATCATAGGTACTACTCCCTTCTATATTTGATTCATTCATAAATATTGTGATTGGCAAGCGTACTCAATGCGTCACGATTTATCACGATGATTGACTCCTTCGTACGTTCAATTAGCCCTTCTGCGCATAATTGTTGGATAACCCGATTGAGATGTCTATAACTCGTTCCGATTAAATCTGCTACATCCCTTAACCGATTTGTACTTAATCCACTATCATTATGTGCATCAGAATCATAAAAAGAAATGGACAATAAATAACTAGCTAATCTGACTTCTACTGGATATAACAAATTAAAACTTAAAAAGTTGGATTTTATATAAAATTTCTTTGAGATAGTTTCGAGTAAAAATCGCAGTAACGGCGTATATTCACTCCCATATTTTTTTAGGCATTGATATTGAATACCAATCATAATAACAGGTGAAACAGCTTCAACTGTATTAATAATATCTATATCTTGAACGTATTCAATATCGCCAATTAGATAGAGTGGTGTCTTAAAAGAAAGTATTAATTTTCTACCTTCCGAAGAGCTAGTGAAAATTTTGACCTTCCCTTTTACAAGTATATAAAGGTATTGCGATGAATCTCCCTGTGAACAAATATCTTCACCTTGGTCGAAGCTATACAACGCTAAATGTTCTATTAAAGATTTATTGAATATGTACTCTAATTGATACTCTTTTAAATAGTTATTGAGTTGCTCACGATTCTCTATTTTCTTCATGATTCGCTTCCACCTCCTAGACTTTCATCTTAGTCAATCTAAACGTTCCTCATAAACCTAAAATAATTACTCCCACTACCATCATTCCAATACCAATAAATTGTGGTAACTTCATCTGCTGCTTTACCACACCAAACCAACCTTTAATATCAATAATAAAAGTTAAACCAAGCTGGGCAATGAGTACGGCTGATATAGTTAACGTAACACCAATTCTATGAATCGCAGAAATATTACTGAAAATAATTATGGCTGCAAACGCTCCACCAACCAAATAGAAAGGTTTCACTTTCTTGAACATTTGCAGACTTCCATCTCGGACAAAGAGGAAGATCAACAAAGCCATGATAAATCCTGTTAATTGCGTTATTGTCGCAGTTTGCCAAGTACCAATATCTTGACTAATCCGCGCATTAGCTACACCTTGTAGCGTAATAAAGGCTCCACCTAAAAACGCAAAGAGAACTCCTCGCATATTTGACTCCCCCATTCAAATTGTTCTCTCTATTAAAAAACATTTACACTTATTTTGGAAAGGACATATGTCCCTATTATATTTGGTTATTTAATTCCATATAAAAACCTCAAAAAGGGATTACTAAGTATCCGCAATTTGAGGTTATGTTTGCTATATTAATTAAAACCACACTTATAAATGCTTATGCTCTACTCGTCGTACAAAAGAAAAACCTGCTTCTGGACGATTAATTAAATAAATACTTATTAAAATCAATACTAATCCTAACAATAATGAATATGTAAATGGTTCATTTAAGAACAGTGTACCAATGACAACTGCAATTAACGGTACTAAGAATGTAAAAGAAGCTACTTTGCTTGATTCACCAGAACTCATTAAATAGAAATATGCAGCCGTAGCACCTGGGACTGCGATAACTGCTCCAAATAATAAACAACTAATATAACTAATATTCCATGTTATATCTGAAACATGTTCTGTTGCTATACCACTCATACTTAAGATTGTTCCTCCAATGATACTTTGAATTGCGACAAGCCATAACCCATGTACTTGTGAACTTGTTTTTTTCACATAAACAACGCCAACTGCCCAGCCAATACCTGTAATAAGCGCTAACATAATACCGAATAATGATACATTACCTGTAAAACCATCCAACGACACCGCAGCTACTCCTAAGAAACCTATAACAAGCCCCACTACTTTAATGGCAGATAATGATTCATTTAGCCACATCCAAGCTAAAATTGGTACTAACACTGGTTGTAAATAAACAATAACGGAATATAAACCTGATGGTAAGTATTGTAGACCGACTGTTTGAACACCATTAAATATAACGGTATTCAACAAGCCAACTATCACATAAACTTTCCAATTCCTTTTCCATTCAATTTTGCGCCATTGTGGTAATAATATTCCTGCTAATAGAATACCACCAAATAATGTACGCATTCCTGCATATAACAAAGGCGGTGTATAATTTAGAGCCATTTTGTATATCGGCCAACACATTCCCCAAGCGATGACCACAAATGTGATTAATAAAGCGGTTTTTGCACGTGATTCTCTCTGCATCCCTGTATCTCCTTTTGCTTTTGACAATGTTCCAAATAGGATTACATAATCTTTGGAATCATCTGTCTATTATTTTGGTATCCATTATTATATATTAAGTTAGTATTCTTCGTAAGTAAGTTTAAAAATGTTTTAACCGTTCTTCTATTATGCGAAAAAATAAAAAAAGAGCCATTGAGAATTAATTCCCTCAATGGCTCAATATAAAATCTAATTTTCTATCATTACAATGACGCGCGATAAATATCCATTACATCTTCTTTATTCAGTTTTGTAAAATTACCGAATTCACCATAAATCATCGCTTTGTCTGCCATAACTTCTAGCTTGCTATCATCAATATCATAATCAGCTAGTCGTGATGGGGCGCCGATGCTGTTCCAGAATTCGCGAAGTTTTTGAATGCCTTCTAATCCTGCTTCTTCATCAGTTTTCCCTTCAGGATCAACACCAAATACTCTTACAGCTAACTGTTTAAAGCGTGATGGTTTGACTTTTAAATTATGTTCCATCCAATGTGGGAAGATAATCGCAAGTCCACCACCATGAGGAATATCATAAACCGCAGAAACAGCATGCTCAAGATTATGAGAAGCCCAGTCTCCACGATAGCCCATATTTAAAATACCATTTAACGCCATAGTACCGTTATATAAAATCGTAGAACGATACTCATAATTTTCAAGGTCATTTAACAGCTTCGGCGCAGTCTCGATAACAGTTAACAGTAATGATTCACACATACGATCTTGGAAAAGAGTATTTTCTTCAAGATGGAAATAATGTTCTAACACATGTGACATCATATCTACCATTCCGTAAATCGTTTGATCTTTCGGAACAGTATACGTATTAACTGGATCTAAAATTGAAAATTGTGGGAATGTTACAGCACTTCCCCAACCATATTTTTCGTTTGTTTCCCAATTCGTAATAACAGAACCAGCGTTCATTTCAGATCCTGTTGCAGCAAGTGTTAATACCGTTCCGAATGGAAGTGCTTCTTTTGCAAATGCTTTTTTAATTACTAAATCCCAAGCATCTCCGTCATATTTTGCACCTGCAGCAATAAGCTTCGTACAATCAATTACACTTCCGCCACCGACTGCTAAAATGAAGTCAATGTTTTCAGCTTTACAAATTTCAATTCCTTTTCTAGCTGTTGAAAGTCGAGGGTTTGGTTCTACTCCAGATAGCTCAAAAACCTCTGCACCGATTTCATTTAATATATTCATTACATTGTTATATAGGCCATTACGCTTAATACTTCCGCCGCCATAAACAACCAATACCTTTTTACCGAATTTTGGAACCTCAGTTTTTAACTGCTCTAACTGTCCCTGTCCAAAAATTAGTTTCGTAGGATTCCAAAAAGTGAAATTTTGCAAAATAAAAAACCTCCTTATTCTACCTTCATTATATATTTTATTTCTAAAAACTAACAATAATTTGACTGGTAGTAAGTGAGACAGCAAATTCCTCCTGCTTCTAAAAGTTTCTTTGTATCCTTTGCATCACTATCCATCATACATTACAAATGAAAATTCTCTTTCCAAAAAAGAAATCCCCTATAAAACACTTAATGTTTTATAGGGGATTTTAGAAAATTTATTATTTTATTTAAAGTACGTTAATTTAATATACAACTGGCTTTATTAAAAATCGTATTCTGCATCTTTTGCTTTACGAATTTCTGCGTATGCATCCACAAGCTGTACTGTGTCATCTACTAAACGCTCGATACGGAAAAGGACATCATCATTCACAATTTCTTTTCTGTGGAAATCTTTTTCTTCTATAAATACATATGTTTGGACGATATGTGCTTTCATATAAGCTAATATTGGTTTTAACTGCTGTTCCAACATTAAGTAATGCTTTGCTGTGCCCGCTGTTACAAGCATACTTACCACTTTATCTCGGAAAGCATTAACTGGTACCAAGTCAAAGATATTTTTTAATGTAGCTGGGATAGACGCTTGGAATGTCGGTGTACCAATAATAATTGCATCTGCTGCCATTATTGTTTCCGTTACATATTTTGTATCCCCTTCGTAGTCCCAATAATTTCTTCCATCACTAAAGACCATTTCATATTCAGCAAGATCTACTAATGTTACTTCTGCATCTGGATATTTTTCTCTAACTATTTTAAGTGTATAATCCATAGCTGTTCTTGTTTTTGACCCTACATTAGAGCCTGCGATTCCTACAATTTTCATCTTATACGCCCCTTATTTTTTGGCTGTATATTTCTTAACAGCAGGTAATATTTCCGTTGCAATAAGTTCAATGTTCTTCGCAATTTTATCAAATGGTACGCCACCAAAATCTATTTGTGCCATAAAACGTTGCTGCCCAAACAATTCATATTGATAGAGCATTTTTTCAATAATTTGTTGCGGGCTACCAATCATTAATGCGTCACGATAATCAGTCGATTGAGCAAACTGTTGTTTTGGATAGCCTCCACCACGTAAAGCAAGCATGCCTGAATTAGCGTGTGGATAGTACTCGCGAAGTGCATCCTGAGTAGTTTCAGCTGTGTAAAAAAGACTTGTTGTCGCAATTGGTAACGTCGCAGAATCAAAACCACTACGCTCAGCTGCTTCTCTATACGCATCAACAGAAACTTTAAAATTAATAGCAGGACCACCAAGTGTTGTAAGCATCATTGGTACACCAGCATATCCAGCTTTAATTGCACTAGCAGGTGGTCCACCTACTGCACGCCAAATCGGCATATGTCCGCCCTCAGGTTGAGGTAAAATGGAAGCACTTTTTAGCGGTGCACGGAACTGTCCTTCCCACGTTACTTTATCTTCATTGTTTAACTTCAATAGAAGCTCCATTTTTTCTTCAAATAATTCTTCATAATCACGCACATCATATCCTAGCAAACTATATGCTCCAACACGTGAACCACGACCCGCAACAATTTCTGCTCGCCCTTTTGAAATTAAATCTAGTGTGGCAAAGTCTTCATATACACGTACAGGATCAGAAGTACTTAATACTGTTGCAGAACTAGCAATCTTAATGTTTTTTGTTGCTTGAGCAATCGCACCTAAAATAACGGTATGTGCTTGTGTTGTAAAATGCTGTTGATGACTTTCACCCACTGCAAATACATCAAGTCCAGCTTCATCAGCTAGTTTACTTGCTTCAATCAATTCATGAATCCGTTGTTCAGCACTTATCAAAGTACCTGTATGAGGGTTCATTAAATGATCCCCAATCGAATATAAACCAAATTCAATCCCTTTATCTTTATCAATACGATATTGTTCCAATTTCATTCGCTCCTTTTAATCAAGTGGTACTAACTTTGCTTCTATTTCTGAACGTTTTTCTTCTAAAAACGGTGGTAAATCTAATTTCTCCCCAAGCTCTTCTACAGTTGAATCTGCAGTGAAACCAGGACCATCTGTCGCAATTTCAATTAAAATTCCATTTGATTCGCGGAAGTATAAGCTTTGGAAATAGAAACGGTCTACAACCCCTGTTGACTGGAATCCGCGTTCTTTTATAACTTTATCCCAATAGCGCAACTCATTTTCGTCTTTTGCACGTATCGCTAGATGATGAATGCTCCCTCTACCTGGTTTTTCACTTGGCCCTTCCTGTTGTTTAATAACAATCTCTCCAAATGACTGTCCAGCCTTAGATTGGAATATTGCTTCTGTTTCTGAACGCGTTACTTCTACGTAGCCAAACATATCCTTTAAAGTTTTCGCTAAACGTTCTAAGTATCGTACCGTTATTTCTACTGTACCCATCCCTAAAATTCGATGCTTTGGCTCGACGATAGAATCTTGCCACTCTGACCATTGTGCAGGAACTTCTTCGCCATTATTATTTATTAGAATCATTCGTAAGCCTTCAAAGTCTTCGAAATGTAACGCATCTCTACCGGCATACCTTGTAATTTCTCCATGCTTTACATCTAATAACTCAAAGCGTCTTTGCCAATACTCAAGACTTCCAAATGATGGAACAAGTAAACCAATTTGTGTAATTGCATTTGTACCGCGAACTGTTCTTCCTGCAATAGGCATTTCAAAGAACGATAACTCCGTTCCAGCACTACCTGTTAAATCTCCGTAAAAAAGATGATACATACTGGGGTCATCCTGATTAACCGTCTTCTTCACCCTACGTAGCCCTAATACTTTTTGATAAAATTGATTATTTAATTGAGCGTTTTTTGTAATCATCGAAATATGATGATGTCCAGAAATTGTATGCATAGTTGTTCCCCCTCTTAACTTGACTAGTCAAATGATAGTGCAAAAAAAATTACTCAGGCGGTAATTCTCTTTTTTGGCTATACTTATGAACCCGTGTCATTAATTTATATAGAGTTTTTTGTTCTTCTTCGTTTAGTACATCATCAAAAAAAGAAGTTTGAAATGCTAATTGCTCTGGCATTGCTTGATCTAAAATAGCTTCTGCTTTCGCAGTCAGGTTAATTGTTTTTGTTTTCCAATCTTGTTTACGTACAATGTAATTTTCTTTTTCAAGCCGTGCTAGCATACGCGAAATACCACCTTGCGTAACTGTTACCTTCTCAGCTAATTCACTTTGTGTAAGGGGCTGATATATACGAATTTGCATTAGTACATCAAATTGAGCAGTTGTTAAATCAAAACGTTTTAAAAAGTCATTCGACAATTGATTACTTTGATTCGTAAAACGCATTAAACGCAGCCAGATTAATGACCCCATTGTATTATTACGCATATGTTTTCCTCCGAATCGTTGTTCTTGTTATCACTTTACTACGCAAGTGATAAAATATCAAGTAATTGAACTTATCATTCGATTGACCTTAGTTGTTAAAAAAAGAGGGAATTTTTTATTCCCTCCTTTTACTGCTATCATTTCTTTTATTTACGTAAAGGTTTTAATGCGCCACTCCAAGCAACGACTTGGTCTAGCATATCGTTAACAGATGCCGCTTGAACGTCGGCTGGTTTGAAAACACTACCGTTCTCAAAATCAGTAAATAATGATAATGCAGGATGTACACGAACATCTGCAACTAATAATTCCCCAAGAATTCCGCGTAAATGTTCTGCTGCTCGCGCCCCGCCTACTGAACCATAACTTACGATACCTGCTGCTTTGTTATTCCACTCAGCACGTAGTAAATCTAATGCATTTTTTAATGCGCCTGTAATACTGTGATTGTATTCTTGCACGATAAATACGAATCCATCACAACCATTAATTTTCTCCGACCAACCGCTAATTCCTTGAGTATCACCATTTGGATCTCCTAAAAACGGTAATTTAAAATCTGCGATATCAATGATTTCATATTCTGCATCTCCACGTTGATCAGCAAGACCTTTCACCCATTCTCCTACTTGTGGACTTACTCGACCTTCACGTGTGCTTCCTAAAACAATACCTATTTTCAACATTTCGTTTCCTCCTAAATTTTCATCTGTATTTTTAGTAGCTTTTCCAAACAACTTATTAATAAAACCCAATTCTTTCACCTCATAAAATAAATTCTTGCCGTTATATTACTCTTTAATAAAATCTTTTGTGCTTCTTACTGTATCAATTGGACGAACTAGTTTTTCGATTTGCTCACGTTTCGGTTCTAAAAATGGAGGTAATGATAACTTTTCTCCTAGTGTTTCATAAGGTTCATCACCCATAAAGCCAGGTCCATCTGTTGCAAACTCAAATAAAATTCCTGGTGCAACTCTTACATATAATGACTCGAAGAAATGACGATTAACGTAGCCTGATGTATTAAATCCGAAACCTTCCATACGATGAATCCATTCTTCTAGAACAGAGCGGTCTTCTACGCGGAATGCAGTGTGATGAACTGATCCATAGCCTTGCTGCGCTTGAGGAAGAATCGCATTGTACTCCACGACAACTTGTGCACCGTTACCTCCCTCACCAACTTCAAACAAATGGAATGATCCTTCTTGAGCAATTTCTTTAAACGCCAATACTTTTTCCATCATTTCTTTGAAGTAATCAAAATTAGCAATGCGGATAAAGATTGGTCCTAATCCTGTAATTGCATATTCTAAAGGAACAGGCCCATCTTGCCATGGTGTACCACTAGCTACTCCCTCATTGTTCTCATCCGAAATTAGTTGGTAGCGCTGATCGTCAAAATCCACAAAAGAAAGAGTCTTTTTGCCAAATTGTTCAATGATACCAGTATGTGCTACTTCTAATCGATCAAAGCGTTTTACCCAATAATCTAATGCTGTATCACTTGGAACACGGAATGATGTTTTTGAAATTTCATTTGTACCATGTACCCCTTTAGGTATGCCAGGGAAATCAAAGAATGTCATATCCGTTCCCGCGCTCCCTTTATCATCTGCAAAAAATAAATGATACGTTTGAATATCGTCTTGGTTAACTGTTTTTTTCACTAAACGCATTCCTAGAACATATGTGAAAAATTCGTAGTTTTTTTCTGCACTACTTGTGATAGCTGTTACGTGGTGAATTCCTTTTAAATGGTTCATATTATATTCCTCCATAATTATATTTAGTTTATCTACTCAATATATCTCGATTTCGAGATATATGGTTAAAAAAATTTATATATCCTTTGCGTGATGGCCAATTCTCTTAAGATAATCGATAAAAACTTCTAATTCCGGGTCGGATAGTTCTTCAAAGATAGCATTGACTTTCTTCTCATGCTTAGGGAATGTATTATCCATGAATATTTTTCCTAATTCAGTAATCGATGCATACGTTACTCGGCGATCATCAGGGCAAGCTCTTCGTCGTACTAACTCTTTCTTCTCTAATTTATCTACAACATAAGTAATACTGCTACTTGCAATTAAAATTTTCTTACCAATATGTTGTATAGGCTGTTCACCCTTATGATAAAGCAATTCCAAGACTGCAAATTCGGTTTGATTTAAACCATACTGTTGCATGTCTTTTCTCACAACATCTTGAACAGACTGTGTTGCTCGAAGCAATACTGTCAGTGCTTTAAGATTATTATTTATTTGCATCATATTTTTCTCCTTTCGAAGAATGTATTTATCTCGAATTCATTTATCTTGAATTTAAGATAAATTTAACAGAGATTTTTTACGTTGTCAACAGATTGGTTTTTAGATTATTGCCATGCACTAAACTTTATTAACAATCCCTGTAATAAAAGGTTGTCGATTTTTATTTTGCAAAAAGAAAAAGCTTGTTTTGAATAGAAACATCAAAACAAGCTTTAAGTACTTGTGATCCGTTAAATTACTTCCTTACAGTTATACTTAATGAGCATTAGGGAATACTCTTTTTAGCGTATTAGTAAATTCTTCATAAAACCCTTCAACTGGCTCATTCGCTCTAATTTTCTCTCCGTATTGAGTCATTTCTTTAACAAAATCCGGATTCAACGACACATATACATTTTTGAAATGCGCATTTTCAGCTCTTACATGCTCTGCAATCTTATCCTCAAGAGCTTTATCACCATTTACGCCCTCTTTTAGCGTAACTGCAACATAAGCATTTTTATTAGTTACAAAAACATGCGCTTTTTTTACTTCCTTCATCTCAGCAACAATTTTGTCTGCAACATCATCTGCCAATTCTATTTTATGTTCATTCTTAGTTGGTGCTTTTTCTGTTGTTGTTTCCTCTTCCTTAACCGTTTCATTTCCTTTGTTCGTTGTTTCCTCTTTAACTGTTTCATTTGTGGCCGTTTCATTTGAAGTCTTACTCGTCCCACATGCAGCTAAAGAACCCATAAGCAGTACCACCATAGATAGTTGTAAAATTTTACTCAATTAAAATCCTCCTTTTATATGTCAGTAAGGTTAGTTTGCGCTATTTTTAATTGATTATTCCTCGCTTTCGCAGACATACTAAAATTTATATTTGCAACATTGCTCTGTACAGACAATTGCTGAAGTTAATTATCCATTTCCATTTATTTCATATCTATTTATATCCGTAAAATTAATTAACAATTAAGAAAAAATGTCGATACAGATGATACCTATATTGCGCTTAATAATAGGAAGAATTAACTCAATATAGGTAGTAAAAAAATAAAAAATATCCCCGGAGATGAATAATGAAAAAAATCAAAATATCACTTAAAAGAAAATTAATAATACTTTGCACGCTTCTATTGATTATTCCTACAACAATTATCGGGATCAGTACATACTCTACTTCAAAAAAGGAACTAACTGCTTCTGGTAAAGAGGAATTAAAGCAAAGTACACATTTGGTTATTGCTATGATTTCAGTATTAAATCAGGAAGTTGAAGCAGGAAATCTGACACTTGAAGAGGCTCAAGAACAATTAAGGGTTGAATTATTCGGAAAAAAAGATGCCGACAATATACGGCCAATTAAAGATGAATATACAATTAGAGATAACGGTTTTGTTTATGCCGTTGACGAGAATGCCGTTAACGTGATGGATCCTCGAAACGAAGGTGCCGAACTCATGAATACAGAAACAGAAGATGGTGTATTCATCGGGAAAGAACTTTTAGAGACTGGAGAAAAAGGCGGTTATTTTACTTACAAATGGATGAATTCAAAAACCAATAAAATTGAAGGCAATATAGCCTATACCGAGAAAGAACCTAATTGGGGATGGACAGTAGCCGCCAAATCATTTGAAAAGGAATTTAATAAAGGTGCCTCAAAAGTGGCAATCACAACTGGCATTATTGGAGGTTTATCTGTAATTCTGGGAATTATCGCCGCCTACTTTTTCTCTAGAAGGTTAACGAAGCCAGTTATTCAAATTAGCCATGAACTCAACCGAACAGCTTCTGGTGATTTTTCTGGGGACGATTTGGAAGTCACTACAAATGACGAGATTGGTTTACTGACGAATGATTTTAACACTATGAAATCCACTATGAAAGACCTTCTCAGCCAAATCAATCAGTCAACAGAACATGTGGCATCATCATCAGAACAATTAACGGCTATCGCAGATGAAACAAGCAAAGCAACAGAAGAAATAACAAATTCAATTCAGCTTATCGCAAACGGCTCAGAAGAAAGCACTAACAGCCTACAAGAAAGTGCACAATCACTTGAAGAAGTAACTTTAGCCATTCAAAATCTAGCCGAAAATGCTGCAGATGTTTCTGAGGTTGGTGCAATGATTATGACTCAAGCGCAACAAGGCAATCTTTACGTTGAACAAACAGTAAAACAAATTAACTCAATCAATCAAAAAGTTAATGAAAGCGGCGATGTGCTGCGATTACTTGATTCAAGCTCAAATGAGATTGGCGAAATTTCTAAAGTAATTACTGATATCGCCGATCAAACAAATTTACTTGCGTTAAACGCCGCTATCGAAGCCGCACGTGCTGGCGAACATGGAAAAGGATTCGCCGTCGTTGCAGAGGAAGTTCGAAAACTTGCGGAACAATCCCAAAAATCTTCTAAGCAAATTTCAAATTTAATAAAAGATATCCAACTTAACATGTCTCGCTCAACAGAGTCCATGAACCATGTTAAAGTTGAAGTACAAGATGGACTAAATATTGTCAGCAAAACCGATATAAGCTTTAAGGAAATCGTCGGTGAGCTAGAAAACATGAAAGAAAAAGTAACTGATATGGCTGCTACTGTAGAGGAAATGTCCGCTAGTGCTCAAGAAGTTGCTGCTACCGTCGTCAATAATTCACATGCTACAAAAGAAGCTTCTGAGCATTCTCAAAGAGTAGCTGCAACAACCGAAGAACAATTAGCAGCGATGCAAGAAGTCTCATCTTCTACAAAATCGTTGTCTAATCTTGCAGTTGAATTGCAGGATTTGGTTAACAAATTTAAAATGTAAGATAGATAATAATTGCAAATCTAAAGGCGACATTTTCTTCAATATGAAGAAATGTCGCCTTAATTTGTATTCTATTTTTATTTAGTTAGATATCCCATTACCAACTCGACTGGTTCCCTCGAAAAGCAAACCATGAGGAATTGGATGATAACCATTAAAGAATAGATTTCGCAAAAATCCATTAATCGTCCAAAATCCAGATAATCCATGTACAATGCACTTATTTTACAACACTAATAACAAAACCATCATACCCTTTAGATCCTACTGTTTGAATAGCCGTAGACTCGATTTTAGGTTCATTTTCTAATAAGCTTATAAATTGGCGTATGCCTTGTACTTAATCTGATTAGTTTTCGAAATATTATAATTTATGTTTTAGAGATAAAAAATATTAAGCAATATAACTAAAATAAATCCACTTCAAAATTAATCGAAGTGGATTCTTACTTTTTAACGATTATTAAATTAATTAATCAAGGGAAATCTCAATTGTTTTCATTTTATATTTCTCGCTATCCGCTAAAAAAGCACCCATTTTGAAATGGATGCTTTTAATAATTGGCAATAAATTTATTGAGGGGCCTTTGTCTGAAGCAATTTCAAACCCATTCCGATAAAGATTATGCCTGTGATTTTGTTCAAATACGTCCCCATTCTTTCGCTGTCTCTTATTTTTCGGGAAATAAATGAAGAAAAGTAAGCAATAAATAGACACCATACTAAACCAGTGAATGTAAATGTGAGTCCTAAAATGATAAATGGTATAGGACCAGCAGCCTTTGTATCAATAAATTGCGGAAGAAACGCGATGAAAAATAAAGCAACTTTAGGATTTGTTAGACTCGTCAAAAGCCCTTGTATATATATTTTTCTTTTGTTTTGTTTATTAGACCCTGAAGAATTTAAGCTTAAATTTGTTTTATCAAGTAACATTTTAATACCTAGATAGACTAAATAAATTACACCGACTATTTTAATAATATTAAATAGAATAAGTGATTTTGCAAGTATGATTGATAAACCAAAAGCAACTAACAACGTATGGATTAATGATCCACTACAAATACCTAAAACAGAATATACACCTGCATTTCGCCCTTGAGCAATACTTCTCCCTACTATATACATAGTATCTGCACCCGGAATTAAATTTAATAAAATTCCTGTAATTAAAAATACCTCAAAATTAATTACTCCGTACATAATGATACCTCCATCTTTTTTCTCCTTTTCCCATACGAGCAGAAAATGAACTTAAGTTTTTATCTATATTTGTTATGGGTTGGTTGAAACAGATCTTCGTTACTATTTCTAACAACAGAGAAATTGTCTACATTGTAATGACCGTGAAGTATTTCGTTATGGTGGTCTATTATCTTTTCAGCAGATAAAGTTGAAGTATCTGTTGTTGAATGACCATCTTCTACTAAAGTAACATCGAAATGATTTATTGTTGCAGTTCTAACAGCAGTATCAATACAATGTTCTGTTTTACATCCCATAATAACAATGTGCTCTATTTCATGATCGTTAAAAAATTCCAGTAATGGCGTTCCATAAAACGAATTTGTTGCCTTCTTATCAAATACCTTTGAAGTAGCGGGGACTTTAATTTCCTTATGAATTTGAAATCCTTTACCTTCACCTTGAGCAACATCTTTATCTCTTATAAAGACGACCAATACATTCGAATCTATCGCCTTATCTATAACTGAATTGATACTATCTAACAGATTTTCTTTATTCAATACACTTTGTTCTATTTCGTTACCATCAATTAATTCTTGTTGCGCATCAATCACTAGTAATGCTTGCTTCAATAGTAAAACCTACTCTCTTTCTAATTTAAAAATCTTCCCCTCAAGCTATGTCCTACTGTTATCATTCATAATTGTCTCTTTCTTTTTTAAGGTTAGAAATCTATATGTATTAAATTATGTTTCATTTTATATTTCGTTATCGAATCAACATAATCCTCTTTTACAATACTACTGCCCTTTAACTTAGTCCTTATACGCAAAAAACTGTGAGAATTGATCTCACAGTTTTTAACAACCTTCTTTTTTATTCTAAGATTTTTTTATACGCTTTTATGAAGAAACCGTTCTTATTTAATGAATACTCCCAATTTTTATTATACAAATCTAAACGTTCAGCGCGATATGCTCTGGCCCCTTTTGGAAATCCAGTAACATTGGCTTCCATTGCAACATCACCATTTTCACTTACTTCAAAAATACTACTTCTTGTATCACCGTCTAAAAATCCAAAGTTAATTAGTCGATGCGAAGAATCTTCTAGCCACCTTGTACTTCCGGCTCAAATAGAGTCATTTAAATGAGGCTAGCATCTCCTAAAACCTATATATATTTCCTTATATTTATATAGGTATGAATTCATATATCTAAATTAAAATCATTTTTAATTGACGATTAACCTGTTCAACATAATTTTTAGTTCCATCAGTATTGCGTTAAACTTCATCTCAAATTATTTGTATGTTAAAATTCTTTAGAAAGGTTTAATTACTGGGCTTTTGGAGAAAATAAACATATAAAGATTTATTTTATTTTTAAGTTAATCTTCACCTTTCTTTCAATAAAGACAGTTTTATTATTTGAGATTTACACTAGGAGGTTTGAACTATGCATTTATTGCCGCGCGAAATTGATAAGCTTATGATAGTAGTGGCAGCTGACCTTGCAAGACGTCGAAAGGACAGAGGTCTAAAATTAAATCACCCGGAATCTGTTGCCCTTATTACGTATGAGGTACTAGAAGGAGCAAGGGATGGTAAGACTGTTGCAGAACTAATGGAATACGGTGCTACCATTTTAACTCAAGATGATGTTATGGATGGAGTCCCTGAAATGATCGATGACATTCAGGTTGAAGCAACTTTTCCAGACGGAACTAAATTGGTAACTGTCCACAGTCCAATACGATAAAAGGAGGGTTGCTATATGAGACCAGGAGAATATATTTTAAAAGAAGAAGAGATCATCTGTAATGAAGGCAGCGAGGTAGTTACTGTTAATGTCATCAACACAGGCGACCGCCCTATTCAAGTCGGGTCACATTTCCACTTCTACGAAGTAAATGAAGCACTGCAATTTAATAGAAATGAAGCATACGGTAAGAGATTGAATGTTCCTGCTGGAGCGGCAGTTCGTTTCGAACCCGGTGATGAAAAAGAAATACCACTTATTGATTTTGCTGGAGAACGCCGTATATATGGATTTAATAATAAAGTAGACGGCAAATTAGAAAGCGAGGATGTATCATGAGTTTTAAAATGTCCCGAAAACAATATGCTGAAATGTACGGACCAACTACGGGTGACTCAGTCCGTCTTGCAGATACAGATTTGTTTATTCAAATCGAAAAAGATTACACTTCTTACGGAGAAGAAGTTGTCTTCGGCGGAGGAAAGGTCATTCGAGATGGCATGGGTCAACACCCTCTTGCAACCCGCGCAGATGGTGTTGCAGATACAGTTATAACAAACGTTATTATTTTAGATTACACAGGAATTTGTAAAGCTGATTTAGCTATCCGTGATGGCAAGATTTTCGGTATAGGTAAGAGTGGTAATCCTCTTGTCATGGATAATGTAGACATTATCATTGGCGCAGCAACAGAAATAATTGCCGGCGAAGGTTTAATTGTTACAGCTGGTGCCATTGATACACACGTTCACTTTATTAATCCCGAACAAGTACAAATTGCGTTAACATCTGGAACAACAACATTAATCGGTGGCGGTACAGGTCCTGCCGCAGGGTCTAAAGCTACTACAGTTACTCCGGGTGAATGGAATATTCATCGTATGTTAGAAGCTGCTGAAGGTCTTCCTATAAACGTTGGATTTACTGGTAAAGGACATGCCGCATCTATGGATCCTTTAACTGAGCAAGTTAGAGCTGGTGTCATTGGGTTAAAAGTTCATGAAGACTGGGGTGCTACTGGTTCATCGCTTGACTACGCACTAAGAGTAGCAGATGAATATGATATTCAAGTTGCCCTTCATGCAGATACGTTAAATGAAAGTGGTTTTATGGAAAATACTATGGCTGCTGTAAAAGACAGAGTTCTTCACATGTATCACACTGAAGGCGCTGGCGGTGGTCATGCACCAGATTTAATCAAATCGGCAGGTTATCATAACATTCTGCCATCATCAACGAACCCCACCCTCCCTTATACTATAAATACTATCGACGAACATCTTGATATGGTCATGGTTTGCCATCATTTAAATCCTTCTGTTCCGGAAGACATTGCTTTTGCAGATTCTAGAATTAGAAGAGAAACAATTGCAGCTGAAGATATCCTACACGACATGGGTGTATTTAGTATGGTTAGTTCCGATGCTCAGGCAATGGGGCGTGTCGGCGAAGTCGTTCTACGCACATGGCAAGTAGCTGACAAAATGAAAAAACAAAGAGGACTTCTATCAGGCGATAGCAAGCACGCTGACAACAATCGAGCAAAACGCTATATCGCTAAATATACGATTAACCCGGCCATTACACATGGGATATCAGAACATGTAGGGTCTATTGAAGTTGGCAAAATGGCCGATTTAGTACTATGGTCTCCGAAGTTTTTTGGTGTGAAACCAGAAATGGTTCTTAAAAATGGACTCGCTGTTACTGGACTAATGGGTGATGCGAATGCCTCTATTCCAACTCCACAGCCATATATTTACCGCCCTATGTATGCTCAACATGGTAAAGCTTTAGCCAAAAGTTCAGCAACTTTCATTTCTCAAGCAGCATTTGATGACGGCGTTCATGAAAAACTTGGACTTAATAAAATCATTCTTCCTGTCGGCGGAATTCGTACGTTAACTAAAAAAGATATGAAGTTAAATTCTGAAACACCAAATATTACAGTGGATCCACAAACATATGAAGTAAAAGTAAATGGAGAGTTGCTGACATGTGATCCGGTTGATACGGTACCTATGGCGCAGCGCTATTTCTTATTCTGAGGTGAAAAATAATGATAATTGAAGAAATTGTAACAAACTTAGATCAGATGGATCCAAATGACATAAAAAAACGCCATATGGAGAAAGTCTACTTGGAAAGCGCACATTTAATGAAGCGTATCCAACGTGTTAAAACAGATCATGGTAACGAACTTGGCATTCGCTTAAAAGCACCGCGTGACCTTGTCGCTGGTGATGTCTTGTATATGGACGAGAAAAACATGATCGTGATAGATGTTTTATCTGATGATCTACTTGTCATCAGTCCTCGAGACATTAAAGAAATGGGAACAATTGCTCACCAACTTGGTAATCGTCACTTACCAGCTCAATTTGAAGAAAATGATATGTTGGTTCAATACGATTATTTAGTTGAGGAGTTACTTCAAGAACTAGGTATTCCTTTTAAACGAGAGGATCGTAAAGTAAAACAAGCCTTCCGTCATATAGGCCATAGTCATGACTAGCAAAATCCTTTCTTTATTCCAGTTATGTGACTCTAATTTTCCTACTGGAGCCTTCAGTCATTCTTTTGGATTGGAGAGTTATATACAGGAAGATAAAGTACATGACCAGGAATCATTTTTTGAGTGGCTTAAAGTATATTTACATGAGCAACTTATCTACACTGATGGACTTGCTTGTCGCTTCGCTTTTGAAGCACTTTTGGAAGATGACCTCCAGAAGGTCTGGGAACTCGATCGTCTCTTAACTGTTCAAAACCTACCTAGAGAAACACGGGAAGGTACTCAAATGATAGGAAAGCGAATGCTACAACTGACAGACTCTCTTTATGAAATGCCTGTCCTTTCCCTATACAAAGAAGAAATTAAAAATAAAAATTCGTTTGGTCACCCTGCCATCGTCTTTTCAATGGTGGCTCATGGACTTGGAGTAACAAAGTCAGAAGCGATTCAGTACTATTTGTACTCCGCTATCTCTAGTCAAGTTCAAAATGCGGTACGAGCTATACCACTTGGGCAAACTGCAGGACAAACTATTTCTCATAAGTTTATACCTGAAATAACTAGTGCAGTTAATCGTATCATGCAATTAACAGAAGATGATTTCGGGATTGTTTCTCCAGGAATAGAGCTTTCTCAAATGAATCACGAACGTGTCAATATTCGTATTTTCATGTCTTAAAGGTTTAGTAACGAATAAAAAAAGGAAGTGTTTTAATGGAACCAATCAAAATTGGCGTTGGTGGACCTGTTGGTGCAGGTAAAACAATGCTTGTAGAAAAATTAACACGCCATCTTGCAAATGAAATAAAAATGGCAGTAGTTACAAATGATATTTATACAAAAGAAGATGCAAAATTTTTAATTCAAAACGGTGTTCTTCCTGAAGATCGTATTATCGGTGTAGAAACAGGCGGCTGTCCTCACACTGCTATTCGCGAAGATGCTTCTATGAACTTCGCTGCCATTGATGAATTAGTAGAACGTCATCCAGACGTTGAACTTATTTTTGTTGAAAGCGGCGGCGACAATCTAGCTGCTACTTTTAGTCCTGAACTAGTTGACTTTTCTATTTATATTATTGATGTTGCACAAGGAGAGAAAATCCCTCGTAAAGGTGGACAAGGAATGATTAAATCCGATTTGTTCATCATTAATAAAACGGATCTTGCTCCCCATGTTGGTGCCAGCCTTGAAGTAATGGCGAAAGATACAAAAGTATTCCGCGGTGACAAACCTTTCGTTTTCACTAACCTAAAAAACGATGAAGGTCTTCCGGAAGTAATTGACTGGATTAAGAAACACGCTTTCTTAAAAGGTTTAGATTAATATGACAGACTGGACTGGTGTTTTATCTCTAGACCTGGAAGAACGAAAAGGGAAAACTGTCGCTAAAAATGTATATTTCCAAGGTGCACTTAAAGTTATGCGACCGATTTACCACGATAATTCAGGACAGGTTTGCTATTACCTTTTAAATCCCGGCGGTGGTTATTTAGATGGTGATCGATACAAGATGGAGATATCAGCCAACGAAGGTGCAATGGTAACACTAACAACGCAATCTGCAACAAAAGTATATAAAACACCGAAAAGCCTTGCTTATCAGGAAACAACTATTTCATTAAAAAAAGGAAGTTACTTAGAATACCTGCCAGATCCATTGATTGCATATGAAAATGCTCGTTATAAGCAGAAGAATGTAATTCATATGGAAAATGGTGCAACATTTCTCTATACAGATATTCTTACCCCTGGATGGTCTCCGAGCGGTGGAAAATTCAGCTATGATACCATTCAATTAGTTACTGAAATTTATTTAGACGGGAAACTTGGTATGTTTGATCATATTAAGTTAACTCCAAACAATCAAAATCTGTCTGGGCTTGGTTTTATGGAAGGATATACTCACTTAGGCTCTATGGTTGCAGTCAGTGAAAATACGGATAACGCCCTCCTTGATGAACTTTATGAAACAATTCAAATGGAGGAAGCCGATTTTAAAGTTGGGATTTCTAGACTAGCGGTGCCTGGATTCAGCATTAGAATTTTAGCAAATTCAACCCAGCTGATTGAACGAATCTTTAATAACTGCCATAAGATTATAAGCGAAAAGTGGACTAATCATACTCCTAGTTCTTTACGGAAGTACTAACATAATTGGCGTAATTTATTCCTTTTAAAAGATATGATAAATAATTTCACATTCATCAATAGCTATCTATAAAAGCTTCACAACTTACAGTGTCTCATTGTGCAGATAAAATCGGATTCTCCTAAACTGTACACTTTTCAACAACAGTCTCAATTAAAGCCTATATAATAAAACGATTAGATTACTTAGATATCGCACTCAATCTGAAAGTACCAAATATCAACAATAATCTAGAGAAAAAATAAAAATAGAAACTTACATGAGAGGGGATTACTTATGCCTGAAAATAAGAATGTAAAACCTGAACTTGAAAACTTTGAAGTTGAAACTGTGTTTGAGAATCGTGTCCACGAACGGCATGCATTCACATTCAAAGTTCAAGGGGATGATTTTAAGGGACATTTTCATGAAGGTGAGATCCACTGGCTCCACCCTCATCCGAAGCAAATGATTGGTGAAGATAAAATAGAAATCATTGAAGGAACCATACACTCATTAATGAGACAATATGGTGTTTCTAAAGAAATTATAGACCTTGAAATAAAACCAGCATTTGAGGACCGTATACATGAACGGCAGCAATTTTCGTTACAAGTGCAGGGAGAAGAGTTCAAAGGCTTTGTACACGAAGGTGAAATTCAATGGTTTCATCCTCAACCTAAGCATAAGCTTGAAGATGACCTTGTTCAGGCAATTGAATCAGAAATCCATGAAAAAGTGGCAGAACAAGAAGATGATTTTAAAGAAAACGATTAGTTATTAATGTTGTTAACTAAAAATGATGCCATCAAAAAAGGAGGTCTCCAATAAAGAGGCCTCCTTTTTTATTATCATTTATTGAAATCAATCACGCGATGACAAAGTCTTTGCATTAGATTAGATTCATGTGTAACAACAATTATACCCATCTCTCTCTTTTTAGCAATTTCAATTAAAGCGTGCCATATCTGAGCTTGTGTGTTTGCATCTAACATGGTTGTCATTTCATCTGCAATGAGAAAACGAGTATTCGGTCCCAGTGCTCTAGCAACGCAAAACCTTTGTAACTCTCCTCCAGATAATTCATGGGGCCAGCGTGATAGCCATTCTTGCTCAATCCCTAGTAAATCTAACAACTCTTTATCAGGTTGATATCCTTCATTAAGAATTTTATGCATTTTCCACCGTGGATTAATCGCTTTTTCTGGATGTTGAAGGACCATTTGAACAGGATGGTATCCGTTCTTTGGTAATTGAGCTCCATTAAAATACACAGTGCCTTCAATAGGTGATTCAAAACCAGCTAATATTCTACAAAGAGTAGTTTTACCACGTCCACTTGGGCCCGTGATACCAACAATCTCCCCCGGTTCTAACGTTAAATTGACTCCTTGGAATAGCCATGGTCCATCACCATATCTAAATCCAATGTCCTTTGCTTCAAGTTGCATGAATACACCTCACCATTCCATCACGAAGTCCCCTCATTTTAGGTGGTGCTTGTCGACATTCAGCTGTTGCCATTTCACAACGCGGCGCGAACAAACAACCCGGTGGCAATGAACTAGGATGTGGTTGCGAACCTGGAATTGGTATAAATTCATTTTGAGGTAACGCCCTCCACAACGCCTTAGTATAGGGGTGACGTATTGCCTCCCCATTACCTACAAAGTCCTCTACAGGTGCTATCTCTACCGTAGTCCCTGCATAAAACACGGCAATTTTATCTGCAATTTGAAGAGCTGATTCAATATCATGTGTAATCAACATAACAGCACAACCGTTATCGGCAAATTCCCTAAAGTTATCTAATGCTTCTTTTATAACAATAGGATCCAGTCCTGGAGTTGGTTCATCTGCAATAATTACCTTTGCATCACTTACCATAGCGGTTGATAAAAGCGTTCTCCTTGCCATCCCCCCTGAAAGTTGGAACGGATACATATCTTCAACTTCTTTTCCAAGACGATAACGTTCAAAAACCTTACGTTGTGCCGATACTGCATCCCCATTATTAACAGAAGTACGCACCTGCTTTCCAACACGCATAAGGGGATCTAAAAAGTTTACTGATTGTGGAACAAGAGCGATTTCTTTCCCCCTTAAAGCAGCTTGGCGAGTAGGTGTTAGTTCCTTACCTTCATATTTAATGATGCCACTAACATTCGCATTGCTCGGAAGTATTCCAAGAATAGCATGTGCAAGTAAACTTTTCCCCGATCCACTCGCACCTACAACCGCTAAAATTTTGCCTGCTTCAAGAGTTACATTTAAACTTGAAATCACCTTATGATTTATCTCTTTAAATCCATCTGTATATTGTTTAAAAGATACTGATAAATTTTCTACTTCAAGAATAGACATTTGTTAACTCCTCTTAATATTACACGTAGTATTTATGATTAATCATGCGTCCGAGTCATGAGCACTCTAAGATTTTCTCCAATTTGATCAAATGTTCTCACGACAATCAACAGACAAAGTCCTGGGAAGAAGGCAAGCCACCACATACCTGAAGATAAATACTTCATCGATTCTGATAAGATAATTCCTATTGCTGGCTCATGTGGTGATAATCCTAAGCCTAAAAATGTAACTGCAGCCTCATGTAAAATAACATGAGGGAAAAGTAACATAAAACCAATTAGGAGTTGCGGTGCAATATGTGGAAGGATATGATGCAATGCAATCCACCACCTGGATTTCCCCATCTTTTGAGAAACTTGAACAAATTCTGCGGAACGAACTTGCATAACTTCTGCCCGAATAACTCGTGCAAGACTTGGCCAATGAGTTAAGGTTAGTCCAATGACAATCCCTTTAAATCCTCCACCTAATGTAAATGCAATAAGGATTAGGGTTACTAGATGTGGGACACTTAGAAATAGATCAATGATCCATGAAATAAGACGATCCGCCATTTCCCCCATTGTTGCTGCCGCCATACCAAGGAATAGAGCAATCAAAGTACTTCCAATTGCTCCAATCAAGCCAACTCCTATACTTAAAGAAAGTCCCATCACCGTTCGCGTAAACATATCTCTCCCTAACCAATCCGTACCAAAAAGATGATTTAACGAAGGAGCAGAATTACGTTCATTCAAATTCGTTACAATTCTCTCCTCATCAAGTAAAACACCACCTAATATAACAATGGCTAAAAAGACAATTGAAATTAGGATTTTAAATAACGTCCGTTGTTTTAGATTCAGTGGAAATCTCTTATTCGTATTCTTTAGGCTTGGAATCATAACTTCCTCACCTCTCTCATTCTCGGATCCAATACGTAATAACTCAAATCAGCAAGTAAATTCCCTACAAAAACAAATATTGTACTAAATATAACTAATCCCAATAAAAGAGGAACGTCCCCTCTAAGTCCTGCCTCTACCGTAGCTTGTCCTAAGCCTGGATAAGAAAACACTTGCTCTGCCAATACTGCTCCACCAAATAATTCACTAAAGGCCGCAAATTGTAAGGTAATCGCAGGCAAAGCAACATTGCGTAATCCATGTCTCCAAAACAAGACAAAACCTTGCTCGCCCCTCGCTCTTGCGAATAATACATAGTCACTAGCAAGAACATCTATTAGCTTCTGGCGAGTATGAAGCGCTACATTAGCAACACCTAATATACTAAGTGTCAGTACTGGTAGAATTAAATGCTGTATTCGATCGACCATAGTAACATTTTCTGAAAGTACCCCGGCTGGCACCCCCATGCCAACTGGAAACCAACCTAGCCATACTGCAAAAACGATAAGAATGAGAAGTCCCATCCAGAAAGTAGGAGTCGAAGCTAGCGTGAAACAATACCACTTAATCACTCTGTCAATCCAAGTCCCTTTTTTCATAGCCGCTACAACACCCATAACAAAGCCAATAACACCTGATAACAGCCAAGCTGCTAGCATAAGAACGAGGGAATTTAAAAATCGTTCACCAATAACTTCACTTACCGGTCTTCTAAAAATCATCGAAGTCCCTAAATCACCTTTTAGTACAGCAGAACCCCAACTTAAAAATTGCACCATAACTGGTTGATCTAGCCCCCAGTACTCAGCAATCTTCTCTCGTTGTTCAGGACCCACTTTCAACATATCAGCACCAATGTAGGCTTGAATTGGATCAATCGGAGAGTTTTTCACTAATAAAAAGGAAATAAAACAAATGGCTACCAATAACGTAGCCATTCGTACACCTTTCATCAATATAAATAATCCAAGCTTTCTACCTTTAGATTTATGCACGGTTATTTCGTCCATTTCCAATCAACGATGTTATCTGTAGCAGGCCACCCATGACCGTGAACATGGATTCTTTGATCTCCGATATCAAGTCCATCATTCACCAAATACAAGTGATTAATATTTACTAACCACGCCCAAGGAGCATCACCTTTTGCACTTAAACCAGTCGTGCCATCCCATTGTGCTTTTTTCCAAAACTCAATTGCTTCTTTTTCACTTT
Organism: Viridibacillus sp. KH_047; assembly: GCF_057838945.1. Lineage (NCBI taxonomy): Bacteria > Bacillati > Bacillota > Bacilli > Caryophanales > Caryophanaceae > Viridibacillus > Viridibacillus sp. KH_047. The sequence goes on along the minus strand of NZ_CM174479.1, from coordinate 154,050 downwards.
TCGAGCTAAGGGCTTTTTCAAAATATTCATCTACCGTTTTATTTTGATAATAACCTGTATTGTAATACTCTATTCCAGCAGACTCACTACTATAAATATTGTACATTTCGTGTGGGTCATGACTGCCCCATCCCATTAGAACAGGATTCGAATACATTTTCTTAGCAATCATGTCCCAGCTTCCGCCTTCTAATTTGATATTAATTCCTAATGGCTTCATCATATCCGCCACAGAAATAGCAAGTGATTGTCTAATTGCATCATTCGCTAAGTAATATAGTGTGAACTCAGCTTTTAAAGAATCCTTCTCAAGAATTCCATCTCCATCTGTATCTTTCCATCCTGCATCACTCAACGACTTCTTGGCACCATCCATATCAGCATCTTTAATCACTGTTTCAGAATTCCACCAAGGAAGGTCATCTACTGATGTATATGCCGGCGTACCGTGTCCTTCTAACACTCCGTCTACAAGCGCTTGTCGATCTACTCCAATATTAATCGCATGACGAATAGCTGGATCTGCCGTCACATCATTTCCAATCGGTAAACCGTCTTCACTTACATCACCTGATTTTACAAATGGGAAGACAATGCCTCGATTATCTACTGTTTGTATTGTTTCTAGCCTCATGCCTTTCACTTTTTGCTTACTAAATGCTGCAGGTATATACGCTAGATCTACAGTCCCTGCTTGTGCAGCAGCAAATACAGCATCTTCATTTAAAAATAAAAACGTTATCTGTTTAAAATTCGACTTTTTATCGTAGTATTCCGGATTAGCTTTTACAATAACTTGCTGTCCCTTATCCCATTGTACGAGCTCAAAAGGACCTGAACCTATTGGATTTTCAGCATAGTCTTTTCCGTATGCATGTTTTGGTACAATTCCTGTTGCAACTAAAGAGTTTACAAACGTTGATTGCGGTTCTTTCAATGTGAATTTCACTGTATAATCATCTACTGCTTCTACTTTGGCCATTCCATTAAGATCAACAACTGATCCATTGTTAATAGCTGTTTCAAATGTAAAAATAACATCAGCCGCCGTTAGCGGTTCCCCATCTGAGAACTTCACATCTTCGCGTATTTTCACCGTCCAAACCTTACCATCTTCACTAACTTTATAATTTGTTGCCAAATCATTCACGATCTTAAGTTTGTCATCTCTTTTTAAAAGCGTACTTTGGAACAGTGGTGAACCATAGCGCCCCCATCCAGTCGTTGGATCAAAGCCAGCTTCTGGCTCAGAGTCAAACGCCAACACAAGCTCGTCCTTTTTCTTCCTATTAACTTCTTTGCTTTCTTCATCTGAAGGATTGGATTTAAATAAATTACAACCGCCCAACATAAAAGAAGACATAAAAATAACTAAAACTAACACACTAAATAATTTCTTTTTCATTTAACTCACCTCATAATAAAAAATCCCTCTCCAAAAAACCCCTCACTCATTTATAGAGCAAGGAATAAATTGACAGGTAAAAGCGTTAACCTTTTTACAGGTATAAACCAACCCATGACCAACACAAAAAACTCTATTCTATTAATTAAGTTGCTTATAACAAAGATGTCCATAATATCTATCTGACAGGTGTTGTTACAGGAGGTATTGCAAATTGTGCCTACTTAGAATCTAGGCGATTTCATAGGATGAAGATTGCGGAAGAGTTTGATCGGTGTATCAACTATAAAATAAGTATAAAACAAGATAAAGTGCACATGGAATAAAGAACCATGCTTATCTATCCTATTTTAATAGTTAAACTATTCGTAAGGCAACTTTAATATCTACTGAAAGATGATTTTTTACAGCCTCATTCTCAAAAGATATCATATTCATAAAAAGTACAATAAAAGCCCACCTAAATAGGTGAGCTTTTGCATCAAAGATTGATTTTATGCTTGCATTTCTTTTGTTGGCCCCATTACACCTGGCACTGCTAATCCTGCTTGGCGTAATAGTACCGTCATTTGACCTCGGTGATGTGTTTGATGATCGATTAACGCACGTAAAAGTTTACCGCGTGCAATCGGTCCTCCAAAACCATTTACTTCTTCAAGTAATGCTGCATCTGTTAATTTTGCCGCTTCTACTTTATAAGCTTCAACTACTTGCTCATATGCTTTAATTATTTCTGCTACATCTGTAGGTGTTTCTTGATCACGACCTGGCCCTGGTACTTGAAGTCCTGCAAAATGACCAAACGCTGCTCCAGCACCAACTAAATGCCAAGCTAACCAACCAAGTGTATTATGTCCTTCCACGATGCCTTGATCTAACTTGTCATTCGTCAACGCTTTAAATACACTCAACGTACTTGCTGAAGACGCAGACCAATCTTCTAGAAAATCTTCTACTTTACGATACATATTCTTCACTCCTATGCTATATTACGTTCTACAAGTTTATCATATCGAAATGAACGTGAGATATGCAATTTTAAGGACTTAAGAGATACTTTCTTTTATCTATAATCTATAGATATACTTATCAATATATTCGTTTTTTTATAGACTTAGCATTCCAAATGCCCTATAATAATCGATATAATTAATAAAATACGAACATTAAGGTGATTTTATGACTGAATATACGCAAATTTTCAAAGGAACGGCTTTTTCAAGTACGTCTCCAAAAGAAGTGCAAATTTTAAAAGATTATCTATTTTTTATTAACGCTGACGGCATGATTGAAAAAGTCGTTGCACCAGAACATATCGATTATCAAACTTTACTAGATACATATCAAGATAAAGAAAACTTTCGTCAATTAACTGATGGTCAGTATTTCTTACCTGGATTTATTGATTTACACGTTCATGCTCCGCAATGGGCTCAATCTGGAACTGCATTAGACATTCCTCTATATGACTGGTTGAACAAATATACCTTCCCAATTGAATCTAAGTTTTCGGATTTAGATTTTGCAAAAGAGGTTTATGAAGACTTAGTCAGCACCCTACTTGCTAATGGCACAACTACATCACTATATTTTGCAACTGTTCATAAAGAAGCGAGCTTATTACTAGCTAAAATTTGTGCTAAAAAAGGACAACGCGGTCTAGTTGGTAAAGTTGTCATGGATGACCCTGAACAAAATCCAGATTTTTATCGTGATGCAGATACACAAACAGCATTAGCAGATACAGAAGAATTTATCTTAGCTGTTAAAGAGTTAGCAAAATCAACAAAACAAGGTGTTTACCCAGTTGTAACACCACGCTTTATACCAAGCTGTACAGATGGTGCTTTAAAAGGTTTAGGAGAATTAGCTGCTAAGTATGATGCCCATGTCCAGTCTCACTGCAGTGAAAGTGATTGGGAACATGGTTATGTACAAGACCGATTCAAGAAGAATGATGCTTTTGCCTTACATGATTTCGGTCTATTAGGCGATAAATCCGTAATGGCACATAGTAATTTCTTAAATGATGAAGATGCAGAATTATTTGCTGAGACAGGAACTGCCGTAGGTCATTGTCCCATCTCCAATGCTTATTTCGCTAACAGCGTCATTCCAATCGCTCACTTACATTCAAAAGGTGTTGATATCGGTTTAGGTTCTGATGTTTCTGGCGGTTTTTCACCAAGTCTATTCGATAACGCTAGACAAGCTGTCATGTCATCTCGAATGTTAGAAGATGGTGTCGATACGTCTCTTGCAGCTGAAAAGCGCGGTGTACCAAATTCACGTATCACGATTAATGAAGCATTCTATTTGGCAACTGCTGGTGGTGGGAAAAGTTTAAGCTTACCTATTGGTCGATTAGAAGAAAACTATACTTGGGATGCACAAATCATCGATACAAAAATAGCATCTGCAAAACTGCCGATTTTTGATGCGAATGAAGATTTAAACGATATCTTCCAAAAGATTATGTATCTTGTTCGACCAGAAAACATTAGTGAAGTCTGGGTTCAAGGAAACAAAGTTCACGAAAGAACAAAGTAACCTGAAATATCATTTGTGGAATGAAAGCATTAGACAAACTTAAAATTTTGAGGTGTGCATCTTAGTGGAAACGCAAAATAATAAGATAGCTAAAGATAAATTAAATACCCCGCATTTAACCGTTTTACCCGATGAAAAAGTATCATTCGGTCAATCAGCCCTACTAGGTTTACAACATGTAATGGCTATGGATGTCTATGTAGTACCCTTCCTGATTGCCATGTTAATCGGTTTACAATCGGGGCAGTCAACTGCCTTGATTCAATCGACTTTTATAGCAGCAGGGATCGCAACGATTGTCCAAACTTATTTCTGCATGAAACTACCTATTGCCCAAGGTCCATCTTATGTTCCACTTGGTGCAATTGTTGGTATTTATGCCGCTAGTGGTGGTGGTGAACTAGGTTGGAGTTCAGTGTTAGGAGCAAGTTTAATCGGTGCTATTTTAGTAATCATTTTAGGCTTTACTGGGGTTTTCAATAAGATTGTGAAAGCTTTCATTCCACCAATTGTCGGGGGTACAATTATCTTCGTCGTTGGTCTTTCGTTAATGCCAGTTGGTTTAAGTAATAATATCTATAACGGTGCAGGCGCTACAATCAACCAAAACATCTATTTAGCTCTTACATCCGCTGTAGTACTAATTATTTGTGTTATGCTAGGTTCCTTCTTCCATAAGAAAGGTCGCGTTTTCCGTATCACTTCTGTAATTATTGCGTTAATCGCAGGTAGTGTTGCTGCTAAATTTATGGGGGTATTAGATTTATCAGCAGTTTCACAAGCAAAATGGTTTAGTATGCCTCAAATCCCTTTTGCAGATTTCGGTTTCACTTTTAATATTTCTGCAATTATTACAATGGTTATTATTTATATTGTTTTAATGGCTGAAACAACAGGTACTTGGTTTGCTGTAAGTAATGTTATCGACAAACCATTAACAGATAAACAAATTAATCGTGGAGTTATCGGGGAAGGAATTGGCTGTTTCATCGCTTCATTATTAGGCTCAACTCCTGTAACTGGATACTCAACGAATGCAGGTGTAATTTCTATCACAGGTATTGCAAGCCGTCGTGTCTTTGTGGCTGCCGGAGCTTGGTTTGTATTGTTCGGATTTTCAGGTAAATTAGCTACTTTAATCTCTGCCATTCCATCAGCCGTAATTGGTGGTGTATTCGTTATCGTTTGTGGCATCATCGCGATTAGCGGTTTACAAGTAATGAAGAATGAGCGAATTGGTGAAAAAGAAATGTACGTGATCGCTGTACCAATAATTTTAACATTAGCGTTAACGCTTCTTCCTGATGATTTCTTATATTCTTTACCTACTACAGTACAATATTTATTCGGCTCACCTGTTGCAACAGCAGCAATCGTAGCAATAGTGTTGAATAAGTTATTACCTAATATTAAGTAACCACTCTTAGATAATATACAGATACAATAAAACCACTGCTTAATTTTTATTGAGCAGTGGTTTTATACTTTGTTTGTAACCATATAAATCCAGGCAATCAATAATATATACCTAATCATTATTTTTATAGGCTTCCCGTTACTACAGAAGTTTAAAATAAGCCTTGTAAAATTTGTGCTTGAGTAATAACCAGTGCTGTGATAATCTGAAAAACAGATAAATTTTCTTAGAAATTAATTGAAATTATATGTATAACCTCAATAATACGGCTTGAGGGTCTCTACCAGGAACCGTAAACTCCTGATTACAGAAAATGTCTTTTCATTTTTTGTAGTCAGGAGTTTTTTTGTTTTCCAATATTAAGTGATGACCAATTCGCAGGTTATTATAATGACAATTTGAGATTGATGAATAAAGTTGAAAAGTAATTCGTTTGTACTTTTCACCGTCAATAGCCTAAGTATTCTATTTTATCAATCTAGTAGGAAAAGGAGAATTTTGTAATGAATTTTAAAGTTTTTATACTCGCAGCTTCTACTGTCGCAGTAGGACTCGTTGAATTAATTGTAGGTGGAATACTACCAATTATCGCTGATGATTTAAATGTGACCCTTGGTACTGCAGGACAGCTTATTAGCGTATTTGCACTTGTTTTCGCTATTTCTGGGCCGATACTTCTTACACTAACTGCAAGGATTGAAAGGAAACGTTTGTATCTTATTGCACTATTTATATTTTTCATTGGAAATTTGATGACATATTTTAGTCCTAACTTCTCTTTAATAATGGTTTCAAGGATTATAACTGCAATGAGTACTGCACTAATAATTGTACTTTCGCTAACTATTACAGCGAAGATTGTTTCGCCTGCTCATAGAGCTAAAGCTATAGGCGTTATTTATATGGGGATAAGTTCTTCACTTGTTTTAGGAGTACCTCTTGGTATTTTGATTAGTAATGCTTTTGGATGGCGTGTAATATTTCTTGGGATTGGTTTCTTATCAATCGGATCTATGATTCTCATTCACACATTTTTGGAACCGATACCTACAGAAGGGAATGTTAAGCCGCTATCTGTGCAATTAAAGGCACTTGGAAGTTTTAAAATTGCTAGTGCACATCTTGCAACAATGTTCACTTTAGCAGGACATTACACAATCTATGCTTATTTCACCCCTTTCTTAGAATCCACTTTAAATCTTGACCAATATTGGATCAGCATATGTTATTTACTGTTTGGTATTTCAGCAGTATGTGGTGGAGCATTTGGGGGAGCACTTGGAGATTGGCTAGGGGCACCTAAAAGTATTTTACTAGTTATTGGATCCTTCGCCTTAGTATTATTTTTACTCCCTTTCTCGACTATTTCGCTTTTCCTATTCCTAGTGGTCATGATGATATGGGGAGCACTAAGTTGGAGTCTTGCTCCACCTCAACAAAATTATCTTATTCAAACTGATCCTAATACTTCTGATATCCAACAAAGCTTTAACAATTCTGCTTTGCAAATAGGGATTTCTTTAGGATCTGCAATCGGTGGTATTGTACTGGAACAAACCGGTACCGTTACAAGTACAGCACCGGTTGGAGGAGCAATTGTAATTATAGCTTTACTGTGTGCGATATTTTCACTAACGAGACCTGCTTTAACAGTTAACGAAGCTAAGTGAATAAAGGAAAATGTTCTTTTTCTCTTAAATATAAGAATACCCCTTTAGATAATTCTATCCAAAGGGGTAAAACTGTTAAACTTTTTATAAAAGTTTAAATTCCATATAACCTCAGCCTTCTTGATAATACATTGAATACAAATCATTTAATGTAACTTTCCCAAAACTAAACTCTGTTATTTGATTTTCTTTAAGAAATTCTACAATATTCCCCAATTCCCCCGAATCATATCCGCGTACATCTAATAAAGTAGCGCCATTTGGTAATGATCGTACTTTTGTCTCTGGAAACTCTTTTGAAATCTCTTCCTTTATCCTATCGGTCATTTCTGATATTCGAACGGTTGTGATTTCTCTTTCTTCAAACCCTGGAGATATGGCATTAACAAGTATTAACTCTCCATTTTTCATAAAGAAAATACGATCCGCATATTTCTCTAAATTCTCTAGTAAATGGGAAGCTACAATAACCGTTTTCCCTTCGGACTTCTTTTTAACTAGTATTTGCGAAATAAGTTCGACATGAGTAGGGTCCAATCCATTCATCACTTCGTCCATAAGCATGACTTGGGTATCTGATACAATTTGCATCGCAAAACAAAGTCTTTGGCGCATCCCCAAAGAATACGTTCCTGTATTCTTATTTATATATGACGCCATTCCCAGTTCTTTTATTGTACTGTCAATCAATTTTGGATCACTATTCCACATTGAGGAATAAATTTTTAAATGCTCTTTTCCGGAAATATGATTATATAAGTCACTTTGATCAGGCATCATGGATACTAGTTGATGGATTTTTACTTCATTCTTTTTATTTGAATATTCTAGCTCATCATTTAAAATGACTTGACCGTTATTTGGATTAAGATAATTCATGATTACATTCATAAGCGTTGATTTTCCCGTACCATTGGGAGCTACCAAACCAATAATTTCTGCTGAATTGAACTTCACAGAAATATCTTTTAAAATGTCTCTACCTGAAAACTTAACATCAATATTTTTTAATTCAATCATATCTTCTCTCCATCTCTATTTAACTAAAGTAGCTTAAACTTTCTTTTATTAATGATCAAGAAAGTGAAGAACAGAAAAATACACGTACACAATCCTATTACCGAGAGTCCTCTTCCAAGAGTGAGTGCTTCAGAACCATAGAGAAAGTTCCGATACCCTGAAATTATCTGTCCTACCTGAACATAACTTGTTGGATACCACTGAACATTCCAACCAGCACCACCCCCTCTATCAAAGTAGATAAATTCAGCAATTACAAACATGAAACCTACCAATAAATTTGCAAACTCATTTTTTAACGTCACACTTACAAGTAGTAACAATGAAATGATGAACAGAAACCAAAAAACAATGAATAGCATGTTTTGAAATAGATATTCCCCCATCATAATATTTGAAAATGAGTCTCCACTTGAAGAATAAATCGGAACAGGTAAATCAAAATCACCAAACCCATTTCGAGCACCAATTATCAATAAGCCTATAGAGAGTGGGATAATTGCTATGATGCTACCTAATAAGGACACTACTCCTTTGACAATCAACCTCTTCCAATCCGAAAGTGGTAAACCTTGTAACAGTGTTGGATTCCGTCGATCCTTCAGCACGATATCCACTGTGAGGAGTATACAGCTAACAATAAGGATTAACGGCAGGAAAGAGTTTAGAAGACGTTGCAATGTTTGTAACGCTGTCCTTTCTTCGAAAACATTTACAGATAAATCCGATTTTCCTTCTGTATATCCTTCGTAACGCTTGGCAGAATATAAATACGCATAGTGTCCATCCATCGTTGCATAATTATTTCCATACGTATAGTACCCAGGATTGTAGTATAGGACACCCATTACATTGGGGAAAATCATCTTATCGGAGTACGCATACCACTTAGATGTAGCCTCAGCATACTCTTTCAGATTGTGCTGTTTTATAGCGTCTAATCTTTCTTTATCATATTCATTCCATTCTGGGTATATTTCAACACCATAACTCGTTAAATAGTGCATCCATTCATCAATCACAACATGATTTAGAAATTCTTCCCTCGTTAAATACCGTGCCTCAATTTCACTTACATCTACTGTTTCAACAGGGTTATATGTTGGAGCTATTTTTAGTGCATAATCACACGAAAGGAAAAGTAGAATGACATAAATTGCAATATTCTTCTTATTACTTAAAAATTGAAAAAATTCAAGTTTAAAATACGCCCACATTATCTCACCCCCTTATATCCTTTTTAGTTTCCCTGTAGTCAAGAATAACTTTACAGCGACTATCATTATGACAATACTCATCCCGATATAAAGAAGTCCATGTGCGCTATTTAATTCGACTGGGTTTTCAAGATCTAGCGACTGTCCATTCAATACATTAGAAAAATTCAAATAGTTAAACGGATTAAACGGAATAAGATTCATCATGTTTGGAAATAACAGAGGGAAAACAAACAATAGCAATTCTAAAAATAGCGTCAAATACATATTCTTCAATAAAACATTTAAAATTACTGATAGTAGAATTGTAAAAATGGAAATACAAATCATATAAATTATAGATAAACCTAGGTATTTATATATTGGATAAGCTTCAAAAATACCATTAAAGATAGCAACAGGATAGGAAGGATTCCCCAACCCCTTAAAATAAACCAATGGCAGGCTACAAATAAATAACTCTAGAAGAAATACACCTACTATGAGCATTGATGACACACATTTAGCTACAACGTATTTATCAAAAGCTATAGGGTAACCCTTAATCAGAGTTGTATGCTGGAATTCTTCTATCATAATTCCACATGAATAAATACACATGAAAATAAACCATACTGAACCTAGCACTCCAAATAGATAAGTGAGAAATTGAAAGAAAGATAATGAATTAATAGATATCGGAATTTCTGTTTTTTTCATATATTGATAAAATACACTATCCAATTGAGTTTCTACTTTAGTAGGCAAATAACTTACAACATTCTCATATCCCTCCATATCAAATGACTTAGCTCTTAAATTTGCAAGGTCTATCGCTGTATCCAAATACAATTCTGGTCGATCCATTTTTATGGCCATACGTTGCTTAGATACATATTGTTGTTGAAGTACTAAATTCTTATATAAGTCGCTACCATCCCCATTATCGGTAGCGTCTACATTTTGAAATTTACTCAACGCTGAAGAAAGCGATTGATATTCACCGGATTTTTCTATAACTGAGTTTCCTAAATCCTCAGTTTTCACAAATAAAACTAAGCCAAAAACAAATACTGCCACGATAATACAAGCGAAAATATTTTTTTTATTAGATTTTTCTAAGATAAAATTGGTCTTTAATATCTTCCACATAGGCTCCCCCCCAATAAATTACTATGAAAAAACAATTTATTTTAATATATGTATTAAATACGAATATAATAATTAGTACTAAGACTTTAACTATTTCATTCAATCATTATATTTAGTAGTATCGAAGAATTATATATTTCAATAATCAATCAACATGCAAAAATCCTAGGTGCGCAGTTACTCTACTCATGAATCAACAGTCATATATACCTAAATATAACAAAAATAACATCTAATGGATACAAAAACTTATGAAGTTAAAATCATTTCACCTGGCCCTTATGAAATTCAATAAAGCACCCCGTTAGTTTAAATATAATGCCTATCAAATCAATAACTTTAACGACCTTTTCGCTTTTCCGTTTAAGAAATAGTAACATTAATAGAATTAAAATACGGCCCCATCAAATGCTTAATATAGATTCATTTAATGTACCTGGATACTCTCCCTCCAATTTATAAGAGGAAATAGGGAACGAGTTATAATGATGTATCCGAAAAACATCGTACTTAACAACCAATACCACCAATTTCCCATCATAAAATTCCCCCTTAGTAAATTTTCTTCAATCAAGCTACTTCGTTAATTGAATATCAACAATCTTTTAGAAAATAGCCTAAAATTTTCATAAAAAAGAGGCATCCTAATGAAAGGACACCTCTTTTTTAGTTACATCATTAAAATTAAAGTTTTACGATGTTTGTAGCTTGTGGTCCGCGTTGGCCATCTTCTACTGAGAATTCAACTTTTTGACCTTCGTCAAGTGATTTGAAACCGTCACCTTGGATAGCTGAGAAGTGAGCGAATACGTCGTTTCCGCCTTCTACTTCGATGAAACCGAAACCTTTTTCTGCGTTAAACCATTTTACTGTACCTTGTTGTGTCATTTATATGACCTCCATTAATTGTATTAAATAATAGCATATTTCTTCAAAAGAAAAATGCACATTTATTTTAAAATGAAAAATCATATTTGTCCAGTGTAAAAGAGAACTTATTAACAGTTCTTACATAGTTAATAAGTTTAATTCTGAAGATACTCAAGAGATTAAGTACTCCCTCGATCTCCTCTATATAACAAAGCATTACACACTTCTCGAAACACCCGAATCTCCTCTTTTACTTGTTGACAACCATCATGCAATTACGTCAAGGATACCTTGATCTTCAATCCTCCTACATAAAGAAACAAAAAGGGGGGAAAAGAAAAAGATTAAAAAGAATTGAAGAACAAAAATCCTCGTGAAAACAGTCTTAAATAAATTTAAACTAAAAAAACTCGACCCATGGCTAATGGACCAAGTTTTTTATTTGATTTCATTTTTTCTGCTTTCATATACACCGTTGAATGTCAGTACCCCTACTTTTGAAGGTTTCTCAATGTTTTCCCTTTCAAGAAATACTTTGAACTCTGAAAGTTCAATATAATCATGATGAATTTCTTCTTTCGCTATATACTCAGGCATTAGATTGTAGATATATGTTTTAAATCCATTCTTCACACTTGTTATACTCCATGTTTAAGCCTATTTCAAACCAAAAAACGCCCCTTTAGATTATTTTATCAAAAGGGGTGAGTTGGTGTGATTAAAGTTGAATTCATTTATAACGATTTCTACCAAGTGGAATGATTAGTGGTGTATGTGTGATTGGGTCTGGTATGACCTTACACTTTAGACCGAAAACTTCTTCGATAAGTTCTTCGGTGACGATATCCGATGGAGCGCCTTGAGCAATCACTTTACCTGCCTTCATAGCAATTAAATGTGTGGCATAACGTGCAGCATGATTCAAATCATGGAGAACTGCAACTAGCGTATTTCCTTGTTCATGAAGGTATGTAAATAATTCAAGTAACTCAATTTGATGTGCAATATCTAAATAAGTAGTCGGTTCATCTAAAAGAAGTAATGGCGTTTGTTGAGCAAGCACCATTGCGACCCAGACGCGTTGACGTTGACCACCTGAAAGCTCGTCTACAAAACGATTCGCAAGCTCCGTCGTATTAGTCATTTCCATGGCAGTCATAACTGCCTGTTCGTCTGCTTCCGTCCATTGCTGGATAAGATTTTGATATGGATAACGTCCATGCGCCACCAAGTTGGCAACAGTAATTCCATCTGGAGCAGTGGATGTTTGCGGTAGAAGACCTAGCTTTTTGGCTACTGCTTTTGTTTTGTAAGTACTAATTTTTTTCCCGTCTAATAGCACATGACCTTCTGCGGGTTTAACAAGATTAGAAAGAGTACGCAACAGGGTCGATTTCCCACATGCATTAGGTCCGATAATGACCGTAAAAGATTTATCAGGAATCTCAATCGAAAGATTTTCGGAAATCACTCGATGATCATATTTAGTAGTAATATTTTCTGCACCTAAACGTGACGGTCTACCTGTATTTTCTTGATGTTGAATTTCTGTTTTTTCTAAGGTCATAATCGATGACTCCTCCTTTCTATAATTTATATAATGAAAAATTTATGGTCTTACGCGGCAGAACGTGCTTGGCGGAATAATAACCACGTTAAATACAGTCCCCCAAGAGATAAAGTGAGTACTCCTACAGGAAGAACTGTTTCTGGAATAATTCTTTGTGCCACAACATCGGCACTTAATAAAATAAAGGCACCCATAGTTGCTGTTGGAATTAAACTTTCTGCTGTTTTTGTGAAGCGCAAAGCAATTTGTGGTGCAGCTAATGCGACAAAGGTAATCGGCCCCATAATCGCTGTCGCTGATGCTGTTAAAGCTACAGCAACCACTATTAATAACAGTTGAGTTCTTTCAAAATGGACACCGTGAGACCGAGCTGCATCTCTTCCTAACTCCATTTCACGGAGTGGTCGATTCAAGAACATCGCAAATACAAGCAGTACCAATACTAACACAATTACCGGTAATACATGCGTCCAATCCAGTCCATTTAAAGAACCGACTCCCCATGCACCTGCTGTTAATGCCACTTCCGCTTCACTTTGAAGAAGCAACATGGAATTTGTACTTCCTAAAATAGTTGAAATCGCAATACCCGCAATAATTAATCGAAAACCCTGTGTTCCTTTACGAAATGCAAATAAATAAATCATTAGTGCCGTTGCAAATCCACCAATCAGCGCACCGATGGCAATTGAGGCAAAGGACATTGACTTAAATACGAGCATTACCACTAAGGCTCCTGTATACGAACCTGAAGTAATCCCTAAAATATCAGGTGATCCTAAAGGATTTCGGGTAATCGATTGAAAGATGGCACCACTAACTGCAAGACCCGCACCAAAAACAATAGCGGCTACTACTCGTGGTAGTCTCCAGTCGATTACAACGGTTTGTTTAAAACCTTTCAAATCACCAAAAAGCGCAGAAAAAACTTCCATTACACTTACTTTATATGTTCCAACCATTAGAGAAAATAAAGAAATAGCTATTATAGCTGCGAGAAAAACCGCAGTAATACACATACTTCTTACATCTAACCGTAGTTTCACTGGTCCTTTTAATTGTACATATTTCCTACCAAAATCAATACGACGCATGGGATTCACTCCTTTCCCCTTAAAACGTGATATCAATGTTCTTGTCCCAGCATCATAAACCACTCGCCTTTCTTCTTCTCATAAGAATCAGAAGAATAGGTGCACCGACAAATCCTGTGATAATACCAACAGGAACCTCTGCTGGAGACATAACAGTCCTACCAATAATATCAGAAAGAAGTAATATCAGCGGAGCAACAATCAAGGAATAAATAAAAATCCACGGTTGGTCAGGACCAATAAACCATCGTACACAATGGGGAACCATTAAACCAAGAAAAACGATTGGCCCTGCGATTGCCGTTGCTCCCCCAGCTAATAGTGTGATGGAAAGAAGACCTACAATTCGAATCATGTTGACGTTCACACCAAGAGAAGCAGCTCGATCATCACCAAAAGCAATCGTATTTAATGCTGGGGCAATAGCTAAAGCTAATACGATACCGACAACGAGAAACGGAATAATCGGCCATAAATCTTCAAGACCTTTTCTCGCTATCGAACCGACTCTCCAGCTCAACATCCCAGCGAATGCTCTGCTATTGACTAAAGATAATGCCGTCGTTATACCGTTCAAGGCCGCGGCCATCGCTACACCTGCTAGCGTAATTTGTTCGGGCGTTGGCGATTTTTTGCCTGCGCCACCCCCGATGAAGTAGATAGCCACACTAGTGACTAACGCTCCCGCAAGCGCAAACCATATAAAATTTGAAATAGATGAAATCGAAAAAATGCCAACTGCCAATGCAACAGCAAAGGCTGCTCCTGCATTCACTCCAAGAATGCCAGGATCAGCCAGTGGATTCCGTGTCAAAGCTTGTATCACAGCTCCCGCCAGACCAAATGCTGGTCCTACAGCAAGAGCGATGATTGTCCTCGGGATACGGGATTCATGAATAATCGCATAGTTATAACTGTTAGTGGAAGAAAACAACGCTTCCCAAACCTCTCCAAAGGAAAGCGGCTTCGCTCCGATCATAAGACTTAAGAAAACAGCCACCATCAAAAGGAATATAGCAAAAACTAATCCTATAATCCGTTGCAACCGTATAGTAGCAATTGATTTAATTTTCTTTTCAACCACTTTTTTAGGTTGCATACTTGCTATCACGGTTTTACTCACCACTTTCTAAAGCTTTGTCAAACATAGGTGGCAATTGTTTAATTGCCCATAGCATGGCTGGTGCAGTACCTGTTGAGAAGGCATTTGCATAATCACCATCAATAATGACAGCTCTACCGTCTGCAACTGAAGGTAATTTTTGATATAGCTTATTGCCAGTTATCTCTTTTTTATCTACCCAAATTGGGATCACAACTGTTAAATCAGCATCTAAAAGCTCTAAGTTTTCATCTGCTACTGGTATATAGAATGCACCTTTTGCTTGTTTTTCAATTTCTTTTTTATTTGTAAAGCCTAAGTTAGTCATAAAATCAGCACGCGCATCGCCAGTTACATATGCTCCCCAGCCTTCAGATGTATATGCACCAACTGCGACATCTTTTCCAGCAAATTGAGGATATGCTTTTCTCGCATTTTCAAACGCACCATCGATGTCTTTTAATAATTTATCGCCTTGCTCCATTTTACCAAGTGCTTTTGCTATGATTTGAACTTGTTGTTGATACGTTGTCAAGTAACCATCTCCGCCTTCAGGAACACCTACAGTTGTAGCGATTTCACTAAGACGTTTGTAACGTTTTTGATCACCAGAAGATCTCACATCAAGTATTAAATCTGGCTCAAGTGATGCAATTTTTTCATAATCAAGTTCCATAGTTCCAAGAATAGTAGGGGCAGTTTTGTACGCTCCTTTTAACCAAGGTCCTACGCCTTCACCACCAAAAGCAAGCCAATCACTAGCACCAACAGGCTCTACGCCAAGTGCTAAAGCGGTTTCAGCATCGCCCCAGCCAAGTGCAACAATACGTTTAGGATCTTTATCTATCTTCACTTCACCGAATTTTGTATCAATCGAAACATTAGAAAAGTTGCTTGTTCCCTTATCTGATTTTTCATTTTCATTTGTTTTAGAATTACAGCCAGCTAGTGCCACTACTGCAATAAGAACCATCATAAAACTGAAAAATTTAGTTAAACCTATATTCTTTTTCACTAGAAACATTCCCCTCTTAACTATAAATTGATAATGATTCTCATTATTGTATTTTCTTTAATTATTGATAATTTATCTTATTTTGTCAACCACTATCGAAAAGAATCAAAATGTAATCTAATAAGACATTACACAGGAGAATTTACCTTTTAAATAGTCAGCGTTTTGTAATAGAAGAAACCCACACATTTTGAACAAAAAAATGCGTGTTTTTATGTACGGACTAGAATTCGCTTTGACGTGACATTATTAATCAATGGCATCTTTTCTTTCCAACCTTTGAATTAATGAAGTGTTTGAGGTCATAGTTTCGATACTAAACGTATTAAGTTTTGTAAACAGGGGATTACATCAGTTGCTGTAAATCTATTTATATTAGTTCAAGAACGAGCTTTATTATGATGAAGCTAATGAAGTTGAAAAAATTACGCCAAGAGTTTTAAAGAAAACGGCAAAAAAACACCCCTTTAGACAAATATAATCTAAAGGGGTATTCCATCGTAACTTTTTACAAACATCTCATCTTTATTTCAAATCTACAATTTGTTGGTTTGTAATAAAGTTTGGTCAAAAATATCTTACGATCCCGTGTTTAAAAACAACTTAATCGAATCCTTTTTTGAAAAAAGTTTGGTCAAAATCGAGTCATCTCTTTAATTTCTAATGTTTTTCTATAAAAAAGTTTGTCCATACTTATGCCCCATTCTTAAGACGTATCTGTAAATCTAATAATTTACTCTGCAGCTTCATTTCCCCTTTAAGCTTTATTATGCAAGATATTCCTCCAAATAATTGTATGCCAACGGATAGATAAATACTTAGTGAATTTTAATTCTCAATTTCCTTTAGGATTTACTTTTTTCTATTAGAAGTACATTATAACGAGCTAAAAAATTTATTCTTTTTCTTATTTCTTAAAAACGGAGGGAACCTATGTATTATTACCAGTTACAGAAGCATCATTGTCCAATTATGCACAATCAAAATAAAGATTCGAATTATATTTGTAGTTTATCTTTAAAAGGAAGCATTGTTTTTTCAATAATACGGGCAATGAAAGAAAGAGATAAAAGAGCAGTTATAGCTTCATCAAAAGAAGATATTACCGCCTTAGTAATGTATCTTGAAAAATGTTTACACAATCACTCATACTTTAAAATGATTGTTAATAATTATAAAGAACTACTAACACAAGACGATTTCTATAAAGGGCTAATAGAAATAACAGCTGTATTTCATTTTATTTTAGAAGAGCCCTCTCTAGAGAATAACAAAATATTTTTCATTGAAATGTCTATAACAGAGGGATGGGGATGGAAATGAATATTTATTGCGTGAATAATAAAATTATTAATAATACCTTAGGGGAAGACGCTCCTATAGATAAACTGGTTTTAAATAGTTTGGAACATCAGACTAAAAAAGTATTCTATTTAATGAATACAACCAAATATATTTGGACTGATTTAGTCAATTATAGAAAAATATATTGGAATGGTGTAATAGGGTATCAAGTGTTGACGAAGCAGGATTTAGAAAAATGGAGTTGGAAGCTAGAAGCAATGTTAAACAATGAAACAATTTTAAAGTGGCAACTCGGAAAATTCATACGTCTATACTTGTTTGATTATCGAGAAGTACTTACAGAGTTGTTAATTGTAATAGAAGAAATATTACAAAATACAGAATCGAAAAATTCGCTATATGTTATAGAATTTGTTAGTGAGAAGGCAGAAAAAAAAGCAGCGGTGGATTGGTGGGATTAAATACAAACAAGAGATAACAGAATTAAAAAACTGTAAACATTAGTTCTTATGTTTACAGTTTTTCAATTCAATCTCTTTCATATGTATGTACTTTTCTAAAATTGGTTTTATCTCAAAATAAGAATCGCTTCTTAATCCCCCTCTGCTTCTAACGGTTGAAATAAATACAGGTTGTTTTTCTTCAAAAAGATCATCAATAATCTTACAGCAACGTCGTATTTGAAAGTCTTGTACTGACTCAGTAATTTTATTTAGTAACTCATTTGTACGTGGTAACTTTATTAAATGTTCTTTACTAGTTAATACCGTTAGTTTGTTTAATTTTCTTCCTATTAATGAATTTGTAATTCTTACAGGTTTATTTAGTGATAACAATTCATTATATACCTCTTTTATTTTTTTATAGTACTCCTGATCACGCTTTTCCCAATCAACTCTCCCTTTATTAACATGTCTTCGTGTTGTGGGTAGGTTTATATTCATCCATTCCTTATCATTTTTTGATAAAAATATATAAGCAGTTCTAAAATTTCTCGACAATTCAGTTCTGCTAAAATCAGGGGATTTTTTCATTGCTTCTATTATTACTGTTCTATATTGTTCAACTTTATTATCATTAGTTTTAACATTTAAATCATTAGTTTTAACATTTAAATCATTTATTTCAATTGGTTGTAATAATTTTTGACGAAGGGAATTTGGATTCCCCCCAATTTTTTCTGCAATTTTTTTTAGACTAAATCCTTCTTCAGTTAATTTATACACATCTTCACGCCAATTATCCCCATACCTACTTACATATTCAATACAATATTTTTTATCCCCTTGTACATCTGGTCCTGTTCGATTATAAACAAACCCACAAGAACATATAAACTCACCCATAGGATTTTTTGACACGTGACTTCTTTTTAATTTAACTTCATTGATTACATTTTGTTTATAATGTGATGCCATTTTATTTAAACAGGGCCAAGGACCTTTTCCAAATGGGCCATAATCAGGTTCTACTTTCATAAAAGATTCAACATCTTGATCAAGAAAATAAATCATAAGTAAGTGGCGGAAAGGATGTGTATGGCGAACTGAATTATGACTTATTCGACTTAACCAATTGTAATCGGCTTTTTTTTCAACACCGGAATCAGATTTCTCTAAGAATCCCTCAGGGAACTTAGCTTGAAAAGCTTTGTTTAATTCCTTTTGTCTTACAGTACCTCTAAGTGTAACAAATCCAAGTTTTCTTAAAAGAGCCTTATACTTTAAATTAATATCTTCTCTTGAAAACATATTATGAGGTATTTGAAACAGCTGATATGCCATTTCTGCTAATTTAATTTGTACTTCTTTAAAAAAAACATTTTCCTCGTCTTGTAAATTTGATAATTCAATAAGATTTTCATCAAATCGAATATATTCAAATCTACTTACCATTAAGGAATCAATAGCGTACTTTTTTAATCTCAATTTATGGTGGGCACAGTAGTAAATCCCCTGTAATTGATGTTCTCTATGGATATATGGCTCTCCATAGCTATCCATATCATTAGCCGCACACTTTGGACAATAATAAAGTCCAACTTTTCTACATATTCCTCCAGCAACCATCCCCAGTCTATCATATAGCCCTGAACCTTTTTCTTTAACGTCAATAAAGATTTCCTTTTGACGCTGTTTTGAGAGAAATGAAGCATAATACGGATATATTGTATTTTTAGCTAACAAGCCTTCTACTGTATAATTTGGCCCCATATTTTCTGCTAAAATAGAAAATCGGCTACCTATTTCTAGGCTAGGAACTACAGAACGACTTTGAAATAATTCTTCTAATGTATCTTTCACATCAATAGTACCACTATAAAAATGATATCGTGCAATTGCTGAATAAATTAGCTCATCGTTGTAGGGATCGGTAAAAAACGGAATCACTTTAGTCTCCTTAAATGCTCTGAATTTTTTTATCTACTTAAACATTTTACAAAAGGTTAATACTGTCTATTTTTACAATATTGTTTCATTGATATATGCTTCTAAATCTAATTTTATTTTCTTAAAATACTGTGATTTAACCCCGCCCCTTCTTTGTACTTCCCAAAGCTTTATTGCTTTTTTTCTAAATTCATTTCATCAATTATTTTACGACAACGTCTAATCTGAAATTCCTCTGAAGTTTCAATAATCGCATTTAACAATTGCTGGGTGCACGGTAACTTATTCAAGTAACGCTCTAAATTCGCTAAAATGCCTAATCTTTTACCTAAACCTGATAATGTTATCCGAACAGGCTTTTCTAACTTTAATAATTGCCCATATAGCTCTTTTATTTCTGTCATATACTCTTTATCCCTTTTAGTCCAGTCTACTCTTTGGTTAGGATATTGACTCCTCTGAAGAGCTGGAAGGACATTCATTAACCATTCTTTATCATGTCGATATAAAAGCATATATTGTTTTTTAAATTTATTTCGAAATTCCGTTCTGGAAATATGCGGTGATTCTTTTATCCCATAGAGAATTTCTGATTTTGAAGGAAGAATTCGTAAAGGCTTTAAAGAACGTCAAAATACATTAGAATATAGGCGACAAGATTTAATTGAGAGTTTGAGTGTGGAAATCTCATCTTTAGGGATTTTTGACAGTTTAAATGCAGGTGAAATGAGAAATCTGGTATCGAAAATAGTTGAGAATTACCCAATTGATACAAAAAGTTAGTAGCTTTTGCAGGACTAGATCCCAGTGTGTTTGAATCTGGACGCTTTAAAGCCACGAACAATCACATTACCAAACGCGGCTCAGCTCGGCTTCGACATATGCTTTACACAGCCGTTCGTTGTTCAATTCGAGATAGCCGTAAAAAGAAAACAACAGATGAAACTATTGCACGAAATAAACGATTACGAGCATTCTACGATTTGAAACGCGAGGAAGGTAAACCGTATAAAGTAGCCATTATAGCTTGTGCTAATAAGCTTTTACACTGGATTTATGCGATTTTAAAAACAAAAACACCGTTCCAAGAAACCATTTAACAACAGCATTTTCAAATAAAACAAAAACCTTCCACATTGAATTGAACTGCACCCCAATTGTTAGACACAATCTAACAATTGGAGGTGCAGTTTTTGTATGGCTAAATTTAGAAAAGAAATGAAATTAGAAGCTGTTCAAAGATATTTATCTAGGAATGAAAGTTTAAGAACAATCGGAGAAGATATAGGCGTAACCCATCGGACTTTATTAACCTGGGTGAAACAACACGAATATAATGGTCCAGAAGCTTTTGTAAAACAATATACAAATTACACCGCACAGTTTAAACTAGACGTACTTAATTATATGACTGAACACGGTAAGTCCTTACACGAAACAGCGGCTATCTTTAATATAGCGACGCATTCAACGATAAGAGTTTGGAAAAAACAATTCGAAACACAAGGATTTGATGCTCTTCAGTCAAAGAAAAAGGGGCGTCCATCCATGAAAAAAGAATTAAACAAACAACCAAAACAAGCTTCGGTAGAAGGCTCTACCGAAGCACTTCAAGCACGTATTAAACAGTTAGAAATGGAAAACGAGTACTTAAAAAAGTTGAACGCCTTAGTTCAAAACAAGGAAAAATCACCACGAAAGACAAAGTAAAAGTCATTTGTGAATTAAGGCATAAATATTCAGTGAAGGCACTTGTGGCATTGGTGGACATTCCAAGAAGTACATTTTATGACATCGCAAAGAAAATTGATTTACCAGATCCAGATGCCGATCTAAAAACCGAGATCAAAGCGATTTATGAAGAACACGAAGGTCGTTATGGCTACCGTCGTATACGTGATGAACTAGCGAATCGTGGGCAAAAAGTGAATCATAAGAAGGTTCAACGTATTATGAAAGAGCTAGGTTTAAAATGTATTGTACGCATGAAAAAATACAAATCATATAAAGGTACAGTCGGTAAAATTGCGCCAAATATTTTAGATCGAAACTTTACATCGGAGGCACCTAATGAGAAATGGGTAACAGATATTACAGAGTTTAAATTATTTGGTGAAAAGCTTTATTTATCGCCTGTTTTAGATTTATTTAATCGCGAAATCATTACCTATACAATTGGCTTTAGACCAACGTACTCACTTGTTTCAGAGATGTTAGAAAAGGCATTAGAACGTCTAGCTGAGGACCATCAGCTACTGATGCATTCAGATCAAGGGTGGCATTATCAAATGAAGCAATATCGTCATGCCCTTCAATCAAGAGGTATTGTGCAAAGCATGTCACGTAAAGGAAACTGTTACGATAACTCGGTGATGGAGAATTTCTTTGGGATTTTAAAATCAGAATTCCTTTACCTAAAGGAATTTGAAAGTGTCGAGCATTTCAAAAAAGAATTAGAAAAATATATTGATTATTACAATACGAAACGGATGAAGGCAAAATTAAAAATGAGTCCGGTACAATACCGAACTCATTTTACTCAAGCTGCCTAATGAAATAACCGTGTCTAACTTTTAGGGGTCACTTCAAATGAGGAGGGTTATTTGTGTTGAACATTTTTAGTATAACATGAAGTGTTTTTTGATTTAAAATATTTTCCTTGACATTCTATTAGCTGGTTTAGTTTAAGTGCATTATTTCACAAACTCTAGATTCCCTTTCAGATTACAGGATTGCTGCGTCGTTAGTTCAATAAGTTCAATAAAACAAACATCAATTTTTCTTGAATCTATGAGATAGTCATTTTGAGTGGATTAATTGAAAAACGGGCATCAGAAACCATTTTTTCATTAAATGTTTTCTGATGCCCGTTACTATTTGGAAATGAATTAAAATTTTTAGGTATACTTATAAATTAACTGCCTTGTAATTTTAAAAATAAACTTTGCAATTTCTTCTGATTCTATTTCAGTACAATTCCCTGCAACAACTATCCTTAATTTTATTTCTGCGAAACTTTTACGTCCCAAACCTTTTCCCAAGAACTTATGAACAATCCTATTTTAATTTCTTCTGCTTCTTCCTGATTAGGCATTATAAATTTATTTAAAGGATTTCTATGTATATTTAACTGTGACTTACTTAATGGCCTTTCATGTTTTCCACAAATCATAATTCCAGGTATTTGAAAAATCCTATTCCAATAACATTCACCGTATTTTTCTAAATCTTCCTCGACACACTCACTACAATAAAATAAATTTTCTTTTTCAGGGATGTCCCACATATATCTTTTCTTCCCTTTGATAAAGTTATCTAAAGAACGCGAGGGATTGCCACTTGAATCTTTAATAAATGGAGAATAAAGAGGAGAAACAGTGTGTTTATTTAAAAAGTATTCATCAGTGTATTCATTTGAAAAATGCTTGATTTTATTAACCATAGTATATATGTGAAAAGTATAATCTTCACTTGAAGTTGGATTTACAATCTCAAATAAGTCTTTTAAAACATTGCGTTTTGATAAAATCCCCATATGCATTGCATACCTTACTGCTATGCTATATATGGTTTCATTTTCATATGGTCGAGGAAAATAAGCTAACATTCATGTCCACCTCACTAGTTATATAAAAGAGAAAAAATTCTAAACTGAAATTAGGGAATTTATAATACATATGTAGTAAAAACCACTTCCCTACTATATCGGAAAGTTAACAAAAATCTAAAATAAGCTGCCCAGCCAATATTAAGTCCTTTAGGTTGCCAAATTACAAAAATCAGCGTTACGATAAAAATTAACGAGGCTAAAACTAGCATATTCACTAGCTATTCCTCTACACATTCGCATTGAATTTTACAACCACAAGTCGAAAGCGGCTCAATTTGTTCCAGAATACCTACCATGAGTGCCGTTTGATCCTCTACAAGACGATAATGCTTGTTACCCACTTCCTTCAGGTTCCTAGTCCCCGCTGACATCCTTATGTTTGGTAACCACTACTGCTGTCTTCTTGACTCAGAACTCACACCCTACTAGATTACGTCCATGCAGGGCGCACTTAAAACACAAAAGGATAAGCAATAAAGCCTATCCTTTTGTGTTTTTATTTAAAATTATATGCTGTTACAATTGGTTCACGATTTTGTGTTTGATCCTGGAAATATTCATATAAAGAAATACCTAGGAATGAACCAGAAATGTTCCACACATTATCATACCCACTGTTTTCAAGCGCCATCACTGCATTATAGCTTCTTTGTGACGAACGACAGTGCACATACACAGGTACATCTTTTGGAATTTCGTGCATGCGCTCACGGAATTGGCTCAGCGGAATATTTTTTGCACCTTTTATATGACCATTTGCTAATTCATTTTTTTCACGCACATCAATGATGACTGCATTTTGTTCTACTAGGCCACGTACTTCACTTACACGTACTTGTTTGAAACGACCGTAAAGTAAGTTTGTCGCTACAAGAGCTGCCAAATTCACCACATCTTTAGCTGTACTAAACATCGGAGAATATGAAAGCTCTAACTCTTTTAAGTCTTCAATTGTACCATTCATCGTAATCAATGTTGCAATCACATCAATACGCTTATCAGCATTCCCTTTTCCAATTGCTTGCGCACCAACAATACGACCTGTTGGCACTTCGTAAATTAATTTAAAATGCAGTGGGTTGCTCGATGGCATTAAACCTACTTTATCAGGTGCAATTACATAAACAGCTTCAACATTCATCCCGATTTGCTTTGCTATACGTTCGTTTAATCCTGTTACTGCAGCTGCATAGTCAAATACTTGAATACTTGATGAGCCGATGACCCCTTTATTTTGATTTGGAATGCCGTAAATATGATCTGCTACTGCACGTGCTTGACGTTGTGCCGGCCCAGCTAATGCAAGGCGTACCGGTTTGTGCATTAAGCGGTGGTAAACTTCAATCGCGTCACCTACAGCATAAATGTGTCGGTCATTTGTTTGGTAGAACTGGTTCACTTTGATAGCGCCTGTTTCACCAATGTCAAGACCTGCTTCTTTTGCTAAGCTTGTTTCTGGTCGAACACCAATTGCTAATACAACAATATCTGCATCCATTACTTTTCCAGAGTTTAGCGTAATTTTTGTAGTTGTAATTTTTGCTAGACCGTCATTCACGACTAGCTCCACACCATGATCTGTCATTTCTTTGTGTAAAATTTGGACCATATCTTCGTCAAACGGTGCTAAAATTTGTGGTGCAAACTCGACTAATGATACCTCTCTACCCGCTAGACGTAGGTTTTCAGCAACCTCAACCCCTATATACCCACCACCAATAACCGCAATGCTTTTAGCATCTTTTTCAAGAATAGCATGTTGAAGTTTTTCAATATCAACTACATTTCGAACTGTAAAGACATGTGGTAAATTAACACCTTCTATATTGGGTACTATTGGACTAGCGCCCGGAGATAAAATGAGTTCATCATAGTTTTCTTCGTATGTTTTATTTTTCGCAATATCTTTTACTGTGACTGTTTTGGCAGATCGGTTAATCGCAATGACTTCACTTTCCACACGTGCATCAATGTTATACTTTGATTCAAATGATTCTGGATTCATTAAAACTAATCGTTTACTATTTTCAACAACACCACTTAGGTAATACGGTAAAGAACAGTTTGAGAATGATACGTGTGGACCTTTTTCAAACATCACGATTTGTGCTTGTTCATCTAATCGACGAATACGTGCTGCTGCGGATGCACCGCCTGCTACGCCTCCAACAATAATAATTTTTTTCATTTATATTTCCCCCTCATTATATATTTGGCAATTACTTAATCCACAAGCATTTGGTCTTCTAGTGATTTCCACTTGTTGATATGCTTTTTTTTAGTTTGTTCTAATGTTTATTGTTAAATACAAAGATACAGTAAAATAATCACTTAAAGCGTTTTAAATTGTAATGTCCATTTTCATATTTCTACCTATAACAAAATATCTACCCAAGTTTTAATGGCTGTACCTGCAATTAAAATCGCTAAGGTAATTTGTAAGGCTTTGGTATTCATTTTCTTACCTACTTTTGCCCCTAATGGTGCAGCAATTACGCTCGCTATAACCATGACCAGTACAGGTGCCCATTCTACCTGACCAGTTGAAATTTTTCCGATTGAACCACCAATCGACGATATAAATGTAATGGCTAAACTTGAAGCGATTGTAATTCGTGTCGGAATTTTTAAAATAACCAACATAATTGGCACAAGCAAGAAGCCACCACCGGCTCCGACAATCCCTGATCCTACTCCAACAATTAGTGAGATACCAAATGCTAAACCAGCATTAAATGTCACTTCATTCGCTGGACATTCTGGTATTTGTTTACGTGGAATAAACATTAAAATAGCTGCTAACAGTGCAAATACACCATAAACGATGTTGATTGCCTCTTCTGAGAAACCACCAGATAAAAGACTTCCACCTAAGCTACCAATTAATACACCCACTCCCATTGTAAAGATTAATCGCCAATGCAATAGATTACTACCTCGATACGCCATTACGCCGGCAATCGATGTGACTAAAATTTCTACCGCACTGATCCCCGATACCTCATGAGAAGTAAAGGCTGTAAACCCAAAAATCGTTGGGATGTATAAGAGCATTGGGAATTTTATAATGGCCCCGCCAATGCCCACCATGCCCGAAATAAATGAGCCAATAAATCCAATTAAAAACAGCACGACAATAAAACCAATTGTCAAAGTACTTCCTTCTTTCTATGAAAAAAGCGTGCCCCTAGAGACCCGCCTATTTTTTTATGCTTTTTGAATGTAGAAGTACAGTACGCCTGCTTCTTCTTTTTGTTCTACGATTGTGTGACCACCAGCTTGTGACCAAGCTTTAAAGTCATTCAGTGCACCTTTATCTGTTACTAATACTTCTAATATTTCACCTGATGCAATAGTGTCGATTGCTTTCTTTGTTTTTACGATTGGCATCGGGCATGCTAAGCCTTTAGCGTCTAATTGTTTTGTAATGTTCATTTGTAATTCCTCTTTTCGTTTTAATTGATTAAATAATTTTTTTAGTAGAATGTTAAGACTTGTGGATTTTGCACAAAACACGGTTTTCCGTCATTATCGCACTGCACAACGGTTTGGTCCAATTTCCATTTCCGTTTGTTCGTCGTTATCTGGCGTAATTTTACCCATATTCACTTGACGAATTTGTTGATATGCGTTTGGTTGTGGTGGTAAGTTATCTGTCACCATGCTACGGAATACTGCTTCATCTTCCACATTTAAACCGTGGTTTTCAGCAAATAAATCACCTAAACGCTTTGAAACTGTACCATCAGTGTTTAATTCATCAATGATCATGAAGTGTGCAGGTAATACGATTAAGTCTTCTGCTAGTTCACGGTAACGAGAATATAACGTTTCACGTAAGTCGCCAACCCAGTCTTCCGCAAGACCAGCTAAGTCTGGACGACCAATTGAATCGACGAATAAAATATCACCTGTTAATAAATACTTGCTGTCTACCACAAATGAAGTAGAACCAATTGTGTGACCAGGTGAATAAAGTGCACCTACATTAATTTTCGAAGCGCCAATTGAAACCGTTAAACCGTCTTCTAAAGCTGTATACTCAAATACAACTTCTTCTGCATCTTTCGGTGGTAAGTAATACGTTGCGCCTGTAGCCGTTGCAATATGACGACCGCCTGAAATGTGGTCTGCATGTAAGTGTGTATCAAATACGTGCTTGATTTTGGCGTTTTTACTTGCTGCGAATTCCGTGAACACTTCCGTGAAACGTACAGCGTCGATAATCGCAGCTTCACCTTCAGAGATTACCATGTAAGAAAGGCATCCTTTTCCAAAACGCACGAATTGATATAGTTCACCGCCATTTGCTAGGTTTCCAACTTTAATGGGCTCAAGGTACATGGACCAAGATTTCATTCCACCGGCTAAATAACCTACTTCACGTCCTGCATCTGAAAGCATTTCAGCTACCATAATTGATGAACCTTCTTTAGCACACACAACTAGGACATCTTTGTCTGTTGGAATTTGTGGTAAAATTTCATCTACTCCATCTAAAAGTTCGAAGTAGGGAATGTTTAAGTATTTAAATTTGTGGCCATCGATTTTCCAATCTTCAAAAGCGTCTGCATTACGTACGTCTAAAATGAATAATTCTTTGTTGTTGATTACTTTGCGCGCAACGTCTGCGGCCGTCCAAGTTTTTACTGTCATATACAATTACCCCCGTAGGTATTGTTTTTTTGTTTTTTTTGCAGTGAGGACAAACCTCACTGCATTAGTTTTTTTCATTTAGAGAAAATATGCACTTTTAAGGACTCTTTAATTCTAAAATGAGACTGTTAGCGTTGGTACTGTAACATCATTTGTGAAATCAAATAATGTTACAGTACCATTCACTTCAATGCATTCATAAAACCTGACGCAATATGTTCTTTATCAGCAAGTAATTCCCAAGCGTTCATTCCTTGCTTATGAATTTAATTTACCCCATCTGAATTAAAGAAAACAGCTTAATTATTAAACATTTTTTGTTAATTTACCTGACCAGTCAGCCATGCCAGGTAAGACGTTATATACTTTTGTAAAGCCGGCTTTTTCTAATTGCTGTGCGGCCATATCTGAGCGTTTACCTGTGCGGCAAATCACATAAATTTCTTGATTCTTATCAAGTTCTTTCATTCGTTCTTCGAGTTCACCCATTGGAATTGATTTCGCACCTTGAATATGACCGAAAGCATATTCAGCTTCTTCTCGCACATCTAAAATAACGCCGTCACGACCAATGATATCTTCATTTAAAATTGTACTTTCGAATGTTTTTTCTAGCATTGTGTCGTTTGAGCACTTACGGATGTAGTGATATAGGACATTATCTTCTTCCGTTGTTCCGATATATTGGTGACCAACTGTACCAGCCCAAGCAGCCAAGTCTGCTTTTGACCCTTTATCTGTTGCGATCACTTCTAAAATTTGACCATCGACTAAACTATTCATCGCCTTTTTTGTTTTCACAATTGGCATTGGGCACGCTAGCCCTTTTGCATCTAATTGAACATCCGCTTTAATTGACAAGAATACTTCCTCCTAATACCCAATTGGGTATATTTCCATTCAATAAAAATTATTCTACTTCGCCAGCCCAATCGAGCATACCGCCAACCATATTGGTTACATCATAACCATGCGCTTCAAGGAATGCTGTAGCTTGACCGCTACGACCGCTCGAACGACAAATCATAATGTATGACTTAGTTTTGTCCAATTCTTGCATACGAGACTCAAGTGAGCCAAGTGGGATATTAACAATGCCAGGAATATGACCTTCTTGTACCTCTGCGACTTCACGCACATCAATTAAATTTAATTGCTCGCCGTTTTCTAAACGTTGTTGTACTTCCGTTGTTGAGATTTCTTTCATATTTGTTTCCTCCCTGTTATACACTTATGCCACCACGGACATTCGTTACATTTTCATAGCCTAATTTTTAGTTGTTTATATACTTGAATTGAATACAATACACTTTGATAGATGATAACAATTACTCCATGATTTTTCACATTTTACAAATATGAACTCGGCGGGATAATTTCATTTTAAAAATCATTCTAATTCCCCTGCCCAATTAAGCATGCCGCCAACCATATTGGTTACATCATAACCATGTGCTTCAAGGAATGCTGTAGCTTGACCGCTACGACCGCTCGAACGACAAATCATAATGTATGACTTAGTTTTGTCTAATTCTTGCATACGAGATTCAAGTGAGCCTAGCGGGATATTAATAATGCCAGGAATATGACCTTCTTGTACCTCCGCGACTTCACGTACATCAATTAAATTTAACTGTTCACCGTTTTCTAAACGTTGTTGTACTTCCATTGTTGAGATTTCTTTCATTCTTATTCCCTTCCTAGTACCTAGTATGCACTCATGCCGCCACGGACATTCGTTACATTTTCATAACCTAATTTTTTTAGTTGTTTACATGCTTGACTTGATCGCATTCCACTTTGACAGATAACGACAATTTCTTTATCCTTTGGTAGATTTGACAAATCTGAACCCAGCGGAATATTTTTAAATTGTTTAATGTTGCGAGCCTTATATTCACCAGGCGTCCTTACATCAACAAATATTTTATCTTTATCATTTAAAATATTTTTTAGGTTTGCTGTCGTAATTGACTTCACACCTTTTGTGGGCTTCATGCGCCAAACAAGAAAAATCACGACTAAACCAATTAAGATTGCTGCACTCAAAAAAATATGCCTCCTTACTTAAATAAATAGATTAACTTTGCCGTCTTCCGCATCAGCTAAGTAGGCTGCAACACCTGCATACTCAATGCCATCAAGTAATTCTTCTTTTTGAAGACCTAATAAATCCATAGTCATTGTACATGTAACCAATTTAATGTCTTGTTCTTGTGCCATTTCAATCAGTTGCGTTAATGTTAACGCATTATGCTTCTGCATGACATGCTTAATCATTTTCGGTCCCATGCCCATCATTTGCATTTTTGATAATCCTAACTTTTCAGCACCTTGAGGCATCATTTTTGCAAACATCTTTTCTAGGAATCCTTTCTTCACTTGAACTTGCTCTTGTTTACGTAAAGCGTTGATTCCCCAGAAAGTATGGAAGATGGTTACTTCGTGATCGTATGCTGCAGCACCATTCGCAATGATGTAAGCTGCCATTGCCTTGTCATAATCCCCACTAAACAATACGATTGTCGTTCTTTTCTTTTCCATTTCGCTCTCCTTAACACATACCCTTGTAGGTATAGTTTATTTCAAAAATATAAAGCCACATTTTAGCGGCTTCTAACTAATAAGTTTACAGCTTCCTGAATTGCTTTATCCATCACATTTGAATCATCCTCAGTTTCATTGACACAATGTATCAAGTTTTCACTGACAATAACACCAATTGTACGGTCAACACCCGAACGAACTGCAGAAAGTTGTGTAATGACATCCTTACAATCCCGTTCTTCTTCCATCATAAGTAAAATCCCACGTAATTGACCTTCTATACGCTTTAAACGACTTTTTGTTTTTACGTCGTAATCCATGTCCTCAACTCCTTTGTCCTTGTTGATATTTACATAATATACCCCGTGAGGTATATTGTCAACAAATAAAATTGAACCGAAGTTTTTTGAAGAAAAATTTCTTCTGTCCATTATTAATATTTGTTTTAACGGGTTACCCCAGTACTCAAAGTACTTAATGGGATTCCATGAAAAGCTTTTTTACCAAGCGAACAATTGAATATAACGACATTGGCAATAGTAATTTTATTTCTTAGAATTGTGTTGTTAAATCAAAGCGACTCTTTTCTAATGATTCAAATTTATTCGTCGAACATGTAGCAATTCATAGCCTTGTTTATTGAAAAGTTATAAAGCCCATTTTTAATTTACTTCTTTATTAATCTTGTGGGAGTAAGACTTTCAACGAAAAAGGCCGATTTCTTAACTAAGAGATCGCCCTTTTTTAAAAATAATTTATTTTACAAGATAACGAATAGATACTTTTAGAATAAATCGTCTATATACTAGAATGGCTAAAGCCACAATAATTGTAATAATTGATACGTGAAAGGGGCCAAGTTCAAAATGAAATATACAATCAAAAACGAAAAAAATATTTGCAACGGTTGCTTTGCCTCTAGGCATTAAGTAAAACTTAACAATATCCGGCTCAACCTTCCTTAACTTCCCAGCTCTATTTTTAACTCCCCATTTCCAGAGTTCAATTGGAGTAGGGGTACCATTATCTTCGATCATCCCTGCATCTCTAGAATAAGTTTTCATATAATAATTCTTGTTATAATGAAGAACAAAGTTTATGATAATTTTTGTATATTGTTCAAGTGTTAATTTTGCTTGTAATCGATAATCTTTAGCTCCTCTTTCCCCAAAATCCGTTTGTATATATCCAGGTAAAAATGGTTTTAACTTTTCTTGAGAGGTATCAAACAACTTTTCAACAATGCCTTTCCAGTCTGGCCGAAAAGAAGGTGTATTTTCAATAGAAATATTTAAACCATCTATTAAACCGTTAACATTATATCCCTCTAATTCACCTCTATCTCCTAAAATAATTTCTGGTAAATGAGCTGATGGTCACCATTCTTCTGAAATATTAATTCCATAACTTCCGCAGAATTCTTTCTTATCTGACACTGAATTAGCAATGGCCATCATCATCCCAGCCCATGACGGTCCTTCAAATCCAATATACATACCAGTTATTAAGCGGGAATATACATCTATCACGAAATAAGTAACAGGTCTACCTACTATCTAATCTGAGTTATAACTTGAAATTAAATATACATTTGCCACAGTAGCATCTATTTGATATCGTGAACCTGGTCCAAGGGTTTCAAATGTCGAAGAACCTAATATAGCCCTATTGTTACGCTCAAAACTTTTCACACCATCACGCTTCTTAATGACTTGTTCAACATTAAATTTCTTTTCATACCAATATTTAAATTGATTCATTGTAGGGATACTATTCTCATCTAATATGATAATGTATTTTACCCCTTCTTCATATCTAACGTTTACAGCATAAAAATCTTTAATCATCATCTTATATGCAAATGTTAAAGTATTCTTCTTGTCCGTCAGATAATATTTTTTTATTGCCTTTCTGAAATTATCTTTCATTTCTTCTGTAACATTAACACCTACTGTATCCCGCAATCTTGGGCGCCCTCTTTTTTTTCCCCAATTCCCCTCTCTTTGCCTCTTGCTCCTGAATTTCTATAATTAGGAATAAGACTATTAATGGTCATTCCCCCCTGCCAATACCTCCTTAAATTTTTATACAAGGTTTGACTGGCAAACTGCTTTTTATTCTTTAATTTCTGTATTTCTTTTCCACGTAATTCCTTAATAAATATTGATGGTTTATTTTGTACTAAATCTTTAATCAAGTCCCATGCATTATCCCTAACAGCCATCTGCTTATCAGTTAGCTCATAAATAATACTTTCTTGATTAACATTTTGTTTTTCTAACTTTACGTATACGCCTTCTAATAGCCCTTGAAATAATTCCTCAACCTTCATTAATTCAGGTAATGCCTTCGCAGAATCTATATCTATAACGTAGGAAATTGTATTTGTTTCATCAATCCACAATAAACGGAATATATTTTTTTTGATTTTATCTTCTATCAACTCATTAACAGCTAATGTTATCAATGTTCTCCCCTCGATTTTCTTTAATTGTTATTTCATTAATATTTAATTTACGAATGTCCATTTTCTCTGTCATATTAAAGCTAATAAATTTCCTTGCAATTAAGTGTTTAAAATAGGTTATTGCACTACCAACCTCTACATTGTAATTGTAATCGTCATCAAATTTATTGCACACCTTAATAATCTTTAAATCCGGACTATTCAAACTGGTCTTGATGACCTTTAAAAACTCTAACGCCAATAACTCATCTTCTTCAGAATCTAAGAAATAAAATTTATGTACCCATTGAATATTTTTAACAAGCATCACTGGTAATTCTTTTTCGGTTATTATCCCCCAATCAATACCTTTTTCTTCCCAATACTCTCTTTCTATTTCAAATTTTTCTATAACCCTCGGATCTTCTAATTCTTTACTTGGTTTGACTGTGCGAGCTAAATAAACACTACTCTTATTTTTAATGAGAGTAACAAAAAAGTCCGTTGTCATAGGAATAATCGTATTACTGCTTTTATCAATCGAATGAGAGAAGCCCTTTTCTTCTGCAATATTAAAAGTTTTCTGCCTATCCATTGGAAATTGTTCTCTGATATCTACTACGTTGTCTGACCAATCCAATAAGAAAAAGTAACTTCTCTCTAGATTAGAGAAAAATTCATGTTTCCTTTTAGTCTTCCAACCATTTATTCGTGTTACATTCCCTTTAGAAGAAAAGTCTTGTACATTTAACCATGGAATATACTTTTCTAATTCTCCCTGACCTTTCCCTGCCTTTATATAACGGGTAATTTTTTCTTCCGTCCAACCACTCTTTCTTTTTGCCATATTCTACACAACCCAACTTTAAATAATAAAAAAATCGTATTTAAGGTAACAATTACCTTAAATACGATTATAAATAAACCCTATAATATACAACTATATTATTAATTAAAAACCCTTAATATATAGGTTACAACTTTATTATTCAGGTTAGAATTTTATTATTCAGGTTACAACTTTATTATGCGAAAACACCTTGATAAAACAGACTTAAATAAATTCAAACTAAAAAACTCGACCCATGGCTAATGGATCGAGTTTTTTCAGTTGATTTCATATATACCGTTGAATGTCAGTACCCGACTTTGTTGTCATTCAACACGATACTCAAAAGGTATTATAAAAGGACAATCTTTTTTATAAATGGACAATCTTTTTTATAAATGGACAATCTTTTTTACAAAGCTACACAATTCACGCTTCAAATAACAATTCCCTACTCAACCGTAACCGATTTAGCCAGGTTACGTGGTTTATCTACATCACAACCGCGATATAGTGCTGCATAGTAGCTTATAAGCTGCAATGGCACTACTGACATAAGCGGTGTAAGTAATGGGTGTACTTGTGGCAGGACGATAGCGTCGCCCTCTTGTTCCATGCCTTCCATAGAAATGATACATGGATTTGCGCCACGTGCTGTTACTTCTTTTACGTTACCTCGGATGTTCAGGCTAACTGATTTTTGCGTAACAAGAGCTATTACTGGCGTGCCTTCTTCAATAAGAGCTATCGTGCCGTGTTTTAGTTCTCCTCCAGCAAAACCTTCTGCTTGGATATAAGAGATTTCTTTTAATTTAAGTGCACCTTCTACACTAACGCAGTAGTCCATATTACGACCGATGAAAAATGCATTACGTGTTGTTGACAAATAATCTTTAGATGCAAATTCAAAGACTTCTTTAGAATCAACGATTGATTGAATTGCATTTGCTACGATAGCTAACTCTTTTTTCAGATCGAAGTTTACTGCGATCCCTTGAGATTTTGCTTCTACATACGCCGTAATTGCTAGTACCGCCACTTGGGCAACATATGCTTTAGTAGAGGCTACAGCGATTTCTGGACCTGCATGTAAGAGCATTGTGTAATCTGCTTCGCGTGACAGTGTTGAACCAGGTACGTTTGTAATTGTTAACGCTGGATAACCTAGCTCTTTAATTTTAACTAGCACTTGGCGACTATCTGCTGTTTCACCTGATTGTGTGATGAAAATGAAGAGCGGTTTTTCAGATAGTAGTGGCATATTGTAGCCAAATTCACTTGAGATATGCACTTCAACTGGAATACGTGCGATTTTCTCGAAGTATTCTTTCCCTACTAAACCAGCATGATAACTTGTGCCTGCTGCAATAATATATAGGCGGTCTGCTTCGTGCAATGCTTCTGCAATTGCAGGGTCGATAGCCAGTTCACCTTGTTCATTTTCATAAGCTTGAATGATTTTACGGACAACACTTGGTTGTTCATCGATTTCTTTCAACATGTAATGAGGATATGTGCCTTTTTCAATGTCACTCATATCTAACTCAGCTGTATAAGGGGCACGTTCTACTACGGTGCCATCTAGATTTTTAATCGTCATAGCTTCTTTTCGTACGATTACGATTTCTTTGTCATGCAGTTCTACAAATTGATCTGTTACTTGTAACATTGCCATAGCATCAGATGCCACGACATTAAAACCTTCACCCATACCTACTAGTAACGGACTTTTATTTTTAGCGACGAAGATTGTTTCTTCTTCCGCTGCATCAAGTAAAGCAATAGCATATGAACCGTGTAGTAAAGCTAATGTATGACGGAATGCTTCTTCTGTAGTCATTCCATCAATCACAAACTTTTCAACTAACTGCACAATAACCTCTGTATCTGTATCGGATTTCATATCCACGCCTTGTAAAAATTCTTCTTGTAATAAATGATAATTTTCAATAACACCATTATGCACAAGTGTAAATCTACCTGATGCACTTTGATGTGGATGCGCATTTAGTTGGTTTGGCACGCCATGAGTTGCCCAGCGTGTATGACCAATTCCTGTGTTAGCTAAAACGTCTTCTTCTACTACTGCACGTAAGTCCGCGATACGTCCTTTTTCTTTAAAGACTGTAATCCCTGCTTCATTACGCAGTGCGATACCTGAAGAGTCGTATCCACGGTACTCTAATTTCTCAAGGCCTTTTAAAAGGATTTCTTTCGCATCCAAAAAACCGATATATCCAACAATTCCACACATATTAAATTCCTCCGAAGTTTGCAAAATTAGCCGCAAGAAAGTATACCTCGTCTTCCTAAGAAGTCGGGGAACCATTCTTATGCTGCTGTGTCTTTGCCATTTTGCTTCTTTGTCCGTTCGATTACTCAAACGTTTTATAAACAAAATTTCGATCGGGCAATGGCGATCGGGAGGCATCCGCCGAAACTTTCGATACTCCTCCACCTCGTCTGCTGAAGATCTATGCCGTCCAATTTCTTCAGCGCTGGCGCTATAATTGTTTTCCTTTGTTTTATGCGCTACTTTTGATTCCTCCTTCTGCGCAGCTACTATTTTAGTATAAAGATTAACTCTCTATACAGTAGCACCTTCATCATACTTAAATCACTATTCATAGTCAATCAGAAACATGCTTTGAAAAGGTTTACAAGGAAAAATAATATTTCCCACTATATTATACGTTCAAATTGCACTTTTTGTTCCCCCATTTTTATAAAAATCAACCGTTAAAGTCTACACATTAATGGTTAATTCATCATTCTACTTGATTACCTGCTTCATTTTCAATTGTAAATACTTCATGTCCAGCATCTCTCATTGATTTTGTAGGATTCGTAAGTTCCACATCTTCAAACATATTCGTTATGACTGTTGCTACTTTTGCCATTTCCAATCACTCCTAAGTTGTTTGTTGAATAAGGGTTATCAACCCTACACTAAAACTATTCCACATTTGGAGTAAATTAAACATTAACATTTATTTTCAACATAGACTGGTGATTTCTCCTACGATTTCTACGACTTTATCGTTATACATGACTGCATTCATAAACTTTGAGTTATGAGGTTAAGAAGTTAGTTAGTCGAATGTGATTTAAAATACAAAAAGGGCAAGCATCTTGAAATATGCTTACCCTTAACTTCTATTATTCAGTTAATCCCATTTCTTCTTTTACAACAGCTGCAATTCGTTCTGCATAAGCTGCACAATTCTCGGTTGTTGATGCTTCAACCATTACTCGAACTAATGGTTCAGTTCCCGATGGTCTAACAAGAATACGGCCATTACCATTCATTTCTTGCTCTACTTCAGCGATTACTGCTGCCACTTTTTCATTTTCTGTAACAGCGTATTTATCTGTTACACGAATATTAATTAACTTTTGAGGAAAAATCGTCATCTCTGCTGCTAGCTCAGATAAAGTTTTACCGGTTGATTTCATCGCATTAACAAGTTGTAACCCTGTTAGTAAGCCATCACCTGTTGTGTTGTAATCAAGGAAAACAATATGCCCTGATTGCTCTCCGCCCAAGTTATAATCCCCTTCGCGCATAGCTTCTACAACATAACGGTCACCTACTGCAGTTTGGATACTTTGCATACCATGTTCTTCTAAACCTTTATAGAAGCCCATGTTACTCATAACCGTTGAGACAACTGTATCTTTGTTTAAACGCCCTTTTTCTTGGAAGTGTTTAGCGCAAATATACATGATTTGATCTCCGTCAACGATATTGCCCTTTTCATCGACAGCGATTAGTCGGTCACCATCACCATCAAATGCAAGTCCAACATCTGCGCCTTTTTCAACAACCATTTTAGCTAGTTCTTCAGGATGTGTAGAACCTACACCATCGTTAATGTTTAAGCCGTTTGGTGAAGCACCCATTGTTGATAGATCTGCTTCTAAATCTGCAAATAGGTGTGCTGCGAGTGAAGATGTTGCACCATGTGCACAATCTAATGCAATATGAATACCTGTAAACTCTTCCTCTACTGTCTGTTTCAAGTATTGAATGTACTTTTGACCGCCTTCTAAATAGTCACTTAATGATCCTAAGTCACCACCTGTTGGGCGCGGTAGATCATCTTGTTCTTGGTCTAATAAAGCTTCAATTTCGGCTTCTTGTTCATCAGTAAGCTTAAAACCATCTGGACCGAAGAATTTAATACCATTATCTGCGACTGGGTTATGAGATGCTGATATCATAACTCCTGCTTGACCACTCATAACACGTGTTAAATAAGCCACTCCAGGTGTGCTAATGACACCAAGGCGCATTACCTCTGCTCCTACTGACAGCAAGCCGGCTACAAGTGCTCCTTCAAGCATTTGTCCAGATATACGTGTATCACGACCAATTAATACTTTTGGACGTCCTGTGGCTTCTTTCGTTAAAACGTATCCACCGAAGCGACCGAGTTTAAATGCTAACTCAGGCGTCAGCTCACTATTGGCGACTCCGCGGACGCCGTCTGTACCGAAATATTTACCCATTTTGTTCTCTCCTTCAAAACTATCTACGATCCTTCAATCAAATTCGTTTAAGTTATGCGTTCTATTCGAAGATTGGCGATGTTATTAGAAAGTGACCAGGTCAAATTTCTTGGTCCATCAACTTGAATAGGTAGCTTATGATTTCCATTGTGCTTATCTGCTGCTTCAATATATAAATCGAAATCATTGATATCTATTTTTGCTAACTCTTTTTCATCACCTTGAACAGTTAATGTAACTAAACCGTTCTTTGGTGTAATAAAATTACTACTATAATTCTCATCTAGGTTTCGAACGTCAACAGTTACATTCTTAAATTCTTTTGAACTTATACTTGATGAAATCTCTTCCTGATCAGTCTCTTGTTCTTCGTCTTTAAGTACTTCTTCATTAGTATTTGATTCATTTTTTTCAACTACAGCTTGGACTTTAATGCTGTCTTCGGACAACCGTGAAATGCCCTCTGGCTTATCAATATCTATTTTAAAGATACCAGAGTTTTTGATTTTTGATACATCCACATCCACATTAAGCTCTTTTGTATTTTCAAGAGCAGCTTTTGATCCGAATAAAGTCATCTTGCTCGTTATAGGCGTCAATGACTTTATCGTGATATCTTTACCTGGCGTCCCTTTTTGATTTAAGACGACAGGTACTTCCTTAGTATACTCTCCAATGTCAACATTCACTTTAATCTTCTCTGGCTTCACTTGGACATCTAATTTGTTCATATCACGATCTAGTATTTTGACATTCGCTTCTTGTTCAAAGGAATTTCTTAGTCCTTGTTCACCAGTAACTGTCGCTTTTACATAGCTTATGCTATCTACTGCACTTTTAGCGCCAGTAACTGTTACCGTATTGGGATTCGCTGTCATACTTTTCACGTAATAGTCTTCTGCCAGTAGTCTTTCATTAATTTCCGGATCGATTTTAAATGTTCTTGTTACTCTTTCCTCAATTGAAATATCAATTGTTGATGGGTCTATTTGTACTGATAGTTTATCAGAAAAATTTTCATGTTGAATTGTTACTTTATGTTCCCCGATTGTTTGCTTACGTAAATCTACGAATACAGTATAATCACTCACTGCTTTCGTCTGTAAGACGATGGCCATTGGACCCTTGATCGTAACATCTACGGTTTTTGGAACTCCTGTAACGATTAAACTCTCATCATCATAGTAAACCTGTACGGGTACATTATGAAGCACATCTGCCTGTGTCCCTGATGAGAAGCCATCAGAACTTTCTTTTTCTTTTGGCTGAACCGTAAAGAATAGGAGCATCGCTAATGTCAGGGCTGTAATTCTTAAAAACCATGGGCTTTCAATCAATTTATCCATCATTTTTTATTCCCCCTCCAGCTCCACTTAGAGGTATTTGTTGCTTCTTGCTCGGGACCAAACCACGCTTTACGTAAACGTGCTTCAAATTCTTCGATTGAAAGGTCACGGTGTAAATCTCCATTAACCGTTAAACTAATTGCTCCTGTTTCTTCTGATACAATAATTGTTATGGCATCAGTCACTTCACTGATACCGATAGCAGCTCTATGTCGTGTACCTAATTCTTTCGAGATAAACGGACTTTCTGATAATGGTAAATAACAAGCTGCAGCTGCAATTTTGTTCTTTTGAACGATTACAGCTCCATCATGTAATGGTGTATTAGGTATGAAGATATTAATCAGTAATTCAGACGAAATTTCAGAGAACATCGGTATCCCTGTTTCTATATAATCATTCAAACCTGTTTCGCGTTCGATTGAAACAAGCGCTCCAATTCGTCGCTTCGCCATATAACTAACAGATTTTGACATCGCGCTTACTAAGCGTGTACGCTCTTCATCCTCTTGTAAATTACTGCGGGCAAATAGTTTACCACGCCCAAGTTGTTCAAGTGCTCGACGTAACTCTGGTTGGAATATGATGATAATAGCTAGGAAACCAAAATTGATAACCTGTTGCATCATCCATCCCAGTGTATTAAGACCAGCATATACAGTAATAATACGAATAATAATGATGACGAATATTCCCTTTAATAATTGGACAGCTTTTGTTCCTCTTATTAAGGTTAAAATTTTATAAATAACAAACCATACTAAAAGAATGTCTAGAATGTTCATCAGCATTCTAATCCATACATTGTCGGTAAATTGTGAAATTTCATTAATAAAAGACATGTGGATCCCCCACTTTTCTAGCGAGTGCATATGTGTTTAGTATAGCACAACTCTTACTTTACTTGCTGAGATGAAACAGAAAAGTCTACCTCAAACAGTAGACTTTTTCATTTGTTTTATTCGTTTTTCCCTAAAAATGAAAGAATTTCTTTCCCACCATTTTTAATTTTGTACCAAAGCCATTCAAATACTTGATTAATCTCATCTATTTGACCTGTGACATTTGCTGTTGAAGCCATGTATTGACCATTAATCACTGTGATATTACCATCTACCGAACCTTCTACAAGGATATCTCCATTCTTCACTACGATATCACCTGTCACAGTCTTCCCTTCAGGTACAATGACTGTTTGCCCCTCTACCACTAAGTTTGGCTGTTTGGTCACTGAAAATTCCTCATTATCATTAAAGCCTGTAAGAAGTGAGGCGCTCATTAAAATACAAAACATTGCTGCTGCAACGAATATAGGATGACGACGTAGCCATCTTTGGACACCGGCTCCTGATCTTCCTTTAGGTAGACGAATCATAACGTTTTGCTTGAAATCCAGAGGTACTGAAACGACGGCAGCACTTTTGACAAAGGCAATTGTGCTATTTAGCTCCTGCATATGTTGTCGACAGTTATCACAGCTTTGCAAATGTGCTTTTAGCTCGATTTCATGTTCACGACTAATATCACCATCTAAATATTCATGCATGTATTCACCAATATGTTTTGGACACGCATTCATAGTGAAATCCCTCCTACAGATTGCCTAATTGCTTTCTCAGAGCTTCACGCCCTCTGTGAATTCGAGTTTTGACTGTCCCAAGTGGCATATCCAAAATCTCGCTAATCTCCTGCAATGGCAATTCCTCTATATACTTTAAGACAATGACTGTTCGATATTTGTCTGGCAACTGGCTAATTTCATATTGAATTCGCTCCTGCAGCTCCATTCTTTCTACTTCTTCCTCAGGTAGCCTATCTGATGAAGAAATTTGAGAATACATATCGAGACCGTCCGTTCCAGCAACTTGCGCATCTAAGTAATAGTCCGGTTTCTTCTTCCTTATACGGTCTATACATAAAT
This sequence comes from Viridibacillus sp. KH_047, assembly GCF_057838945.1. Lineage (NCBI taxonomy): Bacteria > Bacillati > Bacillota > Bacilli > Caryophanales > Caryophanaceae > Viridibacillus > Viridibacillus sp. KH_047. The sequence continues at coordinate 112,427 of NZ_CM174479.1, read as the reverse complement.
TCGTCGCTATACGGTACAGCCAAGTCGAGAATTTTCGATTCAAATCAAAAGTGTGAAGATTAATATACGCACGAACAAATGCCTCCTGCGCTATATCTTCCGCTTCATGTTGATTGCCAAGCATGCGATAACAAACTTGGTACAGCTTTTGCTGGTAGAGGCTCACAATATCAGAATACGCACTTTGATCGCCTTTCAGCACTTGTTTTATTCTCTTGTTGATTAATGCGTCCATCGTGATTTCCCTCCGCCCATGCGGCTGCTATTCTATATACGAGTCGCTTATAATGTAAGTTTCATTTTTTAAAAAGTTTTTTTAAAACTACAAAAAACCTTCCTTCCTTAATTATAACAAATATGTAAGTAAAAATGATCCGAATTCATAAGAAACTCCTTTATTCAAGACTTAATTACTCGTCAATAAGTTCCCATTTTCCACAAAACCTCAACTTTTCGGCAATTATAAAAGGACGGGCATGCCCGTCCTTTTACACTACATTAATTTTTCACCGAATAACGATCCCATTAAAGCAACTGCTACATCTGCTGTTTTGTTTTTTTCATCTAAGATTGGATTTACTTCTACAAACTCAGCCGAGGTAATCATTTCAGATTCATATAACATCTCCATCGCTAAATGGCTCTCACGATATGTAATACCTCCTAGAACAGGCGTCCCAACACCCGGCGTATATAGCGGGTCGATTCCATCTAGATCCAGTGACAAATGCAATCCATCTACATTTTTTCCTCTCAAATAAATAATTGCATCTTGAATAACTTTAGTCATACCCACTCTGTCAATTTCATGCATTGTGTACACTTTGATACCTTTTTCTTTTATTAATTCACGTTCCCCTGGATCCACCGAACGAGCACCGATAATAACAATATTCTCAGGTTTCACTTTTGGAGCATAATCACGAATATTTACAAGTTTTTCATGGCCAAGTCCAATACTTACAGCCAGTGGCATACCGTGAATATTACCCGATGGTGAAGTATCACCTGTATTCAAATCGGCATGCGCGTCATACCAAATAACTCCTAAATTCCTATAATGATCTGATAAACCTGCAAGTGTACCTATTGCAATACTATGATCCCCACCTAATACAAGCGGAAAGTAGTTTTGTGAAACGACATCATGTACTTTATTTGCAAGTTTTGTACTGGCTTCAGTTACAGCTGATAAATTTCGTAAGTTTGTATCAGCTGACACCTCACGCTCAGATACCCCAATCTGAATATCACCCTCATCTATCACTTCATAGCCCATTGCTTCCAATCTTTCTACAGCGCCCGCATACCGGATCGCACTTGGTCCCATATCAACGCCACGGCGTGTTTGGCCAAGATCCATTGGTACACCTATTAATGAGATATTTAATTTATGCATTATTTTATTCCCCCTTTGTGAATTACCTATATTGTAAATGCTACAATCATGTTGACTCAACCCCGCAAAATTCTGAATATTTATACAAATAATTTAACACTTAAATAGAGAACAAAGTTGCAACTAAAGTCAGTATCCTTCAAATTGAATTTATCAGTAGTTGTATAAAGTTACGTACCCTAATAACCACAAAAAAACCTCTCTCTACAAAGTGTAGAAAGAGGTTGAAATTTTATATGAAAGTGAGCCATGTAGGATTCGAACCTACGACCCTCTGATTAAAAGTCAGATGCTCTACCAACTGAGCTAATGGCTCATAAAATTAAAAATGGCTGGGGTACCTGGATTCGAACCAGGGCATGACGGAATCAAAATCCGTTGCCTTACCGCTTGGCTATACCCCAACAATGAATAATGAATATTTTATATAAAAAATGGTGGAGGGGGACGGATTCGAACCGCCGAACCCGAAGGAGCGGATTTACAGTCCGCCGCGTTTAGCCTCTTCGCTACCCCTCCGACAAAAAAATATGGTGGAGGATGACGGGATCGAACCGCCGACCCCCTGCTTGTAAGGCAGGTGCTCTCCCAGCTGAGCTAATCCTCCATAGATATGTAAAAATGTTTTAAAAATGGTGACCCCTACGGGATTCGAACCCGTGTTACCGCCGTGAAAGGGCGGTGTCTTAACCGCTTGACCAAGGGGCCATTAATGTTGTACTGCTTTAAACAGGACAAGAATTATATTAACATCCTTTAAATAAAAATGCAATACTTTATTTAAAAAATATTAAAAATTACATCTTACTAAGCAAAATTCGATACATTTCTACTTCTTGATAAATAATTGAAAGCTTCCAACCGGGCTCGAACCGGTGACCTCTTCCTTACCATGGAAGCACTCTACCTGCTGAGCTATGGAAGCATAGACAAAAAAATGGCTCCGAAGGTAGGACTCGAACCTACGACCGATCGGTTAACAGCCGATTGCTCTACCACTGAGCTACTTCGGAACAATAATATTATCGCTTCTTTAAATGTTAATTTTGTTTAACACAAATATTATTATAACAGCATATTAAAACATTTCAAGCTATTTAAGGAAAAAAGTTTTAATTATTTTGCACTTAAATATACCTACATTTTATTGCAGTAATTCTAACTATCATAAAAGCCCTATTTAAGCGTTTTAAGGCGTTTTAATCGGAATCTAATTAGATTACCCATACATATCACTTATGCTCATAGAGGCTAATACAATGGTAATATCATAACATTTTGTATATCATATTTACTTTGAATTATTTTACCTTTATCCACCTCTGCATATTCCCAGTACAACTATATTTTCACCATTAACTGCTAGAACTATTTCATTAGTATAAGAAAATTGCCCTTTAATGTATTGGTCATTGAGATAGTATACTTGTCGTATATCCTTTTCAAAAATGTCGATAATCATTGAAGGTGAGCGTAATAAAATTACAATAATAACATTGGAGTTATCTTAGTATGGCTTCACACTCAAATTATTATGTAAATAAAATAAGCTCACACACTCTGCACTATAAAACCCAATAACTAGATGCCTATTTATTTCTATTTTATACAGCCTGCGGATGAGTAAATCAAGAATTTTGCGGCTATATTTAATATAACTATTTTCTATATAAAAAAAGCACAACTGATTAAATCAGCTGTGCTTTAATGTGCCTAGCAACGTCCTACTCTCACAGGGGGAAACCCCCAACTACCATCGGCGCTAAAGAGCTTAACTTCCGTGTTCGGCATGGGAACGGGTGTGACCTCTTTGCTATCGTCACTAGACTATTTTTAAGACAAGAATTATTATATCACTTCACTTCTTTAAAAGCAAGTGTTTTTTTTAAAACTTTTTTTAAAAAGTTTTTCTTGTTCTCTCAAAACTGGATAAATTACATTGAAGTTTATTAAGTAAAATTTGGTTAAGTCCTCGATCTATTAGTATTCGTCAGCTCCGTATGTCGCCACACTTCCACCTCGAACCTATCTACCTCATCGTCTTTGAGGGATCTTACTTACTTGCGTAATGGGAAATCTCATCTTGAGGGGGGCTTCATGCTTAGATGCTTTCAGCACTTATCCCGTCCACACATAGCTACCCAGCGATGCCCTTGGCAGAACAACTGGTACACCAGCGGTGTGTCCATCCCGGTCCTCTCGTACTAAGGACAGCTCCTCTCAAATTTCCTACGCCCACGACGGATAGGGACCGAACTGTCTCACGACGTTCTGAACCCAGCTCGCGTACCGCTTTAATGGGCGAACAGCCCAACCCTTGGGACCGACTACAGCCCCAGGATGCGATGAGCCGACATCGAGGTGCCAAACCTCCCCGTCGATGTGGACTCTTGGGGGAGATAAGCCTGTTATCCCCGGGGTAGCTTTTATCCGTTGAGCGATGGCCCTTCCATGCGGAACCACCGGATCACTAAGCCCGTCTTTCGACCCTGCTCGACTTGTAGGTCTCGCAGTCAAGCTCCCTTATGCCTTTACACTCTACGAATGATTTCCAACCATTCTGAGGGAACCTTTGGGCGCCTCCGTTACTCTTTAGGAGGCGACCGCCCCAGTCAAACTGCCCGCCTGACACTGTCTCCTACCCCGCTAAGGGGCATGGGTTAGAAGTTCAATACATCTAGGGTAGTATCCCACCAACGCCTCCTCCGAAGCTGGCGCTCCGGAATCTCTGGCTCCTACCTATCCTGTACAAGATGTATCAAAATTCAATATCAGGCTACAGTAAAGCTCCACGGGGTCTTTCCGTCCTGTCGCGGGTAACCTGCATCTTCACAGGTACTATAATTTCACCGAGTCTCTCGTTGAGACAGTGCCCAGATCGTTACGCCTTTCGTGCGGGTCGGAACTTACCCGACAAGGAATTTCGCTACCTTAGGACCGTTATAGTTACGGCCGCCGTTTACTGGGGCTTCAATTCGCACCTTCGCTTGCGCTAAGCACTCCTCTTAACCTTCCAGCACCGGGCAGGCGTCAGCCCCTATACGTCACCTTACGGTTTTGCAGAGACCTGTGTTTTTGCTAAACAGTCGCCTGGGCCTATTCACTGCGGCTCTCTCGGGCTTTCACCCTACTAGAGCACCCCTTCTCCCGAAGTTACGGGGTCATTTTGCCGAGTTCCTTAACGAGAGTTCTCTCGCACACCTTAGGATTCTCTCCTCGACTACCTGTGTCGGTTTGCGGTACGGGCACCTTTTACCTCGCTAGAGGCTTTTCTTGGCAGTGTGAAATCAGGAACTCCGGACATACGTCCTCGTCATCACAGCTCAACGTTATAGAAATGGGATTTGCCTCATTTCACGCCTCACTGCTTGAACATGCATAACCAACAGCATGCTTACCCTATCCTACTGCGTCCCCCCATTGCTCAAATGGTAAATAGGTGGTACAGGAATATCAACCTGTTGTCCATCGCCTACGCCTATCGGCCTCGGCTTAGGTCCCGACTAACCCTGAGCGGACGAGCCTTCCTCAGGAAACCTTAGTCATTCGGTGGACGGGATTCTCACCCGTCTTTCGCTACTCATACCGGCATTCTCACTTCTAAGCGCTCCACCAGTCCTTCCGGTCTGACTTCACAGCACTTAGAACGCTCTCCTACCACGGACATCTAAGATGTCCATCCACAGCTTCGGTGAATTGTTTAGCCCCGATACATTTTCGGCGCAGCGTCACTCGACCAGTGAGCTATTACGCACTCTTTAAATGATGGCTGCTTCTGAGCCAACATCCTGGTTGTCTAAGCAACGTCACATCCTTTTCCACTTAACAATTACTTTGGGACCTTAGCTGGTGGTCTGGGCTGTTTCCCTTTTGACTACGGATCTTATCACTCGCAGTCTGACTCCCGTGCATAAATCACTGGCATTCGGAGTTTGTCTGAATTCGGTAATCCGGGATGGACCCCTAGTTCAAACAGTGCTCTACCTCCAGGATTCTCTATCACGAGGCTAGCCCTAAAGCTATTTCGGAGAGAACCAGCTATCTCCAGGTTCGATTGGAATTTCTCCGCTACCCACACCTCATCCCCGCACTTTTCAACGTACGTGGGTTCGGGCCTCCAGTAAGTGTTACCTTACCTTCACCCTGGACATGGGTAGATCACCTGGTTTCGGGTCTACAACCACATACTCATTCGCCCTATTCAGACTCGCTTTCGCTACGGCTCCGTCTTCTAAAACTTAACCTCGCATGTAATCGTAACTCGCCGGTTCATTCTACAAAAGGCACGCTATCACCCATTAACGGGCTCTAACTACTTGTAGGCACATGGTTTCAGGATCTATTTCACTCCCCTTCCGGGGTGCTTTTCACCTTTCCCTCACGGTACTGGTTCACTATCGGTCACTAGGTAGTATTTAGCCTTGGGAGATGGTCCTCCCAGATTCCGACGGAATTTCACGTGTTCCGCCGTACTCAGGATACACTCAAGAGAGAATGAACTTTCAACTACAGGGCTGTTACCTGCTCTGGCGGGCCTTTCCAGACCGCTTCATTTAACTCATTCCTTTGTAACTCCATATAGAGTGTCCTACAACCCCAAGAGGCAAGCCTCTTGGTTTGGGCTATTCCCGTTTCGCTCGCCGCTACTCAGGGAATCGATTTTTCTTTCTCTTCCTCCAGGTACTTAGATGTTTCAGTTCCCTGGGTCTGCCATCAAGACGCTATGTATTCACGTCAAGATACTGCTCCATTACGAACAGTGGGTTCCCCCATTCGGAAATCTCCGGATCAAAGCTCACTTACAGCTCCCCGAAGCATATCGGTGTTAGTGCCGTCCTTCTTCGGCTCCTAGTGCCAAGGCATCCGCCATGCGCCCTTAATAACTTAACCTAAAAGTTAGTTATTAAGCCTAAAAAACTTAATAATAAAAAATGTGTTACTTAATTTGCTTCAATGTCGTTTTATCCAGTTTTCAAAGAACAATATTGGTGGAGCCTAGCGGGATCGAACCGCTGACCTCCTGCGTGCAAGGCAGGCGCTCTCCCAGCTGAGCTAAGGCCCCAAAAAAAGAAAAATGGTGGGCCTAAATGGACTCGAACCATCGACCTCACGCTTATCAGGCGTGCGCTCTAACCAGCTGAGCTATAGGCCCCTTTTTCGGAAAAATATAAGGTTTTTATGAACCTTCAAAACTGAACGCAAGACGTTAATCGACAGATCCAAGATCTGTTTCCGTAATTATCCTTAGAAAGGAGGTGATCCAGCCGCACCTTCCGATACGGCTACCTTGTTACGACTTCACCCCAATCATCTATCCCACCTTCGGCGGCTGGCTCCATAAAGGTTACCTCACCGACTTCGGGTGTTACAAACTCTCGTGGTGTGACGGGCGGTGTGTACAAGGCCCGGGAACGTATTCACCGTGGCATGCTGATCCACGATTACTAGCGATTCCGGCTTCATGTAGGCGAGTTGCAGCCTACAATCCGAACTGAGAACGATTTTATGAGATTAGCATACCCTCGCGAGTTAGCGACTCTTTGTATCGTCCATTGTAGCACGTGTGTAGCCCAGGTCATAAGGGGCATGATGATTTGACGTCATCCCCACCTTCCTCCGGTTTGTCACCGGCAGTCACCTTAGAGTGCCCAACTTAATGATGGCAACTAAGATCAAGGGTTGCGCTCGTTGCGGGACTTAACCCAACATCTCACGACACGAGCTGACGACAACCATGCACCACCTGTCACCAATGTCCCCGAAGGGAAAACTCTATCTCTAGAGCGGTCATTGGGATGTCAAGACCTGGTAAGGTTCTTCGCGTTGCTTCGAATTAAACCACATGCTCCACCGCTTGTGCGGGCCCCCGTCAATTCCTTTGAGTTTCAACCTTGCGGCCGTACTCCCCAGGCGGAGTGCTTAATGCGTTAGCTGCAGCACTAAGGGGCGGAAACCCCCTAACACTTAGCACTCATCGTTTACGGCGTGGACTACCAGGGTATCTAATCCTGTTTGCTCCCCACGCTTTCGCGCCTCAGTGTCAGTTACAGACCAGAAAGTCGCCTTCGCCACTGGTGTTCCTCCAAATCTCTACGCATTTCACCGCTACACTTGGAATTCCACTTTCCTCTTCTGCACTCAAGTCTCCCAGTTTCCAATGACCCTCCACGGTTGAGCCGTGGGCTTTCACATCAGACTTAAGAAACCACCTGCGCGCGCTTTACGCCCAATAAATCCGGACAACGCTTGCCACCTACGTATTACCGCGGCTGCTGGCACGTAGTTAGCCGTGGCTTTCTAATAAGGTACCGTCAAGGTACGTTCAGTTACTAACGTACTTGTTCTTCCCTTACAACAGAGTTTTACGATCCGAAAACCTTCATCACTCACGCGGCGTTGCTCCATCAGACTTTCGTCCATTGTGGAAGATTCCCTACTGCTGCCTCCCGTAGGAGTTTGGGCCGTGTCTCAGTCCCAATGTGGCCGATCACCCTCTCAGGTCGGCTATGCATCGTTGCCTTGGTAGGCCGTTACCCCACCAACTAGCTAATGCACCGCGGGCCCATCTAGTAGTGACAGCCGAAACCGCCTTTCAGCATTTTGCCATGTGACAAAATGGATTATTCGGTATTAGCCCCGGTTTCCCGGAGTTATCCCAATCTACTAGGTAGGTTGCCCACGTGTTACTCACCCGTCCGCCGCTAAATCAGAAGAAGCAAGCTTCTTCATCATTCGCTCGACTTGCATGTATTAGGCACGCCGCCAGCGTTCGTCCTGAGCCAGGATCAAACTCTCCATAAAAGTAGTTTGAAAGCTCATTAGCTTTGCTAGCGTATCATCCGAAGATGATATCTATTTTTGTTTTGATCCACCAACAGAGTTGATGTCCAAAAACATTTATTGATTAACGTCTTGCATGTTCAGTTTTCAAGGTTCATAAGATATATATGGTGGAGCCTAGCGGGATCGAACCGCTGACCTCCTGCGTGCAAGGCAGGCGCTCTCCCAGCTGAGCTAAGGCCCCGTGTGAGTATAAGTAATAATGGTCGGGAAGACAGGATTCGAACCTGCGACCCCTTGGTCCCAAACCAAGTGCTCTACCAAGCTGAGCTACTTCCCGTTAATGGCGCGCCCGGCAGAAGTCGAATCCACAACCTTCTGATCCGTAGTCAGACGCTCTATCCAATTGAGCTACGGGCGCATATATTATCACTTGTATTAAATTAAAAGAAATGGTGCCGAGGACCGGAATCGAACCGGTACGGTAGTCACCTACCGCAGGATTTTAAGTCCTGTGCGTCTGCCAGTTCCGCCACCCCGGCATATTTTGGAGCGGAAGACGAGGTTCGAACTCGCGACCCCCACCTTGGCAAGGTGGTGTTCTACCACTGAACTACTTCCGCAATATGCTGATAAACTTAAAATTATGGTGCGGGTGAAGGGAGTCGAACCCCCACGCCTTGCGGCGCTAGATCCTAAGTCTAGTGCGTCTGCCAGTTCCGCCACACCCGCATATAATGTTTTTTAAAAAATGGTGAGCCATGTAGGATTCGAACCTACGACCCTCTGATTAAAAGTCAGATGCTCTACCAACTGAGCTAATGGCTCATATAAAATGAATGGTGCCGGCGAAAGGAGTCGAACCCTCGACCTACTGATTACAAGTCAGTTGCTCTACCAACTGAGCTACACCGGCAATGTTTATTAAAAATGGTGGAGGATGACGGGATCGAACCGCCGACCCCCTGCTTGTAAGGCAGGTGCTCTCCCAGCTGAGCTAATCCTCCATATTGTTCGCCTAGCAACGTCCTACTCTCACAGGGGGAAACCCCCAACTACCATCGGCGCTAAAGAGCTTAACTTCCGTGTTCGGCATGGGAACGGGTGTGACCTCTTTGCTATCGTCACTAGACTATTTTTAAGACAAGAATTATTATATCACTTCACTTCTTTAAAAGCAAGTGTTTTTTTTAAAACTTTTTTTAAAAAGTTTTTCTTGTTCTCTCAAAACTGGATAAATTACATTGAAGTTTATTAAGTAAAATTTGGTTAAGTCCTCGATCTATTAGTATTCGTCAGCTCCGTATGTCGCCACACTTCCACCTCGAACCTATCTACCTCATCGTCTTTGAGGGATCTTACTTACTTGCGTAATGGGAAATCTCATCTTGAGGGGGGCTTCATGCTTAGATGCTTTCAGCACTTATCCCGTCCACACATAGCTACCCAGCGATGCCCTTGGCAGAACAACTGGTACACCAGCGGTGTGTCCATCCCGGTCCTCTCGTACTAAGGACAGCTCCTCTCAAATTTCCTACGCCCACGACGGATAGGGACCGAACTGTCTCACGACGTTCTGAACCCAGCTCGCGTACCGCTTTAATGGGCGAACAGCCCAACCCTTGGGACCGACTACAGCCCCAGGATGCGATGAGCCGACATCGAGGTGCCAAACCTCCCCGTCGATGTGGACTCTTGGGGGAGATAAGCCTGTTATCCCCGGGGTAGCTTTTATCCGTTGAGCGATGGCCCTTCCATGCGGAACCACCGGATCACTAAGCCCGTCTTTCGACCCTGCTCGACTTGTAGGTCTCGCAGTCAAGCTCCCTTATGCCTTTACACTCTACGAATGATTTCCAACCATTCTGAGGGAACCTTTGGGCGCCTCCGTTACTCTTTAGGAGGCGACCGCCCCAGTCAAACTGCCCGCCTGACACTGTCTCCTACCCCGCTAAGGGGCATGGGTTAGAAGTTCAATACATCTAGGGTAGTATCCCACCAACGCCTCCTCCGAAGCTGGCGCTCCGGAATCTCTGGCTCCTACCTATCCTGTACAAGATGTATCAAAATTCAATATCAGGCTACAGTAAAGCTCCACGGGGTCTTTCCGTCCTGTCGCGGGTAACCTGCATCTTCACAGGTACTATAATTTCACCGAGTCTCTCGTTGAGACAGTGCCCAGATCGTTACGCCTTTCGTGCGGGTCGGAACTTACCCGACAAGGAATTTCGCTACCTTAGGACCGTTATAGTTACGGCCGCCGTTTACTGGGGCTTCAATTCGCACCTTCGCTTGCGCTAAGCACTCCTCTTAACCTTCCAGCACCGGGCAGGCGTCAGCCCCTATACGTCACCTTACGGTTTTGCAGAGACCTGTGTTTTTGCTAAACAGTCGCCTGGGCCTATTCACTGCGGCTCTCTCGGGCTTTCACCCTACTAGAGCACCCCTTCTCCCGAAGTTACGGGGTCATTTTGCCGAGTTCCTTAACGAGAGTTCTCTCGCACACCTTAGGATTCTCTCCTCGACTACCTGTGTCGGTTTGCGGTACGGGCACCTTTTACCTCGCTAGAGGCTTTTCTTGGCAGTGTGAAATCAGGAACTCCGGACATACGTCCTCGTCATCACAGCTCAACGTTATAGAAATGGGATTTGCCTCATTTCACGCCTCACTGCTTGAACATGCATAACCAACAGCATGCTTACCCTATCCTACTGCGTCCCCCCATTGCTCAAATGGTAAATAGGTGGTACAGGAATATCAACCTGTTGTCCATCGCCTACGCCTATCGGCCTCGGCTTAGGTCCCGACTAACCCTGAGCGGACGAGCCTTCCTCAGGAAACCTTAGTCATTCGGTGGACGGGATTCTCACCCGTCTTTCGCTACTCATACCGGCATTCTCACTTCTAAGCGCTCCACCAGTCCTTCCGGTCTGACTTCACAGCACTTAGAACGCTCTCCTACCACGGACATCTAAGATGTCCATCCACAGCTTCGGTGAATTGTTTAGCCCCGATACATTTTCGGCGCAGCGTCACTCGACCAGTGAGCTATTACGCACTCTTTAAATGATGGCTGCTTCTGAGCCAACATCCTGGTTGTCTAAGCAACGTCACATCCTTTTCCACTTAACAATTACTTTGGGACCTTAGCTGGTGGTCTGGGCTGTTTCCCTTTTGACTACGGATCTTATCACTCGCAGTCTGACTCCCGTGCATAAATCACTGGCATTCGGAGTTTGTCTGAATTCGGTAATCCGGGATGGACCCCTAGTTCAAACAGTGCTCTACCTCCAGGATTCTCTATCACGAGGCTAGCCCTAAAGCTATTTCGGAGAGAACCAGCTATCTCCAGGTTCGATTGGAATTTCTCCGCTACCCACACCTCATCCCCGCACTTTTCAACGTACGTGGGTTCGGGCCTCCAGTAAGTGTTACCTTACCTTCACCCTGGACATGGGTAGATCACCTGGTTTCGGGTCTACAACCACATACTCATTCGCCCTATTCAGACTCGCTTTCGCTACGGCTCCGTCTTCTAAAACTTAACCTCGCATGTAATCGTAACTCGCCGGTTCATTCTACAAAAGGCACGCTATCACCCATTAACGGGCTCTAACTACTTGTAGGCACATGGTTTCAGGATCTATTTCACTCCCCTTCCGGGGTGCTTTTCACCTTTCCCTCACGGTACTGGTTCACTATCGGTCACTAGGTAGTATTTAGCCTTGGGAGATGGTCCTCCCAGATTCCGACGGAATTTCACGTGTTCCGCCGTACTCAGGATACACTCAAGAGAGAATGAACTTTCAACTACAGGGCTGTTACCTGCTCTGGCGGGCCTTTCCAGACCGCTTCATTTAACTCATTCCTTTGTAACTCCATATAGAGTGTCCTACAACCCCAAGAGGCAAGCCTCTTGGTTTGGGCTATTCCCGTTTCGCTCGCCGCTACTCAGGGAATCGATTTTTCTTTCTCTTCCTCCAGGTACTTAGATGTTTCAGTTCCCTGGGTCTGCCATCAAGACGCTATGTATTCACGTCAAGATACTGCTCCATTACGAACAGTGGGTTCCCCCATTCGGAAATCTCCGGATCAAAGCTCACTTACAGCTCCCCGAAGCATATCGGTGTTAGTGCCGTCCTTCTTCGGCTCCTAGTGCCAAGGCATCCGCCATGCGCCCTTAATAACTTAACCTAAAAGTTAGTTATTAAGCCTAAAAAACTTAATAATAAAAAATGTGTTACTTAATTTGCTTCAATGTCGTTTTATCCAGTTTTCAAAGAACAAGGTTTTGAAGATCATTTTACAATGAGCCTTCAAAACTGAACGCAAGACGTTAATCGACAGATCCAAGATCTGTTTCCGTAATTATCCTTAGAAAGGAGGTGATCCAGCCGCACCTTCCGATACGGCTACCTTGTTACGACTTCACCCCAATCATCTATCCCACCTTCGGCGGCTGGCTCCATAAAGGTTACCTCACCGACTTCGGGTGTTACAAACTCTCGTGGTGTGACGGGCGGTGTGTACAAGGCCCGGGAACGTATTCACCGTGGCATGCTGATCCACGATTACTAGCGATTCCGGCTTCATGTAGGCGAGTTGCAGCCTACAATCCGAACTGAGAACGATTTTATGAGATTAGCATACCCTCGCGAGTTAGCGACTCTTTGTATCGTCCATTGTAGCACGTGTGTAGCCCAGGTCATAAGGGGCATGATGATTTGACGTCATCCCCACCTTCCTCCGGTTTGTCACCGGCAGTCACCTTAGAGTGCCCAACTTAATGATGGCAACTAAGATCAAGGGTTGCGCTCGTTGCGGGACTTAACCCAACATCTCACGACACGAGCTGACGACAACCATGCACCACCTGTCACCAATGTCCCCGAAGGGAAAACTCTATCTCTAGAGCGGTCATTGGGATGTCAAGACCTGGTAAGGTTCTTCGCGTTGCTTCGAATTAAACCACATGCTCCACCGCTTGTGCGGGCCCCCGTCAATTCCTTTGAGTTTCAACCTTGCGGCCGTACTCCCCAGGCGGAGTGCTTAATGCGTTAGCTGCAGCACTAAGGGGCGGAAACCCCCTAACACTTAGCACTCATCGTTTACGGCGTGGACTACCAGGGTATCTAATCCTGTTTGCTCCCCACGCTTTCGCGCCTCAGTGTCAGTTACAGACCAGAAAGTCGCCTTCGCCACTGGTGTTCCTCCAAATCTCTACGCATTTCACCGCTACACTTGGAATTCCACTTTCCTCTTCTGCACTCAAGTCTCCCAGTTTCCAATGACCCTCCACGGTTGAGCCGTGGGCTTTCACATCAGACTTAAGAAACCACCTGCGCGCGCTTTACGCCCAATAAATCCGGACAACGCTTGCCACCTACGTATTACCGCGGCTGCTGGCACGTAGTTAGCCGTGGCTTTCTAATAAGGTACCGTCAAGGTACGTTCAGTTACTAACGTACTTGTTCTTCCCTTACAACAGAGTTTTACGATCCGAAAACCTTCATCACTCACGCGGCGTTGCTCCATCAGACTTTCGTCCATTGTGGAAGATTCCCTACTGCTGCCTCCCGTAGGAGTTTGGGCCGTGTCTCAGTCCCAATGTGGCCGATCACCCTCTCAGGTCGGCTATGCATCGTTGCCTTGGTAGGCCGTTACCCCACCAACTAGCTAATGCACCGCGGGCCCATCTAGTAGTGACAGCCGAAACCGCCTTTCAGCATTTTGCCATGTGACAAAATGGATTATTCGGTATTAGCCCCGGTTTCCCGGAGTTATCCCAATCTACTAGGTAGGTTGCCCACGTGTTACTCACCCGTCCGCCGCTAAATCAGAAGAAGCAAGCTTCTTCATCATTCGCTCGACTTGCATGTATTAGGCACGCCGCCAGCGTTCGTCCTGAGCCAGGATCAAACTCTCCATAAAAGTAGTTTGAAAGCTCATTAGCTTTGCTAGCGTATCATCCGAAGATGATATCTATTTTTGTTTTGATCCACCAACAGAGTTGATGTCCAAAAACATTTATTGATTAACGTCTTGCATGTTCAGTTTTCAAGGTTCATTATGTTTGCCGCTTCGTTAGCGACATTCAATATTATATCGCGATAACTTTTCGTTGTCAACAACTTTTTTAAGTTATTTTCAAATCGTTGTTTCAAACTCGTTATCGTTGCTTGTTTATCAGCAACTTTTATATCTTATCAAACTCACTACTCAGTGTCAACAACTTTTTTAAGTTATTTTCAAATCGTTTTGTTAGCTAAATTAGCAACTCAATTAATATACCACTATATTAATTCTAACGCAACACCTTTTTTTAAAAAATGAAAGCATATTTATAAGTCAACATTAGGTACTTACAAAAATAGCTTGTCTTCTATTGTAATAAACTTCTTAGTAATTTTCAAACAAAAAGCTAACCTCTCTAATAGAACGTAAATAAAAAAGACTCTAGTATTAACTAGAGTCTTTTCAATAAGAAAACCTTAGTATTTAATCACGAGGACGCATTGTAGGGAATAATAATACATCACGTATAGTTTGTGAATTCGTCAACAACATGATTAAGCGATCGATACCGATACCTAATCCACCTGTTGGCGGCATACCATACTCTAATGCTTCAATGAAATCATCGTCCATTTCATGCGCTTCATCATTACCTGCTTCTTTTTCAACAAGCTGCGCTTCAAAGCGTTCACGTTGATCGATTGGATCATTTAATTCAGTAAATGCATTTGCATGCTCACGACGTACAATGAATAATTCAAAACGATCTGTAAATCGCTCATCTTCAGGGTTCTTCTTAGCTAATGGAGAAATTTCCACTGGATGACCATAGATAAATGTAGGTTGAACTAATGTTTCTTCTATTTTTTGTTCGAAGAATTCATTGATAATATGCCCTACTTCCATAGAGTCTTTAATTTCAACACCGTGTTCTTTTGCATGCGCTTGCGCTTCTTCTTTCGACATTGGAGTCCAGAAGTCTACACCTGTTGCTTCTTTAACTGCATCTACCATATGCAAACGAGTCCAACCTGGCGCTAAACTAATAACATCATCGCCATATTGTACATCAGTTGTACCTAATACTTCCTGCGCTACGTGAGAAATTAAATTCTCTGTAAGTGCCATGATGTCACGATAGTCAGCATACGCTTCATATAATTCAATCATAGTGAATTCTGGGTTATGGCGCGTTGACATACCTTCATTACGGAATACACGACCGATTTCATACACTTTTTCAAGTCCACCAACGATTAATCGTTTTAGGTGAAGTTCAATAGCAATACGCATATATAATTCCATATCTAATGAATTGTGATGCGTAATGAAAGGACGAGCAGCTGCTCCGCCTGCAATTGTGTGAAGCATAGGTGTTTCTACTTCAAGGTAACCATTGCCATCTAAATAACGACGGATAGCTTGAATTATTTTAGATCGAGTAATGAAAGTTTGTTTACTTTCTTCACTCGTCATTAAATCTAAGTAACGTTGACGATAACGTTGCTCTATATCTTTTAAGCCGTGGAATTTCTCTGGCATTGGGCGTAGTGATTTAGTTAGGAAAGTGAATTCTAATGCTTTAACAGAAAGTTCTCCTACTTGAGTACGGAAAACATTACCACGAATACCTACGATATCTCCTAGGTCCGCTTGTTTAAACAATTCGTATGCTTCTTCACCAATAGCATCTTTACGAACATAAATTTGTACTTGTCCACCCAAATCTTGAATATGCGCAAAACCAGCTTTACCTTTACCGCGTTTTGTCATAATACGACCCGCGATTACAACTTCATGTAAATCTTCTTCTAATTGTTCTTTAGTAAACTCCACATACTGTTCTTTGATTTCGTTTGATAAATGCGTACGTTCAAAACGGGCACCGAATGGATCTAAGCCGTTTTCTCTAATAGAAGCCATCTTTTGGCGTCTCACCAAAATTTGGTCATTTAATTCTTCAGACACGATATTCACTCCTCATTTTTTGTTCCGCTATGCAGTCCATAATGTACTTATTGTACACAATTTTGCTGGACGATTCACGTCTTTATCATCATTTACTAGTAAATACTTCATAATCCATTAGCTCCTAAAGAAAAAAGCCGTCACTTCAAAGGCGACGACTCGGAGTTTTATTAAATAATATGGATAGCTTTTTCTGCCGCTTACATATTTAGCTGCTTCTACAAGCGTTTCTATATCGCCACCAAATATTTGTATCGAAAGTGGATTTTCACGTTCATCGATGTAAAGCAAATTCATTGTTTTATCATTTCGATAAACAATCCCTTTATCTGAAATCATTTCCACATAAACTAAACCCGCTCTAAATTCTTTTACTGTCAGACGGAAAGCCGAATTACAAATACCTACCATCGGAGCAAGCACTACTCAGTTATCCATAACAATGTCGCCAATTTTGAACGGTTTGTCATTTATTAATGTCATACTTCGTTTCCTCCTTGTACAGTTGGAGGCTTTTCCCCACCTTTTAATTCGTCCATATTTATATCAAGCGCTGTCGCTATGATCTGTAACTGTTCTTCTGTGGGCAAACGTTCCCCACGTTCAATTTTACCTAAAATAGAAGTAGACATACCAACTTTTTTCGCAAATTCGACCTGCTGAATTCTTTTTAGTTTTCGAAATGCACGAATTCTTCTACCCCAGCGATCGTTTTCCATTGTCGCACGCCTTCTTTCCCAACACTAGATAGCATCGATTGCAACGCTTCGTTTGTTTTAGGATATATGAGATCTGGAGCGATTTCCAATAATGGTACAAGAACAAAGGCACGTTCATGCATTCTTGGATGCGGAACAATAAGTGTCTCTGTTTCAATATTGTCGTGATTATAAAGCAAAACGTCAAGGTCTATCGTTCTTGGACCCCAACGAATTACGCGAACACGCTTTAACTCGTTCTCGATCGATTGGCACAATTCAAGTGTTTTTTCCGGATTTAACGAAGTGCGAATTTGCACAACTATATTAAAGAATGCATCCTGATCTGTAAAGCCAACAGGATCAGTCTCATACACAGAAGACACAGCAACAACTTCCACTTCTGGATGTTCAGTTAGTAACTTGACTGCATGTTGCAAAGTTCGCAACCGCTCTCCTATATTTGAACCTAGAGAAATAAAGGCTTCGTTCATTTAAACTCACCTCTTGTCAATTCAACAGACACTTCCCGGTAATGACCTGGAATCGGCGGATCAGGTTTAATCATTTCTACACGCAACCCTTTTACTCGCCCTTCATATGTAGCCAGAATACGCGTTGCAATTCGCTCCGCAACGGCTTCGATTAGTTTATACGGTTCACCTTCAACAATTTCTTTGCAAATCATATAAACTTCCGCGTAATTCACTGTATACTCAAGCTCGTCTGTCTCCCCAGCTTGATGTAAATCTACCGCTAGTGATATCGATACCCTAAAACGCTGACCAATAGCGGTTTCGGCAGCTAAAACACCATGATAGCCATAAAACTCCATATCTTTTACATGGATATAATCCATAGTTAACACTCCACTTCATTATTAGAAATATTATTTTAAACTAAACCTTATCATTCTACATTTGGTTGTTTATCTAATAAGACATCCATCATTCTTGTCATACGGGTGATTGCCTTAACATCATGTACACGTACCATATGGCAACCTTTATCGATCCCAAAGCAGACTGTAGCACCCGTACCTTCCACCCGTTCAGTAACAGGGAGGTCTAAGACATTACCAATCATTCTTTTGCGAGACGTCGCAAGTAATACAGGATAACCCATTTCTACTAATTGCGGTAAAGATTGCATCATCAATATATTTTCATGGTGCGATTTCGCAAATCCAATCCCCGGGTCTAGCCAAATATATGCATCAGGTACCCCAGCAGCTTTGGCGATTTGCAAACTCTTTTCTAGATCAGCTTTGGCTACCTCCCAAAAGTTTGTCCCGTATTCTTCATTTTCGCGGTTATGCATTAAAATAATTGGTACATTTAACTCTGCAGCCACACTAGCAATTTCAGGGTCGTACTTAGCTCCCCAAATATCATTAATTATATGTGCTCCAGCTAATACAGCTTGTCTTGCTACTTCTGCTTTATATGTATCAATTGAGATCAATACATGTACCTCTTTACGAAGCTCTTTAATAATAGGTATAACACGAGATAATTCTTCTTCGACTGAGATTTGAGTATGTCCAGGGCGGGTTGATTCGCCGCCGATGTCAATAATCTTGGCACCATCAGCAACCATTTGCTTAGCTTGAGCGACCGCTGCTTCTAAATCATTATATTTTCCGCCATCTGAAAAAGAGTCTGGTGTTACATTTAATATCCCCATCACAAACGTCTCTTTATGGAAGTCGAGTATATGCCCATCGATAGTTAGTGGTGCTGTGTAATTGTCTAGGTTCATCAAGATCTCCCTTTCTCATCATTTATACTTTTAACATACTGCTCATGAAGAGCTTTGTAAACCGGCCCGTTATTTCCCAGGAAATTTTTACCTTGCAAAGAGCGGATTGGGATAAGCTCTTGAATAGAAGTTGTTATAAAGCACTCATCCGCTTGTTCTAATTGCTCTCGAGTATATAACCCTTCAATGACAGTCATTTGCCGCATTACTTGACCGCGCGTAATACCTGGTAAAATACCCGTTTCAATAGAAGGCGTGTATACCTTGCCGTCCGTCACCCAAAAAATATTTGACGTAATACCTTCTGCTACAAATCCATCTTCGTTCACGAAAAAACCTTCCAAATCAGCTAAAGAAGGTACTTCAAATCGAGCTAATACATTATTCGCATAATGATGGGATTTATGGCGGATTGATTGCTCTGGTGAATTACGTTCTGTTTTCAACCATACCGCTGATTTCTCTTGCCCTCTCACCATATTAGGTAAAGGCTTACGAAATACAATAACAGTCGGTTCAGCATAGCTTGTTGGTTTTAATCCAATATCATGCGCACCTGCCGATACATTCAAACGGAAATAACCATCTTCTCCATTACAACGATTATCCAACTCACGAATAATAGCTAACAATTCATCAAAGCTATACGGTAAAACGATATGATAATCATCTAATGCTCGTTGCAGCCTTTTACAATGCTCTTCCCACAGAAATATGTCTCCGTCATACGTACGAAATGTTTCAAAGAAGCCTAATCCATACAAAAAGCCGTGATCGAATGGCGAAATCCTTAAATCTTTACTCTGTACATACTCCCCGTTCATCCAACACCACATTAGTTACCACTTCCTTCAGTAACCTCACAATAGCACTCGATAAAGTTCTGCAATATCTTCTTACCTTCCTCTGTCATAATCGACTCCGGATGGTACTGAACACCTTCAATTGGATAATCCTTATGACGAATCCCCATAATCTCACCTTCTGCTGTCGACGAAGTAATTTCTAGACACTCAGGTAAAGTTTCACGTTCAACAATTAACGAATGATATCGCGTTGCTTGGAATGGATTCGGTAGCCCACTATTTACACCTTTACTATCATGCTGTACAGGTGATGTTTTACCATGCATTAATCGTTCTGCACGAATAACTTTCCCACCAAATACTTGTGCAATCGCCTGATGCCCTAGACAGACACCGAAAATCGGAATGCTCCCTGCAAAATGAGCAATGATTTCTAAACTTCTACCAGCTTCATTTGGACTACAAGGTCCTGGAGAGATAACAATCATAGCAGGCGCAAGCCTTTCAATCTCCTGCACTGTTAGCTCATCATTTCTTTTCACAATAAGCTCTTGTCCAAATTCACCAAAATATTGCACGAGATTATAGGTGAATGAATCATAGTTATCAATCATTAAAATCATACGTTACACTCCTCTGCCATCGCCTTCGCTTGCCATAAAGCCTTTGCCTTATTTAGCGATTCAATATATTCATTTGCAGGAATAGAATCTATCACAATACCCGCACCCGCTTGTATATATGCCACCTCTTCTTTAATAAACGCCGTACGGATGACGATATTAAGTTCTAAATCACCATTGTATCCTAGCCAGCCGATTGACCCCGTGTATAATCCCCGACGAACCGTTTCAAGTTCCTCAATAATTTCCATCGTACGAATTTTCGGTGCACCTGTTATTGTTCCACCAGGGAATAGCGCTCTTACAACATCTGCATTCGAACAACTTTCATCTACAATGCCCCGTACATTCGAAACAATGTGCATAACATGCGAATATCTCTCAATCACCATAAACTCATTTACTTCAACGGTTCCATATTTTGACACACGACCTAAATCATTACGCTCTAAATCAACGAGCATAACATGTTCAGCGCGTTCCTTTTCATTATCAATTAATTCTTGTGCCAATCGTTCATCTTCAATGATATCTTTCCCTCTCGGACGTGTTCCCGCTATTGGACGAGTTGAAAGCTCCTGCCCTTTTTTCTTCACAAGTAATTCAGGAGAACCTGAAACGACAGCAAATTCAGGGGAATGGATAAACGCCATATACGGAGAAGGATTAAACGAACGTAACGCCTCATACATTTGCATAGGTTCTGCACCAAGCTCTTTCGCTTGTCTAACGGACAGATTCACTTGGAACACATCACCTTGCGCAATATAATTTTGCACTTTACGGACAGCCTCTTCAAAAACATCTGACGATAGCGATACTTGTAGCTTTGTTACATCATGCACAACATCAGTAGCCGTTCCCTCCGCAAACATTTGCGATTTTAGACCACTCTCTACAGCAAGTTGCCAATCGCGCGCACGTTGTTCAAGGTCTACATTACTAGATGCAAGCTTCATCAAATGAACTTGTTCCTCTACTACATCAAACACAGCCCAATCATCAAATAGATAAAAATACAAATCCGGTATTTGCAGATCGTCCTCCGCTAGGTTTGGTAGATTCTCTATTTTTCGTGCATAATCATATGAGATAAATCCTGCTGCCCCACCCTGGAAATCCGGAAAATCTACATTAACAGGCAATTTATATTCTGCTATTAAATCTTCCAACAAATGTAATGATTCTCCTACCCGTGTTTCTTCTTGTCCATCCCGCCAAGAAATAAGTATGCCGTCATCTGTTGAACGTACTACAGCCATAGGGTTCCACCCTACCACTGACTGCTGGCCACCGCGGCCACTCTCTAATAACAAATGATACCTTTCACTTTTTACAAGTTCCTTAAACGCATAAAAGAATGACTGCTTGTCCATCGAAAAAGATGGATAGTTGATTAACGATAAGCTCAAGAACTCTTCCTCCAATTAATTAAATTTATATTTTAATTCCACAAATTTTGTTTTAAAAATTGCACCAACATCTAACAGTATATGAAAATGAAAGTCAGAGAGCAAAGTTCTAGAGAAAATATAGACAAAAATAAAAAAAACGGAGCACATATATGCCCCGCTTAGAATTTAATGAAGTTGAATTAGTCGTCAAAGTGATAAAGAGGCGTACTTAAATATCTTTCTCCATTCGATGGAAGAATCGCTAAAACATTTTTACCTTTACCAAGACGTTTTGCTGTTTCGATTGCTGCGAAAATAGCTGCACCAGATGAAATTCCACCTAATACACCTTCTTCTTTAGCAATTTTACGCGCTGTATCAAATGCAGCGTCATTTTCCACTGGGAAGATCGAAGTATAGATTTCTGTATTCAACACTTTTGGAACAAAACCTGCTCCGATCCCTTGAATTTTATGAGGTCCCGGTTGTGCCCCAGCTAGAACTTGAGAATCTTTTGGTTCTACTGCAATAATTTCAATTTCAGGATATTTTTCTTTTAATACTTCTCCTACACCTGTAATTGTACCACCAGTACCAACACCAGCAATAAATGCATCGAGATTTAAGCCATCAAATGCTTCAACTATTTCTGGACCAGTTGTTAAACGGTGAACTTCAGCGTTTGAAGGGTTTTCAAATTGTTGAGGAACAAACCAGCCGTTTTGTTCAGAAAGCTCATTTGCCTTTGCAATTGCACCTTTCATCCCTTCAGCGCCAGGTGTTAAAACAAGATCTGCTCCGTAAGCACGTAGTAAATTGCGACGTTCCATACTCATTGTATCAGGCATTACTAACACCGCTTTATATCCCTTAGCAGCTGCTACCATTGCAAGACCAATACCAGTATTACCACTTGTCGGCTCAATTAATGTGCTTCCCTCTTTTAACTTACCAGCTTTTTCAGCAGCTTCAATCATCGCTAAAGCAATACGATCCTTAACACTACTGCCCGGATTAAAGTATTCTAGTTTTACGTAAACATTACCATCATTCGGTCCTGTAACATTATTCAATTTCACGATCGGCGTTTTACCAATTAAATCTGTTACTGAATTAACTAATCTACTCATCTTTTACTCACTCCTAATTCCTAGTAATTTTATAGGTTTTAAATTATCTTAATTTTACAACCTATTGATTACGTTTGTCAAATGAAAAATTACTTACTCTACTACAAATGTAAAAAATTTTCCTAAGCGACATATTCCACACAATAGAACCAAAAGATTATTCCTAGTAGAAGGATATATTCATTAACATTTGTAAAATAAAAAAAGACTACTCCACACTTACTAAGTGTAGAGTAGTCTAGAGATCAGTATTTTTTATGTCTTCACAATATAAATATTGTAGGCAATTTAGATACAGACCAACTTAAATCACATTCATCAGAATAGATTTACTAACTTTTTAAGAATTAATTTCTGTTATAAATCCTTCTAATTCTTCTTTTGAGTATTGGTACTTTTCTTGACAGAAGTGACAATGCGCTTCTGCTTTTCCATCTTCTTCGATCATATCACGAATTTCTTTTTCGCCTAAACTAATGATCGCCGCACCAAAACGCTCTTTTGAACAGTTACATTCAAATTTCACCGGTAATGTATCTAGCATTTGAACATTATCTTCACCTAACACGGCTTTTAAGATTTCTTCAGGAGTGAACCCTTTTTGAATCATTTTAGAAACCGGTTCGATTTTCGATAATTGATTTTCAATTTGCGTAATCGTTTCATCATCTACACCAGGTAATAGTTGTATGATAAATCCACCAGCCGCCAGAATAGAATCATCTGTATTTACTAACACACCAAGACCTACTGATGAAGGTACCTGTTCAGAAGTAGCAAAATAATATGTGAAATCTTCTGCAATTTCCCCAGAAACAATCGGCACTTGTCCAGAGAAGAAATCACGTAAACCTAAGTCTTTCACAACTGTTAATGCACCCTCAGTACCAACAGCACGGCGAACATCTAGTTTTCCTTGTGGGTTCAATTCAAATTCTACATGCGGATTTGTAACATAACCACGAACTTCACCATTTGCATTCGCATCTACGATCATCGAACCAATTGGTCCATTACCTTCAACTTTAACAGTGATTTTATCTTCACCTTTTAACATAGCACCCATCATCACTGATGCAGTCATTGTACGACCAAGTGCCGCAGAAGTTGTAGGCCAAGTATCATGACGACGTTGCGCTTCCCCAACCGTTTCAGTTGTACTCACCGCAAATGCACGTACACTATTATTAAATCCTAATCCTCTTACTAAATAATCTCCCACTCTAATATTCCTCTTTTCTTATTGATTTCTCTTATATATTATACGCAATCCCTTTAAAGTTAAAAACGGATCAACAATATCGATAATTGTTGATTCTTTCGCAATCAGCGAAGCAAGTCCACCAGTTGCAATTACAAGTGGTTCCTTCTTACTCTGCATCTTCATTCGACTAACGATGCCTTCTACTTGTCCAACATAACCATAAACGATACCGGATTGCATAGCAGAGACCGTATTCTTTCCAATAACATTACCCGGTCGCATAATTTCAACACGCGGCAATTTAGAAGCACGCGCAAATAACGCTTCTGTTGAAATATTAATACCTGGCGCAATTGCCCCACCCATATAGTCACCTTTATCATTCAAATAACAATAGGTTGTTGCCGTACCGAAATCTACAATAATCAATGGCGATACATACTCATGAAGTGCAGCTACAGCATTCACGATACGATCAGCACCAACTTCTCTCGGATTTTCATATTTGATATTCAGACCTGTTTTCACACCAGGCCCAACAATCAAAGGCTCTAGCGAAAAATACTTACGACACATTGCCTCTAATGAAAACATTATCGGAGGCACTACTGAAGAAATAATAATACCATCTATATCAGTAAAAGATAAATCCACATGTGTGAACAATGATTTAACCTGCATTGCATATTCATCTTCTGTCTTATGCGGGTCAGTCTCCATACGCCAATGATGCATAAGTTTGTCATCATTAAATATACCAAGGGAAATATTCGTATTCCCAGTATCCATTACTAAAATCATCGAACCTAGCCTCACTTACATACAGTTTTCTGAAAGAATCATACCATATATAGGACTAATAAAAGAAGCTGATTGCCTTATGCGAGTGCAAAGGTCAATCAGCTTCTAATTTAATAGCTATTATTTTCGTTCTTCTTGAATACCATCATTTGATGTTCCATCCTGCTTTTCAGTAGGTAGGTCACTTGATGTTGGATCAGCAGTTCCAAATACATCAAGCTTTTCTTCTTTAACTAAAGTTACATTTTTAGATTCGTTACTTTCAAGTACTAGATCAGCTTTTTTACCATTACTTTGGTTATAAGGTCTGTCTGGCAATGTTCCGTGGTCTTTTAGATGTTGAATCTGTTCTGCATCTAATGTTTCAACTTCAAGTAAAGTTGTAGCAATTAAATTTAGAAGATCACGATTTTCAGTAAGAATACGTTTTGTACGGTCATATTGCTCTTTTACCATGCTTTGCATCTCTTGATCAATTTCGTAAGCAATTTTATCTGAGTAGTTTTGTTCAGAATTGATATCTCGACCTAAGAAGACGTTGCCCCCTTGGCTTGAACCAAATTGCAATTGACCAAGTTTATCACTCATACCGTATTCAGTAACCATTGAGCGAATAATACTCGTTACGCGTTGGAAGTCATTATGAGCACCTGTTGAAGCTTCACCAAAGACGATATCCTCAGCTACACGTCCACCAAGTAAACCTGCTACTTTATCAAGAAGCTCCGGTTTAGTCATGAAGTAACGATCTTCTTTTGGAAGCATTACAGCGTAACCGCCAGCTTGACCACGAGGTACAATTGTTACTTTATGAACTTTTTCAGCTTCATCTAATATTAATCCAATAACAACGTGTCCTGCTTCATGGTATGCAACAATATTACGTTCTTTTTGTGAAATGACACGACTCGTTTTAGCAACACCAGCAATTACACGGTCTGTTGCTTCATCAATATCTCCCATGTCGATTTTCTTCTTATTCGTACGAGCAGCAACAAGTGCGGCTTCGTTTAATAAGTTTTCTAAATCTGCACCAGAGAATCCCGGTGTACGTTGAGCAATTGCTTTTAAATCCACTGATTCATCTAAAGGTTTTTTACGAGCGTGTACTTTAAGAACCGCTTCACGACCTTTTACATCTGGGCGCCCAACTGTAATTTGACGGTCAAAACGACCTGGACGTAATAATGCAGGATCTAGAATGTCTGGGCGGTTCGTTGCAGCGACGATAATAATACCTTCGTTTTCACCGAAACCATCCATTTCAACAAGTAATTGGTTTAATGTTTGTTCGCGTTCATCATGACCGCCACCTAAGCCTGCGCCACGTTGACGACCAACCGCATCAATTTCATCGATGAATATGATACATGGTGCGTTTTTCTTCGCGTTTTCGAATAAATCACGAACACGTGAAGCCCCCACACCAACAAACATTTCAACGAAGTCAGAACCACTAATAGAGAAGAATGGTACACCAGCTTCACCGGCTACCGCACGTGCTAGTAAAGTTTTACCCGTACCAGGAGGTCCTACAAGTAGAATCCCTTTTGGAATACGCGCTCCAATATCATTGAACTTAGTAGGATCTTTTAAGAAATCCACTACTTCTACAAGTTCTTGTTTTTCTTCGTCGGCGCCAGCTACATCTGTAAAACGAACTTTTTTCTTCTGATCGTCATACAGCTTAGCTTTACTTTTCCCGAAGCTCATTACACGATTACCGCCACCTTGTGCCTGATTCAATAAGAAGAAGAACAGGATAAAGATGATGATGAATGGAATAATTCCAGTAAAGAACTGAATCCATCCGCTCGTTTCAGGAGCAGGTAAAAAGTTGATTTTCGAGTTGTTTTTTGCCGCAGCATCAATTTTATCCATTACTGCTTGGTTATCACGAGGTACATTCGTTACGAAAGATTCACCTTTTTTGTAACCCTCTAATTCACCTTTAACGACATAAACCAATTTGTCAGGCTGTAACTCCGCACGGGTTACTTTGCCTTTATCTAGTGCTGTTATAAACTCGTGATACTGTATTTCTTTCGTCGGTTGGTTCGAGTTATTAAACGTACCAAAAATCCCGATGATCACGAGGAAAATTAATAAATATAATATGGTGTATCGAAATATTCGATTCATCCCCAGCCTCCTCACAAGGTAAACAGAAAAACTATAGTAAATCTTAACATATGAACATTAAGGCGTACAACGAAAAGCATTTGCAAAAAGAAGTTTCAATGTAAAATTGTCAAAATTTTAACATTGTTATTAAAATGAATAAACTTCTTTCTTTAACACCCCAATGTATGGTAAGTTACGGTATTTTTCTGCGTAGTCTAATCCATATCCTACAACAAATGCATCTGGTACATCAAAACCTACAAAGTCAGCTTTTAGGTCTACTTTGCGACCAGTTGGTTTGTCTAATAATGTAACGATTTTAATTGATTTTGCTTTGCGATATTTGAAAAGGTCTACTAAATAGCTTAGCGTTAAACCACTATCAATAATATCTTCTACGATTAAAATATCGCGACCTTCAACACTTGTGTTTAAGTCTTTGACAATTTTCACTTCACCAGAAGATACAGTTGCATTACCGTAGCTAGTTACATCCATAAAATCTACTTCAACGTAAGTATCGATTCGTTTCATTAAATCAGCCATAAACGGCATCGCACCTTTTAGTACACCAATCATTAAAGGAAACTTCTCTTGATATTCCTCCGTTAAGGATTCTCCAATCTCACGAATTTTAACTTGTAAATCTTCCTCTGAAATTAATACTTTTTCGATGTCTTTTTGAAGCATCTTAGTTCCTCCTTGATTGTATATAGACACTACAAAGTTTGTTGATCTACGATGAAGAATGCATCATCAGTAGAACGTTCGCTATAAGAAAAACAATTACCTATACGAAGACCAGGAAGTGCAATGACCTCATCTTCTTGCGTAACAATAACCGGCCATTCATCTCTAAGCGCCATTGGTACCTTCTCGTCAATAAAAATACGAGATATGCGCTTATGTTGATTCAAGCCAAGTAAATTGATGCGGTCTCCATTCATTCTCGTTCGGACATATAACGGCAATGACAGCAGCCCAATTTGAAAAAAATACGTCTTTGCGGACGGGGTAGTATCAGATGGCCTTTCATCAGATAGCTTTCCTATGTATACACGCAAATTGTTCGTCAAATTTGTCCATGTATTAAGCGTAACCATTAAAGGCGACTTTTCTACACTTAAAATTTGTTTTTTCTTGATAATTAGCTCATCATATTGACGAATTGCTACAACACCTTTTGGTAAATGCAAAATTGCATTTCCAGCCGTTGATGAAGTCTGTTCGAGGATTGAGTTCCACAGAGTATAACTTTGTACAATGATTGTATCTTTATATAGATATTTTAATAGTAGTAGAATGATTCTTCTTTGTAAAGCGAGTGGCTTATTTTGGAATGCTTTTATGCAAATTCTCCATGAATCTTCATTTATTTTAGCCACAACTTCATGAAAAGCATCTTGCGCTAAACTTTGCAATAAATCTTCATCAGCTTGTGCCCTTTCGCTATACTGACGAACTGCATCAGCAACACGTGGATTTTCACCTTCTAATAACGGCACAACATGATGGCGAATTCGATTACGTGTATAAGAATCCTTTTTGTTACTAGAATCTTCTCGATAAGCCTGTTCGTTTTGTTGTAAATAAGTATGAATGTCATTCTTTGTTACAGATAGAAATGGACGTATTAGATGCCCGTTTGCAAATGGACGCACTCTTTTAATACCAGTAAGACCAGAAGCGCTTGAGCCTCTTGTAAGCGCCATAATGACACTTTCTACTTGATCATCTGCATGATGCGCAACAACAAGATGCGTACTTGAACTTTCTAACATGATTTTCTCGAAATAACTATAACGCTCTCTACGGCATATAGCCTGTAGATTCCCTTTCTCACGTTGTAAAATTTCAGGAATAGGTATATCAATAGCATAAACAGGAATGTCATGCTCTGTGCAAAAAGCTTCAACAAATCGACGATCCCCTTCAGCATCTTCCCCACGCAACATATGATTCACATGAATCGCTGCAACAGAGACACCCAGTCGGTCCTTCTCTTTAGACAAAAAATGCAGAAGTGCCATTGAATCAGCACCCCCCGAACAAGCTACGAGAAGACGGTCACCTTCATTACATAAATGATACTGCTTCATGTATTGATAAGCTTTTTGTTCGAGTTGTTCCATCTTCTCACCTCATTCACTATCTTACCATTCTTTGCTCAGAAATAGCCGCTGAAGATGGTTTAAATAAAGACCAATTCGATATTTTATGTTCAATGCGGATTGCGACGAGTGTACAATCATCATTTGGTACATCCGGACCTCGAAATGCACGTATAACAGATGCACACATATCCTCAGCTGGACAATTCTCTAGCTCGCGTAAATGACGAATTAGTTTACTTTCCTGCTCTTCCCAAGGCTTATTTTCAAAGAACAGACCATCTGTACACATGAAAATAATATCTCCTGCTTTTAGCGATACTTGATCTGCTTCTACTGAAAAAGATGTCAAAAACCCTACTGGCTCACTCTTACTCTCTAGTCGAATACACTTTTCCCCTCGCACTAAATAAGTTGCCATACTCCCTGCTTTCCAAGACCATAAGGTTCCGACTTGTAAATCAACAAGCGCAAAATCCATTGTCGCGTACATATCGCTATCATTTTTCAAAGACATGACATAATGCAATGTATGCATCGCTGTTTCGGGTGCCATTTGATGGTGCATACATTCTCGCATTAATCGAATGAGACGTCTGCTCTCCTGATGCGCCTTTTTACTATGTCCCATTCCATCTGATAACATAACGGCCGTAAGCCCTTGATGAAGTGGAAAAACGGCGTGTGAATCACCAGAGTAAATCGTATTCTGCTTCGAAGACGTATATACATCATAAGACATATGGAAACGAACTGATGATTGGAAGGTCATCTGTAAATGTGGATACGGACTGTCCTTCATAGCCGTTCGTGCGATTTCAAACGGCTCATTAAACACACTTTGTAGAATAGGTAGTACTAAGCGTTCTGCTAATGTTTGATCTGTTTCCCACATAGCCTTTTTCTCTGGTAAACAACAAACAATTTTTCGATTCCCTGCCTCATTTGATAAAATATCTACTTGAAAATGTTCGATACCAGCAAGCTTTAGCTCTTCTGATAGTTCGTCCTCTTTATGTTGAAAAGACACTGCCTCTCCCGTCATATCATTCATCACCATATCGATATGTTGACACATATCCCTCAATTGCAAGGCAATCATCTTACGCCCGTGGTAAAACTGACCACTAAGTTGCTTTTTCGAAACCTTCTCCTCAAGCGCTGACAAAAACGGCCCGGACTTCACACATTTATAACGAATTTTCTCATCAAGCTGTAGTCTCGTCGCTGCATTCGCAGTAGCACTTGCATCCAGCCATCTCTGCGTTAGATCTGGCATCTCACTTTTACTATTGCTCCAACATTTATCATACTTAAAACAGGATTGGCAAATTGCAAGCGGTTGCTCTTGCCTCTCTTCCGCTACATGTCTATTCACATTCCCAAAACGATCATGTACAAGCTCTTTCATAAAATCTACGAAATGATGAAAATCTACAAGCTTTGTATTGAGTCTTTCCGTTAACCACTTCTGCCTTTCTAAAAGCACTTCGTCCCTGTTTGGATATAGTTGATTTTGCCAATACAGTACCCATTTCTGTGGGAAGATAAAAAATAACAGGGTAGCAAATGCAATAGACATAAAGAATGTGTAATCAAGCGGCAGTGTCGCATCATACAATGCAAAAAAGACGCTAGCTATTATACCTCCTGTTGCAATCCAAAACTTACCGATATTTTTACAAACGCCTGCAAATAATCCCGTTACCGCGTAAACTGCCATCATTCCACTAAAAGATAATTGAGATAAACTAAGTATCATACCGGTTAGCACTGCAACAGCTGTTGCTAATGTGACACCACCAACTAATGCAGATACAAGTATGAGTAAATGCATGGCAATACGCGATACTGATAAGAAGTTAAGTACGACACCATCCATAGCCGTTAATACCACAGCACCTACGATCAATGCTGCGCCGAGTCGCTCAAAAGACCATTTGGCCGTCATTAACTGATGCATCGGTAAGAAAATGAGACCCAAAAAGAGCGTCATGAAGATAGCTAGCGCACCTTCATATCCGACGTATAGCCATACAAGAATTGGAGGATGCCCACTATACGAAATATATTGCCAAACTATTTGAACCATCAAAATACTAAACCCGACTATTACAGGAAGTGGCAATCGTTTAAAAGGGGTTTTTAAAAGGAGTAATAAAAACAACAATTCTAATATATGAATTGTTGTTTGCCCGAAACCTAATGTAAGACTTCCGCACAATCCCCCTACTAATGTCCAACTCATCCACCTTGGATATCTAGTAAATGCAATTGCTGCAATCGGTAGGAAGAATGGTACCGTTGCTTCAAATAACACGGCCTGAGATAAGTAAAAGGAACAAAATAAAAACAAAACAGATAGCCATATTCGATATTTTCCCTTAGCTACACTTGCCCATGTATTCTTAATTGCTTGATTTTGAGCTATTCCTTCATGCCACATCTTCATAAAACAACCTCCTCCTGAACATTGCCATCATTATAGACTGAATATTCCATAAAGTTTGTCTTTTTGTGTTTTCACAAAAAAAAACTTTTCGACGAGAAATTGCTTTTTTTAAGAAAATATTTTCAAAACAGCTTGACACTTACATACTTTATCTTGTATTATTTATTATGTTGTTTAAAACGGCGGCGTAGCTCAGCTGGC
Source organism: Viridibacillus sp. KH_047 (assembly GCF_057838945.1). NCBI lineage: Bacteria > Bacillati > Bacillota > Bacilli > Caryophanales > Caryophanaceae > Viridibacillus > Viridibacillus sp. KH_047. The sequence continues at coordinate 80,959 of NZ_CM174479.1, read as the reverse complement.
TAGAGCGTACGGTTCATACCCGTGAGGTCGGGGGTTCGATCCCCTCTGCCGCCATATTTTTTCATCTAGGCCATCTGTGCCAATATTTTTTTGGCCCCTTGGTCAAGCGGTTAAGACACCGCCCTTTCACGGCGGTAACACGGGTTCGAATCCCGTAGGGGTCATCATAAAAAGCAACTTTCCCATCATGAGAGAGTTGCTTTTTTGTTTGTCAAAATAAGTACGGTATATAAATTTAAGTGGCAAATCATCTACAGAGGTGTCGTTATAGGCGAATTATAGTTTGTTTGTATTGCATTTAATAGTACAATTCGTCAGGTATAAACAATAAAAAAGCAATCCAAAACGTACTTGGATTGCTCAAAAATCTATTTCACACTTTTTCTACGATTAAAATAGCTAGCAAGTTACCCTCTTCTTGCGCCGCGGCCACCACGTTTAGATTCTGTGGCACGTTTTAATGTTGCAAGGCGATCTTCACTGTCTTTTAAGAAACGAGCCATTTTTTGTTCAAAATTTTCTTTCGGTTGATGACGATTGTCATTACGATCATTTGAACGGTTATTATGACGTGGGCGTTGAGGACGCTCTGGTCGTTCTGCTTGAGGCTTTGCTTTACGAATAGACAAACCAATTTTGCCATCCGCTTCGACATTCATTACTTTAACCTCAACCATTTCTCCAACTTTCAAATGTTCGTTGATGTCTTTTACATAATTGTCCGCAACCTCACTAATGTGCACCAGACCTGTTGAGCCATTTAGCAGCTCTACGAATGCTCCAAAATTTGTGATACCTGTTACCTTACCTTGTACCTTGCTGCCTACTTCAATTGACATAAAAAAAATGCTCCTCCTTAATAAATAAAGCGACTTTGTAAGCCATGTAATCAATTTATGATGAATCTTAAAACTCGGTTAGATTCCCACTTCTAATTATATCCAACAAAAAAAGAGTGTCAATAAGACTACTCTTTCGAATCCCCATTTTTCTCATCTTTTTCAGTATTTTCTGGAATCGAGAAAATGATTTCACCTTTTTCAGAAAGGAAAAGTTCTTTACGTGCTAGTTTGGCGATATAGTTATCGTCATTTAGCTTCGAAATTTGAATTTCCAATTCCTCTTGTTGGTCCTGGGCGTCTGAAAGTTTTTGGGTTAGCTCGATTTTTTGTTGTTCTTTATTAGCGAGCGTCTTCTTTTGATTTATTAATGTAAATATTAGGGACCCCATAACGAGAACAAACGCGATTGCGAAAAGCGCCAGTCTTCGATAAAGACGTATTTTCATAGCTCTTTTTTTCTTTTCCTGCCGTTCCATGGACTCGATGTATTCTCGACGAATGGCAGCAACTGAATTTTCCCCACTAGCTTTTTTGTTACGATTATTCATCCTCGTTATCCCTCCCTAATTAATAATTCTTCTAGCTTCTTAGTTATTATTGTATGTGTATTCTCCATTATAACGAATTTACCTTGTTTTTTTAAGTCTTAACTGTTTAGTTTTTTTAACCAATGGCATAAATGGTAACAGCAGGAGCCTTACAACACGCATTAGGGCGCGGATTATCCATCTTATGACAGAAAAGAAAAAATTAAAAATCAACCATATTGGTCTAAGTAAAATGATGTATATTAGACGACCTCCAAAACGAAATACCGATTGGAAGTATAACTGGTAACAATAAAAACCTGCGAGCTGCGCTATTGGATCAACAATACGCCATTCACCAGCTCGCACTTTAAATAGTAAATAAAAACTAGCTATACCGAGTATAAGCCAAGTTATCAACTCTAACGCTATATAGCCTTTTCTTCTGAATGACCGCGGGGGTGCATAATATTTAATCGTACGTACTAGATCTATACATGCTGCTCCTACAATTCCACTAGCAATCATGACGAGAAGGCTGAGAAATTGCGCTGTTACGGTCATCCAAATATTTTATGAAGGAAGCTTTTAGACAAGCCGTTGTCTTCGTCATCATACTGTAGCGTCTTCACTGTTCCCTCAAGTGTCAATAAACCTTTGTCTACATCCAAATGGACAATACGTAATTCCTCACCTCTGATGAGTAAATGTCCTTGCGAAGTGTGCACTAAAAACTCTTCTTGATCAAAGCGCTCGATTGATTTCACCGAAGTGACATCCATTCGTTTGCGATTTCTGACCGTTAGCAAATGATCCCCTGTTGGAATTGTGTACGTTGCATTATCCGGCTGTAACGTCAATGATTCCCCTCCCTTGTCCTGTCTTTAAACTATATGCTGCGGACAAACCCTTTATGATAAAACTGCTAATTTCCATTTAGAAATTTGTTTATAGATAGTTTTTTCTAATTGATTTGCTAGCATTTCTTTACTATTTTAACGTTAGCTCTTACAACATTCACTCTTCATATAGATAGAAGAAATCCCTTTAAAAGTGCATTACTCCATATATCTGCTCATTTCTATGGACACTTATATAAGAAATTCTTATTCCTTAATAATTTGCAACTTCTACCCTATCATGTTTACTGGCCAGAGATACTTTGGGGGATTAGCTTTGGAGTTGTCTAATTAAAAAGGGTGCCCTAAAATTTAGCGAATCCTAATTTTCAGGGCAACCTCATATAAAATCATTCAAACACAATATAGATCAATGCTTAAAATACGGTTTCACTATAAGCAACATCTACTTTCAAAACCAGCTAGTTCTCATCATCGATAAATTGCGGTTCAACCTTCTCTAATTTTTCTTCTTTTATAATCGTAAACATTCTTGCAGCGTCTTCTTTTTTCACTGTATCTTTCAATTCTTCAACACGTGCTGTTACAACTTTTTGACCGAAGCGAATTGCGAGTTCATCACCTGCTTTTACAGCAGTACTTGCCTTCACTACCTTACCGTTAATTGTAATACGGCCTTGATCAGCAACCTCTTTTGCTAATGTACGACGTTTAATCAAACGCGATACTTTCAAAAATTTATCTAATCTCATATTTTATTCCCTCCTTGTACTTTTGCCTCGTTCCAAAAGGCATCTAGCTCTTCAAATGTATAAGCTTTAAAATCTTTTTTACCAGCCATTACTTGAGCTTCAACATGCCCAAAGCGACTAGCAAATTTTCGGTTAGCGTGGAGCATGGCATCCTCAGCTGAAATTTTATATACACGCGCGATATTCACTAACGTAAATAGCACATCGCCAAATTCATCGAGACGTGTTTCATTCGTTCCATTCGTTACTTCAGCTCGGAATTCCTGCCATTCCTCGGAGAATTTTTCCCACACGCCTTCTGTTGTAGGCCACTGAAATCCAACTTTTGCAGCTCTTCTTTGATAATTATAAGACGTTTGTAGTGAAGATGTTGCTCGGTACTCACCTTTTAATAAAGGTTCCGGCATCTCACAATTGGCATTTTCTTCACTTTTGATTTTTTCCCAGTTGGCATTTACTTCTTCCACACTATCTACAGTAACATCACTAAATACGTGAGGATGACGACGAATCATCTTTGTGCTTACAGCTTCTAATATATCTTCAAGGTTGAAGAATCCTTCATCTTCACCGATTTGTGCATGTAAAAATACTTGTAGTAGAACATCCCCAAGTTCTTCAATCATATGCTCATCATCTTGCTCATCGATCGTTTGTAAGAACTCATGCACTTCCTCTAGCATATATCTCTTCAAACTGTCGTGCGTTTGCTGTTGATCCCAAGGGCAACCATTAGGACCACGCAATGTTGAGATAATCTCACGGAAAGTTGACCATTCACGAAGAGCTTCATCGCGATTTGTTACTGGGGGTACGTAGACAGTTGTTAAGTTATCAATTTCCGCTGCACGGTCCAATTCGTATAAAGGAACTGTACGTAATTTTTCGCCTTGCGAGCCTGCTGCAGTAACGATTGTAACTGGATAATCCTCGCGGTATTTTTCCATCAAAGTCAGTTTTACTTCTGAAGCACTGAAAGTATCATATACTTGTGCAATTAATAGATGTTGCTTCATATTCACTTCATGTGCTGAGAAAGTTGTTCCATCTACCAGTTGGAAGCCATCGATTGGGTCGATACGTAATGCGCCAAAAATTGGATCTAGGAAACTTTGACCGCCCTCAATGTTCAGTTTTACTTTCCCTTCTTTTTCAGCTTCGATTAAAAGTTGAACAGTTAACTCTGCTACGAGTGGATGTCCAGGTACTGCGTACATTATGTCTTCTTTCTCCACGTAACTTAAAAGCGTTGCTACAATTTCTTCATACACTGGTCGGAAATCATCGTGCTTTTCATAAACATGATCAAAGCTTTCAAATTCGATTCCTTCAGTTGCTAACTCATTTAATACTGGGTGGTCCATCGTACGTACATATATTTTCTTTGCCTGCTGTAGCTTGCGATAAACACCTATTTGTAATTGTTCAAAATCACTAGCTCCGAGACCGATTATTGTTAATTGATGCATAATTTTCACCTATCCTTATTTCTTTCTTTGAAGCCATAATTGATAACTGGCCATTCTGCGTCCAAACGGTAGTAAAAACCAATCCCTACTCGTTAGAACTCCATATTTCGCAATGATTGTCAAAAAGACAAAGGCTCCTATCAACGCTGCTGAGCTACCAGTCAATGCTGCATTCAATCGTGAAGGTAACGAAGCAAAGAGCCACTGCCCAGCAAAATAACTCCAAAACACCACAAAAGCTATCATGACGACTGAAGCAAATCCCGTACATATATAAAAACGTAAAGGTGCGAAGCGAATTGGTCTAATTTTTTTAAAATAATAGATCAACCCAATAGCTGAACATATTAAGCCTAAATTACTGGCATACACCGCGCCTATGATACCCCATCTTATAATAAACAACTCATTACAAATGACTTTCACTATAAAGCCTACTATTAATATTAAAGTCGGTATTTTTAATTTCCCTAACCCTTGAAGCATAGCTGTTAATGTTAAAATAATCGACAGCCATATAATTTGCGCCACAAATACTATCAGTACGTTAGATAATTCACGTGTTTCAAATAGCATCTCATTTACATAAGGCATAACAAGCATTAAACCAAGCGTCGCAGCAAAGCCAAATAGCAAGGCTGTGCGATAGGTCAGTTGAATAAACCGTTCCGTTCTTCGCCCATTGTCCTTTTTTGATGTATGAGCAACAAGAGGGACAATCGCAAGGGATAGCGATGTCGCAATGACAAGCCCTACTTGCACAAGTGGCTGCCCTCTATCGTAAATTCCCTTCGTTTCCATTGCCTCTATGGTTGGTACTCCACTTTTCGTAAGGGTTTCAAAAACAGTAAATGAATCAACTAGTTGAAAAAACAATAGTAAAAGTCCACTCATACTGACCGTAATACTTAAAACTGTCAATTCCTTTAATACAGGAAAGATAGCTATCTTTTTCCTTACGACTATTTTGTCCCTCTGCTTAAACTTTTTATAATAGATCCACAATAAAATAATACCTGCCAGTTCACCAACAACAGTGCCTGCCATAGCCATTTGTCCAGCTTGATAAAGGGAAGAGGTTGTCGTCATAACAAGCCATGTGCCACCTAAGATGACAAGGACGCGTACAGTTTGTTCCACTACTTGTGCATAGGCAACTGGCGTCATCATACCACGCGCTTGGAAGAACCCTTTATAAACAGCAATTGCTGGCATACATAGCGTAACAAACGCCCCTGTACGTAAAAGTGAAGCCAATTCCGGATCGCCCATCCATTTTGCGAATAGATCAGCACCACCAAACAAAATTACGAAGAAAAGGATGGATAAAATACTTAAATAATAAAATACCACTCGTAATAATTCGCCACGCCATACTCCTTCATCACGATCTTCAGCTTCAGCAAGAATCTTAGAAATCGCGACAGCAAAACCACTCGAGGTCCAAACAACGAAAATCGCTACAAATGGATACACTTGTTGATAAATATAAAATCCCTGGTCCCCAACTAAATTTTGAAAAGGGACTCGGTACAACATGCTCAGTATTTTGACAAAAAGAGCGGCAAGCGTTAATAACACCACGCCCTTCACATATACCTTCATTCCCCATTTCTCAGGCATTTCAAATCCTCATTCCTATACATCGTTCACTAAAATCCATAATAATCTAAATGTCATCAGTATAGCATATTGATGCATAACCATAAAAAAACAGGTTTACGTGTATCCAAAGGACTATACTTATTAGAAAACTACTTCTTTATATAGTAATGGATTATAAATAAGTGACTTTTAGTTCAATTTCAGTAAAAGAATCCGATAAAATCCTTAAATAAAAGAGTATAGAGGAGGGATTACTTTGAAGATGAATGTCACGAATATCAAAACATTTCATAACGCAGCGAAATTTAATCAGCCACATATACTACAAAGTTCATATATCTATGCTGCATTAAAATCAAAATCTAAAAAAGATCGAGTTATAACTGAAAAAGAAAATGGTTATGTACGTCAGTATCTCGTCAAAGAAGATGGTACTAAAATATTAATTTCCGAAATGCGGGGAGATACTGCGAAACAAGCACCTATTCATAATCAAGCAAATACCGATGATTTAATGAAGTTGCTTAATTTTTCAACAAATGTACATCCTTCTAATATTAAAACGATTAAATAAAAAAGTCTCCCTCGCTAAAATTGCGAGGAAGACTTTTTTCATGTTAATCAAGCATTTGCTTGGCAAGAAAGTGAGCAGCTGTTTCAGCTACTTTTTGCTCTGAGTCACCAATAAAGTGCACCTTTGACAATATATAAACAGCGCCAATTGGGTCACCTGACACGATAATCGGTGCCACACAGTAAGATTTTATTTGCTCGACTTGACCTGGAACTAACTCTACAGAACTTTCATGCTTCTCTACAAGAATGGATCGTTGCATAATACTTTCTTCAGCAAATGATGAGAGCTGTCTATTAACATAATCCTTTTTCGATACACCTGCTACAGCGATCATTTCATCTCGATCGCTAATTAATGCAGCCGTACCAAGCGTTTCATATAACGTTTCAACATACGAAGTTGCGAAGTCACTCAATTCGCTAATAGGTGAATATTTCTTTAAAATAACTTCCCCTTCGCGATCCGTGAAAATTTCTAACGGGTCGCCTTCACGAATGCGTAAAGTCCTTCTTATTTCTTTTGGGATAACGACGCGCCCTAAATCATCAATACGTCGTACAATGCCAGTTGCTTTCATTCGTGTTGCCTCACTTTCGACAAAATATAGTTATACTTGTCCTAGTATGGTTCACAAATGGGCAATCTATGCAAAAAGGGTATTACTCAGCAACGGGTGCAGATTCTTCCCTTTTTGCAGTCGGCAAAAGTTTCATAATAGATTCTAAAATATCAAATGGTAATTGTTTATCCGTTTTGCGCTCATCTATTGTAAGTAATAGCTGTTGCCCATCCATCCGGAAGCCCACAGCCCGCCCGAACTGCAATGATTCTGAGACAACTTTTGCGCCATCTATATTCGCTGTACCCTGCTCTGAAATTTGAATAGTAATTACTTTATTCATTTCCTTAATTGAAGTGACTCCTGCTTCTTTCGCCCAAACTTTCATTCGCGCAATACGTAATAGACGCTCGGTTTCAAAAGGTATATCACCAAATCGATCTTGCAATTCATCAATGATTTCAAGATAGTCATCTTCATTTTCCATCGCTTTTACACGTTTATACATTTGAATTTTTTGATAGCCATCTGGAATATATTGATCTGGAATGTATGCGTCATACGGTAAAATTATTTCAATTTCAGGTATGTTTTCTTTTTTCGTACCACTACGTCGTTCTTCTATTGCTTCTTCAAGCATTTGTGAGTACAAGTCAAATCCGACAGAATCGATAAAGCCATGTTGTTGAGAGCCAAGTAAATTCCCTGCACCCCGAATTGATAAATCACGCATGGCAATTTTAAATCCAGAACCAAGTTCAGTAAATTCTTTAATTGCTTGCAAACGTTGCTCTGCTACCTCTGTCAGTACTTTATCACGTTGATACATGAAATAGGCATAGGCTACTCGGTTTGAACGCCCAACACGCCCCCGTAATTGATAAAGCTGTGATAAACCCATGCGATCCGCATTGTGTACAATTAATGTATTCACATTTGGAATATCAATACCTGTTTCAATAATTGTTGTCGTGACTAACACATCATAATCTCCGTCCAAAAATCCAAGAATAACAGATTCTAGCTCAGACTCAGTCATTTGGCCATGTGCAAATCCGACACGCGCTTCAGGTACGAGCTCTTGAATCTCTTGCACCTTTTTCGCCATATCTTCAACACGATTATATAAATAGAACGTCTGCCCACCGCGTGACATTTCACGCTCAATAGCCTCACGCACAAGCGCACCACTATGCTCCATGACATACGTTTGAACTGGGAAGCGATTTGCAGGTGGTGTTTCGATAACAGATAAATCACGTACACCAACCATCGACATATGTAATGTACGAGGTATTGGAGTTGCTGTTAATGTTAATACATCAACGTTCGTTTTTAATTGTTTGATCTTTTCTTTATGCGTCACACCAAATCGTTGTTCTTCATCGACTACGAGTAATCCTAAGTCACGATACACCACATCTTTAGATAAGAGACGATGGGTACCGACAACAACATCTATCGTGCCGTTTTTTAATCCTTTTAGTGTTTCTGCTTGCTGTTTTTTTGTACGGAAGCGGCTAAGTAGACCAATAGAAACTGCCTGCTCTTGGAAACGTTCTACCATCGTTTCATAATGTTGCTGAGCTAAAATGGTTGTCGGTACAAGGAAAGCTACTTGCTTACCGTCCATAATTGCTTTAAAGGCTGCACGAATAGCAACCTCAGTTTTACCATAACCAACATCACCACAAACAAGTCGATCCATTGGACGCTCGCGTTCCATATCATGTTTAACTTCACGAATAGAACGTAATTGATCTTCTGTTTCCTCATATGGAAACGCCGCTTCAAAGGTGCGTTGTTCATCGCCATCCGGAGTAAAGGCAAAACCTTTTTCAGCTTCGCGTTTTGCATATAGTTTGATTAAATCATCAGCAATATCTTGTACTGCAGATGACACTTTACTTTTCGCACGTTTCCACTCTGCTCCGCCTAGCTTATGTAGCTTCGGTTCACGGTCTTCAGAAGCAACGTATTTCTGGATTAAATCAATTTGATCAACTGGTACGAATAATTTATCATCCGCTCGATAACGAATGTGTAAATAATCTTTATGTGATCCTTTTACTTCTAAAGTTTCGATACCGATATATTTCCCAATACCGTGGTGAATATGAACGACGTAATCTCCAGGCTTGATTTCGGTATAACTTTTTATACGCTCAGCATTTGTCATTTTTTGAGGGCGCGATTTCTTTTTTTGCTTTTGTTTAAATAGCTCCTCTTCCGTAACAATCGCTAAACGCTGCAATGGAAGTTCAAAGCCAGCTGTCAATGCACCTTCAATTGCATAAACACCCGCTCCATTCGGTTCCCCGAGCTGTATATGAATATCGTAATCATCCAGCACTGTTTGCATTTTTCGTAGACGATCTTTACCTTCCGCCACAAAGAGCACCGTAAATTTCCCTTGCTCCCATCGCTCCATCTCATTTTTCAATAGAGGTATTTGCGCATGGAAATGTTGCATTGGTTTGCACGAGAAACTTGTAGTTTTCTTAAACTGCACACCAGAAAATGCACGCGTAAATAGAGCAAAGAATAGTTTCGGTTGTTTTAGCATCGCTAAAATTTCTTTTAGTGAATATGAAGGTTTCACGGCATGCACCATTTTCCCTTCCTCTAGAAGGCTTAAGAACCATTCTTTCTCTTCTTTCTCCCACGCATCCATTACTTCTTGTACTCTGCCTAATTCATCAAATACAACGAGAGCATTTTGAGCAAAATAATTACCTAAATAAGATGGCTTATCATATAAAAGCGAGCCATACTTATTGGCGTAATCAGGTAAATTACCTTGCTTTAGCATTTCAATATCAGCTTGGATATTTTGATAGAGTGCTTCTTTAACATCTTGCGCCTTCACTTTACGTAAGCTTTCTGCCAATGCATTCTCTAGTTTTTCAGCCAGTATTACTCTATCTGCTTGCGTTAAAACGAATTCTGTCGCAGGCAAAATACGTACCTCTTGTAGTTTATCTATTGAACGCTGATCATCAGCTGAAAATGTTCGTATGGAATCTACTTCTGTATCGAACAATTCAATACGCACTGGTACTTCCATATAAGGTGGATAAATATCTAAGATACCACCACGTAAGGCAAATTCTCCAGGTGTTGTCACCATCTGCCCACGTGTATAGCCCATAACAATAAGCTGATTCAACCAAGCTTCTACATCGACATCGTCACCGATTGCCGTTTGAAGACGTAAATCAAGCCACTGCTCTTTTGGAGACATCATTTTACGTAGACCTGCTACTGGAATAATGTAAATCCCTTTTTGTTCATGTAACATATGGTCAATTGTTTCAATTCTTTGCGCTCTTAACTCAGGACTTGCTATCGACATATCAGCTGCGATAAATTCATCAGCTGGATAATAATGCACAAGTTCCTCGCCCATTAACTTCACTAAATCATCATACATTTTCTGCGCCTGCAATAGATTTGGCGAGATGATATACACTGGTTTTTCTATCGCCCCATAAATCGTATCTAAAAAAGCTGGACGCGCACTCCCAGAAAGGCCTGTAATTAACTGAGGACCATTATCTTGCTGCAAATCTTCCAATAATTTTGTTATATGCATATCTTGAGAGAACAATTTACGTAATATCTCCAAATGAAGCCCTCCTTCCTTCCAAAAAAATATAATGAACCTATTTGCCCTATCTATATTTTACGAGTAAATAGTCTATCTATTTCATATTTCTTTTCATTCGTATACAGAAAAAGGCCTTGGACGCATAGCGCGCCAAAGCATCCTTCATTATTGTAGCCATTTTTTTAACGCATAATAATCTGGAAATTGTTTTAAAGATTCTTCACAGTGCTCACAAATACAATCGACCGTTGTATCTCCATTATGGTCTTTATGAATGTATTGTTCTGCCTCTTCTTCATTTAATTGATGTAACTTACGGACACTTTCCTCTGAATCGAAAGGCAGTAGCCCAACCTCAGTTTCACAGTGCCGACAGCGATAATGAATTGCCATATGCAACATGCCCTCCTTTATAAAAAGTATAGACAGTCACATAGCAATTTATGCTCATTCATTAATTAAATTGATTCATAACATCTATAAACGGCTTGTTCAATGCATACTCACAAGCATCCGCCGCTTTTTCAAAAGCATCTTGCATTACAGGCTGATCTTCCTTCGAAAATCTTGCAAGAACATAATCCGAAACCTTCATACCGGCAGGTGGGCGGCTAATACCAATACGAATACGATTAAAGTTTTGAGTACCTAAATGCTGGATTAATGATTTTATACCGTTATGACCGCCTGCACTTCCTTTTTGACGCAAACGTAATTTTCCTTTATCCAAATCTAAATCATCATAAATAACAATGATATCCTCTATATCAATATCAAAATAATCCATGATTGGACCTACACATTCACCAGAAATATTCATATACGTAAGTGGCTTCAGTAGCATTACTTTGCCTTCTGGGCGGTGGATAGTACCGTACATACCATTAAATTTTGATTGATTTAATGATACGCCCCACTTTGCTGCTAATATGTCGATGGTATCAAAACCGACATTGTGATGTGTATGTTCATATGTTTTGCCCGGATTGCCGAGACCAATTATTAGTTTCATAATAGCATCTTCCTTTTCTGCCTAATCCATGCTATTTTATCACATACCGTTGGATATTATGAAAAAATGCAATTATTAGTGGTTTTTCGACTTTTTCCTAAGAAAAAAAATCGCTCTATCATAAAATGATAAAGCGATTTTCTCTATTCGACTATTGTTTCCAATAATCGGCCATTTCTCGGTCGAGATATACCCAACCTTTCCAAGAAATATGAATTGTATCACTAATAAAATGCGGCTCGTACTCGTAACCAGTAAAATCAACAAGTGGGAAACCAGCACTTTGCACCTGCTTATTAATTTTCGCATAATATTCTTCTCGACGTTCTTGTGGGAACCCTGCATAATCGTACCATTTTCCATTCACAGGAATAGATACGAACATTGGCTTAGCACCAGCATCCTTTAATACATCCAAGACCATTTGAAAATCTTCATACTCTGGTGACTCTGTGTAGCTTTCGTGTTTACGGAAGCCTTTGAGTTCATCTAACTTGAACTCAATTTTCTTTTTATAATATTTATCGTTAATAGATAAATCATTTGTCGTAATTCGCTGACTACCATATTCATCCGCATATTTCGTCAACTGCTCAAAAGATTTGCCAGCAACCATGTCTGGATTTGCATGCAATTTTTCGCGTGGCTTTGCCATGATGGAGTAGTACAAATCTTTTTTCTCCATTAACTTTTTATTTATTAAAGCTACTGGTTTTGCTAAAGCTGCTTTTATCGGATACTTTGCACCATCTGTTACTTCATTTTCATAAATTGTTGATAGAACAAAGTCTCTTTGTACACTATCAAACTGCAAAAGACGCTCCATTGCTTTTTTCTTTAACTGAGGATCCATCTTATTATTCAACGCTAAATCGTAAGACTGCAACATTGAATAGTTAGGTGAGAAATGGAATTCATCAACACCTGTTTCTGTAAACCATTGCGGTGAAATAATAAATACCAATTTCTTATTTTTTAAATTTCCCTCTTGCGCTGCAAAATTCAAAAAATGATGAATCGATTGCGTACCACCGCGGCCATATAAATACGTCGTAAAGCCTTCATCATTCGCTTTAAAATAGTTATATGGATGGAACGGATCAAAGCGATTCAACTCAGATGAGCCATAGATTGGGAACATATTCGGCTCTTGTAGTAAACGATTTTGGAAATACTCCCCTTGGAACATTAGAGGATTCAGAGCTGTTTTGGAATGTTCTATATCTTTATCTGAGATTAAAAAACCAAGCCATTTATTTGGTATAAACAAAAATACTAAAAACAGAATTACCGCAATGACGAGCGGTAAGAAGGCATACTTTCTCATACACGCTCAGCTAACTGCTCTGCGATACGATTCGGTGTATTCCACTCCTCGCGCGTAAACTCTGTAATCGATACTGAAATACCAAACTTTTCTTCTACTTCAACTAGAAACGTAATGATACCAAACGAATCTAGTAAACCTTCTTCAAATAAATCGATATCAGGTTGCTCTACAACAACATCTTCCTGACATACTTCTGCTAATAATTCATATACTTTTTGTTTTTCCATCTTAATCTAACTCCTTATTATTTAAATAGTTGTCCAGAGAAAATATAAAATCCAAAGCAAATAAAGTTAAATGTTATAAACACGGATACAACATGTGTCCATTTATTTTTCGGCCATAGTTTATGTTTTCGATTCCATCTGTCGAAGAAATCATATCCAATGATTAAGGCTGCTTGGTACAAGCCATAAATAATAAAATGCCACTCTAGTCCGTGCCAAACACCCATGATAAAGAATAATAGGAAATAACCAATATTAGAAACTGTATAGCGATTTTTAATCCACTTTTTCTTTGTCATCCAAAATACAAAACGCATATATACATAGTCTCTAAACCAGAATGATAGACTCATATGCCAACGATTCCAAAAGTCTTTAATATTTTTACTAATGAATGGCATGTTGAAGTTTTCTGGTGTTTTAACTCCCATTAAATAACTCACCCCTATAGCAAAGGCGCTATAGCCGGCAAAGTCAAAAAATAAATAAAAGCTGTAAACATACATATACGCTACATTAGCCCAAAATGGCGAATGAATATAAGTTGCGTGATCTGGTAAGTACACAAGAATTTTGTTGTAAATTAAAAATGCTAAAATAAATTTGTATAAGAACCCTCGGAAAATACTATTAATCCCTAAATATAAAAGCTCTTTATACTCCTCTTTTGAAAAGGTCTTATTAACATCCTTCTCAAATCTTCTCCAACGATCAATTGGACCTGATGAGACAGTCGGGAAAAATAGTAGGAAGTAAATAAGCTCACCAATCGGTAGTGTCTGTTTCTTCATCAAGCCGTCACGTGTTTCAATAACTATCTGTACGGACTTAAATGTAATATAAGAAACACCAAGGAATCCAAATACATGATTCAAACCAAGTAATGGTAGTACTTTCACAAGTACTAATGGTAATATCGCTAATACAACCATCATACAGAATACAACTGTATTATTACGTTCTTTTCTATAATGATGGTAACCTTTAATTAAAACAATTTGAAAAATCGTAAACAAAATAATAGATATTGCACCGGTCTTCGAATTCCCAAAGATGACGGCCAATATAACAATAGACACAAGCATATTATAAGTTTTTGATGATTTACCTAATAACCCAAGAATGATAGTAGGTAAAAGAAAAATACCAATTAAAAAGAAAAATATAAACGAGCCATATGGAATCATACCATAACCTCAGCTATTAATTGTTTTCGATTTATTTTACCATTAGATGTCATAGGTAACTGATCACAATAATTAAATTTTCTCGGAATCATATATGCTGGTAAACCTTTTGCTAGTTCTTTTTTTATAGCGCTTGATAATTGATATTCTTTTTCAAAAGAGTGTTCTTTAGGCACAATATATGCTGCTAAAAAATCAATAGTCTCATTTTTATAAACCGGTACGACTACACATGAATCTACATACCGGCATTGTAATAAATGGTTTTCTATTTCTTCGATTTCCATTCTATAGCCATGAACCTTCACTTGGAAATCTGCACGCCCACTATAGAAATGTAATCCTTTTTTCTGATATCCTACATCACCTGTACGATACGCTTGTAGCCCTTTATATTCAAAAAAAGCCTTTTCAGTTAATGTTTCTTCTCCCAAATACCCTTTACTAACACTCGGTCCAACAATAATCATTTCACCCTTTTCGCCATCAGGTAATAATTGATCATCCTCATCTATAATAAGCACTTGAGTATCACCTTTTATATAACCTATTGGTAAAGAAATATGATCATTTAATAATTCTTCGGTTACTTCTATTGCTGAAACAGCTACTGTTGCCTCTGTTGGTCCATATGTATTGAAAATGCGTGCGTTCGGGAACAGTTTCAATAACTTATTTGCAACTTCTGTCGGCAATACTTCTCCACAAAATAGGAAAGTATTTAATGACGGCAGCATCTCACTAGTAAATTCCGGATTCATTAAACACATTTGTACGAATGATGGAGTGGATGTCCAAACATTTATTTTTGACTGTGCTAATTGCCCAAATAAAATCTTAGGATTTGCTATCATCTCTTTGGTAATTGCGAATAATGTAGCACCTGTCGTTAGTGCAGGATAAAGGTCCATTACCGACAAATCAAATGAAAATGGTGCTTGATTTAAAAATACCTTGCTCTCTGTTATTGGGAAATCTTCATGCATCCAACTAACAAAGCTCTCTAAATTTCGAGCTGAAATTTGAACACCTTTAGGATTTCCTGTACTTCCTGAGGTATAAATAATATAAAAATCATCATTCTCTTTCACCCAAGTAGATGTTGATGATCCATTGGCATGTTCAGCAACTATATTTGCTAATTGACCTTCAGACATATAAGGAATTGATGACTGCTGAAGTGAATCTCTTTCTAGACTCTCTGTTTCAATTAGGAATACTGCACCTGAGCACTCAATAATTTTTTGAATGCGTTCTTTTGGAATTGATACATCCACTGGAATATATGGGTGACCTGATTTTACTACTCCTAAAAAGGAGCTAACCATCATGGGCGCCATATGACCATATACTATAATAGGTGCTTTCTTCGGGAGATTTAAAGTGGTTAAATACGCGGCTAATGATTCTGACTGTTTCCATAAATCTCCGTAACTTAATGTCGCATCTCCATTTTGAAATGCAATAGAATCTTCATTATTTAAGGCTATATTTTGAATAGCCGAAAGTATATTCAATGTAAACCCTCCTAACTTTAAAATTCTGTATATATGAATGGACCGGCATTCATATCATGAAAACCATATAAGAGAACGAGTAAAATGAGAATCGCCAAGTAATAAATCGTCCGCATACCCACATACGTTACAGTATGATTCCAAAGCTTTCTTACTTTCTCCATCCTGTTTACCTCACATTTCTACAATTTAATCATTTACGATACACCATTTCTTCTATTATTACAATATCATGTCAATAGCATTACATTAGACGTAATATAGTAAAAGTTGTTCCTACCCTCAACAAGAAGAAGACCTAAAGACTACATTTTTTCAATTAAATAGTAGTAAGGGTAAAGAAAAAGACTTACCATCGTGATCTATAGATGGTAAGTCCTTTTTTGAAATTTATTTTATCTAGCACCGATAATCTCTTTAGAAGTTGCATTTTCATCAACTTCTGTTGACTCAACCTCAACTGTAGGTGCAGATACTGTAACAAGTAGGTAGTCATCCGTATCTAGAAGTTCGAATGTTGATGTGCTACGAATATCACCAACAGCTAAAGTGTCACCAATTTCTAAAGTTGAAATATCAACCTCTATTGATTCTGGAATATCTGATGGTTTTACCTTAATTGTTACTTCACGATTAGGCTGTTGGAGAATGCCGCCCTCTTTTGCTCCTACTGAATCGCCAGTAAGATTTACTGGTACACTCACTTCTAAAATATCTGACATATTAACCGCTAAAAAATCTAAGTGAACTAATGTCCCCTTTAATGCACATTTTTGAGCTTCGTTTAATACGGCGTTTAATTTTTTACCATCAATTTCTAATGTTACTATGGAGTTTTTACCACCTAAACGTAATGCTTTTTCATACTCTCTTGCATTAATCGTAATTGGAGTTGCCTCTGTTTTAAAACCATATACCACAGCTGGCACATAACCTCTTTGTCGAAGTTCAGTCAGTGCAGAATGATTTTCAACCTTACGCTTTTTTGCATGAACTACAGTACTCATATAGATACATGTCTCCCTTCCTAGTTAACATAGTCACATTAATATATGTACCCTGTTAGCTAGGAATTCAAACATTTACCATTATTAATCGAATAAAGTACTTACTGATTTGTTCTCGTAGATTCTTACAATTGCATCAGCTAATAAAGTTGCTACAGATAGTTGTTTAATTTTCGGTGATTTCTTCTCATCCGGTAATTGGATAGAGTTTGTAATCACTAATTCTTTAATAACAGAGTTATCAATACGCTCGATAGCTGGACCTGATAATACAGGGTGTGTACAGCAAGCATAAACTTCTTTAGCACCTGCTTTAACTAACGCGTCAGCACCAATTGTAATTGTTCCTGCCGTATCAATAATATCATCGATTAAGATTGCTACTTTACCATCAACACTACCAACAATATTCATAACTTCTGCAACATTTGGACGCGGACGACGTTTATCGATTATAGCTATTGGAGCCTTTAAGCGATCCGCCATTTTACGAGCACGTGTCACACCACCATGGTCTGGTGATACGATAACAACGTCTTCTGATTTTAAGCCTTTTGCTTTGAAATGATCAGATAATAGCGGTACACCGATTAAGTGATCCATTAAGATGTCGAAGAAACCTTGAATTTGTGGAGCATGCAAGTCAAGAACGATTGCACGAGTAGCTCCTGCAGTTTCTAGTAAGTTTGCCACTAATTTAGCCGTAATTGGTTCACGTGCACGTGCTTTACGATCTTGGCGAGCATAACCATAGTAAGGTAATACTACGTTTACTGTGCGCGCTGAAGCACGTTTCACGGCATCAACCATAATAAGTAATTCCATTAAGTTTTCGTTTACTGGAGCTGAAGTAGACTGTACGATAAATACGTCACAACCACGAATACTTTCCTCAATATTAATTTGAATTTCTCCATCACTAAAATGTTTAACAGAGCATTTTCCTAGCTCGACACCTACTTCTTTAGCAATTTCTTCAGCTAATGGTATATTCGAGTTTAATGAAAAGATTTTTAACTTTGAGTTGGCATATTGATACGGCATGATGGCCTCCTGGTAATTTTAATTATTTTAATTTTAGTTTGGTAACATAATTATCTTTGTTTTCTTGTCTAGAACGTGCAATTGCTAGTGCGTCAGCGGGTATGTCTTTTGTAATTGTTGAGCCAGCTGCTACAAATGAGCCTTTTCCTACCGTTACAGGTGCAACTAAATTAGAGTTACAACCCACAAAAGCATTATCTTCAATCACTGTTTTAAACTTGTTTTTACCATCATAATTGACAGTAATCGTACCACAACCTATATTGACTTCAGTACCTACTTCCGCATCTCCTAAGTACGATAGGTGAGACACTTTACTACCATTGTCTATTTTTGTTTTCTTCACTTCAACGAAGTTTCCAATTTTCACATGATCGCCCAAATCGGAATTTGGACGGATATGCGCAAATGGACCAACAGCTGTATCCTCACCGATGACGCTTTCTCGTACTACAGAAGAATGGACAGTCGTACGATTTCCAATACGGCTATTTTGAATATGGCTATTTGGACCAATGATGCAATCTTCTCCAATGCAAGAAGCACCTTCAATGATAACACCAGGTTGGATGACTGTGTCACGACCAATTTGTGCATCAACACTTATATATGTGTTATTAGGGTTAATAATCGTCACCCCATTACGCATATGTTGTTCGTTAATTCTAGCACGCATTGTTTCTTCAGCTTGAGATAAAGCAAAACGGTCGTTAACACCAAGCGTTTCAGCAAAGTTTTCAGTTACATATGCGGCAACTACTTCACCTTGTTTTTGTAAAATTTCAATGACGTCAGGTAAATAGTATTCACCTTGTGCATTATCATTTTTCACAAGCTTCAATGCAGCAAATAACGCTTTATTATCAAAGCAATATGTGCCAGTGTTGATTTCTTTTACTTGTCGTTGTTCAGGTGTTGCATCTTTTTGTTCAACAATTTGAGCAACCTGTTGATCTGTAGAGCGAAGAATTCGACCATAGCCAGTAGGGTCTTCAGCGATAGCAGTTAAAATTGTTGCTTTTGCATGATTTGATTCATGATGCTCGAACAACGCTTTCATTGTTTCGGGGCGAATTAAAGGTGTATCCCCACAAATAACAATCGTTGTGCCTTCTAATTCTCCAAGGATCGGTTCCACCTGTTGAACGGCATGCGCAGTACCAAGCTGCTCCGCTTGTAATACATACTCACTTTTTTCACCAAGTTGTTCCTGTACCTTTTCAGCACCATAACCTACGATAGTTACTATACGTTCTACATCTAATGTTTGAATATGATCAACTACATGTTCAACCATTGGTTTTCCACAAACCGGATGAAGAACTTTATATAATTTGGACTTCATACGCGTACCTTGGCCAGCAGCCAGTATAACGGCATAAACATTCGTCATTTCGCAAGTCCTCCATTTTAGCTGATTTTCTCTTTTGACTATAAAGCAAATTTAGTTAATTTTCAAGACTTCCTCACTTGACAAAACTATGACAAACAATTTATTATTAAAATCTTTTGTTTTTTTATAAAAAAATTCCAGTAGGTATACTTTTAAGTAAAAACATACTTTTTAATTAAATAGACTCCTAATTAAAAGCATCATTCAAATAATCTTTATAAATCTGTCGCCTTTACTCCTATATATATATGCCTAAGAAATAAATTAAGTGTAAGTCTTAAAAAAATTCATCAGATTCTTATTCCTCTATTTACTAAACCAACAAACGAAAAGGTCTGATATATACAAAAAAAGAGCCCATTCAATATGAATGGGCTCTAAATTTACGGGTTATTGAATTTCTTGGTGTTCTTCATAAACCGTCGCATCTTCATCACTCGACTCTTCATAAGCTTTAAGCACAGCTTCTTGAATTTTCGTACGAGTTCCAGAATTAATCGGATGTGCAATATCACGAAATTCCCCGTCAGGAGTACGCTTACTAGGCATTGCTACGAATAGCCCTGCGTTACCATCAATGACGCGAATATCATGCACTACAAATTCGTTGTCAAGTGTGATGGAAGCAATGGCACGCATACGTCCATCAGTTTGTACACGACGTAATCTTACATCTGTAACTTCCATTCTCTCACCACCTCTCATCTAAGATGCCAAAATGACTCTATCTACTTTATTCTATGTAAATTTATAGATTCCTTCTTTTTCCTTATTTATTTTTTTAAAATTTAGAATGTTTTTAATCCTGTTATTCATTAGTTACTAATTGTCTTTAAATCACTTATTTATTATGACCAGTTTTTACACAAAATGATTATATACAAAAAAGACTATCTAATAAGCTTACAAGCTCATTGATAGTCTTTTTATATTTCATCGTTTTTAAAGCTATTCTTTACTTAGTCAATTACTGCAATGACTTCAATTTCTACTTTTGCATCTTTAGGCAAACGCGCAACTTCTACTGTTGTACGAGCAGGTTTATGCTCACCGAATTGTGCAGCATATACTTCATTCATCGCTGCGAAGTCATTCATATCTGCGATAAATACTGTTGTTTTAACTACTTTTTCTAAAGAAGTGCCTGCTTCTTTAAGAACTGCTTTTAGATTCTCAAAAACTTGGTTTGTTTGTTCAGTGATGTCGCCATCTACAAACTCTCCGGCTGGTGTTAAAGGAATTTGACCCGAGCTATAAAAAACATTATTTAAAATCATACCTTGTACGTATGGGCCAATTGCAGCTGGCGCATTTTTCGTTGCTACTACTTCCATCTTTCATTTCCACCCTTCTAAAAATAGTTTCCTTCACTTAAAGCAATTGTACGATCCTTTTCATTCACTTCTTTTAATTTTACAAGTGAATAATAATCATCTACTAAGCGCTCGTCTAGATGTTCTGCCTCTACTAACACAGCTATGCCAGCTAGTGTACAGTCGAATTCTTCTAGCAAGTTTTTCATGCCATTCATTGTACCGCCAACTTTCATAAAGTCGTCGGTAATAAGTACACGTTGGCCACTTTTCATGCTACGCTTTGATAGCACCATCGTTTGAATACGACGCGATGATCCAGATACATAGTTAATACTTACAGTGGAGCCTTCTGTTACCTTGTTATCACGACGTACTACAACTACAGGGACATTCAAATGTCTCGCAATCGCGTGGGCAATTGAAATACCTTTTGTTGCTACTGTCATAATAACATCAATTTCTTTATCGCAAAATGCCGAAGCAAATACTTTTCCGACGCGGTTCATTAATTCGGGATTACCGAGTAAATCTGTCATAAATAAGTATCCACCTGGCAGTAGTCGATCTGAATGACTTAACTCTTTTAAGAGCTCTTGCATAACTTCTTTAACAGCCTCTTCTGGCATTTTAGGAATATATTTTACTCCCCCAGCAGCTCCTGGAACAGTCACAAGAAGGCCAATCCCTCTTTCATCAAATGTATCTTTAACAATCGATAAATCCTCACTAATAGAAGATTTGGCCGATTGATACAATTCTGCGAAAAACGTAAGAGGGATCAACTGCTGTGGATGCTCCAATAAATAATGCGTCATGTCTACAAGACGTTCGCTACGCTTCCATTTCATGAAATCCTCTCCTGAACACGAATGATTTATTCAAAAAATACCACAATTATACGTATTTAATCAAGGGAATCGCGATCTCCAAGCATACGAATTGCATATACTTCATCACAAAAGCCTCTTAATCCATTATAAATACGACTTACACGGGCCTCATTCTGCACGAGGCCAAACACCGTTGGACCGCTACCACTCATTAATACGGCATCCGCTCCAAAACGTTTCATTTGTTCTTTAATCACTGCTACTTCTGGATGTAATTTTAATGTAACCGTTTCTAGTACATTACCTACAGTATCACAAAGTAATTCATAATCATCCTCTTCAATAGCTTGCATCATCTGTTGTGTATTCGGATGGACAACATCATCCATGTTTAAACCACCATAAACAGCCGCTGTTGAGACACCAATCGTTGGCTTAGCTAATACTACCCAGCAACTTGGAGGCGCAGAAATTGCCTGTATACGCTCTCCTCGGCCTGTTGCAAGTGCAGTGCCACCGTAAACACAAAAAGATACGTCAGAGCCAATTTTAGCTCCTAATTCTGCGATTTCATCCATAGTTAGGTTTAAGTTCCATAATGTATTTAAACCTTTCAAAGTTGCGGCAGCATCGCTACTACCTCCAGCTAGTCCAGCTGCTACTGGAATATGTTTTTCAATAGTAATAGATACACCTTTATCTATGTTGTATGTATCTTTTAATAACTTAGCTGCTTGATAAGCTAGGTTTCTTTGATCATCAGGTACAAAGCGGTCTGTCGAGTGAATTTTAATAAGTCCATCTTTTCTACTTCTAAGGCCGACTCTATCAGCGAGATCAACCGTTGTCATAATCATCTCTACTTCATGATAACCATCGGGACGTTTGTAGAGTACATCTAATGTTAAATTAATCTTGGCAGGTGCTTTTACGTAAAGCATAACGCTGCCCCCTTCCTAGCAGGTTTTTATACAAAAAGTGATACTATTATTCGTGCTTTTTTCACTGATTATTATTCTACCACAGGAAGACCTTTGTAAATAAATTTCTACCTTTCCAATCGGGAGATTTTTATGCTCGTTAAATCTTTATATTAAAACGAAAAGCTACCTCACAGTTGAAAGCTCAAGCTGTGAGGCAGCCAATTGTCAGTTCATCAATTTTGGACAATCATCAATCTACTTTGTTTTTGCTTCTTCAGCTAATTGCTGTTGTGCCATTTCGATTGCTCTTTTGACCATATTACCGGCATCTCGTGATTTGATCCCGCCCCATCCTTCTCGCTCTACTACATCGTAAAATCCAAGGTCTTTTGCGATTTCTTCTTTCAAACGATCCGACATGATACGTTTTCTCGCCATTCGAAATTCCTCCTAAGATGACTGACTGTTATAGTATGTTCAAAAAAAAACAAAAACACTCATAAAATATTCTTACGCAAAGAATACGTTACAAGTGTCCGAAAAAAATATTCGATTATAAATGCACTTACTTGGCAATGACCAATTCTTTGATGTCATCGTCAAATGTAATCTCTACTGCTTCTGTTAAAATATCTGTGTAGCTGTAAGAAACTCGCTCAAAGGCGTTTTCATCTTGATCAAGATCAACTACAAATACTGCGCGATATGTTTCACGTAATATTCCAGCGCGCTCAACCGTTTTCTTGCGACCACCGTTTGCTTTTAATTGCAAACGTCTACCCAAATGACAATCTAACGACTTCTTAATGTCGGCTAAAGTTTTTGGCATTTTCGCTTACACCTCACTATAAACCATTATACATGAGGATGTTTAATTCGTCAAGTTAAATAAATTATTTTATCAATCCATCTTGGTGATGTCAATTGTTTTTTATTCGAAAATCTATATTTTTTTTTACGAGTGTGCTAAGAATGTAACAGAAACGTTTATTGACGGAAGGTAGGATAAAGTGCATCAGCCAATCGACCAAACTCAATAATAGACAAAGTTTCACCTCGACGCGTTGGGTCAATACCACACTCAGCTAGTGCTTCTAGAATTTGCTCTTTCTTTTCTTTACCTTTTGGCAACTGTGATTGTAAGTTATTTAAAATTGTTTTACGACGTTGCGCAAAGGAACTTCTCGATACTTCAAATAAGAATTCTTCATCGATTACATGCACGGGCGGCTCTGCATGACGAGTTAAGCGAATAACTGCTGAATCTACATTTGGCTGTGGCATGAAGACAGTTTTAGGTACAGTCATCACTACTTCAGCCTTCATATAATATTGGATAGCAATTGAAAGTGAACCATATGCTTTTGTACCAGGGTTTGCAGAAATACGATCTGCTACTTCTTTTTGCATCATCACAACCATACCGCGTATAGGTAATTTCTCCATTAATAATTTTAGCAAAATAGGAGTTGTTACGTAATAAGGTAAGTTTGCTACTACCATAATGTCTTTATACTTCGCAAATTCCGAACTTAATTCCTCAGCTACATTCGCTTTTAAAATATCTGAATGAACAACTTTCACATTATCATATGGGCTTAATGTATCTTCTAGAACCGGTAATAAACGTTGATCAATCTCAAATGATACGACCTGCCCTGCAGAGCGAGCTAAATGTTCCGTCAATGCACCTATACCTGGGCCAACCTCAATTGCCACACTATCTTCTGTTAAATCAGCGTAGCTCACAATGTTACGAAGAATATTAGGGTCAATTAAAAAATTTTGCCCTAAACTTTTTTTGAATGAAAAACCATATTTCTTTAAAATCTCTTGCGTGCGTAAAGGCGTTGCAATATCTTTATGCATTTTGTTCCTCCTGATTTATCTGTGCAATCGCTTCACCGAATTGCTCTAAAGTTATTTGAAACATTTGTAATCGCTTGTGCAATTGTTTGCCGTTTGTTGAACCTATATTTAATAATTCACCTAAACGTTCTCTACGTGCTTTCGCATTAGGATGTGATAGTAGCTGAGCCACGATTAAATCATCTAATGTGATAATCTGTACGTCCTCTGATGCCACTCTAGGTGTATAAACGTTTGAGAGGGCATAACGGATATCACCGTCTTTCGCATGTTCTATGCCAAGACTTTTACCGTTTTTAGCAATAGTTTTCTTTTTCGGTAAAAACGCATGTTTTACATCGGGCACTCTTTGTTCAATAATTGCACGAATACGTCTCCCTGGATAATCCGGATCCGTAAAGACGATAACTCCCCTTTTTTCTTGGGCATGTTGAATTCGTCGTAGAACTTCCTCTGAAATAGCAGAACCGTTCGTTTCGATTGTATCTGCATGAACAGCCCGTTTAATTGCTGTCGTATCATCTTTTCCTTCAACCACAATAAATTCTTTTATTTCCACGGATACCTTATCCTCTTTTCTAAAACGTCCTTTGACCATTTTACTGCTATATTACTTATATTGTACAGTAGCTTAAGCAAGAAGGCTCGTTTTCAATCAGCAAGACTGTTCCCTATAAAAAAAGCTTCCCTTACAACTGCAAGGAAAGCTTTTCATATCTATATGTTAAACGTCATGTATTAGTTTAATACTTTTATTTTAACTCTTTTGCGACCCCAATTATAAACAGACTGCTTATTTGAAATAAAGACATCGATCTTGTTCCCTTTAATCGCGCCACCAGTATCCCCAGCAACCGCATAACCGTAATCTTCTACCCAAACTTTAGAACCTAATTTAATAACCTTTGGATCAACCGCAATTACTTTTATATTTGGATTCTTTCGTAAGTCGATACCTGTAGCTGTTTTACCCGAACAACCATTACAGAATGCAGTGTAAGCTGTAGCTGTTACATACATAGTTCGACCACTAGACGGCTCACCTGAACGAGATGGTGTCTTAGACTTTGAAACTTTTTTAATTGATGTTAAATATTTTGATGAGACATAACCCGTCTTATTGTTATATTTCACTTTATACCAAGAACCTTTTTTACCTTTGTACGTCACTTTTTTACCTTTTGGAATCGTCAGAAGCACTTTATATTTTGTGCTCGCACCTTTTCGTAAATTCAAACGAACTTTAGTTTTATAGGTTTTGGCTTTGCTAACTTGTGTAATTTTCTTGTTGCTAACGTCAGTTGTGGAGCCTTTAGAGCCTTCCACTACATCGGTGACTTTTTGTACTCGAACATCATCAAAAGCCGTTGTGTTAGGTGTTTTAGCGAGCGCCTTAGTGTCTTGTTGAGCGCGTCCTATCTCGCCTGACTCAACTATTGGTTGCTTTAAAAAGTCAGCGACCGTAGTCGAAGTGGTTCCTGCTATCTTGTTGCTACCATCACCTTGGATGGTTAAATTTAATGCCTGTTCATACGAATTTGTATTATTATTTTTAAAATTCGTATTCACTGAGGTTTGTATTATATCATTGTCAGATGCTTTAACTCCAACAATATTGTTTTGTGCTGTAACTTCTTGATGATCACCGTTTACCACGGCTGTGTTTGTACTTTCGAATAAATTCGAAGCTACGAAAGCAATTACTAGTGCGATTGATAATACCATCATCACTGTTTGCTTATTCCTCAATGATCTTGAGAACAGGTTTTTCATGGAATTTTTTGTCATGAAAAACGCCTCCTTATCACTCGTTGGATTATATAGACCTTCTTTTTAGCTGTCAACACCTAAGGTTTTTACCTAATTTTGACATAGAAGCAAGTTTTCCTATCCGAAGTAAGGAAGGCGACCTTGCATTTTATTTTGTAATTTTATAAAAACGGTGGGCATTGGCAGTTGTTGCCGATGCTACTTCTTCTACCGATATTTCCTTTAGGCGCGCTATTTCTTCTGCAACTAACGGTACTAAAGATGGCTCATTTCTTTTACCTCGATGTGGGTGAGGTGCCAAGTATGGAGCATCTGTTTCAATCATCAAATACTCAAGTGGAATTTCTGTTGCAACTTCTTTTGGTTTTTTTGCATTTTTGAAAGTAACGGGACCACCTAAGCTAATCATAAAATTCATGTTAATACACTCTTTTGCAATTTCTACACTACCGCTATAACAGTGCATAACTCCACCCGTAATTTCTGCATGTTCTTCTTTCAAGATGCGCACACAATCTTCTGTTGCATCACGATTATGAATGACAATTGGTAAATCTAATTTTTGTGCCAATCGAATTTGTTTACGCAATAATTCCTGTTGTATTTCTTTTGGAGATTTATCCCAATAATAATCAAGTCCTGTTTCACCGATTGCTACCACCTTTGGATGAGCTGCTAATTCCTCAATCCATTGTAAATCCGCTTCTGTGCAGTCAATTGCATCTACAGGATGCCAACCAATTGCTGCATACAAAAATGGATATTCATCAATCAATTTCATCGCCTTCTCAATTGTTGGTCTGTCAAAACCTACGACAACCATCTCTTTTACATCAGCATCTAATGCGCGTTGGATCACTTCTTGTAAATCCTCTTCGTATTGGTCAGCATTTAAATGCACATGTGTATCGATAAACATCGTCATTCTCCTCACAGTAGTTTTATTTTAGACAAATAACAGATTTCAGAGTTGTCATTCATATTACAATTTGATTACAAGGCTCTCTGGATTATTTCATTAACCATTTAAAGGGATATTTATAGGTATTAAAATTTCACCATGTTATTTTTATACTAATAACACATCCCTAAAATGCAGTTCCACAAAAAAATATCATATCCATAAATAGAACCAAGAGCCTACTATGTCATACAGTAGGCTCTTGGTTTTTCAGTAAACTTAAGAAAAATCGCGATATTTGAGGAAATTTAGACTTTCTTCATTATCAATAAGATGATTCTTTAGTAGTTATTAAATATTTATTTTACTTTTGCGCCGTTTTCTAGTTTTTCATCGACAGTTGCTAAAGTTAAAACACCATCTTTACTTCCTGCCAAAACCATCCCTTGAGAAAGTTCACCACGAAGTTTTACTGGTTTTAAGTTAGCAACAACGATTACTTTACGCCCAACTAATTCTTCCGGTTTGTAATACTCTGCAATACCTGATACAACTTGGCGTTGCTCATATCCTAGCTCTAATTGTAATTTTAATAATTTATCTGCTTTTGGAATTTTATCGCATGCAATGACAGTTGCAACACGAAGATCCACTTTCATGAAATCTTCAAAAGAAATTTCAGGTACATCTTCTTCTTTTTTTGCTACCGCATCTTTTTTAGGCTCTTCAACCGGCTTAACTGAACCTTGCATTTGTTCGCGAATATAGCCAACTTCTACTTCATTATCTAGACGAGGGAAAATTGGTACACCTTTTTCGATGACTTTTTTACCAGATGGTATTGCACCAAATGTATCTAGTGTATCCCAAGCCAATAATTCTTCATCTAATCCAAGCTGTTCCATAATTTGCTTTGGTGCAATTGTCATAAATGGTTGAATCATAACAGCTATTTGTCGTAAGCTTTCTGCTAAATTAGCCATTACCGTTGCTAATTGACCTTTTAGTGCTTCATCTTTTGCTAATACCCATGGTGCTGTTTCATCAATATATTTGTTTGTACGTGAAACTAATGCCCATACGTCAGAAAGAACTACACTAAATTGCATTTTTTCCATGTTTTCTTCATATTTCACTTTTGTATCCGTAGCTTGTGCGATTAATGCTGCATCAAATTCTGTTGGTTCTAAACCTTCAGTCGGTATATGTCCATCGAAATACTTGTTCATCATAGAAATAGTACGGTTTAATAAGTTTCCAAGATCATTAGCAAGATCAAAGTTTGTACGTTCGACAAATGATTCTGGTGAGAATACCCCATCTGATCCAAATGGTAACTCACGTAGTAAGAAGTAACGTGTTGCATCTAATCCATAACGCTCAACTAACATCTCAGGATATACAACATTACCTTTAGATTTCGACATTTTACCATCTTTCATCATGATGAAACCATGTGCAAATACTTTTTTAGGTAATGGTAAATCTAAAGCCATTAAGAAGATTGGCCAATATATTGTATGGAAACGTACTATATCCTTACCAACTACATGTACATCTGCTGGCCAGTATTTTTTAAACAATGTATCATCCTCAGATAAATAGCCTAACGTTGTAATATAATTTGTTAAAGCATCAACCCATACATAAATAACATGCTTTGGATCTCCAGGAACTTTAATTCCCCAGTCAAAAGAAGTACGAGAAACAGATAGGTCTTCCAAACCAGGTTTGATAAAGTTATTGATCATTTCGTTTTTACGAGACTCTGGTTCGATAAATTCAACATTATCCTCATAATATTTCAAAAGGCGATCAGCGTATTTCTTCATATTAAAGAAGTACGATTCTTCTTTTACCTTATGAACAGGGCGACCACAATCAGGACAGTTACCATTGTCCAATTGTGATTCAGTAAAGAATGATTCACACGGTGTACAATACCAACCTTCATATTCCCCTTTGTAAATATCACCGTTGTCTAAGAATTTTTGGAAAATCTTTTCGACAGCGTCTGTATGACGTTTTTCTGTTGTCTGGATAAAATCATCATAAGAGATGTCCATTAACTTCCAAACAGCTTTTGCTGATTCAGCAATTTCATTCACATATTGCTGTGGTTCTTTACCAGCCTCAGCTGCTTTTTCTTGAATTTTTTGCCCATGCTCGTCCATACCCGTTTGGAAACGTACGTCATATCCTTTCAAACGTTTATAGCGTGCGATCGTATCAGAAGCTACAGTTGTATATGCAGTTCCAATATGAAATTTACCACTAGGGTAATAAATAGGTGTTGTTATATAGAATGTTTTCTTTTGATTGTCCACGAAAACTTCCTCCAGTGTTCTACAGTATACTTTCTATTCTAACCAAGTACGAAAAACCTTTCAATCAAAGTTTATTAAATGACTTTTTGACGAAAAATGTCGAATATTACTTTTCGAATTCGAGATACTTAAATATAGCAAAAAACTCATGCGTTTTATGCATTTTCGAGGAAATTAATCAAATTCGTATGTAAATTCTACTTAAAGAACGGAATATTTTTGAAATAAAATATCATTTTTCAAACAAAAATAATTGACGTTTATGGCATTAGTTGGTATGATATTCAACAGACACAGAATATATGTCGAAATTTGACGAAAAATAATAATAATATAGGAGGAATTCTTGTCATGAAATCTACTGGTATCGTCCGCAAAGTTGATGAATTAGGTCGCGTGGTTATTCCTATCGAACTTCGCCGTACTCTAGGCATTGCTGAAAAAGACGCTCTTGAAATCTACGTTGATGATGATAAAATCATCTTAAAAAAATACTTACCTAATATGACTTGCGCTGTAACAGGCGAAGTGTCTGATGATAACTTCCGTCTTGCTGGTGGTAGCTTAATCCTAAGCCCTGAAGGCGCTGAAATCCTTGTAAAAGAAATCCAAACTAAATTAACTAAATAATTTAGAGGATTTAATTATATTCGAGTAACAAGTTATTCAATAACAAATAGATTATTACCTATCTTGTTTTTCAAATGTGATTTCATATATAGAAAACATCCGAAATGTTCGCCATTTCGGATGTTTTTTTCTATTAATAGATCTAATTATTCCACATGATAGGCTTGATACACTTCTCGCTTTGTAAGACCTCTTACTTTTGCCACTTCTTTAATAGCATCTTTAGAAGATAGTTGCTGTTCTTCTATTAGCTTATTTATGTGATCGACAACCGTTAGCTCATCCCACCAAGTTGCTTCCTCTTCTTCGTCAGCATTTACATTACCTTCTAAAACAATACAAAATTCTCCGCGAATTTCACTTTCAATTGCCCACTCTAACGCTTCATCAATTGTGCCTCTTAAAAACTCTTCAAATTTCTTCGTCAATTCTCGTGCTAAAACAATCCGACGATTACCAAGTATCGTTTGCATATCCTTTAATGTATCTTTCAAACGGTGAGGAGCTTCATAAAATAGAATCGTCTCTTGTCTCTTACTTAATTTTTCTAAGGCTTCTTTACGCTCCTTCTTTTGACGACTCAAAAATCCATAGAAGAAAAATGGTTGAGGGATTAAACCTGAAGCGATTAAAGCGGTGATAGCCGCGTTAGCACCAGGTATCGGTACAACCGCAAAGTCTTCTTCAATTGCCTTTGCAGCAATATCTGCACCTGGATCTGAAATACACGGTAGTCCTGCATCACTTACTAATGCTACTGTTTTACCTTCACGCAAATAATTTAGAAGCTTTTCGCCACCATACTCTTTGTTGTGATCATGGTAACTAACAAGTGGTGTATCAATTTCAAAGTAGTTACAAAGTTTCTTAGTATTACGCGTATCTTCTGCTGCGATGACATCAGCTTCTTTTAGTATACGAATAGCTCGCATAGTCATGTCTTCCAAATTGCCAATAGGTGTAGCGACTAAATATAAGCAACTCGTATTTTCATGCATGGTACTTTTTTGTGATTTCACAGTTCTCCGCTCCTTATATGGTCGATCTTCTGTTTACGTGTTAATTGTTTAAATGCGTATTCAGCTCGCATCGCTTCTTGCTTTGTCTCGTATTCTTCAAAGTAAATGCAACGTACAGGTAAACGTGCCCTTGTATACTTGGCACCTTTCCCCTGATTATGCACACCGAGTCGATGTTCTAAATCATTTGTGTAACCTGTATAGTAAGTTCCATCACCACATTCTAGTACATACATGAGATGCTTATTGCTCTTTTCCATATAGCATCTCTCTCACTTCAGCTGTATATTCACCATCTTCTCCATATACATAAAGTGGGGGCAAAATCTTTAAATCTGGCTTGCCATCTTTAATTCCTTCTATTAATAATGTATTCGCTTCTTTACCAGCTTTCGGGTAAACAAAGCGGATGCGTTTGGGCTCCAATCGATTTGCACGCATCGCCGTTATAATATCAAGTAAACGACTCGGGCGATGGACAAATGCTACCTTTCCACCTTGCTTTAACAATTTACTTGCGGAAAAAATCATTTGATCTAATGTTAAATGGATTTCATGTCTAGCAATCGCGACATGCTCCTTCAAGTTTTTATCACTCGCTTCATGCGCAGGGAAATAAGGTGGATTACATGTCACAACATCATACTTTTCCGCGCCAAGTGCAGATGCAATTGTCTTCACATCACCTTGCATAATCTCAATTTGTAGTTCTAATTTATTATAATGAACACTTCTCTGGGCCATATCAACAAGACGTTCTTGCAATTCTACACCAGTAATATGCCCTTTTGTCCGAGCACTCAAGAACAACGGAATGGCTCCATTACCAGCACATAAATCAACAAGCTTTCCCCTTTGATAAGGTACATTCACAAACTTTGCAAGTAACACTGCATCAAGAGAAAATGAAAACACCGACGGACTCTGGATAATGCGTAATTCCTCTGCTAAAAGATAATCGAGTCTCTCATCTTCTTTCAACCACTGTTCCATATAATTACCTCCAACATAGCAAAAGACTGACCTCCACTTTTCAAGAAAATGGAATCAGTCTTTGTTTAGCCGTTTTGTTTATTTAAAAATGATAGGCAGAATAAACAATCCTCGCCTTTACGTGATCCTCCAAAATGGACATGACATACATGGTATCCTTCATGATAAAGTCGTGCCAAGTTATCATAACCCTCACCGACATCAATGATTTCTACTTTTTTCGCTGAAACGTCTTTAATAACCTTCCCCTCAGGTTTAGAAGAGAGTACTTCCTCTAGACGTGTGCGAAGATGACGATTCTCCATTTGGAGTGTTTGATGCTCTTCCATCATGAGTGCAACGAATTTCTTCAGTGCCTCAAATTGTTTTTGCATCGATTCTAGCTGTTGTTCGAACTCCATAACAGTATCTAAGAAATTACGGTCCTCCACTCAAGCCACCTCATTATTTCCACTATTGGACAGAACTTTTTTCGTGTTGTAAAATTTCTTCCAATGTATAATCCAAAATACGTTGTTGCTCAGAAAGCTCAACTTGTAGCACGCGTTCTAATATATTCATACCTACTACTTTTCCACTACCATCTGGTGTTGTAATTACAGCACCAATATCAGGCATTTGCTCTCTTGCTTCTTCATACTCGTCGTTTTCATATTTCAAGCAACACATTAAACGACCACATAACCCTGAAATTTTAGAAGGGTTAAGCGATAAGTTTTGATCTTTCGCCATTTTTATAGAAACTGGCTCAAAATCACCTAAAAATGTAGAACAACATAACATTCTTCCACACGGACCTATACCGCCAAGCATCTTCGCCTCATCTCTCACACCAATTTGGCGAAGTTCGATTCGTGTGCGGAAAATAGCAGCTAAGTCTTTTACTAACTCTCTGAAATCTACTCGACCTTCCGCTGTAAAATAAAATATAATTTTATTGCGGTCAAATGTATATTCAACATCAACTAATTTCATTTCTAGTTCATGTTCTGAAATTTTTTCTGTTGCCAATTCAAAAGCACGTTTAGATTCTATAGCATTTTCATCAACCTGGAATCGGTCGCGTTCATCAGCTGGACGTACGACTTGCTTTAATGGTAGTACAACATCGCTTTCTCCTACTTGTTTCATTGGAACAACAATTTTGCCATACTCAATACCACGCGCAGTTTCGACAATTACATATTGACCCTTATTTAATAAAAATTCTCCAGGATCAAAATAATATATTTTACCCGCTTTTTTAAAGCGGACACCAACTACATTATACAAAGGATTTTCCCTCCTGCAGATTCAGCATAAGCTGCTCCATCATCAGCGTTCGGTTCATGTTGCGCTGTAATTGCTGACGAGCTTGTAATATCGCTTGTAACTGCGTCGATAAACGAGCATATGTCGTCTGCAATGCAACCTTCTTCCAGTACGATAACCAATCTGGATACGTACACACTGCTTCGGGATTTGCTTTAATCGCAACAATGTCACGAAATGCAAATAGCAGTAAATCTAATGCCAACTCCATTTGCTCTTTCTCTTTAAATAGTGGCAGCCAATCTTCATGTACCGATAACATAGATTCATGCACATTAGTAAAGGTTGCTTCAACCAATTTTAACACTGTTTTTCGGGCCTGCGCAAACTCATCATCTTTTGATAGAGAAAAAGCTTCCTCTAAATCGCTTGTCACCATGCTAACCGTAGCAGCCATTGAAACCGTAATTCCCTCTGCTACAAGCTCTTTAATCATAGCGTCTTTCGATATTCCTTGAAACTTTATATGCTGGCAACGCGAACGAATAGTCGACAACATAGCATTAATATTATCCGTAATGAAGATTGCCGTCACAATACCTTCAGGCTCTTCAAGAAATTTTAATAATTTATTGGCAGATTGCGGATTTAAACGGTCGGCCTCATGAACGACATATACTTTTCGCCCTGCTTCTAAACCTGTCTTATTCATTTCATGTAACAAAGCTTCGATGGCTGCCACTTTAATAAATTGACCATCCGGGTATATTTGGTGGAAATTTGGGTGATTTCCTGATTTTATACGCTGACAATTTCGACATGTTTCACATGGAACATTTTTCCGAGGTTCCTCACAAAACATTAATTGCACAAAGAAATGCATTATAGCTTCAGTTCCAGAGCCTTTTCCACCTTCAAATATGTAAGCGTGACCCAGTCTTTTTTTATCGAAAATTGTTTGGAGCTGCTTCATTACTACAGGTTGTAATTTCAGTAGCTCTTCAGCTGTCTGCACCATCATTCATCACCTTTTCATTGTTTGAAAAAATCCCGTGCTCCGGGGTTCCGAAAGGCACGGGGTTTATTTACGTATATAAGTTGATTAACAACCCTTTAATTTCACCTATTTTACTTAATAAGTCAACGGAGTCTTTCTCCTGGTCTAAAATGTCCTCTGTCAATTCGATAAGCTTTTCATCAATTGTTGACACAACCTTCAATCGTCGACCTTCACCAAAACGATTCCATGTATGCGATTGTTTAAGCTCCATACCATGATCAACCGCCTCTTTTAAGAAGCGTTTTACAAGCATTTTAAATTTAGCTAAATCACGTAAATTACGAGATTTGGCAATGCGATCGCCAGCTGTTGAAATATCACCTAATAGTCTTGTTAGTTGCTCTGTTTGCAATCGCTGCCCTTGCTTCACTACTACATCACCAAAACGTGTTACGGGTTGATGATTTTGTAGCGGCTGACGTGATTGATCTAAGCCAGTTCGTAAGTCTTGATTAATTTTCAATTACCAGTCGCCTCCATTATTAGAAATGGTGGAACTGTTCAATCGGTAATACGAAAACCGTAGCTCCCCCAACCTCAACTTCTACAGGATATGGAATATATGAATCTGCATTCCCACCCATCGGTGATATTGGTGCTACCATTTGTTCACGAGCACGACAATTATCACGAATGATATCTAAAGCCTTTGGAATCAATGAATCTTCAGTACCTATAAGGAATGTTGTATTTCCTGAGCGCAGGAATCCTCCAGTACTTGCCAATTTTGTTGCACGAAACTCATTTTTCGTCAAAGCGTTTGAAAGACGGTTACTATCCTGATCTTGTACAACTGCTACAACTAATTTCATCGGCACTCACCCCTTAATTAAATAGGTTCTTTAAATAATTATAACACAAACAAGCTAATTTCTTCATTTTCTTTATAATTCATTTTTCAAAATTTCCCAAACACTCTCCACTACTTCATCTAAACTTTTACTTGCATCTACTATACGAAAACGTTCTGGATTTTGATCGGCTAATAATTTATACGCTTCGCAAACTTTTGTATGGAATGCTAAGCTCTCCACATCTAAACGGTTTATTTCACGTTCACTATGCGCATTAATTCGTGCAAGTCCAACCTCTGGCTCTAAATCAAATAATATCGTCAAATCAGGCATTCTATCCCCAATAGCAAACTCATTGATAGAACGCACCCCTTCCATTCCAAGGCCTCTAGCATGTCCTTGATAAGCTAATGATGAGTCAATAAAGCGATCACATAAGACCGGGATACCTAAAGCTAAAGCTGGTTCTACCTTATCCGCAAAATGTTGGCTGCGAGCAGCTGCATATAATAGAGCCTCCGTCCGTGCATCCATTGCTGTATGGGCAGGATTTAAAATGATATCGCGAATCTTTTCGGCTATTTCGTTGCCCCCTGGTTCACGTGTTGCAACGAACTTCTTGCCCTCCCTTTGTAGCCTTTCAACAACCATCTTCAAAACCGTAGTTTTCCCTGCTCCCTCTGGTCCTTCAATTGTTATAAATAAATTTTTCTTCATTATTATATATTCCTCCGATAACGGATTAGTTTGGATTAATTTCGATTTACTCTATTATACAATATCTATTCTTAAAACCCGTCACTCATGCATAATTTCATCAATCAAACAGTCCATACTAAAAATAGTATTAAATCGATTAATCTATAATGCATCGAGTTATTTAATGATTAAAATTGTATTACACCAACTAATAATTGCACTCAAAAAAATAGACACACTCACTAATTTTTTTCGATAAAAAACATGCGCCCCTCCACAAAATTGCACATATAACACCACTGTATTATATTAGTTTTTTTAGACTAAATGGTTCTAATTGAAATGTTTCAAACAAAAAAGCCTTAAGCCAATTTTAAATTGACTTAAAGCTACTATTTTTACATATCATTGAATGAGATAGCCTCTCTACAAAAACGACTTACCTTTTCATACCTTTTGCTGATTTACTTGCAATATATAATACCAAATCCGTTATCCCTTTTCGTCTTGTAATCTTTTCTACGAAACTATGGGGATTTAAATTTATTCTAATTCTTACTCAACTTCAACATTTCTATTTGTGGCTAAGCATCCAAGTTCGTTTTTTACAAGTAAAGTATCTATATATCCTTACGTATTGCAATTATCGAAATACTATCTAAATGAACAGTTATCTGTTATTGCATCGATCACAACTGTAATGATGATAGTACTTTATCCATACTACCTAATCCAATAATTACTGCTGTATTTGTAATTGCAGTAATAACTACCATTGCTCAACATCATCATGAGTATCGCAACAATATTGCTAATTTCTTAACCAGCATATGGAGAGTACCTAGTAACTCGATAGGGATCTATTTGATTCTCTATTGATCCAACTAATTTAATTAAACAAAGGTCCCTTGATTGGATAAACAGAGGAAACAACTACAGACAAGCTCGTTTCACCATACAAGGGTATTATATTTTTCAAAACCAATAAAAAAAGCACAACTGATTAAATCAGCTGTGCTTTAATGTGCCTAGCAACGTCCTACTCTCACAGGGGGAAACCCCCAACTACCATCGGCGCTAAAGAGCTTAACTTCCGTGTTCGGCATGGGAACGGGTGTGACCTCTTTGCCATCATCACTAGACTATATTAGAGAACTTGTTCTCTCAAAACTGGATAAATTACATTGAAGTTAGTTAAGTAAAATTTGGTTAAGTCCTCGATCTATTAGTATTCGTCAGCTCCGTATGTCGCCACACTTCCACCTCGAACCTATCTACCTCATCGTCTTTGAGGGATCTTACTTACTTGCGTAATGGGAAATCTCATCTTGAGGGGGGCTTCATGCTTAGATGCTTTCAGCACTTATCCCGTCCACACATAGCTACCCAGCGATGCCCTTGGCAGAACAACTGGTACACCAGCGGTGTGTCCATCCCGGTCCTCTCGTACTAAGGACAGCTCCTCTCAAATTTCCTACGCCCACGACGGATAGGGACCGAACTGTCTCACGACGTTCTGAACCCAGCTCGCGTACCGCTTTAATGGGCGAACAGCCCAACCCTTGGGACCGACTACAGCCCCAGGATGCGATGAGCCGACATCGAGGTGCCAAACCTCCCCGTCGATGTGGACTCTTGGGGGAGATAAGCCTGTTATCCCCGGGGTAGCTTTTATCCGTTGAGCGATGGCCCTTCCATGCGGAACCACCGGATCACTAAGCCCGTCTTTCGACCCTGCTCGACTTGTAGGTCTCGCAGTCAAGCTCCCTTATGCCTTTACACTCTACGAATGATTTCCAACCATTCTGAGGGAACCTTTGGGCGCCTCCGTTACTCTTTAGGAGGCGACCGCCCCAGTCAAACTGCCCGCCTGACACTGTCTCCTACCCCGCTAAGGGGCATGGGTTAGAAGTTCAATACATCTAGGGTAGTATCCCACCAACGCCTCCTCCGAAGCTGGCGCTCCGGAATCTCTGGCTCCTACCTATCCTGTACAAGATGTATCAAAATTCAATATCAGGCTACAGTAAAGCTCCACGGGGTCTTTCCGTCCTGTCGCGGGTAACCTGCATCTTCACAGGTACTATAATTTCACCGAGTCTCTCGTTGAGACAGTGCCCAGATCGTTACGCCTTTCGTGCGGGTCGGAACTTACCCGACAAGGAATTTCGCTACCTTAGGACCGTTATAGTTACGGCCGCCGTTTACTGGGGCTTCAATTCGCACCTTCGCTTGCGCTAAGCACTCCTCTTAACCTTCCAGCACCGGGCAGGCGTCAGCCCCTATACGTCACCTTACGGTTTTGCAGAGACCTGTGTTTTTGCTAAACAGTCGCCTGGGCCTATTCACTGCGGCTCTCTCGGGCTTTCACCCTACTAGAGCACCCCTTCTCCCGAAGTTACGGGGTCATTTTGCCGAGTTCCTTAACGAGAGTTCTCTCGCACACCTTAGGATTCTCTCCTCGACTACCTGTGTCGGTTTGCGGTACGGGCACCTTTTACCTCGCTAGAGGCTTTTCTTGGCAGTGTGAAATCAGGAACTCCGGACATACGTCCTCGTCATCACAGCTCAACGTTATAGAAATGGGATTTGCCTCATTTCACGCCTCACTGCTTGAACATGCATAACCAACAGCATGCTTACCCTATCCTACTGCGTCCCCCCATTGCTCAAATGGTAAATAGGTGGTACAGGAATATCAACCTGTTGTCCATCGCCTACGCCTATCGGCCTCGGCTTAGGTCCCGACTAACCCTGAGCGGACGAGCCTTCCTCAGGAAACCTTAGTCATTCGGTGGACGGGATTCTCACCCGTCTTTCGCTACTCATACCGGCATTCTCACTTCTAAGCGCTCCACCAGTCCTTCCGGTCTGACTTCACAGCACTTAGAACGCTCTCCTACCACGGACATCTAAGATGTCCATCCACAGCTTCGGTGAATTGTTTAGCCCCGATACATTTTCGGCGCAGCGTCACTCGACCAGTGAGCTATTACGCACTCTTTAAATGATGGCTGCTTCTGAGCCAACATCCTGGTTGTCTAAGCAACGTCACATCCTTTTCCACTTAACAATTACTTTGGGACCTTAGCTGGTGGTCTGGGCTGTTTCCCTTTTGACTACGGATCTTATCACTCGCAGTCTGACTCCCGTGCATAAATCACTGGCATTCGGAGTTTGTCTGAATTCGGTAATCCGGGATGGACCCCTAGTTCAAACAGTGCTCTACCTCCAGGATTCTCTATCACGAGGCTAGCCCTAAAGCTATTTCGGAGAGAACCAGCTATCTCCAGGTTCGATTGGAATTTCTCCGCTACCCACACCTCATCCCCGCACTTTTCAACGTACGTGGGTTCGGGCCTCCAGTAAGTGTTACCTTACCTTCACCCTGGACATGGGTAGATCACCTGGTTTCGGGTCTACAACCACATACTCATTCGCCCTATTCAGACTCGCTTTCGCTACGGCTCCGTCTTCTAAAACTTAACCTCGCATGTAATCGTAACTCGCCGGTTCATTCTACAAAAGGCACGCTATCACCCATTAACGGGCTCTAACTACTTGTAGGCACATGGTTTCAGGATCTATTTCACTCCCCTTCCGGGGTGCTTTTCACCTTTCCCTCACGGTACTGGTTCACTATCGGTCACTAGGTAGTATTTAGCCTTGGGAGATGGTCCTCCCAGATTCCGACGGAATTTCACGTGTTCCGCCGTACTCAGGATACACTCAAGAGAGAATGAACTTTCAACTACAGGGCTGTTACCTGCTCTGGCGGGCCTTTCCAGACCGCTTCATTTAACTCATTCCTTTGTAACTCCATATAGAGTGTCCTACAACCCCAAGAGGCAAGCCTCTTGGTTTGGGCTATTCCCGTTTCGCTCGCCGCTACTCAGGGAATCGATTTTTCTTTCTCTTCCTCCAGGTACTTAGATGTTTCAGTTCCCTGGGTCTGCCATCAAGACGCTATGTATTCACGTCAAGATACTGCTCCATTACGAACAGTGGGTTCCCCCATTCGGAAATCTCCGGATCAAAGCTCACTTACAGCTCCCCGAAGCATATCGGTGTTAGTGCCGTCCTTCTTCGGCTCCTAGTGCCAAGGCATCCGCCATGCGCCCTTAATAACTTAACCTAAAAGTTAGTTATTAAGCCTAAAAAACTTAATAATAAAAAATGTGTTACTTAATTTGCTTCAATGTCGTTTTATCCAGTTTTCAAAGAACAAGGTTTTGAAGATCATTTTACAATGAGCCTTCAAAACTGAACGCAAGACGTTAATCGACAGATCCAAGATCTGTTTCCGTAATTATCCTTAGAAAGGAGGTGATCCAGCCGCACCTTCCGATACGGCTACCTTGTTACGACTTCACCCCAATCATCTATCCCACCTTCGGCGGCTGGCTCCATAAAGGTTACCTCACCGACTTCGGGTGTTACAAACTCTCGTGGTGTGACGGGCGGTGTGTACAAGGCCCGGGAACGTATTCACCGTGGCATGCTGATCCACGATTACTAGCGATTCCGGCTTCATGTAGGCGAGTTGCAGCCTACAATCCGAACTGAGAACGATTTTATGAGATTAGCATACCCTCGCGAGTTAGCGACTCTTTGTATCGTCCATTGTAGCACGTGTGTAGCCCAGGTCATAAGGGGCATGATGATTTGACGTCATCCCCACCTTCCTCCGGTTTGTCACCGGCAGTCACCTTAGAGTGCCCAACTTAATGATGGCAACTAAGATCAAGGGTTGCGCTCGTTGCGGGACTTAACCCAACATCTCACGACACGAGCTGACGACAACCATGCACCACCTGTCACCAATGTCCCCGAAGGGAAAACTCTATCTCTAGAGCGGTCATTGGGATGTCAAGACCTGGTAAGGTTCTTCGCGTTGCTTCGAATTAAACCACATGCTCCACCGCTTGTGCGGGCCCCCGTCAATTCCTTTGAGTTTCAACCTTGCGGCCGTACTCCCCAGGCGGAGTGCTTAATGCGTTAGCTGCAGCACTAAGGGGCGGAAACCCCCTAACACTTAGCACTCATCGTTTACGGCGTGGACTACCAGGGTATCTAATCCTGTTTGCTCCCCACGCTTTCGCGCCTCAGTGTCAGTTACAGACCAGAAAGTCGCCTTCGCCACTGGTGTTCCTCCAAATCTCTACGCATTTCACCGCTACACTTGGAATTCCACTTTCCTCTTCTGCACTCAAGTCTCCCAGTTTCCAATGACCCTCCACGGTTGAGCCGTGGGCTTTCACATCAGACTTAAGAAACCACCTGCGCGCGCTTTACGCCCAATAAATCCGGACAACGCTTGCCACCTACGTATTACCGCGGCTGCTGGCACGTAGTTAGCCGTGGCTTTCTAATAAGGTACCGTCAAGGTACGTTCAGTTACTAACGTACTTGTTCTTCCCTTACAACAGAGTTTTACGATCCGAAAACCTTCATCACTCACGCGGCGTTGCTCCATCAGACTTTCGTCCATTGTGGAAGATTCCCTACTGCTGCCTCCCGTAGGAGTTTGGGCCGTGTCTCAGTCCCAATGTGGCCGATCACCCTCTCAGGTCGGCTATGCATCGTTGCCTTGGTAGGCCGTTACCCCACCAACTAGCTAATGCACCGCGGGCCCATCTAGTAGTGACAGCCGAAACCGCCTTTCAGCATTTTGCCATGTGACAAAATGGATTATTCGGTATTAGCCCCGGTTTCCCGGAGTTATCCCAATCTACTAGGTAGGTTGCCCACGTGTTACTCACCCGTCCGCCGCTAAATCAGAAGAAGCAAGCTTCTTCATCATTCGCTCGACTTGCATGTATTAGGCACGCCGCCAGCGTTCGTCCTGAGCCAGGATCAAACTCTCCATAAAAGTAGTTTGAAAGCTCATTAGCTTTGCTAGCGTATCATCCGAAGATGATATCTATTTTTGTTTTGATCCACCAACAGAGTTGATGTCCAAAAACATTTATTGATTAACGTCTTGCATGTTCAGTTTTCAAGGTTCATTGTGTTTGGTCGATGTCTAGTCGACTTTTAATATTATATCAGGATAACACTTCTTTGTCAATAACTTTTTTAAAATTTCTTTTTAGTTATTGTCCTGATAAGTTGCCTTGTTTCAGTAGCAACCTTTATATTATATCAACCTCACCTCTCGGTGTCAACAACTTTTTTAAGTTATTTTTAAGTTGATGTGTTACTTAAATTAGCAACTTAATTAATATAACACGCTTTATAAACCTGTGCAAGTGTTTTTTAAAAAAAGTTATAGTAGATAGATATTGCTACTACAGAGGCTACTCCTGGTATACCTAATAGCGCAACCAACAAGCTTGAGAAAAAGTTAATAGGAAGAAACAATCCTGCAAAACCTAATAAATAGTGTAGCGCGAACAATAGGACAAAAGAAAATGCTATACGAAACCAAAAAATTGATAGCCACTCGATCGCTTTACCCCAGTGCTTTCTCGTTCTCATTAATAGGAAGAAAAAAAACAACACCCCTACGAAACCAACAATCGGTTTCCACATCATATATATCCAACTCCTTTTAAGATAGTAGTGAAATATATGATTGGGATGCTGTTTTTAATTCATTTTCTTAATAAGATTTTTCGAATACGCGCTTCTTTAAATAGATAGAAGTGTTTACTTTCGGCAATTTTACGCTGCGCGATTGTATCTAGATCATAATCATCTAGTAAACCTTCAATTTCTTGCGTCTGCTGCCAATCTTCTTTAGTTTCTCTCATAAGAACCACTAACTTCTCATCAAACTCTTGACGTAACTTTTGTTTACGAAAAAACATCATATTCGCCCCTTACTTCACAGTTCGCGTCTTCCTTCTAACGCTTTTGATAAAGTTACTTCATCAGCATATTCCAAATCGCCGCCTACAGGTAAACCATGAGCTATACGAGTTGTACGTATACCTGACGGTTTCACTAAGCGCGAAATGTACATTGCAGTAGCTTCACCTTCTATAGTAGGGTTTGTAGCTAAAATCAATTCTTGTACTTGATCATCTTGCAATCTTTTCAATAATGTAGGTACATTAATGTCTTCGGGACCTATACCGTCCATCGGTGAGATCGCACCATGAAGTACATGATATAACCCGTGATAGTCACGCATTTTTTCCATGGCGATCACATCTTTAGGATCTTGAACAACACAGATCGTCGAAACATCACGTTGTTTATCCTGACAAATATGACATGGATCCACATCAGTAATATGACCACAAACTGAACAATACGTTAAGTTACGTTTAGCATCAACTAACGCTTTTGCAAAAGATAGAACAGTGTCTTCTTTCATTGTTAGCACAAAAAACGCCAGACGAGCCGCGGTTTTCGGCCCGATACCTGGCAATTTCATAAAACTATCGATTAATTTTGATATTGGTTCAGGGTAATGCATATCAATTCCTCCTAGAACATGCCGGGAAGGTTCATGCCTTTCGTGAATTGTCCCATTGTAGCATTTGTAGTTTCGTCTACTTTTTTGATTGCTTCGTTTGTAGCAATGATAATTAGATCTTGTAACATTTCAATATCTTCCGGATCTACTACTGATTCATCAAGAATAACGTCAGTTACTTTTTTCTCACCAGATATAACGACTTTCACCATACCTCCACCAGCTACACCTTCAAACACCTGAGTAGCTAGTTCTTCTTGAGCTTCCATCATTTTCTTTTGCATTTTCTGCATTTGTTTCATCATGTTATTCATATTTCCCATACCACGCATATTAGTTTCCTCCTCAAAATAATTAAAATTTACTCTTCTAGTATTTCTACAAAACCTTTACCAAAAAGCTCCTCTGCTTTTGCGACAAGCGGGTCCTCTGAAGGAATTCGCTCCTCTACAAAAAGAGGTTCTGTCATTTCGTTTACATTATCTGCAGGTGTTTCTTCTAATGAATGCACCTGTTTGTCCAGACCATGCTGACGTATGAAGTCTGCACGTATTTTCAGCCAATTATCCTCGGGCACTACTACAATTTCATAGGCCACACCTGTTAATGGTTGTAAGATTGTAGACATCGCTGAAAATGTACCATTATTAGTACCTATCGTGCAATAAACTCCCTGCTTCAATTTTAACACAAATGCATTAGAAGATGCTGCCACAGGTTCAGCGTCTTCCAAAAGCGCTGATTGTGATTTTTGAAGCTGATTTAGCACTTCAGACCACGCTGATTTTATCATTTGTAAATCTTTTTTCGTCGCTACTTTAAGTACCTCTTGAATTCGACCAACATTTATTTTCATACCACTATCTACTTTTGGTCGTTGTCGTTGTTGAGCAGGTGCTGTATTGTGTTGTTGTTGACCACCCTGTTGTAATTGGTGAACAATTTGTTCTAATGAGGCAATCTTCGCTTCAAGGTCTGCAACATTAGGTGATTCACCGGTAGATTGCATCAGTGGACTATTTGCTTGAGTAGGCGCTTGAATGATGGGTTGACCTGGAGCAAATTGTGCCATTTTC
This sequence comes from Viridibacillus sp. KH_047, assembly GCF_057838945.1. Classification (NCBI taxonomy): domain Bacteria; kingdom Bacillati; phylum Bacillota; class Bacilli; order Caryophanales; family Caryophanaceae; genus Viridibacillus; species Viridibacillus sp. KH_047. Next base: position 36,557 of record NZ_CM174479.1, on the reverse strand, counting down.
AACATGGCCGTTTCTAAGTAAATTTTGGAATGATGTGAAAAGCGCATCTCTTGTTGCGTCTTTGAAAGGATATCAACATAGCCATATAATGTATCAGTGGTAAATTGGTTGGCTAGAGTTTTGAACTTTTCATCTGACGAGGCAAGCTCAAGTAGATCCTCTAGATCAGGAGCTGTTTGAATTAGTAATAGGTCACGGAAAAATGTGATGAGATCCTCCGATAGACGAACAGCATCTTTTCCTTCGCTCATTAGCTTTTCCAAAAGCGCTAATACTTGTGCAATATCTTTGTCTCCTAATGCTTTTGCTAAATCATAGAAGACTTCCTGACTTATAGAGCCTGTCACGAATAGTGCATCCTCTAGTGTTAGCTTGTCCCCACTGAAAGATACAACTTGGTCCAGCATACTCAACGCGTCGCGCATACCTCCGGCAGCAGATTGAGCAATGACTTTTAATGCTTGCTCATCATATTGTAGTTCTATATCTTCTAAAACAATTTTCATACGTTCTAACAAGTCAATAGAAGAAAGCCGTTTAAAATCGAATCTTTGACAACGTGAAATAATCGTCGCCGGCAGCTTATGCGGCTCCGTCGTTGCCAATATGAAAACAACATGCGCAGGCGGTTCTTCTAAAGTTTTAAGTAAGGCATTAAAGGCACTTGTAGATAGCATATGAACTTCATCGATGATATACACTTTAAAACGAGCACTTGCAGGTGCAAAGCGTACTTTTTCAATAATCTCACGCATTTCTTCCACGCGAGAGTTAGATGCAGCATCAAATTCAATGACGTCAGGATGTGACCCATTTGTAATGCTAATACATGTCGCACATGTATTACACGGTTCCTCAGTTGGTGCATGCTCACAATTTAATGCTTTTGCAAATATTTTCGCCGTACTTGTTTTCCCTGTACCTCGAGGACCAGAGAATAAATAAGCATGCGTAGTTTTATTGGCAAGGAGAGCATTTTGGAGTGTCCGTTTAACATGCGTCTGTCCTGACATTTCTCTGAATGATTGTGGGCGATACACACGATAAAAAGCTTGATACGTCAACGTTTATCTCTCCTTTTTTGCCGATTAGTTTAATGTGTATATTATACCATAAGAGCGCTTCTTAAAGCCGCTCAATACCTTTAGATAAAAGAAAAACTCATTCGCCGAAAACGACGAATGAGTTTGAAATTTGCACGATAAATGCCGTGCACCTTCCTTCGACAGCCGTACATAAGCGTTACTTTTGTCGTTAGCTCTGATTAGGCAACCCTACGGCACATGCGATAATCCGCTTAATGCTGCTTCCTTCCGGACCTGACATGGTTCGCGGGTACGCATTGCGTAGGACCCAATCGTCAACACTACGTGCAAAAGGCAGACCAAACATACGGACAGCCTTAGAAAAGGACTTCAGTCTCGCTAGAGCGGATTGCGAGTTATAGGACACCGCTACCTTCCCACCTAGCACGGCATCTATTAGTATACGAAGAATAATAAAAAAAATCAATATAAAAGCATGAAACGAAATATTACAATTAATAAAGGAATGGTTATAAGATCGATTAACATCTTATTTCAGGCCATTCTTCACCTTCTAATTTAAAATGCTTTTCACTATAAAAACTCCATAAAATAGACCTTCTAAATATTATTTTAATTTTTTTATTAAAAAGTGTTGACGAGATATTCAATACATGATAAAGTATTACTTGTCAGAAAGACAACAACATACTTTCTTCGGAGGAATACCCAAGTCTGGCTGAAGGGATCGGTCTTGAAAACCGACAGGCGGGTCATACCGCGCGGGGGTTCGAATCCCTCTTCCTCCTCCATTTTATTTTTAAAAACACGCGCATAATATTGAGATTGTATTCGTTGCTAAAGTGACGAATTTTTTCTCTAATACATATAGTCAGAAATTTTAGAAACAAGCATTTATGTTTGTTTCTTTTTTTGTCTTCCATTAAAAACGAGTTACCTGAATTGATGTAGTTCTTTTTCAAAAGCAACATCAATATATCCACACCTATACATTACTTCCATACTTCTATGATTGATTTATAAATAGTAAGAGCTCTTCAGGCGAACTTACAACACCGATTTGCCCCTGCTGACTTTTCAACATGAAGCCTTCATCGACAGTATGTTGTAAATGCGCTTGAAGGAAATCATAATAATGATTGATATTATATAAGCATACCGCTTTCGAATGCTGACCTACTTGGGAAAGTGTTAGTACATCAAAAAACTCATCCATCGTCCCCGCGCCACCGGGCAAAGCAATAAAGGCATCTGCTAACTCGCCCATTTTAGACTTACGCTCATACATAGTATCTACAAACACCAATTCTGATAAACCTTGATGCGTAACCTCTTTCCATTGCATAAAAGTCGGCATAACACCAATTACTTCCCCTCCATGAGCTAATACCTCATCTGCCACTTTACCCATTAGACCTACAATCGATCCCCCATAAACAACCCCAACACCATTTATAGCCAAAAACTTACCGAGCTCTATTGCCTTCTCAGCATATATAGGATTTTCCCCCATCTTGGATCCACAGTAAATTGCTACTTTCATAAAATACACCCCTTTTTATGTCAAAATATAAAATAATGTACTTATATATGATTATATTCCGCCATTTCTTATATTAATTCTAAACGTATTATTAATTGCTATAAAAAAAGACTGTCGTTTAAATGACAGTCTTTCTAATATAATTATTTACGACGTAAATGTGATGTCTGTTCCATAAAGTGACTAATGCGTTCCACAATTACTTCTACTGTATCTGGATTTTCCATTAAGTCGTAGTCGTTGATATCTAAACGCAATACCGGACATGCATTAAAACTGTCGATCCAGTTTTCATAACATCCGTGCATTTCATACCAATAGTCCTTTGGTGTTTGTTGCTCCATTGGACGACCACGTTCTTCAATACGCTCTAAAATATCTTCAATTGGTCCTTCCAAGTAAATTAGCAAATCTGGATGAGGAAAATAAGGTGTCATGACCATTGCATCGAATAAGTTTTTATATGTTTCATAATCGGTTTTGCTCATCGTGCCTTTTTCTTCATGCATTTTAGCAAAAATTCCTGTGTCCTCATAGATTGAGCGATCTTGAATAAAGCCACCACCATATTCAAAAATGCGTTTTTGCTCCTTGAAACGTTCAGCTAAGAAATAAATTTGTAAATGGAAGCTCCATTTTTCGAAATCATCGTAAAACTTGTCCAAGTAAGGATTCGAATCGACCTTTTCAAATGACGTACGGAAATTTAATGCATTTGCTAATGCCTTTGTCATTGTCGATTTGCCGACACCTACTGTTCCAGCGATTGTAATAACTGCATTAGCAGGAATGCCGTATTTCTCTCTTAAATTCATGACTCGAAACTCCCTTTTTCTAATGTTTCTTCAACAGTTTTTAAGATTTTTTGTAAATCTGATGGTTTTTTTACAAAATCAATTTCATCACCATTGATACGTATTACCGGAATATCTGGGTTTTGTTTTTCAAATCGTTCAATAAATACATGGTAATCCGCAACGAGCTGCTCCATATACTCTCTTGAAATCATTTTCTCAAATTCTCGACCTCTCATGGCAATTCGTTTCATCAAAGTATCGACGCTTGCATGAAGATAAACGACTACATTTGGACATGGCATGTCAGCAGTTAATATCCGATATATTTCTTCATACTTGTGAAATTCAGACTCTTTTAATGTTCTTTTAGCAAAGATTAAATTTTTAAAAATGTGATAATCTGCAACTGCAGCTTTTTCATGTGATAGTATATGATTCTTTATATCTGTTAATTGTTTATAGCGATTACATAAGAAAAACATCTCTGTCTGGAAACTCCACTCATCAATGTCTTCATAAAATTTATTTAAAAACGGATTTTCGTCCACGATTTCTTTTAATAAGTGAAACTGAAAAGTCTCAGCAACTATTTTAGAAAGTGACGTTTTTCCGACGCCAATTGGCCCCTCAACCGTGATAAACGGTACAGGCATCAGAAGTCCCCCTTCATCGTCTTTTTAGTCAGTGCTTATCATTTTATCATAGTAACAAGAAAAGCAGAAGCGACTCGTTTAGTACATTTGATTAATAAAAATAACTCATATGCTAGATTCAAAACCACCATTATGTGCAAAAAAACCCCCAGTATCAACTGAAGGTTTTAATATTACCGTTTTTTCACGTAGAACATCTCTTGTATAAGCGCCCAGTTTTGAGGGAAGGCAAAACCCATATGCCAATAACTTATACCCCTTAACTTTAGTTCTTTTAGCAAATTGAACTTCGCTTCAATAGAACGTGCATCTTCAAACCACACGACATGCTCTACCCCATTACTCCAATAATGGAAGAATGGCGCTTCAGCTATTGGGTCATACGAAATCGCCGCATTTTGGTTTCTTGCCAGAGCAACAGCCTGTTGAGGGCTCAATCCTCTTGCAGGCGGATTTCCTGCTTTATATGGTAATGTCCAATCATATCCATATAAATTTTGCCCCATCATTACTTTTTCAGCGGGTATTTCGGTTATAGTATATTCTAACACCTGGCGTACTGGACCAATTGGTGATACTGCCATTGGTGGCCCTCCGCTATATCCCCATTCATATGTCATAATGACAACAAAATCAACCGCTTCACCTATTCCTTTATAGTCGTGCCCTTGATACCATTTCCCTGGCTGATTTGCACTCGTCTTGGGTGGTACTGCTGCTGAAATTGTTAATCCTTGAGCATGAGCTCTTTGTCTGAACCTGTTCAAAAACTCAACGTAACGTTGCTTATCCTCAGCTAACAAGTACTCAAAATCTAAGTGAATATCTTTTGCCCCTTTTTTAGAAGCTTCACTTAAAGCAGCTCCAATGATTAAATCTTGTAATGTAGTATCATTTAAAATAGTATGTGCTAATGTATCACTAAAAGCGTTATTCTCTATATTTGTTAATACGATGGCTGTTGCCGACTGATTAGCATTCGCTATCTCTGATATACTTCCCCAGTCCAGCGGTGTAAGAGTGCCATCACGTTTTACTTCATATGAAAATGGCATCATATAAGTTAATAATGGGGCACGTCTTCTCAGTTGAGCTATTAAACTTTCTGGAATTTCTGCTGTATACCATTCGACATAACCATTTGTATCAATTGTAGGGCGATTTGGATTTGGTGTTTCAGGTAATACAAGTGCTTGCCCAACAACTAGAACATCTGGATCTGGAATTTCATTAAGTGCAACAATCGTCGCGACTGTCGTATTATGCGCCCTGGCGATATTATATAAGTTATCACCTTGCTTCACTACATAAATCAAGTGCAACCTCCTCTAGCATTATTTCTCCAGTAATATATGCGAATTGGGTTTAAACCGTGCTACACTATTTGGCAAGGAGCGATGAATCTATGGACGTATTAAAAAAAGATCTATACTTTATGAAATTGGCCATCGAAGAGGCAAAAAGGGCTGCAGCACTAGGAGAGGTACCAATCGGGGCCGTCATTGTCTACAAGGATGAAGTCATCGCCAGTGCACACAATTTACGCGAAACTTCACAGAATGCAGTTACCCATGCTGAACTCATGGCAATTCAACAAGCCTGCAACAAAATTGGTAGTTGGCGATTAGAAGAAACAACTCTCTACGTTACGTTAGAACCTTGCCCTATGTGCGCGGGAGCAATTTTACAATCCAGAGTGCCACGTGTCGTTTATGGAGCTAGAGATAGCAAAGCAGGTTGTGTAGATTCACTCTATCATTTACTAGATGACTCACGATTTAATCATAAGTGTGAAGTAACGGAGGGCATATTAACAGCGGAATGTGGTCAATTATTAAGCGATTTCTTCAGTAGTTTACGTAGTAAGAAAAAAGCTGAACGAGCAACTTCTGTCCCTAAAGTTATACCATTTTCCAAGTTAAAATCAGACGTTGAAAGTTTCTTATGCGAGCCATTACAAGAAAAGGTCGAACTTCAATCTGCTACACATAATCAATCCCGTGATGATAGACCACACATTTGGCTAACGCTAAATAAAGATCAAATTTTTAATGTAGCGGATACAGCATTTATTAACGAACAACTTCAAGGTAATTACAATCCCGAAATACTCTCTACAGAAGCACCAATAGACGAGCAAAACAAAATGGCTAGCTTACATTTATATGACGCATTTACTCAATACCCCCATTTATCAATTGTAGATGCACTTGCTTCCACAAACCCAATTATTCGTGCATACGCATTACTTGATCGTCGAATAGGGAAACGTAAATTAAAAAACATGACTGCACCACAATCTTCATTAGAGCGAAAGTTTTATCAAATCCGTTGTGAGGCAGAAGGTATCCACTAAAATACACTCATTTAAGTTTTAGCCATATTTGATTACCGTTTAGGAAAACGTAGATTACAAAATTCAAACATGGCTGGAGCTCATCCAATTATTCAGCAATTTTATCAAATCCGCTGTGAAGCAGCGGGCATTTTAAATAAAAAAAGGCTAATGCAGGAGAGCCCCCTAGCATTAGCCTTTTCGTTTATAAATTATTTAGTTGGTGCTTGAATTACTTCTTTACCGCCCATATATGGACGTAAAACTTCAGGAATAACTACAGAGCCATCCGCTTGTTGATAATTTTCAAGAAGAGCTGCAACTGTACGACCAATTGCTAGACCGCTACCATTTAATGTGTGTACATATTCAGGTTTTGCTCCTGTTTCACGACGGAAACGGATATTGGCACGACGCGCTTGGAAATCTTCAAAGTTAGAGCAAGAAGAGATTTCACGGTACGTACCTTGCGCTGGGATCCATACTTCTAAATCGTATTTTTTCGCAGCAGTAAAGCCTAAATCAGATGTACACATTTTCAATTTACGATATGGTAACCCTAAAAGTTGAAGAACCTTTTCAGCATGACCAGTTAATTTTTCTAATTCTTCATAAGAATCTTCTGGTTTCACGAAACGTACAAGTTCTACTTTGTTAAATTGATGTTGGCGAATTAAACCACGCGTATCACGGCCTGCAGATCCCGCTTCAGAACGGAACGAAGCACTATAAGCTGAAAAACCTTTCGGTAAAACATCTGCATCTAAAATTTCATCACGGAAGAAGTTTGTTACCGGTACTTCTGCAGTTGGGATTAAGAAGTAATCTGTATCCGCTAATTTGAAGACGTCCTCTTCAAATTTCGGCAGCTGACCTGTACCTGTTAAGCTATCGCGGTTAACGATTACAGGTGGTAACATCTCTTCATAACCGTGTTCTTCAGAATGTAAGTCCATCATGAAACTCATTAAAGCACGTTCTAAACGAGCACCTAAGCCACGGTAAAATACAAAACGGCTACCTGTTGTTTTTGCAGCACTTTCAAAATCGATGATGTTCAAATCTGTACCTAAATCCCAGTGCGCTTTAACCTCAAAATCAAACTCTGGAATGTCGCCCCATTTAGCTACTTCCACATTATCATCTTCCGTGTCTCCAACTGGTACACTTTCATGTGGAATATTTGGTAAACGCATCATCATATCTTGGAATTTACCTTCTACTTCACGAAGATCTGTATCTAATGCTTTAATGTCATCGCCAACTTTACGCATATGTGCAATTTCAGCATCCGCATTTTCTTTATTACGTTTCTTTTGAGCAATTTGTTCAGAAACTTGGTTACGCTCAGCTTTTAATACTTCTGTTTTTGCGATTAAATCACGACGTTGTTGATCAAGAGTTTCAAATTGATCAAAAGTCCCTAAATCTTCATTACGGTGAGATAGCTTCTCTTTAATTTCCGTATAATTATCACGGATTCGTTTAATATCTAACATATGTCCATTCCTCCAGTTTTGTAAATTCGATAATAGAAATGTATCAAGGTTATCTTACAAAACAATACTTTAGGTCTAGGTTGCACTAAAAATAAGCAACAAAAAAGCCCTCATCCCCATGAAAGGGACGAGAGCATACCCGCGTTGCCACCCTAATTGATTGCATCTAGATGCAATCCACTTGTTTCATAACGGCTTGTTGGCCGGCCACAGCCTACTAAAGATTCAGCTGAGCAACTCCAGGACGGATTCACAAGGTTTTTTATCGACTTACACCAACCGTCGACTCTCTATAAAAAAACTTTCTTGCTACTACTTCCTATCATCGTGTTTAATATGAATTTTATCCATACTTTACAATAGATTTCATCGTTTTGCAAGTATGGTCAAAACACTTTGTTCAACCATCTGCACAAAGTATGTCATAATTCGTTGATCTTCTGTCAATTCAGGATGAAAAGAACAGCCTAGAAACTGCCCATCTTTCGCTAAAACAACGCGCCCATCATACTGTGCTAATACTTCAACGTTCGATCCCACTGTTACAATATGAGGTGCACGTATAAATATTGCCGGGAAGTTTTCACCAATGTTTTTTATAGAGAGAGGTATTTCAAAGCTATCAACCTGTCTACCAAATGAATTCCGCTCAACAATAACATCCATTACACCAATATGTGGTGATTGCTGACCAATGACATTTTTAGCTAATAATATTAATCCTGCACAAGTACCGAATATTGGTTTACCATCGTCAGCAAATTGACGAAGAGGTTTCATCATGCCGTAACGGTCAATTAGCTTCCGCATCGTTGTACTTTCACCACCCGGTAGTACAAGACCTTCAAGCTCCCTTAGTTGTTCTGCATGCTTTACAATGATTGCAACAGCACCAGCTGCTTCTATAGCCTGAACATGCTCACGTATCGCGCCTTGTAAACCTAAAACACCGATTTTCACCATCTTACCAGCCTCGATCTTGCATACGATCTTGTGGGTTTAAGCGAGAAATTTCGATACCTTTCATCGGAACCCCTAGTTCCTTCGAAATTTCAGCGATTAATTTATAATCCTTGTAATGAGTAGTTGCTTCTACAATGGCTTTTGCAAACTTGGCAGGATTTTCAGATTTAAAAATACCTGAGCCTACAAAAACACCATCTGCTCCAAGCTCCATCATCAACGCTGCATCAGCAGGAGTTGCTACACCACCAGCGGCAAAATTCACGACCGGTAATCGACCTAAACGATTGATTTCTAATAAAAGCTCAAAAGGTGCACCTAAAATTTTTGCCTCTGTCATTAGCTCATCCGGTGTCATGTTTGCAACTTTACGTACCTGTGCATTCACTTGACGTATATGACGAACAGCTTCAACTATATTACCCGTTCCTGGCTCCCCCTTTGTACGAAGCATCGATGCCCCTTCACCAATACGACGTGTCGCTTCACCTAAATCACGACATCCACAAACAAAAGGTACTTTATAATCGCTTTTTAGCAAATGATATTCTTCATCTGCTGGTGTCAACACTTCACTTTCATCAATGTAATCTACGCCCATTGCTTCTAAAACACGAGCTTCTACAATATGGCCAATACGAGCTTTCGCCATTACAGGAATTGATACGGCTGACATCACTTCTTCCACAATACGAGGATCTGCCATACGTGCTACTCCACCAGCAGCCCGAATATCAGAAGGTACACGCTCAAGGGCCATAACAGCAACTGCGCCCGCTTCCTCCGCAATTTTCGCCTGCTCAGCATTAATTACATCCATAATTACGCCACCCTTTTGCATTTCTGCCATTCCACGTTTTACTCGATCTGTACCTGTTTGATTTGCCATTTCCATCGCCTCCATTTTCTTGTATGATGTTAGTATAATGAAAATTGACCATATAAAAAGATTCAGTTTATATGTAAACCATATGGTCAGAAGAGGTGATATGATGGATATGCTTATGTTTCAGCTAGAAAGAAATTCTAATAAACCTATGTACGAACAGCTCTACGAAGGCATTAAGAAAGGCATTACAGAAGGTACAATACCAACTGAATCTAAACTTCCTTCAAAAAGAAAATTAGCAGAATTTTTAAATATTAGTCAAACAACAATTGAACTAGCCTATGCACAATTACTAGCAGAAGGCTTTATTGCATCAAAGGCCCGTGTCGGATATTTCGTTGAAGCTGTTGAAGAACTTGCTTATATAGAAAAGGATTCTCAACATCCAGCGATTCCAACTTCCTTATCCCGAGAAACATTTAAAATAGATTTTAATCCGGGACAAATTGATACAGAATCATTCCCATTCCATCTTTGGAGAAAATATGCGAAGGAAGCAATTGATGAGCAATCTCAAGAATTATTACTAATTGGTTCACCCCAAGGAGAGCAAGAATTACGCGAGGAAATTGCAACGTATTTGTATCAATCAAGAGGTGTTATATGCGCACCCAATCAAATTGTAATTGGCTCTGGGACAGAACAACTTATGCCTATGATTATTCGCCTTCTAGGAGCCTCTTCTCGCTTTGCAATTGAAAATCCAGGTTACCCATTAACTCATCACATCTTTAAGCAAACAGATCGTCCTGCTATACCGATAAATGTTGATGATGAGGGTCTATTGGTCAATGATTTGGAGCACTCTAGGGCTAATGTTGTCTATGTCACGCCCTCGCATCAATTTCCTACTGGTGCAGTATTATCTGCTCCGAGGAGAGCACAGCTTTTAAACTGGGCTTCTCAAAAGGATGATCGTTATATTATCGAAGACGACTATGATAGTGAATTTCGTTATATTGGGAAACCAATTGCTGCATTACAAGGAATGGATAAAAGTGATAGCGTGATTTACATAAGTACCTTTTCTAAATCACTCATGCCTTCACTACGCATTGCCTACTTTGTACTACCTCCAAAGTTAGTAGAAGTGTACAATCAGGCGTTTAATTACTATACATCAACTGTACCTCGCTTCGAACAGCATATTCTCGCACAGTTCATGCGAGATGGCCATTTTGCGAAGCATTTAAATCGAATGCGTAAAATCTATCGTAAAAAATTAGAAAAGCTTACAATGGCTCTAGAACCATTTTCACCAACTGTTAAAATTTCCGGCGAACAAGCAGGTATGCATATCGTACTAACAATCTCCCACACAAAAAATGCAACAGAATTGAAAGACTTGGCACAAGGAAAAGGTATTCGTATTATACCCATTCAGGAATATATGATGGATACATTTCTAAATGAAAAATCGACACAGTTTCTACTCGGTTTTGGGGGAATTAAAGATGAAGAAATTAATCAATCTGTGCAACAATTAATGAAAGCTTGGGGAATTAGAGCATAAAAAAAGGCAATCGTTATGATTGCCTTTTTTATATTAGAATATTTTATTCCATAAATCAGAGAAGAAGTTACCAATACCTTTGAATGCTCGGGAAATCCATCCAGATTTCTCAACAGTAGCTGTAGTGACTACCTCTGCATTGTTTACTTCTCCATCAATAAATCCATAATCTTTACCTTCAGTTTTTTCGATTTCAACATGTCCAACAACAGCACCTTTTTTAACAGGTGCGTCTAGTTCTTTTTTATCTAAAACTAATTTTGGTTTATATAAATCTCTATCTGAAGTTTTTACCATAATTGAAATTGCTTCTTTTGTAGCAATGTTCACTTTATCTTCTTTACCATCAATTACAGGTATCGTTTTTTGTCCTTTAAACGTATAGTTGGCCGGGACAATTTCTTCTGTAGTAAATTGATTGAAACCATAGTCGAATAATGCGCGAGTTGCGTCAAAACGAGCTTTATATGTTCCTTCACCTTTAGCATCTACAGCATCTAAAACAACTGCAATTAGACGTGTTCCATTGCGTGTTGCAGTACCTGTGAAACAGTACCCAGCAAAATCAGTTGTACCCGTTTTTAATCCATCTACACCTTCATATTCAAATACTAGACCAGGTAGCATGAAATTCCAGTTAGACATGTCTATTGCATCATCTGTACCTTCACGGAATGTTTTTTTCGTAATGCTTGAAGTTTTCAATACATCAGGGTGATCTTTTAATAAATGATAGGCTAATTTAGCAACAGATTTTGCGGGCATCTTATTCTCAGCAGTTTTACCAGTACCTGCTGGTTCCATACCGTCTAGTTGTGCATTATTTAAACCTGTTGAGTTAACGAAAGTATAATTCTTCAAACCCATTTTTTTTGCTTTTTTATTCATCATGTTCACAAATTCTGTTTCTGAGCCAGCAATTGTTTCTGCAATTGCAATAGTCGCTCCATTTGCTGAGTAAATTGCCATTGCTTCATATAATTCACGAATTGTATATTCACCGTCAGCGCGTAGAGGTACGTTACTAAGTGCACGATTTTGGGAAATTTTATATGCATACTCTGTCACTTTATATTTTTGATCCCAAGTAATTTTACCTTCTTTAATTGCATCTAGTAATATATATTCTGTCATCATTTTTGACATACTAGCAATTCCTAAAGACTTGTCCGCATTCTTTTGGTATAAAATTTTACCTGAGTCTGCATCGATTAAAATAGCGCCTTTAACGCGCAGATTAAGTTCGTCTTCTGCATTAGCTGCTTTAGGTATTGTTACAAACATACTTAACAGCAAAGCAGAAACCATGATAATACGTAACCATGTGTTTTTTCTTGATGTTTTCACCATAATACCTCCATATGTGTTGTGTTCATATTACTCCTCTTACTCCGCTCATTTTAACATAGAATCAGCGCTCGCAACTACGGTGTATAAAAAAACACCCTTTCTACATCTAGTTTGACGTAGAAAGGATGGGAAAGTTTCGAAATTATGAGATTGAGTAGTTCGGCGATTCTTTCGTAATCTGAACATCATGTGGATGACTTTCACGTAAACCAGCACCAGTCATACGAACGAACTGTGCATTTTCACGTAAATCGCGAAGATCTTTCGTACCGCAATATCCCATACCTGAGCGAATACCTCCAACTAATTGGTGAATCGTATCTGCTAGAGGCCCTTTGTAAGGAAGACGTCCTTCAATACCTTCTGGAACAAGCTTTTTCGCATCTTCTTGGAAGTAACGATCTTTTGAACCTTTTTCCATAGCTCCTACTGAACCCATGCCACGATATACTTTAAATCGACGACCTTGGAAGATTTCAGTTTCTCCTGGAGATTCAGAAGTACCTGCAAGTAAGCTACCTAGCATTACTACATGTCCGCCAGCAGCTAAAGCTTTAATAATATCACCTGAGTACTTAATACCGCCATCAGCAATAATTGTTTTACCTTGTTTACGAGCTTCTGCTGCGCAATCATAAATTGCTGTAATTTGAGGTACACCAACACCTGCAACAACACGAGTTGTACAAATTGAACCAGGCCCAATCCCTACTTTAACTACATCAGCGCCAGCTTCATAAAGAGCTTTTGTAGCCTCACCTGTTGCAACGTTACCAGCGATAATATCTAAATCTGGGAATGCTGCGCGAATATCTCTTACTACTTCTAAAACACCTTGTGAGTGACCATGTGCTGTATCGATTACAATTACATCTACTTGTGCGTCTACTAATTTTTGTACACGAACCATAGAATCTTTCGTAACACCAACTGCAGCACCTACAAGTAAACGACCTAAATGGTCTTTAGCAGCGTTCGGGAATTCCATAACTTTTTCTATATCTTTAATTGTGATTAAGCCTTTTAAGACGCCTTCATCATCAACGATTGGCAATTTCTCGATTTTATATTGTTGAAGTATTTTTTCTGCATCGTCTAAAGTTGTTCCAACAGGAGCTGTAACTAGATCTTCTTTAGTCATAACTTCATCAATTTTTTGAGAGTAGTCTTGTACAAAGCGTAAATCACGGTTTGTAATAATTCCTACTAATTTAAGTTCTTTATCATTATTTACAATTGGAACACCGGAAATACGGTATTTTCCCATTAAATGTTCTGCATCAAATACTTGATGAGACGGTGTTAGGAAAAACGGATTTGTAATAACTCCATTTTCAGAGCGTTTTACTTTCTCTACTTGATCCGCTTGCTCTTCAATGCTCATATTTTTGTGAATGATACCAATACCACCTTGACGAGCCATAGAAATTGCCATTGGTGCCTCAGTTACTGTATCCATTCCAGCACTAATAATAGGGATATTCAATTTAATTTTTGGTGTTAAATTAACTGATAAACTTACATCTTTCGGTAATACTTCAGAATGTGCTGGTACAAGCAATACATCATCAAACGTTAAACCTTCTTTGGCAAATTTCGTTTCCCACATTTCGGTAACTCCTCCTGTTTTGTAAAAGAATATTAATTGTAAGATTAACAACGTGGCTATTCACTTGTCAAGGACTCTTCGATAAATAAGATTATTTAGAATTTTTCACTTCAATGTAGATTTTAAGTCATTTTCAATTTTAGCAGGTGAAGTTTGAGGTGCATAACGCGCTACAACCTTCCCCTCTTTATTTATTAAGAACTTAGTGAAATTCCATTTAATCCCCTCAGTTAGTAACCCTTTTTTCTCTGAAACTAAATGTTTAAATAATGGATCAGCATTGTCACCCTTTACATCCACCTTTGCAAACATTGGAAAGGTTACTCCAAAATTTCTTTGACAAAATTGCATTGTTTCATCGATATTAGCAAACTCTTGGTTATTAAATTGATCACAAGGAAAGCCCAAAATTTCAAATCCTTGTTCGTTATATTCTTCATACATTGCTTGTAGTTCTTTAAATTGTGGCGTAAAACCACATTTACTTGCTGTATTCACAATTAACAATGGTTTACCAGTAAACTCACTTAAATTCTGTTGATCTCCGTCTATCTTCTTAACCGTAAAATCATAAACTACCGTCATTTTTCATACCTCCTATTAGAATAAGTTCTGCTATTCTATTTGATTGTATTTCTTTTAACCATATGTTTTATTTGATATTTGTACAAGAAAAATGAATTCAAATAGAGTATTTAAACCTAAATCATGATAGATACATAGAAATCCTCAAATATTTAGCTTTAGGGTATATAATACTATGGAATATATAAAAAAAGCACAACTGATTAAATCAGCTGTGCTTTAATGTGCCTAGCAACGTCCTACTCTCACAGGGGGAGACCCCCAACTACCATCGGCGCTAAAGAGCTTAACTTCCGTGTTCGGCATGGGAACGGGTGTGACCTCTTTGCCATCATCACTAGACTATATTAGAGAACTTGTTCTCTCAAAACTGGATAAATTACATTGAAGTTTGTTAAGTAAAATTTGGTTAAGTCCTCGATCTATTAGTATTCGTCAGCTCCGTATGTCGCCACACTTCCACCTCGAACCTATCTACCTCATCGTCTTTGAGGGATCTTACTTACTTGCGTAATGGGAAATCTCATCTTGAGGGGGGCTTCATGCTTAGATGCTTTCAGCACTTATCCCGTCCACACATAGCTACCCAGCGATGCCCTTGGCAGAACAACTGGTACACCAGCGGTGTGTCCATCCCGGTCCTCTCGTACTAAGGACAGCTCCTCTCAAATTTCCTACGCCCACGACGGATAGGGACCGAACTGTCTCACGACGTTCTGAACCCAGCTCGCGTACCGCTTTAATGGGCGAACAGCCCAACCCTTGGGACCGACTACAGCCCCAGGATGCGATGAGCCGACATCGAGGTGCCAAACCTCCCCGTCGATGTGGACTCTTGGGGGAGATAAGCCTGTTATCCCCGGGGTAGCTTTTATCCGTTGAGCGATGGCCCTTCCATGCGGAACCACCGGATCACTAAGCCCGTCTTTCGACCCTGCTCGACTTGTAGGTCTCGCAGTCAAGCTCCCTTATGCCTTTACACTCTACGAATGATTTCCAACCATTCTGAGGGAACCTTTGGGCGCCTCCGTTACTCTTTAGGAGGCGACCGCCCCAGTCAAACTGCCCGCCTGACACTGTCTCCTACCCCGCTAAGGGGCATGGGTTAGAAGTTCAATACATCTAGGGTAGTATCCCACCAACGCCTCCTCCGAAGCTGGCGCTCCGGAATCTCTGGCTCCTACCTATCCTGTACAAGATGTATCAAAATTCAATATCAGGCTACAGTAAAGCTCCACGGGGTCTTTCCGTCCTGTCGCGGGTAACCTGCATCTTCACAGGTACTATAATTTCACCGAGTCTCTCGTTGAGACAGTGCCCAGATCGTTACGCCTTTCGTGCGGGTCGGAACTTACCCGACAAGGAATTTCGCTACCTTAGGACCGTTATAGTTACGGCCGCCGTTTACTGGGGCTTCAATTCGCACCTTCGCTTGCGCTAAGCACTCCTCTTAACCTTCCAGCACCGGGCAGGCGTCAGCCCCTATACGTCACCTTACGGTTTTGCAGAGACCTGTGTTTTTGCTAAACAGTCGCCTGGGCCTATTCACTGCGGCTCTCTCGGGCTTTCACCCTACTAGAGCACCCCTTCTCCCGAAGTTACGGGGTCATTTTGCCGAGTTCCTTAACGAGAGTTCTCTCGCACACCTTAGGATTCTCTCCTCGACTACCTGTGTCGGTTTGCGGTACGGGCACCTTTTACCTCGCTAGAGGCTTTTCTTGGCAGTGTGAAATCAGGAACTCCGGACATACGTCCTCGTCATCACAGCTCAACGTTATAGAAATGGGATTTGCCTCATTTCACGCCTCACTGCTTGAACATGCATAACCAACAGCATGCTTACCCTATCCTACTGCGTCCCCCCATTGCTCAAATGGTAAATAGGTGGTACAGGAATATCAACCTGTTGTCCATCGCCTACGCCTATCGGCCTCGGCTTAGGTCCCGACTAACCCTGAGCGGACGAGCCTTCCTCAGGAAACCTTAGTCATTCGGTGGACGGGATTCTCACCCGTCTTTCGCTACTCATACCGGCATTCTCACTTCTAAGCGCTCCACCAGTCCTTCCGGTCTGACTTCACAGCACTTAGAACGCTCTCCTACCACGGACATCTAAGATGTCCATCCACAGCTTCGGTGAATTGTTTAGCCCCGATACATTTTCGGCGCAGCGTCACTCGACCAGTGAGCTATTACGCACTCTTTAAATGATGGCTGCTTCTGAGCCAACATCCTGGTTGTCTAAGCAACGTCACATCCTTTTCCACTTAACAATTACTTTGGGACCTTAGCTGGTGGTCTGGGCTGTTTCCCTTTTGACTACGGATCTTATCACTCGCAGTCTGACTCCCGTGCATAAATCACTGGCATTCGGAGTTTGTCTGAATTCGGTAATCCGGGATGGACCCCTAGTTCAAACAGTGCTCTACCTCCAGGATTCTCTATCACGAGGCTAGCCCTAAAGCTATTTCGGAGAGAACCAGCTATCTCCAGGTTCGATTGGAATTTCTCCGCTACCCACACCTCATCCCCGCACTTTTCAACGTACGTGGGTTCGGGCCTCCAGTAAGTGTTACCTTACCTTCACCCTGGACATGGGTAGATCACCTGGTTTCGGGTCTACAACCACATACTCATTCGCCCTATTCAGACTCGCTTTCGCTACGGCTCCGTCTTCTAAAACTTAACCTCGCATGTAATCGTAACTCGCCGGTTCATTCTACAAAAGGCACGCTATCACCCATTAACGGGCTCTAACTACTTGTAGGCACATGGTTTCAGGATCTATTTCACTCCCCTTCCGGGGTGCTTTTCACCTTTCCCTCACGGTACTGGTTCACTATCGGTCACTAGGTAGTATTTAGCCTTGGGAGATGGTCCTCCCAGATTCCGACGGAATTTCACGTGTTCCGCCGTACTCAGGATACACTCAAGAGAGAATGAACTTTCAACTACAGGGCTGTTACCTGCTCTGGCGGGCCTTTCCAGACCGCTTCATTTAACTCATTCCTTTGTAACTCCATATAGAGTGTCCTACAACCCCAAGAGGCAAGCCTCTTGGTTTGGGCTATTCCCGTTTCGCTCGCCGCTACTCAGGGAATCGATTTTTCTTTCTCTTCCTCCAGGTACTTAGATGTTTCAGTTCCCTGGGTCTGCCATCAAGACGCTATGTATTCACGTCAAGATACTGCTCCATTACGAACAGTGGGTTCCCCCATTCGGAAATCTCCGGATCAAAGCTCACTTACAGCTCCCCGAAGCATATCGGTGTTAGTGCCGTCCTTCTTCGGCTCCTAGTGCCAAGGCATCCGCCATGCGCCCTTAATAACTTAACCTAAAAGTTAGTTATTAAGCCTAAAAAACTTAATAATAAAAAATGTGTTACTTAATTTGCTTCAATGTCGTTTTATCCAGTTTTCAAAGAACAAGGTTTTGAAGATCATTTTACAATGAGCCTTCAAAACTGAACGCAAGACGTTAATCGACAGATCCAAGATCTGTTTCCGTAATTATCCTTAGAAAGGAGGTGATCCAGCCGCACCTTCCGATACGGCTACCTTGTTACGACTTCACCCCAATCATCTATCCCACCTTCGGCGGCTGGCTCCATAAAGGTTACCTCACCGACTTCGGGTGTTACAAACTCTCGTGGTGTGACGGGCGGTGTGTACAAGGCCCGGGAACGTATTCACCGTGGCATGCTGATCCACGATTACTAGCGATTCCGGCTTCATGTAGGCGAGTTGCAGCCTACAATCCGAACTGAGAACGATTTTATGAGATTAGCATACCCTCGCGAGTTAGCGACTCTTTGTATCGTCCATTGTAGCACGTGTGTAGCCCAGGTCATAAGGGGCATGATGATTTGACGTCATCCCCACCTTCCTCCGGTTTGTCACCGGCAGTCACCTTAGAGTGCCCAACTTAATGATGGCAACTAAGATCAAGGGTTGCGCTCGTTGCGGGACTTAACCCAACATCTCACGACACGAGCTGACGACAACCATGCACCACCTGTCACCAATGTCCCCGAAGGGAAAACTCTATCTCTAGAGCGGTCATTGGGATGTCAAGACCTGGTAAGGTTCTTCGCGTTGCTTCGAATTAAACCACATGCTCCACCGCTTGTGCGGGCCCCCGTCAATTCCTTTGAGTTTCAACCTTGCGGCCGTACTCCCCAGGCGGAGTGCTTAATGCGTTAGCTGCAGCACTAAGGGGCGGAAACCCCCTAACACTTAGCACTCATCGTTTACGGCGTGGACTACCAGGGTATCTAATCCTGTTTGCTCCCCACGCTTTCGCGCCTCAGTGTCAGTTACAGACCAGAAAGTCGCCTTCGCCACTGGTGTTCCTCCAAATCTCTACGCATTTCACCGCTACACTTGGAATTCCACTTTCCTCTTCTGCACTCAAGTCTCCCAGTTTCCAATGACCCTCCACGGTTGAGCCGTGGGCTTTCACATCAGACTTAAGAAACCACCTGCGCGCGCTTTACGCCCAATAAATCCGGACAACGCTTGCCACCTACGTATTACCGCGGCTGCTGGCACGTAGTTAGCCGTGGCTTTCTAATAAGGTACCGTCAAGGTACGTTCAGTTACTAACGTACTTGTTCTTCCCTTACAACAGAGTTTTACGATCCGAAAACCTTCATCACTCACGCGGCGTTGCTCCATCAGACTTTCGTCCATTGTGGAAGATTCCCTACTGCTGCCTCCCGTAGGAGTTTGGGCCGTGTCTCAGTCCCAATGTGGCCGATCACCCTCTCAGGTCGGCTATGCATCGTTGCCTTGGTAGGCCGTTACCCCACCAACTAGCTAATGCACCGCGGGCCCATCTAGTAGTGACAGCCGAAACCGCCTTTCAGCATTTTGCCATGTGACAAAATGGATTATTCGGTATTAGCCCCGGTTTCCCGGAGTTATCCCAATCTACTAGGTAGGTTGCCCACGTGTTACTCACCCGTCCGCCGCTAAATCAGAAGAAGCAAGCTTCTTCATCATTCGCTCGACTTGCATGTATTAGGCACGCCGCCAGCGTTCGTCCTGAGCCAGGATCAAACTCTCCATAAAAGTAGTTTGAAAGCTCATTAGCTTTGCTAGCGTATCATCCGAAGATGATATCTATTTTTCGTTTTGATCCACCAACTAAGTTGATGTTCAAAAACATTTATTGATTAACGTCTTGCATGTTCAGTTTTCAAGGTTCATTTTGTCGTGCTGTTTTGACGACTTTTAAATCTTAACATTTATATCTTCAACTGTCAACAACTTTTTTGGAAAAGTTTTATTTGAAAGTGAAGTTATTAAGTTTTGTTCGGTACGTCTTAGCGACAAGTAATATAATATAATACTTTCTATATAAGTGTCAACACTTTTTAATAAAAAAATAGAATTCTATCCCTATCATTTAAAACTAATTATCTTTCTAAAGAGTTTCTTCCTATAGAATGACTAAATTAAGGGATAGAATCAAAAAAGCTATTCGACGATTAATCTTTCGATATATAATATACGATTCCTTGATAAGTCTATGATTTCTGATGTATCTATTAACTTAACAACCGGACGAGTAGGTGTATCTTTATTTACAAAAACAATTGTTGCTAATGCAAAATTAGATAATTCTACTTTTATTCCTAATGGTAAATCTGCTAAACAGCTAAATATAGTATGAACAACTTCAATATTAAATTTGCCAAATTGCGATTCGCGGATCATTTCTAATACCTTAAATGAGGATTCTTTTTCTCTGTATACTCGTTTGCATGTCATAGCATGGAAAACATCGGCTACTGCAATAATATGAGAGTACACAGCAATGGAATTACCTTTCTCACCTAACGGATAACCACTACCATCTAATCGCTCATGATGCTGATATATAGCAATCTTCATATCGGATTTTAAAAGAGCAATGTCTTTCACTAATTGTGCACTATAAAATGGATGTTCTTGAATTTCTTTAAGTTCTAACTCAGTTAAAGCCCCCGCTTTTTCAAGAATCTTTTTATTTACCTTTGCCATACCGCAATCAGCTAAAGCAGCTGCACTGGCAATTTGAATAATATCTCCTTTTGCTAAACCCATCTTATGGGCAATTGCAGCCGAGATTAAACTAAGTGCAACAGAATGATGATAAATATAATTTTTAGAATCTGAAAGTTCATTTAATGAGAAAATAAGTGCACGATCTCTTAATACGTAATCTATTAACGGAAGTATGATAGTACGAACCTTTACAATGTCAACTTTACTACCCGCCTGCCATTTAAAGAATTCAGATTTGAATTCCTCAACACTTTTTCCATATTGGCTAGCAAATGGTGTCATACTTTCAACTTCCACTTCATCTTCCTTAACATTATCAGGAGCTAACGTAATTTCCTTTTCTTTTTTTTCAACGATTGATGTAGTGAGCACTGGTATTTTTGGTATTTGGAAAGCTTGAAATACAATTAAATGCTCTCTAGTAATTCTAGTATCTTTATATACAATAGGATATTGTGTATTTGCCATTATATCCTCGGCTACAATACTACCCAATCGCAAATCAGCCAATTTCACTAATGTAGCGCTCATATGCACGCACTCCTTTTTAAAAAAATAATTAGTTTGCCCTAGTATATATTGTATCTAAAACTTACTTTAATTGTAATATAAATATTTAGTCCTTTTGTCATTTAAATTTTTGTTAGAATAAAAAAACTCCAAGCATCGCACATATAGTGCAATTGCTCGGAGTTTTTTAAAATTAGTTACTTACTATATTATTTAATTGGTGCGTCAGCAGTAAGTTCCAATTCGTTTAGATCAGATTCGTTAACCCAGTCTTTATTGTAGTTTTTCACACGTTTGTTAACTGGCATAATTTCTGTACGGTAGTAAATTGGGAATACTGGCGCTTGTTCAGCCATGTAGATTTGCCAATCCTTAAATGCTTTTGCGCGGTATTCTGGATCAATTGCTTCTTTAGAATCGATATTAGCTAGTAATTTATCTAACTCTGGTGAAGTGAATCGACTATAACTGAAAGATGCATCACGTGCATAAATGCCTGCTGGAGATGGGTTAGTACCAGTACCCCATGCAGCCATGTATACGTCAATATCTTTGTCATCAGCTTTTACTTTATCGTAGAAACTGTTGAATTCGATTAAACGACCTGTTGTTAAGACAACATTTAAACCAACGTCTTTCCAATTTTGCAAGTAAAATTGCATCATAGCTTCATCTTTATCATCGCCAGCCATACCAGCCATTTTAATTTCAAGTTTTTTACCGTTTTTATCTTCTCTTAATCCATCACCATCAACATCTTTAAATCCTGCATCATCTAATAATTTTTTCGCTTTTTCAGGATCATATTTGAATCCTTCTAATGTATCATCATAGAATGCAGAGAATACTGGTGGAATTAATGAGTTAGAACGTGTACGTAAGCCATCATAATATTCTTCAGCTACTTGCTCAACATCCATTGCATATGCAAATGCTTGGCGTAGACTAACATCACCCATTTTAGCGTTTGGATCAGTTACGTTTTCACCTTTTTTACTATCAAATTTACCAAGTTTGAAACCAATATAAGAGTAAGCCAGTTCTTTACGACCCAGTACTGTTACGTTTGTTAAATCTTTAACTCCATCATAATTCGTTGCTCTATACGATGTAGCAATGTCATACTTACCAGCTTTTAGACCTTCTGCAATTTGAGTTGACGGAACAGTTGTTAATACAACTTTATCAATTTTAGGTTTGCCTTTCCAGTAATGTTCGTTAGCTAGGAATTGTACTGATTCACCATTTACAATTTTATCAAATTTAAATGTACCTAGAGTAACTGGTGTTTTACGGATTTTATCCGATTTGATTAAATCTTTGATTGCTACGTCTTTTAAGTAGTGTTTTGGTGCTGCATAGCCCCATAAACCGTCACCACCATTATAAATAGCTGGTGATAATTTTTTGAATGTAATTTCTAAAGTCAAATCATCAATTTTTTTCAAACCTGAGATAGTTTTTGCTTTACCTGCATGGTACTCTGCAGCACCGATAATATTTTTGAAATCAACATCGTAACGAACACCTGTATAGTCTTTGTGACCAATGATCTCATAAGGGTAAATAACATCATCGATAGTTAAAGGTTCACCATCAGACCATTTTACGCCTTCACGAATTTTAACTGTTACTTTATTGTTATCAGCGTCTACTTTTAATGAAGCAATGCCTTCATCACTGATTAAGAAGTCTTCTTTTGTCTTAAAGATTGAATTGCTTGCAAAGGCCATAATTTCATCGTCGTAAGCATCTTCGTATAATTCAGCTGAGAAGATCCCTTTGAACGGTGAGTCATTTACAAGTGCGACTTGTAAAGTACCACCTTTGATTGCCTCATCATTGTTTTCTACAGCTGTCGGGAATGCACTTGTATCCACTTTTTCTTCATCTTTTGGCTTTTCTTCGCCACCGCTAGATTCTTTGTCTTTGTCTTTGTCTCCGCTACAAGCTGCTAAAACTAACGCTAAAGCTAATAGCATAGTAACTAAAAACCAATTCTTTTTCTTCATCTTTTTTCCTCCTTTATCATCCTAATCTCTGCCTTGCATCTGCTGAACGACGTAATGCCTGTCCAACATAATTTATTCCTAGCATCAATACTAAAATTAGTAATGCTGCAGGTAACCAAACCCATAACTTCGTAGACAATACTTCGGGATTTGCTGCGTAACTAACAAGAGTTCCTAAACTTGGCGTTGATGGTGGTAAACCGAAGCCAAGGAAGGATAATCCTGTTTCAATGCCGACATTTCCTGCAAAGTTCAATGTCAATTCAACAATAATAAGAGAACTTATATTCGGCATGATTTCTTTGAAGATGATAGTTGAATTACGAGTTCCCATTGTCTTAGAAGCACTAACATAATCCCTTCTGCTTTCTGATAGGGATTTACTACGTATAAGTCTTGCAGTACCCATCCATAAGAAGAGACTCATTATCAATATAAAAGTCGTCACGGTATATTTTGGAATAATTGTAACGAACACGATAATAATCATAGTCGTTGGCAGCGTCAAAAAGAAATCAATAATACGCATAAATATATTATCGATAAGTCCACCAAAGTAGCCTGTTACTAAACCTATAACAACACCGGCAATACCAGTGATGATCGTAATAATAATTGCAATTGTGATTGAGTTTCTAGCCCCAATAATTAATTGCCCTAAAATGGATCGCCCACCATGGTCTGCTCCAAGTATAAAACCTTCTTCACCTGGTGCCGCATATTTACCTCTTATACTAATACGCATTAGTTCCTGTTGATCGATGAAAAATGAGGATACGTAAATGCCCACAATGATTAACCCTAATAAAATTAAAGAGAACATTGCTAGTTTGTCTTTTTTAAACTCCCTTAATATGACTTGGAATCCAGTCGGTGGAGAGCTAATTGTATCTTGCGTCGTAATTGCACTTTCTGTTTGTTGTGTCATCTCTATTCACCTCTCCTTTGTCATTAAGATTCATCATTCTATCCGAATTCTTGGATCAACAATACTCATAATAATATCGGACAGTAGACTACCTAATAATGTTAAGAAGCCGAATAACATGACAAGCGTTGTAATTACGCTATAGTCACGCGATGCAATAGATGAAATAAATAACTGCCCCATCCCCGGGTAGCCAAAGATTGTTTCGATAAATACCGATCCGCCTAATAATCCTGTTATTGTAAATCCGAAGAAGGCAGCGATTGGTAATAATGAGTTTCTGAAAATATGTTTAGTATAAACTTTCGAAATCGGAAGACCTTTACTACGCGCTGTCTTAACATAATCCATTGATTTCGCATCGATTATTTCCGTACGTAAGTATTGAATTATTCCAGTAGTAGCTAGTAATGCATATGTGATAGCTGGCAAAAGCATATGATACACTTTGCTCCAGAAATAGCCCCAAGTACCAGGATCGTGTGAAACATCAACTGTTCCGCTAGTTGGGAAAATTGGAATATTATACCCAAACATAAATAAGAAAATCAGCGCTAATACAAATGTAGGAATCGCATAACTAATAAAGCTATATAAAACAATTCCCTTATCTATCAACGAATCCTGATAACGACCAGCCAGAATACCTAACGGAATGGCAATGGCATATAATAAAATGACACTTAATAACGATAGCCAAAATGTATTTAAAGCACGCTCACCGATAAGTGATGAAACCGCTACTTTAAATGTATAGCTATCACCAAAATCACCTTGGAGAGCATTTGTAATCCAATTGTAGTATTGGACATACCAAGGATCATAGAATCCAGATTTTATCTTTAATTCTTCTATTACGTTTGGATCTGTTTGTGGTGTTATTAACCCTGTAAATGGATCACCAGGCATAAACTTCGCCATGATAAAGATAAGTAAACTTAGGACAAATAACTGTGGAATCATAACTAAAAATCGTCTTAATACTGTTTTCCACATTTCAGTTGCCTCCTTTTTCTTGCATATTCATGGCAACCGAATGCGTACTACTTAATTGTTTTAGAGCATAGACTTTGCCATTTTCATCATAATACTTATGTTGTTCATTTTGATAAAGTGCTTCTACTCCTTGACGCTCTGCTTTACGCGCAATACGAGTAGAAGGTTCAATATTGGGAATTGCTGATAATAAGCGTTGTGTATATATGTGTTGAGGATTTTTATAAACATCCTCACGACGGCCGGTTTCAACAAAACGCCCCTTATACATAATTGAGATATGATCACACATATGTTTTACAACGCCTAAATCATGTGAGATAAATAGATAACTCAAGCCATATTCCTGTTGAATATCTTTCATAAAGTTTAAAACTTGAGCCTGTACTGATAAATCAAGCGCAGAAACTGGTTCATCTGCAATAATCATTTTCGGATTACAAGCAACTGCTCGTGCAATACCAATACGCTGCTTTTGTCCTCCTGAAAATTCATGTGGATATTTATATTTAGCGTCCTCTGGCATCCCTACAATTGCTAGCAATTCATTAATCCGCTTATTTTCCTCTTGATCACTTAATTTCAAAAAATTCCGAATAGGTTCTGCAATAATATCCTTTATACGCTTCCTTGGATTCATACTAGAATGTGAATCTTGGAAAATCATTTGGATATCTCGATTATACGGTGAAGTTCTTTCACGACGTTGATTAGTAACATTTTTACCTTCATAAATAATGCTACCCGATGTAATTTTCTCAAGTCCGATAATTGCTTTCCCTGTGGTTGATTTACCAGAACCAGATTCACCAACTAGACCATACGTCTTACCCTTTTCAAACTCCATGCTAACACCATCAACTGCATAAACGTGATCAACAACGGTATTGAAAAAGCCACCGCGAATTGGGTAATGTACACATAAATCTTTTATTTGCATAAAACTCATCTTAGTTGCCCCCCTTCTGCACCTTCGAAATCAAAGTGTTTCCAGCAAGTACATCTCACATGGTGACCAGGGGAAATTTCATGTAATACTGGGTTTTCTTCATGTGTATCTGCAGCAAGCCACGGAATCCGAGATGAAAAACGGCATCCTTGACGTGGTAAGTTTTTGAGTGATGGTACTAAACCCTTAATTACTTGAAGTTTCTCATTTTCGCTATTCATCTGAGGAATTGAGTTAAGTAATGATCTTGTATAAGGATGCTTAGGGTTATTAAATAACTCCTCTACAGGCGCTTCCTCAATAATTTGACCCGCATACATAACCGCAACACGATCTGCAACTTCTGCAACTACTCCAAGGTCATGTGTAATCAATATGATGCCACTCTTTGTCTCTGCTTGTAATTCTTTCAATAAATCTAGTATTTGTGCTTGAATCGTAACATCCAGCGCTGTTGTTGGCTCATCCGCTACGATAATGGCTGGTTTGCAAGCAATAGCAATGGCAATCATGACACGTTGACGCATTCCGCCTGATAATTGGTGTGGAAACTGTTTTGCAACTCTTTCAGGATTAGGTATTCCCACTTGATTTAACAGTTCAAGAACACGTTCGGCCCTCTGCTCTTTTGTAAATTTCGTATGATAGACTAAAGATTCTGAAATCTGTTCACCGATTCGCATTAAAGGATTTAATGCAGATAATGGATCCTGGAATATCATCCCTATATCATTACCACGAATATCATTAAACTTATCTTCAGAAAGTCCTGCAAGGTTTAAATCTTTATAGAGAATCTCACCTGTGATTTTAGTGTTATTTGCAACGTGTAAACCAAGAATTGAAGTAGCAAGTGTACTTTTACCACAACCCGACTCTCCAACAATAGCTAAAATCTCATTTTTATTTAAATTAATAGAAATATCATCAACAGCATTGTAATATGTATCTTTTATTCGAAAACCGGTATGTAAATTCCTGATAGTTAATAAATTCTCTGAGCTAGCCAAAATATATCTCCTTTCAAAAACTCGTAGTGTAGAAAGAATATTAAGAAAATAATAACAGTGTACCGAGTGAGAACATATACAAAAAATTAAATAATATGTCAATTACTTTAAAAAACCCATACAAATGTTATATATTGATTTACATTTTACACACTCATTCCAATTTTAGTCAATCTATTTAATTATTTTTTCTTAATATAGTATAAAAATATGAAGATTCAATCTATTTGAGGTGTAAAGTGTTTAACAGTATCTATTAATCTATTACTTTAAAGTGAAAAAGTATTTAAATAAAATATTTAAATATAATATATGATTTTCTATAGTATTTTATTTATTCCCAGAGCGAAATCTTTTTTTGTCGTTTTTTGTAGAATTATAAATAAAGTTTCCTAAAAAACCCTATAATATTGGGTTTCCTTGTTTATCATGTCGCCTCATCCTTTGCTCATTCCTAAAGTCAGGCAAATTATAGTTGGTTTCCTTTCCTAATTACCCCCCGTCTAATAAAGTTATGAAAATAATAATAAAAAAAGAACCTCGATGAGTCTTAATCGAGGTTCTTCATATTAATAAATAAAATTATTCTGTATCTGTTGGTTCAGAATCTGCATCAGTTTCTTCTACTGATACTTCTTCTAATTCAACAGATTCTTCATTTTCATCTAATTCTTCATCATCTTCTGATTCCTTTGCAACTTTTGCAACTGTTGCAACAAGCTCTTCATCGCCTAGGCGAATTAGACGGACACCTTGCGTGCTACGTCCTGTTACAGAGATATCATTAATATCCATACGAATTAACATACCGTTAATTGTAATAAGCATTAAGTCTTCTGAACCGTCCACTGTTTTCACAGCAGATAAAGGACCGTTCTTATCTGTAATTTGACAAGTTTTAATACCTACGCCACCACGAGTTTGAATTCTATATTCTTCTTCTGGCGTACGTTTTCCGTAACCTTTTTCTGTTACAACTAAAATTTCCTGTCCGGGCTCAATCATTTCCATTCCGACAACATAGTCATCATCTTTTAAGCGGATACCACGAACCCCTGCAGCTGTACGACCCATTGATCGAATGTCTTCTTCATTAAATCGTACAAGCATACCATTTCGTGTACCAATGATGATTTCTTTCTTGCCGTCTGTAAGACGAACAGAAATTAATTCATCATCTTCACGTAGAGAAATAGCTATTAAACCATTGTTACGAATATTAGCAAAGTATGATACTGGAGTACGCTTCGTTACACCAGTACGCGTAGTGAAGATAAAGTAAGCATCATCTTCAAACGAAGGAACACGTATCATTGCTGTTACTTGTTCATCCTTATCAACGCTTAATAAGTTAACAATCGGTAAACCTTTGGCTGTACGACCATATTCAGGGATTTCATAGCCTTTTGCACGGAATGCCTTACCTTTAGATGTAAAGAATACAATTGTATCATGCGTAGATGTATTCATTAGATGTTCAACAAAGTCATCATCGTTTGTACCCATCCCTTGAACACCACGACCTCCACGTTTTTGGCTACGATATGTGTTCGCAGGTAAACGTTTGATATAGCCGTTGTGCGTAAGGGTAATAACTGAATTCTCACGAGGAATTAAATCTTCATCTTCAATCATTTCCATACCGCCAGCAGTGATTTCAGTACGACGTTTATCATTGAAACGTTCTTTTACCTCAAGCAATTCTTCATGAATAATTTGGCGAATTTTACCTTCGTCCGCAAGAATTTCACGTAACTTAGCAATTAAAGCTTGTAATTCTTGATATTCACCTTCGATTTTCTCACGTTCTAAGCCTGTTAAGCGTTGTAAACGCATATCTAAAATTGCTTGTGCTTGACGTTCACTTAGGCTGAATTTGTCCATTAAGCCACTTTTCGCTTCGTCACCTGTTTGTGAACTGCGAATTAAGTGAATAATCTCATCAATATGATCTAGTGCAATACGTAAACCTTCTAAAATATGTGCACGGTCTTCAGCTTTTTTCAATTCGAATTGCGTACGTCTGCGAATTACTACTTTTTGATGTTCTAAATAATGATAAAGAGATTCTTTCAAACTTAAAACTTTTGGTTGTCCATCTACTAATGCAAGCATGTTAATACCAAAGCTTGATTGCATCGCTGTTTGTTTATATAAATTATTCAATACAACATTAGAGTTTGCATCTTTACGAATATCAATAGCTACACGCATACCATTACGGTCAGACTCATCGTTAATATTTGTAATACCATCGATTTTTTTGTCTCGTACTAACTCCGCAATTTTTTCGATTAATTTTGCTTTATTTACTTGGTAAGGAAGTTCGTGAATAACAATTGTATCTTTACCATTCGATTTTTGTTCTATTTCAACTTTAGCACGAATAATAATAGAACCACGGCCAGTTTCATAAGCACGACGTATTCCACTTCGGCCTAGAATTGTACCACCTGTAGGGAAGTCTGGTCCTGGGATAATTTCCATTAATTCTTCCGTTGTTATTGCTGGATTATCAGAGATTGCTAAAACGCCATCAATAACCTCACCTAATTGATGAGGAGGAATATTAGTAGCCATACCAACAGCAATACCTGAAGCGCCGTTAACAAGTAAGTTTGGATAACGTGCAGGTAAGACGATTGGCTCTTTTTCATTGCCATCATAGTTATCTTGGTAATCGATTGTGTCTTTATTAATATCGCGCAGCATTTCCATTGCAATTTTAGACATACGGGATTCCGTATAACGCATGGCAGCAGCCCCATCACCATCGACAGAACCGAAGTTACCATGACCATCAACTAACATATAACGATAGCTAAAATCTTGCGCCATACGTACCATAGCATCATAAATAGATGAGTCACCATGAGGGTGATACTTACCCATTACGTCACCAACGATACGTGCTGATTTTTTATATGGCTTATCAGAAGTACTACCTAACTCTTGCATACCGTACAAAATACGACGATGTACTGGTTTTAAACCATCGCGGACATCAGGTAAAGCACGAGAGACGATAACACTCATTGCATAACTTAAAAACGAAGTCTTAATTTCTTTACTTATGTTAATCCCCTTAACACCAGGATTATTAATTTCTGACAAAGCGCTTACCTCCCTTCACTAGCTCGTTAAATATCTAGATTTTTCACGTAAACAGCATTTTCCTCGATAAATAGACGACGTGGTTCTACTTCGTCTCCCATCAATTGTTCAAATACGCGGTCCGCTTCTATTGCGTCATCTAGTTCAACTTGCAGTAATGTACGATGTTCTGGATCCATTGTCGTATCCCATAATTGCTCTGCATTCATTTCACCAAGACCTTTATAACGCTGAATACCCGGCTTTGGTAAGTTTGGGAGACGCTCTAAAATTTCTTGAAGTTCTTCATCGCTATAGCAATATTCAATATGTTTCCCTTGTTTTACTTGATACAAAGGGGGCTGTGCAATATAGATATATCCTGCTTCGATTATCGGTCGCAGGAATCGGAAGAAGAATGTTAATAATAGAGTTCGAATATGTGCTCCATCTACATCTGCATCGGTCATGATAACAATTTTATGATAACGTGCTTTTTTCAGCTCGAAATCTTCACCAATACCTGTACCAATTGCTGTAATCATTGCTCGAATTTCAGCATTCGATAGGATTCTGTCAAGACGTGCTTTTTCAACGTTTAAAATTTTACCACGCAAAGGTAATATTGCCTGGAAGTGACGATCACGACCTGATTTAGCTGAACCACCGGCAGAGTCACCCTCTACGATGTAAATTTCACTCTCATCAGGATGACGAGAAGAACAGTCAGCTAATTTACCTGGTAAGCTAGAAACTTCTAAAGCGGATTTACGACGAGTAAACTCACGTGCTTTTTTAGCTGCAACGCGTGCTCTAGCTGCCATCAAACCTTTATCAACGATTGTTCTAGAAACAGCAGGATTTTCTAATAAAAATCGCTCAAAGCGTTCTGAGAACAATGAGTTTGTAATTGTACTTACTTCAGAGTTACCTAATTTTGTTTTCGTTTGCCCTTCAAACTGCGGATCCGGGTGTTTAATCGATACGATAGCAACTAAACCTTCGCGTACATCTTCACCTGACAGATTTGCATCGGCATCTTTAATTAGATTATTTTTACGCGCATAATCGTTAATAACTCGCGTTAAAGCTGTTTTAAATCCAGATTCATGCGTACCGCCTTCATACGTATTGATATTGTTAGCAAACGAGAAAATATTAGAGGCAAATCCGGCATTATACTGCATAGCGATTTCAACCGTAATACCATCTTTTTCGCCCTTTAAATCAATTGCTTCATGAAGAGGTTCTTTCTTTTCGTTAATATGTTCAACATACGATTTAATACCACCTTCATAGTGGTATGTATTTGAACGTACTTCTTCACCACGTTCATCTGCTATCGTAATACTAATACCACGATTTAAGTACGCTAGTTCACGAATACGGTGTGCTAATATATCAAATTCATAAACTGTTGTTTCTTTGAAAATTTCAGGATCCGCTTTAAAGCGTGTTGTTGTTCCTGTTTCTTCAGAATCGCCAATAATTTGAAGTGGTTGATCTGTTTTACCGCGACTAAAACTTAAGAAATGTATATGACCATCGCGTTTTACATACACTTCAGTTGAAACTGATAATGCGTTTACTACAGATGCACCAACACCATGTAGACCACCAGATACTTTGTATCCGCCACCGCCAAATTTACCTCCGGCATGTAACACTGTCATAATAACCTCAACAGCTGGTTTCCCCATTTTTTCTTGATTACTTACAGGGATACCACGACCGTTATCATCGACACGGATCCAGTTATCTTTTTCGATTGTTACTTTAATTTCATTACAATATCCAGCTAAAGCTTCATCAATACTGTTATCTACAATTTCCCACACCAAATGGTGAAGACCTTTAGAACTCGTAGTACCAATATACATACCCGGACGTTTACGAACTGCTTCTAAACCTTCTAATACTTGTATCTGATCTGCATCATATGCAGCAGGCTGTTTATTTTCTTCCATTGCCATTTGTTCCACCTACTCTTTCATGACATCAGTATGCGTTTTAAATTATTTTACTAACCACTGACCTGTATTAATACTAGGTTTCCTCTACTTCAACAGAACCTTGTTTCACATGAAACATCGCTGCTTCTCGTATTGTATCATGGTCAATTCCTTCAACACTTGTTGTTGTCACAAAGGTCTGAACTTCACCTTGAATAGTATTTAGTAAGTGTGACTGACGGTAATCATCTAACTCTGAAAGAACATCATCTAGTAACAAAATTGGCGCTTCCCCAACTTCTTGTTTAATAAGTTCAATTTCAGCTAATTTGAGTGATAGAGCCGTCGTACGTTGCTGACCTTGAGATCCGTATGTTTGTACATCATAGTCATTCACAAGGAACTGCAAATCATCTCTGTGTGGCCCAATTAATGTGACACCTCGTTCAAGCTCGCGAGGCAAAGCATCTTGTAACTTCTTCTCCAAGAAATCAGCCATTTCGACAATTGTCCAATCCGGATTCATACCGCTTACTGGACGATAACGAATTTGTAATCTCTCTAAATTTCTAGAGATACCAAAATGAATTGGTTCTGCCCACTCCTGAAGTAAATCCATAAATTGAAATCTTTTATGAATAACTTTTACTGCAGCTTGAATATATTGTTCGGTATATACATCAAACATTACATCTTGCAATGCCGATTTTCCTTGGTTTTTTTTCAATAAATGATTTCGTTGCTTTAATAGCTTTTGAAATGTTAATAGATCATGTAAATATACTGGAGAAATTTGCCCGATTTCCATATCGAGAAAACGTCTTCTGATTTGGGGACTGCCTTTTACTACAGTTAAATCTTCCGGGGCAAACATCACGACATTCATCTGTCCAATATAATCACTTAAACGGCTTTGTTCTAAATGGTTAACCCTTGCTTTTTTTCCTTTTTTAGAAAGAGTTAATTCCAAAGGTAGATGACCATACTTTTTTTGAACGTCACCTTCTATTTTACCATAATCTTCGCTCCACCGTATCAATTCTTTCTCATTCGAAGTACGATGCGATTTTGCCATCGATAAAACATATATAGATTCCATAACATTTGTTTTCCCCTGTGCATTTTCTCCTAAGAAAACATTAATTTTCGGAGAAAATGACAAGTCTAACGATTCATAATTACGGTAATTCGTCAGCTTTAACCGATCTATATACATGTTATTCTCCGTTCGTTGGACCAGTTATCTGAAATCTCCCTGTTCCAGGAATGTTCACAGTATCTCCAACATATAATTTACGTCCACGGCGATTATCTACTTCCCCGTTTACATAGACATCGTTCTCTTGTAAGAACCATTTAGCCATTCCGCCTGAGCTAATAGCATCTGTTATTTTTAATAATTGGCCAAGCGTTACAAATTCAGTATCAATAGCAATTTCATTCACGGTTAATTTCATCCTCTTCTTTTTTTCTTTATCCCTATATTTTACCGAACTTTTGTTCATAAGTAAAAAGGATAGTCATCAAAACGACTATCCTTTAGCAAAACCAGTTATTTATGACCTGGTCATAAATAATCTTGGGAAATAATTCACGTTCATCGTTATATTAAAATAGTTATTTTTAGTAAGTACGAACAGGTAAAATCAATTGTAATATAGCATCGTCATGTACAGAGCGAATAATAAATGGTCTCATAGCACCTGTAAATTGAATGACAACATCTTGTCCATCAATTGCCTTTAATGCATCCATCATATATTTTGCACTAAAAGAAATTTTCAATTCTTCCCCTACAAGTGAACTAACTTGAATTTGTTCTTCCACTTTTCCTACCTCAGGTGAATTAGAAGAAATTTCAATCGTGTCATCTTGCATTGTTGTAAAACGTACTACGTTGTTACGATCTTCACGTGCAAGTAAAGAAGCACGGTCAATGGCTTGAAGTAAAGAGCGACCATTTACAGTCACATCTGTTTTATATTCTTCAGGAATTAGTCGAGATGTATCAGGATAATTCCCTTCAAGTAGACGTGAGAAGAATAAAACATCATTTGTTTTGAATAAAACTTGTTGGTTTGTCATAACAATATCTACAGGAGTAGTTGCATCGTTCAATATTTTACTTAATTCAGTCAAACTTTTCCCAGGTACAACAACACTAGATTGTTCACTTGGTAAATGTTCTAAAGTAACTTTACGACGAGCAAGACGATGGCTATCAGTTGCAACACATACAAGTTCCCCATCTTTAATTTGCCAGTGAACACCTGTTAACACTGGACGACTTTCACTTGTTGATACTGCAAATACTGTTTCGCGAATAATTGATTTTAATAAATCAGCAGGTACAGTAAATTGATTGTCTTCACTCACTTCTGGTAATAAAGGATATTCAGTTGAATCTAAACCAATTAAGTGAAAATCGGATTTACCTGAACGGATACGTGTTTGGAATTTCTCTGATACTTCAAATTCAACGTCATTAGTAGGTAGCTTACGAACGATCTCATTGAACATTTTTGCTTGCAGCACAATTGAACCTGGTTTTTCAACATTGATTAATTGTTCGCCATTTTCTTCAACAGGTATATACGTTTGAATCGTAATATCTGCATCACTACCAGTTAAACGCATTCCTTCTTCGCTTACATCAATTTTTATCCCTGTCAAAATAGGGATTGTTGTTTTTGAACTAACTGCCTTCATGACATCATTTAGTCCATCCAATAAACGATCTCGCATGATATCAAATTTCATAAAATTATACCTCACTTATATATATTATTATTTATTAAAAGATTAATAGATATAGTAGTAGGGCCTGTGGATTTGTGGATAAGTCTAATTTAACGAATAAAATCAGCCTATCCGGGTGTAGACAGGCTGTGTATAAGTATGTTGTTAACTTTTCTGGTTATCCACAGGTTTTTACTTACCTAGCATACTTTTTATCTGTTTAATATCTTGCTGCAATTTCTGATCTTCTTTAAACATGGTTGAGATTTTCTCATGTGCATGGATGACCGTTGTATGATCACGACCTCCAAATTCTTCACCAATTTTAGGTAATGAAAAATCGGTTAACTCGCGTGATAAATACATAGCGATTTGACGTGGAAATGCAATTGATTTTGTACGTTTTTTCGCAGTAAAATCCTCTAATTTTACATGGAAGTGTTCTCCGACAGCCTTTTGAATATCTAAAATCGTTACCATTCTAGGTACGGAGTTTGGAATAATATCCTTTAATGCTTGTGCAGCTAATTCAGCCGTAATATCTTGATTTACAAGCGATGAGTAAGCTACTACGCGGATTAAAGCACCTTCTAATTCACGAATATTAGAGTCAATTTGGTTTGCAATATATAGCATAACCTCATTTGGAATATCTAATCCATCGGCCTTTGCTTTTTTTCGTAATATTGCAATTCTCGTTTCTAAATCAGGTGGTGCAATATCTGTTATTAGACCCCATTCAAAGCGTGAGCGTAAGCGGTCTTCCAAAGTTGGAATCTCCTTTGGAGGTCGATCACTAGAAATAACTATTTGCTTCGATTCCTCGTGTAAAGTATTAAATGTATGGAAAAATTCTTCCTGAGTTGATTCTTTTCCAGCTAAGAATTGAATATCATCAATTAGTAGGACATCTACGCTACGATACTTATTACGGAATTCTACAGCTTTGTTGTCGCGGATAGAGTTAATGAACTCATTTGTGAATTTTTCAGATGACAAATAAACCACCTTAGCATTAGGGTTATGTTCTAATACATAGTGGCCAATTGCGTGCATTAAATGGGTTTTTCCTAAACCTACTCCCCCATATATAAATAATGGGTTATATGCTTTTGCTGGTGCTTCTGCAACAGCTAGCGAAGCGGCATGTGCAAAGCGGTTACCAGACCCAATAACGAATGTATCAAATGTGTTTTTTAAATTCAGCATACCAGGGGAGAAATCTGGACGATCATCTTGTTTTTCTTGGACACGTGGCGATGGAATATCAAAATCATCAAAGCCTGGGTCTTGTTGAACTACAAAACGGATATGCAAATCTTTTCCTGTTAATTCTGCCAAAATAGAAGCAATTAGCTGTACATAGTGATTTTCCAACCATTCACGCCCAAATGAATTTGGCGCTGCAATAGTTACGGTATCACCTTTGTAAGAAAGTAGCTTCGTGGATTTAAGCCAAGTTTCAAAGCTTGGTTTTGAGATCTTTTGTTTAACTTGTGAGAGCACTTTGTCCCATAACTCTTCTAAATGTTCCAA